>JAEPNY010000008.1 GCA_017643165.1 Psychroserpens sp. | reverse complement strand
TGTAGGAGCCGTTGTATCTTCAATAGTAATCGTTTGCACTTGAGTAGTTGTGTTACCACAATCATCAGTTAACGTCCAAGTTCTTGTGATCACTGATTCATTAGCACATGCTCCATCAGCAACAGTGTCACTAAATGTAGCATCTAAGCTAGTAGAACAGTTATCCGCTTCATCAGTTACATCACCAGTAAGTGATAAATCAGAAGGATCTTGATCACACTCAATAGTTATATCAGCAGGTACTGTAAAAGTAGGTGCTGTTGTATCTTCAATAGTTATAGTTTGAACAAGCGTAATAGTATTACCACAATCGTCAGTTAACGTCCAAGTTCTTGTGATCACTGATTCGTTAGCACATGATCCATCAGCAACTGAGTCACTAAATGTAGCATCAAGTCCAGTAGAACAGTTATCCGCTTCATCCGTTACATCACCAGTAAGTGATAAATCAGAAGGATCTTGATCACACTCGATTGTAATATCAGCAGGCACTGTAAATGTAGGCGCTGTTGTATCTTCAATAGTTATTGTCTGTACTTGCGTTGTTGTGTTTCCACACTCATCTACAAGTGTCCAAGTTCTTGTGATTACTGATTCATTAGCACATGCTCCATCAGCAAC
>JAEPNY010000007.1 GCA_017643165.1 Psychroserpens sp. | reverse complement strand
GGATCTGAATTTAGTATTTGGACTGGACCTGTGAATTTCTCTACAACCATTCAAACCAACTTTACAGTAGATTGTGCGGTAGGACCTATTACCGGATCTGTTTGTTACGGTAATAATGATTCAGAAGTATTTACGTATACGAGTTCTGATGGATCACCAGTAAACTTAACGTTCAATGTTGGAGAGATAGAAGGTGCACCATTTGATTTCTTAGTAGTATTTGATTCAGATGGTGTAACAGAATTGTATAACGATGAAGGAAATAACGGAGATATCTCAGGATTAACGTTCCAATCAACGGGAGATACGATTTCATGGCAGATCCAATCTGATGGATCGGTTAGTTGTGAGTCAGGTAGTTTCTGCTGTTCGGCAGGAATAGATTACACAGTTGCTTGTGCGACTTGTATAAATCCAGATGCAACCTATCAAGTTGTTGACGATTGTGCTAATGGCGACCAATTCTTAATTGATGTAAATATTACAAGTTTAGGGGATGCCACGTCTCTAACAATCTCTAATAATATTGACGCAACGACGATACCAGTAACAACTCCAGGAGTGTATCAAGTAGGTCCATTCCCATTCTTAGTTGATGTGATTGTTACTGTTAGTAATGATCAAGATGTAAATTGTGTTATTAATAGTGGGCCAATTCAATTATTGGCATGTCCACCAGATAATGATAATCCTTGTAACGCGACGGTTGCCGTTGTTAATGATGACGATTCATGTGATCTCACAACACCAGGAACTTTAGTAGAGGCAACGCCTTCGGGTGTACCAGACGGATCGTGTGCAGGAAATCCAGATGATGATGTTTGGTTTGAATTTACAGCGCTAGCTGAAGTACAATTGATCTCATTAATTAACATTTCTGGAGGTGGATTTAATACGGATCACGCATTATATGAAGGAACATGTGATGGATTGATCGAATTAGAATGTACCGATGGTACGGCAAGTGTTACGCCACAATTAACTATTGGAAACACATATTATATTCGTGTTTTCTCAGGAGGTAATGATTCAGAGACTACAACTTTTGACCTTTGTATAAAAGAGGCGCCTACAAATATTATATGTGAAAATGCGGAGAATTTCTGTGCAGAAGTTGGAGGTGCATTAACGACTTCAAATATTATTGGTATTCCAGATCCAACGGATATTGCGTGTTTATTTTCAGCACCAAATCCAACTTGGAATATTATTCAAATTGGAGACCCTGGTTTAATCGAAATAGAAATTAATCAAACAGATGATAATGGTGGTGGTCTAGATGTTGACTTCGTACTTTGGGGACCATTCACATCCTTAGATGAAGCCTGCGGAAACTTAGATCTTGGTTGTCCAAACCCTGGCGGTGATTGTCCTAACAACACAACCAATCCAAATTTCTATCCGTTTGGTAACATTGTGGATTGTAGTTATTCAGCTGCACCAACAGAAAACTTAACGATTGATAATGCTCAAACAGGTGAGATCTATATCTTACTAGTGACGAATTTCTCTGATGATCCAGGAACTATTTCGATCAGTCAAACAAATTCAGGAGGAACTAATGATGGAAATATTACTGCCGAGATAGAGGTAGATTTAGGACCAGATCAGAATTTCTGTGGCTTCCCTGATTTTACAATCAATGCTGATTCACCTTTTGCAGATACTTACGAATGGTATGAAGATGGATTTATTATTCCAGGAGAGACCGGACCTACATTAACGGTTACTGGTTCTAGTACATATACAGTTATAGCCTTTGATGAGCAGTGTGATGCTCAGGCCCAGGATTCGGTTACGATTAATTTCGGTTCTGAACCAGTTGCAAATCCTGTAGCAGACATCATTACTTGTGATGATATATCTGCCGATGGAATCGAAGATTTCGATCTTGAAATCCAAACGGCTGGTGTACTTGGTACTCAAAACCCAGCTGAATTTAATGTGACGTATCATGAAACACTTGCAGATGCGCAAGCTGATACTGGAGCATTAACGTCTCCATATACTAACGTTACAAATCCACAAACAATATGGGTTAGAATTGAAGATGCAGATGCAGAATTCTGTTTCGCGACAACAAGTTTTGATCTAATTATATCAGGACCAACACCAACAGCGGCTAGTGTTCCAATCGAGGAATGTGACGATGATTTAGACGGCGTAACTTTATTTGATTTGGCTGCTCATGACGCAAATGTATTAGATGGGCAGAGCGCAACAGATTTTACAGTGAGTTATTACGAATCAGAAGCTGATGCTGAAGCAGGGACAAATGCCATTGACACATCGTCATTATACAGTAGTGCATCGCAAACAATCTACGCTAGAGTAGAAAGTAATATTGCATTTGACTGTTATTCAACAACTCCTTTCGACCTAATTGTGAAACCATTACCTGTGGTAAGTTTTACAGAAGATTTCGATTATGAGGTTTGTCCGAATGCAACGGTACCAATTGAAATAACAGCAACAGCTGAGAATTTTGACCCAGCTGAAGTTACAATTGAATGGTACCTTGACGGCGGTTTAATTTCTGGTGAAACCGGCTTAACCTTGCCAGTATTAGTAGCTGGATTATATGAAATAGAAGTGACATTTAACGATAGTACAGCATGTTCAAGTATTACTGAGCGTAATGTTATTGAACTCGAAAGCTGTGTAATTCCAGAAGGGATCTCGCCTAACGGAGATGGTTTAAATGATACTTTTGATCTTAGCAGCTATAATGTAACAAAGCTTGAGATTTTTAACCGTAATGGTACGCTTGTTTACTCTAAAAACAACTACACTAATGAGTGGGTTGGTCAATCAAATGATGGTGATGAATTACCAGTAGGAACGTATTTCTATACCATGGAATTTGATGGCGGTAAACGTAGAAGTGCTTGGGTTTACATACAACGACTTAACTAAATAATCATAAAAATAATCAACATTAGAATTCATTGAATTCATCCAACAACTAAATCAAACAACTAACACATGAAAAAATTTTATATCATTATTGTATTGCTCATAGCAACACAAGTGTATGGACAGCAGGATCCACAATATACACAGTACATGTATAATATGAATGTCATTAATCCGGCTTATGCTGGATCCAGAGAAAATCTTTCTTTTGGGTTGCTATATCGTTCACAATGGGCTGGACTAGATGGAGCACCAAAAACGGGAACATTCTTTGGGCATTTACCTGTAGGAGAAAAAGTAGGACTCGGTTTATCAATTATTTCTGATGAAGTTGGACCTATTCGCGAAACAAATGCATATGCTGATTTCTCATATACCTTGAATCTGGGCGGTGCACATAAGCTAGCTTTTGGAGTTAAAGCGGGAGCTACATTTCATGATATCGGATTAGCGGGTCTTGCATTGATTGATCCTAATGACCCGTTTTTTCAAAATATAAATACAACAACACCAAATATTGGTGCTGGATTTTTCTACTACACCGACAATTACTACTTGGCAGCATCTGTTCCGAATATTTTAAATTCTGTTCATCTTGATGCTAATGGTAATAAGTTAGGTTCTGAAGAATCACATTACTTCATTACAGGTGGATACGTTTTCCAATTATCTGAAAACACAAAACTGAAGCCGTCATTTCTTGTAAAATCATCATTTGATGCACCTACATCATTTGATGTGAACTTGAATGCCTTATTCTTCGAGAAGCTTGAGATAGGAGGATCTTATCGTTTAGATGATTCATTCTCTGGTCTAATCAACTTTGCGGTAACGCCAACAGTAAGAATTGGATATGCTTATGATGCTGTTACCTCTGATATTAAAGAATACGCACCAGCATCTCACGAATTCATGCTGTTATTTGATTTGAATTTTCCGAGAAAAGTTTCACGTTCACCTAGATTCTTTTAACCAATTAAGCTAAATCATTATGAAAAAATTATTGACACTTTGTACAGTTCTAGCATTAAGTAGTTTTAGCTTAATTGCTCAAAATAAAGACACTAAAAAAGCAGATAAACATTTTAGTAGATACGAATTTGTGGAAGCTGCTGAAGATTATGCAAAATTAGTGGAAGACGGAAAGGCAGATGCTTATGTCTATGCACAGCTTGCCGAATCGTATTATAACATTTTCAATACACAAGAAGCTGAAAGATGGTATGCCAAGGCGCTTGAATCTTCAAATAATCCAGAAATGATTTTTAAGTATGCACAAATGCTTAAAGCAAACGGGAAATATGAAGAATCAAATACACAAATGGCAAAGTTTGCAAGTATGCGACCTAGTGATGATCGTGCTATAGCATTCAATAAGAATCCAGATTACTTACCAAAGATTTTAGAAAAAGGAAAGAAGTTTAATATTCAGAATTTAGACTTTAATACAGAATACTCAGATTTCGGTGGAACATTAAAAGATGGTAAGTTATACATCACATCTGCAAGAAATACAACACGAAGAACTTACGGTTGGAATGAACAACCATTCTTAGATATTTATGAAATGACTAAGAATGATGACGGAAGTTATCAAGATCCAACTCTTGTAGAAGATAAAGTAAATACGAAGTATCATGAAGGGGTAGTATCATTTTCACCTGATGGAAATACAATGTATTTTTCAAGAGAAAGTTTCTTCGAAAAAGAATATGAAAAGGATTCTATTTCGAAGATCCGTTATAGCTTATTACACCTATTTAAAGCCACTAAAGAAAATGGTAACTGGAGTAATGTCGAAGGATTTCCTCTTAATAGCAAGAATTATTCTGTGAAAAACCCTTCGGTTAGTGCAGATGGTAAAACCTTATATTTTGCATCAGATATGCCAGGTGGTTACGGTTTATACGACATTTACAAAGCTGCAATAAATGATGACGGAACTTTAGGAGAGCCAGAAAATTTAGGTCAGAAGGTAAATACTCAAGGCCAAGAAATGTTCCCATTCATTAGCAGTAATAACACCTTGTATTTTTCTTCAAACGGTCATTTAGGCTTAGGAAATTTAGATGTATTCTACACAAAAGAAATAGATGGAAAATTAGCGCCAGTACGAAACGTAGGTATTCCTGTTAACAGTAGTGCTGATGATTTTGCGTTCCAATTGGATGAAGAAACAGAAGAAGGATATGTGTCTTCAAATCGTGATGGTGGTAAAGGAAGTGATGACGTTTATGCCATCAAAAAGTTACAGCCATTATGTGATGTTCTTATTGCAGCAATTGTGACAGATTCAGAAACAAGAAACCCAATTGATGGTGCAAGTGTAACGATGTATGATGACGGTGGAAATAAATTAGTGACGAAAACAACTAACGCTGATGGTTTAGCTGAATTCATTGTAGAATGCGGAAAGTCTTCAGAACTAGAAGTAACTAAAGATGGTTTCGAAAGCCGAAGAGTAACAGTTAACGGTAGTGAAGAGGAAGAAGTCGAAGTTCCAATAGCATTAGATCCAATCGAAGAAATTATTGCTGAAGATCGTATTGAACTCAATCCTATCTATTTTGATTTTGACAAATCTAACGTTACGGCTCAAGCTGCCTTTGAATTAGATAAACTTGTTCAGATCATGAACAAATATCCTGATATGGTAATCAGTGCTACATCGCATACAGATAGTAGAGGATCTGCTGCTTACAATGAGAAGTTATCAGATAGAAGAGCTAAAACAACGGTTCAATATGTTGTTTCTAAAGGAATTGATAAATCTAGAATTACTGGTGAAGGTAAAGGCGAGAATGAACCAAAGGTAAGTTGCGGTTCAAACTGCACTGAAGAAGAGCATCAGTTGAATAGAAGATCTGAATTTATAATCGTGAGTGGTGGACCACAAGCGCAATAAAATAGTATTACAAAATGAATAACTAACCAATATAAAGCCCTGATAATATCTTACAGGGCTTTTATTGTCTTTCTTGAAGGTGTTTTCATATTCAAGAAACGTTTTAAACAACCATAAAACATGAAAAAATATATTTTAATCTTAGCGTTAATTTTCAGCTTTTCTTGGGTTGATGCGCAAATCACGTCATATCCATATTTAGAAGATTTTGAGTCTGGTGATGGTGGCTGGGTAGCAGATAACAC
>JAEPNY010000006.1:22946-69779 GCA_017643165.1 Psychroserpens sp. | reverse complement strand
CAAAATTCTTTAACGTTAAATCTATACTCGTAATACCATCCGGTGTGCCATCATCACATACCTCTAATGGCGTTGGAGCAATTACGATTGGCTGTGAAAAGACTGTAAATGTCTGAGAACTAGTTGTTGGACAAGCTCCATTCGTCGTATATTCTACCGTATAAGTAGCGTCAAAAGCACCTCCAGTCACCAATCCTGTTGCAGGATCAACAACTGCCCCATCCGTTGGTACGGGATTGAATACAAACGTTCCACCAGGCAATCCAGTTACCGTTGCTATTGCACCATCACATGTTGGCGCCATTGTGAAACTAGAATCATCTTCTGGGAACACTGTGACATTTTGTGAAACCGTAACAGGACAGTTTCCTGTAGTTGTATATTCAACTGTATAAGTAACACCTGATCCTCCGTTTGTGATTTCACCAGTTGTTGGGTCAATTACTGCGCCATCAGTTGGCACTGGATTGAAAGAAAACACACCTCCTAGGTCTCCAGTAATTGTTGCTGTCGCTCCAGTACAACTTGGTGTCATTGTAAACGATGCATCTTCAGAAGGGAAGACTGTTACATTCTGACTCGTAGTTTCAGGACAAGGACCTGACGTCGTGTATTCTACTGTATAGGTAGTTCCAGAAACTCCGCTTGTAATTGTACCTGTATTCGCATCTATAACTGCTCCATCACCTAGATCGGGAACTATAGCAAAAGTTCCTCCTACATCACCAGTAATAGTTGCAGTTGCACCATCACAAGTAGGTGCTAGTGTAAAGCTAGAATCTTCAAAAGGTAATACGGTCACAGATTGTGTTGTAGTCGCTGGACAAGCTCCAGGCACTGTATATTCTACTGTATAAGTAGCACCTTGTGTACCATTTGTGATAGTACCTGTTACCGGATCGATAACCGCACCATCCACAGGAACCGGGTTAAATAGGAACACTCCACCTGGATCTCCTGTTATTGTCGCGGTTGCACCATCACAAGTAGCTGTCAATGTAAAACTTGCATCTTGAGAAGGTAATACCGTTAATACCTGAGTATTTCCAGGACTACATGCACTAGCAAATTCATAAACTATAGTATATGATGCGCCTGGCGTTCCTCCTGTCACTGTTCCAGTAACAGGATCAATTACAGCGCCATCAGTAGGCTGAGGATCTTCAAAGGCGAATGTTCCTCCTGGATCTCCTGTAACAGTCGCTGTACCACCATCACAGGTTGGCGTCACCGTAAATGAGGTGTCAAAGACCTGCCCAACTAAGACTGTTTCAATATCATTAATCGCTACAGTACAGACGCCTATTGTCGCATCAACTAAGGTAAATGTTTGATCAACCGCGGGTGTGGGAACCGTTACTGTTGCAGTTCCAGTTCCATCTAGAACAATGGTCTGGTTACCTCCTGCATTAATATTATATGTTATGGTCGCATTAGGCGAACCGGTTATGACAAATTCTGCGTCCTCACCGTTACAAATCGGATTAGTAACTGAGGTAACATCTGCTGTTATTTCTTCATCTACAGTAATACAGACTTCTTCTGTGTATTCACAACCGAAATCATCAACCACTCTATATGTGTAACAAAACGTACCTGCAGTTGGTGGCGCTACTGTAATAGTAGATCCTGTAGTATTTGTAATTGTTGGGTCTGGATCCCATGATTCACTTACTATAGTAGGTGTAAAAGATAATTCTGGTGGTTGAATGTTAGGATCAAAATTAAGACCCCAAGAAAAAATATAACCGTTATCAATTGCTAAATTATCTACAACCTCTATACACCAATCACCATTTAATGGACTTCCTACAAGTGCATTAAACGATTCAACTGGTAAATAAGTTCCAGGCTCCCACGAGTTATTTGGTGGATTTGATCCTGCAATGATTGTATTTGCATTTGACAATAATGTTGTAGCCGACATTGAGAAACAATAATCCGCTCCAACTCCAGGGGTGTTAGAACCATCATCATTTGCACCTCCCCAATAGGTCCCTCCTCCTGCTTGCAAGAATAAATCAGCATCTTGACCATTAGGTGAAATAATTCTAATATCAAGATCTCCAGAATACGAATGCTCCATGTTCACACAGATTTCTACCAACTGCATAGGATCGGTTAACGTTTGTCCTGAATCGAAGCAATCTACAGTAATACATGTGGTATAAACTGCACCTGAACCATCCGGTAAGAATGTTGTTCCACTAACAGGTGGTGTACAATCATTCACAAAAGGAACTGGATTTACAACCCCATCAATAGTTGTTGATTCTCCAAAACACAATGTATCATCAGCTGCTTGCGTTCCTGTAAAGTCGGGTGCCGTTCCTACCTGTATAACCTGATTGATTAAGTTTGTATTAGGACATCCGAGGGGATCAGAACTGGTATTTGCATCTCGTATATTTAAATTAACTATATAAACACCTGGAGTATCGTATGAAAACGTAGCCGTTTGTCCCGCAACAAAATTTCCATCTCCTAAATCCCATTCGTAAGTTGCTCCTGTTCCATCAAATTCAAAATTTCCACTTCCTGTTAAGGTAATTTCCTCATTAGGACATACTCTTATGTAACCGTCACCATTAGGTGCTGGAGTAGCTGTATCTAATTGCGAAGTAATCGTTTGACAAGGTGTAAAACATGTAATATCTGCCGCCCAACCAGTTGTTGTACCTGCGCCATCAGAAACGAATTCAATTGTCAAACATCCAGATCCATTATCTTCGGTCGCCGTCACAAATCCAGGATTATTAGCACCATCAAATGTTCCGAACGCAGGACTTGCCGTACTATCACCATTATAAATAGTCATAACATCTGCACCAAGCTGCGTACTGAATTCTGTAAACGTTAATTGTACTAATTGACCTGCATTTTCAGGGCAAATCGTAAGTACAAGAGTTTCATTACTCGAATAGGCTCCACCTGGTCCTCCGGAATCGTAGAATACACCTGAACACGCATTAACTGATCCATTCTGCATATTCACGTCTTGAGCAAACGCATGAAATGAAATTATCGAAAATATGAGGAGTAATACCTTTTTCATAATATGTTGATTATATAGGAATAATTAGGATATTATTGATGTTGTGATTTGATAATGATGAAGTAATTCGTATTATCAACTCTATACATATGTGAACCATATGAATAAAAATTAAATAAGTATTTCAACGGATTAAATGTTTCTGGGTTAAAAGAAGTATCTCTTTTAAGATCATAAACATAATAATCCATTAGAGGTACGTCTGAAAGTAACGTACATTTCTTTTGGTCACTAGGATTCGAAATTTGTTTTATTTCTACCCTATTCCTTAATATATTTTTAATGTCTTTTAAACGTTGTGGCTTTGTAAGTATGTTTTTGTTTGCTGTACTACCATAAACTTCATTGATCATAGCCATCTCTGAAGCAGATAGTGGCTTATCAATATTCGCATTATAGGTTACAGTTTTTTGGTTTTTTTGAAGTCTATTTGCCTGTGAATGAGACGTTTTAGAGGTGAATAAAGCACCAACAAACAAAAGAGGGAGGAGTATTTTTTTATACATGATTAAATAGGTGTTAAAAGGGATGCGGAATTTAAGAAAATTTTAGTAAATAAACTGTTAAATCAGATATCTTGCGTCTACATGCCGTTTATAGGCATATAACAGCCGAAATTAATAATCTCCTACCCTATTATCATTTTTTTTTATTGCTTATCTTTGCAATCTGTTATTACACAGGATTTTTAGTTCAAAAACAAATGAATTGCGAATAAAATAGGAAAAGAAACCATGAAATTAGATAAGGACATTGAAGATATTGACTTTTTAGGAGATAACCATATTGGAACATCTTCAGAAACCCCACTACGTAATGATGCATTCAAATTAACGTCAGCTGAAAAAATTGACATAATTAAGGATGATGTTAGACACATCATGGAAACATTAGGTCTTGATTTATCTGATGATAGTTTAAGTGGTACACCAAAACGTGTTGCCAAAATGTTTGTTAATGAAATATTTAGTGGATTAGACCCTAAAAATAAACCTAACGCCTCAACATTCGATAATAAATACAAATATGGTGAGATGCTGGTTGAAAAGAACATAACCTTGTATTCGACTTGTGAGCACCATTTACTCCCAATAGTAGGAAAGGCACATGTGGCGTACATCTCTAATGGAACTGTCGTTGGTTTGTCAAAAATGAATCGTATCGTCGACTATTTTGCAAATCGACCACAGGTACAAGAACGCTTAACGATCCAAATTGTAAGAGAACTTCAGGATGTTTTAGGAACAAAGGATGTTGCTTGTGTAATTGACGCAAAACATCTTTGCGTTAACTCACGTGGAATCAAAGATGTAGCAAGTAGTACTGTAACGTCTGAGTTCGGTGGCAAATTCAAGGAAGAAGCAACCAAACGAGAATTTTTGGACTACATCCAATTGGATACTACTTATTAAAAATTCAATCTGAATAAACATAAAAAAATAGTAGATTTGACCAATTAAATAATGTCAAATCTAGTAATGCATATTAAAACCTAACGTTATGCAGTTGTATAAAGATCAACAAATTCATGTATTTAATTCTTTAAGTGGTCAAAAAGAACGCTTTCAACCGATTGTTGAAGGTCATGTTGGTATGTACGTTTGTGGACCAACTGTCTATAGCAACGTTCACTTAGGAAATGTAAGAACATTTATGTCTTTTGATATGATCTTTAGGTATTTGAAGCATCTAGGGTTCAAGGTTCGCTACGTGAGAAATATTACGGACGCTGGCCACCTAGAAAATGATGCTGATGAAGGTGAAGATAAAATCACTAAGAAAGCACGATTAGAAAAGATTGAACCTATGGAAGTAGTTCAACGCTATACCGTTGACTTCCATAATGTCTTAGATATTTTTAATTTTCTTCCTCCAAGTATAGAACCTACCGCTACTGGACATATCATTGAACAGATAGAACTTGTTAAAAGTATTATGGATAATGGTTTTGCCTATGAAGTTAATGGATCTGTTTATTTCGATGTTCACAAGTTTAATGAAACAGAACATTACGGTAAACTGAGTAAACGTAACTTAGAAGACCTTGTCCACAATACGCGTGCACTAGATGGTCAATCTGACAAAAAAAACCCACAAGATTTCGCACTTTGGAAACGAGCCGAAGCACAACATATAATGCGTTGGCCTTCACCTTGGGGTGACGGTTTCCCTGGTTGGCATTTAGAATGTACAGCCATGAGTACAAAATATTTAGGTGATAAATTTGATATTCATGGAGGTGGAATGGACCTTAAATTTCCACACCATGAATGTGAAATCGCGCAGAATGAAGCGGCAAAAGGCTGTTCGCCTGTAAATTATTGGATGCACGCAAACATGCTACAGTTAAACGGACAACGTATGTCTAAAACTACTGGAAACACGGTTAATCCTCATGAATTATTATCAGGAGATAATAAATTTTTCAGTAAGGCATATTCACCTAGTGTAATTCGTTTTTTTAATGCCCAATCATCATACAGAAGTGTGTTAGACCTAACAGATAATGGTTTACAAGCTAGTGAGAAAGGGTTTCATAGATTAATGGATGCCATTAATTTGCTGGAAGAACTGAAAGGCGATTCAAGTTCTACTTTTAATGTCCAAGAGTGGAAACAGAAATGTTACGACGCAATGAATGATGATTTTAATACACCTATTCTCATTGCTCACCTCTTTGAGGCTGCGAAACTTATTAACCAGATTAAGGACAATAAGGCATCACTGACTTCAGAAGACCTTGGTTTGTTAAAACAGACGCTACATGATTTTTCTTTTGATGTATTAGGATTGATGAATATTACTGAAATGAATACAGGAGCAGACAAACTTTCTGGTGCTATAGAATTATTAATTGAATTGCGCCAACAAGCACGATTGAATAAGGATTTTGCTATGTCTGATAAAATTAGAGATGAACTTGCTGCTGTCGGAATACAGCTGAAGGACGGTAAGGATGGAACGACGTTTACGATTAATTAATCATGAAACGTATTATAATAGCACCATTTTTATTGCTTATAAAAATCTATCAAACCTTCATTTCACCAATAACACCAGCGACCTGTAGATATCAGCCTACATGTTCGCATTACTCCAAAGAGGCTCTGGAAAAACATGGCTTATGGCGCGGTGGTAAACTAGCTATTAAACGTATTTTCAGTTGTCATCCTTGGGGTGGCTCTGGATATGATCCCGTCCCTGAAAAAGAAGATTAAAACTATCTTAATGATAAGTTTAGGTTTATAAGAAATACTATCTTTATCCCATTAAAAAATATTTTATGATTGCGCTTCATATAATTTGGAATCCGTCAAAAGGACTGGATCTTGGTGTATTCACTTTACATTATTACAGTTTAATGTGGATCGTTGCTTTTGTTCTAGGATTAGCTATAATGAAGCGTATCTACAAAAACGAAAATCTCACAAATGAGTCGCTAGATTCATTATTTATTTATTCTGTAATTGGTATCATGCTCGGTGCACGTCTAGGCCATGTTATTTTTTATCAATCTGAATTAATTCGCGATGATTTCTTCAGTATATTTTTACCATTTAGTTTCAAAGATGGCATAAAATTTACTGGTTTTCAAGGATTAGCGAGTCATGGTGCCGCAATAGGTATGATTATATCTATGTACCTCTACAATAAAAAGATCCTTAAGAAATCTGTGCTATGGATCCTAGATCGCGTTGTAGTTCCGGTTGCCTCAGGAGCGATATTCGTTCGACTAGGAAATTTTATAAATTCTGAAATTATAGGTAAAGAAACCCATGCGTCATATGGCGTTCAATTTGTACAAGATCATTTCAATAAATATGAGATTGTAAAAATCACAGGTATTCAGAATGCGAAAGAGGCTTATGCAGCTGTAGGTAGTGATCCAAAATATGCAGAACTATTGAGTCAAGTACCTGTAAGGCATCCTGCTCAACTCTATGAAGCGCTTAGTTATGTACTTGTATTTTTGATTTTGTTCTATTTCTATTGGAAAACAAAAAAGAGTCATCAAGAAGGGTTTCTATTCGGATTATTTCTTGTCTTATTATGGACCGTACGATTCTTCGTTGAATATGTCAAAGAAGCTCAAAATATCGAACGAGCCGATTGGTTATTAAACACAGGGCAACTGCTGAGTATTCCATTTATTCTAATCGGACTATACTTTATGTTTGTTTATAAATCTAAACGCAAATTGAGCTAAGATGAACGCTTCGTTGCTAAAGTATAGCGCCATATTTTCTTTAGGGTTTTTATCCGTTAGTGTAACGGCATGCAAAGACGATTCGCCGTCGACAAAGGTAACTCAAGTTGAAATCAAATTTAAAAAGGAAGGTGAGCTCAAACTCCTTAAGGCTACCAATGACTCGTTAGTAACAACTATAGATATTGAAATTGCCGATGATGACTACCAAACCCAAACTGGTTTAATGTATCGCAATAGTATGGCCTCTAACCATGGTATGCTTTTTATCTTTCCTGATATGGATTATCGCTCATTTTATATGAAGAACACTAAAATCCCATTAGATATCATTTACGTTTCTAAAGATAAAACTATCGTTAGTATTCAAAAGAATGCTAAACCAATGGATGAAACGTCATTGCCTTCAGAAGGACCTGCTAAATATGTATTAGAAGTTAATGCAGGATTAAGTGATAAATGGGGTTTAGAACAAGGCGACAAAATAGATTTCACAATACTTAATTAAAAAAAGTAATAATAAAAAAAGCCACTTCGATCGAAGTGGCTTTTTCATTTATCTATTAAAGAATTACTTTTCCTCTTCTTCCTCTTTTGGAGGTGCAATTCCTTTGTTTTTCAACGTATCAAACATTAATGGTGTTGCGATGAATACCGATGAGTAGGTACCAACTACGACACCAACTATTAATGCGAATAATAACCCTCGTAATGATTCCGCTCCGAAAATAAACATTGCTAAAAGCACAACTAAGGTTGTTAAAGATGTATTCAATGTTCTACTCAACGTACTGTTGATCGCAGAATTAATATTGACACCACCTTTAAATCCAGAACGCTCAAGTAATACCTCTCTAATTCTATCGAATACAACCACGGTATCATTCAGCGAGTAACCAATTACAGTCAAAATCGCTGCAATAAATGCCTGGTCAATCTCCATGCTAAATGGCATAAATTTATACAATAATGAGAAGATACCTAGTACAATGATCACATCATGGAACACCGCAGCAACTGCTCCTAACGAGAATTGCCATCTTCTAAAACGGAATAAGATATATAAGAATACAACGATTAATGATCCTAATACCGCTAAGAATGATTCATTCTTAATATCATCGGCAATCGTCGGACTTACTTTTCCTGAGAATACCTTACCTACATTATTCTTACCTTCTGAGAAATCATCATAAGACAAGTCCTGAGGCAAATAAGATTTTAAACCTTCAAATAATAAAGTCTGTACTTCTTCATCAACTTCCACAGAATTTTCATTGACTTTATATTTCGTAGAAATCTTCAATTGATTTGCACTACCAATAGTCTTAACCTCAACACTTTCGAATACTGCAGTAAGGTCTTTAGCCACAGCTTCCGAACTTACAGGCTCAGTAAATCGTACTTGGTACGTTCTACCTCCAACGAAATCAATACCCTGATCTAATTTGTTGGTTACTAAAGAACCAATACAAACAGCTAATAAGATACCTGAAATCACATAAGCAACTTTACGCTTGCTGATGAAATTGATCTTCATGTTCTTAAATAGATTTTTGGTAATTGACGTTGAGAAATCAAGATTCTTACCTTTATTTACATACCAATCTACAAGTAATCTAGTGATGAATATCGCTGTAAATAGCGACGTCATGATACCAATTAATAAGGTAGTTGCGAAACCTTTGATCGGTCCAGTACCGAACACAAATAAGATGATCGCCGTTAAACCTGTTGTAATGTTAGCATCTAAAATTGAAGATAACGCATTAGCGAAACCATCTTTTACGGCTTCTTTCATGCCTTTACCTTTAGCTAACTCTTCACGTACACGTTCGAAGATAAGTACGTTCGCATCAACCGACATACCAATTGTTAATACAATACCAGCTAAACCAGGTAAAGTTAATACAGCTCCTAATCCAGATAAAACACCGAAGATTAATAAGATGTTTAATAAAAGTGCAATATCAGCAAAGATACCTGCTCTTCCATAGTATAATACCATCCAAATTAAAACTAAACTTAACGCAATCAAGAACGACTTTGTACCGCTTTCGATTGCTTCCTGACCTAATGACGCTCCTACTTGCTCTGCCTGAACGATTTCAGCTCTTGCAGGTAATTTACCAGCTCTTAATACGTTTGCTAAATCGACAGCTTCATTAACCGTAAAGTTTCCAGAGATTTCAGTGTTACCACCAGATATTGCTCCTCTTGTAGCCGTTGGTGCAGAGTATACGATGTCGTCAAGAACGATAGCGATCTGACTTTGATTTTGGTTCGCACGACCTGTCATTTCTTCCCAGATCTTAGAACCTTTCGCATTCATTTGCATCGTAACAGTTGGCTTGTTTGTATTACCATACGATTGACGTGCATCAGTAATCACACCACCACTCAATTCTGGAACATTGTCTCTATTACCTTTTAATGCATAAACATCGACAGTCTCTAAACCAGTTTCATCATCTAAAGTTGGTAAACCGAAAGCGAACATCGTATAACGCAGTTCAGCAGGAAGGTTAGCACGTACTTCAGGCATACTCAAATACTCTTCCATTGTTTCTTTGTCTTCCGCTTCGATAGCGAATAAACCAAAGCTTTGTACTGGAGCGATTAGATCGAAAATAGGATTTACAGCCGTTGCAGTAGAATCTGTAGACGTTTCTCCTAAAAGATCATCAATAGTACTATCAGTATCTGTAGAATCTTGTACCTCAGCAGCTTCTTCTTGCTCATTAACGCCTAACTTATCTTTAAGCACTTCATTTGCTAGGGTAAAGAAGTTTCCTAAAGTTTGAGGCTTCTCTACATCCCAAAATTGTAACTGTGCTGTTTGCGTGATTAATTCTGTTGCACGCTTTACATCTTTTACACCTGGTAATTCTACCAATACACGTCCAGAATTTCCAAGACGTTGAATGTTTGGAGAAACAACCCCAAACTGGTCAATACGCTTACGTAATACTTCGAAGGCTGATACGATTGATTCGTCAACTTTTTCTTCAAGCTTCTGCTTCACGTCAGCATCTGACATTGAGATATCGATCACGTCATCAAGATCACGATTAGCAAAGATATCTGGAGATGCCAATTTTTGATCTCCTTTTACAGCATCCCATGCCGTAAAGAATGACTCTAAATATGATTCTTGAGCATTTTTCTGAATCTCTTCAGCATCTGCCAAGGCTTTATTAAAAGCAGGGTCTTTACTATTATTAGAAAGTCCTTCTAAAATATCTCTAACTGAAATTTGAAGAATTACGTTCAAACCACCTTTAAGGTCAAGACCTAAATTCATGGCTTTTTCTTTTACTTCTTTCCCAGTAAAGGATGCGATTCCGATGTCATAAACATCTTTGTTCGCTATAGAATCGATATAGCGTATTTCTTCATCATTGATCGCATCTGGATCTTGAAATTTACTTTCGGCGAAGATCTTAGCTTCGTCTTCAAGTTGATTAGCTTTGAATGTAAATGATAATTGGTAGATACTTACCAAACCAAATAACACGGCAAATAGCCTAACTAGTCCTTTGTTTTGCATTTTTGTTTGTTTTAGTCAAAATTTAAATCGCGCAAATATAATGCTAACGACGTATTTGACAATTATTATTTAAGATTATGGGTGTTTTAAATCGGTATTTCTCCATAAACACTGATTCGATAGTTAATAGACTTAACTATTTTGAAAGTAACAAGACTGTATTGGAGTTTTAGTCTCTAGATTTGTGGTCCTGCGCGTACTTCAGGAATTGCACGCGAACGATTTTCTATAGCGATAGTAACATTCGTATTTACTTTAAATGCTACAGAACTATTATGTGCTAATTGAGGATCGCTATCCTCAGAATTTAAAAAGTTATGGTTGGAATGAATCGATCTGTCACGTTCCCATTTGGTTTCAAAAGTCATCTGGCCTTCCACATCCGAAAGCTCGTAGGATTGCTGAATCTCATAAACATCAAGTCGATACTCTACATCTGATTCCTGTGATGGCACTGGCCTATCAGTGGTGTTATCAGATACGTTGAGGCTTTCAAGTTTATCAGCAGCTAATAATGATTTGATCGTTTCAACCGTGGTTTCACTGAAATAGGATATTTTTAATAGCCCATTTTCAATCTCTTGTACCTCTATATCGGTACTACCAATAGCTTGTAATTGTTGTTTTACGAAAGCGATGGTATGTTCTTGAACACTAGCATCGATTGAAGTATCATCGAATTCTAGTACGATTTCCTGATTCGGAATCGTAGCCTGTTCATCTTGACTTATACTTCCAAAAAACGAAAGTATCGCCACTAGAAATGCTATGTACCATCTTAAATTCACGCGCCAAATATATAAAAAAAATGTCGAATCCCGGCTCACCTGCAGTTGATCGTAAAAACTTGTAAAATTGCACTATTCATCGGCAATAATTGCGGTATCAACGACTATCAATTTTGGTATACGCTCTTTTGTACTTAAGACCAGTGACAGATCTATTGCCTCTTCTTCAGTGAAGCTACCGGATATTTCAGTAGAACCTCCTACAATTCCAGCTACCGAAACTGTAGGTGCAGTCATTACTTTGCCATTTAAACAGACTGCAATTCGCGTTTTATTATTAAAGGCATTTGTGGTCATCCGTTCCCAACGATTTGCACCTAGATCATTCATTTGTATGGTAACTGACGGATTACCTATACTGTTATAATTTTGCCTAGCATAAGTAATATGCGTTTCGTTAATGAGTGCTTTCCTATTCGGGTTTGATTGGACAAAAAAAACGCCAATAACATCATTTACGGGTAAATGACCATATAAGAGATCAATATTGCGATATTCGTTTCTCTTAACAGCCTTAGCATAATGCGAATTCATATAATTATTGACCAAAGCCGTGTCTTTTACTGCGACCGTAAAGAAACTGTTTGAACTGTAATCTGGAGGACCAAAAAGTGAAGAAAACGGCGTAGTCTCTTCTAGCAGTTGTTCAATCGTAAAATTATTGCTTGATGTTGTTGTTTCTATATTTTTAGAAACTTCTTCATCAAACATGTAAATAAATTCAGAAGCGGTATTTAAGTCTAAACACTCCCAAAATTCAAGAGCTCCTTCGTTACTCACCAAAGTATTTAACCGAACTATATCCACATCTGTACGAATTGTGAGTTCTAATCGCTTATCCTTTCCAATCAAGAGTTCATAGTCTCTTGTAAATTGATTAAGTCTATTCTTGATGGTATTTACGGTTCTGAGAACTGCACTATCATCTATTGCATCAGGATTTTCGAACTGATATGTGATACGATAGGTTTCTTTTGGGGCTTGTTTTCCGCAAGACAAAAAGCATATGACAAGAAGTATTGATAGATATTTCATTGCTACTAAACTAAAAAAAGCTACCAGAATATTCTGATAGCTTTTCGTTTTATTTATAAAAAGATAGAATTATAATTCTAGTAAGCCATTGGTTTTCTTTACACCTTCAGCACTTTCAGCCATGTGCGCTTTTTCAGCATCGCTTAATGGAACATCAACAATCTTTTCGATTCCATTACGGCCTAAAATTACAGGAACTCCGATACAAAGATCACTTAATCCGTATTCACCATCTAACAATGTAGAACACGGGAACATTTTCTTTTGATCACAAGCGATAGCCTGCACTAGTCCGCTAACAGCAGCACCAGGTGCATACCATGCAGATGTTCCTAATAATTTAGTCAATGTCGCACCACCAACTTTAGTATCCTCTTTGACCTGGTTTAAACGTTCTTCAGAAATAAATTCTGAAACATTAATACTATTACGTGTCGCATGCGAAGTTAATGGCACCATTCCTTTATCGCTGTGTCCACCTATCACCATTCCATCGATATCACTAATTGGAGCTTCTAAAGCTTCAGCTAATCGATATTTAAAACGAGCAGAATCTAAAGCGCCACCCATTCCGATAATTTTATGCTTTGGAAGATCAGTAGTTTTGTGTACCAAGTATGTCATTGTATCCATAGGATTACTAACAACAATAAGGATTGTATTTGGTGAGTGCTCAACCAAGCTCGCAGAAACTGTTTTTACAATACCAGCATTGATACCGATCAATTCCTCACGAGTCATTCCTGGCTTACGAGGAATACCAGAAGTAATAACGCAAATATCACTATTTGCTGTTTTAGAATAATCGTTAGTACTTCCTGTGATTTTTGTATCAAACCCATTTAAAGAAGCACACTGCATTAAATCCATAGCTTTACCTTCAGCATAGCCTTCTTTAATATCAAGAATCACTACTTCTGAAGCAAAGTTTTTAATTGCGATGTATTCTGCACAACTTGCACCTACTGCACCTGCACCAACTACTGTTACTTTCATGTTTTTATGTTTTTATTTTGTGTTTTATTGAGAGTGCAAAATTACGAATTTTTAAGGGCTTAATGAAAAAAAGCGCAAGATAAATTCTTACGCGTTTTTAGATTTAATGTTTTGATAATGATTACCTAAAACTAAAAGCGATACCTGCCGTTGCAGTATTAAATTCTTGAATGGTATAATCTGCGAAAATCTTAAAGAATCCAATATTTAATCGAGTTCCTAGAGTGCCGCGCATTCCACTAATATTAAAGTCCAAATTTATCGGGTCAACGACCATTTCAGTGATATTACCTATGACCTCGCCATTACTATCTTCTACGTCGTAATTCAACCCATATTCGCCACGCATTTTAGCCGAAGAATTTCCTGTATTATATCCTACGCCACCATAGAAAGAAACCACTTTAAAATCTAATGACGTGACAGCTTGAATCGTCCAAGTATTCATCTTGAACTCTGCATCAGCGTTATTTAATACGACTACATCTTTGGCATTTTCTCCAGTAAACTCATAATTCACTTTCATTGTCTTGAATTCGGCCGCAAAAATGCGACGTCTAGATGACAAGGATAAAGATTATACGTAAGCAGAACGCAAGGTCCTATTTGAAAAAATGTTAGATAAATTGACTATTGACCTAAAGAATATACTAAGTGATGAACAATTTAAATTACATCAAAAAAACTTCAATGTAATTCTTAAGCGATTTTATGAAAGAGCAAATTGGAATTGGAAATTTGATTAAATCAGCAGTAGATGCAATCAAGTAATAAGCTCAATTATTTAGATTCTAATATTAATTTCTTGCCTTTTCGAAAAATAGTAATATTAAATTTAGGATTAGGTCCCAAATTGTTTGCAAACTCTCCTAATTTAGTGAGTGTATTATCCGAAGGGTCAAATTTAATATCGTTAAATGCCAAGATAATATCACCACCTAAAATAAGTTTCTCCTCATTGAATATAGCTTCTATATCACCACCCTTAACACCCATTTGACCAAAAACCGAATTGGATGAAACACGTTGTACCAGAAGACCATATTCCTGAGGAAGGTTCAAAATTTCACCTTGCCTAAGCGTTAATAAATGCATTTCTGCACCAAGCCAAGGTCTGCTATTATCCAATAATAACTTTTTCGCCAAATTTGAACTACTAGCATAACCTATTCCCTCAAATCCTCCAGATTGGGTTGTTATGTGGCTCACAATACCAACGACCTCACCTTGCAGATTAAACATAGGACCACCAGAATTTCCTTGATTAATGGCAGCATCAGTTTGAATAAACTCTGTTGATGTAAAGGGGTTGCTCCCAAGATTTGAACGCCTAAAACTACTCACATAACCCGACGAGAAAGAATCGGTAAGGCCATATGGTGAACCTACCACAAATACTTGTTGGCCTACCTTAAGCTTATCTGAATCACCAAAATTCACGATAGTAGCATTCATCTTTGGTCTAAACAATTTTACCAAGGCTATATCAGGTGCATTGTATGACGATAATACTGTACCTGGAATGATTTCACCATCACTAAACTGAATCTGAATACGCTCTGGAACTCTAACAACATGTGCCGCAGTGACCACTAAATTGTCAGCTACCAAGAAACCAGAACCCAAACCATTTTGAGTCACTGTTTGGGAATTTAGCCCATCGGAGGCCACAACCGTGTTTTCTTCTACAAAAATGGACACAACAGCTGGACTCACTCTAGAATAGACTTCTGATAAATCTTGTGCCCTTGCTGATATTAAGCTTAAACTGAATAAAATCAGGAAATAAATACTCTTTTTTCATATACAATATTTAAAGATAAAAAATTAGAAATCTTTAATTAAACTCCCAACCAAAACCTGTGGTGAAAATATAATCTACATCATTTCCTCCAGTGACTGGTTGATTATCATAATTTAACGTAAATCCTAGTTTGATATAAAAATCCAAAGGAAGATCATATTTTAAGTTGATGTCATAATCCGTTCTAATTCTTCCGCTTTCTGAAAGACTGGGAGAAATGTTAAGACTAGAATCAAGGCTTATATCTTCAAAATCAAACATATTTAAGGTTGCATTGATAAATGCTTCTGAAGAGGTCTTATCAAAAGAGGAATCCAAATAATTCTCTATATTATAGGCATATCCCAAACCTAATCCTAAATACATTTTATTAGTACTTACTAAGAATTTGCCAATACCTAAACTTGGTCTAATTCGGCCTTCTAAAGCCTGTTCTGTATTTGATAAATACGACATATCACCTAACAAGTACCACTTTCTAGGTAAGAAACGATAAAACTCCAATTGACCTTCGGTTCTCTCTGTCCTTTCAGAATTCTCCTGATCTGAATTTAACAGATTAACACTACCTCTAATTCTCCATTTTTCATCTATATAATCTACACCACCACCTGCGTTAAATTGTGATAATGAATTTGCTTTTGATAATGTTAAACTAAAATCTAATCTACCAGATATGCGTTTCCAAAATCTATCTTCAATTTCATCCAAGGCAATAATTTCTTCGAATTTATAGGTCTCCTTGGTCCCATCCTCCAATGTAATTTCCACCAATCCTTCTTTAGTTGTAGAAACATTCCCAAAACGACGTCTACCTTGTGTTAAAAGCAATAGACACTTTCTCTGAATGACCATATATTCGATCTGGTCGAATTCGATTTTAAAATCACTGTCACTATAGGGTGTTCCCATGGTTAGTACCCCCTTGGATAAGTTTTTAATCTCACCCATAATTACATTCTTATTCTTAACCCTTATGGTGTCATTTTGAGCTATTGCCGATAATGGGAAGGCAATTAAAAGAATAAATATGAGTTTAGTAATTGACACGGAAATTAAAGGATTTCTATATAAAATATGATTCTAAAATAGGCTCTTTTTATTTCATTCTATAAACTAGTCCACCACTGAATCCACCGATTACTGTGGTACTTGTTGTGCTAACACCTCCCGACACACCACCAGGACCTCCACCAACATATACTCCACCCCATTCTACAGGGAAATAAAGATTGCCTTGTATATTTAGTCCTATCTTTTCGGAAAACATAATGTTAACACCTCCTTTAAATGAGAATGTAAATTTAGTTTCACTATCTAAGGACCTACTTATTAAATTATTGTTTTCATTGCTCGGACTCAAAATTACAAGGCCTAATGCTCCTCCTGCAAATGGTCTAATCTTGCCTTTTGGAAAATATTTTGTTCCACCGACCAAAATCCAATCACCTGCTATATCAGATAATCTTTGTTCAGAAGGACTTAAATCAACATCCCTAATACTTAACTCAGTATTCATACGAGTATAAGACAGCTCAACCATAACATCATCAAAAGTTTCTACACCAAGAGTAATTCCCCATTGACCACTATCTTCTACTTCAATATAATTTGGACCATAATCTAGTTTGGTACCAAAATGAAAACCGTAAGATGGTGTAATTTCAATACGCTGTGCAAAACTATTTATGCTAACAAACGATAGTACAACTAACCACAGCTTTACTAGAGTGGATAGGATTAAATTTTTCGAATTCATTTTCTTTATTTTCATTTAAGTTTTAAATCATTGACCCAATATTCGTATATTCTATACATAACGGATAAAACCACAGCTCCAATAAATAATCCGATAATTCCATGCAACAACATACCTCCAATAGTACCAATCAAAATTACGATCATAGGCGTTTTTAATCCTTTCCCTAAAAATATAGGTTTTAGAATATTATCCGAAACACCGACAAGCACACAATAAATGGAAAAGATGATAGCTGGTGTAGTATCTGAAATGGAAAAGGCTAAAATTATAGCTGGAATCATAACTAAAATTGTTGGTATTTGCATAATGGCCAAAACCAACAAAAGAAAGGTGAAAATCCCAGCACCCGGCAAACCAATGATTTTAAACCCAATAAAGGCTAAACCCGCTTGAATAATAGCAACTAATAAAATTCCTTTTACAACACTTCTAATTACATCTCTAGAAATTTGAACAATTTCGTCACCATCATCACCAACTATTTTTCTGAAAAATAAGTGAGCTTATTTATTGGCATAATCAGAATGATACATAAACACTAAAGATAATAAAAAGGCTACAAAAAAGGTTATAAAGGCTGCCAAAAATCCTTTAAATCCAGTTAACTGCTTAGACCTTTGATCCAGCAAAAAATCTTTATGTTCAATGGAATACTTCTTTAAATCTGTTGAAGCATTAGACCAATTCTCATAAATATTACCTCCTACCATAGGCCATTCCTTTACACTTTCATCTGGTGCAGGTAATTGAAACGTATTATTCTTGATATCATTTACGGCATTTAGCGTTGTTTGTCCTACTGATTTTGTTATAAAATAGGCTGGTACGAGTAATAATATTGACACAAGGATACCAAACAAAAGGGTAATAAGTTTCTTTCTTTTCTCACCTATTCTATTAAGAATTGATTTGTAGACGGGAAATAAGGCCACAGCAAGAATAATTGCCCAGAGTATCACTAATAAAAAAGGTTGTATAATCAAAAAACACCAAACCAAAAGTAACAGCACTAATGCTATTTTAATGATATTGGTAATTAAATTACTTTTTGTTTCCATAGCCTCTACAAATTAATTAATATCTCTAACACACCTAAACCCAATATGTTCCATAGATGTATCTGGTGTATTTCGCATGCGTCTTGCATTTCTAAAACCAGAACACCAATAATCATTGCATAAAAAAGAGCCTCCTCTTATGGTTTTTTTCTTTTCTGTACTATTGTATGAATCATAACCAACTTCTGGTCCCTTTGGGTTTATAGCTACTCCACCCTTTTCCTTAAGTTCATAGTAGTATTTTGAACTGTACCAATCATTGGTCCATTCCCAAACATTACCTGACATATCATAAAGCCCAAAACCATTTACAGGAAAAGACTTTACAGGTGCCGTTCTTTCAAATCCATCAGCCACAGTATTGACATAAGGAAATTCACCTTGTAAGTGATTAGCAAAGTGCACATCTTGTTCTGTTTTTTCATTACCCCAAGGGTACATATTGTTTTCTAAACCACCTCGCATAGCGTATTCCCACTCTGCTTCGGTTGGTAATCGCTTTCCAACCCATTTGGCATATGCCATAGCATCGTACCAACTCACATGTACAACAGGATGGTTGTCTTTTCCTTCAAGGTTACTTCCTGGACCATTTGGATTTTTCCAGTTCACATTTTTCTTAAAAGTCCACCAATTGGCCAAATTGTTTTTTGAAGCACCTTTATCGGCATAACTAAAAACTAAGGATGCAGGTAACAGATTTTCCTCAGGTGGCTTTGGTGTTCCTGGCGGTAGTTGTTTCTTAAGTTCTTCCCAATCAATAGGACGTTCTGCAGTAGTTATATAGCCTGTAGCATCAACAAACGCTTTAAACTGAGCATTGGTGACCTCATGGGAATCCATCCAAAAATCGCTAACCTGAACGGTATGTTTTGGTAATTCATCACCTTGAGGCAAAGCCGTACTTGGCATGTTTTCAAAACCTGCTACAATATCACCTCCCATTGCAAAAACACCACCTTTAATTTTAATCATGCCATCATATATAGAAACCATTGAAGAATCAGTAACAATCTCTTCAATAGACTTTACAAATACCGGATTAAGATCTACACTATTTAAACGTTGTAACGTAGACTGTGACTCAATGGGCATACATTCTTTAGTACCAATCTTATTCTTATTGTCTTTACAAGTTAAGACTAGTGAAATACCAAATATGAATAAAAGTCGCTTGAACATGGATAGAAATTATTATTGTTTTTTAAGGCTTTGCATAATTTCCTTTACATAGTTATCTGCTGTTTTGTCAGCGTCTTTTGGATCTTTAAGTTCTGTTGTTACTACAGCAACCAACTGATTATCATCAGCCTCATCTAAATTATATACTACGGTTTCTAAAACATAATCTGTTTGTACATAGGTTGAACTCGAAGTCGGTATGTACCCACCAAATGAATTATAATAAGATCCATAGGCATATGGATAAGAGAAGTAATCGTAAAACCCACCATAATAACCAGGAAAGTAATTACTGTAGGTTGCACCAACATATATACCACTTGAAGATGTATGAATTGATTGTTCTTTTTCTTTTATAACCGTAAGCACTACTGCATTAAAACCTTCGTAGCCCAATAATTCTTTAATAAAGGCAACACGCTCCTCTGTTATCTCTTTGTTTGGGTAAATTTTTGGAGCTTTTGTAAAGCTCGATGTTGCATTTATGCCTTGAGATTTTAACGCATCGGTAATTGCAATTTCAAATGCTAACCTTGCTTGGTCATTTGCCGTTCTTGCAATAACTATAACATTTTTTTCCTTGAATTTATTCACCACATTTTCCTCTGCTTTCCATGCGTTGAGTACTTTAGTTCCTCCGCAATTTTGGAGTGTCATTGACATAAGTAAAATAAAGGCTAGAACTTTTAATTGTTTTAGTTTCATAGTTGTTTTTTGAATTATTAAATATTTGTTCATAGATACTAAAATGCTTCTTCAATTCCAAAGTAAATACCAGTATTTCCATCTCTACCAAAACCAATATCCATTCTTAGGTTTACATTTTCTTTTTTATTGAAAAGGTATCTTAATCCACCACCAAAACTATATTTCAAATTTTTAAGTGATAAATCCGTTATTTCCTGTCCTACATCACCAAATCCTGCAAAAGCAACAAATCCTATTTTTTGAGATATATACTGACGCAGTTCTGATTGAAAAGCCACAAAATTTTTATCGCGATAACGACCCATAAAATACCCTCGCATTCGGTTTTGCCCTCCTAATGCTGGTAATTCGTAAAAAGGAGCATCGCTACCCACACTTTTAAGGTATAAATTTGAGGCTAACACCTGATTTTTTAAAAGCTTTTTATAATATCTTACATCAAGCTCAAAGGTTGAAAATACAAAATCACTAGGCTCGGGATATACTATAAACTTTATATATTGGTAATGTCCTTCAGTGGGATAAAACAAATTATCTCGTCTATCCCAAACCAAATTAATACCAAGCCCAAAAATATCTCCACCATTAAAACCATTTACAGATTCATCTAGTAAAAACTGATTGTTCTGTGGATCATCTATGGTGGTGTTTTTATAGTCTAAAATAAAACCTGTACGGTCGGCAAAAAACAACAATGGCGGAACCTGCACTTCTAACTGTAGATTAAAATCTTGCTTAAAGTAGCCTTCATCACCAGTTTCTTCCGTGCTATTTCCTATACCCCAAAACTTATCAAATATGTAACCATAAGATACTGGCATATTCACCACCAAATTGTTATCGTTAAAGTAAATACTGGTATTTAAGGTAAATTTGTATTGTTTATTGGTGGTATAGTGCGCACCAAAACCAACCTTTGAGGGTCTTAAAGCTTCATTGCGTTCGGTATAAAATAAAAAAATACCGCCTCCTCCAAATGCTGCTTGCGTTTCAGGTGTATAAAATGCATATGGATAACCACTAAAGTCTACTTTTTTAGTGCTTAGACTATCTTTAGACCTTACAATCAAAGAATCTATAATCCTCTTGTCTTTTTGAGCATAAACATACTGCAATGAAAAACATAAAAGAATTAGGTTAAATATACAATATGGTCGAATATTCAATTTCTTTATTTTCGTTATACTTTACATAAAAAAGCAACGAATAAAGGCAATCAAAATTAGATTATACTAACTTCAATTACCTTCATTTTATTTATTGGTGGATAAACCACCATCTTATCAATAATTATTATTGAAGCCTATAAATAACATCAATTATTACCTGCTTTCTTAGTAACCTGTTCCATCACTCTATCCAGGCTGAAACTTCCTGGTTTTTGGCGTGGTGGGTAATCTTTAAAACTTTGCAGCCAACGTCCAACATATCCAGCTGCTGGTATCCCATGGCGTTCTCATGTTTTGCACGTTCAAAAGGGTCCATGCGCTTCTTGGTCAATGGCCCTGTATCTGTGATGCGTCCATCTGCAAAACTGTGGATCACACCACGAGGACCAATTCTCTTTTTAAATTAAGGATTCTTTGGATAATCCGGATGCTCTGGTTCTTCTTCGGCATTTAAATGATAAAGATTTCCGAAAAACTCATCAAAACCATGATTAGTGGGAAGCATTTCATCGAGATCACCGAGGTGATTCTTCCCAAACTGTCCAGTCATATAGCCTTGTTCTTTAAGTATGGTTGCTATCGTTGGATCTTCTTTCTGCATGCCTTCTGGTGCTCCTGGCAGGACTACCTTTGTAAGACCTGTACGTATTGGCGACTGCCCTGTTATGAAGGCTGCTCGACCAGCTGTACAACTTTGCTGACCATACCAATCTGTGAATAAGGCACCATTCTTGGCTATCCTGTCAATATTAGGCGTTTTGTAACCCATCATACCCATATTATAGGCGCTTACATTGAATTCTCCAATATCATCTCCCCAAATTATGAGGATATTAGGTTTGTCTTTTGCGTAAATAGCTGTTGCTAGCAGAAACAAAAGGCAAATGCCAATGAATTTTTGTTTTTCATAATGTTTGTTTTAATTGATATTCTTTTAATTGATTGTCGATTTCTATTTTTTGTTTAATTAAATTGTTTTGCAATGGCCTTAACATATTTGCTTGCAGCTTCTGAAGCATTATCGGGTTCCTCTAGCCTTGCTGTAACTACGGCTACTAATTCCTCACCATCTTCCTTATCTAAATTAAAGACTAAGGTTTCTAAGACATAATTGGCTGCAGTATAGGTTGTAGATTTCTCTTCTACATAATTTCCTAATGTGGTATAAGACGTAGGGTTAGCATAATATCTAACCAAACCACCATAATATCTGGGATAATATCCATAATATGTGCCACCTTCGTAATGCGCACCTTCTATTTCGGTTTTAACGAGTTCTTCTTTTTCTTTCATTACTGTTAATACTACACCATTAAAGCCTTCATTCTGAATCATGGATTTGAAGGATTTTTTCTTTTCTTCTGTTAATTCTTGATTCGGATTTAAATCTGGAATTTTTGTAAAACTAGCCGTGGCGTTAAGTCCCTTTTTTGTCAATTGGTCTACTATTTCATTTTCGAAGACAATGCGCGCCGCTTTATCATTTGTTCTTGCAATGACAAGTAGGTTATTATCTCTTACCTCTTCAATATTATCTGCCTTCCATGTATTTAAAACTTTTGCACTTGAGCAAGAGTTTAATAACAATAAACCTGTTAGAGTAAGAATAAGGTAAAATGGTCTTTTCATAGTCAATAAAATATTTAAAAGTTAAAGTTAAGTCCTGTAACGAGTCCTGATGACACTAAATCTATTGCATAGTTTTCTTCTTCATAATTAATCCCATAAGCTTGAACACCCAAATAGGTGGTAAATAATTCTGAGAATTTATATCCTAAGAACAAATTAGACTTCCAGCTAAAATCAGTCCCAATACCAAACCCACCAACATCAATACGCGCTGAATTTATCCATTTATTTAAGACATTTCTAAGTCGAACACCAATAAAAGGATCATTTGTATTCGTTGATTTATCCAGTCGCTCTTGAGTTCCTGTAGTAAATTTAGCATCGACACTCAAATGTCTTAGACCACCTAAAGCATCAATTTGTAAATTATTACTTTTTGATCTATAAAAAGTATAACCACCTCCTAGTTCAATAACAGTTTGTGCTAATTCTAATTTCGTTTTTGTACCTAATCTCTTTAGCTTACCGTCCTTTTTAATTTTCATATACACAAGATCACCCATTAAAAACAGGTTACCCTTTCTCGCTTCGGCATGCATCAAAAATCCAAAACTTAAATTTTCTAGTATGTCTTTAAATTCTGCATCAAATGGAACGTTTTGTTCACGAAAGGCTATATCGCTGCTTAATCCTGCAAACCATATATAAGGTGTTGCATCAAACTGCCAAGATTTATTATTGTTATCGTCTTGTAGGGAATCTGTTGAATCGGTTTGTGCATAGGTGTTTATTGTAAGCCCTATTAAGACAGATAATGCTAAAAAAAATCTTTTCATAGAATTAATTAAAATGAATAGCCTAAAGTAATACCATATCTAAATGCTGGCATTACAAAATTGGTTTCCCTATCATCAGAGTCAAATCTGAAATCACTATTTAAAAAGTCAAAGAAACTATACGAATCTAGAGCTTCATTTAAATCGTCAAAAAATTCATCAGGTAACGCTTGTCTTTGTATCAACGAGTAATTATGGAAACCAGCTCCTGGTCCAATAATCAAGAAATTAAGAGAGAAACGTTGAGAGATTGCGAGTTTATAACCAACCATAAAACCGAAGGATATCACAGAAAATTCTGCATCATACTCCACGTCATAAGACTGATCGGCGTCATCGATATATGTGCCATCCAAATCTGATTTGTAGTTAGAATATTTTGCGAATGCACCAAAATAAAAACCATCCATACTGTGCTTTGTAGTACTATTAATATAGTAACGGACGGTTGGTATAAATTTAAAGCCAGAATAAGTGATATCACCAGTTTGAACTTTATCCGTGTCCAAACCCGATAGCCTAATAAGGCCATTCTCGCCCTTAAAACCAATTCCGGCACCAATCGAAATATGTTCGCCAACCATGCGTTCGTATTCCAATTGAAACGCTCCGTTAACAAGGTCAGATACTGAAACTCCTATTTCGTTTTTACGGTCATCTCTTAGGTCGTCCTTCTGGGCCGATAAAGTAATGCTGATACTAAATAGCAAAACGATTAATAGCAGTTTTTTCATTTTTATTTGATTTAAGTTAACGCTTTTAAACGATTTTAATCGTAAAAATTTTTTATGATCAGAATTAAGAGGTGTGAATAATAGAATGGGTAGAATTTCTTAGGTCAATCTACAAAGATTTGCATAATAAACATAAAAATATTTAAGATTTTTTTAAGACTTTTCCTATTTAGAATAAAACCAAAAAAAAGAGCCATACCTTAAAAATAGGTATGGCTCTTTTTTTCATTTCTTTAAGTTTTGATAGTTTTTATATTATAGCGAACGGTCTCGTATATGGTGCGTTGCCGGCCCATAGACCGGCTATGCACTATATACATTGTTGTTGTGCGTTTTTAACTATTTCACCTTTCACTATTTTAATCTCAAGAGATCAAAGGGTTGATACTATTGAATATACTTGACATCTAATTGATGTACTTTCCCGTCTAACTCATAGGGTGCTTTGTCATAATAATCAATAGAAACAGGAGATCCTAAATCAGCTCCTATATCAAAACAATCATTTGCTGTAAACGTTAAACTTGCACTCATAGGAACCGTTCCTTTGGCTACTTCTTTGCCGTCTACCATGATGGTTATTTCTAAAGGACCACGAGCTCTCTTTTCCACATAACGTGTTTGTATCTCAATGTTAACTTCACCTGCTGGGAGTGGATTTTTAGCCTTTAGTTGAGTACGCTCCATTTCAAACAAATTGTATTCATATGATAGTATGCCGTTCTCCAGATACAAACTCAGACCACCAGAGAATCCACCAAGAGAATATAATACACCATTAGCATCAGCAGGTAGTTCTGCTTTGATAAGAACGTTATTATCTTTGTTACCTAAACTTGGAGCTGCAAATTCAGGTGTACGGGTTATTTCACCCATAAATGACCATTCTGTTTTGTCGGGTGCAGGTTTTAAATCAGGTCTCATTAAAGGAATAAACAATCCACCACCAATTGGAAAACCTTTATTATTTTTTATCTCTTGCTCAAATATTTTTTTCATTGCTTCGAGCTTTTCAGGCATTTCTTGTGACAGATCCTTAGACTGAGACCAATCGTCTTGAAGGTTATACAGTTCCCATACATCTTCATCTGGATTCCACGTCACATTGCCTTCAGCATCAAAGAATCCTTTAGGTAATCCAGGAACCCAAGGCGCGCGTGGCCCAAAAGTTCCGGCAAACCAACCATCATGGTAGACACCTCTGCTACCCATAATTTCAAAGTATTGTGTCTTTAATTCACCTTCAGCTTCCGGATTATCAAAAGCGTATGCCATACTCACTCCATGAATTGGGTCTTGTTTAATCCCATTCACAACTTTAGGCGGTGTAATGTCCAGGATGTCATAAATTGTTGGAACTATATCATTCACGTGATGGAACTGAGTACGCGGTGAATTATCGGGTTTGATTTTCCTTGGCCATCTTATAGCTACAGGATTTCTGGTTCCACCAAAATGAGAAGCTATTAGTTTTGTAGATCTATAGGGTGTAGATCCTGTCCAGGCCCATCCTGCGTGATACATATTGTCCGTCTTCGGGGAACCCAATACATCAAGTCCACCTAAACCGTTCAACGCTTCAATCTGTTGGCCTACCGTCGTAGGTATAGAGTTTTGTGCTAATAATTCGCTTATAGTTCCATTCTGCCCTTCAGCTGATGCACCATTATCACCCCAGACATAGATAATTATCGTATTGTCCGCATAGCCAAGTCTTTCTACTTCATTAAATAATCTGCCAGCCTGTGCATCAACATGCTCAACAAATCCGGCATATACTTCCATAAGTCTACGTTGGAATGCACGCTCTGATTCTGGGATATCATCCCAAGCTGCTAGCGTTTCAGGCCTCGCTGTTAATTCTGCATCTTCAGGAATCCAACCTTTAGCTTTAGCTTGCTCATAAATTCGTTCACGAGCTTTATCCCATCCATCATCAAACTTTCCTTTATATTTATCTGCCCACTCTTTAGGTACATGATGAGGACCATGAACAGCTCCCGGTGCCCAATACATCATAAATGGTTTATTGTTTGTATTTGCTTTATGTTGACGTAACCAACCAATGGCATCATCGGCTAAATCTTCACTTATGTGGTAATAGTCGTTTCCACCCGAAGTTTCAGGATGTTCTACAATGGTCGTATTTCTTACCAATGAGGGTTCATATTGTGAAGCTTCACCAGCTAAAAATCCATAGAAATACTCAAAGCCATATCCTGTAGGCCAATAGTCAAAAGGACCTGCTGCGGTGGTTTGTAGTGCAGGAGTGTTATGCCACTTACCCCAAGCACCCGTATGATAGCCGTAATTTTTTAGCACTTCTGGAAGCATAGCACTTGATTTAGGCTGTATTCCGGAATATCCATCCCAATCATTTGCTAATTCTGCAATTTGGCCTGCGCCCACAAAATGATGATTTCTTCCTGTTAAAAGAGATGCCCGTGTTGGAGAGCACATAGCGGTGGTATGGAATCTGTTGAACGTTATGCCCTCATTTGCAATACGATCCATTGTTGGAGTGTTTATCTCACCTCCAAAGGTGCTGGAATGTCCTGGTCCCACATCGTCTATCATTACAATGATAATGTTAGGAGCGTCTGCGGGTAACGGTCTAGTTGGTGAATTTGGCGAATAGGTTGATTCTTTCATCGTTCGCTCCGCTATACTACCCGAAGGCGCTGTCGGAAACGGAAGGATTTCACCATATGAACCTTCATTTACTTTCGTCTTTTCCTTATCTGTATTGCACGAGAATAGAAGCAATATAACTGATAAGAAAAGAGCGATAGACTTTAAATGTTTCATAATTATCTTTTTTTTAAATTAGTTATTGAATTGAAATCAATTTGTTGTTCAACTTTCGAACCAAACAACACACTCTTAAATATTAAATCCTAGTTTAATTAAAGGACCAGAGGTGGTTATATCATACTTAAAATTTTCTATACCGCTTCCTGTTTCATAATCCATTCCAAAAAATCTGTAACCAATTGTTGTTTGAAATAATTTAGAAAACCGATATCCAACACTACCTTGGACAAGCCATGTAATATCAGATCCAATGCCAAATCCACCAATATCAGTTCGCAATTGCAATTGCCATTTATCTTTAAATGTTTCAGATAATCTGGCAATAATTACTGGGTCCACCCAAAACTCAGAATTGTCAGCGTTTATGAGATCAGTAGTACCACCACCAATTACATTTCTCCTAATATCTGCATCCATTGTAATACTATTTAATCTCATTCCAATACCCGCTTCTAGAAATGGGCGTATACGGTAAAGACCTGAAACCTCCCAAATTAACTGAGAGACTTCAATTTTACCTGAGTTAACAACTGTTGTTGGATTCACATCCTGACCTAATCTCGTAAAAACCAGGTCTGAACCTATTACCCATTTATCAGTACGCGCTTCTAAATAGAGCATCGAACCAAACTCTAAATTGCTAAAAATATCCGAGGCGCTGACATCAACATCTAATGGAGGCAACTCACGAATTCCAGATTCTCCATTCATTGATGAAATCATTAAATATGGTTCAATTAAAAATTCCCATTTCTTATCATTAGTATTTTCTTGTGCAAATAGATTTAGTTGTGCAAATACAATCAATAGGAGTAAGTTTCTAAGTCTTTTCATTTTCTCATGGTTTTGGTTTGTTAGTTTTTAGATACTTCCTTAATAAATGGTACTAAGCGGTAACCGTCCTCTACTACACGTTTTGACGGACCGTAATGACGTGCTGTAATATTAAAAACACCTGTGGGATTATCGATTTCTAAATTGTTAGGAGCATCTTCACCACATCCTAAAGAAATAGTATATGTGCCATCTTCATTTGGCTGTGCGGTGTAAGAACTAAAATTAGCCAGGTCGTTAAACATAAAACCATTTTTGTCATATACCGTAATGGACCAAAAGTCCCTGTTTTTAGGGTTCTCAAATGTAATTTGATAACACTTATCTATAGAAAAGTTTGTAGAAGTTTCATATACATTGTCCTTTAATTGAGCCCCGCCCCAACCAACTGCCGCACCTACCTGGTGCTTTTCATCTGTGTATAACCTAGCAGATTCATCACGAGGATCGGTAAACAATCCAATGCCTGCTTGTACTACACCTTCGCGCTTAGCAATTTCAAGAACTTTCATTTTAAGGGCCAATTCAACTTCATTAAAGGACTCCTCATTGATAGATTCTGCTGTGAAGAGTTCATCAGAATTAGCATTGATAACCATTTTGTCCTGAATTTCCTTTGCTTCGGTTTCAGTGAATGTTTGGTCCAGACGAATAATCACAAACAAATGCGTTCCTGTATGGGTGGTTAGCTCATAAGTCCCTGGACCGTACTTCATGGCTTGTATGCGGTGATCTTCTGTTACCCCTTCAACAGACATGTATTTGCCCTCAGGGATTTCAGGCATTGTTATTGTTGCGCCTTTACTAACATTAACCATAGCCTTTGAGTAATACGTATCACGATTCATTCGAACCACAGATTGTTTATCAGTGGGAGTTAGTTCACGCTCATGCTTAAAATTGTTAACACCTGCCTCGCTTTGGACCTTAAGCATTTGCCGAGATGTTTCGTCTGTGGGATAACTCTCAGGAGTTACAATACGTCCTGTTTCAGAGAAGAAACCGTCTATGGAACTCACCAATTCTGAGGATGATTCATCAGTTATTGTTGTTTCTTTTTGTTTTTTGGACTGGCAACTCACGAATACAAAGATAAGTGCAGTTACTAAGGCTGTCTTTCTCATAATTTGATTTTTTGATGATTATTTTGGTAATAACATGGTTAGCTGAAATCTAAATTGCGAGTCGGCCCCAAACTCTGGGCTTACCACATTGTAGTAATATCCTGCCTGTGCATTTACAGGTAGTTTCCCTAACCGAAATAACTTCCCAAAGCCAGCACCTAAGGGTACCGTCCATTGTTCTCCGCTTGGAGCTTCCCAATTGGAAGTGATAATAGGTGCAGAATTTACATACCAGCCATTAGGTAGGTTTCTTACAATGAAAATCTGAGAGAAAAAGAAGTTGACATCTCCACGGTCTTCAGCTCCTGCAAAAGACCAGGTGTTCTGCGCGAGGGCACCTATGGTCCAATCTTTGGATTGTGTAAGGGCCACAACAGAAGGCCCTGTACTCCATTTTTCCGAGCCGAGTACTTCGTTGGTAGCAGTTGGTATACCTAACACGATTCCACCTCCATAGATCACCTTAGATGGTTTGGCTGGTGTAAATAATAACGAGGTACTAATATCACCCAAGCCAAATTGGCTATCATCCATCCCAAGTGGTTGTGAAATAAGAGGAACAATAGTACGGGTAATGAGGTTAATATTCTCGTTAATGGAAAAGGGTATTACGGGCTGAAAATTGAGAGTGTTACGGGTCCTATCGAACGGTCCGGTATTAAAGTCAACATTATTTTGTAACGGTACACTGATTAGACTTGCAAGCGGGTTTTGGATTTGTTGCTGTAAGTCTGGAGATTGCTTCTGAGTATCATCCTGTGCATAGTTGACAGTGACACTAAAACACATAACAAAACTCAGAATGAGGTAGTTCAAATCTATTTTCATATTTTTTTTGTTGAAATTAATAAAATTCTATCTCTAAATAAAATTATCTATTTCTTCAAATTCATCTGTATAATTCCTTATTCTTAATGTCGTTACATTTGAAAATGTAATAGTCAAAAATATCAGAATGATTATTCTAAGTCTTACTAAGCATCGATATTAGCATAAATGGCATTCTTCTCAATAAATTCTCGACGCGGTGGTACCTCATCACCCATAAGCATAGAGAAAATTCGATCTGCTTCACTACCATTATCAATATTAACTTGACGAAGCGTTCTAAATTCTGGGTTCATTGTTGTATCCCATAATTGTTCAGCATTCATTTCACCAAGACCCTTATAACGTTGAATCTTTGCTCCATCTCCGTATTCACTTATGATTTCATCACGCTCTTTATCAGTCCAAGCATACTGTTTTTTAGCACCTTTACGAACAAGATATAATGGTGGGGTTGCGATATAAATATGACCGTTTTCAATAAGTTCTTTCATATATCTGAAGAAGAATGTCAAAATCAATGTTGCAATGTGACTACCATCAATATCGGCATCACACATGATCACTACCTTATGATATCTTAATTTAGACAAGTTTAGCGCTTTACTATCCTCTTCTGTTCCGATAGTCACACCAAGTGCCGTAAAAATATTTTTTATCTCTTCATTTTCAAACACCTTGTGTTGCATCGCTTTTTCAACATTCAGGATCTTACCTCGTAATGGTAAAATTGCTTGGAACATACGATCACGTCCTTGCTTTGCAGTACCACCTGCCGAGTCTCCCTCAACAAGGAATACTTCACATTTTGCAGGATCTTGTTCAGAACAATCACTTAATTTTCCTGGCAGACCACCAATACTCATTACAGTTTTACGCTGAACCATTTCACGTGCCTTCTGAGCTGCATGTCGTGCTTGTGCTGCTAAGATTACTTTTTGAACTATGGTCTTAGCATCATCAGGATGCTCTTCTAAATAATCGGTTAGCATTTCAGAAACGGCCTGACTCACAGAAGCTGAAACTTCTCTGTTACCAAGCTTTGTTTTTGTTTGACCTTCAAATTGCGGTTCAGCAACTTTAACAGAAATGATCGCTGTTAAACCTTCACGGAAATCGTCACCAGAAATATCAAATTTCAATTTGTCCAACATTCCAGAAGAATCTGCATATTTCTTTAAGGTATGTGTTAATCCACGACGGAAACCAGATAGATGTGTTCCCCCTTCATGGGTATTGATATTATTTACATATGAATGCAAATTCTCAGCGTAAGAGGTATTATAGATCATCGCTACCTCAACTGGCACACCATTCTTCTCACCTTCGAATGCAATAACCTGTTGCATCAGTGGCTCGCGATTGCCATCTAAAAACTTCACAAACTCAGGAAGTCCATTTTCAGAATGGAAGGTTTCTTTTTCAAACTCACCATCATCAGTCTTACGACGACGGTCAACCAAGTGAACCGTAATACCTTTATTCAAATAGGCTAATTCACGCATACGACTTGCAAGCGTATCGTAATTATACTCTAAGGTCTGAGTGAAAATCTGAGGATCAGGTTTAAAGGTAACGATTGTCCCTGTTCGGTCAGAATCGCCAACCGTTTTTACAGGATACATAGTTTTACCTCGTTCATATTCTTGTTCCCAAATCTTCCCCTCTCTATGAACAGTCGCTTTAAGATGCTCAGAGAGTGCATTCACACAACTCACACCAACACCATGCAATCCACCTGATACTTTATAAGAATCTTTATCAAACTTACCTCCAGCTCCAATTTTAGTCATTACGACCTCAAGAGCAGATACGCCTTCTTTCTTGTGAAGTCCTACAGGTATTCCACGACCGTCATCTTCGGTAGTTATGGAATTATCTTCATTAATTGTAACGGTTATATTATCACAGTGTCCTGCTAAAGCTTCATCGATAGAGTTATCCACAACTTCGTATACGAGATGGTGCAGTCCTCTAGTTCCTACATCACCAATATACATGGATGGTCGCATTCTAACATGCTCCATTCCTTCTAGTGCCTGAATACTATCTGCTGAATACTGTTTTTTGTTTTCTTCGCTCATAAAAAAATGTTCTATTTTGAATATTTAGTCTCTATTATTTTGGTTCAGTTTAAACGTAAAAAAAGATGCATTTTGCATCCTTTCTGAACACAAACAAAGATAAGAATTTAGAAAGGCATTTAAAAGCTTTTTAGTGAAGTATTACAATAATTATCAACAATTGTTAATTACACGAAAGTGTCTTAAAATCGCTAAAAAATACCTTAAAATGGATTTGATGATTTTTTTTACATCTCATAAAAAGGCAAAATCTTAAAGCTGCTTAGAACACGTGTAATTGATTATAATGGCAACGGATACACCTCCTTAATCGTTAAAAAATGGCTAGATAATTCTTCATTCTCACAATTATCTTATCCCATTTCCAAATTACGAAAGTCACGAATAAAAAGAATGCATTGAAGACAATTAATACTATAATAAAGTCCGTCCAAGTATCTATTGGTGCATTTTCTGGAATGTAAAATATACTTTCTCCATTATTAGACTTTGTTATTAAATGTCGCGTTGCCCAATTATTCCCTAAATGAATTCCGATTGGAAAATACAATGTTTTTGATTTCAGTAAAGCAGTTGCAAACAACAAATGACCTACTGGGATTGTAATCATTAAAAACAAAACCATTGCTCTATGTTGAATTATCTCACGATCCAATATATGGACAAGCATAAATAATACGCCGAAGATTATATTTGCGATGACAACGTTGCTTACTTCGACAGTTTTCTTAAACAGATAGCCTCTAAATAATAGTTCTTCTATCATTACAGCGGGTAAAATGGTATAAAACCCATATAACAGCACCTTATAATCAATAACTGCGGTTGTCAATTCAAATAATTCTCCAGTATATAATCCTCTGAAGTATTTGGCGATCATGAATGCAATAGCACCAATTAAAATTCCGAGTGGGAAAAATGACAAATTCTTACGTGTTACATTCAAACCAATTGATTTCAGTGATTTCTTGTCCCATTTGTATAGTAATGCCGTTACAAGGAGTAATAAAATGACCGAAGTAAATGGAAAATACGTTTTTAATATAGGACGATCTATAAATCCACTTACAATTAGTGCAAGTGTAAATAGAATAATTGCGCCTGTGTACCTAAAAAACACAGGATATTTTAATAATAAAGATTTCATTATTTAAGATTTAAAATGGAAATAAAAAATAAACTGAATAAAACCAATCAGTTAACGCCTATTTATGCTTTGGCTTCAAAAAAGGAATTGACAACGGGTAGTTGCATGTTTGCCTATTCAAGGCTGATGATAAATTAACAAAACTCACAATGAGTCCAAAAAGAAAAATGGCTCCCGTAATAAAGAAATTAAAACCCGGTAAAATAAAAAATGACAACAATGATAGGACGAGCAATATATTCAACGTAATATGAAAATTCACAACTGCTCGACCATGTTCATCATATATTTTATTGTCATTAGCCTTACTAATCCAAATGAATAAAGGAAATAAGACATTCGCCAATGGGATAAGTAATCCAAAAAAGGGCGATCCATGTATCAATAGCATCCATTTACGTTGAATTACTTCTTGGCTAGGATCATCTATAACCAATAAATCTTCGACCTCTATATTTAAGCCAGCAGCCAACAATTTTACAGTTTGTAAATGTGGTTGAACATCTCCTTTTTCAATACGTTGGATTGTACGAACTGCGACAGTCGTATTATGAGATAGTTCCTCTTGTGTAAATCCTTTTAATTTACGTTGATAAATTAAATTTTCGCTTAATGATTGATTTTTCATTTCGTGTATTTTGATTGTACAAATCTATAGTATAGAATTGGATTTTTACACGACATTTAAATGTCACCTATCTGTCATTTACAGTAAAAATAAGGGTTTCAAGCTACACAATCACCTTTTTGAGTAAAAACTGATAATTTTTAAACGAAAAAAGGTTAGTAATTAAACTAACCCTTTTTCATCTATGTGTATTAAGTACAACTGACCTAATAAGCATCTTCATGCACCTTAGCCACTGCTCTTCCAGATGGATCATTCATATTTTTAAATGCTTCATCCCATTCTAGAGCAATTTTCGTACTGCATGCCACACTAGGTTCTTGTGGAACACTCAGTGCTGCAGCATCACTAGGGAAGTGACTTTCGAAGATTGTACGATAATAATACTCTTCCTTATTTTGCGGTGTTTGAATTGGATATCTGAAATGTGCGTTTTCCATTTGTTCATCAGAAATTTCAGAAGCAACAAGTTCTTTTAAGGTGTCGATCCAACTGTAACCTACACCATCACTAAATTGCTCTTTTTGACGCCATGCCACACTCTCTGGTAGCATATCTTCAAAAGCTTTTCTAACCACCCATTTTTCCATGCGATCTGGCGTGATCATTTTATCTTTAGGGTTGATGCGCATTGCAACATCCATAAATTCTTTGTCTAAAAATGGCACACGACCCTCAATTCCCCAAGCTGCTAGACTCTTGTTAGCTCGTAAACAATCGTACATGTGAAGTTTACTTAATTTACGAACAGTTTCTTCGTGAAATTCTTTAGCATTAGGCGCTTTATGGAAGTATAAGTAGCCGCCAAACAATTCATCAGCACCTTCACCAGATAATACCATTTTGATACCCATTGATTTTATGACACGTGCCATTAGATACATTGGCGTGCTTGCCCTAATCGTAGTGATATCATAAGTTTCTAACTTATAGATTACATCTCTAATCGCGTCTAAACCTTCTTGAATTGTAAATTTAATTTCGTGGTGTACTGTACCAATGTGATCTGCAACTTTTTGTGCAGCTGCCAAATCAGGAGATCCTTCAAGTCCTACAGAAAAACTATGTAATTGAGGCCACCACGCCTGCTCTTTGTCATCAGCTTCAATTCGTCGCTGCGCATACTTTTTAGCGATGGCAGATGTCACTGAAGAATCTAATCCACCAGATAATAAAACACCGTAAGGCACATCACTCATGAGCTGTCTATGAACAGCATCTTCTAAGGCTTGTCGCAATTCCTCTATACTTGTTTCATTGTCTTTTACTTCTTCGTACGACGTCCAATCGCGTTTATACCATTGCACAAATTCGCCATCTCTGCTAGACATGTAATGTCCTGGTGGAAATAATTCAATTTTGGTACAAATGCCCTCTAATGCTTTTAATTCGGATGCAACATAGAAGGTACCATACTTATCCCATCCAATATACAACGGAATAATTCCCATATGATCACGAGCGATAAAGTATTCATCTTTCTCACTATCATAAATAGCAAATCCAAAAATACCATTCATCTCATCTACAAAATCAACACCTTTCTCCTTGTACAATGCTAAAATCACTTCACAGTCACTTTCAGTTTGAAACTTATAATTTGGAAACTGTGCGCGTAATGCTCTGTGGTTATAAATTTCGCCATTAGCAGCTAAAATGAGTTTTTTATCTGCACTAAAAAGTGGTTGTTTACCGGAAGCTGGATCAACAATCGCGAGACGCTCATGCGCTAAGATTGCATTATCATCACTATATATACCGCTCCAGTCTGGTCCCCGATGGCGTATAATTTTTGCCATTTCCAATACTTGAGGGCGTAATTTTTCAGATTTTTGTTTTAGGTCGAATGCACATACTATTCCACACATAATGTATATTTTTAATGTTATTTGTATTATTTGATTAAGCAAATATGACTCCAAAAATCAATTATTGAAACTATAATTTAATTTTTAATAACATTATGAAACTAATAATACTCATTTTAAATAAATATGTAAATTATTCTTCTTATTTTAGATTAATCAAGTGTCAATTGTAAACTTTAACAACTTCGTTCGACATTTAATATAATATTAAGACCAAAAGGCCTTAACTTTTAACTTTATTTAGAATTAAAATCAACATCATGAAAACAAAAACCATTATTTCCGCCGTGTTCATGGCATTCGTTATGCTTTTATCAACAGATGCTATGGCACAGAAATTTCCACCAATGGATAAGAGTCCGATGGATGCGGCATCCTTTCCTAACGACTATAGAGCTGCTGATAAATCGATCAAAATCGTTTACAGTAGACCTACATTAAGAGGAAGAAGTTTGGATAAACTCGCACCTAAAGGAGAGGTTTGGCGAACTGGAGCAAACGAAGCTGCTGAATTGACGCTTTATACAGACATGAAAATGGGCGACACAAATATTCCTGCCGGAACATACACATTTTACTTAATCCCTGGAGATGAAGAATGGACTGCTATTGTAAGTACAGATTTAAACGTTTGGGGAAGTTATTTTTACAATGAAAAAAATGATGTAGCACGATTAAACATACCTGTTACCCAAGGTGATTCGTCATTAGAAGCATTCTCTATTGTTTTTGAAGAAGCTAAAAATGGTGTACATATGCACTTAGGTTGGGGTACTGCTCGTATGGCGGTTCCGTTTAGCAAATAAATACATTTGTAAAGAAAAAGAAAAAGCTCTGAATCCTTCAGAGCTTTTTTTATGGTATATTCAGATATTTGTGTGTTTGTAATGAAACTTTCCATTTGGGATTAGCCATAACATAATCTACAATTAATGGCATCACCTTATCTCGTTTACTCCACTCAGGCTGTAAGTATAAAATACATTCTTTATTTACTTTTTCAGCTTGTTCCTCTGCAAACCTTAGATCGTCTTTGTTATACACAATAACTTTAAGCTCATCTGCTACGTCATAAATTTCTTCAGTAGGCAATTTCATTTTTTTTGGCGAAAGACAAATCCAATCCCAAGATCCCGAAAGAGGATAGGCTCCTGATGTTTCAATATGAACTTGCATTCCTTTAGCCTTTAATTGAGACGTTAATTCAGTCATATCCCAAGTTAATGGCTCTCCACCAGTAACTACAATGGTATCACTATATTTTGCAGCATTCTCTACAATTTTATGCGTCTCTGTTGGTGGGTGTAATTCTGCCAACCAACTTTCTTTAACATCACACCAGTGACATCCTACATCACAACCACCTATTCTAACAAAATAAGCCGCCGTTCCTTTATGAAATCCTTCCCCTTGTATAGTGTAAAACTCTTCCATTAATGGTAAGAGTAATCCTTTATCAATTAATTCTTGTCGTTCATGTCTTGTCATAGCCTGCAAATATACTTTAAAAGTTACAAGTACCCTCTAATTATTTTAAGGCGATAACATCAATTTCAATTTGCGCTCCAACTGCCAATCCAGATGCCGCAAATGTTGTTCTTGCCGGTTTGTTTGGAAAGTAAGTCTTATAAACTTCATTGAATGCTGCGAAATCTTCTATTTGTTTTAAGATGACTGTGCATTTTACTACGCGATCCAGCGATGACCCATGCTGCTCTAATACCGCTTTAATATTTTCTATACATTGTTTGGTCTCAGCTTTAATCCCTCCTTGAACTAATGTTCGTGTTCCTTGATCCATTCCTACTTGTCCAGCAAGAAATAGAAAGCCGTTAGCCTCTACTGCATCACTAAAAGGTGCATTGATCTTTTTTGGTTCGTGTGATTCATAGTAGATAAGTGAATCTGTTTTTTGTTCTCTACACGAGCTAATTATAACAAAAAATAAGAGAAATATGACTTGTGTTTTTTTCATTATCATTGATTTTATACTTGACTAAAATTACACTATTTTTAGGCAAATTTAGAACTATGAGTAGAGCCGAAGATTTTATTAAGGAAATCAATGAAGGAAATACCAATAAAGGAGACTTCATTACACTAGGAGCAGCCATGCTTGATGGTGAAACCAAAACTAATACTTTTGTTAATGTACCATTAAAAACCATGAATCGTCATGGACTTATTGCTGGTGCGACGGGTACCGGAAAAACGAAAACACTTCAGGTTCTAGCTGAAAATTTAAGTGAAAAAGGAATTCCAGTCCTTTTAATGGACATAAAAGGAGACCTTAGTGGACTTGCGCAACCAAGTCCAGGACATCCAAAAATCGACGAACGCCATGAAAAAATAGGATTACCATTTGAAGCCAAGTCTTTTCCCGTAGAGGTCATGACACTATCTGAACAAGACGGTGTTCGTTTGAGAGCTACTGTGAGTGAATTTGGACCGGTTCTATTATCGCGTATTTTAGATCTCTCCGAAGCGCAATCTGGTGTTGTTGCAGTAATTTTTAAATACTGTGATGACAATCATTTACCGCTTCTAGATTTGAAGGATTTTAAAAAGATATTGCAATATGCAACACAAGAAGGGAAAGCCGAATTTACAGAAGCATACGGTCGTATTTCAACGGCATCAACAGGTGCGATACTTAGAAAAGTTGTAGAAATAGAGCAGCAAGGTGGTGAACTATTCTTCGGCGAAACTTCATTTGATGTTGACGATTTACTTCGTATCGACAATGATGGTAGAGGCTATATTAACATCATTCGATTAACCGATATACAAGACCGACCAAAATTATTCTCAACGTTCATGTTGAGTCTACTTGCCGAAATATATTCAACCTTTCCTGAACAAGGAGATACTGGACGACCTGAATTGATTATGTTCATTGATGAAGCCCACTTAATTTTCAACGAGGCTTCAAAAGCACTACTTAGTCAGATTGAAAGCATTGTTAAATTAATTCGAAGTAAAGGTGTAGGATTATATTTCGTAACACAAAATCCTACTGATGTTCCTGAAGCAGTGCTCGGTCAACTAGGGTTAAAAGTTCAGCATGCTTTAAGGGCGTTTACGGCCAAAGATCGTAAAGCGATTAAATTAACAGCTCAAAACTATCCTGATACGGCCTATTACGACACAGCAGAGGTATTAACCTCACTAGGTATTGGAGAGGCATTAATTTCAGCTTTGAATGAAAAAGGGAAACCTACACCATTAGCAGCTACTATGATGCGCGCTCCTATGAGTAGGATGGATATTTTAACCGAAATGGAACTTGCTAATTTACTTTCAAAATCGAAGCTCACCAAGAAGTATAACGATGAAATCGATAGAGAAAGCGCTTATGAATTATTAAATAAAAAAATTGAGATTGCTGAAGCTGAAGAAGCTAAAGAAAAAGCTAGAAAAGAACGCGAAGCAATTGAAAAAGCAGAAACTAAACGTAGAAGTGCTAGCTCTCGTCGACGTAGTACGAGACAAAACCCTATTGTTAAAGTTTTGTCAAGCCCTACTGTGATACGTAGCGTTCTTGGTATTTTGACAAAAATGCTGAAATAACAATTAATAGATCTTTAAACTAAAATTCATTTTTGTGAACACCTACAACAAATACTTACTAACTATTATTATAGTTGCTATTCTTTTTACCAATTGTGCCTTAGATAAAGCACAAGATCCTTTTGAAATTTCAAAACAACATATTGGACTATTAACTGATTCTACACAGGTTAAAGACTTAAACATGGCTTTTCCGCAAGATTCTATAGTTAATGCAATCAAAGGCGATGAATTTTCTGGTCAAGACAATGATATCCATATTTATGATAAGGACGGTAATGAACTACTGGTTCTAACGCCCAGTCATGCATTAGATTCTACCGCAGTTATTAAGAGTGTTAGGATCATGAATGACAATTACAATACGTCTAAAAACATTTCTATTAATAGTACGTTTAAAGATATTAAGGATAACTATAAGATATCAAGCATCAACAACTTGATAAACTCTGTTGTTATCTCGGTAAATGAAATAAACGGTTCGTTTACTATTGACAAAAAAGAACTTCCTGCTAATCTGAGATTTGATATGACACTAAAAATTGAGGCTGTTCAAATTCCGGATCACGCTAAAATTAAATATTTTATGATACACTGGTAATACTTCAATCATGTGAAAAAGAAAAACTATCATATTCAAAAACAACCATTCATTGTACCTACTGATGACGGAAAATTAATAGAAGAGCACTTCGGTAATGCCACAGATGGCAATCCCAATATTAGTATTGCGCACATGATTGCTCCATCTGGTTGGAGTGAACCATACCAAACACCAGAATTCGACGAATACACATATATCATTCGAGGTCAAAAGCAATTTATCATTGATGGCGAAACCATTGTACTGAAGCAAGGTGAATCCATAAAAATCGATCGACATACACGCGTACAATATTCTAATCCGTTCAATGAACCGTGTGAATATATTGCAATATGTACACCTGCCTTTTCAATGAACCTAGTGAATAGAGAAGCAGAATGAGACAATTAATTGCTAAATGTATTGGTGCTACCTTAAATGTTCTAAGCTGGACATCGCCTAAGACCAGCGCAAAACTTGCTATAAAACTCTTTTCAACACCACGTCGCACGAAACTTAAAGAGGATGAAAATGACTTTCTGTCAACAGCTTATCGAGAAGATATAAAATATGAGCATTTGAACATTATGACTTATCGATGGATTGGCGACAAAGAAACCATTCTATTAGCTCATGGCTGGGAAAGTAATGCCTATAGGTGGAAAGGATTAATCGAGGAACTTAAGGATCGAAACTACTCGATTGTAGCGTTAGATGCACCTGCTCATGGTAATACCAATGGCAAATCATTCAACGCCATATTATACTCTGAATGTATTCATGCTGTTGCTAAAAAATTCGAGACAGATATCGTTATTGGCCATTCTGTTGGTGGTATGGCGACGGCATTCTTTTACAGTAAGTATAAGCTACCGCATATTAATAAGTTAGTGCTACTAGGTGCACCATCAAATTTTGTTGGTGTTTTCCAAAGGTATCGCGACATGATGGGGTATAATGAGCGACTCGCAAAAGCAATGAATCAATTTATTTTAGATAAGTATAATAATGCACCCGAATATTTTAATGCAGCAAAATTTTTGAGTGATGTTGCTATTTCTGGATTGATCATCCATGACGAAGGCGATCCAATCATACCTTACAATGATGCTGAAGACTTCGATACCTTTTATAAGAATGCAAAATTAATTACCACTAAAGGCTATGGCCATAGGCTGAAGTCTAATGAGATCAACCAACACATTATAGAATTTATTAATACATAGTTTAGTAACTTTACATTATGTCTGAAAACTTAAAACGTATTAACAAATTTCTAAGTGAAGCAGGTTATTGTTCTCGACGCGAAGCGGATAAACTTATTGAATCAGGGCGTGTTGAAATCAATGGTAAGATCCCAGCAATGGGTACTAAAGTAGCACCAGGTGATGAAGTGCGCGTAGATGGCAAAATCATCAAAAACATTAAAGATTCTTTTGTTTATCTAGCATTCAATAAGCCTGTAGGAATTGTATGTACCACAGACACGCGCGTTGAAAAAGATAATATCATAGATTACATTAACTATCATAAACGTATATTTCCAATAGGTCGATTAGACAAACCCAGTGAGGGTTTAATATTACTAACCGATGATGGCGATATCGTAAATAAAATCCTTAGAGCTAGTAACAATCATGAAAAAGAGTATATCGTTACTGTTGACAAGCCGATTTCGCAAACATTTATTAAGCGAATGGCTGGCGGAATTTATTTAGAAGAATTAGGCCAGCGAACCAAAAAATGTAAAGTAACGAAAATAGACACTTACACATTTAGTATTGTTTTGACGCAAGGTTTAAATCGTCAGATTCGGCGAATGTGCTCGTATTTAAATTATGAGGTAAATACGCTAAAACGTATTCGTATAATGAATATATCACTTGATATGCCATTAGGCGAATACCGCGAATTAACAACTGAAGAACTAGACACACTCAATAAATCAATTGCGCAATCCGTGAAAACAGCACAACCTAGGCCTAATCAAAAATTAAACTCGTGACCCTTTGGTTAAAATCCATATCCAACTTCAAACGCAGTATTCTTATCATAACTGCAGTTGTTGCTTTGGCGATTACTTTTGAAACATTTCAACAATTGTACTATATAAGACGATTTGAGTTAGCTGAAGGCGTTACTTTCTTTGACTTATTGCAAACACAAGCGTATCGATGGTTTATATGGTTGTTGTTTTCAGTGGTTTTAATAAAATCAATCCAATCAGGATTATTAAAAAATTCAACCTCGTATCGATTTGTCAAGTTAGTACTGATGATTGTTGGTCTTGTTATTCTAAACATCTTAATAATTGCACTAATTCAGTTCTATGTCTTTGACGAATCGCGTTCATTGACCTTATTGTTTTCAGAATATTTTCCGTTTTTCTTATATCAAAAAGCGCCTATTTACACCTTGGGTTATATAGCGATTAGTATGATACTTCATTTGTTTTTTCAGAATGAAAAACTACAGATTAAAGTGCAGCAACTATCTGATCTTAAATTATCAAATGCGCAACTTTTTGAACAACTAAGTCGTGAGGTAGATGAGAAATCAAAAGTTCTTAATATCAAAATTGGGAACAACCGAAAAATTATTCCTTGTGAACATATTAGATGGATTGAAGCTGATGATTACTGTGTTAAGGTCCATACCATTCATGACAAAACGTATACTATGCGAAGTTCAATGAAAGCTTTAAATGAAAAACTAAACTCGAATTTCCTTAGAGTTCATCGCAAAGCTATTGTCAATATGGATCTAGCCAACGAACTTAATATTGCGAGTACATCCAATCTTATTCTTCAAAACGGTACAAAAATCCCAATTTCAAAACGGAATTTGAAGACCGTAAGATCCTATTTCAATTAGAATACGGATTTTCTTAACGTAATTTACTGCAAATACAAGTACATTCTCTGCAAATTAATAGTGTGATTAGATTTATTTCGTTTGATTTGATTTGAATCAATTAAAATTTAAATACAATGAAATCAATCATTACATGTCTATGTTTTGTTTTAGGCTTTTACTCTTATGGCCAATATGACTACACCGCTACCAAAATGAATCCTTACGGACAAGCTCATCCAAACGCACCTGAAGAACTAAAAAATTTCGAGGCGCTCATAGGTGCCTGTGACTGTAAATCGACATTACGAAATCAAGATGGTTCTTGGGCAGATTCTGAAGATATCATCTGGGAATGGAAATATATTATGAATGGTATGGCCGTTCAAGATGAAACATTAAAACCAGATGGTTCGCACTCAGGAAGTATTCGGCAATTCATTGCAGATAGTAGTAAGTGGTATGTGCACTACTACTCCTCTAAATTTCCGACCGCGACATTACCAACTTGGGAAGGATCTAAAATTGATGATAAGATCATATTATATCGCGATCAAAAAGCACCCAACGGTATGGAGGGTAAATATCGAATTACCTTTTATGACATGAATGATTCAGGATATAAATGGATTGGTGAATGGGTGAACGCAACTGAAACAATTGTATACCCAACATGGAAAATAATATGTAATCGGGACGACTAAAAAATGATCCAATTATAAATCTCTTCGGAAATATTTGGCTAAATTTCGACCTAAATATTCGTTATGTCGAAAATCTCACCATTTCATATTGCTATTCCTGTTCACAACCTGTCTGAGTGTCGTAAATTCTACAGGGAAATACTCGAATGCGAAGAAGGACGCAGCAGTGATCATTGGGTTGATTTTGATCTATTCGGTCATCAATTAGTTATTCATTATAAACCTAAATCATCGGAAGACCTTCACACCAATCTCGTTGATGGAAAAAATGTGCCTGTTCCTCATTACGGTGTTGTACTGCCTTGGGAACTATTCTTTTCCTTTTCTGAATCATTAAAATCAAAAGGTGTCAATTTTGTGATAGAGCCCTACATACGTTTTGAAGGTGAAATAGGCGAACAAGCTACGATGTTTTTCCTTGATCCAGCGGGTAATGCACTTGAGTTTAAGTCATTTAAAGATATGAGTCAGCTATTCGCAAAATAAAATACCTCCAGAATTTAAGTTCTAGAGGTATTCCTTACTGCTTTTTAAAGCAATTCGCTATTAATCTTTATCAAGTATCAGTTTTTTAATCTCAGTGCCTTTGGCAGTACTGATCTTCACATAATATACTTGACTTGGTAAATTTCCTAGTTGAATTTCTAAGTCGCTTTCCTTCAAATCCTGATAGGTTTTAGAATAAACTTGTGTTCCAACTAAATTATAAACTTCTATAGTTGTCTTCCCATGTTCTTTTCCTACCAAGCTAACATTGGCATTACCTTTTGTCGGGTTTGGATAAATGTCAAAACTCACTCTATTGTACGATAACACCTTTATATCATTATCGTTACAATCGGATAGTATTTTAGTCATACATTTTGTCATGCAACCATTAGCATCTGTTACTAAAAGGATGTACATACCTGTACCTAGCCCTGGTTGTATATCAATTGAAGCCGTATCATTACTTCCCAGGATCTGCCAATAGGATTCTTGTGAACTCGGATTAAGTATCCATGTAAATTCGTACGGAGCTGTTCCTCCTGTCACATTTCCATTCAATACATGATTAGCAGTATCATGACATTGGAAAGGTTTGTCTCCATAAGGCGTCAAGATTTCACAAACTAATGGCTCAGGTTCTATTATCGTAACAATTACAACAGCTTCACAAGGATTGTATGTTCTTGATTTAATATCATCGATTTCCATTCCTGATAATCGTGAACCACTATTCTGAATTAAATTGGCTTCAACAATATAGGTACCAGGACCAAATGTAGATTGACCACTAAGATCAGGTCCTATACCATTTTCCTTAATAGTGTAGAAAGCACCGTCGCTAATGAAATCTATAGTTATTGTTCCATCATTCTGACCAAAACAACTGATATTGGTTGAACTTACTTCGAGCTCTACTAAATCTGGTTCGATAATTTCTACAATTTCCGTCACTATACATTCGTCAATATCATTACCTTCATAGTATGCAGTAACAGTATAGAGACCAGGTCCATATTGGGTTTCTGGATTATACACTTCTCCATTTACGGTCACTGTTGCATCATCTGACACAAAGTCAATAATAATTTTTCCGTCATCAAGTCCGAAACACGTCACATCAACTGGCGTAACACCAAGTTCGATACAAACACATTCAGGTGCTTCAACTTCAGTTGAAGATTCACATCCAAATTCATTAGTGACAGTAATCAAGGCGTTCTCGCCATTCGGAATATCAGAAACTAACCATTCATTATTGCCTTGATCAGTATTCGTATATGCACTTGTCACTGTTCCATCAGACACAGAAACTAGAACTGAGTACGTTCCGAAATTTTGAAGCTCATCACACACAGGCGCTCCTGCTTCTATTAATGGTAGATCATTAACAGTTATCGTAATTTCCGTAGAATTCGAACAACCTGTTCCCGATGCACCACAATTAGAATTTTGATTTGTGTATGTTCCATTAGGCATTGTACTTGTTGGATTATCATTTGATGATTGACCATTCCATGCATTTACGCCGCCATAAGTCCAGTCACCTAAGACAAATGATCCGCCATTTGGTCCCGTATCATTACTTCGATATGCCCAACTATTAGTGTATTCCCAATCTTCTCCTGAACCATCGGTGTCGATTTCTCCAAAGACATCAATAACTTCTCCATTTTTGAACAATTCAATTGCGTCATCTCCATTAATATTCGCAGCAGAAACACCAGAATAATTAGCTGCAAATCCAAACCATGTCACAAAGGCATCAGGATCAGTCGTCACATAAATGTAACTACCTGCAGAAATCGCATCCGCTGGGAAAGTAAATTCTTCACCATCAGAACCGCCACCGTTATTAGCAGATCCTACGCCATAGATACTTAAATCTGCAATATCCTCTAATGCATATAGTTCAAATCCTTTTGGAATTCCTCCAGATAATGTTCCGTCAAATATTGCTGAAAGTACTAGTGCATCGCAGTCTTGATCTCCGCCGCCATCTGTGTATGAATATGTAATTACTACATCTCCAACGCCAGCGATACTTGGATCGAATAAGCCATTCTCATCAACGCCATTTCCACTCCATGTACCTCCATCAGGAGACCCAATTAACTGCACTGGATCAGCGTCTACACATAACGGATCTAGCGCTTCTATACTAACATCAGGAAGATCATTAACCGTGATAATTTGCGTTTCTGTATCAGACATATTACCACAAGCATCCTCAGCTGTCCATTCTCTCACAATCTGATAGCCATTTTCAATAGGGACATTAGTTTCTGTAGGTGATACTATTATCACACCATCACAATTATCTGTTGCAATTAGATCAGGTGCTGACGGTATATTATCGCCATCACAAATTTCAAGGCTTCCAGGTGCTGACGGCAACATCGGTGCCGTATCATCTTTCACATTAATGGTCTGACTGACACTCGACGTATTGCCACAACCATCACTAAATGTCCAAGTTCTTACTACAGTAAAAGTATTTGGACAATTACCAGGTAAAGTCTCTTCTGTTGGACTAACCGTAATTTCACCGTCGCAATTATCTACAGCTGTAAGATCAATTGAATCCGGCACATCACTAGCACATTGAACATCTTCATCGGCAGGTGCCGCTGGAGTTTCTGGCGCCATAGTATCATTCACATTTATGGTCTGACTAACACTTGAAGCGTTTCCACATTCATCTGTGAATGTCCACGTTCTAATCAATGTATAATTATTAGCACAATCACCTGGGATGATCTGTATTGTTGGATCTACTGAAATATCTCCTTGACATGCATCTGTTGCTGTCAACTTCACCTGTGCTGGCACATCACTTGCACACTGTACATCTGTA
>JAEPNY010000006.1:0-22848 GCA_017643165.1 Psychroserpens sp. | reverse complement strand
TCTGTAGCTGTAGCCATTCCTTGTGCGGCTGGACTCGTATCTAAGCCTTCAACACATTCTAGCTCTACACTCGGCGGACAAGTGATTTCTGGTGGTGTGTCATCGCCTGTTGTAATCAACTGATCACAAGTTGAACTGTTACCACATGCATCTGTTGCCGTCCATGTTCTAATAATTGATGTCCCTGAACAGTTCGTATCACCATCAGAATCTGAGAAGGTAATACTTACAACACCTGAGCAATTATCAGTAGCAGTTGCTGTTCCTAATGCATCTGGTGATGTATCCAAGTTTGGTCCTGCCTCTAAATTTAAAGCATGAGCTGGGCAGGTAATCACAGGTGCTGTCAAATCAGGAAGCACATTAAAGGTTACCGTTTTCTCAGAACTATTGTTACATGCATCCGTTGCTGTCCATCTATACGTAATCGCATAACCATTACACACATCTTCTGTATAGGCATCTATACTCGGTGTTACTGTCACAGCACTACAATCATCTGTTGCTGTTAAAGTCTCTTGTGCTGGAAGCGGATCACTACAGCTAATATCTGCTAGTGGTGCTGGATCAGTCAAGACTGGTGCTTGAGCATCTGGAAGCACATTGAATGTTACGGTCTTCTCAGAACTATTATTACAAGCATCCGTTGCGGTCCATCTATACGTGATTGCATAACCATTACATACATCTGGTGTGAATGGATCTACGCTTGGCGTTACTGTCACAGTACTACAATCATCTGTTGCAGTTAAAGTCTCTTGTGCTGGAAGTGCATCACTACAACTAATATCTGCTAATGGTGCAGGATCAGTTAGTACTGGAGCCTGACTATCTGGAAGCACATTGAATGTTACCGTCTTCTCAGAACTATTGTTACAAGCATCTGTTGCGGTCCATCGGTATGTGACTGCATAGCCATTACAAACATCTGGTGTAAACGGATCTACACTTGGTGTTACTGTCACAGCACTACAATCATCTGTTGCTGTTAAAGTCTCTTGTGCTGGAAGCGCATCACTACAACTAATATCTGCTAGTAGTGCTGGATCATTCAAGACTGGTGCTTGAGTATCTGGAAGCACATTAAAGGTTACCGTCTTCTCAGAGCTATTATTACAAGCATCTGTTGCTGTCCATCGGTATGTGATTGCATAACCATTACAAACATCTGGTGTAAACGGATCTACACTTGGTGTTATTGTCACTGCACTACAATCGTCAGTCGCTGTTAGCGTCTGCTGTGCTGGAAGTGCATCACTACAGCTAATATCTGCTAGTGGTGCTGGATCATTCAAGACTGGTGCTTGAGCATCTGGAAGTACATTGAATGTTACCGTCTTCTCAGAGCTATTGTTACAAGCGTCTGTTGCTGTCCATCTATACGTAATTGCATAGCCATTACACACATCTGGTGTAAACGGATCTACACTTGGTATTACTGTCACAGCACTACAATCATCTGTTGCTGTTAAAGTCACTTGTGCTGGAAGCGCATCACTACAACTAATATCTGCTAGTGGTTCTGGATCAGTCAAGACTGGTGCTTGAGCATCTGGAAGCACATTAAAAGTTACGGTCTTCTCAGAACTATTGTTACATGCATCCGTTGCGGTCCATCTGTATGTGATTGCATAGCCATTACACACATCTGGTGTAAACGGATCTACGCTTGGCGTTACAGTTACTGAACTACAATCGTCAGTTGCTGTTAAAGTCTCCTGTGCTGGAAGCGCATCACTACAACTAATATCTGATAATGGTGCAGGATCAGTTAGTACTGGAGCCTGACTATCTGGAAGTACATTGAATGTTACCGTCTTCTCAGAGCTATTGTTACAAGCATCCGTTGCCGTCCATCGGTATGTGATTGCATAGCCGTTACACACATCTGGTGTGAATGGATCTACACTTGGTGTTACAGTTACTGAACTACAATCATCTGTTGCAGTTAAAGTTTCCTGTGCTGGAAATGCATCATTACAGCTTATATCTGCTAATGGTGCAGGATCAGTTAATACTGGTGCTTGAGCATCTGGAAGTACGTTGAATGTTACGGTCTTCTCAGAGCTATTATTACACGCATCTGTTGCTGTCCATCGGTATGTGATTGCATAGCCGTTACACACATCTGGTGTGAATGGATCTACGCTTGGTGTTACAGTTACTGAACTACAATCATCTGTTGCAGTTAAAGTTTCCTGTGCTGGAAGTGCATCACTACAACTAATATCTGCTAATGGTGCTGGATCAGTCAACACAGGTGCTTCTGAATCTGGTAATATATTAATAGTCTGAACAAACTGACTACTATTACCACAGGCATCAGTCGCCGTCCACGTACGTGTAATAATGGTATTTGTATTGCAGTCGCCTTGCGCTGTAGTCGTATCAAATGATACATTCGGATTAGAATCACAATTATCACTCACAGGTGGCGCTGTTGCTGTTGGGATTGGGTCATCACAATTTAAGGTAATCTCATTTGGAACTTCAGAATGACAGATCTCCATATTATTGATGAACAAATCGCTTGCAGAACCTTCTCCTGGTGAATCGCTTTGTAAATAGATTCCATCAGGAGCGTAAAATGCATTTTGACGAACGACCGAACCTAAATCATATATTACCCCTGTACCTAAACTGATTATTATAGGATGTATAGTATTCAATCCATCCATTTCCAGATGAATTCTTAACCCTTCATCTGTGAATGGAATTCCGCTGTCATAAGGAATGCTATTTTGATCAAAAACTGTGTAATTTAAATCTCCTGCGTTAAATTCGATTCTCCAAGAAATTAAATTATTAGCAGTTAATATAAATAGAGCTCTATTAAAAGCTCCTGGACCACTGTTAATAAAACCATTATCCATTTCAAATGTAACAGTAGATCCAACGGCCATTGCTTGAGATAAATTCCTTGTCGCTATTGCTCCTCCTCCATTATTCGAAAACATTCCAAGAGATCTACCAGCTGTATCTATATCACCATCTCCATTTGAATCCCCATCTCCATTTATTGTAGAACTTGCTACAAAAAATCCTTTATTTCCGGAATTGACTGGGGTTAAATTCCATGCTTCAAAACCAGAACCATCATTATCACCAGTTTGCCAACCATCATCATAGGCTGCTGCTGAAGCATCAGATGAACCACAGTTTTGATTATCGAATGTAGGAGCAGTTGTATCCGTTATAGTAATATTTTGCTCACAGGTTTCGAAGGCTTGTCCGTCGAAATACAGGGTATAGGTTCTAACAAAACTTGCTCCAGTACCATCACCACAAACATCCGTATCACCAACGTCGGTGTGATCCATAGTAACGACTGCACCGCAAGCTTCTATCCCACTAAAGACGTCGGCTGGATCGGTGAAAGCATCTGGAATATCGCAGTCTTCGGTATTAATATCTTGTAAATTACAGGTTGCTGTTTGCGTACACGCTGGAACTTGAACCTCAGCAGTATCCTCATCAGTTACAGAGTCTTCACCTGTTACTTGACCCGTTACTGATGCCGTATTAATTAAGTTTCCTGAAATTGTTGTGTTAATGTAGAAACTGATAATTTCTCCTGGATCTAAAGGCCATGATCCTGAAATAGTCGTCATGGTAGAATTAAATGCGCCTATTGTAGTTAAGTTCAATCCTAGATCTGAATCTACGAACTCAACAAATTCTAAACTACCATCTCCTGTATTTTCAACGGTAAAACAATAAGTAATATCAGATCCAATAGGAGCTGTAACAAGTTCACTAGCTCCTGCACAGTTATCTTGTCCTAATGCAACTGTTTTCTCTAGTTTTATGTCCGTATTACAAGACAAAGTAGCTAATTGGGTTAAACAAGCTGCAAGCTCTGAAAATGGAATAAGCGCATAATCCGCCTCATTGAATGGTGGATCGGTTGGATTCGCCGCTTGACATACTAAATCATTTTCAGGACAAAGGTCTTTATCTGTTCCACTTATATCGATAATATTAGATTCATCAATACTTGTTCCTATTCCTAATACAAAGACATGTGTACCTTCTGCTTTTACTAGATCGGCATTTACAACAGCTGGTGCCAAGGATGTTGCTTCATCACAATCTGTACATCCCGTTGTAAGATAAGTATCATCACAAGCGGTTGGGCATGAAGCACCTGGTTTTACAATAGCTGTTGGATTTCCATCAGTGACAAATAAAACGAGATCGGCGGTATCTAAGTCCAATACTTTTTGAAAAGCGTCTTGCCAATTCGTCCAGACCCCTTGTGTTACTGCATTGTTTCTGGGATCATAATTTGCATCTATGTATGTGTCAAATGCTGCTTTATACGCTGGTGTCACTTCTTGAAATCCAGCCGTTCCATTAATATTGCTTATAGATGCTAAACTCGCAAATTCAATGACAGCCAATTGTGTTCCTGAATTAAGAAGACCATCAACCATTGATTTAGCTGCATTTATTACGTCAGGTCCAAAATCTGAAGTACCTCCATTACTTCCAGGGTCAATAGACCCTGATTCATCCAAAACTAGGATTACTTTAAAATCATCACAAGCACCAACTTCAAGGTCTGGGTTAATCACCGGTGGTGTAGGATCTTCAAGAATATTTACTGTATAATCTTCAACTTCTCCGTCAAAGTTTTGCCCACAAGATGTCGGGTTTTGATTCCATCTAGTAGAAATACGCATTCGTGTCGGTCCTAATACGGCATCATCTGGAACTGTGATCGGGAATGGCACCAATGAAAGTGGTCCGTTGTTGGTATTGAAAGCAGTTCCAAGATCATATGCCTCATTTGCATCATCAAAATCGTCATCCTGATTCCAATCAATCCAAGCGAATGAGTGTACCGTGTAGCCACCATCCGTATTCACATTAAGTGTTAAATCATAAGTACTTCCTCGTTCGATATCAGTTGATATACTCGTAAAATCGGAGTAATCGTTATCGTCATTATTAGTCGGGTTATTGATGGTATTAAATTCAACCAATCTATTTAGAGTTAAATAGCCATCTAATGCATTTCCAAATGAGTTACAATATTGAGCATTAAGATTAGAAGAGAATAGTAAATAGGCTAATAGCGTGATCAATAATTTATAATCAGTTAGCCGATCGAAGAGAGTAACATGAAGTTTACAACAGGGTTCGATTGAATTAATAGCAGCATTCATAATGTTTGGTTTTTGGTTAATCCAAACACAAATAGATCACAACGTGTGCAAACAAGGGGTCGATCTGCTATTAATCAACCGCGAAATAATGGGATTTTGAAAAAGGTGAAAATGTCGTGTAGGGTTAAAAGCTTGACTTTCACTACATTGAATTTATAAATATTTTTGAGAGGTCTAAGAACAATTAGACTATGCTCGGAAAAATCATGTTAACACGAGTTAATTTGTAAATTTTTTCTCACAATTTACAATAACTTAACATCAACATCTTGAAGGTCAAGATGTTGCTATAAAACTATGTTAATAAAATAGTCGGCATATTACTTTCGAATCAATCGTAACAATCAATTACATACGACGTTCACGCGCTAACAGTGTGTTTTTCAACAACATAGCAATTGTCATTGGTCCCACACCTCCAGGGACTGGTGTAATAAAGCTGGCTTTTTTACTGATGTTCTCGAAATCTACATCTCCCGTAATAATGTAGCCTTTTGGCGAACTTTCATCAGGTACACGTGTGATTCCGACATCGATGATTACAGCATCATCTTTTACCATTTCTGCCTTTAAAAAGTTTGGTACACCAAGTGCAGAAATAATGATATCAGCTTGCGATGTAATTTGTGTAATGTTTTTGGTGTGACTATGCGTTAATGTCACTGTCGAATTTCCTGGGAATCCTTTACGACCCATAAGTATACTCATAGGACGACCTACAATATGTGAACGACCGATAATAACGGTATGTTTTCCATCGGTATCAACCTTATAACGGTCTAAGAGTTCGAGAATTCCAAAAGGTGTCGCTGGAATAAAAGTACTCATATCCAATGCCATTTTTCCAAAATTCTCTGGGTGAAACCCATCTACATCCTTACTAGGATCTACCGCCATTAACACTTTTTGAGTATTAATCTGTCGTGGTAATGGTAATTGAATAATAAAACCATCGATATCATCATTTTGATTCAATTCTTCGATCTTATCTAACAATTCAACCTCACTTGTCGTATTTGACATACGAATCATTGTTGATTCGAATCCCACACGCTCACATGCTCTAACTTTAGATCCAACGTAAGTGAGACTTGCACCGTCGTTACCGACAATCACTGCAGCAAGATGCGGCACTTTCTCACCACTCTCCTTCATTTTATCAACTTGCGCTTTAATCTCGTCTTTAATGTCGTTACTTACTTTCTTTCCGTCTAAAATTGTCATGTGATCGAATTTTTATTATTGTTTCTCAGAAGAATTACTAGCGCATTCCCTTCATGGCTTGCATCATAGCACGCCCTTTTCCGCCTTGCATCATCTTCATCATTTTACTCATTTGATTGAACTGCTTAAGCAATTGATTTACCTCCTGTACTGACGTACCTGAACCTTTACCAATACGTTTTTTTCTGCTAGCATTGATAATTGAAGGATTAGAACGTTCAGCAGGTGTCATTGAATGAATAATAGCCTCAATACCTTTAAAGGCGTCATCATCTATATCAACATTCTTCATCATTTTACCAGCGCCTGGGATCATTCCAATAAGATCCTTCATATTACCCATCTTCTTGATTTGCTGGATTTGCTTTAAGAAGTCATCGAAACCAAATTGATTCTTCGCAATCTTCTTCTGTATTTTTCGAGCTTCTTCCTCGTCATACTGTTCTTGAGCACGTTCTACAAGCGATACAACATCTCCCATCCCTAGAATACGATCAGCCATACGTGAAGGATAGAACACATCAATAGCTTCCATCTTCTCACCAGTACCAATAAACTTAATTGGTTTATTTACGACTGATTTAATAGATATCGCTGCACCACCTCGTGTATCACCATCGAGTTTGGTTAAAATAACACCATCAAAATTTAGGATATCATTAAATGCTTTTGCTGTATTAACGGCATCCTGACCTGTCATTGAATCCACTACAAAGAGTGTCTCTTGAGGCGTTATCGCGGTATGAATATTAGAAATCTCGGTCATCATGGCCTCATCAACGGCAAGACGACCAGCAGTATCTATAATTACGACATTGAAACCATTAGCTTTAGCATGCGCAATACCTGCTTGAGCAATAGCAACCGGGTCTGAATTTCCACGATCACTAAAAACCTCAACGCCTATCTGATCACCAACGACGTGTAATTGATCAATAGCAGCAGGACGATAAACGTCACAGGCAACGAGTAATGGTTTTTTAGTCTTTTTATTTTTTAAATAATTCGCCAGTTTACCAGAGAAGGTTGTCTTACCAGAACCTTGTAAACCAGACATTAGAATCACACTTGGGTTTCCTGAGAGATTAATACCTTCTGCGTCACCACCCATCAGCTCGGTTAATTCATCCTTTACCAATTTAACCATGAGTTGTCCTGGCTGTAAGCTGGTCAATACATTTTGGCCAAGTGCTTTTTCCTTTACTTTATTCGTAAATTCTTTAGCAATTTTGAAGTTAACATCGGCATCTAGTAAGGCTCTACGTACTTCTTTTAAGGTTTCAGCAACATTTACCTCGGTAATACTACCATGCCCTTTTAATACGTGTAGCGCTTTATCTAACTTCTCACTTAAATTATTAAACATCTTGTTCTAGAATTTTAAAGCGCAAATTTAACGATTTGTAGTGTATTTAGGAAGTGAAGTATGAATAATTCTAAAGATAAAAAGGATCGCTTGGGAGAGCAATCCTTTCTAACCAACTAAAAACTAAAACTAACGGTTAAGTCTACTTAACTATTATGCATATTTAGAATAGAACAAGTGAAATCATAAATTCCCTACCATAATATTTTTATAACTTAGTCCCAATCAAATCAAGATGGCGAAACCTTTAAACGATAATATCTGCGAAGAACAGCTCTTTTCTTCAATTTTTAAGAAGTATTCTAAGGACTTGCATGACTTTTTATATTACAAATTTGGAAGTCAATTAAATCCACAAGATAAAATGCAAGAAGCCTTTGTTAAACTTTGGGAGAATTGTGCTAAAGTTCCGGCGAATAAAGCAAAAAGCTTTCTTTTTACCACAGCAAATAATATGATGCTTAATGAATATGCGCATCAAAAAGTTGTATTAAAGCATCGTCAAATCAAACCAAAACACAGTACAAATTTAACGCCTGAATTTTTGTTACAAGAAAAACAATATCAGGAAAAGTTAGAACGTGCTTTAGCAAATTTAACTGATGCACAGCGTGTTGCATTTTTAATGAATCGCGTTGAAGGCAAACGTTTTAAGGAGATCGCAGAACTTCTAGGAATTTCAACAAAGGCGGTCGAGAAGCGCATTTATGGCGCACTTAAAAAACTAAGAGAAGACATTGATGAATTATAAGGGTAGGAATAATCGATACTTATCTGTTATATGTATGAATTGTAAACTATGAACCGAGAATCACTCATAAAGAAATGGTTAGATCACGATCTAAGTCCGCAAGAACTTGAAGAATTCAAGCAGCTTGAGGATTATCAGGATTTGGCTAATTTAGATGAATCCATCAAAGGATTTAAGGCCGACAGTATAACTACTGACGAAGCCCTAAATTCGGTATGGCAGACTATACGTTCGCAAAAGACATCAACAAACCGCTTAGTATCTGTCTTGTCGAAAATTGCTGCTGTTTTAGTCATTGGATTTGGTATATTTTATTTTACAACTACACTTGATACGACGTCTAGCACTTTAGTTGCGCAACAAGAACAAATTCAGTTGCCAGACGCTTCAGAAGTGCAATTAAATGCAATGTCTACACTCTCGTTCAACTCATCGAAATGGGATGACAATCGAAGTGTTACGCTAAGTGGTGAAGCCTTTTTTAAAGTTGCGAAAGGAAAAAAATTCGATGTGATCACTGACGCTGGAACTGTAAGCGTTCTTGGTACACAATTCAATGTAAAATATCGAAATGATTATTTTGAGGTGACCTGCTATGAAGGCAAGGTTGCTGTTATAACCAATATGAAGTCTACCACGTTATTAGCGGGAGATTCATTTTTGATTCTTGATGGGAAATATATTGCTACAGAAAAAGAAAATCGTTTAAATCCATCATGGTTAAATCATGTGAGTACGTTCAAAAGTATGCCGTTTAAAGAAGTATTGGCAGAGTTTGAACGCCAGTATGAGGTTGAGATTGAAGATACGAACATCGACAAATCTCAAAAATTCACCGGAAGTTTTACGCATAATGATATTGAAATTGCCTTAAAATCCATTACTTTACCATTACAATTAAAGTATAGTAAAACGGACAATATCATTACCTTAAAGCGTGACTAAAAAGGGTGTCTTTTATCTTTTTATCTTCTTATACTTTTTGAATACTACTCTTGGGTTTACCCAAAGCAAATTCAAAGATTTGCGTCCGCTTGCTGAAATTTTAAGTGTTATCGAAACACGCTACAGTGTCAATTTTACGTATCTGGATAGAACAATAGAAGATAAATACGCTCGATTACCTAGTGAAGATCTGCCTTTATCTAGTGCATTAGAACAATTAAAGTCAGACACGAATCTAGATTATATTATTCTGAATAGCTCCAATATTGTAATTTCAAAACGCACCAATCCGTTTAGTGACTTTATTACACAGAAGCTAGAAGAAGTTGTAATTACTAATTACTTAACTAAAGGTATCTCCAAGAAAAGTGATGGTAAAATCAATATTAAAACAGATGATTTCGGCATACTCCCTGGGCTTATCGAACCAGATATTCTTCAGAGTATTCAGTCATTACCGGGAATCATCAGTGTGGATGAGCGCGTCTCTAATATAAATGTTCGTGGTGGCACGCATGATCAAAACCTTATTCTTTGGGATGGCATAAAAATGTATCAATCTGGTCATTTCTTTGGTTTGGTATCTGCCTTTAATCCTTACCTCACGAAAGAGGTTAATGTATCAAAGAATGGAACCAGTACAAAGTATGGCGATGGTGTTTCGAGCGTTATTGATATGCAACAGTCTAATAGTTTAGATCAAGAGTTTAAAGCAGGTGCCGGGTTCAATCTAATTCATGCCGACGCTTATGCTAAGCTACCACTAGATGAAAAGGCCGAATTTCAGCTGAGCGCTCGACGATCGGTAACCGATTTTGTATTTACACCAACGTATGATCAGTTCTTACAGCGTGTGTTTCAGGATAGCGATTTTTCGAATGCTGGAAATTCAAACATAATCTCTAATAACGAACGGTTTTACTTTTATGATATCGCTGCAAAATTCTTATATGATATTACAGATCAAGATCAAATACGATTTAATTTTTCGACAATCAATAATAGCTTGACCTACGATCAAGAGCCATTGGATGCCTCGCAACAACCTTTACAAAATTCACTTGAGCAGTCAAATTTTGCGACTGGTGTGCAATATCTAAAGTATTGGAATAGTAAAGTAACCACAACGGCTCAGATTTATTACACCAATTACGATCTGAATTCAACAAATTTTAATGTAACAGATACCCAACGATCACAGCAAGATAATCAAGTTGATGACTTCGGAATTAAGATTAATGCCACCAATCATATAGATGACAATCTCAAACTCCATGGCGGCTATCAATTTAGTGAGGTTATCGTTAGTAATTCAGAACTCATTGATAATCCTGTTTTTGAAAGTTTTGTCAAAGAAGTCGTGCGTACGCATTCTATTTACGGCGAAGCTGAATTTACATCCGCCAATAAGAATACCTATGCTAGAATTGGACTTAGAACAAACTACATTGAGAAGTTTTCAGAGTTTTTTACTGAGCCACGCCTCTCGGTAAGTCATAAGCTAAATAATGACTTTAGATTAGAGTTTTTAGCAGAATTAAAGAGTCAGACGACATCTCAAATTATTGATCTTCAAAATGATTTTTTAGGTATTGAACAGCGTAGATGGATTCTCTCTAACAATGAAGACATCCCAATAATAAAGAGTGTTCAAGGTGCCTTCGGAATTCATTACAATAAAAACAAACTACTCATTAGCGCTGAAGCCTATATCAAAGATGTTGAAGGTATTACGTCTAGAAGTCAGGGGTTTTTAAATCAGTATGAATTTATTGGAGATAGCGGAAAGTATCAAGTTCGCGGTGTTGATTTTCTTATTAATAAACAATTCGATTCGTTCAGTACCTGGTTGAGCTATACCTACAGTACAAATGATTATACGTTTGATAATCTCAACAATGGTAATTCCTTCCCAAACAATCTCGATATCCGTCATGCTGCTACATTTGCTGGAACCTATACATTCGATAATCTCAAATTTGCCTTAGGAATGAATTGGCATTCCGGACGTCCGCTCACAAGGCCTATACCAAATCAAGTAATCGGCAACGCTGTTATTGAATACGAAGCACCCAATTCCTCCCGAATTATAGATTATTTTAGAACAGACATTTCAGCGACTTATAAATTGAAATTTACAGATAAACTTGATGCCTCTATTGGTGCTTCGATATGGAACCTATTTGACAGAAAAAATGTAATCAATGCCTACTATACGCTAGACACCAATGGTGATGTTGTTACCATTGAAAATCTTTCATTAGGCATCACACCAAATATTAGTTTTAGAATTGAATTTTAACCCTGTTAATACTAAAATCAATTAAAATGAAAGCAGAAGATCTTGAGCAATTAAAATTTCCAATCGGACCCTTCAATAGTCCTGAAACCATAAATTCAGATACGATTACGCATTGGATTAATGAAATCGAACAATTTCCCGATCGTCTAAAGCGATTAACTGCAGATCTCAATGAGACTCAGCTCAATTGGCAATATAGACCTGAAGGATGGTCTATCAAGCAAGTTGTGCACCATTGCGTTGATAGTCATATGAATAGTATCATTCGTTTTAAGTTGGCGTTGACAGAAGACAATCCTAAAATACGCCCTTATTTTGAGGACCGATGGGCGAAATTAGAAGTTGGCTCGGAAACTGATCTAAGTGATTCTATACAATTGCTTACCGCATTACATTCCAAATTGGGAAAACTATTGAGAACTATTAGTTCTGAAGAAATGTCAAGAACATTTGAACATCCCGAACACGGCAAACAATTCCGAATTGATGAAACAATTGGCACTTATGCTTGGCATGGTAATCATCACCTCGCACATATTGAGCAGGCTATGCAATATAAAGGCGCATTTAATTAATTACATACGTTCTGGCACCTCGATACCAAGAAGACGAAACGCGTTTTTAATCACTTTCCCAACAGTTTCAGATAATTGCACTCTAAATACTTTTTCAGTTTCATTATCCGCACCAAGTATTGAGACGTTTTGGTAAAACGAATTGAATTCTTTTACGAGATCGTAAATGTAATTAGCGATTAACGCAGGACTATAATTGGATGCTGCATTTTGTAATACTTCTGGGAATAACTCGATTTGTTTCAGCAATTCCTTCTCTTTCGGATGCAATGTTATACCTGAAATATCCGTTGTTTGATCTACTTCCGCTTTCCTTAGAATCGACTGAATACGTGCATATGTATATTGGATAAAAGGACCAGTATTCCCCTGGAAATCGATCGATTCTTTAGGATCGAATAAAATACGTTTTCTTGGATCGACCTTTAAAATGAAATACTTGAGAGCACCAAGACCAATTGTATTGTATAAACCTTGTTTTTCTTCTTCGGAATAACCATCAAGCTTACCGAGTTCTTTAGATATTTCTTCAGCAGTTTGGGCCATTTCCTGCATGAGATCATCAGCATCAACAACAGTACCTTCTCTACTCTTCATTTTTCCGGATGGTAAATCCACCATACCATAACTTAAATGATAAAGGTGTTCTGCCCATTTAAATCCGAGCTTTTTGATTATTAAGAATAAGACTTGAAAGTGATACTCTTGTTCATTTCCAACAGTATAAACCATACCACCAACATCAGGATAATCCTTTACACGTTGAATAGCAGTTCCAATATCCTGAGTCATATAAACAGCTGTACCATCACTACGAAGCACTAACTTTTCATCCAATCCTTCGTCGGTGAGATCACACCAAACCGAACCATCTTCTTTCTTAAAGAAAACACCAGACTTTAAACCTTCGCTCACAAATTCCTTTCCTAGAAGGTAAGTTTGACTTTCATAATATAAGGTGTCAAAGTCTACACCCATAGCTTTATATGTCAAATCAAATCCATCATAAACCCATCCATTCATGGTTTTCCAAAGTGCTACTACTGCTTCATCACCCGACTCCCAGCTACGCAACATATCTTGAGCTTCCAACAGAATTGGTGCTTGCTTTTTTGCCTCTTCTTCAGACAAGCCATCAGCCATCAATTTCTGGATTTCTGTTTTATATTCCTGATCAAACTTTACGTAGTAGTTTCCAACTAATTTGTCACCTTTAATTCCAGTTGATTCAGGCGTTTCTCCATTTCCATAACGTTTCCATGCGAGCATACTTTTACAAATATGAATACCACGATCGTTAATGATTTGAGTTTTGTATACTTTTTTACCTGAAGCCTTTAATATTTCGGCAACGCTGTAGCCCAAAATGATATTTCGAATGTGACCTAAGTGTAACGGCTTATTGGTATTAGGTGATGAATATTCAACCATTACTGCATTTGTATCTGATGACGTTGATACAAATCCGTAGGTATCTTGCTTTTTGATGACATCAAACTCATCGAGATAAAAGCGATCACTGATTTCTAAATTCAAAAACCCTTTAACAACATTAAAAGCATCGACCTCGTCAATATGCTCCTGTAAGTACGTACCTATCTGTTCTCCAATCTGCACAGGATTTCCTTTAACTACGCGAAGCATAGGAAATACAACGACTGTTATATCTCCGGCAAATTCTTTTCGGGTAGCTTGAAATTCTACAGATCCTAACTCTGCATCAAAAATGGATTTAACAGCCTTCTTTACATGATGTGATAAGGTTTCTTGGAGGGTCATTTCGTTTTCATTTTAGGACAGCAAAGATAGTTTTTTTATAAATTCTATATGAATATTACTCTGGAATTATAGTTTAAATTCTAATTCGTTAAATTTTATCTGTGAACGACCAAATTCATTAAATTTGAACAGATAATATCAAAATGAATAAATTCAGATACATACTTTTCTCATTGGTGATTTTGGCATGTAGTTCTTCTGAAGACAATACCGTCACAAGCGAAGATCCAGATGTTACAGTTCCTGAACCTACTTCGGTATTTTATACAGGAATGGATCTGTCTTTTCAGTCGGAGTTAGAGTCATACGACGTCAATTATCGTTCAGAAAACGGTACTGTGGTTGATCTTTTAGATTTCGTTTCGAATAATGGAAATAATCTAGTTCGACTAAAACTATGGCATACGCCAATTGATGGTCAAAATAGTCTTACTGACGTTAAAAATTACGCACAACGAATTAAAGCCAACGGTATGGCTTTTTTATTGAATTTTCATTACAGTGATTATTGGGCTGATCCTGGCACTCAAACACCTCCTGCTGCTTGGCAAAATATGACCGATGAAGAATTACGCATCGCAATTTATGAGTATACTAAGGATGTCGTTACACAATTAAAAGCTCAAAATACACTTCCTGAAATCATTCAAATTGGAAATGAAACCGACAGCGGCTTTCTATGGGATTACGGAAAAGTTTGGAATGAATTCTCTGATAACTGGGGTAATTATGCAGCCTTAGTTCGCGAAGCGATACGTGCTGTGCGTGAAGTAGATACAGAAGATAAAGTTCAAATTATGATCCATAATTCAAATATCGTAAACGCCGAATTTTATTTTGCTGAATTAGTGCCATTTACATTAGACTATGATATTATCGGACTGTCTTACTATCCGCAGTTCCACTCTAAAAATCTAAATTTGATTACATCGAAATTAAATCGCTTAGCTGAAGATTTTGAAAAAGAAATAATGATCGTTGAAATCGCCTATCCATTTACCTTAGATTGGAACGATACCACAACAAATTGGATTGGAAGTACGACACAAATCATACCAGAATTTCCACCCACACCAGAAGGACAAAAAGCATATCTCGAATGGTGGACTTCGACCATTAAAAACATACCTAATGATAAAGGCATAGGATTTTGTTATTGGGCTCCAGATTGGGTTGCATTTTCTGGCAATCAAAATACTTCAACTTCGGGAAGCGTTTGGGAGAATCAATGCTTGTTCAACTTCGATCATAGAGCACTTCCAGCTTTTGATGTTTACAGAGACAATTAACTGTTTATCAGTAATTTATGTCGTTATTTTAACAAATTGTGCATTTCATCGATGAAAGTGCTATTTCTCTATGATATTGACCGTTTATCTATTCGTCGATGTTTTAATAACTTTTAATTTTCACTTTAACTAATTTATAGGCATTAAGTCCTAAAAATTAGGGTTTAAGAAGCATTTTGGTGATTTTTGAGAAGCTATTAATCAAAGTCCCAAATGTTGATGATACTTAATTCTCAGTCCTTCCATAGATTGACCATGCACTTTAGGCACACTAAGTACCTCGACCCTAAGGACATTTTGAGTGCAATGAATTGTTCAATCCTTAACACCCTAACTAACGAATGAAGCAGTTAATGACATTAGCTGTTTTCTTAACGTCGATCATCTGTTTTTCACAAACAAATGAGATCGATAGTCTTACTATTCAATTAGCTTATCAAAAACAGGATTCTGCTAAGGTTGAAACCTCATTGCATTTGGTAAAAGCTTTATACGATAGTAAGAATTACAAGAAAGCGCTTCTGTACATTGACCAAACAGAACGCCTCTCTAAATTCTTAAACCACGTAAAGGGCATAGCCGATGTCAACTATTACAAAGCTTTAATTTATGCGCAACGTGACGACTATTATAATGCGATTGACGGTTATAATCGTTCGCGAAGGTATTACAGTCAGCTAGGAGACACCTTAGGCATAGCAAAAGTCAACAATAGCATTGGGCTCATTGAGATAAAGCGTGGCAACTACAGTGTAGGGTTGGAAAATTCATTATCAGCTATCCAAACATTTGAATCTCGAAACCTCAGAGATGAATTAAGCTCAGCTTACAATAATCTTGCTGAAGCCTATTTCAATACAAATCAAATTGACAAGGCCTTAGAGTTTAATATCAAAGCCTTGAACGTAAGAGAACAACTGAAAGACAGTGTTGGCATAAAAACCTCAACAAAAAATGTTGCCTTACTCTACTCAGAACGTAAAGAGCACCGAAAGGCTATCGAATACTACGAAAAAGTATTACGCCTATTAAATCCTGCCACTGATGGTAGACTCCGAGGTGAGATTCTTCCACGCATTGGTGCGGAGTATCTTCAGTTTAAGGACTATGTAAAAGCAGCTGAATATCTCGTTGAAGGATTGACATACAATCGACGTATTAATAACGAAGACGGTATTCTAAGAGCATTAAATGCCATTGGTGAACTGAATATTCAGATCAAGAAAACCAAACTAGCAGAATTACAAATCAATGAAGCTTACAATATTGCTTTAAAAATCAACAATAGAAAAGAACTACTTAAGAATTATAAATTACACAAGGAACTCGATTCTATTAATGGTAGATTTCAAAATGCATTCTTCTGGCAAAGTAAATACTATGAACTCAAAAGTGAACTCGACAAAGAAAGTCAGCCTATTGTTCCAGTAATTACCGAACCTATTAAAGTCGAACCATTAGACGCAACAGATAATTTCAATGCTATTGCGAAACAACAACAAGAAGAAGAGAACGAACAACTTTTTAAACGCCTTAAGGCGATTTCTTACGTTTTGGGGGCAGCGTTTCTTATCGTTTCTACAATTCTGTTGCTCATCTATCTGAAACGAAAAAACACACTTAAGTTCAATAAAAAACTCAAAGAAAAAAATGAACAGATTGAACAAAAGAATACGGAACTAGCCAAACAAGCAGCGCATTTAGAAGAAGTAAATCACGTAAAAGATCGCTTGTTCTCTATCGTCTCTCATGACCTTAAAGATTCGATATCTTCTATAAAAGGATTTATTGATCTCTTAAAGGAAAATGGCTTGTCAAAAGAAGAATTTTATGACCTCATTCCTGAGCTTAGTGAGAATGCAGACAGTGCCTCACAACTTCTTTTCAATTTATTAAATTGGTCAAAATCTCAGATGCAAAATCTGGAACCAAAGGCTGATTTATTTAATATTCAGGATGTCTTTAGAGATAAGATGAATCTTGTTGAGCAAAAAGTGGAACAGAAACGCATCGTTATGATCGACGAATCTCAGCGTGATTTCGTTTATGCTGATCGCAGCATGATTGAAATTGTGATTCAAAACTTAATTACAAATGCGGTTAAATTTACACGAGTTGGTGATGTCATTACAGTTTCGAATAGTGATCTCAATGGTAAGAGTTTAATTTGTATTGAAGACACAGGCGTTGGAATATCAAGAGAAAATATCGATAAACTATTCCAAAAAAGCACCTTCACAACTCGTGGAACCGATAATGAAAAAGGTACAGGTTTAGGACTAACCATTTGTAAAGAACTCGTAGAACTAAATAAGGGTCGCATCTGGGTGGAAAGCCAGCTAAATGTTGGAACCAAGTTCTATGTAGAACTTCCAAAGTCTAAACCAGCATAAGGCTTTTTTTGGTATCTTTCACCAAAACAACCGCAATGTATCGATATCACCTTTTAATTTTCGCATTAATAATTTGTCTTTATCCGAACGTTTCTGAGTCTTCGAAAGATGCCAACATTAATCGAATTAATACGGACCTTGATGAATTACACAAATTAATGCAAGGTTCTTTCAATTCGGAAATTCAAGCTAAAAACGATTCTACATACTATAATATTTCCTTACATATGTATTCAATATGGCAAGATAAAGGCCATTTTCTGTATGTAGAACAGGCTTTAAATTCTAGACAGCATAATCCATATCGTCAACGTATTTATGAACTAACGCAGCTTGATGATACTACCTTTAGTTCTGCCATATACACGATAACTAACGATTCACTATGGATCGGAAAATGGCAAACACCGAAAGATTTTGACAAACTAACTATGAGTGATGTAAGCAAAAAGGAAGGTTGCGAAGTCATCTTAAAGCGACTAGATAAAAATCATTACAAGGGTCAAACTGGTGAACGCAGTTGTGAAAGCACCCTTTATGGTGCATCATATGCCACAAGTGAAGTCGAAATCTGGAATAATAGAATCGTTTCGTGGGATCGAGGATTCGATGCCGATGGTAACCACATTTGGGGTGCGGAAAAAGGCGGATATATATTTAATAAGCTGGACTAGTGTTTTGGTAAAAACACCTCTGCCATCATACAACGTGCACTACCACCACCACAAGTTTCTATAGTCTCTAACGAACTAGATATAATTGGGCAATGCTGCTCTATTTTGGAAATCTGAGTTTCTGTTAAACTGTCGTATGCGGCCTGACTCATAACAAGGTAGCGCTGATCATTATGTCCTCTAACTTGCAACATATTTCCAGCAAACTGATGCATTTGTGCTTCGGTAATAGTAATGATCTCCTTGCCATCTTTCTTTAAATGCTTGATCACGTTTTTTCGCTCCTTTTTATTATCTATGGCATCTAGACAAATCACTGCAAAATTTTCGGCAAGACACATCATGACGTTTGTATGATAGATAGGTAAACGTTTACCATCAACCGTTTGATTAGCTGTAAATACAACAGGAAAACATTCGAAATCCTCACAAAACTCGATAAACAGTTCTTCATCAGCACGAGGTGATAAAGCGCAATAGGCTTTGCTATTCACGCGATCTAAAACGAGGCTTCCCGTACCTTCTAAAAAAATATTTTCATCCTCAGCACTAGTATAATCATAAACTTGCTCAATTTGAAAGCCTTCTTCTTCCAATCTTAATAGAATATCTTCACGACGTTCACGTCTCCTATTTTCAGCAAACATAGGATATAATCCAACGTCACCATTCTTATGGAAACTTACCCAGTTATTCGGAAATATGGAATCAGGAGTATCCTGTTCTAATAAATCATCCACTACTATTACGGTAACTCCAACCGATTCAAGTTTGGATACAAAATCATCAAATTCTACTTGAGCTTTCGCATTAATTTCTGAATTTTTTAGATCTAATTCTTCCTGAAAATAGTTATTGACAGCTGTCTCTTCATTCATTCTGAAGTTGACTGGTCTAATCATTAAAATTGAATTCGTAGTTTGCGCCATTTCCTGAATTTAAAGTCACGCAAAATTAAATAATTTTAGTCGTCTTAGCTAGCTCGCGGTTTTATTATTTTGTTCTTTTAACAACCATGCAATGGCCTCATCACGATCACGAAACATCTGTAAATTCCAATTGTTCTGCTTATTTACGTCCATGACGATTTCTGTAGCCATTTCACCACTCTGACTGTTTACAATTACGGCTCGATTATCGATATCTTAATCAAGACTACCCATAGTAACCTGAGCCTCAAATGTGTAAGAATAACCGTGCTCTTTATTGATTAAAAGTGAATACGGAATATTGAGATGAGATTTAATTAGAGTGCGATAGGACTCAACCATCTCGCGGTCAATAAGAACGCCTTCGTTAACGATAATTTCGGCAATATTAGATTCAAGAATATTGACTTTACCGAAAGGCAAAAGAAAAACTTTCATTTAGCTATTATTTTAAGGGATAAGTCAAATTTAGATTAACTTTGGTAATAATAAACAGATTTAAATCAAAATTTCAACACTATTATTAACAATTCTAATTATCAATTAACAATCACATATGAAGAGAATTATAATCATCTGCTGCCTCATAATGGCATGTAATTCTGAAAAAAAAGTTCAAAAATTTGATTTTACAACTGCTTTTGAAAGCTCTCAAGGAACCGAAACGGCGACCTATGATGAAACAATTGCGTACTATGAAGCATTAGCTGATAGTTATGAGGAGATTCATATAGAAGCCATTGGAGAAACTGATTCTGGAAAACCACTTCATATCGTCACGCTAAACGCCGATGCGGACTTCGATTTTAATCAAATTAATAAAAACAAACGGGTGATATTGATCAACAATGGTATTCATCCAGGTGAATCTGATGGTATTGATGCTACAATGATGCTCTATAGAGATATTGTTCAAGGCAAAATTAATATGCCCAGCTCAACAGTACTCGTAACTATTCCTATTTATAATGTAGGTGGAAGCTTAAATCGTAATTCAACCACAAGAACCAATCAAAATGGTCCAGAATCGTATGGTTTTAGAGGTAATGCACGTAATTATGACCTTAATCGTGATTTTATTAAATCTGACACAAAAAATGCTAGAACCTTCGCAAAAATCCTACATCACGTAAATCCTGATGTTTTCATCGATAATCATGTTAGTAATGGTGCCGATTATCAATACACATTAACGCATTTATTTACGCAACATAACAAACTCGGTGGTGAACTCGGTGCATATTTACATGAATCCATAATGCCGAGCCTCGAATCTAAATTACAAGAAAAATCGTGGGACATTACACCTTATGTCAATGTCTTCAACAGAACACCAGAACAAGGATTTAGTCAGTTTATGGATTCACCGAGATATTCAACAGGTTATACAACATTGTGGAATACTATAGGAATGATGGTAGAAACGCACATGCTCAAACCATATAAGCAACGTGTTGAAGGTACGTATGAACTTATGAAAAGTATGATCGAAATTACTGAAGAAGAAGGTGAGAAGATTTCAGAATTACGTCAAGCAGCTTTTGAGGATTATACTACTAAATCACGTTATCCGTTGCAATGGAGTATAGATACTACTCAAAGCACAACACTTCAGTTTAAAGGTTATGAAGGACGAATGATACCAAGTGACTTAACTGGTGCTCAACGTCTAAAATATGATCGAAACCAACCATTTACGAAACCCGTAACCTACCAAAACTATATGACGCCAACCCTAGAAGTAGCAATTCCGAAAGCATATATCATTCCTCAGGGCTGGTGGAATGTCATTGATCTATTGGAACTGAATGAGATAGAAATGAACAGATTAGAGCGAGATACGGTATTAAATGTTACTTCCTATAAAATTGACAGCTATGATACGAGACGTCAACCTTATGAAGGCCATTACGGACATTACAATGTATCGCTTACCAAAACTCAAGTCGAAAGAACATTCTATAAAGGAGATCTTATTGTTTACACCAAACAAGACGCCTTAAGATACCTAATCGAAACCCTCGAACCTCAAGGACCTGATTCATTTTTTAGTTGGAATTTCTTTGATACTATCCTTCAACAAAAAGAAGGCTTTTCACCATATGTTTGGGAAGATAGAGCCAAAGCTTTGCTTATTCAATATCCAAAATTGCAGGTTGATTTCAATTTAAAAAAGACATATGATCAAGATTTTGCGAATAATTGGTATGCCCAATTAGAGTGGTTACACAAGCAAAGTGTTTATTATGAAAAAGCACATCTGCAATATCCAATATATCGCTTAGAATAAAAAAAAGGCACTGTTAAACAGTGCCTTTTTCATATCTAATAAGGTATTACTTTCGTACTTGAACTGCTTTCGTAAAATTACGATACTCAGATTCAAAACGGATAAAATAAGTGCCGTCGTTCAATCTACTCAAATCAATAGTTGGTTGTGATGTAGATTTTACATCAGTCTGTCCAGATAACATAACACGTCCACTAACATCTACAACTGTATAGTTCAATGTTTCTTGCGGAATGATCTCTGTTGCTAGGCTAATTGTATTAGCTGTCGGATTTGGATAGACGTTGATATCTAATTTATCTTCTCTAAATGAATCTTCAAAAGCCGTATAACTGTCAAACTCATCCATATACCCTTCAATCATTGCTGTTGGATCACTAACTCTTGAATAGTTAAAGATATGACAGATCCATCCTGGGATGACTAGATTAAGAGCACCATGAACATCTAGTGACGCACAGATTCCATTCTGTTCGATTAAATGTAACACATCAAATCCAGTTGTTACTCCTGGTTGTACAACACTTAAATCAAGTGTGTCAGGATTAAAAACTAGACTATGAATTCTATAAAATCCTGGTTCATGAACCGTAAACTCAGGTGTTGGTGAAGCTCCAATAATCGTCAAAGTAAAGGCTTTAGTTAAAACGAAAATCTGTTGATATCCTGCTGGTATCGTAGGTTCATCTCCAATCTCCGCAGAAATTGTCGCCTGACCTCCAGATAAGCACGAAATTGGATGACTTGAGTACATCGTTCCAGCATCTGCTGTACACTGCTCCTCTTCTACCTTGATTTGCGCTCCTGCTACATCTAATGATGCACAGATCTCTCCTCCTCCAGCAATAAGTAATCCGAAGACATCAAATCCTGTAGTAACGCCTGGTTGTACAATTCCTAAATCTAAAGTATTCGGATCGAATACTAAACTGTGAATCGTGTAATCTCCTGGCTCAGTCACTTCAAACGAAGGCTCTGGTCCTGCTCCTAAGATCACTAATCCTGAGCCTTGTGTTAAGACATAAGCATTTACGTATCCATCTGGCACTACTGCATTTCCATCTGGTGTTGCAGTTATAGTAGCTGTGCCATTCGAAAGTTCGACACTTGACGTATCTGTACTCATAGTTCCAGCATCTGCTGTACACTGCTCCTCTTCC
>JAEPNY010000005.1 GCA_017643165.1 Psychroserpens sp. | reverse complement strand
CAAACCTCTCCCGTTTAGCGGCTGCAAATATACAATACATTTTTTCTCCTAACCAAAACTTTTCTAAACATTTTTTTGAAGTTTTTTTTCGCGTCTACTTCAGCCTTAAAAATGAAGCAGTTAGGACATTGATTTTATAAGAAGAAATTCCAAACTAATCCAAACCTGATATTAAAATCACGATAAGGGTTATTTGGTGCTGAGAAATAGTCGTAGCCCGTAAACGCTGCATTAAAATGTTCTGCTTTTAAGTAAATACGCGTTTGACGTACTTTAGCATTTACGAAGAAGTCGAGTCTAGGGAAGCCTCCAATCTCAGTTTGATTCTGTGTATAAAATTCGGCAAGTAAAGGATCATAGCCATCCATATTATAACTCGTAAAATAATTAAATGTAATTCCTGTTTGCAGAAATAGCGCATTATTCTTAAAGAAATGATTTGAATAGTAAAATGTGTTTCGTGTTACAATATCAGCTAAATTTAAAGCCTCTGTGCCATTACCAACCGTTTGATATAGTATAGTATTGTCTAACGCAAATTTTCCGAGTTTAATCTCTTTTTCCACCTGAATACGTAAAAGACTCAGTGATTCATCTAATTGAACAGGTCTTATCGCATTTAAAGTTTCATCTAAATTGAAATATGTATAATTGTCTATAGTTGTATAATCAACACTTGCATTTAGATATTTGTTGGAATTTATTGCAGCTCCAATACGACCCGTTGTTTGATTGTTGAATGCATTTATATTATTCCAATTGTAATTAATGTAATCACTTTGATACAGTAAATAATTATAATTAGGTGCGTTTATATTAGCAATAATATGTCCTTCAAAATCAATATCATCATTAATTTTAAAATTTATTATCCCATTTATATAGCTACTATCAAAATCTCCAATAATATTGACACCTGCCTTTCCAGCAATACTAAACCTACCGATTGTATTCGAGTAACCAGCCGATAATCGTACCACCTGATCTTGGATACGATTGGGAATTTGCACATTGTTTAGAACTGTAACTCTGTCATAACCATAATTAATATCATTATAACCAATACCAAAGCTTAAATCCCCTAATGTATTATTATTATAATGAACACTCAGATCTGTTTCAAAGTTTTCTAGCGTAACTCGATCTCTTATATTAGAGCTTGAAAACGATTCACCAAAAAATTCATCACTGGTAGTTTGATCAAATTGAAAGTACTTATCTTCGAAATTTATAACTTGCTTCACGGTTAATGAATGCCCCGTAGAATCTTTGGGTTGAATTAAATCATATTGATGATTCAAAAAGAAACGTTTTCCAACCAATATACTTTCAGCATTTTCAAAATTTGGATCAAAAACGGCTCTATCCAGAAAATCTTCACTTCCGGATGTAAAATTCTCGATATCCTCATCCTGTAGACCTCCATTTTCTTGGTTCAGTAAATCTTGGAAGACAATATGTGCAAACGCTTTATAGCGATTATTTTTAGTTTTATAGTTCGATGTAAATCTTAAGTTACCTGTACTTGTTAATGCATTTTGATAATTTCCTAATGACCGCAGACCTTTATACGCAACCGACATATTAAATTGTCGCGATGTATTCACAGTAAAAAATGATTCCAATAACTGACCTTGTTTGAAAGCCGTTTTAAACATTAGCTCTGTTAATGGTGTCGGCACTTCATAATAATAGATATCTTCTTTTTCAAAATAATTAAAGTGCCTCGCCCTAGCTCCAAATTCTGGCAACAAGTTCGTCTGATTAAAATTTCGAGTCAGTTGACTATATGTTTGACCTATATTGGCAAATTGCATCAGACCAAAATTATCTTGACGCAAGTAATTAAACTTATACTCCTTTTGAATAGTTAAGGATGTATCTACAATACGTTCATTACCTTCAGTATCGTATATTTTATACATATCAATCGTCGCTGTATCCTTAAAACCTTTAACTTGATTTCTCTTACTTAATGAATCATTTTGATTATTAAATTGCTTCGATTGATTTTTATCCAATGCAATCGTTTTCTGAGCAGCCGCTTTTAGTGAAACAGCACAGCAAATAAGGAGAAAGATTAAATATTTTGGCATTGAATTAAACATGTAAGAAGCAAAAATAATTATATTAAATAAACATCGAATGCTTTTAACAAATTATAAATAGATTTAGAGAAAATAGGGCAATAAAAAAAGGCTGAAGATAATCTTCAGCCTTTTTCATATAATTGTTTATGATTACTGTCTAGTAAATGTAAACATATATTCTCCAAAGTTTCCAAAAGGACCAATAGCAGTTATTACACCGTCATTAGTATATGAAGAACTTTCGATTGTCAATGTACTAAACAATGCCAACTCTAATGGTGCTTCGTCAAAACTTACAGTAAAGTTACAAGTATCGAAACTCATAATAACTCCGTTGTTAATGTAAGTATCGAATCCAGGTGAGTTAGTTACGATTACTGAAGTTTCTGTTACATCAGCAGTATTAACAAATAAATCCATTTGGTAAGACTCACCGAAGAAGAACGTTAAACCGTTAGGACCATTTGGTGGACCAGTGAACATTTCTTGTACAGAATACGTTGCTTCAAAACTATCAATGTCAATTGGACATGGCGTAGAAATTCTGAAACTAGTAATACTGTTCTCATCTAAACCGATTTGAACACCATCCTGATCTACTGCAGTTAAAACTACATCAAAGATTACGATTTCATCTAAATCACCAACACCTTCGAAATTTAATACGATAGGTACTACTCTAGAGTTTCCGTTAACAGAAGTTGGTTCTGGAGCAGCAAAAATACTTGTTCCAGTCGTTACAATTTGACTAAAGTCTCCTTGTACAGGTACTAAATCATAAGTAACTGTTAAACCATTTGGATATTGTGGTACGCGGATATCAACTGGTAATTGTAACTCCTCAGTGATGATAGAGATAGTTGTACCTGAAGAAGAACCTGCAAACTCAACCCATCCTACAGTTGGATCGACAAAAAACCTAGATGACGTATCATCGTCCTCACAACTTGTGAAAGCGAAGACAAAAATCATCATTGGTATAAGTTTTAATATATTTTTCATGTTGTAAGTGTCTTATTAAATTAGTTATCGTTTATAGTGAAATTGTCTACATTTTCCGATCCAAAGTTTCCAACCGCTCCTGCATAAGATACTACAGCTTGTGCAGTACAGAATAGGTTATAACTTCCAGTGTTGTTTCCATCAAATAGACCGTCTCCATAAGAATCGAAGAACGTCATTGTGTAATCACCTGGTGCAAAACTTAAATCTTCAGTGATAGTCGTACCAGCAGTACCGTCTGTGTAAGGTCCTCCTGAGAATACAATATTACTTGAAGAATCTACGATCTCCCATGTATTTTCAGATCCAAAGTTATCAAAGTTGATTTCTAATGTTAAATCTTGACATACAAACTCATTAATATCAAATTCTCTTAACAATGTATAAGTTAAAGAACCGAAAGCTTGCACGCCGTTTGACGTTTCAACGTTTACTTCTAATAAGTATTCAACAAAATCTTCTAATGAATCATAATTAAACGTAACATCTAATGATCCTTCATGCGAACCTGCTGGAATAGAAACTGTTCCAACAGTAAAACTACCTGCTGGTAAGTTCGAATCCGCTACAGATACGTTAAATGATCTCGCTTCATTGGAAACAGTAGTTGAGAACACCTGAGCAGTTGTAGTAATACCACCAACCGGTACACTCACATCAATTACATCTGTTCCAAATCCAATACCGGTTTGTCCGGTAGCTGGGTCAAATATAGCAGACTCCGTTTCATCACATGCAGTGAAAAGAAGCGCTACTAAACATAATTTTATAAAAATTCTCATAATTTAATTCTTTTTTAGTGATTAATAATTAGGCGCTTGTTGAATGTTAGAGTTTGCATTCGTCTCAGTAAGTGGTAATGGGAAAATCCATTCAGCAGCATTTACAGCTAAAGTACAAGGAATTGCACCTTCACAATCTGAAGCCTGTCTTTCTATACCACTATTTGTAATTGATCTTAAACGTTTTAAATCGTTATAACGGTGACCTTCAAATGATAATTCTAAACGTCTTTCTAATAAGATGTCATCAATTGCTTGTGAAAGTGTTGCATATGGGCTAACAGAACCTGCAGGGTTTCTTGCAGTTCTAACCGCTAACACATCACCAGCAGCTTGAGGAAATTGACTTGACTTAGCGTAAGCCTCAGCTCTAATTAAATAAGCTTCTGAAACTCTCATCGCCTTAAAGTCGTTGATCGCTTGCGTATCAGCATTTGGCGGATACTTTCCTACGATATAAATATTATCTGCAGGCGTACTTGTTGGATCAATATTTACACTACGTCTAATATCACTAGCTTCGTATAATTCTCCTAATTCATCAGACATTTCGATGAATGGACCAGGACCAGTAAAGTTCCAGATAAAGTGTAACCCTAAGTTGAATCCTTGAACACTATCATACTTCCAGATCACCTCAGTTGTATCGTCATCTTCGTTAAACATACCGAAGTATTGAGCTGGAGTTGCTAAACTGTAGTTATTGATAATTTGAGTTGCAAATCCAATTGCACCTGCATTATCACCAGTCTCTAAAGCGATACGAGCTCTTAAGAACGTTACAAAATCAGGAGTAGCAAAGTTGATATCACTAGTTCCTGCAGGGAATAATGATAACGCATTGTCTAATTCATCCTGGATGAAAGTTAAAACTTCTCCAGTAGTATTTCTAGTTGGGAACGCATCCGCAGAAACGAAATCCACAACTGGCACACCTGGTGCAGATGGATCAGTCATATCAAATCCGTAATATAATAATAATTCATAGTGCATTAATGCTCTGAAAGCATGTGCTTGTGCCAGAATATTATTGTACTGTGCAACCTCAGAAGATGCTGGAGTAATAGTTGCTGCAGAAGCAAACAATCTATTAAAATCATTCATAGTTGAGTAGTGCGATACCCAAATTCCTCGATCACCACCTGCTGGGTTTAATATCTGGTTTAAAGTGTTTAATTCTTGTCCACCATTATCAACACCTAATCCACAGTTATCTGTAAATATTGAGTTAAACTCAACAAAGTTATTAGGGTTGTAGTTTCCTATGGCACCTGCAAGTCCTAATTGAAGATCACTTACCGTTTGGAAAGCTGTTTCCTCAACCAATTGGTCTACAGGGAATCTATCTAGCTGATCACTACAACTACTAAATAGTACTGCACCAGCTAAAGTTAATATTGATAAGTATTTTTTCATGTTTATTTTTTTTTAAAATGTTAAGTCAAATCCTAAAGTAAATGTTCTTGGTACAGGATAATCAAAGAACCCAGTTGCTCCGGTTCCTTCAGGATCAAAACCTCTAAACTTAGTCCAAGTAAATAAGTTAGTAGCTTGAACGAATACACGAACTCCACTAAATAATTTAGTTTGTTCTAGTACTTTTCTATCTACATTATAAGATAACGAAACATTTCTTAAACGTAAGAAAGACGCATCTTCTAAATATCTATCCCCATCTACTGCTCTTAGTCCTCCGAAAGACAGTGCAGGAATATCAGTTACTTGTCCAGGTGTAGTCCATGCATTAAGCATAGAAGTTGATTGGTTAGCAAAGCCTGCTAATCCAGCATCCTCAATAATAGCTAAAGAGCTATTGTTTCTCCATCTATCCGCTTGGAATGAGAATAAACAGTTGAATGAGAATCCTTTGTAAGTTATATCAGCTCCGAAACCACCAGTATAAGTTGGATCGAAGTTTTTGTCTAAATAAACACGGTTGTCTACACTATATACGTTAGTGATGTTTCCATCAGCATCTAAATAAAGTGGTTCACCGTTTGCAGGGTTAACACCAGCCCATCTTTCTAAGAACCATGTGAAAGCTTGTCTTCCTTCAGCAATTCTTAAAGTGTTACCAGTAAATCCTCCTGGCAAGCTAGTAACCTCATTTTTATTATAGTTAGCATTAGCGTTTAATCTAATAGACCATGGGTTTGTATCAGACTTTCTTAATAAATCGTAAGATAATTGAATATCAATTCCTTTGTTTACTAAGTCACCAACGTTTGTTTGAACAGAAGTTGCACCCGTACCAGAAACTGATAATGGTCTCGCAGCAAATAAGTCAGTTGTTTCGTTGTTATAGAAATCTAACTCACCTGTTAAACGGTTTTGCCAGAATCCAAAACTTAAACCAATGTTTGCTTGATTAGATGTTTCCCATTGGATAGCTGGATCAACTAATGCTCCTAACTGGTACGCACTTGCGTTTTGGTAACCTGGTCCAGAGTTTACGGTCTGTAAAGCTTGGTAACGTGAACCTACTGTTTGGTTACCTACAACTCCGTAAGAAGCTCTTAATTTTAAAGTAGAAACCCAATCAACGTTGTCCATGAATGCTTCATTGTCGATATTCCATCTACCAGAAACAGACCAGAAAGTACCTTCTCTGTTTTGTACGAATCTAGAAGTAGCATCACGTCTAATAGACGCAGAGATACCATATCTTCCATCCCAATCCATATCTAAAGTAGCGAATAATGATCCTAATGCTAATTCAGACTCAGAAGAGAATACTGTTGGAATATAGTTGTAAACGTCATTGTCTTCACCTTCAGTAAGATCACCAGGTGCAAAACCTGCACCAGAACCTGGTAAAGCCGGGTTTAAACCAGAAGCAGTAAATCCTGCATTCTGCGTATTTGTATAGTTATACTCTCCAAATACTGCAACGTTTATGTTTAATTTGTCAGTAATATCATTGTCATATCTTACGAATGCGTTAGCAATCATGTTTGCGTTTCTGAAGAAACCTTCAAACTGAGAACCTTTTTGTTCTGATCCAGGATTAGGAGTAATTAAACCTCTAATACTATTAGGCGCATTGATAAATAAAGACTCTATATAAGTGTAATCAAGACCGTAAGAAGCTCCAACAGTTAAATTCTTAGCGAAGTTGTAATCACCAGAGATTCTACCTACAATTTTAATTTCACTTTCAGTATCAGTGTTTAAAGCTGCTGTGTTTAATGCGATATATGGAGTGTTTAAGAAACCATTAGCACCATCACCGTTAATAGAACCATCTGCGTTGAAAGCTCCTGATCCACCACCACTTGTAGGACCTGTACCCCAGATATTAATTGAACCGTCTGGATTGTAAGGTGACATGTAAGGAAGACCAATGTAAGGTACGATAAACGGGTTGTCTAACTGACCACCTGTATTACCACCTCTGGCAGCATCCACAACGAAACTACTTGTTGAGTAGTTCATTGTTAAGTTTGTTGCAAAATTAAATTTGTTATCTCTTGAACTTGCGTTAAAGTTATTTCTAAAAGAAAAACGCTTTAAGTCTGAACCAATTGTGATACCTTCTTGCTCGTAGTATTGAGCAGATGTAAATGAAGACGTAGTTTCACCACCAGTTGTGATTGTCACTTCGTGAGATCTTGTTTTACCTCTTCTGAAGAAGATATCTTCCCAGTTTGTATTTGATTGAAGCGCAATTAAGTTGATAGCTGCATCACTTAATCCATCTCCAAACTGAGTACCTGGCAATAAATCTCTTTGGAATCTTAAGAACTGCTGAGAGTTCATTACGTCGAAACGTGTTTGAGGGTTGATCGCAGTACCATAAAGACTTCTGTATTGTACTTTAACCCCAGAACCTTTCTTACCAGTTTTTGTAGTAATAAGGATTACACCACCTGCACCTCTGTTTCCATAGATCGCAGTTGCCGCAGCATCCTTTAATACAGACATTGTTTCAATGTCATTCTGGTTTAACGAACGGAAGTTATCCTGATCTACAGGAACACCGTCAACAATAAATAATGGCTCAATATCACCGTTAAGAGAAGCTCTACCACGAATGATAATTGTTGCACTTTGTCCTGGTTGTCCAGAAGCAGTATTTACGTTAACACCGGCAGCCTGACCCTGTAATAACTGGTCAACCGAGTTAATTGGTACTTGCTCAATAGACTCAGCAGATACAGTAGATAATGAAGAGGTAATCTCAGAAGCGTTTGTCGCACCACGATAACCTGTGATAACTACAGTTTCCAGCTCCGCTAAATCCTCAGCCATTGATAAATTGATAGTTGAACCAGAACCAACAGGTCTTTCTGTGGTCTTCAACCCGATGAAGCTAAAAACTAAAATTTCACCTTCACTTGCTCTGATGCTATAATTACCATCAAAATCTGTTTGAACTCCTCGTGTAGTTCCTTTTACTATTACACTTACACCTGGCAACGGCAATGCGTCTTCAGCAGATGTAACTGTTCCTGTGACCGTTTTCTCTTGTGCAAAAGAGAGTTGCATCACAAACGCCATAAATAGCGTCATTAACCATGTTAACTTTAATTTCATAAAACAATTATTTGAGTTAGTCTAGCGCAAACATCTTAATAATATATTAAATAAACAAGTATTTATACTAAAAAAATGTTAACAACTATTTAAATAGAATCAATCCATTTATGCCTCGTCAACACTAATATTTCCTAGTAATTAGATACATAAACCTCGAACAGGTTGCGTTAAAATTTTAACTTTGCTTAAACTTTAACATTGTGACACTCAAATCTTCATTTTCAAATTTAAATTTCGAATGCGGTACAGATGAAGCCGGAAGAGGCTGCCTAGCTGGTCCTGTAACGGCTGCAGCCGTTATTTTACCTAATGATTTCTCTCATAACATGTTAAATGACTCGAAGCAACTCTCAAAAAAGCGAAGAGACTTACTAAAATCGGTGATTGAGAACGAAGCACTTACCTACGCATTTGTTCATGTTTTTCCAGATGAAATCGATAAAATCAATATCCTAAATGCATCTATCTTAGCAATGCATCGTTCTATAAATGAACTATCTAATCTTCCCAATTTTATTATTGTTGATGGCAATCGTTTCAAGCCTTACAAGGAAATTCCGCATGAAACCATCATCAAGGGAGACGGCAAGTTTTTATCAATTGCAGCAGCATCAATAATAGCCAAAACAGAGCGAGACGCATACATGAGTAGAATTCATGAAGAGTTTCCTATGTACAATTGGAAACAAAATAATGGCTATCCAACAGTTGAACATCGAGAAGCCATAAAAAAATATGGAATAACAAAATACCATCGTAGGTCGTTTAAATTGTTACCTGAACAACTCAAATTAGAGTTCTAATTTTATATTTGTAAAAATTAATCTCAATGAAACACATTTGTGTTATATGCATTATTGCTTTATTGTTTTCAAGTTGCAATAATTCAAAAACAACCTTAACTCAACCCTCACAGTTACTGCCTCAACAATTTGATGTCGTTTTAAAAATCAATTCTTTTGAGAGTCTAGAAAATGGCCTTAAGAACAATAATCTAATTCAACAACTAAGTGATTATAGTCCGACTAAAGATTTAACTGCAAAAATTAGCAGCTTTCAGAAACTGAGTTCTGATACTAGTTTAATTTCAATTTCAAAATCTAAAAATGACAGTCTCGACGTTTGTTTAATTTTTCGAATAGCTGAATCGGTTGCTGAAAATAATGAGACATCACACATCAAGCTCGACAGCGTAATACCGAAAACTAACGCTGTTAAATCCTTTGAATTGGATGAACAGATTTTTCATATCAAAATCCTCGATAGCATATGTTTTGTATCCAACAATAAAGACTTAACGATTAAGGCACGACCTACTTCAGATAAGAGACCAGAAATTGAAGCCTTTATGAGACTGTCTAATCCTGACAAGATGATTTCGGTCTTAGCAAAAAATGACTTTTTTAATGTTCCAATCATAAATAACGACATCTTTGGAGGTCAACAATTTTCGGATTATTCAATCTTTGACGCCGAAATTTCACAAAACGCGATTATCTTAAATGGTATAACTCGAGGTCAAGATTCGTTGAGTACTATCAATATCTTCAAGGATCTACGTCCTCAACAGAACAACGTAGCCAATGCCATACCAAATAGTTCTACACACTTTAAAAGTTACACCTTTGACGATTTTGATATTTTAAAAGCAAATTTGAATAGACAATTCCTGCTGGATTCAATGACCAACAATTGTTCGGCAGTATTTCAAACTATTAATGAAATTGCGAAAGTGACATTTGACGAACAATCATCTGTAATTTTTAAATCTATTGATCCAATAGCAACCAAAGAATTGATTGACATAAATGCGAATGCTGTAGAATTTCGAGGTTTTTCAATCTACGCTTTAGACTTTACAACATTATCCAATTGTATATACCCATTAATCACACAAATTGAACTAAACCATTTAACCATTTTAGACAACTATTTCGTTTTTGCACAAAACCAATCTGTTTTAGAAACTTACATTTCAAATTATCTTAATGGATCTGTACTTGGTGAGAGCGATCACTTTAGCAACATGATGACGAATATGAGTGACGAATCATCTTTGTTAGTTTACATGAATTCTGACGGTTTAAACACACTAACAAATTCTTTAAATACTGACGATATAAAATTAGATATTTCTGAATATAAGTCTTCAGCAATTCAATTCGTATATGATTCTGACTATGCCCATATCAATACTGCTTTTACCACTCATAAACGTAATAGAAATAAAAATAATGTCACCGAAGAGCTTGATATTAAACTTGACAGTGAGTTAATTACTCCACCTCAATTAGTTAGAAATCACAGAACAAATCAGATGGATATTCTTACTCAGGATATCAATAATAACCTCTACTTAATTTCCAACACAGGTAAAGTTTTCTGGAAGAAGCAACTAGATGGTAAAATTATGGGAGAAGTACATCAAATTGATACGTATAAAAACGGAAGATTACAGCTCGTATTCAACACGCCTAAGCGGCTTTATGTATTAGACAGAAATGGCAAAGATGTAAATGCATTCCCATTACAATTTAATGACGAAATCACGCAACCAATTTCCGTATTTGATTATGACAAAAAGAAAAATTACCGCCTCATGGTAACGCAAGGCAAGTCTGTATTGATGTATGATAAAAATGGTAAAACAGTTTCTGGCTTTAAATATAGCTCCGCTAAAAACAGTATTTCTTCCCAACCTAAACATTTTAGAATAGAGCGAAAAGATTATATCGTTTTTTCAGAGGGCAACCGAATTGAAATATTAGATCGTGTTGGAAAGACACGAATAAACGTCCAAGAAAATATTAGTTTTTCAGATAATGAAATTTATCTCTACCAAAATAAATTTACAACGACAAGCACTAATGGCGAACTCATTCAAATCAATTCAAAAGGAACTAAATCGTCTAAAAATTTACAAGTAAATAGCGATCATAAAATCACTACCACAAGCAAAACATTAGTTGTCTTGAATGACAATAACCTGACGATTAAATCGAATAATGTAGCTCTTGATTTTGGTGTTTATACCTCTCCAAAAATATTCTATATTAATGACAAGATCTATGTGACCGTAACCGATCTCCAATCCAAAAAAGCATATTTATTTGACAGTCAGGCGAAATCCATAGCCAACTTTCCAGTATACGCTAATTCAGAAATAGAACTTGGTAATATCGATAATGACAAGGCTTTAGAAGTTATCACCAAAGGTGATGACAACGCTATTATCGTTTATGAATTGAATTAATTTAGGCTTCATATTAGGTATTATTTTATTACTTCAGAATAATAATCCTCGAATTCCATTTTGTAAGTTTCATAGGAATTAATAACTTTAAACCACCTATTAATCAATTATTTACGTGTTTTATGCGTTATTCTTATCAACCATCGACATTCGTAATGTCAAGTATTTTTATTTTATTTTTTTTATCGACTTCGGTAGCTCAAACGAAAAAAATTAAGCGACCCAAAAGCAGCGTAGGAATCTCCAGTGTGGATACTTTCGTTCGAGAATCTTTTGACATTTATGATAAGGTTTATAAATATGACGGTTATGCGGCCTCAGGAACACCTTTAGAAGATGAAGACATAGATGTGCTCGAAGAAGCTCTCGATGAATTAGCAGTTCTGACCGAAACTCTACCTAACATATTGGACGATATCGAAGGCCAAAGTGTTTTCAAACAGGGTAAAGCTACCCTTCAAATGAATAAAGCCAAAAAAGCGCTAAAATACAGTACAAAAACGGCGAAGGAACTTTTGCTGGGACAACGTGAACGTGAAGGATCTTCAGAGGATGAATCCGAAGAAAACAACGAATCAGAAACAATTGAAGACACGACTAATGAATCTAATAATAAAGATTCTAATGAATCAACGATCGAGAGCAATCCAAATATTTCTGATAATCTCGAAATCTTAAGCAAGTTTGATTTTGTTCCAGGTGATGAACTCTTATTCTTTGATGATTTTTCACAAGATTTTGTTGGCGATTTTCCATCTAAATGGAACACAAATGGGTCAGGCGAAACCGTTAAGATCAACAATGAAAACTGGCTAGAAATCAGATCTGGCTATGGTATATTTTATATTCCAGACATTGAAGGGCTGCCAGAGGACTATTCCATAGAATTTGATGTACTCACAAAAGGTATATCGAACAAAACATCATCAACGGCGCGTTTCTTTATTTGTTTGAGTGATAATCTGAAGTTCAATAAAGGAGAACAACATTACACAGAAGTCTCTTTACCTTTTGGCCAATTTGGTGTCTTTAATATTAGAAATTATAACTTTTTTAATCGCGGAAGTGGCGATATCAATTCTCAAATTAAAGCCGATATTCGAAGCGCTGTTTTGAACCAACCACATATTTCGATAGCCGTAACTAAAAAACGTTTCCGACTTTGGGTAAATGAAGTGAAATACGTAGACATTCCTCGTTTCATTCAAGAATTAAATGTTCTGAATCATATTAAATTCAATATTAGCGGTTTTCAAGATGGAACGGAACGTGTCTTTATTAAAAACTTAAAAGTCGCTAAAGGCGGAGTGGATTTACGTCGAAAACTAATGTCAGAAGGTAAGATTTCTACAAATGGGATACTTTTTGATTCAGGCTCTGCGACCATTCAGTCTCAGTCATATGGTATCATCAGACAAATCTCGCAGGTGCTTCAACAAGATAGTAGTATTAATTTATTGATAGTAGGCCATACAGATTCAGACGGTGATGATCAATCCAACTTAGAGCTATCTAAATCTCGCGCCAACGCTGTGAAACAGGCACTTATTAATGTTTACAAGATTGATGGCAATAGATTATTAACTGATGGCAAAGGCGAAATAGAACCTGTTCAAGACAACAACACGCCAAATGGAAAAGCACAAAACCGACGTGTTGAATTCATAAAGCAATAGAAGACATTACGATAACCAAATCGCTGCCCCGATCTTTATGAAGGCGCCAAAGAGTTTTCTTTGGCGTTTTTTAATTATTCAATCAAAATTCATTAGTATTGCGGCTCTAAAAATCTCCCATGATAAAACGCAATAAAGCTTCGATTTCAAGATGTATTCTACATAAGGTCGGAAACAAATATAATAGCACTAAAAATGCTTTTTCTGAGCAAATAATTGATTTTGAAGAACAAAGTTACGACTTGATACTTCCGTATTTATTACGACCATTCGCGAGCTTAGCCGAATCTTACAGGTTTCACCATCACGCCAACCTCGAATTAAATGAAATCAATAGTTACGCGACTCAAATTCTAAATGACGATTCAGAATTTATAGAAATTTCCAAACATATTGTACTGCATTTATTTGAACAGTCTAACTCTGCTCAAATCAAAACTGGCGATGTCCTTGTATGCTTATTTCATGATATTATTTATGAAGATTATCAAACCGATGCCATCGGGATCTTCAAAATTGAGAATAAATCACATTTCTTTCAGACCTATCTAGAAAATGGCAGTTATGATATTATTACACAAAAAGGAATAGCGACAAAAAAAGTAGATAAAGGTGTTTTAATTCTGAATGCGGCAGACACTGAAGGTAAAATTGTCTTAAGTGTCGATAATAATAATTATGATGCTCAATATTGGACAAAACAATTTCTCAATATAAAATATCCAGACGATGCCAACCAGCACACCAAAAATTATATTGAGATGTGCAGAGAGTTTTCTAAAGAGGTTATGCAGCCACAATTTGGCGGTCAGGAGCAGTCGAATTTTCTCGCAAAAACAGTAGATTATTTTAAAGAAAACGAAATTGCGAATATCGAGGCTTTTAAAGAAGAGGTATTCGAAAAAGAAGATACTTTAGCATTATTTGAAGACTACAAGAAAACATATGAGACTGACCATAATATTCTAATTCGTAATCAGTTTGATGTCTCTGAAAAGGTTTTAAAAAAACAGAAACAAAAAATAAAAACCGAGATCAAACTAGACACAAATATTCAGATAAAGCTTGATGTGGATGCTCCAGATGCCTCTGCTGAATATTTAGAACGCGGTTATGATGAAGAAAAGAAGATGCACTATTATAAAGTATTCTTTAATGAAGAAGGCTAATATTTTATATCTTAACATCTAATTGATGACCTTCCATGTTAAGATCTGGTATATTAGTTGTTTTACTCACCTTATTAGTCTCTTGTGAATCTGACAAGAACGATATTTTTCTACTCCCTGCTAATGCCAATAGGTTGATTGCAGGTGAACACTCAAAAACTTGGAAATTAGCCACGAGATATAATAACAATATACGAATGAACATGGGCGATTGTTTTTTGTCGTATCGCGTCACCTACAGCAGAGTTATGAACATAACTGATAACAATTCAGAACATGAAGATTGTGGCGAATCATTGAATGCTATCTGGTCTACCTATGAAAACGATGAAGGTCAAGCCTTTATCAAACTAAAAGGACCTAAGGTTAAAGCACTCCTGAATCAAGACAATGATTACAAATTCTTCAAATTATTAGCTTTAGATTCGACGCTCATGGTAGTAGAATTTAAACATGCACAATATGGATCAAAGGCCACAAAAATAATTGATTCTTTAGTGCCTGAACACATTAAAGTAGATGGTCGTAAGTTTCACTGGTGATCCTAGTGGTATTCAGCTTCAAAAAGCGTTTTAAAGTGCTTGAGGATTTTGGATTTTACCTCATCTTCATCAACCTTATCCATTCCCAATTCTACATTGAGAGAGGTAACAGCCTTACCACGAATCCCACAAGGAATGATATTGTCAAAATAACCCAAATTAGCATTCACATTAAGCGCAAATCCGTGCATTGTTACCCAGCGACTAGCTCTAACACCCATAGCACAAATTTTTCGAGCAAATGGCGTTCCTGCATCAAGCCAAACACCTGTTTCGCCCGGACTTCTTTCAGTCTTTAGACCATATTCTGCCAAGGTTAGAATAATTACCTCTTCAAGAAAACGTAAGTATTTGTGGATATCGGTAAAAAAATTATCGAGATCTAAAATGGGATAACCAACAATCTGTCCAGGACCATGATATGTAATATCTCCGCCTCTATTGATTTTATAGAACGTAGCACCTTTCTGTGACAGTTCATCTTCAGACAAAAGAAGGTTGGACATGTCGCCGCTCTTTCCAAGAGTATAAACATGTGGATGTTCTACAAACAAAAAGTAGTTGGGCGTAACTAATCCAGCCTCCTCTCTTCTATTCTTTATTTTGGTATCTAAAATACCTTTAAACAAGGTTTCCTGATAATCCCAGGTCTCCTTAAAGTCTTTTGTTCCTAGATCTTCTAGTATTACCGTTTTATTCAAATCTATTTATCTTCTAAAACCACCTCAAAATCCAATAATTTCGGATCCATCAAGGCATCCATAAATCCAACATCTAAGGTTACTGTTTTTCTATCTTCACTATACATCGCTCCTTCTTTCGATATTGACTTAACCGGTCTTGGGAAGTGGTAATTAATTTTGTAACGTGAGCTACCAAACATCATGGCAGCTTGACCTAAACTATCCATCGCTTGTTTATGCTTTTCTTTATCTAAGATTTTAGCCGAACGCTTAAACACATTACCGTCGAAAGCATAACTCACATCGGTCGATCCGTCATTACCAAAGTTTGAAAAAGGACTAGATGCAGATCCTCCTTGTGGCGCACCGCCATCACCTTGTAAATTGCTGAAACTATTTAATGCACCAAAAGCATCTTGAAGTTCATTAGCATTATCAAATTCGGTAACTATGTCAAATACCATTTTACCGGTCTCCGGATCCATTACCATGTGCATCGTGAATTTCTCTAAGGCTTTCAATTTCGCTTGTTCTGCCTCTGGCAACTTCGAAATACTATCACGTTTTTCGTATAAAAAATCTTTGAACACCACTGTTGAGTCCATTGCTTCATCTAAACCTGTTGCCTCTGGATTTTCTCCCATTTCGGCAACCATTTTCATCATTTCCGAAGCATCCATCGAGAATTCCATTTTACCACTTCCATCTTCGTTTATGTAGATATTTTCAGAAAATTGACAGCTGGTTAAGGCCAACATCATTATGCACGCCAATAGTGTAAAAAGTTGTTTCATTTTAGTAAGAATTTTATGATTTAGTTATGCAAAGATACGGTTTTATCTTTCAGGATTGTTAAGAATTACCAATGCCGCAATTACGCCTGGAACCCAACCGCAAATCCATAACAAAAACACAATAAAAATAGATCCACATCCTTTATCTAGGACTGATAATGGTGGAAAAATGATGGCGAGAAGTACCCTCCAAAAACTCATAGTAATTAATTTTGATGATTGATGTAACTATTGGACGTTATCTCTTTTAATTTGTTACAATTTCAATTTTAATATGTTCTGTATTTGTTAGTTTAAAAAATAATGTAGTTTAGTATCGTGAGACATTTTATTCAAATCGCGTTTATTATTGGCTTTATCGTCACTGGACATAGTCAGCATGTCTTTAATGGTCATATTGACACAGAACGCTGGCAAAATGATATATATCTATCTGTCATCGATGATTATCGAACGATTAAATCTATAAATGATGAACAAATCATAAGCAAAGTAAGTGCTGATTCAAGTGGTTTTTTCGAATTCCGAGGCGATCAATTAGATCCTACACCTCGAATCTACAAACTTCATGTCGACAATTGTACATCTACTACACAAATAGAAAATCATTTTGATGGTCATTGTGCAGACAGCCAGGATATCATTTTTATAGCAAAAAGTAACGACACCATCACGTTTCCTTTATCTTTTGATGCACAAATGTTCTGTGATATTATTTCATCCAATCCAAGAACTGCTGCTTTCATTAAAGTGGATTCCATAAAAGAAGAAATGAAATTTGCATATTCGGAATACAGGAGTAAAGCGAATAGAGAACTCAATAATAAAAAATGGTTTAAGCGACTTCAAGATTATGGTGAATCATTGGACGAACCTTTAGCAGAGTTATATATCTACAGCTTTTTATCTGACCGATCAAATTCTATACATGAGTATTATCTTGAGGACGTTGTAACGAATTCTTACTACGATGAATTACGCGATAGATTACAAAAGCGTTATCCAAATTCGAGCTACACGCGCCAATATGAAGCTGAATTAAATTCTGATAAACTTATTGCTAATCCTAAAATTAAAACAGGAGCTTTCAACTGGTATTATGTGATTATTCCAGTTCTAATTTTATCACTTATCTTGAATTTCCTTTTGTTCCAAAAGTCAAAAAACACTTCTAAGAAATTTCACGACACTGCTAAGGCCCAACTCACGAAACAAGAACAAAATGTACTAGAACTTTTATTGCAAGAAAAAAGCAACAAAGACATCGCAGAAGCACTTTTTGTAAGTGTAAGCACAATAAAAACTCACGTAAACAACATCTACAAAAAACTAAACGTGAATTCCAGAGAAGAAATTAATACGCTCTTTAACAAGTAGTTACAAAAATCAACCTAAGTACTAGTACTTAAATCAACCGCTTTATCAACCCCTATTTCTAATCAATATTATGATGTTTGTCAACATATTAATCATTAAAAACAAACATTATGAAATCTTTAAAAATTACGTTACTCTTAATTTGTTTAAGTGTCATCTCACTTTCAAGTGTCGCTCAAAATAGCGCAAATGAATTGGCTGGTGTGTTCCAATTCGATGAAGAAACAATCGACTACGGCACAATTAATAAAAATGATAACGGTATTCGCGTATTTAAATTTAAAAACAGTGGAAAATCACCAATAGTCATTTCAAATATAAAAACTTCATGTGGCTGCACTGTTCCTTCCTATTCCAAAGCACCTATTCTACCCGGAGAATCAGGAACAATTGAAGTTAAATATGCCACAAACCGACAAGGGAAATTTTCAAAATCCCTTACGATTTACTCAAATGCGGACGAACCGCAAAAACGCATCCAAATAAAAGGAAATGTGGTAAAAAAAGATTCTAAAACTATAAAATAATCACCATGTTCCGACTAACCCCACTTTTAATAGTATTCCTGATCACTTACTTTACTAAAGCGCAAGTAATTAATCAGGAAATTGAACTCCCCGAGGAGACACCTTTTCTATTAGGCAAAATAGACAAAACGGGATTATCCTCAGGCAATTATAATGAATGGTTCTACGAAAATTACGATAACTATGACGTTGATAAAAGTATAATTACTGAGTTGACTCCACATCTTAATGACTTTAATATTTTATTATTTATGGGCACATGGTGTGGGGATAGTAAGCGCGAGGTTCCGAGATTTTATAAGATTCTCGAAGCTTGCAATTTTCCAATGGAACAACTGCAAGTAATCGCAGTTAGCAACAAGCCATATATGTATAAACAGAGCCCAAATCATGACGAGGCAGGCCTAAATATTCATCGCGTCCCTACTTTTATTTTCTACAAAGATCAAAAAGAAGTCAATCGTATTGTTGAACATCCTGTAAATTCTCTGGAGCAAGACATGTTAGATATCGTTAATTCGAATGGCTACGTCTCGAATTATCATATTGTTTCGGTTGTTGATGCTATTTTAATTAATGATGGCCTCAATGGACTAAAAAACAAACGATTTGAATTAGTGGAACAATTTGAACAAAAAGTCACCTCTATGTTTGAATTAAATACTTACGGTCGAATTTTATACAATGGTAATCGCAATGATGCCGCAATCGAAGTATTTAGGCTCAATACCCTTTTATTTCCTTACGAACCTCGTGTATACATGAGCTTAGCCAATACATTAGGCGTTAGTGGGTATGTTAAAGAATCTATTGAGGTTATTGATATAGCCATAGAACATTTTCCTGATAATGAAGATCTAATCGAAAATCGAGAGGCGCTTTTAACGAAACTCTGATAAAACTTCTATTCAAACCATTAGGCGCATAAAACCTAATGGTTTTTTGCATTAATTCTTGTAAATAACTTAATTTTGCACTTCTAAAAATAGATTTAGCATGCAGCTTTCTGAACAAGAATTGGTACGACGCGAAAAACTCGCAAAATTAAAAGACTTAGGCATTAATCCTTATCCGGCAGATCTATATCCTGTTGATCATACATCGAAACAGATCAAGGAGAAATTCGAGGCCGATAAGAAGGTTGTTATTGCTGGTCGTTTGATGTCTCGTCGTATCCAAGGGAGCGCTAGTTTTGCTGAATTGCAGGATAGTGAAGGTCGAATTCAGGTGTATTTCAATCGTGATGAGATTTGTGCTGGCGACGATAAAAGCAAGTACAATGAAGTCTACAAGAAACTTTTAGACATTGGAGATTTTATAGGTATTGAAGGTGTTTTATTCACAACAAAAGTTGGTGAAAAAACAGTGATGGTTAAGAACTTTACACTACTTAGTAAAGCGCTTAAACCTTTACCTCAGCCACGAGTAGATAGTGAAGGAAACGTATTTGATGCCTTTACAGATCCGGAACAACGTTACAGACAACGCTATGCTGATCTTGTTGTAAATCCACACGTAAAAGAAGTATTTGTGAAGCGTACAAAGCTATTTAACGCCATGCGTGAATTTTTCAATAACGCAGGGTATTTTGAAGTAGAAACGCCAATTTTACAACCAATACCAGGAGGTGCAGCAGCACGTCCTTTTGTAACGCATCACAATACGTTAGATATTCCACTGTACATGAGAATCGCGAACGAACTGTATCTGAAACGATTAATCGTTGGTGGTTTTGATGGTGTATATGAATTCTCTAAAAATTTCCGAAATGAGGGAATGGATCGAACGCATAATCCTGAGTTCACCGCGATGGAGATCTATGTATCATACAAGGACTATAACTGGATGATGGATTTCTGTGAGAAATTATTAGAATACTGTGCAATTGCTGTTAACGGAACTTCAAAAGCTACTTTCGGCGATAACGAAATAGACTTTAAGGCACCTTATCCTCGCGTGACCATGACAGATTCTATTAAACACTTTACTGGGTTTGATATTACTGGAAAATCTGAAGACGAGATTCGTCAGGCGGCAAAAGATATGGGAATCGAAGTAGACGATACCATGGGTAAAGGTAAGTTGATTGATGAGATCTTTGGTGAAAAGTGCGAAGGCAACTATATTCAACCAACTTTTATAACCGACTATCCGAAAGAAATGAGTCCGTTATGTAAAGAACATCGTGACAATCCAGACTTAACAGAGCGTTTTGAATTGATGGTTTGCGGAAAAGAAATCGCTAATGCTTATTCTGAACTGAATGACCCTATTGATCAGCGTGAACGTTTCGAACATCAATTAAAACTTGCTGAAAAAGGCGATGATGAAGCGACAGAATTTATTGATTACGATTTCTTAAGATCGTTAGAATATGGAATGCCTCCTACATCAGGAATGGGTATAGGCATGGACCGTTTGATTATGTTCTTAACCAATAATCAATCGATACAAGAGGTCTTGTTCTTTCCTCAAATGCGCCCAGAGAAGAAACAAATCGAAATGACTGAAGAAGAGAAAACCGTATTCAATACGTTAAAAGCAAATTCTCCTATGATTCTCAACGATCTCAAAGTGCAATCCGGATTGAGTAACAAAAAATGGGATAAAACCATCAAGGGTTTAACTGCTAAAAAAGTGGCGAAAGTTGTTAAAAATGATGATGGGCTATTTGTAGAAGTGATTTAAATCTTAAATCTCAAAAATATTTAGAAAGGAATTTCAATAGTGGAATTCCTTTTTTTTTGCGATCTAATTAACGAATGCTTGATTACTGTGTCAACAATTTTGAATGACTTTAAATTAATGGAATTTTAAAGGGTAAATGCAACTTCACGTCGATTTAAATTTTTGTTAAAAAAGTTTTTTATTACATTCGCTATCAGCTATTAATCAGAAATTTTAACCCAAATGTTAAAACGAACCTATCTCTACGTTTTATTGGTATTACTGTCATTGTCATGTAATAACGACGATGATCTTGTTGCTGTCTGTGACAGCGTTTCCAATATTGCAGCAAACGACATTACGAACTCATCAGCAACCATTTCTTGGGATGCTGTGAATAGTACCGCATTATATGAGGTTGAATATGGTCCAGATGGATTTATACAAGGAACTGGGACAACAGCTTCAGTAACCGACCCAACAATAACCTTAACTGGTTTAGTTGCAAGTACGACATATGACGTCTATATTCAAACCATCTGTGCGACCAATAATGTTAGTGTCATAAGTGATGTTTTCAGCTTTACTACGCTAGCACCAGATGTCATTCCTGAGTTCAGAGTTAATATGTCTGAAATGAATTTATTCGTTGGTGACATGAGCAATCTCGAGATCACGCCTTATGCTTTTGAATATAATCTGAATACGCAATTATTTACAGATTATGCGCATAAACAACGATTTATCGCTTTACCTCCAGGAGAAAAGATGACTTACGATGGTGATGGTCTTCCGTTATACCCTGATAACACATTAATCGCAAAAACGTTCTATTACAATAATGACGAACGTGACTTAAGCTTAGGTCGTCAAATTATAGAAACGCGAATTTTAATAAAAATAGATGGTGATTGGGTAACTGGAGATTACAAATGGAATGAAGCACAAGATGATGCAGTTTTAGATTTGAATGGAAGTATCGTACCTATCACATGGATAGACGCTGAAGGTGAATCTAATTCCTTAGACTATGCCATTCCATCGGACACAGACTGTTTTACGTGTCATAGAATTTATGATGACAAAACACCTATCGGACCTAAACTAAGAACCTTGAATTTCGAAGTTAATGGTACAAATCAATTACAGCAATTAATTGATAGTGATATGCTCGATGGCCTTTCTGATCCTTCAACAGTTAGCGTACTTCCAAACTGGGAAGATACAAGTTATTCACTTGAGGAGCGCGCAAGAGCCTATTTCGATGTTAACTGCGCGCATTGTCACATTGAAGGCGGTTTTTGTGAAGTTCAATCTACACTTCGATTAGCTTTTGAAACTGATATGGCGTCTTCTAACATTGCACAAAGAAGAAATAGTATTATCAATAGAATGTCATTTTACAATCAAGGGTTTAGCATGCCTTGGATCGGTACTACGATCATTCACGACGAAGGACTTGAATTGGTTCTAGACTATCTCGACACTATAGAATAAGAAATAATCATATAAACAAAAAAGAACCAAAAAAAGCGGTTCTTTTTTTGTTTCGGGTTTCGTTAAAATAGTATTAAAACCGAGGGTTCTCTTTTCCTGCCTCTGTCATATTTCTTATTTTAGGTGACTAATTTAAAAATCAACTACATTGAGACACTTTTCTATCCGACTACTCATGGTAGTCTCAGTATGTTTTTTTGCTGCTTCATGTGCGACAGCGAAAAAATCTAAAAAATCAAATGCAGCCCCTACCACTGCTGCTAAACCACCAGCAAAAAAGCCTGGTAAAAATGATCCCAAACCTTATAATAAAGTCATAACTAAAGATGCAAAAAGTGATGCTGGTCTATTTACAGTTCACACATTAAATGACAAATACTATTATGAAATTCCAGATTCTCTATTCGATAGAGAAATGTTGATGGTAACAAGAATTGCAAAAACTGCTAGCGGCTTAGGCTTCGGTGGTGGAAAACAAAACGAGCAAGTTCTTAGGTGGGAACGTAAAGGCAAGAAAGTCGTTTTGAGAGTGGTTTCATATAATGTTACAGCTGCTGATTCTCTACCTGTTAATGAAGCTGTTGTAAACTCTAATTTTGAGCCTGTATTAGCAACATTTCCAATAAAAGCTTACAGTAAGGACTCAACAAGTACAGTTATTGACGCGACGCCGTTATTTACTAAAGATGTTAAATCTTTAGGACTGCCACAGTTTAGAAGAACACCTTACAGAGTTACAAGACTAGAAAGTGATAAATCGTTTGTTGAGTCTGTAAAGAGTTATCCCAGAAACATCGAAGCAAGACACGTAAAAACTTATGCTGCGGGTCGACCACCTTCAAATTCAAGTACTGGAAGCATCTCAATTGAGATCAATAATTCTATGATCCTTTTGCCAGATAACCCTATGAAACGTCGTTATTTCGACGAACGTGTTGGTTGGTTTACAAGTACAACAACTGATTACGGTTTAGGTGACCAAAAAAGTAAAACTTTGGAGTATTTAGATCGTTGGAGATTAGAAGTAAGAGATGAAGATATAGAAAAGTTTAAAAGAGGCGAACTAGTCGTTCCTAAGAAACAAATCGTCTATTACATTGATCGCGCAACACCAGTAAAATGGCGCAAGTATATCAAGCAAGGAATTGAAGACTGGCAAGTAGCATTCGAAGCTGCAGGTTTCAAGGAAGCAATTATAGCCAAAGACCCACCAACAGTAGAACAAGACCCAGAGTGGACTCCAGAAGATGTACGCTATTCAGTTGTGCGTTATTTAGCATCTCCAATCCCAAATGCAAATGGACCACACGTAAGTGACCCTCGAACAGGTGAGATCTTAGAAAGTGATATAAACTGGTACCACAATGTGATGACCTTATTACGCGGATGGTTCTTTGTTCAGACTGCAGCTATCAATCCAGATGCGCAAAGTCCACAATTTAAAGATGAAGTAATGGGACGTTTGATTCGTTTTGTATCTGCACACGAAGTTGGACATACACTAGGACTACCTCACAATATGGGAAGTAGTGTTGCATATCCAGTTGAAAAGCTACGAGATGCAGCATTTACTCAAAAATATGGTACGGCACCATCAATTATGGATTACGCACGTTTCAATTATGTGGCACAACCAGAAGATACTGGCGTTGCTCTTATGCCTAATATTGGTATTTATGACAAATATGCTATTGAATGGGGTTACAGACCTATCCTTGATAAATCAGCTGAAGATGAAAAATCTGTGCTTAACGAATGGATCATGAAGCATGAAGGAGATCCAATGTACCGTTTCGGACACCAACAAGCTGGTGATGTTGTTGATCCAAGTTCTCAAACTGAAGATTTAGGTGACGACGCGATGCTCGCTAGTTCTTATGGAATTAAAAACTTACAACGCATAGTCCCTAACCTAATTAAATGGACAACAAAACCAGGTCACGATTACAGTGATTTACAGTACATGTACGGACAAGTCGTTTCACAATTCAACCGTTACATGGGACACGTTTCTAATAATATTGGTGGTGTATACGAATATTACAAAACTGCAGATCAAGACGGTCCTGTATATTCGGCAGTACCGAAAGATCACCAGAAGCGTGCCATGGATTTCGTTCAAAAGGAATTATTCGAAACGCCAGACTGGTTAATCGATAAAGACATCTTTGATCGTATCGAATGGTCGGGCTCTGTTGAACGTTTACGTTCTACACAGACAAGAACATTAAACAATATTCTTAAGTTAAGTAAAATGGCTAGACTTATTGAAGCACACACTTATGATAGTAGTGCTTACAGCTTAACTGAGATGATGAGTGATCTAAGAAGAGGTATCTGGAGCGAATTAAGAACAGGTAGAAAAATTGACACGTACAGACGAAACTTACAACGTGCTTATATTGATAGAATGGGTCAAATGATGACTGCTGAGAATCAAGGCGGTAGATCAGGAAGTCGTTATGTAAAAATAACACGAGTTAACACGAGTCAGTCTGATATTAGAGCGGTTGTAAGAGCCGAACTTAAATCATTACAACGTTCATTAAGAAATGCACGAGGAGCAGATACATTGAGCAGAATGCACATTGCTGATGCACTAGAACGTATTGACGCGATTTTAAATCCGAATGGATAATCTATTCAATCATAACAAAAAAAGCTTCAGAGAAATCTGGAGCTTTTTTGTTTCATATCATATTGACATCTGATTAATTAAGAATACTTGCTATGACTTCATGGTATGCATCGAAATTAACAAGATCGTTATGCCTTCCACCATCAATTGTTTTCATCTTAGTAATACTTTTGGGCGCTATATCAAATAATTTATTACCTGAGCTATACGGAACAACTTGATCATGAGTCCCGTGAATGATTGTTATAGGACATTTCACATTTTGAATGTATTCAAATGAATTGAATTCATATTTGATTAATGATTTAACCGGGAAAAACGGGAAGCGATGTTTTGCTATATCAGTAATACTATAGTAGGGTGTTTCTAATATTAACTGCTTTGGTTGGTTTTTAGATGCTAGATAATTTGCAACACCTGTTCCTAATGATCGCCCATATAATATGATATCTGATTCATCATAACGCGACTTTAGATAGTTATAACAAAACTGTGCATCATCATAGAAGCCTTGTTCACTAAGCTTACCCTTACTTTTACCGTAGGTCCTATAATCCATCACAAGCACATCATAATTCTTCTCAACGAAATACTCTGTGATCGTTCCCCAGCGACTTAAATCTCCAGCATTTCCATGAAAATATAAGATCACGCCCTTAGGGTTCTCGTTTTTGAAATGGACAGCATTAATTAATACATCATTCTCGGGCTCTAAAAATAATTCTTCAAATGGATACTGAAAATTATAGGTAAAATCTCTTGTTAATGTTGTTGGAAAAAACATTAATTTCTCTTGCAAAACGTAAAGCGTTGTACCTAACATAACATACAGAATAATGAAAACCGCAAGTATTCGGCTAAGCTTTCTTTTTAGTGGGTTTTGAGGTGTGGATAACATTAATACTTGAGTTTTCTAAATCAATAGTTTTGGGTTTGCTATTCAATATATCGTGTAGCATTCGATGATAAGATTCAAAGTTGTTTAAATTTTTATGTCCGCCACCAATCACCGTATGAATCTGAGTTAACTTCGGATTAACCTTAGCAAGTTTAACACTAGATTTATATGGAATTAATTTATCATTTGTTCCATGAATGATATGAATTGGACATCTGGCGTACCTCAACCATTTGTAGGTTGGCAATGGGTATTTGATCAATAACGATAAAGGCATAAACGGCATATATCGTGCTGTCACCTTTGTTAAACTGTAATAAGGCGCGTCTAAAATGAGCATTTTTGGGTTATTCATTGAAGCGAGTTTTGCAGCAAATCCTGAACCTAGAGATCGACCATAAAGAATGATGCGATCTTCCGTTGTTTGTTCTTTCAATTTGTTGTAAACAACTTGTAAATCTCTTTTGATGGCCTTTTGGGATCGTCGTCCTGTACTTTTTCCAAATCCACGATAATCAACCATGATTACGTTATAACCATGTCGCGTAAAGTCAACCGCAAATTTCCCCCAGCCTTTGATACTTTTAGAATTTCCTTTAAGATACAATACAACGCCCTTACTCTCCCCTTTTGGAAAGAATCTTAATCCGTTAATTATTGCGCCATCGCGAGTTTCTAAGTTATATTCTTTTGTTTCCTGATTCTCATAATCAAACTGAAAATCGGCTGGTAACTTCTCCGGTTTGAACAACACATAGTCTTGTAAATAATATAAGGCTACACTAATACCAATGTAGATAACGAGAATAGTTAGTATTGTAGAAACCCAATAAGACATAAGGATTGATTAAAGTAACAAGATATTAATTAATATCGAGATGTGGTTCTAGAGTCCATCCAGAACCACATCAGATAAAATTGAATTATAATCCGAGAACTTCTGTGCCTTGTTCAAATACAACATCGACTGGTATGTTAGCGGCACTTAAGCGGTCAAGATCTGCTTGCAATTCATCAGAAATTAAACCCTTTTCAGCTACAAGCTGCGCCACGCCATCATAATCACCATTCCCTTGAAGTGTTAAAATGAGTTGCGATAGATCTTTCATAGCCGATTCCATCTTATCAAAATTAACCATATAAGTACCATCTTCATTTCTACTAAAAGCACCTTTCTCTTTAAAGAAATTAAATCTAATCATGTTAGCCTTCCCGTGAGCGGAAGAAGCTCCAAAACGCACTGAACGAAATATTCCAGCCATAAAAGTCACCATATTGTCTTTGAGATCATTTGTTAACTCACCTTTAGCATGTAACTGTTGAATCATATACAACCCAAGAATATCTGCCTTACCCTCTTCCAAGGCACTCGCATGTTCTTTGAGCGCTGTTCTAACAGTTCCCTTGTCATTAATGGTATTCTTTATTCCAAGACCATGAGCAACTTCATGAAACATTGTATTAGAAAAGAACGCATCAAACGTGATATGCTGGCGCTGTGATTCATCGATTAAGACTTCTGATATTGGAAGTAATATTTTGTCAAACTTCGCTCGCATCGCGTTCTTCAATTGAAGTCGTCTGGTCCCTTTCTGCAGTTGAACTTCCTCGTCATTAGGTAAGTTAATGGCAATCGTTTTACTACCCGAATTACAATCGCCTGCATAATAAACCACATCGTAAGCATTCAAATCGCTATCGGTTCCTGGAGTTTCAGTTTTATAAGCAGCATCTACTGGCAGACCTTCCTGCAGTTCTGGTAAATACGCACTGAACTTAGCAAGTCGTTCGCTCCATTCTTGATCCTTAATCAAGACATATGCTTCATGCGCTGCTTTGTTACCAAACAATTGGTCTTCATAAGTTTCGATTGGACCAATAACCACATCAAGTGTATTGGTTTTCATATCCATCCAAGCCAAATCACTTGGCTGATAGTTATCATCTAATAACGCTTGAGCTCTCAAATTAAGATAGGTTTTTAAACCTTCATCTTCTGCCAATTCTGCTGCTTGAAGCAATAGCTCTGAAGCTTTGGTCACTTCTTCTTTAAACTGTTCATGATAAGGAATTGAATACAAGTCTCCATCGTCATTGCGTCTTACAAAATTGTAAATACTATTTTTATCTTCAAAAGTGGCTGCCTCAAACTCTTCTTTAGTCATATCCTTCGGATAAAAGTTAGCGCCAGCTGGTTTTGCTTCTACACCCTCTACAAAAGGTGCATTCCCGTTCAAGCGATCCCATGGACCATAATTAATCTCTACAAAACGTTTCGTATTCTCATCAGAGATTGAAGCAAGAAGGTCGTCTTTATTTCCATAGGCTTCATACCAAAATAGCGAATTCATAATCTTAGAAGCATCGATCAAGATCGGAATCATTTGACGCTCATTATCAGTGAGTTTGTTTACGTCTGCTGTCAGGGTAAAACTCGTATACTTATTAAGATTTTTTTCCATTTCAGTTAGTTCTGTTTCTGTGTTTTCAGCGGTTGTCGTTGTGTCTTGCTTTTCGTCCTTACACGAGACAATCACAAAAACAACCAAAATAAAGATCAATTTTTTCATTAGGATTATGTTTAATGGTTTTCTCAAAGTTAATTAAAAGTATCATTCCTTGATATATTCAATAATCGGAATGTCATTTATAAAAACATTATCGAGTACTGCTTCACCATTCTTTATGTAAACCAATGCGTACGCATTGTTAGGCAATGAGTCAAATTGTGCTTCCCTGTACGCCATTTCAGCTTCATAAGCTTTATTTTCATTCATATAAAACTCATCAAACGGATAATTAAAGTAAAGCATCCTTTTGTTATCATAATCGTAATATTGTGCCTTTGCTTTAACATAATAACCAGTGCTAGGCGCTTCTATTACAGCATCAGTAGGTTGCACGAATCCAAGACTATCCAATTCAAAAACAATATAGATCTCTTGACCTCGCTTTAAATTTAGAGTGCTCGTCTTTACGCGCTCATTAGCATAATTTAAACTAATATACTTTCCCTTAAATGGATTAGACGGGTCAATAGGCACAGTTTTAAATTTAAATGCCTGACCATTATTAAGTATTGATTCTCTGTTCATGATCATTTGAGTTGGTATCGCAAGTTGTACCAATGCTACAAGAATAAAAAGTATAACAATGTGAACTGTTTTCATGATGTCAAGATTTTGATATGGATTTACGCTTTTTAAGCATTAAATAATTGGCAAGAAAGAATCCTACACCAACAATTACAAACAATAACCCTCGAATAACAAAACTCATATTGGTATCAAAAAACCTACAAATTACCAACGCTGTAATTATTAAAAGACCGTAATTTAAAATCCCAAAATGAAACTTATCAGATCCAATTTTAATTGTAGTTACGCCTAAGATTAAGATAATGAGATTGACTAAAATCGGACCTATGATCGAAACATGAAATCCGAAGAAGTAGATAAATGTAAAAATGATAAACACATATTGAAAAAGGTTAAATGACGAATTATATTTCATTTGAAACGATCGCAATAAAATGATCGTATTTACAATAAATAACACAATCGCTATATAGGTTTCTTGAGTATTAAAAGTAAAATCCTGCATGAACCAAAAATCATCAAAACTCATCATTAATAGCATAATAATGATTCCTAAGGAGCCAAAGATGACGTAGCCGTTGCGTCTTAATTTTTGGTTCTCAAAAAACGGAATCTTTCCAATCCCATAGTAAAGACTGAATAACAACAAATAAATCAAGAACCCAAGTTCTTCATTAGATTTAACAAACGACCCTATGACAATAATCAAACTTAATGGGTAAAGCCAATTGAAAATTGAAGTGATATTTGCTTCTGCTTGCGCTTTTAATAATTTTAAGTAATGAGGAATCATTGCTGCTAAAACTAAGAGATAGAGCCAAGGTGTTTGCTCATTATCGTAATAAGCGTATCCTACTTCTACGGCATAATAGGTTACACTGGTTAAGCACAATATCGCTAGCACATTAGACCTCAACAAATAGATTACAGGAAGAGCTAATAATGTCCATGTTAATATAAAATCTCCGAGATTGCCTGGTATATTATAAATTTGACTTACAAGTGAAATACTTGAGCCAATCGCACAAAACAGGAATGTCCCTGTGCTCTCTCTCCAAGCTTTACTTTTTTTCTTGGCTATTGTGTAGCCCGCAAAAAGTTGCCCGATAACCAACGGTAAGAAGGCAAATATGGTTTTTATCGTTCGGTTAAAACTATCCCAATTGTGAGCTAAAATTAGTATAATTCCTAAACCAATGAGTAATGCTCCCAAAACACCAAATACAGAAACTAGGCGATTAGGTGACTCGCTCTGTTTATCCAAATAATAGTGTTCGATTTTGGTGGCGACTTCTTTAGAAATTACATTTTGCTCAACTAATTCTGGTAGTTCTTTTATGATCTTGCTCATTATGTAATATTAATTAAAATAGTGTAAAAAAATGTCGGCAAAAGGATCTTGATCGACTACTGTATAATAAAATAAAGCACCTAACCATCCGTGTAAAATACCTAAAACATATAAATTTTTTGATCTCAAGTAGTAATAGCCATAGACTAAAGCTAAGATAAATGTTCCTATTAATAGCCAAGTTGAAGGATAGTGTACTAAGGAAAATAGAATCGCTGTAAATAAAATAACTGCAAATCGCTTTAACTTAATACATTTTAAAGTACTGAGATTCCCTGCCACTAAACCGATCGTTAAAAACTGTTGAATTGTTCCCCAAATAGGATACGTAATTAACAAGGGAATAATATGCCATGATAAATTTATGGTGTTTTGATAATAACCGATAATAAAAAATGACACAATGGAAATGCTAGTAAAAGGCAGCATTAAGAAGATTACTTTTTTAAAATTATCTCGTCTAAATCCCCAATCCTTCAAGACGCGCTGATCCTTCTTATAACGATAGAGCACATAGCTTAACCAAGCTATGATTGCTACAACGACAAAAGGTAGTCGCCAATTCAGATAGTCCATGAATATAAACTTACCTGCGCCAGTCAAAACAACGGCAATTATTTCTAAAAAGCGAACGCGGTCTGAAATCGGTCGATTGAGTTTCAGATTTGAAAAATCACTTAAGTATTTTGTAAGTCTTGTTTTCATATCATTTTAATTTAAAGCCCTTCAGTTTGATTATTCCGAAGGGCTTAGGGTACATAACCAATCATCAAAACAAAAAGATCATATAAACGATAACACCTTCTGCTATACCAGTTATAATACTCATCCCTAAAATATCCTTAATCTTACTTCGACTAAAGAATACGATACTCAGTATCGCCATGATAGCGGCAAGTAATATTTCGAGGGCGTCAATTTTGGAAAGCAAATAGGTAATCCCTGTAAACAAGGCCGTTATTCCTAACGTAATAAGGCAAAATTTTAGGATTTCGTCTTTTGAGTAATTCCCTTCCTTAAATCCTTTCCGAAGATCCCTTAAGATGGATAAAATGAATAATAAAGGAACGACCGATAAAAATGGCGCGAAGATTACTTTAATTCCCTTTTCAATTCTTAGATTAAAGTGAAAGAAAAAAGCAATAGCGGTAAAGGCCAATAGACTGGTGACAATAATGGATTGAAATGTAAATAAAAGTTCTCTTTTATTAGCATTTAATCTTGGTTTTGGAGGTTGCATAATTGGATTCATAATTTAAATTTTTTGATGATTTTACTAATTTGATTAAGCAGTGAGAAAAAAGACATGTATTGCCAATGAGAGTAGCACACCACTTAAAATACCATTGACTCTCAAGTTGTTATATAAAACATAGTTTAACACATAGCTACTTATACTCGTTGAATTGATCAAGTGAGCAAAAATGAGATGATCTTCTAATTTTTGACCGCTTATCCATTCTAGAAACTGCATTGAGAAAACACATACTATGACGGTTAGTATGAGTAGCAATGTTGCAGGTTTTTGATGTTTTCGTTTGTACGCATCGGAATTCTTCGGCAGAAAGTGTTCTATAAGTAAAAATCTTACAAAGAACAATAATGGAATAGGAAACAGAATTGATGCTATAATCTTGACAATATCCTTTAGCGTCTTTATGTCATCATATCCCAGAAATACCAAATAAACAAACACTACAATCGAAACACCTAGCGTTACTAGAAAAGCAGTATTGACTTGTTTGATCTTCATCTTAAAAACCATTAAGATTATTCGAAGCAATTGTTTTGCTTGCCAATGTTTCTACATACTGATTGTAATTCGTAACGATATAATCCTGAATCTGATCAGAGAAAACGATGATCACAGCCATAGCTACTATAAACGCCGATATCTTTAAATAATCCTGAGCTTTCATAAGTTTTGTTTTTGATGATTATGATACAAAGGTGCTGTAGATCGTAGCAGAAAAAAATACAATAACTCATAATTACTGACGATATATTTTGAGTAATTACCTATATTTATATGATAAATATTGTTTTTAACTGAATATCACTGACGATTAAATGACAGATTTAAATGCTATTGCGCATACACTTTCAAACGAAGACCAACAACGATTCATAAATTATTTAGAGAGGAAGAACAAACGCTCTGACACTAAAAACATTGAACTGTTTAAACTTTTGATAGAAGACGATCTAAGTTCAAAAGAGATGTTTCAGCAATTATATAATTCCAAAAGTAAAGATGCTTATCATGCGCTTCGTAAACGACTATACCAATCACTTATCGATTTTATTGCAAATCTAAATTTAGAAGAAGAGAATTCTATAGATATGCAGATTATTAAATACATATTGGCATCACGAACGTTTCTCATTCATAATCAGCCAATGATCGCATATCAGATTTTAGATAAGGCCGAAAAATTAGCGAAAGAGCATCATCTATTTCCAATTCTGAATGAGATCTTTCATACAAAAATTCAATATGCGTATTTGCAACCGTCACTTGACCTTGACACACTAATCTCTGATTTCAGAATAAACCAAAAACAGCACTTCATAGAAGAAGAATTAAATCTTGTCTATGCAAAAATCAGACGAACATTAAGCGAGATGACCTACAAAGGAAAGGTCGTAGATTTTGAGACTATATTGAATGAAACCATTAAAGAACACAAAATTGATATTTCAGAATCCTTATCGTTTAAATCGCTATATCAGTTAATTACTATTGTGAGTCTTTCAGCATTTGTGACTAAGGATTACCTCAAGATTGAACCGTTTTTATTGAATACATACGAAAAAATAAAAGCTAGAAACCATAAGGTAAAACAGACCGTGTATCATATTCAAGTCGTATATATGATCGCCAATACACTGTTTAGAAATAAAAAATTTCATCAATCGTTGACCTATCTAGACACAATGGAAGCGTTAATGTTAGAACAACGCAAAAAATACTTTGCCACTTTTAAACTTAAACTGGCTTTATTACGCGGATTGAATTTGAATTTCATTAATAAACAAGAAGCGGCTATTGAACTGTTAGAGACTATCAAACACAGCAAGCATTCAGATATAGAATCTCTTTTAGATATTCACTTAGCCTTAGTGATGTTTTACATGCAGCGTTCAGATTTTAAGAACGCTAAATCAATGTTTTCGAAGTTCTATCACACCGATAAATACTACATAGAAAAGGCAGGTAAGGAATGGATTATTAAAAAGAATATCGCTGAAATAATTCTATACATTGAAATCGGAGAATTCGATTTAGTGGAGTCTAGATTACTGAGCTTCAGACGCTCATACACCAATTATTTAATTCAAATCAAGCAAGAAAGAGCAATTATTTTTATAAATTTAGTAGAATTATATTTTAAGAAACCAGAAATTGTAACCTCCGATTCGTTCAAAGAAAAAGTTGAAAACTCCTTTGAATGGATTGACGAAAGACAAGAAGATATTTTTGTGATGAGCTTTTACGCTTGGCTAAAGAGTAAAATGGAACAAAAAGCGCTTTACGAAACAACGATTCAATTAATTGCGAAAGCACAAAATGTTAATTAGAGGTTAAAATCGAATTACCTGATTAAACGAATTAAAAATTCTTATGTCAAAGCTATATCAATTAAAAACGTAGAATATTAAAATTTAACTATTATGAAAAAATTATTTGTAGTTGCACTAGCACTTTTTACTTTACAAGGAATTGCACAAGAGTCAGCAAAAGAACTAGAACGCGTTCCAAAAAAAGAGCGCAAACAAAAGATGAAAGATCTATCCGCTGAAGAACAAGCAACTTTGTCTACTAAAAAAATGACGCTTGCATTAGATCTGAATGAAAAGCAACAAGCACAGGTTAAGGAAGTTTTATTGGCACAATTCGAAAAACGACCACAGCGACCTGCAAAAAAAGAAGAATTGACTAAAGAAGAACGCTTAGAGATGATGAATGCCAGATTAGATGCACAGATTGAGGTTAAAAAACAAATGAAAAGCATTTTAACAAAAGAACAATTTGAGAAGTTTGATAGAATGCAATCAAGACGTCATCATAATGGAAAAGGAAAGCACAAAATGAAAGAGAAACAATAAACTTGAGTACATGTAAGTCAAGAAAGCATCGATTTTTAAAAATCGATGCTTTTTTTAATAAAAATGATTACTTTTAATCCTTCAATGAACTATTTCAATTCTATTACGATGAAAAAAATAATTACGCTGTGCCTGTTTGCGTTCGCTTTTTTGATTAGCAGCCAAAACACTTTTGCTCAAAACACTTTAGAAATTAATGCTGAAGCTAATACCAAAACAAAAGAGCTAAGAAAAGTCATAAAGTTTGATCAGGATAAAATGCAGGCGGTTTATGAAGCTTTACAAGAATATGGCGTTGCCTATAAAAAGATTAGTGCAAACTTGAGCGCTAATGATGAGCGCTTAAAAAAGATCAATAATCATTTAGACAATAGACTAAAAGATATTTTTACAGACGAAGAATATCAAAAATATTTGCAGAATTTCAGAGATGAATAAAATAAAAGCGACTTAAATTAGTCGCTTTTTTATTTATAAAGACTTCGCTATCGTCTCGACAGCTCGAATCGTTTCATCAAGATCCTCATAAGTTAAGGCATCGGTAATAAACCAACTTTCAAACGCACTTGGCGCAATATATATCCCTTGCTCCAACATACCATGAAAGAATGACTTAAATCTTTCATTATTTCCTTTCGCAGAACTCTCGAAATCAATTACGGCTTCTTCTGCAAAATGAATGGATATCATAGACCCTTCTCTGTTTATTGTATGCGTAATGTTGTTTGTATTTAAAGCTTCAGCACACCCTTTATGTAAATATGCTGTCTTTTCTTCGAGTCTTTTAAATAAACCACTATCTTCATTTATCGATCTTAACATTGCTAATCCAGCTGCCATAGCTAGCGGATTACCACTCAATGTTCCAGCCTGATAAACATTCCCAAGAGGCGCCAAATGAGACATGATTTCGTTTCTCGATGCAAATGCGCCAACAGGCAAACCTCCTCCAATTACTTTTCCGAAGCAAACAATATCAGCATCAACTCCGTATAATTCTTGCACACCACCTTTCGCAAGTCGAAAGCCAGTCATAACCTCATCAAAAATCAACAAGACATTATGAGCATCACAGAGTTGTCTAAGGCCCTTTAAAAATCCGTTAACAGGTGGAATACATCCCATATTTCCTGCGACTGGCTCTAATATAATACAGGCTACTTCATTCTGATTAGCTTCGAGAAGCTGTTGCACATGACCTAAATCGTTATATCTAGCTAATAGCGTATCCTTAGCTGTTCCCTGGGTAACACCTGGACTATTAGGACTTCCAAAAGTGACTGCACCACTTCCTGCTTGAATGAGAAAGGCATCACTGTGTCCATGATAGCATCCAGCAAATTTTATAATCTTTTCCTTTCCGGTAAATCCTCTTGCTAATCGAACCGCACTCATACAAGCTTCAGTACCAGAATTAACAAATCGAATTTTGTCTATGTTCGGCACCATTGAAACCGCCAATTCAGCAATCTGTGTTTCAATTTCTGTAGGCATACCAAACGAAGTACCATCTTTAGCCTTATCAATAACTGCATTAACAACAGGTTCATATGCATGACCCAGAATCATAGGTCCCCATGAATTGATATAATCTATATATCTATTATCGTCTTCATCATAGACATAAGCTCCCTTTGCTGATTTCGCAAAGATTGGAGTTCCACCTACAGCTTTAAAGGCACGTACTGGAGAATTTACACCTCCAGGAATTACCTGTTCCGCCTCCTTAAATAATGCACTGCTACGTTGATATAACATATTAATTTGATTTGATTATGAGAATTTGACCTAGGGCTAGCGTATTATCTTGAAGATTATTTAAACGCTTGAGTTCTTCGACTGTGGTATTATAGCGTTTAGACAGTGAATATAAGGTGTCACCTTTAACCACAACATGATTTAAACTAACAGATTCAACTGAAGTGACAGCCTTACTTTTATTACCCAAAACCATGTCATCATACGCACTTAGATCATAACGTTCTATTAAACTTATAAGTTTTTCAGGATACTTTCTATCGGTTGCATATCCTGCGGCTCGTAACCCTTTTGCCCAACCTTTATAGTCATCTTGTCTTAGCTGAAATAATTTTGAATAGCGACCTCGTGTTGTTAAAAATTTAGAATGATCTTCAAACGAGGCTTCAGCTTTATTATATTTTCTGAAACATTCTTGAGACCTATCGTCATCATGATAGATCTTTTTCCCTTTCCATCCGTGACATTTTATTCCGAAATGATTGTTTGCTTCAACCGATAGTCGTCCGCGGCCAGATCCTGACTCTAAGATGCCTTGCGCCAATGTAATACTTGCTGGAATTTTATATTTGCGCATCTCTTCCATTGCAATATCCTTGTAATTCAGAATATACAATTCTGTTGCATTTAACGTCGTTGATTTTGGTTCAGTTGGGTTACTCGGAACTTTAGGTGTCGTTGTTACAGTTTCTGTTCGTTCCTTTCGTTTATCTTTCTTGGTGACAATCTTTTTCTTAGAACCACAACTAAACACCATCGCACAAAGCACTAATAACAGGAAATTTTTCTTCATAAAAATTAAACGATTTGTGGTCTATTTTGTTGTTTTAATTTTTGATTCATACCAGCTATGCCTTGTAAACCTCCCGTATGAATTGCCAATATCTTTGCTTTAACAGGAAAATATCCTTTTGCGATCAAATCGTAAATTCCAAACATCATTTTACCTGTATAAACAGGATCTAACTGAATGTTATAACGAGACTTAAAATCGTTCATAAAAGCTACTAATTCATCATCAATTTTTGCATAACCACCAAAATGGTAGTCCAAAATCAACTGCCAATTTTTTGATGTAGCAAATTTACTAATTTCTTCTTGTAAAAAATCACCTTTCAAAGCAGGAAATCCAAGAATTTTTTGATGTTTCCCAGAGCTGTTAATTAGCCCAGCCATTGTTCCACCAGTTCCTACTGGGCAACAGATATAATCAAACGCTTGATCACTTATATTTAGAATCTCTTCACATCCTTTTATCGCCAATTGATTTGTTCCGCCTTCTGGTAAAATATAGACTTCTCCAAACTCTGCTTTTAATTGCTCAATAAAGGCGTCATCGGATTTATTTCTATAAACAGATCGACTTACAAATTTGAAAGTCATACCACAGGTCTCAGCAAAGCGTAGCGTAGGGTTATTAGCGATCTGAGAACGCAACTCTTCTCCGCGTATCACACCAATGGTTTTGAATCCAAATTCCTTACCAGCCGATGCTACTGCAGCGATATGATTAGAGTAGGCTCCACCAAAAGATAATAACACCTGTTTACCTGTTTTTTTGGCTTCAATAAGATTATACTTAAGCTTTCTATACTTATTCCCAGAAATATAAGGATGCGACAAATACTCAGGCTTCATACTTACCTGATTGTCAAGCTTTAAGTTCTCTTTATCTTTAAATAGTATCACTTTATCGAATATAATTACATTTCAACTGATTTGAATCGTAAATGGCTTATTTTTAGATTAGTATTACTTCTTCAATGTGCTATTTCATTTAAAGTTATAACCTTTTTATTTTGAAGCGCATTGAATATCTCCAAATCTACAAATTTACCACGTATTGTTATCGTTGTGAGTAATAGCAATTAAACAGGAATTATCGGTAGATTATGATAAAAAAATTACGCTATTCAATTTTACTCTTTTTAAATTTTTTTTTCTGCTTCGCACAGCCCAATGACCTATGTGTGAATGCAACTGCACTTACAGTTAATTCAAGCCCCACATGCACAACAAGCTCAACAGGCACAACAGTTGGGGCTACCCAGTCCCAGGTTGGCTGTACTGGCTCTGCAGATGATGATGTATGGTACAGCTTTCAAGCTACAAATACTACTCACGAAGTTACAGCAGTAGCCGGAACACTCTATGATGTTGTATTAGAAGTGTTTTCTGGAACATGCGGCACTCTTGCCAGTCTAGCATGTCAGGATGCGAACTATCCGCTTTTTGGAGATCCCGATGAAGAAATCATAACCTTAACAGGCTTGACTATTGGCACCACTTATTACGTCAGAGTATATAGCTGGGAAGATGATATCCCATTTTTTGACCGAGGGACTTTCGATATTTGTGTCACTACACCTAGTTCAAGTTGCACCGGAAATCCTATCACTGATACGCCCGATCTAGAATATATCACCAATGTGAGTTTTCTAGGAACACTTCAAGATACAAGTAACACATCAACATTTTCTACAGGATATGAGGATTATACGGGTTTAGCGACAATATCATCTCAAATTGAGGGCGAAGGTATTAATGTGTATGTTGAAGGGTTTTTAGGTGGACGAATAAAAGCATGGATCGATTGGAACAGCGATGGCGCCTTTGATGACGATCCTTCAACCGAATTAGTTTATGATTCAACAATTATTACGTTTTCTACTACTTTCGGATTCCAAATTCCATTCGGAACACCGCCAGGTGATTACACCATAAGAATTCGAACTTTTATTGGTTTTGATTACCTATTCGGAATATTCTTTAATAATTATGATTTTAACGCATGTGAAGACTTTTTATTCGACGGCGGTCTTTTAATAGAATATTTTGGTGAAGCCGAAGATTACTTATTTAATGTTCAACCTCGTTGTACTGGCGAAATTACATCGGTCGCTGATGGTGAAACTTGTGGGCCAGGAATTGCAACGTTAACTGCAACTGGAACAGGCACATCATATAACTGGTATGCCAGCGATAATCCGAGCGATACTACCGTATTATCTACAAGTAATACATACAGCCCAAGCATTTCCAGTACAACTACGTTTTATGTCACTGCTTTTGATAGCGCTACATCATGTGAATCCATTAGAATTCCCGTTGTTGCCGAGTACAATCCTGTACCTACGTTGTCTGTGACACCAGACGCTACGAATAGAGTTGTTTGTGGAGAAAATGACGCGTTAGAGATTACTGCCACAGGTGATGTTGATCGTATTCATTTAATCAATGAAGATTTTTCAAGTAATCTAGGTATATTTAGTAATCAAGTGGAAGCCGGTAACACATCTACAAATCCTGCGTCTGAATGGCAACAAGAGGTAAGTGTATTTATTCCTTCGGAACAGGTCTGGTTTCCTGCAATTTCATCAGGATTCGGATCTAACGGATTTGTTATGTCTAATTCGGATGTTGGAGACATTACACATCAATCATTACAATCGGCAAGTGTAAATACTACTGATTTTAATAATCTTACTTTAGAAATGAGAATGTATTATTCACATTTCACTCCAGATGGTGCTTTTCCAACCTTTGATTTCATTGCCATTGAGGTATCTGAAAATAATGGCGCATGGACATCAGTGACTGGTAATTTGACATCAACACCAGCATTAATATTAGACGTACCAGGAGGAAATATTGTTGGTGATGTCGGAATTGGTACAGAGTTCCAATCCTTGGTATTTGATTTGTCTGCTCATGTAGATATTGCCAATTTAAGAATAAGAGTGAGATACTATGGCGAATTCCAAGATGGTATTGCACTTGACGATATAGAATTATATGGCGATAAAGATATTACTTCAGTGGATTGGAGCACAACACCAGCAGGAATAATTGATCTTTACATTGATACTGATAACGACAATATTGGTGATACGCCTTATGTTTCAGGAGCGTATACCACAATATATGCAATACCTAATCTATCCCAACTTGAACAAAGCACATACTCATTTACCATTAATGCATCATTAGCAAATAGTTGCGGATCAGCGAATCTTCCATTTACAGTAATTAATAATACAAAAATATGGGATGGAAGTCAGTCGACATCAACCTGGAATGATGCACAAAACTGGTCACCGGCTGGTATTCCAACGAGTGACAATTGTGTAATTGTAAGAGATGTTAGCACATTTCCAGACCCTGTTTTATTAGGACCTCCTATACCGCCAACACCTGCATTCGCAAAAAATTTAAAAGTTAAAAGTAACGGGTATTTAGAACTTGAAAGTTCAACAAACCTAACAATAACCCAATGGATTGAAGTTGAACCCAATGGTGTCTTTGATGTGCGAAGCGGTGCAAATTTGGTACAAGTAAATAATGTTGCATCCAATAATAACGCAGGTAATATAAATGTAGAGCGTGAAGTAACCGGCTTAAACTCTCAAGATTACGTGTATTGGTCATCGGCTGTAGAAAATTTTGGGGTTTTGGGGGTCTCACCTGGAACAAATCCTGCCTTAGTATTAAATTGGATTCCAACTGTTGGAGGTAATGGCGTTGGAAATTATGGTGAATGGCAATCAACAATAGAGAATATGACTGTTGGAAAAGGCTATGCCATTCGAGGACTCTCAGGCACCTCGACAGCAAACACAGCGAGATTTACCGGACGACCTAGCAATGGAATAATAAATCGCGCCATAACACGTGGATCTTACAATGGAGGAACGTATCCAGGTGCTGGTTCAACGGTGGCAACGGCAATAGATGACAATTGGAATTTAGTTGGTAACCCTTACCCATCTTCAATTTCTGCCGATGATTTTATTACGACCAATGCAGCAGTAATTGTAGATGATACAGATCCATTAATTGATGGCACAATTTATCTTTGGACGCATTCTTCAGCACCAAGCAACGCGGTTACCGATCCATTTTATGGTGATTATGTTTACAATTATAATCCAAATGATTACATCGCTTACAATTTAACTGGATCTACTCCAGCAGGATTTAATGGTTTTATTGCCGCAGGACAGGCATTCTTTGTTCTTATGGACCACGCAGCACCATCACCGTCAAATCTTGAGTTCAATAATTTGATGCGGAGTGGTGTCTACGACAATAATCAATTTTACAGATCTGAAGATTCTGAAAGTCCAACGAATACAGCTGAAAAACATAGAATATGGTTGGACCTAATTAATCAAAATAATCAAGCCGTGTCTACTCTTGTTGGGTATGTGACTAACGCCACAAATGATGAAGACAGATTATTTGACGGCGATTATTTTAGTGGTTCTAATATGTCTATATATTCGATGATTACAGATCGAAAGTTCTTAATACAAGGTAGGAGTTTACCTTTTATTGAAACAGACTTAGTTCCTTTAGGAATAAACATCCCTCAAACAGGAAGCTATGTAATTGCAATTAATCAAGTTGATGGTTTATTTAATGATGAAGATCAAAACATTTATCTAGAAGACTTATATACAAGTACAATACACAATCTTAGAATAAACCCATATAATTTCACTTCGGAATCAGGAGATTTTACAGATCGATTTGTTCTACGATATACTGATGATACCTTGTCTATAGCTGAAATTAATTCGAACAATACACTTCACATTTCTGCTCCTAATAGTGATTATATTTACGTAACGTCAGACTTACACCCAATTACTTCAATTGAAGTATTTGATATTCTTGGACATAAGGTTTACATGAATGATCATATAAATTCAAATGAATTCAGACATAATCCACTCTCACTTTCAGCCGGTACTTATCTTGTGAAAGCAAAAACATTACAAGGCATTGAAAAAACAGAAAAAATTATATTGAAATAATTAGGCGTAAACGCTATCAGACTTTTTAGATTTACTGCAAATTCATCTTCCTTTTTTATCAGTTTAACTATTAAAATGCAATATTTCTAAAATAATTGTTAGAATTCAGTATAATTTAATACATTAACAGCCTCTAACCCAAAATTCTATACCCTGTTCTAACCACTCTTTTACAATTGTAATTGAGCTTCTTATGTTGGTTAACCCTGATATAGATATGATCAAAAAACTACTCTGCTTATCCCTCATTTTATTTTACACTTTTGGGTATGCACAAAATTCCTCCGAAGGTAATGAAGATTGTATTCGAAATTTTGAAATCATAGCCACATCTGTAAATGGCAGCAACCCACGCGTTGATGATATAAGGATTTCATGGAACTTCTCGAATGATACTGAAGTAGATAATTTGAAACTTATTTTAAAAGTTCAACCGTTAAACGCTTGCTGGGATGGCCTCAGTGGTATCGATCGTTCAGAGTTAAGAAGCTATAGTTTTAACGACCTTTCCGAAGCAACGAATAACCACGCTTTGTTAGAATTCAGAAATATTGATAGTAAATGTATTAAGTGGAAGGTGATTATAATCGATGCCGCTAACAATTGCGAAACGAAGACTGAATGGCAATTTAAAAGTTTCATTTAAGGTATTGAAAGATGATATGAAAAAATTAATCTCTATATCCATAATAAGCTTATTCTTGAATATCGTTCATTCTCAGGGAACAGATATTTTAAGTTCTGAGCAGTTCTGTTCTGGTACCACGCAACTCACCTTTAATAATGTATTCGGAATGCCTGATGCAACTCCTGTGGGTTGTTTAGGTTCCATTCCTAATGCTAGTTATTTCTTTTTAGAAATTGATCAACCCGGGGACTTGATTTTTTCGATTGACCAAGAAGATTTATTTGGATTCCCTATCGATGTGGATTTCATTGCTTGGGGACCATTTACCGATTTAAATGATGCCAATACAAATATTAGTTACACCGATTGTCCTACCTGTCCTAATAATACAGCTGATCCCACATTTTATCCTTACGCTCCAGATTTTATAACAGATTGTAGTTTTTCGTTTCAGGCGTTTGAAACAATGAATATTTTGAATGCAAATCAAGGTGAAATATATGTTGTTCTCATCACAAATTATAATGGTGCAGAAGGATTAATAAACTTTCAACAAACAGGCGGAACGGGTACTACAACCTGTGCTAGTCTTCCCGTATGTGGAAGTCAATATTTTGACAGTGGAGGATCTACAGGTGTTTATTCTGGAAACGAGTCAACTACTATTTATCCTTATTTTGCTGGTGGTACAGTTACTGTTGATTTTACAACAGTTGATATTCCTGACACAGGAGATGTATTGACTGTTTATAACGGCCCAAACAACACCTTTCCTGTTCTTGGTACTGTTACAGGCATAGGCTCATTTACCTCTAATACTACAGGTAATCCAACGGGTGCGATTACATTCGAATTTGCAGATGATGGCGATGGCAATTTTGGCGATGGTTGGGAGGCTGATTTTACCTGCACTGCTCCACCAACGCCACCAACATGTGGTTTCACGTTTTATGATAGCGGAGGTGCTGGAGGCGATTACGGCCCAAGTGAATTCCAAACCTATACGTTTTATCCTGATTCGGCCGGAGATGTTGTAACAGCAACTTTTTTATCATTTAATCTTGAATCTTGCTGCGACGATTTGACGGTATATGATGGACCAAACGCAACGTATCCCTTGTTAGGAACTTTTTCTGGTACGGGAATTCCTGGTCCATTTACTTCCTCAGATGCCTCGGGAGCCCTTACATTTGTATTTGACAGTGATAGCTCGCTACAATACAGTGGCTGGGAAGCACTTTTGACCTGCAGTACACCATTATGCGGTACTTCAGTTTATGACAGCGGTGGCTCTGGTAGTGACTATAGCAACAATGAATCAATAACCACGACTTACTATCCAGATACAGCTGGAGATGTTTTAACTGCTACGTTCACAGCTTTTGACACCGAAAATGGTAGTGATATTTTAAATATTTATGATGGACCAGATGCGACATACCCATTATTAGGATCATTTTCAGGAACGACTATACCTGGCCCATTTACATCAACCGATGCCACAGGCGCATTAACATTTGTATTCTCAAGTGACGGAAGTAACACAAGTAGTGGCTGGTCAGTAGACATTACATGTACGACACTCACGTGTGGCTCCTTCTTTTATGATAGTGGCGGATCAGGAAGCGATTACTCACCTAACGAATTACAAACCACTACGCTTTATCCAGATAATGCAGGTGACACAGTAACAGTAACCTTTACCTTATTCGATCTTGAATCGTGTTGTGATGATTTATCTGTTTATGATGGTCCGGATGCGACATATCCTCTATTAGGAACCTTTAGCGGAACAACACTCCCAGGCCCTTTCACATCAACCGATCCATCAGGAGCTCTAACATTTGTATTTGACAGCGATAGTTCTGTTCAGTATGACGGTTGGGCTGCGGAAGTAACTTGTGCGAGCATTTGTAATCTTATCATTACTGATACCGTTTACCCACTTGGTGCAGATGATTGCACTTTAGATTATACAGAACTAGCATCAAATGCAACAGGAAGTTCTGGAAATGTTTCTGTTTACGCCGAATCATTTGATTCTGGATCCTTCCCAGCTGGATGGACAGTGGTTAATGGTGCCGCTAGTGCTGACTGGATCATTTCTAATACAACCAATGCCTTAGGCACTGCGAACGAAGCGATGCTAGATTGGACCACTGGTACTGATATTTCCTCTTGGTATATCTCATCTCCCGCCATTGATATTACTGGTTATACGAATCTTCAGTTCAGTTTTAAACATGACTTATGGCAATTTGGTACTAATTTTACGATTTATGCTGATACCTCATTAGATAATACCAACTGGACATCACAATACACCTATGCTAATCCTCCAGATATAACAGAAACTCAAAATATTGATATTTCGGCCTTGGATGGCAATACAACATTGTACTTAAGATTTAGATTTACAGGAGATTCTTTCGACATCTTCCATTGGGCCATTGATGACATCGAGATTACAGCAGATGGTGTTCCAACACCGCCTCAAGTTACTTGGTCGCCAATTGCTGGACTTTATACTGATTCCACCTTAACGACGCCATATTCTGGCGGATTTGCAGGCACTGTTTATGCGGCACCTGATGGTACAGAGACTTATACTGCTACTGATGCCTTAAGCTGTACAGATGTTGTTACAGTGACACATCTCAAAAAATTATGGAATGGATCTGATATGACCGATGGAACCAATTGGTTTATCGCAGATAATTGGACACCTTCTGGTGTACCAACTAGTTCAAATTGTATTACAATTCCCGATCCGGCACTATCAAACAACAATTCACCAATTGCGGATGTATCTTATCTTTTGGGAATTCCTGTACCACCTGTTCCAGCATTTGGAAGAAACCTTACGGTAAATGCAAACGGATTCCTTGAAATAAAATCAGACACCTTCCTAGACGTTACAGAATGGGTAAATGTTGACCCTAATGGTACTTTAGTTATTAGAGACAGTGGAAGTTTGATTCAAGATCCGACTGCTACAACAAACACTAATACCGGAAATATCAACGTTCAGCGATCTGTGAGTAATCTTAATAATTATGATTATGTCTATTGGTCTGCGCCTGTTAGTGGTTTCGACGTAGAACAGATTTCACCTATTACACCCACCAGCTTCATCTACAAATGGCTTCCAACACAAGCTGCCGGAGGAGGCATAGGTAATCACGGTGATTGGTATTACCCAAATCCTAATGAAATTATGGCTTTAGGAACTGGTTATATTGTTAGAGACCTCGGTGGCGCTACTTTAATACCCGATACACCAGCATTACCAGCCGCTACAACAGAATTTAGCGGTGTCGCAAATAATGGGACTATCACTGTTGGAATAACACGAGGCACACATCTTAATGCTTCAGGAAATTATACGGGTGATAACGGTGTAAACAATGGTACGACACCTCAAGATGACAACTGGAATCTTATTGGTAATCCTTATCCATCAGCCATATCGTATACAGACTTCATCAATGCGAATACTGAAATTGATGGAACCATTTATTTATGGACGCATCAAAATGCACCAAGTGCAATTGCAAGTCCGTTCTATGAGAACTTTTTATACAATTATAGTGATGATTATATAGATAATAATTACACTGGATCCAATCCTCCTGGCTTTAACGGCAATATCGCTTCTGGCCAAGCCTTTTTTGTATTAATGAGTGATACTGGCACGACCAATGAAAATGTCACATTTACCAATGCAATGCGAAATGCTGGTAATGATAATAGTCAATTTTATCGCCAAGAGGAAAGCGATGATAATGAAGGTGATTCTGAAATTGAACGCCATCGTATTTGGTTGGATCTTATCGATGACAGTGATCAAGCAAAATCGATACTAATAGGCTATATCACAGGAGCAACACTCGAAAATGATCGCTTGTATGATGGTTATAATTTTGGCGGAGAAGGTATTAATTTTTACTCAATGATTGCGAATGAAAAGATGTCAATTCAAGGCCGTCCAGTTCCATTCAATGATTCCGATTTTATCCCTTTAGGACTAAATCTGCCGTATAATGGAAGTTATACAATTGCTATTAATTCACTTGATGGACTTTTTGAAAATACTTCCCAAAGTATTTTTATTGAAGACACATATACGAATACATTGCATGATATCCGATTATTACCATATACATTCACTTCGGAAAGCGGAACTTTTAACGACCGATTCATATTAAGGTACACCGACGATACCTTGAGCATCAACACGGTTGAAAACGATAATGGGATTGTTATAGATGCACCAGGCAACGAATATATCACCGTCAGATCTGACATCGGAATCATTCGCTCAGTGGGTATTTACGATATCGTTGGTCGATTAATTCTTAATTCAGAACAGGTCAACAAACAATGGTTAACACTTGATGATACTAGACTTTCAGCAGGAACATATATAGTAAAAGCCGAACTTGTCAATGGTAAACAAAAAGTTCAGAAGGTTATACTTAAGAATTAACTACATATATTTTAGATAGTTATAGAAAGACCTAGACTTCAAATAGTCAAGGTTATTTTCGTTGGCATAAGCTTCTCGTTCAAATGATATATTTTGATACGCTATTTTCCAATTTCTTTTGTAAACTAATCTTATTAGAAATTCAATGCCATACCATAAATAGAAAAAGACAATTAATAACTCTAGTTGCTGCCTTAAATGAATACGCTCATGATTCATCAACTCCAAATTTGACTTTAATTTCCTATTCTTTAAAAAAATGAACGGAAAAATGGTGATACCAATATATCCTCTAGGAACTAGGTATTTAAATACAACAACCATATAGAGTATAGCTTAAAATCATTCCAATTTACATTATCTTTGTAATATGAAAAAGATAATTCCGCTAGAAGACGGTGATTTCTATTACACACCAGAAGGCTATCGCTGCTTCACTGAACAATATTTATTAAAACGTGGATATTGTTGCGAAAGTGGCTGCAGACACTGCCCTTATGGCTTTGATAAATCTACTTTAAAAAAAAAGTAATGCAAACAACCCACTTAACGTTTAAAGATCAAATTATTGAAGGAATTCCAAATTCAATCCCTGAATTGAAACCTTATGATCCCACTATAAATCACGCTCCTAAACGAAAGGCTATATTAACTTCTGAAGAAGAAAAACTGGCACTCCGAAATGCATTAAGATATTTCGATGCTGCGCACCACGAACTGTTATTACCAGAATTCAAGAAGGAGCTCGATCAATTCGGAAGAATCTATATGTATCGTTTTCGACCAGATTACGACATGTATGCGAGACCTATTGACGATTATCCAGCCCAGTCAAAGCAAGCCGCCGCAATAATGTTAATGATTCAAAATAATTTGGATCCTGCTGTAGCTCAACATCCTCATGAATTAATAACATATGGCGGAAATGGCGGTGTATTCTCGAATTGGGCACAGTATCGACTTACAATGAAGTATCTTTCTGAAATGACCGATGAACAAACTTTGGTTATGTATTCAGGACATCCATTAGGTTTATTTCCGAGTCATTCAGAAGCACCAAGAGTAGTGGTTACAAACGGAATGATGATTCCAAATTATTCTCAACCTGATGATTGGGAACGATTTAACGCATTAGGAGTAACTCAATATGGACAAATGACGGCAGGCAGTTATATGTATATAGGTCCTCAAGGAATTGTGCATGGCACCACAATTACAGTACTTAATGGTTTTAGAAAAATAAAATCAGAGCCTCAAGGTAACTTATTTGTAACCTCAGGTCTTGGTGGCATGTCTGGTGCACAACCAAAAGCAGGTAATATTGCAGGCTGCATAACAGTTTGCGCGGAAGTCAATCCGAAAATCGCACAAGTACGATTAGACCAAGGTTGGATTGACGAAAAAATCACGGATATTAATTTATTAACTGAGCGTGTTAAACAAGCCAAAGTGTCAAAAGAAACGGTCTCTATTGCTTACTTAGGTAACGTAGTCGATGTTTGGGAAAAATTCGATAAAGAAGATCTACATATTGATTTAGGAAGCGATCAAACATCACTTCACAACCCTTGGGCTGGTGGATATTATCCTGTAGGCCTCTCTTTTGATGAGGCGAATGATATGATGGCCGATAATCCTGAGTTATTTAAAATAAAAGTCCAAGAAAGTTTACGACGTCATGCAGCTGCCATAAATCAGCACACTGCAAAAGGAACTTACTTTTTTGACTATGGTAATGCTTTCTTACTAGAAGCTTCAAGAGCAGGTGCCGACGTTATGGCCGAAAATGGGATTGACTTTAAATATCCATCTTATGTTCAAGATATCATGGGACCTATGTGCTTTGATTATGGATTTGGGCCGTTTAGATGGGTTTGTGCGTCTGGATCACCTGAAGATTTAAAGAAAACTGATGCGATTGCATGTAAGATATTAGAAGAAATAAAGCGTAATTCTCCTGAAGAAATTCAACAACAGATGTCTGATAACATCCAATGGATTAAAGGCGCACAAGAAAACCAATTAGTGGTTGGCTCTCAAGCAAGAATACTTTATGCTGACGCAGAAGGACGAATGAAAATTGCCGAAGCATTCAACAATGCAATTGCCAACGGGGAAATCGGTCCTGTGATTCTGGGTCGTGATCATCACGATGTGTCTGGAACAGATTCGCCATATCGTGAAACTAGTAATATCTATGACGGTTCCAAATTTACCGCAGATATGGCCATTCATAATGTTATTGGCGACAGTTTTAGAGGTGCAACTTGGGTAAGCATTCACAATGGTGGTGGTGTTGGATGGGGAGAAGTTATAAATGGCGGTTTTGGTATGGTTCTTGATGGTACTAAAGCAGCTGATACGCGTCTCAAACGAATGCTTTTTTGGGATGTAAACAATGGAATTGCAAGACGGAGTTGGGCTCGAAATGACGAAGCGATTTTTGCAATAAAGCGTGCTATGGAATCTGAACCGAACTTAAAAGTAACTCTGCCAAATTTGGTAGATGATGATCTTTTAAGTTCACTTTAAATAAAATAATGACTATGAAAAAAATTATCAAATTCTTACCCGCTATGCTGATGGTAATTATACTATCATCCTGTAGCTCTGTCCAAGTTGCTGCCGATTATGATAAAGAGGTTAATTTCAGTAACTATAAAACGTTTGCATTTTTTAAGACAGGTATTGACAAAGCCGAAATTAGTGATCTTGATAAACGTAGAATATTGCGTGCTATTGAAAGTCAACTACTTGCTAAGGGATACACGAAGTCTGAAGACCCAGATATCCTCGTTAGTATTTTTACCAAATCGCAACAACGTGTTGATGTTTACAACAATGCCTGGGGCATGGGAGCCTGGGGTTGGGGACCTGGCTGGGGCTGGGGACCTGGTTGGGGCTGGGGATGGAACCAACAACCTGCAGTGTCTACTAGAACTGAAGGCAAACTTTTTATTGACCTTATAGATGCTAAGAAAAAAGAATTAATATGGCAAGGTATGGGAACTGGATATCTTCCTCGTAAAGTTGAGAAAAAAGAGGAACGTATCAATGAGTTCGTAACCAAAGTCATGGAAAAATATCCTCCAGAAATGGGGAATTAATAGCGACTAAACTTATCACAAAGCATCAGCGTAACGCTGGTGCTTTTTTTTGTTCAATTTGTTTTAACCAATTCTTTATTTCTAAAATCCTATCTTTGCCGACTTTTAAGGCAAGCGTTATGATACTCGGACAAGAAACAAGAAAAAACTTTACTCAAAACCCTAAGAACGATATTCTTTCAGGACTTACTGTTGCTTTGGCATTAGTTCCAGAGGCAGTGGCTTTTGCCTTCGTTGCCGGCGTTGATCCATTGGTTGGACTTTATGGCGCTTTTATGATGGGAATTGTGACCGCTCTCTTTGGAGGACGACCAGGTATGATCTCAGGAGCAACTGGTGCAATGGCTGTGGTAATGGTTCATCTTATACAGAAAGGAAATGAAGTGGGTTTAACTATGGATAACCCAGTAGATAATTTAGGCCTACAATGGCTATTTATTACATTGCTATTTGTTGGTGGTATTCAAATTATGGCCGGTGTCTTCAAACTTGGAAAGTTTGTCAGACTCATTCCACATCCCGTAATGATGGGATTTGTGAATGGTTTGGCTATCGTAATCTTTTTAGCTCAGTTGAAATTATTTCCAAACGCGGTACCACAAGAAATATCATTTTGGAACGATACTTCAGGCTGGTTATCTGCCTTATTCACAAACACCGTATTCTGGAAAATGATGGGATTCATTGGTTTGACAATGGCCATCATGTACGGCCTACCAAAACTCACGAAAAAGATACCTGCTGCCTTAATAGCGATTGTGGTTGTGGCTTGTATTACAATTTTTGGAGGTATAGAAATGAGCACTGTAGGTTCCTTTATTAGAGAAGGTGGTGGCTCAGGATTAAAAGGAAGTTTACCAACTTTTCAAGACCAAATATTTGGATTATTCGGTTCACTTGCAGGTCACTGGGACCTCATCATTTCAACAGCAGTCATATTAGCAGCAGTCGGTCTTATTGAATCATTGATGACCTTAAATTTAGTTGATGAAATTACAGAAACACGTGGAAACGGAAACCGTGAATGTATCGCTCAAGGTGGTGCCAATATTCTTAACGGGCTTTTTGGAGGCATGGGTGGTTGTGCAATGATCGGTCAATCGATAATTAACGTTGACTCTGGAGGACGCGGACGATTATCAGGCGCTATAGCAGCTATAGCTTTGCTTTGCTTTGTTTTATTTGGTGCGCCATTAATCGAACAGATCCCTATTGCAGCGCTTGTAGGTGTGATGTTTATGGTTGTGGTTGGAACATTTGCATGGAGTAGTTTCAGAATTATACGAAAGATCCCATTGTCGGATGCCATAGTTTTAATAGCTGTATCTGCTATAACAGTATGGAAAGACTTAGCAGTAGCGGTGATTGCAGGTGTGATTATCTCTGCCTTAGTATTTGCCTGGAAAAATGCATTGATGATTAGAGCACGTAAACGAATTCAACCTGATGGCACAAAAACCTATGAAATCTGGGGCCCATTATTCTTTGGCTCTATTCAGAATTTCAACTCAAAGTTCGACGTAAAAAACGACCCTCAGAATGTTGAAATAGATTTTGTAGAGTCTCGTATTAGCGATCATTCTGCATTGGAAGCTATTTTTAATCTCGTTAATAAATATGAAGCAGAAGGCAAGTCAATTAAGCTAAAACACTTAAGCGAGGATTGCAAAGTATTACTCTACAAAGCGAGTCCGAAATTTAAGGAGGTAGTGATCGAAGCCATCGATGACCCACGTTACCACCTCGCAGCAGATCCAGAAAAATTCACGAAACCACTATCAGAATACAACATATAAAAAAAGCGACCTATTTAGGTCGCTTTTGAATTTTTCTTTCCTGTATTAATATGCAGTGGCTGTTTTTGTGAGATACAGCTTGTATTGTTCTTGGGTTAAAACCTGTTGTAACTTCTGATTGATATACGCTTGCATTTTTGTTTTTTTCTGTTTCTGTTCTTCAGCATCTTCAATCATATCGATGGCTCTTAATTTTTTATCAACTGCAGCAAAAATATCGTACACTTTCGTCTTCTGATCCGCATCTAATTTTGCCTCTCTTTCTAATAAGTTGATAACTTTCTGAGCATTTTTCTTAACTGAAGAATCCGCATTTTCAATTGCTACTTTTTGATTTTCAAGTTTAGTTTGAGCAAATGACATTTGACTTCCTCCTATAAGAAAGAAAGCAAAAGCCGCTATTAGTAGATGTTTTTTCATGATTTTAGTTATTGTTTTAAAGGTTCAATATACAAAAATCAACTTATTTACGTGAAAAATTCTATTCTAATAATACAATAGCTCTTCAATTTTTGCCTTCACTTTCTCCGTTGACGGAATCATGGTTTGTTCTAATGTTGAATTCAATGGTATTGCTGGCATATTTTCACTTCCAATAGTCATTACAGGAGCATCAAGATGTTTAAAACACTCTTCTTGAATCTTCCCAGCTAATGCACGTGCAAAACTATTATTTGAAGGCTCTTCAGTTACTATAAGACATTTTCCGGTCTTTTTGACTGAAGACATCACTGTTTTTTCGTCTAATGGATATAGTGTTCTTAAATCGATGATTTCAATTTGGTCACGCATTCTCAAATCTCCCGATGCATTATATGCCCAATGCACACCCATTCCGTAGGTTACTATAGTCATAGTTTCCACATCCTCTTGCTTCCAAATTTCTTGTAATACCCAAGCTTGTCCGAAAGGCAGTATATAGTCTTCTGAAGGTTCGACTGAGGTCGCCGTTAATGTGCCAGGAACTTTAGACCAATACAATCCTTTATGCTCAAGAATAACTACAGGATTTGGATCATAATAGGCAGCCTTCATTAGTCCCTTCAAGTCGGCACCATTACTTGGATAAGCAATTTTTATCCCGCGAATATTGGTAATCACACTTTCAACCGACGAGGAATGATAAGGCCCTCCACTTCCGTAAGCTCCAATTGGAACGCGTAGAATCATACTAACTGGCCATTTTCCGTTCGATAGGTAACAACTTCGGCTCACTTCTGTAAATAGTTGATTTAAACCTGGCCAGATATAATCGGCAAATTGTACTTCAACAATAGGTTTTAAACCAACAGCACTCATTCCTACAGTTGAACCAACAATAAATGCTTCTTGTATTGGTGTATTGAACACACGATCATCTCCAAACTTTTGTGCAAGTGTAGCCGCTTCTCTAAATACGCCCCCAAGCCTGCCACCTACATCTTGACCATATAATAAACACTCTTTATGTTTACGCATAAGTTCCTCAACTGCAAATAAAGCACAGTCTACCATGACTACCTTATCTGCGCCTTCTGGTTCACGTGTTCCTTGCTCTTCTGTGACAGGTGTTGGAGCAAAATCATGCGTGAAAAGATCTTCGGGCTTTGGATCTTCTGCTTCTAGGGCTTTAGCAAAGTCGGATTTAACTTTAGCAATAGCATCATTTTCAATGGCATTCACTTCTTGAGCGGTAAATCCATTGTCCGTTAACTGTTGTTTCAATACTGGATATGGATCACGTGACTTAGCTTCATCTAAATCATCTCTATACCATTCCATTCTTACACCAGAGGTATGATGGTTTAGTAAAGGCACTTTAGCGTGTACTAAAAATGGTCTTCGCTCTTTTCTTATTGTGGAGATAACGTCAGCTACAGCTGTATAACTCTCAATAAAGTTAGCACCATCAATCGATATGGCGTCCAAGCCGTGAAATCCTTGTGCGTATTCATATGCGTTTTGAGCTCTTGTTTCTGCTGCGTTTGCAGAAATGTCCCAGCCATTGTCTTGAACTAAATATAAAATTGGCATTTGCTTCAAAGCTGCCATCTGAAAAGCTTCGGCAATCTCGCCTTCTGTAACCGAGGCATCTCCTAATGAACAAACCACTAAAGGCGCTTCTTGTATAGACTTATCATCTAAGCCCTGTAGTTCTTTGTATTGCATTCCCATCGCAACACCTGTTGCTGGAATCGCTTGCATTCCGGTTGCTGAAGATTGGTGCGGAATCTTTGGTTTATCCTCATCTTTCAAACTCGGATGCGAATAATAGGTACGACCTCCCGAAAACGGATCTTCTTTTTTAGCTAAAAGTTGGAGCATCAAATCATAAGGTTCTAATCCAAATGATAATAACATGGCATCATCTCGGTAATAAGGAAATGCATAATCTTGAGGTAATAATTGCATTCCTAGAGCCGTCTGAATTGCTTCATGTCCGCGAGATGTTGCATGCACATACTTTGAAACCTGCTTAAAATTAGCTTCGTATAATTCTGCCATGGCTTTAGCAGTGCATAAATTTGAAAATCCTTTTTTTAATATTGTTTTGTTCATGGTAGTATCAATTACTACAGATTCCTCTTTCATTAAATTTCTCTATTTACATCAAACTGTTCGAAGTAGTCGGCAACGCGACGCACAAAGCTTCCACCTAAAAATCCGTCAACAACACGATGATCGAATGACAATGATAAATACATCATACTGCGAATTGCAATTTCATCACCTTTCGCTGTAGTGATCACCTCAGGGCGTTTTTTAATTATTCCTAAAGCTAAAATGGCAACCTCTGGCTGATTGATAATTGGCGTACCCATCACACTCCCGAAAGTACCAACGTTTGAGATCGTAAAAGTACTTCCTTGTATATCATCTGCCTGTAATTTATTATCTCTGGCCTTATTTGCGAGGTCATTGACATCAGTAGCTAAATCTTTAAGGTCTTTCGTGTTTGCATGTCTCACTACCGGAACAATCAAATTACCACTTGGTAGAGCTGTTGCCATACCAATGTTGATCTCCTCTTTTACAATGATATTTTTACCATCTACAGAGGCATTAATATTTGGAAAATCAGCTACAGCTTTAGCGACAGCCTCAACGAATAATGGTGTAAAGGTTAATCGTTCACCATACTTTTCTTGAAATGCTACTTTATTCGCATTGCGCCAATTCACCATATTTGTAAGATCTGCCTCAACATATGCCGTTACATGCGGAGAAGTGTGCTTCGAATACACCATATGATCGGCAATCATCTGACGCATACGGTCCATCTCAATAATCTTACCTTTTCCTTTATCAAATGTGAGCTGCGGAATACGATAAGCAGTCGGATCCTGAGTTACCGGTTGTGCGAATTGGAAAGGTCTTCCATCTTCGATATAATTGAACACATCGCTTTTACGTAGACGCCCTTCCTTTCCTGTCGCAGGAATTCTGGCTAATTCCTCAAAACTGATATGGTGTTGCTTAGCTATTTCAATCACCAAAGGAGAAAAGAAACGATCAGAATCAGGTACGGTGAATTGACTTGTTACTTGAGCAGCTACTTTTTGTGGTCGTTTAGGTTTACTTTTTTTCTCTACAGTCTTGCCTTCAGGTTTGGTCACCTCCTTCTTTTCAACTTTTTTAGAAGAAGCCTTACCATCCGTTTTTATTATCGCTATTGGTTCTCCAATTTTTATTACAGCATTCGCTTCATACAGAATTTCTTCAATTACTCCTGAAACATTAGAAGGCACTTCAGAATCGACCTTATCCGTCGCAACCTCTAATAACATCTCATCTTCTTCAATGGTGTCTCCAACATTCTTGAACCATGTAATAATGGCTGCTTCTGTTATACTTTCACCCAATTTGGGCATTTTAAATTCAACTGTTGACATAGTTACTTTTTCATAAAATCGCGAAGCGTCTTATAGACATCTTCTTGCATTTCCATATGTTCTGGCACTTCTCTTAAAGGCTCAACTTCTTTTAAACTGTCGTGACAATCTTTAGGTAATTGTTGATATAATTGGGTTCCTTTCGTTTTCCAATTAATCATATCATCACTAACCGATCTAACCACTTTAGCAGGATTACCAACTACTAGACTACGATTTGGTATTTTGGTTTCAGCTTTCACGAATGCCATCGCACCAACAATACATTCATCTCCAATTTCAGCATCATCCATGATTACAGTATTCATCCCGATCAGGCAATTTCTACCAAGGTTGGCACCATGAATGATAGCTCCATGACCAACATGCGCACTTTCTTGAAGTGTTATGGACTTGCCAGGAAACATATGTACTGTACAATTCTCTTGCACATTAACCCCATCTTCTAATATGATCTGTCCCCAATCACCACGAATGGCTGCGCCTGGACCGATATAACAGTTCTTGCCAATGATAACATTCCCTGTCACTGCAGCCAAAGGATGCACGAAACTACTCTCGTGAACAACGGGTGTATAGCCTTTGAAGCTGTAGATCATTATTTAAAACTTTTTAATTTTTCTTTTGTAAAATCTGATAAGACCAAACGTCCACTGGTTTGAGCGCGTTCAGCAAGTAGGTCATCCCAATCATCGGTTCCCTTCCAAAAGATCTTTTTCATTTCTAGCATTGCTTCTGTGTTATAGGTACATAAATGCTCTGCTGTTGCTTTTACCGCTTCATCAAGTTCCTCTGTACTATCGTAAACATGTGTGAACAAGCCTTTTTGTTTTGCCCATTCAGCTGGATAAAAGGTGTTCGCATCAATAGCGATCTGAGACATGGCACTCAAACCCATTTTACGTTCAATTGCTGGACCAACAACGAAGGGTCCTATTCCAATATTCAGCTCGCTAAGCTTGATAGCTGCGAACTTTGTCGCCATACAATAATCGGTTGACGCCGCTAAGCCAACGCCGCCACCAACAGTTTTTCCCTGAATTCGACCTATAATGAATTTTGGACATTTGCGCATCGCATTAATCACATTAGCAAAGCCAGAGAAGAACACTTTCCCGGTTGCTGGATCATCTATATTAATCAGTTCATTAAAACTAGCTCCAGCACAAAAGGTGCGATCTCCGCCACTTTTCAGCACGATGACCTTTATTTCAGTGTTGTTACCAGCATCTGTTATGGTTTGTGCTAGCTTTGCTAAAATATTTCCTGGTAATGAGTTATGCGCAGGATGAAAGAACTCAATATATCCTACTTCATTTTCTATATGTAGATTTACGTATGCTTCTGTCATATCTTGTTATAATAATCCGAATTGTTCAAAATGATGGTTGTAATGTTTGCGATGGAATAAGTTCCATTCGTATCTGTTTAGGTCTCCAAAAACTATATTCTTGAGAGTTCCTTCTGGATGCGCTTTAAAGTAAGCCACATAGTTATCGAAAGCCTCAAGTAATTTCTGTTTTGCCGTATCTAAATTTTCGTGTTTTAGTTGTTCGAGTTCTTTTTCAAGTCGCTCAGGTGCTCCGAAATTACGAGGCATTTTGTCATAATTATAGATTGTAGCGTGGACTTTTTCTAAGATCTTTTCTGGTGTCGCTATTTCAATATCTTGAATTTCACCAGAAGAAATACGCGTAGAATATTCAAGGTGCTCAAGCATATGTTGAGGCGTCATATTTCCCCAAAGAGGCTTAGAATCTTCAGAGAGCTTATTCAAATAAGATTCTAAACTGTTTCGATCAATATCAACAAAGGTCTCTTGTTTCTTTTGTACCATTGTCAAGATAGTAGCCACCGCAACCAACGGACTGTCTTTTGGTCCTTTTTCACTATCTGGTCTATTTTCAAAGTTAGCATCGAAAACCTCAACATGCCATTTTACGATGCCACTAGGATGTTCGGCGTTAGCCACATCACGATCCACTTTTTCCTTACAAGTTAATCTTACATAAATGGTATCGTTATGATATAATGGTCTTAGGAAACGTATGGTATCTAATCCATAATTTGCAGCTACTGGCCCTTTATTTGGATATACAAATAATCCTGCTGCTGCAGAAATGATAAAATACCCATGAGCGGTGCGCTTTTGGAAAATACTACCATCGAGAGAAGTAATATCTGTATGCGCATAGAAATGATCCCATGTAATATTTGCAAAGTTTATGATATCAGAATCAGTAATGGTTCTCTTATGTGTTTTAAGAGACATGCCTGGCTGAATATCTTCCCAATGGTATTTAAACGGATGATTTTCCGCCTCTTTATAGGCAGCGTTCTGCTGATAAATCCCTGTGATTTCAGTAATTGTAGTTGGTGAACCTTGTATTGCTGTGCGCTGTAAATAGTGCTTGATACCGCGCATACCGCCCATTTCTTCTCCACCACCAGCACGTCCAGGACCACCATGAACTAAATAAGGTAATGGAGACCCATGTCCCGTACTTTCTTTAGCACTTTCGCGATTCAATACCAAAATACGTCCGTGATGACTTGCTGCATTAACGACATAATCTCTTGCAATATTATCGTCATTGGTTGCTATAGACGACACTAAGGATCCTTTACCCATTTGAGCCAAGGTTACAGCCTCATCCAAGGTTTTATATGGCATTATCGTACTAACTGGACCGAAAGCTTCACGCTCGTGAATAATGGTATTATCGAACGGATGGTCTGCACGCAATAGAATTGGACTAATAAAAGCACCTTTCTTAGCATCGGCACCAATCGTTTCAATTTTATCTAGATCACCATAAACGATCTGAGCCTCTTTAGCGAGATCATTTACAGAATCTCTAACCGCCTGAACTTGTTGCTTGCTCACTAAAGACCCCATTCGTACTTCTTTTAGTCTTGGATCACCTATGGTGACCTTATCTAAGGCTTTTCCTAAGGCGATTTGAACATCTTCAACTAAATTCTCTGGAACAATAATTCGTCTGATCGCTGTACATTTCTGACCCGCTTTTACGGTCATTTCTTTGCGAACTTCTTTAATAAATAGATCGAATTCAGGTGTGCCTGGAACAGCATCTTCTCCTAATATTGAAGCATTTAAGGAATCTGCTTCCATTGTGAATGGTACGGATTCTTGTATAAGTCTTGGATGCGCTTTTAGCAAACGTCCTGTCGCGGCTGAACCAGTAAATGTTACGACATCTTGAGACTCAACGGTGTCTAAAATGGTTTTTACAGTTCCGTTTATGATTTGTAATGCACCCTCTGGTAAAATCCCAGAATCAATGATGGTTCTGGCAACAGCTTCTGCTAAATAAGAGGACGATGGCGCCGGTAGAACTACAGCTGGCACTCCTGCCATCCAGTTCACGGCACATTTTTCTAACATTCCCCAAACCGGGAAATTGAAGGCATTAATATGGACGGCTACACCTTTTTTAGGTACCATGATATGATGTGCCATAAATCGGCCACCTCGCGATAGATCTACAGGATCACCTTCGACGTGAAATGGTTGATTCGGAAAGAGTTTTCTTAAAGAGGCATTGGCAAATAAATTTCCAAAACCACCTTCAATGTCGATCCAGCTATCTACTTTTGTAGCGCCAGTTCGATAGCTTAATTCATAGAATGCATCTTTGCGTTTGGTAAGGTATAGTGCCAATTTCTTAAGCATATTACCTCTTTCTTGAAAGGTCATTTTGCGAAGTTGCTCTCCGCCTTTGGTTCTTCCGTAGTTCAAAATCTCCGGAATGTCTAATCCTTCAATAGCTACACTTGTAAACGCTTCACCAGTAATCGCATCATGCACTGGTAAACCTTCTTCAGTTCCTATTGTCCAATGTCCTTGAACGTAATGTTGTATTTTTTCCATAATAACTTAAGCCATTATTCGTAATATTCTTCCTGTAATTCGTCCTTCAATGCATTTTACATATGCATCCACAATTTTATGCATTGGAACTGGTGTATTCCCTGGGAAATAATCTTTGTATTTCTCAAATGAATCTTCAACCAAATCTGAACAAACAACGTTTATACGTTTCCCATCTTCCAATTCTAAAGCTGCGGCTTTTGCAAAACTATTTATCGCACCATTCACCATGGCCGCACTTGTCGTCATATCTACGGGGTCATCAGCCAATATACCAGTAGATAAGGTTATAGATCCATTTGGATTTAAATACGCTTTTCCTATACGGACCACATTTACTTGCCCCATCATCTTGCTTCTTATTCCAATATAAAAATCGTCTTCTGAAAGATTATCTAACGCATCCCATTTGGCATCTCCAGCAATGGCAACAATTGCATCAAGTTTCCCAACACTTTCAAACATTGACTCGATTGATTCGGCATCAGAAAAATCCACAAGAACATCACCTGAACTTCGCCCAGCAGTAAAGACCTCATGTTTATGAGCTAAGCGCTCACTTACTTTTTTTCCAATGGTACCGTTACCTCCAATGACTAATATCTTCATTTAAACACGTTCTATTATAGCGGCATAACCTTGACCCACACCAATACACATGGTGATCAAAGCATATTTTTTTTGTTGTTCGTGTAATTCCAATGCTGCTGAATAGGCAATTCGAGTACCAGTCACTCCCAAAGGATGACCAATAGCGATCGAGCCACCATTAGGATTGAGTCGTGGATCGTCATCAGCTAATCCCCAGGCTCTTGTACAAGCTAAAGCTTGCGCTGCAAAAGCTTCATTTAATTCTATAATATCCATATCATCCATGGTCAGACCCGCTTTTTCTAAAGCCTTGTTTGAGGCTTGAACAGGACCAATCCCCATAATTCTAGGTTCTACCCCTACAACCGCTGAACTCACTATTTTAGCCAAAGGCTTTAGATTGTATTTATCAACGGCGTCGCCAGAAGCGATTATTGTTGCAGCGGCACCATCATTTAATCCAGAAGAATTTCCTGCAGTCACACTTCCACCGTCCTTCTTAAAAGCAGGACGCAACTTTCCTAACACTTCTAATGAGGTTGTTGGTTTCACAAATTCATCCTTAGAGAATTGGATCGGCTCTTTTTTTCGCTGCGGAATCTCAACCGTAATGATCTCTTTTGCCAATCTACCATTCTCTTGGGCTTTAGACGCTTTCATCTGGCTCCAATAGGCAAATTCATCTTGATCTTCTCGTGAAATGTTATATTTCTCAACTAGGTTCTCAGCAGTATTTCCCATCCCATCAGTACCATACATTTCATGCATTTTAGGATTGACAAAACGCCATCCAAAACTTGAATCATACATTTTGGAATCATTTCCATAAGCGCTTGATGGTTTTGCAATTACGTATGGTCCGCGTGTCATGTTTTCCACACCTCCTGATATAAATATATCACCATCGCCAGCTTTTATCGCACGATTCGCATGAATGATTGCTGAAAGCCCAGAACTACATAGTCTATTTACCGTTTCACCAGGAACTTTAAACGGAAGGCCCGCTAAAAGCGAAGCCATTCTAGCTACATTTCGATTATCCTCACCAGCTTGGTTCGCACAACCCATAATCACATCGTCATAAGCCTCTTTAGGAATATTCGGATTACGTTTGACAACTTCTGCAATTACCAAAGCTCCTAAATCATCTGTACGCACAGCTGACAGCGTGCCTTTATAATTTCCTATTGGCGTTCTTACACCATCAATAATATATGCGTCTTTCATTTATTCTTCCCAGTCTTTTTGAGTTCTATAAACAATGCCTTTAAAAAGTGCAACCAGTTCTTCACCTCGTTTCACTTCTACGACATTAAATGCTAATTTGTTTTTTACTTTTTCGATCACAGACTCTGCAATGAGATAATCGCCTTCGTCTAATGCTTCGATATGATTTATACTCGTCTCGATAGACACCGCGTACTTGCCATGTGTATTTGCAGCAAAACCAAAAGCCGTATCTGCCAATGAATAACTGATACCACCATGGGCTTTACTCATGCTGTTAAGCATCTCTTTTCTGATCGTCATTCCCACTTTACAACGTCCAATCTCACATTCAAGAATTTCAATACCCAGCCATTGACTAAAGGCATCTTGGCTCAACATTTTATATGGAATCGCTTCTCCTTTCATTAGAAAAATGTCTTTTGAGTCTTTTTCATTCTGCGTAGCAGCGGACTACAGCGATAACGATCTTCATGATACTCATCATAGAGCTTATCCAATTGAGACACGCACCAATCTATTCCTTTCTCATCTGCCCAAGACAGGAGCCCTTTCGGGTAATTCACACCTTTCGTCATGGCATTATCTATGTCTTCGGCTGAGGCTATATTTAAAAACAGGGCATCTGCAGCTTCGTTTATTAACATAACAAGGACACGATCAAAGATTGACTGTGCTAACTCCTGATCTTCATTAGGTATAGGTTTTTCAGCACCTTCGGCATAATCGTAATACCCTCGACCTGATTTTCTTCCGAGGTAACCTGCTTCAGCAAATCGTTTCTGAGTGAACGCTGGCTTATATCGCGGATCAAAGTAGAAGGCTGTAAATACCGTTTCAGTAACTGTATAATTGACATCATTTCCGATGAAATCCATAAGTTCGAATGGTCCCATTCGGAAACCACCCAATGTTTTCAAACTCCAATCGATGGTCGCAAAATCGGCAATGCCTTCTTCATAGATTCGCAAAGCCTCGCCGTAAAATGGTCGTGCCACACGATTTACAATAAAGCCAGGTGTGTCTTTGGCTATTGCTACTACTTTCTTCCAATCGCTAATCGTTTGCACAGACGTATCTAAAACTTCTTTAGACGTCTGAACTGCCGGAATCACCTCAACCAACTTCATTAATGGTGCTGGATTAAAAAAGTGAATCCCAACACATCGTTCGGGCTTTTCTAATGATGCGGCTATGGATGCAATAGATAAACTAGAGGTATTAGACGCAATAATGCATTGGTCAGTAACATAAGTCTCAAGTTCTTTGAATACCTTTTGTTTGATCTCAAGGTTTTCGATGATAGCTTCTATGGTTAAGTTGGAATCACTTAAATCTCTCAAAGTATCTACGTAGGAAATATTAGATTGAATTCGTTCCTTCTCATTAGCGTCAATACGTCCTTTTTCGATGAGGCGCGAAAGGATCTTTTCGAGTGCAGCTTTTGCGTTGTCCAAAGCTGCTTGATTCGTATCATATAATTTGACTTTACAACCAGCGGTAGCAGCAACTTGTGCAATGCCGCTTCCCATGGTTCCTGAACCGATGATTCCTACGTTCATGTTTATTTTCCTTTGAATTGTGGTTGGCGTTTTTCTATAAATGAAGCAACACCTTCAGCATAGTCTTCACTCTGTGCAGCTTCAATCTGTAATTTTGATTCTAAGGCTAACTGATCTTCTAAAGTATTGGTCATTGACTGATTGAATAGTTCTTTGATCATTCCTAAGGCCTTTGTCGGCATATTCGCCAGTTTAAGAGCTAATCTATCGATCTCAGAATTAAATTCTTCGAGTGTAGTGACTTTGTATATCATACCTAGTCGCTCTGCCTCTTCGGCTGACACTTTATCGCCTAACATGGCTAAAGCCTGTGCTTTTTGGAATCCGATAAGGCGCGGTAAAAAGAAAGTTCCTCCACTATCAGGAACTAATCCGATTAAGCTAAACGCTTGAATAAAGCTTACTTTTTCATGAGCAACTACGATATCGCATGCTAAAGCAATATTAGCTCCAGCTCCTGCAGCCACACCATTTACAGCTCCTATAATAGGCTTGCTACTGGTTCGAATTTTAGTAATTATAGGATTGTAGTGCTCCTCTAGAATTTTTTTAAATCCTGGATTAAGCTCTGGATCTGTTACTTCTTTCAGGTCTTGTCCAGCACAAAATGCTTTTCCATTTCCTGTTAAAACAATCGCTCTAACCTTATCATTAGTTTCACAATCATCAAAAATGGACTGCAGACGTAATGCCATTTCCCGATTAAAGCTATTAAATACTTCGGGTCTATTGAGCGTTATGTACGCTACTTTATTTTCAATTTTTAAAAGAATTGAAGTGTTGCTCATACCTATTATTCTTCTGCGTTAAGGATTGAGGCTTTGTTGGAGCTCCCCTCCTATGCTAAAGCTTCGGAGGAAGCGACTGCCGAAAGCCTGACCCTCTATAGCTTTAGCGACAGAGGGTAACGCCATTATTATTTTAAACATTTAAAATAGTCGAAAGGTTCTTGGCAATCTTCACACTGAAATTGTGCTTTACATGCCGTTGAACCAAACTGACTGACCAAACGCGTGTTCTGTGACCCACAGTTGGTACATTTAACGATGCGTTTACCATGCAGTAATACATCTTTATCTGCTTCTGCCTCAAGAGGCGCAGCAATTCCATAATCTTCAAGGGCTTTACGTCCACGTGGTGTGATCCAATCTGTAGTCCATGCTGGGTGTAATATTAAATCTACTTCGGAATCATAACCAGCATCTTTTAGAGCTTTTTTAATATCATCTCCAATCACATCCATCGCAGGGCATCCACTGTAGGTAGGTGTGATTTCAACTTTCACTTTGCCATCAATAATAATAGCCGACCTCACGACACCCATATCCATGATAGACAACACAGGTATTTCTGGATCTGAAACTGTTTCCAAAATTGGCATCAAAATCTCATCGATATGTTGATCTGTTGTCGTCATTGAATGCATCAAACTTTCCTCGTTAAAATTACCATTCCATATTTGGATAAGCACGTTGCATGTATTGAAGCTCAGCAAGGATATATCCCAAGTGTTCTGTGTGAATGCCGTTCTTACCTCCTTTATGAAAATATTTTGATTCAGGAACTACTAAAGTTGCTTCTTCTAGAACTTCACCAACGTAATTATAGTATGTATCTTTCAATCTGGTAACATCAACGCCGATTCCTTGTTCCACGACTTCTTTATCAGCATCTGTTTGGTGGAATAATTCATCAGTATACATCCAAAGATCATTGATCGCTTCTTGCATTTTTTCGCGACTCTCTTCCGTTCCGTCACCAAGACGTCTAACCCAGTCTGAAGAGAAACGCTCATGGTAACTCACTTCTTTCACGCACTTATTTGCTATAGCAGATAAGGTTAGATCAGGACTTTTTTGTAACTCTTTAAGGAAGGCTAAATGATACGCATCAAATAGAAACTGTCTACCTATCGTGTAGGCAAAGTTAGTATTTGGTTGTTCAACAAGTAATACATTCTTGTAATCACGTTCTTTGCGAAGCATAGCGATATCATCTTCTGAACGACCATCGCCTGCTATTTTACCAGCATATTGAAAATAACTTCTCACTTGACCAAACAGATCGAGTGAGATGTTAGTGCATGCAATATCAGTCTCAAGGCTAGGTCCATGACCAGTCAATTCACCTAGGCGTTGACCTAGAATTAATGAATTATCAGCAATTCCTAATATATAATTGTATAAATTCTCGTTCTTCATTACATATGTTTTACTTCATCCGGCACATCATAAAAGGTAGGATGGCGATATACCTTATCTTGAGCAGGCTCAAATAATTCACCATTATTTTCGGGATTGGAGGCTGTGATGTGTTTGGATTCTACAACCCAAATACTCACACCTTCATTTCTTCTCGTGTAGACATCTCTAGCGTTTTCAAGCGCCATTTCAGCATCAGCCGCGTGCAGGCTCCCAAAATGTCTATGTTCTAATCCGTTTTTACTTCTTACGAAGATTTCCCAAAGTGGCCAGTTTTTCGTTGCCATATCGTTATTTATTTAAACTACTTGTTTTTCTTTTCTTGCTTGTTTCTTTTCGGCGTGAGCCATTGCAGCATCACGTACCCAAGTTCCACGTTCCCAAGCACCAACACGTGCTTTCATGCGTTCCTTGTTCATTGGTCCGTGACCTTTTACTACCTGCCAGAACTCATCCCAATCGATCTCACCGAAGTCATAACTTTGGCGTTCTTCATTCCATTTTAGATCTGGATCAGGAATTGTTAAGCCCAATACATCTGCTTGAGGAACCGTTTGATCAATAAACTGCTGACGCAATTCATCGTTCGTTTTACGCTTTAACTTCCATTTCATGGATTGCTCTGTATGAACTGATTTATCATCTGTTGGTCCAAGCATCATTAAACTTGGCCACCACCATCTATTTAAAGCGTCTTGCGCCATTTCTTTTTGTTCAGGTGTTCCGTTAGCCAACTTCAGCATGATCTCGAAGCCTTGTCTTTGGTGGAAACTCTCTTCTTTACATACACGAATCATAGCTCGTGCATATGGTCCATAAGACGTATTACAAAGTGGTACTTGATTGATAATGGCTGCACCATCTACCAACCAACCAATAGCACCCATATCTGCCCATGTTAGTGCAGGATAATTGAATATGCTCGAGTATTTCGCCTTTCCAGTATGTAATTGCTCATACAACTCATCACGAGAAACACCAAGAGTTTCGCAAGCGCTATATAAATACAATCCATGACCTGCTTCATCTTGTACTTTCGCCAATAAGGCAACTTTTCGTCTTAATGATGGTGCACGTGTGATCCAGTTTCCTTCAGGTAACATCCCTACGATTTCTGAATGCGCGTGCTGTGATATTTGTCGGATATGTGTCTTACGATACTTTTCCGGCATCCAATCTTTAGGTTCAATTTTTTCGTCGCGTTCAATACGCTCGTTAAAATTTCTTTCTAAACTTCTAATCTGTTCTTCACTCATCTTTTTTTGCTTTACGCTATTGGTTCAAAACCACAAGCAAGTTTATTTTTTCTTTTTCATTATATGCAGAATTGATGCTTAATGACTAAACATCAAAGTCAACTACTACTTTATCGGTCGTTGGAACCGCTTGACAGCTCAATACAAAGTTTTGTGCTACCTCTTTATCTTCGAGAGCATAATTAATTTTCATCTCAACCTCACCTTCTGTTACTTGACATTTGCAAGTACTACAAACACCACCTTTACAAGCGAAAGGTAAATCGGCACCTGCATTAAGCGCTGCATCAAGAATATTATCGTAATCACTGGTCATCGTAAATAAGAACTCTTTACCACCATCAACAATGACTACTTCGGTCCCTTCCACATTTTGCTTAGCCAAGCGTTCTTGACGTTTTATATCTTCTTCAGATAAGCCAGTAACGAACAATTCGAAATGCACCAATTCTTTTGGTAATCCAGCATTTATCAAATATTCGCTTACATAGTTCACCATGTTTTCAGGACCACATAAAAACACTTCATTCGTATCAGGAATGTCGATAAACGTCTTAGTTAGAACAGCCATTTTTTCATCATCAAACCTCCCATTAAAGAGATCAATGTCACGACGCTCCTGAGTCAGGAAATAATATATTTCAAGACGTCCAAAATATGTATTACGAAGCTGCTCAAGCTCTTCCTTAAAGATAATTGATTTTGCCGTTTTATTCACATAAAACAGCTTACAAGTTGAATTAGGTTCAGCAGCTAAGTGTGTTTTGATCATTGACATGACTGGCGTAATTCCACTACCTGCCGCAAAAAACAAATAATTTTTGCCGACTTCAGGATTCACTTTCACACCGAAGGTACCGCTAGGTGCCATGATCTCCAATTCGTCGCCCGTTTGTAGTTCCTCATTAACAAAGGTTGAGAACTTGCCGCCTGGAATCTGTTTTACAGCCACCGACCACTGATTCTCTAATGGACTCGTGCATAGCGAATACGAACGTCTAACGTCTTCACCGTTGATGATCTGCCTTAACGTTAGATGCTGACCCTGATGAAACTCAAAATCGTTTTTAAGTTCTTCAGGAATGTCAAAAGTAAGAACCGAAGTATCATCGGTCTCCTTGTAAACTTCAGCTAGCTTTACCTTATGGAATTCTGCCATGAATTCAAATACTAATTAATAATCAATAGTTTAATCTAATTCATTCCGAAAACGTTATCGTGTTTTTAGAATAAAAAAACTAACAGTTGTTAGTTTGCGATACAAATTTACGAAATTAATTCTTAACTATGTGTTAATCCCACTAATCAGTATAGCGCTTAAACTATCAGAAAGTTGATCGATATTTAAATCTTCTTTTTTAGGAATCCACAAATACAAGGATCTTAATGTTGAGAGCATAGAAAACAGGATCACCTCAACGTTTTCATCCTTAATTTCGCCTTGCTCAATCCCATCAATAATAATATTTCGAAAGTTATTTTCATATGTATCTCTCAAGCTCAAATAATAGTCCAACTTATTTTCCAAATGCATCCAATCTGTATTTAGTGCAGCCATTCCATCTGCATTTCTACTCGCAATTGTAACATGTAATTGGATAATTTGATTGAGACGATTAATACTCGAACCTTCATCTTGCAGAATTGTTTCCATTCCTGCTGTGAACTCTTCGGCAATTGATAGAATAATATCTTGAAGTATGGCTTGTTTAGAGTCGATATGATTATATAAACTTGCCGCTTTTATCCCTAAAGCAGTTGCCAAATCACGCATCGTAACAGCACTGTAACCTTTATCTTTAAATAGTGCGGCTGCTTTTATTATAATTTCGTTTTTCCGAGTTTCTGGTTTCATTATTACGAAGATACAGATTCAAAAAAGAATAGTTCCTTTGATTAGTTATAGTATTCAATATTGCAATCATTTATACTTAACTTTGTCTTTTATATTTGAATTTCATGCAGACTCCAATAGAAAGCAACCCACTTATAGATCGATTACCACCACATTTAAAACAATTTATTAAGCCTCAAAACTACGAGGATTATTCTCCAATTGATCAGGCAGTTTGGCGTTATGTGATGCGAAAGAATGTTTCCTATTTAAGCAAAGTTGCTCATAATTCTTACGTTAAAGGATTGGAGATGACAGGAATTTCCATAGATGATATACCGAGCATGTATGGCATGAATCGTATCTTAAAAGATATTGGATGGGCTGCCGTGGCTGTTGACGGTTTTATACCACCTAATGCATTTATGGAATTTCAGGCCTATAAAGTATTAGTCATCGCATCAGACATTAGGCAACTTGAGAATATCGAATACACACCTGCACCCGACATAATTCATGAGGCCGCAGGCCATGCACCAATTATAGCAAATCCAGATTATGCTGAATACTTAAGGCGTTTTGGTGAGATTGGTGCTAAAGCGATTCTTTCATCTCATGATAACGACATGTACGAAGCCGTAAGAACACTTTCGATTTTGAAAGAAGCAGCAGATTCTACACCTGAAGCCATTGAAAATGCTGAAACTTTAGTACATGAACTTCAGCAAAAGAAAGTACCATTGTCTGAAATGGCCAAAATTAGAAACCTGCATTGGTGGACCGTTGAGTATGGCTTAATAGGCACAATCGATGATCCTAAGATCTATGGTGCTGGTCTCTTATCTTCTATTGGCGAAAGCGAATGGTGTATGACGAATGATGTTGAAAAACAAGACTACAGTATTGATGCTGCAGACATAGAATTTGATATTACCCAGCCACAACCGCAGCTATTTGTTACTCCCGATTTTGCTTATTTAATGCAAGTTTTAGAAGAATTCGCAAATACTATGGCTTTGCGTAAAGGTGGTTTTAGAGGTCTGCGAAAACTTATTGATTCAAAGAAAATTGGAAGTATTGAATTAAATACTGGATTACAGATCTCAGGAGTGTTTACTGAAATGATTACAGATGAGGATAATAATGTTGTGTTCTTTAAAACGGAAGGTCCTACAGCTTTGGCTAACAGAGAAAAAGAATTGATTGGACATGGCACAGAAGGTAATCAGAATGGCTTTTGTTCTCCTATTGGAAAATTGAAGGGTATTAGTTTAGCCATTGAAGATATGGGACCACTTGATTTGAAGGCTTATAATTTTTATGACGGAAAATACATTGCAATCACCTATGAAAGTGGCATCACCGTCGAAGGTCTTAATGTCACTGGAATTCGTAATGTTTTTGGAAAACTAATTCTTATTGAATTTGAAGACTGTACTGTAAAATATAAAGATCGTATTTTGTTTTCGCCTGAGCAGGGCACCTTTAAGTTGGCTGTTGGATCTTCAATAGTTTCTGCCTTTGCAGGCGCTGCAGATTTCAGGTCTTTTGACAACTTATATCACGTTTCTGAGACAAAAACCATTCAGCAGAAAAAGAACCATTTAAAAGCCGAGTTGGAAGATTTGTATGCGCAAGTGCGCAATATGCGTTCAGATTCATTTAATGGTCAACTTGGACAAGAAATTTTTGAGACACTGATGACGAATCATTCCGAAGATTGGTTATTATCTCTAGAATTATATGAGTTATGTGTTTTGGAACAGCATGCATTGCGTGAAGAAGTCTTAGCGCATTTAAATGCATTGAAACTATCTAGACCAGCCATTGCCCATCTTATTGATGATGGTTTAGCACTAATCAAAAACTAAAGTTTTAACTGAAATAGTTGTTCTGGAGCCTCTATTGGTTGCTGATTATATTCAAGAGTCCAACCTAAAGTATTCGTTAGAATCAAGAACTTCGATAATTCACTGATCAAACGATTTTGCGCGTTCGACTTTAATTCTGAACCTTCAATCTTTTTCATCAGTGATGCTTTAACCGTTTCTTTGATCTCATTGTAGTCTTCTGCCTCAAATTGATTGAAAAAGTCTGCTTGAATATCGTAGTATTCGAGATCTGGGCTGATCTTGATTTCCTCTTCAGGGATATTTACAATGCGTAACACTTGATTGTTTTCATCAATTTCGTATTTCATTTGACTTAAATCATAACCAACCGTAACGTCAGCATTTACAATTACAATAGCTTGCTTTTTAGCCTCAAGAAGATCACCAAAAATTGCTTTGGAATTCTCATAAGTAAATACTTCGCTGAAGTGACCTTCAGTTACAACCAGTTTACCTACGTTTTTTATTTGTTCTTGTAATAGAGATGTATGTTCTTGAAGGGTAATTTTTTCTTCCTTTTTATCACCACAATATTTGAAGGTGAAAAGAATGACCAAAGTAATAACAACACCGAATAATATCTTTCGCATAGGCTAATTTAAATAAAAAAACATTAGCCTCTTTCATTCTAAAGAAAGTCTGACTAATGCTTTTTATTCCCCTAATGACTTAATAGATAACAAACCTACAATTTGCGGCTTAATGATAAGTAAAGGGAATATCTTAGTATTAAGTTTATAGAATTACTTTTTTGTGAGTTCCAATTTCTCTGCAAAATAGTCACAAAAATCTTTCATGGTTGCCGTCATTTTCTCGTCCTGTGTAGCCCTAAAATAAGTATTACTCATTTCAACGAGCGTCTGATGAAAAAACTGTTTCATTTCATCGACTGGCATATCTTTTGTCCAAAGATCTATCCGAAGTGTCTCTTTAGCCTTAGCATCCCAAACTGCCAACATTAGTGCCTTTGCTTCTTCATTAGAAATACCACCATCTTCGGCAGTCCAGAATAACTGTTCTGGCACTCGATTTTCATCTAGTTCAACTTTTAATTTTATGGTGGATGTATGATTTTTTGCCATTATTTAGGAGGTTTATAGTTGGATTTATTAAATATTTCTGAAGCCTCTGTCTGCATCATTTTGTTTAGAGGTACATCATTGTTTTTCATATAAGCTCGTACGATTTGCCAGCCAATATATTGTCCGAGTCGTCCTGGAGTTTCATTGTCAATTTCTAGATAAAATTTTGAAAACGGCGCATCAGCTATAAATCGTGCTGGTAAATCATTATCGGTATCAAATAACATTTCATTTTCAACAAAATGCGTCCATATCATTTCTTCATTCGCACGAGCAAATCCTAGTTGCGTTTCAGAATAGCCAATTTTCTCAGCATCTGATTTGAAAGGAATCATGATATCTTTAAAATATAATTGCTTACCAAAGTAAATCATTTCATCTAACAGTGTTTTCTTCTGAAGTTGAAATATGCGTTGTTCACTGTAGGCCGTTGCGAGGTCAACCACGACCTGTGAGGTGGTCATATTATCTACAATGTATTGTGGAATATTTGCATAAAACTCATGATCTGCACCCAAATAGTTATCAAGTGCTACTAAAACGATCGAATCGGTTACGGCTACTTTGTTTCTGTATTTAACAAAATTCGTTAAGGTAATTACACGAGGCTCCTGAAATGTTGGCTCGTAAAACTTTAGATGCTTGAATAGGTTACGAACATCTGATTCAATTTCAGATATATCTGAATGTTTTAATTTTACTGCCGAATTCAACTCCAATTGAAAGGTATCGACCATTTGTTCTAACCAGATCGAGTCTGGAATACGCTTAGAAAACAAAAAAGGAAATGTGTTTTTAAGATTTGTTAGATCTTGAGGTTTTGCATTCGCAAAGGCCAAATCAAAGCGTTCCACTATAAAATCAGTTTTCACCTTAGCGATTTCACTTTCCAAAGCATCTTCATTTTTACATCCGAAAATTAGGGCGAACAAAAGTCCAAAGACAAGAAGTTGTTTCATATTTTGGGTTTACAAAAACTTAATTCTACTAAATTTTTATTACTAACGCTATTCCGTTATTTTTGTTTCGCAAAGGTACTTATTCTTTGTCTAAAATAACGGGAATATGCAAACAGAAAAAGTTGTAGATCATATTGTTTCATGGCTTAAAGATTATGCCACGAACGCTAAAGTAAATGGATTTGTCGTTGGAATATCAGGTGGTATTGATTCCGCAACAACCTCGTCCTTATGTGCATTAACTGGAATGGATGTACTCTGTATTGAGATGCCTATACACCAAGCCCCTAGTCATGTAAGCAGAGCACAAGAACACATTGCTCAGCTTAAAGCGCGATTCCCTAATGTTCGTGATACGCGTGTAGATCTTACACCTGTATTTGAAGAGTTCAAAACTGAGGTTTCGCTAGAGGGTGCTAACGCCACTGTGGAAATGGCCTTAGCCAATACCCGCGCACGTCTGCGGATGACAACGCTCTACTATCATGCGGGATTATTAGGGCTTCTCGTTGCTGGAACAGGAAATAAAGTTGAAGACTTTGGTGTTGGATTTTACACAAAGTACGGTGACGGCGGTGTCGATTTAAGTCCGATTGCAGATTTACTGAAATCTGAAGTCTATATGATTGGTGAATACCTTAAAGTTCCTGAATCTATAATGAAGGCTGCACCTAGTGATGGACTATTTGGAGATGCCAGAAGTGATGAAGATCAGATTGGCGCCTCTTATCCAGAATTGGAATGGGCAATGGCGATGAAAGATGAAGGGAAAACGGAAGCCGACTTTGAAGGTCGTCAAATGGAAGTATATCAAATTTTTACAAGATATAACCGCGCAAATCTTCATAAAATGGTTCCAATACCTGTTTGTGAAATTCCTAATAATTTAAAATAATCATTGCATTTATTACGATAAATAAGGACTTATATTGATTTTTTTTATTAATTTTACAGGACAAATCTCCACAAATTTGAACTTAATGATTTAAGTTCTGGCGCATATTTTACACCAACTAACTGACTAACCAACTACTAACTAACTAATTAATCAATGTATTATGATCAAGGTACTCGTCGTTGACAATCATCCTATCGTAACTACTGGCTTTAAACTATTGTTTGAAAACCATGAGGATATCCGTGTGGTGGGTACTGTAAGTTCTGGTGTCGACATTTTCGAATTTGTTAGGAGGAATGAAGTTGATGTAATTATTTCAGAAATAGAGCTTCCAGAATTAAATGGTATTACTGCTTTGCGGGCCATTAAAAAAGAGCATAGTCATATCAATATTATTATGTTTAGCTATCATCCTGAAGAAATTTATGCAATTAGCACTATCAAAGCAGGAGCTTCAGGTTATGTTTCAAAATCAGAACCAATTGATGTTATTATAAAAGCTATTAACCGAGCTTCCAAAGGTGAAATTCATTTAAGCGATAAAATGTCTAAGCATCTTAATTACAATGACACAAAACGATCTAAAAGTCGTATATACAAACGACTGTCAACTCGTGAAGTAGAAGTGTTGAAGTTATTGTCTTCAGGTAAGAAGAATAAAGAAATTGCTCAGGAGTTAGATATTAATGAAAAAACTGTAAGTACTTATAAGGCTCGGTTATTCAAGAAATTAAATGTGACCAACCTCATTGATCTGGTCAATCAAGGGAAACAATTGGATATAGCTTAATCTAGCCACTTACCACTTTGCCTAGTTTTCTAGACAGTAACATTTTTAATCCCACATAATCTTTTACATCCTCCAATATACTGCGTGTATTTGAGTCTGCTTGCAAGGTGTCATTTTGATATTCTGCAACTTTTTTATCAATTAAATAACAGCGAAGTGTCAAGATGGTTTGTGTAACCAATTGTGCTATAGAGTGCTTTTTATCTTTTGGAATAATGTTATTGCGCTGCCAATCGTGTAAGCGATAACGTTCGTCATTCATTAAAATAGTCGTAACGTCACTCGCCAATTCTGGATCCAGTTTATTGACGAAATTCTTCGTGGAAAAATCTGGTTCCTGATGTAGCGTGTCGATAATTGTATAATAGAGTGATTTGAAGTTAGGATTTGAAAATTGCATTTCATCTTCCTGAAGGTCCAAATAGATCTTTTCAAATACCTTGGCCTTATGAATAACAGGCTCTAAGTCGAGATCACCATCTTCAGTTTCTTTTAGAACTAAATCTTCAAAATCCTCAGACTCTGTTCCGTAAAGCAATAAAATTTCAATAATCTTACGCTCAAGCTCATATTGTAGATCGACCTTTTTAGCTTCCTTTTCAGCTTTAACCACTTCAAAGGATTTTTGTTGTGCTTTGTAGGTTTTTGCAGCTTCTTGAATATCCTTCTTATTAATTTGCGCCAACGTACTAAATAAAACATCTTCACTGATATCCATTATTCGAGAACACTCTTGGATATAAATCTCCTTCTTGATTTGGTCTGGTATTTTAGAAATACTATTGACAATATCTCGAATTGTTTCCGCTTTTTTAATCGGATCATTTTTTGCTTCAGCAATTAATAATGACGCCTTGAATTGTATAAAATCTTGAGACGCTTCATTAAGGTAAGCTTGTAATTCTTCAAGTGTATTTTGTTTGGCAAAACTATCTGGATCTTCACCTTCTGGGAACGTACAGACCTTCACGTTCATACCTTGTTCTAATATCAGATCTATACCTCTTAATGATGCTCTTATTCCAGCCGCATCACCATCAAATAATACGGTAATATTTTTTGTAAGTCTATTTACTAACCTTATCTGTTCGGGAGTGAGGGCTGTTCCAGAAGAAGCCACAACATTTTTAATTCCGGTTTGATGGAATTGTATCACGTCGGTGTAGCCTTCTACTAAATAGCAATTGTCTTCTTTCGCTATTGCTTGTTTTGCATGATAGATCCCATACAGTATTTTGCTTTTATGGTATACTTCACTCTCTGGTGAGTTGAGATACTTTGCAGCTTTTTTATCAGTGGTTAAAATTCGTCCTCCAAATCCTAGAACACGTCCACTCATACTATGGATTGGAAAAATAACACGTCCTTTGAATCGATCAAACTTCTTGTCAGGTTTAACGATGGTTAGCCCAGTCTTTTCTAAATTGTCAAGTAAATAACCTTTTTTAAGAGCTTCATCTGTAAAGGCTTGCCACTCATCCAAACAATAACCCAAGTTAAAAGCTTTGATGGTCTCATTTGTAAATCCTCGTTCCTTAAAATAACTCAACCCAATTGCCTGACCAGCATCGGTTTTAAAAAGCACCCGTTCGAAATAATCTTTAGCAAACTCATTGACCAAATACAAGCTTTCACGTTCATTAGCGGCTTGCTTTTGTTCATCGGTCTGCTCAGTTTCTTCTATTTCAATATTATATTTTTTAGCAAGATACTTAATAGCCTCTGGGTAAGTAAAATGCTCGTGTTCCATTAAGAATGTGACTGCATTCCCACCTTTACCACTCGAAAAATCTTTCCAAATCTGTTTTACGGGTGACACCATAAAACTTGGTGAGCGTTCATCGCTAAACGGACTTAAACCTTTGAAGTTACTTCCTGCTTTTTTAAGTTGAACGAAATCACCAATAACCTCCTCTACACGAGCAGTTTCAAAAACTTGATCTATGGTGGATTTTGAAATCAATTCTTAAGCCTAAAGTGAAACGTAAATTTAACAAAAAAGCTCCATTTCAAAAGTAAATGGAGCTTTTAATTATTAGTAAAAACACACTAATCGAGGTCAAATCTAAAACCTAGTGATAAATTATTCTGATCGAAGGCTTGATTTTCAAATAATGGATTCAAATCATACTTAGCATATATTCCGATTGATCCATATCCTACGTAGGCACTAAGACCATATACAAATGGCGATGCATTGTAATTTCTTCTGATCTTTTGTTTTACACGATCACCATCTTCTTTGTATCTGAGCTTCTGCTGTGTTCCAATTCTGAATCCAGCATATCCACCAATTCCAATTTTGAACTGATCATGCGTACTATATCTGAAATAGTTCTTTTTTTCCAACTTTTTAGATGGCCCAAATTCGAAATGTACTGGAACCACTAAATTTGTAATTCTAAATTCAGACTCTCTCAGATCACCTGGGAACGGCTCTAAAGTGGTGGTATTTCCATTTTGAACGAAATACTGATCGTCTTTAGGTGTTAGTTTATTCCATTGAAATGAGAATCCATATTTTAATCTCACAGCATTGGTCTCTTGAAAAACTCTGGTCTTCCAAGCCCAACCCAATTCTACAAATCCAGATCCTAAGAAACTGTATTGGTCGCCTATGGTTTGCCCGTCACCTATAGCATTATTAAATCCAATAGCGAATACAAAATCACTGGTAGTTCGTTTATCGTACTTTCTTGGTTTCGTTTTTGCAGAATTAATGGCAATACCAATTTTAGTGGTACCTTCGCCATCTGATACGATTCCAAAATAGGTTTCTGCATCACTTTGAGTTCCATCGGTATATGGATTTCTTTTGATCAGTTCGATCTCACGATCTACTATGGCTATGCGATCTTCAATATTAGCTGCTCTAATACGAGCGGCTTCTTTTTTAAGTGTTTCAGCTTCTGTAGTTGTAATCTGCCCTTTACTTAAACGATCATTGATAGATTCTACCTCTGCTTTTAAGTACTTACGCTCTTCCTCTTCGATTTTCTTTTTCGAATCTTCCAGTTTACTGATCTTCAACTTCTTATAAGCTGAAGCAGCTGGGTCAATTGAATCTTTTGCTGTTTCTTGCGCACTTAAATTGCTAAAAGTAAAGCATAGGATGAGTGCTACAACATACCTAGTAATTGTTGTCATTGTTCGTGTTTTTTGATGTGAATGGTTAAACTTCTGTTCGTTTTTTGATTGACTAATTATTTCTTGCGGCTACTGCAGTTTTAACCGAATTGAAATTAGATTTAAGGTTTTGAAATACTCGCGCTCTAAAAGATTGCTCAAGATCTTCTTCAACGTCTTGAAGAAGTGCATCGGCATCAACCGTGCGAGTCGTTTCATTATATAATCGCTGTTTTAAGATATCTCTTTCCGCTTGTTTTAGAAGCGCATCGATTTCGCTTTCGGTCACCTCATTTCCTTGTGCTTCTAGTTCTTTGATCTGTGCCACTACTTCAATAACTTTAGCACTTTCATAATCAAGTGTATTCAAAGGATGTTCAATAAGTCTTTTTTGAGCTTCAGTTTCAACTGATGCCACGTCTGACGTCTTCGGAAATGTATTGGATGACTCGTATAATTTTATTTTCTGAGTCGAAGTTTCAGCTTTAGGCATCTGCTCATTCGCTGTCGCTACAACATTTTCAGTATTTGGCTTTGGAACAATTGGTGCGTTATCAGTAGCTTTAATTGTTCCTTCTGTCTTTGGTAATGTTTCAGGAGGTGTTGATTCAACGACTTTAGATTCGATATTATTTGTATCTATAATCTGTGGTGAATTCGTTTCAATTTTAGTTTCTGCTTCTGTATTCACGACTTCCTGTATCCCTTCAGCTGCATTTTCAGACTTAATCAAAAGTGTGTATACTAATAATACACCAACAATACTCGCAGCAATTCCCAAATATAGAAACACGCCTTTACTTCGTTTATTCGAATTGTTATCGAGTCTAGTCGACAATTCTTCCCATGCATCCTGAGATGGTTCTAATCTGCGCTGTTCAAGCTTGTCTTTAATATTTTCTTCAAATTTAATTGGTGCCATAACTCGTGGTATTTAGGTCCTTAATTTGTTTTTGCAACAATTGTCTTGCTTTAAACAATTGTGATTTGGAAGTCCCTTCGGAAATGTTTAATATTTCGGCGATCTCGTGATGTTTATAACCTTCTATAGCATACATAACAAACACCATTTTATAACCCTCTGGAAGCTGATCTATGATCTCTTGAATTTGAGCGACTGCTATATTCGAATCTACGTTATTATAAGATTCATGAGTAACCACTTCATCTTCTGTTGAAAACTCAACTTTTTTTTCCTGTCTTAAAAACGAAATGGCTTCTCTTACCATTATACGTCTTAACCAGCCTTCAAAACTCCCTTCATTTTTAAACCGTTTTAAATTGGTAAACGCTTTAAAAAATCCATTTAACATTACCGACTCAGCATTTTGAATATCCTTGATGTAATATCTACATACGCTCAACATCTTAGGAGCATATTGCTCGAAAAGCGTATGCTGTGCATCCCGTTTTCCCCTAGCGGCTTTTTTAATAAGAGCCGTGTTGTTTTTGTGATGTAGTTGAATGACTTTCAAAATAGCTTTCGTTTGGTCTTCTATTAATAAAGACGCAATAATCATGAAAATGGTTGCCTCAATTGAAAAATAATTTTTAAAATACTGTTTTTCAGATATTTAAATTTTATTTTTTTCTATCAATGACGTAATTCACCATTAATTCTAAGGCCGTTTTATATTCGGATTCGGGATAAACCTTTAAAAGATCTAATGCTTCGCTTTGAAACTGCTTCATTTTAGCAATCGCATAATCAAGTCCATTATTCGCCTTCACAAATGCAATCACTTCTTTTACGCGCTTTTTATCCTTATTGTAGTTTTTCACAGAATTGATAAGCCAGGTCTTATCTTTTTTAGAGCAATTATTCAATACATGAATAAGCGGAAGTGTCATTTTCTGCTCTTTAATATCTATTCCAGTAGGTTTACCAATTGCTTCTTCACCGTAATCAAAGAGATCGTCTTTAATTTGGAAGGCCATACCAATAAGTTCACCAAACTTACGCATAGCTTCAACATGTTCTGAATTTGGTTTCACCGAAGCAGCGCCCAAGCTACAGCACGCTGCAATAAGTGTTGCTGTTTTTTGTCGGATGATATCGTAATAGACTTCTTCAGTAATATCTAGCTGTCTTGCTTTTTCAATTTGCAGTAATTCACCTTCGCTCATTTCACGAACTGCAATAGATATTATTTTTAAGAGATCAAAATCATTATTATCAATAGAAAGAAGTAAACCTTTAGACAGAAGATAATCTCCAATGAGAACGGCAATCTTATTTTTCCAAAGTGCGTTAATAGAGAAAAAACCACGACGTCTATTGCTATCATCTACAACATCATCATGCACCAAGGTAGCAGTATGTATTAACTCAATTACAGAAGCACCACGATAGGTTCGTTCACTAACGCGACCATTATCGATCATTTTTGCCACTAAAAAAACGAACATGGGACGCATTTGCTTCCCTTTTCTATTCACTATGTAATGCGTAATCCTGTTAAGTAATGCGACCTTACTTGACATCGAAAGCAAGAACTTTTGTTCAAAAAGTTCCATTTCATAGGCGATCGGTTGTTTTATTTGTTCCGTTATTTTCAATTAGAGAGGGAGATTAATATCTTTTTTTACAAAATTAATAATTAAGTCGGTATCGATTAACAAACCTGATAATATTTCGTTAAAATCAAATTCTTAAGAATACTCGCACAATTAATTTTGTATATTTAGTAGTTAATTAATTCAAAATCCGAACTTTATGAAAAAAATTACTTTATTAATTTTATCCCTCTTAGCATTTCATTTTGGTCAATCACAAAATGATTGTGCTAGTGCTTTACCTGTTTCAGCAGGTACAACCACTGTAAGTGGTTATGATGGTGCACTTCCAAATCCGGAATGTGCAGAGAACGCTGGAGTCGATCCGAGAGAATTTGGAGAGTGGTATGTTTATACTGCTGCTATTGATGGCGTTGTTACAATTACTTCTGATCTTCCAGCCAATGCTGGTGGTGATACTCGTTTACACGTTTATTCTGGAACTTGCGTGGCTTTAACTTGCGAAGGTGGTTCTGATGATGTCGATTTTGGCACCAACAACTTTTTATCGACCGTTACTTTAGCAGTAAGTGTTGGTGAAACTTTCTACATCGCTTGGGATAATCAATGGTCTGATGCGGCCTTTGATTTTTTAATTACTGAAACAGCCGTAAGCTGTAACTTCAGTGTTCCTTTTGATGAAACCTATGATGACAATAACTCATTTTTAGTTTGTTTTACTACGGAAGATAATGATGGTGACACGATCTCATGGATCTCTCAACAGGACTTAGATCTTGATGGCGATATGCTTCCAGAAACTTTTGCAACCAACGGTAATTCAGCAACTGGACCTAAAGATGATTGGTTATTTTCTCCTGCATTAGCTTTAACTGGCGGTACAGAATACACCATTACATCAATATTCAACACCTTTAGTGGTAACGGAAGTCTAGAAGCATTTTTAACTAATGCACCAAATTCTGGAGCATCGGTTCAGTTACCTCTATTTTCTAATACGAATATTGTTCCAATGGGAGATTTCGCAACATTAGAAACTATGGCCTATCAAGAAGTAAATGCCGTTACGCCTCCGACCTCAGGAGATTGGTACGTCGCTTATCACTCATTCGGACCTGGAATGAGCGGATTCATCTTATTATTTGATACCGATTTAGAGTCCACATTGAGCGTTGAAGAATTTGAGCAAAATAGTTTTACTTATTTCTATAATAAGGATACTAAAACATTAAATCTTCAGTCTTCAACACATGTATTTGACACTATAGAATTATATAATATTCTCGGTCAAACTGTGATTCAAGAACGTTTATCCGAATCAACAGAGTCGATCGATATGAAATCACTGAAAGATGGTATTTATTTGGCGAAAGTGTCTATCCAAGGCCAAAGCAAGACATTTAAAATCTTAAAGAATTAATACTTCTTTAATTCTAAAAAAAAGCGACTATAATTAGTCGCTTTTTTTAATTTTTATTGGCTAATTGTCCACAGGCGGCATCAATATCTTTACCTCTAGATCGCCTTACGGTTACGGTAATATGATTTGCTTCTAGCATTTTCACGTACATATCCAGAGCACTAGAATCAGCTTGTTTAAACTCGCCATCATCAATAGGGTTGTACTCTATTAAATTCACCTTACTCGGTGCGAATTTGCAAAACTTGATTAAAGCTTCCACGTCCGAACGTTTATCATTTATGCCTTCCCATACAACATATTCATAGGTAATACGTCGTTTTGTTTTAGCATACCAATACTCCAGTGCTTCTCTAAGATCTTCAAGTGGAAACGTTGCATTAAACGGCATTATCGAGGTGCGTATAGTATTCACCGCTGAATGTAGTGATACTGCTAAATTAAATTTCACTTCGTCATCAGCCATTTTCTTAATCATTTTAGGTACTCCTGAAGTTGAAACAGTAATACGCTTAGGAGACATGCCTAAACCTTCTGAAGATGTAATCTTATCGATGGCCTTTAAAACATTATTGTAATTCATTAGTGGCTCACCCATCCCCATAAAAACGATATTCGAAAGTGGTCTATCAAAGTATAATCGGCTTTCATTGTCTATGGCAACTACTTGATCGAAGATTTCATCAGGATTTAAATTTCGCATACGTTTCAAACGTGCAGTTGCGCAAAATCTACAATCCAAACTACAACCTACCTGACTAGACACACAGGCTGTCGTTCGTGTTCGCGTTGGAATTAAAACAGACTCGACTACCAGACCATCATGTAAACGAACCGCGTTCTTCACTGTTCCGTCTGAACTGCGCTGCATTTGGTCAACCTTAATATGATTAATCACAAAGTTATCTTGAAGTTTCTGACGTGTCTCTTTAGAAATATTAGTCATATCGTCGAAAGAATGCGCACCCTTATTCCATAGCCATTCATAGACCTGATTGCCTCTAAAAGCTTTATCACCTTCCTTCACAAAGAACGCTCTCAATTGTTCTTTTGTGAGTGCACGTACGTCTTTCTTTTTAGTTTCCATAGATATTGCAAAAGTACTCAAAGTATTACGCTCATCGCAAATTTGCGTATTGAACATAAAAAAAGCCTTATGTTCAATAAGGCTTTTTCGATATATTAATTCCTAATTATATAATTAACATCGCATCACCATAGGTATAGAAACGATACTTTTCTTTTACTGCTTCTTCATACGCTCTTTTCATAAAGTCATGACCTGCAAACGCAGAAACCATCATTAATAGCGTAGATTTTGGTGTGTGGAAATTCGTTATCATACAATTCGCAATACTAAAATCATATGGTGGAAATATAAACTTATTAGTCCAACCCGAATACTCATTTAATAATCCGCTAGAAGACACAGAGCTTTCTATTGTTCGCATAACTGTTGTTCCTACAGCACAAACGCGTTTCTTATCCTGAATTGCTTTATTGATAATTTCTGTTGAGGCATTACCAATTGAAATTTCTTCACTATCCATTTTATGTTTAGAAAGATCCTCAACCTCGACTGGATTAAAAGTACCTAAGCCCACATGAAGTGTAACCTCTGGAAGTTCAACACCTTTAATTTCAAGACGTTTCAGTAAGTGCTTCGAAAAATGTAATCCTGCGGTTGGTGCTGCAACCGCACCTTCATTCTTAGCGAATATAGTTTGGTAACGTTCTTCATCTTCAGGTTCAACATCTCTTTTGATGTACTTTGGAAGTGGTGTTTCACCAAGCTCTGTTAGTTTACGTCTAAATTCGCTGTAAGATCCATCATATAAGAATCTTAGTGTACGTCCTCTAGACGTTGTATTATCGATAACTTCAGCAACTAAAGTTTCATCTTCTCCGAAGTAAAGTTTATTCCCAATTCTTATTTTACGAGCTGGATCTACTAACACATCCCATAAGCGTTGATCTTCGTTCAATTCACGTAATAAAAACACTTCAATACGAGCGCCTGTTTTTTCTTTATTTCCAAACAAACGTGCTGGAAATACTTTAGTGTTATTCAATATCATCACATCACCTTCATCAAAATATTCGATAACGTCCTTAAATAAACGATGTTCAATGGTTTGATCTTTACGGTTCAATACCATTAATCGTGATTCGTCACGGATATCAGATGGACGTTCAGCAAGTAATTCTTCTGGAAGGTCGAAATTAAAGTGTGATAGTTTCATGTATGAAAATTTAGTCTTTTTTATTTTGGAAGTTGCAAATATACAATCTCGACATAGGGGTTGTCAAGTAAAACGCCGTATTTATTTAGAAAATGTAAATCCAATCGCTTTTAAATCCTCCCAAAAATCTGGATACGATTTAGAAACTACCATATAATCCTTAATAAATAACTCTGTTTTTAAAGCTAAAGGCGCAAATGCCATAGCCATGCGATGGTCGTTATAGGTATATATAGTAACATTACTTTCAAGTCTAACTGGCACATGTAATTGCAAACTATCATTTGAAATTTCGACCTGTGAACCAAACTTCTCTAACTCATTTTTTAATGCAACCAGTCGATCTGTTTCTTTTATCTTTAAGGTATGTAAACCATCAATAAAACAATTAATGCCTAATCCAAGACAAGTAACGGCTATGGTTTGGGCAATATCTGGAGCATTATTCAAATGAAACTCCAAACTTTCATTCACAGGATTACTGACTTTCTCCAATTCTACAATTGATTCATTAAATGATGTTTTAACACCGAAATTTGAATAAAGTTCGGTCAACACAGAATCACCTTGAAGTGAATCATTAAAATAAGATGATAAGGCTATCTTGGTACCTATAGCACTTAAAGCTACAATACTAAAAAAGTAAGAGGCCGATGACCAATCAGATTCAACAGTAAGTGTTTTGGTTTTTAGGGCATCGGTTTTAGGCTGCACTGTGATGGTATTGCCTATAAATTCTGAAGTGACACCAATGCGTTCTAAAAGACGTAGTGTCATTTCGATATAAGGCCTTGATGTAATGTCTCCAATTAGATTGAGCCTAAGTCCGTGTTTCAGTCTTGGCGCAATGAGGAGTAAAGCCGAGATATATTGACTGCTTACATTGGCATTTAAAGAGACTTCGTGCTTTTGCAATCGCTTACCTTTAATGACAAGTGGCGGACAGCCTTCATTTTCTAAATATTTGATATCCGCATCGAGAGCATTTAAAGCATCTACCAAGACTGCAATCGGGCGTTCTTTCATACGTTGAGAACCTGTTAGTACGACTTCGCTATTTTCCTTACCCGCAAAATAAGCAGTCAAAAATCGCATTGCTGTTCCGGCGTGATGAACATCAATAGTATCAGTACTTTGAGTCAATGCAGTTCCCATAACCTTGCTATCGTCTGAATTAGAAAGATTTGAGATGGTCAATTCTGGAAACAAGGCCTGTAATAACAACAGTCTGTTAGATTCACTTTTAGAACCTGTAACAGTGATCTCAGATTGTGGTTTGATAACCGATTTATGTAGTTTAATCGTCATAAAAAAATTCCTGTAGGAGCAGGAATCGATTATTTTAGTTTTTCATTATTGTGATGCCTGTCGTGATCGCGCTTTGTTTTCTTAACCATCTTTTTATCGAAGGCACTTTGAAGATCTATTCCTGTTTGATTTGCAAGACACAAAACTACAAAAACCACATCAGCCAATTCTTCGCCGAGATCCTTTTCTTTATCACTTTCTTTCTCACTCTGTTCGCCATAACGCCTTGCGATTATTCGAGCCACTTCTCCAACCTCTTCGGTTAACTGAGCCATATTCGTAAGTTCATTAAAATAACGAACGCCATGGGTCTTTATCCATTCATCAACTGCTAATTGTGCATTTTCGATATTCATGCTCTGGTTTTTTTATACAACGACAAAGTTATTAAAATAATAGCGCAGGGAAATGCAATATATTTCAATTCACTCAAAATTACACGCATACCCCATTCTGAAAAAAATTCTTCAATGCCTATTGGTGATACTTTAATTACGCGCATAGGAAAGAAATAACGTTCATTATCATATGGAATTAAAAAGCCAACGCCACGTCCACCTGTAGTTAATGCATCTAAAACCCCATGAGATATCGTAGATAAGAACAACACTAAAAATACAATCCATTTACGCGATTGACGCAATAAAAGGGTTAGTAATACACTCCATAGCAATGCAAATAGGATTGAATGTGAAAACCCTCGATGTCCCAATGGATGTTCGTAAGGAATTCCGATACTGAAAGCGATGACATCTAGATCAGGAATAATTGAAGACACGATTGCTAAAAATAACAGCAATCTATTCGATTTTGAATCTAGTAGACGCGTTGTTGTATACGCGACTAGACCGTGACCAAAAATTGACGCCATTAGATCTTTTGTTTTGTATCGATGATTATAGTAACGGGACCGTCATTTCTGAGATCCACTTTCATATCAGCACCAAACTCACCCGTTTGAACTTGTTTACCTAAATCAGTTTCTAACTGTTTTATAAAAGCTTCATACAAGGGTATTGCAATATCAGGTTTAGCGGCTTGAATGTAACTAGGTCGATTTCCTTTCTTTGTACTGGCGTGAAGCGTAAACTGACTTACGACTATTACGTCTCCATCGGTTTGTAATAACGAGTGATTCATTACATTATTCTCATCTCCAAATACACGAAGGTTAACGATCTTATTACTTAACCATTTAATATCGTCTTGGCCATCTTCATTTATGATTCCAATGAGTACCAACAAGCCATCACCAATCGTAGCAACAATATTCCCTTCAATTGTTACCGAAGCTGAAGAAACGCGTTGAATGACTGCCTTCATAATTAATAGTCTTCGAAATTGTCTGTTCTATAATGCTCATCTTCACCGTCTAATATCTGCCTGTAACTTCGATATCTTGAATAGGCAATCTCATCATTATCTAATGCTGCTTTTACTGCACATTTAGGTTCTTCGACATGCAAACAATTATTAAACTTACAATATTGCTTAAGCTCAAAGAACTCAGGAAAATAGTCCCCAACTTCCTCTTTATCCATATCAACCACACCAAAACCTTTTATCCCTGGCGTATCAATAATTCGAGCGCCAAAACTTAAATCGAACATTTCTGCGAAAGTTGTGGTGTGCTGCCCTTGACTATGCTGAATTGAAATCGCCTTAGTTTTAAGATCTAACTCTGGTTCAATTGCATTAACTAAAGTCGACTTTCCAACACCCGAATGACCAGCAAACATACTCACCTTATCAACCATAAGTGCCTTGACCTTATCTACATTTTTTCCTGTTTGAGCAGATACACCTATACATTCGTAACCAATTTTCCGATAAACATGGGCTAAATAACGTACCTCATCAAGAAGTTCTTCAGAATAGGTATCGATCTTATTGAATAAGAGTATCGTTTTAACAGAATATGCTTCAGCGGTCACTAAAAAGCGATCGATAAAGCTGGTAAAGGTAGGCGGATTATTTATTGTAATTAATAAAAAGACCTGGTCAATATTTGAAGCAATAATATGCGTTTGCTTAGATAATTTCACCGATTTCCTTACAATATAATTGCTGCGATCGTGGATATTGTGAATAACACCGGTAGTTTGATCATTATGAGTCTCCAACTCAAAATCTACTTGATCACCTACGGCTATAGGGTTTGTACTTTTAATACCTTTAATTCGGAACTTTCCTTTTATCCTACAATCATAGGTTGCACCCAAACTTGTTTTAACGGTGTACCAACTTCCTGTAGATTTATATACTGTTCCTGTCATGAAGGATATATTGTAGAACAAAATAACGATTTTTCTACATACTGGATCTCATAAAATTCACATTATTTAGAATGATCGAATTATTAGAAAATTATCTTACTTTTCTCAAAATCTTTATTAATTCCGCAAAAATATACGGTCAGTAATTAATTTGTTTTGTATTAATCTGAATATCATTTACTTTTAGTCTCACATTCTCTTAAACCAACTTATAATGCAAAAATTATTTTGTGCAATTCTTTTTGTTTGCTTTTCTATTACAGCAATTTCTCAAAATAAATCTTTCAATATCGGATACCTTTTAGACAGGACATCACCAGAAATTGAAGGACTTTTGGATGAATTGACGAAGGAAATCTCTGCAGTAACAGGAGAAGATGCAACACTAAATTTCCCCTCGTCAAGTCAACTCGTCAATAATTTCAACACACAGTTGGCATTACAACACTACAATACCTTATTGAATAATGACACCGATATTATAATTGCATTTGGTGTTGTTAATAATGCCGTGATATCTAAGATCGGTTCATATTCAAAACCGACTATTATGTTTGGAGCATTAAGCGAAGAACTTATAGATACTGAACGAATAGAACAAAAAATTGAAAATTACACCTCGATCACGACATCACAATCGTATGCAGAGGACCTCAGAACATTCCAGCAGCTGGTTAACCCATCTAAAGTGGGTGTAGTGATTGAAAAGGCGTTCATTGAGAATCTTCCTCTAGCAGAAACATTTTTGGAAATAGATCGTGAATTAGACATTGAAACCAAGCTTATCCCATTCGATAATTTAAATGACATTACATCAAACTTAGACGAAATAGATGGCGTATACCTAGCTGGTGGGTTCTATCTTAGTGATGCCGAAATGAAAACATTAGCCGAAGTATTCATTGAAAAAAAATTACCGTCTTTTACAGCTAATCCAGCTAAAGATGTTGATAACGGTATTTTGGCTACTAACCATGATCAATCTGAAATGAATCAATTCTTTAGAAGAATTGCTTTGACCGTTGAAGCCGTAGTAAATGGTGAAGATTTATCACGATTGACTAGCAAGCTAGAGTCCAAAGGTCAACTCACTATTAATTTCAACACTGCTGAGCGCATTGATATGCCTCTAAAATATAGTCTTATTGCAACGACAACCTTTATTGGAGATCCAGATATTATTGCTGCTGATCGCACCTATGATTTGGTTGGTGTTATGAAAGAAGCCATTGCCAAAAATTTGGATTTACAAACCATTGAGCAGGATATTCGTTTAACAGAAAAAGATGTTCAAGTAGCGAAGAGCGATTACTTACCAAATGTAACGGCTGGAGCTACAGGTAGCTACATAGATCCTGAACTCGCAGCAGTGGCAAACGGTTCAAATCCTGAAGTTTCAACTTCAGGTAATATTACCCTTCAACAGACACTATTTTCAGAATCCGCAAATGCAAACATTAGCATTCAAAAATCGCTACGTGCCGCACAAGAAGAAAATTACAATAGCGAAGCACTAAATACAGTATTCAATACAGCAACAGCTTATTTTACGGCTTTAATTTTAAAAGCAAATTTAAAGATACAAGCACAAAACCTAGAGTTAACGAAATACAATTTAAAGATTGCCGAAGAGAATTATGAGGCAGGACAATCAGGGAAAGCTGATGTCCTACGATTTAGATCTGAACTTGCACAAAACACACAAGAATTTGTTGAAGCCATTAATCAATTAGAACAAGGTTACTACCAACTTAATCAATTACTGAATAATCCAATTAACACAAAAATAGATGTCGAAGATGCCGAATTAAAAACTGGTATCTACAGTAATTACAACTACGAGCAACTCGGACAATTTTTAGATGATCCGAAATTACGTGAACCTTTTGTAAAATTCCTGATACAAGAAGCGATCAATAACGCACCTGAACTTAAGGCACTACAATACAATCTAGACGCAACTGAACGCAGTGAACGGCTATTTGGTGCTGGACGTTTTTTACCAACATTAGCGCTACAAGGTCAATATAACTATGAATTCTCAAGGTCTGGAGCTGGATCTGCATTTCTGCCTGGGTTTGAACAACCCGAAGGATATTATACAGTGGGTCTGAGCGTATCGCTTCCTCTTTTCAATCAAAACAAGCAAAATCTAAACAAACAAATTGCCAGTATACAGAAAGAACAATTAGAAATTTCACAAGATAATATTAGACTAGGTATTGAAAAAAATATTAATGATGCCGTGCTCGAATTGGTTAATCAAATTTCAAACATCCAATTATCCGAAGTATTTGAAGCATCTGCTAAAGAAACTCTAGATCTAACTCAAACATCATATGCAAATGGTGCTGTGAATATTGTTCAGCTTATTGATGCTCAAAACAATTACTTACAAGCGCAACTTGCCAGTGCAAATGCAACTTATAACTATTTACAAAGTTCAATGCAACTGGAACGTTCACTTGGATTATTCTTCTTATTACAAGATAATACAGAACGTGAAGCCTTTGTTCAACGCTTTTTAGAATTTACCCAAACCCTTAATGATTAATTGTAAACTCATGATAGTACTATTTAAAAGATTCTCAGTTTTATGTTACCTTCTTATCGCTTCAGTAGTATTTAACTGTGGCGAAAAAGAAGTCCAAGAAGAAGTTGTTCTACGTCCTGTAAAATTCACTGAAGTGTCCTATCTAGGCGGAGACAAAGAACGTCGCTTTAGCGGAACAGCCAAGACTGAAAAAATTATTAATCTCAGTTTTAGAAGTAATGGCATCATTACAAAGCTAGATATGAAATTAGGTCAGATTGTCAAAAAAGGTGATTTACTTGGCACATTAGATAATGTGAGTGCAAGGCTTAATTATGAATCTGCTATTGAATCAAAAAATAGTTCGGAATCTCAAATGAACACTGCTAAGCTAGCGCTAAACCGTGTACGAACGCTTTATGAAAAAGGAAGTGCATCATTGAGTGATTATGAAGATGCAAAAAACTCATATCGAACAGCTGTCGCCAGTTTCGAATCGGCCAAACGTAGTGTTGCAATTCAACAAGATCAAATCAGATTTGGCTACTTATATGCACCTGAAGATGGCGCAATCGCAACGGTTTCTGCCGAAGTAGACGAAAATGTCTCTGCTGGTCAAGCTATTGGTGTTTTGAATGCAGGAACAGCAATTGAAATATCCCTAGGACTTCCGGAGTCCGTCATCAATTTAGTGGAAAAGGACATGAAAGTTAAAGTGTCCTTCACAGCTCTAGCCGATCAAATGTTTAATGCTATTATTACTGAGGTAGCTCCAGCTTTGGATCCTAACACGTCTACATATCCCGTAACAGTCCAAGTTACAGATTCTGATGAAAGCATTAAAAGTGGTATGGCTGCAAATGTATTCTTTGAATTCAATACAAACGAAAATTCTGAAAATACTATAGTCGTTCCTGCCAGTGCAGTTGGTGAAGACTCTAACGGGCAATTTGTATTCCTTATTGAAGGTTCAGACGAAAAAGCAACCGTTAAGAAACAAACGATTAAGATAGGTGAACTTACACCAGAAGGATTCGAGATTGTTGGCGGACTCAATGTCGGTCAAAAAATTGCAACAGCCGGATTACAGACATTATTAGACGGACAAGAAGTAAAATTAAACTAGAACTGGATGAATTTAGCAGCATTTTCTATAAATAGAAATCGAATCACCTTTACGGTTTTAACTACTATTGTGATCATGGGGTTGGTCATGTACCAATCATTGTCTAGAGATAGTATGCCTCCATACACCGTAAGAGTAGCGTCTGTAGTTTCATCATTCCCAGGATCAAGTCCAGAACGTGTAGAGCAACTTGTAACCGATAAAGTTGAAAAAGTTGTTCAGGAACTTCCTGAACTTAAAAAGGTAACTAGTACATCACGGTCAGGCTTGTCCGTCGTTAGTGTAGAGTTAAAAGATGAAGTCAAACCTAAAGACCTTCAATCCGTTTGGGATCGATTACGTCGTAAATTGAACCAAATTGAAGGATTGCCTTCAGGAGTTCAGCCTAACCTAAATGATGATGGCATAGGAGAAGTATTTGGTATTGCTGTTGGATTGGTAATTGACGGCTTTTCTTATGCAGAAGCCAAGAGTTATGTAAATGATATAAAAGATGATTTTATAAAACTGGATCTGGCGGCAAAAGTTGAATTAGGCGGTGTTCAAGATGAACGCGTATTTATCGAATTTGATAATGCCAGGCTCAAGGAATATGGTCTTTCAGCGTCCAAATTACAAAGCATTATTAGTTCCACCAATATCTTGAGTTCTGGAGGAGAAGTAAATCTAGGAGATGAACGAATTATTCTTGAACCAACTGGAAATTTTAATTCTATAGATGATATTAAACAAACATTAATACCTGTTGGGGACGGATCTCAATTAGTGTATTTGGGAGATATCACAACCGTTCGACAAAGTTATATTGATCCGCCTAAACAATTAGTTACGGTTAACGGTCAACGTGCCATTTCAATGCATATTAGCTTGAAAGCAGGCGCTAATATTATTCAGTTAGGTGAAGATTTGAATCTGGTAATGAAAGATTGGGAAGCTCGCTTACCAGTGGGATTAGAACTGCAGCGTCTATCTTCGTTAGATACGTATATTGATAATAAGATCAGTGATTTCATTGTCAATCTCCTTCAGTCTATTGCTATCGTATTATTGGTGATGTTAATCTTTCTAGGTGTCAGAACCGGAAGTATTATTGCGAGTTTGATCCCCATGGTAACCATTATGACATTAATGTTAATGGGTGTGATCGATATGGGATTGAATCAAGTAACGCTTGCCGCATTAATCATGGCATTAGGTATGATGGTTGATAATGCTATTGTTGTCGCCGAAACCATAATGGTAAAGATGGAAAAAGGTATTGATGCCAAAAAGGCTGCAATTGATGCTTGTAGTGAATTATTTACACCATTATTAATATCAACACTTACGACCTCTGCTGCGTTTTTAGCATTCTATTTGGCCGAATCTACAATGGGTGATATTGTAGGACCTATCTTTGTGGTAATATCGTTAGCTTTATTATCATCATGGATCCTTGCATTAACGGTGATTACATTATTCTGCTTTTTATTCTTGAAAATCACACCGAAAAGTGAAAGGAAAGAAAGCTTAATAGACAAGACCATAAATAATCTAAAACGTTATTATAAAAATCTCATCTTAATAGCGCTTAGCTATAAAAGATTGGTGCTTATCGGAATTGTTGGCGCCTTCATTTTATCGCTACTCGGTTTTGGACAAATTGCTTTTGTTTTCTTCCCTGATAGTGATCGAAATATGATTACGTTAGATGTTAATCTACCTCAAGGCACACGTCTTGAAGCAACAGAAACCGTCATCTCTGAAATTGAGCAATTTATTCGAACTGAACTGCAGGTAAACTCAGAACGACCTAATGGTATTTCAGATTGGTCAGCTTATATTGGATCAGGACCAGAGTCTTATGATTTAGGATATAATCCTGATGAACCTGACCCGAGTTATGCGCACATGTTGATCAACACTTCTGATTTCATTTATAATAATGAAATGGTAGAACGACTCGATGATTACTGTTTTAATAATTTCCCGAATGCTGATATTAAAGTTGGTCTTCTTGGATCTGGTGGTGGTGGCACTCCAATCGAAATTAAAATTTCAGGAGAAGATCCTGATGTTCTTGCAATACTATCTGAACAGACCAAACAAAAACTGAATTCAGTTACAGGAACTAAGAACGTAAAGGATGACTGGGGACCAAAAACCAAAAAATTTGTGGTTAAGATTGACCAAAATAAGGCACAATTAGCAGGTGTAACCAGTTCTGATATTGCGACATCTTTACAAACAGTCTTAGATGGTTTTCAAACTGGAGAATATCGAGAAGACGATAAATCGATTCCAATATTGATGCGTAGTAATGACAGTCAACAACAGACCTTAGCCTCTATTGAGACCTTAAGTATTTTTGCTCAAAATTCTGGCAAAAGTGTTCCGTTGTTACAAGTGGCAAGTATAGAACCACAATGGCAATATGCAAAAATTAAGCGTCTAGATATTGATAGAACAATAAATGTAAGTTCTGAATTGAATGCCAACGGAAACGCTTCTGCAATCATGAAAGAAATGAACCCATATATGGCAGAAGTATCTCAAGAATGGCCAGATGGTTATACGTATACTTTTGGAGGAGATGCCGAAAATACAGCAGAAAACATGGGAGCAGTAATTAGTTATTTGCCGCTTTCAGGATTCATCATTATCCTACTCTTGATTATTCAATTCAATTCTGTAAGAAAAACAGTTATGGTGGCTTCAACAATTCCATTAGGAATCATTGGTGTTGTTATTGGGCTCCTTATATTTCAAGAACCTTTTGGATTTATGCCTTTCCTTGGTGTGATCTCCTTAGCAGGTATTGTGATTAATAACGCCATCGTACTTATTGATCGCATTCAAATTGAAGAAACCGAACTACAACGCCCTATTGAAGACGCGATAATCGCAGCTTGCCTGCAACGATTTAGACCTATACTCCTAGCGACATTCACAACTGTCCTAGGACTCATCCCGTTATATTTAAGTGGCGGTGAAATGTGGGAAGGAATGGCAGTAAGTATTATGATCGGACTCTTATTTGGTACGGTAATCACCTTGTTATTTATTCCAGCTTTTTACAGTATCCTGTTTAAAGTGAACTATAAAAATTATGAATTTAACGAATCAATTCTAGATGATTGATCGATTATACGACTATCGATTTGAACTGTTTCTCAGTTCGCAAATCTTCATTTTATTTGGTACAATTTTAGTTCCAATAGACTGGTTTGAGGTATGGATTATGCCAATATTATTACTTTGTAATATTGCCTCGGGTATACTACTGATCAAGAAGAAGAAACATCTATTTCGATTATTCATAGCCTTTTTTGTGATCGCTTTTGTAATTAATATTACAGGGTTTTTAGAACAAGCAGTCAATTCAATTTCCAATTCAATTAAACTAGGCTCCTACTTTATTTTTTATGGGATTGTTACTATTGAAATCATCCACCAAGTATGGAAAGCCAAAGTAGTGGGCAAGAATGTTATACTAGGATTAATAAGTGGTTTTATATCATTAGGATTATTATCATTTTTTCTATGCCTAACAATCGAAATGTTTTATCCTAATTCATTTTCAGGTCTTATAGAAAGTACTGGTACAGATATGACTGAACAACTTATGTATTACAGCTACATCACATTAATGACTATTGGGTATGGCGATATATTACCCATCACACCAATAGCTCAAAAAGCAGCGGTTTTTATTGGTCTGATAGGACAGTTCTATTTGGTAATTCTAACCGCAATTGTAGTTGGTAAATATATCAATCAGTCGTCCGAACATTCGAATTCATAAACTTTGCACGTGTTTAAAATGAAAAAAGTACTTCTATATATTTTATTAAGTTTTATTACTAGCTCCGCGATCTCTGCGCAAGACTTAGCACAAGTTTATGAAAGTGTAAGCCCTGCAGTGGTGGCTATATTTACTGAAGAACAGGGATTGACTACCACTTCCGACAATAAGACGATGACAGTGACCACCAATGGACTAGGGTCGGGATTTATGATTTCAAATAAACTAGTTGTTACTGCAGCTCATGTTGTAAAAGTCCCTGAACGGCTTACTGTTCAGTTTTATGATGGCCAAACATCTCCAGCAAAAGTGGTAACCTCATATAAAAATGCAGACATTGCATTAATCGAATTACTTATACCAAAAATTAATGCGGTAACTGTAAAATTTGGTGATTCTGATAAAATGAAAATTGGAAACCAAGTTATTGTTGTTGGCGTTCCTTTAGGTGTAGGATTTTCAATGTCTTCAGGTTACATAAGCGCCTTTAAAAAACAGACCTTAGGTAAAAATCCGTTTGCAACAACAGAATTCATTCAAACCGATGCCGCCATTAATCAAGGTAATTCAGGAGGACCTATGTTCAATCTAAATGGTGAGGTTATTGGTATAGTGAGTCATATTACCAGTAAGTCTGGCGGCTCTGATGGTATTGGTTTTGCTACAAGCTCAAACTTGGCCGCAAGGTTATTATTAAACAATAAAATGCCGTGGTTTGGCGCTGAATTACATACATTAAGAGGTAATGAATCTAAAATATTCAATATTCCCCAAGACTATGGATTACTGGTTCAGAGAGTCGCTTCTTCATCAATCTTTGATCAAATGGGTATCAAAGGCGGTACAACAGAAATAACCATTGGTAATCAAAAATTAATTGCAGGTGGAGATATTATTTTGGCATTTAATGATATTAAATTCGATCTTAACGATGATACCTTATTGGAACTGGCAAATTTTGGAAAATCGATTGCCGAAAATCCAACCTTTACTGTCACTATTCTGAGAGCAGGTAAAATCATTACACTCAGCCACAAATAAGCTTAGCACATTAAACATGAATTCATCGCGTTTTTATGTAAGTATATACATAAATGCTTTTACCCTAAATACCTTCTAAGACGTTTCACATCCTAAAAAAGTCACTTCACATTAATAAAAGACTGTGATCTGAAGTTGGGACATAACTTTGTTCTAGAATCATACAAGTTATATGTTTAACTAAAACAATTTTGTTATGAAAACTTTAAAACACACTTTAGGAATTAGTCTATTAATCGTAACCTTTATGTTTACGAATGACATTTACGGACAAAAACGAAACAAGTCAACAAATAGACCAGTTAAAACAGAACGTAATTATAATAACGATCGTGTTCGATCTGATCACTACAGGCATGATGATCGTTTCAGAACCCAACCGGTAAGAAGACATCCACATTATAGATATCCGCGTCATAGACGTGTTATCACGACCTTACCAAGGCATCATGTGCGAATTGTATATAGAGGACTTCCATATTTCTATTATTCTGGCGTGTACTATACAAGCTATGGGAATGATTACATTGTCGTATTGCCGCCAAGAGGATTCAGAATTAGCATACTTCCTGTTGGGCATGTCAGAATTGTAGTTGGTCCTACGGTTTACTATTATCATTCAGGTATCTATTATGTTGAATCAACTACCACATCATCAGACAATGAGGGTAATTATGAAGTCACACGCCCACCTGTGGGCGTTATAGTGAATGAGATTCATGAAGACTCGAAAGAAGTCACTATAGACGGTAAAATTTTACATGAATACAACGATACATTCTATAAAAAACTTGTAGATTTAGAGGGCAATATTACCTACGAAGTGGTCTACAGTAAATCTGAAAGTGAATCATAAACTAAAACAATAAATCCAATGAAAATCTCAATTAAATTATTCATTATGACCTTAGGTTTGAGTTTTATAGGTCAAGCTCAAAACGTAAAAGAAGGCATTCAGAATACGCGTCAGATTCGCGAAAGCAAAAAGAATCTCGAGCGTGATATAAAAGAACTCGAAGCATTTAACATTGAACTTCGAAATATGAAAAAGGCCGTTTCTAAAAAAGACCAGGTGGAAGTAGATCGAATCACTTCTGAGCTCATCAAAGCCATGGAGCGTGAAGTCGGACAAAGTGAAATAAAGGCGAAAAAGGCACGACGCGAAATATCGCAAAGCTCAGCTGAAGTTCGTTCAGATCGACGCGAAAATGAAGATAATCGTGAAGACTCAAGACGCACGCGTTACGATAGACGTGATGACCAACGTGATGCTGCCAGAGATCGCGCAAATACAAGAGATGATATGCGAGATCGAAGAGATGATATTGCTGATTTTAAACGACAAATAGCAATCGCTGAACAACAGAAAAAGCTTCTGTCAACCTTAAAAGTCTACGATTACACAATTGAAGATATTGAGCGTGATGCTTATAAAGCTAAAAAGCAAGACATTAAAACAAAGTATAAAAGTTTCATAGCGCTTTTAAAAGAAGATATCGAAATGACGAAACGCGAATTAGCTGAAGACAGTCGAGAACGCCGTGAAGACAGCAGAGAGCGACGCGATGACCGAAATGAAGACGACGAAATAGAAGTTACTAGAAGACGAAGACGTGGTTAACAAAACCGTCCAGAATACACCAAACCCTTTGCAAAAATGTAAGGGGTTTTTTTATGCTTAAATCTCACAAATTGATGTCACTAGCTCTATAGGTCAATTCACCATTGAAAAAAGACACTTCACTTCAAAATCCCACTATAGCCTGTGTTTCGCAGGTATATTTGTATAAGAAATAAATGTAAAACCTATTAAATCTATCGATATGAAAACAATTCAAAACATCATTAAGATTTTGACAATGTATTATAATAATATTTCAAAACTTAATTCTCCCGGAAGCCCTTCAGAATTGATCTTAGATCCAATTTATGAAAATAAAGATGATAGACATCTTTTTATATAAATACTAACAATTTTAATTATAGAAATCATGAAATCAATTAAAGATATCGTCGGAATTAGCATCATAACATTGCTGCTCACAGGATGTTCCTCGGTAAAAGTAACCGACTCCTGGAAAGACGTTAAAACAACAGACATCAAAGACAAAACTATTATGGTAGTCACACAAACATCAGACAAACATATTAGACGACAATTCGAAAGTGATCTAGTTGATGAATTAAATAAAGAAGGTTATAGCTCAAAAGAAAGCTATTCTATATTATCAACTGGTAAATCTGAAGAACCATTGTCTAAAGAAGAACTTGAGCGAGTGAAGCAAAATCTTAAAGAAAAGAATATTGATGTGGTAATTATGACGGTTTTGAAAGATGTGAATGAATATACCAAAACTGAAACAACTGGTGGAACTGTATACAGTATCAACACACATCCAACATTCTATTTGGGACGCTATGGTAGAGGGTTTTATAGATCATATAATACAATATACCTCAATTCTGAGCCTACCACCACAACAGTGTATAATGGTAAAACTTACATACTAGAAACCTTGGTATATGATCTATCATTACCAGATACGAACCAACTGCTTTCAGTTACAACAACAGTCTTAGATAATCCTGATAACATAGAACATACTTCGAAAGATTTTTCAAAACAAATCGTAAAAGAATTGATAAACTAAAATGATGGTTGGTTAGTTAGTAGAAACTGTTGGAAGCGACATTGCTTTCAGCAGTTTCTTTATGTTTTCGATTGTACACTAAAAATCTCTGTTCCCACAGATTTTCCTCTTAGTGTTATTGTATCCATCGACTTTATAATAAATGCATTAGAATTTACATGATCCTTAAGATCACTAGAGATCAACAAATCACATTGAAGATCTCGACATTTACCCCGTATTCTAGACGCTACGTTGATAGTATCACCATGGTAGGCAATTTCACGCTTTAAACTTCCGACTTCAGTAACAATTATTGGTCCGCAATGTAATCCAGCCGTAAAGTGCGGCTCAATCCCGTAGGCTTGAATATAATAGTCTTTTCGTGACGCTAAGCGGTCTATAAAGAGGAAATAGGCTTCTAAACATATCTCGTAGTTAAACGAATTTGAAACTTTCCAAGTCAAAACGACCTCATCACCTACATACTGATAGACTTGAGCCAAAGTACGTTCAACTGCAGAAAGATCATGGAAACAGTCTTGAATAAATGCACTATAATTCAAATGTCCGAGTTGCTCAGCGATATGCGTAGAAGAAACAAGATCTAAAAACATAAATGCACGGTATTCTTCTTTTGGCTGATAAAATCGTCCAGTGATTAGTTTCAATAGGTTGCCACGTCCTAGTAAGTCATTAACGTGTCTCACAACTATGATAATGGCGTTTATACAGAAGGAGTAAAATAAGGTAGCCAGAGCTAATGGATTAAGGATAAAATTTTTGAATGATTCTACCAGCCTAACCTCATAAATACGAATTAACAAGAACAATAGTAGATAAAGCGAAAGCATTACAATCAAGTGAATTACTAATGCCTTAAATAATTGTAGCCTAAATGAAGATTTCAGCTTTGAAAATCGCTCGTTATAATATTGGATACTTCCAAAAATGAGTCCAGCAAGGATTGAGACAATTGCAATAAATATTAACACATTAATAGATGAGGCACCGATTTGTAGGGATTCTAAATAAGTTCTTAGACCTGCATTTCTAATAATCCGCCAAACGACCATTCCTATAAACCAACCTAATGTGAAAGTTCGAATAGATCTTAACCAAGCTTTATTCATTATTCCCAGACTACTCAATTTACCTTTTTATTACAATTTGAAACTAAGGTAATCCATTTAACCTTCTGAAATAGTCACTTCACTTACAAGTTAAGACGGTTGACTTTAGTATTCCAAAAACAGGCTTAAATCGGTGGTAAATTTGAATAAGAAATTAATGTTAAACTAAAACTTTACAATCATGAAAACTATTCTATATACAATCGTAAGCGGCATATTTGTTTGTTTAATCACCTCGATTGACATGCATACAGATCAACAAAATTTTAAACTATCTGAAGACATTGTTGATCAAATTAAATCCCCAGGAAATCATTCTTTTGATCACCTATATAGCTACAATACGGAATTCGAAGTTTCAAACGACAGTTTAAAAGACATTCAACCCTGGGAGGATTAATAGCAATTGATTTGAGACTGTCTTACAGGGTTGGGCAGTCTCTTTTTTTCTAGAATTATTAAACAAATAAACCACAAATTTTGACTAATTTACAACTCCTTAATTCGCCTATATATAATTGGATTTTGAATATTAAGTACGTTAAACATTCTACCATTTTAGGAATCGCCGGACTGATCGCAGCACTTATAAATCTGCCTCGTGTACTGGAGCTCTATAACGTACTTGAAAATTTGGGCAAGTCTTTCGCAGATGTTACGGTGAGTGATATTGTGATTCGCATACTTTTTATGTTTACATTTTGTTGGATTGGACTCCAATTTAATACCAATTGGAAGCATCGCTATTTTGGCACGCATAAAGCCTTGAATATAGGACTCACGATTATAGTAAACGTCATCGTATTCTTTCTAACGTTATGGAGCTTTATTTGGGTTCATGAAATCATCACCAACAGCGTAATGAATAGATCAGACAAAGGATTACTTTATTTTGTCTATTTTGTTATACTGCTGATTGTGATATTCATTTCTAGAATATTACGATTCCAAATTGTTCAACAAGAGGATAATGCTGAAAAAGAACTCCTTAAGCGTCAAAGTTTACAAAATGAACTCTCCGCGCTTAAAAATCAAATCAATCCGCATTTCTTATTCAACTCGCTAAATTCTTTAAACTCACTCGTTCGTGGCAATGAACAAGCCACTAATTTTGTAAATAACCTGTCCTATATGTATCGCTATATTTTACAGAGCGGACAACAGGATTTAGTGACATTGAGTGAAGAGCTTAAGTTTCTTGATAGTTATATCCACTTAATCAAAACACGTTATAGAGATCGCTTTTCAATAGCAATTACTATCGATGATATCCATCTCAATAAAACGATTCCGAGTTTAACATTGCAATTGTTAGTTGAAAATGCCGTAAAACATAATGAAATATCCGAAGACAAGCCTTTGTTAGTAAACATCTACAGTGAAAATGATATGCTAGTCGTGGAAAATGACATACAGCCAAGAACTACTTTAGTTGAAAGCACAGGCCAAGGAATTGCAAATATCAATAAACGCTATATACTGCTTAAAGACAAGCATATTTCTATTAGTGAATCTAACAATAAATTTATTGTAAAACTTCCTTTAAAATAAGTATAATGAATGTAATCATAGTTGAAGATGAAATAGCCGCAAGTGAAAATCTTGTGTATTTATTAGAACAGATCGATCCTCAAATCAATGTTATCAAGACGCTTGACGCGGTTAAAGCATCTGTAGCGTATTTTAAAGAAGATAATAGTGCCGAGCTAATTTTCATGGACATTCATCTGGCTGATGGTATCTCTTTTGAAATCTTTGAGCAGGTACAAATTAAAACACCTGTTATATTCACAACGGCTTATGATCAATATGCTATTCAAGCGTTTAAAGTTAATAGTGTTGATTATATTTTAAAGCCTATTAATAAAGATGAACTTTCGACTGCAATTAACAAATTTAAGTCGACTCAGAATTCATCTTCAAATTCCGCAACAGACATTAATGGACTTTTGCAAATGATACAATCAAAAACCAAAAGCTACAAGTCCACATTTTTAGTTCAAAAGCGCGATGAGCTTCTCCCAATAAAGACCAACGATATTGCTTATTTCTATATTGATACCGGAATTGTAAAAGCAACTACTTTTAACAATGAATCCTATATCATCAATAAGAAATTAGAAGATATTGAACTTGAGATTGACCCGAATCAATTCTTTAGAGTGAATAGGCAATTCATTCTCAATAGGGAATCCATCACCAATATTAAATTTTATTTTAATGGTAAATTAATCGTTAATACGAATCCGCCTTATAATGATCGTATTGTTGTCAGCAAAGCCAAAGCAAATGAGGTAAAAAACTGGATGAACTCCTAGTGTAAAAGTTCAAGCAACAGTTCAGTCACTTCACTATCTAATTAGGACGTTTCACATTGATTTTTCATTAAAGGCCAGAGTTCTGCAGTAATTTTGGTGTATAATTTTAAATCAATAGATCATGAAAACTTTCAAATCAATTATCATCGGAATTATCGTTTTATCGTTTGTTAACGTGAATTCACAAAGCTTAACTTCAAAACAGTTAGACAAAAAGAATAATAAAGTCATGTTGTTCACCGTACAGGAATACTCTAATCTTCACTTATGGTTTTACAATAACGTGCAGGATATGGTTTTAAGCAATGATGTTGAAGAACAATACAGCTATATCATCTCAAAATACACTTATAAAATGTCCCGATTAGATGATAAGGACTCTCTTTTGAATCCTGAAGAGATCCGAACTCAAATGACGGATTACATTCAAAAGATGAATGAAGACTCAAAACCGATTTTAAGTCAAGATCAGTATAGAATCCATAAGCGCATTATGGATGGTCTCCAAGAACGTATATTCGAGAAACTAGATCTCAAATATTCATAATTGATTACAATGAAAAAGCCTCGATAATATCGAGGCTTTTTTTAAGTTATTTTAAATATTATCCAAAGGAAGCCCTATATTAGTGACTAAACATAAAATCAAACAACATGAAAAAACTTACTTTGGTTATTGCCATTGCTTTATTATCATTCTCAGATGCTTTTGCTCAAGTAGAATACAAAATTATTACTAGTGTAGAATCAATTGTTCCTAATGGTCTAGGACGTTCTAGATTGGTCTCTGCAAATGATGAAAGGGATTATAAAGAATTTACATCAACTAGAAGCGATGATAAAAAAGAGGACAAAAGAAATAAATCAGATCGAAGTGAAATTCGTGTGAAGAATTTTGAAGAAACTAAACTTCTAAACTTCTTCAATTTAGGAGGAATTCGTTTTCAAAATATCGCAGCCAATGATGCTGTTATCACTTCCAAAGTAAATACTATGATCGAAGAAGGTTGGGAACTTGCATTTGTAACTAGTGCAGTTGAAAGTGCCGGAAAGGGCGATAGTAATGGTATTTTCATTACCAGATTCATATTTAAAAGAAACAAGTAACTTTCATTTAAAAAGCCTCTCAATTGAGAGGCTTTCTTTTATTATCCATTGATAATTTTTTCTTGATGATTGATGGATTCCTGGTGTATGGCTTTAAAAACACGTAAAATAAATTCTTCACTTAGGTTTTTCTCTTCGCCTTGCAGAATCATTTTACCCAGGATTTCATTCCATCGCTTTGTTTGAAGTACAGCAACATTTCGATCCTTTTTGAGTTTTCCAATATCATCGGCAACGATCATTCGTTTTCCGAGCATTTCTATTAATTGGTGATCAATCACATCAATTTTTGTTCGTAAGGTGTTGATCTTATTATTAAATTCGGCTTGGTCATCTGTTTCTTTTCTAATGCGCAAGTCTTTTGTATACTGAATTAAAGTCTCAGGTGTTATTTGCTGTGCAGCGTCACTCCATGCATTATCTGGATCGTGATGTGTTTCAATCATTAATCCATCATAATTTAGATCCAATCCTGTTTGGCAAAGTTCGAAAATGATATCGCGACGACCAGCAATATGGGAAGGATCTAAGATTAAAGGTAAATCTGGAAAACGGTTTTGCAGATCTACGGCAATCTGCCATTCAGGGTTATTACGATATCTTGTCTTTTCGTAGGTTGAAAATCCTCTGTGTATCACACCTAAGTTCTTAACATCTGCACTATAGAAACGTTCCACAGCACCTAACCATAGCGATAGATCAGGATTTACCGGATTTTTAATCAATACCGTTTTATCGGTTCCTTTAAGTGCATCAGCAATTTCCTGAACGATGAATGGACTTACTGTTGTTCTTGCCCCAATCCAAAGGATATCTACATCATGCTCTAATGCTAAGTCCACATGGTTAGCATTAGCTACTTCAGTAGTCGTCATCATTCCTGTTTCTTCCTTAGCTTTTTGTAACCATTTAAGCCCTAAGGCACCGACTCCTTCAAAATTTCCTGGACGGGTTCTAGGTTTCCAAATTCCAGCTCGTAATACTGTAGCATCGCTTTCTTTAAGCTGGTGAGCAATATGCAATAGCTGTGTTTCGGTTTCAGCACTGCATGGACCAGCTATTACCAATGGATGTTCTAATCCAAACTTATCTAGCCAACCTCTTAATTCTTTCTTATTTTCCATAGCATTTTATAAGATTCCATTTAAAATCTCTTTTATTCGATTTGTATTTTTCATTTCCATATAAATGTCATCAAACTGATCTGATTCCATTAAGGATTTAAACTTTTTTAGATTATTTATATACTCGTCTAATGTTTCAATAACATTTGACTTATTCTGTTTGAAGATAGGTGTCCACATTTCAGGCGAACTTTTAGCCAATCGCACTGTACTTTCAAAACCAGATCCTGCCATATCAAAAATATCGCGTTCATTCTTTTCTTTTTCAATTACCGTTTTCCCAAGCATAAAAGAACTGATATGAGATAAATGTGAAACATAAGCAATATGTTTATCATGCGCTTCGGGATTCATATAACGAATTCGCATACCTAAGTCTGTAAACAATTTCAATGTTTTTTCTTGAAGTTTAAACGCCGTTTTTTCTACTTCACAAATGATATTGGTTTTCTTTTCAAAAAGCCCCTTTATTGCTGCTTTCGGACCTGTAAACTCCGTTCCCGCAATTGGATGCGTTGCTAGATAATTACGACGTCGTGGATGATCAGCTACTGCATTACAAATAGCCAATTTATTTGAGCCCACATCAATGACTGTGGTATCATCTGAAATTTTATCTAAAACAATAGGAAGTGTCGTCACGGCTGTATCCACCGGAATGGCCAGTATAACTAAATCTGCATTAATCAGATCCTCATAATCTGCTTTCATATCAATTATCCCTAATTCTAGGGCTTGATCGAGATGCGTTTCGCTTGCATCAATACCATATATTTGAATTGCTGAGTTGAGTGACTTGATATCCAGACCCAAACTTCCTCCTATTAATCCTACACCAATAATATATACCTTATCCATATATTTTTAACTCAATCTTGCTAAAGCCTCTTCTAATTCTTCTTGTGGTGCGCATAATGATAAGCGTATATATCTATTTCCGTTAGTACCAAAAATAGTGCCTGGAGCGATAAAAATGGATTTTTCCTTTAAAATCAAATCTATATACTCTTCCGCATCGATATAGTCGGGTAATTTTGCCCATACAAACAAACCTGCAGCCATTTTGTCATAAGTACAATTCAAGGCATCAGCAATTTTCCAAACAATTTCTCGGCGCTGCTGATACACACTATTTAAACTTAAATACCACATATCTGAACAATTCAATGCTTCAATAGCGCCTTTTTGAATACCAAGAAACATTCCTGAATCCATATTACTCTTTACACGTAAAATGGCTTTTATATACTCTGAATTTCCTAAGACCATTCCAACACGCCAACCTGCCATATTAAAAGTCTTACTTAATGAATTCAATTCAAGACAAACGTCTTTAGCATCGCGATACTTCAGAATGCTTCTAGGATATTTATTGAGGATAAAACTATACGGATTATCATTAACAATGAGAATATTATTGCGCTTTCCGAACGTGATCAAATCCTCAAATAATTTGTTAGTCGCCTGTGCACCTGTTGGCATATGTGGATAGCTCACCCACATCATCTTCACATTCTCTAGGCCTTGTTTTTCCAATGCTATCAAATCAGGCAACCAATTATTCTCTTCTAACAAATCATAACGCACTGGTGTTGCGCCTACTAAGTTTGTCACAGATTCATAGGTTGGATAACCAGGATTTGGTATCAACACCTTATCGCCTTCATTAAGGAAAGCCATAGAAATATGTAAAATTCCTTCTTTACTGCCCATAAGAGGTAGAACTTCTGTTAACGGACTTAAGGGTACGTTGAATTGTTTCTTATAGAAATTAACGATTGCTTCTCGCAACTCGGGAATACCTTGATAGCTTTGATATTTGTGAGCCCCGCTTTCGTTAAACGTTTCTACTAATGCGTTTAATACACGTTCGGGAGGATTAAGATCTGGACTTCCAATCCCTAAATTAATGATAGGTTTCCCTTGAGATTGGAGCAAACGCACCTGTCTCAACTTCTTCGAAAAGTAGTATTCTTCAACGTTTGCAAGTCGATTAGCGATCTTTATCATAGTCTTGCATTTTTATATTCTCCCAATACTTTAAAATCTTGAGCCATAATCTCCATGATTGATTTTGCTTTTTTATAGTCATCGTAGTACTCAAATGTTACATCTACAAAAAATGCATACTTCCATGGGACGTTTATTTTTGGCAGTGACTGAATCTTCGTTAAATTTAATTTACAATCACTTAGAACGTTCAATATCGTCGCTAAACTACCTCTTTTATGGTCTAATTCAAACTTTACCGAAGCCTTATTGATCTCCGCTTCTGGGATTTCTGAATTTTGAGTCTTAACTATAAAGAATCGTGTTTCATTATGTTTAATGGTTTGAATGCTATCTGCTAAGATCTCCAAATTAAACAAATCGGCGGCAAGATCTGAAGCGATAGCCGCGACATTTTTGGTTTGCGTCTTTTGAATACGCTGTGCAACTTCAGCAGTGTCCCGATCTTCAATAAGCTTAATATGAGGATGTTGTTTAAAGAATTCCTTGCATTGTAAAAGCGCCATTGGATGAGAATACACTTCCTTGATATCATCAATGGATTGATTCGGAAGCGCCATTAAATGATGCTGGATATCTAAATAGTGTTCACCAACAATATGTAAATGATGATGATCAATCAAAGCATAATTAGGTATAATTGATCCTGCTATTGAATTTTCTATGGCCATTATTGCAGCATCATGCTTACCATTAATAACATTTTCAACAACATTATCGAATGACAAATACTCGTTTACCAGAATATGTTCATCAAAATATTCTTGCGAAACAATGTGATGAAACGATCCTTTAACTCCTTGTATGGCTACTGATGCTATCATAAAAAAAGTCCCGATGTTTATCGAGACTTATATTATTTATTTAAAAACTATACATATAAAGTCTCCTCCTTTTAGTTAAAAAAGAAATAAAACCAGTTATAATATGTATTGTTTCTTGTTTTCATGTCGTTATTATGTTGCTAATGTAATTATTATTTTAAAAAATCAAAATTCAAAGCCTATAAATTTCAGGATTTGGAATGCGATTTAAAGAATTGATAATTTCTAGTAGTGCTAGACCATTAATTCTTATTTTTGATTAAATTAAATTTGAATGTCGATAGAAGTAAAAGAGCTTTCAAAACTCTATGGGACACAGAAAGCACTGAATAACATTTCATTTTCAGTAAATAAAGGAGAGATTGTTGGGTTTTTGGGGCCGAATGGTGCTGGAAAGTCTACACTTATGAAAATCTTAACGACTTATCTTGCAGCTTCTGAAGGTGATGCAAAAGTAAGTGGCTACGATGTGAAAATTAACAAACAAGATGTGCAACGAAATGTAGGCTATCTCCCAGAGCATAACCCACTCTATCTCGATATGTATGTCAAAGAGTACCTTTCATTTAATGCAGGTGTCTACAACATTTCAAAGTCCAAAATTCAAGAAGTCATTGAACTCACAGGTTTAACACCTGAATCGCACAAAAAAATAAGTTCATTAAGTAAAGGATATCGTCAACGCGTTGGGTTGGCAAATGCTCTACTTCATGACCCTTCAGTATTAATTTTAGATGAACCTACTACTGGGTTAGATCCTAATCAGTTAGTTGATATAAGGCGCTTAATTAAATCGATTGGTCAAGATAAAACAGTTTTTCTATCTACGCATATCATGCAGGAAGTAGAAGCTATTTGCGATCGTGTGATCATTATTAATAAAGGTAGTATCGTAGCTGATAAAAAGTTAAACGAACTGAGGGATGACAAAGAACAAACGGTTATCGTTGAGTTTGATTATCGGGTAGAAGATACCTTTTTAATGAAACTACCAAATGCAAAGTCGGTAAAAAATACTGTAGATTTTGTATACGAAATTACATTTTCAACGAGCGAAGACATGCGTTCACATGTGTTTGATTTTGCACATGATAATGAATTAAAAATACTTCAACTAAATCAAAAAAACGCCAGCTTAGAATCCTTGTTTAGAGATCTGACTACTGAATAATTTATTACTCATAAATGAGTTGACCTGTGTAGAATTGTTGAACGTCAACCACAGTAGGCGTTTGCACTAAAATCACATCACCAGTACTTCTTATTTCACCTGTGATCGATTGTTGCGCGTTGATAATCATATCATTAGAACTGCGTTGGAAGATTTCTACATCTTGGGCAATAAGGTCACGTCCTTCAAAACGAGCATCTCCAGAATAATAACCAACAAACATCGATTCCACGGTACCAGAAATGAATACTGAAGACAAATTATTGACCACAATATTTAAACTTTCACAATCGACTTCAACATCAAAATTACCCGTTGTAACAAGTTCATCTTCATTATCAAAATCTTCTGAAACCAATCTTAAATTTTCATAATTCAAAACACCCATACTACTCACAGTAAAACTTGAACCATTTCTAATCTCGGTGATGTTTGGTGCGCTAACAAACACTTTAGTAACACCATAATTACGTGTTAAATTACATACATTATCATTGAATAAATTCAACCGTCCGTCTTCCACGCGTACATCTATGTCAGGCATCAAATATTCGCCTGTCTGCACAATCACTTGTTGCGTTGGTGCTTGTGTAAGAATCAACTCAATTCTTGGATTGACTGTTATTTTTGTAAATGACGAGACTTCGAATTCTTGTTCAATTATATCACCAGCATTCTGAAAGCAATCAGGAACATTGTCGCCATTACAGGCAAACAGTAAACCAATAATCCATATGTAAATTAATTTCTTCATGTTATAATCTTACACCTATTCCAAATTCTACTGCTTCGGCCTTGGCACCATGTGATTTGAGAGTTACAGCACCAAAGAACTTGTCGCCAAAATAACGTTTTAGCCCTATTCTGTTATAGACTTGTCCCTCAAAATCATAAGGATAATACACATAGTATCCCAATTGGGTTAAAATAGACATCTTATTTATGAACAGTTCGTGCCCGATAATTAATCCAACACGTTTCCAGTCTTCATCACCAGAAACATTTAATTCTGGGAATGCTACAGAATAGAAAAAAATTAGTTCCTCTAAAAAGGTCGAAAAGAACACATCAACTCCAGCCTGAACCGCCGATTTACGATTTAACCGTTTATCGGCATATGCTGAAAGTATATAAAACGGATGTTGGCCTAAACCAATAATATCACTTTCATTCACTCCCGTTCTAAAAACGAGATTATACTTTATCTTCTCTTTATATTTCTTGTCCTCCGAACTCGGGATATACGCTGTTTCCTCTTTATGATCGAACACATAATTTGTTCCAATATTAAAAGCGAAGGTATTTGTAGATGTATTAGGCGCTCTAAAATTTGCATTAGAATAATGCACTAATGAAATCCCAGCCTGTAATCCAAGTCCCTTAAAAAGATTCTCTTTTTTATAGTTAACCATAAGGTAGGTCGAACTCAATAAGTCAGAACCATAGGCGCTATTTCGAAAATTAAATTCCTTGTCATACGGATTTGTAGTATAAGCGATTCCTTGACCAACGCGAAGCATCAAATGGCGTTTCAAGAAATAAAAGTTATAATGCGCATAGAGTCCATAATTGTCTCCAAGCGTTTCATTCTTCATATCCTGATATACGAACGAGAATCCCCAATCAGGATAATTATAGCGCGCTTCCCAGTCTTTATATCCATAGGTTTTCCGATTGTAGGCAAGGATAACACCAGTTGGGTGATCGGTGATTAAATGTGCAATATCCGGATTATGCTGCAGGATTGTTCCGTAGAAAAAATTAGCATCTATACTAAAGCGTTTCGGATCTTCATCTTGGGCGAAAAGCGATGTGCATAGCAAACAAAAAAAGCAGGTTAGGAAACGCTTCATTTAATTTAGTTATGCAGCAAAAATAAAAGAATAATTAAAACACTTGCTCAGGAATGGATTTAAATGATTCCTATGTCATTAATTCATACTCATTTGACTTCATGCAAGTAACTCAAACAGATCCTCAGTTTAACTGACTTGAGAGCTTTACGATATCCGATAGAACGCCTCTTGCGGTGACATCACGTCCGGCGCCAGCACCTTGTACAACCAATGGTTTCTCGCCATAAGATTCCGTGAAAATTTCAAAAATTGAATCAGCACCTTTTAATTGACCTAAGACTGATTGTGATGCTTCCGAAATGAGCTTTACTTCTAAAACATTTGCTTCTACATCTAATTCACCTACATATCGCAACACCTGATTTTCTGATAATTCCAGTTTGCGCTTAAGAAAAAGTTTGTCCAATTCTTTTATTCTTGAATTGAATTGATGGACTGTTGTTTTCCCGTTCAATTGTTTAGGCACTAAAGACTCAATTTTAATACTTTGAAATTCCGTCTTCAGTCCTAATTCTCTAGCTAAGATCAATAATTTTCGTGCTACATCGTTTCCTGAGAGATCTTCTCTTGCATCAGGCTCTGTCAATCCTAATCGCGATGCATTAGCAAGAATTTTTGAAAAGGATTCATCTTCAGAGGAGAATCGATTAAAGACATAACTTAATGACCCTGAAAATACACCACGTATGCGATGAATGCGTTCACCAGATTCATATAAGTGTTTTATCGTTCCTATTATTGGCAATCCAGCACCTACATTCGTTTCATAATGGAAGTGTTTTTTATGCTTTTTCAGTGTCGTTCGAAGATTTTTATAAAACTCATAATGCATCGTATTGGCCAGCTTATTTGCCGATACGATATGACACCCACTTTCAACAAAATTTACATAATGACGTATGAATTGGCTACTTGCAGTCGCATCAATGACAATAGGATTTTCATAGTTTTGAGTCCTAATATAGGCCAGTATCTCATCCATTTTATATGGAATGGAGAACTGTTCAAAATCAGTTTGCCAATTCGTACTCAAATCATCAGTATTAAAAAAGACTGAAGTTGAATTTGCAATGATTGGAATTTTAATAACAACGCCACTCGACCTTAATCTAGCATCAGCTTCAATAATTTGTGTTATTAATGTGCTTCCAACATTACCTATTCCAAATATAATTATATGTATCGTTTTCATTAGTTATACTAGTATCAGAATTAAAAAAAGGACTCAGACTTGAACTAAGTTGTTCAAATTCAATTAAAAATGCATCATGACCATGTATTGAATTAATCTCCGAAATTGAGACATTGGTTTTAATTGATTTTAATTGCCTGTACGTATCCCAATTTTCTTCAGGTTTAAAAAGTAAATCACTTGTAATCGTAACTATATGTATATGGGATGAAATTGTCTGTACAACACTTTCGAAATCATCACGCTCATCAACAATATCGATGCTTTTTAGCAACTGATTCATTAATTTATAAGACGACAAATGGAATCGATCTTCAAGTTTTTCACCATGATGATCTAACCAACTTTCAACATTAAAATGTCGAGCGTTTTTCTTACTGCGTTGAAACTTATGAGTGAATGATTCAGGCGTTCTATATAAAGTCATAGCGTGCAATCTAGCATCGGCTAGAGGCTTATTTGAATGATTCAGAATTGCATCTTGGATATGACAATTGGCAATCACCCAATCTGTTGATTTCCAATCTGCGGCTATAGGAATTACATACTGAGCTAAGTCAGGCTTAAATGCAGCTAATTCCCACGCGATTCCACCACCAACAGAGCCACCAATAATTGCATAAATACTGTCGATCTCCAATTGTTCAATTCCGTAAGCAAATAGTTTCGCTATATCCCGAGCAGAAAATTCGGAATAATTCTCTATTAAATGATCAGCGATATTATCATAACCGTTTCCAGGAATATTAAAAGCCAAAATTGTATACTTATTTGTGTCAATACATTTAGAATCTCCAATAAGGTCATTCCACCAACCATTAATTCCAGTAATATTTGAGTTTCCGGTTAGGGCGTGAATAACCAATACAATAGGCGCAGTATGAATAGGTTGACCAAAGATTTGATACGACAATAAAATATCTTGCGTTGTTCGAGATTTTAATTCAAAATCTCTTATGGAAATGTATCTTAATTTAGACATAACATAAAATATCATGATGCCGCATAACAACTTATGTTATGCAACATCGTGAATTAGAACAAATAGATTAAACAAATAGTGTGGATTTGACCACCTCAAATGCCGCTTTGAGGTCATCTTTCAAATCATCGATATTTTCAATTCCAACGGACAATCGAATTAAATCATTAGTGACACCAGTACTTAATTGCGCTTCACTGCTAAGTTGCTGATGCGTTGTACTCGCAGGATGAATTATCAATGATTTTGTATCACCGATATTGGCTAGCAATGAAAACAGTTTTGTGGTATCGGCGACTTTTTTCGCCGATTCGTAACCGCCATTAACCCCAAAAGTGACAATTCCACTTTGTCCATTAGGCAAATATTTATCTGCTAATGCTTTATAAGGACTAGAGGACAATCCTGGATAGTTTACCCAAGCGACTTCATCCTGTTCTTCTAACCATTTCGCTAAAGCCAGGGCATTTTCGCTATGCTTTTTAATTCGAAGTTCTAAGGTTTCTAATCCTTGAATGATTTGAAATGCATTGAACGGACTTAAGGCTCCTCCATAATCACGAAGACCTTCTATTCGAACCTTCGCTATAAATGCTGCTGCTTCTAGAGCTTCGCTATAGACAAGTCCGTGATATCCGGCTGAAGGCTCAGTAAACTCCGGAAATTTTCCGTTTGCCCAATCAAAGGTTCCTGCATCAATTATAACACCTCCTAATGCAGTCCCATTACCATTGATATATTTGGTTAATGAATGAATTACAATATTGGCGCCATGTGCGATTGGGTTAAGTAAATAAGGCGTAGCTACTGTATTATCTACAATTAACGGCACTCTTAGCTGTTTTGCATGTTGTGAGATGGCTTCTATATCTAACACATCTAATTTGGGGTTTCCCAGAGATTCAATAAATATTGCTCTTGTATTCTCTTGAGCAGCATTTTGAAAGCTCTCTATGTCTGAAGGATCTACAAATGTTGTGGTAATCCCATGTCGCGGTAAGGTCACACTGAGTAAATTATACGTTCCACCATACAAACTATTAGAGGCAACAATGTGATCACCTGCTTTTAATAACGTCAATAAAGTTGTGGCTATAGCAGATGTCCCAGAAGCCGTAACCACTGCAGCAATACCACCTTCTAATGCGGCTAATCGTTGTTCTAGAATATCATTAGTAGGATTATTTATTCGTGTGTAAATATTTCCCGTTTCAGATAAATTAAACAAATTTGCGGCGTGATCGGCATTATTGAATACATAGGCCGTAGATTGATAAATTGGAACTGCTCTTGTTCCTCCATTTTGTGTCACATCATGACCAGCATGAAGTGCTTTTGTTGCAAATTTTTGATGACTCATTTTTCTAAATTTTTTGAGTTAATAAATAAATTAAACCAAAAGTCAAATGCGCTTTAAAAAAGCGTACTTAATAGAAAAATGTTATAAGAAATATCGCATGTACAGATGAGTACATACGTTTGAGTTATCTATCCGAATTGTGATAAATGAATCACGATTCAAGTAGAATTTAGCACCTTCTTAAATAATTAAGGGTTGCTAAGGCTTCGTTGGGTCTATTCCCTCCACCTTTCTTGATAACATTTCAATAAGTGTTTGAACTTTGTGAATACAAATATTGCAACAGAAAAATTTGAAATCCAAATATTTCATAAAAAATTTAAAATAAATCTTCTTTCGCCTTTATTTTTTTACTTTTGCCAAGTATTTATTCAGAGGAGAAATTTGTTCTGATTGCAACCTCAATAAAAAATGCTAAAGCAGTTACTTGTCAACTCTGCGAGCATTCAAGTAATCTGACTTATTTTTTCTTTAAATTCAAAAACTTAGAATCAGATTTATGGCATATTTATTTACGTCAGAGAGTGTCTCAGAAGGACATCCAGATAAAGTAGCAGATCAAATTAGTGATGCGCTAATAGATAATTTCCTAGCCTTTGACAAGGACTCCAAAGTAGCATGTGAAACGCTTGTAACAACAGGGCAAGTTGTACTTGCAGGTGAAGTAAAATCACGAACCTATTTAGACGTTCAAAAGATCGCAAGAGATACGATAAATAAGATTGGTTACACGAAGAGCGAATATATGTTTGATGGTAATTCTTGTGGTGTATTCTCTGCAATTCACGAACAATCTGAAGATATTAATCGTGGTGTTGATCGCGAAACTAAGGAAGAGCAAGGTGCTGGAGATCAAGGTATGATGTTTGGTTATGCCACAAATGAAACTGAACAGTATATGCCTTTGGCATTAGCCTTATCCCATATGATCCTAAAGGAATTAGCGGATCTTAGAAGAGAAAACAAGGCTATTACCTACTTACGTCCTGATTCTAAAAGTCAGGTAACAATAGAATACAGTGATGATAATGTACCGCAACGCATAGATGCTATCGTTATTTCAACGCAGCATGATGATTTTGGAACAGATCAAGACATGCTAGATAAAATTCGTCATGATATTAAAGCCATTCTAATTCCAAGAGTGATTGCAAAATTACCAGAACATATTCAGGTATTATTTAATGACGATATAACGTATCATATCAATCCAACTGGAAAATTCGTAATTGGTGGTCCACATGGCGATACTGGCTTAACAGGTCGAAAAATAATTGTAGACACCTACGGTGGGAAAGGTGCGCACGGTGGAGGTGCCTTCTCAGGTAAGGATCCAAGTAAAGTAGATCGAAGTGCAGCATATGCTACGCGACATATCGCAAAAAATATGGTAGCTGCTGGTATCTGTGATGAAATTTTAGTTCAAGTAAGTTATGCGATCGGTGTTGTTGAACCAACATCAATTTTCGTCGATACTTATGGGACTTGCCCTTTTAATCTCACCGATGGTGAAATTGCCGAGAAAGTAGCTTCAATCTTTGATATGCGCCCAGCTGCTATTGAAGAACGATTAAAATTACGACAGCCAATGTACAGCGAAACAGCGGCATATGGTCATATGGGACGAAAGTCTGAAGTTGTAAGTAAAACATTCGAACAACCAAATGGAGACCCAATTACTATGGATGTTGAATTATTTACTTGGGAAAAGCTAGATTACGTCGATAAAATTAAAGCTGCGTTTGCTATTTAACTGGCGTTAAACAACATAAAATCATTCCACAACCTCTAAGAAAATCTTAGAGGTTTTTTTATAATGTTAGGAATTTCTCAAAGTTGTCTGTTATATGTAAAACAACAATAAAACAACTGATATGAAATCATTTCAACTCTTAAGAAAATCCATCTCCCTCGTTTTAGTTAGTATGTTGCTGGTATTATCGTGTAATGACGATGACAGTGCAGTCTTTGTTAATAATCAAAATGACGGTCCGGATCCGACTGAATTCATCCTTAACTTTGGTAATGAAATCAATCGTGACTTCTTAGGAACTGTAGTTGATACCAACAATAATCCAATTGATAACGTCATGATCACCATTGGTTCTTCCGTAGCGATGACGGATAGTAATGGTGTTTTTGTTATTAATGATGCAACAGTAAATCAACGATTCGGTTATGTAAAAGCTCAAAAAACAGGATATATTCATGCATCAAGAGCTGTCGTACCAAGTACTGGAACGAATAAAGTTCGAATTATGATGCTTCCGGAGGTTGTGGCTGGAACCACTTCAAGTGGATCACAAGAAACGATTAGCTTAGCAAATGGAGCATCGGTTGCTTTGGAAGGAAATTATATTAATCCAGATGGGACTTCATATTCTGGGAATGTAAACGTGATCATGCATCATTTAGATCCAGTTGACGAAGACATGCCAGATCAAATGCCAGGAATGCTTTATGCCGCAAATGCTCAAAACGAAGAACGCATGCTTCAAACTTTAGGAATGCTAGCCGTCGAACTTCGCGGTGATGGCGGAGAAGACCTTAATTTAGCTGAAGGTTCTAGCGCTGAGATCAGAATTCCTGTAGATCCTAGTTTAATGTCAACGGCACCAAGCACAATACCATTGTGGTATTTTGATGAAACGAATGGTTTCTGGATTGAAGAAGGTCAGGCAACTTTAGTCGGAAATGAATACGTAGGAACTGTTGCACACTTCTCTTTTTGGAATTGCGATATTCCTGCAGAGGCTGTAAATCTATGTATTGTGGCTTCTGATGAAGAAGGTAATGAATTATCAAATCTATTGATCACACTAACTAGTGATACCTTCGGAACTACCTCAGGTTATACTAATGAAAATGGAGAAGTTTGTGGTTTAGTACCAAGTGGCGAGACTCTAGGACTTAATGTCTATATCTTCGATGTGTGTGGTTCGAATTCAATCTATTCTGAAAATGTAGGACCGTTTAACGCCGATTCAACGATTACTATAACAGTGCCTGATAATGTAGATATTGTTTCTGAAACTGTCGTTGGAAACTTCACAACTTGTAATGGTGATCCTGTTACTGATGGCTATGTTCAGCTTGGTTATGGGAATCAAACGTTTACCGATGTCGTTTCAAACGGTGAATTCGAAATTAATCTCATCAGATGTACAAGTAATAACGAATTCTCAATCGAGGCCAGTGATTTTGTCAATTTACAGGTAACGGATAGTATAAATTATACGTTCACAACGCCACTTACCGATGTAGGAACTATTTCTGCTTGTAATGACGTTACAGAATTCATTCAATATACGATCGATAACGATGAAGGTTTATTTATCGTTGATGATATTACGGCTACACTTAGTCCATCTAGCCCAAATACAAATGGTCCAAGTTTAAACATCTTCGGAAATCAAGAACAGTGTTTCTATCTATTTGCCATATTAAATGATGCACCATATGTTGGTGAATATGGTTACCTCATGTGGAATGATCAAAATGCTGTCGGATTTAATATTTCTGAATGTAATAACATTAATGATGACAATAATGGTATAGTCTTTAACCTTACAGCTTTAGGTGATGTTGGAGAATATATAGATATCAATTTTAGTGGTACCTATGAAGACTTCAACGGAGATACACACACCATTTCTGGTGTGGCACATGTACTTAGAGATGAATAAAACTCAGTATATGGGATTATGTAAAAGCCTTCTCTTTGGAGAAGGCTTTTTTATTATAGAGAATAAACGACTCTAAATGTTATAAATCGCGGTTGTAAGAAAGTTGCTGAATTAACAACCGAAAAATCCGTGACATTATTATTGACATTAGCATCAATATTTAAAATGTTATTTGCCCTGATCTCATATTCCCATTTTGCATCACGATCTTTTCGATAACCCAATCTAGCACTCCAAGTTTGGAATGACTCTGAACTCCCTTCAAAATCTTGATTGGTATACGTATAATCAGTTACAAAGGTTACGGACTTCCAGATATAAGCATCGAATCTAATTGAAGGCGAGTTGGTAATAATTTTGGTCGTTGTAGTCCCCTGTTCATTATTACTTATAGAATAATTATATCTGAATCTCACATTGGGCGCTTCTCTAAAGTTTGTACGAATTTCAGGTCGATAACTTTGAGTGAAGCTTTCGTTTGCTGAACGTCTTCCTTGGATGAACTGATTTCTCAAACTATAATTGAAATTTGCTCTCATAGTTGTGATCAACTTCCCAAATCGCTTCTGCCAGCTTCCAAATGCCGTTAAGGTTTCATCTGCAAATTGTGAATTGAAGAATGTACGTGTCGTGATAACACTATTGAAAATCGCATCAGAACGTATCTGATCTATATTCTTATTATAAGTGACACCTCCAAACACATTGGTATTATTAAATAAATTAAAGCTACGGTAGAACAAACTTACACTATGGCTCAATCCATTTTGAAGATCTGGCTCACCGAAAGCCAATGCGTTAAAACTATTTAGAACTAAACCATTTGCCAATGTGGTAACATCAGTAAATTGATTCGACATTCTATAGTTTAATTGTAAACTTTCAGATTTTTTAAATTGTACACGTGCTTCAAATTCTGGTAAGACTCTAAAGAAATTCTCGCCAAAATCTTGTCCGAATTGTGTATTATTATTGCCGTAATAGTGAAGTGATAATCCAGGTCTAAATGTAAATTTACCGGTTCTTACGTTATAACGTGTTCCTACATAAACATCACTAAAATTATACTGTGTGTCATTTTCTGCTCTTAGTAGATTCCCATCGTCATCCGTGATATTCGGTACAGGATCGAAAATTGACCCATCATCTAAAAATTGGAAAATATTTGAATTGAAGTCTTGACGACTAAAAATTGTTCCCAATGTAAAACTGATATTACTTTTCGGATTAATGATATGGTAATAATCTAGTTTTGCATCCAATTGATTAGACTTTACACGTCTATCTTGCCCCAGATCGTATGTATTTAGTAATTGATTTAATCCTAAAGCTGCTGCAGTATCATCATAAGCATCTCTATCATCTGGATCGGTCTCACCGTTATTAGTAGGATCATTATTTAAAACTGCATTATAGAACGGATCTTCATCTCTAATCAAATGTTGGGCTTCAAAAGCAAAGATATTATCTTCATCAAGCGTGTAATAATAATTCAGATTTTGGTTAATACTGAACGGTGTTACCTCATCCAATTGGCGTGTTCCTCCAATGACAGAAGATAGTTCCGTTTGTCTTTCTGTGTCTTTGGAAATTCTTGTCAAAACATCATAATCTAATTGATTGTTTGGATTTGGCTTATAAAGCAAGCTTAGCTTAGCCAAAGCTTGATCGGAAGCCTCACGACCAATGCTCGTTACATCTTCGTCTGGAATACCGAGATCATCGTCGGTATATCGAATAAAGCGTTCTGTTCTCGTATCAATTCTGGTACTATTAAGAATGACAAAGCCACTTAAATCTAGAGTCTCTTTAGGCGAATAACTAAAATTGGTTGCAACCAATTTAGATTCAATTTTTTGTGCATTACCAAGATTCGTTAGCCCACTAAGACCATTATTTCCTAAATTTAAACTGGTACCACTATCGCGACTAGGTGCTCTAAACCCACCACCAAAACTTCGAAGATCTCTGTTGTTTATAGCCGCTTCTCCAATATTATTTAAGTCTCCTATGACATTTATACTGTATTTCGGACTGTAGTAAAATAATTTAGGTTGAACAATATATAATTCGTCGTGTGGTGAAGGTGCATCACCAACACCCGCTGTAATATCCCCAAACCAGAAGTTTTCTTTACCTTCTTTTAGTTTGATATTGATCGCAACATTATTTTGATTATTCTGAACACTTCGAAGCTGATTGACTTCAGAAAAATTTCGTAGTACTTCAATTTTATCAACAGCATTAGATGGGATGTTTTCTGTGGCAAGTTTTGTGTCACCATCAAAAAAGTCTTTTCCGTTTACTGTAATTTTCTGAACCCTATTCCCTTCAACTTCTATTCCTCCATCTTCGGTAATTTCTACACCTGGAAGCTTCTCTAATACATCCTCCAGTTTCCGTTCAGAACCGTTTTTAAACGAATCTGCATTGTATACGATGGTATCACCTTTAATCGTGACAGGCATTTCGTAGGTTAATTCTACCGCATCAAGTGCATTATCTGGAAGAAGCGTAAAGTCTTTGGTGATATCTGCTTCTTTAGTAGAGATATCTTCCGAAGTTGTCTTTAATCCAATATAACTCACTTTGATATTGTAAGTCCCATTCTTTCCTAATTGAAGCTTATAATATCCTTTATTATTGGTGATCGCATAAGACTCTAATGCGTTAGACTCTTTGTTTATGGCAATAACATTGGCTAATTCTAGAGGGTTACCAATACTATCTTTTACAACTCCTTGCAATTTCACTTGAGCAAATCCATTGATTCCAAGGAATAATGCAAAAAGTAGACTAATTTTTTTCATTTGGTTTCTAATTAAATTGGCTAGTTGATTATTAAAGATTAGTTGCGTCTGCCGCCACGTCTACCTCTATACATCTCGCGCATTTCTTCCATTTTTTTTGTAGTGATCTCAGTATATTCTTCCTGAGTTACAACTTCGCCTTTTTCTGGTTTTTTAATGTTATCTTTTTCTTTAGGGTTTAATACAATCTTTGTACACAACATAGTTGTTCGATCAGCACTCACCTCTAATATTAAACCTGGTAAGCCCCAATAGTCGTCTGGACCCTGATTTACAGGTATTTGTGGCGTATACCATGCCACCACTTCAATCTCTTTCGGCATTTCTATTTGATCCATTGGATCGTCAGATTTAGTTTCCGTAGAATCCTTCTCTTTCTTGGCGTCATTATTATCTCGCCTTCTCATACTACGCCAATCAAAACCGGTAACAGGTTTGGTTGCCGTTGCTTTAAACACTGTATATTCTCCAATCTGTTTGGTTTCTGTGCCCATTGTCCATTCTAAAGATTTAAGCTCGTCTTGGATCAAAAATTGTTTCCCGAAAAACTCTTGATCCTGAACTACTTCTTTACTTTGAACATTTTTATACTTCGGACCGCCAGTAAAACTACTTGCAAATCCACCCCAATTATTAGAGCCCATTGCCTCTAATCGTTCTTCTTCCTTGTAAATTGATTCAGATTTATTGAAAATCAAAACATATTCTTTTTCAAGGAAACTCTTCATGCGCTCCTCCATACGTTTGATCTGGTCAGGTGATAATTGTCTACCACCACCCCATTGACTCATGTCCATAGTGGTTTTCGTCTTATAGTAAGCTTTCCCTTGAAAATCTTGTGCGTGAATACCAGTGATGAAAAGGCATGAAATAATTAGTAGTAGTGACTGAAGTCTAGACGTTTTCATTTATTTAAATTTAGTTTCGAGGTGTATTCTTCAATCTTAGATCAAGAAAATGAGCACACAACGACGGTTGACAATATGGTTTAGACTTGCAAATTGGACAATCGTCTAATCTAAATGTGTTAAAATATTGCCAAAATTTAACCTCGACTTCTACGTCCGCGACTGTCTCTGAACTCCTGCATCTTTGCCATAACGGTCGCTTGATAATCTGTTTTATTTATTTCTTTACCGCGCTGAGGCGCTTCAATCTCTTCCTTATCTTCTGGATTAATCACTAACTTCGAACAAAGTAATGTCGTATTACCTGCACTTACTTCAAGAATTAATCCTGGTAATCCCCAGTACTCCAATGGCCCATTACTCACAGGAATCTGTGGCGTATACCATGCTTCAATCTGCGTCAATTTAATTTCAGGTTCTTTCATTTCTCCTGTTATTGAATCCTGCACTGGCTCATTTCTTCTCAATTTATCCCAAGAAAAATTATACCATGTAAGGTCATTTTCAGGAACTAATGCTACAGCTTTAAAACAGGTGTAATTTCCAATTTGTTTAGTTTCGGAACCCATCTGCCATTCGATCTTCAACAGCTTATCTTTTACCAAGAACTGCTTCCCGTAAAATTCCTGACTTTGCGTTAGGGTAGAATCCTTAATATTCTTATATGAATATCCTGGTGAAAAATTCGATCCCCATGAATCTGTTGCACCCGACATTGCATCTAATTTCTCATCTTCCTTAAAGAACGATTCTGTTTTGTTGAATGTCAACGTATATGTTTTTTCCAATCGATTCTTCATTCTCGCCATCACTTGCTTCTTCTGTGCCTCGCTCAATCGAGCACCCCATCGACCAAGGTCCATTGTGGACTTTGCGAAATAGTATGCTTTTCCTTGAAAATCTTGTGCGTTTAGGTTAGCAGTGGTTAATAAAACGATTGATAAAACTGCGATTCTTGTTATTAATGCCTTCATAATGATAACTTAACGATTGGTTATTGTCTAACAAAACTAATTAAACATTAAACAAAAACGCTTTATTTATCATAATATTAACAGTACATCAACATGCTCAAGCCCGTTTATTAACCTCCTATTCGTATTTGAAACGTTTCGCCTTCTCGACCATCCCTTGGTGAGTATCGCTCCATCATTTCCTGCTGCTTCTTCTCCATAATCTCATCAAATTCTGTTTGATTGACAACTTTCCCTTTAGTTGGCTCTTTGATATTTACAGCATCTTCCGGATTTAAAACAATTTTAGAACAAATAATGGTTTGTTGCCCATCATTAATTTCAAGAATTAATCCAGGTAATCCTTGATATCGTGCAGGACCATTGTTAACAGGAATTTGAGGTGTATACCAAGCCGTTGTAACTCGAGTTTCAGTTCGTGTTTCAGGTTCACTCAAATCTTTATCTCCATTAATGCTCATTCCACTTTCTATGACCTCAACTTCTTCGCTGAATGTAGCCTTATAGCAGGTATATTCTCCGATGTTCTTCGTTTCATTCTCTAAGGTCCAATCTAGTGTTGCGATTGAGTCTTTAACCAAGAAGATTTTTCCATAGAGATCAGTATAATTACTAAAGCGGTTTTCTTTGGTGTTCTTATAAAGAATATCCGAAGCGCCATCGCCTAACATTACGACGCTCATTGTGGCGCCTCCTACTTGTGGAGATTCTAAGACTTCATCTTCCTTATATATTGATGACTCTTTATCGAAGGTGAGTATAAACGTTTTTTGAAATTGCTTTTTAAGCATTTCCATCATTTGCTCGTGCATTGCCGAATTGACCTTCGTACTATCAATTTGAATATTCACCTTTCTCGATGTTTTATAAGTTGCAACACCTTGAAAGTCCTGAGCACCTAACGTCGAAGACACCATAATTATGAATGCAACGACAATTTTTACAATTACTTTCATGTCTTAAGTTTTAAAAAGCACTATGCTAAATTACGGTAAAAAATAGCATAGTGCTTTGCGGATTTAGTCCTTGTTGTTATAATAGTTGATTGCTCCTTTACGTATCTCTTTGACGCGTTTAAGAAAGTCTTTAATATTATTTGTATTTCCGTCTATTTTATAGGTAAGTGAACTTAGTTTACCATTAGACATCTTGTCTCCATTGCATATTAATTCGAATGTCACGTCTTCATTAGTACTCACTTCTTCTAAAAGCTCTTTTATATCACCTACTTTAAACACCTCTTTGATCTCTTCAGCAGAATCTACTGTAACTGAAATCTTCAAGTCTTTAAGTTGAATGTCATCCATTGTGATTTGGCCTTTAACTTCTTGTGCGAAACTTAATGTTATTGTCGCAATAAATAGTCCTAAAAATGTAAATACGGTTTTCATGTTTTTTGGTTTTTAATGATTAATACACCACAAATATATCTGGTGATTATAGCATTTATAGTTAACCAGTGTTAACGTGTGTTAACCGATTAGTTTATAAGGGTTTTAACAATTACTTTTGACTTATGAATGATGCTAAATATAGATATACGCTTTATTTAATAATAGTTGTTATTATTGCTACAATAGGCATCCAATCCTATTGGAATTATAAGAACTATCAATCCAATAAAGAGCAATTAGTTAAGGACGTTCAAACTAGTCTAGACAAATCAGTTGACGATTATTATACAACTTTAGCGCAAGCAACGACACTAGGATTAAAACTTGACGGAACCGCTCAGCAAGGCGTGTTCGAAGACGGCGGTTTTTTAGATGAACTCGCTAAATCGATTGATGAGACTAATGATCAATTCCATTCACTTGATTCGGTTAAATTCGGAAATGTTGAAGGGGTTACAGTATTGCGAGGACGACAAGTAGATTCAATGAACGCTGCCGATCGTAAACCTGACAGTAAGCTAAGTCCGCAGGAGTTCAAACAGCAAATGAAAGAGCTGAAGGCAGAACAGTCGGCAGACAGTTTAAAAATCGATCTTTCCGACTTTGAAATCCTAACTTCAAAAATTGTTATCTCGATAAAAAATGACTCGTTAGATCTTAAAAAAGTAGATAGCCTTTTAAAATCTGATCTTAAACGAAAACAAATTGATCTCGAATATCGACTAGATTATAACGATTCAATCAAAACCAATAGCACTAATGTGAAGGTCATTGCTCATGATTCTATAAATGAAAACTATAAATTCTTTTTAAGTAATACATCTAGATCTACGTTCTTACCTAAGAATAGTGAACTTAAAATTGTTTATGAAAACGAAACTTGGGTGGTTTTAAAACGCAGTCTTCTAGGGATATTAATCTCTACGTTATTAGTTTTAGCTGTTATCAGTAGTTTATTCTATTTGTTGAAGATTATTAAACAGCAAAAGCAACTTGCGGAGGTTAAAAATGATCTCATTAGCAATATTACCCACGAATTCAAAACACCAATAGCAACAATTGGTGTTGCACTTGAAAGCATTCAGAATTTTGATGTGCTTGACGATAAAAATAAAACGAACACGTATCTCAATATGTCTAATCAACAGCTTTCTAAACTAAATACTATGGTAGAAAAGCTATTGGAAACAGCAACATTAGACAGTGATAGCTTAGAGCTCAATAGGGATAGTTATAATATTTCCGAAGTGATTTCATCAATTATTGAGAAATATAGAATTCAAAATGAGCAGAAGACTATTAATGTAGCTTTAGATCCTGAGGTGCTATGCAAAGTAGATGTATTCCATTTTGAAAATGCAGTCAATAATGTGATTGATAATGCCTTTAAATATGGAGGTGATATCATCGATATAAAATTAATTCATCAGGATTCTGCGGTTCTTATTAGTATATCCGACAATGGAAAAACATTATCTAAAGCCAACAAGGATAAGATCTTTGAAAAATTCTACCGCGTTCCAAAAGGAAACACACATGATGTGAAAGGATTTGGAATTGGTCTTTATTATACAAAAACCATTATCGAGAAGCACGATGGAAAAATTACGTTAGACTTATCGAACGATCGAACCACTTTTAAAATCGAATTACCAAATGTCTAAGATCAATATTTTACTTGCTGAAGATGAACCTGCCTTAGGACAAATCATTAAAGAGAGTCTTGAAACAAGAGACTTCAAAGTGCATCTGTGTGAAAATGGTGAGATTGCCTTAGAAACCTATCAAAAAGAGTCTCCAGAATTATTGGTGTTAGATGTTATGATGCCGAAAAAAGATGGATTTACGTTAGCTAAAGAAATAAGAACACTTGATGATAGTATTCCAATTATATTTTTAACGGCAAAATCACAGACGCAAGATGTTGTGGAAGGATTTACGATTGGCGGAAACGATTATTTGAAAAAACCGTTTAGCATGGAAGAGTTAATCGTAAGAATTAACAACCTTCTCAATAGGACAAAAATTCAAAAAACATCCGATACCCTAACGATTGGAAATTATAAGTTTGATTTTCCAAAACAAGTACTTACAATTGACGGCGAATCGCAGCAATTAACCCATAGAGAAGCTCACCTATTATTTCACTTAATTAAGAACAAGAATCAGGTATTAGATCGATCTTTAATCTTGAACAAACTTTGGGGTAATGACGATTTCTTTTCAGCACGAAGCATGGATGTATTCATTACTAAACTTCGGAAAAAACTCCAAAAAGACGAAAGTATACAGATCATAAACGTTCGCGGCTTTGGTTATAAATTAGTGAACTAATTTCCCTGCAATTTATTCTAGTATTATTTCGTTCTTGAATTACAACTACCATCTTCATTTATGGCGTAATTTTTGTATTTTTCAAGTCTATAATACCTTATGAAATTTCTTAGCTTCATTTTAGTTCTCACGTTTGCCTGGAGTAATGCGCAGTCTACAGTGACCCTGATTCCTAAAGATTCTACGGCTTTAGACATAGATCAGCTCATCGCAATCGATAATTTTGAAACCATGTATTATACGGTTGGGAACATCTTGTATAAAAACCCAAAAACACAAGAGGCTATTAATTTCAGCAATGTTCAATTAGGTATTCCAACAACAGTTAACGCATACAATCCACTAAAGATTAATATGTTTTTTCAGGATTTCAACTACGTAATCATTCTTGATAATCGCCTCGCTGAAATTTTCGAGATCGATTTTAACACCTTACAACCCTACAGATTTGTAACCCATGTTTCAACAGGATATGATAATACGCTTTGGATCTTTAATCAGGATATTCAACAATTGGAACTATACGATTATCTAAATAATACAATTCGCGTTACTACAGTTCCAGTGCAAACTAACGTCTTAGATCTGAAAAGTGATTACAACTATTGCTGGATGCTTACAGAAAAGTATCTGTATCAATATACCTACTTCGGAAGTTTGATCTCCAAGATCGAAAACAAAGGGTACACCGAAATGGCACTAAGCAAGGACAGCATAATACTAAAGTCTGATTCAGGGCTCTTCCACAAGTCCAAAGAAAGTGGTGAGATACAGGCTTTAAACACTCCGAAATTGTTAATAAATCAGTTTTTACTAACCAATGAAACCTTGTATATTTACGATTCGAATAAACTCCATTCATACCAACTAAAAATCGATTAGATATGCACGTTGCAGTCGCGGGAAATATTGGTGCTGGTAAAACCACACTTACAAAATTATTAGCCAAACACTACAAATGGGAACCACAATTGGAAGATGTGGTAGACAACCCTTATCTAGATGATTTTTACAATCAAATGGAACGTTGGAGTTTTAACTTGCAAGTCTATTTCTTAAATAGTCGATTTCGTCAAGTAGCGCAAATTCGACGCAGTGGTAAGGATATTATTCAAGATAGAACCATTTATGAGGATGCGCATATTTTTGCACCTAACCTCCACGCAATGGGTTTAATGACCAATCGTGATTTTGAAAACTACAGATCACTATTCGATCTTATGGAAGGCTTTGTTGAAGGTCCTGATTTGTTAATTTATTTGCGCAGTACTATACCTAATCTCGTCGCACAAATTCATAAGCGTGGACGTGATTATGAAAACTCGATTAGCATAGATTATTTAAGTCGCCTTAATGAACGTTACGAAGCGTGGATACATGACTACAATAAAGGCAATCTTCTTATTATTGATGTCGATAATTTAGATTTCGTTGCCAACCCTGAAGACTTAGGCGGTATCATCAATAAGATTGATGCCCAAATTCACGGTTTATTTTAAACTCATCTGAACTAGTCGCTTAGACCATCACACATATTTATTAATAAACCCATGTGATCTGGCATGCTCAATCGCCTGAGCGCTACTTTCTACCAATAATACTGGTACAGTATCAAATCTTTCAAATAGCGATCTTACACGTTGCATTTTTTTGCGATGTTTAATCACTCTCAAATAAATCGCCGCTACTTGATACGGATAGGTATTTGCTATATCAATGTATATGTCTGCATCGCGTTCACCACTATCTCCAATTAAAATGAATTTCAGTTCGGGATAGGCCTTTAAAATATTTAGAATCTCAATATGCTTCTGTGGTTGATCACCAGTTTTCTTTTTAAAGATATCTTTGAAACTACGCAATAGAATTGGCCCTTTTGGGAAGTCATTTTGCTTCAAAAAGAATTCTAAATAACGATAAAGATTCCACGGACTATGGCTTACATAAAAAATTGGATTGGCGTTAGCTCCTGAAATACCGCGATGGAGCTTGTGGTAAAATTCGGCTGCACCTTCTAAAGGAATGCGATTAGACGCACTTCTAAAAATACTATTGATTAATAACTTCCATTTTAAGGTTGATGCGACACCAGTATGTATAATTGTATCATCTATATCACTTATGACCCCAAAATCAACATCGGCTGAAGGAATTAGCATTTCACCAGGAAAACGATTTGAATTTTGAATATCACGCGTGCGTTGCCCATTATATGAGATTTCAACTTTGAGCCATCCTTCTGCATTTGCCATGGCTCTCAAACGTCCTAGTGGTTCGTCAATTTTGAAGTAACCATGATCGTCTGTAGAGGTATTAAGTTTTTGTCCAGAAGGTAGCTTAATTTGAAGATCAGCAAATTTGATCTCGTCACTTTCGAAGCGTTTCCATGAATTAATAAATAATGCAAAGAGCCCTTTCTGTTCTAAATTTATGGTTTCATCCTCTAAAGCACGACCGCGCATGTAGAAATGTTGGTCTGTACCATAACTCTGAAAAGCTATTATTTGTAACGGGTCTCTTCTAAACACAAGCGCTAAATATGTGTTCAAGATAAGAAATTCATTAAAATGTAGAATCTATTAACTAAAAGCGTTTCACTAAACCTAAATAAACCGCTCGACCTCAACTCTTAACAACATCAGTTCTTCCATGAGTTTATCATGCGTGTCAACAAGTTGCTCTTTTTTTTGTGAAAGACGATGCGCTTCCTTAGTGTCATTATTGATGCTAGAAATAGCCAAATCGCGTTCTAAAAAACCCATTTCATGATCTACAGTGTAAATACGTGATATCGTAGAATTAAATTGATCCCTAAGCTCCAATATTTCAGAAGCATATTTTGGATGATTTTCAGCTAACGCTTCTAGGAGCTGTTCAAACTTAATATTTGCGCCAGTATGCGCACATCCCAATCGCTTTCTTCTGATGTTGTGATCACATAATGAAACCCTGTCAAAGATTTGATCATTACCAATGCGTTTGTAGCTCGGATTACCCTGTGCATCTAAGGCAATACTTTCATGAAACATACGACATTTTACAATTTGAAAATCAGATAACTTATCTTCAATTGAATGTATTTTAGTTTTGAACGACATGACATTAAAAGTATAGCTTATAATCTTGAAATTTTCGCGTAGATATACTTGATTCCATAAAAAAAGCCGCGATAAACGCGGCTTTCATTATTTATGAAGTTAAAAGTTATTGTTTAATAACTTCCATTTCTTTGATCACTTTGACATCTTTATCCTCTGTTGTAGATATTGACGCTTCAAATTCTTTCAATTTAGCTTCTACCTCTTCCTCCGTACCTGAAAAGGTTTCTTCTTTGGTTACTTCTTCACCATTTTCAATAGTAGTGTAGGTAATTTTAGCATCAACCATTTTATTTGAATCAACAGTTGCTTCGACGGTGATCTCTTCGTTTATTGCTAAACCTTCTTCCGTGCCATGGTCTCCTAAAATTGGAGCAATCACCAAACCAACTAAACATGTTAATTTAATAAGAATATTCATTGAAGGCCCTGAAGTATCTTTAAACGGATCACCAACGGTATCACCTGTTACAGCCGCCTTATGCGCATCAGATCCTTTGTAAGTCATCTCTCCGTCAATTTCAACACCAGCTTCGAACGACTTCTTTGCGTTATCCCATGCACCACCAGCATTATTTTGAAAGATCGCCCACATAACTCCAGATACACAAACACCAGCCATGTATCCTCCTAATGGCTCAGCTCCAAATAATAATCCGATAACTATAGGCGTGATGATCGTAATTAGACCAGGTAAAATCATTTCTTTTAAAGCTGCTTTTGTTGAAATATCAACACACTTCGCATATTCAGGAGTTCCAGTTCCTTCCATAATTCCTGGAATCTCTTTGAACTGACGACGTACTTCTTGCACCATTTCCATAGCCGCTTTTCCAACAGATTGCATTGCTAAAGCTGAAAAGATTACCGGAATCATACCTCCTACGAATAACATAGCTAATACGTCAGCTTTAAAGATGTTAATACCATCAATACCAGTAAAGGTTACATACGCAGCAAAAAGTGCTAAAGCTGTTAAGGCAGCAGATGCAATTGCAAAACCTTTACCTACTGCAGCAGTTGTATTACCTACTGAATCTAAAATATCTGTACGCTCACGAACGTGAGGCTCTAATTCACTCATTTCAGCAACACCACCAGCATTATCAGCAATTGGTCCGAAAGCATCAATCGCTAACTGCATAGCTGTAGTCGCCATCATAGCTGATGCCGCTAACGCTACTCCGTAGAATCCAGCCAATGCATACGATCCGAAGATTGCTGCAGCAAATAAGATTACTGATAAGAATGTAGACTTCATTCCAACCGCTAAACCAGCAATGATATTTGTCGCTGCTCCAGTCGAACTATTCTGTACGATATCTAAAACTGGTTTCTTACCTAAACTTGTATAGTATGCAGTTACAACAGAAATTAATGCGCCTACAGCCAATCCTATTAAAGTAGAATAGAACACGTTAATCGATGGAACCTCTTTGAGTCCTTCACCAAAGAAATTCATAGACATAGTTTCCGGTAACATGTAACCAATTAAGAACCATCCAGCGAAAGCCGTAATTATAATTGACACCCAGTTTCCAATATCCAATGCTTTTTGCACTTGTGCTTCTTTAGCATCATTACTTGAAATTTTAACTAAGAACGTTCCGATGATTGATGCTAATATTCCAACACCAGCGATTACAATTGGTAATAAGATTGGCCCCATTCCATTGAAATCATCTGCAAACTGTGAAACAGCAGACATATCTTTAATAACATAGTTTCCTAACACCATTGCAGCAAGAACTGTTGCTACATACGAACCGAATAAGTCAGCTCCCATACCTGCAACATCACCTACATTATCACCTACGTTATCAGCAATAGTTGCTGGGTTACGCGGATCATCTTCAGGAATACCTGCCTCAACTTTACCAACTAAGTCAGCTCCTACGTCGGCAGCTTTCGTGTAAATACCTCCACCAACTCTCGCGAACAATGCGATAGATTCTGCACCTAAAGAGAATCCCGCAAGTGCTTCAAGAACAATAGTCATATTGTTATAGAATGTTCCTGATTCACCCATGAATTGGCTCACAAAGAACATAAAGAATAAACTTAATCCTAGTACCGCTAAACTCGCTACTCCAAGCCCCATAACTGTACCACCACCAAATGATACTTTAAGTGCTTGTGGTAAGCTAGTTTTAGCTGCTTCTGCAGTACGTGCGTTAGCTTCAGTTGCAATACGCATTCCAATATTACCAGCTAATGCAGAGAAGATAGCACCAAATATAAAGGCTGGAACGATCATCCAACTTGTAGTTTCAACTATCTGAGAAATTCCGAACAATGCCAAAGAAGCGATGACTACGAATATTAATAGTAATCTGTATTCAGCTCCCAAAAATGCTAAAGCACCTTCTTTTATCGCTTTCGATATCCCTTGCATTTTCTCATTTCCAGCAGCTTGCTTCTTAACCCAAGCCATCTTAACTAGCATAAATACTAGCCCTAAAATCGCCAATCCTATTGGCACTAAAATCATATTTGATTCCATATTATAATTTGATTTGTTATTTAGCTGCGCAAAAGTAGTGAAATGTATGTAAATAGAAAAGCCCTTTGTCTTTAATAACAAAGGGCTTACTTATCTTATGAACATAATTGACTATATGGTGAAGTCGCCATTAGTTTTATGTTCGCTATTTTCATAACGTTCCATACACTTACTTACAATCTCATAGGCTTCCTTCGCATTTCCCCAGCCACCTACATCAACTTTCTTCTTTTCTAAGTCTTTATAGACTTGAAAGAAATGTGTAATCTCTTCAAGGCGATGCGGATTCAAATCGGAAATATCGTTTCTTAAACTCCATATTGGATCAGAAACAGGAACACATACAATCTTTTCATCCGGACCTTTTTCATCTGCCATGTGGAAGACACCAATAGGTTTTACTTCCATAACACACATTGGAAACGTTGGCTCGTGACCTAATACCAAAATATCAAGAGGATCACCATCGAGTGCCAAAGTTTCAGGAATAAAACCATAATCACCAGGATACATCATAGATGAAAATAGCATGCGATCAAATCGGATTTTGTTGAGTTCAAAATCGTATTCATATTTATTTCTACTTCCTTTCGGAATTTCGATCAAAACATCAAATGTTAAGTTGCCAGATGCTGTCATTATATTAAATTAAATTGGAGTGCAAAGATACGCTATTGTTTGTGTTGCGCAATGAAAAGCTTCGCAATAAGTGATGCTGTTTAAAAATAAAATCCAAAACTTCCAGTAATACCAAATCGTCTTGCACCTGGTCTATCAAGATAATTACCTCTGAAGTTAAAGTCTATTCTTAAAATCTTGAAGATATTGGCTATTCCAAAGCTATATTCATAATAAATACGACTATCTGGCGCTACCAATGGAATTTCAACTGGATTGCCTGTAGTATTGAGCGCGATATTATCTGCAGAAAGATCTCCCCAAACACCTCTAATTCCAGCTACTGCACGAAGGTTGTATTTCTTTAAAAAAGGTATTCGCGAAAACAAACGACCATTAAAATTATGCTCAATATGCATCGAGGTGTAGGTGTCTGTTACAAATTCATAAAAGTCTAATTGCGGAAAGGTATTATAAATAGAAAAATAAGTTTGATTCCCCGGAACCACACTCAATAAACCTAATGGAACCTCTCCAAAAGTCTTTCCTGCTTCTACAGAGGTTACTAATCGCCCAAAACCACCAACTTGCCATGGTTGTATATAAGAAAACTGAACTTTTGTATAGTCAAAGTCACTGTCTAATGGACCTTCAAAACCTTTAGATACTTGTGCAAACAGTCTAGCAAAATTGTCGTTTTTTTCCTTGCGTTCTACGCCATAACCTGTCATTTGTCGCTTCGGATAATAGGCTATGGATAATCGAGACTCTAGCTGTTGAACTTCTGAAGAAATACCTCCTGGCGCATCCGGGTCATTATAATCCAAGCTAAATGTTGGAGATGCCGATTCTAGTGTTCGATAACTTGTGTTAAATCGGAACGCCAGATTTTTGACTGGTTCAATTTCAAATCCTAAAGTGGTTAAATTGATATTTGTGAGTTTATCATTTACACCAGCAGTAATTACTGCATTGGATGCTAGACTTCGTCCTAAAACATCTGTAGAACTCGTTAAACTAGCTCCAATTTGTTCGATGTCTCGACGATGTCCTCCAAAAACAATCAATCGATTTTTTTTGTCCAGCAACCATTTCCCTGAAATACCATACTTAAATTTTTCGTCTCTAAATCCATAGGCTACGAAACCTTCTAGACGCCATAGATCATTCGGTCCGAAATACGTTCGTCCACCAGTTCGAAGTCTGAGTCCTTCTACATCATTAAATCCGAAGGTGGAAAAAATTGGACCATAATCAAAGTTGATACTCGGAAACTCGATATATCCTGAGGCGAGAATACTTCCTAGATTATATAGACGTTTGAATTTTTTTACAGTCTTAAGCGTGTCCAACATTTTGTAAACACCGCGTTCGTCTTTGTTCAGTCGTTCCAATCTATTCTTTTCCCAAAACGCATCATCCCTATTGTATATATCTTCATTAAAACTGAAAACTTCCTGATCATAAAAGGACTCTGGTCGTTCTTCATCAAATTCGTAATTATCGTAAAGTGTCGTACGCTTTCCATAGATACCACGCGACTTTTCCTTTTTATTTAAAGCGAAATCAGAGAGCATATAATCACGCTTTATCAAGAATAAGGAATCATTTAAAACTTCAAATTCTTGTTCAATATAAATTTCTTTAACCCAGTTAATGTTAGCACTTTTTGAAGCTTGAAGATTGATATCTTTAATGGCATAAGTGGTGTCATTTACCCAAAAGTCACCTTTAAAGGTCAATTCATTCTTACGTCTAGGGTAATAGATGATATTATAACACCATTTATTGTCTATAAAAGCACTATCAGATAACACATAATTATAAGTCTGTATCCCAGTTCTGGAAAGCGGACTAACAAAACTCTTATCGAAAAATTTCAAATAGTTATCGTAAATATTGAAATCGGAGTACAAATCATCAACGAAATCAATTATTACCTGATTATTACTAAAACCCGAGTTCTTATTTCCTAACAAATCCTCCTTCTCTTTATTAAGGGTGTTATCTCCATACACTTTACTTACGGCTTCATTTATGAATACAGGCAGATAGGTTTTACCTGTAACGCTAGACGTATCTACTTCTTCAAAGACAAACTCCATTCCTCTAAACAATCTACTCTTGATAAGTGCACTATCAATCGTATTAAGGTCGAATTCTACCTTTTCATACTTATCGTATTGGTATTGTTTAAATTGTCGCAGTCCATTTTGACGTTTGCGTTCCCATATCTTTTGAAGTATTCTTATGGCAGGATTTTCAGATGCTTTTTTAGATTGCTTACCAGTAACGATAACAACCTCATTTAATGCGTCTGCCTCCTCTTTCAGTACAAAGCGTAAATCATAATTTACCTTTTTATCCAAAGGTATTTCGAGTTGTTGGTACCCTAAAAAAGAGATGATTACGGTGTCCCATGTCTCATCAGACTCTAGATAGAATCGCCCGTTCTCGTTGGTAATTGTTCCTTCCGTTGAACCTTTAAACAAGACATTGGCGAATGCAACAGGTTGATCATTTTCATCAAATACATAACCACTGACTTTGGTTTGAGAAAATGCCGTCACACTTCCGAAGAACAATAATATAGTTAGGAGCTTTAGTTTCATAAGTAAAAAACTTCATCAACAATCGTGCTAATGAAGTTTTGATAACGCAAAAAAATGCGATTTATTTATTTATAAAGTACTTTTTTTACTGCTTTTACGACATCATTACTATTAGGCAACCATTGCTCTAATAATACTGGTGAATACGGTGCAGGTGTATCAGCCGTATTCAACTTAACAACAGGAGCATCTAAGTAATCAAATGCCTCTGATTGGACCAAATATGTTATTTCAGTCGCAACATTTCCAAATGGCCATGCCTCTTCCAAAACAACCAAACGATTTGTTTTCTTCACAGATTCAACAACCGTTTTTCTATCCATTGGTCTTACAGTTCTAAGATCAATTATTTCACAAGAAATACCTTCTTTTTCCAATTCATCAGCTGCCTTGTAAGCCTCTTTAATGATTTTTCCGAAAGATACGATAGTCACATCAGTACCTTCTCGTTTAATATCAGCTACACCTAATGGGATCGTATATTCACCTTCAGGCACGTCGCCTTTATCCCCATACATCTGCTCACTTTCCATAAAGATTACTGGATCGTCATCGCGTATTGCCGATTTCAATAAGCCTTTGGCGTCATAAGGGTTAGACGGTACAACCACCTTTAATCCAGGCGTATTCGCGAACCAATTCTCAAAAGCTTGTGAGTGCGTAGCAGCTAATTGACCTGCAGAAGCCGTTGGGCCACGAAACACAATTGGACATTTAAATTGCCCACCTGACATTTGTCTGATTTTCGCAGCATTATTAATAATTTGATCGATACCAACAAGAGAGAAATTAAAGGTCATATATTCTACAATTGGTCTATTTCCTGTCATTGTAGAACCGATAGCAACACCAGCAAAACCTAGCTCGGCAATTGGTGTATCAATAACGCGTTTCGGACCAAACTCATCCAACATTCCCTTCGAAGCTTTGTATGCTCCATTATATTCGGCTACCTCTTCACCCATTAAATAAATGCTCTCATCACGGCGCATTTCTTCACTCATAGCCTCGGCAATAGCCTCTCTAAATTGAATTGTCTTCATTTATTAGTTTTTTTACGAATAGCAAAAGTAATAATTATTGAAAGAAATGAATAGAAAAATAAATGGCAAAAATCATATTTTGAATTACGCAAACGTTGAAGTTAATAGGCTAAATACTTAAATGCCCCAAACTAATAAACCTAAACTTAAATGACACAGGTTAAATACATGAATAATTCTCAATTTGATTCAAATATTCTACGAAATTTTTAATCAATACCGAAAAAAACTAATTTTTACATAATTTTATTATGCACGCATAGTAAAAATCGGAATTTTATAATTATCTTCGTGCTCTAGAAAAAAGTTACACACAACATAAATTAATTAATATGAAAATATTGGTATGTATTAGTCATGTTCCTGATACGACTTCAAAGATCAATTTTGCTGAAAATGATACAAAATTTGACACAAACGGTGTTCAATTTGTTATCAATCCGAATGATGAATTTGGCTTAACACGTGCAATGTGGTTTAAAGAAAAACAAGGTGCTAATGTCACTGTTGTAAATGTAGGTGGTGCTGAGACCGAACCAACTTTACGTAAAGCATTGGCTATTGGAGCAGATGCTGCAATACGCGTGAATACTGAAGCAAAAGATGGTATGCAAGTGGCTAAGGAATTAGCTAAAGTAGTTCAAGATGGTGGGTATGATCTGGTAATTGCTGGACGTGAATCTATTGATTATAATGGCGGAATGGTACCTGGTATGTTAGCTGCTATAACTGGTGCAAATTTTGTTACCAATTGTATTAGCCTTGAAATCGACGGTTCTAACGCCACAGCAATGCGTGAAATTGATGGCGGAAAAGAAACAGTTTCAACAAGCTTACCATTGGTGATAGGCGGTCAAAAAGGATTAGTTGAGGAAAGTGATCTTCGTATACCGAACATGAGAGGAATTATGATGGCAAGACAGAAACCTCTGAATGTTGTTGAGCCAACAAATGTTGCTGCAGACACATCTGCAGTAAAGTTTGAAAAGCCAGCTCCTAAAGGTGCTGTAACGCTTGTAGATGCCGATAATATCGATGAACTCATCAATTTACTTCACAACGAAGCCAAGGCCATTTAATTAACCTATAAAAGAAAAAACACATGTCAGTTTTAGTATATACAGAATCAGAACAAGGAAAATTTAAAAAAGCTGCTTTTGAAGTTGCTTCTTATGGTAAAGCCGTTGCAGATGCGATGGGTGTTAGCGTGACAGCCGTTGCTGTTAATGCTAATGATACATCAGAATTAGGCAAATACGGTGTAGACAAAATATTAAATGTAAAGAGTGGTGATCTAGAAAAATTCAATGCTAAGGCGTATGCTGGTGTGATTGAACAAGCTGCAAAACAGGAAGGTGCCTCTGTCGTTATCATTAGCTCTAGTGCCGATAGTAAATATTTAGCGCCGATCTTAGCTGTTGGTCTAGAAGCAGGATATGCTTCAAATGTTGTTGAAGCGCCTTCAAGCACATCTCCGTTTACAGTGAAACGAACAGCTTTCACAAATAAAGCGTTCAACATGACGACCATTGACACCGATGTGAAAATTGTTGGTGTTTCAAAGAATGCATTCGGATTAGTAGAATCTAACGGTAATGCAGCTAGTGAAGACTTTTCTCCATCTATTCCAGCTTCTGGTGTTGTAGTGGATTCAGTTGATAAAGCAACCGACAAAGTAACTATTGCAGATGCAGAAATTGTGGTTTCTGGTGGACGTGGATTAAAGGGGCCTGAAAACTGGGGCATGATTGAAGAATTAGCAGACGTTTTAGGTGCAGCTACAGCATGTTCAAAACCGGTATCCGATCTTGGATGGAGACCTCATAGTGAACACGTTGGACAAACAGGAAAACCTGTCGCATCTAACCTATATATCGCGGTTGGAATTTCAGGTGCTATACAGCATTTAGCTGGAATTAATTCCTCTAAGGTTAAAGTTGTAATCAACACCGATCCTGAAGCGCCATTCTTTAAAGCTGCGGATTATGGTGTAGTTGGTGACGCCTTTGAGGTTGTACCAACACTGATCGAAAAATTAAAAGCATTTAAAGCTCAAAACGCATAATTTTTTTTAAATTGTAGTTTGAAAAGAGCTGTTTTGATTTGGTTCTTTATTCTTAAATCTGCTGATGCAGTTTGGTAAAGTCCTAATTAAAACAGTTCTTTGCGCTTTATACACTATGAGCCTAGTTAGATTAAATATTAAAGGGATATCGTATAGCCAAACTCAAAACGGTGCCTATGCTTTAATACTAAATGAAGTAGATGGTGATCGAAAATTACCTATCGTTATTGGCGCATTTGAAGCTCAATCAATTGCAATTGCCCTAGAAAAAGAAATTAGACCTCCACGACCTTTAACGCATGACCTTTTTAAAAATTTTGCTGATCGATTTGATATCGTCGTAAAACAAGTAATCATTCACAAACTTGTGGATGGTGTATTTTATTCGAGTTTGATATGTGAGCGTGACAAAATTGAGGAAATTATTGATGCCAGAACAAGTGATGCCATTGCCCTCGCTCTACGATTTAAAGCACCTATCTTTACTTATAAGAATATCTTAGATAAAGCTGGAATTTACCTTAAAGTGAATCCGAAAAAAGAAAGCGAAGATCAAGATTCGATCTTAGTTGATGATATGGTAGTTGAAGAGTTAGAAGCTAGTATTCAAGAAAGCTATTCAGATAAGTCATTAAAAGAATTACATAAACTTCTCGATGAAGCTGTAAATAATGAAGACTACGAAAAAGCAGCGAAAATAAGAGATGAGATTTCGAAACGATAACCCATTTTAGATGAAACATGTTTTATTAGCTATCACGGCTATTTTTTTTGGAATGACTTTAAGTGTTGGACAAAGTAATCAAACGGTTCAAAATGACACTTTAGTAGTAACTAGTGCACTTCAAAATCTAAAAATTGAAACTGAAGACACGGCGAATTTCATTTTCAACGACTGGCAATTAATTAAACATGAAATCTTCGATAATTATCCAGACGATAAGTCCGCCGACATCGAATTCATTAAGGGTAAAGAGTTTTTATCGCTTGGAGATAATGGCGAGTATGCAGCAGTTTTGAATAACACCTTTAATAGTGGTTATTGGCTTCAAAACAACAATTTGCTGGTATTCAAGCAGAAAGTTCCTACTACAGTCGATAAGTATTATCAAGTCATAGATGTTTCTCTCACAACTTTAACAATTAAAAATGATAATAATGTGTTCACTTTTGTGACCAGTCAACACGAAGCCTATACGCCTTCAGTTGCTGCCACTGATGACATCATTAAAAGTCAGGGTTTCAGTTTTAATAGCCTATGGAGAGGAGCGCTAGGCATGGTCTCATTAATCTTTATTGCATTCCTTTTCAGCAGCAATAGAAAAGCGATCAATTGGCGTACGGTGATTATTGGATTGAGTTTTCAACTGGTCATAGCAATAGGCGTACTACAGGTGAGTTTCATCAAGAATATATTTGAGTCTATTGGTCAAATTTTTGTGAACATATTAGACTTTACGAGAGCCGGAAGTGAATTCCTGTTTAGTGGTGTTATGGACATCAATTCGTATGGATTCATCTTCGCATTTCAAGTATTACCAACTATTTTATTCTTCTCAGCCTTAACTTCGGTATTATTTTACCTTGGTATCATTCAAAAGATCGTTAAGGGAATGGGCTGGTTACTCACAAAATTATTAGGCATCTCAGGTGCCGAAAGTTTGAGTGTGGCCGGTAATATTTTTCTTGGACAGACAGAAGCTCCGTTAATGATTAAGGCCTATCTTGAAAAGATGAACAAGTCAGAGATCTTACTTGTTATGATCGGTGGAATGGCCACAGTTGCAGGTGCTGTACTTGCTGCCTACATTGGATTTTTAGGTGGTGATGATCCTGCACTACGTTTAGTTTATGCTAAACATTTACTTGCTGCATCAGTAATGGCTGCTCCTGGTGCTATTGTAATTTCTAAAATTTTATATCCACAAACTGAAGCCATAAATAAAGACGTTACAGTATCTCAAGATAAGATCGGTTCCAATTTATTAGATGCCATAGCTAACGGTACAACTGAAGGATTAAGACTTGCAGTAAATGTTGGAGCGATGCTATTAGTTTTTGTTGCATTTATTGCTATGATTAACGGTATTCTAGGATGGGTTGGCGATATCACAACAATTAATGAGTGGGTCTTGGCTAATACACCATATCAAAGTTTGTCGCTCGAGTTTATTCTGGGCTATGCCTTTGCACCTTTAATGTGGCTAATTGGTGTTGCTACCGAAGATATGGCTTTAATGGGACAACTCTTAGGTATTAAACTCGCTGCAAGTGAATTTGTAGGTTATATACAATTGGCAGATCTCAAAAATGCATCTAATCTTACGCACTTAAAATATGAGAAGTCAATCATTATGGCGACGTATATGCTATGTGGTTTTGCTAATTTTGCCTCGATTGGAATACAGATAGGAGGTATCGGTTCATTGGCTCCAGGTCAACGTACCTTACTCTCAAGATTCGGGATGAAGGCACTTATCGGAGGAACTCTGGCCTCACTAGTTTCGGCAACAATTGCAGGGATGATCATCGGTTAAGCACAGCGTTTTACTTATCATATCTATTTACTAACCATAGTTAATAACTTTTTACAGAAAACGCATTGGTTTCGAAAAAAGATTCGAAGCTTATTTCTATTTTTAAATTCTGAATTCTCAGCATTACAACTTACTTAAATTTAATTGGAGAAAGACTTATGAAGCAATACCACGACCTTGTAAAGTATGTTTTAGAAAACGGAAATGTAAAAGCTGATCGCACCGGAACCGGAACTAAAAGTGTTTTTGGATATCAAATGCGATTTGATCTTAGCGAAGGTTTTCCGATGGTGACTACAAAAAAACTACATTTAAAATCCATTATATACGAACTACTTTGGTTCCTTAAAGGTGATACGAATATTAATTACCTAACCGAAAATGGCGTAAGAATATGGAATGAATGGGCCGATGATAATGGTGATCTTGGTCCAGTTTATGGACATCAGTGGCGTAATTGGAATAGTGATGAGATCGACCAAATAAAAGATGTTATCCACACTCTAAAAAACAATCCGGACAGTAGACGTATGCTGGTATCAGCTTGGAATCCATCAGTGCTTCCAGATACGTCGAAGTCTTTCGGTGAAAATGTTGCGAACGGTAAAGCTGCACTTCCACCTTGTCATGCGTTTTTTCAGTTTTATGTTGCTGACGGTAAATTATCCTGTCAGCTATATCAACGAAGTGCAGATATATTTTTAGGCGTTCCTTTCAATATTGCCTCCTATGCTTTATTTACAATGATGATGGCTCAAGTTTGCGGATACCAACCTGGAGAATTTGTTCATACATTTGGAGATGCGCACATCTATGCAAATCATTTAGAACAATTGGAATTACAAATGTCCAGAGATGTAAGACCTTTACCAACAATGACATTAAATCCTGAGGTAACAGACATCTTTGAATTTGAATTTGAAGATTTTACCTTAGAAAATTATGATCCACATCCGCATATTAAAGGTGCGGTTGCTGTATAAAAAAAGCGCTTTCAGTAGAAAGCGCTTTTTTTGTTTTCAAAACGATAAATTACACATTTAGAACACCATTTTCAGCTGCTGCGAAATCATTCCACGCATAAGCATCTGCTTGGTCATCGTTGATGTAAGTTCCATCAACAACATATCTAAATTCGTAAGAATTGTCTTTTTCTAAATCTACAGTTCCTTTGAATGTACCGTTTTTCAATTTTTTCAACTGAACAGCTTTCTCGTTCCATTCGTTAAATGTTCCAACTACTGCTACTTTTTTAGCATCTTCCGCAGGCACAGAAAATGTAACTTTACATACTGGCTTGCTCTTTAAATACTGTTTTTTAATCGCCATAATAAAATGAATTGAATTATGGGTCAAATGTATAAAAGAAAGAATCAGCTTCAAATGATTCGCTTACGATAAACGAAAGATTTATCAATTTGATAAAATTGTGATGATAAAAATTTAAAATTCAAAAAAAATACCATTAAATTTTGACATCTTCTCAAGAAAATACACGCTTCTTAAAGTCTGATTTTCAGTTTTTTAAGCACTAAAACGTTTGCGTAAATTCGTGTTTTTCTAAACTAAATTTAATTACAACGTTTGCGTGAAAAAGATTAACTTTACAAATCATCAGGAAATTGATTTATGTTCGGCAAAAAGAAACAAATACCTCAAATTGACAAAGAGCAATTAGCGTTAATTAAGTATGCTGAAAAACGCATCAAACAGAAAAAAAGAGTTTACATACATTTTGTCATCTTTTTAATTGGTTCTGTGTTTTTGATTATTGCTAATACTATTCTCGGTATTGGAAAAGACACAAAAATTTTTGGTCTAGATTGGTTTGTTATAGCAGTCGTTTTATGGTTAAGCCTCTTTATATATCATTTTATAACCGTATTCATAACGCATTCGTTTATGGGAAAAGATTGGGAGGACCAACAACTAGAACTTTTAGTGGCCAAACAACAGGAACGTATTGAAAAGTTAAAACAAGAGTACTTAAAAGAAGAAAAGGAAATTGCGAAATCTGAAGCATACAACCAGGCACAGGATAAGCCAACTACTTCTGAAAAAAAAAAGACTGAGATCACAATAATTGTTGCAGCAGGAGAGAATAATGCCATTGGAAAAGACAACGATCTCATTTGGCATTTAAGCGACGACCTTAAACGCTTTAAATCGCTTACAAATGGCCATCATATCATTATGGGCCGAAAGACCTTTGAAAGCTTTCCGCGACCACTTCCAAATCGCACTCATGTTGTTATTACGCGTCAAAAAGATTATAAAGCGCCAGATGGCGTAATCATAGTCAATAATTTAGAAGATGCCTTGGATGCTGCACGACGCGACCCTCAACCTTTTATAATTGGTGGAGGCGAAATTTACAAACAATCAATGTCTATTGCCGACAAGCTCGAAATTACACGAGTTCATCATAGTTTTGAGGATGCCGACACCTTCTTCCCTGAGATAGACAAATCAATTTGGACAGAAGTGAGTAGAGAGTATCGTAAAAAAGATGAGAAACATGCTTATGACTTTACATTTATAACTTACCTGAGAGCTTAGTTTTTTAATCTTTCGATTTAGATATTATTCCTATTTTTGTCGCATAAATTTTAAACATATGAATGCATATATTTTTCCAGGTCAAGGTGCTCAATTCTCAGGAATGGGACTTGATCTTTATGAGAATTCACCATTAGCCCAAGAACTTTTTGAAAAAGCGAACTCCATTTTAGGGTTTTCAATCACAGATGTTATGTTCGAAGGTTCGGCTGAAGACCTTAAGCAAACTAAAGTGACACAACCAGCTATCTTTTTACATTCGGTAATCCTTGCTAAATTATTAGGTGATAGTTTTAATCCTGACATGGTTGCTGGACATTCTTTAGGAGAATTTTCGGCGTTAGTTGCCAATGGCACATTAAACTTCGAAGACGGCTTAAGATTAGTTTCACAGCGTGCTCAGGCTATGCAAAAAGCCTGTGAACTACAACCTAGTACGATGGCTGCTGTTTTAGGCTTAGATGACGATATCGTTGAAAAAGTATGTGCTATGACAGATGGTGTTGTAGTAGCGGCCAATTATAATTGTCCCGGACAACTTGTAATTTCTGGAGAGATTGATGCTATTAATACAGCATGTGAAACTTTAAAAGAAGAAGGAGCACGTCGTGCATTAGTTCTTCCTGTAGGTGGCGCATTTCATTCACCTTTAATGGAGCCAGCAAGAGAAGAATTGGCTGCAGCTATAGAAGGCACTGAATTTAAAAAACCAAATTGCCCAATCTATCAAAATGTTACAGCATCAGCTGTGATAGATGAAACGGCAATCAAAACGAATTTGATTTCACAATTAACCGCTCCAGTGCGTTGGACGCAATCTGTACAACAAATGATTGCAGATGGCGCGAGCCACTTTACAGAAGTTGGCCCAGGGAAAGTCTTACAAGGTCTAGTGAAAAAGATCAACAGAGAGGTTGAAACTGCTTCTGCAAGTTTAGAATCAAACGCCTAATCATTTATGAAACTATCCCGAACGACAGGTATTATTTTATTAATTGCCTTTAATATTGCTATTGATCAAATTTCTAAAGTCATCGCAAGAGCGAATATTGATCCAACGGAACGTATTAATGTAGTTGGTGATTTTTTCATCTTAATGAACGTCGAAAATGAAGGTGCATTTCTCGGAATGGGAAGTACAATGAATCCAACATTAAAGTTGATTTTCCTTTTGGTCGTACCAGTCATCGTTTTAGGTTATTTAATCTATTATATCATTAAGAATAAAGAAATGGATAAATGGAGTACGATAGCGCTATCATGTATTGCTGGTGGTGGTATTGCAAATGTATTTGACAGAATTGCTTATGGCTCTGTAACAGATTTCTTTTATTTGCATATCAATGACACTCTCAAAACCGGAATATTTAATGTGGCCGATATGTCAGTCACCTTCGGAATGATAATCTTGTTACTCGCAGCATTTTTTGTAAAAAAGAAAAAGGTTGAAACCGCCTAAAAGAAAAGCCTCATTATTATGAGGCTTTTTTTATGTGGTATTTATTTAATGTTCCGAATATTCTTTTCCCAATTCCAAGCGGATAACATCGCATCATCTAGGGTCAATTGAGATTGCCATCCCAGTATATCATTTGCCTTTTTCGTATCGGCATAAGCTTCAGTTACATCGCCTTCTCTTCGTGGCGCAAATTTGTAATTTAGAGATTGACCTGAAACGTTTTCAAAAGATTTAATTACCTCTAAAACTGAACTCCCAATTCCAGTTCCTATATTGAATGTTTCGAAATTTGATCTATTATCACCTTCTAACAGTCGTTTTAACGCTACTACATGGGCTTTAGCCAGATCCACAACGTGTATATAATCTCTAACACAGGTTCCATCGCTTGTGGCATAATCATTTCCAAAAACAGAAAGACAATCTCTAAGGCCTGCAGCAGTTTGAGTAATGTATGGGACTAAATTCTGAGGAACACCCAGAGGCAATTCACCAATCTTTGCGCTTGGATGTGCACCAATTGGATTAAAATAACGTAAAGAAATCGCTTGTAAATTTGAATCAACTTTACATACGTCGTTTATGATCTCTTCCCCTATTTGTTTCGTATTTCCATAAGGAGATTCTGCGGCCTGAACTGGCGCACTTTCCGTAATTGGCATATGTTCTGCTTGTCCGTAAACGGTACAAGACGAACTGAAAATAAAATTAGAACTTGGAAGTCCAACCACTTCCTGCAAGATGTATACTAATGTATTCAGGTTATTCTCATAATAGTGCAGTGGTTTTAAAACACTCTCACCTACTGCCTTACTCGCTGCAAAATGAATTACACCTATAATATCTTTATGATCAGAAAAAAATGTTTGAACCTTTCCTTTTTCCTTTATGTCTATTTTTTCGAATTTCGGAGTTATCCCAGTTATTGAAGAAATACCATCTAATACATCCAAAGATGAGTTCGAAAGATCATCAATGATCACGACTTCAAATCCTTCATTCTGTAATTCTACAACCGTATGAGAACCAATAAAACCAAGTCCTCCCGTTACAAGAATCTTTTTCATTTTAAGAATTTACAAAGTTTTTAACAGTAGTCGTAATAAATTCAATTTGTTCATCATCGAGTTCAGTATGCATCGGTAATGAAATAACTTCTTTCACTAACTGATTTGTTATTTCAAAATCTTCTTCCTTATATCTCGTATCAAGGTAAGCTTTTTGACGGTGTAACGGAATTGGATAATACACACCACAAGGAATACCATTTTCATTTAAGGTCTTAACCAACTCATCACGATCGCCTTTCAAAATCCTTAAAGTATATTGATGAAAGACATGACAATCACAAGTGTCACAAATTCCTGAGCATCCTGATAAGCCAGATGGCGTAACGATATTTGCCTCTCCTGCAAATGCTGCATTGTATTTTCTAGCGGCAGTTTGACGCGCAAGATTGTACTGATCCAAATGCTTCAATTTAATATCAAGAATAGCCGCTTGAACTGAATCTAATCTCGAATTCACTCCTACTACATCATGATGATAACGTACGTACATTCCGTGATTCACTATTCCACGAATGGTATGTGCTAAATCATCGTCATTAGTAAAGATTGCCCCACCATCACCATAACATCCAAGATTCTTTGAAGGGAAAAACGAAGTTGATGCAACATGCCCAATAGTACCAGATTTTACTTTTCGACCATCAGGATAGGTATAAGTCGCCCCAATGCCTTGTGCATTGTCCTCTATTACATACAAATCATTTGCTTCAGCGATCTCCATTATTGCTTCCATATTTGCACACATACCAAAAAGGTGTACTGGAACAATTGCCTTCGTTTTAGGCGTTATCGCCTTTTTAATGGCATCAATATCGATGTTAAAAGTTACAGGATCTACATCCACCAAAACTGGTGTCAGGTTCAACAAAGCAATAACTTCAACAGTTGCCGCAAATGTAAAATCTGCCGTAATAACCTCATCACCTGGTTTTAAGCCTAGGCCCATCATAGCAATTTGCAGTGCATCTGTACCATTCGCACAGGGAATTACATGCTTGACTCCTAAATAATTTTCTAAGTTCTTTTGGAATTCATGAACTTTAGGTCCATTGATATAAGCCGTAGATTCTATAACGTCTAAAACTGATTGATCTACCTCTTCTTTTATTTTGGTATATTGACCTTTAAGGTCAACCATTTGGATTTTTTTCATATCAGACGAAATTACAAAATTCATTAGCATTAAGCAATGAATTTGTTGGAAAGAACCCTATTTTAGCAAGAACAAAATCGGTAAGCATTTGTACGATATCGGGATATATTTATTTTCTTTTGTATTAAGAGTTTTATCAGTCTTTAATCCGAAGATCAAAAAAGGAGTCAAAGGTCGTAAAGAGACATTTGCCAGGCTCGCAGCACAATTAGACAATACTAAATCATCGATTTGGTTTCATTGTGCTTCGTTAGGTGAATATGAACAAGGGTTGCCTGTTTTTGAACACATAAGGGATACCTATCCTGATCATCATATCGTGCTTTCGTTTTTTTCGCCTTCCGGTTATGAGATCAGAAAGAATACACCTATTGCCGATACAGTCGTTTATCTTCCGATCGACACGAAGGCGAATGCAAAACGCTTTGTAGACCTGATACAACCTGCGCTGACAGTATTCGTTAAATACGATATTTGGTCTAATCTCTTACTGTATTTGCATCAATGCAATTTGCCGGCAATTCTGATTTCAGCTGCATTTAGAAAGAACCAATTGTTCTTCAAACCATATGGTAATAAGCAAAAGTCTGCGCTCAAAACATTTGATCATATTTTCGTGCAAAATGAAGATTCAAAAGGCTTACTTTATACAATAGGATACACTGCTGTTACCGTATCTGGAGACACGCGTTTTGATCGTGTGAGCAATCAATTAAAGCAAGACAACACTATTGACTTTATAACTGCATTTAAAGGTGATAGCTTATGTATCGTGATAGGAAGTTCGTGGCAAGAAGATGAAGCCATATTACTTCCTTATATCAACAAGCATGCATCAGCTAACCTAAAATTTATAATTGCACCGCACGAGATTAACAAGACACATATTAACGATATTACATCGAAACTTACCGTGGATCATACGGTCTTCTCTTCTAAAGACCAACGAGCTATTGAAGGCAGTAACGTATTTGTAGTTGATACTATTGGTTTGTTAAGTAAGATCTACAGCTATGCAGATATAGCTTATGTAGGTGGTGCAATGGGTACGACTGGCTTACACAATATTCTGGAACCCGCAGTATTTGGATGTCCGGTTATCATTGGGAAGAACCACCATAAATTCCCTGAAGCACAGCAAATGATAGATAAAGCAGGTATTATTTCTGTTAATGATCAAAAAGATCTGGAACAACAATTAAACGACTTGATCACTTCTTCTGAACGACGTGAAAACTTAGGTTCCAGGAATGCGTTATTTATTGGTAAATCTAAAGGCGCGGTGAATTCAGTTATGAATTTCTTAGAAGAAATAAATTTTTAAGCGATAATATATCTCAAGATTCGATATATAAAATTCTAAAACATCACTGTATTTTTCATTTTTGTTTAACTTATTTTGTTTTTTGTTAAACAATATGTAATTTTAATAACATTTAATTACACATCTTACAATGAGTTCAGGGTAATTAAATAATAGTTATTCCTCTACATTATGAAAAAGACTGCTACATCGATAATTGTATTCATACTAATTTTTCAAGTTACTATAAATGGACAAAATTATTTAGATCAAAATGCATCTGATCCAAATATTCTGGGATGGATGTCTGGATTTCCACCTTCTAAAGAAAAAACCGTCTCTGCCATAGATGGAAGCTTTTTCAAGTTTCCTGCATTACGCTATAGTGTTTGTCATATGCGACAATTTATGCCAACCACTGAAGTACCAGCTTCTATCGGAAAGCGGTATACATTTAAATCTCGTATAGATTCTAATATTGATAATGTCACTTTTATACCTTCCAATAGTTCAGAACCTATGACGTTTAAAGAAGCATTAGGTAAAAACTATACTGATGGGCTTCTCATCCTTCATAAAGGCAAGATCGTTTATGAATATTATTTCGGCGCTTTAAAACCAGATGGTGTCCATGCCGCTATGTCTGTAAGCAAAACATTTACAGGAACACTTGGCGGATTGTTAGTTGAAGAAGGCGTACTAGATGCGAATAAAACAGGAGCATTTTATGTGCCTGAACTCAAAGGATCTGCCTTTGGCGACGCAACAATTAGACAGATCTTAGATATGACAACTGCACTAAAATATAGCGAAGACTATTCTAATCCGAAGGCTGAAATATGGGCCTTTTCGTCTGCAGGTAATCCATTTTCTAAGAAAACAACTGGACCATCGAACTATTACGACTATCTAAAAACTGTAGAAAAAGAAGGAAATCATGGTGATGTCTTTGGCTATAAAACCATAAATACTGATGTAATGGGATGGATTATTTCCAAGGTGACGGGTAAAAGCATTCCTATACTTTTATCAGAACGCATTTGGCAACCACTTGGAACGCATTATGATGGCTATTTCCAAGTTGATGGCGCCGGAATTGCATTCGCTGGAGGTGGCTTTAGTGCAAACATGAGAGATATGGCGATGTTTGGTGAAATGGTACGAAATAAAGGAAAATTTAATAAGAAGCAGATCTTACCAGCAACACTTATTGAGGATATTATGAATGGTGGTGACCAAAACAAATTTAAGCGATCGGTATATGGAAGTCTAGACGGTTGGAGTTATCGCGATATGTGGTGGGTCACTCATAATGACCACGGAGCATTTGCAGCCAGAGGTGTACACGGTCAAACCATTTATATTGATCCAAAAGCAGAAATGGTACTCGTACGTTTTTCATCTCATCCAGAAGCAAAAAATGCTAAGATCGATCCTACGTCATTACCTGCTTATCACGCTGTTGCGAACTATTTAATGCGTAAATAACATAATATGCAATTTTCCGCATAATCATTATAACAAAAATTTGAATTCCAATGACTAAAAATACACGTCCATCTCGTTTTTGCCTCAAGTCATATCGATACTCAAATTTCATTTACCTATTTCTAATTCTGGTTATCATCCAGTCCTGTTCTCTTGTCAAAATTGAAAGCGAACAGAAACCATTAGGTGTTCGTGAGTTGAACACCAGACTCTTGACACAGAATTTTGCTCAAAATGCAATGGACCGAATCGAAATAGCTGCTGACAGTATTAAATCTTTGTCTAAGAATCAAAAGAATATTCAACTCAATAGTTTACAATGGAAAATTAAAACGTCTGAAGAATTAGGTAAAATTAGTTTTCAAACCGAACCACGAATTGCTTTAATGGATACTTGGTCCTATTTTTTAGAGGTAAGGAGTGCTCTTGAAAATCCAAAATTAGAAAACATCTTTGGTGAGCATAAAGGACTGGCTATTGAAGCAATAGATGAAAATATTGAAGAGATCCAAAAGATCGCCGCCAATGTTTTAAATAAAAAAGAGTTTGAACAAATTAAAGGGTTTGTCGAAGACTACGCCAATAATACACCATTATTGATGCAAGAAGAATTCAGACATAAATCCGTGAGAGATGCCTATTTAGAGTTTCAGAAGATTCCCGATAGTATAGCAGTACAGACCGTTGGAACCTTATCCGAGGTCGTCGCTGATGCTACCAATCGTTTCGGATATTACTCTGACGCTTCCGGTAAGCGATTCAATTGGAAAACAGAAATGATCCTAAAGGAAAAAGGTTTAGATTCAATTGCCTTCGAAACCAAGTTAGCTGAAATTGAAGCTCAGTTTGACCGACTATTGGTTGTTGCTGAAAATTCTCCAGAAACCATTGAAGATGCTATAATAGAATTCCGAGGTAATATTAGTCCACTTTTCCGAAATCTCAATTATGAAATTGGCTCAGCAATGCAAAGTTTATCATCAGACGTACAAAATATAGATACCATGTTGAAGCGAGAACGCGTAGCCTTGGATTCTATTATTAAACGTGAACGCATAGCACTATCAGCTAAAGCCGACACCTTAGTAGAAACTGGCATTGAGAATGCTGCAAATAGTATTGGGAATATGTTACGCGATCTAATTATTTATTTCATAATACTTTTTATCGTAGTACTCGGATTACCATTTTATTTAGGATATTTAACAGGTAAACGTAAATTTAAATCAGATATAAAATGAAAAACTTGGCACTAATTATATGTTCACTACTACTTATGGTCTCTTGTAATTCAAAACAAACTAATACTGACTACAAAAACAAGCTTAACGCGAATTGGAGCTTGGAAAGAATCAATGGCGAAATTTTGAAAGAAGGCATGACAGTACCAAATTTGAACCTTGACATAAAAAGTATGCGTGTTAGTGGAAACTCTGGCTGTAATAGCTTCAACGGAAGCATAATTGAAATTAATTCAGAACACATTGATCTGGGTGATCTTGCTACCACTCTTAAATTATGCCCCGAACCTAATTATGAATCAGAATTCATGACAGCATTAAAAGTGATGAACTCTTATTCATTGGATGAGGATCGACTCATAATTTCTAATGCTACAGAACAAGAACTTTTAGTCTTTTCAAAACAGTAAAGAATTTTAACGCTAATACAATCGCATTTAATGTCAGAACTAAAATCTGGAGATCGAATTAGGCTTAATAATTTAGACCTAGGGACATCCAAACCTTAAAACCCTATCGTATATAACTCAATATTAAGAACTAAGCAGAAGAATTAATGAAGATAAACTTTCTTTATTCAAATGAATTGCTTAGGTTCGTATGATAACAATTAACACTAAAACTATCAAAACATGAAAAAACTAATTTTAAACTTAGTATTGGTTATGGCATTAATGGTTTCGATTACATCTTGTAGAGAAACTAAAGAAGAGGCAGAAAAAGCAGGTGATCAAGTTGAAGCTGCAGCAGAAGAAGCAGGTGATGCTTTAGATGATGCTGCTGATGCAACAGAAGAAGCTGTTGACACAATGAAAGAAAATGCTGAAGACGCAATGAACGACGCTAAAGATGCCGTTGAGGAAGGTGCTGACAAAATGAAAGAAGGCGCTGAAGATGCAATGAACAAGGCTAAAGACGCTGTTGAAGATGCAGCTGATAAGGCTAAAGAAGAAGGCACAAATGCATTGAATGATGCAGCTAACAAGCTAAAAGAAGACAACTAAGATTTAAAGTTGTATGATAAAATTTTAGGCCTTTTTTTATGGTTTAAAACGAAAAAGCCGAAACGAGAGTTTCGGCTTTTCATCTGTACTGAAGGCGGGAATTGCCTAAGGCGAGTCCCATATCAACGTCGTGAGAAAAGCCAAACTTATACTAAAGTTACTTTTTACGTTTTCTCATTACATTCAAAACAAAAGTTTCGATCCATCCGAAAACGAAAAAAGCCGAAACTTTCGTTTCGGCTTTTCATCTGTACTGAAGGCGGGACTTGAACCCGCACGGCCATAATGGCCATTGGATTTTAAGTCCAACGTGTCTACCAATTCCACCACTTCAGCAACTTATATGTTGTCTTTGGACTAGAGCGAAAGACGGGATTTGAACCCGCGACCCTCACCTTGGCAAGGTGATGCTCTACCCCTGAGCTACTTTCGCATTATAGCAATTATTTAAATGAACGTTTGTGATAATTGCGAGCGCAAATTTAAGACTTTTATCAGAAAACCAAAGCCTTTTATTAAAAAAACTACATTTTTTTTACGCACGTTTCTTTTTCAATAACATACGCTTAATTTCATTGAGTTTCATAAGCGCCTCAACAGGCGTTAGGGTATCTATATCAGTATTTACAATCTCTTCTTTGATTTGCTCAAGCAAAGGATCATCAAGATTAAAGAAACTTAATTGCATCTCATTATTCAAATTCTTCACCTTATCAGTTAACTCCTCACTGGAATGAGACTTCTCAAGCTGTTTTAATATCTTATTGGCACGATGAATAACTTGCTGAGGCATTCCGGCCATTTTCGCCACATGAATTCCAAAACTATGCTCACTTCCACCTTTAACCAACTTACGAAGGAATAACACGTTATCTTTTAATTCCTTAACAGATACGTTATAATTCTTAATTCTATCAAAGGTTTCGGTCATCTCATTCAACTCGTGATAGTGCGTTGCAAAAAGTGTTTTTGCTTTACTTGGATGCTCGTGTAAATATTCACTAATCGCCCATGCGATTGAAATACCATCATAGGTACTCGTTCCTCGACCTATTTCATCGAGTAATACCAAACTACGCTCAGAAATATTATTTAATATGGAGGCTGTCTCATTCATTTCGACCATAAATGTAGATTCGCCCATCGAAATATTATCACTTGCTCCAACTCGCGTAAAGATTTTATCCGTTAATCCAATTCTTGCCGATTCGGCAGGCACAAAACTCCCCATTTGCGCCAACAACACAATTAGCGCAGTTTGACGTAGTATAGCAGATTTACCGGACATATTCGGACCAGTAATCATAATGATCTGCTGTTCATTTCGATCTAAATATACATCGTTAGCAATGTAAGGTTCACCAACTGGGAGCTGTTTTTCTATAACAGGATGTCGTCCATTTTTTATATCGAGGCCATGTGAATCATCTAGTTCTGGTCTCGTGTACTTATTTTCATTTGCTAATTGTGCAAACCCAGTTAAACAGTCCAACTTTGCAATTAATGCCGCATTCTTTTGTACTGGAGCGATATACTGAGTGATCCACTGTACCAACTCTGAGAACAGTTGTTGTTCTATTTGTAGAATGCGCTCTTCAGCTCCTAGTATTTTTGTTTCGTATTCTTTAAGTTCTTCGGTGATATAGCGTTCGGCACTCACTAAAGTTTGTTTCCTGATCCATTCCTCTGGCACTTTATCTTTATGCGTATGACGCACTTCTATATAATACCCAAAGACATTATTGGAAGCTATCTTTAAAGAGGTAATACCTGTGCGCTCGCTCTCACGTTCCAGCATCTGATCTAAATAGTCTTTACCTGATGCCGACAATTCTCTTAACTCCTTTAGTTCTGAAGAGAAATCAGAAGATATAGTATTGCCTTTTAATATGTTGACCGGAGCGTCTTCATTCAACGTTTCCTTAATGCGTTCTCTTAAAGCTTCACAGGCATCCAACGACAAGCCTATTTGATGTAACGACGTATTATCAGCTTGCGATGCTAAAGCCTTGATTGGAATAATAGCCTCTAAGGCGTTCTTCAAATGTATGACTTCTCGAGGTGTGATTTTTGCCGTTGCTACTTTAGAGATCAAGCGCTCAATATCTCCAATCTGCTTTAACTGATGCTGAAATTTTTGAAGTATAACGGTATCGTTCTTTACAAATTCAACCACGTCATGGCGTTGCTTAATAGCTTCTAGATCTACCAGAGGTAATGCCAACCAACGCTTGAGCAACCTTCCACCCATAGGCGAAATGGTCTTATCAATCACATCAATAAGTGTGACCGCATTTTGATTTGTAGAATGATATAATTCAAGATTCTTTATTGTAAATCGATCCATCCAAACATATTCGCCTCGAGAAAGACGTTGAATGGACGTGATATGCTCTAATTTATGATGCTGAGTTTCGGATAAATAATGTAACACTGCTCCCGCAGCAACGATACCTTCATACAAATCTTCAATACCAAAACCTTTAAGTGATTTTGTTTTAAAATGTTTTAACAAAGTTTCGTTTGCATAATCATCCTGAAAGATCCAATCTTCCATAAAGAAGGCATGTAAATCGGAACCAAAAACCGAATTAAACATTTGACGTTTTGGCTTCGCTACTAATATTTCACTAGGCCTAAAATTCTGGAGTAACTTGTCGACATATTCATCATTTCCTTGAGAAATGAAAAACTCTCCAGTGGATACATCTAAGAAAGAAACGCCTGTAGACTTGTTTCCGAAATAAACCGCAGCTAAGAAATTATTGGTTTTAGACTGCAAAATATCATCATTCAAGGCAACACCTGGTGTTACGAGTTCAGTAACGCCACGCTTAACAATCTTCTTGGTTTGCTTCGGATCTTCTAATTGATCACAGATAGCAACTCGCTCTCCTGCCTTTACCAGTTTAGGCAAGTACGTATTTAAGGAATGATGTGGAAAACCAGCTAGTTCAGTTTCACTATCGCTACCTGCACCTCGTTTGGTTAAAATAATATCCAATATTTTAGAGGCCTTTACGGCATCTTCACCAAAAGTCTCATAAAAATCCCCAACTCGAAATAGCAATAATGCATCAGGATACTTCACTTTAATAGCGTTGTATTGCTTCATTAATGGTGTTTCTTTTTTTGCTTTTTTAGTCAAAGGTTGCTGGTTTTAAATTGTATTTTTGTCCAAAAGATAAGAATGCTAATGTACTTATATTTTGAAGGTTTCTAAAGCTCAAATAGCAGAAGTTATCTACAAAAACAGCAAGATTTTAACATGCGGAAACTCAAAAACAGTGAATTAGATCGATTGAATGTTGATGAATTTAAATCAGCAGAAAAAACGCCATTGATCGTTATACTAGACAATATTCGAAGCCTAAATAATATTGGCTCAGTATTTAGAACGAGCGATGCCTTTCTGATTAAAAAGATCTATCTCTGCGGAATTACAGCAACACCACCTCATAATGATATCCGAAAAACGGCGCTTGGAAGCACAGAAAGTGTGTCTTGGGAATATATCGAAAACACTATAGATCTTGTAAAAAATTTGCAGTCTGAAGGCATTAAAGTGATTTCTATAGAACAGGCCGAAAAAGCCATCATGCTTCAAAATTTTCAACCTGAACAAGGAACAACTTATGCCATCATTTTTGGAAATGAAGTTAAGGGTGTTGCTCAAGACGTCGTAGATGCCAGTGATCATGTTATAGAAATACCTCAATTTGGAACGAAGCACTCCTTAAATATCTCTGTAAGTTGCGGCGTTGTAGTATGGGATCTATTTAGTAAAATGAACGCCTAGCTTTCAATTTTAGCTGTGATAATTTCATTTAATATCCATAAATAATCATCACGATTACCCACAAAATCACGATCGGAAATATCAATGATTTTTACATTAAGTTCGGTTTGTTTCTTTAGAAAATCCAGATAACCCGAATTGATCTTCTCCAAATATTCGTCATCAATATTCTGTTCGTAATCACGACCACGTTTCTTAATGTTCTCTTGTAGACGCTCCGTATTCTGATACAAATAAACATACAGATCTGGCTTTGCGATATCCTTGTACATTAAATAAAACAACTTGCGGTACAACTTGAATTCGTCCTCTGGAAGCGTAATCTTTGAAAAAATCAATGACTTATAAATATCATAATCACTAACAATAAAGTCTTTAAACAGATCTAATTGTGAGAGATCATCACTGATCTGCTGATAGCGATCGGCTAAAAAGGACATTTCCAGTGTAAACGCATAGCGTTGTGGTTCATCATAGAACTTTGGTAAAAACGGATTATCCGCGAAACGTTCTAATACCAACTTTGCATTAAAATCTTGAGAAATTTGATGTGCTAAACTAGTCTTACCAGCGCCAATATTTCCTTCGATCGCGATATAATTATAGTCTGAAAAATTAAACTGCTTCGATGGATTTTTCAACCAGATCTTGATGGCTTCAATCGTACTGTCATCTTTACATTCTTCAGAAAGTTCAGTAATAGTCTTGCTTAATACAGGATGCTGAAATGAAGGCGCGATACTTTTGAGCGGATCAAGTACAAACTGGCGTTGATGAAGTTTTGGATGCGGAATCGTCAATGACTTCTTTTCAATGATGTCTTCATCAAAAAATAAAATGTCAAGATCTATAACACGAGACTCATAAGTATCAGTTTTTGTTCTGACTCTGCCCATGCGTGTTTCGATATCGAGCAATTGTTCTAAAAGATCTTGAGGTTTTAATCGTGTTTGAATTGAGATGCATGTATTTAAAAAGTCATCACCTTCAAAACCTACAGCTGGCGTATTAAATACTTTAGCAATCGACTTTACTTTACCAACCTTTTGAAAAATCAAATCAACGGCTTCTTGCAGGTTTTTTAACCTGTCGCCCTTATTACTTCCCAGTGAAATGTATACCTGATGTGTTGAATTCATATAGCAGATCAAAATAATGAAAAGAAAATCACTTTGACGTATATTTACAGTAAGTTTTTATTCACAATCTATGACCTTAAAAGATAAACTTCTTGCTCAAAAAATATATTTATTTCTTGCAGCACTATTCATCACATCTTTAGTGGTTTCTAATCTGATATTTCAAAAATTCTTTTACTGGTATCCTTTCGAAGTTGAAGTTTTTGGAGCGAAACTATTTGAGATATCGGTCGGACTGCTACCTTATCCACTAACCTTCTTAATTACTGATCTTATAAGCGAAATCTACGGAAAGAAACGCGCCAATCAAGTGGTTGTAGCAGGTATTTTTGCTTCAGTATTTTCATTATTGATCATACTGGTTTCAGACAATGTACCTGCAATTGCTGAATCTCCAGTATCAGATGAGACCTTCCAATTGGTTTTTGGTAATTCTGCAATTGCTGTTTTCGCAAGCATGTCGGCTTACCTATTCGCTCAATTTATTGATATACAGATCTATCATTTCTGGAAACGTCTCACAAAAGGTCGTCATCTTTGGTTAAGAAATAATTTTTCGACCTGGTTTTCTCAGTTCGTAGACACCTTCTCGATCGTATTCTTATTGTGTTCTTTCGGAATTTTACCATGGAGCAGCTTCAAAGGTCTACTCATTAGCGGGTTTTTATTTAAAGTGATTGTCGCCGCATTAGATACCCCATTTTTATATTTGGGCGTTTACCTTTTCCGAAAACGTTTCAACTTAAAAATCAATGAAGAAATCGACATGCTGTAGAGACGTCCATATCATTTTACGGTTAAATCTTTATTAAACTTTTGCATAGCATAGGCTTTATTGCTAATCTGCACGTATATAAGCTACAACATCAATCATATGAAAAAAGCGCTAAAACGAATTGGGTTAATTTTACTTGTCATTTTTGTCTTATTATTGATCATTCCATTTGCCTTTCAAGGACAGATCAGGGACATGGTTAAAAACTACATGAACGAAAATCTTAACGCTAAGGTTGAGTTTAGTGATGTAAATCTTAGTTTGATTCGTAGTTTCCCGAAAGCACACGTCGCATTAAACGACCTTGTCATTACTAATTATAAACCTTTCGAAGACGAAACACTCGTCACGGCAAAATCAATCGCATTGACCATGTCTGTCACAGAGCTCTTTAATTCTGGAGGTGACGATCCGATGGCTGTTAATTCGATTATAATTGATGAAGCTTTGCTCAATTTAAAGACGAATACTTTAGGTGATGCTAATTACGATATTGCAAAGTCTGAAGAAACTGAAACAGAGACCCAAGACTCCACCTCTGGTTTTTCATTTGATCTAAAATCATACAGTATTAATAACAGTGCTATTAGCTATCTCGACGAGGCTACCAATACCACAATCTACATCACCGAACTCGATCATTCTGGGAAGGGTGTATTTTCAGAATCTATGAGTCAACTTGATACCGAAACATTAGCCTATGTAAGTATGACTGTGGATAGCACATCCTATCTGAAGCAGAATAGGATCGCATTAGACGCGCTTATCGAAATGGATAGCGACAATCAAAAGTACACCTTTAAAGACAATAAGGCGTTTATTAATCAGCTACCATTGGTGTTTGATGGTTACGTTCAAATTTTAGAAAACGGACAGGACATTCATATGTCTTTTGAGAATCCCGAATCGTCTTTTAAAGATTTTCTAGCTGTCATTCCAGAAGCCTATTCTAAAAACATTGCAGATGTAGAAACCACTGGAGATTTTAAAGTACATGGTGACATCAACGGAACACTCTCAGAAACTACTATTCCTCAATTTGACATTACCATTGACTCAGAAAACGCCTCTTTTAAATATCCCGACTTACCAAAGCGAGTCAATAATATTTCGATTCATACCATTTTGAAAAATGAAACAGGATTGGCAGAAGACACCTATGTTGATATAAAAAATTTAGATTTTAAGATTGATGAAGATGTGTTTCAATCAAACGCCGTTCTTAGAAACATAACCGAGAACATGCAGGTCGATGCCTTTATCGATGGCGCCTTAAATCTTGCTAATCTTAGTAAGGCGTATCCTATGTCGCTTGACAATCATTTGAGTGGAATTTTAAAAGCGAAGCTGAATACGAATTTCGATATGAATGCCATCGAAACGAACTCTTATAGTCGTATAAAAAACAACGGAACGGCAACCATCAAAGACTTTGTATTTTCATCTGAAGATATCGTGAATCCTATTCAGATTAATAATGCAGATATTAGTTTCAAACCTGGCAATATCAAATTAGAGGCCTTTGATGCTCTTACTGGAACTAGCGACATTAAAGCTACAGGATCGATCAAGAACTTATTAGGATTTTTATTGAGTGATAAATCCCTACAAGGAAACTTTAACGTAAACTCCAATCAGTTCGCCGTAAGCGATTTCATGGTTGAGGACACTTCTGCTTCAGAGAATTCTAACAAAACTACAGACGATAGTGAATCACTAAAGATTCCTGAATTCTTAGACTGTACGATAAATGCAAATGCCAAAACAGTCTTGTATGATAATCTAACACTCAATGATGTGCAAGGCACGTTGGTTATTAAAGACCAAGAGGCTGATTTGAAGAATTTGACATCAAATCTATTTGATGGCGATCTGGCCTTAACAGGAAAAGTTTCTACCAAATCTGATACACCAGAATTTGATCTCAATATTGGTGCACAGGATTTTGATATTGCAAAGTCGTTCGAACAATTAGAACTCCTTCAAAATCTTGCTCCAGTTGCAAAGGCCATTCAAGGAAAATTAAATACAATGATCTCCATCAAAGGAAATCTAGATCAGGAATTTTCTCCTGTTCTGAGTTCAGTTTCTGGAAATGCCTTTGCCGAACTTTTTGGCACAAGTTTGAATAAAGGCGAAACCTCTGTATTAAGCAAATTAGATGGCGCATTGAACTTCATTGATCTTGACAAACTCGATTTAAAAGACGTCAAGACCAAACTCAAATTTGATGAAGGGAAAGTTTCAGTTGAACCTTTTACTGTAAGCTACGAAGACATTGCCGTTGAAGTTTCAGGTTCTCATAGTTTTGACAAGACCTTAGACTACAATGCCGTATTTCAGGTGCCAGCCAAATACTTAGGAAGTGATGTCAACCAATTGCTTGGAAAGATAAACGACCCTGAAGTGAATACGATTAGTATTCCGGTTACCGCGAACATTACTGGAAGCTACACGAATCCGAATATCCAAACCGATCTAAGCAGTGGTGTAAACAAACTGACGCAACAGCTGATTGAGATCGAAAAGCAAAAGCTGATAAACAAAGGAACCGACAAGGTCACAGATTTACTAGGCGGATTACTGGTTGGAAAAGAGAATCAAAATGCATCAGATTCGACGAAGGTGAATACCGATTCTACAAAGACTGATCCGTTAAAAGAAGGTGTTAACAGTATTCTGGGCGGCTTACTGAAAAAACGTAAAAAAGCGAAAGATTCAACTAAAAACTGATCAAAATGGACTGATTCCGTTAAAAAAAGACTAAAAATTGACGGAAATCTATGTTTTTTAGCAAAGAATTGGTCAAATATTTGCTTTTCTCGAATTAAAAGTTATACTGTGCTACTGCAAATGATTTAAAAAAAAATTGATACATGAGGCAACTTAAGATTACGAAGCAAGTAACCAACCGTGAATCTAAATCCCTAGACAAATACCTACAAGACATTAGCAAGTTACCAATGATAACTGCTGAAGAAGAAGTTGAACTAGCACAACGCATTAAGCAAGGCGATCAACTGGCTTTAGATAAATTAACAACGGCGAATTTACGATTTGTAGTTTCTGTTGCTAAACAATACCAAAATCAAGGATTAACATTACCAGATTTGATCAATGAAGGTAACGCTGGACTTGTAAAAGCAGCAAGACGATTTGACGAAACCAGAGGATTTAAATTTATCTCTTATGCAGTTTGGTGGATTAGACAAGCAATTTTACAAGCTTTAGCAGAACAATCTCGAATAGTTAGATTACCTTTGAACAAAATTGGTTCTATTAACAAAATCAATAAAACGTTCTCACATTTAGAGCAAGCACATCAAAGACCTCCAAGTGCAGAAGAAATAGCACAAGAGTTGGATATGACTGTGTCAGAAGTGAAACAATCGTTGAAAAATTCTGGTCGTCACCTATCGATGGATGCACCATTAAAGGAAGGCGAAACATCAAACCTGTATGATGTGGTAAGATCTGGCGAATCACCAAATCCAGATCGTGAGCTACTGAAAGAGTCTTTAAATGTTGAAATTAATCGTGCTTTAGACACATTAACTCAGAAAGAGAGTGATGTGATTCGATTAAATTTTGGATTGAGCAATGAACCACCAATGACCTTAGATGAAATTGGAGCAACATTTGATTTGACCAGAGAACGTGTAAGACAAATTAGAGAAAAAGGGATCAAGCGCTTGCGCCAGGATGCCAAAAGTAAAATATTAAAAACCTATTTAGGATAACCTAGAACAAAACCAGAAAAAACACTATGATCAAAATTTTAGTAAAAGAAGGAGAAAGCATCGAACGTGCTTTAAAGCGTTACAAAAGAAAACACCGTAACGTAAAAACTATGCAAAACATTCGTGAGAACCAGTTTTTTACAAAGCCATCTGTAAAACGTAGACGTGAGATCCAAAAAGCATCTTACATCCAAGGATTAAGAGATGCAGAAAACATATAAGTCTTTTAACTAAGACCATAGAAAAGCACATCGATTAGATGTGCTTTTTTTATGAGTAATTGTAAGCATTTAAAAATTATTCCTACCAATTGCTCATGATTATTCTTTATTTCATAATTGGAATTCTAGCCTGCATTGTAGGCGCCTTACCATTAGGTGCTTCAAATATTGCTGTGATCAACACCACCATCACACAAAATGCGAAGCAAGCTTTCAAAATTGCTATAGCCGCAGGAATCGCAGAAGTTGTACTGTCGTATTATGCGCTACACTGCAATATGATTGTTCGTGATTTTTTTGAACGCAACTTGTGGATTCAAGTATTGATCGTGGTCATTTTGATGACCGTTGGCAGTCTTTTGATGTTTAAGAAACAGTCTAGTAAATCATCGAAAAAGAAAACTTTATTCAAATCAAAGTATGCTTTAGGGTTTTTGTTGGGAATTTTGAATCCTCCTGTGCTTATTTACTGGCTGATCGCTATTGGTTTCATTAATAGCAATAGTTTTATGTTGAGTTTACAATCACCTCTCCTAGTGTTATTCTTATTCTTTATTGGTGTTTATATTGGCAAGGTCTTGACTTTATATGCCTACAGCAAATTTAGTATCACAATAAAGCACAAGATCAGCAATATTAACCTTATCATTAATAAGGTCACTGGTATTTTACTGATCACCATTGGTATTGCGCAGGCGATCAAACTAAGTTTGTAGACTCCTATCTAAAATTATCCCGATGTATTGGTCGGTCTTCGTAAAAATCGTCGAAGGTCTTTTCAGTAACATAATCATCCTTGAGTACTCTAAATACCATTAGAACGAGAAATATTTGTCCGATACAAGTGAGGAGAAAGGCCCAATTAAATGGCAATCCCATGGCGACACCAATGGTGAGTGTTACCAATAGCAAGGTAGTCACCACCATATAGAACGTGATTGGAAGTTTCATAGCGTTTTTATTTGCAAGATACTAACCAACAGGCTCTTAAAACGAATTAGGGATTATAAAATAACGTTAATTAACTAATTTCGAATTTTACAACAAGGCCTTCATTACTTCTAATATTGAAGACCGTCTCGTCTTCAAAAATGAGATATTGCCCTTTAACACCCACGAGTTTTCCTGTGTAAACACCTTCCTTTTCTATGTTGAGACTTTTTGGCTTTTCCGGATACTTATGAACAGGAAACTGCAAGTTCGTTTCGGTATTAAAAGCGATATAGTAGTCTTGCGCTTCTTCAGGAATATAAGTTTTTAGACGCTCGCGCCACTCCACAAGGTTTTCATCTTCATTATCATTCTTAAGCATCTTACGCCAATTCGTTTTATCAGCGACGTGTTCTTTCAGCGCTACTTCTGTGATACCAGCTAAATAACGATTTGGTACTTCGACAATTTCAATGGCTTCATGAGCACCTTGATCAATCCAACGCGTAGGCACCTGAGATTTACGAGTAACACCAACTTTGACATTACTGGAATTAGCGAGATAAACAATATGTGGTTGCAGCTGCACTTGTTTCTCGTAGTCTAGATCGCGATCTTCGATTCCTAAATGCGCTTTACTAAGTTCTGGACGCATGATCCAATCGGCTGCCTGAGGAATTTCAAAAAAGCAAGTTCGACAGAAACCCTGACGGTAAATAGGTCGCTCCAAACCACAATTTAAACACTGGTGTTTTACAAACGTCATGCTAATCGTTTTATCCAATAACTGATTCATATTCAGAAAGTCATTATCCAATATTAAATAGTACTGAATCGGTTCACTGAACTCGGTTTGCATTTTTGTTAAAACACCCTGATAATACATATCAAAAAAAATATTATTTTTAGTCCTTAAAGATACTACAAAAATGCCGATTCCATTAGTAAATTCTATTGCTTCGTGGTTTTTAAAAAAGCGATTTCATCAGATCGAATTGTTTTTAAAATACCCTAATGAAGTACAGAATGAATTGCTATTCGATCTCTTGACCACAGCGAAAGATACAGAGATTGGGAAACGTTATGACTTCGCGAGTATTGACAGTTATAAAACCTTTAGCGAACGTATTCCTGTGACGACTTATGAAGACTGTCAGGATATGATTGAACGCTCTCGTCAAGGTGAGAGTAATATTTTTTGGCCAAATCCTATCAAATGGTATGCGAAATCCAGTGGTACAACTAACGCCAAAAGCAAGTTTATCCCTGTTAGCACAGAATCTTTAGAAGATTGTCACTATGCCGCTAGTAAGGATCTTTTGTGCATGTATTTGAATAACAATGAAGATTCGCAATTATTTACTGGAAAGAGTTTGCGTCTAGGTGGCAGCAAAGAACTGTATAAAGAAAACGGAACTGTCTTTGGTGACCTGTCTGCAATCTTAATTGACAACATGCCATTCTGGGCCGAATTTAGCAGCACACCTAGTAGCAAAGTATCCTTGATGAGTGACTGGGAAGTAAAAATGGCCGCCATTGTTGAAGAAACGCGAAATGAAAATGTAACAAGTCTTGCTGGCGTTCCGTCTTGGATGTTGGTACTCTTAAATACGATTCTAGAAACTACAGGTAAGCAACATTTATTTGAACTATGGCCAAACCTTGAAGTTTATTTTCATGGTGGTGTAAGCTTTGTACCTTATGTAGATCAGTATAAAGCAATTCTTCCTCGTGATAATTTCAAGTACTATGAAATCTATAATGCTTCGGAAGGCTTTTTCGCCATTCAGGATCTGAACAACAGCAGTGAATTACTATTAATGTTAGATTATGGTATTTTCTACGAATTCATTCCGATGGATACCTATGGCACATTGCAACAGAAAGTGATTCCACTAAGTGACGTCGAGATTGGAAAGAATTATGCCGTGGTCATTACCACAAATGCAGGACTTTGGCGTTACAAAATTGGAGATACCGTTCGTTTCACCTCAACCAATCCATACCGCATTAAAGTTTCAGGACGAACGAAACATCATATCAATGCTTTCGGCGAAGAATTAATCATTGAAAATGCAGAAGACGCCTTGCGATCGGTGTGTTCACAAACACAATCGGAAATCGTGGACTATACCGCTGCACCAATATTTATGAGCGGGAAATCTAAAGGTTCTCATGAATGGCTTATCGAGTTTAAAACACCACCTTCTGATTTACAACAATTCAACGAACTACTCGATCAAAAATTAAAGTCGCTTAATTCTGATTATGAAGCCAAGCGTCTTAATAATATGACACTTAATATGCCAACCCTTCATATTGCAAGAGAACGATTGTTTTACGACTGGCTTAAGAAACATGATAAACTTGGCGGACAGCATAAAATACCGCGTCTTTCCAATAGCAGAGAGTACATTGATGAGTTATTACAATTGAATCGCTACTAGCCGCTATTCATCGATAAATCAAACAAGCGCAAGGTATTTGTCGGATTTTACCTTCTTTTTATCGTATAAATTGTCCATTTTTTGAAAAATTCAATTAGTCGGAGTTAAATTTAGCTATTATTTAATCCTAAATCCCTCGACTATGAAAGCGCCTTCCCTCGCGGTGTTGTCCCTACTATCATGTATGGTATTCTCACCTACGATTTCAAACGACGACTTTATTAACGATCCAAATAGAATAGATGAACTCAACGAGAGTGGTCTAGAATTCTACGTTTATAATTCTGCAATTAATACGAAATACACAGAAATTCCATCGGCTGTTTTTAGGGACAAATTAATTTTGGTGTCCTCAAAAAAGATTGGTGGATTGGGTAACGGTATTGATAAATATACCAATGAACCGTTCTCAGAATTATTTTGCTTAGATATAGATGCTTATGGTTCTGCAGAAAATCCATTATTCTTTTCAAGGATTATCAATACTAAAAATAACGAAGGTCAGGTAACGTTTTCTCCAGATGAGCGCACCATGTATTTTACAAGAAGTCTTCGAGATAATTCTACGAACTATCAGCTGTATAAAATTACATTAGAAGAAGATTCAAATGGAAACTGGATTAATGAGGTGAAATTACCGTTAAGTGATGATTCTTATTCAATTGAAGATCCTTATGTCTCTAAGGATGGAACTGAGCTTTATTTTTCTTCAAATATGCCAGGTTCTTTTGGAGGCTATGATCTTTATGTTGCAAAAATAAATCCAGATGGTACGATTGAGGAACCAATGAATTTAGGTCCGAAGATCAATACGAGATTTGATGATAAATTTCCACATCTATCGTGGGATGGTCGCAAGTTATTCTTTTCGTCTAAAGGCCATAACGCAATTGGAGGCTATGACATTTTTGTAAGTTCGATCTCAGAGGATATTAAAACACCTAGAAATTTAGGACGTGAGGTGAACTCAGAATTTGACGAAGTTGGGTTTATGTTTATAACAGAAGACAAAGGTTTTTTTGCATCGAATAAATCAGAAGGTCAAGGTAGTTATGACATGTACCGTTTTAAGGCCAATGTCATCTATCAGCAATTACAAGGTACTGTAGTTGATGATAACCATATACCATTACCTAATTCGACAGTAGTGCTATTAGATGCTGAAGGAAAGGAACTAGATCGTCAGGTTACTGGTGTAGATGCACATTATAATTTCAAGGTAAAAGCTTATGAAAATTATAATATCAAAGCATTGAAAAATGGATTTGCACCATTGGAATCTAGATTTTCATCGTATCAAACCGAAGAATTGGTTTATAAAGAAGTATTAAAACTTTCACCAAAAGTGTCGGCAATCGACAAACCTTAAGAACTGGAAAAAATAAAAATCCGACGAACGACACGTTTTTTTTCAAGACAACGATTTTTTACATAGGTTCGTCCAAAACACGGAAATCCGTTTTTAATACTGAAGTAATGCTTATATATTTACGAAGTCTTAAATAAAAATCAAGGCAACAAAAGAATATAATAGCAACATCCCCCTTTACAATATTGTGCGCAATATTAGTTATTAATCTATGATACAAAAAACCACTCTCGGGAAAGAGTGGTTTCTTTTTTTATATGATTTCTATACCTAAGAAACTGCCTTTAGTTTTTTAAGTTTTGTTTTAGTGAGTTTGCTTTCTGCATAAGATTTTGTCACATTAAGTTTTTTCTCATCCGAACTTGGCATTTCAAACATCGCGTCAGTTAGGATCTCCTCGCACAACGAACGTAATCCACGAGCACCCAACTTATATTCAATAGCTTTATCGACTATGTAATCTAAGGCACCTTCAGTAATTGAAAATTCAATCTCATCCATTTTAAACAATTTCTTGTATTGCTTAATAATAGCGTTCTTTGGCTCTGTTAAAATAGCTCTTAATGTATTTGCATCTAAAGGATCCATATACGTTAGCACTGGTAGTCGGCCAATAATCTCAGGTATTAATCCAAAGTCCTTTAAGTCTTTAGGAATAATATATTGTAACATATTGTTCGGATCAACAATCTCATCATCGTGAGAGGCTTTATAGCCTATAGCCGCCATGTTTAATCGTTTAGAGATCACACGTTCGATACCATCAAAAGCACCTCCAGCGATAAACAGAATGTGTTCTGTATTAACTTCGATAAACTTTTGATCAGGATGTTTTCGACCACCTTTTGGTGGTACATTTACAGTTGTACCTTCTAATAACTTAAGAAGTGCCTGCTGAACACCTTCACCTGATACATCTCTTGTAATAGAAGGATTGTCACTCTTACGTGCAATCTTATCGATCTCATCAATAAATACAATTCCTTTTTCTGCCTTTTCGAGATTATAATCTGCTGCTTGGAGTAAACGTGTAAGGATACTTTCTACATCTTCTCCAACATAACCAGCTTCTGTAAGCACAGTTGCGTCTACAATAGCTAAAGGAACATTCAACATTCTGGCCACAGTTTTAGCCATTAAGGTCTTACCAGTTCCTGTTTGCCCAACCATGATGATATTAGATTTTTGGATCTCGATATCGTCATCTGTTGGCGGCTGTAATAGACGCTTGTAGTGGTTATATACAGCAACAGACATCACTTTTTTGGTGTATTCCTGACCGATAATGTACTCATCGAGAAAGGCTTTGATCTGCTGTGGCTTTCGCAACATTAATTCTGAAGTCAGATCGGCATTGTCTGTTTGCTTGGACTCTTCCAATACAATACCGTGAGCCTGCTCAATACAACGATCACAAATATGCGCATCTAAACCTGCAATCAAGAGATTGGTTTCAGGTTTTTTTCGTCCGCAAAACGAGCATTCTAATTCTTCCTTTGCCATAATATTATGTCGTTATAAAAGTTCCGTAAAATCCTTTATAACTAATTTGATGTTATCCTCTCGATAGTACTTCGTCTATCATTCCGTATTCTTTAGCTTTATCAGCTTTCATCCAGTAATCACGATCACTATCTTCATAAATTTTGTCGTAATCCTGACCAGTATGCTTACTAATAATTCTATATAACTCTTCTTTGAGGGTTAATATTTCACGTGCTGTAATTTCGATATCACTTGCCTGTCCTTGAGCACCTCCTAAAGGCTGGTGGATCATGACACGTGAATGGGTTAATCCAGAACGCTTTCCAGCTTCTCCAGCACAAAGTAATACAGCACCCATTGAAGCTGCCATCCCTGTACAGATTGTTGCCACATCTGGCTTGATCAATTGCATGGTATCGTAAATTCCTAAACCTGCATAAACACTTCCACCAGGCGAGTTGATATATATTTGAATGTCTTTAGAAGCATCTGTACTTTCTAAGAACAATAATTGAGCTTGAATGATATTGGCTACCTGATCATTGATCGCAGTACCCATAAAAATAATTCGATCCATCATCAGACGCGAAAAGACATCAAATATAGCGATGTTCATTTGGCGCTCTTCAATAATGTTTGGTGTCAATGCTGTTGGGTACATACTACTAATAATCTTATTGTAATATGTGCTGCTGACACCTTGATCTTTTATTGCGAATTTTTCAAATTCTTTAGCGTAATCCATATGGTATTTTCTAATAGTTATTGGGTGAACAAAAAAGCGTAAGACCTTACAGTCTTACGCTCAAATATACTAATTTATACTCTAACGTTTAACTGTAAAACTCTTTTACAAAATCGTCGTAAGTTATTTCTTTTGTCTTGATGTTTGCTTCAGATTTGTAAAGGTTTAACAATTTAGAACTCATTAATTGTTCTGATAAACGCTTCACTTCGTCTTTATTTGATAAAATACGCGCAGCAATTCCATCTAACTCTTCATCTGAAGGATCCATTTGACCAAACTGTGCCATTTGTACTTTGATCATCTCTTTAGCATGTAACTGAAGGTCTTCAAACTTAACCTGTAAGTCAAACTTCTCAATGATCTTACCTTCGATCAATTGGTAACGCATGCTCTTTTCTGACTTCTCATATTCTTCTTTAGCCTGATCAGCATCCATTTCCTCTTCACCAGCAGTTTGCATCCATTTTTGTAAGAATTCTGCAGGAAGATCAAATTTTGTATTCTCTACTAAATACTCAGTAACATCATTTAATAACTTCTGATCACCTTGCTGAGCAAATTGCTTTTCAGAATCTTCTTTGATCTTATTCTTTAATTCTGTTACAGTCGTTACAACTTTAGGACCAAACAATTTATCGAAAAGTTCCTGGTCAAGGTCAGCTAATTCTCTCGTATTAATCTCATTAATAGTAAAGCTAACTTCTACATTCAACCCTTTAGCCTCTTCTCTAGGTACTTTTAAGTAAGTCGTTAAGTCTATTTCTTCATTAAAAAGGTTCTTTGTTTTTAAGGCAATAACATCGCCTACTTTGGCACCAATAAATTTCTTCTCATTGGTCTTACCTTTAATCTTATCCAATGCTACAGTAGTTGTGCTATTGATTTCAGCCTCTTCATTTACAAACTCACCAGTGATCTCAGAATCTTTAGCTACTTCTGTTTGAGAAATGATCTTTCCGTATTGCTTTCTAATATGCTCTACTTGGTTATCAATCATTTTATCATCAGCGATGATATTAAAATGTGTGATTGCCTTTTTACTTTTTAAGTTTACTTCAAACTCTGGCGCTAAACCTAATTCAAATTCGAAAGAAAATGAATCTGCATCCCAATCCAAATCATCTTGTGGTTTTGGTAATGGGTTACCTAAGACGTCTAATTTCTCTTCGGTTAAATATTTACCTAAAGCATCTTGTAATAGCTTATTAACCTCATCTACCAAAACAGCTTTCCCGTATTGCTTCTTGACTAGGGTCATTGGCACATGTCCTTTTCTAAAACCAGGAATATTAGCCGATCTGCGGTAATCACTCAAAATCTGTTCAACTTTATCGCTGTAATCTTCTTTTGCGATATCAACTTTTACAACTGCATTTAATGCATCGATGTTTTCTCTTGTAATGTTCATTATTTTCTATACTAAAACCCATTATTGGGTGTTAAAAAGGGCTGCAAAAATACGACTTTTTTTGCAACCCAACAATATTTTAATAAACTGATTGTGAGTCTATTTTTTCTCCTCCTCTTTTAAGAATGAATAGGCGATAGATTGTGAAATGGATAAGAGTATACTAAACAGTAATGCCGTCCAAAAACCGTTTACAGCAAACCCATCAATAAACTTATCGGCAAGCAGTACGATACATGCATTAATCACAAACAAAAATAGACCTAGCGTCAAGATTGTTATAGGTATGGTTAACACAATTAAAATCGGTTTGACAATTGCATTTAAGACCGCTAGAACAAGTGCCACGATTAAAGCTGCTGTATAACCTGATACGGCAACACCTGTTAGAAAGTGCGCCAGTAACATAACGATACCAGCGGTAATAAGTAAGCGAATAAGTAATTTCATTGCATTTAGTTTTGATTAACTAAATGTAGCAAATTTCATCACGGCATCATAGAATTCATTCGGATTTTCGGCATGTAACCAATGACCAGCGTTGCTTACCGTTACGATTTCCGACTTTGGAAAATGCTGCATGATCAGTTTATTATCGGAAGGCATAACATATTCACTTTTATCACCGCGTAAGAATAATGTCTGGTTCTCAAATTTAGCGAGCATTGGTAAAGATTCACCAACCTCGGCTACGTTATCCTTTAAAACCGGTAAATTAATACGCAAGCCTAGTTGCCCTTTTTCAACCCAGTATAAATTTTTAAGCAGAAACATGCGAGTTCCTAATTCAGGCACATACTGCGATAGAAACTTATCAGCTTGACCTCGACTTTTGATTTCTGAGAAATCCATGGCACTTAAACCATTTAAAATTGCGTCATGATGTATTGGATAAAAACGCGGACTTATATCAGCCACTAGTAATTTAGAGACCAGATCTGGATATTCGGTCGCGACATGCATCGCCGTTTTTCCTCCCATAGAATGACCAAGTAGGACAATATCCTCAAGATTATGGATCTCACAATAGCGTCTTACATCTTCAGCAAGCACATCATAATTAAATTCATTATGATGAAAACTTCGTCCGTGATTTCGTTGATCAACTAAATGTACCTGATGACCTTCAGCAGCAAAACGATTGCCAAGTGTTTTCCAATTATCACTCATACCGAGAAAACCATGCAAGATCAAAAAAGGTTTACCTTCTCCTAATATGTTAGAATGTAATGTCATAACCTTATTTTAGTCGCTGGAGATACATTTGGATTACATTTTCAATACCTAAGTATAAACTTTCAGACACTAAGGCATGACCGATAGAAACTTCAAGCAATCCGGGAATATTTTGTTTGAAAAATTGAATATTATCTAATGACAGATCATGGCCTGCATTTACGCCTAATCCGATAGTGTTCGCAAGTTCTGCTGCCTTAGTAAAAGGCTCAATTGCCGCCTTATTACCCAGTCCATACTGATGTGCGAAAGTTTCGGTATACAATTCAATGCGATCAGTCCCAGTAGCTTTGGCTCCTTCTATCATTTCCAAAACAGGATCGACGAAGATTGAAGTTCGAATACCGTTCGCTTTAAATTCAGAAATGACTTCGGTTAGAAACGCTTTATGTGTCTTCGTATCCCAACCAGCATTAGAAGTAATTGCATCAACAGAATCAGGCACTAATGTTACTTGCGTGGGTTTAACCTCAAGAACGAGATCCATAAATGATTTGATAGGATTCCCTTCCACATTGAATTCTGTATAAACCACAGGCTTCAAATCACGTGTATCTTGATAACGAATATGTCGTTCATCCGGTCTTGGATGTACCGTGACACCTTCGGCCCCAAAGCGCTGTACATCTTTTGCAAATTGAACCACATTCGGTGTATCTCCACCGCGCGAATTTCGTAAGGTTGCTATCTTGTTAATATTTACACTTAACTTTGTCATATCTATATTTTATTCCGCAAAAATACGAACTAGTTGATGCTTTTTTGTGGTTATTTTTAATTAATTTGCACTAGAATTTAAGAAGCATATGCCATTAAGAGAATACATTATAAATGATATAAAGCCATTAAACATTAATGACAAGGTTAGTGATGTTCAGATGATCTTTAATGAGTTGACTTATTCCCATATACCTGTGGAAAATAATGGCACATATCAAGGTTGTATCTCAGAAACCGATGCACATTGTTTTGATTCCCAAAAATCCATCTTCGATTGTAATTATGCATTAGAAACCTTTTTTGTTCGTAGCGACACCAATTGGTTAGATGTTTTGGAAACGTTTGCTCAAAACAATTGCAATATTATGCCCGTTCTTGATAAGCGTGATAATTACTTAGGATATTATGAATTAAGTGATATTATCGGTTTATTTAATGATACACCTTTTTTCGCAGAACCTGGCGGTATATTAATTGTAGAAAAAGGGGTCCATGATTATTCCTTCAGTGAAATAAGTCAGATTGTCGAATCGAACGACGCCAAAATATTAGGTGCATTTATCTCTAAGATGGATTCTGATATCGTTCAGATTACGTTGAAGCTAGGAAATTCTGGACTTCAAGATGTGATTCAAACCTTTAGGCGATACAGCTATAATATTATATCTGGACATGAAGAGGACTCCTATGCCGAAAATTTAAAGGAACGCTCGGAGTATCTTAAGAAATACTTAGACATTTAATTGCTATGAAAGTTGCCGTCTACAGTCAGTACTATCAAGGGAAATCATTACAAGCCGTGCATGATCTCTTAGAGGTGCTTCATTCAAATAAGGTTGACATATATATTGAACAGGCATTTTATGATGCCACGCATTCAGACCTTAAACATACAGACACCATTCATTCATACTCAAAATTGGACAGCACGTATGACTTACTCATAAGTGTTGGTGGTGACGGCACAATACTTAGAGCTGTCACCTATGTTAGAGATTATTCTATTCCAATAGTAGGTATTAATACTGGGCGACTTGGTTTTTTAGCAACCATCCAGACGGAAGCTATTAAAGATGCCATTACGCATGTGTTGCATGGAAACTATAAAACTTCCGAACGCACACTCTTATGCGTTACTACCAATCCTGAAAATGAGACCTTATTAGAGACCAATTTCGCTTTGAATGAAATCGCAGTAAGTCGAAAGAATACAACCTCGATGATAACAGTTGAGACACATCTCAATGAAGAATATTTAACATCCTATTGGGCTGACGGGTTAATAATCTCAACGCCAACCGGATCAACTGGTTATTCATTAAGTTGCGGTGGGCCAGTAATTACACCCGAAACGAATAGCTTTGTTTTAACACCAATAGCACCTCATAATTTAAATGCTAGACCTTTAGTCATTCCAGACAACACAACCATAAGACTTAAAGTTGATGGTCGAGAAGACCAATATTTGATGTCTTTAGACTCTCGTATTGTGACGCTTACTAACGCTACAGAAGTCACTATTGAAAAAGCAAATTTCAAAGTAAAAATGGTAGAGCTTCTAGATGAAAGTTTTATCGACACATTACGCAAGAAAATGCTGTGGGGAGAAGACAAGAGAAATTGAGTTACAATAGGCAATAAAACCTTGTAAAATCTGTTTTCTGTAAGACTATTTGCCACAAATTACCAAAGGCAATTCATAATTGTTATATTTGCAAACTTTTAAAGATTTATGAGGAATTTAATCATATGTTTATTAAGTGTATTTTTCCTTCAAGTAGGTCATTCTCAGATCTATGAAGTTGGTGTGTTCGCTGGTGGAAGTAATTTCATTGGTGACGTAGGCGCTACCAACTACATTAACCCGAATGCTAGTGCTTTTGGCCTCATGTTGAAATGGAACCGAAGTCCAAGACATTCTTGGCGTGTATCGGTGATCTATTCTGACCTAATCGCAAAAGATGGAAAATCGGATGACCCTAGACGTATTCAACGAAATTATTCATTTGATTCAAGTTTACTCGAAATCTCAGCTGGTATGGAATTTACTTTCATCGAGTTCGATTTGCATACCGCTGATTTAAAAATTGCGCCTTATTTATATTCAGGTATAACAACGGCCAGGCACCCTAACTTCTATTTCTCCCAAAATGGCGAACTCATATCAGAGAACACGCACAGTTGGGCTTATGGTATTCCTATGGTACTTGGAGTAAAATCCAATATTTCACATCATTTAGTACTAGGTTTCGAAATTGGTGCGCGATATACCTTTAGTGATGAAATAGATGGCAGTGTTCCTGACAACCCTGGAAGAGCTGACCTTAGTTTTGGTAATATTAATAGTAATGATTGGTATGTATTTACTGGTTTTACATTAACCTATACATTTGGACAGCGTCCATGTTATTGCAACTTCTAAATGAGCTTGAAAGATCAAATATTGACTGACAAATTACCCAATCATGTGGCGATCATAATGGATGGTAATGGGCGTTGGGCTAAACAACGCGGAATGCTGCGTGTTTTAGGTCATGAAAGTGGCGCCAAGTCAGTACGAGATATTGTTGAAGCTAGTGCCGAGATAGGTATTAAAAATTTAACGCTTTATGCCTTTTCTACTGAGAATTGGAAGCGACCGAAATTAGAAGTTCAAACCTTAATGAAACTTTTGGTAAAATCGCTTAAAAAGGAAATTAAAACCCTCCAAGAGAATAACATACGTTTGTTAGCTATTGGATGTTTACACGATCTCCCTAAAAAAGCACATCAAGAATTATCAGAAGTTATTGACAAAACTAAAAACAATACCCATATGACGCTTACATTAGCGCTCAGTTATGGATCGAGAGAGGAAATTGTTAAGGTTATAAAAGAATTAACAGATAAAGTTAAAAATAATATAATTTCTGTTGAAAGTATTGACGAATCAATTATAAATAAGCATCTTTACACGCATGATTTACCAGATGTTGATTTGTTAATTAGAACCAGCGGTGAACAAAGGATAAGCAACTTTTTGCTATGGCAGATTGCTTATGCAGAGTTATATTTCACAGACATTCTGTGGCCTGATTTTAAGAAGAATGACCTTTATCAAGCTTTGATCAATTATCAAAATAGAGAACGACGATTTGGAAAAACGAGTGAACAACTTAGCTAATAATATACTTTTGAAAACCTTTACCAAAGCACTACTAGTCGCTTTTTTATTTTTTACTACCCTAGTAGTAAATGCCCAGCAATCCGATTTTGCACGTGGTAAAACATATATCCTAGAAGATGTTCAGGTTACTGGTAATACAAACTTTAACCCTTCAACTATTATTTCATTCTCTAGGCTAAAAATTGGAGAAGAGATCGAAATCCCAGGTGAGCAGATTGCAAATGCTATCAAGAAATTATGGGATTCTAACTTATTCAGTAGCATCGACGTTTACCTTGCGAAAACAGAAGGTAATAAGGCATTTTTAGAGATTAATCTATTTGACTTACCAGAACTAAATGAAGTTACCATTCAAGGGATTAGAAAGGGAAAAATTGAAGGCTTAATCAATGAGAATAATCTTAAAAAAGGTGAAAAAGTCACTGAAAACTTAATCACCACGACGCGTAATTACATTACCAATAAATATAAAAAACAAGGATTCCTTAATGCCAAAACTACAGTAAATACGAAAGAAGTTATCGATTCTATAGAAAAAAGTAGAGTGGATATGTTAGTTTTTGTAGACCGAGGGCAAAAGGTAAAAATCAATAAAATTATTTTTAACGGAAATGATAAAATTTCCGATAAAAAATTGCGTAAAGCAATGAAGAACACGAAGAAGAAAAACCCTATTCGACTTCTGAAACGTTCTAAATATATTGAAGAAGATTACAAGGAAGATCTTATTAGCGTTATCGATAAGTATAAAGAGAATGGTTATCGTGATGCACGAATTATTTCAGACTCAATTGCCTATAAAGACGATAAGACCATTACGCTATATATAAATGTAGAAGAAGGTGATCAGTATAAGTTCGGAAAGATTTCTTTTGTTGGGAACGCCGTATTCTCAGATCAGCAATTACAATCTATCCTGAAGATCAATGAAGGTGACACCTATAATGGTGTTGAATTGAAAAAGCGTATCGCAGACGATTCTAAACCTGACGCCATTGATATTACGAACTTGTATCAGGATAATGGGTATTTATTCTCAACTATAAATCCTGTTGAAACGAGTGCCGAAGGAAATATCATTGATATGGAAATTCGTATTTCGGAAGGAAAACCTGCATACTTTAATAATGTTTCAGTTACAGGAAACGATAAAACGAATGACCACGTTATTTATCGTGAAATGCGTACAAAACCGGGAACTTTATATCGTAAGAGTGACGTTATCAGAACGATTCGTGAATTAGGACAGCTTGGATTCTTTGATGCGCAGCAGTTGACACCGAATATGAAAAACTTCAATACACAGGATGGTACTGTAGATATTGAATATGAGGTCGTAGAACGTGGATCAAGTCAAATTGAACTCCAAGGAGGTTATGGTGGCGGTGGATTCATCGGAACATTAGGATTATCATTTAATAATTTTGCGATTAAAGATCTTTTCAAGAAAGAAGCATGGACACCTATCCCTTCAGGTGATGGTCAAAGCTTAGCCTTGAGATTACAAGCATCAAGATTCTTCCAAACCTATAGTTTCTCATTCTCAGAACCTTGGTTAGGTGGAAAACGCCCTGTTCAATTATCGACATCGATATCTTTGACCAGACAATTCTTGTTCGATCCAATTACGAGAGATGCTGACAGAAATCGACGATTTAATATATTCGGATTATCAGTTGGATTAGCCAAGCGATTAAAGGAACCAGACGATTACTTTACCTTATCACAAGCTATCGGATTCCAACATTATGATCTTAAAAACTATAATACCGGATTATTTACATTCGGAAATGGATATTCTAATAACCTTTCTTACACGATAGGATTATCTAGAAATAACCTTTATACAGACCCTATTTATCCAGAAGGTGGATCGAATTTCTCTATTTCAGCGAAATTCTCATTCCCATATTCATTATTAAATGACGTGGATTATGCCGCGCTTAAAGAAGAACGTGATGGCCTAGACCCAACTGATCCAGATGATGCTGCACGAATTGGTGAGATTGATCAAGAGCGTTACAATTGGTTAGAATTCTATAAAATTAAATTCCAAGGTGATTGGTATACTAGAATCTATGACAAATTAATACTCCGTTCTAGAATGGAATTTGGATTCTTAGGTGCCTACAATCAAGACAGAGGCGTCATTCCTTTTGAACGCTTCTTCCTCGGAGGAGATGGATTAGGAAACTTCGCTCTTGATGGACGAGAGATCATCCAATTACGTGGATATCCTAACCAATCATTGTCATCACAAGATGGTGGTTCAATTTATAACAAATTTTCATTAGAATTGAGATATCCGATTACCTTAGGAGCGCAAGCTAAGATCTATGGATTAACATTCTTAGAAGCTGGAGCCTCTTATGATAATTTTAGAGATTTCAATCCGTTTAACCTGAATAGATCAGCCGGATTTGGTTTACGAATATTTATGCCAGCCTTCGGATTATTAGGAATTGATTTTGGTCATGGATTTGACGCCCTCCCTGGTCTTACAGTCAAAAATGGATGGGAAACCCACTTTATTATTGGACAACAATTTTAATTTTGGCACGATATTTTCTTTTAACATAACAACGATTTCAAGCGAGTGTTAAAATTTTTCAGAATTTATTTCGTTAATTTGAAAAACTAATGACTCAGGCAGAATCGTAATTTTGATCTGTCGTTTTAAAGTTGAAGAACATATCACAAATTATAAAACCTAACAGATGAAAAGTAAAGTTCTTTTTTTAGTGACCATCATAAGTCTAATGAGCTTTGTTTCCAATGCACAGCGTAGTGTAAGGATTGGGTATATCGACACAGAATATATTTTACAAAATATTCCTGAATACCAGCAGGCTACAGCTCAGTTAGATCAGAAAGTTCAACAGTGGAAAACTGAAATTGAACAACGTCTAGCTGAAATAGAATCTAAAAAGAAACAATTAAATAGTGAAAGTGTTTTACTCACTAAAGAATTGTATGAGGAACGTATGGAAGATATTTCTTTCGAAGAGGCAGAGATTTTAGATTATCAACAAAAGCGCTTTGGACCTAATGGTGATTTAATGATTCAGAAACAGCAATTAATTCAACCTGTTCAGGACCAAATTTTTGCAGCTGTTCAAGAAATTGCAGGAGGAAAAAAATATGATTTCATATTCGATAAATCGGCAGATGTAGTTATGCTATATTCAGCTGAACGTTTTGACCTTAGTGATCTAGTAATTCGAAGTATCACCAGATCGTCTAAACGAACACAAGCAAAATCGAGAGCAGAACGTAAGCAAGCTGAAAAGGAAGATGTCGTTCCAGTTATTAATAAAGAAGTAGATGAGCGACAAAAAGCCTTAGAGGAAAAGAAAAATGCAAGAGATGCTGCAATTGCTGATCGTCAAGCTCAACAGCAAAAACGTCGAGATTCATTAAAAGCTGCAGCCGCTGCTCGTCGTCAAAAGATTTTAGATGATAGAGCGAAAGCGAAAGCTGAACGCGATAGTATTAATGCAAGCAAGCGTAATGCACAGTCTGGGTCGGCTGCAAAAGCAACCGATACAACAGCTACAGCAGCACGAAAAACAGCAGATACTGCTGCTAAAACTCCACAGCAAATAGCTGAGGAGAAAAGACAACAAAAATTAAAGGACCGTGAAGAACGTAAAAAGGCCCTTGAAGAACGTAAAAAGAGAATTTTAGAAGAACGAAAAAAAGCAAAGGAAGAACGTGAGGCACAAAAGAAGAAAAAAGACTCCGTTCCTAATGATAACTAAAAACAATAATTATAACACGTAACAATTTTATTAAAATGAAACACTTGAAAACCCTATTAATTGCAGCTATACTACTTGTTGGAACGACAAGCATTGCCACAGCACAGAGTAAAGTAGCACATATAAATACTACTGAATTGGTGCAAGCTATGCCGGAGATGAAAGCTGCTCAAGCTGAGATCGAGAAACTCTCGAAGACTTATGATGCTGATTATAAAACGATGGTTACTGAACTTCAAAATAAAGTAAAACTTTACAGAGCTGAAGTAGATACTAAAACTGAAGAAGAAAATACAAAGCGTGCTAAAGAAGTACAAGATATAGAACAAGGAATTCGTCAATATCAAGCTCAAGCTCAAGAAGATCTTGCAAAGAAAGAAGCGGCACTATTAAAGCCTATTTTCGAAAAAGCTAAAGCAGCCATTCAGAAAGTAGCTGCTGCGCAAGGCTTCAATTACGTACTTGATTCTACAGAAGGTGGAGGCGTTCTTGTTGCTGCTGGAACTGATATCTTAGCTGACGTCAAGAAAGAATTAGGATTCTAAATAGAATACTACCTAAATAAATTTGAAAGAAGCCGCTTTAACCAAGCGGCTTTTTTATTTTTGTGATTATGAGTACACAGCCTATTGGTATTTTTGATTCCGGTATTGGAGGCACATCTATTTTTCAAGAGATTCATAGGCTTCTGCCATATGAAAATACGCTGTACTTAGCTGATAGCAAGAATGCACCTTACGGGAATAAACCGAAAGATGCAATCCTACAACTAAGTATTAAAAATACAGAGCTATTACTTGAAAAAGGTTGTAAGCTTATTGTTGTAGCGTGCAATACGGCCACAACGAATGCAATTAAATATCTAAGATCGCATTATGATGTTCCCTTCATAGGCATTGAGCCTGCCATAAAGCCAGCAGCTTTAAATACTAAAACAAAGGTTATTGGAATACTCGCCACAAAAGGCACATTAAGTAGTGAACTCTTTCATAATACCTCAGATCTATACGCGAATGGGATAAAGGTCATTGAACAAATTGGTGAGGGTATCGTTCCTTTAGTTGAATCTGGTCAAGTTGATAGTGATGAAATGAAAGCCCTATTAGAAAGATATATGCAACCAATGATTGAAGAAAATATAGACTACTTGGTATTAGGTTGCACGCATTATCCATACTTAATCCCTTCTCTAACCAAGATTCTTCCTAAGCATGTTAAAATCATTGATTCTGGTCAGGCGGTAGCCAAACAAACTAGAGCTATTTTAGAGCAACGTGAGGTTTTAAATTCTAGTAGTGAAGCACCAATGAATCAATTTTACTCAAATGCTGATGTCTCAGTTTTAACTGATATTGTGGATGCGCAGTTTCCTGTGGCGTATTTAAATTTTTAGTCTTGAAACCAGCTAGAATACTTGACATAATTATTTGCAATACGATCGATCTCACCAGAGATTAATTCCTGACTGATATCTTTTACTTTTTTAGCTGGTACTCCTGCATAGATACTTCCCGATTCTACAATCGTATTCTTGGTTAGAACAGCACCTGCCGCAATAATTGAATTACTACCTATCACACAATCGTCCATTAAAATACTTCCCATGCCTATTAAAACATTATCATGAATGGTACAACCATGCACTATTGCATTATGACCTATTGAAACGTTATTTCCTATAGTTGTAGGCGATTTTTCGTAAGTACCATGAATAACTGCGTTATCCTGGACATTCACCTTATCACCCATTTTTATAAAATTGACATCACCTCTAATCACGGCATTAAACCAAACGCTACAGTGATTTCCCATAGTAACTTCTCCAACGATAGTAGCATTTTCAGCTAAATAACAGTCATCAGGTATCTGAGGTGTATATCCTCGTACAGATTTTATTAGTGGCATAAACTTTAAATTGTAATATAAAGATCAGATTATTATTTGAAATATGATAACAAATTTGATTTTTTAGAAGCTGAGACCATGATCTGTTTACCATTGCTCAACACCACACTACCACCTTTGCCCTTAACATATTTCGTGACCTCATTAACATTGACCAAATAACTTTTATGAACTCTCGCAAATCCACTTTCAGAAAGTGCATCTTCAAAATATTTAAGTGTTTTGCTGACCAACTTCTTCTTGTTATTATTTAAATAGATCTCAGTATAGTTATCATCAGCTTTACAATACATTATATTTGCAGTTTCGATTACTTCGAATCCATCTTGCTGCGGGATTGTAATCTTTCCGTTGACATTATTTGTTTTTGGTGTTAAGACTTGATCCTGAAGCGCCTCTTCTTTAGTTTTTATTTCAGTTACGTAATCTACTGCTTTGATGAGCTCGTCGATTGAAATAGGTTTCATCAAGTAATAGGAGGCATGCGCATTTAAAGCATCAATCGCATAATGGTCATATGCAGTAACGAACACGGTCTCAAAATCAATATCACCAACCTTATCTAAAAGATCAAAAGCATTACCATATGGCATTTCAACATCGAGGAAGACCAAATCCAATTCAGTATTACGAATCAGTACAAGTGCTTCTTCTACATTAGATGCTTCGCCTAATATTGACACATTAGGGCAATACTTGGTGAGATAATTCCTGAGAATCTTTCTGCTAGTTTCTTCGTCTTCTACAATGATTGATTTGAGTTTCATTTAGTCCTTTTTAAGAGTTACAACAACTTTTGTTCCAGTATCGTCATGGTCTTGATAATTATCAACAACAACATCTACTTTATCTTTATACATATTATTTAAAATCGCTACGCGCTTTTGTATGTTACCCATCCCTTTTGACGTCTGCTTTTTTTGATTTTCAGTTTTCAATGCTTTAGAGCGCGCCCTTCCAATTCCATCGTCAGTTATCACAATATTAATTTCGTTCGCACTTTTTTTATCGATAGTTATTCTAAGATGTCCTTTTTCAGATTTATAACGCAAGCCATGCCATACCGCATTTTCAATATAGGGTTGAAGTAACATCGGTGGAATCTTATATTCGCTAACTTCGACATCATCACTAACATTAATACTGTAGTCAAATTTATCCTGAAATCTAAAGTGTTCCAATTTTGTATAGAGCTCTAATAATTCTATTTCCTTTTCTAATGGAATAAAATCCTCTTCACTATTTTCAAGAACGGCACGCATTAAAAATGAAAAATCGGATAAATATTTGTTCGCTGTACGTTCATCATTACTAGCAATGAAGCTATTTACCGAATTCAAAGCGTTAAATATGAAATGTGGATTCATCTGACTCCGAAGGGACTTGAGCGCCAATAAATTATTAGCCAGTCGCTGTTGCTTGATATATTTAAACATAAAAAGACCTGTTATGAGCAGTAAAACCAATCCCAATACTAATGAGTAAATTATGATTTGCTGGTTTTTATCACGTGCGCTTGCAAGACTTGAGTTGAGCTCTATATCCTTCAAGAGTAATGTAATTCTATTCTGTTGATCTATCATTTTTTGTCTACGTCTATCGGCTTGTGATAATTCTTGGTCGCGTCTTATATATAATTCATCAACAACTTCTTTATAAGCTTCAAATGCTAATTTTGCCTTATCATAGTCGCCTGCATTAACATATACATCAGATAGTTTCCTGTTCGCGTCCTTTTTAACAACCAAATCTCCTCTTTCATCGGCTTCGGTTATACTTTCTTCCAAATAGCTTATGGCACTGTCGTAATCTTTTTGTAGAAAATACGCCGATCCAATCTTATAATTTTGTTTTTGAAGTGTAAGCGGACTTTCGTTATTTAATGTTGAATCATTTTCAACATCTTTAACATCATCAATGATCTGTTTACGCAATTCTATTTCTTCTGAATAGTTTCTATTAATATTTCGAAATTCAGCAACCGTTTCCTTTTCTTCTAATTCTCTTTTTTTCGTCTGTTGCTCGGCAAGAATTAAAGAACTATCAAAAAAATCTTCTGCTTTTTCGGCCTCTCCTTTACCAGAGTAGGCCTGCGCAATTTTAGAGTTAAGATCTACAACTTTAGGTTTTATCAAATGCCTTTCTGCCACATTTAAACCTTCGGAATAAGCATTGACAGAAGCCTCATAATCTTTTATTATGAAATAGGTGTCGCCTAAGCCTTCGTATAACAGTACCAATTGATAATTACTTAATTCTTTCCTGTTAATGTCGTTATAAGTGTCTAAACTTTCCTGATAGTTCTTATTCAGTTCATAAGCCTTTGCAAGCCCTAATTTAGCCTCATTAGTAATTGCGTTTTGAAGACTCATACGATAATTTGTGACGGCAAGATCGAACTGTTTCCAGTGCATATAAACTTCTGCTAACACTAAATAAGCTTCGGCATTTTGCTTTAATGATTTACTTTGGGCCAGTGCTTCACCAACAAATTCAATACTCTTTTCGACATCATTTTTCTTGTACTTTGACACCGAATCTATTAATGCATTAAATGACTTAATACGTTGTTTGAATTTTGAGGTTGCTATTGGTCCTGAATCAGCAGGTTCAACTTCAACAGTAATACGTTCTTCACTTTCAATCGTGTAATATATCGTTTCGAAGTCTTTATGACGAATGATGAGCTCATCACCTTTTCTAGCTCTAATAGAAAATTTCCCATCACCATCTGTTATGGTATAAGCACCTCCATTGACCTCTATATTAACTTTTTCTATAGGTTTATATGTATCGCGTTCTCTTACCGAACCTCTCACAATCAAATAAGGCTGCTCAGAACGTTTCGGTGTTCTTTCATCCTCCTGACTCTCCTGCGCCATGAGCACATTCATAGGTAGAACTAATAAGAAAAGAATAATGTATTTGACTAAATGCCTCATAAATCTGAATTCTGTGATTAAACTTACACACTTTAATTCATTAATTAAAATACCATTTCACCATATACCGCTTTAATGCTCTTAAAATATATAGGCTTACTCATTTTTAAAGGTCGTTCACTAATTAACTAGCTAGGTTAACTCAATTGTAATTTTAATTCTTGGCTCCCTCAATTAAGTTTACGGCATCAATTTAAAAACGAAGTAATAATGAAACATTTTATGAAAACTATGGCATTAATCGTCGCCCTATTTAGCGCGATGGCATGTAATGCGAATGAAAAGAAAAATCTTGAAACGATAGCCTTGTTAAATCCAGAGGCACACGAACCATCGCAACGCTTTATTAAAGTTGCTTTACTCTTAGATACTAGCAACAGTATGGATGGTTTAATAGATCAGGCCAAAGCGCAATTATGGGATATTGTGAGTGAGCTGTCATTTGCAAAATGTGAAAACAAAAAGCCCAACCTACAAATTGCACTTTATGAATACGGAAATGATAATTTGAACAGTGCTGAAGGTTATATCCGTCAAGTATTAGGCTTTAGTTCAGACTTAGATGAAATCTCAAAACAGTTGTTCTCACTCACAACCAATGGAGGAAACGAATTTTGCGGACAAGTTATTCAGACGTCACTAAATCAATTAAAATGGGGCGATCATAAGAACGATTTAAAACTTATTTTCATAGCAGGTAATGAACCGTTTACGCAAGGTAAAATTAACTACCAAGATGCAGCGAAACAAGCTCATCAAAACGATGTAAGCGTTAATACCATATTTTGCGGCGATTATAACCAAGGCATTTCAACCTATTGGAAAGACGGCGCAGACCGAACTCACGGAAATTATATGGCTATTAAACATAATGACGTAACCACATATGTCGCTACTCCTTATGATGATCGTATCTTAAAGCTAAATCAGAAATTAAATAAAACATACGTCGCCTATGGTTCTATGGGAAAACAGAAGGTAATCCAGCAAGCTCAACAAGACACAAATGCGATGGGCTACAGCGAGGCAAATGCAGTTAGCAGAACCGTCAGTAAAAGTTCTCATTTATATAAGAATTCGTCATGGGATCTTGTCGATGCAGCTGAAAGTGAAGATTTTGAATATGATACATTAAAAAAGAATGAACTTCCGAAAGAGTTGAAAGATAAAAGTCCCTCTCAAATTAAAGCCTATGTTGAAGCAAAGGGCAAAGAACGTTCGGCAATCCAAACCGAAATTCAACAATTAAATGAAAAACGCAGAACGTATATTCTCAGTCAACAAAAGCAAAGTAGTAACGGATTAGAAAATGCGATGTTAACAGCAATAAAAAGTCAGGCTTCAAAGAAGAATTATTCCTGGTAATCCCCAATGTATAACAAAAAAAAAGTCTCGATTTAATCGAGACTTTTTTATTTCATATTTTGAGATTAATTGACCGCAGGACAATTACATTCATACTTTTCTCTTCTACAGTTAAAGTTATATCCAAGTGTAATTTGATGGAATCCTCCATTATTAAATACTACTGAATTTGCTTGATAAGAATAAGTATAGGCAAAAACAAAATTGTTATAATCTACTCCTACAAAAGGCGTGATATATTGTAATTTCTGACTACTTACACCAGATCCATCTAGAAATTCTGCGCCATCTAAACTTCTTCTGTAAGATATTCCGCCCCATAGCGTTCCGAAATCCATTTCTTTATATGCTTTCCCATTAATGTCAAATGATGCTTCCTGTGTTGCATCTCGATACATAAACATTATTGATGGCTCAAAACTCCAATCACTTCCATATTTACTAAATGTATTTCCTGCTGAAAATAAATAGGTTCTTAGATTATCATAACTTAATCCTTGCTCGTTAAAGTTTATCCCTTCGTTATTTAATACGTTTTTAATAGTCGCATGAGCATAAAAATCAATGTAGTGGTAAGAGAATCCAAAATCAACATTGAAGTTCGTAGCGCTTTGTTCTACTCCTGCAATAATTGGATCAAATCCGTCTGCCAAGAATTCCGTTTCATCTAACTTATATTGAATAAAACCAGCACTCAATCCGAAGGATAACATATTTAAATCTATCTCATTACGAGAGAACATTAAGTGGTGTGCATAGGTCAAATAAGCACCTGTTTGAGAATGATATCCATTTTTGTCATTGTATACGATTCCTCCAATAGCTGAAGGTCCATCACCTAATCGACTATTAACACTTAAGGTTTGTAAATTTGGCGCCTCATCCTGACCGAACCATTGCGCTCTGGCCGTAAGTCTAACCTTAGCACAGTTAGCAACACCAGCCATCGAAGGATGGATAAGATAATAGTTGTCAGTGAGATAATCTGAATATATGGGTAAACCTTCTTGAGCGTTACCAAAAAGTGAAAACAACGCTATACTTGCTATTAAGCAATACTTTTTTAGATTCATAAAATTTATCTTTTCAGGGTAAAATGGGCTTTAAATTCTTTACGCTCTCCTGTTGAACGTTCGTTATACTCTACTATAAACCAGTAATCACTCGTTGGCATCGGTGTCCCATTATAGGTTCCATTCCAGCCAGCGCCTGTTGGACTGAGTTGTTTTAGTAGTTTTCCATATCTGTCAAATATATAAATTTTTGCATTAGGCTGCTCATCTATCGCACTTATATTCCACGTATCATTATATCCATCTCCATTAGGGGTAAAGAATTTTGGATAGTCCATAACCGTTACCTGATCACTCGCCTCGCCACATCCATTCTTATCTCTTGCAGTAACCTCATGTTCTCCTAACGAAACATCTGTGAAAATATTTTCATCCTGCCATGGTCCGCCATCTAAACTGTACTCATAAACACCTGGTCCTTCTACTGTAACCTCTATCACATGCACATCCGCAAAGTCTAAACTCACTACCGCGGCTATTACCGTTGGTGGTGAACTCTCGATCACCTCCGTGCTCACACTACTCTCACACATCGTATTTGGTGAGAAGGTTACATCCATCACCGTCACTGTATAAGTTCCGCCTTCTGTTGGCATATAACTACCCTCTGTAGCTCCTGGAATCTCTGTACCATTTAAGAACCATGTAAAGGCATACTGTGGTGTACTCAGTCCTGTATCTAATACTGGTGGATCTATAACCTCACTGCCATTAGTGTCTACACATAAAATGTAACTCTCCTCTAAATCAAATACAGGTAATGGATTCACCTGTAATGTTAATGGCGCAACAGCATAGCATATCGAGGCATCCATACCTAAAGCATCTGGCGTGTCATTATCTACTCGTGCCCAGATCACCTGTGGATTCACGATATTCTCATATAATAA
>JAEPNY010000004.1 GCA_017643165.1 Psychroserpens sp. | reverse complement strand
GTCAGATCAAACTGTGCAAAACCATCTGCTGATAGATCATCACACTCCTCTAATGGCGTTGGTGGTGGCCCTAACTGTGGCGTCGGATTTACGATAAGCTCTAACTCTACTATCGTCGCACAATCCGTGGCAATAGTAGAACTCTCAACACGTACATAAACCGTCTGCTGGTTCTCCACAATATTATTGTATGGACTCGCTAGTGGATTAACGTTATTATTCGCATCCGCTGCTGTCTCATGGTAACTAACCGTTAAGGTTGGATCACCTCCAGTGACCTCAATATCCTTACTTGTTAAATCAAAGATCCCAAACCCATCACTGTCTGGATCACAATACAACAACGGTGTTGGTATATTAGCTATTGGCGCTTGCTCTACTATAAGCTCTAAAGTCGTCGTATTATAACACCCTGTATTAATATCCTGTACGCGTACCCACACAACCTGTCCATTGAACAAATTCGTGTATGGTATCGCAAGAGGGTTGGCATTCGCTTCTGCATCAACCTGATCTATATGGTAACTCACTGAATAATTTGGATTACCACCGGTGATCTCAAAATTCTTTAACGTTAAATCTATACTCGTAATACCATCCGGTGTGCCATCATCACATACCTCTAATGGCGTTGGAACAACAAACGCTGGTAATGGATTTACAATCAAATCAAAAGTTCCTACGCTTGTACAACCAGTAGTCCCATTAGTTATGTTAACATATATAGTTTGAGGTGTAATCGTGTTTGTGTATAAATTAGGCAGCGGATTTACACCTAATTGAGCGTCAGCAGGATTATCATGATAAGACACTGTAACCCCAACTTGACCATCTATGGCTTCAGCATCTTTAGTAGATAGATCAAAAATTTCAATTTCATCCCCAGGATTATTATCATCGCATAATTCATAGTTTGAAATTGCTCCCACATTTGGTAAAGGGTTTACCAGTAATAGTAGCTCTACTGTATCGGCACATCCTGAAACATCGTCTGTAAGTCTTACATGAACAATCTGGCTATTTGCAGATATATTGGCATAAGGACTTGTAAGTGGATTAGCACCAGTTTCAGCGTCAGTCATCGTCTCATGATAAGTAACCGTAATTCCTGTTTGACCTCCTAAAACTTCTAGATCTTTTAAGGTTAAATCAAAAAACGCAAAGCCATCATTATCATCATCACACACCTCCAATGGTGTTGGAACTACTGGCACTGGCAAAGGATTAACTATGAGATCCAAGCTCGTAATATTATAACAATCACTGCTAGAATTCGCCTCAACCCTAACCCAAACAGTTTGAGCATCAGCAATTGTATTCGTAAAAGGTTCTGGTAATGGTGCTGCATCAGTATCTGCATCTCCAAAAGTCAAGTGGTACGATACAGTAACTGTAGCAGGATCTAATGCATCAATAACTTCTAGATTACTATCTGTGAGGTTAAATGAAGCAAAACCATCATTATTATCATCACATTCTTGTTGAGGCGTTAGAACCGAGTTAATATTTAAATTTACAAATTCAAGATCAAAAGATGTTGTGTCGAAACATTCATCAGACAATTCTGCTATTCTTGCCCAAATCGTCTGTGGATTTGAGATATTAGTATATGGACTCACAAGTGGGTTCATATTGTCTATAGCATCTTGCTCAGTGAGGTGATATGTTATATTGAAATTCGCTGGATCTTGAGCTCCGAGAATATCATCATCATTATCAGTTAACATGAATTCACCTGTACCAGTCGTACTACATATAGACAAGTTTGGTGCATCATTTGCAACTGGACTAGGCTTAAATTCTACAACCACAGAATCAGAGGCTTGACATGCGCCAGAAAAGATTACATCAACCGAATAAACACCAGGCTGCGTAACATCGAGTGTTGATCCTGTTTCTCCTGGGATCTCCATTCCATTCATGTACCATACGTGCGTCGCAGATGGTGCTTGCGTATCTAGTGTAATTACCTGTCCACCGCATTCAGCTGTTCCTGCTGCAATCGTGATGTCATCACCTAAATCACCGCCCAAATTAAAACTACCTGCTTCAATAAATACCCCTGAATCTAAGGCTGTATCGGTCGCATCTGCAACTACTAACTTAATTGAATAATTATCACCAGGTATGACAGGAGACTGCGCCGTGAAAACGGCTGTTCTTCCGTCGAATCCAATTGGAGGACCATTATTAGGTGTATATCCACCAAAATACTGCTCATTAATTGCTGGACAAAAACCGTTGTCTAAATGAATATTTGTAACTAATATCGGTGTAGTTGTTCCAGGTAATACGGCTAAATTAGTTGTATTACCCATTGCATCCGTTAGTAAAAATGCAAAAGCATCAGAGAAATTACATTCAAAACTTCCCATGTCATATTCTTCTGAAGCCATTAAGAAGTCGAAACTAATGCTATCTGCTAAAGGCACGAAATCAAATTCAATAATCGTTGCGTTATTAGAATTAATTCCAACCGCTGCATCTAGTTCTGCATCTCCAGGCCAACCAAATCCACCAGCACTCATGCCAATATTATTCGGACCACGCGCTTCGCTGGCATCACCAGATGTCATTATTAAACCATCTGTAAATGGGAAGTCAGTACCATTACTAATAAAATAACCAATACCATCTTCATCTCCGAAATTAGTTCCAGTAGAAAACGTAATATTACTTACTTGTGCACATGGACTATCAATAAGTACATCTTCTATCAATTCTTCAACCGTAAAAGTCGTTTGATCAATTACTACATTTGGACCAAGTACAAAGACGGTAACTGTGGTTGTTTCTGAACAGCCAACGGGATTATCATCTGTGACTGTTAAGGTTACGAAATAGGTTCCTGGATTCGTATAAGTATGCGAAACAGATGTTCCTGTTGCCGAATTAGTATCACCAAAATTCCAATTGTAAGTTGCACCGGTTCCATCGGTAGAAAATGTTGCACTACCAGTAAAATCAACTTGATCACCAGTATTTACCTGAACCACACCTGCAGCATTTATTGCTGGAGTTGTACTATCAACAGATGGTGTTATAGTTTGACATGGTACTGCACACAAGATATTCGCAGCAAAACCAGTGGTTGTACCTGCGCCATCTGAAACAAACTCTACGGTAATACAGCCACTTGTATTTGTATCTGAAGCAATTACAGTTCCAGGTCCAGCAACTCCAGAGTAAGACCCTATTACCGGCGACGCCGTGTCTGGGCCATCATAAATTGTTAGTACATCTGCACCAAGTTGGGTGTTAAACTCTGTAAATTCAAGCACAATAAATTCTCCCGCATTAATAGCACAAATTGTGGTTACAAAGTTTTCATTACTGCCGTATGCACCTCCTGGACCGCCTGAATCATAAAAGACATCTGGCGCACATCTATTAAATGTGCCATCCTGCATATTTATATCTTGGGAATACGCAATAGAATTCGCTAAAACTATGAATAGAAAGTAGAGCTTTTTCATAACAATTAGTTCGTTTTATTCTTTAAACATTATAGTTATTACTAAAACAAGTTAGTAGCCTAAACTCCTATGTTTAAAGTTTATTTTCTAGCGACATTCACTAATAACCTAACCTAGTTATAGCTTGCTCATTTTTATGGAAGCGAAATTTAGTAAAAATAAAGTAATTAGTACTTCAAAATCAGTTTAAAAGTGCTTGTTAACATTTTAACGGTTATTCTTATAAAGCAATAACTCTTGAAACCAAATATTATTTCATAATTGTTAATAAACATATTACGTTAGGATAATCTTAAAAACTGATTTTATGAGCTTTTAGTTATGTACTTTTGCAAAAATAAAATCATAGTAAATGACGACATATTCAATCTCAATAAAAGAAACTTCAAACCCTGCGATTATTAAGTTTGAAGCTGATACTTTTTTAACTAAGCATCAGAGTTTTGAATTTAACAATATCGATGAAGCAAAATCATCGCCTTTGGCCCAACAATTATTTTACCTGCCATTTGTTAAGAAGGTTTATATCTCTAGCAATTTTATAGCCATTGAACGTTATAATATCGTTGAATGGCCAGATGTGCAAAACGAAGTCGCTGAACAAATAAAGGCTTACATAAACTCTGGAGAAACAATTGTTCAGGAAACAAGTGCAACAAAGAAAGTACCTGTGACCGTGTACGCGGAAAGTACACCTAATCCGGCCGTCTTGAAGTTTGTAGCTAATAAAAAATTGGTAACACGCTCTTTTGAGTTTACCTCAATTGATGAAGCATCGCATTCACCAATGGCGGCAGAATTATTTCATTTTCCTTTTGTAAAATCTGTATTTCTTGATGAGAACTTTATCTCGATCACTAAGTACGATGTTGCAGATTGGAATGAAATCACTACGGAATTACGAGAATTTATTCGCTCGTATGTTGAAAATGGGAAAGAAATAATTAATTCTAATGCACCTGCTAGTATCGAAAAGACTGAAGCCTCTCTTGACGCAAAATTTGAACAATACGATGATATCTCAAAAGAGATTGTGAATATTTTAGAGGAATATGTAAAACCCGCAGTGGCAAGTGATGGTGGGAATATTGAATTTCAATCTTATGACCCAGAAACGAAGAAAGTAAGTGTAATTCTTCAAGGTGCTTGTAGTGGTTGTCCATCATCTACCTTCACACTTAAAAATGGAATTGAAAATATGTTAAAACAAATGCTTCAGGACAAAGTTGAAATTGTCGAAGCAATAAACGGCTAAATATTATTATTTTTGCCAATCTCAAATGAAAGGTTAAACACTATCACTTCGTCTGAGTCTAATATAAAACCAAGTCTTAATCATTATTTCAGGCACAGTATTTGATGCCTCTTTAAAAAAATCACGTTATGAAAATCTCAAAATTTCTTCTTTTAGTAACATTATCTTTTACGTCATTAAGCTCAGAATTAGTGGCTCAAGGTGCAGGATCAAATCAAGCATTAATGGAAGGAGGTACTGCATTTCTTCAAACTTATGACAACAGAGACCGAAGTGCTATTGGCACCCCATATTTAAATGAAAAATTTATCCCAGCAAAAATATCAATTGACAATTCAAAAGTATATAGTGTTCGATATAACGCTTATAGCGATGAATTTGAAGTTAAGATGGCAACAGATAATATTCAGACGTTAAACAAAGCCGTTGAAAATATCACAATTACTATGGTAAGCACTAAAGAGCTATATGGTGCGCTAAATTATACCGATAGCAAAACAGGATTAGATAGAGGATACTTTGTTTTTCTAACACCTGATAATCAAAACGCTAAATTGTATTCTAAAAAAGCTAAACGTTTCATTGAAGCAAAACCTGCACAAACCGGTTATGATGTTGACAAACCAGCGGAATTCAAGGACGCTAAAGAAACTTTTTACGTGAGCATTGGTGATGGATATGCTCAAGAAATCCCAAAAAAGAAGAAAGAGATTTCAAAAATCTGGCCTGAAAAATCTAAAGAGATAATTAGTTTCGTGAAGTCAAATAAGATTAAAACAAATAGAGAAGAAGATCTTATCAAGCTTGTAAACTACATTAACACATTATAAAGCAGAATTAAGCTTTTTAAAAACCCGAACGTATAACTTTAACACGTTCGGTTTTTTTTTTTAATATTGCATCTTAATAAAAATCAGATAATTATGGACGCACAACAATGGATTGACAAAGGGTATGAACTTATCGTGGACTTTGGACCTAAATTATTAGGCGCAATTGCCATATGGATATTAGGTTCATGGATCATTAAAGCAATGATGAAAGTTCTAAGAAAAGCTATGGATAGAAGAGACTATGATGAGAGTTTGAAAAAATTCTTATTGAATTTAATTAATTGGTCATTAAAGATTTTACTAATTGTCGTAGTACTTGGTACAGTTGGCGTTGAAACAACTTCGTTTGCTGCAATATTAGCAGCTGCAGGTCTTGCGATTGGTATGGCACTACAAGGATCATTAGCGAATTTTGCTGGTGGTGTATTAATCATGATATTTAAGCCTATACGAATTGGTGATCTTATTGAGGCACAAGGCGAAATCGGAGTTGTTAAAGAGATTGAAATTTTCACAACTAAACTAACAGGCCTCTCAAATAAAGAGATTATTATCCCAAACGCGTCTCTGTCAAATGGAAACATCGTTAATTACAGTACTGAAGGTACACGTCGTGTAGACTTAGTATTTGGTGTAGGATATGATTCTGATATTAAGCAGACTAAAGAGGTATTAATGAACGTGCTCACATCACATGATAAAGTATTAAGTGATCCTGCTCCTGCTGTTACCGTAATGGAGTTAGCAGATAGTTCAATTAATTTTGCGGTACGTCCATGGTGTAAAACCGAATTTTACTGGGATGTATATTTTGATGTAACTGAGAATACCAAAGAAGCGCTTGATGCTGCAGGTATTGAAATTCCATTCCCACATCAAGTTGAAATTCAAAAGAAAGGCTAAGACTTCGGTTTTATAGCAATAAAGTCTTTTAAATAAAACGGCTCGAAATAGGCGACATCCTCGATGTCGCTTATTTTATATTTGGCATATGCCAAAGCGCTCATTTCACGTGCAGATGGTAACTTTTCTTCTATAAAAATAGCATTGTAATGCTGAATCAATGCTTTTGTTTTAGCAACACCACTACCAATAAAATAGACCTTGTCTTGTTCCAAATACGTTTTAAAAGAATCATCTCCGATGATCTCAGCTTTAATTTCTCGAACGTCATTAAATCCAGAATCAAAGACGGCAGAATAAACTTCCTGACGTCTCGCGTCTAACATCGGGATAATAAGTCCAGATTCGACTGTTTGCTGCATTGCTAATGCTTTTAATGTAGAAACTGATATCAACGGTACATCCAGTGCAAATGCCAATCCCTTTGCTGCAGAAACACCAATTCGAAGTCCTGTATAGGAACCTGGTCCTTTACTAACAGCAATAGCATTTAACTGCGACTTTTTAATATTTGCAGATTGAATGACGTCATCAATGAATACATGTAAAGATTCTGCATGAGAATAATTAACGTTATTATCCTCTTTTAAAACCAAAGTCTCTCCTTCATACGAAAGAGAGACTGAACAATTGGTTGTAGCCGTTTCTATGCTTAATATATAAGACATACTATTTAGTCTTCAGATGCTTCTCCATCCTCTGATGCACCAGTCGACTTTTTACGTTTTTCGATTTTATCACCAGACTTCAATGTTTTAGATACCAAATTATAAGGTCCTGTAATGATCTCTTCACCACCACTTAATCCTGTAATAACTTCAATATTGGTGTCGTCTTGAATACCTGTTTCCACAACTTTTAATTTAGCCGTTCCATTATCATTTATGAAAACACATTCAAATTTCTCTTCATTCTCCGGTTTAGCATCGGCAGTATCCGATCGTTTAAAACCTTTTCTAACACTTGAAGTATCAGTCTTTATTACAATAGAACTAATAGGCACTGCAACTGTTGAAGCGCGTCTATCGGTTATAATATCTACAGTAGCTGTCATACCTGGTCTAAATGGTGAATAGCTATCTGGTTTTCCTTCTAACAAATCTTTATATGATTCTTCTAGGATTCTAACTTTAACTTTGAAATTTGTTACTTGATCTGCGGTTAGCGTACCTGCCGCTGAGTTTGCAATTTCAGTAACAACTCCTTTAAATTCTTTCTTCAAGTAGGCATCCACTTCAACTATTGTTGAATCTCCAATTTGGACCTTTACGATATCATTTTCATTAACATCTACCTCAACTTCCATATTTTTTAAGTCTGCCACTCTTAATATCTCTGTACCTGCCATTTGTTGCGTTCCAACAACTCGCTCACCTAATTCAACACTCAAAAGAGAAATTGTTCCATCCATTGGCGCGTAAATCGTGGTACGTTCTAAGTTATCATTAGCTTCATTTACAGATGCTGCAGCACTTCTTACATTGTAGAATGCCGAATTCTTAGACGCTTCAGCCGTTTCATAAGCTGCTACAGCTCTATCCCAGTCTGCTTTTGAAATAACGCCTTTATCGAATAAGGTTTTGTTTCTATCGTAATCGGCTTTGGCTTGTTTTAAAGTCGCTTCCGCTTGTTCTAAACCAGCTCTTACATTTTGATAAGTTGCTTGCGTTCGATTTAAAGCAGATTGTATTAAATCTGGATTAACTCTTACTAACAAATCGCCTTTCTTAACCTGTTGTCCTTCCTTAAATGGGAGGTCTAAAATCTCTCCCGAAACCTCACTTGATATTGAGACTTCAACTTCAGGATAAATTTTCCCAGTTGCAGAAACAGTCTCAATAATATCAACTGTTGCCACTTCTTCAGTATCTACCTGCTTGAAATTTCCTTGCTTCCCAAAAAGTCCCATTTTTGAAGCTGCTACTAATAGAACAAGTAACAGAACAACAACGCCTAGAATAATTTTTGTTTTTTTAGTCATGGTTTTAAAACTTTAATTCAGTTGCTGGTATTCCGAAATACAATTCCAGAACCTTTAACTTAAATATATAATCGTATTTTGATCGATTCACTTCAATTCTTGCATTATCATAACGTAATTTCGATTGGCTAAAATCGAATGCATTTGTTAATCCAACGTCATATCGTTCCTTAGCATAGTCGTAAGCTAACTGTTGAGATTCTAACGCTGATTGCGCAGCTTCGTATGATTTTAATGCACCCTTTGCATCTACATAAGCTTGGTAAACAGTTGATTCCAAATCTAATTCGGCTTGTTCTAGTTCAAACTTCGTACGTTCTAAATTGATTTTACTACGTTTTACGTTTGCGCGAGATGCGAATCCATTGAATATAGGAATGTTCAATGAAAGTCCGTAACCAATACCATCATTTGTATAAAGTTGCTCTGTGAAATCTGGCGCTCCAACTTCTTGAGTTATTAGATTAGGAAATTCAGATACAACTGACTGTCCTGTTGCTTCGACAACACCAATCTGTTGTGTTACAGTTGGGTTATCTGGATCTATGGTTTGTGTAAAAGATGTTGCATCGGTATATCTTGTGTTATATCCAAAAAACGCTGAAACTGTAGGATAGTAATTTCCACGAGCCAATTTTAAATCGACTTCAGCTAATTCAACATTTTGCTCTGCAATTCTAATTTCTGATCGTGATTCTTTTGCTGCAGCAATTATTTCTTCAGGGGATTTGCTTGAAATTCCAGCATCTACAACGTCATAGCCTTCATCTTCAATATCAAAGTTTTCATAGTCTTTGATCAATAATAATTGAGCTAAACTTATGAGTGATATCTGAACTGCATTTTCTGCATTAACAATACTTTGCTTTTCACTTGCATCTGTAGCCTGAATTTCTAATAAATCGCCACGTGGCAGAGAGCCAGCATCTACTAATTCTTGCGTACGCTCAATCTGTTCTAGGGTTACTTGATTTTGAGATTTAAGGACTTCGAGATTCGCCTTATTCAATATAACCTGCAAATAACCATTGGCTACAAAGAGTGAAATATCATCTTTCATTTTATCCAAACGGTACTGACTTGCCAACTTTGAAATTTCTGCTCGTTGTACCGAACGAATATTTCGAAGACCGTCAAATAAGGTATACCCAACGTTTATATTACCCGAAACTGAAAGGAAAGTTTCAGTTTGTGCATTGTTTGTAATTGGGTTGAAGTTAAGACCTGTGTTCTCCTGGATACTACTACCTGCGTTTAAACTTGGTAAAAAATTTCCAGTCGCAGTAAGCTTATCAATATCGGCAGAAGCCACGTCAAGCTCACTTTGTTTTACTGAAATATTGTTTTCAAGAGCGTATTGAACGCATTCTATTAAGGTCCATTTTTTATTTTGAGCTTGAAGGCTCATTGTTATTAAAACAATAACTATGCTGATTGATTTTTTCATAATTACCTGATATGTCTCTGTAAATGTTAAAGTGTTACACTAAATGTTAAATTTATTGTTGAGCATATTTTGGGATGCCTTGAACCTGGTTCCATACCTTGATCTTGTCTTCGATAGAAATACCACTCTTAACCTCAACAAAAATACCATCACTAATCCCTAATTCAACATCTTTACGTTCATACTTCTGATCACCAACTTCTATTTCTACGAATGGTTTCTTAGACTCTTTATCGTATTGTACAAGGCCTTCTTTTATTGCTAAAACTTGTTCAGCTTTTTCTAAAATAATAGAAGCGTTTGCACTTAATCCTGCTCTAATAAATGTAGAATCGATTTTCTTTAATGATCCCTTAATCGCAAATTGAATTGCGCCGTTTTCGGCAACCCCTTTCGGTGCAATATAGTCTAATACCGCATCAAATTTTTGATCTTCAATTGCACCAACAGTTATCTCTAATGGCAGTCCTTCTTTGATCTTTCCAACTTCACTTTCGTCAACTTTACCTTCAAAAATCATTTTCTTGACATCTGCCAAAGAAGCTATCGAAGTACCTTCATTGAAGTTATTGGCTTCAATAACCTGATTTCCTGCCTTTACAGGAACATCTAAGACCATCCCAGAAACTGTTGCTCTTACTTGTGTTTGAGCAACATTACCTACACCAGAAGTCGTTCCTGTTTTGATAATATCATAATTCTGACGCGCTTGAGTCACATTAATGCGAGCTTGTTCCACGCTTTGCTTCGCCTGTAAGTAGGTATTATTAACCTGATCGAACTCATTCGCAGCAATTACACCTTTATCAAATAGTTCCTTTTGGCGATCATAAATAGCTTTTTGAGTTTTAAAATTTATTTCTGCTGTTTGAAGTGCCGTTCTATTTGACGCAATACTATTTTTAGCGCTTGTTAAATTGGAAACATTCGGGATCACTCTAATTTGTGCAATTAGGTCCCCTTGATTAACATACTCACCTGCTTCTATGAATACTTCTTCAATCACGCCTGAAATATTAGGCTTGATCAAGATTTCTTCTTTCGGAACAATGCTTCCTGTTGCAACTGTTTTAACAACAATGGTTTGCTCTGTTGGAGCTTCCGAAGTATATGTAATTGGATCTTCTTGATTCTTTAACCATAGGTAATATAATGCTACGGTAAAGACAACAACGATTAATACGAGTAAGATTACAGTTTTAGTTCTTTTCATGAGTTGATTTCAATTTTCGTAAAGGTTTACTCTCCTTTAATTTTATGATTTGATGATTAATTTTATTCGATTCTTAAAGCGTCAACAGGTTTCATTTTAGTGGCACTATTTGCAGGAATTAATCCGGCGAGCACTCCTGAGACTACGAGTATAATCAAGGCCGTAAAAACGACTTGCATACTTACGCTCGGATTAGCAAAATTCTCTACTGGCCCGACACTATCTAAAATGCTGTTCATAATCCATATCACTAATGCGGCGAATGAAATTCCGACCATACCTGCAAGAATAGTTAGGATTAAACTTTCTTGTAAAATTTGAGATTTGATCGTCCATGGTGTTGCTCCTAAAGCGCGCCTTACACCAATTTCTTTAGTGCGCTCTTTAACGACTATCAGCATAATATTACTGATACCTATTATTCCAGACATGAGGACTAAGGCACCTACGAAATAACCTACTAGCGTTAGAATAGAGAATAGTCCAGAAATACGCTCAAATTGTTCTGATAAATCAAAATGTCCAATGGCACGTTGATCTTCAGGATGAACTTTATGACGTGATTTCATTAAATCAAATATCTGCTGCTTTAATGATGTGATACTAATACCGTCTTCCGCAGTAATTGCCATCCAGCCTACATTTTCGCCTCGATTAAATGCCTGTCCAAAAGTTGTGAATGGAATATAAATGGTATTCGCATCTTGTTCGTCATCCCCTTGACTATTGCTCATTTTAAAAGTCCCAACGACCAAAAAGTTAACACCATTGATTTTTATATACGTTCCTAATGCATCTTCCCCTTTCGCATAAAGACTTCTCACAACGTCGGTTCCTATTACACATATCTTTCGTTTGGCATCAATATCAGAATAGCTAATAAATCGTCCTTGAAGAATATCCATTGGTTGCTGTTTGATATATTCAGGATAATCACCGTAAATTTCAAAAGCGCCCGTTTTCGTTCCGCGAATCACATTATTTGCTCCTCTAAAACCTCCTAATTGATTTCGTGGAGATACGTATTTTAGATTTGGAATTTCAGCTTTAATAGCTTCTACATCACCTATCTTATAATTAAAATATCTTCCTTTTGGCAAACCTTTATATGGCTTAGAGGTTCCTTGCGTCCACATAAACATTGAATTGGTCGCAAAATCTCCAAAATCGGCAGTAACCCCATTTTTCAACCCATTTGTAAGTGCCAATAACAAAACTAAAATGGTAATTCCCCAGAACACACCGAATGCCGTCAAAAAAGTTCTAAACTTATTGGCATTGAGTGCTTCTAATATTTCATTCCAACGATCTTTACTAAACATATTATTCGTCTCTTAATGCAATAATGGGTTTGATTTTCGCTGCTCTATATGCCGGAATAAATCCTGCAAATGTTCCTGCGAGAACTAAAATAAATACTGTAGTTATTGCAATATTGAAGTTTACCTGAGGGTACTTAATAAAATCATTTTCAATATTTGGCCCAACTAGCTCTAAAAGCCCTAAACCAAAGATTAATCCAAAAAGCCCTGCAAACATAGTCACGAATACAGCTTCTTGTAAAATCATTCCAACGATAGATGTCGGATAAGCACCAAGGGCTTTTCTAATTCCAATTTCCTTGGTACGCTCTTTTACGATGATGAGCATTATATTTCCAACACCTACAATTCCAGCAATGATAGTTCCAATACCTACAAACCAGAATACAGCCTGGATGGTAGCTATTAATGAATAAATTTTCTGTGCTTCCTCTAGCGTGTTATTAACACGCACAGCACTCATATCATCAGGTGCTACTGTGTGAATTTCTTTTAATTGTTGTTCTATTCCTTCGGAAATAGCCGTTGACATTGCTACGGCATCATCGAAATTATCTGCCATTTTTACTGTAAATGCCATATTTCGAATATTCTCACCGGCATTGAACACTTGCTGTGCCGTTGACACTGGAATATACACCTGACTTTCTTCACGATCTCCTCCTGGATCGAAGTAAACGCCAATAACCTTAAAGTTCATCCCAAAGATCTGAATGTTCTTATCGATTGGGTCCTCGCCTTTAAATAGGTCGACTTTCATCTTATTACCAATAACAGCCACTTTTTTACGCTCTTCAACATCTAATTGACTTACAAAGCGTCCTGAACCGATATCAGCATTTTCTATAAATTGATTGTCTGGTAAGGTGCCACGCACACGATAATTTCCGGTTTCATTATTATACGTAACATTTCCACCCCAAATATTATAGTCTTTTGTGCGGTAATCCAGATAGTCATCATATTTATTCTCTACAGCTTCGAATGATGAGTTCTTCATTTGAATATAACGCCCCGGATTTAAACCTTTATAACCTTTAGTCGTTACACCAGTCCAAACCGAAATACGATTGGTAGCGTCTTGTTCGAATTGTGATCTTACACCATTCTCGATACCCTTACTAAATCCGAGTAGCACTACTAGGATAAATATTCCTGAAGCCACCGATAGACCAGTAAGAAATGTCCGTAGTTTATTCTTACTTAAGGTTTCAAATATTTCCTGCCAACGTTCTAGATCAAACATGTTCTGAAGCTCTAACTTGTTCCACTACTTTATCATCAATGATAACACCATCCTTTAGATTGACGATGCGCTTTGTCATTTGTGCGATATCATGTTCGTGCGTTACCACTAGTATGGTCTTTCCTTCATCATTGATACCTTGGATTAACTCCATAACCTCATAAGAGGTTTTGGTATCTAATGCTCCGGTTGGCTCATCAGCTAGGAGTACTTTCGGTTCACTTGCCAATGCTCTAGCAATTGCAACACGCTGCTTTTGCCCTCCAGAAAGTTCACTCGGCAAATGATGAGACCATTCGGCAAGACCAACCTTCTCTAAATAATGCATGGCTTTCTGCGTACGTTCTTTTCGTTTTATGCCTTTATAATACAACGGCATTGAAACGTTATCCAAAGCGCTTTTATAATTAATAAGATTAAACGACTGAAAAATAAATCCTAAGAATTCATTTCGGTATTTTGCAGCTATTTTTTCGTTCAAGTTTTTGATGGGTACATTATCTAATAAATAGCTTCCGCTATCCGCCTCATCTAGCATTCCAAGAATGTTTAATAAGGTAGATTTTCCTGAACCAGAAGAACCCATAATAGATACTAGCTCTCCCTCTTTAACATCAAAATTAATACCCTTTAACACATGAAGCGAGTTGCTTCCCATATGGTAAGATTTATGTAAATCTTTGATTTGGATCATGATATAGATGGTTAATTCACACAAAACTAAAGAAATCCATAACTGGATTGTGCTAAGTATTTGTTAAGAATTGTATTTTGATTGACATTTATTAGAAGACGCTTAAATATCAAAAGTGTTACAGCAATTAAGAACTTATTTCTGTAACTTTTTTCGTTCTGAAATATTTCCAATAGATCATAAATCCGATTCCCCCAACTAATAGATAAGGAATTACCATAAGATACATGATCCCATCATTTACACCTTCAGCAGTAGACTGTCCTTCTTCACTTTCTAATACAGCCCTGCACATAGCACATTGTGCATTGGTTTGAAACCAAACGAAAAACGACGCAATACAAAGTAATAATTGACGCTTCATGCAATTAGGTATAATAAGGTGAAATCATCAAATAAACGATGACACCTGTTACGGCAACATACAACCAAATAGGAAATGTAATTCTAGCAATTTTCTTGTGACGTTCAAAATTATCAGTGATCGCTCTAACGTAGGTAATCAAAACGAATGGTATCACAACAATCGATAACAGAATATGCGTTAAAAGAATAAAATAATATACGTATCGTATAAGGCCTTCGCCACCAAATTTTGTCGACTCACTGGTCATATGATAGGCAACATACATCGCAAGAAATGCCACCGATAATACGATCGCAAACTTCATTAAATTTTCATGCAGTTTACGATTCCCATTCTTGATGGCCCATAACGCAATTAATAGTATAATAGCCGTCGCCGCATTTATTGATGCATAGATTGGTGGTAAAAAAGATAAGGGTTCAACATTTGGCAGTTTCACACCAAACAATATCGCTACAACTAATGGAATCGCAATAGATAATACAACGATCCATTTATTATACTTCTTCTCTTTTGCTAATTTTTCGTTACTATTCATTCGGAGTACTCTTCTTTTAATAATTTGGCAATATCTTCTTTAAGTATGCTTATTTCTTCTAATTCACCATCTTCATCCTGACCTTCTTCTTCACTAATAATTCCTCGGTAAAAGATTTTTGGATTTCCGAAGTCATCTTTTCTGGAACGCATAAAACCGTTTTTATCAATGAGCGCAAAATTACCAGAGTGCTCAAAACCACCATCAACATCTGGATTTTCTCCAGCATAAATATTAAATCCAATATTAGCTAAGGCATAAATCGCCTTTTGATCGCCAGTCATGAGATGCCAGTTAGGATTCGTAATTCCATAATTTTGAGCGTAGGAATTAAGAACCTCAGTTGTATCATACTCTGGATTAATCGTGAAAGAGGCCACACCAAAATCTTCAAATTCTGAAAATGTATTTTGAATTTGAACTAGATTTCTATTCATTCTTGGACAGATTGTAGGACATGTCGTAAAGAAAAATTCAACAACATATACTTTTCCTTCGTAGTCCTTATTTGAAATGGTTTCTCCTCTATGATTAACGAATGAAAATTGAGGTACTTTTTTAGGCTCACCATTAATTTCTAAGAACATGAGATCAGAAACATAGCCATCTGAAGTTGTTGTAACATCTTGACTGCGACTTTCAGATCTCGTAATATCATCTCCTTGAATACGATCGACGATTCTAGGAATAAATATAATTCCAAATACCAGAATTATGAATGCAATGCCTATATACGAGTAGTTTGTTTTTTTAGCGTTCATTTTGCTTGTAGTTTATTCGTCTTCAGACTTTAAATCTTCGGCTCGTCTTGTAGAAGAATCGAATGTTCCTTTTCGTTTTTGTCGATATTCAGTAAATAAGATACGTAAGTCGTCGCTCATTTTATTTTTGATTTCTGAAACTTCAATGCAATCATATGAATACAATGGATAAGCCGTTGCTTTCTTTTCAACTTCCGTTTTATTTCTATCATCTAAGCGACCACGTTGCTTGAGGTCTTTATCGATTATAAAAATATGATCGGTAGACAGATCAGCTCCTAGTGGTTCTTCAGTCTTAAGGCTTCGGAACAAGTTTTGTATGTCATTTGGCTCTCCGAATACATAGTGCCAAAATCGCATATCTTCATAATAATTAATTTCTTTCTGAAGTGCTTCAGCGCCTTCTTCAGCACCTTTGGGCAGCACAAGAACGATTTGAAATTTCTTAAACCCTTTAAACTTATCATAGATGAGTTCTTTAAGGTTTGACGCTGCAATATTATTTTTTATTGGGTCATTTCCGAGGAACCCTAATACCGTAATATGATCTTCTAAAGTAATTTTAGCTTCAGTTGTAGTATTAAAAAATTGAATTTCAGATACGTCTTCATCTACCACTTCTAAAGGATCATAGTTATGTGTTGACGGATATAACATCAATAAAAAAAACACAGGTAAAAAAAATAAAATTCCTAATACAATGTTTCGCTTAGTGTTGTTTTTTTTCATCTGTACTTCCTTCAAAATTATTTATTAATCGGTCAAAAAAAGCCACAAACTTGCAACTTAATTTGACTTTGCAAAAATAAAAAAGACGGTTCAAAAAAACCGCCTTTTCATATAGTTTATATTAATAATAACATATTAAAAATCTCGCTTGATAAAACCAGAAGAATAAATGCCTTCAATATATCCACCTTCCTGTAACAGAATAAAAACCAAGTAGCAGATCAAGAATACTCCTGTCCAAACTACCATACGTCTTAAAAATTTAGTTTCATCTCTCATGTGCATGAAGTCCCAAGTAATGTAGTAGGCTTTTACTATTGTAAGAATGATGAATATCCAGTTTAACAACTTCATCCCAATCACTTTAGTCATTAAGGCTTCTGGTTTGTAGATACCTAATACTACCTCAACTGCAGTTACTATAGACAAAAGGATCAATACACCCCAAATCTTTTGGGTATTTGATTTAAACTTAATTAAACCTCTTAATATTTCTAATTTATGCGCGTGTGCCATTTTTACTGAACAATTTTTTTATTAAACCAGATAGAAGAATGTGAATACGAATACCCAAACTAAATCGACAAAGTGCCAATAAAGTCCGACTTTTTCAACCATTTCATAACTTCCTCTACGCTCATATGTTCCAAGGATAACATTGAAGAATATGATGATATTAATAACGACTCCTGAGAATACGTGAAATCCGTGGAAACCAGTTATAAAGAAGAAGAAATCAGCAAATAATGACGTACCATATTCGTTCGCTATTAAATTTGCTCCTTCTACAACAATCTTACCATCATCTTTGACTCTCATTAACGATTCTTCTCTAGAGAGTACTGTTTTTTCGCCTTCCTCGTTTATGATCTGAGTTCTAACTAAAACATCTGGGTTCGCGACTAATCCATTATAAACTTCATCAACCGTGTAAGACGGTAATGTACCTTCATCAACAAACCACAATCCGCTGTTACGCTCATGCTGTACGCGCTCACCTTCTGCATTTAATGCAATTTCACTAATCGCAACACGTTTCCCGTCAGCATTAACTAACTGTAAAATATTTCCCCCTTTTGTTTGAATTGCTCCATAATCACCTTTGATGAATGTTGCCCATTCCCATGCTTGTGACCCAACGAATATTAGACCTCCAATAATAGTCAAGAACATATACCATGTCACTTTATTCTTCTTCATGTGGTGACCTGCATCCACAGCTAATACCATAGTTACAGAAGACATAATAAGAATAAAGGTCATAAATGCCACATAGATCATAGGATAGTTCCCATGAAAGAAAGGCACGTGAGTAAACACTTCGTCGGCGATTGGCCATGACCCAATAAATTTAAATCTAGAAAATCCATAGGCCGCTAAGAACCCTGAGAAGGTCAAGGCATCCGATACGATAAAGAACCACATCATCATTTTACCATAACTTGCTTTTAGTGGTTTATTACCACCACCCCAAGTTTTGCCTTCTGTACCAGTATTTGCTACTGTTGTATCCATATAGAGCATTTAGTTGTTAAAAGTTGCACAAAAATAATCATTTTATCAATCTAAAAAAACATCACATTCTAAAATTTAAAAATTGATATTTTTTGAGTAGCCGCGCATAGTTCAGCATGATTTATTAGTCGTCAATTTTATACGACATACGACAAAAATAAAAACAGAAATATCCACAGTATATCTATGAAATGCCAAAAGGTAGCTGAGAGCTCGACACCCAATAAACTGGTAGGTGAATATTTTTGTTTATAATGATTATAAATTACTACTAATAATGAAATAATTCCAGCGATGACGTGTAAGATATGAACAAATGCAATCACATACACAAAGCTCATCGTTACGTTAGACGACTCACCGGTAAAATAAAAGCCCGATTCAATAATTTGACCGAAACCAATAAATTGACAAATAATAAAACCAATTCCTAACAACAGTGTTAGCCATAAGAAGACTGTTGTCATTCCTCGATTATTATTTTTCAGAGCTCGTTTTGCTAAAATAAAGGTTACACTACTAAGGATAATAATAGCACAACTTATTAGAAATGCTTGAGGCATCTCGAAATCATTTAACCAGTCTTCACGCTTTCTACTAACAAGCACAGCACTAGTTAATCCTGCAAACGACATTATTAATGATATGATTCCGAACCATAACATCATGCGTTTAGCTCTATCGTTCTTCTCCTGAATAGTTCCTTCGGTTAAATCCATCTATCTTATAAATTTATCAACAACATATACGATTTGTAATAAGGTTATGTAAGAAACACTCGATAACATTAATTGCCTCGCAGCCTTTGCTGTTCTATGTCTTAATAGCTTAAATGCATAATACAGCATTACTAAACCTAATAAAAATACAATCACTCCAGCTACAATCGATAATTTCAGATCACCTGTAAATCCAAAAACAGGAATAATTGAAATTAAAATAGTCCATACGGTGTACATTATCGTCTGAACTGCAGTTCCTTTATCTCTTTTTCTTGTCGGTAGCATGTAAAAACCACCTTTCTCATAATCTTCATATAAAAACCAACCAATAGCCCAAAAGTGGGGAAATTGCCAAAAGAATTGAAGCGCAAAGAGCGTTCCTGGTTCAATCCCAAAATCATTTCGTGCAGCTACCCATCCTAACATGAATGGAATAGCCCCTGGAATTGCGCCCACAAACACAGCCAAAGGTGTTTTAGTCTTTAATGGTGTATACACACAGGTATATAAAAAAATGGAGATGGCACCATACATAGCTGTTCGCTCATTAATTATGTACAATACCGTAATTCCCAAAATGGTAAAAATCGTGGCAATTATAAAAGCTGAACGCTTACTCATTCGTCCTGCCGGAACAGGTCTATTCTTTGTACGATCCATTAAGGCATCTAAGTCCTTTTCAATAATCTGATTGTATGCATTCGAAGCACCAACCATGAAATAACCACCAAATGCTAATAAAATGAGAGTGTAAAGATCGACCTGAATTGCACCGAGAAGATAACCAGCAATTGCCGAAAAAACGACACTCAGCGAAAGACGCATCTTGGTAATTTCCTTAAAATCGGAGATTATTGAAACTTTTTGAACTGTTGTATTTGCCGTACTCAATGGAGGTCAATTTATTGCGTGTGCAAAGATACTTTGAAAATTAATTATGAACAATTGTATTTCAAAATAAATAGAAAGCCTAACTTCCAATGATCAATACTGTAAGTTTGCGTAAATTTATCAGACTCTCTATAGAAATTATCAACTATGTCGGCATTTAGATTTCTCTGCACGTTATTAGCACTCTCCATTTGTAGCTTTTCATTTTCTCAACGATTTGATGATATAAAAATCACAACAATTCCAGTAACCAATCAAATTTACATGCTAAAGGGAGCAGGTGGAAATATTGGTGTTTCGATTGGTGATGATGGCGTTTTTGTAATCGATGATCAGTTTGCCCCTTTAACTGATAAAATACAAGCAGCTATCAAATCTTTGAGTAAAGGAGATATTAAATTTTTAGTAAATACACATTTTCATGGCGATCATACTGGCGGAAACGAAAACATGACAAAACTAGGTGCAACTATCATAGCACACGACAATGTACATCAGCGCATGTCTACAACGCCAAAACGTGATGGAAGCAAACAACCGGAAGCTGCATTACCAGTGATTACATTCAATGACAAAATGAGTCTTTTTATTAACGATGAAAAAATAGGCGTATTCCACATCGACAATGCACATACCGATGGTGATGCATTATTGTATTTTACTAAGAATAATGTGTTACATACAGGAGACACGTATTTTAAAGGCCGTTATCCGTATATTGACCTTAATTCGGGTGGAAGTGTCAAAGGTTATATTGAAGCTGTAAAACTTGGACTTAAATTATCTGATGAGCAGACAAAAATTATTCCTGGACATGGCGACATTTCCAACAGATCAGAGTATGAGTTCTTCCTAAAAATGTTGGAAGACTTGGAAGAAGCTGTACAGCGTGAAATAGACTCAGGGAAATCTGAAGAGGAGATCGTAAATAATAGCGCAATTACTAAAACCTACGACGATCTCAATTATGGAAGTGGATTTATAAGCTCTGAACGCATCCGCAGAACCTTCTATTTAAGTTTAATAAATTAGAAGTCGTTATACCAGTTAAATAGATCTGTACGCACACCTATGTTAAACCAAGCTGTATTGGTTTTAAATGCTGATGCAGTGGCTGCTTCAGGGTCGATATTTCTGAAAGCAACATTGGCAAATATTCTTAAATTACTCACTGGATTAATGATATAGCCAGCTTGAAGATCGGCTTGAAAGACTGTAGCTGTATTTCCTTGTCCTACAGTAATTCCGGTATCGGCGTTTCGATCAACCTCACTTCTAAATATATTTCCACCGTAGTTAGCAAAATCATTGCCTTCATTAAAATCAAAGCCTCGTTTACCAACGATGATTTTCGCATCACCAAACCAACGCTTATAAGTGTATCTTCCTATGAGAATTGCCTCGCTAAAATTAGCGCCCCAAAGATGCGCCATAGGTTGATTATTATGCGCATAATTTAGAACAATGGTATTATGAGAATATGTATAGGGACGTACGCGATTATATTCAAATTGTAATAGGAGATTGTCGACTTTGAATGCATCAAAATATTTTAATCCAATTTGGTATCCAAACTTATTTTTCCAGCTCTTATTTCCACCTGTGATATCATTAATAGAGAACTCATCTAAGATAAACTGCCCGTATAAATTGACTTTATTATTCCACTTATACTTAGCAGAAGCTCCAAGAATAGCATTTCCAGCATCTTGACCGGTTGAAAACTCAATAGCTCGAAAGAAAATTACAGGATTCAAATAATTAATATCGAATCCGCGATTATTATCATCAGTCCATAATACAGATTCGAATAACCCTATGTTTAGACGTTTGGACACATTCCAACTTAAGTAGTGATTGGCCATATACTTTGTTAGAAATGCTCCATCTTCCTGAACCTCAGCCCTGACATCTCTTAACCACATCCAAGTATTGGTATATTTGATTTTCCAGAATTTTGTATTCAGCTTTAAATAAGGATACGGGCTCGTAACATCACTTTGCAATAAAGAGCGATAGCCATCTCCGATAAAATTCCTACCATGCCCAAATTGAATATTGATAAATTTAGCAGGCGAATAGGAAATATAACCTTCAGCGACTGGATAATCGAAACCATTATCTTTAAAGCGTTTCGAAAGCCCTCTTCCCGGAACAATAGGTTCGTCATTTCCTGCTGCTATAGATTCTGCATAATCATTAAAATATTTTGCAAATCGACCTTGACTCTCAAAGACAGAAGCCGAAAAACTGAATTTTTTCCCCAATCCGCCTTGAATATAGACACCTCTAGTATTATTGTATGTAGTACTATAATCAGCTTCAGTATCTGTACCCAACTGTAAATCAAAAACTGGGTCTATTGTGAACCAATAGTCTTTCCCTTGAACTGCAATAAGATGTTCATTCCAAAGTTTACGACTCCACCAACTATCACTTCCCTTAATTAGTGCTTTCTTTTCAGCTTTAAAATCATAATAAGGCGCAACTTCTTCAAAAACGAATGGTTTTGCAGCCGTATGACTATTGGTACCTAATCCATTAATGTCTTGATCGAATCGCGCATAATAATTATGCGTAAATGGAATATTTAACTGACTCGTATACTCTAATTGCTCGTAAGGAACTAATTTTTTGTTCACCTCATCAAACTCATTACTCACATCTCCATTGAGGTCATCTGACTGAACTGTGGAAATTGGAGCGGCGTCTTCAACCGCGTTCATCTGTATTTCGCTTGGATTGATTAATGGGATTTTAATTCCTAATGAATATTGGAAAAATGTCGACTTTCCATTATATGTGCCAGGTGTAACTTGAGGAAGTTCATTAAAAATACGTTTCGTTTCTTCTTTCAATGATTCATAAACGGCATCAATATAAAGTACTGTAATTGCACCTTGCTTATCTACTTCAAAAAGCAATCTAACCTCACCCTTATAATTATCATCTAATACCTCTTGAGGAATCTTAAATGAATCATAGATATGCGCATTTAGTTTATTATTAAAGCAAACTTTTAGTTCTTCAATTGAAACCGATTCACAACCAGGATATATTGGTGACTTCTCAAAATCAATGGCATTTTGAGACAAGGACACTAGCGAAGTTAAAAGTCCTACTAGAAGGAAGAGATGCTTCATAAAGTAATCGAATCATTAGATGTCGAAAGATACTTTTTTTTGTTTAAAAATAAGACCTAATACAAAGACGGTTTACAACAAGTTATAAACCGTCTTTATTCTCTTAGTAATGTATTTAATTCACTTGAAATACTATTGGTAAATTATAAACAACCGAAACTGGCTTCTTACTTTGAAGACCCGGTTGCATTTTAGGAATCTTATTCGTTACTCGCTGAGCCTCCTTTTCTAAACTTGGATGCGGTGCTCTAGCCATAATATCAGTTACAAGGCCATCTTGATTAATCTTAAATTGCACGTTAATACGTTGTTTGCCTGAAAGCCCATAATCGCTAGCGATATCCGTATCAAATTTGCGTTGTACAAGCTTTGATATCTTCTTATTCATGCATTTAATACGGTCTTCATTGGTCGTCATATCCTCACAGCCAGGATAGACTGGCACGACTTCTACACCAAGTAAGGTAAATGTTTCTTTTGTTTTAGGTTCTGGATTTGGCTTTGGATCAGGTTTTGGATCAATAACTGGATCTGATGTAGTTGGTGGATCAGTAGTTACGTCAACCTTATCTATTGTTTTGGTGTCATCATCAACAATGATAGGTGGCTTAACAATTCTAACTTGCTTTTTGGCTTTTACTTCGATTTTCTTAGGCGCATAAGGTTCTACGACTATGTTTTGCATGTGATAGAAATCATCATTTGGATCAACATAAACTATTGGCCCATCATAACTTTTGGTTTCGAAACGCATTTCAAACAGACCATAGGTACCTAACAGACATAGTATAAGACCTATCTGAAAATACAGCGTGCCGTTTTTTTGTAAATTTGCATCATGCTTTCGTGATTTTGGCACAATACTATTGCTCTGACCAGCGATAGTGTGCGGATTTTTTAAATTCTTCATAATACTAAAATTAAAATGTTAATATTTTGAAAAAATCACAATAAGTATACCAAAGTAAAAATCCCGTCTAATTACTTAGACGGGATTTTGAATATTTTGGAGGAATTTAGTTTTAATCCTGTACCTGGAATAAGATTGGTAAAGAATACGGAACAGTTACCGCCTTACCACGTTGTTTACCAGGTTGCATTTTTGGAAGTAATCCAATTACACGTTTTGCCTCTTTTTCTAATCCTGGGTGTGGTGCTCTTGCTTGAATACCAACAATATTTCCTGTTTTATCAATTTTGAAGATTACGTTTATACGTTGTCTTCCGGTTAAACCAAGGTCACCAGCAAGATCAGTGTTAAATTTCTTATTAACGAATTTACTGATCTTATCAGACATACATTGTTTTTTTGCATTGTTCCCCTTTTTCTTTTCACATCCAGGGAAAATCGGAACATTTTCAATTACTGAGAATGGTACTTCGATATCTTCTTCTACTTCCTCAACTTCGATCTCTTCAACCTCAACAATTTCTTCTTCCTGATCTGTTTCAGTAGATTCAATAACCGTTTCCTCGATTTCTTTCTCGTCTTCTACGATTTCGATTTCTTCAGGAACAACTGGTGGTGGAGGTGGTGGCGGAGGTGGAACCAATTCTTGTTGCGTGATTGGAATTTCCTCTTCATCAAGTTCATCTAAATCTAACTGTCCGATATCAATGTTTTGCTTTTCATATGACTTATAGTTGATAGTCATATACGTCAAAGCTAACATCAACGCTAGACCTACTGCGAAATAGAGCGAACTATTTCTGCTTACATCTGCCTGTGTGCTTTTTTTCGGTTCCATGTGCTTTTAAGGTTTTAAGGTTCGTAAAATAACTAATAATATGTTAAATACACAAGCGATTAGTTTAAATTTAACTTTCGATTATGTCTTACTTTTAAAAGAATTGACGCCAATAACGCACCAGAAAAATTTGCTAATGCATCATACAAATCAAACGACCTGTGCGTTGTCAATACGAATTGTAAAACCTCAATAATGATGCCATAAGTTGTTACGATAATGACAGATAGCAGAATCGCGCGCTTTATGTGCTTACTCCAAAGAAAATTGTATACCAAAACCGCGAAAATAAAATAAGCAATGGTATGGAATACTTTGTCTTCATTTGATAATCCCGTACTGGGGACATCTTTTAGATTCATGAAGCTCGTTGTTGTTAACAACAAAGCGTAGGCAAGAACGAGAAGTAGTGATCGCTTTTTAAGCGCCGAGTAAAGCTTTGTAATCATCTGCAGATAATAAATTATCTATCTCAGACGCATCAGATATTTTCACTTTGATCATCCAACCTTCTCCATAAGGATCAGTATTAACCTGCTCTGGTTCGTCCTCAAGATTTTCATTGAATTCAACGATCTCACCAGACAATGGTAAAAACAAATCTGAAACAGTTTTAACAGCTTCTACGGTTCCGAATACTTCTTCTGCGTCTAAAGTTTCATCAAGCGTTTCCACTTCAACGTATACAATATCTCCAAGTTCTCCTTGAGCGAAATCTGTGATACCAATTGTAGCTAAATCGCCTTCAATTTTGATCCATTCGTGGTCTTTCGTGTATTTTAAATCTGATGGTATATTCATCTTTCAAATAAATATTTAGTTGTACGATTGCAAAAATAAATGATTTAGATTGTATAAACTACTTAATTTCCGAAATTGTATCGCAAGGTAAATCCTGACCTAATTGTGGTCTGTGGAAAGGCCGTAGAAATTTCAAATTCCGAGAAGGTATAATCAAAATAGAAGATTGCCGTAAGGTTCTTCGTGAAGGCATAATCGGCCGTATATTTTAGTCCCCAAATCGTCTGACCTTGTGTAATTTGATTGTTATCTACATCTAGATATCTAATTATCGTTTTATTATTTCTAACCGAAATATCTGCCTTCATATTCAAGTCACTTTTAATAACTTGTCGAGGTCCAGCTAATTTCGAACGAATTCTTAGATCTTTAATACGATAACCTAAACCTAATATATACTCATTCCCTTGAATTTCGGTCAATAGATTATTGTCAAAGCTCAAAGAAAGGATTCGATCTTTACGCCATTCGGCTAAAATCTTAATTGAATTCTTCATCTCGAAATCTAAGCGGAACAATGGACTAAACTGTTCTTCAAGGTTGATATTTGAAAATATAGTCGCGTTCTTAAAGTTTCCAGATTGATCTAATACTTCAGGATCTTGATCTTCGTATGGCAATCCTGGTTGCAATAATGTTGGATCTAAATCAAGGTTAGTTCTAAACTGATTCACTGTATAACTAGATCTATAACCGTGTGTTATAGAGAAACGTTTGAAATTCTTTTTAAACCATTTCATTTTCATGAAACCTGTATACTTCAACTGCCAATTTGGAATTGGAATATCTCTAAATGCAGAAAGGCTAATTTTATCGGCACTTCTGCCTTTATATGCCGCTAAGAATGAAGGTAATAATACCGCTTGACTGTTCTTTCCAAACCCAAGAGGGAATCCTTCACCATCAACGGCGAAGTTATCATTTCCATAGAATTCACGTGCAAGTCTACGCGCCACTACCAACCTATTGTTTCTAAATTCTTCAAAAGCAGCCGATTGATTTTCATCACTTTTTTGGAATGCTGTTGAAATCAATGCTGTCGAAATATTAAAGTTTCCGAATGAATTTGTAATCAACGGATTGTAGTCTAATACGCCATCAGACCCTGGGTTACCATTGGCATCAATAAAATCTTCCACTCTAAAGTTCTGAGTGGTATTTTCAGAATAAACACGTCCTCCAGTTATGTCAATGTTTAAATCCTTAATGATTTCAAGATCTGCCGAAACATCTAAAACACGATTTGTTGTTTCACTGTATTGTTGATTAAAGTCTGGGAATACCGTTAACCAGCCATTTTCAGCTGCTAATTGTCTAATATCTCTTTGACTCCCTAAAGTGTATCCTAATGTTGGCTTCATTGTTCCAATAAATCCAGGTGTTCTTAAATAACCCGGTAAGAAGGACCCATTATTTTCAGTATAATTAATCTGTAATCGCTTCACAGCCGTAACAACATCGATTGCTCCGTCTAATATTGCTCTTCCAGCTCCTTTTTTATTTTGTGTTTGCGGTGGATTTTGAGCGCCATCATTTGGTTTCCCATCTTTACCTAATGCACCTGGTGTCGCTCTCCTACTAGCTCTTGAAGTTGGTTTCTTTTTAGTTAAACCAACATATTTATATAAGGTTTCGAGATTTAGCGTAGAGTTAATGTTATGTGTATTTGCATTCTGAATTGTATTACCAAGATTATAATTGGTAAAACTTCCGTCTTCATTTTCAATTCTCAAATCTTGATTAAGGTCTGATCCTTTGGTCCATTGGAAATCACCAGTGTAAGAGTACGTCGCTCTAAGGAAACTAAAGGTTGGTATTTTGTACAGTGGAATTTCATAATTTAACTGTAGCTGTTGACTCTGAATATTAGGATCACCTAAGTCAAAGAAGCCATCCCATACGTCTAAATTAGGATCTTGTCTACCATTCAATTGATCATTAATAAAATAATTTCGAACAATATTTTGATTCGCTGCCGTAAAGTTCATACTTAAGGCTTTGGTAAAATTATAATTTATAACATACTGGGTATTGAAATTATAATTTCGTCTGAATAGTTCTTCTAAACCAATGTTATCACCTGCGAGATCAACCTCCCTAAATTTTTGCTTATTAAATTGGCGAATAATATCTGTATTTACAGAAAAGCTTGTAGGAACCGGATTGAAATTAAAGTCTTTCAATATTTTCCAATACTTACCTCTAAATATCGAGTCGTTCTTTTTAAAAGGCTCTATCGGTTTAGCATTAAAGCTATAATTATAGTTTACACCTGCTCTTACGTTTTGGTTTAAAGAACGTTCGATCTCAAAATCACGGCGTTCTTCCTTATTGTAAGAGTAGTTGAAAGTAAAATTCTCTACATCATAAAATCTTGGTGTTTTATCTGTAGTTCGATTTTTTCGCACACCTATAAAATTAATACTCTTACGCTTTGTATAGTTTTCGTTTACTTTTAGAATCGAATCTTGATTGGTCGAATTATCCAGTTGTGTTTGTAACTTAATATCGCGATAAAATTCATCATATTCAGGTGTGATGATCTGTTCGCCTACCGCATAATTAAATGGCAATTGAATTCCCCATTTCTTTGGTAATAATTGTCCGAGATTTAGGTTAGTTACGACATCATACTGTTCGACATCTTCTCGACTACGTTCATTTGGACGTTGTTCTACTGAACCAAATCCAATTGTACTTTTTCGTCCTGTTGCACTTACGTTTGCAAAATCAGCAAAATTTGCATCTAAGGCTGCAACGGCTGCCCATCCTCCTTCGTTATCAAGATCGGCCATACGCAACTCGTTAAACCAAACCTCTCCGCAGACATCCATTCCTGATGTACCAGGATTCTTGACACCTACCATTAACACTCTAATCTCACCAAAGTTTGGATTTCCAATAATTCCAACACGTTGTTGACCAATAGTATGTGGATCGAATTCTCCAACTTCGTTCAATTCACCATCAACTAAATCATAAAATGTAGGATCAGGATTGGCTAAAGTTCCGTTAGCGATACCTAATGATTTGATCTGTTCAAGTACATTTAATTCTATCGCAATTTCGTTTACCTCAGGCCACACGGTTTCTGGTGATGTAAATCCATTTGATACTTGTAAGGGCACTTCAATTTGGTAATAGTTTTGCGTAAAATCATTACCCATTCTAATAAACCCGACTAAGTCACCATCGTTTAGCGTTCCTGATTCTCCATCTTCGGCATGCATAAACATACGCAGTTTATTATACTGACGCATATCTATATTGATATTTTTAAATACACCACGTGAATCTTCAGGCTCTAAACCGCATACCTCTACTTGCAATGATTGCTCGTTTTGACGAATAATATTATTGTTATTATTCAGCTGCTCAAGAACGACTCCAGGAGGCAATACATAATTACCATCATTTTCCTGAAGACCAACGACTCCTACGCTAAACTCAGTATTATCATTGTCATTATTTGGCTCATCATCAAGTGTTAAACGGTAACGTCTCCAATCACTACGTACAAGATCAAGTGTCGCAAAACGCAATACTGTAGTTTCGGTAAAATCCTCAAGGAATAGACGTGCAAAACGTACAGATCTGATATCAGAGATTCCACCAATGGCTTCACGGTTAGGATCTGAAATTGGAATTCTAAATTGATACCATGTTACAGATGCCGTCTCACCATTTGGTAAAGTCACCTGGCGTTCTTTTATATCATTGATTTGTGGATTACTTTCATTTAACACTGAAGGATTGATATCAATCTCATACTGAAAATAACTATCAATGGTATTCATCGTGTTATCTCTGTTGATATCCTCAACATCAGGTTGTGGTGTTGATCCACGATTGGTATCTGTAAATACATCTGGTGAATTTCCTTCTAATCCATTGTATTGCTTATAACGTTCAAAGATATCACCCTCAGTATTTAGATAGTACGTGTAATTATCTCGAGCAGGATCCGCTTTACCTTGATAAGCACTATAAAAAGGAGCTAATACTGGGTTGTCAGTAGGTGTTTCCTCTGCATCATCATAACCGTCATATCCAACATCCTGATTCGCACGTTCTGCTCCTCCAGTAGAGAATGTATAGATTAAGGCCTGATTAGTTGGCACTACTGTACCATATGAGGTTGGTGTAAATGAACTGATATCACCATTTTCTGGTAACCCATTTTCATAGAGTTTCTTTCCATCTTTTATGACATCCTCGGAAATATTACCGAGGTTCACGAATAATTTACCACCTTGATTTGAATTATCTGGATCCTCTAGGAACGGATCCTGCATCCAGAACTCAATGTACTCAACATTCGCTTGTTCAAAATCTGTTGATGTAATCTGCCTTGTAATTCCCGCCCAACTATCTTGAGGGTTGGTAAGGGTTTCTGTAGCTATATCAATTCCAGTAGTTTGATAATTATAAGGTCCACGTTCCGTAGGATAATATACGAGGTCTAAAGTATTAATAACCGTCGGTTGCCCTTGAGCGATATCTAATTCAGGGAAAACCTCATCGATGAAAACTCTTCTAGTATAAAGGCTTGAGACATCCTCATCACTAATATCATCTGGACGTTGGTTACTATAAAATATCGGATCAATAGTATACCAGTTTAAGAATGCACGGTTAAATCCATTTTGGATTCCAGGATTGTTAATAGGATCACTTTCCACTGCCCCATTAATAGTTCTAGGCCTACTTGATAAGAACCATGATAATGGTGAAAGAAGGTCAATAGCCCCTTGTGTTCCTTCAAAATCATCGACATAGGCAGTCGCCTCATCATTGAAATCTGTACCTTTTGGTGCACCTGGTGCTAAATAGGCAAATTCACCTCTCACAGATAAGTTTGAAGGAGCATCGGTATCAATATTCGGTAACTTATTAACTAATCTCGTGAAAAATGGTACTTCAGTAGAGAAATTCCCATTAAATCCGAAGATGGTGTTATTTATTGGTTCGGTATTAAAATTCGCCTTTTGTGTAATTGGTCTTTCATTCAAATTCAATAAGGTAGCTCCTAAAACGAAATTTTCATTAAACTGATGCTGCACATTAATTCCTGTAAATCGACGTGTCTGTTGTCCGAAAACAGCATTGTTTTCTACGGACACATTAATAGGAATATTTGAAGACTTCAAGGCTTCATCAATTATGAATACTCGTCCTATCTGATAGTTCACCGTATAATCAACACCTTCGACTAAGGTACGTCCACCAGCTGTTACGATTACCGAACCTCTTGGCACGTTAAATGCACCTAATGGGATTCCATCACCACCAGCCGACTTGTATCGACCTTTGATTTGAAATTTATTTTTTTCAGCTTCATCGAGTGCGGCTGTTTTTGTTTGCTTATACAGAATATCATACACATATTTCTCTTGATTCAGGTTGGTATAAGTATCCTGTTCATAATCAAAATCATTATTGTTAGGATCACCATCATTATCTAAAATATCAAACAGATAGCGTCCAAAAGGTTCAACTTTTGTAAAAATGATTTTACCGTTATCGACAAGTACCGTTTGTCCAGGCACAAAATCGAAGAAACCATCACCACCCGCTTGAGGATCATTATTAAAATTCAATCGATCGAGATGGAATAACCTGATCAATGGTGTATCAATGATTTCGCCATCATCGTTTGGATCAAATGGTGAGTTATTTTCAAATATTGGAAAATCTTCGCCCTCTACTGGTGCAATGTAATTTAAAGGTGAAGCTTCGGTATAAAAAATGTTAAGTCTAAAATCTTCCTGATCTAATTGAAATGCACCAGTGTCATAGATGTTTTTCATCATCAGGTCCCAAATTGGCTGGTTTACGTCGGTAATCGGGCTCTTCAACATCTTGACGATCAAACTTTGAGTAGATCCTTCAGCAATAACAAAACTATCGTTTATACCATCGGCGTTAATATCTGGACCATTATCAATTAAACCGTCGCCATCAACATCCGAATCTGTTTGATCATTAATCCCATCGCCATCTGTATCGGTACCGTTATCGTCAACACCATCACCATTGATATCTACATCAGCAATATTTGGAATGCCATCATTATCATCATCCGGATTTGTTGCCGTTGAATTAACACCGTCATTGGCAAATTCACCCACTTGGAAAACTTCACCACCAACTGTATATTGGAATGCCACAGCCACAATCTCATCATTTAATAAACGCTGATTTAAAGAGATATATCCTAATTGTTGGTTTAATGTATAATCTCTGCCTTCCTGTAATTTTCGTGCGTTTTCTAATTTACCAAAATCGAATCCTTCATTGGCAGGCGTCAATATTCCTTGTTCTGCTGTGGTAATATCTCTGACGGAAGGTGATAAGAAAGATCCAGCGCCTCCAATATTAGTTGGATCAAACGCATTATTTGCATTATCAGGAAACTCAGATCCAGCTGGATTAATAAATCCACCAGGTGGTGTTCCACCATTAATACCAATAGTTTCAAACTCTCCAAGATCCTGCAGCGCAACAATATTTCTCACATTATCCGTCTGGTTACTTCTATTTGTAACCCAAACTTCAACACGTGTAATCTGAATGTTATTATTAATAAACGGATAACGAAGCATGGCTTCATCATAGTTGTTTCTAAAATACTGCGCTAAGAAATAGTGTCTGTTCTCATCATAATCTCTTGCAAAGAATTCGAATTCCTCTAGTGTTCCTCCACCTTGAGCAACAACCGATTGTGATTGAGATTGCTGTTCAGAAAAAATTGCCGTTACTGTTGTCTTTCCGAATTGTAATTCAGTTTTAACACCAAATAGACTTTGTGCTCCAGTAATCAATGAGCTATTAAGTGGCATATTTACATTACCCACTTCTATCTTTCTTACAATATCATCTTCAGTAGGCGTGTATTCCAACTTTACGAGGTTCTGAAAATCGAAAGTAGATTCAGTATCATAGTTGGCCGTCACTTGAAGACGGGTACCTACTTTACCCAGTAAACTCAAGCTTATACGTTGATCAAAATCAAAAGTAAAATTACTTCTGTTACGCGGCGAGAATGTTGGATTATCTTGTTTTGTAAACAAGACTCCTAAATCCATTTCTACAGATCCTTGTGGGATCACCTCAATAGTGTTACCACCGAATAAGGTTTCAAAAAAGCCAGAATTAACATAAAACTCAGGCAATAAATTACGCTGTTGATCTTCAGCACCATCCTTTTGTCCTGCAGCTGCATCAATCTTTTGTTTATAGTATAAACGCTGCTGTTCCAACAATATCAATTTTTGATATTCAGCAGGCGTTAAAATAATAGGATAATTAATATTGAAATTTCCAACCGTTTCGGTATAGATATATCGATCGGTGATTGGATCATACGTATATTTTGACACTATACTCTGAGGATTAGGTATGGAAATTTTCCCTAAAGAAAAGCCAGTCTTAGTCGTATCCTGGGGCGTTGTTGGAGTGTTTTGAGAATAGGAAAATTGACCTACCAATCCAATGGTAATGGCAAAGAAGAGACTATATAATGATTTTGATAAAGTCGAGTTAGTTGTGATCAAATTTTATAAATTTTTTAAAGCTTCTTTGATAATGGTTTCTACACTCGCATCCGGTTGTTGAGATACGATTTTATCCACAATACGCTCGGACTGCTTTTTAGCAAATCCTAAAACTTCTAAAGCTGATAACGCTTCATCTTTGTGAGTATTGTTTTTATTAACAGAAACTTCATCTATATCATAAACTTTAAGCACTTTGTCCTTTAAATCTAGTATTACACGGGCTGCTGTCTTTGCTCCAATTCCTTTGATAGATTGAATTAAAGCCACATCTCCATGTGCTATTGCTTCTTTAACTTGCTGTGGTGATAATGATGATAACATCGTACGAGCGGTATTTGCGCCAATGCCGCTTACTGAAATCAATAATTTGAAAATTTCTCTTTCAGCGATTGATGAAAATCCATACAATGTATGAGAATCTTCACGCACGATAAGATGCGCAAATAATTTTAACGCTTCATTGTCTGGAATTTGAGAAAATGTATGCAAGGAAATATTGAGTAAGTAGCCTACACCATTGCAGTCTATCACAACCTCGGTAGGATTTTTTTCAACGAGTCTCCCCTGAATATGCGTAATCATTATAACAGTTAGGTTAAAAACTCAAATGTAATAAAATTATTTGCAAATCAAAGGTGATTTATCGGCTAAACCTTGCGTTTATCGGCTGCTCTTTTTTCTTTCTGCTGTGCATCAATAACAGCAATAGCTGCCATATTCACAATCTCATCAACGCTAGCGTCTAATTGCAAGATATGAACTGGTTTTCTCATGCCCATCATTATAGGTCCAATTGAGTCTGCCTTGTTCAACTCTTTCAACAACTTATATGTAATGTTAGCCGATTCAAGATTTGGAAAGATCAATGTATTTACCTTTCGTCCAGCAAGCTTTGAAAATGGAAATATATCTTGGAGCATTTCTTTATTCAATGCAAAATCCGTTTGAAGTTCACCATCAACGATTAAATCAGGATGTCTTTTGTGTAAATAATTAACAGACTCTCTTACCTTGGTTGCTGTTTGATCTTCAGATGAACCAAAATTTGAATATGAAATCATTGCCATCACAGGTTCCATCCCAAACATCTTTACAACACTAGCCGTCATTTGTGCTATTCGTGTGAGGTCGTTAGCTGACGGGTTAATATTTATGGCAGTATCACTCAAGAACATTGGACCTCTTTGTGTCATCATAATATTGGTAGTTGCAACACGAGTTGCACCAGGTGCTAAACCAATCAGGTCTAACATGGGCTTAACCACTGAAGGATAACTTCTTGAATAACCAGAGATCAAAGCATCCGCATCGCCTTCGTTTACCATCATAGCAGCAAAATAGTTGCGCTCACGCATTACTTTTTCGGCTGAGTATATCGTCACACCATTTCGTTTATGCTGTTCCCAATATACGTGAGCATACTTATTTTTTCTTTCGGTTTCCTCGTCACTTTTTGGGTCTATTATTTCGATGTCTGCATCAAAATCGAGTTCCTGCATCAAAGATTTGATCTTATCAAGTCTTCCTAATAATATTGGTGTAGCAATGCCTTCATCATGAACTATCTGTGCAGCTTTAAGCACATCAAGTTGGTCGGCTTCTGCAAACACAACACGCTTTGGATTGAGTTTTGCACGATTCATAATTAAACGAACAATCTTATTATCTGAACCTAATCGCTCTAATAGTTCGTTCTTGTATTTATCCCAGTCATCAATAGGTTCTTGTGCAACACCGCTCTCAATTGCGGCTTTGGCCACCGCAGGTGGTACTTCTGCAATCAATCTAGGGTCGAATGGTTTCGGGATGATATAATCGCGACCAAAAGTTAAACGTGTTTCTCCATATGCGATATTTACTTGTTCAGGAACTGGTTCTTTAGCAAGTTCGGCTAATGCATGTACTGCGGCCATCTTCATTTCCTCATTAATCTTAGTTGCTCTTACATCTAATGCACCTCTAAAAATAAACGGAAACCCTAACACATTATTCACTTGATTAGGATGGTCACTTCTACCCGTTGCCATGATAATATCATCGCGTGTTTCAACGGCAAGTTTATATGGAACCTCTGGATCTGGATTTGCCATGGCGAATACTATTGGATTATCAGCCATTGATAGCAGCATCTCTTTATCAACAATATTTGCAGTGGAAAGTCCAATAAACACATCTGCACCCTTCATTGCTTCTTCTAAAGTATTGATCTTCCTATTTGTTGCAAACTCAGCTTTTTGGGCAGTAAGATTTTCGCGATCGTCACGAATAACGCCTTTACTATCGAGCATTACCATATTTTCACGTTTAGCTCCACACGATTGGTAGAGTCGTGAACATGAAATAGCTGCAGCACCAGCACCACTTATAACAATAGAAACATCTTCAATTTTTTTGTCTGCCAATTCTAGTGCGTTCAATAATGCCGCGGCAGATATTATTGCTGTACCATGTTGATCATCATGCATTACAGGAATGTCTAGCTCCTCTTTTAATCGCTTCTCAATCTCAAAGGCTTCAGGAGCTTTAATATCTTCTAAATTAATCCCACCAAAGGTTGGTGCGATATTTTTAACCGTGGCAATGAACTCATCTACATTCTCTGTATCAACTTCAATATCAAAAACATCAATATCAGCAAATATCTTAAAGAGAACACCTTTTCCTTCCATTACAGGTTTAGAAGCTTCGGGACCTATATTCCCTAACCCTAATACGGCAGTTCCATTTGAAATAACAGCTACTAAGTTTCCTTTTGCCGTATAACGATAGACATTATTCTTATCCTTATCTATTTCCAAACAAGGTTCGGCTACACCGGGTGAATAAGCCAAAGACAGATCTCTTTGTGTCGCATACTTCTTAGTTGGCAAGACTTGAATCTTTCCAGGAATGGGTTTAGCATGATAAACTAATGCTTCTCTTCGTTTACTTTGTTTGCTCATAATCTGAATGGATTAAGTTGCAAAGATAAGTAATGCAATTGGGTATGCTAAAGCAATAATTTCAAAATCTTATCTTGACTATGAAATTCTACTATTCATAACAATGAAACTAACGCTCATTTAAGAAGCTTATATTCCGCTTTAATCCTTCAAATTTAGTCCGCTTAACAGCAGAATTCTTAAACACTATATTAAAGGTATCTTTAGTAATTTCATCCCAGTCTTTTCTAGACATTGATAATAATTCTGGGTGTGGATTGAATAACGGCTCGTTATGAGGTTTTGAGAATCGATTCCAAGGACAAACATCTTGGCATACATCACATCCAAACATCCAATCATCAAATTGTCCTTTAAACGCTGACGGTATGTTTTCTTTTAATTCAATCGTAAAATAGGAAATACACTTGCTGCCATCTACAACATAGGGTTCTGTAATAGCTTCCGTTGGACATGCATCAATACAAGCCGTGCATGTCCCACAATGATCGGTAGTAGCGTGATCGTATTCTAAATCCAAGTCAATAATCAATTCGGCAATAAAATAAAATGAACCGACCTGTTGTGTAAGAAGGTTGCTATGTTTACCGATCCAACCTAATCCAGCCCGAGCCGCCCAAGCCTTATCAAGTACTGGAGCCGAGTCTACAAATGCACGCCCATGAACATCACCAATGTCTTCCTTTATAAAATGTAAGAGCTGTTTGAGCTTGTCTTTAATTACAAAATGATAATCAACACCATAAGCATATTTAGACAATTTATAACTTTCAGTATTTTGTATATTTTGAGGATAGTAATTAAGCAATAAGGACACAACACTCTTAGAGCCTTCTACCAGTTTTGTTGGGTCGAGTCGTTTATCAAAATGGTTTTCCATATAACGCATCTCACCATGAGCATTTGCATTTAACCATTTTTCAAGGCGTGGTGCTTCTTCTTCCAGAAATTGGGCTTTACTAATACCACAAGACAGAAAGCCGAGGCGCTTGGCTTCGGCTTTTATTAATTCAGAATATTTTGACTTGCTCACCTTCAAATTTAAACTATTGTAATTAGATAGCAAATTGATAGATGCTCAATGATGCTTTAGTCACAACCCATGTCAACAGAAGATTCGTCATCGGCATTTGGGAAGCAATTACCTGATGGTAGTTCGTCTGGCGCATAACGTGATAAGTTGCTATCATATAATCCTGTTTCTAAAAAGGCTACGATATCATCAATTTCAGATTCGGTAAGGTTTAAAGATGTAAATAATGGTGATAATGCTGATTCTGAAACCTCAGTATTTTCCTTAACTGCATTATTCTTGTATTCAATAACCGCCCTTACTGATGTGAAACTTCCGCCATGACCAAAGAATCCAACATCGGTTAAATTGTATAGCTGAGGTGTTTTAAACTTATAATCATCTAATGGATTTCCTGTGAAACCTCCACGTCCACGTTTAGTTGCATCATCTACATCATTTACAACGTCATTACCGGCTAAATCATTCATTCCAATGGCATGAAAATCCATTCCATTCAGTCCAGGACCAGAATGACAAGCGAAACAATTCGCTTTATCAAAAAAGAGCATTGCACCATTCATTTCAGATTCATTTAGCGCAGCCTCATCACCACGCATCCACTGTTGAAATGGTGATTGGTTTGGAAGAACTGTTCTTTCGTAAGCTGCTATTGCTAAACCAGCAGTAATTTTAGTATAGCGTTCTTCTGCTGGAATATCTGGAAAAGCCGCATCGAACATATCTTTATAGTCCGTTCCATTTACAAAGGCTTCATCTATCATTAATCGATGTACGTCCAATCCAGCGATAGCTTGTGTTTCTACACCTTGAAACCCAAGGTTATTTGTTTCCTTTGGCGTTCCTATTGTCCAGTTTGCTTCTGTACCTTGATTGATTCCGGTAGCACCAAATTGACCGTTCCACAACATAACTTCCTGATATGCCGCATTCAGAACACTTGGACTGCGTATGGGTTGAACATCCATATCACTGTCCAAATACATTGGATTTTTATGGCGTCCTTCACCAGCCACACCAAATCCTATTCCGCCTTCACCTATACCTTGCTTAACGCCACTTTGAAAACCTGCTTTAGAGTGGTGACAACTTGCACATGAATAGGTATTCATACTTTCATCCATATTAGGATTCTTTGCTAGACCTGTTTCGTGAAATAACAATTTTCCCAAAGCGACCTTTGCTTCAGTTATTGGGTTATTGATATCGCTTGGAATGGCATCAAAATCTGTTGAAAGCGGCAAAAGCATGGCATCCTTTGAGCCATAAAGTTCAATTAGCCGCAATTCAAGTTCACTTTGAGGGGTTACATCGACATAATTATCATCAGATGCACACGACATAGCAGAGCACAGTCCAAGACATAATACGAACTGGTAGAATTTTAGAAGTTTCATTTTTGATTTGGTTTAGATATTAACGAAATCTAAAACTTAATCAGATGTCCCACTAAAAAAATAGATAAACGTCTCTTTTTATAGTTAAGTATTATTTCGAATCCATGATCAGTCAAAAATTCGGTTGTACGAGAAGAAGTGTTTTACCTTCTTAAAGCATTACTGTTTAATAATCAGCGTTTTATGAATATTAAATTGGCGTTTTTTGGCTTTAACGTTATTAATGGCGTGATTTCTATAGACTTAAAGTTAGGTTCAATTCTGAATTGTTTCATTAATTCTGAAATTGCAATTACCATTTCAAACATTGCAAAATTATTTCCGATACATTTTCTTGGACCTGCGCCAAAAGGAAAATATTGCGAAGAAAATTTTCGACCACCTTCATTGAATCGTTCAGGTCGAAACGCTTCAGGATGGTCCCATAATTCTGGATGGCGATGAATTTCATATACCGAAAACAAAAGATTCGATTCTGGTTCAAAAGTTAGGTCATCAAAAGTATCTTCTTCTTTATTAACTCGATCAATGAAATAGGCAGGCGGAAACAATCGCATGGATTCTTCAATGACCTGCTGACAAATTTTAGATTGAGTTGCTATGGTCATTAGATCTGCACCAGACGATTCTAATTGTTTTGCCTCCTCAAAAATGCGATCCTGCCATTCGGGATTTAGGGCTAAAAGCTGACAAGTAAAGGTAAGCGCGTTAGAGGTCGTCTCGTGACCAGCTGTAAATAAAATTAGAATCTCATCAATCAACTGCTCTTCTTCCATCGCCGTACCATCCTCGTATCTTGCATCCAATAACATATCCAGAAGATCGTTCTCTTTCTTATCCGATTCGCGTCTTTCTTTTACAATACCTTTTAATAAATCTCTAGCCTCTTCAGTAAGATCGATATATTTTTGGATCGTCCCAGTAATTTTAAACCACCATATGAGATAGGGTTGACGCAACTCTCTAACCAACATGCGCTGTGCTGCCTCTGTTATATATTGAAGTCGGCTTATTGTCTCATTATCTGCTGCGCTTGAAAACAAGGATTTAACGACTGTTTGAAAGGCAAGATCATTAAGAATTGGAAACATATCAATACTCTGATCAGGATGTATACGCTCATATTCCGTTAATATGGCACTTTGAATTGATTGTAAAAGATATTGAAGCTGTTTTTTATGGAAACCCGGTTGTATCAATTTTCGCTGACGTTTCCACAATTCGCCTTCGGCAGTTAGCAATCCAGTTCCGACATACTTTACAAGGTCTTCCGTTTGGATCTTGGACTTCTTATAATTCTTTTGGTTCTTTACAAGAACGTGTTCAAGAAATCCAGCATCACGACAGAAATACACCGAATTTTTAAACCCAATTTTAAGCCGAAAGATATCGCCATTCTCAACGAAATTCTGATGATGAAATGGTAACGGATTCTTTAAAATCTCTAAGGAGTGCTTTAGAAATCTGCGTAATGGAACTGTAGGTATGTGTCTTGATTTACTCACTATCGAGAATCCAGATTTAAGACGTTAAAAATAAAAATTAAAACAATCCACCCTGAATTGGTCCTTTAATTTTTCCGAGGTGTTTATAAGCTAGTTCCGTCACTTCACGACCGCGTGGTGTTCTCATAATAAATCCTTGCTGAATTAAGAAGGGCTCATAGACTTCTTCAATAGTCTCTGCACTTTCACTTACTGCCGTAGCCAGTGTTGTAATTCCTACAGGGCCTCCTTTAAATTTGTCGATTATGGTTTGAAGAATTTTATTATCCATTTCATCTAATCCATGTGCATCAACGTTTAGCGCTTCTAAAGCATACTTCGCAATCTTTATCTCAATATTGCCATCGCCTTTTATTTGAGCAAAGTCACGAACACGTCTCAATAATGCATTTGCTATTCGCGGTGTACCTCGACTTCGGCCTGCGATTTCTACTGCTGCCTCCATTGTAATTGGCACATTAAGTATCGATGCACTACGTTGCACTATAGTGGTAAGTAATTCTGTATTATAATATTGAAGTCGACTTTGTATTCCGAAGCGCGCACGCATTGGAGATGTCAATAAACCAGATCGTGTTGTTGCTCCTACTAAAGTAAAAGGATTAAGATTAATTTGAACTGTTCTAGCATTTGGTCCTGACTCGATCATGATATCGATCTTATAGTCTTCCATAGCTGAATACAAGTACTCTTCAACTATCGGACTCAAGCGATGAATCTCATCAATAAACAACACATCACGATCTTCTAAGTTAGTTAGCAATCCAGCCAGATCACCTGGTTTATCTAAAACAGGACCAGAGGTTACTTTTATGCCTACATTTAATTCATTGGCAAGAATATGAGCGAGTGTTGTTTTCCCTAATCCAGGAGGGCCATGAAACAAGGTATGGTCTAAAGCTTCATCTCTTCCATTTGCTGCCTGCACAAATACCTTAAGATTTTCCAATACCTGATCTTGTCCTGTAAAATCCTCAAAGGACAATGGTCTTAGCCGCTTTTCGACATCAAGTTCTTCTGGTGAAAAATTATCGTTAGTTGGATCTAAATTCTCATTCATGCTATACAAATATAAACAAAAAGCCTCTCGATATTGTCGAAAGGCTTTGCTATATTTTTATCTTGTTTGCTAATGCTGAAGTTCTTCTTCACCATCATAAAGCGGTACGTTTTGAGGCACATAATCATCCTCATGACCTGGCTTACTATAATCGTATGCCCAACGGTGTACGTGAGGAATTTCTCCTGGCCAGTTACCATGCATATGTTCTACTGGAGCAGTCCATTCCAAGGTATTTGACTTCCATGGATTCATTGGCGCTTTCTTTCCATAAAATATACTTCTGATGAAGTTATATAAGAACACCAATTGAACAGTACCTCCAATTAGGGCGAATACAGTAATTACTACCTGAGCGTTCGTGGTATCATCAAATAATGGAAAGTTTGAATTTGTATAATAACGTCTTGGTAATCCAGCCATTCCAATAAAGTGCATTGGGAAGAATACACCATACGCACTGATGGCTGTTATCCAGAAATGTAAATACCCTAAATTCTTATTCATCATGCGACCAAACATTCTAGGGAACCAATGATAAATTCCGGCGAATACTCCGTATAATGCTGAAATACCCATTACTAAGTGGAAGTGTGCAACAACGAAATATGTATCATGCACATTAATATCAAGCGCACTATCTCCTAAAATAATTCCTGTTAATCCACCTGTGATAAATGTCGATACTAAACCAATTGAGAATAGCATCGCAGGATTCATTTGGAGATTTCCTTTCCAGAGGGTGGTTATATAGTTAAAGGCCTTAACTGCAGACGGAATCGCAATTAATAAGGTTGTAAATGTAAATACCGAACCTAAGAATGGATTCATTCCTGATATAAACATATGGTGACCCCATACAATCGTCGATAAGAATGCAATCGCTAAGATTGACATTACCATCGCACGATATCCAAAGATTGGTTTTCTAGAATTCGTGGCGATAATTTCAGATGTAATTCCTAATGCTGGTAATAATACAATATATACTTCAGGGTGTCCTAAGAACCAGAATAAGTGTTCGAATAACACAGGAGATCCTCCTTGATAATGTAACACCTCTCCTTGAATAAATATATCTGATAAGAAGAATGACGTTCCGAAACTTCTATCCATGATTAACAATAATGCAGCAGACAATAATACTGGGAATGAAATCACACCGATAATTGCTGTTACAAAAAATGCCCAGATCGTTAATGGTAATCTTGTCATTGACATCCCTTTAGTACGTAAATTAATTACCGTAACGATGTAATTCAAAGATCCAAGTAATGAAGAGGCAATGAATATAGCCATTGACACTAGCCATAAAGTCATACCTGCTCCTGAACCACCTTGCGCTTGTGGCAAAGCACTAAGCGGTGGATAGATTGTCCATCCTGCGGCCGCTGGTCCAGCTTCAACAAAGAACGACACGATCATAAATATACAAGACAAAAAGAACAACCAGTATGAAATCATATTTAAGAATCCAGAGGCCATATCTCTCGCACCAATTTGTAATGGAATAAGAAGGTTACTAAAGGTACCACTCAATCCAGCTGTTAGTACAAAGAATACCATTAAGGTACCATGGATTGTTACCAACGCCAGATATATATCGGCATCCATTACTCCTCCTGGAGCCCATTTACCTAAGAAAAACTCAAAAAGAACATTCGGTTTTTCAGGCCATGCCAATTGCATACGAATCATCAAAGACATTAAGATACCTATGATTCCCATTACAATTACACCAGTAATTAAATACTGTTTGGCAATCATTTTATGATCCTGACTAAAGATATACTTAGTCACAAATGTCTCTTTGTGGTGATGATGTCCGTGATCGTCGTGTGTGTGAGTTTCTGCGTGTTCTGACATAATCTATTTTCTTTTTTACAATCTTTTTTTAGTTTATTAAAGAATTCTCAAAATTCTTTTGTTCACTCATCCATGCGTTGAATTCCTCTTCGGTTTCAACTACAATCTTCATTTGCATATTGTAATGAGATTTCCCACAAATCTTATTACAAAGTAATAAATAATCGAATTCGTACAACAATTCTTGTCCTCTTGCCTCGATTTCTTCTTTTTTATCAGCTCTTATAGCGTTAATATTTGCAACCTTTTCAACAATATCAGGATTCAAACGCATTTCTGCTGTAGTAATAGTGGGCGTGAATCCGAACTGCGTAATCATTCCAGGAACACAGTTCATTTGAGCTCTGAAATGCGGCATGTATGCCGAGTGTAAAACATCTTGAGAGCGCATTTTAAATAGAACTGGTCTGTTTACTGGAAGATGTAATTCTGTAGTAATAACATCATCTTGAGCATTCGGATCAGATTCATCTAATCCAAGAATGTTCGCGCGGTCGATATCGATCAATCTAACATTGGCCATTCCGAGCGTATTATCCTCACCTGCATATCTAGCTTTCCAGTTAAACTGTTGTGCATATAATTCGATAATGATTGGATCTTCTGATTCATCAATATTCATAACACTCGACCATGTAAATAAACCGTAGATAATCAATCCTGCAAGAACAATTACTGGAATGAATGTCCAAATAGCTTCAAGTGTATTATTATCAGCGTAAAATAATGCCTTTCGCCCTTTTTCTCCTCGGTATTTAAATGCGAAGTAATGCAGTAAAAACTGAGTAAATATTTGTACTATAAATATCACCACCATCGAAATGATCATCAAGCTATCAATCTCTAAACCATGCTCTGAAGCGGAATTAGAAACCAACGGCTGATCTCCGAGATAGATGAAACAAGCAATTGTAATGGCGTAAATGAAGATAAGGAACCCAATCATCAAATAACCATTTAACTTATTGTCTTTGTCTGTAGCAACCTGATCGTTTGATGCTCCTAATTGAGCTAAATCAAAGATCTTTACCATTTGCCAAATTGCTACGGCGATAAAAAGTACTATTATAGTTGTTAAAAAAGCAGTCATTGTCTTTTCTGTTCTTTAAATATTTTATTAATAATGGAAATGTTCACTTTCTTTAATGAACGGATTTCGTTTTGCCAATAATGGCGCTTTCGTTAAGGACGTAAACACTATAAATAAGAATAGTCCTGCGAATAATAGTATCGAACCTATTTCTGGAATTCCAATTGACCAACGATCACCAACAGTAGCTGGCATAATCATATTGAATACATCAACATAGTGTCCACATAAAATTACAATACCTGCCATTACTACAAACCATGGAATACGTTTGTAATCACTATTCATTAACACTAAGAATGGGAACACAAAGTTCATTACAACCATTCCTAAAAACGGTATTTGATAATCCTCAAATCTCGTAACAAAATAAGTCACCTCTTCAGGAATGTTTGAATACCAAATTAGCATGAATTGTGAGAACCATAAATACGTCCAGAATATACTAATACCAAACATGAATTTTGCTAAATCGTGCAAATGACTATCATTAACAAACTCCAAATAACCTCTTGATTTCAAGTAAATCGTCATTAATGCGATTACAGTTATTCCACTCACAAACATAGATGCAAAAACATACCAACCAAATAATGTTGAGAACCAGTGTGGATCTACACTCATTATCCAATCCCATGACATCATAGATTCAGTGTAGATATAAAATACTAGGAATCCAGCTGCTATTCTAAATGATTTCTTGAAGTTTTTATTATCCTCAGCATTATCTTGTGCAATCGAGAATTTTCTAGCGAAGTATCTATATAAACTCCAGCCAGCAATAAATATTAGACCTCTTATGATGAAACCAGTCATATTCAAAAATCCAGATTTTCCTTGAATGATTTTGTCATGCTCTACAACTTCTGGATCCATCCAAACAAAGATATTGTAATGACCTATCGTACCAGAAGCAACTGCAATTCCTAAAACAATTAATGCTCCAGGCAAAACATAAGCGGTAATTGCTTCCATAACTCTGAACAGAACTGGTGACCATCCTGCTTGCGAAGCAAATTGTATAGCGTAAAAAGCTAATACGCCTAATGCAATCATAAAGAAGAAAAACGCGGCAACGTATAATGCAGACCAAGGACGATTATGAATTTGGTGTAATACATGCTCTTCGTGACTCTTTTCGTGCCCAGCTTCTGCATGATCAACATCAGCATGCGCCCCATGAACAGATTCGTCATGAGCAGCCTCTTCACCATGTCCTTCGGTAGCGTGAGCATCACCATGATGATCTCCATGTTCACTCGCTAATAAAACCTTTACATCTTCTTCGGTTTTATATTGATGCGAATCCCAAAAGCCATAACTAACACCTAATAATCCTAAGATCATTAAAGCGATAGAAGCCATTTTTAAACGATTTGAAATTGTATACATATCTCTACTCTAAATCTTTATCTTTCTTATTTTTCTAAGTCTGCTTTTAACTTAAGTACATAATCTGTAACCTGCCAACGCTCTTCTTCGTTCAATTGATTTGCATATGAACCCATAGCGTTTTTTCCGTAGTAAATTACGTGGTATATACTTCCTTCGGTGATCGCTCTTCCAGCATCATCATAACTTGGCACACCTAAGATTTTTTCTCTTTTAACAAGTTTTCCTTGACCCTTTCCTTTGTTACCATGACAAATCCCACAATACACATCATAAAGTTCTTTAGCTCGTGGTGTGTCAATTTGCATTGAATCTAATGGACTCTTTAATTCGGCTTTAGCCAATTCATACCCATCATTTGTGTTTTCGTATTCGAATGGCATATGTCCACCTCTTGGGATTGTGCCTTCAGCTGGTAATTGTGCCTCAACGCCACCAGGAAATGCATCAGACTCTTGATAAGCCTCATAACCTACTGGTTCATACATGTTAGGCATATATTGATAATTCGGTCTCGCGTTTTTCTGACAAGCAACTACGGTTGCGAATATCATTAATACTACTACTATTTTATATAAGCTTTTCATTTGAATCAATTAATGCGCTTTATCAATTAAATTTATCTCTACGGCTCCAGTTTCTTTTAATAAATCAGAAAGTTCTTTTTCATTATTATGAACAGGTATTTCCATTAAGAAATGGTCATCTGTAGTTCTTGGATCTGGATTCTCTGCTTTCTTAAATGGCCACATTCTGCTTCTTAAATAGAATGTTATTACCATAAGGTGAGCAGCGAAGAATACTGTAAGCTCAAACATAATTGGAACAAATGCTGGCATATTCTCCACATAACTGAAACTCGGTTTACCACCAATATCTTGCGGCCAATCTTGAATCATAATGAAGTTCATCATTGTGATTGCCACAGTTAATCCAACACAGCCATATAAGAACGATGTAATCGCGATACGCGTTGGCGCCAAGCCCATAGCCTTATCTAATCCGTGTACTGGAAAAGGGGTATAAATTTCTTCTATATGATGACGCTCTGACTTTACCTTTTTAACGGCAGCCATTAGTACATCATCATCCGTATAAATAGCGTGAATTACTTTTGAAGCTTCCATGTACTATTTTTAATTTATTAATTTTTTAGCTTGACCAGACCAATCATCACGTTCAGCTCTTCCTGGGAATGAACCAGTGATCGAATCTAACAAGTCGTATTCTCTTTTTGTCATTTTACTAACCTGTAAAAATGTATAGATACCAATACTGTTAAGGACATCTTCCATCTTCGGACCAATTCCATTGATCTTTTTCAGGTCGTCTGCTTTTTGGGTTGAAGCATCAAAAGCTCCTATACTACCCAATAGATCGTTAACTTGATCAGACTTATTTTCTAATGCCGGTTTATCAGTTGCTGCTGCCGCAACTCCTGATGTTCTTTCGTCAGCACCTGTTCCAACCAAACTATCACCGCGTTCTCTAATATTTTTGTAGCGCTCACCTGACGATTTCAATATCGTTTTTACCTCTGCTTGAGCGATTACTGGGAAGGTTCTTGCGTACAATAGGAAGAGTACAAAGAAGAAACCAATAGTTCCAATAAATATTCCTATATCAACAAAAGTTGGAGAGAACATAGTCCATGACGATGGTAAGTAATCTCTGTGTAGTGATGTTACAATAATTACAAAACGCTCAAACCACATTCCAACATTTACGACAATAGAGATAAAGAACGAGAACATAATACTTGTTCTTAATTTCTTGAACCACATGAATTGCGGAGAGAATACGTTACAAGACATCATCATCCAATATGCCCATGCATAAGGTCCTGTTGCTCTATTTAAAAATGCGTATTGTTCATACTCAACACCAGAATACCAAGCTATAAATAACTCTGTAATATATGCCACACCTACGATAGATCCCGTAATCATGATGACAATATTCATCAGCTCGATATGTTGAACAGTAATGTAATCTTCAAGACTACATACTTTTCTCATGATAATTAATAAGGTGTTTACCATTGCAAATCCTGAGAAGATCGCTCCAGCAACGAAATACGGAGGGAAAATCGTGGTATGCCATCCAGGTATCACAGATGTTGCGAAGTCAAAGGATACAATCGTATGTACAGAAAGTACTAATGGCGTTGCTAAACCTGCTAATACAAGTGACACCTCTTCAAAACGTTGCCAATCTTTTGCACGTCCAGACCAACCGAAACTCAATAATGAATAAATTTTCTTTTGGAAAGGCTTTACTGCTCTATCTCTAATCATGGCGAAATCAGGTAATAGACCAGTCCACCAGAATACTAATGAAACCGATAAATATGTCGAGATCGCAAATACATCCCAAAGTAAAGGTGAGTTAAAGTTTACCCACAATGAACCAAATTGGTTAGGAATTGGTAGTACCCAATAAGCTAACCATGGTCTACCCATGTGAATAATTGGGAATAATCCTGCTTGGATTACAGAGAAAATTGTCATTGCCTCTGCTGAACGGTTAATTGCCATTCTCCATTTTTGACGGAATAATAACAGTACTGCCGATATCAGTGTACCTGCGTGACCAATACCTACCCACCAAACGAAGTTAGTAATGTCCCAAGCCCATCCAATGGTTTTATTTAATCCCCAAGTTCCTACACCTGTAGAGATTGTATAGATAATACATCCGATTCCCCAAAGGAAAGCGACTAATGCGATTGAAAATACAATCCACCAAGATTTGTTTGCTCTCCCTTCAACAGGTCTTGCGACATCCACAGATACATCGTGGTATGATTTTTCTCCTGTAACTAAGGGTCTTCTAATAGGTGCTTCGTAATGAGACGCCATAATCTATTATAATTGTTTCTTAATTAATTTTTATGCTTCAGTTGTATTTCTCACTTTAGTATGATACTGAACGTTAGGTTTAGTACCAACACTTTCTAATAAGTGATACATACGATCATCTTCTTTTAATTTTGCTACTTCACTGTTGTGATCATTGATGTCACCAAACTTAATCGAACCACTGCTACAAGCTGCAGAACAAGCTGTTTGGAATTCACCATCTTTAATTTCACGACCATCACGCTTAGCATCAAGAATCGTTTTCTGTGTCATTTGGATACACATAGAACATTTCTCCATAACACCACGAGAACGTACTGTAACATCTGGGTTTAACACCATACGACCTAAGTCATCATTCATATGGTAATCGAACTCATCATTCTTATTATATAAGAACCAGTTGAAACGACGTACTTTATATGGACAGTTATTTGCACAGTAACGTGTTCCTACACAACGGTTATATGCCATATGGTTTTGACCTTGACGACCGTGAGAAGATGCAGCCACAGGACATACAGTTTCACATGGTGCATGATTACAGTGCTGACACATTACTGGTTGGAATGCTACCTGAGGATTATCCGCAGGATTCTCTAATTCTCCAAATCCACCTAACGATCCGTTATCTCCAGTCAAGCCAGAGAACGCATCTTTTTTCTCGTTATCTTCAGCGAATGTATCTTCTGAAGAATAGTATCTATCGATACGTAACCAGTGCATATCACGGCTACGTCTAATTTCTTCTTTACCAACTACAGGAACATTATTTTCTGCGTGACATGCAATCACACAGGCACCACATCCTGTACATGAATTAAGATCTATTGAAAGATTAAAATGATGTCCTACTGAACGATCAAATTCATCCCATAGATCAACCTCTGGCGACGTTACTGGAGTTTCTACGTGGTTTAAAGAAACTTTCGGAATTGGATTCCAGTATTCTTTATCTTTAGTATTAAAGATTTCTAACGTTGTTTCTTTAATAATATCGCCACGACCCATCAAGGTATTCTGTAACTGAACACATGCAAACTCATGCATTCCAGAAGCTGGAGATACTGTTACACTCTGAATCGTATCAAAATTCTGATATAATGGATACGCATTCACCCCAGTCTTCATTTCAGCTTTTAACCCTTCAGCAGTTCTTCCATATCCTAATGATAGACCAACCGATCCTTTGGCTTGACCTGGTTGAATGATCACAGGAACCGTTATTGGATCTTGACCATTGATAGCGACATTCGCATAACTTCCGTTTAATGCTCCAGTTGCTTCATACTCATTAATTAATCCTTTTTCTTTGGCGTCAACCGCTGAAATCGTTAAGTAATTATCCCAAGATGTTCTTGTAATAGGATCTGGAAATTCTTGCAACCATGGATTGTTAGCCTGCTGACCATCTCCCATACCTACTTTCGTGTACAACTGTAATTCCATTCCACTTGACTGCGCTGATGCAGCAAGTGCTCTTGCAGCTGCTCCAGCATTCGCTGCTGGTGTTGCTTCTGAATCATCTGTTGATTCAGCAGCATCGGCAGTATTTTCTGTTTCAGTTGCGATCGTTCCTACATAAACACCATCCTGAAGTGCTTGGTTGAACGACGACCCAGAAAGGATTCCAGTTCCCCAAGTATCTTTGATGTAATCACGATATGACATATCATTCCCATTCCACTTTAATAAGGCTTCTTGGAACTGACGTGTGTCAAATAAGGTTCTAATTGTTGGTTGCATTAAACTGTAATGCCCTTTTTTCAACTCTACATCTCCCCATGATTCTAAGTAATGAGGTGCTGCTCCAACATATTGTGTATTTGAAGACGTTTCATCAACTTTCATTGAGAACGCTATCGATAATTCTGTTTTTTCAAGACCAGAAGCAAATTCGGTCGCGTTAGGCAACGTATACATTGGGTTAACACCACTCATGATAAGACCACCAATTCGTCCAGCATTCATATCTGTTACTAATTGAGCAACAGCTTTGTTATTTCCTTGTCTTGTAAGAATAGGAGTTGATGGATCAAATGCTTTACTTCCAAGTGACTCATTTATTGCTAGCGCAAGGCTTTGTGCATTTACATCTTGAATACCGGTTACTAAAACACCGTTACTTCCTGCTCTTTTTAACTCTGAAGCCGCTTTTTGAACAGCTTCATCTATTTTTTGTGGTAAATCTGTCGAAACAGATCCTCCAACAACTAAACTATATAATTTGGCTAGTGCTTGTTTCTGCTGACTTGGTGTTAAAGGCACACGCTTATCTGCATTAGCACCTGATAATGACATATTAGATTCAAACTGAATATGACGAGACATTTTACCATCTTTTGGCACACGCCCTTGAGCATATCCTGAATCAAATCCACCACCTTGCCAATCACTTAAGAAATCTGCACCTACAGACACAATGGTCATCGCTTTAGAAAAATCGTAATTGGCCATTGCACGCATTCCATACTTCGCTTCATACGCATCTAACGCTGGCGATTCTGAAACGGCATCATAAACAACGTGACGTACATTTCCGAATTTCTCTTTGAACTCAGAAATCAGTTTTGACGTTGAAGGGCTGGCAAAAGTTTGCGTTAATAAAACGATCTCTTTGCCTGCAGCACTTAATTCGGCTAATTTAGCAGAAGTCTCTTCATCAAAAGTAGACCAAAGGATTTCATTTCCACCCTTCATCGCACTCTTAACTCTCAAGCTATCGTATAAATCTAAAACAGAAGCGTTAACTCTTGCATTAGCACCATTATGTGTCTTTGCTAAATCGTTGTTTTCAATTTTGATAGGACGTCCTTCACGTGTCTTAACCAATACGCTAGCAAAATCAAATCCGTTCGCAATTGTCGTTGCATAATAGTTAGCAACACCAGGAATAATTGATTCTGGTTGAACAACGTAAGGAATAGATTTGATAACAGGACCTTCACAAGCTGCTAATGATGCAGCAGCTGTACTGAAACCAACATACTTTAAAAAGTCACGACGCGTCGTTGATGAAGATTCTAAAGATTCTTTATCTCCTAAAAACTCACTTGTTGGAATTTCTTCAACAAATTCGTTTTGTTTAAGCGTCTCAACAATCGAGCTATTATCGTTTAGCTCTTCAACACTTTTCCAGTATTTCTTGTTTGATGACATATTATATAATTGAATTACTTCTTAGTATTAAATTTTAGTAGTGACACTTACCACATTCCAGTCCACCCATTTGAGCAGCTGTAAGTTTTTCGACACCATATTTTTTAGATAACTGCTCATGTATTTTAGCATAGTAAGCATTATCTTCTACTTTCACATTTGTTTCTCTGTGACAGTTGATACACCAGCCCATAGTTAAAGAAGAGTGCTGATACATAATTTCCATCTCCTCAACTGGTCCGTGACATGTTTGACACTCAACACCAGCTACAGAAACGTGTTGCGAGTGATTGAAATATGCGAAGTCTGGAAGATTATGGATTCTCACCCACTTAACCGGTTGTGTTTCTCCTGTATACTTTTGCTCGTTTTCATCCCATCCAACTGCTTTGTATAATTTTTGGATTTCCGCATTGTAATCAATTCCGTATTCTTCAATTCCTTCTTTCTGCGTTTCTTCAGCCACCTGATAAATTGATTTGTGACAGTTCATACAGATGTTCAATGATGGAATTCCAGAATGCTTACTTACTCTTGCAGACGAATGACAGTACTTACAATCGATTCCATTGTCTCCAGCATGAATTCTATGCGAGTAATGTATTGGTTGTACAGGCTCATAACCCTGATCTACTCCAACCTGCATAAAGTATCCGTAAACGAAATATGCACTAGCAAGCATTAAGAAGATCACAGAGCACAGAACTAAGAACTGATTTTGCACGAACGCTTTCCAAATTGGTAAGCCTTTATCTTCTTCAATAGTTTCTAATCCTTTCTCTTCAGCAAAACGATTTAGTGTACGCCTCACCAAGACTAATGCCATTGCCAGTAAAGCAAATAAAATAGCAAGAGCGCCTAGGATTAATTTGTTAGAAATTCCTGGCTCTTGAACTACAACTTGCTGTTGGATTACTTCGTCATCCTTCTCTGGAGGTGTAGCAGCCGTATACGCCAAAATATCTGAAATGTCTTGATCAGATAACGTTGGGAATGCAGTCATCGCAGTTTGATTGTACTCATTCCAAATTTGGTTGGCATACGCATCACCAGATTTGATCATTCCTGCACTATTCCTAATCCAGCTATTAAGCCATTCTCTGTCTAAACCTTGCTCTTCAGCTAATCTTGCTTCAACATTACGTAAAGCAGGACCTGTCATCTTTCTATCTAATTGGTGACATGCAGCACAATTCGTATTGTATAATTGCTTTCCTTTAACAGGATCGCCTTCTTGAGCATTAAGTGAAGTGGATAACGTAAGTAAAATAACTAGTCCCAAAGAAGACATCTTTGAGGCCAATCGACGGTAGATCACCTGTATCATATTGTTAGTTGAATTATCTTCTAAACTTTGGTATGATTTTTTCATTAATGAAATTGAAAAAAACGTTTGTAAAATCTCAGGCAAAAATAAGATATCTAGTCCGTTTTAGAAATGTTAGATAAGTGTTAATTTCTAATTTATAAAGATTCTAAATAACAATTTCGAACAAGATTTCGTTAATAATTTTAGATTGGCATTTTACTCTCTAAAAAATTCGTTTTATTTGTATCAAATTTCAATTTTTATGAAAACTAAAAACCTAAAAATCATTACTTTATTTTGTCTTATCGTAGGCCTTGGGAAATTTGGCTTCGCTCAGGATGCAACGGTAACGATTGATCAAGATGAAGATATCGCTAAATTACTCGATTATAAAAAAGACGTTAAAACTGCGGAAGTCTACAAAATTCAGTTGGATTTTGGATCGCGATCTGAAGCTATGAAGCTTCGTGAAAATTTTAGAAATACATTTTCTCAGTGGCCTTCTGAATTGGTATACGAAACCCCGAACTATAAGGTATGGGTGGGGAATTTTAGCACAAGACTTGAAGCTGATATTGCGCTTCTAGAAATAAAGAAGAAATTTACCAAAGCCATGGTATTCATTCCAAAGAAAGACGACAAAAACTAAATATGCGAACACAAAAAAAGCGACTTTAAGTCGCTTTTTTTTATTTTAATGTTTTCTTCACTTCTACTTCTTGGAAGGCTTCTAAAACATCATCTATCTGAATATCGTTGTAGCCTTTTAATTGCATTCCACAATCGTAACCTTTAGAAACTTCCTTCACATCATCCTTGAATCGCTTGAGTGAAATCAGTTCTCCTGTATGGATAACAACACCATCTCTAATTAAACGAATACCAGAATTTCTGAAGATTTTTCCGTTAGTCACCATACAACCTGCAATGGTTCCAATCTTAGAGATCTTGAATGTCTCTCTAATTTCAGCTGTACCTGTTACCTCTTCTTTCAATTCTGGAGATAACATACCTTCCATCGCATCTTTCAGGTCATTGATCGCATCATAGATAATTGAATATGTTCGGATATCAATTTCTTCCTGATCTGCAATTTGACGTGCATTACCCATTGGTCTTACATTAAACCCTATGATAATGGCATCTGAAGCTGTTGCCAATAACACATCACTTTCCGTGATCGCTCCAACGCCTTTGTGTATGATATTAACTTGTATTTCTTCCGTAGATAATTTTTGGAATGAATCTGTTAAAGCTTCAACAGAACCATCCACATCACCTTTCAAAATAATGTTCAATTCTTGGAAGTCTCCTAGCGCAATTCGACGACCAATTTCATCTAATGTGATATGACGTTGCGTTCTTACCGATTGCTCACGTTGTAATTGTGTACGTTTAGCAGCAATTTGTTTCGCTTCTCGTTCATCTTCAAAGACATTAAACTTATCACCTGCCTGAGGTGCTCCGTCTAAACCTAAAATAGATACAGGTCTTGAAGGTCCAGCCGCTTTAACTTCGTTACCACGCTCGTCATGCATAGCTTTAACCTTACCACTGTTTTTACCAGCTAAGACATAATCTCCAACTTTCAATGTTCCCGCTTGAACTAAAATCGTTGATACATAACCACGTCCTTTATCTAAAAATGCTTCTACAACAGTACCGTTAGCTTTCTTATCAGGATTTGCTTTAAGCTCCAATAATTCTGCTTCAAGCAACACTTTTTCGAGTAATTCTTTAACACCTGTACCATTTTTAGCTGAAATATCATGTGACTGAATTTTTCCTCCCCAATCTTCAACCAAAAGGTTCATATTAGCTAATTCTTCTTTAACTTTTTCTGGGTTAGCGCCTGGCTTATCAATCTTATTTATTGCAAAAACGATTGGCACTTCAGCAGCTTGTGCGTGTGCAATTGCTTCTTTAGTTTGTGGCATAACAGCATCATCGGCTGCGATTACGATAATAGCTAAATCTGTTACCTGCGCACCACGAGCACGCATTGCCGTAAAGGCTTCGTGACCTGGTGTATCTAAGAATGTAATTTGTTGTCCGCTACTTAAGGTTACACCATATGCACCGATATGCTGTGTGATACCTCCAGACTCTCCAGCAATAACATTTTCTTCACGAATGTAATCCAGTAATGATGTCTTACCGTGATCAACGTGTCCCATTACCGTTACGATAGGAGCTCTTGCTTCTAAATCTTCTGGTTTATCAACTTCTTCTTCAATTGCCTCCTCAATATCAGCAGTTACAAAATCGACTTCATATCCAAATTCGTCTGCTACTACCGATAAGGTTTCTGCATCAAGTCTTTGGTTCATAGTAACCATCATTCCTAAAGACATACATGCCGAGATAATCTCAGTTACTGACACATTCATCATTGTAGCAACTTCACTCGCCGTAACAAATTCTGTTACTTTAAGGATTTTACTTTCCGCTGCTTCTGCCTGTAATTCTTTTTCAGATTGTTCTCTATGAAGCTCTCTTTTCTCTCTACGATACTTGGCACCTTTACCCTTGTTGGACTTACCTTGAAGCTTTTCTAAGGTTTCACGTACTTGTTTTTGTACCTCTTCTGCACTAGGCTCTTCTTTGACAATTGTACGTTTTTTCTTGAATCCTTTTTGACCGCCTCGGTTTCCTCCGCGAGCATCTCCACCAGCAGAAGGTCCTTTACTAATTCGGCGTCTTTTCTTTTTATTATCGGTATCTTTTTCAGTCTTTTTCTCTTCTTTCTTTTTCTTAGGTTTATTGAATTGAGAAAGATCGATCTTATCACCTGCGATTTTTGGCCCTGAAAGCTTTTTGTATTGTGTTTTTAAGGTTTCTTCTACCGGTTCTTCGGCTTGAGGCTCCTCTGCTTTAACTTCTTTCTTAGCTGGCTTCGGTTTTGCTTTTTCAGTTTCAACTTTTGGCTGTTCTACCTCAGCTGGTTTCTCTGGCTCAGACGCTTTTTCCTCAACTTTAGCCTCAAGCTCTTCTTCTGCTTTGTCAAGCTCTATTTTACCAACCTGCTTCGGCCCACTTAATTCGGCTTTAGCCTTAACAACTTTGCGGCTCTCAGCTTCCTTCTGCGCCTTTTCCTCTAATTCACGCTCACGCTGCACGCGTAATTCTTCTTTCTCTTTCAGCTTAGCTTCACTAACTTCTAACGATGCTACTTTTTTACTCGCATCCGTTTGAAATTCGTCGGAAAGAATTGCGTAAACCTCTTCTGAGATTTTTGTATTAGGACTTTTCTCTATTTGAACGCCTTTAGATTCTAAAAAATCTACTGCGCGATCAATAGAGATATTCAATTCCCTTAATACTTTATTTAATCTAGTTTGAGCCATAAATTGCTTGTAATATAACTTAAAATTCTATTCTACCAAACACACATCTTTTAATTGTTAACTTGGTATTAGTCTTCGAACTCTTCTTTGAGAATTCTAATAACATCTAATATTGTTTCTTCTTCTAAATCGGTACGTTTCACCAAGTCATCCACATCTTGTTCTAATATACTCTTCGCTGTATCGAGACCGACTTTATTGAATTCGTCTATGATCCATCCTTCGATTTCATCAGAGAATTCTGTTAACTCTACATCTTCTTCTGCACCTTCTCTAAATACATCAATCTCATATCCAGTTAGTTTACCGGCAAGTCTAATATTGTGACCACCTCTACCAATAGCTTTTGAGACTTCTTCAGGTTTTAATAACACCTCAGCGCGCTTCGTTTCTTCATCAATTTTGATCGAAGTGACACGTGCAGGACTAAGTGCTCGGGTTATGAATAACTGTAAATTGTTCGTGTAATTAATGACATCGATATTTTCGTTACCTAATTCTCTAACGATACCATGGATTCTAGATCCTTTCATTCCAACACAAGCTCCAACTGGATCGATACGATCATCATATGAATCAACTGCCACTTTCGCTTTTTCACCTGGAATTCTAACCACATTTTTAATTGTGATCAATCCATCAAAAACTTCTGGAATTTCTTGTTCAAATAATTTCTCCAAGAAAGCAGGCGCAGTTCTTGACAAAATAATTGCCGGCTTATTACCCTTTAATTCAACACTTTCGATAATTCCTCTCACATTTTCACCTTTTCTAAAGAAATCTGAAGGAATTTGCTTGTCCTTTGGCAAGATAATCTCATTCCCTTCATCATCTAGTAAGATGATCGCTCTATGACGAATGTGATGAACTTCTGCAGAATAAATCTCTCCCTCAAGCTCCTTAAATTGTTTGTAGATATTGGTATTGTCGTGCTCATGAATTTTAGAGATCAAGTTTTGGCGTAATGCTAAAATTGAACGTCGACCTAGGTTCACCAACTTTACTTCTTCAGCAACATCTTCACCCACCTCGAAATCTGGCTCTATCAGCTGCGCTTCAGAAAGTTCAATTTCTTGATTTGGATCTTCAACTTCGCCATCTGCAACTACAATTCGGTTTCTCCAAATCTCTAAATCTCCTTTATCAGGGTTAATAATGATATCAAAATTATCGTCATCGCCATATTTCTTTTTCAAGGCATTTCTTAAAACATCTTCTAAGATGGCCATTAGGGTGACACGATCAATTAATTTATCATCCTTAAATTCTGAAAACGAATCAATTAACGCAATATTTTCCATAACTACGATTTAAAATTTTATTACAACTTGGGCTTTTGAAATCGTTTCATACGAAATCTCAGCCTGCTTTTTTACGGTTACTTTTCCTTTACCTACAGGTTTTGGTTCTCTTGCTTTCCACTCGAGTCTAATTTTCTCATCATCGGCTTCAGTAAGTTTTCCCTCTATAGTTTCTTCTGACGTGGTTTTCACTTGCAAGGTTCGACCAACATTCTTTTTATACTGTCGTTTGTTCGTTAAAGGTGATGTTGCACCAGCCGAAAGCACTTCTAATGAAAAATCTGTGTCTTCTCGATCCAGATTATGCTCAATAGCACGACTTAAAAACATGCAGTCTTCAACAAGAACTCCATTATCTCCATCGACAATCACTTTAATTCGATGATCTTGTGACACCTCAAATTCGATCAAAAACAGATCTTGTCTTTCTGCCAACGCATCCTCTAATAATTGTTTAACGGTCTCCTTGAACATAACGGCTATAAAAAGAGCGGACTTTTCGTCCGCTCATTATTCTTTTTTCTTCAAACAACGCTGCAAATATACAACATTTTAATTGATTTTCACAAGCACGGAAATTTCGATTTTTATTATTAAATTTATGTAACACTAAATCACTCTATCCACATGAAAAAAATATTAGTTCCAACCGATTTTTCACAGGAAGCAGAACATGCCATAAAAGTGGCTTCTCAAATTGCAAAAAAGCATGGTAGTGAAATCTATTTATTGCACATGCTCGAAATTCCGATGCAAGAAATCGATGCTGTGAGCAGCCAAGCTGAAGTTCCAGAGGTGATGTTCTTCATGAAAATGGCGCATCAAAAATTTGAAGACATTAAAAACAGTGAACACCTTGACGGTTTAACCGTACATGAAATCGTTAAGCCTGATGGCTCTTTCAATGGAATTTCTGAAATCTGTAAAGAACATAATATTTCAATGATAACCATGGGATCACATGGCGCAAGTGGAATAAAAGAAATGTTTGTTGGATCAAATGCGGAAAAAGCGGTTCGGAATTCTGACGTTCCTGTACTCGTAATAAAAAATGACCATGATGATTTTAGCATCGATGACGTTGTTTTTGCATCGGATTTTAAAAACGACAACAAAGAAACCTACCGACAAGCCACTGAATTGGCCACTGCCTTTGGTGCACAGTTACATTTATTAATGGTGAATACCGCAAGTAATTTCACAACGACGCAAAAGGCGAATGATCGTATTAATGATTTTATAGCTGATTACAGTTTTAAAAACTATACCATTACAATCTACAATGACGAGTCTGTAGAAAAAGGCATTCTTAATTTTTCCAGACAAATAGATGCTGATTTAATTGGTATAAGTACACATGGACGACAAGGAATTGCACATTTCTTTAATGGAAGTATTAGTGAAGACCTCGTCAATCATGCCAATAGGCCCGTAATTACTTTTAAAATTTAAAAGATAGATTCAATAAAAAAGTCCTCCATAAAAAAGGAGGACTTTTTGTTGGCCCACTAGGGCTCGAACCTAGACTCTTCTGGACCAAAACCAGACGTGTTGCCAGTTACACCATGGGCCATTCTCATAATGAGCATGCAAATTTAGTACAAAGTTTTATTTGCACAAATAATTTTTTGCAAAATAATCAAAAAATGGTAACGTTTACTTAAAATCACTAGCGTGTAACATATTTATTATTAAATTCGCTCGCATCAAATAGACGCTTTTATGACACATTTCAACTTCAAGAAATGGAATCGAATTTTAGGTTGGTCGGTATTTACTGTAGCCCTTATAGTATATGCGCTTACAATTGAACCAACAGTTAGTTTTTGGGATGCAGGTGAATATATTTTAACCTCTTCTAAACTACAAGTTGGACATCCTCCAGGAGCACCACTGTTTCAAATGTTAGGTGCCTTTTTCTCACTATTTGCATTAGAACCTGCTCAAATAGGTATGATGTTGAATATGATGAGTGCCGTATCAAGTGCGTTTACCATATTATTTATGTTTTGGACGATCACTATGTTATTGCGAAAACTCGTAAGTGTGAATGAATCAGGCATAGATCAAAATACAGGGATTGCAATATTGGGTAGTGCCTTTGTTGGAAGTTTAGCCTTTACATTTACGGATTCCTTTTGGTTTAACGCTGTGGAAACTGAGGTATATGCAATGGCAACCTTAATTATGTCTATTTTATTTTATCTAGGGCTTTGCTGGGAAAGGGATATGCAAAAACCAAGAGGGCATCGATGGCTCATCTTAATCGCATTTGTGATTGGATTATCTTTTGGAGTACACTTCATGGGACTTCTAACGATTCCAGCATTAGGATTAATCTATTACTTTAAAAACTATAAAACTGTAACAGCTAAAACATTTGTTATTGCTAATGTTGTATCGGCAGCCATACTATTATTCATATTTAAATTATTACTTCCAAATGCTTTAAGATTATTCAGTGTATCGGAAATTTTCTTTGTGAATACCGTTGGCTTACCGTTTAACTCTGGATCAATTATCGCAGGTTTAGTTATAGTTGGTGTGTTTTTCTATGCGCTGAAATACACGAGAGATAAAAACTACAAGTATGCCAATACGCTTACGCTTTGTCTCATTTTTATATTTATAGGTTTTTCATCTTGGGTTATGCTTCCAATAAGAGCGAATGCTAATGTTATCATTAATGAAAACAACCCATCGAGTGCAAGAGAATTATTAGCATATTATAATCTAGAACAATATCCAGAAACACATTTATTCCATGGGCCGTTATTCACAGATCAGTACTCTGGACTAGATAAGAATAATCCATATCTTGATGATAAGCCAAAATATGAGAAAGACTATGAGAATGGCTCGTACGTTATTGTCAACGAATGGAAGAATGCTAAACAGAATTATAATTCAGAACATGCATCTTGGTTACCACGTATGTGGAGTGGTGAACATGCAGAAAATTATATGATGTTCACAGGATTGCTTGATTTCAAAATTAAGCCTGAATATCAGATGGAAAATCAAGTGCGTGCACTGGTTGCTGATTTTCAAAAAGAAGTCGCTGAAGGTAAAATTGATTATGAGGACTACCATAACTTTTTAAAGCAATTTGGCCGTGACTTTTTAGATATAGAAAAACCATCCTTTGGTGATAATTTATATTATATGATAGATTATCAATTTGGTTACATGTATTGGAGATATTTCATGTGGAATTTTGCTGGTAGACAAGATGATATTCAAGGTAAATATACCAAGCTTCATGGAAACTGGATTAGTGGTATTGACGCGATAGACGAATGGCACTTAGGGATATCTCAAGATAATTTACCAAGTGACGTTCGCGATAATAAAGCCCGCAACAAGTATTACTTCTTACCGTTAATATTAGGAATCATCGGATTCTTATTCGTTCTGTCTAAAGATCCTAAGCGCTTTTGGGTACTATTGGTCTTCTTTTTATTTACGGGATTGGCAATTCAATTCTATACTAATGTAAGACCATTTGAACCAAGAGAACGTGATTATTCCGTTGTTGGCTCATTTTATGTATTTGCGATTTGGATCGGATTTGGTGTTTACGCTATCATTGATCTCTTAAAAAATTATTCAAAATCAAAATTCATCGCACCTGCAATTTCATTAGTTTGTTTATTGCTAGTACCAGGAATTTTGGCATCCGAAAACTGGGATGATCATGACCGTTCTGAGCGCTATACAGCCCAAGCGATGGCGAGAAAGTACCTAGAATCATGTGCACCTAATGCTATACTCTTCACTATTGGTGATAATGACAGTTTCCCATTATGGTATTTACAAGAAATAGAAGGTGTTAGAACCGATGTTAGAGTTGTTAATACGAGTTTATTTCAAACGGATTGGTATATAGATCAGATGAAACGAAAGGCGTACGAAAGTGATCCAATTCCGTCGCAATTAACCCATGATCAGTACAAATATGGCACACGTGATTATATCATGACGAATGAGATTACGAGAGATACTTTTATGATCAAGGATTTTGTGAATTTTGTATCTAGTGATGATCCGAGATATAAATTGGCCTATGCATTGAAAGCCACTGGAGATGATCCTAGCTTATACCCACAACAACTCTTAAATTCTAATTATGTACCTACCAAGAATATTAGAGTCCCTGTCAATAAGGGCAATGTATTGAAATATGGTATTGCAAAAGAAAAAGATGCAGATAAGATCGAACCTTATCTAGACGTGAAAATTTCGGGAAGTGCACTTTATAAAAATAGGCTACTCATGTTAGATATCATCGCAAACAATGATTGGAAACGACCTATATATTTTACTGGCGGCGCATTTAGCGATGAAGACTATATTTGGATGAAGGACTTCTTACAACTTGATGGACTTTGCTATAAACTCGTACCTATAAGAACACCTGTTGATCGCGCGAATCCTTTTGATATGGGACGTGTAGATTCTGAATTAATGTACGACAAAGTAATGTCTTGGGATTGGGGTAACAGTGGTAGTGATGCTATTTATCATGACGTAGAATCTCGTAAAAATGGTATTACCTATCGTGGAAACCTTGCGCGCTTATTAGAGAAGCTTATAGAGGAAGGTCAATATGATAAGGCAGAAAACGTGGCAGATCTAGCTATGGAAAAAATGCCCGTAGATAAATTCGGATTCTACACCTTGTTAGAACCTTACATTAGTGGTTATTACGAAATTGAAAAAGAGGAGAAAGCTAGACAGTTATATTTGGAAGTCTCTAGAGTCTATCAGGAGAAATTAACATACTGGAGTGGTCTTTCAATTGACAACCAAACACGATATCTGGATGAAATTGTGACCGATATTGAGTGGTATAGGAATCTTGTCGATTTACTAGTAATCTATAATGATAAGGACTTTGCACTTCAGGAAACCGAAAAATTCAATAATTACTTGAGTCTCTTCTCACATTTTATGGAAGATGATATGGAAAGTGATCCTCAACGTGAGGAACGTGATATTCCTAAGGATACCATAGATACTATAATAGGTATCGATAATTAAGGAAAAGTGAGAATCACGCCAGTCAAAACTCCGGTCATTGCTAAGAAAGCCTTTCCAAACTACCTTTGGAATGTTGAAACGACCGAAAAAGAACTGTACCTCACCTTTGATGATGGTCCTACTCCCGAAATAACCGAGTGGACATTAAATGTATTGGAGACCTATTCGGCTAAAGCGACCTTCTTTTGTATTGGCGCTAATATTGACAAACATCCCGAAATATTTAAAAAGATACTACACCAAGGACATGCGATAGGCAATCACACACAACATCATATAAAGGGCTGGAAAACAAATACTAATGATTACCTCTCGGAAGTAAAAACTACAGAGGCTACGATTAATTCAAATGCTGAGATTAAACAACGTCGAAAATTATTTAGGCCACCTTATGGTCAAATAAAGCCCAAACAAGGAAAAGCAATTTCTGAATTAGGATATGAGGTTGTGATGTGGGATGTACTATCATTTGACTGGGACCAGAGTATTTCTGCTGAACAGTGTCTGAATAATGTAAAAACCAAAAGTAAACCGGGAAGTATTATTGTCTTCCATGACAGTGTAAAGGCTTCAAAAAATTTGATGGCTACCCTTCCTCAGATATTAAAAGAATTTAGTGATCAAGGCTATATATTCAAAGCGATTGATTAGGTATTACATATACTCTTGAACAATTCCAATCAATGTATTGGCATCTTGTTCACCACTGTGCCTCCATTTCATTTCACCATTTTTGTAAATGATCAATGTTGGTAGTCCTTTTACGCGAAGTGCTTCAGCAAGTTCCTTATTCTTATCAACGTCAATTTTAATCACTTTTGCCTTATCGCCAAGTGCTGCCGCAACATCACGCATAACAGGATGCATCGCAGTAGATTGTTCATTCCATTCAGTGAAGAAATCTAGCAACACTGGAATATCGACATCTATAAGTTCCCCAAATTTTGACATAGATTTAAATCTTTAAATCATATTTGATAGTACAAACCTACACTTTTTTCGGTAATCCCTCAAAATATCGGTTGTATAGCGTGCACATCAATTATTTATAAAAATAAAAAAAATCAGCTTAACTTACACTATAACAATCCATTAAGCTTCAGACGCGCCTTTTTTTAAGGTGATGACCGTAACTTCAGGCCATATTCCCACGCGGCCAGGATATGCTAAGTATCCAAATCCTCTATTCACATTAAGATATTGACCAAACTCCTGATATACGCCTGCCCAATGTTTATAACGCCATTTTACTGGACTCCATTTTATCCAACCCGGAATTTCAATCCCGAATTGCATACCATGCGTATGACCACTCAAGGTTAAATGATAGTGGTAATCATCATTAACCACACATTCTTCCCAGTGACTTGGATCATGACTCATTAAGATCTTAAAATCTTCTGCATCTACAGCTTCGGCTGCTTTTCTTAAATCTCCAGCTTTTTTAAATCCACCTTTTCCCCAATTCTCCACACCAACTACAGCAATGCGTTGTCCGTCCTTTTCGATAAACCTACTTTCGTTCAAGAGCAGGTCGTAGCCCATTTCTTTTTGAATTTGTTTTAGATCCTCCAAATTCTGGTTGTAAGCGTCTTTAGATTCCCATCTTACATAATCGCCATAATCATGGTTTCCTAAAACCGAATATATCCCATCCTTAGCATTCAGACTACCAAAAAGATCTTTCCAAGGAATCATCTCACTGGCCTTGTTATTTACCATATCTCCCGTGAACATAATCGCATCTGATGCCTGTTCATTAATTAGGTTTATGCCATATTCCAATTTTTCACGATTGTCAAAACTACCAGAATGAATATCACTTATTTGAGTAATGCGATAACCATCAAAAGCCTCGGGAAGATCTTCAAAGTGCAATGTATAATTTAGGACTCTGAAGTTGTACTTTCCTTTATACATTCCATACAAGAGCGAGGTAAAAGGTATTGCGGCTAATCCAAGTGCTATCTGGCTAATAAACTTTCGTCGCGAAGGTATTGTAAATGCTTCTTTCGAAACCACCTTTTCGTATGCGCCATATATTAATCGTAAAATATCTTCTCCTAAAAGAATCGGCACAATGACAAGATTAATTGACATAAATGCAAGCAAAAAACCAAATGCATAACTCTTTGCAGGACTTAATACTCTGCCTTCGGTTCCAACTGAAAATTGATAGATAAAATTACCTGCAATCAATATTGCCAATCCAATAAAAAGAAATTGTAACCAAGTCGCTTTTGTAATTGTTTTAATTGCTTGGAAACCATAAAAAGTAAAAAGTGAGTAGATAATTATGAAGATTACCCAACGTAACATAGATCAAGTTTTTCCAAAGATAGCTCATTTTCAAGTGCTAACGCTGTGGATAAATTATATTTAACGATACCTTAAGATTTACTATCTTTTGATGCGATTAAAATCCTCTGTATGAAACAATTGTTTTCACTAACGCTAATAGTATTTCTAATATTAAGTTGTACTAATGATTCTCAAATAAATATTGCCAAAAAAGATCAAGCATTGATCAACTATGTTAATCCGTTCATAGGAACTGGTGGTCATGGTCATACGTATCCTGGAGCGACTATGCCTTTTGGTATGATGCAACTTAGTCCTGATACACGTTTAGATGGTTGGGATGGTTGTTCTGGTTATCATTACAGTGACACTTACATCTATGGTTTTTCACACACCCATTTAAGCGGTACTGGCGTGAGCGATTACGGTGATGTGCTTCTAATGCCAACGAATGCTGTAGAATTTAATAATGGTAGTGATGGCAAAAAGGGATATCGCGCTCACTTCTCTCACGATAATGAAATTGCAGAGCCAGGTTATTACAGCGTAAAATTAGATTCTACAAATATTGATGTTGAGTTAACAGTCTCATATCGCAGTGGTATCCATAAATATCAATATCCATCAAGTGAGGATCAAATGATGGTTATTGATCTCGAACATCGCGATCAAGTCTTAGATTACAAAATACAGATGATTGATGACTTCAACATTTCCGGCTTTAGACATTCGAAGGCTTGGGCAACAGACCAACGCCTCTTTTACCATATGTCATTTTCGCATCCTATAAAGAACATCACCTACTTAGAAGACGGTGTTCCCATATCTAAGAATTACAAATTTCATAGTAAGCAAGCAATAGTAGAGTTTGACAATCCAAATAACGATCCTGTTATTGTAAAGCTTGGTATTTCTGCAGTAGATAATTCAGGCGCAAAACAAAACTTAACAGAAGAAATTGGATCTAAATCTTTTGAGGATGTGAAGATTGAAGCACAACGCACTTGGGAAAAGCAATTAGAAAAAATTGTTATCGAATCTGATAATAATGACTATAAAACTAATTTCTACACGGCCTTATACCATACGATGATTGCACCAAATTTATATCAAGATGTTGACGGACGTTATCGCGGGATGGACTTGGAGATTCACGAAACAACCGATTTTGATTATTACACTGTCTTCTCATTATGGGATACCTATCGTGCGGCTCATCCACTTTATACGATTATTGAACAAGAACGCACAAATGATTTCATCAATACGTTTCTAGCAAAATATGACGAAGGTGGTATCATGCCAATTTGGGACTTGAGTGCCAACTACACAGGATGTATGATTGGCTACCATGCTGTTCCGGTTATTGCAGACGCCTATTTAAAAGACATAAAGAATTATGATGCCGAAAAGGCATTAGAAGCAATGAAACATTCAGCTACCAGAGATAAACTGGGATTGAAATCGTACAAAGCGTTTGGATACATCCCTGTGGAAGAAGAAAGCGAGTCGGTCTCTAAAACTCTGGAATATGCTTACGATGATTGGACCATTGCTCAAATGGCAAAAGCCATGAATAAAACCGAAGATTATCGAACTTACACTGAACGTGCACAGTATTATAAAAATATTTTTGATCCAGAATCTCAGTTTATGAGAGGACGTTTCAGAAACACTTGGTTTGCGCCTTTTGATCCTTACGAAGTCAATTTCAATTATACTGAAGCTAATTCTTGGCAATACAGTTTTTATGTGCCGCAAGATATTTCCGGCTTTATGGAATTATTAGGAGGCAAAGAACAACTCGAGGCACAACTCGATGAATTGTTTAGTGCTGATGCCGAAACTTCTGGCCGAAATCAAGCAGATATTACAGGACTAATTGGGCAATATGCGCATGGTAATGAACCTAGTCACCATATGGCCTACCTCTATAATTTTGTTGGGAAACCGCATAAAACGATGCAACGTGTTCACGAGATACTTACTGATCTATACACTAATGAACCTGATGGCGTTTCAGGAAATGAAGATTGCGGACAAATGAGCGCATGGTATGTATTTTCTTCTATGGGCTTCTATCCTGTAACACCTGGATCAAATGAATATATTATTGGCAAACCACTCTTTGACAAAGCCACAATCAATCTGGAAAATGGAAATACTTTTACCATATCGGCTCAAAATTTAAGCGATATAAATATATTCATCGAGTATGCATATCTAAATGGTGATAAATTAGATCGCACGTATATTACACATGAGGAAATCATGAAAGGCGGCACATTGGAGTTCCACATGACCGATAATCCTGCGGTATGGGGTAGTCGCGACAGACAAATTCCAAAAACCGAAATCACAGATCACAAAATTATTCCTGTTCCATTCATTGCAAAAGGTGATGTTGCCTTTAAAGGTGAGACTGAAGTTCAACTAGGCATCGTAGCTTCGGAAACAGAGATCTATTTTAGTTTAGATGACGGTGAATTCAATCGATATGATAAGCCATTTAAAATTTCAGATGCCACAACGTTAAAAGTTTATGCCTCTGATGATAAAGGAAATAAAAGCACTACAGTAGAAACTAGGTTCTATAAAATCGATCCTAATTTGTCAATAACACTTGAAACTGAATATGCCAATCAATACAACGCAGGAGGCAACGATGCACTTATAGATGGCATCCTAGGCACACAAGACTTTAGAACAGGAACATGGCAAGGCTACTGGAACGAAGATGTAATCGCTACAGTCGATCTTGGCACACTTAAATCAATAAATGAAGTCAAAGTCAATTTCTTACAAGATCAGCGTAGTTGGATCTTTTACCCTACACAGATTGAATGTCTTGTTTCTTCAGACGGTAAAAATTTCAATGCAATAGAAAAAGGTATTAGAACAATTGATGCCGTTAAACCATCAGAAGAAGTCACAATAGACACACATCAGTTTTTAGTATTTCCTAAGAATATCCGTTACGTTAAAATTATTGCTAAAAAATTAGGCGAACTACCCGAATGGCATTTAGGCTATCCACATGATGGTAGAAGCTGGATTTTTATTGATGAGATCTCGATTAACTAATTATTTCCCTAACCATGAATCAAAATAAATCATATACCTCATCTTTTATTTTATTAACGACCTTATTTTTTCTTTGGGGATTTATAACGGTATTAGTAGACTCGCTTATTCCTAGGTTACGTGAATTATTTACACTTACCTATTTTCAAGCCGGACTGGTTCAGTTCGCATTTTTCGGCGCCTATTTTTTATTGTCCATTCCTGCAAGTTATATTCTATCAAAGATTGGCTATAAACGCGGAATAATACTTGGACTTTGCACAATGGCCTTAGGATGCGTTCTATTTTATCCTGCTGCATCATATCGTGTATTTGGCATATTTATGCTGGCCTATTTTATACTAGCAGGTGGAATGACGATTCTACAAGTCGCGGCAAATCCATATGTAGCAGTTTTGGGATCAGAAGATGGCGCATCCAGTCGATTAAACTTGTCTCAAGCATTTAATTCTTTAGGGACAGCTATTGCGCCTGCAATAGGCGCCTTATTTATACTAAGCGATAAAATCAAATCATCTGAAGAAATTGATGCTTTGTCTTTAAGTGCTAAAGAAGCGTATTTATCTAGTGAAGCTTCTGCTGTTCAAAAACCATTTATAGGCCTTGCTGTTTTTATACTATTGATCGCCGGCATATTCCTGTTTGCTAAACTTCCCAAATTAATGAGTGAAAAAACAGAAGGCACTTATTCAGCAGCATTTAAAGAAAAAAACCTTATGCTAGGCGTTCTCGGAATCTTCTTTTATGTTGGTGCTGAAGTTGCAATAGGAAGTTACTTGGTAAACTATTTCTTAGACATGAATCTCGTAGATGTAATTAAGGAAAATAGTTTGATGCGTTCTATTGCGGAAAGTATATTGAATTCTGGACTGACTGAAAATGACAACAAAGCTATTGTTGGCGTATTCGTAACCTTCTATTGGTCTGGAGCAATGATAGGTAGATTTGTTGGTTCATATTTAACGAAAATTATTAAACCTGGAAAAGTCCTCGGAATATTCGCTACAATTGCAATTATTTTGATCATAACGTCTATTTCTACGACTGGGTTAGTAAGTATGTGGAGTATTTTAGCCGTAGGACTATTCAATTCGATCATGTTCCCAACAATTTTCACTTTAGCTATCGATGGCATTGGAGAACTCAAACCAAAAGGTTCTGGTTTGCTTTGTACAGCCATTGTTGGTGGTGCTCTAATTCCGCCGCTTTATGGTTACTTTACCGATCAAATCGGATTTAAATCCGCATTATTCTTTATAATCATTTGCTATACTTATATCTTATGGTATGGTTATAGAAACTCTAAAAAAATTCTAGTATGAAACGACGAAAGTTTTTAAAAAATGCATCATTAACAGGAGTTGGACTTGCTGTTGGTAGTACGTTAGCCGCTTGCGCTGATACAAAGACAGACACAACGGAAAACAACAATTCTGAAATTGTAACAGCAAGTAACTCAACTGGCACATTACCTCTAGTAATAGCCACATGGCACGTAAAGGAGGCTACGGCAAAAGCGATGGAAGTATTACAGAAGGGTGGCAATGCGTTAGATGCAGTAGAACAAGGGTGCATGGTTGAAGAAGCAAATGAAAAAGGACAATCTGTAGGTAAAGGAGGATTGCCAGATCGTGATGGAAATGTCACGCTGGATGCCTGTATCATGGATAAGCATGGCAATTGTGGTTCTGTCGTTTACTTACAAAACATTACACATGCGGTTTCTGTGGCACGTAAAGTTATGGAAGACACACCACATGTTATGCTTGCAGGTGAAGGCGCTAAAAAATTCGCCATATCTCAAGGGTTTGAAGCTGAAGATCTTTTAACTGAGGCCTCCAAGGAAGCTTGGGAGAAATGGAAAGTTGAAGCAAAATACAAACCTATAATCAATATAGAGAATCACGATACTATCGGTATGCTCGCGATCGATAAGAATGGAGATATCTCAGGCGCCTGTACGACCAGTGGCCTAGCGTACAAGATGGGAGGTCGCGTTGGTGATTCACCAATAATTGGTTCAGGGTTATTTGTAGATAACGAGATAGGCGCTTGTGTCGCAACTGGATTAGGTGAAGAAGTGGTAAAAACGGTTGGTAGCTTCCTAGTTGTAGAACTGATGCGTCAAGGAAAGTCACCTCAAGAAGCCTGTGAAGAAGCCATTAGTAGAATTGTCAATAAACCGAATAGCAACTACAAAGATTTTCAAGTTGGCTATATAGCAGTTAATAAGAATGGGCAAACGGGCAGTTACTCAATACACCAATGGTTTAGTATGACTAAATTTCAGGATGGTGTAAATGAACAAATTCAATCTGACTTTTTTAATAAAGAAAACGTTTAGCACAACTCATCAGAACCATTTAATGGTAGCATTTACCATACGTTGTTTAAATCGGTTATAGGGTGGCATTAAAAGATCCACTGCAGCGATAGTGTGTTGTTTTAATACAGATCGTTGATTAGTAAATTCAAGGAATCCATAATACCCATGAGACTTTCCTATTCCACTATTATTTGAGCCACCAAAAGGTAAGTTGTGATTTAGAAACTGTAATAAATTATGATTTATACACGTACTTCCTGCTCGAGTATTGTTTACTATCGTATTAATAGTTCGTTTGTTTTTACTGAAAATATATAAGGCCAGTGGCTTTTCATTACCATTGATATAATCACATACTTCGTCAATAGTTTCATACAACATGACTGGTAAAATTGGTCCGAAAATTTCATTGGTCATTAGAGCACTATCTGACTTCGAACCAAATACTAATGTTGGCTCAATATAATTATCATTTTCATTCACAGCACCACCTGAGACTATTTCCACACCTGATGATCTTGCATCATCAAGGTAACCGGATAGACGCTTAAAATGTTTCTGATTTACAATTCTTGAAAATGAATCTGACACTTCGGGCTTTGCTGTGTAGAAGGCTTCAACTTCCTTTTTAAATAATGAAATAAATTTTTCTTTAACGGAAGCATTTATAAATACGTAGTCTGGCGCAATACAGGTTTGACCAGAATTCATAAACTTACCAAAAACCAACTTTCGTACTGCTTTATCCAGATTAGAGCTATCATCAATAATCACGGGAGATTTGCCTCCTAACTCCAAGGTAACCGATGCTAAATGATCTGAAGCTGCCTTCATGATGATTTTACCAACTTGAGGTGATCCTGTAAAAAAGATATGATTAAAAGGTAGTTTTAATAATTCTTGCGCTTCAGCAACTTCACCTTCTACAAGTGCAACTTCGTCTTCTTCGAACAAGTCTTCGATAATCTTTTTCATCAATTTTGACGTATGCGATGTCATTTCACTAGGTTTCAATATCACTGTGTTGCCTGCCGCAATTGCTGAAACTAAAGGTCCAAAAGTTAAATTCACTGGAAAATTCCAAGGCGAAATGATTAAACACACTCCCTTGGGTTCGTTTTTAATCCATGATGAAGAACCTAATAAGGCAATTGGTGTATCTACTCGTTGTTTCTTCAACCATGACTTGAGATGTTTTGTAGCAAAGTTAATTTCATCAATTACAGGATAGATCTCTGTTAGATCTACTTCTAATTTTGGCTTTTTAAAGTCCGCATAAATAGCATCCCTAATGTCTTGCTTATATGTTTTTTCTAAAGCAAGCCGTAAGGCCTTAAGTTTTTTTATTCGCGTTTTATAATTCGTTGACGCTACTCGAAATTGATTCTTTTTTTGCCTTTCAAAGAGTTCATAATACCTATTATCTGAAAAATTTGTCATTTAAACCTAAACGTATTTACTGGGCTGCGAGCCCATTTTGTGCATTTCATCGATGTTTTTTACGAACGAGTTCATCTTGTCTAAAAATCACTCACTTTATCTAATATATTCAAAATCGCTCAATTTCTTGCGTTTCTTTGGCATGAGATTAAAAAACAGATCTCTTGTAATTATGAAAAAATTATTAACCATATTAGTTATTGTAATGTTACCGCTGCTTTCAGTAGGACAGGAAACAACTACGACCCCTAATATCCGTACTGAAGCTGTCATTAAACAAAAGACAGAAATTCAGAAGGTTAATAAGTCTACTTCAACGAACTCTGCTGTAAAATCTCAATTATTAAAGATCAACAAAAAGAAGAGTCAAGATATTATCAGTATTAAAGCTTATCGTAAAAGTTTACAAATTAAAGTAAAAGACATTAAGCTTTGTTAATTAGTTTTAAAAATAGATGTAAAAACCGAAACAGTAGTTTCGGTTTTTTTTTGATACATAGTTTCATTTCTTCTATTGGAATGACCTTTAGTCTAAAATTTTTTACTGAGTCTATGTAATGTTTTAGTTTAGAGTCAGATGAAAGGGAGACTATTAATTGGCGTACTATTTTTGTTACTTCAAGTAGCAGCTATTGCCTATGCTCGATTTATACCTGAGCGTTACTTCTGTTGGGCACCATACGACATCCATACAAAGTTTGAAGTGTTTGTTTCTATTGACGGAAAAGATTTAACTAATGCTGAAATTGAATCGCGTTACGGCTACAAAATGAAAGGCTGGGAACAACGCTCAATTTATAATGTCATATCCCTAATCTCTCAATACGAGCTCACCTACGGAAAATTTGATGAGGCAGATGTTTATATGATCTATTCTATTAATGGTCATCCTGAAAAAAAATGGACTTATAAAGAATGAGCGTACTATCACAGTTTCTATTAAGACCTTTTCAATTTGAAGGCACAAAACTTCATCCCAATGTGCTATTGATGTGTAAGATGTTGGTTTATCTAATGACAGCACATCATATGTTCTTCAAAATTACGGATCCGTTTATACCTTTTATTCCTGCAATAGATTTTTTAAATGAATATCCTAATGTATTTAAGTATGCAATGCGAACGCTCTATATTCTGAGTGCATTCGCCTTAATATTTAATATCCGTGCTCGAACGGCGAGTTTAACCATCGGATTAGTTGTTATTGTAAATATTTTAGCATCTAAAACCTTATTCTATAATCATACCTTTATTTGTGGCTGTGCATTATTTCTAGCTGGTCTCACCAATGATAAGGATCCGCCATACTTACTCATATATCAATTGAGTTTAGTTTATTTCGGTGCCTCAATAAATAAGTTTCTCGATATTGACTGGTGGAATGGAAACTTCATGGAAACGTGGTTAGGCAGTGCGCGAGAAAATCCAGTGTATTTATACGTCTCAGATCTTTTGCCTGAAATGGTATTCGCGAAAATGCTATCGTATATAGCCATGTTTACTGAATTTGCAATTGCAGTGACGATACTATTTAAAAGAACCCGCTTACTCACGGTATGGTTCATAATTATTTTCCACACGTTACTATTTACACTCACCTCCTTTCGTTTTGGTCATTTTATTGAATCACTAGCAATCGTGTTATTGGCTTTTTTAAATATGCCCAAAACGCAAATGCTCATACAATATCGAAGTCAGACTTCTAAGTATCTAAAATCTATATTTCAATTTCTAGATCGCGATAATAAACAGAAATGGATACCATTGGATTCGGAGAATTTCTGGCTCAAATTAAGCTATGGTGATAAAACAATCACAAATCATCATGCGCTAAAAGATCTAATACTTTATACCCCAAACTTCTTCATTGGGTTGATGATTTTAGATATGGGATCCTATGTGATCTTATATAACCATAGAACGATGCTGTTCATTTTAAATGTCGTAATTGTCTGGACGCTCATTTTTTATTTTTTCTCTTGGAAGAGAAGAATGCCTTCAGAAAAATGATTCTTAAAAGACGAATTTGTTTAGCGATTTTCTACTCATTGACCACTAAGTTTTGTAGTTTTATAGACTTGAAAATTAGAATACATGTCAGATCAAAAACGATTATTTCTCGTTGATGCTTATGCCTTGATTTTTAGAGGCTATTATGCATTTATAAAAAACCCTAGAATCAATTCAAAAGGCGAAGATACTTCGGCCATAATGGGTTTTATGAATTCACTACTTGATGTTATCAAACGTGAACGTCCAGATCATCTTGCCGTTTGTTTTGATAAAGGTGGTAGTGTTGATCGTGTAGAAATGTATGAAGCCTACAAAGCGAATCGTGACGAGACACCAGAAGGTATTAAGACTGCAGTTCCTCATATTTATAATATCCTAAAGGCCATGCATATTCCAATCATGGTTAAAGAAGGTTATGAAGCAGATGATGTCATAGGCACCTTATCTCGACAAGCTGAAAAAGAAGGCTTTAAAACTTTTATGGTAACACCAGACAAGGACTTCGCACAATTAGTTACTGAGAACATATTTATGTACAAACCCGTTTTTGGTGGTGGTTATGAAACTTGGGGTATTCCAGAAGTGCAAAAGAAATTCGAAGTCGAAACACCAGAACAGGTTATTGATTTTCTTGGTATGATGGGCGATGCAAGTGACAATATTCCAGGTTTACCTGGTGTTGGTGAAAAAACTGCCAAAAAATTCATTAAAGAATTTGGCAGCATGGAAGGCTTATTAGAAAATACCGAACAGCTCAAAGGCAAAATGAAGGAGAAAGTTGAAGCCAATGCAGAATTAGGACGACTCTCAAAAGAATTAGCAAGAATCATGTTGGATGTGCCAGTTACTTTCGATGCTACCGATTTTGAACTTAATCATCCCGATGTTGAGAGAGTAAAAGAAATATTTCAGGACTTAGAATTTAGAAGACTTACAGAGAACTTTCTAAAAACTTTTAATGTTAATGGTGGTAACCAGACTACAGATACAGCGCCTAAAACGACAACAGAATCCAAACCGATTACTACGCCAACTGAGAAAAAAGCTGCAGGTGCAGGACAATTTTCCTTATTCGGAAATGATACGACTGAAGCCGAACAAACATCATCCTACACTAGAAAAACAGCAGAGACTACATCGCATTTTTATCAAAGCGTCGCTTCAGGAATGGCTACAAAGCTCTTTGTTAATAATTTAATGCAACAAAAATCTGTCTGTTTTGATACGGAAACCACAGGTCTAAATCCAATAACAGCAGAACTTGTAGGAATCGCATTTTCTTGGGAAATTGGAAAAGGCTTTTATGTTCCATTTCCGGAGGATAAAGAAGAGGCACAACAACTAATTGAAACATTAAGACCATTTTTTGAAAACGAAAACATTGAAAAAATAGGTCAGAATCTCAAATATGACATCAAGGTATTAGCCAAATACAATGTCGAGGTCAAAGGCAAACTTTTTGACACGATGCTTGCGCATTATCTCATCAATCCAGATATGCGCCACAATATGGATGTTTTGGCTGAAACGTATTTGAATTATACACCTATTTCAATCACAGAACTTATTGGTAAAAAAGGTAAAAACCAATTATCGATACGCGACGTTGCATTAGACAAACAAACGGAGTACGCCGTTGAAGACGCCGATATTACCTTGCAGCTAAAGGAACATTTTGAGAAGGAACTTGGTGAGGCCAACACGCAAAAATTATTCCATGATATTGAAATACCGCTTCTGCGCGTCCTGGCTGCAATGGAGTTAGAAGGTATCAACCTCAATCAAGACTTTTTAAATGGATTATCGGCTGAATTAAGTAAAGATATTACAGCATTAGAACGCAAGATTTATGAGGCCGCTGGAGAAGAATTTAATATTGCTTCACCAAAACAAATGGGTGTAATTCTATTTGAAAAGATGAAATTGGTAGACAAACCAAAGAAAACCAAGACTGGCCAATATTCTACTTCTGAAGATGTCTTAAGCGCATTAGCAAAAGACCATGAAATTATTCGAAATATTTTGGAATATCGTGGACTGGCAAAACTAAAAAGCACCTATGTAGATGCATTGCCGCAACAAGTTGAAGAAAGTACAGGTCGTGTCCATACAGACTATATGCAAACCGTAGCGGCTACTGGACGTTTAAGTAGTAATAATCCAAATCTTCAGAATATCCCTATTCGTACCGAACGTGGGCGACAAGTTAGAAAAGCTTTTATTCCAAGAAATGATGACTATACCTTGTTAGCTGCGGATTATTCTCAAATAGAACTTCGTGTCATTGCCGCTTTAAGTAAAGAACCAACGATGATCGAAGCCTTTAATAATGGAGAAGACATTCACGCCTCAACGGCATCTAAAGTATTTAATGTTCCTATTTCAGAAGTCACTAGAGAGCAGCGAAGTAATGCTAAAACCGTCAACTTTGGAATTATCTATGGGGTTTCAGCATTCGGACTTAGTAATCAAACCAATCTGTCGAGAAGTGAATCGAAAGAGTTGATCGATTTGTATTATGCTACCTATCCTAAACTAAAAAATTATATCCATGATCAGGTAGATTTCGCTAGAGATAATGGCTATGTACAAACGGTATTAGGAAGACGACGCTATTTAAAAGATATTAATTCTCGAAATGCAGTCGTTAGAGGTGCTGCTGAGCGAAATGCAGTAAACGCACCTATTCAAGGTAGTGCCGCCGATATTATAAAGATTGCCATGATCAATATTTATAATAAGCTTGAGGAAGGAAATTTCAAATCAAAGATGTTATTGCAAGTGCATGATGAATTGGTATTTGATGTCTATAAACCAGAACTGGAGACCATAAAAACCTTGATCAAAACTGAAATGGAAAATGCCTATAAATTAGAGGTTCCATTAGACGTAGATTTAGACATTGGTGAGAATTGGCTTGAAGCACATTAAATAATATGGCTTTTTACGCTACTTTTGTGGTCTGAAAAAAGAATGAGTATAATTTCAAAAGACATATCAAAAGCAATAGCAATTCTTAATTCGGAAGAATTAGTCGCGATACCTACGGAAACCGTCTACGGATTGGCTGGCAATATCTTTAGTGAAAAAGCGATCAATCGAATTTTCAGTACGAAGAAAAGACCCTTATTCAATCCATTAATTGTGCATATTCCTTCGGCAAATCTGTTACATTCTATTGCCTCTTATGTTCCTGAAAAAGCAAAACGATTAGCAGATGCCTTTTGGCCTGGACCGTTAACATTGGTACTTCCGAAGCAATCAACAATACCTGATCTTATTACGGCTGGCAAACCGACAGTCGCGGTTAGAGTCCCAAATCATAAGCTCACCTTAGAGCTTTTAGAGAAGCTTGAATTTCCATTGGCTGCACCAAGTGCCAATCCATTTGGGAGTATTAGTCCAACAACAGCGCAACATGTAAATGATTATTTTGAACATGACATTCAAATGGTATTGGATGGCGGTTATTGTCAACGCGGTATCGAATCAACCATTATTGGATTTGAAGGCGAAGAACCTGTTGTTTTCCGACTGGGATCTACATCCTTAGAAGCTATTGAGGCCATAGTGGGTTCAGTTGTTGTAAAAAATAAAAAAGAAATTGCGCCTGATGCACCAGGCATGCTAGACAGACATTACGCACCATTGACAAAAACAATACTAACTGATAATCTGTTGCAAGCCATTGAATTGAATAATGACAAAAAGATTGGTGTGTTGGCTTTCAAAAATCAAATTATTAGTGAACATGTGATCTTTCAGCTTGTACTCTCAGAACAAGGAGATACAGTTGAAGCGGCTTCAAACCTTTATGAAGCTTTGCACAAATTAGACAAGCAAGATCTCGATCTAATAATAGCAGAACGTTTACCAGAGTTCGAGTTAGGAAAATCAGTTAACGATAGACTACAGCGCGCTACAGTTCGATAGTTAAACATTTGCATTAGTTAATGATTACTGCATTGAACTGTCCTATAATTCAAAACATAAATTAATTGCACCAACTTGGTTGTACTTGCTATCGTAAAATAATTGATAGTCATCGTTGAAAGTACATATGAAACTAACAACTTGATTATGATTTTATAAAATTTGATCTAGGCGCCAAATGGAGCAATAATTTCATGCTAGGTTGAGAGGCAATGGATCACACTATTTTCCTTTCAAATCATGGTGGAATTCTCGATTATAAAATATATGCACAGTCTGTTTGGTAATCAAATATTTAATCGTAAATTTGCAAACTCTTTTTAAGAGAGAAATGTTTAATAACAAAATCAAAAAGTGTGGACACATTAAGCTACAAAACGATTTCTGCTAACAAAGCTACTGTAAATAAAGAGTGGGTTTTGGTTGATGCTGAAAATCAGACGCTAGGGCGTTTAGCTTCTAAAGTAGCAATACTTTTAAGAGGTAAACACAAGCCTAACTTCACACCACATGTTGATTGTGGAGATAACGTAATTGTTATCAACGCTGAAAAGATCAACTTAACTGGAAACAAGTGGACAGATAAAACGTATATCCGTCACACAGGTTACCCAGGTGGTCAAAGAAGTTTAACTGCGACTGAGATGTTTGGTAAAAATCCAGCAAGAATCGTAGAAAAATCAATTAAAGGAATGCTCCCTAAAAACAAATTAGGTGCTGAGCTATTCCGTAATTTAACTGTTGTAGTGGGTTCTGAGCACAAACATGAAGCTCAAAAGCCTAAGACAATTAATTTAAACGAATCTAATTAATGGAAGTAATTCACAAAATCGGCCGTAGAAAGACGGCTGTTGCCCGTGTATATGTTGCCAAAGGAAAAGGGAACATTACGGTGAACAAAAAAGACATGGCGGAATATTTTCCGACTGCAACTTTGCAGTACAAGGTGAACCAACCTTTGAACATGACTAACAATGATGGCAACTTTGATATTACTGTTAACGTATATGGAGGTGGTATCACCGGCCAGGCGGAAGCTATACGTTTAGCAATCTCTCGTGCATTGTGCGACGTAGATGCTGAAAACAGAGCAATATTAAAGCCAGAAGGTCTATTAACTAGAGATCCAAGAATGGTAGAGCGTAAGAAATTCGGACAGAAGAAAGCGCGTAAGAAATTCCAGTTCTCTAAACGTTAATATCCAACTCACATTAATTCAGGATCTGCATTTGCAGATTCTGGATTACTATTTTTATTGAAACCGCTGAATATTCAGCAAAATTTTTAACCAGTTATTGTTGTCCATGATGTTGAAAGCATCAGGATTTAGTTTAGCATCTAAATGGTTTAGGCGAGCAAATGCAACCACTATACCATTGCTAATTCAACAGAACGTAAACTATTACAAAAAATGGCGAAAGCAGAAGTAAAAGACTTACTTGAAGCAGGTGTACACTTCGGACACCTTACTAGAAAATGGGATCCAAACATGGCTCCTTACATTTATATGGAACGTAACGGTATCCATATTATCAACCTTTACAAAACAGCAGCTAAAATTGAAGAATCTTGCCAGGCAATGCACAAAATTGCAGCTTCTGGAAAGAAAATCTTATTTGTAGCTACTAAAAAACAAGCAAAAGACATCGTTGCTGAAAAAGCAGGCGCTGTAAACATGCCTTACATCACTGAAAGATGGCCAGGTGGAATGTTAACAAACTTTGTAACGATCAGAAAAGCTGTTAAGAAAATGGCGATGATTGATCGTATGAAGAAAGATGGAACATTCAACTCTTTATCAAAGAAAGAACGTTTACAAGTTGATCGTCAACGTGCTAAATTAGAAAAGAACTTAGGTTCAATCTCTGATATGACACGTTTACCAGGAGCTTTATTCGTGGTAGATATCAAGCGTGAGCACATTGCAATTAAAGAAGCTCAAAAATTGAATATTCCAATCTTCGCAATGGTAGATACAAACTCTGACCCACGTGAAGTAGATTATATCATTCCTGCTAATGATGATGCATCTAAGTCTATCGATAAGATTTTAACAGTAGTGACTTCAGCTGTAGCTGATGGTTTAGCTGAAAGAAAATCAGACAAGGCAGAAAGAGATGCTAAAAACGAAAGTGCTCCAGCTGCTAAGAAAGAAGCAAAAGTTGAAGCAAAAGCAGAAGTAGTTGCTCCAATTGCAACTAACGAAGAAGAATAAATAACAATTACACAATATAATTAAGTCGTTTAATTGTTTTCTTCGAAACATAAAAATTAAACGACTTTTTTAAATTTTAAATACTATGGAAAATACTGTAAAAATTACAGCTGCAGAAGTAAATAAATTAAGACAAGCTACAGGTGCAGGTATGATGGACTGCAAGAAAGCCTTAGTTGAAGCAGGAGGTGATTTCGATAAAGCAATTGAAGTACTTCGTAAAAAAGGTCAGAAAGTTGCTGAAAAAAGAGCCGATAGAGATTCATCTGAAGGTGCAGCTATCGCAAAAATCAATGCTGACAACACATCTGGTGTTGCTATCGTTTTAGGATGTGAAACTGATTTCGTTGGAAAAAATGAAAACTTTGTTGCATTAGCTAACGAATTAGCAGAAGTGGCATTGAACTACAATTCAAAAGAAGAATTTTTAGCTGCTGATTTCGGTGGAATGACTGTCGCTGAAAAATTAACTGAACAAACTGGTGTTATCGGAGAAAAATTAGATATCACAGCATTTGAGAAATTAGATGCACCTTATGTAGGACAGTACGTTCACATTAATAAAATTGCTGCTTTAGTAGGATTATCTTCTAAAGTTGATAACGCAGAAGTTTTAGTAAAAGATGTTGCGATGCAAGTTGCTTCTATGGGAGCAACGACATTATCTTACAAAGATTTCGATCCTGCATTTATTGCTTCGGAAACTGAAGCTCGTATTGCTGTAATCGAAAAAGATAATATCGAATTAGGTCGTTTAGGTAAAACCTTAAAGAATGTACCTAAATATATCTCAATGGCACAATTAACTCCTGAAGTTTTAGCTGAAGCTGAAGAAGCTATGAAAGCTGAATTAAAAGCTGAAGGTAAACCAGAACAAATCTGGGATAGAATCTTACCAGGTAAAATGGAGCGTTTCATTTCAGACAATACAACTTTAGATCAAGAGCAGTGCTTATTAGATCAAAAGTTCATTAAAGATGAAAAGCAAACCGTTGCAGATTACGTAAAATCATACGGTGACGTTGAAGTTACTGGATTTAAGCGTGCAACTGTAGGATAACAATATATCTTATTTTAAATATTAAAAACCTCTCAACTTTGGGAGGTTTTTTTATATCCGAATTTGACTTTTGAAAATTATAAGAATCATTATATTTGCGAAACTAATGTCCATTTTTCAACGGACTAATAACAAAACCGCCGCGACTGCCTTATGAAATACAAACGCATTTTATTAAAATTATCTGGTGAAGCATTAATGGGATCTAGACAATACGGAATAGATCCAGAACGCTTAGCTGAATATGCGACTGATATCAAAGAAATTACCGAACTTGGTGTTGAAGTTGCCATCGTAATAGGTGGTGGAAATATCTTTAGAGGTGTTGCAGGTGCAGTGAATGGAATGGATCGCGTACAAGGTGATCATATGGGTATGTTAGCAACAGTAATCAACGGACTGGCACTTCAAAACGCTTTAGAAGATGCAGGCGTTCAAACGCGTTTACAAACTGCTATTAAAATTAATGAGGTTGCTGAACCATTCATTCGACGTAAAGCTCTCAGCCACTTAGGCAAAGGTCGTGTTGTGATATTTGGAGGTGGTACAGGTAATCCATATTTTACTACGGACTCTGCAGCTGTTCTTCGTGCCATCGAAATTGGCGCTGATGTTATTTTAAAAGGTACACGTGTTGATGGTATTTATACAGACGATCCTGAAAAGAATGCAGATGCCATCAAATTTGATCATATCACTTTTGATGATGTGCTTAGAAAAGGATTAAAAGTTATGGATACAACCGCATTCACACTAAGTCAAGAGAATGAATTACCTATTATTGTTTTTGATATGAACAAAAGAGGTAATTTATTGAAAGTGGTCTCAGGAGAAAACATCGGAACTAAGGTAAATCTATAAATTTGGCTTATTTTTTGGTAGGCATTGTATATATTAAAATATTAAGACATGAACGAAGACATTAAATTTATATTAGACACTGCTCAAGAAGCCATGGACGCTGCTTTAAAGCATCTCGAAAAGGAGTTTGTTAATATTAGAGCAGGAAAGGCTTCACCTGCTATGCTCGGAAGTGTAATGGTTGATTATTACGGTGCTCAAACACCATTAAATCAAGTGGCCAATGTCAATACACCAGATGGTCGTACAATTACTGTTCAGCCATGGGAAAAAAGTATGCTTCAAGAAATTGAGCGTGGTATTATGGTTGCGAACTTAGGTTTTAATCCTATGAACAATGGTGAAACAATTATAATTAACGTCCCACCACTTACTGAAGAACGTAGAAAGGATTTATCGAAACAAGCTAAAGCTGAAGCTGAAGATGCTAAAGTTGGTGTAAGAAATGCACGTAAAGAAGCTAATAACGATATCAAACAATTGGAAGATATTTCAGAAGATAGACAAAAAAATGCTGAAATCGATATACAAGAAATGACAGATTCTTACGTTAAGAAGATTGATCAGATTTTTGAGGTCAAGGAAAACGAGATCATGACAGTATAACATATAAAAGCGACCTACCAATGTCGCTTTTTTTAATTAATCCTATTTCAATCAAGTTAATGCGCAGGGCATCACTATTTCTCCTTTTGCTATTTTGTGCTTGTGCATTACACTCACAAAATCCCGATTCTGAAAAAGAATCAGCCCGACAGGAAGATGACTCTATACGTAAACGTGAGTTTTTAAAGCAACTTGGTAATGGATTTCTTCCAACACGCTACATAAATATTGATTTGCGCTATTTACTCAAGTATAATCAATTTGAGGGATTAAGAACAGGATTAGGAGGTGAAACCAATACCCGCTTTTCAGAAAAATACCGACTCAATTCGTATCTGGTTTACGGTTTTAGAGATGCACGATTTAAATTTCAAGTAGGCGGTGGATTTCGAGTGCACAAAGCCACGAATACGTGGATCAATCTGTCATATACCGATGATCTGCAAGAAACAGGAAATTCTTCTTTTATTACTGATAAACGGTCCTTTTCTTTTTTTGAACCTAGACTTCTTAACATTGATCTTTTTCATAAACATATCACCAAAGCGATCTCAATAGAGCATCAGTTTACTGATCATTTAATAACTGAAACTCAATTTGCCACCAGTAAAATTGATCCTACCTACGACTACGTTTTTAACTTTGATGGAACAAGTTTTGAAAATTTTGATATTAGTACAGCAAAGCTAGCACTTCAATGGAGTCCGTTTAGTGAATTTGAAACCAACGATGGCGTGATACTTGAACGAAAAACAGGTTATCCTCGATTTACACTTCAGTTTACACAAAGTTTCAAAGATGTACTCAATGGTGATTTTAACTTTTTTAAAACGGATTTTAGAACCATCCACCGATTCAATTATAATGACGATGTGTTTACTGAGGCCACACTAACTTCTGGATTGGCATTGGGTAATACACCTCTAACCCATTTATACCACGCTTATCCAAATAATATTACTAAAGAAACTGTGCTACAACGATTCTCAGTAGCAGGAATTAATAGTTTCGAAACGATGTATTTCAACGAGTTCTTTTCTGATCGTTTTACAACCTTGCAAATTAAGCACTTTATAAAACCATTCAAGATTTCAGAACGCTACAGACCTCAGTTAGTCTTGATCTCACGATTCGCTTTTGGTGATATGTCAAATATTGAACGTCATCAAAATATAGAATTCAACACCTTGTCAAAAGGGTATTCAGAAGCAGGTATGGAACTTAATAAATTGCTCTTCGGATTTGGGCTAAGCTTTGCTTATCGTTATGGCGGTTATCATTTACCATCATTTGCTGACAACCTCGCATTAAAATTTACCTTCAACGTTTCGCTGTAAACTAGTTGGTATTTTCTTTAACAGAATAAGTTATCGTTTGATACCCAATTTGACCAGATTCTGAAATTCCCTCGACAATAATCTGAAAAGGTCCCGTATCATCAGAATGGTAATATGTAATTTGGGCTTTCCCATTGACATCCGTTTTAACTTGTGATTTCCAAAAAATAGGAAGTCTAGTATCGGGCTTAGAATCCTCATAAAAGCTTGTGACATCATATTCAGGAACATAGAATTCTTTGTCCTTAGAAAATACTTTGATCTTATGGCGATCAAAAGCATCTTCAGTAGAACTCAATGCACCTTGAAGGCCTATTCCTCGACGTGTATAAATTGAAATAATTCCACCAAAATTTGGAATGTATGGTCCAGGACCATTAACTTGGATGTATAATCTCGCATAATTCTTAGACGTCTCTAAAATTTCAAAACTCGTGACCTCATCCACAGACATATATTGTAATTGATTATAAAAATCAGGTCGTACAGGAATGCCATCTACGATATAAAGTGTTGATTCTCCAATGACTCGTGCGATCAAATTTCCTTGTGCGTCGGGTTCGACTCTTACTTTGTCTGGAAAAAAATCATATAATACACTCATCAATCCCCAATTCCAATTTTTTTCCTTCTCCTTCATTTCTTCTTGCTTTATAACGATATCAGGAGGTCCATAACGATCAAACACCTCTTGTCGTTTTGGGGTCATATTATACCCTGTAAGTACCACCTCATCTAAAACTGTTGTACCATAGGTATTGAATTGATAGGTGTCATTCTCTAATTTCTGATCGCGATTTTGGTGAATCACACGTTGTGTCAAACTATCTATAACCAAACTTTGATTTTTGTACTCAAATTTTGGTGGAAAGGCTCGTTTCTTATTTACTGCGATTATCAAATCTTTTTTATCTCTTTTCGTGTTTTCAGCACTTTGAAGTGCTATTTCTCTGTAATCCCCATAAATATCTTCGAGATCAATACTAAAGTTTCCAGGTACGTTAACTGCAGTTGTATAGATGGAACGCTCCTTATCAAGGGTCATTAACATTAAGTCTATATTACGATCTTTATCTTTTTTATTTTTGGTATTGACTATTCCGGAAACTCGAAGTCCGTTCTCTTTAATAAAATTTAATTTTCTGGAATCTTCATCATATTTATAGTTCCGCCAACCTTGAGTAAGCATTAGGTAATCAATAGTTAAAGGCTCATCAATACGAAAATAAGCGCCAGGTGTTTCTATGGTTCCTCTTAGATCTGAACTTAGCAATAAATGAGAAAGTATCGTGGTTCTGTTGTCGTAATTCTCTCCATTTAAATTAGAATCTATGGTTAATACGGAAACATTTGATAATAATGGTCGCTTACTTTGTGTTTGAGCTTCAATGCTAAGTGTAATAGCGTCGCGCTTGTTATAATTTGTCTTGTCTAAAGCAAGATCCAAGTCTATTCTAGTCTCAAGACGCTCGTTAAAATAAAGGCGTTCTGCTGTGGGGCGATTCATCTCATCGATTAAAGTCAACATAATCACACCTTCAGGGAAGGTATATTTTGGTATCACAAAAATATACTGTCCGTTAATTAATTGCGCCTGTTGTTGAAAATAGTCATAGCCGCGACAAGCACCAACCAGACTTATCGTTCCTGAAGGATTACTCTTGGAGGAAATTCCTATAATCAAATTTTGATCACGTTCCTCAACCATCATAACATATCCATTTGCTTGAACAAGTGGAAGGTTAACCTCCTTATACACTTCAGATGAATTCAACTTAAATTTCGCCTTGTAAGCGTCTCCAATCGCTTTTGCTTCAATCAAAATGCTACCCATGCCTAAGGCATTGCTCTTAAAGCTTGTTATGGTATCATTAGAACGATCTAGAATTACACCTTCTACGGCAACACCAAGTCCGTTAGTATTGACGGCCTTAAATCCTACTTTGCTAGTTAAACCACGTACAAGTTTTCCTCCTTCCGGGAAGAACTGCAGATCGACATTATTTACAACCGTCGAAAATCGGGTTTTAAAAGATTGACCATTTGAGGTTGTAATGGCAAGGTCGACAATATCGGAGTTCTTAGCAATATTATATTCAAAATTAAATTGGTCTTTTCCTTTGGGTCTAAGATAAAGTGTATCAGTACTACCCCCTTTCTCAGTAATCCTAATCATGAGTTTATTTTCATGGTCAGAATCTAGGAATTGAGGAAAAAAATCAGCTCTGATTTTCTGTGTACTTTCAGTAGAATCTACGATTCTAATATTTTGAATTGGCGTTCCCGTAATCGTGTTGGCTTTTTCAGAATAGACCTGTATGAAGGTTTTGAATATAAAATCATCATTAAAATTTTTATTCCACTCTGTATAAGCTCTAATCATATAAGTTCCTTCATCAAAACTCCTATCGAGTTCAAAAAAACCGCTGCCAATTCCCTCAACGACTTTAACGAGCTTTGATTCTATAACACGGTTCGCAGAGTTAACGAGATCAACATATAATACACCACTAGTATTCTTAGAATTGTGAGTTACCGCATTTACCAATATGGCTTTAAACCAAATGGTTTTATTTGTTGTGTAAACATCATTATCAATTTGAAGGTATACTTTTTCGGCAAGGGATTGATGTGTAAATCTTTTAGATTCTTGGGCGTTTGAAGTATTAATAGACAAAAAAAACAGCAGAACGACTAAACCCTGTTTAAAGCATAATTTTCTCATAGCCAATTTTTATGTGAAGTTAGCACTTAAACAAATAGGAATGTATTAGTAAAATGTTAAATGGTACTATTATTCGTACATATTATAAAATTCTATTTTTCGCGTTAATAAGTCTTAATTATACCGCACAATCCCTAGGTTTTTTCTAACTTTGCGCTTCTTTAAAAGAGCAGATGTTTAAATTGTTTACAAAGGATTTTTGGGAAGTTGTTGCGCGACTAATTTTACGCAATAAAATTGGGATACTCCTAGTGATTATCTTGGCCACAATCTTCTTTAGTTCGCAATGGAAACACATGCGCTTTACTTACACGGAAGCCAACCTTTTGCCAGACGACCACGAAGTCAATGTTGTATACAATGATTTTCTTAAGATTTTCGGTGAAGAAGGCAACCTGATTGTATTAGGCGTCAAAGATTCGAGTCTATTTACAATTGAAAAATTAAATGCATGGAATCAACTATCTGATGATTTCAAAGCCTTTGATGAAGTTGAAACTGTTGTTTCAATAAATGACCTACAGAAGTTAGTAAAGAACAATAAAGAAGAGCGTTTTGATCTTGTTCCATTTATCTCAGATTCGATTACTTCAATTGATCAGATCGAAAGATTACAATCAGAGTTGTTTGAACAATATCCGTTTTACGATAACTTTCTATTTAACAAAGAGACCAAAACTATTCGTACGGCGATTTATTTAAAAAAGGAAATCGTTAACACTCCGGTTCGTAAAGACTTCATCATGGAAACTCTTGATGATAAGATTAGTGAGTTTGAGCTTGCTAATGATCTGGATGTGCGCATTTCAGGTATGCCCTATATCCGAACCTTAAATTCGCAAAATATTGTCGACGAGATAGGACTATTCATTGGTCTTGCCCTTGGTGTGACGTCGCTCATTTTCTTTTTATTTTTTAGATCTTTTAGAGCCACCTTTATCTCACTTATCGTTGTATGCGTTGGTGTGATGTGGACCTTCGGAATACTTGGTTTACTCAAATACGAAATCACAGTTCTAACGGCTTTAATTCCTCCTTTGATCATTGTAATAGGAATTCCGAATTGTATTTTCTTAATCAATAAATATCAACACGAGGTTAAAAAACATGGAAATAAGGTTAAGTCTTTACAACGTGTTATCACTAAAATTGGGAATGCGACGTTGATGACTAATGTCACGACGGCGTCTGGATTTGCAACATTCATACTTACCCAGAGTAAGCTGCTAAAGGAATTTGGTATCGTTGCCTCTTTAAGTATTCTTGCCATTTTTATGTTGTGCCTTTTCGTGATACCAATCATATATACCTTCCTACCATATCCGAAAGAACGTCATTTAGAGCATCTCAATAAACGTTGGATCGGTGGTTTTGTAAATTGGATAGAACGTATGGTAAAAGAAAACAAAATTGCCATATATGTTACTGCGCTCGTCCTTATTATTGCAAGTATAATTGGCATGTATAAAATTGAGATCTCGGGAAGTTTGATCGAAGATATGCCTAAAGAAGAAGCGTTTTTTAAAGACATTAGATTTTTCGAGGAAGAATTCGATGGCATCATGCCTTTAGAAATTATGGTGGACACCAAACGAAAGAAGGGTGTTATGAAGTTGAGCACTTTAAAGCGCATGGCGGAGGTCGAAGATTTCATAGACGAGGTGCCTGAGCTATCTCGACCAATTTCTGTAGTGAGTCTGGTAAAGTATAGTAAGCAAGCCTATTATAACGGAAATCCAAAATACTATCAGCTCCCAACAAGTCAGGAGAATAGTTTCATTCTGTCATATGCTAAGAATTCATCTTCAGATGTTGATCTATTACAAAACTTTGTGGATAGTACTGGTCAATATGCTCGTATTACCACCTTTATGAAGGACATTGGCACCGATAAAATGGAACGTATCGAAGAAGACCTTGAAAACAAAATCAATAAGGTATTCCCGGAAGATCGCTATAACGTCACGATGACCGGAAAAGCACTGGTATTTCAAAAAGGAACTAAGTATTTAGTAAAGAATCTAGTAATATCTCTGTCATTAGCTATATTCTTGATCTCATTATTTATGGCCTACATGTTCCGTTCAGTGCGAATGATTATCGTTTCACTAATTCCGAATATTCTGCCTTTAGTGATCACCGCAGGATTGATGGGCTATCTCGGCGTTCCAATTAAGCCATCAACAATCCTTGTATTTAGTATTGCATTTGGTATTTCAGTAGACGATACCATTCATTTCTTGGCTAAATATAGACAGGAACTTCAAGCTAACCATTGGAAGATTAGAAAATCAGTATATGCTGCCTTACGAGAGACTGGCGTAAGTATGTTCTATACATCCATTGTATTATTCTTCGGATTCATCGTATTCACGACATCTAGTTTTGGAGGAACGGTTGCTCTAGGTGCATTAGTCTCGGCGACACTGTTATTTGCGATGCTCTCTAATTTATTATTATTACCATCGTTACTTTTATCTTTAGAACGCAGTATTGCCAATAAAGAAGTAATGCGAGAGCCTTCAATTAATATCATTCCTGAAGAAGATGACGAACAGGAAAAAGTACTAAAATCTTAATCAATATATTTGCAAAAATTTAATTCAAATGGCATATACAGTTTCACAATTATTGACACAGGATATTACATTTCAACCTATCGAGATCAAAGGTTGGGTTAGAACCTTTAGAGCGAATCGTTTTATTGCGCTTAATGATGGTTCTACATTACAAAATATTCAATGTGTTGTTGATTTTGAAAATACAGAGGAAGACGTTTTAAAACGCATCACAACAGGTGCAGCAGTTCATGTCAAAGGTGAATTAGTTGAAAGTCAAGGAAAAGGTCAAAAGGTAGAAATACAAGTTAATTCAATAGATATACTAGGCGATTCTGATCCTGATACTTTTCCTATTCAACCGAAGAAACATTCCTTTGAATTCTTGCGTGAAAATGCGCACTTGCGTACACGAACAAATACGTTTAGTGCTGTTATGCGATTACGCTCGGCGTTGTCATTTGCGGTTCATAAATACTTTACAGAAAACGGATTCTATCATATGCACACCCCTATTATTACAGGTAGTGACGCAGAAGGTGCGGGTGAAATGTTTAGAGTGACTACAATGGATGCTAAGAACCCACCTTTAAATGATGATGGAAAGGTCGATTACAATGAAGATTTCTTCGGAAAAGAGACTAACCTAACAGTTTCGGGACAATTGGAAGCAGAAACCTATGCCATGTCTCTTGGAAAAGTATATACCTTCGGACCAACATTTAGAGCCGAAAATTCAAATACGTCTCGACACCTAGCAGAATTTTGGATGATCGAACCGGAAGTTGCCTTCATGGATCTAGCAGGAAATATGGATTTGGCAGAAGACTTTTTAAAATCAGTATTGAGTTACGTATTAGAAAACAATCGAGAAGATTTAGAATTTCTGGAAAAACGACTGTTAGACGAAGAGAAAACCAAGCCTCAGGCAGAGCGCTCTGAAATGAGTTTGATAGAAAAGATCAAGTTCGTAGTTGATAATCATTTCAAGCGTGTTAGTTATACAGAAGCAATAGATATTCTTAGAAATTCGAAACCAAATAAGAAGAAGAAATTTAAATTTCTCATTGAAGGTTGGGGTGCAGATCTTCAAAGTGAGCATGAAAGATTCTTAGTAGAAAAACATTTTAAGTGCCCAGTGATCTTATTTGATTACCCAGCAAATATCAAGGCATTTTATATGCGATTGAATGAAGATGGAAAGACGGTAAGAGCTATGGATATTTTATTCCCTGGCATTGGTGAAATGGTAGGTGGATCGCAGCGTGAAGAGCGATTAGAAGTCCTTAAAGAAAAAATGAAAGCACTCGATATCCCAGAAGAAGAGCTCTGGTGGTATCTTGACCTTAGAAAGTATGGTACAGCTGTACATTCAGGATTTGGACTTGGATTTGAACGTTTAGTAATGTTTGCAACAGGCATGAATAACATCCGAGATGTGATACCATATCCTCGAACACCTCAAAATGCAGAATTTTAAAAAAATAAAAAGCCTGTTCGTTTAAAAAACCAACAGGTTTTTTTAGTTTTATATATAGAATCATTACAAATTAGAAAAAGAAAGTCGTGTTGGAATAGTTGTTGTTTAATAGACTAGTATGTTAGTTGAAAATCAACCCATAAACCAACAAAAAGACTAATAGAATATGGCGTTAAAGCAGTATTTACAATTTAAGTTATCACAGAAGTTATCACCTCAACAAATCCAATTGATGAAGTTGATACAATTGCCTACCCAAGCTTTTGAGCAACGTATCAAACAAGAATTGGAGGAGAATCCAGCATTGGATACAGGAAAAGACAAGTCGGATGAGGACAAATATGATGAATTTGATAACACAAGTGATGACTTTGATGACAACGAAACAATTAATACGGATGACATCAATATTGATGAATATTTGAGCGATGATGATATTCCAGAATATCGAATGCAAGCCAATAACTACAGTGCAGACGATGAAGAAAAGTCAGTGCCTTATGCCGCCGGAACCTCATTCACCCAACATTTACGCAATCAACTTAATACCTTTAGGTTGGACGATGATGAGCGTGATATTGCAGAGTTCCTCGTTGGTAGTGTTGATGAAAGTGGCTACATACGTCGGTCACTAAGTGACATTATGGATGATTTAGCTTTCACACAAAATATATTCACAACAGAGGAAAAAATAGAAGAGATTCTGCTTATTGTTCACCAATTAGATCCTGCTGGTGTAGGTGCGAGAAACCTTCAAGAATGTTTAAGTATACAATTGCACCGAAAAGAAAAACATCCTGATGTAGAATTAGCTATAGCCATTATTGATAAAGCATTTGATCAATTCACTAAAAAACACTATCAAAAGCTCCTACAAAAGTTTGATATAACCGAAGTTCAATTACGTGATGCAATTGAAGAAATAGAACGCTTAAATCCAAAACCAGGAGGTTCCTATGCTGGAAACAATCGTATAATAGAACACGTTGTACCAGATTTCGCGATAAAAATAGTGGATGGTGAACTTGAACTTACGCTTAATGGAAGAAATGCTCCCGAACTTCATGTTTCTCGAGAATATAGCGATATGATGAAGGGCTATAAAGCTTCAAAAGATAAAAGTAAATCACAAAAAGATGCCGTCTTGTTTATCAAACAAAAGTTGGATGCGGCAAAGTGGTTTATAGAAGCCATTAAACAACGCCAACAAACACTTTTCGTTACGATGAGTGCTATTATGAATTATCAGAAAGAATACTTCCTTACAGGTGACGAACGCAAGTTAAAACCAATGATCTTAAAGGATATTGCCGATGAGATCGATATGGATGTTTCTACAGTGTCTCGTGTGGCTAACAGTAAATATGTAGACACACCTTATGGAACGAAACTCATCAAGGAATTCTTTAGTGAATCGATGACTAATGTCGAAGGAGAAGAAGTGTCAACGCGCGAGATTAAAAATATTCTTGAAACCGTAATTGAAGAAGAAGATAAAAAGAAACCCTTAACTGATGAAAAACTCGCCAACATTCTGAAAGAAAAAGGGTATCCTATTGCACGTCGTACGGTTGCCAAATACCGCGAGCAATTAGACATTCCTGTTGCGAGACTTAGAAAGAAAATTTGATGAATCACATATTAAAAAGCATATCCTATATCTTTCATCCATTGATCATGCCATTGCTTGGTGTGCTTTTCTATTTTTCTAAGACGCCTCGATTCATTCCTGAACAATTAATGAAGGCCAAATTATTTTCAGTGACCATTCTTACGATGATCCTTCCTATTTTATTGTTCTATCTATTAAAAACTTTAAATAAAGTAGAAACTATACATCTTGATAATGTTTACGAACGACGCATTCCGTTGTTGATCAATTGCTTTATCATTTTACTCATTTTAATTCGGGTATTACCGATAACTGAGATTCCTGAACTGTACTTTTTCTTTATTGGTATTTTAATATCGAATATTACTTGTTTTGTATTAGCTGTGGCAAAGTTCAAAGCAAGTATTCATATGATTGCATCTTCTGGCTTTTTTATGTTTGCGGTTGCCTTGGCCATTCATTTTAAAATAAATATAAACGGAACAATTGCCTTAATGTGTATTATATTGGGTGGAATAGCTACGTCTCGCTTACATATGAAAGCGCACAACTCGCTAGAGCTTGTAGTAGGTTTTTTCGTTGGGTTACTGCCACAACTTGTTTTACTTAATTATTGGATGTAATAATTAAAGAATGTAAAAGATTAGGCCAATCTTCACGGCGTTAATCTCAAGAGTTTCACCTGTATCTTCGAGTTTAGTATCTGAATTAAATATAGGATTCAAGGCGTAGTATAAATGCACACTTACATTAGAATAACCGGCACTTAAAGTAAGTCCGTATTGAAATCGATTGAAGTCATCAATATTCGATACTTGTATATCATTTGGTAGTCCACGATACTTGGACGAATTATAGACTACATAACCTAGTTTAACGCCTGCGTATATTCGCCAAAAGTCATACGCTTTTGTCGTAGATGTTCGCCAACGTAACTCCAACGGTACTTCTAGTAAGTAGGTCGTGAATTTATTCTTACTGAACGTGACATCGCCATCGATTATCTGATATGAAGCCGTACCATTAATTTCAGTGATTTGGATATTTTGATTATACGAATTTGTTGATAAGCCCAAACCTAAACCCAAAGCAATATTGCGTCTCTTATTCAAAGGCATATCTCGAATAAATCCCAAATGAAACCCACTGGAAAAACCAGTTTGTGACATCCCTCTTGGTTTTCGTCCTAGCAAATTATAGGTGACAGAAAAATAAAATTGATCTTCACGATATTTTGTATCTACGACTGTATCATTTAATACAGATTGAGGATTATCTTGAGCATTTAACGAAGGAATGAAAATAATGCCAATAATTATATACAGAAGGTACTTCATACTACAAATATAACTGAAACGCAATAACAAATATTTTAATAGGAAGAAATAAAAAAAGCATCCATTTTATGGATGCTTTTATATCATATTAAGTGGAACGTTTAATTATCCATTGCACTACCAGTTCCGGTAGTGTAGTTGATTTTTAAAGCATTCGCTTTTCTTAATTCTTGCTTGATATCTCCAACAATTCCCATATTAGCATCTCTATCAACTTTTAGTGACACGGTTAAATATGGTACTAATTCCTCTCGTAATGCTGCTCTTTCAGCATTAATAAAAGCTTGGATTTCAGTGATTTCTGCAAACTTATCGTTGAGTTGTAATCGAGCTTCTGTACCGAATTTTTCATAGCCTTTAGCCGGTTTACCAGCGTAGACATAACTAATTGGGTTTTTCTTATCCAATTTTTCAATTTGATCCGCTACAGGTAATCTGTTTTCAATTAACAAATTATCCTCTCTCATTACAGTAACAACCATAAAGAAAAACAGAAGCATAAATACAATATCAGGTAACGATGCCGTATTTACCGCTGGAACTGAACTATCTTTTTGTTTTTTAAACTTAGACATAGTAATCGTTTGTTTTTATTATTGTACTTCAGAGAGTTTTTCTGGATACTCACTTCTGATTTGATCAATCAACTCTTTAAGCTTATCCTTATTTCCGATGAATTTTGGGTCTTTATAAGATTTCTCCATAAGGACAAAATCCATCTCTGGGAAGCCTCTTCTCGCTCCGATCTGTAATGCTCTACGGTTACGTAAATCATTATATGCTGCTACCAACTCATTCTGTACAGAAATGTACGCCGAATAAGATGTTTCTCTTTCATTCTTAAGAGAGATGATCGCTTTATCAGGATTATCTGATGACGCAGGATCTTTAGCTCCGTTGCAGTAGTCACATGATCCGTCACCACCGTTATCTAAGAATTCAATTGCAGCAGCTCGAAGATCTTTAAGCTCCATAAGCTCATCTTCAACAAGTAATTGATCTTTACCGTTTAATAAAACAGTAAAAATGTTCTTTTGCTTGATAATTACATCCTCATCGTTTTCTTCCATAGGAGGAAGCTTACGGTTAATCCCAGAATCTTTTGGGATGGTTGTAGTTACAAGGAAAAATATTAGAAGTAAGAATGCAATATCTGCCATAGATCCAGCATTCACTTCTGGTGCTGCGCGTTTTGCCATAATTTACTTATTATTTACTAAGCATTTTCTTAACTCCAAAGAACAACATTAATCCTGCTGCCGTGAAAATTAAGATAATAAATGCTTTAATTCCTGCTTCGATCAATTGTGATTGACCTGCTGTTAAAATCGAACCGTCGTTAAGTGTGCGCTCCACTCCTGAAGACGCAAACCATGCAATTAAACAAATAACTGCAAATACACCTAAAGACAATAATGCTTTTTTCAGTTTATCTGGATTACTTACCAAATTAATCAAACTGAATACAACGGCTGAAATCGTTGCGATACCAAGAACAATATATGCCAAGGTCGCAAAATTTGCTAAAACCGCCTGATTAGCTACGTCAGCTTCAATTGCCTCATCTCCTAGTCTCATAATATTCACTAAAAAGAATACTGCGATAAGACCAATTACCAAAGCAACGATTTTGACTATTTTTTGAATATTCATATGATGTCGTTTTTAATAATTGGTTATTATTTCTTGTGTCTTACTAATAAGTCCATTAGTGAGATAGAAGCATCTTCCATATCATTAACGATGCTATCAATTTTTGAAATAATATAGTTGTAGAAAATCTGTAAGATAATCGCAACAATAAGACCGAATACCGTTGTTAATAAGGCTACTTTAATACCACCTGCTACTAAGGATGGATTCATATCACCTGCAGCTTCAATTTTATCAAATGCATCAATCATACCAAGTACTGTTCCCATGAACCCAAGCATTGGTGCTAATGCAATAAATAACGAAATCCAAGACACATTCTTTTCCAATTGTCCCATTTGAACACCACCATAAGCAACAACAGCTTTTTCAGCAGCATCAATATCTTCGTCAGCTCTATCTAATCCTTGGTAGAAAATAGATGCAACAGGTCCTTTTGTATTTCTACAAACTTCCTTAGCAGCTTCAATTCCACCAGAATTTAAAGCATCCTCAACATTTTGAGTTAATTTCTTTGAATTTGTAGTTGCAAGATTTAAGTAGATAATTCTTTCAATAGCAATAGCTAAACCAAGAATTAAACATAGCAATACAATTCCCATGAAGAATGGACCTCCTTCAATAAAACGTTCTTTCACTACTTGAGTAAAAGACGGATCTTCAGCTGGTTCTTCTTCTTGAAATGTAGTTGCAACTGCCGTAGTTGCAGCTTCTACTGTGTAAGCATTTGTAGTCGCATTAACAGTACCGAAAGCCATGATACATGCTATGGCTAAGATAGAAAATAGTCTTTTCATCGTTCTTGTTCTTAATTTTTATTAGTTAAAGTGTTAAAGATATAAAAAAATTGTAATTAAAAAATAAAAATCCCGCTTGAGCACTAAGGTTTAACGTAGTTTAACTCAATTTGAATTTTATAGGTGACGAATTTAATTAAAATGTTTTGGAATTCGGGATTTCCCTTTAAAAATCTTCTGTGATTCCCAAAAATAATCGTATGTGTTTTTAGAATTTATTCTCTTCATGTTGATAATAAAATCAGTTCGACTGATTTTCAATTATTTAATCGCAAAAACAAAATCCCGAATAAGAATACATCTTTAATCGGGATTATTATACTGCAGAGAGGAAGGGATTCGAACCCTCGATACCCTTTTGGAGTATACACACTTTCCAGGCGTGCGCCTTCGACCACTCGGCCACCTCTCTAGAATTCGATTGCAAATTTACAACTCCTTCTAATTAATCAAAATATTAAATTCGGTTATTATTACGACATTTCGCCACGTAATGCCGTTTCAAAAATGGTTTTAAATGTTTTTATTGACACCCCTTCTCCTAACATATACATCATTTTAGTGAGTGCTGCTTCTGATGTAATATCTCGACCAGATATCAACCCAATAGACTTCAATTGTGCACTAGTAGCATATTGACCCATATTAACACTACCACCTGAACATTGCGTAACATTTACTATTGGAACACCACGTTTAATCGTTGCTTTCAATAAGTTTAAGAACCAAGATTCGGTCGTGGTATTTCCGGCACCATATGTTTCTAGGATAATACCTTTAACATTAGGAGCTTCAAATAAAGGCTTAAGTACAGTCTCACTTATGCCAGGAAAAAGCTTGATTAACATGATATTCGTATCAAATGATTTATGAACGACAAGCTTTTTACGTGTATTTGGTTTCAATAGATGCTCATGCTGAATATTTAAATGAACACCTGATTCTGCTAAATGCGGATAGTTTAAAGACTCAAAAGCTTCAAAATGCTCTGCATTAATTTTTGTGGTACGATTTCCTCGATATAACTTATACTCAAAATATAAACCAACCTCCCTAATTATAGGTTTCCCTGATTTTCTTTGTGACGCCATTTGAATTGATGTAATCAAGTTTTCTTTGGCATCAGTCCTTAAGTCTCCTATAGGTAACTGAGATCCAGTTAAAATAATTGGTTTTGCTAAGTTCTCTAACATAAAGCTTAATGCTGAGGCCGTATAGCTCATCGTATCGCTACCATGAAGAATAACAAAACCATCAACTTTATCATAGTAGGCTTCTATGAGTTCCGCAATTTGAATCCAATACGTCGGATTCATATTACTTGAATCTATGGGTTGATCAAAAGAAATTGTTTCAATATTACAATCTAATAATTGTAGTTCCGGAATACGCTCTAAAAGTGTATTAAAATCAAAGGCTTTCAACACACTGGTTTCAGGATCTTTGATCATGCCAATAGTTCCACCTGTATAGATTAGCAATATGTTAGGATCGTTAGATATCATATCAAATACCAAATACGGCTTTAGAATTTTCGGTTGTAATTTCGGCAATTTTTTCTTCGGAAACCGAATAAATTTCAGCTAATTTTTTAAGAACTAAGGTAATGTAGGCACTTTCATTACGCTTTCCGCGATATGGTTTTGGAGCCAAATAGGGCGCATCTGTTTCTAGTACAATATGACTGAGATCTATATTATGAAGAAACTGATCTATTTTACCATTTTTAAAGGTAACCACACCACCAATACCCAATTTCATATTGTAGCTTATTGCACGTTTTGCCTGTTCTAATGTTCCTGTAAAACAATGGAAAATGCCATATAACTTATCATCTTTTTCCTCATCCAAAACCTCAAAGATTTCATCAAATGATTCTCGACAATGAATCACAATCGGTAAACCATATTGTTTAGCCAACCTTATTTGATGCTTAAAAGCGTCTTTTTGAATGTCTAATGTTGATGTATCCCAATACAGGTCAATGCCAATTTCACCTACCGCATAAAAATGGCGTTTAGCGAGCATTTCTTCTACATGTTTCAGCTCATCTTTATAATTCGATTTTACCGAAGTAGGATGTAATCCCATCATGAGATAGACATGATTAGGAAATTCAGATTCAAGCTTCAGCATAGCTTCGGTGTAACCAGAATCAATTGCTGGAATAAAAAAACGAGAAATTTGTTGATCCAACGCACGTTGTATCATTTGTTCACGATCTTCATCAAAGGCCTCACTATATAAATGTGTATGTGTATCAGTAATTATCATTTTGCAAAAATAGTCGAATTATCGGAGTATATTTGCCAAAAAAAACAGGAATGGATTCATTGAAAGACTATCTCCTTGAAAAAGGCTACAACAAAGTAAAATTAAAGCTTACAAAGACCAATCATTTTGAAGTGAAAGCCAGTATAAATGGTGTTAAGGGCCTATTTATTTTGGACACAGGCGCTTCTAGCTCTTGCGTTGGTTTTGACGCTGTTGATACATTCAATTTAAACGTAATCGATTCTGACATAAAGGCTGCAGGTGCAGGTGCATCGGATATGCAAACTCAATTATCAAAGAAAAACAAGCTCAAAATTGGAAAATGGAAACAAGAAAAGGTCGTTTTAATCCTTTTTGATCTTACCCATGTGAATACTGCTTTAAAAAACCACAATGCCCAAACAGTACATGGTATTATAGGTGCAGATCTATTAAAAAAAGGTCATGCAATAATTGACTACGAGAAGAAGTACTTATATTTAAAATCTAATTAAGATCAACGTTCTACACTCCTGAAATTCAAAAACAGGTAAATATACCTATTGTTTCGCAAAATCTTATGCTTCATCTTTGTAGTAGCTATTATATTCTCTAAGGGAGAATTAATTGAATTTGGACTCTGGATTATTAAAAATCCAGAGTTTTTTTTATTCAAAAAACACGTAGATATACCTATTGACTCAAATTTGTGCATTTACTACTTTTGTTCTGCTATTAATCAATTTCCTTTCGTGAAAGAAGGAATAAGCTCTAAGACCCATGTGGTCTTAGAGCTTTTTTTCTATGAAATTTTAACATTTAAATGCAAAAAATACGTATTTCTACGTATTGACTCATAATGTTATTATAACGAATTTAGCCGCTAGAGTTATTATAAATTCGAGGGATTTACTTTCAGTAACTCTATTAATTAGGGTAAATAAAGCTCCGGGCCATCTTTACTTGGAGCTTTATTAAAATTTAGATGATAAAATGTCGCATCCATGAAAATAAAAAAAGAACAAAGTCAATTCGACCGAATTATTATTCATGGCTTAATGTTATGCGCCATTTTAGTAATATCTATTAATATTCTTGTGAATTTTTTTTAGTTATTAGTTAGTTATTTTTTATTAGGAAAAAAGCGCAATTCAAAACTGAATTGCGCTTTTTTTATGAGTTGAATTCTAGAACCAAATTTACATTTCAAGAGCCCTCTTAATATCATTATTCATCAATAACTCTACAGGATTCTCTAAGGCTTCTTTTACTGCTACTAAGAATCCTACCGACTCACGGCCATCAATAATTCTGTGGTCATATGATAACGCAACGTACATAATTGGTCTTATTTCTACTTTTCCATCTATGGCTACAGGTCTTTCGACAATATTGTGCATCCCTAATATTCCACTTTGAGGTGGGTTAATAATTGGTGTAGATAGCATACTTCCAAACACACCACCATTTGAAATTGTGAATGTTCCACCGGTCATTTCATCAACGGTTATTTGACCATCACGTGCACGAATTGCCAATCGCTTAACTTCTGATTCAACACCTCTAAAACTTAAGTTTTCCGCATTTCTTATTACAGGCACCATCAAACCTTTTGGTCCTGAAACGGCAATACTAATATCGCAAAAATCGTAGGAGATCATTTCTTTTCCATCAATCATAGAATTGACCGCAGGGAATAATTTTAACGCTCGCACAACTGCTAGCGTAAAGAAACTCATGAACCCTAAACTCACACCATGCTTTGCTTTAAAATCTTCTTTATATTCTTTTCTTAAATCAAAAATTGGCGTCATGTCCACCTCGTTGAATGTGGTCAACATGGCGGTAGTATTCTTAGCTTCAACAAGACGTTCTGCAACCTTACGACGTAACATTGACATTTTACTTCTTGAAGTTCCACGGTTACCACCAGAAGGTGATCCCATAGAAGGAACTGCATTCAAGGCATCTTCTTTCGTAATACGTCCATCCTTGCCTGTTCCCGTAACTGTACTCGCAACAATTCCTTTTTCAGCTAATACTTTCTTTGCTGCTGGACTTGCTGTACCAGTAGCGTATGTCTTTTCAGTTTTTACTTCTGGAGTCTTAGCCTCTGGCGCAGGTGCTTTTTCAGTCTTTTCCTCAGCTTCTTTAGCAGGTGCGGCAGCTCCACCCTCTGGTTTTTCAGCTCCTGTATCAATTAAACACACTACAGCTCCTACTTCAACAGCATCGCCTTCCTCAGCTTTAAGTGTTATTGTTCCACTAGCCTCAGCAGGTAATTCTAATGTAGCTTTATCGCTATCAACTTCTGCGATAGCTTGGTCTTTTTCTACATAATCTCCATCTTGTACCAACCATTCAGCAATTTCTACTTCAGTGATCGATTCTCCTGGTGAAGGAACTTTCATTTCTAAAATCATCGTTCTCTTATTTTATTTTAGGTGTTTTATTAATTATCGTATTTACGTTGATTATTCTTAGTCGCATCAAAAACATAGTCAATGACTTCTTGATGACGTATTTTTGACCTCACACTACTTCCTGCAGCAGGTGCACCATAAGGTCGTCTGGTTGCTGCTCTGAAGTTCTTAGCTTCATCAAGATGCATAAGCATGTGACTGTAAGCACCCATATTTCTTGGTTCCTCTTGAGCCCAAACTATGTCGTCTGCGTTTTTATATTGTTTAATGAGATCTCTAATTTCGTTCTCAGGTAAAGGGAATAACTGCTCTATTCGCACTAAAGCTACATCCTCTCTTTTTAAGTCCTCTCTTTGTTCATATAGGTCATAATAAAATTTACCTGTAACAAATACTAATGTTTTTACCTTTTCTGGCTTAACTACTGCGTCGTCAATAATCATTTGGAAACTTCCGTTCGCAAATTCATCAACCGTCGATAATACCATTGGATGACGCAATAAACTTTTCGGTGTAAACACGATAAGTGGTTTTCTGAAATTGGTCTTTATTTGTTTTCTTAACAAATGATACATATTAGCAGGCGTAGTACAGTCCATTACATACATGTTATCTTTCGCACACAGCTGTAAATAACGCTCCATACGACCTGAAGAATGTTCTGCTCCTTGACCTTCATAACCATGAGGGAGCAACATAACAAGACCATTTTGCAGCTTCCATTTGTCTTCCGCAGAAGAGATATATTGATCGATCATTATCTGAGCACCATTACTAAAGTCTCCAAATTGGGCTTCCCAAATGGTCAAAGTGTTAGGACTTGCCATGGCATAACCATAGTCGAATCCAACGACACCATATTCGGAAAGTAGCGAGTTGTAAATATAGAATTTCCCTTGATCGTCACTAATTTGATTTAATAACAGAATTTCTTCCTCGCTATCTTCAACTTTAATCACAGCATGGCGATGAGAAAACGTTCCACGTTCAACATCCTGGCCTGAAATTCTAACATCATAACCTTCTTCTAGTAAAGTTCCATATGCCAAATGCTCAGCCATTGCCCAATCCAATTTGTTTTCATCAAACATCTTTTGGCGAGACTGAACCAATCGCTCAATCTTTCGGATGAACTTTTTATCTTCTGGCAGATTTGAGATGACCTTAGTTATGTGTTTAAGATTTTCAACAGGATATGTTGTATCGACATTTTCAAGCATTCGATCTTCCTGAACTGTTGTAAAATCTGTCCATTTATCGGCCATGAAAGGTGTGATAACTGTCTTATCTTCTTTGCGAGAGTCTTCTAACTTTTCTTCTAACTTCGCTTTGTAGTCTTTTTCCAATTGCGCCACAAAATCGCTTGTGATAACGCCTTCGGTTATTAATTTTTCGGCATAAATATCTCGTGGATTCATATGCTTTGCAATCGCCTTGTACAACTTAGGTTGGGTAAAACGCGGTTCATCTCCTTCATTATGTCCATACTTTCTGTACCCAAGCAAATCAATGAATACGTCTCGTCTAAACGTCATTCTGAAATCTAACGCAAACAACATGGCATGTACTACGGCCTCTGCATCATCAGCATTGACATGCATCACTGGCGATAGTGTCACTTTACCTACATCAGTACAATAGGTACTGGATCTTCCGTCGAGGTAATTGGTTGTAAATCCGATTTGATTATTAACGACGATATGGATTGTTCCATTTGTTCTGTAGCCATCTAGCTTGGCCATTTGAACTAATTCATATACCAATCCTTGTCCAGAAATAGCCGCATCTCCATGAACTACTATTGGTAATACTTGTGACGGATTTTCACTGTATTTTTCGTCTTGCTTAGCTCTTGCAATTCCTTCAACCACCGAACCAACGGTTTCAAGGTGCGACGGATTAGGTGCGATATTTAAATTTATCTGCTTACCTCCATCTGTAACACGATCACTGGTCCATCCAAGGTGGTATTTAACATCACCATCAAAAATTTCCTGCTCATAATCTTTTCCATCAAATTCGCTAAAAATATCCTTTGCAGATTTTCCGAAGATATTAGTAAGTGTACTCAAACGTCCACGGTGTGCCATACCCATAACGAACTCCTTAACACCATGGTCGGCTGCATTTTCAATTAAGGCATCTAAAGCTGGAATCAATGATTCGTTCCCTTCTAATGAGAATCGCTTTTGACCTACATATTTGGTGTGAAGGAAGCTTTCAAAAGAGACGGCTTCATTAAGTTTCTTTAGAATATGTTTTTTTTGATCTGCGGAAAACTGAGGCTGATTATCATTCACATTTAGTTTCCCTTGAATCCAATCAATTTCCTCAGGCTTTCGAATATACATATATTCAACTCCAATGGAATCGCAGTATATGCGTTCTAGATGATTGATGATCTCTCGTAAACTAGCTTTCCCAATGCCGATAATGTCACCTGCCGAAAATACGGTGTCTAAATCTGATGCTGATAGACCAAAAGTTTCTACTGCCAAAGATGGCTCATACTTACGACGCTCGCGAACAGGATTAGTTCTTGTAAAAAGATGACCTCTATTTCTATAACCATCAATGAGTTTAACAACTTGGAATTCCTTTTGAACATGTTCCGGAATTTGTGTGGTTACACCTTCAACAATATCGCCGTCTAAACCATAGCTTTCGGCACCAAAATCATAGCCTTGAAAAAAGGCTCTCCAGCTTGGTTCTACAGAATCGGGATGTTTAAGGTATTGGTCGTATAAATCAGCAAAGTATGCCGTATGTGCTGCGTTTAAAAAGGAAAATTTATCCATTATTTGGTATCAGTCGTTTTCGCTTCAACAAAATTTAGACAAAAATACAACATTTAGTAAAATAAGGCATCGTTTTGCTATATTTATGACTGTAATTAACGCAATTTTTAGAATATGAAATTTTCATCTCGAATTCAATGTAAATTAATCGTATCAATTTCAATTCTACTGAGTTATTCGCAACCGTCTATTGCACAAGATGAGGGCAGCAATTCAAACTTTTGGTCTAATGTCCAATATGGAGGAGGAATAGGATTAAGTTTTGGCGATGGTTTTTTTAGTGGTACTCTGGCACCTAACGCCATCTATAATTTTAATCAGGAGTTTGGACTGGGACTCGGCTTAAATGGGTCTTATAACAGTCAAAGAAATGTGTTTAATTCTACCATTCTAGGTGCGAGTCTCATCGGTATTTATAATCCCATAAATGAACTACAAATTTCAAGCGAATTTGAACAGCTTAACGTAAACCGTAATTTTGAAAATAACATAGGTGTCGATGACAACTACTGGGTTCCAGCATTTTTTGTGGGACTAGGTTATAGGTCAAATAATGTGATTTTTGGTATACGATATGATCTGCTTTACAATGAACGGAAGAGCGTGTATATTGATCCATGGTCACCCTTTGTTCGTGTATTCTTTTAAAGTAGTTTAGTCCCGAAAGTGTTGCTTAAACCAAACTTTTTGCCATTCCCTTTGCAGTATTAGAAATGTAACCTGTTCAGATAGTTTAAGCGTATCAGAACCATCTAGTGCCTTAATCTTAGCTTCCGAAACATCGACTATATAGAGCAGGTTTAAGTACTCGGCAAACTTTTCCTGAATGAGATTATACACGACCTCATGCAATAGATATTTTAAACTGGAGGGCAAAATATTAGAGTCAAAGTCCAAATCAATATTGGCCAATAGAAAGTCCTTATTGATTTGTTCAATTAGTTTTTCATACAATGCTAATTGTTCAGCGGCCTCAACGAGTGCGTCATAAGTAGCTGGTAATTTAGACATTCCTGTTCATTAACTCCTGACCAAAATTACGCAGTATAGCTTTATTCTCATCAGATATATCTATTGATTCCAGGACATCGAATGCTTTCGAAGTAAAGACTTCAATCGCCTCTTTTGTTGCTTCAGCTGAACCACTGGATAGGAAGATCTGTTTTACAGCCTGAATTTTATCGGTTGGATCTGTTGGACTGATGGTATATAAATGACCCAGTTGTAACCTATTTGTATCATCTGAAAATTCAAGCGCTTTCAAATACAAATATGTCTTTTTGTTTTCGATGATATCACCTCCTATCTGTTTTCCAAAACGCTCGGGATCACCAAATGCATCTAGGTAATCGTCTTGCAACTGAAACGCAATTCCTAAATATCTGCCGAAATCATATATAGCTTGTTGCGACTCTAATGATGCATTTGCAACGATAGCTCCCATTTGCATGGCAGCACCAACTAAAACCGCCGTTTTGAATTCTATCATTTTAAGATACTCAGGAATGGTAACATCATCACGCGTTTCGAAATCTACATCGTATTGTTGCCCTTCACAAACCTCAAGTGAGGTTTTGGTAAGCAATTTAACAAGTGCCACAAATTTGACACTGTCATACGATTCTAAAAATGAATATGCTTTAATCAGCATCGCATCTCCAGAAAGTATTGCGGTATTCGTATCCCATTTTTTATGAACCGTTTCTTTTCCTCGTCTTAATGGTGCATCATCCATAATGTCATCATGTACTAAAGAGAAATTATGAAAGACTTCAACACATAAGGCTGCATCCATAGCGTCATTGTAATCGCCACCAAATAAATCGGCTGCCATTAGTGTAAGGATAGGTCGTAAACGCTTCCCACCAAGATGTAAAATGTAATGCATGGGATCATACAGATTAAGAGGCTCCTTGCGTTCTACAGAAGTTTTTAAGTGCGTAATGAACGCATCGTAATAGGATAAATTCTGATTCATGCGACAAAAATAGTGTAAATGAATTAACCTAACACGCTACTTTAACGCAATGTTAAAAAATGTTTAAAACTTTGGAAACTTTTATTGTTTTTAAAGTTTCCTATCTATCTTTGTCCTCATTTTATGAGAGAAAAAATTATACATAAAGCATCTGAACTATTTCTTACTCTGGGATTTAAGAGTGTTACCATGGATGACATTGCCAGTGCAATGGGTATTTCAAAAAAAACCATTTACGTCCATTTTAATAACAAAACTAAACTCGTAGAAGCAGTGACTTTTCATTTATTTGATACCATTTGTGATGGTATTGATGACATATGCGAGAAGGCTCCTAATCCTATTGAAGAATTATATTCAATTAAGATGTTCGTAATGCATCATTTAAAAAATGAGCAATCGTCACCTCAATATCAGTTAAAGAAGTACTACCCACAAATTTATGACGCCTTAAAGTACAAGCAATTTGAAAAAATGCATGCATCAGTTCAAGAAAGCTTAGAAGAGGGCGTAAAAACAGGAGTATTTAGATCTAGTATCGATGTCGATTTTATATCGCGCATGTACTTTACCGGAATGACAGGGATTAAAGACAATATGTTTTTCCCATCAGAACAATATCAAATGAATTACCTCATGGAGAGCTATCTCGAATATCATCTTCGAGCAATCGTATCCGAAAAAGGAATGACAATACTTAATAATTTCATCAACAATCAATCATAACAACTAATGAAACCCCTTTCGATTATTATTTTATTACTGTTTTCGAGTCTTGGTTTTAGTCAAGACGCACAGGCATCATTCAGCTTACAAGAAGCTATAGATTATGCCCTTGAAAACAACAGACAAGCGCAAAATGCTTCTCGAGATATAGAAGCCGCTAGACAGCAAAAATGGGAAGCTACTGCCACAGGTTTGCCGCAAATAGATGCCAATATTAATTATCAAAATTTTCTGAAACAACAGGTCTCTGTTGTTCCTGCCGAATTTTTTGGCGGCAACCCTGGCGAGTTTGCAGAAGTCATCTTTGGAACGCAGCAAAATGCCGCGGCGACAGCCACTTTGAATCAAATGCTTTTTGATGGTTCTTACATTGTAGGTCTTCAATCTGCAAAAGTATTTTTAGAAATTTCCGAAAATGCCAAAATCAAGACAGACCTTGAAGTCAGAAAAGCAGTGATAAACGCTTACGGTAATGTCTTACTTGCTAAAGAAAGTGTAAAAATTGCTGAAAAGAACAAGGAAATTCTTCAGAAAAATTTGAATGAAACCACAAAAATCTATGAAAATGGATTGGAAGAACTTGAAAGTGTTGAGCAATTACAGATCACACTTTCCAATATCACAAGTTTTTTGAATAATGCTGTTCGACTTGAAGTCATTGCAATTCAGATGCTAAATATTACCCTCGGAATTGACTATAATACTGATATTATTCTCACCGACGATTTAGAGTCCTTAGCGCTAAGGAATATGGATGGCTCTATGCTATTAGAGAGCAATGACGTGACCTCTAATATCGATTATATTATTGCTGAAAATGATACAGAATCTAAAGCCTTAATGTTAAAACTGGAACGCAGTAGAGCACTTCCAACACTGAATGCTTTTATAAATGGAAGTTATACGGCATTTGATAATGACTTTGTTTTTTTTGATTCTGGTACTAAATGGTTTGGCGCTTCGCTATTCGGATTAAATCTAGACATTCCAATCTTTAGTTCAGGTAAACGAAGTGCAGCATCTCAACGTGCTAGAATAAATTTAGAAATTGCTCAAACTGAACTTAAAGAAACAGAGCAGCGTCTACAATTACAAATTGCGAGTGCCAAAAGTGATTACAAATTCGCTATTGAAGATTATGAAAACAAGAAACAAAACCTTGATCTGGCAGAACGCATAGAAAAAAAGAATCAAACAAAGTTTTTCGAAGGTATTGGATCAAGTTTCGAACTCCGACAAGCGCAGACGCAGTTATATACTGCTCAACAAGAATTACTGCAAGCCATGCTGGATGTTATCAATACCAAAACAGATCTTGAAACCGTACTAAATAAACCAAAAAATAATTAAAAGAATCACCCCATGAAATATACATTCACATTAATTTTTACAGCCTTAGTTTTGGTTTCCTGTGGAAACAACAAAACGCAAAGTGTAGAAGCTATTATCGAAACTGGCGATCTTGAACAAATTAGAGCTAAAAAAGCTGAACTCGATGCGCAGCAAACCGAACTTGATATGCAGTTAAAACAACTAACTGCTAAAATTAAAGAGATTGATCCGCAACAAAAAATTCCATTAATTACAACAATTTCTGCTGAAGAAACAGTCTTTGAACACTACGTAGAATTACAAGGAAATGTAGACACAAAAAAGAATCTCGTCATTTATCCAGAATATTCTGGAATTTTGACCTATGTCTATGTAAAAGAAGGACAAAAAGTAAGCAACGGACAAATACTCGCCAAGATCGATGATGGCGGATTGAGTCAACAATTATCGCAGTTAGAAATACAAGCAGATTTAGCAAAGACAACTTTTGAGCGTCAAAAACGTCTTTGGGATCAAAATATTGGAAGTGAAATTCAATACTTGCAAGCGAAATCAACTTTTGAGGCACAGCAAAAAGCTGTACAGCAATTAGAACAACAAATTTCTCGTACAGTCGTAAGAGCTCCATTTTCAGGGACTATTGACGATGTAATCACTGAGCAAGGAAGTGTTGTTGCTCCAGGGCAATCAGCTTTATTCCGAATTGTGAATCTAGACGATATGTATATCGAAACAGATGTACCTGAGAGTTATATCACAAACGTAACCGAAGGGAAAATGGTTGAGATCGAATTCCCAGTTTTAGGTAAAAAGCTAGATGCTAAAGTAAGACAAGCAGGAAATTTCATAAATCCAGCTAACCGAACGTTCAAAGTAGAAGTGGGTATTCCGAATACGGACAAAAGCATTAAACCAAATCTAACCGCTCGTCTTCGTATTAATGATTATACGAATGAGAAAGCGATACTTATTCCGTTAAGTATCATTTCAGAAAACGCAAAAGGCGAACAGTACGTTTATACGGTTACTGATAAATCAGATAGCATGGCAACGGCCAAAAGAGCTATCATTAAAACGGGTAAGACTCAGGGTGACTTCATCGAAGTTGTAAATGGCTTAAATAGCACAGATGAAATCATTAAAGAAGGTGCACGTAGCGTTAAGGATGGCCAACAGGTTAAAATCATTAGAAACGAAATAGCTGCTGTAACTCAATAAAGCCTGGATCAACATGAAAAAACAGAAAAAAGTAGATAAAGAATTTGCGCTATCGTCGTGGGCTATTAACAATAAAACGACGATGTATGTGCTCATCGCACTGATATTGATCTTAGGTGGAAGTGCTTATTTTGGAATGCCAAGAGAAAATTTCCCTGAGATAAAAGAAACTAAAATATATATAAGTTCAATTTATCCTGGAAATACTGCGGAAGACGTAGAAAAGTTAATTACTGATCCTTTAGAAGATCAGCTTAAGACCGTAAGTAACGTTGTAGAAATTACCTCAACCTCACAAGAAGATTATTCTATAATCATTGTAGAGTTTGACGAGAATATTACTGTTGAAGAAGCCAAGCAGAAAATTAAGGACGAAGTAGATTCTGAAACTGCTAGTGAAGATTGGCCTACATTTAATGAAGCTAAAGTAGAGCCTAATGTTTTCGACCTTAGTATGTCTGAAGAGATTCCTATTCTAAATATCAACATCTCAGGCGACTACCCAGTAGATAAATTGAAAGAATATGGTGAATTCCTTGAAGACGAAATAGAAAGCCTTTTAGAGATTAAACAGGTAGATATTCGAGGCGCACAAGAAAAAGAAGTAGAGGTCGCGGTTGATATCTATAAAATGATGGCTGCTCAAGTGAGTTTCAATGACATCATTCAAACGATAAGTAATGAAAATATGACTATGTCTGCTGGGAACTTAATTTCGAGTGGTCAACGTCGAACGATACGCATATTAGGTGAGATCGATACGCCGAATGAATTAGAAAACTTCGTAGTTAAAAGTGAATTAGGCAATTCAATCTACCTTAGAGATATTGCGAAAGTGACTTTTAAAGATGAAGACAAAACGACCTATGCACGCGAATTTGGAGCACCAGTTGTGATGCTAGATGTTAAAAAGCGTGCTGGTGAAAACATGGTCGATGCCGCCGAAAAGATACGCGTTATGGTTAACGATGCTGTCGAAAATCAATTCCCTGCAGATCTTAAGGTAACCATTTCGAATGATCAATCAGAGAAAACAATCGGACAAGTAGATGACTTGGTGAATAATATCATCTTTGGTATTATTCTGGTAGTCACGGTATTGATGTTCTTCTTAGGTTTCAAAAACGCATTGTTTGTTGGATTTGCAATTCCGATGTCCATGTTTATGTCCTTGATGATTCTGAATCTTCTTGGATTTACAATGAATACGATGATCCTATTCGGACTTATCATGGGTCTGGGAATGTTAGTTGATAATGGTATCGTATTAGTAGAAAACGTGTATCGACTCATGCAGGAAGAAGGACTAAGTCGAAAAGAAGCTGCAAAAAAAGGAATTGGAGAAATCGCCTTTCCTATTATTATTTCAACAGCAACGACAGTCGCAGCCTTTATTCCTCTAGGATTGTGGCCAGGAGTCATGGGACAATTCATGATCTACTTCCCTAAAACACTTGGGGTAGTATTAGGCTCTTCGTTATTCGTAGCAATCTTCTTTAACTCCGTTATGGTCTCACAATTTATGACTACAGAAGACAAAGAAATGCCGCTTAAGCAAATTATTAAAATAACCGTCATTTTGGTTTCAATTGGTTCATTAATATTACTTTTCGGAGGCGCTTATAGAGGGCTCGGAACCGTAATGATTGTTACCGCAATATTATTATGGGTTTACCGCTTATTTTTAAGAGGTTGGGCAAACGGATTTCAGACTAAAACACTTCCGAAGCTGGAGAACTTCTACGAGAAAACTTTAAGAGGTGCTTTGTCAGGACGATGGCCAGTAGCCATTACAGTGGGTACAGTTGTATTGCTATTTATAGCATTTAGCGGATTTGGAGCTTCTATTGGAAGTCAGCGTACGAAAGTAGAATTTTTCCCTGATAACACTCCAAATCAGATCATCGTTTATATCGAATATCCTGAAGGAACTGATATTGATAAAACAAATGAAATCACCTTAGCAATTGAACAGCGTGTCTATGATATTATTAATCAAGATGCCTATTTAAATGGCGATTATAATTTCTTAACAGAAAGTGCAGTTTCTCAAGTTGGTGAAGGTGCTGGAAATCCACAAACTGATGGTGGATCAGCAGCCGAAATGCCTCATCGAGGAAAGATTACGGCAACCATGCGCGAGTACAAATATCGTAAAGGTGCGGATAGTAATTCGCTTTTAAAAAATATTCAGGATGCATTAGATGACATCTATCCAGGTGTTGCTATTTCAGTTGAAAAAGATGCAGTTGGTCCTCCTGCTGGGTATCCAATTAATATAGAGTTGGAAGGTAAGGATTATGAGCAGCTCATAGTGACGGCCGAAAGTATGAAAGACTTCATCAATTCTAAGAACGTTCGTGGTATTGAAGAATTAAAGATTGATGTGAACCGCTCAAAGCCATCAATGCAGGTTAATATTGATAGAAAGAAAGCTGGAGAACTAGGCGTGTCTGCTGGTCAAGTAGGACAGCAACTGCGAAATTCAATCTTTGGAGCAAAAGCCGGCACCTATAAAGAAGGTGGTGAAGATTATGACATCTATGTACGCTTTAACGAGGATAATCGCTATAATAAAAGTGCCATCTTTAATCAGAAAATTACCTTTAGAGATATGGCTTCAGGGCAAATAAAGGAAGTTCCTGTTTCTGCTGTTGCAAACCAAAATAACTCTTCAGGATTTAGTGCGATCAAACATAAAGACACCGAGCGTGTTGTTACCGTTTACTCTGCGCTAGCTGCTGGCTATACTGATGCTGGAGCGATCGTTGCCGAAATTCAGAATGAGATGAAATCATTCAACGAGTTACCAAATGGAGTTAAGATTGACTACACTGGTCAAATTGAGGAGCAAAACAAACAAATGGCATTTTTGATGTTTGCATTCTTAGTTGGACTTGGACTGATCTTCTTTCTGTTGATCTTCCAATTCAATTCAATTTCTAAACCAGCAATAATTATGCTTGCTATATTCTTAAGTTTAATTGGTGTTTTCGGAGGATTGATTATTACGGGGAAAGCTTTCGTTATTATGATGACGATGATGGGAATTATTTCATTGGCCGGAATCGTCGTTAATAATGGTGTGGTATTACTTGATTATACGCAACTGCTGATAGATCGTAAAAAATTAGAACGCAATCTTGATGAGGATGCCTACTTAGAAAAGTCAGATTTATTAGACGCCATTATTAAAGGTGGAAAGGCACGTTTAAGACCTGTACTTCTTACAGCGATCACTACAATATTAGGTCTAATCCCACTGGCAACTGGATTAAACATCAACTTCTTCACACTATTTAGTGAATTTGATGCGAATATTTATGTTGGAGGTGACAATGTTATCTTTTGGGGACCACTGGCATGGACCGTTATTTATGGTTTAATCATCGCAACCTTTTTAACATTAATTGTGGTGCCAATCTTATTCTATTTAATAACGAGATTTAAAATGTATTTAAGAGGTTCGAATAAGGCTACGGAAGTACTTCCTCAAGAAAATTTTAACTTGGATCAGCGGATTGAAGCCCAAGTATAAAGCATATTGCATGGTGGATCAAAGACGCTCTTTGATCTGTAGCAATATTTTGATTAATAGCAAAAAGCCTCAACATGTGTTGAGGCTTTTTTAGACATAGAACTCAGCGATTTATACTAATTGTTTCTATTGATTTTCAGTAAATGGTGTTGGGAATGCATCAATAACATTATCTCCAGGTCTATCTAGAGAAATATTTGATGCGTTCAAACGATTTAAACGTCGAAGATCTATCCAACGATGGCCTTCAGCTAATAAAGAATAACGTCTTTGATTCAACACCTCATCTAACAATGCGTCAGGGTCATTTTGATCTCCAGCATAATTGCCTAATCCTGCTGCATTTCTTACAACATTTATAGCATTAACAGATTCAGAATTGTTTGTTCCTATATTTGCTTCAGCATATATCAATATCAATTCCTCATTTCTAATAAGGTATACAGGATCAACGTTAGAATCATAAACTGCGATTTGATATTGCGCAGATAAGTCATCAAATGTGGTTCCTCCTGGTAAGAGGAAAGACTTCTCCGTTACTCGAGTATCTCCCGGCTCCGCATCGGCAATCCAACCATCCAAGATCATAAATTCTTGACCAGACTGTCCAGGAACATGGAATTGCGTATTCTGGATGTCATTACCTGTTAATCCAAAGATATGTGCTGGACCATCAAACAGATCCCCATTCAGGTCTAAGAAAGAAGACCCTAGAAGCGATAATACCATCGTATTATTACCTTGATACAATGCCGTTCTAGCCGCTATAGCTCGATTAAATTGACTATAAGTGGCCGTTGTATTGAAGCCATCAAATCCAGAGCTAATTGGAAAATCAAAATCATCCGTTGCATTAGCTAAATCTGTATTTGCCTCATTAAGAAGTGTCATTATTCCATCTAATGCTTCAGTATAACTCACAAAAGGCCCTAAATTATTCAGATCTTCAACTTCAAGTCGAATACCATTGGTAAACTGTCGGTTAGCTACCATGAGCAGCGCATAAGCTTTAAGCGTCTTGGCGTATCCGTAATAACTATTCTTGACCTCATCGGTAAATCCAGCCGATGAATTCTCTACAGCATTAATAAGCACATTCGCAGACTGTACAACTTTATACCATGCCGCATAGGCACGCGTTGTTAAAAACCCATTATTATCTAACGGTCCTTTTAATAACTCCTGCGTGTAACGCGGATCAACTCCAGTTAGATCATAATATTCACGTCCTAGAATACTCACCGTATCATAATGGAACGCGAGATCATTTCTCATTATCGCTTCTAATCCAACAGCTAGCAATTGCACGTCTGCCTGACTAGAACCACTCCCGAAACTGCCCACTGTTGGTGCATTCGGGTTTTCGATTTCGTCTAAATTACATCCTGATAAAAATAGGATGAGACTAAAAAGACTTAATTTGATTATATTATTTTTCATAATTCTCATTTTTATTTTTTTAGAATGTGACATTTAAGTGAAGGTTTACAAACTTAGACAGTGGATAAGGTGTAACCTCTACGTTATTAGCAAGCACATTATTACCAAAATTCGATACCTCTGGATCATAACTATTATAATCAAAAATATTGATCAAATTACGACCTGAAATTCCAACTCTAATCTTATCCGCATATTTTATTAATCCATTAGGCAGGTTATAAAATATTCCAATCTCTCTTAATTTTAAGTAACCAGCGTCTTCTATTACAGGATCAGGATTAACAAAGGCTTGACTTGCACGATAGTCACCATTAGATAATTGTCCAGATGGATCTAATCCAAAATCATTATAATCCCAAGTTGTTCCCGCTAAGTCATATAATAAGGTTGAAAGGTTGATATTGTCTCCTCCTTTTTTCCAATGCCATAAGAAAGAAAAGTCAAAGTTCTTGTAACTGATCTGATTGAACCAGGTCATTTGGAAATCAGGTTCTGCATTACCATAAACGAAGAATCCATCGCCTTCAGGATCTAGTGCTGCAATTTGTTCGGCTGTATATGCCGAAGGATCGAAGGTACCAACAATTTGTGTTGCACTTTGTCCTTCCTGAATTAAGAACGTACCTAAAGACGCAGCAAATCCACCAGTTGTGAATGATGGTACATCAAGTCGTGTTACTTCAGACTTGTTTTTCCACCATTTGAACGAGGCATTCCAAGTGAAATCCTCTTTCTCCATAACAGTAGCATTTAATGCTAATTCGATTCCTTTGTTTTCTAACTCACCACCATTCACAACTCGAGTTGTGAAACCAGAAGAAGTTGGAACTTGAGATCGAATCAATAAATCGTCAATCTTTTTATTATAGAAGGATACTTCAAAATTTAAGCGTCTGTCAAATAATCCAAAGTCGATACCATATTCGAGCTCCGACTGACGTTCAGGACCTATATCAGCATTACCACTTAAATTACCCGGACTTAATCCTGATTGCCCTCCAATGAACTGAGCATTCATCAATGTAAATCTGTCATTGAAATTTGAGAATCGTCCAGACTCACCATAGGCAATTCTTGGCTTCAAGTAACTAATCTCATCGACTTTCCAAAAATCAAAGTTTTGAAGGTTTACCGCCAAATTAGCTTTAGGGTAATAGTACATTTTATTGGCATCACCATTGTTTGTTGATTTATCACCTCTAATACCTATAGTACCAATGATCTTATCATTCCAGTTGATCTCTTCTTGAACAAAGAATCCAGTATCTTCCTGTGGTCTTATTACTTGAGATGTAGAAACATTGGTTGATTGACCTAGGTTTGTTTGAGACCCATTAAGTCCAGTAGCAACGGTCGTTACTGTATTACGATCAAAGTTTTGATAGAAGCTACCTACTTGTGTCGTAAAACTTAAGCCATTATCAAGATCTAGATTATGGACTAAAAATGCTGATAAGTTGTAGTTCGTATTGATGGTTGTTCCCGAAATAGAAACACCTCCTAAAGATGCTGGATCTGAAAAGTAAGATAAGGATCTTGGGAAAATACTTGTGGTTCTTAACGTATACTGATCAAATCCTCCTTCTAATACTAGCTTCAATCTATTATTGGATTCTGATAAAATCTGAATATTAGACGTTGCACTACCAATAAATCTATTAACCTCTTCTCGGTTCGTTGTAATGGCTACGGTCTCTAGGACATTTGATCCTGCTCCACCTTGAGGGTAAACACCATTTACAGGTGATAAATCTTCCCAAGGATATGTAAATGCTAAAGCATAACCCACAGTTCTGTTCGCGTTACCATTATTAAAGAATCCACGATCAGATTTCGAATTGATATAATTCGAAGTCACATATAAGTCTAACCATTCGTTAAATTTCTGACCAATATTTAATCGTACTGAGCTTTTTCTATAACCCGTATTATCTACAAGACCTGGCTCATCACGATGCGTAACGCCAAAGAAATAATCAGTATTTTCTTTTGCACCTGAAGTAGAAAATCTAGTCGTTGAAGACACTCTTGTGTTATCAAATAACTCTGCTTCATAATCTCTAAGAACAGCATTTGCTGGTCCACCAAGATCAATTATTTGCTGTTCTGTATAATCTCTAATACCTAGTAACTGGGTTGGACTTCTAAATCCAACTACTTGAGAGAATTGCACAACCGGCTTACCTTGTTTACCTCTTTTAGTTTTGATTATAACCACACCACCAGCGGCACGAGATCCATAGATTGCTGCGGCAGATGCCCCTTTCAAAATCTCTATACTTTCAATATCATCTGGATCAATATCAGCAATCCTGTTCGATGCATCATCTTGGTTGGTAGATGTATTTCCACCTCCCGAAGCCAGACTGACTACATTGTTTCCTAAACCAATAGTAGAATTGTCAACATAAACACCATCAACCACGAATAGCGGTTGTTGATCACCAAAGATTGATGTAACTCCACGTAATCGCATTGAGATACCTCCACCAGGTGCACCAGAATTTGCTTTAATTTCGGCACCATTAAATTTTCCGTAAAGTGCACCGTCTAAACCAGACTGTACGGTCACTCCCGTGAGTTCTTCTGCAGATACAGATGCGACTGCATTGGCAGAGTTGGATCGTTTTGTTGTTGAGGCAAGTCCTGTAATGACGATTTCATCTAATGCAGTTTTAGATTCTTGCATCGTGACATTTAAGACTCGTGGTTCTGTTAATCGCTCTTCATAGGTTTCAAATCCTAATGAAGAAAATACTAATGTTGCTGGGAAACTATCGACTTGTAAAGAAAAATTTCCATCGAAATCTGTATTAGTACCTGTTGTGGTACCTTTTACAATAACAGTTACACCGCCCAAAGGCAAGTTAGTAGTTCCATCCATTACCTTACCCGTAACTTGTTGACCCAAAGTCAATAACGGAATAAATAGAAATGAAAACAGAAGCAACTTTAATGAAAAAGTGTTGTTCATAATGATAATATTTTGAATTAGTTATCCTAAATATCTTAAATTATTGTTAATTATTCCTTGTTTTAACAAATTAATTGAATATCGTTTAATGTACTTTTTAGGTAAATTCGACCTGTTATTCCAATAATTTTAGTCTTTTACTTTATTAAACCTATTAACTTCTTAAATTTGCAGGATTAAAATTCAGATATGTATAGAAGTCATAATTGTGGTGAATTAAGAGCATCACATATCAATACAGAAGTCACACTCGCAGGATGGGTTCAAAAATCTCGTGATAAAGGGTTTATTGTTTGGGTAGATCTTAGAGATCGTTACGGAATTACACAGTTAGTTTTTGATGAAGAACGCACCTCAAAAGCGATGATGGAACAAGCGCAGGCACTTGGTAGAGAATTTGTTATTCAGGTTAAAGGAAAAGTCATTGAAAGGGCGTCTAAAAATCCAAATCTACCGACAGGAGATATCGAACTTTTAGTATCTGAACTCACAATCTTAAATGAAGCTTTACTTCCTCCCTTTACCATTGAAGATGAGACAGACGGTGGCGAGGAGTTACGAATGAAATATCGCTATTTAGATATTCGAAGAAACCCGGTAAAAGACAGTTTAATCTTTAGACACAAAGTCACTCAAGAGGTTAGAAATTATTTATCAAAAGAAGGGTTTATTGAGGTTGAAACACCTTATTTAATAAAATCTACTCCAGAAGGTGCACGTGATTTTGTAGTGCCTTCACGTATGAATGAAGGCCAGTTTTATGCCTTACCGCAATCGCCTCAAACATTCAAGCAACTCCTTATGGTTGGCGGTATGGATAAATATTTTCAGATCGTAAAATGTTTTAGAGATGAAGACCTTCGTGCTGATAGACAACCAGAATTTACTCAGATTGATTGCGAAATGGCCTTTATCGAACAAGAAGATATCTTAAATGCTTTTGAAGGTTTAACGAGACATCTACTTAAAGAAATTAACGGCGTTGAAATTGAGAAATTCCCTAGAATGCTATATGATGATGCTATGCGTCTTTATGGTAACGACAAACCAGACATTCGATTTGGTATGGCGTTTGGCGAATTGAATGCTGTAGCACAACATAAAGACTTTAATGTATTTAATTCTGCGGAACTTGTTGTTGGAATTGCTGTACCAGGTGGTAGTAGCTACACCCGAAAAGAAATCGACAAACTCATTGATTGGGTAAAACGACCACAAATTGGGGCCTTAGGAATGGTATACTGTCGTTGTAACGAGGATGGTACATTTAAATCTTCAGTAGATAAATTCTACGATCAAGAAGATTTAGCAAAATGGGCAGAAGTTACTGGTGCAAAACCAGGTGATCTCATTTGTGTACTCTCTGGACATACAGATAAAGTTAGAGCACAATTAAGTGCTTTACGAATGGAGTTAGCAGAACGTTTAGGTTTACGTAAACCTGATGAATTTGCACCACTTTGGGTTCTTGATTTTCCACTATTAGAATGGGACGAAGAAACTGAGCGTTATCATGCGATGCATCATCCATTCACCTCACCTAAACCTGGCCAGATCGAATTACTTAAAACTGATCCAGGAGCTGTAAAAGCGAATGCCTATGATCTTGTCCTGAACGGAAACGAAATAGGCGGAGGTTCTATTCGTATTCATGATAAAGCGACACAGGCATTAATGTTTGATTATCTTGGTTTTACGGAAGAAGAAGCAAAAGCACAATTCGGATTTTTAATGGATGCATTCCAATACGGAGCACCACCACATGGTGGACTCGCATTCGGTCTTGACAGACTTGTGGCAATTCTAGGCGGACAAGAAACGATTCGAGATTTTATTGCCTTCCCTAAAAACAATAGTGGAAGAGATATTATGATTGATGCTCCAGCTCCAATAGATGATGCACAACTCACCGAATTAAATCTCAAACTCGATATGAAATCATAATTTAAAATCCTGCTGCTTGCAGGATTTTTTATTAGTTTTAGATTATGCCAATCCAAAAACTTATTAAGCGTTTGCTCATTTTGCGATATAAGTACATATCGCAGAAGAACTTTATTTTTTTACTGGCAATATTAATAGGATTACTGGCTGGATTAGTATCTGTTTTGATCAAAAATATCACCTTTGGCATCGAATGGATTCTTGATCATTTAGCAATTGTATCAAGGAATAGTATTTATTTTATTCTTCCTGTAATTGGTTTATGGTTAGTCTATTTATTTGTAAAATACGTCTCAAAGAAACCCATTGAACATGCCATCCCAAGTATTCTCTTTGCATTGTCAAAAAAAGATGGACTATTAGCTAGAAGTAGAATTTATTTACCACTAATTACGGCTCCTTTAACGGCAGGATTTGGAGGTTCAGTTGGATTACTAGGACCAGCGATTGCATCAGCATCTGGCGTAAGTTCTAACATCGGACAATTATTTCATGTGGATCGAAAGACAAGAACGTTACTTATTGGCTGTGCGGCTGCAGGCGCCATCGCTTCAATCTTTCAGAGTCCTATTGCAGCTATTATATTCGCTATTGAAGTATTTAGTCTGGATCTGACATTCGCGTCCTTATTACCACTTTTAATTGCATCGGTTTCATCGGTCTTGACATCCTATTTCTTTGTTGGAAATGGCGTTCTATTTAATTTCAACGTTAATACACCATTCGAACTTAGAGATACCATATTCTTCATTATTCTAGGAATTGGAACTGGCATAGCCTCAATCTATTTCTCGAAGATCTATTTTGCAGTTTACAAATTCTTTGACCGCTTTAAAACTAATGGTCAAAAATTGATCGTTGGCGGACTTGCTATCGGCGTTATGCTTTATTTGATTCCTCCATTATATGGTGAGGGATTTGGTTTTATTAATGACCTGCTCGAAGGCAATCATCTTCATGCATTAGGTCAAACACCTTTTGATGATCATCTCGATAAAATTTGGGTTGTAATCGCGCTTCTTATTGGAATCACAATTTTTAAAGCGGTAGCGATGACTACAACATTTGCAGCTGGTGGTGCTGGTGGAATTATCATCCCAACCATGGTAATGGGAAGTGCTTTAGGAAATGTTGTGGCCAAAATTATTAATAATATTGGCCTCGGATATCAAGTATCTGAATCAAACTTTACACTAATAGGAATGGCAGGTTTAATAGCAGGTGTACTCCATGCACCTTTGACTGCCATTTTCTTAATTGCGGAAATCACAGGAGGTTATCAATTGTTTGTTCCTTTGATGATTACCGTTTCCATGTCATTTATAATTACTAAAAATACCATTGATCATACCATATATACTAAAGAACTTGCTGAAAAAGGTGCATTGTTAACCCATGACAAGGATCAATCCATATTAACCTTGATGAAGCTTGATAACGTCATTGAAAAGGACTTTACCGTAGTACATCCAGAAATGTCCCTCGGGCAAATGTTGCACGAAGGCGTGGCAAAATCTAGTCGGAATCTATTTCCTGTGGTTGATGAACAGCATTATTTAGTCGGGATAATTTTTCTTGACGATATTAGAACCGTTATGTTTGATAGTAGTCTTCATGATACCACTTCAGTTGAAACATTTATGCATAATCCAGCAGAACATATTCATTTTGAAATGGATTCCGTAAAAGATGTTATGCGGAAATTTCAGGATACAGGCGCCTGGAATTTACCAGTCATAAGAAATAATAAATATTACGGCATTGTATCAAAGTCTAAATTACTAACAGCATATAGACGTGAATTAATTAATTTTACCGCTTAAAATGATCAAACAATGAAATATGCAATTCTATTCTCATTTATCCTAGCTTTTGGTAGTATCGTATGTGGATTCATATTTGACCTACCTTATTCACAAAAAATGATTGGCTTTGGGGTAATAGGCTTATTTATTGTCGTGTTTCCTTTGTTTATCTATTACCGATGGAAAGGTAAGGATATAAAAGACTACATGCTAACTCAGGAGAACTTAGAGAAAATGCGCGAAAATCAACGAAATCATGACTATTAATTAATTATTTAATTATCAATTATTTAAAATAAAACGATTTATTAACATTAGGGACTTTTTTTAGCCGTACATTTGTAACTTAATAATTTTTATTTTTTTACAATGACTGGAACAGTTAAATTTTTTAATGATTCAAAAGGATTTGGATTTATTACCAACGACGAAACAGGAAAAGACATTTTCGTTCACGTTTCAAACCTTAATGGTGTAGAACTTCGTGAAGGAGATAATGTTGAGTACACAGAAGAAGAAGGACGCAAAGGAATGGTTGCAGCAAATGTAAGCGTTCTATAATGATATACTTACGCAGTTTCAACGTCTAACGAAAGTTAGGCGTTTTTTTTGTCAATTTAAATTGCGTTTTTGAATAAAAAAGCGCTTGAGAAGCTGAGACGCTTCATCGGCCATAACTCCTCCTACTATTTTAGTTTTAGGATGTAACTTCGTTTTAAGATTAATACAACCACGTTCCTCGTCTCTTGCGCCATACACTATCCTTGAAATTTGACTCCAGTAAAGTGCGCCAGCACACATTTGACAAGGTTCTAGCGTGACATATAATGTGCAATTAACTAAGTATTTACCTCCTAAAAAATTTGCCGCTGCCGTGATAGCCTGCATCTCGGCATGCGCAGTGACATCATTCAATAATTCTGTAAGATTATGAGCTCTTGCAATCACTCGATCATCAATAACAACCACAGCTCCTACAGGTATTTCGCCCTTTTCAAAAGCATCTTCAGCTTCTTGAAGCGCCTTTTTCATAAAATAAGAATCGTCAAATGGATTTTCCATAGTTGTAAAAATACAATAACAACTCGTACCTTTGCAAACTCATGAAAAGATTATTGGATCATATCGATTTTCCTTCAGATCTGCGAAAGGTGGAGCAATCTGAGTTGCCACAATTAGCTAAAGAAATTCGGGAATTCATAATTAATATTGTCGCTACAAAAGAAGGTCATCTTGGGGCTAGTTTAGGCGTTGTAGAACTTACAATTGCGCTCCATTATGTGTTTAACACACCAGATGACCTGCTAGTATGGGATGTTGGTCATCAAGCCTATGGTCACAAAATACTCACAGGTCGTAAATCCATATTTCATACCAACAGACAATGGGAAGGCATAAGCGGTTTCCCTAAACGTGATGAAAGCGACTATGACACATTTGGCGTTGGACATTCATCTACCGCAATCTCAGCGGCATTAGGAATGGCTATCGCTTCAAAAATTAAAAGAGAAAGTAGAAATCATATCGCTGTTATTGGAGATGCATCAATTGCTAGTGGTATGGCGTTTGAAGGCTTAAACCATGCTGGTGTTACGGATGCAAATTTATTAGTCATCTTAAATGATAATGCTATAGGAATAGATCCAAGTGTTGGCGCGTTAAAGCAATACCTCACTAATGTAAAAAAGGGAGAAGATCAGCAGGATAATATATTTGAAGCTTTAAATTTCAACTATTCTGGACCTATTGATGGGCACGATTTAAATACTTTAATATCAGAACTAGAACGGCTAAAGGACATAAAAGGCCCTAAATTCTTGCATGTGATTACCACAAAAGGCAAGGGACTTAAACAAGCTGAAACTGATCAGGTAAAATATCACGCTCCCGGAAAATTCGATGCTAAAACTGGAGATCTTATCCCAAAAGAAAGTTCATCCGAAGCGCCTAAATTTCAAGACGTATTTGGACACACAATTGTTGAGCTTGCCAAATCAAACGAATCTATAATTGGTATTACACCTGCTATGCCTACTGGCAGTTCATTAAAATTTATGATGGATCAATTCCCTGATCGAGCTTTTGATGTTGGTATTGCCGAACAACATGCAGTTACGCTAGCGGCAGGTATGGCAACGCAAGGGTTGATTCCATTTTGTAATATATATTCAACATTCTTACAACGCGCTTACGATCAGGTCATTCATGATGTTGCGCTTCAAAACCTGCCTGTTGTCTTCTGTTTAGATCGAGCTGGATTAGTTGGTGAAGACGGTGCAACACATCACGGTGTTTTTGACTTAGCCTATTTGAGAAGTATTCCAAACATGATTATTTGTGCACCAAGAAATGAGATTGAGCTTCGCAACATAATGTATACAGTACAAACAAGATTAGACCATCCAATAGCCATTCGCTATCCGCGTGGGCGAGGTCGTCTCACGGATTGGAGACAAAGTTTCTCGAAAGTCACCATTGGAAGTGGAGTTCAGCTTAGAGAAGGGTCAAATATAGCGGTGTTAAGTATTGGGAGTATGGCATATAATGTAGAAGACGTATTAAAGAATGTGGACATGGATATCGCTCACTTTGATATGCGATTTGTAAAGCCTTTAGATCAATCGCTACTTCATGAAATCTTTGATACTTACATGGAGATTGTTACAATTGAAGACGGCGTTATTACTGGTGGTTTTGGAAGTGCAATTTCAGAATTTGCGAGTAAACATAGTTATAAGAATAAACTCCACATCTTAGGTGTTCCAGACAAATTCATAGAACATGGTTCTATAAAACAACAACATCAATCTATTAAGATTGATGCCGGTAGTCTAACTATGTTGTTTCAGTCTATTCTTCAACGTCTGTCGTAGCCATTTCAGGCTGGCCACCTTGATCGGTATCTGCCTCAAAAACTTCCACGTTTATTTGAGGTTCTTGATTTCCTGTACTTGTAATATCATCCAACATTAATAAGAAGGCTAACGTCACGAAGAAGATCACGGCTGCTCCAAGAATATTTTTTCTCATAATTGTAGGTTTAATAGATTCGATTATACAAATATAACCAATTAACGCTCAAGTGCAAATTTTATCGATGAAATGCACAAATTAAAAAAGGGAGCCGTTAAAAGCTCCCTTCTTTGTCACAAAGATCTTACTTATTTAATGATGATTTTCTTAGTTTCAGAATAATTATCAACACGAATATCAACAAAGTAAATTCCTGAATTCAGATTCAGATTTAAGTTTGTATTATTATCAGATAAGAAGGCTGTTGTATTGTATACGCGTTGGCCATTCACATTATAGATATTAATCTTAGAGTCTCCCATTTCTCTTATCGCTTTTATAGAAATTTGACCTTCAGAAACGGTTGGGAATACGATAATATCATTAGAGGCAAATTGACTTTCCAACACACTCAACGCACTTGGCGTAAATTGACTTGTAAAGAAGCCACGTCCATGTGTTGTAGCTAAGATAGTATTATCTGAAGCTTTAAGGTCTAGATCTAATACAGTTACATCACTCATTCCGTTATAAGCCTGGATCCATGTTGGGTTGGTCTGTGTATAATCAGCCGTAGCCCAAACACCTAATTCAGTACCAATAATTAATTCTTCTGGAATCAATGGGTTTTGAAGAATTGCCTTGACAGGGATATCAGGTAAATTTCCTTCTAAACTTCTCCAACTTGCACCACCATCATCAGTGAACCAAATGCTTTGTACACCATAATTATGCATGGTTACGAAAATTTCTTGTTCCGTTTGTCCAAACTCGATATCAGAAATACTTCCCACGAAACCTGGTCCTGAGATATTTACAAATGCAGGGACAGCAATATCAGCAAATGTTCCTCTTAATAATCGTCCACTTCTTAAGCCAACATATAGCGTAGAAGATGTCGTAGTAAATGGTGAAACTTTCAATGCACTTGGTGTCGCATTGAACAACCCTGATGTAATAAGATCATTCTCTCGAGCTGGACCTCCAGGTGTAAATTCTTTTACACGCTCTAATGCGATTCCATTTCCATTACTTGACGCATTTACATATAAAATGTCTAAATTCTTATCCAATGTAGCTTCATTTATAAAGCTTCCACCACCTTGTGTTGTGATGGCCGAAAAATTAGTAAAACTTGGATAACTAATAAAGCGATGAGAATTCCCAGGATAAGTTGTTATCACATAACTTCCGTCACCAGCAAACTCTGTAAATCCACCATCACCTCCAACAGGATCAAAAAAAGCATTAGCGCCAGGTGCAGCATCATTAACAAACTGAGTTCCATTATCCTGAGTACCTCCAGCCAAATTCGTTGCTGTATCTGCCGGATCGATTGAACCGTAATAAAACTGAATCGTATTGTAATCTTTATTTCTAGGCTCGATAGCACTTGGATTTCCTACTATGTTATTCATGTCTGGTGCATAATAAACTCCTCCATCATTACCAAAAACAGCCTGAGTTCCATTTGTACCAGGTCTAAATACAATAGCATGTTGATCTGCATGTACTCTTGGCACCTGAAGTGCTGCTAAGTTGTTATTATTTGACCACTTAGAAATCTGTGTCCAGTTAAAGCCTAAATCTGTGGAAGAAAATAAGTCAATTCCACCTACATATAATTTACCAGTTGGATCCATTTCGACAGGTAAGTCATAGAACGCCTGACCTCTCGTATAATCAGTTGCCGGAATGCCATTATCTACATCATTTGGCTCATTTACTACAGAGATATTAGCAGCTGATGCAAAGGCATCAGTTGTGAAGAAAATATCTGCTTGTCCACCAATGTTACAAACAACAAAAAAGAGGTTTGGGTTTGTAGGATGCGGTTCTAATTCTGTTCGTCTAGCGGCTCCAAATGATCTTTCTAACGTAAATGTATTACCATCGGTTGATTTATAAATATCACCTCCGTTATTTCCAAATGAATTTCGTGTTGTAGTGAACCATATATTATTATTGACATCTAATTCGATATCATTAGGGTTTTTGAAAGACCCATCATTATGTGTGATATTAAATCGCGTCCAGTTAGCACCACCATCAACAGATTTATATAAGCCCATTTCATCGAGTCCTTGAAAGTTACTTGGACTATTCGCAGATTGATAAAATCCACCCGCAACAGCAGCATAAACTTCAGAAACACCGCCATTATCACGTACTACAATATCATTAATGTAAAAAATTCCGTCAACAAAATTATTTCCGCTGTCAAAACCAGTGTAACCTCCGAAAATATTAGACCATGTTACTCCGCCATCTGAAGATTTCCAAACACCACGTCCAACAGCCGCACCATTCGTGTAAGATTCACCTGAACCAATATAGAACGTATTTGAATCGTTAGGGTCTGAAACGATAACTGTTACTGAAATATTTGCGCCAATTCCTGGTACTAAGGTCCAAGATTGATTAGGATCTGTAATATCTTCATTAACCCAAAGACCTCCAGATACACCACCAGCAAATACACGTGTGTAATCATCATTAGGATCTGCATTTCCTACGTCATTAGGATCGAACATGATGCCTCGTGTACGTCCACCTTGATCATTTGGTCCTCGGTCTACCCATGGATTAACATTATCACCACCAACGCCTCGTTGTAAAACACGTTGCGCTTCCAATTCTTGCTGAACTTGAAATGCACGCTCAGGCATTGGACGACCTGTAGATGGATCCATCTCCAGTTCCCAAAGCTGCTCATAATACGCATTAGGTGGAAGACCCATTGCCTTTCTTTCCTTTCTAGAAAGCTTTTGCGTCTCTTTGTAAGGACTGTTTTCAAGATGTGATAAGTGTTCTTGCCTAAGTTTTTCGGTTGAATCTTGATTAGATTCTTCGCAGTTAAACAATAAAGTAGGCACAATAGAGAGAGTGACTATTGATGCAATAGTCAGAAATTTCCTTTTCATTTTTTACAATTTTTTCTTTTTATAAATGATTACCCTTTAATTTCTGATAGCTTAACATAGCATTACTATCAGACATTTTAGAGACGTAAAAACAAACAGATAGTAAGCGTTCATATATATTATCTGTATCTAAGTCTACGTTCGGCTCTAAAACTTTCAAAATTAGTTTATCAAAATTCGAAATATCTCCTTTTAAATGATTTATTACCGATTTTGTAAAGATACCTAAAAGTTCATTAATTACCTTATATCCTACAATCTCTTTATCGATTACTTCTGATGATTGATATACATTCTTGATACTCAACGCAATAATATCATCGATCTGCGCTTCGTATTTACTATGATCTAAAAGCGCTTTTGAAAATTCTCCATTAAGAATTGCCGTTTCGTGTTTCATAAAAACTTCAACTGCTTCATTTATAAGCGTGTTTATGGCTAAGGCTCTCAGGTAACTCAAACGATCTTGCGTACTTTTTAGAGCGTTATATGTTTTGGTTTGAATAGAATCTCTCACCAAATTAATAAGGTATTCTAAGGCAAACTCTTCTTGTATTAAACCTAGATTTATGCCATCTTCAAAATCGATGATGGTGTAACATATATCATCTGCAGCCTCAACCAAATAGACTAAGGGATGCCTGCAATAGCTTACACTATCTTCACTTCCTCTTTTAATTAAGCCCAACTCATTCGCTATATCTTCAAATAGAAATTTATCTCCTTGAAAGAATCCATATTTTTTATCGGCGATATGCGTTGTTGGTTTTTTTGGTAATGATTCTTTAGGATACTTTGTAAAAGCACCTAATGTTGCATAGCTCAGTCGGAGTCCACCAGTACGTCCATTTCGACTTTCGGTAAGAATTTTAAATCCATTTGCATTTCCTTCAAAGTTGCAAAGATCTTCATACTCTTTCTTGCTGAGTTGATCTTCAAAATAGCGTCCTTCTCCTGTTTTAAAAAATTCACCGATCGCTTTCTCTCCAGAATGCCCAAAAGGTGGATTACCAATATCGTGCGCCAACGCCGCTGCTGCTACAATTGCCCCAAAATCATTGATCTGATAACCATGTACATCTTTTAAATAAGGATGTTTCTCAAGAACTTTCTGACCTACTTTTCGACCTAAAGATCTGCCAACAACACTAACTTCTAAACTATGGGTAAGTCTTGTATGAACAAAATCAGTCTTCGATAATGGAACTACCTGGGTTTTATCCTGAAGGCTTCTAAACTCCGAAGAAAAGATAATACGATCATAATCAACCTCAAATCCCAGTCGGGTTTCATCTTGTTCTTTACGCAAACGCTTGTGTGCGTCTCCATAACGTTTTAAAGAGAGTAATTGTTCCCAGGTCATAGTGAAATTTTAGCAGCTGCAAGATAGCAGTTTTCAATGTTAAATTAATGTTTCCTAAAAATAAAAAATGAGAAATGTGGGTAACATTCAATTAACCATTTTATGACTTAGGTTTAATCTGGTATTAACTTAAACTTTACACTACTATTTCATCTTTGCATCATTAGAATTAAAACAAAAATTCATTTAAAAAGATATCATGAAAAAATTAGTACTTACCGGATTAATCGCTTCTTCTCTAATCTTCACAGGATGTTTTAAAGACGATGACACTCCAATCATTATTGAAGAGACTACAATCATTAACAACAATGGCGGCGGTGGTAGCGACGAATGCCCTGTTGTATCAGTAACAGGTGCCATTACAGAAGATACAACTTGGACAAATGACAACATTTACCAATTAAACCAAAAAGTAGTTGTTGACAACGGTGCTACACTTACTATTCAAGAAGGAACAATAATTAAAGGATCTCCAGGTACTGGTTCATTAGCTTCTGCATTAATTGTTGCTAGAGGATCACAGATCAATGCTGTTGGAACTCCTTCTCAACCAATCATTTTTACAACAACAACAGATAACATCACATGTGGTGAGACTGCTGGTACTAACTTAGATGAAAACGACAGAGGTCGTTGGGGAGGATTAATCATCTTAGGTAATGCACCATGTTCATTCTCTGGTGAGATTTCTGAAGCACAAATTGAAGGGATTCCTGCTGATGATACATTCGGATTATATGGTGGTTCTGACGCTGCTGATAACTCTGGTGTATTACAATATGTATCTATTCGTCACGGTGGCGCATTAATCGGTGAAGGAAACGAAATCAACGGTCTTACTTTAGGAGGTGTTGGTACTGGTACTACAATCGATAATATTGAAATTGTTGCAAACGTAGATGATGGTATTGAGTTTTTTGGTGGAACAGTTAATGCAACAAACTTATTAGTCTGGGGACAAGGGGATGATGCATTAGATATTGACCAAGCGTATTCTGGAACTATTGATAATGCTGTAGTTGTATTAGGAGAAGTTTCTGACCACGCTTTTGAAATTGACGGTCCAGAAGGATCTGCTACAGGATCATTCGTTTTACAAAATGCTACGATAATTGGTAACCAAACCACAGTAAACGGTGAATACGCAGATTACAGAAGTAACGCGACTGGAGCTACTAATAATATCTACGCATTCGGATTCAAAGACACTTCAGATGTAGAGTTGGACAACGATGGTGTTGCTACAAACTACAATAACGGTGATCTAACATTTGGAACTTGGGAGATTGTTCTTCCTGCAGGAGTATCTGATGTATTGAGCATCTTCAAAAACAACGCAGAAACTGTTACAGTAACCGGATTTGGTTCAACTGCGTCTGCAATCAATGAAGGTGAAAACACAGTTGGCGCTACAACCTCTGCATTAGCTTGGACTTATGCAAATATTGCTGGTGGTTTAGGGTTCTAAACCAATAATCACTAGTTAACGCTTATTAGTTTTTACTAAAGTTTCAAATAAACTTTAACAATTATAACTACTACTCGTTAAGGATTTAATGGGTAGTATGTTTAGTTAATTAACACACTATGAAAAAAAATATTTACTCACTTTTACTGATACTTTTTTGTTGTATAGGATTAGCCAATGCACAAAAAGGTAAAGTTGCAGGAACGGTTATCGATGGTGAGTTTGTTGAGCCAATGGCTTTTGCAAATATCCTTGTAAAAGGAACGACAACTGGAACAACGTCGGACTTTGACGGTAAATACGAGTTAGAATTGGATCCTGGAAAATACACTTTAGTATTTTCATTTGTAGGATACAACACTCAAGAAATAAGTGAGATCATCATAAAAGAAGGTGAGGTAGTTACGCTTGACGTTACCCTTACTACTAATTCGCTAGATACAGTAGTTGTTACAACTACAGTGAAACGTAACACAGAAAGTGCCGTACTCGATTTACAGAAAAAATCTGTAGTTGTTTTAGATGGACTTTCAGCACAATCTATTAAAAGTTCAGGTGCTGGAAACTTGGCAAGTGCGGTAAAGTCAGTTCCAGGTGTTTCTGTACAAGGCGGAAAATATGTATTCGTTCGTGGACTTGGAGACCGCTATACCAAATCAATTTTGAATGGTATTGATATTCCTGGACTGGATCCGGATCGAAATACAATTCAAATGGATTTATTTCCTACGAATATATTAGATAATGTTATCGTTCTTAAATCTGCTTCTGCAGAGTATCCAGCAGATTTTACTGGTGGAATCGTTAATATCGTTACTAAAGATTTTCCTTCTAAAGCAGAATATTCTATTTCTGTTGGAACAGGATATAATCCAGATATGCACTTTAATGATGACTACTTAACTTACACAGGAAGTGACACAGACTTTTTAGGTTTTGATGACGGCACAAGAGATTTGCCGATCAATCGTTATCAGCCAATTCCTAGTACTGACGAAGATCGTGTATTGTTAACTACATTAACAGATCGCTTTTCTAAGGAACTTGCTGCAAAACGAGAAACTAGTGGCGCTAACTTTGATTTCGGGTTTACATTAGGTAATCAGTACGATATTGGAGATGATAAATTGGGATATCAAGCCTCATTCTCTTATAAGAATACGACCACGTTCTATGAAAACAGAAATGATGGTGCTTGGTTAAAAGATAATAATGATCCTTCAAATAACGACCTTGTTTTTACCTTGAATTCAAGAGGATCTGAAGGTATCAATAACGTTATTTTAAACGGTTTGGTTGGATTGACTTATAAAGCCGAAAAAGCAAAATATAAGGTCAACTTCTTACACATACAAAACGGTGAGTCTACCGCAGGTTTCTTTAATCAAGACATCTCTCAAGATGGAATTGGTGGAGGAATTGAGCCGTTAACTAAAAACTCACTTACATATACAGAGCGTTCAATAACGAACTTCTTATTTAGTGGTAAGCATTTACTAAATAACGACGAAAACCCATTCAATATGGAATGGAAGATCGCACCGACATTCTCTAAAGTGATGGATAAAAATCATAGAATTACGCCATTACAACAAAGTGACTCTGGTGAGTCGTTCCTATCACCTTCAGCTGCAACATTCCCAATTCAATTATGGAGAAACCTAATTGAAGAAAACTGGGCTGCTAAAGTTGATTTTGATAAGACTTTTGATCTTTTCGGAAGACCAGCTAAATTGAAATTTGGTGGTGCTTACACTTATAAGTTTAGAGATTTTAGTATTGACGATTATACCTTCAACATTCAAGGTGACGCTTCATATATTGCTAATGGAGATGTGGATAATCTATTGTCAAGTCAAAATGTTTGGACACCAGAAGATGGTGGTACACACTTGATCGCAGCAGATATCTTTAATCCGATCGATGCTTATGAAGGTGAACAAAATATTGGAGCAATGTATATTTCATCTGAATTCAATATCTCTGAAAAATTAAAAACTGTCGTTGGATTAAGATCAGAATTCTTCAAGTCTTTCTATACCGGACAGGCAGATGCTGAAACATCATTCTTAAGAGAATCGATTTTGGATGAGTTCGATTTATTCCCATCGGCCAACTTAATTTATTCGGTTACTGATAACACAAATATTAGAACATCTTACTCACGTACTACAGCGAGACCTTCATTCAAAGAAGCTTCTGTAGCTCAAATTTTTGACCCGATCACTAGCCGATTATTTATTGGTAATCTTGATATTGTTCCAACTTATGTGAACAATTTCGATTTACGATATGAGCGCTTTGGTGAGAATGGTCAAATGTTCGCAGTGAGTGGTTTCTACAAAGACTTTAAAGATCCAATTGAACAAGCATTCTTTTTATCTGCACCAACACAATTAACCGTTGGAAACTTAGGAGATGCAGTAGTATATGGTGTTGAGTTCGAGGTTAGACAACGCTTCGGATTTATTTCGGAAGGCTTAAATAACTTAAAATTCAACGCGAACGTATCATTAATCAAGTCAGAACTAACAATGTCTGAAGCCGAATTTACTAGTCGTTCGGATAATGCGAGAGATGGTGAGCGTGTTGAACGTGAACGTGATTTACAAGGTCAGGCACCTTATTTAATCAACTTCGGATTTGATTACAATAACCAAGACATCGGATTACAATCTGGGTTATTCTTTAATGTACAAGGGGAAACTTTAGAAGTTGTTGGTATTGGATTAGTTCCAGATGTATACACCAAGCCTTTCAACAGTTTGAACTTTACATTGAACAAATCATTTGGTGAAAACAGAAATTCATCAATTGATTTAAAAGTTTCGAATATCTTAAATAATGTAAGACGTAGTGATTATGTTTCTTTTGGAGCACAAGACCAACTCTTCTCATTAAGAGAACCAGGAACTGAATTCTCTATAGGTTATACCTATAAGTTTTAAAATTATATTTGAGTAATAGTCTAAAAGAAAAGCTCGCAAGAAATCTTGCGAGCTTTTTACATTATATAGGGATTTTATTATTTGTTCACTGCCACTTTGACTTTATCGGTCCATTCGTTAACACTAGCAACTTTGGAATCAACATAGTCCACTTCTTTTAACGTATTATTGGTCCAAAATAACCATTTTCCGTCTTTCTTACCATTGATGTATTTACCCATAGCTACTTTTTTGCCATTGATATCATAACTGGTCCATACACCGTGTAATTTACCCTCAGCATTAAACGTTCCTTGCTGTTCTATACTTCCATCTTCATAATAATAAGTGGCCATAGTTAAATCACCATCTTTTGTTAATTCAACTTTAGACTGCTCTTGAGCAAACGAAAATGAAACACTCAATATCATTAGTAATGCAATAATCTTCTTCATATGTCTTGGTTTTTGGGATTCTTATTAATGTTTACGTAACAAATATATATAATTGTTTACAATATTCAAACATTTGCGTAACATTAAATTAACATTAAACTTTTAATTTGTTGTTTTTCAGTGATTTAAATATCCTTAAAACTGATTATTTTGATAACATTGAAGATCATAAACCAACACCATAGAGGATTCGTTAAATGAAATCTCATCTATGTATGAGAAGAACATAACATTATGGTAACATTGTGTTCAATTTATTATGTGAAATTTGTGATCGTTAAATTTTAGTATTCTACATGGAAAACCTTTATATCTACATGCTCATTGCATTGGCATTTCTAGCCGTTGCAGACCTTGTAGTTGGTGTGAGTAATGACGCTGTAAACTTTCTAAATTCAGCCATTGGATCCAAAGCCGTTTCTTTTAAAACCATAATGATTGTTGCAAGTATTGGTGTGGCCTTAGGGGCCATGTCATCTAGTGGTATGATGGAAGTCGCAAGGAAAGGGATATTCAATCCGGGAGAATTTATGTTTGATGAGATCATGATCATCTTTACCGCCGTGATGCTCACAGACATTTTGTTACTAGATTTTTTTAATACGCTTGGTTTACCAACCTCAACAACCGTATCGATTGTATTTGAATTATTAGGCGCTTCGGTATGTGTGGCTATACTCAAAATTTACGCCGACTCTTCTCAGACTTTATTGGACCTTAGTAATTATATCAACAATGAACAAGCCATAAAGATTATTTTGGGTATACTCCTTTCTGTAGTGATAGCTTTTACAGTAGGCGCCATAGTCCAATTTGTATCGCGTTTATTATTGAGCTTTAATTTTGAAAAGAAATCGCCGTTTCATGGTGCTATTTTCAGCGGATTTGCAACAAGTTCGATCTTATACTTTATCCTGATCAAAGGGATAAAAAATGCGACCTTTATGAATGCTGATATAAAGGCGTTCATTTCGGGAAATCCTATTGAATTGATAGGCTTAAGCTTTTTAATATTTACATTACTATCGTATTTAATTATTCAGTTCACGCGAACTAATATTTACACTATCATTATAGTCATAGGGACTTTTGCACTGGCAGTTGCCTTTGCAGGTAATGACCTTGTGAACTTTATCGGTGTTCCTATCGCAGCGTACAACTCTTATGAGGCTTGGTCTGCAAGTGGAACTTCGGCAGGTGATTTTGCAATGATCGCCCTAAGTCAACCTGTAAGCACTAAACCTTTACTCTTATTGGCAGCTGGTTTAATCATGGTATTGACCTTGTGGTTTTCAAGTAAAGCAAAAGCCGTAGTAAAAACCTCTGTTGATCTTTCAAGACAGGATGATGTTAAAGAACGTTTTGAGCCTAATTTCTTGTCAAGATCTATTGTACGTCTAAGTATCCTTTCTTCAGAAAGAATTAATAAATTATTATCTGGTTCATCAAAAGCGCACATCGATAAACAATTTCAGAAGCCTGCTCCAAACCTTGCAATAAAAACGGAGGATCTTCCGGCATTTGATTTAGTAAGAGCTGCTGTTAATTTAATGGTTGCCAGCGTTTTGATATCTATTGCGACTTCTATGAAATTACCGCTTTCAACAACCTATGTGACCTTCATGGTAGCTATGGGAACTTCATTGGCTGATAGAGCTTGGGGAAGTGAAAGTGCAGTTTATCGTGTTGCTGGTGTATTAAATGTCATCGGCGGATGGTTTTTTACTGCCTTGAGTGCCTTTGTCGCAGCCGCTATAATGGCGCTAGTCCTATACTATGGTAAAGGATACGCACTTACAGGTCTTTTAGTATTTGCTGCATTCTTAATTATCAAGAATTATCTCAGCCATCGTAAAAACTCTAAAGTACGACGAGCAGCAGATAGTCTGCAAAAAGCCGAAAGTAGCTCTACACAAGGGGTTATTCTTGAAAGTGCTAGTAACATAGCCAATGTTCTTAAACGTGGTAATCGTATTTACACCAGTGCTATCAATGGTTTAGGGACTCAAAATCTTAAGCTTCTGAAGAAGAACAAGAAAAACGTTGAGAAACTATCAGATGAAATCGACGATCTTCAAAATAACATCTTCTATTTTATTAAAAAGCTTGAAGAACCTAGTGTATCTGCTAGTAATTTCTACATTAATATACTTGGGTATTTACAGGACATGGCGCAGTCGTTGGAGTACATTTCTAATGTGAGTTATAAGCACATTAACAACAACCATAAAAAGCTAAAATTTAGTCAAATCAAAGAATTAAAAGAGATTGACGAAGTCATGGAGACCTTGTTTAATGACACGAAAAAAGTCTTTGATTCTAATTCTTTTGAAGAGATCGGATTAGTACTAAATGACAAAAACAAAGTGTTTGATATGGTTGGAGAAAAGATTCAAAAGCAAGTCGAACGCACGCGTACAGAAGAATCGAGTCCAAAGAATACTACACTTTATTTTAATGTGTTACTCGAGACCAAAGACTTACTGAAGGCCACTATGAGTCTCCTCGAAGAGTATCATTCGGCACATGACAGTAATGTTGAGCCTGCTACAATATCAGCTGAGGAAGAGGAATAGTTATTCGCCTATTTTTCCTAATTCTTCGAGCCCTTGTTCGGTTTCTTGTTTTTCCAAGAATTTTTTGTCATCAACAACGAAGGTTTTCGTAATAGAATCGTGCCATCCTTTTCCATCTTCACCTAAGAATGAAAATGGCTCAAACGGAATAAATCGACATAATGATCTTACAAGTGCCTTTTCAAACGTAAGCTTAGAACCGTCGGCCATAACCGCTTTTGATTTCGTGATAAATTTCCCTACACTTTTACCCGTTAAAGTTTCCATTGTTGTATAATAAATCGTCCAGATGACAATCGTATATCCGTATTCAAATAGAATACTATCGTTATAAACTATGAAGTCATAAACGGCGTAATTACCTGTAATCTCCGAAAAGAAACCAATGGCTGCTCCTATGGCAAAATTAATAATGATGAATACAATATAATCGATGATAAAGTTGAGAAATCGAACGCCCTTAGTTGCTAAGACATCCTTTGTGATGGTTTTGTTCATGATTTAATTATTAGTTTTGGTACTCAAATATAGCATTACAGATTTAAAATCAAACCGTTAATTTCATGACAATCACTAAATATTTTTTTACAGCGCTACTTCCACTCCTATGTATTTCATTTGGTCAAGCCCAAATTTTAACTGCAGATGAAGTTTTAGATAAGGCTATTGCATTTCATGATCCTGAAGGTCAATGGGCCAGTTTTAATGACACATTACAGGTTACTATGACCACACCTAAAAACGCTGACAGGCATAGTACCATTGTCATAAACTTACCAAAAGAATACTTTAGAGTGACTGCGACTAGAGATACCATTACCACGGAATATACGATTGATAAAAACAACTGTTCTTTTCGTCTCAACGGAAACGATAATCCAACCAAAGACCAAATGGAACGCCATAATTTGAACTGTGAAAGAGCCGAGCTTTATAAAAACTATTATACCTATCTCTATGGCTTACCTATGAAGCTGAAAGACCCTGGAACCATCATCGATCGTAAAGTCATTGAAAAGGAATTTAAAGGAAAATACTATTGGGTTTTACGAGTGCGTTATGAGGCTACAGTTGGTTCAGATATTTGGAACTTTTATTTTGATCCAGAGACCTTCGCTATGGAAGTCTATCAATTTTATAAAACTGACAACAAAGGATCGATAATCTCTGATAGTGGCGAATACATATTGTTAAGTGACATCACAGAGATTAGTGGTATTAAACTGCCTAAAGTTAGACAATGGTATTACAATAAAAATGACGGTTTTTTAGGCACAGACACCTTAAATAACTAGATTTTAATTGCCATACACTTAAAAAGACAAATAATATTAATTGGCTTCATCTTAGACATAAAAAAAGCACCTCAATGAGGTGCTTTTTAAATTTAACACTTAATTATTATGAGCCACACATTAGGCAATCATCGCCTTCAGACTCTTTAGCCTGCGCTATTAATGCCTTCATCTCTTCTGCAGTCATTGGCTCTACCTCAGTAGTTTGCTGAGCAAACTTCGCTGCTGTTTTTTTAGCTTTCTCCTGTTGCTTCTCTATAATTGCTGTATTATCAACTTCTACAGTTTCTGCAACTGGTTGCTCTTTTTTCTTTTTATCTAGTGTAAACTTAATGGCATCTACAGCACTCTTCGTTCTTAAGTAATACATTCCTGTTTTTAAGCCACTCTTCCATGCATAGAAATGCATTGACGTTAATTTTGCCATAGTCGCTCCTTCCATAAATAAGTTTAGCGATTGTGATTGGTCAATAAAATAGCCTCTCTGACGTGACATATCAATAATGTCTTTCATACTCAACTCCCAAACCGTTTTGTAAAGCTCTTTAATGTCTTGAGGAATCACATCAATATTCTGAACAGAACCATTAGCTCTCATGATATCTTGCTTTAATCCTTCGTTCCATAAGCCAAGCTCTACCAGGTCTTCTAGTAAGTGCTTGTTCACAACGATAAACTCTCCAGATAATACACGTCTTGTATAAATATTAGATGTATATGGCTCGAAACATTCATTGTTTCCAAGGATTTGCGATGTCGATGCAGTTGGCATTGGCGCCACTAATAATGAATTTCTAACACCATTTTTAAGGACTTGCTTACGCAATTTCGCCCAATCCCAACGACCGCTTAATTCTTCATCTTTAATATTCCAAAGGTTATGCTGGAATTCGCCTTTACTAATTGGAGACCCTTCATACGTTTGGTAAGGACCATCCTTTTTAGCTTCTTCCATTGAGGCCGTCACAGCAGCATAATATAATGTTTCAAAAATCTCTTGGTTCAATGCTTTTGCTTCATCACTTGTAAATGGCATACGAAGCTTAATGAAGGTATCGGCAAGTCCCTGAACGCCTAAACCAATTGGTCTATGACGGAAGTTTGAGTTCTCAGCTTCTTTTACTGGGTAGTAATTTCTATCGATCACTCGGTTTAAGTTCTTCGTTACACGTTTTGTAATTCTGAATAATTCTTTGTGATCAAACGCGCCATTCTTAACAAACATCGGTAAGGCGATTGATGCCAAGTTACATACTGCCACTTCATCAGGAGACGTATATTCTAGTATCTCAGTACACAAGTTAGATGACTTGATCGTTCCAAGATTTTGCTGATTTGATTTACGGTTTGCAGCATCTTTATACAACATATAAGGTGTACCAGTTTCGATTTGAGATTCTAAGATTTTCTCCCAAAGCTCTCTCGCCTTAATTGTTTTTCTACCTTTTCCTTCAGCCTCATACTTCGTATATAGGGCTTCAAACTCCTCGCTATGCGTATCGGCCAATCCTGGGCACTCGTTAGGACACATTAATGTCCATTCACCATCTTCCTGAACACGTTTCATGAAAAGATCAGAAATCCACATTGCATAGAATAAATCTCTAGCTCGCATTTCCTCCTTACCATGGTTTTTCTTAAGATCTAAGAAATCAAAGATATCAGCATGCCAAGTCTCTAAATAGATCGCAAAACTACCTTTACGCTTTCCACCTCCTTGATCAACATATCTTGCTGTGTCGTTATAAACGCGAAGCATAGGAACGATTCCGTTTGAAGTCCCATTAGTCCCAGCAATATAACTTCCTGTAGCTCTTATATTGTGAATAGATAATCCTATTCCTCCCGCTGATTGTGAAATCTTAGCGGTTTGTTTCAATGTATCGTAAATCCCATCTATACTATCATCCTTCATTGTTAATAAGAAACATGACGACATTTGAGGTTTTGGTGTACCAGAATTAAATAGTGTAGGTGTAGCGTGTGTAAAGAATTTTTTAGACATTAACTCATAGGTCTCTAGAGCTGCATCTAAATCGTCTAGATGAATCCCAACAGATACTCTCATCAACATGTGTTGTGGACGTTCTGCAATTTGTCCGTTCAGTTTCAGAAGGTATGAACGCTCAAGGGTTTTAAATCCGAAGTAATCATAACCAAAATCACGGTTGTAAATGATTGCTGAATCTAATTTATCTTTATTCTCCTTGATCACATTATAAACCTCATCAGACAATAATGGTGCTTTTTTACCTGTACGAGGATTTACATAAGTATATAAATCTTCCATAACCTCACTAAAAGATTTTTTAGTGTTTTTATGTAAGTTAGAAACGGAAATTCGAGCTGCTAGTTTTGCATAATCAGGATGAGCAGTCGTCATTGTTGCTGCAATTTCAGCTGCTAGATTATCTAATTCACTAGTGGTTACACCGTCGTAAAGTCCTTCGATGACACGCATAGCCACTTTAACAGGATCTACAAGTTCATTGAGTCCATAACACAACTTTCGCACACGTGCGGTTATCTTATCGAACATCATTGGTTCTTTCCTTCCGTCTCTTTTTAATACATACATAGTTTACACGTTTTTTTAGCCTCTGGAATACACCGTTCCAGAAAGGGATTATTAGTTAGCCCAAGCATGATCTGGCAATCACACTTAGAAATTGAATTTGATTTAAGATGAATTTGTTGATTCCCGTTAGTTAGTTAGAAACGGATGTTCACTTAAAATCTATAATGGTTTATTAATTGCTTCGATTAAAAGTCAGCGTCAAAACTGAACTTATCTTTTTCTTCTTCTTTATTCAACACACCAGCCTTTTGGTATTCAGAAACACGTTTTTCGAAGAAGTTGGTTTTCCCTTGTAAGGAAATCATATCCATGAAATCAAATGGATTACTTGCGTTATACTCTTTCTCACATCCTAATTCACCTAACAATCTGTCAGTTACAAATTCTAGGTATTGAGTCATCAATTTTGAATTCATACCAATAAGACTCGCTGGTAATGATTCAGTAATGAACTCTCTTTCTATATTTAAAGCATCAACGATGATCTCTCTGATTCTTTCTTTTGGCACTTTGTTTACAAGGTGGTTGTTGTGTAAGTGAACAGCGAAATCGCAGTGTACACCTTCATCTCTTGATATCAACTCGTTAGAGAAAGTTAATCCAGGCATTAAACCTCTTTTCTTTAACCAGAAAATTGAACAAAATGCTCCTGAGAAGAAAATACCTTCTACTGCTGCAAATGCGATTAAACGCTCAGCAAAACTTGGTGAATCAATCCATTTCAATGCCCAATCCGCCTTTTTCTTAATTGCTGGAAAATTCTCTATGGCATTAAATAGCAGATCTTTTTCCTTCTCATCCTTAACGTAGGTATCGATTAATAGAGAATAGGTCTCACTGTGGATATTTTCCATCATGATCTGGAAGCCGTAGAAAAACTTAGCTTCACTGTATTGTACCTCATTCACAAAGTTTTCAGCTAAATTTTCATTTACAATTCCATCACTCGCAGCAAAAAACGCAAGAATGTGTTTGATGAAATAGCGCTCATCGTCATTTAATTTCGCCGTCCAATCTGTAAGATCTTGGTGAAGATCAATTTCTTCTGCCGTCCAAAAAGAGGCTTCAGATTTCTTATACCATTCCCAAATATCATGGTGTTGAATAGGAAAAATAACAAATCGATCTTTATTTTCTTGCAAAATTGGTTCTACAGCTTGAGACATATGTAACGCGTTTTAGAGTTAATAAATTGGATGAAAAATTTCGTGTGATTTGGGACTAACAAAGATTCAAAATTGTATCAGATATTTTACAGTTTTTTTAGAAAGCTTTTCAACAAGTTTTTAACAATTGAATATTTGACAAAAAAATCAAAGAAATGTTAAAAATAATTTTAACTTATTGATTTTCAATTGTTTATAAATAGTTTTTGAAATTATATTTCGTAAGTATTCTCTTATTAAAATAGTCCTCACAAGGGATGTTTACTAGGCTTTTTAAACTTGAGCACGCTCAGTTTTTGTCACTAAAATTGAAGTGTATTTTTTAGTGTAGATAATTTAAAATAACATATAGTATTAATCGCGTGAAGCTGCGACTTTTTCGAGTTCGTCATACCAATCTTGACCGAATTTCCTAATCAATGCCTCTTTTACGAATTTATAAACAGGAACTTGCAATTCTTTACCCAAACTACATGCTGGATTACAAATATCCCATTTCTCGTAGTTCACTGCAGCGAATTCTGAATACTGTTTTATGCGAACAGGATATAAATGACAAGACAACGGTTTTTTCCAAGAGATCTCACCTTGATTATAGGCCTCCTCAATTCCGCAGAGTGCTGTATTCTTATCATCAAAAATAACATAAGCACAATCAGCACCATTAATCAATGGTGTTTCATAATCTCCAAATGGTGTTGTAATAAAACGACCTTGAGCTTCTATGGCAGCTATTCCTTCCTTTCGTAGAAATGGTTTTACTTTCGGATAGATATCATTTAGGATTTCCGTTTCCTCCTTATCCAGTGGTGCTCCAGCATCACCTTCTACACAACAAGCGCCTTTGCATGCCGATAAATTGCACACAAAATCGTTGTCAATTATTTCTTCAGAAACTATAGTTTTTCCTAACTGAAACATGTGGGATTCTCATTAAATAAATCGAAACAAAAATAGACAAACTTTACAATAATTTAATAGCAATAATCTCACTTAATATCCTACTTTTGCGGCAAAATTTAGAACCTATGGAAATTCAATTGAATTTTAAAGAAATATTTACAGCCTTTATGGTCCTTTTTGCGGTAATTGATATCATTGGAAATATTCCTATTATCATAGATCTGCGGAAAAAAGTCGGACACATTCAGAGTGAGAAAGCCTCTATCATTGCAGGTGTCATAATGATTATCTTTTTATTTGTTGGAAAGATCATATTATCTGTAATTGGTGTAGATGTGAATTCATTTGCAGTTGCAGGTGCCTTTATCTTATTTTTCATCGCCTTAGAGATGATCTTAGGCATCACGCTCTACAAGCAAGATGAAAACGCAGCGATGACGGCATCGGTATTCCCTTTGGCCTTTCCGTTAATTGCTGGGCCAGGAAGTTTAACGACTTTATTATCACTACGTGCAGAGTATCGTATTGAAAATATAATCATAGCTGTAATCCTAAATGTTATCATTATCTTTGTTGTGCTTAAAACCTCAGTTAGAATTGAGCGTTTTATAGGGCAAAACGGAATTAACATTATTAGAAAAGTATTTGGTGTTATCCTCTTAGCCATTGCGGTTAAATTATTTGCACACAACATTAAAGCACTTTTCGAACTGGTATAAAAAAAGCTATGAAATATTTTACCATTATCATTACGATTCTTGCTACTGCACTAATCATTTATAACGCGACTAAACTAAATTTTGAAAATTTATTTGAAGGCGATAGTGTCATTGCATTAATAACAATTTTAGCTGCACTTTGTGCAATTGCCTTGCTTCAGATTTTGAGGTTATCGAAACGCGTTGATGATAAACTTAAAGGTAAGAACTGATGTACGATGCTTTGATTATTGGTGGAGGTGCGGCTGGTATGTCTTGCGCCTTAGTTTTGGGTTCAGCTCAACCTAAAGCCTACGCCGCAGACAAGCGTATTGGTATTATCATGCATCAAAAAACGTCACATTTACAGAGTGCTTTATTTAATAATGTTCTGGGATTAGGCCCTGGGACTTTAGGAGCTGATATCCTGTCTCAAGGAAAAGCACAACTTCATGAGCTGTATCCGCATGTTGACCAAATAGAAAAAGAAAAGGTTAAATCTGTTGAAGCATACGATTCTGGCTATGTAGTTACTACAAATAAAAATGTTTACAATTCAAAGCTTGTTGTTATAGCTGTAGGTTACACAAATCTATTGACCATTACAGGATTAGAAGATTATGTCGAAGCCCACCCTAGAGCCGTAATTGAAAAAGATCGTATTTGGTTGAAAAATGAAGACCATTTAGTCGCTGAAGGCTTATATGTGGCTGGTACGATGGCTGGCTGGCGAAGTCAATTCGCAATTGCTTCAGGAAGTGGTGCTCAAGTTGCCACTGATATTCTAACGGTATGGAATGACGGAAAACACACCAAAGTCCACGATAAAATTTAATGGGTAAAAAGCGAAAGAAATCAAAGCTAGACACGAAACAATCTATATTGTTCTTGATTGTATTAGGTGTTTTATTGTCTTGTGCTGCACTATATTCATTCCTATCCACGGACGATACCGATTCACAGCTTGTTAACGGAACCTTTAATTTGTTTGAAGAGAAAAAACGACGCGTAAGCCGAACTACAAAAACCTATTATCACATTTATGTAGATGGTATACAATACGAAATACCTAATATCTATAAGTCAGCATTAAATAAGGAAACGTTTATAAATGAAGTGCAACCTGGAGATGTCTTAACACTCGTTATTAAGGATGATAATCATATCTATCAGATTACTAAGGATCAAACGGACTATATAGATTCCAATAAATTACAAAAGGAAATAGAAGACAATCAAACGGCAGGTTTAATAGTTGGGTGCTTTTTTATAGGATGTACGCTTTATCTTATTAGAACGTATCGAAGATTAGATTAATCTTCTTGTTTCGCTTCTTCACTTAAAAGAATGACCTCTTCTATCATATCGTCATTTTCATTCATGATCTGTTCGGCAACATTTGAACCAAATAATTGATCTGCCAATTCCGATTTTATCATACGTTTCATTTGATCATAGTAGGCTAAAAATGAAATATTAGTTCGTTCTTTTAAATTGACATAATCTTGAAACTTAACCACAATTTCGTCGCCAACCTGAAAATTCTCAATAAAATCTTGCGCGTCTACACCTTCATAAACACTGCGATCTTTATCCAATTCAACAAAAACAAAATTACTGATATACTCTCGGCGTTTTAGGTAGTTCAAGGTTTCATTTTGATGACTCGTATTTAAGGGTACGAAAATATCTGGAATGATGCCTCCGCCACCATAAACAACCTTTCCCTTTGGTGTTTCAAATCTCAAAGAATCAGCAACCTGAATACTTTCGGCATTTTCGAACTCACCACTACGAAGTCGTTTGTAGTAGTCGTTATAATAATCGTTGTTCTTACCATTATCATAAGGTCGCTGTATCGATCTGCCTGTAGGTGTGTAATATCTCGAAACTGTTAATCTAACAGCACTGCCATCACCTAACGACATTTCGCGTTGCACCAAACCTTTACCATAACTTCGTCTTCCAACAATAGTACCTTTATCATTATCCTGAAGTGCTCCTGCAACAATTTCACTGGCCGAAGCAGAGCTTTCATTGATCATAATATACACCTCGCCTTCTTCAAAATCACCGCGTTTCGTGGCATAACTACGTTCAATTCTGCCGCTTTTATTTTTAGTAAATAAAATGAGCTTATTATCTTCCAAAAATTCATCAACTATACGTTCGGCAATTTCTAAAAACCCACCTGGATTATCTCGAAGATCAAGCGCTAACTGTGTCGCACCTTCATCCTGCAATTTATCTAAAGCGTCTTTGAACTCTTTATAGGTTGATTCTGCAAATCGATTTATTTTGATATAGCCAAGATCTTCGGTCAACATGTAGGCCGCATCAACACTTTTTAAAGGAACGACGTCTCTTCTAATTTTAAAATCCAAGAGCTTATCTTCTCCCTTTCTAAAGATCTTAAGATTCACCTTAGACCCTTTTTCACCTCGTAATTTGTTTACGATTTCATTGTTAGTGAACTTATCACCGAATATGGAATCCCCATCGGCCATTAATATGCGATCACCTGCCTTGATGCCTGCCTTTTCACTTGGACCACCTTCAATAGTTCGTATTACGGTAATGGTGTCCATATAGGTATAGAAATTCACCCCTAAACCAATGAAATCCCCTTTCATGTTATTGGTAACGCGTTCCAATTCACTTTTCGGAATATAGGTAGAATGCGGATCCAAATTATCAAGAATACCATTAACGGTAACATCAACAATGCTATCGGTATTAACTTCATCAACGTATTCATAGTCGATATAGTCGATGAGTCTGTTAAGCTTATCTTTTTTGCTGTTAGAAGTAAACAAGCGATCAGAGGTATCTTTAAAATTCAATTTTCCTCCAATGAATACGCCTGCCGCAATTGCAACACCAACTATTAATGGAACATATTTCTTTTCAAATGCCATTATGCGTCTACTTCTTCAATTAATTCTAGTTCTACACCTGCCTTATTTAAAAACTCTAATCCGGACGTGTCTTTATAAGCTTCGTGATATACGACTCTTACAATTCCTGCCTGATGGATCAACTTACTACACTCTTTGCAAGGAGACAATGTGATATATAGAGTTGCCCCTCTACAAGATTGCGTTGAAGATGCTACTTTGGAAATGGCATTGGCTTCGGCATGAAGCACATACCATTTTGTATAACCCTCTTCATCTTCACAATAATTTTCAAACCCGGTTGGCGTTCCGTTATAACCATCGGAAATGATCATTCTATCTTTAACGATTAAAGCACCTACTTGTTTGCGTTTACAATGGGACAATTTACCCCATTCTCTCGCTATTCGTAAATAGGCTTTATCGTATCGTAATTGTTTTGGATCAGACATTATAAAAGTTTGGCGCTTCAGCAAGAATATCACAGAAATAATAACTCCTATTTGACGTTAGTATTGTTCCTATGTTACAACATGCTGAATTTCAAATGTAATAATAAATCTATACCTATTTGTTATATGAAATGTTAGATTACGTTAAAGTTTTACCAAAGTTTATTGGGATACTAATTGAATAAAGGACTATGTATAAGCATTGGTAAAACGAATCCAACCACGATTGAGGAGATCACCATTACCCAGTCGCGTTTTGAAAACCTGAAAATAGTTTGGCAAAGGAAGCTCAAGAACATAACTATGAAAACCACCACTAATTGGCCTACTTCTATTCCTAATCCAATCTCGAGCAAGGCTATTAATTTATTTTCTGAGGAAGCAATCATTTTTTCGAAAGTACCGACAAATCCTAGTCCGTGCACTAAACCGAAAAACAAGGTTGCGAAGAAAAGTAAGCCCACTTTATTTTGATGAGACTTCTTCCCAGCGGTAAACACATTAAAAAGTGCTACGATGAGTATGGTAAGCGGAATTAAGAATTCGACGAGATGCACATTAACACTAATGACATCATAGGCGGTCAGTGCTAAAGACACGCAATGCCCTAAAGTAAAAATAGAAACAAGTAAAAATACCCGTTTCCAATCCTTAAACAGATAGGGAACAGCCAATACAATTAAAAAAAAGATATGGTCGTAGGCATTAAGATTGAGTATATGAAATACACCATCTTGAAAATTTGACAGAAAATTGTCAATCATAGCTTTTGGTTATTTGGGTTAAACCAAAGTTACATTAATAATATTGATTTTAATTACATATTGACTGAAATGATCCTATTTTACGTGATAAATCAAATCATTTATACGCAATTATGGTCTCAAATTCAATAATTCCACACGCGATAAAAAAACGAGCTCCAAAAAGAAGCTCGCTTAAATTATATTTATGTTTTTTAATTAATTATCGTTCTCATAGCCTCGGCCTGGCGTATAAGGCGCACCTAAATTGATCAATTTCTCTTCGAAATTTTTGATATCGTTATTATAAATCTGTTCCATCTTAGATTTGATGGTTCTTACCTCATCCTTAGCAATGTTGTAACTATCAACATGCGTTTGGGTTGGCGTTGAAGTAGAATATTTCTGCTCATAACCAATACTTCCTAAACGACTGGCTGGTGATGGCGGTTGATCGATATCTAATCGACGTTTTACAGGATCGCCATACATAGCCAATTGTACTTCATCCAATTGCTTCTCTATAGCTCTAAGCTCATTGGTTAATGGGCCTAATGGTTGCTCAGCACGTTTAATTGCGGCTTTCATATAGCGCACTTTGTTTCTGGATTCAGACAATAGATTTTGTACAATTCCAAAGTCGGCTGACAATTGACTCAGTGCTTTTTGGAAGGCCACTTTCTCTTCACGATCGGCTGCAGGTAATTCTGTATTATTAAGTGCTTTCACTTCAAATGAACGCGAACTCGACAACGATTGTAATACACCATCTTTCATGAGTGCCATTTCCACAGTATACGTTCCTGGAGCGACTAATGTCCCTTCATCACGACCACCAAAAGGATTGTAAAATGATGGTGAACTCAGATCGATTGGATCTGGTAGCGTATATCTCAAATCCCAATGTAAACGTTGCACGCCTTTCTTTGCAGACCTGAATTCTTTCTTTACCACGCGACCATTTGCATCTTTGATCGTGAAGACTAACTCCTGTTTGTCCTCTTCTACCTCAGCTTTTAGATCGGTATAACTTGGATACGGTGTATCAGCACCAGATTTGATAAGTTCCTTTTCTTCCTTCTGACGTTGATCTTTGAGTGATTTGAAATCAGAACCGTAATAGTAAGTGATCATCGCTTCTGGACCAAGATTTGGTGCTGTATAAAAGTTATCCCCTTGAAACGACTTTCCTGGCAACCCTAATGGACTACTTTTCTCCCACATCAAGGCTGTACGAATTGGATAAATAATGGCATCTTCTGAAATATCTGAATTCTCAATATTGCGCAAAACGGAATAGTCATCCATAACGTAGAATCCACGTCCGAAGGTTCCTAAGACCAAATCATTCTCACGTTCCTGAATGGCAATATCTCTTACGGCAATTGTTGGTAAGCCAGCTTTTAATTGCTTCCAGTTTTCTCCTTTATCAGGTGAGAAAAAAGCTCCAAACTCCGTTCCTGCGAAAATCAAATCGTTATCGATATGATCTTCTTCAATGGCATACACACTGCCACGATCTGGCAGATTAGATTGAATAGCCTTCCACGAATTCCCTTTATCAGAAGACATAAACACATAAGGTTTGAAGTCTCCAAACTTATGATGGTTAAAGGCAGCATAGATCACATTTTCATCGTGCTTCGATAAATAAACACTATTCACATAGGATTGATTTGGTGCTCCTGGAATACTCGAGATCTTGCGCCATGAACTTCCGCCGTCTTCAGAAATATGAATTAAACCGTCATCAGTACCTGCTGCTAAAAGATCTTTATTCAATGGGGATTCTGAAAACGCAACAATACTTCCATAAAGCGACGTTGAACCATTCTTCATAACGGCATCGATACTTAAAACGCGCCCATAAACCTTCAATGTATTACGATCTATTTGTTGTGATAAATCTTCACTAATCACGTCCCAACTGTTTCCGTAGTCATCTGAACGAAACACTTTGTTTGCTGAAAAGTATAAACGCCCTGGCATATGTCTACTCACTACGAGCGGCGCATCCCAATTAAAGCGATACGCATTTTCACCTTTGCGAGCCTTTGGTTTGATCCCAACGGCTTCACCACTTTTCTTATCAAAACGCACAAGGCCTCCATATTGTGATTGCGCATAAACAATATTAGGATTATTCGGATCGATTTGTGATTCAAACCCATCACCACCATTGGTAATAAACCATTCTGAATTTCTTATACCATGTTCGGTCAAAACACGTGATGGCCCACCAATACTGAAATTATCTTGTGTACCTCCATAGATGTTATAGAATGGCGAATCATTATCAACGGCTACTTTATAGAATTGTGTCACAGGTAAGTTCTTTTTAAAATCCCAAGTTTTCGCACCATCAAAGGTTTCATAAATACCGCCATCGCAACCAACTAAGAAATGCTTATTGTTGTGCGGATTGATCCACATGCAGTGATTATCAACGTGCTTAGTGTCTTCACCAACAAGATCAAAACTCTTTCCGCCATTGCGCGTTACCGACATCCAAGTGTCCATAGAATATACCGTGTGTTCATCAACAGGATCTGCTATAATCTCTTGGTAATAATTTCCACTGGTTACATGAGAACTACGCTTTTCCCAACTGGCACCTCTATTGGTTGAGGCATAAAATCCACCCTTTCTATCAGCAGCCTCGACGATCGCGTAAATGATCTCTGGATTAGCTGGAGAAATTGCCAGTCCAATTCGCCCAAGTTCTACACTCGGTAAACCTGTTTGTATTTTAGACCAAGTCTTTCCGCCATCAACACTTTTATGCATTCCAGAACCTGGTCCGCCACCAACATAGGTATAGACATGACGTCTTCGCTGTAATGTTGACGCGTATAAAACATCTGGATTACGTGGATCCATCACAACATCATTCACGCCAGTATGTTCATCGACCTCAATAATTGACGTCCATGTTTTCCCGCCGTCTTCTGTTTTATACAATCCACGGTCACCTCCTTTACTCCATAAGGGTCCGATAGCAGCCACATAGACCACATCTGAATTGTCTGGATGAACAATGATTTTTCCGATATGTTCGGAATTTTTAAGTCCTACGTGCTTCCATGATTTTCCTCCATCGATCGACTTATACAATCCGTCACCATAGGCAACGGAACGCTGATTATTATTTTCGCCTGTTCCTACCCAGATCACATTTGAATTGTTTGGATCCATGGTAACGCAGCCAATAGAATACGATCCTTGGCTGTCAAAAATTGGTTCGTAAGTCACACCTGCATTTACAGTTTTCCACACACCACCTGAAGAGGTTGCCACATAATATTCGAATGGGTTATTAGGATTCACTGCAAAATCTGAGATACGTCCGGAGGTCAGAGCCGGACCAACATTTCGCCATTTAAGTCCAGAGAGACTCACTTTTTCAAGTGGTGTTTTCTCTTCTGATGATTTTTTAGATTTTTTTTGGGCAATACTTTCTTGGCTCAAACTTAGTAAGAGTGCCAAGCATACGTAGAGTACTTTTTTCATAAAAATGAAGCTTATGATTAATTGGTTAGTCTTGTCTTTTTGAAGATCAATACACTATATTAGAGTGTCATACAAGATAAAAAATTGTTCTAAATTTTCTCCAATAATTAGGACTAATTATATAAAATCAAACAACAGCAAGGCTTTATAATTACTAATTCAATAATACTCTCATTTGAATTATAATTTAACACAAGGATATTTATATAGATAAATTTTATTTTTTAACTTGAAGTCAAATAGAATTAATAAATTCTGTTGAAACACCAACAACCAACACTATGCAAAACATCTGGAGACCCGTTCTTCTAATGGTATTACTATTTTTAAGTTTTAATTGTTCGGCCCAGTTAATTATTGACGCTGATATAAGGCCACGATTTGAATACAGACATGGTTTTGGGAATCTCTTTCCTGATGATGCAGATCCAGGAGCTTTCATTGAACAACGTACTCGTTTGAATATTAACTATACCATTGATAATCTAAAGCTAGGTATTAGTGTTCAGGATGTAAGTGTATGGGGAGATACGCCACAAATTGCCAGAACAGATGACAACAACTCGTTTTCTTTATTTCAAGCTTGGATCAACTATGAATTCGATTCACATTGGTCAACAAAACTAGGAAGACAGGTGTTGTCTTATGATGATCAACGTATCTTAGGCGGATTAGACTGGGCACAACAAGGCAGATCACATGATGCCGCATTAATTAGATTTAAAAACGATAGATTTAAAGCAGATATTGGCTTCGCATTTAATCAAGAAAGTGTGCAAAGTGAAGGAAACGGTTTTTTTATTCAGAGTGCATTTAGTTATAAAACGATGCAGTTCGCTCATTTTCACAAAGATTGGAAATCCCTTGGCGCTAGTTTATTACTTTTAAATACCGGTTTTCAAAGAACTAAAATAGAGAATAATGAATCCGTTGAAGATGGTGTTAGCTATATACAAACGTTTGGGACATTTATTAATCAATCTATAAAAAATGGCGCACTTAGAAGTAGTTTTTATTATCAATTTGGAGAGTCTACTGGTGAAATGGACATTAGTGCTTATCAATTTTTATTGGAGTTAGATTATAAACCAAATAAAACGCTTTTTGGACTCGGAGCAGAATTTCTGAGCGGAACCGATCAAAATGGTGAAACCATGAATAAATCATTTACGCCTCTTTACGGAACAAATCATAAGTTTAATGGTTATATGGATTATTTCTACGTAGGCAATCACGCAAACAATATCGGGTTGAATGATCTTTATGCGAAGGTGATTTTTACTACAGGAAAACGATCAGACTTATTAATCAAAAGCCATTACTTTTTGTCAAATGCTGAACTAAATAATAATGCAGATAGTTATTTAGGAACAGAAATAGATCTTGTGTATACACTTAAACCTGCTAAAAATGTGGTTTTAAATGTGGGATACTCACATATGTTTGCATCGGAAAGTATGAGCTTGATAAAGAACGGAAGACCGTATGACAACACCAATAATTGGGCATGGGTAAGATTAATGTTTAGACCAACGCTTTTAAAAACGAATCCTTCAAATTAATGAAATTAAGACGTCTGAAAATATTACCCCCTAAAGGCAGCATTTGGCGCGAACGTGCTGTATTTTTCTTAGCGGTTATTATAGGCATGACACATTTCTTAGCTAGAGAGTCAAGGATAACATCTTACATGACCGATGACCCTCAGGCTTGTGTTAATTGCCATGTTATGACGCCTGTATATAATAGCTGGATGCACAGTTCACATCGAGAATGGGCCAATTGTAATGACTGTCATGTTCCACATGATAACATCGTAAATAAGTACTATTTTAAAGCAAAAGATGGACTTTATCATGCCTCGGTTTTTACAGCCCGAGCAGAACCCGATGTTATCGAGATCAAAGAAGCCTCTCAAAAGGTTGTTCAAGAAAATTGTATACGTTGTCATGTACAGCAGGTGACGCAAGTCAAATATGATGGGTGGCTTGAAGATCACAACGAAAATAGAACGGGTAGACAATGCTGGAGTTGTCACCGAACGGTCCCACATGGAAAAGTTCACGGATTATCATCAATTCAATATAATATTGCTCCTTTACCAACAGACTCGAATGACAATGTTGTTCCCGCTTGGTTGACTGAAGCTATTGAAGAAAAATAAATTTTTTAATTATGAAGAATAAAATATTGTTTTCTGTTACGATTATTGTTGTATTCTTATTAGGTCTACTCGCCTCGAGTATCATAAATCGAAAGTCTGAGGCAAAATATAAATATGTTCCAAAAGTCATTATTGCTGAAAATGAACCTCGAAACGAAATTTGGGGTCAAAATTTTCCGAAAGAATATCAGTCATCTTTGAGAACCGCAGACACTTCGTATGTATCATATCAAGGAGGTTCACAAATGCGAGATATGTTGGAAGAAGACCCTCGATTAGTAATCTTATGGGCAGGATATGGATTCTCGAAAGATTATAATCAAGGTCGTGGTCATGCCTACGCCATAGAAGATATTCATAACACACTAAGAACAGGCGGTCCTAAAGGTGAAGGAGATGGTCCAATGCCAGCGACTTGTTGGACATGTAAAAGTCCAGACGTTCCTCGTTTAATGAACGAAAAAGGGATTACTGAGTTTTATAGTGGAAAATGGGCCGACAAGGGTGCTGAGGTTGTAAACTCTATTGGTTGTGCGGATTGTCATGACCCTGAAAATATGAAATTGAGAATAACAAGGCCAGCTTTAGTCGAAGCTTTCGACGCAATGGGGAAAGACATTAATCAAGTGACACATAACGAAATGCGATCACTAGTATGTGCACAATGCCATGTAGAATATTACTTCAATAAAAATATCCCTGGAAAGGAAGGTGTACCTTATCTAGTTTTCCCTTGGGAAAATGGTATGACAGTTGAAGATATGGAATCCTATTATGACGATATTGAATTTTCAGACTGGACACATGCATTGAGTAAAGCACCAATGCTCAAAGCGCAGCATCCAGGTTATGAAATATTCACCACAGGTGTACATGCCGATCGTGGTGTCTCTTGTGCAGACTGTCATATGCCTTATAAAAGTGAAGGTGGTCAAAAATTTACTGATCACCACATCCAGTCGCCATTAAACAATGTATCAAATGCATGTCAAGTATGTCATAGAGAGGAAAGCACTAAACTAATTGCTAATGTTTATGAACGCCAACAAAAGGCTCACGAGAATCGATTGCATCTTGAAGATCTTTTGGTTAAAGCACATTTAGAAGCAAAGAAATGTTGGGACTTAGGTGCAACTGAAGATCAAATGGACGCTATTCTTACTGATATAAGACATGCTCAATGGCGATGGGATTATTCAGCTGCTTCACATGGCGGATCCTTCCATTCTCCAGTTGAAACAGCGAGAGTAATAGGTGGCGGTATTGTAGTTGCGCAAGAAGCACGTATAAAATTAGCGCGATTACTGTCTGCTTTAGGTTATAATGAACCCATAGAGATGCCAGACATTTCTACTAAAGAAAAAGCGCAAGAGTTTATTGGATTAGATATAGAAACTCTAAAGGCACAAAAAGCTGAATTTAAAAAAACACTTCTTCCAAAATGGTTGGAGGAAGCAAAACAACGTGAAGCAGGCTATGATTCTAAAAAAGTTGCAAGCGCTTCAAATTAAAAAGGTATTCCATTGTAAAATGGGACCTAAGCTATAGAAAAGAAAATTTATGCGAGCACTGTATAAACTATTTGCCTCGTCAAGTTTGGCGTTGGTACTACTCCTCATATTCGCCGTTTCAATGGCCATAGCCACTTTTGTGGAAAACGATTTTGGAACTGCAACGGCATGGAAAGTCATTTATAATTCTTGGTGGTTTGAAGCCTCAATGCTAGGACTAGGGCTATGTTTTATTGCAAATATTTACAAATACAAATTGTTCAAATTATCAAAATGGCCTCTACTTTTATTTCACCTTGCTTTTATAGTAATTCTAATTGGCGCTTCAATCACAAGATACTATTCATACGGCGGTATTATGCGGATAAGAGAAGGACAAACAAGCAATGTAATTATTTCAGATTCAAAATTTCTTCAAGCGCATATCACCTCTGATAACAAAAGTAAGGTTATAAAGATACCTATTGAGTTTTCGCCAATAACCGATAACGACTTTTCAATTGAAAACGCTATTGACGGAATTCCTTTTAAGTTATCATATCAAGAATTTATTCCTGATGCCGTACCTGAGATCTATGAAGATTCGGAATTAGGTAAACCGCTACTAGAAATGGTTGTATCTGCTGGTAATGGAAGACAAACTGTTTTTTTAGAAGAGGGTGAAATCGAAACTGTTGGATCTCATAATCACAAAATAGGTTTCAATATTGAACAAGAAGATGTGATCAATATCACACACAAAACTAATGGTGAATTACTAATTAATTCTCCACGGCAGTTAAGCACATTCATAATGGCGACTGAAAAAGCTTCGACCCTGAAGAAAGATAGTCTCCAAACACTAAAATTACGAACACTCTATCGCGACGGAGATATGTCGTTCGTTCCTCTGCGGTTCCATGAAAGCGGTAAACTTAAACTTATTAGTGGTTCTGATAAACCAAAAGATAATGATGAAACAAAAGACGATGCTTTAATTTTAAATGTTGAGGTAGGCGGGCAAAAAGACATAATAACCTTACTCTACCGTGATGGATTTCTTCCTACCACACATGAACTCCGTATTAATGATGTAGAACTTAAATTGTCGTATGGCGCTGAAGCTATAACCACACCTTTCAGCTTAAAACTTAATGATTTCCAATTAGATCGCTATCCTGGATCAACAAGCCCTTCAGCTTATGCAAGCGAGGTTAATATCGTCGATGGAAACACCGTCATACCTTATCGAATCTACATGAATAACGTACTTGACTATAAGGGGTTTAGATTTTTTCAGGCTAGTTATGACACAGATGAGTTAGGTACGGTTTTGGCGGTGAACCATGATCGACTAGGTACTAATATTACCTATATTGGCTACTTCTTGATGATGATCGGTATGTTTTTTACGCTTTTTGGAAAACAATCGAGATTTCGAACCATCAATTATAAATTGAATAAGCTTAAAACCCTCACCACAGTCGTCTTTTTTGTATTTGTGTCGAATAGTATTACTGCACAAGATTCTGGTATTAATATCGAACCTGAACTTATTAAACAGCAATTTATTGATAAACAACATGCCGAACTATTTGGTCGATTAATGGTACAGGATCTTGATGGTCGGATTAAACCTATTAACACCCTGGCCTCTGAATTCTTGAGAAAACTGACGCGAAGACCATATTTTAGATTTACTCAAGAAGGCGAAACCATACGATTTAATGCCAATCAGGCTTTTTTAGCCTTGCAAGCCAACCCTGGATTATGGAATAAAATACCTTTGATCAAAGTCGATTTAAAAAAAGGTGGAGGCATATTTTCTGAACTACAAATAAGTGAAGACGGACTTGTTTCATTCACAGATCTTTTAGATGCCAACGGCGCATATAGATTAGGTCTTCAAGTAGAGAATGCGAATAAAAAGAAACCAGCCGAACGGAGCGAACAAGACAAAGAGGTCTTAAAGGTAGATGAACGATTTAATATATTATACAATTTATTCGCTGGACATTATTTAAAGATTTTTCCCAATAAGAATGATGAAAATAACACGTGGTTTAGTCATACGCATCATTTTCAAGATTTTCCAAAAGAAGATGGAGAATTTGCTAGTCAAATTATTCCGAATTACTTTGATGATATTAAATCTAAAAATTGGGTTGAGGCGAGTGATAAGTTGGCCTATATTCGAGTCTATCAAAGCGTGCTTGCAAAAGAAATCATACCTAGTCGTAAGCGTATTGAAGCTGAACTTTTGTATAATGACTTGAATTTAAACTTTTGGTTATTTCAGGCCTTATTCACTATAGGAGGCTTAATGCTGATTATGGCGATTATCAAAGTTTTTTCTAGTTCAAAACGTATAAACCTTGTCTGGAACGCGTTACTATTATTAACCCTTCTATGTCTTATTGTTTTCGCTGGTAATATTGTTCTTAGGTGGTATATATCACAACATGCTCCATGGAGCAATGGTTACGAAATGTTGGTTTTTGTGGCTTGGGTATTACTGCTTTGTGGATTCATTACATTCCGTAAATCTGATTTTTCATTGCCATTGGCCACGATATTTTCTGGGGCATTGCTTTTTGTAAGCTATTTGGATTGGTTAAGTCCTGAGATCACTAATCTAATGCCAGTGTTGAAATCCTTTTGGCTTAAAGTTCACGTGGCTACTATTGTAAGCAGTTATGCGCCACTTGCCTTGTCCTTTTTATTAGGTATAATGGCATTAGTTTTATTCATCTTTAGAAATTCTAAAAACCATAAGATCATCACTGTTAAAATAAAAGAATTGACCTATATCAATGAAATAGCAATGACCATCGGTTTATTTGTTTTAGCTACAGGTACATTTCTAGGAGGTATTTGGGCTAATGAAAGTTGGGGTCGCTACTGGGCTTGGGACCCTAAAGAAACATGGGCTCTTATCAGTATTATTGTATACGCTATTGTACTCCATTTACGATTTATTCCTGCATTTAATAATAGATACGTTCTAAATATGGCAAGTGTATTTGCCTTTGGATCGATCATTATGACATCATTTGGAGTCAATTATTACCTCAGCGGACTTCACAGTTATGCCGCAGGGGATCCAATCCCAATTCCAAAATTTATTTATGTTCTGATTCTCGCCGTGATAACAATTTCGGTTCTTGCGTATCTAAAATATAAAAAGCACACAGCTTTAAAAACAGAGGAAGTAAAAGCGTCTCAAAGTATATAGAATGGCAATTAAAAAAGTATAAAAACTAAGTTAGTTACTGAAGTTCTTTTTTTGACTTTATGATAAATAGACTCGCTTCTAGTGCGATTAACGCGTTGCACTCGTTGTTCACAAAGCGTCGCATTGAAAACCAAAACCTCACAAAAACAAAAAAGCAAGCTTTATGTTTTTGCTTGCTTTTACTTTATTCGTACTCAAGGTGGGAATCGAACCCACACTCCCGAAGGAACTGGATTTTGAATCCAGCGCGTCTACCAATTCCGCCACTTGAGCAATTTTGGACTGCAAACTTATAAAATAATTTAAAAGAATCTAGCAAAATAAGTAGGTTTTATGCTTTTTCAGTTCAAATAAATTCATAAATTTGCACCTCGTTTCGAGGAAGCGTTTAGATTAACTTAAATAATTCATTACCAATGCCAACTGGAGCAACAGAAGCCAAGATATTTGCGTGTACGCAGAGTAAAGAACTCGCTGAACATATTGCATCTAAATTTGGTGTGCCATTAGGTAACGTTATTACATCAACGTATAGCGATGGTGAATTCCAGCCGTCATACGAAGAATCTATTCGTGGAACTCGTATTTTTATTATTGGCTCTACACATCCTGGTCCACAAAACTTAATGGAAATGTTATTGATGATTGATGCCGCTAAACGTGCATCAGCAAGACACATTACCGCTGTTTTACCATACTTTGGATGGGCAAGACAAGATCGTAAAGACAAACCAAGAGTGCCAATCGCTGCCAAATTGGTTGCGAAAATGCTTGAAGCTGCAGGTGCCACTCGTATTATTACGATGGATTTACATGCTGATCAGATCCAAGGATTTTTTGAAAAACCTGTTGATCATTTATTTGCGTCGACTATTTTCCTTCCTTACTTGAGATCGCTAGGATTAGATAATTTAACAATCGCTTCTCCTGATATGGGAGGTTCAAAACGTGCTTATGCCTATTCTAAAGCTTTAGAAAGTGATGTAGTTATCTGCTATAAGCAGCGGGCTAAAGCGAATGTGATTTCACACATGGAACTCATTGGTGATGTGACCGGAAAGAATGTGGTGTTGGTAGATGATATGGTAGATACTGCCGGAACATTAACAAAAGCGGCAGACTTGATGATGGATAAAGGTGCTTTGAGCGTTCGTGCGATTTGTACACATCCTATCCTTTCAGGAGATGCCTATAATAAACTTGCGAATTCGAAACTGCAAGAATTGATCGTAACAGATTCAATTCCTTTAAAACAACAAAGCGATAAGATTAGAGTTTTATCGTGTGCTGATTTATTTGCTGAAGTAATGCACAACGTGCATTATAACAAATCGATTAGCTCTAAGTTCATAATGTAATTTAAATTAATATAAACAAAAACCATGAAATCAATTACAATCAATGGATCTCAAAGAGAAAGCGTGGGCAAGAAGGCAACGAAAGCCCTACGTAATGCTGGACAGGTTCCTTGCGTATTATACGGAGGAGACCAGAACGTGCATTTCTCTGCACCTGAATTGGCTTTCTCTAAACTGGTATATACGCCAAATGCGCATACAGTTGTGATTGCCCTAGACAATGGCGAAACTTACGATGCTGTTTTACAAGACATCCAGTTTCACCCAGTAACCGATAGAATCTTGCACATAGATTTCTACCGTTTATTCGAAGACAAAGAAATCGCTATGGATATTCCTGTACACATTATAGGTACATCCAGAGGAGTATTAAATGGAGGTGTCCTTCGAAGAAACAGACGTAAATTAAGAGTAAAAGCCTTACCAAAGAATCTTCCAGATTTCTTAGAAGCAGACATTACCAAACTTAAAATTGGAGGTAAATTGTATGTAACTGCATTAGAAGGCGAGGACTACACTTTATTGCACGCTGATAACACTGTTGTTGTTCAAGTTAAGACGGCTAGAACCGCTATACTTGATGATGAGGATGAAGATGAAGATGAATTAGAAGAAGGAGCGGAAGGAGCTGCTGAAGGGGCGGCTGCAGAAGGTGGAGATGCACCTGCTGCTGAAGCTCAAGAGTAGATTGTAATATCTATTTAAGTATACAAAAGCATTCTATGTATTTAGAATGCTTTTTTATTTTTGTAAAAACTCATGAACTATCTGGAACTTTCTAAAACATCTTTTTAATTGTAATTCTGTTTCTGTTAAAGCTGAAAACTCAGACCCTATGAAAAAATTTTTGGTCGTTGGACTAGGAAATATTGGTGAAAAATATGCCAATACCAGACACAATATTGGCTTTCAAATCTTAGATGGTCTTGCTAAAAAAGAAGACCTGAAGTTCGAAACTGTAAAACTTGGAGATCTTACAACTTATAAGTTCAAAGGTCGTACCTTCTTCTTATTGAAACCAAGTACCTATATGAACTTAAGCGGAAAGTCAGTTTTGTATTGGATGACTAAAGAAAAGATTCCTATTGAAAATCTTTTGATCATTACTGATGATCTTAATTTACCCTTCGGAACACTCCGACTTAAAACAAAAGGGAGCGATGGTGGACATAACGGATTAAAGGATATTCAAAATAAACTACAAACCACTAAGTATAACCGCTTTAGATTTGGTATTAGCGACGAGTTTTCAAAAGGCAGACAAGTAGATTATGTGTTAGGTGAATGGACAGAAGACGAACATTCAAAATTACCTGAGCGTATAGACAAGTCGATTGAGCTTATTAAATCATTCGGAACTGCAGGTATAAATAATACAATGAATACTTTCAATGGAAAATAAAAAAGAGGCTTAAATAAGCCTCTTTTTTTTATTTATTTAGAATTTAATTATTCTACAATGATTCGTTTTGTAGCACGCTTTAATCCATCTTCAACAGTAACGAGATAAACGCCTGCCTGAACATTTCCTAAATTAATCGTTTCATTAAATGCTGGCGAACCTTGATAGCTATTATCAAAGATGCGACGACCTCTTACATCATGAACAGAGATTTTCACGTCGTTCAGTCCGTTAGAATTCATTACCACGTTAAATTCTCCCTGATTTGGGTTCGGATAAATAACAAACGCCGTATCATTTAGTTCAGACTCATCAATAGATAAGGATCCTTGTACACATAAGAACAGTTCGAAGCTGTCAAATGTTCCACCATCTTGGTTAGCATCATCAACTATTGTCAAGACCCAATCACCACCAGAAGTTTCACCATATATTGTAGACAGGTCTCCTTCTGGAAGGAAACTTCCTGTAAATGGAGGTGAAGCATCTGTGATAGGACCATCTGTTCCTTCTTGATCAAACGTTGTATCGATAAGATTATCTCCATTTCCTCCTTCATCAAAAATAAGGTCGACTGACGTTCCTTGAGGACTTGTTAAAGTGATTTCAAGATCTGATGCCCATGTATGTGTGATATTCAAAGTTACATTCACATCAGTAATTGGGAAGTCATCATCAACAGTAATCGTAGAGATCACTGTATTTCCTGCACCCACTGGTGAAATTGTTTGTTGCACGTCATCAATAAATGAATCACAAGTCAAATTCGCCGTTGTAAAACTAAATACTGAAGACGCATTTGCCGAACCACATAAATTAGAAGCTGTAACTCTCCAATAATATAAAGTATTCGCTCCTAATGCACCACTCGTATAACTTGTAGCTTGTACTGTTGCACTATCAACAATTGAGGTAAATCCATTATCGGTTGCAATCTCTATTAAGTAGTCTTGAGCATTAGTTGAGGCATTCCACATAAATTCCACTTCAGCACTTACATCAATTGCAGTGTTCGCTGGTGTGGTTAATGTAACTGGAGTAATTGTATCATTAAATATATTAAGATCAAAATTTACCGTAGATGTAATTGCGCCAGACGTTGCTTCAAACACTAATGGATAAGTCCCTGTAGCTACATTTTGAGTTCCACTAATCGTTACCGTTCCTGTTGTTCCATCAGCTGATGCTGAAGATGGGCTAATCACAGCTGTTAATCCAGCAGGTAAGCCTGTAATAGCAAAATTTGTAGTATCAGTGAATCCAAGGAATGTATTATAGGTATAATTATATACGGCATCATTTGGCTGACAAACATCAAGTGTAGTCGTATCTAAAGTAACAACGAATTCTGATTCTTGGATACTGAAGTTCGTCGAATTTACTGCATAGAAAATATTATTATTTCCTTCTACAATTACACGTGCGGTTGTTGTATCACCTCCTGTTGTTGGTACGGTAACATCATGTGTTCCATCATTAGGAACATTTGAAGCCATTACAAATGGGAATGTTTGTCCACCATCCACAGATAATAAAATATTTACTGTAGGTGTATTTACGGCACCTCCATCAGTCCCAGCCACATCCCATGTTACGGTTTGAACAGATCCCGCATCCCATGTAACGTTTGTTGTTTGCGATGTCACTGCAAAAGGTCCTGTATTTCCATCAACTGTAACCGTCATTGTATCAAAATCAGATTGTGGTGATTGTCCAACACCACCAGCCTCAGATCGGTCTCTAACCGTTAAAGCAAAATTTAATGTTCTTGATACATTTGACACAGTTTCCCATGATGAATTATCAACGGTTTCTACTGGATTTGACTCGGTTAATTGTCCGTTCAATACACGCTCTAAAAATGGCATGTAACGATCTGGTGACGTGCTCGGAGGACGAGACCTCCAAACGGCTCCAGTCGTTTTATTAGGACCAAAAGACCCATTAGTAGTAATACCATTGTCAATTTGTTCCCATGTGTAAGTCAATACATCTCCACCATCAGGATCGGTCGCAGCACCACGTAAAACAAATGCTGTTCCTCTTGGAATAACATGGTCAGCTCCAGCATCTGCTACTGGCGGATTATTCGTAATTGCAGTTGTTGCTGCACAATTGTTTGGTGCAGACGCTACATTATTCGAAATCTGTAAGATACTATAGTAATGAAAGTAAGGATCGGAGTGGTCTTGTACATCATTCGGACCTGTAATACCAGCATATCCCATGATAGTTGTTCCACTACCAGGCTCTGCATTTACACCTGTTCCTTCAGAGTTAAATGACCACGTATGGTTTGCTCCCATTTGATGTCCAATCTCATGTGGTACGTAATCAATATCAAAGAAGTCTGCAAAATAAGGCCCTCCATCATTATCTAAAAACGAGTGAGATGAAAAACCAGAACCTTTACCATTTTCGCACACACACCCAATACATCCAGCATTTCCATTATTTCCACCAAAATCAAATAAGTGTCCAATATCATAATCTGATTCACCAACGGTTGCAGTCAAATTAGCCTGTAATCCAGCATTCAAATTTGCACCATAAGGATCAGGGAAAGAAGGAGAATAAATGATATCTAAAGCAGGATCATCTGCGGTATCAACCAATTGAAAGGTAATCGCCATATCTACTTCAAACACTTCATTAGATCTATTTAGCGTAGAGATGACTTGAGCTAAAGCATCTTGTCGATCATTCCCATTTGCATTATTACCATCATCCCAAAAACCAGTGTACTCTTGCGTCACTGAGATTGCGATTCTATATGTACGTAATATTTGATCATTGGCATCACGGTTTATAACTGATGATTCAATTTCTTCTTTTGTAATTCCAAGATCTTCAGTTAAACACTCAAAAGTTTGTTGAGATTCGTAACGCGCACTTTTATTGTAAATCAAATATTGTCCGTTAGCAACTTTAGTAACCGGTTGAATATAGTATGGCTCCATTCCAGGCTGAGAAATCATAGCATTCATTCCTAATGGTGTAACACTAAAACGAACTCGAGTTCCTGGGTTTTCGATACTAGACCCCAAATATGTTTTTATTCCTGGGTGTTGTGCTGCATTTTCTTCTGTTGAGAATATCTGCGTTTCAACAATTCGGAATTGCTCCAATTTCCCATCAATATTTGGGAAATCAACCATGATGTTTGATTGTCCACCCGATTGACGTCGAAGCGGTGCGTTTTGAAGTTGTGATTTGAAATTTTCAATATTAAATTGAAAAAGACTAAAATGATTCTTGTCTAAGCCTTCGAGACTCACAGATTCAATTCTAGTCGATTTAGAAATTTCTTGCCAAGCGCTATTTTGAGCAGTCATTGTTGTGACTGTTAAAAAAAAGGATAACACAAGGCCAATGCGTAGAAATCTATTCATAGTAATTGGGTTAATGGTTAAAATATAGGTTTAGTCGTTGTTGCAAATATAACTTACATAACTGAAAAAAAAAAGAGAGGTGTTTCCACCTCTCTTTTAGTATCAGTAATTTGTATTATTCTACTATTATCTTCTTGGTTGTTCGCTTGTCACCATCACTTACAGTAACAAGATACATTCCAGATTGAACATTATTTAAACTGACGACTTCACTAAATTGACCGGTATTAGTGTATCGTGAATTAAAGATACTTCTTCCGCGGATATCATATACATTCACCTTAATATCTTCGTTCGAACCTGAAGTCATTTTGATTGTAAATTCACCTTGGTTTGGATTAGGGAAAATAGCGAATTCATCTGCACCAAATTCATCAACGCTTAGCGGTTGTTCTGTACAAATTGTAATTGACCAATCATTCAAGTTTCCAGTGTCTTGTGCAAAGAAATCTGCAAGTAAAATGGTCCAATCTCCGGCCGTATCCAATCCATTAAATGCTGTTAATGGGTTAGCAGGTGCATATGTTCCATTTGTTGGGCTTCCACAAGCAATCGCTGCAGCCATGTCATCAAATGTCACATCAAAATTGGCATTACTTCCGCAGTTACCACTCCAAACGTCTACAAACGTAGCACCATCTGGATGGATGATTCTTACAAGTAAATCAGAGATATAAGTATGTGTCACATCCACATTAACAGTAATACTTTCGATTGGTGACCCTAAATCTGGCACAGTAATTACGTTCGTAGCGAAAGGTTGTCCAGGTGTTCCACCTGATCCATCTACAATCGCAAGATTTAAGTTCTGAGCCGAAGCATATGTGTTACACTCTATTTGAGTACATGTATTTTTTAACAACACATCTACTGTTTCAGTAACAGACGCTGACGTTCCAGTAACTGTGATCGTATACTCGCCTTCCATTGTTGCGCCAATATTACCTATAGTCATAGTAAACGAACCATCTGTGCTTAACGATGTTGGACTAAAGTTTACTGTAGCACCTGCTGGCACGCCAGAGGCAGAAAATGTCGTAGTCTCACTAAATCCTAAAATTGTATTGTAGTTAAAATTAAATACTGCTTGCGTATCTACCGTCGGACATGTTGATACCTCATTATTTGTTGCGACCATATTAAATCCTGGCGCAGGAGGTGTACAAACATTAGGCTTGAAATCTGGAGCAATACTTGCTACCCACGCATCAACAACAGTCATTTGGTTAGGGGTAAACATATACATACATGCATCATTAACATAATCCATGTAATTCATATGTAATACAAACTCTCCTGCATTACAACCTGGTTGTGTTCCAGCATTAGGACAGTTATAGGTTTCTTGTCCAGTTTCTGGTGTATCTGCAATTCCGTCATCCTGTGCACATGTTGGTGCACCAGGTCCCCAAGGGTGGTTTAAGTTATAAAAGTGACCTAACTCATGCGTTACAGTACGACCTAAATTAAACGGTGCACCAGGAACAATTCCTGAACCTGGACAACCAGCTCCAGAACCAAAAGCTCCTAAATTCATTGTTACCGCTTGACCAGCTGAAATACTCCCTCCTAGTGGTGAGAATCCTAATAGACCAGGACCAATATCACGCACCACAAAATTCATATATCCTGCCCAGTTTGCATCTGCATTATTACCGCCACCAAAGTTATATCCAATAGTTACACATGGATTACCTTCTAATAATTCTGGATCAAGACCAACTGGGTGATTAGCCACCGCTAAACAAAAAGAAATATTGGCCACACCAGGATTTAAACCTGGATAGAAGGCACTTGCCGCAGTCCATTGATTGATATCCGCATTCGAAGCTGTATAATCAGCATTTAATATATCTATTTGGTTTTGAGCTAAAGCTTCCAAGCAAGCTCTGTCTGCTTCGTTCGCTCCAGGAAAGTGCACGGCTACAGGAATCTGAATATTTCCTCCACGTGCTTGAAATTCACCACTTAGTCTTCTTGCAACTTCAGCTTTGAATCTCTTCTGACTTTCCTCGTACTGATGAGCAAATTCAGGGTTCTGCATCATTTCTTCCATATGCTCAACCATACCACAAGTCCTATCTTGTGCATAGGTATTGACAGCACACAAAAGCATTAGTGCAGCAAAAATCGTTTTAAAAGTAAAGTTTCGTTTCATAAATATCGGGATTAATAAATTGAAAGATTATAAAAATTAGTGCGTAAATCTAATGAAAATCAATGATTTTACAGCTTTTTTTTTAACAGAATATTATGATTTTAACGTAATGCGGCAAATTTCATAGATAATTTACGATATGAATCCTGCACATGCACGTTAAAAACATTATGCTAACTTTTTAAATTCATCTAAGGTTAATCCTTATTTTTATCAAAAATTTCAAATATTGATATCGAAATTGGAAAAGAAACCTGAACGCACTGAGCCTTCGATAATTACTATTGGCACTTTTGACGGTGTTCATATTGGACATCAGAAAATTATCAATAGGCTAGTTGAAACTGGAAAAGAAAACGGCTTAAAATCGATCGTGTTGACGTTTTTTCCTCATCCAAGAATGGTTCTTCAACCAGATTACAATTTAAAGCTACTCCACTCTATTGACGAGCGTCAAATGCTATTAACGCAATATGGTGTTGACGAGATCATAATCAAACCATTTACCAAAGCTTTTGCAAATCTATCAGCCGAAGCGTATGTAAAAAACATATTAGTTGATGAACTCAATGCTCAGCATATTATCATTGGTTATGATCATCATTTTGGAAAGAATCGGAGTGCCAATATTGAAGACATGAGAGCTTTCGGAAAAAAATATGATTTTCAGATAGACGAGATTTCTGCTCAGGATATTCAAGATGTCGCTGTAAGTTCAACTAAAATAAGACAAGCGCTTGTAGATGGTGATATCGAAACCACAAATGCCTATTTAGGATACTCGTATTTTATAACTGGGACTGTCATTAAAGGTAAAGGTGTGGGAAAAACGATACAGTTCCCAACCGCAAATATATCGGTGGAAAGCTCGTATAAGCTCATTCCAAAAAATGGTGTATACGTCGTCGCTTCTAAATGGGATGGTGAAGTCTATTATGGAATGATGAATATTGGAACAAATCCAACATTTGATGAAAAAAAACAGTCCATAGAAGTGTACTTCTTTAATTTTGAAGGTAATTTATATGGTAAACTATTGCAAATTGATATACTTCACCGTTTACGCGATGAGCATAAATTTAGCTCTGTTGAAGCACTGCAATCTCAATTAAAAAAAGACCAAGAGAACGCGATTCATTTTATCCGAACTAGATATGAATAGAATCTTATTTAAGCATATTGACAACAGTTCGCTTGTTGTTTTCAGAATGTTCCTAGGCGCATTAATTTTCTTTGAAAGTTTTGGGGCTATTGCAACTGGATGGATCAAGAGAACGATGATTGATCCGAAATTCACCTTTAATTTTATTGGGTTTGAATGGCTACAACCATTACCTGGACAATGGATGTATGGGTATTATGCGGTCATGGGCATCTTTGGTCTAATGATTATGGTAGGTTATAAATATCGTTTGAGCATGTTAAGTTTCACTTTGCTTTGGGCTGGAACTTACTTCATGCAGAAATCGTCTTACAATAATCATTACTACTTTTTAATGATCCTTAGTGCTGTCATGGTTGTTATGCCAGCTCACAGATATGCTTCATTAGATGTAAAACTGAATCCACAACTAAAACGCCTATCGATGCCGAATTGGTGTCGTTTATTTTTCTTTATTCAGTTGTTCATTCTATACTCTTACGCCTCTATTGCGAAAATGTATCCCGATTGGATAGATTTGACAGTGCCCGAATTATTAATGAAGGCCAAACAACACTATTATGTGGTTGGTGATCTTCTACAACATAAAGCAGTTCATTATTTTGTTGCTTACGGAGGGATTCTATTCGATGGTCTTGTTATCCCACTATTACTTTGGAAACGCACGCGGAAACTAGCATTTATTGCGTCGATCATATTTCATATGTTTAATTCCATCATTTTTCAAGTTGGTATTTTCCCTTATTTATCATTGGCTTTCGCAGTATTTTTCTTTGAACCTAAAACGATTCAAAAACTGTTTCTTAAAAAGAAACCATTTTATAAAGATAACGCAGTGCGAGTACCAAAGTACGGAACCGTTTTCGCAGCGTTATACATTATCTATTTTATTATTCAAGTGGGATTGCCGCTTCGACATCACGCCTTTGGAGATGATGTTTTGTGGACGGAAGAAGGACACCGTTTATCTTGGCGTATGATGCTTAGAACTAGAAACGCAAATACAACCTTCAATGTGGTTAACTCAGACAACAACGCTGTAATACCTATTAAACTAGCAGATTATCTTTCACCAAAGCAAATACGTCAAGTGAGTACAAAGCCCGATTTTATGTGGCAATTCGCACAACATTTAAAGTCAGAATTTGCCAAACAAGGCATTGGAATTAAAGTTTATGTAAGATCGTATTTAAGCGTTAATGGGAAACGAAGAAAACGCTTTATTGATCCTGAGGTAGATATCGCAAATGAAGAATGGTATCATTTTAAACATCACCATTGGATTTTACCGTCAAATGCCGAGTAAAATATCTGACAATTCCGTAAATTTGCCGTTTGAAATGAGAGAATGTACATTCTCTAAATGACTTACTAAATCGCACTATTATGTTGCAAGTTGCTTATATAAGAGAAAATAAAGACGACGTCATTAAACGATTATCAATACGAAACATTGATGCATCACAAATGATTGAGGACGTCATCACCTTGGATGAAGACCGAAGAAAACTGCAAACTCAACTTGATAACACTTTAGCAGAATCGAATGCTCTTTCTAAAGAGATCGGGAATTTATTTAAAACTGGACGTGCAGAAGAAGCCAACACCTTAAAGGCAAAAACAACGCAATTGAAAGAAGATTCTAAGCAGTTAAATGAATCTTTAAATGCTAAGGCTGCTGAACTAGACGAACTCCTGTATAAAATACCGAATGTCCCTCATGAATCTGTGCCATTTGGAACGACTGAGTCGGATAATGAAGAGATCCATCGTGAAGGAGACGTTCCAAAATTACATGCGAATGCGCTTCCACACTGGGAATTGGCTAAAAAGTATGACATTATTGACTTTGAATTGGGCAATAAGATCACAGGCGCTGGTTTTCCTGTCTATAAAGGTAAAGGCGCAAGATTACAGCGGGCTCTAATTGCATATTTTTTAGATAAGAATATTGAAGCTGGATATACCGAATACCAATTGCCACATTTAGTTAATGAAGCTTCTGGCTTTGGCACCGGACAATTACCTGATAAAGAAGGTCAGATGTATCACATTGGCGCCGATAATTTATATTTGATTCCAACAGCAGAAGTTCCTGGTACAAATCTTTTTAGAGGAGATCTATTGAGTGAAAGTGAACTTCCTATTAGTATAACAGGATATACGCCATGTTTCAGAAGAGAAGCTGGTAGTTATGGTGCTCATGTACGAGGTCTTAATCGATTACATCAATTTGACAAAGTTGAAATTATACGCGTAGAACATCCCGAAAACTCTTATAATGCATTTGAGGGTATGATCGATCACGTTAAGGGTATTCTTGAAGAATTAAAACTCCCATATAGAATTTTGAAACTATGCGGTGGTGATGTGACCTTTGCTTCTGCGCTCACTTACGATTTCGAAGTGTATTCTACAGCTCAAGAACGTTGGTTAGAAATCTCTAGTGTATCGAATTTCGAGACGTTTCAAGCCAACCGATTAAAACTCCGATTTAAAAATAGTGATGGAAAAACACAACTTTGCCATACATTAAATGGAAGTTCTTTGGCATTGCCTCGCGTTTTGGCTGGTATTTTAGAAAATTATCAAACAGAAGATGGCATTCAAATTCCGGAGGTATTGATTCCATACACAGGATTCGATAAAATCTAGTTTTTGTAGGAATTTTACTCTTTTTTGTCGTTGAAATGCTAAAAAAAGACGTTGTTCAACGATTTTTTTCAAATTTCCTTTGTTTTTCTCATAATAATTTAGAAGTTAGTAAGGCATTTAAGAACTAACCTACTTAATTATGAAAAATATCAAACGCCTTGTGTTACTCGTGACCTTAATAGTCATGGCCAGTAAAGTCTTTCTATAGATCCCCAAAGATCTCACAACATTAAAATAAAGCCACAGCAGAATAACTGAATCATTTGTAAAAATAGATTAATAGCACATTTATTTTGGTTGGTAATGCCTAAACTCACGTTTAGGCATTTTTTTTGGTCATTTGTCCCAATAATTATAAAAACATTCACAATATCCAGTACTTGCATTTGTTATATTTACACAAAACAATAATCCATGCGATCCTTAGTCGTCTCATTTATTTTTCTTTTTAGCGGTATGATTTTCGCTCAAAGCGAGGATCTAGCTGATGAGTACTTTAAACGCGGAGAGTTTGAAAAGGCGCTTATTAGTTATCAAAAGCTCTATGAAACGAAGCGCAGTAGCAAACTGGTGTATAAGATCGTTGGAACATTGCAGCAATTAGAACGTTACGATGATGCTGAAGCAACGCTACGTGAAAGCATGAAAATTTTCAAATTTCCTGCCTTTCTTGTAGAACTAGGATACAACTATCAACTCAAAGATAGTCTTAATCAAGCCAATAGTTATTACAGACAGGCGCTTGATGAAATTCCTTTAAAACCTACATCTGCTTACACAATTGCCAAAAAATTTCAAGACCATTCACTATTAGAAGAAGCGCTCGAAGCCTATGAATTAGCGATGGAAGCCAATCCAAAGATGAATTTCAATATTCAGATGGCAAGAATCTATGGTGAGCTTGGAAATATTGAACTCTTATTTTCCAATTATTTAGATTATGTAAGCGAAAAGCCTAGTTTTTTGAGTAATGCCAAACGGGCTTTCAGTGATTTCATTTCTGAAAATAAGGAGAATGAAAATAACTTAATCCTGAGAAAACTGTTACTTAAAAAAATTCAGTCACAACCAGATCCTTACTGGTATGATTTTTTAAGTTGGCTATACATTCAACAAAAAGAATATAATAAAGCATTCACTCAAGAGAAAGCACTTTACAGACGAACTCAAGAAAGCTTAAGCCGGATAATTGATCTGGCCATGACTACAATCAATGAAGAAGACTATGAGGTGTCCAATTCGATTTTTAACTATATTCTCGAAAATTCCCAAGATATTGACACGCGTTTAACCGCACATCAATACCTTCTTGAAATAGAAATTGCAACTTCAAACAAAAGTGACTTGGATGTCATAGACCAAAAATTCAACGACTTGTTTGATCAATATGGGACTTATGAGCAAACCATTGCTTTGCAGATCGCCTACGGGAATTTTCTGGCTTTTAATAAGCAACAACCCAAAATCGCAAGTACATTTCTTAAAAAAAGTCTCAAATTGAATCTTTCACCATTTCAAGAGGCAACTGTTAAACTTAAATTGGGTGATATATTAGTATTTCAAGAACGATTCAATGAAGCCTTGATATACTATTCTCAAATACAGGTCAACTTAAAAAACAGTACGATTTCGCAGGAAGCACGATTCAAAGTTGCAAAAACAAGTTACTACAAAGGCGATTTCGATTGGGCTGAATCCCAATTAAAAATTCTGAAATCATCAACCTCACAGCTCATTGCTAATGATGCGTTAGATTTAAAGCTTCTTATTTCTGATAATAAAGATGAAGATTCTTTAAGAACCGCGTTAAAACTATATTCTAAAGCAGACCTTATGGCCTTTCAAAATAATAACGATGAAGCCATCGCATTAATTGATAAGATCCTAACAGAACATAAGGGCGAAAGTATAGAAGATCAGGCTTTATTTATGCAGGCCAAGCTATTTGAAAAAACGAAACAACTAGAAAAGGCTGAAGCATGTTATCAGTATATAATAGCGAACTATAGAAATGACATTCTTGCAGATGACGCACTTTATTTTTTAGCCGATCTTTACCAATACCAATTGTCGCAACCTGAAAAAGCAAAAGAGCTTTACGAAAAGATATTATTCAATCACGAAGACAGCATCTACTTTATTGAATCCAGAAAGCGATTCCGAATGTTACGCGGAGACGCTATTAACTAAGTCATTTCGATAAAATCACGAAAATCCTTTTGTGTTAAACAAAGTTCTTTAGTTCTTTGCAAGACGAGAATAATATCCTTGTTTATCTACACAAGGAATGAATTAGCGCAAATATGATTTTATATAATGTTACAGTGAATGTTGACGATTCCGTTCACACCGATTGGTTAGATTGGATGAAAACAGATCACATTCCGAAAGTCCTCAGTACAGGGAAGTTTGAAAAAGCTACGTTATCTCAGGTTTTAGTGGAAGAAGAAATGGGTGGAACAACATACGCAATTCAATACCGATCGTATTCTAGGGCGGCTTTAGATGCCTATTATCAAGAAGATGCCGATAGATTACGAAGTGAAGGCCTAAAACGGTTTGCTGATAAAATATTAGCATTTCGAACAGAACTTCAAATTATTGACGAATACACAGTAAATTTTAACTAAGGTGGCTCATAATCAAGTACGTGCAAAAAAACACTTAGGACAACACTTTCTTACTGATGAATCTGTTGCACAAGACATTGCTGATAGTTTGACGCTAAAAGGGTACAACAAAGTACTTGAGATTGGACCTGGCATGGGCGTACTGACAAAATACCTATTAAAAAAACCGATTGAAACTCATGTCATAGAAATAGACTCCGAGTCTGTAGAATACCTTAAAGCCAATTATCTCAATTTGGCGAATAGAGTGCATGAAAAAGATTTTCTGAAACATGATCTCAGCCAAATTTTTCAAGACGAATCCTTTGCTATAATTGGTAATTTCCCATATAACATCTCATCGCAAATCGTCTTTAAAACATTAGATATGAGGCATCAAATACCAGAATTCTCTGGTATGTTTCAAAAGGAAGTAGCAAAACGAATTTGCTCAGAAGAAGGCAGTAAAGTATATGGTATCCTTTCTGTTTTAACCCAAGCATTTTATGAATCTGAATATTTATTTACAGTACCACCTCATGTATTCAATCCGCCTCCCAAAGTGGATTCAGGCGTATTGCTTTTGAAACGCAAAGAAAACTATACGCTTCCTTGTGATGAAACCCTCTTTTTTAAAGTTGTGAAAACTGCTTTTCAACAGCGCAGAAAAACCTTAAGAAACAGCTTAAAAACATTCAATCTATCTGATAATTTAAAAGCAAATGTTATATTTGGCAAGCGTCCAGAACAATTAAGTGTTGAATCATTTATTGAAATGACACAGCTCATTGAATCGGATCGATCAAAATAACAAAACCATCACGCTTGACAGACGAGAAAGAAAATATTCATTTCGAGCTTACTGATGAACTCATTGAAAAGGTAGAATTACTTGTCGCTGCATTCCAGGATAAAGAATTAAATGAACTTTTAAATGACTTTCACTATGCTGATATTGCCGAGATTCTAGATGAATTGAATCTCGAAGACTCCGTCTATGTCATAAAATTATTAGATTCTGAAACGACTTCGGATATCCTTACCGAGCTTGATGAAGATACGCGCGAAAAGATCCTTGAAAACCTATCAGCAAAAGAGATTGCCGAAGAGATTGAGGAGCTAGATACAGACGATGCGGCTGATCTTATTGCTGAACTGCCGGAAAAGCGTCAGGCCGAAGTCATGTCTCGAATAGAAGATGAAGAACATCGCGAAGAGATTAGCGAACTTCTCAACTATGAGGATAATACAGCAGGTAGCCTTATGGCAAAAGAGCTTGTAAAAGTTTATGAAACTTGGACCGTTGCAGGATGTCTAAGACGTATTCGAGGACAGGCGAAAGAAGTTACTCGTGTGCATTCTATTTATGTAGTAGATAAAGAAGAACAACTTATTGGCCGTCTTTCTTTAAAGGATCTGATTGTTGCCAAGAGTGAGCAAAAAATCGCCGAAATTGCAAAAGACAGTGTCGATTATGTTCATGTTCAAGATGATGTAGAAGATGTAGCAAAAGTCATGGCAAAATACGATCTTGAAGCTATTCCAGTAGTTGATGATAATCAATCTCTAGTAGGACGAATTACTATTGATGACATTGTCGATGTCCTAAAAGAGGAAGCTGAAAAAGATTATCAATTAGCTGCAGGTATTACCTTAGACGTAGAAGCTGGTGATAGTATTATAGAATTAACCAGAGCACGATTACCTTGGTTGTTCTTAGGATTAATTGGTGGTGTTGGAGCTTTTTTGATAATGGAAGGATTTCAAGATACGTTTGAACGTTATGCAGTGTTATTCTTCTTTACACCTTTAATTGCAGCTATGGCAGGAAATGTGGGTGTACAGTCTAGTGCAATTATTGTTCAAGGATTGGCCAATGACGATGTCAAAGGAAGTATTAACAGTCGCTTAATCAAAGAAATGTTACTCGCTGCATTAAATGGTACCATCTTGGCTATCTTTTTATTTCTATTTGTCTGGGCCACCAAAGGCGAACTAATTACGGCCATAGCAATTTCTTCATCACTCATTGCAGTCATCATCGTTGCTGGACTCATTGGAACATTTGTACCATTATTTTTGGATAAACGTGGAATTGACCCTGCAATTGCAACTGGACCGTTTATAACCACAAGCAATGATATTTTTGGTATCCTAATTTATTTTTGGATTGCAAAACTCATCCTGAATATTTAGTTCATCTGCGCTTCGTTTTCCTATTGTAAATCTTCGTAACTTTCGCCTACTAATTAGTGATCTATGAAGCCAATAAATATCAAAGAAAAACACAAACTCTTTAATAACCAATGGCACCCGCATCGCATCGCAACTGTTGATAATATGCAGGTTATATTAGCCAAGATTAAAGGTGAATTCGTATGGCATAGTCATGAAAATGAAGACGAATTATTTCAGGTGGTCAAAGGAACCTTATATATGCAATTTCGTGATCGTGTTGAAATCGTAAAGGAAGGCGAAATAATCGTAGTCCCAAAAGGTGTTGAACATAATCCTTCTACAAGAAATGATGAGGAAGTTCATTTACTTTTATTTGAGAAATTAAGCACAGCTCATACTGGTGATGTGCAAGACGAAAAGACGCAAACAGAATATCCTTGGATCTAGAACATCTATGAGAATACTACATTTAGACACTAATCATCCGCTACTCATTAAAGAATTGCAATCGCTAGGATTCACAAATGAGGAGGATTATATCTCATCAAAAGAAGAGGTCCAAAATAAGATTCATGAGTATGACGGATTTATCATTCGAAGTCGTTTTAAAATCGACGCTGAATTCATTGATGCTGCAAAAAACCTCAAATTTATTGGACGTGTAGGTGCAGGACTCGAAAACATTGAAACTTCATATGCAGAAAAGAAAGGAATTAAATTAATCGCAGCCCCAGAAGGGAATAGAAATGCAGTTGGCGAGCACAGTCTTGCTATGTTGTTATCACTTTTTAATAAACTGAACAAGGCTGATAAAGAAGTGCGTCAAGGACTTTGGCTTCGTGAAGACAATAGAGGTATAGAACTCGACGGAAAAACTATTGGTTTAATTGGCTATGGTAATATGGGAAAAGCCTTCGCGAAAAAGCTTCGTGGATTCGATGTTTCAGTAGTGTGTTATGATATAAAGCCAAATGTTGGTGACGAAAATGCAATTCAAGTATCATTAGAAGAACTTCAAGAACTCGCAGATGTCCTTAGTCTTCATACACCTGAAACACCTCTAACGATCAATATGATCAATAGTGATTTTATTAACGCATTTAAAAAATCATTCTGGTTGATTAATACTGCTAGAGGCAAAAGTGTCGTGACTGACGATTTGGTTAATGCCCTTCGTTCTGGAAAGATTTATGGTGCAGGATTAGACGTTCTTGAATATGAAAAAAGCTCATTTGAAAATTTGTTTTCCAACGAATTACCTGATGCCTATAAATATTTGATCTCGGCCGAAAATGTCATACTTAGTCCTCATGTAGCGGGATGGACCCAAGAAAGTAAAGAAAAGTTAGCACAGACTATCGTAAACAAGATCAAAGCAGAATTTTGTTAATTTTAAATATGAAGAAAACCATATTTATTTTTGGCTTACTTATTCTTGCCATACTTCTATTATTTCATTTTAGCAAGTATGCCGTAATCTCTGGTGACTTAAGCGCTGAAGTTGTTGTTGCAATTATAGCTATTGTGTTTTTCTTTGTCGGAATTTATATCAATAAAAAAAGCCTTCATAAACCAACGACGACAACAACCGAAATTGATCACGAGAAAATAAAAGAACTTGATATTAGTAATCGCGAATATGAAGTACTTCAAAAAATAGCCGAGGGTTTATCGAATAAAGAAATTGCTGAAAGTTTATTTTTATCAGAAAGCACTATTAAAACACATGTGTCTAACCTTTTGGTTAAACTCGATGCCCAGCGACGAACTCAAGCTGTACAAAAAGCTAAATCCTTCCAAATTCTGTGATATTTCACTATTTAAGACTAAAGTATGAGAACTTTGGTACTTTAGTATGAGTCTCGAATTTCATCTGGAATCTAATTTTGAGGTAACAATTTTTAAATGCAATTATTATGAAAAAAACAGTTTTGAAGTTTGGCTCTTATGGACTTGTTATGGGCTTTATCATTTTTATTTTACACTTAACTTTAGGTATTGACAACCTTGATTATTCAACAAATGAAATATTAGGATATGTTTCAATCTTCCTTTCACTTTCATTTATCTTTTTTGGAATTAAGCATTATAGAGATAAAATAAACGATGGTGTTATATCGCTAGGTAAAGCCATCACAATTGGCGTACTAATTTCTTTATTAGTCGGATTAGGTATTGCCATTGCTGATTTTATTTACACGAAGTATATCGATCCAGAGTTTTTTAGTCGTTATGAGCAAATGATGAAAGATCAAGGTAACGCAGACCAAATAATGGAAATGACCAGTACTATGGCTGCAGTTTTTATGTTGGTACTCGTTACCGTAATTGGATTTATTATATCTTTAATATCAGGCTTAATCTTACAACGCAAATAACTAAAATCAATCACATTATGCAGTATAAAGCAACCTCAGCGGAAGACTACATCAGTCAAGTCCCAGAAGAACGAAGACCAACATTACAGAAGCTTCGACAGGTAATTAATGACAATCTACCCGAAGGATTTGAAGAAGGCATCCAATATGGAATGATTGGCTATTATGTGCCGCATTCAGTATATCCTGATGGGTATCATTGCGATCCTAAAACACCGCTTCCATTTATGAGTTTTGCTTCACAGAAAAACTCAATAAACCTATACCATAGCGGAATTTATGCAAAACCAGAATTACATGATTGGTGGGTAAATGAATATCCTAAACATTCTTCAAGAAAACTAGACATGGGAAAAAGTTGTGTGCGATTCAAAAAGATAGATGATATCCCTTTTGAACTCATTACAGAACTTGTACAGAAAATGACTTGTCAAGAATGGATTGATTTATACGAAGCAAACATTAAAAAAAAGTAAGCTATGAAAAAAAGAGTTACAGGTATCGGCGGATTATTTTTTAAATCAAAGAGCCCTCAAGCCTCCAAAGACTGGTATAAAAAGCACCTCGGATTTAATACTGATGATTACGGTTGTACCTTCTGGTGGAAAGACCAAGAAGGAAATGACTGCTCTACACAATGGAGCCCTTTTAAAGATGACACCACCTATTTCCAACCCTCTGATAAGGCCTATATGTTTAATTATCGTGTGGAGAATTTAGAGGGATTATTAAAAGTATTGAAAAATGAAGGTGTGACTATTGTAGGAGAAATGGAGTCTTATGATTATGGTAAGTTTGGTTGGATCTTAGATAATGACGGTAACAAGATCGAATTATGGGAACCTGTAGATCAAGCATTCAAATAGCTTTGTAACAATACATTAGGTTTCGCTACTAATCAAATACAATATGTGATAGTAATCGTAATGAAACGTTAGACATCATCTATAAATTGAATTGAATTTTATTTGATGTAATTATCTGATTTTAATACCTTTACTATGAATCAAAACTAAAACACAAAATAAAATGTCAGACGAAGGAAAAAGTTTAAGCGATGATCTAAATGAAATGTTAGGTGACGCCAAGGAAAGTGCTAAAAAAGCAGCCGATAAAGTGAGTGAAAAGGCAAGTGAACTTGCCGATGAAGCGAAGGAATTTGCTGGAGAGGCCAAAGAGAAAGCAGCCGAATTCTCAAAGGAAGCTAAGGCATCTGCTCAAGAATTTGCCGATGATGCTAAAGAAGTTTTCAGTGATGGAAAGAATGTTGCAGTTATTGCACACTTGACATTAATTGGATGGATTATTGCCTTAGTAATGAACAGCAGTAATAAAACCGAGTTTGGATCATTCTATATAAGACAGTATCTCGGATTTTTACTTTTAGGATTATTGACCATCATTCCATTCTTAGGCTTTGTGGTAGCACTTCTTTTATTAGTGGCTTGGATTATGAGTTTGATAAGTGCTTTGGGAGGAAAAATGCAACCTTCTTGGCTGTTGGGAAAACAATTTCAAGAGTGGTTTAAATCAATATAATACGAATGCCAGAGTCTCTAGCTCTGGCATTATTTTATTGATACATCATCGTAATATTGCAATATTACGTTATAATTATTATATTTGAACAAAATAACCACACAATGGGTGCTTCTAAAGTCTATATCTTTTCAGATCAAATCAATGAAATTGCTCAATTTGCTAAAGTCTTTGCACATCCCGCGCGAATCGCAATAATCAAATTTATTAGCGAACAGGAAGGATGTATTTGTAATGACATCGTTGAAGAAATTGGATTGTCTCAAGCTACAATCTCTCAACACCTCACAGTAATTGGAAATATTGGGCTTTTAAAAGGAACATTCGAAGGCAAGAAAAAATGCTATTGCCTAAACGTTGAACGCTACAATGAGATTCGAATGCAACTCGATTCATTTTTTAAGAAAACAACTCTGAATTGTTGCTAAAAATAATATCTTAAATACTATCCACATGACAACTAAAGAATTATTCGATTTACTGAAGCAAAATGCAGATAAATCCTTGGTGTTTGAATATGCACCAAATCAATGGATTCAGCCAAATTATCATATTACGGAAGTAAAACACATTAGTATTGATTCTGTTGACTGTGGCTCACAAGTCGACCAATGGAACGAAACAATTATACAGCTATATGAAAGTCCAGCAGAAACTACTAAAAAGGCCTACATGTCCGTTTATAAAGCTTTAGGAATCCTCACTAAAGTCGGCAAAATGAAGGCTTATGATATGTCATCGGAAATCAAATTTGAATATAGTAACACAAACTTTCATACAGCTCAATTATTTGTAAATGATTTTGATCTAACTGAAAATAACTTGATCCTTAAACTATCCGTACATCAAACCGATTGTAAAGCCAAAGATATTTGCGGAATTGAAGAACCTAAAAAATTAGAACTCACAAACGCAACATCATGTTGCGATCCAAAAAATGGTTGCTGTTAAATATTATGAAAAACATCCTTGTCCTTTGTACAGGTAACTCATGTAGAAGCCAAATGGCGCATGGTTACCTCAATGAATTTGCCAAACAAAAAGCTAACATATATAGTGCTGGCATAGAAACTCATGGTATAAATCCAGGTGCGCTTGCTATAATGAAAGAAGATCAGATCGACATTTCAAAGCATACTTCCAATCATGTTGACGAATATGCTGATATTGACTTTGATTACATTATAACAGTATGTGATCACGCCAATGAGAATTGTCCTTTCATTCCTAGTAAGAATGCACTTAGAATTCATCATAATTTCTTTGATCCTTCGAAAGTAGTCGGTACTGAAGAAGAAAATCACGCAGCCTTTTTGAAAGCGCGAAATGAAATAAAAGCTTATTTCAAAACCTTTGTGGAAGACTATTTATCTTCTTGATAATTATAATCGTTTGGTAACATATCACCGATTCTCAAGTCGCCCATATAACCAATAAAGAAAAACGCATCTATCGGACTGTGATTTCCAAATTGATCAATTCTAAAATCAATATTAAAGAAATCACGCTTCACCACTTCTTTTTGTTTAATTGGGACCAAATACAACTTAGCTTTTAGTGAATCTGCGTCGGTAATAATATGCTCATTTGGATCGATTCTTTTACCTTTCCTATTATTCGCTATTGGTATGATCTCTGTTTGAAATTTCTTGTCATATAAAATAGACAATGGCGCTCTTATTTTAACGTCATAAGAGTTTATACTATCAATATTAGTAACTCTAATATAACTATCAGGATCGATTGGTAAACCGCTACTATACAATACGTAACCTTCCTTTTTTAATCGTTGCTCTGATATTGCACGCATAAAATGTAATACCGATCCTTTATAAGTCTTCTTTCGCTGCTTTTTATATTTACGATTGGGCTCGTTATCTAATTCCTGAAAATAGGTTGTGCCTTGATAAAATACAGATTTGGGTCTAAATCGATTCACTCGTAGATCCACATTTCCATAAGTAATTACAAAATCCTGAATTTCATAAGTAACCAAATATCCTAAACTTTCATTTCTCACAATTATGGGTTTGAAAGATCTCGCTGTTAATTGTTTATTTCGTTTGCTATATGTGAGTATTAAATCATCTTCATTCAAGATCTCACATGAGCGACCATTTTTAGTATCACCGAGAAAATGTTCACGAAAGTGCTTAATTTTTATCTCTTTAGGCATGCCATCAAACGTAGTAATATAGACCTCATCTAACTGACTCGTAACTGGATTGAGCATGACCTTATAACGAATTGAAGGCTTATAATCGGTAATAATTACCTTCTCATAACCAAGAAAAGAAATAATTAATGGCGCATTTACACTTTCGCGTAAATCAATCTCGAACTCTCCTTGTTGATTAGAAGTAGTCCCAATGGTTGTATTATCAAAATATATAGCAGCAGTCTCAATGGGTAAATTAGTCTTCGCATCATAAACCGCACCTCTAATACTTTGGGACCATCCATATGTAAATATTAAGAAAAAGGCAAAAACTAGTAATCGATTAAGCCTCATTATTGTTTGAGAATTTTTGTTCAAGTTCAGCTTGGAATTCTTCCATCACGGGTTTAACCGTACTCTCTGGTAAATCTGCTATCTTAATGTACATCAACCCGTCCACAGAGTTATTAAACAACGGATCAACGTTAAAGGCGACGAGCTTAGCATTCTGTTTTATATATTTCTTCAATAACACAGGGAGTCGCAACGCACCAGGTTCAATCTCGTCAATAATCTTATCAAATTTATTAAGATCGGCTTCGGTCGCATCAAATACAAAATCTTTGTCGGCATCTTTGAGTTTCACCTTAAATTCTTTTTTTGGATGAACATATTGTGCCACATAGGGATCATAATAATGAGATTTCATAAACTCAATCATCAAAGACTTTGAGAAGTTCGAAAATTGGTTGCTAATACTGACACCTCCAATGAGATAGTTGTGTTCTGGGAAACGCAATGTCGTATGCACGATTCCCTTCCAAAGAAGGAATAATGGCATTGGCTTCTGTTGATATTCCTTAATGATGAATGCGCGCCCCATTTCGATAGATTCACTCATCATTTTATACAATTCTGGTTCAAATCGAAACAAATCTTGAAGATAAAATCCGTCTATGCCATATCGCGCATAAATTTTAGATCCTAAGCCCATTCGATAAGCGCCTGCAAGTTTCTGCTTATCTGTATCCCACAAGAACATATGGTGGTAATAGGTATCGAAGCTATCGAGATCAATTGCCTCGTTTGTTCCTTCTCCAATAGCTCTAAAAGTGATCTCACGTAATCTTCCTATTTCATGTAGAATATTCGGAATTTGTTCTGCAGGCGTGAGGTAAACCTCGTAATTCTTGCTCACGAGCAGTCGGTAATCATTTTCTCGAAGCGCATCGACTTCGGCTGCCATTTTTTCTACACTAACAGAACCAACAATTCGCTTAGGTGGTTTAGCTGGCGGCTTTAAAGTGTTCGAAATATTATCTAATATTTTTGGTTTGGTATCAAATGCATTAGATAACATATAAGTCTTACGTCTTAAGAACTCTGAGAACTCCGAAATCGTAGTTTGCTCTTTTTGATCATTAACAGAAATAGGTTTTCCTATTCTAACTTTAATGATTCTATTCTTCTGTGTCAATAATTCCGAAGGAAGTTTAGCCGTTCGAAAAGTATCACTGATCTTGGATAGCTTGTAAAACAATTTGCTATTCTTAGCATGAAAATAAATTGGTACTACAGGAACCTCAGCTTTTTTAATCAATTTAATTGCTGCTTCTTCCCATGGTTTATCAACCACTAATTTTCCATCTCTATACGTCGAAACTTCTCCTGCAGGAAAAATTCCTAATGGATGTCCATCTCTTAAATGTAAAATCGCATTTTTAAATCCGCCCACACTCGACTTTACATCTTTTCGATCTTCAAATGGATTTACAGGCATGATATACGGCTTTAACGGCTGGATACGATGAAGCAGGAAATTTGCAATTATTTTAAAGTCATGACGCTGTTCGATCATCATTTTAAGAAGTAATATGCCGTCAATTCCGCCTAATGGGTGATTTGAAATCGTAATGTACGCGCCATCTTTAGGTAATCGTTTAAGATCCTCTTCAGGGATTTCAAACTTGATCTGGAAATCGTCAAGAATAGCATCAAGAAATTGCCCATCATTCAAATGTTTATGACGATTGTAGATCTTGTTCAGTGTAGAAATCTTCAACACTTTCATCAATAACCAACCGACAAAGGTGCCTAAAAATCCGTACTTGTCAACTTTGATCGCCTTAGCGACTTCCTTGGCAGTTACGAGTCCTGTATCTATTGGTTTGGTCATAGGTGTAAATGTAATAAAATAACTATTTAGTTACCATTTGAATCGTTTCTTGAGTTAACTGCTTTAATAGCAATTCTTTACCCTTCTCAACTGAAGCAATTGCACTTTCATTGTAATGTCTTACAGTATATAGACTAACATTTTCATAACATGTTACTTTAAATCGAGCTTTTAATTGTTGCAAAAGCGTTTCGAGGTTGTTATAGGTATTATCAAAACACACCGAAAAACTAATTGCTGAGTTTTGAATCACATCAACCTTCATTTTATACTCATGCAGCAATTTAAAAATGTAACTTATGTTATCTTCAACAATGTAGCTGAAATCTAAGGAAGACAAGCGGATTAACACCTGATTCTTCTTAACAATATAACAAGGAATCTCAGGTTCTATACCAACACCTTTACCTACCATAGTCCCTTCATCCTTCGGATTTAAAAAGGACTTAACATATAACGGAATCTCCTTACGCTGTAATGGTTGCAATGTTTTGGGGTGAATGACCGACGCGCCATAAAAAGCAAGCTCGATAGCCTCTCGATACGAGATCTTATTGAGTAATTTAGCATTTTCAAAATAACGAGGGTCGGCATTTAATACGCCTGGTACATCTTTCCAAATAGTGACACTCGAGGCATTCAAACAATAGGCAAAAATTGCAGCTGTATAATCACTTCCTTCACGTCCTAAAGTTGTGGTGAAATTATTAGGGTCACTCCCTAAAAACCCTTGAGTGATATTTAAAAGTTTAGTATCGAAATTTGATTGAATATTAGTCTGTGTTCGATCCCAATCGACATTCGCTCTTCGATAATAGTTATCGGTTTTAATAAATTCACGAACGTCTAACCAATTATTGACAATACCAATTTCATTTAAATAAGCACTAATAATTGTAGTCGAAACCAATTCGCCATTTCCGATGACTTGATCGTAAACAAAGTTATAATCAGGTGACTTATTTCGTCCTAAGAAATAATCTAAGTCCTCGAAAATCCCTGATACCTTTTTAAAAATTGGATGCTGTGTATTTTCAAAAAGATCTAACAAGATCTCGTTATGAAACTTTTTTACGTCTTGAATTGAACTCTGCAATTCAGACCTATTTTCAAAATAATTCTTGATGACTACTTCCAGAGCATTCGTTGTTTTCCCCATTGCAGAAACAACAACCAAGGTGTTTTCGTAACCTACAGTACGCAATACTGAAGCCATATTCTTCACACCATCTGCATTTTTCACAGATGCTCCACCAAACTTGAATATTCGCATATTATAATTTTGCTATATAATCTTTAATTCCCTTTTCATTTAGTTGCACAACATCCCAATCGCGCTTAACGTTAGCACCTTTGCTTTCGTAAAATTTGATTGCTAGTTCATTCCAATCCAATACTTCCCAGCTAATACGATTTACACCCAGTTCATCTCCATAAGTCACCACGCGATCTAATAAGGCTGTCCCTATACCCATACCGCGATTTGTTTGTTGAACGATCAAGTCCTCCAAGTGCAATACTGGTCCTTCCCATGTCGAGAAACGCTCATAAACCAAAGCGACACCCACAATTTCTAAGTCTCCTTCGGCCACAAAACAGGTAAACTTAGGTTGATCACCAAATCCGTAAGATTCTAGATCATTTACAGTAACATTAACGGCGTTAGGTTCTTTCTCAAAAACCGCAAGTTCCACAATGAGTTCCCTTACACGTGACATATCACTCTTGACGGCTTTTCTGATGGAAATATTCATGCGCTAATTTTCATTCAAAGATAGTTTAAAACTTACGAATTTAATGAACGAATAATGTAACGAAAACGTTGTAGTTGATTAAAAAAATGAGATATTTGTAAAAATTTCTGAACTCCATGTCTCAAAAAAATCAAACGCTTGGTGAATTCATTATTGAAAACCAATCCTCATTTAAATACACTTCCGGAGAACTTTCAAGACTAATTAATTCCATTCGACTTGCAGCAAAAGTGGTAAATCACGAAGTCAATAAGGCTGGTCTTGTAGACATTATCGGGACGGTTGGCGACACCAATATTCAAGGTGAAGATCAACAAAAATTGGATGTGTTTGCCAATGAAACGTTCATTAAAACAATGACCAAGAGAAATATTGTTTGTGGAATTGCAAGTGAGGAAGAAGATGATTTTATTTCTATTAATAGTCAAGATGAAAACCATCAGAATAAATACGTTGTTTTGATCGATCCACTCGATGGATCATCCAACATAGATGTGAACGTATCAGTTGGTACCATTTTTTCAATATATCGTCGTGTAACTCCAATTGGTACTCCTGTAACTCTTGAAGACTTTCTTCAAAAAGGAAGTCAGCAAGTTGCCGCTGGTTATATCATTTATGGAACTTCAACAATGTTGGTCTACACGACGGGTCATGGTGTTAATGGGTTTACCTTAAATCCAGCAATCGGAACTTTTTATCTTTCTCATCCTGATATGATTTTCCCTGAAAGCGGAAAGATTTATTCGGTCAATGAAGGAAATTATATTCATTTCCCTCAAGGGATTAAGGATTATATAAAATATTGTCAAATGGAGGAAGGTGATCGCCCTTATACAAGTCGATACATTGGTTCTCTCGTATCAGACTTTCATAGGAATATGATTAAAGGCGGCATTTATATGTACCCAAAAAGTTCACAAAATTCTAACGGAAAATTACGCCTGCTCTATGAATGTAACCCAATGGCTTTTTTAGCTGAACAAGCCAAAGGGAAAGCGAGTGATGGCTTTAAACGTATCATGGATATTGAACCTACAGAACTACACCAACGTGTTCCATTTATTTGTGGTAGTAAAAACATGGTCGAAACTGCCGAAGAATTTATGGAACTAGCACAAAAAAAAGCGACAAGTTTTTAACTCATCGCTTTAATTCTATTTGTTAGTGTGTATTACTGATTCATATTTCTCATACGATCAATAAACTCATCTAGTTCAACTTCATAATGTACTAAGGTTAAAGCCTTATCTGTTATATATTTTACATTTTCAGGGTTGAATCCTAATCCAATACATAACTTCTCCAATAAACGCACCTGATTTTCACCTTCAATGTGATCTGCCCATACCATACGCGCTAAATCATATAACCGCTCTAACCTTGAATCATAAGATAAAGGCGGATTGATAGGGTGACTTTGATAATCTTTTAAAATCTGCTTGTATTCGGTTTCGGTGATGTCTAATCGTGTAGCTAAACGGTCTAAAAACGCTTTCTCAGCATCATTGATGATTCCGTCGCTCATCGCAACTCTTACGATTGCTGCGAAGTGATTTTCGTTACGCTTTTTAAATCCGCTTTCGAATAATTCTGAAAATGACATATATATTGTTTTTTTAGTGCTGCAAAGATAGTTTTATTAATACATTTTAACAATAAGCGAAAGCACAAATATTTTATATTTGCACAAAATAATTGGTCTTGAGTAAATCCCTTATCTCGCAGTCCTATGTACAGGCTTTGCAAACGCAAAATCTGCGGAATTCTATTGCCCAATCTGGAGCGAAAGTACATTTGAAAGGTTCTGTTGGTTCGTCTTTATCTTTCATTATAAGTGAAACCTTCAAACAATCTGATCTCCCTTTCTTGATCATATTTAACGATAAAGAGGAAGCTGCTTTTCATCTTAATGATCTTGAAACGCTTATCAATGATAAAGATGTACTCTTTTATCCAGGAAGTTACAGAAGACCCTATCAAATTGAGGAAACTGACAATGCCAATGTCCTACTTCGTGCTGAAGTTTTAAACCGAATTAACTCTCGAAAAAAACCCGCTGTAATCATTACATATCCTGACGCCCTTTTTGAAAAGGTTGTCACGCGTCGAGAACTGGAAAAGAACACGCTAAAAATTTCAGTTAATGACGAATTGTCAATTGATTTCGTAAATGAAGTGCTATTCGATTATCAATTTAAACGAGTTGATTTCGTTACAGAACCGGGAGAATTCTCAGTTCGGGGTGGAATAGTTGATGTGTTTTCATTTTCACATGATGAACCCTATCGTATCGAGTTCTTTGGTGATGATGTTGACAGCATAAGAACATTTGATGTTGAAACTCAATTGTCGACAGAACAAGTTAAGAAGATCAATATCATTCCCAATGTTGCCAATAAATTCCTAGAAGAAAGTCGTCAAAGTTTTCTAAAGTACATCGCTCAAAAAACGGTTGTTTTCGCTAAGAATTCAGATCTATTATTCTCTAGAATTGACGAAAACTTTAATAAGGCGGTTGAAGCATTTCATGCCTTGTCTTCTGAACTAAAACACTCTGAACCTGAAGAATTATTTTGTAATAGTACACTATTAAAGTCCCAATTATTAGATTATACATTGGTTGAATTTGGATCTTCAAGTGTCTTCGCCAAAGAAAACATTATATGTCATACAACACCTCAACCATCATTCAATAAACAATTCAATTTATTAATTGAAGATCTCAATAATAATCATGATAAAGGCTATAAAAATTATATCGCTTGTGTAAGTGAACAACAAGCTAAACGATTTCAAGATATCTTTAATGATGTCGAAGAAGACGTTCATTATCAAACTATTGTAGTCTCATTACATCAAGGATTTATTGATCATGATCTCAAATTATCATGTTATACGGATCATCAGATCTTTGAACGCTATCACAAATTTCATCTGAAAAATGGCTATGCCAAAAAACAAGCCATTACGCTAAAAGAACTCACCAATCTCGATATCGGTGACTATGTTACGCATATTGATCATGGAATTGGAAAATTTGGTGGACTTCAGAAGATTGATGTTGAAGGGAAAAAACAAGAAGCGATCAAACTCATTTATGGTGAACGTGATGTCCTTTATTTAAGTATTCATTCTCTACATAAGATCACCAAATTCAACGGAAAGGACGGGAAACCTCCGAAGATCTATAAATTAGGAAGTAAGGCTTGGAAAAATTTAAAGCAAAAGACAAAATCTCGAGTTAAGGAGATTGCATTTAATTTAATTCAGGTTTATGCCAAACGTAAACTCAAAAAGGGATTTCAGTATAAACCCGATAGCTATCTGCAGCACGAGCTAGAGGCCTCATTTGTTTATGAAGACACACCTGATCAATCGAATTCGACGGCAGATATCAAAGCAGATATGGAAAGTGAACGACCTATGGATCGTTTGGTTTGTGGAGATGTTGGTTTTGGAAAAACTGAAGTCGCTATTAGAGCAGCGTTTAAGGCTGTCGATAATGGAAAGCAAGTGGCTGTTTTAGTGCCTACAACAATTTTGGCATATCAGCATCAAAAAACATTTAGTGAGCGTCTTAAAGATTTTCCTGTAACTGTTGATTATTTAAATCGATTTAGAACCGCAAAAGAAAAACGTCTGACCCTCGAAAAACTTGAAAAAGGTCATGTTGATATAATAATCGGCACACATCAGTTAGTCAATAAATCTGTCAAATTCAAAGATCTAGGATTACTAATTGTTGATGAGGAGCAGAAGTTTGGTGTGGCAGTTAAGGACAAACTAAAAACCTTAAAAGAGAATGTAGATGTATTAACGCTTACTGCAACTCCAATACCGCGTACCTTACAATTCAGCCTTATGGCAGCACGTGATCTTTCGGTAATAAACACACCACCACCAAACCGCTTTCCTATCGAAAGTCAAGTTATTCGATTTAATGAAGAGATCATACGAGATGCTATTAATTATGAGATACAACGTGGTGGACAGGTTTTCTTTATACACAATCGTATTGAAAACATTAAGGAAGTAGCAGGAATGATACAGCGCTTGATTCCTGATGCCAAAATTGGTATTGGACACGGGCAAATGGAAGGTAAAAAACTAGAACAACTCATGCTGGCCTTTATGAATGGTTCATTCGATGTGTTAGTAAGTACCACCATTGTTGAAAGTGGATTAGATGTCCCAAATGCAAATACAATCTTTATTAATAATGCCAATAATTTTGGCTTAAGTGATTTGCATCAAATGCGTGGTCGTGTAGGTAGAAGTAATAAAAAAGCGTTCTGTTATTTTATAACTCCAGAATATTCGGCGATGACCAATGATGCCAGAAAACGTATTACGGCACTCGAACAATTTACGGAGCTTGGGAGCGGATTTAATATTGCTATGAAAGATCTTGAAATTCGTGGAGCTGGCGATCTCCTCGGTGGTGAACAGAGTGGATTTATTAATGATATTGGTTTCGACACCTATCAAAAGATATTGAATGAAGCAATCGACGAACTCAAAGAAAACGAATTCAAAGATCTCTATAAAGACGACGGAAAAGAAAAAGACTATGTAAAAGATATCACCATAGATTCTGATTTTGAATTATTATTTCCTGATGACTACGTCAATAGTATAACAGAGCGATTAAATCTTTATACAAAACTGAACACACTTAAAACTGAAGATGAATTAAAGTCTTTTGAAAATGAGATTATTGACCGTTTTGGAGAATTACCTACCCAAGTGATAGATCTATTCAATAGCGTTAGAATTAAATGGATTGCTACCAAGATTGGTCTAGAAAAGATCATTATGAAGAATGGTCGCTTCGTTGGCTACTTTATACATGACCAACAAAGTCCATTTTATCAAAGTGCGCATTTCACTCGAGTACTAAAATACATACAATCGCGTCCTAAAGATTGTAAAATGAAAGAAAAACAAACGCGAAAAGGCTTACGACTATTGATCACTTTTGAAAATATCGATTCTGTTCAGGATGCTCTAGCAAGACTAGAAGAAATCAACTAAGAATGTTATTGAAATAAATTTTAGATATTTGGCTTAATATTTGAGCGTTTTAAGTATTTCAAAACTCATATGACAATGAAACGTTTACTGTTTTCAATTCTATTACTACCAAGTTTACTAATAGGTCAACACAGCTTAAGCGGAGAATTTTCTCCAGCCGAAGATTTTACTTATGCTTTTTTATATCACGCAACTCCTAGTGGTACAGAATATGTTGACAAAGCTCAACTAGATAGTGAAGGTAAGTTTCAAATGACCTTAGACTCAATAATTAATCCTGGAATTTATAAAATCGTTTATGCAATTCCTGCCGAGGAAAACTACTTTGATTTTATCTATAATGGCAAAGAGTCTGTTGCTTTTAAATTTGATCTCGAAACTGGTGTTGAGTTTACAAATAGTAATGAGAACAAACTTTGGACCTCGTACATCAAAAGTATGGACATGGTGAACAGAACGCTTAGTAATTTCTACATCCAAAAGAGTACAGACAAGGCAGCTTTTATGGAGATCGTAAACACCATGGATAACACTCAAAAAGCATATGAGGAAAACTCTAAAGGAATGCTAACAGAGAGCTTAGTAAGAGCTAACAAACCTTACATTCCAAACCAATATGAAGATCTCTCTACTTATGCACGCAACTTAAAATCAAACTATCTAAAGCATGTTGATTTCAGCAATACACTATTACAAAGCTCTGATTTCTTGATTGAACGTGTACTAGCCTATGTCTTTGGAATGACAACGAATACAACCGATAGTGTCTATAAGGAAAATGTAGATTCATTGATGAATAACATAGGTGAAGGAAATTTGAAAATCAAGACGGTTCTTTTTGAAATGATCTGGCAACAATTCAAGCAAATGGGTAATACAGAATTAACAAATTACGTTGCTGATACCTACCTATTACAGCTGGCAAATCAAACCAATCAAGAGGAGTTAATAGAAGAAATAAATATCTTTAAAAACACATCCGTTGGAAACAAGGCGCCAAACTTTGATTTGCAAATCTCGAAAGATGGAGGAACAATAAATACATCACTACATGACCTTTACCTGACCGACAAGTATCTTTTAATTTTTTGGAGCAGCACCTGTGGGCATTGTATGGATGAACTCCCTAAGATCAAAAGTTATTTAGCTAGTCATCCCGAAGTAACTGTTATTGCCTTTGGAATGGAGGACGAAGACAGTAATTGGGAAACGGTTATTAAACAATTTCCAGATTTTATACATGTATTAGGAATTGGTAAATGGGATAATCTAACATCAGATTTATACGGCGTGGAAGCAACACCTTCTTATTTTGTACTTGACAAAGACAAAACAATCATCAAGAAACCCTATGACTTTGATGCCTTAAAGACATTTTTAAAATAAGAAAAACGCCCAGTACTTTGGAGTTGTACTGGACGTTTCTGGAAACTAAATAACCAACCAAAATTTAGCTCCGTGTATTTTCTCTTGGGTTATCCAATCTAGGTGTTTTTTGCTTACGCTTTTTAAGCGTTTTCTTAGTGTCTTCGATCGTATTACCCTGAGCATCTGTTTGTCTTAGGAATTGTATATAACCACGTCCCGTAAATTCATATATCGTTTCAGACGATGGATGATATAATTCTATCCTTTGATCATTTATAACGCTTAATTCGAAGAATTCATTGTCGAAGAAATCATAATCTAGTGTTAATGTTTTCAAATACATATTACCAGAGATATCTCCTACGCCATATACACCAGTGTAATCCCAATAAATATTTGCTGGATCTGAAATATTAACATCTTGAGAACTTCTAAATACAGAGTCATTTCCTCCAGGTAAGAACTGTAAATAATTCTCATTATCAAACTCATTCAACACACCCATTTCACTTGTAAACGTCTTCTCCCAAGCTTCATATTCCTGCAAGAAATAATGGATGTTGTCATAGAACACAAAATCATAATCAAAATTGCTTCTCTGGTAGCCATTCAAGAAATAAGACGTATCATTAAACGGATTGTATAATTCGATTGTATTATTATCAATTTGATAGACATCAAATGTCTGGTAGCCGTCAATATCGTGATAGACGTCGAGAATTGTTCCGTATGCGTCATAGGTTCCTACATCAATTCCAAAACCATTACCCTGACTTCCAAAACCTACCAAATTATTATTGGCAAATAATACTCCGTTTCTAAAGGATACGGTAAATGCTATTTGTAAAAATGGTGTTTCTCCTGGTCCTAAGGTTTGATTGATATCAACATACCAAAGTTCATAGGAGCTTAATAACTGATTTAAAGTGATCCCAGGCTGGTTATTATTAACATCAGTAATAATAACATCTTCTGTATAACAAGATGTAAATAATGTTGCTGAAATCGCAAATACTAAAAGTAGTTTAATTGTTTTCATAATGCTCGCTTTTTGATTTCTATTTAGGCAGTTTCAAAACACGTGCCAAAATCGAATTCTTCAGGTCCAATCGTGTTAAAAACCCAGATTATTCCTTATTTTTGAACGACACTTTTAAATCCTTTATATGAGTCAATCCTTAAATTACGCCGTTTTTGGTGCTGGAAGCTGGGCGACGGCCATAGTAAAAATGCTTTCTGAAAATTTAGATGAAATTGGCTGGTATATGCGAAGTGTTTATACGAAAGAGCATATCCTTAAAGAACAACATAATCCCAGTTATTTAAGTTCAGTTGAATTTCACACTGAACAACTCAAACTAAGCAACGATATAAATGAAATTGCCGAATGGGCAGATGTATTGATCTTTGTAATTCCATCGGCATTCATGCATTCTGAACTGGCTAAATTAGAGGTTGATATTTCTGATAAAATTGTAGTATCTGCAGTAAAAGGAATTATCCCTGAGTCTGGACTTTTAGTGGGTGAACATTTCCACGATATCTATCACATTCCGTTTGAAAATATTGGAGTGATCGCAGGGCCATGTCACGCCGAAGAGGTTGCGCTAGAGCGTTTATCATATTTAACAATTTCTTGTGCCGATCCTGTAAAAGCTCAGCATATTGCCGATGCATTATCAAGTAACTATATCAAAACCAAAATAAGTGATGATATTATCGGTACTGAATATGCAGTTATGCTTAAAAATATATACGCTATTGCGGCTGGTATAGCTCACGGACTTGGTTACGGTGACAATTTTCAAAGTGTTTTAATGAGTAATGCTATTCGTGAGATGAAACGCTTCATTAAGAAAATGCACAAAATGAAGCGAAATATTAATAACTCTGCCTATCTGGGTGATCTATTGGTTACTGGGTATTCGACATTCTCAAGAAATCGAATGTTCGGAAATATGATTGGAAAAGGCTATACCGTCAAATCAGCTCAAATGGAAATGAATATGGTAGCTGAAGGTTATTATGCCGCAAAAAGTGCCCATGACCTTAATATTAAGAACAAGAAAAAAACAAGACTTCCAATTATTGAAGCGGTTTACGAGGTTTTATATGAAAACAAGAATGCAAAGAAGGTCTTTAAAAAGTTAACCGAGAAGTTAGATTAACTTATTTCACCAATACTCCTTTTAAATTCATTAAAGGGATGCTTTGTAGTGCCTTAGTATTGATACTGTTCTTTCGAAAAAGATATGTTTTATCTAGCATCTGATTGCCTTCAAAAAATGTGACTTTAAATTCATTGTTTAAAGCCAACACATCATTTTGCATAAACTCAATTTTAGCAAAACTTCGTGCAGGTAGAAGCTTGACCGTATGTCGCATCACAGGTGTAACTTTATCTTCTGAATATCCTCTCGAAACGATTAATACCGTATCTAGATCTGCATCTTTATTGTTGATGATGTAGGCATTCCAATCTTCCGTTTTGTATTCTGGATGAACTTCTTGGACAACGGCTACATAAACATCTGTAACCTCAGGAATTTGAATATCTTTTTTCACGTATTAAAGGGCGCTTTTGAACTGCTCTAAGAAACGAACATCATTCTCACTTAGTAATCTAATATCGCTAATTTGATGTAAGAGTAAAGCAATACGATCGATACCCATTCCGAAAGCGAAACCTGAATATTCTTTAGAATCGATACCACAGTTTTCAAGAACATTAGGGTCAACCATACCGCATCCCATAATTTCTAACCAACCTGTACCTTTGGTCATCTTGTAATCGGTTTCAGTTTCTAATCCCCAATACACATCTACCTCAGCACTAGGTTCAGTAAATGGGAAGTATGACGGACGCAGTCGGATCTTAGATTTACCAAACATTTCAGTTGTAAAGTACTGTAAGGTTTGCTTCAGATCAGCGAAGCTAACATCTTTATCGATGTAAAGTCCTTCCACTTGATGAAAGAAACAATGTGAACGCGCCGAGATAGCTTCATTTCGAAATACACGACCAGGTGATATCGTTCGAATAGGTGGTTTGTTATTTTCCATATAACGCACCTGAACAGAACTCGTATGTGTACGCAGTAATATATCTGGATCTGTTTGAATAAAGAACGTATCCTGCATATCACGTGCTGGGTGATACTCGGGTAAATTTAAAGCCGTAAAATTATGCCAGTCATCTTCAATCTCTGGTCCATCACTTACATTAAATCCAATTCTAGAGAAAATATCAATTATCTGATTCTTTACTATAGAAATTGGATGACGTGCACCAATCTCTATTGGCTCTCCAGGTCTTGAAAGATCTCCGTAGATACCTTCAGACTCTTCATTGTTTAGGAGTTCTTCTTTTAAGGCATTGACTTTAGCTTCAGCAGTAGTCTTTAATTTATTGATAGTTTGGCCAAATTCCTTTTTCTGTTCATTTGCCACATTTTTGATCTCAGAAAAATACTGTTTTAGTAATCCTTTGGATCCTAAATATTTGATGCGGAATGCCTCAACTTCATCAATTGATTCTGCTGTAAACGCTTCTGCCTCCTCTATTAACTCTTTGATCTTGTCTATCATAATACCTTAAAAATGAACCGCAAATTTATGAATTTTATCCAAATACAAGTTAATGATAACGGTTTTGTTGAAGCTGATTTACCGCAATTAGTCTATAAATTCGGTAGCTAAAAAATAATTGACTATGGCATCTTTCATTAAGATGGACTGCTCACCAGCTTTTAAATGCGGTAATTCTTCTAATACTTTATAATGTGGCCATCCTTCTTCATCAACATAGTCAAACTCATAAAACCCATAAGGAACAAGTAATTTACAAATGGCGATATGCATGAGATCAATCTTGTGATCTTTCTTGAACTTGCGATCCAATTGCCCAAGTTCTTGCACACCAATTAAGTATATGATCGCATCCAGATCTAAACGATCTCCATCGGCAAATTGTGCAGATAATTTATCTACAATGGTATTCCAACGTTGTTTTAAAAGCTCATCTCTCGCCATAAAATCAAAAACCAGATTATACCTGCAAATTTAATAAACTATTTACTGCGTTTTTACGTTATTCATTTAAAATGAGAAAATTTATGTAGGTTTGTCTTAACCGACTAATTATGGCAGTCATTGATATTATTTTAGGCGCATTATTGCTCTTCGGACTTATTAGAGGTCTGATGAAAGGTCTCTTTGTTGAAGTAGCTTCTGTGGTCGCTTTGATCGCTGGGGTTTATGGCGCAATCCACTTTAGTAATTTTGCTGCAGATTTCCTTGAACCCAGAGTGGAATGGGATGAAAAGTATGTAAATATTGTAGCTTTTGCGATTACTTTTGTAATCATTGTAGTGGTCATCGCCTTGGCTGGGAAAGCGCTCACTAAACTCGCAGATTTTGCGGCACTTGGAATTCTTAATAAACTACTAGGAGGCGTCTTCGGTGCTTTAAAAATTGGATTAATCTTAAGTGTTGTGCTTATCATATTTGACAATATGAATCGTCAAATTCCTTTTGCCAGTGAAGAAGGTTTAGAAGAATCCGTATTATACGAACCCGTAAAAAGTATAGCACCAATGCTATTTCCTTCTATCTTAACTAAGGGCAAAGAGGAATCTGATAATTCGGTTGAATCCAACTAATTGCAATCTTGCCACATTATTTGAATTACTTCTGAAACTTGAGATGTCTAAAGCATCTCAACCTTACCTGTTTTTAAGCTATAAACACCACCCACAATTTTGATCTCACCGTTGGTCTCCATTTCAGCAAGAATTGGACTCTTTTCACGAATGCGCTCGATTGTTAGCTTGACATTATTCTCTACAGTTTTAGCCACAAATTCTGAATTTCCAGAATTAGCTTCTCCGTCAACTTCATTTGCTGACTTTCTTACTGCAGGCATAATATTATCTAGCATGGCTGTAATATTACCCAATTCTACGCCATCACAAGCGGCTTTTACAGCACCACAACTTTCATGGCCTAAGACTAAGATTAGTTTACTACCTGCTACATTACATGAATATTCTAGACTTCCTAAAATGTCTACATTTTCAAAATTGCCTGCAACACGTGCAACGAAAATATCTCCAATCGCCTGATCTAATACTGTTTCAACTGGTACTCGTGAATCAATACAGGACAAGATCACGGCTTTAGGATACTGCCCGCTTGTTGTCTGGTTTACTAATGCAGCATTGTCTGCTCCTTCAGGATTCCCATCGATAAATCGCTTATTTCCATCTAATAAATCTTGTAATACTGAGCTTGGTGTTAAAGCGCTCTGTACGTCTTTTGTAATCGCTAAATTTTTCATTTTGTTCTCATTAGTTAATACTCGTCTTCTATATTTTCAATTATCCATTCTAAGCAAGACTCGAATTCTTCGAAAATGTGCTCTTCTGGAATAAAATCAGGAATGATATCTATTCGTTCCATCATGTATCTTGGTTGTTCTAATAATCCTACAAACAGTACTTCAACATTTTTGATTTTGAGATCTTGGATCATATCCTCCATCGTGTAAAGACCTGTTTGATCCATATACTGCATTCGATCTAATCGCATAATTACGACCGAAGCTGTATCAGGAATCTGTTGTGCTAACGCTTGAAATTCGCTGGTTGAACCAAAAAACAATGGCCCCTTTAAATGTTTTATAAAAACTTCTTCTTTCAGTGCGTCAGGAAATCCAATTTCATCAGGCCAGCGTTCTTCTTTTAAAGATTTTACATCACTACGCTTGGCTGTGAGATCACCTATTTTCTTCATAAACATCAAGGAAGCGATAATCAAACCAATCCCAACTGCATAAACTAGGTTCCAAAATGTTGAGAGTAACAATACAACCAACATAATGATCACCTCTGAACTCAACTTTAAAGGACCTAACTTGATGTCTTTCGGTAAATTAGGAATTGCTCTTAATCCTTTATAATCCATTACTCCTATACCCACAGTTATTAGAATTCCAGCTAATACTGCCGCCGGAATTCGCGACGCTAAAGGTGCCATAGCTAAAAGAATAAAGAACAATAATACACCCGCTATCATTCCTGATAGTCTTGTTTTTCCTCCGGCGTTGATATTTACAACTGTTCTTATTGTTGCTCCTGCGCCAGGTATACCTCCAAAGACAGATGCTATAGTATTCCCTATACCTTGACCGATCAATTCCTTATCTGGTTTATGCTTGGTCTTTGTCATATTATCTGCCACCACACTTGTAAGCAATGAATCTATCGCACCCAATAAAGCAAGTGTTAAAGCAGTAAATATATACGGAGAAATACTACTTAAATCAAAGTTTGTAAAGATTTCTAATCTGGGCAACGGTAATTCTTGAGGAATAGTAGGAATTGGTTTATAATCTAATTTACCAATAATAGCAATCGTTGACATCACAATCAGTGCTACCAAAGTACTAGGTATTTTGGTGGTAATTCGTTTAAATCCATAAATCACAAAAATCGTCCCTAATGCTAATATCAATTCTAACCAATTTATTCTTGATAGTGCTCTTGGTAAAAGCTTTATGGCGCCTAGTACACTTTTGGATTCTTTAGTTGCGAGGTTTATAGATTCGTTTATTATGTCTTCCTCTGTTATTTCTTTAGATTTTTCAATTGTAAGGTTGAATTCTTCTAACACTAAAATATCATCAACCGCGGCATCTTTAATTATTTTTTCTAAAATAACTTCTTCAGCTTCTGGTCTAAAACTATTGACAAATTGTTCATCTGCGCTAGCGTTGTATCCTAGAATTGGTAGTATCTGAGTTACTAATATCATAACACCTATAGCTGTCATGAATCCAGAGACTACGGGATAAGGAATATACCTAATGTACTTTCCAACACCTATAAACCCTAAGCCTATTTGCATTAGTCCAGCTAATAAAAATACCGTTAAAATCGCTGGCAAGGCCTTCTCAACACTTCCTCCATATGCACCAATCAACCCAGCAATAACAACCATACTCAAGGCTGTCATTGGTGCTGTTGGGCCAGAAATTTGAGTATTCGTTCCACCGAACAACGCTGCGAAAAAACTAATAAAAATTGCACCGTAAAGTCCTGCACTAGGCCCCAATCCAGATTGTACACCGAATGCTAGAGCAAGCGGTAATGCCACTATTCCCGCTGTAATTCCTCCGAATGCATCTCCTTTGATATTTGAAAAGAACTTTTTCATTTAAACTTCGCGACTGGATTATAAATCATATTGGGTTTATGCTGTTTTAATTTTGAAGCTAATAAAAACGTCATTTAAGTAATCAAAGTTGAAATTTTCACAGATTTGATAATTTCTTTTATGTTTTTGCTCTTGTTGGAGTTGCTATTTCTATCCAAGCATAACAAATTTACGTTACTCTTAGGAATATAGTTAGCAATAGTAGAGAGGACTTCAGATGAATTTTCAAATTCGTATTCAACAGTCTTTTTAGAGAGAAATGTATCATTTTTCTTATCACTATCCGATCTGGATCCAATCTTAAAATGCCGTATCGGTGTGGCTGAATATTCAATAAGGTTTGTCATTAAATCATTAGATTTAAGATTTGACTCGTCTTGATTAAATAAACCAACTGATAACTGCGCTTCTGGAGTCAATTTACTATTGCTAGAAGCTATAAATACAGCACCTTTATGTGATTTCAAAACAAAATCAATAATATTATCTCCAACAAAACTCAAGGTATTCGATCGTCTTTTACCGAGTACAATAATATCTGGTTTAGAGCTATTAATGTACTTTTCAATTTCATTCTTAATATTCCCAAAACTGTATTTATAATTTACTTTGGTTCCATAGGTTTCAGAAATTGGATCCAATAGCTCTTTTATTTTTTTCTTTGCAATTTTGGTACTCTCATTAATAACTCTAACAGCAGACAACTGACTTGCGGTTTTTACCAGTTCTGTAGGCTTTTTTACATGCAAAAATTCTAAATCACTCGGTATCAATTTAGATAAAGCAATTGCCTGACTTAATACAATTGGGGTATCTGATTTTAGATCTGAAAGAATTAAAATTTTCTGCTTTTTACTCATAACCTACGTCTTAAGTTGTTTGTGGTTTTAATTTGAAAAACTCGACAAAACTCTGCGGGTTTTCAACAATACCTCTGGTAGAGAAAATCTTAATATCGATATTCCGCTCTTTAGCTTTAATCGAAAAGTCATCCAGAATTTCAATAATATCATTATCCAAGTAGGTCGTATTTCTTACATCTAATTCTAAATATGTATCCCTCGGAAGACTGTATAACTCTTTCAAAATTGCACCTTTATTAAAGAAGGTAACCTCTTCCGCAAACGTCATCTTAATTTTATGCTTTCCATTACTCTTGTCCTCAATATGTAAGAAGTGTGAATTTTGATAACTCTTAATAAGAATCACTACGATACCAATTGCTAATCCCATTCCAATACCTTTTAATAAATCGGTAAATACAATACCTAGAACGGTCACAGTAAAAGGAATAAATTGTTTCCAACCCAATTCGTACATTTTAATAAACAGGGATGGTTTTGCCAGTTTATAACCAACTATTAAAAGGACCGCTGCTAATACAGACAGTGGGATCATGTTTAGTAATCTCGGTATCAACATGACAGAAATTAACAGTAAGAAACCATGTATAATCGCCGACATTTTACTTCTACCTCCTGACTGAATGTTGGCTGAACTTCGCACAATTACTTGCGTAATTGGTAATCCACCAATCATACCTGAAATTATATTACCTGTTCCTTGGGCTAGTAACTCGCGGTTGGTAGGCGTCACGTTCTTATGAGGATCTAATTTATCGGTGGCTTCAACGCACAGCAAGGTTTCTAAACTTGCAACTAAAGCAATAGTAAATGCCACAATCCATATTTCCGGATTCGTAATTTCAGCGAAGTTAGGGAAGCTAAATTGTCCTAAAAAGGAATCCACACCGTCAGGCACAGGAACACTCACTAAGTGAGAAGAACTTATACTCAATGTTTCATGCGACTGTGTTAGTACATAAAAATTATACCGACAACAACTGCAACTAAAGGTCCTTGTACTATTTGAAAGAATTTACCCTTCTTTGATAACACATTACCCCAAAGTATTAAGATTGCTAAGGATACAATACCTATTAATGCCGAACCAAGTTTGATGTAGTTAACAGAATTGATGATTTCAGAAAAGGTATTTTCACCATCTACTTGTATAAATGCGAAGTCACCTTCAGGATCTGCATCATATCCGAAAAAATGCGGAATCTGCTTTAATATAATAATAATACCAATTCCCGTAAGCATTCCTTTAATCACAGATGATGGAAAATAGTAACCAATGATACCAGCTTTCAGAAACCCAAATATTAATTGAATGATCCCACCTAAAACTACAGCTAACAAGAAGTTTTGATAACTTCCTAAAGTAGCTATAGCAGCCAATACAATAGCAGCCAAACCAGCGGCTGGACCACTAACACCAATTTTAGATCCACTAAGTGATCCAACTATGATACCACCTACTATTCCAGCTATTAAACCAGAAAAGAGTGGAGCACCACTGGCCAATGCTATACCTAAACATAGTGGCAGTGCTACAAAGAATACGACAATACTCGCTGGTATGTCATTTTTTAAAGTTTTGAACATAATATTATGCGTTGTATAACTGAAAATCTATTGACAGTTATAGTTAAAAATGAATGAATGAATTAAGTTGTAATGCGTTAAGAGATAACTTCGGGAGGTGGTAAAATGAGATTTAAGTCTGGTGTGTTATATGATTTTATTACATAACACATAACCGCTGTTTCTCTACTAATCTGATGACACGGATTTAAGTCTGGAATGTCAGAAAAAAATATTTCAATTTTTTTATTCGTTTCTTTACCCATCTCTTCCTCTTCTGGATATTCAAAGAATAATGCAATATCAGCGTTTTCATCTATAAAAGTAAGTACAGTTGGTGCTGTAATTAAAAATATAAATACTACAGAAAAGAATATGGATATTAACTTATTGGTCATAAAAATTGAAGATAGTAAATTTTTAATAATAAAAATCTAAAAATTCTTTAACATCTTCAAATCTTCTTTCATTATCCATCCGGTTTTCCCATCAGATAACTCAATTTTCTTCCAATTGTTCATGGTGTCAAGCACTTGAACCTTGGTCCCTTCATGGAGTTTAAAGGCTTCTATACTTCGTAAATTAGGTTCAGTTTTGATCTGAGCTTCTTGAGCAAACACAATTGCGGGTTGATCTTTTACAGTCAATTCATATCTGTGAAAAGCGAAAGCAACAGAAATCATTGCCAACAGAATACACAGACCGCTTATTATGAAAGCAAATCGTTTTTTGGCACTACTTCTCGAAAAATAATACGAAAGAAAAAGTACAACGAAAACTACAACCAAGCAAACTGCAAGAATCGCCCAATTATCATAGGACAACGTGTTAGTTGCGTTATTAAGTAGTCTAGTAAAGCCAACTTCTGGGATGATCTCAATGGCATCAATGGTCATATTTCGAGCATATGCCAAATTATTTTGAATGTCTTTATCATTCGGATCTAATAGCAAGGCCTTTTCGTAATAATAAATACTTGGTGCAATATGGTTAAGTTTGTAATGTGCATTTGCAAGATTAAAGTATAACTCGGCTGAATGAACATCAGTATCTAAAATACGCTGATATTGTTCGATCGCTTCTGTATAGTTGCCTTCATTATATAGTGCATTAGCGTTCTCAAAGCCGGTCATATTTTGCCCAAAAGACATCACACAACAAAAGAAACTGAATATGTAAATTAGCGTTCTCATGCGTGTCTTATCTCTTTATCTATGGTTGAAATGGTTGATGCGGCACTATCATAATCTTGACGCATTTCCACATTTGTAATTGGCGTATACCGAGCTAATTCGCAATGCTCTAGAATACTGATGAACTTGGCAATCGCCGATTCATTAACTTGTTTTTGCAAAAGAATTTCCTCAATCTTCTCTTTACTGAAATCAGAAGTCTCAATATGTAGTTTAGCTTTCAAGTAGTTATGCAATGCTCTCTCCAATGCGATATAAAACGCCTCTTTATTCCCGAGTGACTTCTTAGCCTCTCCTAGATAACGTCGCGCTAACTTATCAGCTTTTCTAATCTTATTTCCGAAGACATCTGCATCGCGCTCATCTTTCTTCTTACGATAAAATAATGCCAAAGGAATGGCTAAAAATGGAAGCAATATAGAACTCCAAAATAGTGTAGACTTGAAGAATCGCTCTGGCTGTTTTGGAATAAACTCTGTATTTGTCTTAATAAAAGCAAATTGATCACTGTTAGTTACAACCTCCGCTTTATCAAGATTTGTTGTACTGGCAATATTATCATCCCCCGAAGAATTATTGATTGGTCCTTCTATAACATCAATAACAATCTCACCAGAACTAACACGTTTATAAGTTTCTGTTTCAAGATCGAAATAAGAAAATGAGATACTTGGAATTGGATACTTTCCTTTAAATTGTGGTACAATGGTATAGGTGTCAGAAACGGCACCTTGCATTCCACTTAAATTAGTTCGTATAGATTCATTGCGTTCTGGCTCATAGACCTCAAGTGAACTTGGAACCGTAATTCCTGGTAATTCAAATAGATTCAGGTTTCCTTTACCTGTCACTTCAACTTTGGCTTGTAAGGACTCAGAAGCATTCAGTTGAGTTTTTGACGTTATGACATTAAATTCAAAATCACCTACAGCACCAGTGAAATCTTCTGGTTTACCATTTTCAGGCAACGGTTTGACATTGATGGTTCTACTTCCAGCAGAAACAGTTCTATTTACCTGAGCCATATGTCGGCCTCCAAATATATCGCGTCTGTTGGTAGGCACTTCAACTGTAATATCAAGTGTTAATGGTTCGATCTCTAACTTGCCTGATTTCTGAGGATATAATACGGTTTTGCGCAAAACTACATATCTGTAATCTTCACCTTTATACTTACCATTTTGGATTCTCAATCCTTTAGTTTCTATTTTTTGACTCCAGAAATCGTTATATCTTGGATTCTCAACTTCTCGCCAATTGCTCACACCAGTAGTTGCAGAAACATAGAGCTTGTAAACGACTGTTATTGCTTCATTCAGGTACGGATTAGTTTTAGAAACTTCTGCTACCAAATGAATATTTTCAGAGGCTACGCCTTCAACATTATAAGGATCGTTAGGCCTCTTAACCGCCTTAGTAATTTGAACAGTTAATGGCTCAGTCTTATAAATCTTCTTATCAATCTCTATACTGGCCTCGTTAATATTGATGGTCCCTTTCTTTTTTGGCGAAAGAAAATAACTATAGGTTTTTGTATAGGAATGTTTCCCGTTTAACCATGAATTGCTAACTGATGTATTTGGTCCGCCAACCACATTGAAGTTGGCAAAGTCTGGCGGATTAAAATTATCGCCATCTTTATTCATCACAAAATCGATTCGTAGTCGTTCATTAATTCCCAGCTTCTCCTTACTTACTTTAGCTTCAAACGTAACTTGAGCAGATACCACACTCGAAACCAATAGGACAAGCAAAAAGCTAATTTTTTTGAGACTATATGTGTGCATAGTGATATTCACGATCAATTACTTAACTTCAATAGAAATAGATTGTGATGCGATCAAACGTTCTACGTTTACCATTTCAAAAGGCTCACTTTCGTCTGGTGTTTTCTTTGGAACATTTAAAACCACATTCATTGTCATTGGGTCTAATTTATAGGTTCCCTGTTCATCAGACATTAACTTGTGTTTAGCAATCACGACAGAACGATATGACTTTCCTTTATAAGAATCCTTAGATACTCGAAGTGGTGTGATGTCAACTTCAACCGCTTTTAATCCTTCGAACTCTGGTTTAGACTCCAACGTCCAAGAGGTAATCCCAACATCATGAGACACGTAAAGCTTATAAACAACTTCAGTCTGGCTGTTAGTGGTTATGGATGTATTAGAAATTTCAGCCATTAAAAAAACATCTTGTTCTGAAGCGTCATTCTCATTTTGCGTTTGAGAATACCCGTTGAGTATCATGCTTAGCATGACTATCGAAAAAAATATATTTCGTAAGCTCTTCATGACTACCAATCTTTCTCTGGTTTTACTTTTACACCCTTTTGTTTTTCAGCATTGATTTTTTCTTGAACCTTTCGCTCTTGATTATTCATAGCTTCTAATAGGTTCTTTATTTGCTGAGGAGATAACTGACCTTGTTTCGGCTTTGGTTTCCCTTGTTGATCTTTATCCTTTTTCTGTTCGCCATCACCTTTATCCTTTTCTTCTTTAGGCTTTCCATCTTCATTTTTTTGATCATCACCTTCTTTCTTGTCTTGATCACCATTATCTTTTGGATCATCCTTTTTTTGATCATCCTGCTGCTGATCGTCTTTATTCTCGTCCTCTTTCTTTTCGTCTTGTTCTTCCTCTTCTTGCTCTTTTTTATTGTCCTGTTGCTCTTCAGCACATTTTTTAGCTAAGGCAAAATTGTAACGTGTTTCGTCATCTGTTGGGTTATTGCGCAATGCATTTTTAAAAGCTTCAACGGCTTCTTTACATTGCTCCTTTTTCATTAAAATATTCCCAATATTATGATATGCTTTGTGTTTTTCAGATTTGGTCGTAGCATTTTCGATTGCTTGGGTATGGCGATATAGGGCCTCATCATAGTTCCCTTTTTCGTAATAAGAATTTCCCAAATTATAACTTCCAGCAACTACCGATGGTGCTTTAGAAATTGCCTTTCGGTATTCTTTTTCAGCATAGATGAAGTTATCAGACTCGGCAAATTCATTAGCATCATACACAAAATTCGTGGCAGAAGCTTCAGTTCGCTCCTTTTCTTTGACTTTATCGATGTCTTTATCTTGTGCAAATACATGAACGCTTGTTACTAGAACAAGTAATAAAAATAGTGTGCTTGTTTTGAAAGAATTTCTCATAGTTTACCACATAACCAAGCAGCAATATAAAAAACTGTAAGACTTGATATAGTTAAAGAAGTTATAAATTATTCTATGCCTGTTGAACTCTAAAAATTCTCGTTAAACAGATTAAGACGTTTGAGCCATCCTGTCTTTCGTTCTAAGAAGAAAATATCGATAAATAAGAAGAACAATCCAAAACCCAAAAACCATTGAAATTGGTCTTTAAAATCTGCAAATTCTTTTGCTTCAAACTCGGTTTTGTCCATTCGATTTAAAATATCTTTGATGTCCTCAATAACTTGAGTTGTATTGTTACCATTAATGTATTCACCATTAGCTTCTTCGGCAATTGCTTTTAATGTATCTTCATTGAGTCGTGTTATTACGGTCTCGCCTTCGCTATCCTTTTTGTAGCTAAGAAAAACTCCATTTCGCTTCAACGGTATTGGACCACCTTCCGGTTCACCTACACCAATGGTGAAAATTCGTATGCCTTCTTCTGCTGCTTCTTCAGCAACACTCGAGGCAATTTCGCTGTGATCTTCTCCATCAGAAATGATAATCAAAACACGATTGGTCTGTTCTTCATCGTCAAAGTAAGTCTTCGCTAACTCGATAGCTTCATTTATTGCTGTTCCTTGAGAAGAAAGCATGTCGGTATTAAGACTCTGAAGAAACATTTTACCCGAGGCATAATCCGTCGTAATTGGTAATTGAGGGAAAGCTTTTCCGGCATATGCAATAATCCCTATTCGATCACTGGCAAGATTATTTATAATCTGAGAGACTAACTGCTTCGACTTTTCTAATCGGTTTGGCGCGATGTCTTCGGCTAACATACTTTTAGAAACATCAACCGCAAATACAATATCTACACCTTGGCGCTTAACCGTCTCTAATTTTGTTCCTATCTTTGGATTTACCAATGCAATAGACAAACAGGCAATAGCTAAACTTAGCACGACTAACTTCAAAATAGATTTGAATAGCGATTGATTGGGACTAAGTCGTTTAAGTAACTTAGAAGAAGCAAATCGTCTTTGCGCTCTATACTTCCAAATTTGGAGTATAATGAATATCATGATGATCACTGGAATCACCAATAATACCCAAAACCAAACTTTATCTTCTAATTGAAAATCAAACATATCGTTATATAAAACTTCTAAACACAGTAAATCGTAAAATAGCTTCGAGTACCATTAATCCTAATGCAATCAATACCAACGGTCGATATTTTTCATCATAGGTGGTATACTTGATCTCTTCGATCTCCGTTTTTTCAAGTTTATTTATTTCGTCGTAAATCTCCTTTAATTTCTTATTATTCGTTGCTCTGAAGTAACGACCTCCTGTCACGTCGGCAATCTCATTTAATAAGTCTTCATCGATTTCCACTTGTACGCGTTTATACTGAAAGCTTCGATCTCGATTTATAGAATAAGGTGATAAGGCCATTCCATTGGTTCCCAAACCAATTGTATAAACCTTTATGCCATATTCTACAGCCAGTTCACTCGCAATTTTTGGATCAATAAATCCAGAATTATTAACCCCATCGGTAAGCAAAATGATCACCTTACTTTTGGCTTTACTATCCTTAATACGATTCACCGCAGTCGCTAATCCCATGCCTATAGCTGTACCACCTTCAATAATTGTATTATACTTTATATCTCTGAGTGATCGTAATACGATTGCTTTATCACTGGTTATTGGTGTTTTTGTATAACTTTCGCCAGCGTATTCTACTAAACCAATTCTGTCATTTGGGCGACCTTGTATAAATTCAGAAGCCACCTTTTTTAAGGCTTCTAATCGATTCGGGAGTAAATCCTTTGCTAACATACTAGCAGAAACATCAATCGCCATGACAATATCAATCCCTTTCGTTGTTTTGGTCTTAGTCGTCTCATCTGAGGTTCTTGGACGTGCCAAAGCGATTATTAAAAAGGATAACGCCAATAATCGAAAAACAAATAGAATAGGTTTTATCTTCGGAAGTATTGAACCACCTATTTTAAACCCTTTAACGCTAGACATCTTTAATTCTGCCGTTTGACGTTTGAACTTGAGGACATACCACAATATCGCTAGTGGTAGTAGTAAGAACAACCAGAAAAATTCTTTATTTAAATATTCAACTCCTTCTAACATTATTCTTCTACTGTTCTTAATTCAACTGAATTTATCACGCGATCCATTATGTCGTCAGCGTAACTATTGGAGTTATTCCAAGCCAAAGCAATCTTTTGCATGACTGATTTATCTTCGGCCGTGAAAATAAGAATCACATATTCTCCTGGTCTATAAGTGTCTTTTTTATTCCCAGGAAAATCACCTGTACCGAAAATTTTATACCCTTCTGCGGCATTTGGAGTAATAAATTGTTCTTGTTTTACAAGCAGATTACGCACACCATTTTTTTCAAATAATGCTATCGTTTCTTCGATCGCACCTTGTACATCTATCTCTTCATCTTCAGCTAATGCGTATCTCGTAGTTCCAACACTGATATTAAATTCAGAATCTTGATCGCCATAAGAGAACGCTACACGTTCTGTAGTCTGTGTACTATCGATGGCTTTGAGCTCTACACGTTCTAATACTTCAGGCGTAGAGATCATTATAGGTGGATAGCCGTATTCACTTCGCACCCATTCGCCTTCAAGTAGCCCTTTGGTCTCATCTGCAGTAAGCGTATCTACAACATATTTAAATCCATACTTTACGCCAAAGCCAACAAAAGTTGCTACTAATATTAAAATACTGGCTGCAACCGTAATCACTATCTTTTCGCGTTTCTTCTTGCGCTCTTGAGCTTCACGATATTGTTGATTTAAGAGTTTTTCTTCTTCTGAAGGTTCTGGTAATGCCTCTTTTACCTGATCAATCTCCATATCTATGGCATCTCTATCCATTTTAGCCAATTCAATATCTGGAGCTGACTTTGCAAATTTCACCAAATCTGCACGCTTTAATATATCTTTAATATTAGAGATGTCGTTTTTACTTAAATCAATTTTGTTGGCATCACTCAAAAGTGTCAAACGATCGATAAGCTCGTCTGTTGTACTTTCAAGAGCACGATTATATACTTTCTCATCTAAATACTTTCTGATGATAAAGGTCAATTCAGAATAATAGTCCTTTATTTCTGAACGTTGAAGGTAATTACTCTCATCAAGCTTTTGAAGCGCTAGTTTCGCTCTATCATATGGCGGAAGTAAGGCAATCTCTTCTTCTTCAGTCATTGGTTTTTTACGCCAAATAAACCAGTACAATCCGAAAACCACTAATGCTAATGCCAAAAGTGTGATCAATAGATATTTCCACCAATCTCCCGTTGATCGTTCTACTTCGATCATTGGTTTAATGTCGTAAAGCTTCTGTTTGGTCGTATCTATAACCACCGGATTGACAACCACTTGTAGTGAGTCTGTGAAAAATGTCTTATCACCAATAGTAACGCGTTGCTTAGGAATCGTGAAGTTGCCTGGATCAAATTGGGTTAATCCATAAGACTTCGTCAATTCTATTTGCTCTTTATTTTTAGTTGTATCAACTTTCGACGCCTCTATCATTTCTAAAGGCAAAAACGTTTGTCCATCAGGAAATACAACTATTTGTGTAGTGTCAGTTTGAACTTGGATCTTAAATGTTATTTGTTCTCCAATCTTGATGTTCGTGGTATCAATACTAGACGTAACTTGCGCGAAAGCATGCGACGATATCAGTGCAAAAATAAAACCGACAAGACTTATCAGTCTTCGCAGTTTATTATTGGATGTCGTATTTAGCGTTTCGTTCTTCATAAAAGATTTAGCCCCTAGTTTTGAAATAACCTAACAATTTTTTGACATAACTTTCATCAACTCTACAATCAATTGTCCCTGATCCTGATTTTGTAAAAGTATCTTTGTAATGCGCTACTTTATCCTTGTAGTATTTGCTGTAATTCTGTCTAACAGATTTAGACGTTGTGTTGACTAATATTAATTCTCCTGTTTCTTCATCCTCCATTTGAACCATACCTAAATTTGGAATCTCGGCCTCACGCTTATCGAAAATTCTAATCCCTGTAATGTCGTGTTTTCCAGCTGAAATTTTAAGGTTATGCTCATAATCATCATCGGTTATAAAATCACTAAGCAAGAAAACGATAGCCTTTTTCTTCATCACATTTGACAAGAATTTTAAAGCTTCTGAAATATTAGTCAACTTGCTTTTAGGTTCGAATTCTATAAGTTCTCTAATGATACGTAGTACGTGTGAGCGTCCTTTTTTCGGAGGAATATACAGTTCAATCTCATCTGAGAACAATATAAGTCCGATCTTGTCATTATTCTGTGTTGCTGAAAAAGCGAGTGTTGCTGCAATTTCTGTTGCAATCTCATTCTTAAATTGATCTACAGAGCCAAATAATTTTGATCCTGAAATATCGACCATTAACATCATCGTTAACTCACGTTCTTCTTCAAATACTTTGACAAATGGTTCGTTGTAACGCGCCGTAACATTCCAGTCGATATTTCTCACATCATCACCAAATTGATACTGCCTTACTTCAGAAAATGTCATACCACGACCTTTGAATGTCGAATGGTATTCGCCTCCAAATATGTGATCAGACAAACGACGGGTCTTAATCTCAATTTTTCGTACTTTCTTTAGTAATTCCTTTGTATCCATTTAATTCGGTAGCCTCATTTCACTTAAAGAGGGAATTTAAGAATGGTTATTTAGACCTAATGGTCTATGGCACCTCGATCTCGTTAACGATCTTGTTGATAATATCTTCTGAAGTTACATTTTCAGCTTCAGCTTCATAGGTAATTCCGATACGATGTCTTAATACATCATGCACGACTGCACGAACATCTTCTGGAATTACATAACCACGACGCTTTATGAATGCATAACACTTTGCAGCTGTGGCTAAATTAATACTTCCACGAGGAGAAGCACCAAAAGAAATTAATGGTTTAAGATCTGCTAAACGATATTGCTCTGGATAACGCGTGGCAAAGATGATATCAAGGATATATTTTTCGATTTTCTCATCCATGTATACTTCTCTAACAACATCCTGAGCTTTTAGTATTTGAGCCACAGACACCACAGGATTAACCTTATCCCAAGCACCCTTTAAATTAGCCCTCATGATCAATTGTTCTTCAGAGATTTTTGGATAGTCTATTACCGTCTTCAACATGAAACGGTCTACTTGTGCTTCTGGTAAAGGATAAGTTCCTTCTTGCTCAACTGGGTTCTGCGTAGCCATTACTAAGAAAGGCTTGTCTAATAAAAACGTTTCATCTCCAATTGTCACCTGTCTTTCTTGCATTGCCTCTAGTAACGCTGACTGCACCTTAGCTGGCGCTCTATTGATCTCATCCGCAAGCACGAAATTTGCAAATATTGGACCTTTCTTAATGGAAAAGTCATTGACCTTCATATTATAGATTAAAGTTCCAACAACATCCGCAGGCAGAAGATCTGGCGTAAATTGAATTCTACTAAAACTACCATCAACAGCCTGAGCTAAAGTATTAATCGCTAATGTTTTAGCTAATCCTGGCACACCCTCTAAAAGAATATGTCCTCGTCCTAATAAGCCAATAAGTAACCGCTCTACCATATGTTTTTGCCCAACGATGACTTTATTCATTTCCATCATTAGCAAATCCACGAAAGCACTTTCCTTCTCTATCTTCTCATTGATACTTTTAATATCAATTGTAGCCGTTTCTTCCATTATATATAAGGTTTTTAACGTTCTTTTTGTCACGTTTTAATTAGAATCGCAAATTGTTAATTTTTTTATTGGTTTGCTGTTAATAATTGGTTAAAAGTTAAGTGTATATCGAAGATTCAAAAGTTTTCATAAAAAAAGCAACACCATAGGCGTTGCTTTAAATTTATATCTATTATTTATTGCAATTTAAAAAATCTCAAATCGTCTTAATATTGTACTTGTCTGAGGACGTAATTGCGCAATACCATTTTCAATAGTAATGGATTCATCTAAGTCAAATTCGACTATAAATTCATAGATCTTATTTGCCTCAAGTGTACGATCAACCATATTTACACTTGCATTATCTAATTCTGGCGCAATAACTAAATCGTAGTTAAGCCCTTGTTTAACCATGGAATTATTCTCGCCATATACAAGCTTCATATTATAGATATGGTTAAGATCTACTTCATCAAAATCTACTAGGGTAACCACCTGATCACCCGTTATTCTTGTGAGATCATGTACACCCATATTAACTGTGTTTAGACTTAACCAGGCATCAGCTTCAGTGGCATCGGCCTTTAATTGAAATTGAATGTCAGTAACTTCAATATTTACACTGCTCAATTGGCTTTGTAAACCCTGAAGTTTAATGGTAACTAGTGCGCTATCCGGGAACGTTTCAGTTTCATATTCCTTCGAACAGCTGAATAATCCTAACACTAAAAAGAGTAGAATAATAGGTTTAGCGGATGTAATTAATTTCATGATTTGGGATTAATAATTATTACCTCACAATGATAGCCTCTTCATTTAGTTTTGACTATTTTTATACGTGAATTGCAAATAAATCCTTATCAACTGAAAAAAAAGTGAAATATTCTCGATTAATTGCAGGTACAATGACCTGGGGAATTTGGGGGAAAGCACTCCAAAAAACAGAAATTATAGATCTTATGGGCCATTGTATCGAAAATGGAATTACCACTTTTGATCATGCCGATATTTATGGAGGCTACACTACAGAAAGTGATTTCGGAAAGGCGTTTAAAGACAGTGGTATTGACAGAACATCGATAGAATTGATCAGCAAATGTGGTATACAATACCTCAGTGATAACCGAAATAATTCAGTTAAACATTACAACTACAGTAAGGATTATATTATATGGTCTGCTGAAAATTCTCTTAATCTTCTTAATAGCGATTATCTTGATCTTCTGCTACTACATCGTCCAAGTCCGTTGATGCAGCCTGAAGAAATTGCAGAAGCGATTTCCAACCTCAAATCAAGAGGTTTGATTAAATCTTTTGGTGTGTCAAATTTTACGGCTTCGCAGATGGCCTTAATAAACAAGTACTCGACCATAGATGTAAATCAAATTGAGTTTTCATTAACGCAACATTCTGCTATGCACGACGGCATATTAGATCACATGATGACGAATACGGTTACGCCAATGGCTTGGTCACCACTCGGATCAGTATTTAGAGAGGATACCGAACAAAATCGACGTATTCATAAACAGCTAGGCGCTTTATTAGAAAAATATAATGCAAGCGAAGATCAGCTCTTATTAGCGTGGATATTAAAACACCCATCGCTTATTCATCCTGTAATTGGAACCACTACAAAGAAACGGATAACAGATGCGGCAAATGCTATTAATATTGAATTAGAATTAGAAGATTGGTTTAAAATTTTAGTGGCTTGTCAAGGCCATAAAGTACCTTAATAATATGAGTAAAACAGCTTTAATAACTGGAGCAACAAGTGGAATAGGACGAGCAACAGCCTTTGAGTTTGCAAAACATGGCATTAATTTAATTCTATGTGGAAGACGACAAGAACGTCTTGAATCTGTAGAAAAAGCATTGAGCAAACTAACCGATGTCCATACACTTAATTTCGATGTTAGAGATAACATTGCAACATTAAACGCTATATCAAATGTGCCAGATGCATTCAAGCAAATTGATATTCTTATTAATAACGCTGGTAATGCTCATGGATTAGATCCTATTCAGACAGGAAGTATAGACGATTGGGATGCCATGATGGATATTAATGTAAAAGGTCTGTTGTATGTTAGCAAAGCTGTAATTCCTCAGATGACAAATCGAAAAAGCGGTCATATTATAAACATTGGTTCCTCTGCAGGAAAGGAGGTTTATCCTAAAGGAAATGTTTACTGCGGAAGTAAACACGCTGTGCTCGCTATAACAGAAGGTATGCGAATTGATCTCAATCCATTTGGAATTAAAGTTACTGCAATTAATCCAGGCTTAGTTGAAACCGAATTCTCTAAGGTGCGATTTAAAAATGATCCTATAGCTGATACTGTTTACAAAGGTTACAAGGCCTTACAACCTGAAGATATTGCAGAAGCAATTTATTTTGCGGTATCGAGGCCACCACATGTGAATATTGCAGATATTTTAATGTTTTGTACTGCTCAAGCTAATTCTACCATAGTGAATAAGACTGGGAACTAATTATGATTAATAAGCGCCTACTTATCAAAAACCTACTAGCTCATAATGATGAGAATAGTTTTTATGATAAAAAGCGTAAAGTTGATATCAGTTTTAAAGAAGGTAAAGCTAAATTCTTAAAACATATCTGTGCCTTATCTAATAGTAATCCTAAGAATAATTCATATATCGTCATAGGTGTAGAAGATGAAGATAACAAGATCATTGGCGTAAATTTCTTTGATGATAGCAAAATTCAAAATTTGATAAATGCTTATCTCACTAATCCGCCAATCGTTCAATATGAGAACATTCCATTCCCACATTTACCAGATGATAAAGTTGTTGGTCTCGTAACAATTAGACCAACAGGTGCTATCACATCTCTTCGAAAAAATATATGGAAATATTATGGTGGTGCCGTTTTCTTTAGAGATGGCAGCATGAGTATGCCTAAAGTTTTTGACATTGAGATTAAAGATGTCAATTCAAAAATTGTTCAGGCTATTGAATCTCATGCACAAAACAATATTCAATATACGCTTGATGGTGTTTTTGACTTCATGAATAAGCGACGAGATTTTAATCCGCAGTACATGGTTTTCAAAGAATATTTCGTGTTATGTTGGTCTGGGCAAAAGAAAGTGGTCAAGGATGAAACGTTCTATTCTAGAGTAGATATAGAATTAATCAATGAACAAGTCCGCTTATTTTTTTCTACACTTGATGAAGTTTCAATTTCTTATGATGCAGATCGATTTAAGATTGTTGAATATGTAAGTTTAGGGTTACACAATAGAAATAAATATTACAAGCTCGAAGAAACAATCATTCACTTTCAGGACAATGCCAATTATACGATTGAAACTGAATTATTGTTCGAGCCTCCACAATTTGATAAGAAAGTTCTCCATCATATCTATAATTCAAATAATGTAATTCTAGAGAAGTTAAAAAATGGGAAAGAATTAAATAAATATGAAGAATTAGATTTAAGAAATCTTCCCGCGACTTACCTGATCTGCTATCTAAATGCTTTTGAAGATGCGATTAGCAAGCTTAATGAAGCTAAACCGTATTTAAAGAATTATAGTAAAAAGGTCTATAAATTATATCAGGAAGCTATTCGCATTTTACGAAAAGTAAAGTATAGTTAGATTAGAATAATTCAAAAATTACCTTTCATACAGTTTTTTTTACCACTCATAGTTTTTTTTATTTCGCAACATGAAATTTTACGATTTTAGCCTTGCTATTAATCAATTACATTTAACCTTGTTTCAGATTTGAATATTCGAATATGGAACAGGGTTTTTGTTTTTTTATAGCTAAATGAATTTCAATTTTTCGAAATTGCTATTCAAAACATCGGTATCTGATACGTCCAACCATTTATCTAAAATCGTAGCATATATAGACCGGAAATCTACGGTATATTTAAGATCTCCATTTTCATCCAAATTAGATAAACTGGCTAATTCATTATATATCCCAGGGGTTTTTAGTTGGTTACCTATAATAAAAACATTACTTGCGGCGCCATGATCGGTGCCATTAGCTGCATTTTGTTTTACGCGTCTACCAAATTCTGAGAACGTTAGTATTAGTGTATCGTCAAACGTTCCTTCTTTGATTAGATCCATAACAAATGCCTCAATACTTTCGGCATAGACTTTTAAGAGTCTTGATTGACTATTCTTTTGATTCGCATGTGTATCAAACCCATCTAATGAGGCATAAAAAACCTTTGTATCAATTCCTGAGTTGATCAATCGAGCGGCAGTTTTCATTTGTCTTGCGAATTCGTTTTTTGGAAAGGTACTAGCATTAGAAGATGTCTTATGTTTCTCAAAAATATACTTCGCTGAAGATTCGGCAGAAATCATGGTTTTATACAAGTACCCAAGATTATGCTCACTTAAATGTTCATCGTGATAATGTCTTAGCACATTTTTAAAGTACGGATCCTGAGATGTCCTAAATAGTACATTAGGATCCTTAACAGCAATACCATTTATGGTTCGCCCTTTTAAAGCTAATGACAAACTATCGTCAATTTCTAATGCGTTATAAGGTTTAATACCGTTACTGTCTAAATAACGCCCTATCCAACCTGTTTGCAAGGTCTGTTCGGCACTACTGCCAGTTTGCCAAATATCCATAGCTCTAAAATGTGAGCGATTCGGGTTAGGATATCCAACATTATTAATAATCGATAAAAATCCTTGGTCGTATAATTTTTGAAGCGGTCCTAAACTAGAATGTAATCCTAACTCATCTGTAATTTTTAAAATTTCAGATTGTGGAATTGCAATGCTCGGTCGACTTTTATAATACAAATCATTGCGATAGGGCACAATAGTATTTAAACCGTCATTTCCTCCTGATAATTGAATAATGACTAGTCGCTTAAATCCATTCTTATTAATAGGTAAAGCGTCGAATGCCCTTATAAAGCTCGGTACAAATAAAAGCGAACTGGCTAAACTAGATTGTTTTAAAAAGGCTCTTCTTTCCATAACTAACACAATTGAAATTCTGGTAACGACAACAGTTGTATACACACATCCTTCTTAGAGGATTTGCGTAATCCGTTTAAAAAATATTTGGACCCTTGATTAAGCTCTGAAGCTAAAAATAATGGTACAAATTCTTCAACCGAAATCGACTGAAAATATTTTTTGAAGTAATCCCAGTCAACTTCAATATCCACAAACTGGTTTTTACGATCTTTACGAAACTTTGAAAACGAATCCTCGAATTCACCAATTTTGGTCGCAGCAATTCTGGCATTTGTGAGTAATAACGACGGTAACTTTAAACGTAACATTATCGTATTGCTATCTATCCAATTTTTACCACCTTTCCATCCCGCGACATTTGGTGGATGCAATAAGATTTGCCCCAGAAGTTTTTGAATCTTCAAAACATCTTTCTCTTTCTTTAATTTAAAAGGAACAATCTGATGAATGCTCACTAAAAGTTCAATAGGCGATTTTATTTTAGAACCCATATTTTCTTGATCATAAAACCAATCTGCCATAAAGATGGAACGCATAAGTTTTTCAATATCGTAATCCTGATAGAATTGATCTGCAAGACGCTCTACACGTTCTTCATTGACATCTTCATTTATAAAATATTTATAAACCTTACGACAAATAAAACGGGCGCATTGTTTCTGTCTTAATATGATATCAACAATATCATCGCCATCATAGCGACCAGTATATCCTAAAAATTCTTTGAATCCATAGTCATGTTGAAGTTTCCTAAGTACAAATTGACCTTCAAAATTATGGTTATATCCTGTGAACGCTCGTGCACTTTCTTTTACGTCTTCTTCACTGTAATGTCCTTCACCAAGTGTAAAAAGTTCCATTAATTCTCGTGCGAAATTTTCATTTGGTTTTTGCTTTCTGTTTTGTCTGTTGTTGAGATATCTCAACATGGCTGGTTCTTTTGAAATGGCTTTTACAAAATCTCCAAAATTCCCTAATGCGTGATCACGAAGCGTATTGTTATATTGTTGTACGAAGTATACGTTAAAATCAAAGCACGCAAAATGATTGGCCCAAAACAATGTCATTCGTTCCCGTAGCGATTCATTTGATTGCATCAAGCGTTCTAACCATATTTTATTATAGCTTTTAAGCTGTTTGCGATTCCAATCTACAAACTCTTTACGTTTCTTCGGATTTTTTACAAGCATTTGTCCCGTAACATGATCCATTTCCGAAGTATCAATAGTCAATTCAGAATAATGTCTTGACGATTGGAATAAGTCATCGACAATACTATTCCTGTCCAAACTGGTCATAGAAATCACCTTATGAGGTGCTATCTCAAATGCTGCTCGGCGAAATAAATGTTGTAGATGGTGCTGTTCCATAATATTTTGACTCAACCACTAACTATTGGTTTAATTGTTCATCTCAAAAATGATTCCAAAATTTGAGCACAAAAAAAACCGTCTCATAACATGAAACGGTTTTTCTTTGAATTTAAGTATATGTTTATAAGTCAAACTTTATTCCCTGAGCTAGTGGTAACTCTGTGGTATAATTAATTGTGTTCGTCTGACGTCTCATGTAGATTTTCCATGCATCTGAACCAGACTCACGTCCACCTCCTGTTTCTTTCTCTCCTCCGAAAGCACCACCAATCTCAGCACCTGAAGTACCGATATTGACATTCGCAATTCCACAATCAGATCCACCGTGAGATAAAAAGCGTTCAGCTTCTCTCAAATTATTGGTCATTATCGCAGACGATAATCCTTGCGCGACGTTATTTTGCATATCTATTGCGTTTTCAATTTCTCCAGAATATTTAAGTAGATAGAGCACTGGTGCAAAAGTCTCGTGCTGAACGATTTCGAACGAATTATCTGCCTCAGCTATGGCTGGCTTTACATAACAGCCACTTTCATAACCATCTCCGCTTAACACGCCACCTTCTACTATGACATTTCCACCTTCTTCAACAACTTTTTCCAGGGCATGCTGATACATTTTCACTGCATCGGTATCAATTAATGGGCCAACATGATTATTCTCATCTAATGGGTTTCCTATTCGTAATTGTTGATACGCATCGACAATAGCATCTTTAACCTTATCATAAATACTGTCGTGTATAATGAGTCGACGTGTTGATGTACAACGTTGACCACAGGTTCCAACAGCACCAAACACAGCACCAATAACGGTCATTTTTATATCCGCATCAGGCGTCACGATGATGGCATTATTTCCTCCTAATTCTAAAAGTGATTTACCTAATCTAGCCGCTACTTCTTGAGCAACGATTTTACCCATACGAGTTGAACCTGTAGCAGATACTAATGGTACGCGTGTATCTTTAGTCATGTATTCCCCAACACGATAATCACCATTAATCAAACATGAGATCCCTTCAGGTAGATCGTTAGCAGCGAAAACTTCAGCAGCTATGTTTTGACAAGCTACACCGCAAATTGGTGCTTTTTCCGAAGGCTTCCAAATACATACATCACCACAAATCCACGCTAAAGCAGTATTCCATGACCAAACCGCTACTGGAAAATTAAATGCTGAAATTATCCCAACAACTCCTAAAGGATGATATTGTTCATACATACGATGGCCTGGACGTTCAGAGTGCATTGTTAATCCGTGTAATTGACGTGACAATCCAACGGCAAAATCACAGATATCAATCATCTCTTGCACCTCACCTAAGCCTTCTTGATAAGATTTTCCCATCTCATAAGACACAAGTTTTCCTAGCGCCTCTTTCTTTTCTCTTAATTTCTCACCAAATTGACGCACTATTTCACCACGTTGAGGTGCAGGCATCAAGCGCCAAGATTTAAACGCTGAGGTTGCAGCCTCCATAGCCTTTTCGTAATCTTCTTTTGTAGAAGATTTTACTTTAGCGATTAGCTGTCCATCAACTGGTGAATACGATTCAATGAGTTCTCCGTTAGAAAAGTTATTTGAACCTGTAGACGTTCCTTCGTTAATAGCATTGATTCCAAGTTCTGTTAACGCTTCCTTTATTCCGAAATCGGTAGCAATAGCTTCCATATTTGAATGTTTTTTATGATTTATTAGATTTTGACGCGAAGTTACTAATAAAAAGTCATTTTTCTCTTGAAGAAGCCTACTTAAAACTTTAACTTTAATGCACACTAAAACATCCCATCATGAGACAAATTTTTATTTCTATTTTTTTGATTTTTTTCCTGTTTAACTGCAAACAATCTACAGAATCTACCGCTACAGATTCATCAAAAACTGAAGTAGTTGATGAAGTCTCTAATAGTTCTAAGGCCGAATTTGCCATTATTATCCATGGTGGTGCAGGAACCATATTAAAAAAGAACATGACCCCAGAACGTGAAGCCGCTTACAAAGCGAAATTAGAAGAAGCCATACGTGTAGGTTATGAAATTTTGAAAGATGGTGGTAGTAGTTTAGATGCAGTTCAGAAGACGATTAATATTATGGAAGACTCTCCATTATTTAATGCCGGAAAAGGTGCTGTTTTTACAAATGCTGAAACTAACGAACTTGATGCATCTATTATGGATGGTAACACGCTAAATGCAGGTGCTTCTGCCGGAACAACAAATGTGAGAAACCCAATAAATTTGGCACGCGTCATTATGGAGGAATCACCGCATGTGATGATGGCTGGTGAAGGCGCAGAAACCTATGCTCAGGAACAAGGACTTCAAATTGTTGATCCAAGTTATTTTTCTACAGATAGACGTCTTGAATCTCTAAAACGCGTTAAAGACCGCGAAGCCAAAAAAGAAAAAAATATAGATACAGAATCAGCTTATCTAGATTTCTATGATGCTGATATTAAGAATGCTAAATTCGGAACTGTAGGTTGTGCCGCTCTAGATAAAAATGGGAATCTAGCTGCTGGGACATCAACAGGAGGAATGACAAACAAACGATACGGTCGTGTTGGTGACGCTCCACTGATTGGAGCAGGTACTTATGCTAACAATAACTCTTGTGCTGTTTCGAGTACAGGTTGGGGTGAGTATTTTATTAGAGCAATGGTCGCACACGATATTTCAGCTTTAATGCAGTATAAAGGATTAACGCTTAAAGAAGCGGCTCAGGAAGTCATTCAAACTAAGGTTCCTGAATTGGGAGGAGATGGTGGAATTATTGCAGTTGATAAAGATGGCAATATGGTTGCAGAATTTAATACTGCCGGAATGTATCGTGCATCAATGAATGACAAAGGCGAATTAGAAATAGGTATCTACAAAGACTAATGTTTTGATAATAGAATACAAATTCTTGCAGATACTAAACGAATTCTAGTTTAAATACGTCAGATAGCAGAAATACAACAAAATCTGTGTAAGTAAAGCTTAGTTTTAAGGTATTAAGAAACTAAGATTCAAATTAATATCCTGTTCACAACTATGAAATCATTCTATTACACCATCGTTTCCTTATGTTTTGTAGTTCTTTTTTCCTGTAACAAAAAGAAAACTATAGATCAAGACACTGACAATCTTTTTAAATTTAGAAACTATATAAGTTACACCACTTCTGGTCTACAATCTGTTACAAGTCCTATTACTATTAATCTAGCTAAGGAAGTCCAAGATTGGGAAGAAGGACAAGAAATAAGTAACGACATCATAAAGATTTCACCTTATGTGGAAGGCGTACTAACAGTTGTCAACAAACACACATTAGTATTTAAACCTGATGAATATCTTGATCCAGCGACAGAATATACGGTCTTAGTCCATTTGTCGAAAATCTACACAGATATGCCTAAAGATTATGAGGATTATGTATTCGAATTTAAAACGATTACACCAAATTTCAATGTCGTTACCAATGACCTCCAATCCTACAATAAAGAATGGCAATATTTAGAGGCCGTAGTCAAGTCTGCAGACATAATATCTCTAGAACAGGCAAAGCAATTAATCTCAGCTACGCAAAATGGTAAGACTTTGAAATTACAGTTCAATGAAATGAACACACATGCCAAATACTTTGAATTCAAAATTGACAGTATATACCGAAAGATAGAAGATTCGAAAATCAACATTAGTTGGAATGGCAAAGCAATCAAATCAGAAACTTCGGGTGAAAATGAACTTGCGATTCCTGGACGAAATAATTTTACAATTGTTAATGTAGAAGCTTATAAAACTCCAGAACAATTCTTATATATCAACTTTTCAGATCCAATCAAACCTCAGCAAAACTTCGATGGGCTTGTTAGCATTCAAAATGTGAAAGATCCTAAGTTTAGTGTAATAGGAAACGTACTTAAAGTGTATCCAGACTCTAAATTAGTTGGTGATATTCAAGTTGACGTCTTTCAAGGCATTAAGAATACTGAGGGCTTCAAATTAAAAAAACCTTTTTCAGAAGCAATTTCATTTGAAGAAATAAAACCAAATGTCAGATTAATAAGCAATGGTATCATACTCCCAAATTCAAACGACCTTAAATTTAATTTCGAAGCCGTTAACTTAAGTGCTGTTGATGTTAGGATTATTAAAATTTATGAAGATAATATTCTGCAATTTTTACAAGATAATCCTCTAAATAGTAATAGTCAAAATGAAATCAAACGTGTTGGCCGTCGTATCGCAAAACAAACCATACAGTTACAATCTGCAAGTGAAAATGATGGTAAATGGCGTGCTTATAGTATCGATTTATCAAAATTTTTTAAAGGTGATGCCGGAGCTATTTATAGAGTAGAATTAAGTTACAATAAATCATACTCCCTTTATAACTGTGAAGCGAATTCGAATAGCGATTTAAACGAGGACGATGAATACGATGAATACTATTATGAAGAAGACTTCTATGAGGATAGTTATACTGAATCCTTAACCGAAGATCAAGAACGACGTGAAGAAGCGTATTGGGATAATCGCGCATATCGCTATCGAAATTATCGATACAATTGGAGAGAAAGAGAAAATCCTTGTCATGATGCTTATTACAATGAGAATAAGATCATTTCTCAAAACTTGTTAGCATCTAACTTAGGGGTCATAGTAAAACAAGGGACTAATAATCGTTATTATTTTGCCGTCACGAACATTCTCAATACCGAACCTGAAGCAAATGCCACAATAAGACTCTTTAATTTTCAGCAGCAGGAAATTGGTAGCGTCAAAACCAACAGTGAAGGATTAGCTTCTTACGATTTAAATAAATTTGCTGCATTTGCCATTATTACTAAAGGTATTCATACCAGTTACCTCAGGCTCACCGATGGTAATTCGTTATCCTTAAGTAAGTTTGATGTTTCGGGTCAAAAGTTGCAACGCGGACTTAAAGGTTATATTTATGGTGAACGCGGTGTTTGGCGACCTGGTGATTCATTATTTCTAACATTTCTTTTGAATGACAAAGCCAATAAACTACCTGAAGGACATCCTGTAAAAATGGAGGTAACCGATCCTAATGGAAAACTTATTTTTAAAAATGTTACAACGGATCATTTAAATAACTTTTATCGATTTATAGTCCCAACAAATTCCGATGGTAAAACTGGAAATTATAATGCACGAGTCTCAGTTGGAGGAGCACAGTTTAATAAATCACTCAAGATTGAAACCGTTAAACCAAATCGCCTCAAAATTAAAATTGATTTTGATGAAGATATCCTTTCATATAATGAACCAATAAATGGAAATATTGATGTGAAATGGTTACATGGTGCTCCAGCAAAACAATTAAAAACAGAAGTAAAAGCTAAATTTAGTAGTACGACAACAAGTTTTAAATCATTTAAAGAGTTTAGTTTTAACGATCCCGTAAGAACATTTAATACAGAGGAATTAAACATCTTTGAAAGCAAATTAGACAATAACGGAATTGCTAAAATTTCAGCGCGTCTTGACATTGGTAAGAACGCACCTGGAATGCTCAAAGCACAATTTCTTGTACGCGCATTTGAAAATGGTGGTGACTTTTCTCTAGATGCTTTTACTAAAACCTATTCTCCTTACGAATCTTATGTTGGCCTTAAATCTCCTAAAGGAAATTATTATGGTTCATATTTTACCGATACCGACCAAACGTTTGAATTAGCCGTCGTTGATAAAAATGGGCAACCTGTTCAGCGCAAAGATCTAGAGATCAAAGTGTACAAAATTGAATGGCGTTGGTGGTGGAGCTCGTCATATGACAATCTCTCAAGCTATGTGTCGAGCAATTATCATAGACCTATTTTAGACCAAAAGGCGTCAACTGGTGCTAATGGTAAAACAAAATTTACTATTAAGATCCCTGAAGAAGAACGCGGTCGATACTTAATTAGAATTATTGACCCAGTTAGTGGTCATGCTACAGGTAGAACGGCCTATTTTTATAAGAATTGGTCTGGAATGTCAACTGGAAATGACAAAGAAGCAGCAAAAATGTTGGTGTTTGCATCAGATAAAAATAAATATGATGTTGGTGAAACTGCAACGATCAAATTTCCATCGGGAAGCGCTGGTCGCGCTCTTGTGAGTATTGAAAACGGATCTGACGTTCTCGATTACAAGTGGGTTAAAACATCCAAAGGTGAAACGTCTGTTCAAATACCGATAACCGCCGAAATGGCGCCTAATGTGTTCGTTAATATCTCTTTACTGCAACCGCATGCGATTTCTAGTAATGATTTACCGATTAGGCTTTTTGGAGTCACACCGTTGCTGGTCGAAGATCCAGAAACCATATTGCAACCTGAACTACAAATGCCAGATGTTCTTAGACCAAAGCAAAAGTTTAATGTTTCGATTTCAGAAGCACAAAATAAGCCAATGACCTACACAATCGCCGTAGTTGAGGAAGGCCTGTTAGATCTTACACGTTTTAAAACACCTAATGCATGGAATACCTTTTATGCGCGCGAAGCTTTAGGTGTAAAAACCTGGGACATTTTCGATGATGTTATTGGTGCTTATTCTGGAAGTATAGATCAGGTTTATGCCATTGGTGGAGATGGAAGTGCCGCGAAAGGGAAAAATAAAAAAGCTAATCGATTCAAACCAGTTGTTACCTATTTGGGACCTTTTTACCTCGAAGCTGGAAAAACTACAACGCATACTTTAGAAATGCCTAATTATATCGGTTCGGTTCGAACCATGATTGTTGCGGGTGATCACACGAAAGAGGCATATGGAAGCACAGATAAATCTGTTCAGGTTAAAAAGCCGTTAATGGTATTAGCAACAATTCCTCGCAAATTAAGTCCTGGAGAAAAACTCACGCTTCCCGTTACTGTTTTTGCAATGGAATCAAAAATTAAAAATGTTGAACTGAGTTTGAATTTAAGTTCCGGAATTTCAATTGTTGGTACTCAAACACAAAAGTTACAATTCAATAAGCCAGACGAAAAAATGGCTTACTTTCAATTAGACGTGAGCAAAGCAAAAGGATTCAATACGATTGAAGTTGTGGCCAAGGGTAATGGCGAACAATCCAGTTACAAAGTCGAACTTGATGTTGTAAATCCTAATCCGATAACCTCAATATTTGAAAATGCCAGACTTGAAGGAAATAGTGAGCAAACTCTCGAGTTTTCAACTTTTGGCGTGAAAGATTCAAATTCAGCAATAGTGGAGTTTTCTACGCTACCTCCAATGGATTTCTCTAAACGTCTAGAATATCTCATCCAATATCCGCATGGCTGTGTTGAACAAACCACGTCAAGTGTTTTTCCACAGTTATTCCTTAGCGATATTTTTGATTTGAAATATGAAAAGCGACAAGAGATCGAGAGCAATATTAAAAACGGAATAAAAAGATTAGGTAATTTCCAGAGACCAAATGGTGGAATGAGTTATTGGATAGGAGAACAAACTGCCAATGACTGGGGAACGAGTTATGCAGGTCATTTTTTACTTGAAGCAGAAAAGAAAGGCTATGCACTACCGCTAACTTTTAAAAGTAATTGGATCCGCTATCAGCAACAAGCATCAAGAGAATGGCGTCCAAGTTATCGACGTGCACATTCAGATCTGGCCCAAGCTTATAGGCTATATACGCTTGCATTAGCCGGCAGTCCCGATCTTGCTTCTATGAATAGGTTAAGAGAATTTGATGAAATTTCTAATGAAGCAAAATGGCGTTTAGCTGCAGCTTATGCTTTAGCTGGACAGAAAGAAGCGAGTGATGCCTTATCAAAAACAGCCAATATCAACTTTAAAGCATTGGATAATGATTATTATACTTACGGATCACCTGATCGAAATCGTGCAATGGCTTTAGAAACCTTAATTCTTACTAAAAATAATGCCTCTCGTGAGCTTGCCGAAGATGTCGCTAAAGACCTATCTAGTAATCGTTGGATGAGTACTCAAACAACTGCCTACAGTTTATTGGCAATGGCTAAACTTGTAGAAGTTAATGGTGGTAAAGCCATGAATTTCAGTTATTCGTTCAATGGGCAATCGAATACAATAAAGACTGAACATACAATTGCTCAACGACGTCTCGAGGTAAAGGACGGTAAGAATATTCTAGAACTCAAAAATTCTGAAAACAATTTGGTCTATGTGCGTGTCTTGAACTCAGGTAAACTTCCACTTGGCGAAGAACTTAAAGAACAACGAGGCCTCAGCGTTTCTGTAATCTATCAAGATCTCAATGGCAATCGTATTGACGAATCAAAACTTAAACAAGGTCAAGATATTGTTGCGCGTATAAGCGTAAGCAACTTGAAAAGTCAATATCTATATGATGTGGCCTTAACGCAAATATTCCCTTCAGGTTGGGAAATTGTGAATACACGATTTACAGATTATGGAGATACTACAACAAGTAATGCTAGATATACAGATATTAGAGATGATCGCGTGAACTTCTATTTCAACTTACCAGGTAAAGGATCACGCGGTACAAAAGTATTTACCGTAATGTTAAATGCTGCTTATTTAGGCAAGTACTATTTGCCAGGAACACAAGTAGAAGCAATGTACGATAATGATTATTTTGTACGAAATAAAGGACAATGGATAAAAGTCACTAAATAGAACATGAAATTTCAAACCCCTTACTACGCCGTAATATTCACTTCAAAACATTCTGAAATGATAGAAGGCTATGCAGAAATGGCAACCAAAATGGAAGATTTGGCAAAAGAACAAAACGGATTCTTAGGAATGGAAAGTGCCAAAAATGACATCGGAATAACTGTAAGTTATTGGTCTAGTCTAGATGCTATAAAACAATGGAAACAGCATACTGATCATCTCATCGCACAGAAGCAGGGTCGAAAAGATTGGTATGCATGGTACAAAGTAAGGATTTGCAAAGTCGAACGTGATTATGAATTCAATAGTATCACTTAGCGTTTTAATGAAAAATGCCCTTTAAATTCTTGGCCTTCTATGGTAATTATGTACCAATAATCTGACGATGGTTGGGCATTTCCCTTGAAAGTACCATCCCATGATACGGCATTGTTTTTAACAGCATATAAAAGCTTGCCATAACGATCAAATATTTTGACTTCTGATGAGGCAAAACAATCCAAGCCACCTATAAAGAATGTGTTATTGTATATATCACCATTAGGTGTAAAGAACTTCGGAATATAAAAATGAATGTGATCAACGAATGCAATTTCGTCACAGGCTTCGTTTCGAACATAGATTGTATACTTCCCGCTAACTTGATCGAAGAAAATTGGACTTGACTGATAATTTTCGCCATCCAATGAATACTCAAAATTACCTGAGTTGAGGGTTTCTACAATGATATCATTACCATCTGAAAACACGGTTGCAATGATTGGGATTTCTAATTCTGAAACAGAAAAGACCTGATTGATTAATGAACAGCCATCTGTAATTTCAACAGAATATATCCCCGCTTCAAAGACCGTAATTGACGCCGCTGTACTTCCTGTATTCCAAGAATAAGTAGGATTGGAAATAAAACTACTAGCCTCGAGCATAATTGATAAGCCTTCACAAAACTCAACATCTTCTTCAATAGTGATAATCGTTTGCTCTCCAATAAGTTCCCAACTGCAAGAGTCATTATTAAATACGGCCGTCTGCCAACATTCTAAGTCAGTTGGTGCTTCAGGTTGCGTTCCTGTCACCTCCCATGTACATGTCATATCATTGAAAGTAGCTGTTTCCCAGCATTCGGTTAACGGTTCTGATGGCTGACTTCCAGAAATCTCCCAACTACAAGAAACAACATCGAATGTGGCAGTTTCCCAACATTGTAAATCTGTTGGTGCATCTGGCTGTTCGCCGGAGACTTCCCATGCACAAGTCACATTATCAAATGTTGCTACTTCCCAGCATTCCAATCCTGTCGGTTCTTCAGGTTGTGTACCTGAAATCTGCCATACGCATGTCGCATTGTCAAATACCGCAGATTGCCAACACTCTAAGGTTGGTGGTGGTGGTTGTGTTCCTGAAATCTCCCAACTACAGGTCGTATTATTAAAAGTCGTAATCTCCCAACATTCCAATCCTGTTGGCTCTGGAGGTTGAGTTCCAGAAACATCCCAAGAACAAGTGGCATTATTAAATGTTGCTGTTTCCCAACATTCCAAAGTTGGTGGAGGTGGTTGCGTTCCTGTGATGTCCCAAGAGCACGTCGTATTATTGAATGAGGTCGTCTCCCAACATTCTAATCCAGTAGGTTCAGCAGGTTGTGTTCCCATGACTTCCCAAACACATGTCGTATTATTGAATGTTACTACTTCCCAACATTCCAGCCCTGTTGGTTCGGCAGGTTGTGATCCCAATATATCCCAAGAGCAGGTGGCGTTATTGAAAGATGTGGTTTGCCAACATTCTAATCCCGTTGGTTCAGCCGGCTGTGTCCCTAAAATGTCCCATGAGCAAGTCGTATTATTAAATGCCGTTGTTTGCCAACATTCTAGTCCTGTCGGTTCAGCCGGTTGTGTGCCTGTCACCACCCAATCGCAAATATTTGGATCTAAAGTTGCCGATTCCCAACATTCTAAAGTTGGTGGTAGTGGTGCTTGGAATACTGTTATGCTATACACATCAGAGAAAGTAATACAATCATCATTTCCAAGATTAGCCGCAAACTCGGCTACCTTTGCCCTATAATGCATCGTGTTAGTTACACCTGAAACCATGAGGTCTTCATTTGTCTCTCCAGGCATATCGGTCCAAACAACATTATCTGCACTCTCTTGCCATTGGTAAAAGTGGTTGCTAAATACAGTATTATCTGGCACTGCGGTTATGGTTGTAGAAAATGGGACTTCGCTACTACAAATACTAATACTATCAGAATTTGTACTATCTGTGACATCTATAGTATCTCCACAACTCTTGAAAACAATATCATCAATAGCAAGATCGTTACCACATCCACCCGTTCCATTATTGATCATTTTTAATATAACTGAAGTTTGTGTCGGTATGGTTTGAAACACTAGTGCATATTGTTGCCATAGTGGTGTAACCGTACTGTTGATATTTCCTGTGTTACCAGAAGCAAGGAGGTTTGTATCTGTACTATCCCAAATCTCGAATCTCACATTTACTGGAATTACGCCAGCACCACAAAACCCACCTAAAGGGGTTAAATTAACGATCCATGAAGAAAATTCATAGGTGGTATTTTCACATAATCCTGTAATTTCGGTCCGGTAGAATTCTCCAGCAGCAAAATCTGAGTTAACCAATAACATTCGACCATCAACATCACCTGGCGTATGGTCCTCGATATCAAACCAATCAAAATAATTTGTATTGCTAGTCACTGTATATAGACCGTCATCAGGATCAGCGCCATTAGCATAATTATAAGTGGTAGTCCCTGGTGGTAACGAAGTGTCGACTAATCCTGTTCCGAAGGTTTCTTCAAATATGGGATCGCCTGAGTTTCCTTGACAAAATCCAAGCTGCGCTAAAGCTTTTGGAGTTATCAAAAAAAGACAAAAAATTAAGATGATTTTATGAAAGAATTTTTCCATTTTCACGTTTAAATATAAAGAGAAAAATAGGAGTAATCCTTATATTTAAAGTAATTCCTTATTAAACAATTCAATAAGACTATTTTGTGCAGTTAATGTATAGGTTAATTAGATATTTAAAACGACATCGAAAGAAATCCATCGTGATTTTCGTACTTCTAATTCTATATTATTTCTGTTTACCTAAGGAATTATTTTCTGATCCAACAGCCACTGTAATCACAAGCAAGTCTAATCAATTATTAGGTGCTCAAATTGCATCTGACGGACAATGGCGATTTCCACATAATGATAGTATTCCAGAAAAATTTAAAACCTGTATTATCCAATTTGAGGATGAATATTTTTATTCGCATCCAGGCTTTAATCCAATTTCCATTGTCAAAGCTCTTAAAGAAAATATTAGTTCTGGTGAAGTGAAACGCGGTGGTAGCACACTAACACAACAGGTAATCCGATTGTCAAGAAAAGGGCGTTCTCGAACCTATGTAGAGAAGTTTAAAGAAATTATTTTAGCATCACGATTAGAATTTCGCGAATCGAAAGCTACTATACTCGCTTATTATTCAAGCAACGCACCTTTTGGGGGAAATGTCGTTGGACTTGATGCAGCCGCTTGGCGCTATTTTAACCGGGATGCTCATCAATTATCATGGGCAGAAAGTGCTACTCTTGCAGTCCTCCCGAATGCACCAAGTTTAATTTATCCTGGAAAAAACCAAGAACGACTTCTTGAAAAACGAAATCGATTATTAAAAAAATTACTTGATAATGAGATCATTGATGAATTAACTTATAGTTTATCCATTGTCGAACCATTACCACAAAAGCCCTATCCATTACCTCAAATTGCACCGCATTTACTACAAAAGATAAACAAAACCCATAAAGGCGAGTTTGTTAAAACCACTATTAACAAAGACCTACAAGAACGTGTAAATCACATCGTGAAAACGCATTACAATATTTTAAAACAAAATGAAATTCACAATGCAGCCGTGTTTGTAATGGATGTCAGAACTCGAGAAGTTCTGGCCTATGTAGGAAACACGCCAACAGATAATGCGCATCACAAAGATGTTGACATTATTGATAAGCCAAGAAGTACAGGAAGTATACTCAAACCCTTCTTATTTGCATCAATGTTAGACTCCGGTGACATATTACCGAATACATTGATAACTGATGTGCCTTCTCAATTTGGTAATTACACCCCTGAGAATTTTAACAAGAACTATGACGGTGTTGTCCCTGCAAGTCGCGCTTTAGCTAGATCATTAAACGTCCCATCTGTGCGAATGCTAAGAAGTTTTGGTCTTGACCGTTTTCATGGATATCTAAAGCAACTCGAATTAAAAGACTTAAAACATAGTGCAAATCATTATGGGCTTTCATTGATTTTAGGTGGCGCTGAATCTAATCTTTGGGATTTATGTAAAGGATATGCAGCCTTATCCTCAACGCTGAATCATTATTCTGAGACCTCAAGCGAGTATTTTACAAATGAAATTGTGGAGCCCATATATTTAGCTTCTGAATCAGTAAATTTTGGATCAATAAGTCAAGATAAAGTAGTTTTTGATGCGGCATCTATCTATTTAACTTACGATAGCTTAAAAAAAGTAAACCGCCCGGAGGGAGACGAAAACTGGGAATTTTTTGATGCTTCAAAAGAAGTTGCCTGGAAAACGGGAACCAGTTTTGGGTTTCGGGATGCCTGGGCAATTGGAACTACTTCAAACTATGTAGTTGGTGTTTGGGTTGGCAATGCCGATGGTGAAGGTCGCCCAGGATTAATTGGCGTTCAAACGGCAGGTCCGATCCTTTTTGATGTATTCGATCTTCTTCCTAAAAGCCCGTGGTTTGACAAACCATTTGATGAGATGGAAGAAGTGGCTATTTGTGTAAATAGTGGTCATCGTGCTTCAAGCATTTGCGATGAAACTACCTTAAGTTATATTCAAAAAAGTGGATTAAAAACTGAAGCTTGCCCGTATCACATAACTGTACATTTAGATAAAAACGAACAATTTCAAGTCAATTCATCTTGTGAATCTATCGAAGAGATGATCCATAAACCTTGGTTTGTATTAGCGCCTATCAAAGCATATTATTACAAATTAAAAAATCCATTTTATAAAGACCTCCCTAATTTGCGTGATGATTGTAGTGGAGAAGAAGTATTATCTATGGATTTTATCTATCCGAAGGAAGAAAATTCAATCTTTCTTCCAAAGGATTTTGATGGTGATAAGAACTCTCTAATTTTAAAAGTAGCCCATTCAAGAATGAATACAAAAATCTATTGGTATATCAATGATAAGTATTTAGGATTAACCAAAGATATTCATGAGTTTGAAATACTGCCAGGAGAAGGTAAACACAAAATCACAATAGTTGATGAATTCGGAAACGAACTCACACGATCGATTTCTATAAGTGAATGATTGTATATATTTAATGATTACCTTTGTTGGGTATTAATTTAAAATTTAATTCATGTACGAAATTGTAAAAATGCTTCATTCATACTGGGCATATCTGGTATTATTAATGATGATTATCGCATCAATTAATGCTATTATCAAATTGATTGGCGGGAAAGAGTTTCAAGCTGTTGATTTTAGAATATCGTTATTCACTTTAATCGTAACACATATTCAACTTCTTATCGGAATTGTTCTGTTTTTTGCTTCAAACTATTTATCTGTAATAAGCGACATGGGAATGGGTGAAATTATGAAGAATAAGTTGCTCAGATCAAATATTATTGAGCACCCAACTACGATGATTATTGCAGTCGTTCTTATTACAATTGGATACTCTAAGCATAAAAAGAAATTAACATCAAAACCAAAATTTAAGATGCTAGCCATATTTTACACCTTAGCACTTATTTTGGTTTTAGCAAAAATTCCGTGGAACACTTGGTTCTAAAAAAAAGGCGCATCTAATAAATGCGCCTTTTTTATTTAATCTACTTGTTTTATAAGATATACGTATACTGGAAAGTGATCGCTAAATCCATCCGTAAAGCCTCCATCGGCAAAACTTCTGAACGGATAACCTTTCCAACGCCCTCTTTTATTTGTTAGGTATTGTTTGTTGTAAATTCCTGCCTTATAAAAACGAAATGACGAATAATCTTTTTCGATTAGAGGTTTAGTAAACATAATTTGATCAAATAAACTCCAAGCATCTCTATATGCTGTCGTTCCGAAACCTTTCTTCGTAAACATATTCTCATAAGGATTATAAATTCCTTTTAACTCAACATCCTCCTTTTCACTTTTAGCATTCATAACATCTTTAACACTTGAGTTAGTTGGATCATCATTTAAATCTCCCATCACAAAAACCTTTGCATAAGGGTCAATTGCTTGTAATGAGTCTACCAATCGTTTACTGACTTTGGCAGCAGCCACACGTTTAGGACGACTCCTAGCCTCACCACCACTTCGTGATGGCCAGTGATTGACTATGACATGAATAAGATCTCCATCAAGCTCGCCACTAACTAAAAGTTGATCTCTAGTATGTTTTCTTTTTCTTGTTCTATCATCATATATTTTGACGACATGTGAACTATGACTTATTGGTCTAAACAATGCTTTTTGATAAAGTAGCGCCACATCAATTCCTCTGGCATCAGGTGATTCATAATGAATAATGCCGTAATCGCGTCCAAGAAGCAAAGGATCGTTAACCACATCAACTAGAACATCTCTATTTTCAATTTCACAAACACCGATTACTGCAGGTGAGTTCCCGGTAACGTCGCTACCAATATCCGCTAACACGCGCGCCATATTTTTAACTTTCTTTCTGTAAACACCCTCTCGATCTGCATTCATTTCCATAATTGGACTTGCTTCATCGAACTTTGTTGTATCGTTTACAGTGTCAAATAAATTCTCTAAATTGTAAAAGGCTAAGGTGTGTACTTTAAAACGTTTGTCTTTGTTATTCTCTTGAGAATTACCAGCCATCGCTATAAGAAAACATAGTAGAACCAGAGAAAAATTTAATCGTTTCATTTTATGAATATTATGTTATCGTTATCAAGTGAGCAAATGTCGAGCCAAAAGTATGTATTTATTATAAATAATGTAAATTTGCACGCTTTAAATAATCTAAATTTAACGCAACCGAACTATTAACAATCTTAAATTAAGTATGAAACAAAGATTCTTTATTTTTTTATTCGGAATTGTCTTTGTGATGTCTTCATTTGCACAACAAACTCTTATTAAAGGTAGTGTTTTAGATGGCGTCACAGGAGAACCTATTCCTGATGTTACCATTACCATTGAAGAAACGGGGCAATCCGTTAAAAGTGATGCTAATGGTGAGTTTCAATTTTCGGCTAATGTCCCGCTTGGAGAACAAGTTTTGAGAATTGAAAAAGTTGATTACGTTACAAAGCGTTATCCTATCGTTGTAAACGAAGGTCAAACCGTGGATATTAGCGGAATGACCCTTGATTATGACAGTAGTGATAAAAAAGATCTCTTTATTATTTCAATATCTGATGATAACTTGAATAGTGAAGATGATGGTTTAACCGATAACGTATCTGGATTATTACAATCATCGCGAGATGTTTTCTTAAATGCTGCCGCCTTTGATTTTAGTGCAACGTTCTTTAGACCTAGAGGTTTAGATAACGCTAACGGTAAAGTATTGATCAATGGTATTGAAATGAACAAGCAGTTTAACGGACGACCACAATGGGCAAACTGGGGTGGATTAAATGACGTTCAGCGTAACCAAGAATTTACCATGGGGATGTCTGCTAATGACTATACGTTTGGTGATCTTGCTGGAACAAATAACATAATCATGCGTGCCTCTAAATATCGTAGAGGAGGTCGTGTTTCTTATGCTAGTGCGAACCGTAGTTACACAGGCCGTATCATGGCAAGTTACAACTCTGGCTTGTTAGAAGGTGGTTGGTCATATTCGTTTTTAGCCTCTCGTCGTTTTGGAGATGAAGGGTTTATAGACGGAACATTATATGATTCTAATTCCTTTTTTGCCGCTGTTGAAAAGAAAATAAACGATAAGCATAGTATCAACTTTACTGGTATCTACGCTCAAAACCGAAGAGGTCGTTCTACAGCGATTACTGAGGAGGTTTATAATTTAAGAGGAAATACCTACAATCCGTTTTGGGGAATTCAAGATGGTGAAATCAGAAACTCAAGAGTTAGAGAGATCGATGAACCAATATTAATGTTGAATCACTTCTGGAACATTTCATCTAATGTTAAATTAAACACGAATATCGCCTATCAGTTTGGTGAGATCGCGAATACTAGAATCGATAATGGAGGAACTCGTTTATATGATGATGGAAATGGGAATGTAGCCTTTTTAGGAGGTGCAAGAAACCCTGATCCTACTTATTATCAGAACCTTCCGAGTTTCTTCTTACAAGATGAAAACCCTACTGCATTTGATTTCGAACAAGCCTATGGTGCTCAACAAGATTTCATTAACGATGGACAGTGGGACTGGAATGCTCTATACGAAGCTAATGCCAATTTAAGAGCTCAAGGTTATAATTCTCTTTATGCATTACAAGCTGACGTGATTAAAGATTCTCAATTAAGTATCAACACTATTTTAGATGCTGACCTTGCGGATAATATTAGGCTAAATGCTGCTATCAACTATAGAAGTTTAAAAAGTGAAAACTTTGCGCGAGTTGAAGACCTTTTGGGTGGAACAGGCTACCTTGACGTTGATTTCTTTGCTGATGAAGATGATAATGCAGTTTCTGAAGAGGTTGCTGCGAATCTAGCACAAAGTGATTTAAGAAATCCTAATAGAATCGTAACGGAAGGAGATCGTTATAAGTACAATTACGAAATGCATGCTGATGTTATTAGTGGATTTGCTCAAGCGCAATTCAAGTACTCTGACATCGATTTTTATGTAGCTGCAATGTTGTCGCAAACGTCATATCAACGTATTGGTTTATTTGAAAATGGCTTCTTCTCCGGTGGTGGAAATAATGGTTCATTTGGTGAAAGTGATAAATTAGATTTTTCAAATTACGGATTCAAAGGTGGATTTACCTATAAAATTACGGGACGTCACCTTTTTGACATGAATGCTAGTTATTTGACTAAAGCTCCTGGAATTCGAAATTCATTTAGTAATGCACGTCAAACCAATGCAACTGTTATTGGATTAGAAAGCGAAAAGATTCAGTCTGTAGATGCAAGTTATATCTTTAGATCACCTAAAGTTAAAGCAAGACTGACAGGATTCTACACTGGATTCCAAGATGGAAGTGATATAGGATTCTATTTTACTGAAGATCTAGCTGGATTAGGTGTTGACACAGGTGATGCTTTCGTTCAAGAAATCTTAACTAATATTGAAAGAAGACACATAGGTGCTGAATTCGGAATTGAGGCACAAGTAACACCAACCATAAAATTAAAAGCTGCGGCTTCTGTTGGACAATATACGTTCCAAAATAATCCGAATTTATATTTAACGAGTGTAGACTTTGATGGTCCACTTACATTTGGAGACGGAACTACACAATTAGACGGATACCACGTTGCTGGTGGTCCAGAACGAGCTTTCCAATTAGGGTTTGAGTATAGAGATCCCGACTTCTGGAATGTTGGTGTAACTACTAACTTTTTCTCAAATGCTTATATTGATGTAAGTAATCTAGCGCGTTCTGCTAACTTCTCTTCAGACTTTGATGGTAACACATTTTCTGATTACGATGCTGAACTTGCGAGAGAGATCTTAAAACAAGAACAATTTGATGATTATATGTTAGTTAATGTGATCGGTGGAAAATCATGGAAGATCGATGATTACTTTATCGGATTCTTCGCAACGATCAATAATGTATTTGATCAAGAGTTTCGTACAGGTGGATTTGAGCAATCGAGATTGGCTAATTTCAGAAGACTTCAAGAAGATCAGTCTCGTGATAATGGTCCAATTTTTGGCCCAAGATATTTCTTTGGAAATGGTACAACCTATTACCTAAACGTATACGTAAGATTTTAATAAAAACAGAACAAAATAAAATTCAAAATATGAAAGCAATTAATTTTAACAAAATAGTACTATTACTCTTAGGTTTAGTAGTATTTAATGCCTGTGTTGAAGATGATGACTTTGACACGCCAAATACATCTTTAGTAGAACCTACTTTAGATGCTCCGGTAATCACAATTAATCAATTATTTGATCTTTACGAGCAAGATTTCTTAGGATTCATTGACGACCTTGGTTTAGATCCAAATAACCCTGGTGATGCAGATGAAATTGAAGAGGCAAGAGAAAACTATAGATATTCATTAGAAAATGATGATAACTTCATCAGTGGTTACGTTGTATCAAATGACGAAGCAGGAAATTTCTTTGAAGAATTAATTATTCAGAACAACGCGAACCAAGGTTCAGCTGGTGTTAGAGTGATGATTGATGTGAATCCATTATTCGTAAGATACCAATTCGGACAATTAGTTTATATCAAACTGATCGATCTTCATATCGGTATTAGTAATGGAGTTTTAACCTTAGGAAAAACAGAAAATTTAGAGAAAATTCCTCGTCCACAAGAAAATGATTTCATTTTCAGATCTCCGCAAGTAGAGGAAATCGTTCCAACTGAAATTACATTTGACCAATTAGATTCAAGTCTTGAAAATGTATTTATAAAACTTAATAACGTTCAATTCAATAGAGACCTTGTATTAGGAGATGATCCAGTGAGTTATGCTGGTGAACCAGAAGATGAATTTGATGGTGAGCGTTTATTAGAAAGTTGTGATGAGAATGGATCATCTATTATAGTAAGTACAAGTACATTTGCTGATTTCAAATCTCTTCCACTTCCAACAGGACAAGGAAGTATTAGCGGTATTTTGACTAACGACTTTTTTGGTGAAGTATTTAACCTTGCAATAAACACACCTGAGGATATAGAATTCGGAGGTATTGAAAACCGTTGTGATCCTTTATTAATTTCTTGTGGTACTGCAGCGTCTGCTGGACCAAACAACTTGTTCGCTGATGACTTTGAAGGTCAATCAACTTTCCAACCAATCTCTGGTAATGGATGGACAAACTTTATTCAAGAAGGAACTGAAGGTTGGGAAGCATATACTTCTGGTGGATCAAATGCGTCGCAAGGAATCTCTGCACGTGTTGGATCATTCCAATCTGGTGATGATAGTTCAATTGCTTGGTTAATCACACCACAAATTGATTTAGATGCCAATCCTGGAGCTACACTTCAATTCGAAACGTCTAATAGTTTTTCTGACGGAAGTATCTTAGAACTATTGATTTCAAATGATTGGGATGGAACTGAAGCGGGAATTGCATCTGCAACATGGGGAATCTTAACAGATGCATACATTACGCAAGATTCTGATTCATTCAGTCAATGGTTTGAATCTGGTATAGTTGATCTGTCGTGTGCCTCTGGCCAAGCGTATATCGCATTCAAATATACAGGAAGCGGTCAATCAGATTTTGATGGTACTTATGAACTTGATTTTGTGAGCATCGACGCTCAATAATCGATTGAACATACAATTCTTAAAAATGCTGCGTCTTAGATGCAGCATTTTTTTGTTAATTAGCATATTATGAATCTATTTGATCGGCTATTTTTTAATGTGTTTAATTACTATAGGTTTCGGAAAAACCGAAAAGCCAATCGTATCGCTATCATTTATATTACTATAGTACATTGTACGCTCTTACTCTTTTCTGGTATTTGCATTGCTTTGTTTCTAGATGCAATGAATTCAAATACCTTATCATCAAATAAAGCTTGGACATTATTTATAATGACGAGTATCTTTCTCTATTTTAAGAACTGGATCCAATACAGTGGTAAGAAAAGAAAAGTTTTGAACGCTAAATCACTAAGTAAGCAGAAATCTACACAAAACTATCCTATCATTTTGTTGTGGCTGCTACCTATAGGAACTTTAGCAGTATCGATTATTTTCTATACATCAATTAAGTCTCTACTTGAATAGGTAATACAAAAAAACCTCTAATCATTACGATTAGAGGTTTTTGATTATAATTAAGTGATTGATTAATTCTCTCTCTGAATATATACCCAGGCACTTCTTCGTTTACCACCATCAAATTCCATGGTGTAGAAGTAAGTTCCAACCGGTAATTCTTCCCCATCATTGGTTTGACCTACCCATTCATCAATATAGTTTGTTTTAGAATACACTAAATTACCATATCTATTGAATATTTCTAACTTGGTCACACCATAGCTACTTAGATCAAACCTATCGTTCATTCCATCGCCATTAGGCGAAATACCTTCTGGGATGACACAACTTTCAAGTTCAATAACTTCTTGAGTCGTAATACTTGAACAACCCGTATCATTAAAGATTACTTCAATCTCATAATCTCCAGCAAGAAGCACTGGTAAGGTCAATCCGTTTTCACCTGCAATTAACCCACCATCTAAGTACCAGTTAATGGTAACCTGATCAAGTGTGTAATTCTCAGGTGTTGCTTCAATAATAATTGGCACAGTAGCATTCGGACATACTTCATAATCGAAATCTTCAGTAAATGTCGTTTCTGGCTCTATACCTAATACTAAATTAAAGCTTGTTGTATTTATACATCCAGTTGCATTATTCATTACCAGTGCCCAAACCGTTTGAGGGTCAGACAGACTAGTATAAGGACTAACGAGTGGATTAATACCATTCAATGCATCCTGCTCTGTAAGGTGATATGTCACTGTAAAATCGGATGGACTCTGACTCGCACCAAGTATTGGTAAATCATTATCAAATAGATTAAATACAGCGATATCAGCACCAATAGAACATCCTACTAAATCCGGAGGCGTATTCGCTTCTGGTAATGGCAAGAATTCAACCAATATATCATCAGAAATAATACACTGCGGAGAGAATATGATTTGAGTGGTATAGAATCCAGGTTCAGTAACAACTAAAGTGTTACTTGTTTCTCCTGGAATCGAGAACCCATCTTTAAACCAAACGTGTTCAACTGAAGGCGCTTGCGTTTGAAGAATTATAGGCTCTCCTAAACAAGCCGCAGTACCATCAGCAATCGTAATATCTGCTCCTAATTCAACTTCTCCAATGTCGAAACTTCCAGCTTTCAAGAATACGCCTGAATCTAACGCCGTATCCGTCGCATCAGCCATTATTAATTTGATCGTATAGGTTTCACCTATATTTACAGGTGAAAATGCCGTAAATACAGTCGTACGTCCGTCAAATGACATTGGAGGTAAGTTTTGTGGCGTATATCCACCGAAGAATTCTTCATTAATCGCAGGACATCCTGGATTCTCTGGGTGAATATTTGTTACCAATATAGGTGTTGTAGTACCTGGTAATACTGCTAAATTAGTTGTGTTACCTGCTGAATCGGTCAACAAGAATGCAAAGGCATCAGAGAATGTACATTCAAATGTTCCGCCTTGACTTCCATTATATTCTTCCGAAGCCATTAAGAAATCAAAACTTATTTCGTCTGACAATGGCACGAAATCAAACTCGATAACTGTTGCATTATTAGAGTTAATACCTACGGCCGCATCAAGATCAGGGTCACCTGGCCAACCAAATCCACCTGCACTCATAGCATTGATATTTGGTCCAGCTGCTTCTATCGCATTTCCAGATGTTAATAATAACCCATCTTCGAATGGGAATGCCCCTTCTTCAGCTGTGAAATAACCAATACCGTTAACATCTCCGAAATCAGTTCCTGTACTCCAAGAAATATTGCTAATCTGAGCACAAGGACTATCGATTAATATATCTACTACTAATTCTTCAACAGTGTATGTAGTCTGATCAACAGATACATTACCTGTTCCTGGTCTTATACAAATATCAAACGTGTAATCTACCGGATCACTTCCAGCAGAAAATGCTCTTACCCAATAGGTGTTTCCTACAGTTAATGTCGGTGTTAAACTGGCATCATTATCTGAACAATACAGTTCAACTAAGCCATCACATGTACCTTCATAGACTGCATGGTCTAAATCTTGGAAGAATCCACCACCATTGATATTATTAAACTGAATAATTTGTAAATCATTTAATGCGGTAAACTCAAACCAAACGTCATCATCTGGATTTCCTGCACAAGTTCCATTTGGCACTCCAGAAGGCGTTGCTTCTAATAGGGTTCCTGAGGCAAATATAGTACAGCTATCATCTGCATTTACACCAACAACTGTAGCATTACAAGGATTATCATTTGCCGGTGGACATGCCAATAATTGAATTGGACTACTATTGATGACACAATTTACGTCTTGATCATTGCTTACAGTAACAATCACATCAACATTAAAAGGAAATGGCCCAATTTGGTATACTCCAGTCGCTGGTACTGGTGTTGTATTCGCATCTATATTGTTAGAAATTGTAAGTGATGTTGCATCTCCTAAACTTGTAATATTTACATCGATTAAGAACTGATCACCATTCGCACAATCATCAACAACCTGATAAGTTGCTGTTGGATTGATACATGTCGCACAAGCAACCGTATAATCTATTCCGGCACTCAAGAAACCACTCGTTTCACAACTCACAGATCCATCAGATTGGATTTGCCATGAGATTGTATCTCCCGTTGATTGGAACGTTAATCCTGAGATATCACCATTGTTACCTTCATCGTTATATAATTCTGTTACGCCATCTGAATCAAATACTACTAAGAAATCAAATGGTGCACCTTCTATCTCTCCAAGATTGAACGTTAAGTTTACTGGTGATCCGTCAGAACTCGTATACGTAAATACTTCTGAATCATTATTACCATAACAAACATTTCCAGTAATTGGACCTGCTGCACAATCTACTGTAAAGTTGGTTTGAATGGTTGTAGAGAAATTCACAGGTCCAGTCCAAATACTAAATTCAGATCCACAATCGGCTCTTACCCATATCTCATAGTCTGTTTCAAAACTTAAACCTGTAAGTGACGCTGATGGGGTTCCTGTTGTAATTCCAGGCCCAGTTGGCTCACCAGTACCTGCTGGTACTACAACATATTCCCATGACGTTTCTCCGTTGTTCGCATCCCAAGTGACATCAGCCGATGTACCCGTTATGTTTGTAACTTGAATATTACTAGGTGGAATACAGAAGTTACCACAAGATTCTACTCTTACGAAGTCTATCGACATATCGCCCTCAAATCCTGTTCCTGCACCTCCATAACTGAACTCTAAGTATATCACCTGACCTAAGTAAGCATCTAAATTAACACCCACTGGTACCCAGGCCTCAGTATCACTTAATTGTAAATCGCCTACCCATGTGAATACATTTGTAAACGGTCCTGCTGCATCTGTTCCTACACCTACATTTAAAGTCCCCATATCATCACCAAAGGCATGAAAGAAAAACGATAGCTCTGCACCATCTACTGCCGTGGTTAAATCTATTCCTGGACTAATCGCTGATGCTATCGCTGATGAGTTTCCTGATGCCTCATACTCTAAGTGTGTACCACCGCCGCCATCAAAAGCATTTGCCGGTCCTGTACCAAACGAATTCGCTCCAGCGCCTGTTATATCCCAGTTACCATCTGTCCCTGAAAATCCTGTCCCTGTCCATCCAGCTGGCGGATCCTGATCAAAGTTCTCAGTG
>JAEPNY010000003.1:473165-473435 GCA_017643165.1 Psychroserpens sp. | reverse complement strand
CTCTCAGGGCCCCTATCTATCGTTGCCATGGTGTGCCGTTACCACACCATCTAGCTAATAGAACGCATACTCATCTTTTACCGCCGAAACTTTAATATATTAACGATGCCATTAATATATACTATGGGGTATTAATCTTCATTTCTAAAGGCTATCCCCCTGTAAAAGGTAGATTGTATACGCGTTACGCACCCGTGCGCCACTCGTCATCAAAGAAGCAAGCTTCTCTATGTTACCGTTCGACTTGCATGTGTTAGGCCTGCCGCTAGC
>JAEPNY010000003.1:0-473155 GCA_017643165.1 Psychroserpens sp. | reverse complement strand
ATCCTGAGCCAGGATCAAACTCTTCATCGTTAAAATTTTCTGACTAATTAAAGTCAATCTCTTTAACAACTAATCGAAATTGTTTTCGGTCAATCGTACTCAAAATGGTCTATTCTTTTGTTTAGAATTATCGTTTCCAATAATCCTCTTACGCTGTCAATTCAATATGTTAATGAACTTATTCTTTTTCGCTTCTGTAAGCACTTTCATACTTAAGCGGGTGCAAATATAAAACCCTTTTTTTATTCCCACAATACTAGACCAAACTTTTTTGAAAATATTTTTTCAATCCTATAATCCAATCCACTATCTAAGAACTTAACACCAAACCTCTCCCGTTTAGCGGCTGCAAATATACAATACATTTTTTCTCCTAACCAAAACTTTTCTAAACATTTTTTTCGTCTTTTTTCTACCCCAATCCTAATACATATATAATGAGTAAGTTAGTGCTGAGAATTTGAAATTAAGTTCTTCAATTCTCTTTATTAAGTACTCTTTTACAATTCATAAGTCACATCTCACCTATTACTATTGTATGACAATTTATAAGATACTATCTTTGCCGTCTTAATTATAGACTTAACAATGATCAATATTACGTTACCAGATGGCTCTGTAAAAACTTTCGACAAGGGTATTACACCAATGGAAGTTGCTAAATCAATAAGTGAAGGGTTTGCTAGAAATGTTATTTCTGCTGCTTATAATGATGTAACTGTAGAAACTTCTACCCCTTTAAATAATGACGGTGCCTTAGTATTATATACGTGGAGAGACAGAAAAGGAAAAGAATCCTTCTGGCATTCTACATCTCATGTTATGGCACAAGCATTGGAAGAGTTATATCCTGGCATTAAATTAACTATTGGACCAGCAATACAAGAAGATAAAGGGAATGGCTTTTATTATGATGTTGACTTTGGAGACCATACTATTTCAGAGAAGGACTTCAAGACCATCGAAAATAAAATGATGGAAATCGCTCGCGGAAAGCATGAATTCAAAATGCGTTCTGTAACTAAAGACGAAGCACTTTATTATTATAAGTCCCAGAATAATGAATTTAAAGTTGAACTGATTGAGAATCTTGATGATGGTACAATTACCTTCTGTGATCATTCAACCTTCACAGATTTATGTCGTGGTGGTCATATTCCTAATACTGGAATCATTAAGGCGGTAAAACTTATGTCGGTAGCTGGTGCCTATTGGCGTGGAGATGAAAACAATAAACAACTTACAAGAGTTTATGGCATATCATTTCCGAAGCAAAAAGAGCTGACAGAATACTTACAGCTACTGGAAGAGGCGAAACAGCGTGACCATAGAAAGCTAGGTAAAGAACTTGAACTTTTCACGTTCTCGAGTAGAGTTGGTCAAGGTCTTCCACTGTGGCTACCTAAAGGAGCTGCACTTAGAGAACGATTAGAAAACTTTCTCAAAGAAGCACAAAAGAAAGCCGGATATGAAATGGTTGCCACACCGCATATTGGTCAAAAGGAATTGTACGTCACTTCGGGTCATTACGCGAAATATGGTGAAGACAGTTTTCAACCAATAAATACACCTGCGGAAGGCGAAGAATTCTTATTAAAACCAATGAATTGTCCTCACCACTGTGAAATATACAACGCACGTCCATTTTCTTATAAAGAATTACCAAAACGTTATGCTGAATTTGGAACTGTATATCGATATGAGCAAAGTGGTGAATTACACGGCTTAACGAGAGTTCGCGGATTTACTCAAGATGATGCACACATATTCTGTACGCCAGATCAACTCGATCGTGAATTTAAAGAAGTTATAGACCTCGTATTATATGTATTTGGATCGTTAGGATTTGAGAATTTTAGAGCACAAGTGTCACTAAGAGATCCTGAAAATCCAGAAAAATACATTGGTAGTAATGAGAACTGGAAGAAAGCCGAAGACGCTATCTTGAATGCTGCTATTGATAAAGGATTAGACTATGTGGTTGAGACTGGAGAAGCGGCATTTTATGGACCGAAGTTAGACTTCATGGTAAAAGATGCTCTAGGTCGAAATTGGCAGTTAGGTACAATACAGGTGGACTACAATCTTCCAGAGCGTTTTGACCTTACCTATAAAGGTAGCGATAATGAGCTACACAGACCTGTAATGATACATCGTGCACCTTTCGGAAGTATGGAACGTTTTGTTGCTATTTTACTGGAACACACTGGAGGTAACTTCCCATTATGGTTAATGCCTGAACAGGCTATTGTTCTCTCTTTGAGTGAGAAATATGAAAAATACAGTGAAAAAGTTTTAAATTTGCTTAAAAATAACGAAATTCGCGCCCTCGCAGATAATAGAAATGAGACCATAGGTAAAAAAATCCGTGAAGCGGAAATGAATAAAATACCTTTCATGATCATTATCGGGGAGAACGAAGAGAAAGAAAATATGATTTCTGTTCGTAAACACGGAGGCGAAGATCTCGGCATGATTAGTGTAGAAGAATTTTCGCAAATCGTTGAAAACGAAGTAAATAAAACATTGAAAAAATTTAAAGAAGATTAAGTTTAATTAAAATTTTATAAGCCATAGCAATACGTAGAAGACATAACCCTAGACGAGTAATTAAAGAAGATCAGCACAGAATCAATGATAAGATTCGCGCTGAAAAGGTAAGAGTTGTTGGAGATAATGTAGAAGTTGGAATTTATTCCATCAGAGAAGCACTAGCAATTGCAGATGACCAAGGATTAGACTTGGTTGAAATTTCGCCTAAAGCAGATCCTCCAGTTTGTAAGGTTATGGATTATAAAAAGTTTCTTTATGAACAAAAGAAACGTGATAAAGCTTTAAAAGCGAAAGCTTCTAAAGTTACCATCAAAGAAATCCGTTTTGGTCCTCAAACAGATGATCATGACTATGAATTTAAAAAGAAACATGCCGAAAAATTCTTGAAAGATGGTGCTAAACTAAAAGCTTTTGTATTCTTTAAAGGGCGTTCAATCATATTTAAAGAACAAGGTCAAATCTTATTATTAAGATTAGCGCAAGACCTTGAAGATATTGGCAAGGTTGAGCAAATGCCTAAATTGGAAGGAAAGCGTATGACTATGTTCATCGCTCCTAAAAAGCCAAAATAAGATTTAAAAAATGCTGATTGATTCAGCTATAAGATAATAAGCGAAACGTAAATAAAACTAGGAAACAATGCCTAAAATGAAAACAAAATCAAGTGCTAAGAAACGTTTCAAACTAACTGGCACTGGTAAGATCAAAAGAAAGCACGCTTTCAAGAGTCATATTTTGACGAAGAAATCGAAAAAGCGCAAGCTAGCTTTAACTCATGACACTTTGGTACACAAAGCGGATGAGAATAATGTTAAAACCATGTTACGATTAAAGTAATACGGATTTAACCGGTTAAAACAATTTATAAACCATGGAGTTAGGCGAAAGTATTCAGTAAGTGTCAAATGACCGCCTTCTACAAAAAACAATTTAAGAAATGCCAAGATCAGTAAATTCAGTAGCGAAAAGAGCCAGAAGAAAAAAGGTTCTTAAGCAAGCAAAAGGATACTGGGGAAGACGTAAAAACGTCTGGACAGTAGCTAAAAATGCGGTTGATAAAGCGATGCAATATTCGTATAGAGACCGTAGAAACAAAAAAAGAACATTCCGTTCGTTATGGATTATGCGTATTAACGCAGGTGCAAGACAGCACGGAATGAGCTATTCTAAGTTTATGGGTAAATTAAAAGCTAATAATATCGAATTGAATCGTAAGGTTCTTGCAGATTTAGCAATGAATAACCCAGAAGCTTTTGAAGCAATAGTAAACAAAGTTAAATAAGGCTTTGGCCTAATTAATAACAACATTCGCTTATTTAAAACCCGATTCCAACGAATCGGGTTTTTTATTTATTATTGACCATTGATGGTCACAACTAAGGTTCTTCCCGATGCATAATCACGGTGCTCACATAAATAGATCCCTTGCCATGTTCCTAAATTAAGTTGTCCTTTTGTTATCGGTACGTGTACAGAACTTCCCATTAATGATGCCTTGATGTGTGCGGGCATATCGTCATCACCTTCATAGTTATGCTGATAATATGGCATACGCTCAGGAACCATCTTATTCATATGGCTTTCAAAATCCATTCTTACAGTAGGATCAGCATTTTCGTTAATCGTTAAACTGGCTGATGTATGCTTAATAAAAACGTGCAGGATGCCAATATCAATCGTTCTGATTTCAGGCAATTCCGATATTATAACATCTGTGATAAGGTGGAATCCTCGCGATTTTGAAGGTAGTCTAAACTCTTTTTGGAACCATTTCATTCAAATCTGAATTAGGTTTTTTGCTTTTTCTTCTTAGCTGCTGGAAAAAGAACATTATTCAATATCAAACGATAACCTGGAGAGGTTGGATGCAAATCTAATTCGGTCTTTGGATCTCCCACCTTATGCGTATAATCTTCAGGATCATGACCACCATAGAACGTAAAGAATCCCTTTCCTTTAATACCATGGATGTACTTGGCTTCACCATTGGTTTTATTCTCACCCATAATTAATACATTAGATTTAATCTCATCGCGTGTAAATGACGTTGTTTGACCCATAAATCCTTTTACTAAAGCTGTATGATTTTGACATAACATGGTAGGAACAGGGTCCCATTTAGCTGAAAACTCCATTAATGAAAAGTAATCGGTCATCATGGGTATACGACGTTTTCTTGTCATATCAATTGAAGAAAACTCATAAATATTTGGGTTATGCTCAAGGATAAAATCTTTAAAAGCAAATGTTCTGCTATAGTCTATTTTATTTTGATATCCAGGGTCACTTCCATCACCATCAAACATAGGCTCACATATATCAATACCATCAGCCGACAATGCAATATCAAAACTATCTGTGGCACTACACATGGCAAACATAAACCCACCTCCTATTACGTAGTCTCTGATCTTTCGCGCAACTGCTAACTTTTCTTCTGAAACTTTAGCATAACCTAAACGCGCTGCTAATGCTTCTGCTTCTTTTTTCTCTTGAATGTACCAAGATGCTGAACGATAGGCACGGTAAAACTTACCATATTGGCCTGTAAAGTCCTCATGGTGTAAATGAAGCCAATCGTAAAGCAGTAACGCATCATTTAATACCTCTTCGTCATAAACTGTTTCATATGGAATCTCAGCATAGGTTAAAACCATAGTAACGGCATCATCCCAAGGCTGTAATCCCTTTGGTGTATAAACTGCAATTTTAGGTGCTTTTTCCAAAACAACTGCTTCCATGTTTTGTGATGGACTTGCAATAAGGTTTAATATTTCCTCCGCTTTCGAATTAGAAATAACTTCGAAACTTACACCGCGAATTTGACATTCACGTTGAATCTCTTCACTATCTGGCAATAGGAAGGAACCACCTTTATAATTGAGTAGCCATTTAACTTTTAATTGCTTTTCTAAAGTCCAATAAGTTACACCATAGGCCTTTAAGTGATTGCCTTGGCTTTCAGCATCCATTGGAATTAATATATAAGATGCATACGATTGTAAGGTTAATAACAATCCGAAGCATAACATAAGTATCTTTTTCATCGTAATCCAGCTTTACATAATTGAAATATACTTAAAATATAACTTCAAGTTGTGGGCTTTAATATAGTTTTATAGAAATTTTAGCTAAAACACCTATTAATTAGGTTAAAGCTAATGTCTGTAATTGTTTATAATATGGTCTACATTCTTCTAACAATGATTGCAAATGATTAGGGAAAGATTCTGTTTTAGGGCGATACTCACCAAAACCTGAAGACTTATGCACATTATCATACCAATATTTTGCCCATACACCATCTTCAGGTCGTTTAGAAGGTGTCCATTGTAACATATGTTCATCAAAAGGAATCCCAATATGATCGCAAAGTTTTGTCAATACAGACGTTGGGTTTAGTAATACATTTTTGCCATCTAACACCACATACTTTATATTGTGTTTTTCAAATCTATTTAACAGATCAACATGAAGTTTATAACCAACATCTTGCATTGTAGGATGTTTAATGACTTTAGCAAATGAAGGTAACATTTCTTGTGGGTCTCGAGTTAAAATGATATTCGTTAAATCATTCATAAACTCCAAATCAAGATCAAGCAAGTGGTGCGTCATATTTTTATAAAACAAGACCGGTTTTTCAGAATTCTGAAGCATCATATCAACAACTTTCTTCCCATCGTTCTCCAGAGACGCCATGGTATCTTCGGCTCCAGGATGATAATGTCTTGCTTCACTATGTCTTAAATAATAGCCATATAATGGTTCATCAAATACTTTAGTGTCATTTCGTTGTGCGAAGCTATACATTAAAGCTGTTGAAATATTACGTGGACCCGACCACATAGAGATTCGCTTGATATTACTGTTATGCATTTGAAACGGTTTCAGAGATTAGTGCTTTGTACCCTTTACTTAGTTGTTGCGTTAGTCCTCCAAATGTAGCATCGCCAATACGTCGACCATCAATTTTGAACACGGGAGTTAATCCCCCGAATGTCCCAGTAACAAATGCTTCGTCTGCACCATAAACGTCAAACAAGGAAAAGTTCTTTTCATAACAAGGAATATTCAATCGATCACAAACTTGAATCACCTTGGCCCTTGTTATACCATTCATACAATATTCGCCAGTTGACGTCCAAACTTCACCATTCTTAATCATAAAGAAATTAGTCGCATTGCAGGTAGAAACAAACCCATTAATATCTAGCATCAGCGCTTCATCGGCTCCGGCTTCAATAGCTTGGATTAAGGCCTGTACTTCATGCAACTTGCTGTGACAGTTTAAGCGTGGATCGAGATAATCTGGAGATCCACGTCTAATAGTAGATGTAAATAATGTAATACCTTTCTGCTTACTTTCTTCCGATGCCTTTTTATATTCAGGAATGATGACAATATTAGGTCCATAAAGTGTTAATCTCGGATCTTGTGACGGTGTTTTCTTGATTCCTCTTGTAATCATGATGCGCACATGTACATTGTCGTGCATATCATTTTTTTGAATTACCTCCCAAATCGTCCCGGTGAGTTCGGCTTTTGTAAATGGAAATTTCAATCCGATGGTTGCAGCAGCCGTCCAGAGTCGCTCTAAATGATCTTCAAGAAAAACCAATACATCATCATGTAGTCTTAGGGCTTCCCAGATTCCGTCGCCAACTAAATATCCGCTATCAAATACAGATATTTTCGCTTCATCTCGTTTAAAATATTCTCCATTTATATAGATAAGAACATCTTTGTTTCTGTCGTCCTCGACGGCATTATGCGTACCATGAACCATGCTAGAATAATTAAAAATATGATAGCAGAAAGATACTTAAAATTTCAGAAGAACTTACGTCTTATTTAGCAGATTTCACACCGCGTTCAGGCCCAGATAATAAGGAAGCAATAACTTTGGTCCCGGGAAATTGTTCTAAAATGATTTTCATAAAAACAGTAATAGGTATTGCCATTATGAGTCCTGGAATACCCCAAATGAATCCCCATAACATTAACATAATTAAAACTGTGATCACATTTATAGAAAATGATTTACCCATGAAAATTGGTTCAAGGATAGCTCCAAATAATACTTGAACACCAGATATTGTCACGATAAAGAAAAATAGTGTACTTGTCGGATCAAGTTCTACAAAGGCAAAAATAGATAATAAGATAACCGAAATGAATGATCCAACCATCTGAACAAAATTAATTAGGAATGCGAAAAGTCCCCAAAAAATTGGAAAACTAACATCAAAAAACACACAGGCCAAGCCCGTAAAAATTCCAGTTAATAAACTCACTAAAAATTTCACCTTAATGAATGTGATAAGATCGCGCTCAATCTTCATAAACGCTTTTATTGATGTATGCTTTTGTTTAAGAATGGTATTATTCATGACCTTATGCATATTGATCGACTCAGATAACCAAAGGATTGTAAAGAAAGTCATCATTAAAACATTCGTCACGAACTTTCTAACAAAATCGAACGTCGAACCGATGTTTTCTCGTTCTAAGAATTGCGTGAAAAAATTACCTTCTGTATTATAATCAAGTCCAAATTTGTCTTGTAGATAATACATTAAATCATTAATCTTTAATTCTGCCTTACCTAAAAACGCTTCGTTATTTGATAATATTTGTCTGCTAGACAGTTGTACTAACTCCACACCAATCATTACTCCTATAACAATCAAAGCGACAACTATTAGTATACTCACAAAACGTGGTACATTTCGTCTTCCTAACCAACGCATTAGTGGCAAGAATAACAAAGCAATGAACATTGACGCGATAAGCGGAATAAAAATGAACGATAATAGCTTTAATAAATAAAATATTAGCGGTATTACAATGACAAGTAATAAAATATTGGTAGTACGTCTTTGATCTAACATGAGGCAATCGTTGTATTCTAACTAAGATTACAAAGGTAGGTTATTCAGGCTTCAATAAATCCTAAAAAATCTTAAAATGGCACGTCATTATCATCTTCTGGATCACCAAAAGCGTCTGAAGCAGATGGGAAGTTATCTGGTTTGAACGTATCATCATTTGCTGCTGCGTTCATTTTTGAATGGAATTCACCAAATGGCGTATCGAAATCATCAAGGTTATCAAATTTACCTAAATGACCAATGAACTTCAATCGGATATTATCTAGTCCTCCATTTCTATGCTTCGCAACAATAAATTCACCTTGCCCTTCGGTTGGTGAGCGTTCTTCATCATCCCATTCATCAATTTTATAATATTCTGGACGATAAATGAAACTAACGATATCGGCATCCTGCTCGATCGCACCAGATTCACGAAGATCTGATAATAAAGGTCGCTTACTACCTCCTCGTGTTTCTACCGCACGTGACAATTGTGATAAAGCAATGACAGGTACATTCAATTCTTTAGCAAGCGCTTTTAAGTTTCTCGAGATCATCGATATTTCCTGCTCACGATTACCTCCTTTTTGACTACCTCCAGCAGTCATTAATTGTAGGTAATCAATCATGATCATTTTAATTCCGTATTGAGATGCCAAACGACGTGCTTTAGCTCGAAGATCGAAAATGGATAAAGAAGGTGTGTCGTCAATATATAGCGGTGCCTTTTCTAATGTCTTCACCTTAACATTGAGCTGTTCCCACTCGTGTTTCTCAAGTTTTCCAGTTCTTAACTTTTCGGAGGATAATCCTGTTTCCGAAGAAATTAAACGCGTAATTAACTGAACTGATGACATCTCCAATGAGAAAAAGGCAACAGGAATATTTGAATTCACAGCCATATTTCTCGCCATAGTTAAGGTTAAGGCTGTTTTACCCATACCTGGACGTGCCGCAACGATAATCAAATCAGAGGGCTGCCATCCCGAAGTCAATTTATCAAGTTTTGTGAATCCAGTTGGAATACCACTTAGCCCTTCCTTGTTTGATATCTCTTCAATTTTTTTCTTAGCCTGAATTACCAAACTCTGTGCGGTCTCAGTAGATTTTTTTACGTTTCCTTGCGTAACTTCATACAGTTTCGCTTCCGCATTATCTAATAAGTCGAAAACATCTTTGGTCTCGTCGTAAGAATCTTCGATAATTTCGTTTGAAATTTTAATCAAACTTCGCTGAATGTACTTCTGAAGAATGATACGTGCATGAAACTCGATATGTGCTGAAGAAGAGACGCGTTGGGTTAAAGAGATTAAATAAAAATCACCTCCTATACTATCTAATTTGGAATCTTTCTTTAGCTGACTAGAAACCGTTAATAAATCGATAGGCTCACTATTTTCAAATAATTTGAAAATTGCTTCGAATATGTGTTTATGAGCTTCTTTATAGAATGCATCGGGACTCAGAATATCAATGACCTCATCAACACCCTTCTTGTCAATCATCATTGCACCAAGCACAACCTCCTCTAAATCAATAGCTTGAGGAGGTATTTTCCCTTTCTCTAAGCTTATGATCGTACTTTTATCGACTTTATAGCCTTTTAATTGATTCGGTTGTTTCATAACTGCGAATGTAACTAAAAATGTGTTTTAAAATTGAATTATGGCAGTGTTCAATCTTAACAACTCTTCAACAATTGAACTGTTAATAACTTGATTATATTGTTAATAGCGAAAAAAAAACCGAAACCAAAAGGTATCAGTTTTTCTAAATCGCTATGTTATAAGGTTTAGCCTTTGTAAACGCCCATAGACAAATATTTATCCATACGCTGATTCACCAATTCTTTTGGTGATAAGTTTTGAAGTTCCTCATAACTTTTTTCGATAGCTGTTTTAACAGCTAAAAACGTCGCCTCTTTATCTGAGTGCGCACCTCCTAATGGTTCTTTTATAATTTTATCGACCAATTTTAGCCTTTTCATATCAGGTGCTGTCAATTTTAAGGCTTCAGCTGCTTGTTCTTTGTACTCCCAGCTTCTCCATAATATCGACGAACATGACTCTGGTGAAATCACTGAATACCAAGTGTTTTCTAACATCAATACGTGATCACCAACGCCAATACCTAAAGCGCCTCCCGATGCGCCTTCACCAATAATAACTGTGATGATAGGCACCTTTAGTCTGGTCATTTCTAGAATATTTCTAGCAATTGCTTCTCCTTGGCCACGCTCTTCGGCTTCTAGCCCTGGGTATGCACCTGGTGTATCGATTAATGTTACTACCGGAATTCCAAACTTCTCTGCAGACTTCATTAATCGCAATGCTTTTCTGTACCCTTCTGGATTCGACATTCCGAAATTTCTATACTGACGCGTTTTAGTATTAAATCCTTTTTGTTGACCAATGAACATATAACTTTGGTCACCAATTTTACCTAAACCACCAATCATCGCCTTATCATCTTTGACATTTCGATCACCATGAAGCTCCAAAAATGAATCACCACAAATGGCTTTGATATGGTCTAGGGTGTAAGGACGATTAGGATGTCTTGACAATTGAACACGTTGCCAAGCGGTCAAATTCTTGTAGATATCCTTTTTAGTTTCTAGTAATTTCTTTTCTATTTTTTTACAGGTCTGTGTTACATCAACATCGCTTTCCTCTCCTATCAACTGACACTTTTCGAGTTGATCCTGTAACTCCTTAATAGGCATTTCAAAATCTAAATATTCCATTGAAATTTTGATTTATTAGTATTTGTAGTATTAGTTAGTTGATGCAAATATAAAAACTTTAATTCGGTTTATTTGATACTGCATTATGCTTTTTATTACTCTTTCTATATTTTAAAAATCCGTCGGCCAAAACAGTCGCTAAAACCAAAAATGCACCATAATAAAATTGCGTACTCATTGTCTCAGTCTTCGGGAAAAGTAACAAAGCAAGGGCGATTCCATAGATTGGCTCAAGATTATATGTTAAGACGACGGTATAAGGGCTTATATAGCGCATCACTTTTACCGATCCGATAAATGCATAAGCTGTACATATAGATGCTAAAATAAAAATGTAAATCCAATCGTTTACGGAAAGTGTAAAAAATTCAACTGAAAAACCGTCATTGAAAATCATTATGAATAGTGACAAAAAGAAAACACCACTTATGAACTCATAAAACGAGATCGTCGTCGCGCTATATTGTTCAATAAACCTACCGTTAATGACAGCAAATAAGGTTGAAAACAAGGCCGATGAAATTCCGAGCAAAATGCCGTTCAAATATTGTATTTCGCTCTGTGTAATTAGAAAAACACCTAAAATAACAATTAGTCCAAATAGTATTTCGTACCAGATAATCTTTCGTTTGTATATCAGCGGTTCGATAAACGATGCGAAAAAAGCACCTGTTGAGAACATTGCCAGTGTAATTGAAACATTGGATTGATTTATTGCTTCAAAAAATGTAATCCAATGTAGTGCAATAATTACACCTGCACCGTAAAACTTAAGTTTAGTTTTTGCCGAAACATTAATATTAAGTTTGAAGAGCTTAATGTACAAATACATGAGAATACCTGCGATTAACATACGGTACCAAACTAAGGCCGACGATCCTATCGAAATAAGCTCTCCCAAAATCGCAGTAAATCCTGCAATAAATACTAAGAAGTGTAGATGAAGATAATTTTGAAGTTTAGCGTTTGGCATTATACAGCAGATATGCGGCTAATATACCAAAAACGATATTAGGAAACCAGACTGCTATGAGCGGGTTAAAACTTGATTGCTCTGCCATAACACCAAATACTTTATCAAAGAAAACAAAGATCATTGCGATGGTAATACCAAATGCCAAATTCACACCCATACCTCCTCTTCGCTTGATAGATGATACCGCTACAGCGATAATGGTCAAGATAAATACAGAAACCGGTAAACTCCATTTTTTGTATTTCACAACCATATATCTTCCAATATTTGATGAGCCTCTTCGTTTTTCCTTTTCTATGAATCTAACAAGTTCGCCATATTGCAACGTTTCAGCAATATACTCTTCAGGCGTTAGATCCTCCGCTTCAAAATTAAAAGCAATATCTTTTCGTCTCGAAAATTCTACGATGTCTTCATTATCAGTAAAGGTTCTTTTCGTGTAAGCTAACAATCGATATGTTGAATCATTATCCTTTATTGAATTTGCCGTAATTTTATAAACAAGCCTATTGCCTTCAAAGTGTTCTAAAGTGAAATTACTACCTTGTTTTGTAACAGGATTGAAATTGCTTACGAAGATATAATCATTATCATTTACTTGCCTATAAATGTTTTTAGTTTGAACGACCTGAGCGTTAGTTTTAAGATGCTTGTACTTAAATTCGTTAAATCCTTTACTAGCACTCGGCGCCAAGTATAATCCCATTATTAAAGCAAATATTGCAATGATGGTCGCTCCAATCATATATGGTCGTAGAAATCTCCAAAATGATACTCCTGAACTCAGAAAAGCTACAACCTCTGTATTGTTAGCCAATTTCGACGTAAACCAAATTACTGAGAGAAATAAAAATATTGGGAATAATAAGTTGGCGAAATAAATTGTAAAATCTAAGTAATATTGCGCTACATCAGGAAATGGAACTTGACGTTCGAGTATTTTTCCAATTTTCTCCGCAAGATTAACTGTTATCCCGATAGGAATAAACAGTAATAACATCATCAAAAATGTGAATAAATAACGCTTTAATATGTACCAATCTAATATCTTCAAAACTATAATCGATTAGACATTTGCTTTACCATTTTATTTTTCCATTCATTGAAATCACCTGCTAATATATGTTTTCTAGCCTCTCTAACCAGCCACAAATAAAACCCTAAATTATGTATTGTAGCGATTTGCTTTCCTAATAATTCATTCACCGTAAACAAATGCCTGAGATAGGCTTTACTATACTCGGTGTCTACAAAAGTGATTCCCATCTCATCAATAGGTGAAAAATCATCAGCCCATTTAAGGTTTTTAATATTGATCGTGCCGTGAGCAGTAAATAACATACCATTTCTCGCATTTCTTGTTGGCATCACACAATCAAACATATCGACACCTAATGCAATGTTTTCAAGGATATTGATTGGTGTACCAACTCCCATTAAATATCTTGGTTTATCCCAAGGCAGTATATCACATACAACATCGGTCATCGCATACATCTCTTCTGCAGGTTCTCCTACAGACAAGCCTCCAATCGCATTTCCCTCGGCGCCTACATTGGCAATATATTCAGCCGATTGTTTTCTGAGGTCCTTATACGTACTCCCTTGAACAATTGGAAAAAATGTTTGGTTATAATCATATTTAAGTGGCGTTTTATCAAGATGTGTCAAACAGCGCTCCAACCAACGATGTGTCATATGCATTGATCGTTTAGCATAATTATAGTCACACGGATAAGGCGTACACTCATCAAATGCCATTATGATGTCTGCGCCTATACTACGTTGAACCTCCATAACATTTTCTGGAGTGAATACATGATAACTACCATCAATATGGGACTTAAACTTGACGCCTTCCTCTTTAATTTTACGATTTGCTGAAAGTGAATACACTTGATAGCCACCAGAATCGGTTAAAATATTACGATCCCAATTCATGAATTTATGTAGTCCTCCAGCTTGCTCTAAAATTGGTGTTTGTGGTCGTAGATAAAGATGATAGGTATTACCTAAAATGATATCTGGATTAATATCATTTCTTAGCTCACGTTGGTGAACTCCTTTTACAGAAGCTACTGTCCCAACAGGCATAAAAATGGGAGTCTCGATCACGCCATGGTCTGTTGTCATGATTCCAGCTCTCGCTTTACTTTGGTTATCCTTAGCTTCTAGTTTAAATGTCATAAGAAAAGGTCGTCAGTGGGCAAAGATAATTATCTAGTTGTATTATGCTCTTAAACAAATAATAAAATTGCGCGTGAAGATAGGCAAATAACACCTCTGAATTTTCAAATTATCAAAATTGTTAGCAACTGACTGAAATCGTTGATAAGTGTAATGATTCTATTTTTGATTAGCTACTTGAAAACTTTATTTTTGCGCTTAATTTACACAGATTAAGCATATGCCAAACACACAACAACTAGAAGACTTAACAACCCAAGTTCGAAGAGACATCTTACGCATGGTGCATAAGGTGAACTCTGGACATCCTGGCGGATCTCTTGGATGCGCTGAATTTTTCGTAGCGCTTTTTCAAAACATAATGGACCGTAAAGACACATTTCATATGGATGGAATTGGAGAAGACATTTTCTTCTTATCCAATGGTCATATTTCACCAGTGTTCTATAGCATTCTGGCGCGATCAGGATATTTCCCAGTAGATGAATTAAATACATTCAGATTGATTAATTCTAGACTTCAAGGACATCCAACTACACATGAGGGACTTCCTGGAGTGCGCGTTGCTTCAGGTTCTTTAGGCCAAGGATTTAGTGTTGCTATTGGTGCAGCCCAAACAAAGAAGTTGAACAATGATAATCACCTTGTTTATAGTCTTCATGGCGATGGCGAACTTCAAGAAGGTCAAAACTGGGAAGGTATTATGTACGCCGCTGCACATAAAGTTGATAATATCATTTCAACCATTGATCTAAATGGTCAACAAATTGATGGTGCTACTGATGATGTACTTTCTCTAGGAAGTGTCAAGGCTAAATTTGAAGCATTCGGCTGGACTGTTGTAGAAATTGAAGAAGGCAATAATATGGATGCTATTTTAAATGGAATGGAACATGCAAAAACACTAACCGGACAAGGAAAGCCAGTTTGTGTTTTATTAAAGACAGTTATGGGTAATGGTGTTGATTTTATGATGCATACACATGCATGGCACGGAAAAGCTCCTAATGACGAACAATTGGCTATTGGGTTAGCTCAAAACGACGAAACAATAGGAGATTATTAAAATTAGCAACGAAACGAAAATGAAAACATATACAAATACAGGAAATAAAGATACACGATCAGGGTTTGGCGCAGGACTAACTGAACTAGGCAAAAAAAATGAAAATGTGGTAGCCTTATGTGCTGATCTTATTGGTTCACTTAAAATGGATGAATTTAAAGCAAATCATCCTGAGCGTTTCTTTCAAGTTGGAATTGCTGAAGCCAACATGATAGGTTTGGCTGCTGGTATGACAATTGGTGGTAAGATTCCGTTTACTGGAACTTTCGCAAATTTTTCTACAGGACGAGTTTATGATCAAATCAGACAAAGTGTTGCTTACTCACATAAAAATGTCAAGATATGTGCATCTCACGCCGGATTAACATTAGGTGAAGATGGTGCGACACACCAGATATTAGAGGATATTGGTCTAATGAAAATGTTACCTGGAATGACGGTCATCAATACGTGCGATTATAACCAAACCAAAGCGGCTACAATTGCTATCGCAAATCACCATGGTCCAGTATACTTGAGATTTGGGCGTCCTAAAGTGGCAAATTTTACAGCGGAAGACCAAACGTTTGAAATTGGAAAAGCAGTTCAATTAACGGAAGGTACCGATGTTACAATCGTTGCAACTGGTCATTTAGTATGGGAAGCGTTAGAGGCTTCAAAAGCATTACACGAAGAAGGTATTTCGGCAGAGGTCATCAACATTCATACGATTAAACCATTAGATAAAGACGCGATTCTTAATTCTGTTGCGAAAACAGGTTGCATAGTTACTGCGGAAGAACATAATTACTTAGGTGGACTTGGTGAAAGTGTTGCGCGTGTATTAGCAGAAAATAACCCGTCGCCTCAAGAATTTGTTGCCACTAATGATACGTTTGGTGAGTCTGGAACTCCAGCTCAACTGATGGAAAAATATGGGTTAAATGCGAACGCAATAATCAAAGCAACTAAAAACGTTTTGACGCGTAAGTAATTGATTTACTAACTTCTAATTCTAACTGACTCGATTTAAATATAGTAATTGAGTCAGTTTTTTTGTGCCTTCATCAAAAAAATAAATTCGGTTTGGCAACGTTTTTGATATTATACATCAAAATCACAAAAAACGAATATTATGCAAAAATTAGTAGTAAGTACCTTATTCATTACATTATTTTGTTTGAACCTTAATGCACAAAAGGGATCTTCTTTTGGTATTAAAGCTGGATTGAATTACAACGCAAATGGCGATTATTTCGAGTCGATAAGCGAAAATGCACAAGATCCAGATCGTAATATAGGCTACCATATTGGTGTCTTTGGAAAAATCGGAAATGATCTTTATTTCCGACCTGAACTTGTTTATACCAGTACAAAGAGTGACTATAACAGTGATGATTTCGATATGAAAAAACTCGATCTTCCATTGTTAGTAGGTGCTAAGATTATTGGACCAGTTAGTGTGTTTGGTGGACCTTCATTTCAATATATCTTAGACACCGAATTTGATGGTATCAATATTGATAACGTAGAAAACGACTTTTCTGTAGGGTTGAACTTCGGAATTGGTTTAAACCTGAATAAGATCGGTATAGACCTAAGATATGAAAGAGGTTTTAGTAATAACGAAGCGACGTTTATTGGTAACAATCTAGGTGAAGGCGCTGTGAGCCGCATTGATACGCGACCAGATCAATTAATTCTTAGTTTATCAATTGCACTTTAAATAAGTATTCAAAATAAAAAAGACGCTATTGAACAATAGCGTCTTTTTTATTTAATTATATTTTGATCTACGACTCATTCGACTCTGTAGAGTCTTCATCCAAATAATTTGGAATTCCATCATTGTCACTATCGTCATTCGTAGGATCACCGTCATTATTGAGATCTTCATTAATGGTTAATACACCATCACCATCGTCATCCGCGTCAAAGAAATTCGGGATTGCATCATCATCTGTATCATCATCTGTGATATCCTCATTATTATTTAAATCTTCTAAATGTGATAATATGCCATCACTGTCATGATCATTTGGTGTTGCATCATAAAGCTCAAACTTGAATATCAAATTTGAATAAGCAAAAATACCGGAACCTGGAGGTGGTGCGTTAAAATAACCAAGACCAGATGGTAAAAACATGACACCGAAACCATAATTCGAAAATGAAACTGTACCGTCAGGATTAACCGTTGGCCCACTTTCAGCAGTATTAACATCCTGTAATACATCACGCCATCCTGGAATGACACTAATTAGATCCAATGTAATAGGGTTTGGTGTACTATCAAAGTCATCACCATCCTGCATGGTACCACTATACTTAATACTTACATCATCTGTGAAATTCGGTTGCGCCCCAGAAGCAGTAGGATTTAGGTTTAATACATAATATTCATAATCTGCTCCTTGAAACGAAGAGTTGAATGTTTGAACTGCATCAATCAATAGTTCATTATTATCAGGATCCGGTAAATCTAAAAAGTTACCGTCATCATCGGTTGGTAATTGTGTAATGATAATATCATCAATTGAATAATCTTGTGATGTATCATCAAACGTACTACGATTATAATAATGTGTAGATAAATAATTCAGTAAGGAATCATTATCTGTAATTTGTTGTTCAGCACGATCTCTTGGTGGTGGTATTGAAAACTCCACTTCGTCTGGTGTACATGCTGAGATTGTAGCGATGATAACCAGAACAAAAAGTATACGCTGTTTAATATTCATGTTGACTTAAATTTTCTTTTATTCGAAAGGTTTTCGAATCGTTCAATATTGCTTAATTTTAAGGCGCAAGATACAATATTATAATAGTTTTGCGCAATACTATTAACGCCAATTTCACACAAATCATATGCGAGTAGACAAATACCTTTGGTGCATTAGATATTACAAAACAAGAAGTATTGCAACAAATGCATGTAAAAAAGGTCAGGTTAAAGTAAATGAGCAAGTTGTTAAGCCTAGTCGAGAAGTCTATGCAACAGATACTATCGAGCTTAGAAAGGATCAAATAAATTATAAAATAGTGGTGAATGATCTACCTGAACATCGTGTTGGAGCTAAGTTGGTAGATATCTACAGAACTGATATTACACCTAAAGAGGCTTTTCAAGCCCAAAATCTACTAAAATATTCGAAAGATTATTACCGCAAAAAAGGAACTGGACGACCAACGAAAAAAGATAGACGCGATATAGATGACTATTATGAAAACCCAGAAGAAGATAACTGGTAATTCATTTATGCATTAATAAAAGTCTTTGCTATCTTTGAACAAACATAATTCTGTTATGAATCCATCGAAAAACGTCATCCTTCAACATCAAGAAATACTTCATAAAATCAGAAGAATTGCCTATCAAATCTATGAATGTAATGTAGAGGAAGAAGAAATTATTCTAGCAGGTATAGACGAGAATGGATTTAAGCTTGCCAAGAAACTCAAACAGAATCTCGAAAAAATCTCCGATTTAAAACCAATACTCTGTAAAGTCAAGGTAGATAAAAAACAGCCACTTAATGACGTTATTACATCATTAACTCGTGAAGACTATCAGAATAAATCTATTGTACTTGTTGATGATGTCTTAAATTCTGGAAGCACTTTGATTTATGGCATTAAACATTTTTTAGACGTTCCATTAAAGCAATTTAAAACTGCTGTATTAGTAAATCGAAATCACAAAAAATATCCCGTAAAAGCAGATTTTAAAGGTATTTCGTTATCGACATCTTTACACGAACATGTAGAAATCGATCTTTCTGGGAAACACTATGAGGCGTATTTAATATAAGTTTAATAAAATCTCTTCGACAATTTCGGTTACGTCCTTATCATTCGTATCAATACGTTTATGCGCTTGTTCGTAAAACGGTGCTCTCTCAAAAAGATGTTTACCGATAAATTCTGAAAGTGCATCTTTGGAATCTATATGAGCAATCAACGGACGATGAGATCGCTCGTCATAGAGTCTTTTGGTTAAGGTCGGAATTGAAGCTTTTAAATAAATCGAATTAACATTATCTGTATTAAGAAGAGTTTGCATATTGTTTCCATAACAAGGCGTTCCACCACCTAAGGAAACTACAGTAGTTTTCAAACCTAATACATCTCTAAGATATTTATATTCAGCTTTACGAAAATAGATTTCGCCTTTTACTTTAAAAATATCTGAAATTGAAGCCTGTTCTTTTTGGCTGATGTAGTCATCAAAATCAATAAAATCGTAGTTTAAAATTTCTGCTAATTTCTTACCCACAATAGTTTTACCTGAACCCATATACCCAATTAAAAATAGCGTCATATTAAGCTTATAAATTGATTATTAAAAACATAAGAATTAATGACACAAAAAAACAAAAATTTATCCAAAATTAGGTTTGTAAAATAAATTAATCGTTTTATATTTGCACCCTCGTTAGAGAAACTTATTGACCTGGTAGCTCAGTTGGTAGAGCATCTCCCTTTTAAGGAGAGGGTCCTGGGTTCGAGCCCCAGCCAGGTCACAAAAAAAGTTAAGCCATATTCCGCTTAACTTTTTTTTTATCTTTACCGAAATTAAGCGCACGTGGCGGAATTGGTAGACGCGCTGGCTTGAGGGGCCAGTGATCGCTTAGATCGTGGAAGTTCGAATCTTCTCGTGCGCACTTTCACTACTTTTCTACTCTTTTTCAGAAAATACTCTTAAATAATTGACAAATACTAGGATTTGGACAGAAAATAGTCTATTTTTGTTTAACTTTTTTATGTGAACGATGAACAATGTTAAGAGTACTTTTAGTATTAAGGACCTAGAAAACCTTACAGGTATTAAGGCGCATACTATCAGAATTTGGGAAAAAAGATACAACTTGCTCCAACCTGAACGCACCGATACCAATATTCGTTATTATAGCTTAAGTAATTTACAGAAGTTACTGAATATAAGCTATTTAAACAGTAACGGATACAAAATCTCAAAAATTGCTGGACTTGATAACGATGGTATAAGAGCACTCGTAAAAGATGTTGCTCAAAATGATGCAACGAACAATCACGCGCTTGATGCTTTTAAACTATCAATGCTTAATTTCGACCAGAAATTGTTCTATGATACCTATAATGGCCTTTTGAAAGAAAAGTCATTTACTGAAATGTTTTATGAAGATCTCATTCCCTTACTTTCAGAGATTGGGCTGCTTTGGCAAACAGATACGATAACTCCAGCTCATGAGCATTTTTTAACGTCATTGATTCGTCAAAAGATTCTTATCAATACTGAAAAGATTCAAGCGGAAAACCAAGTTACTACTGATAAAATATTTGTTCTTTACCTTCCAGACAATGAAGTACATGAATTAGGACTTATGCTCATAAATTATGAGATTATCGCCAGAGGACATCAATCGATATTTTTAGGACAAAGTGTACCTTTAAATAGCCTGCGTGACATTTTAGGATATTATGATGATATCACATTCGTTTCTTACTTCACAGTAAAACCTGAAAAGGATCAATTAGAGGATTACATTAAAGATTTCACAGAGGAAATTTTAATAAAAGATTCTGCACGACTTTGGGTTCTAGGTAGGATGTTAGAGGAAATTGACTTAAATTCATTACCAGATCGCATCATTCCATTTGATACGATCAAAAATTTAGTTAAAAAACTCTAAAATTTACAGGCTCAAGTTAATTTTGTTTAACTTTTGTATAAATTTGTTAGACAATGAAAAAAAGCATCGCCATAATAGGTTCTGGATTCTCCTCACTTTCTGCTTCTTGCTATTTAGCTCAAGCGGGTTACGACGTATCTATATTTGAAAAAAATGCGACCGTCGGAGGTCGTGCAAGACAGCTCAAAAAAGAAGGGTTCACCTTTGATATTGGACCGAGTTGGTACTGGATGCCAGATATTTTCGAAAAGTTTTTCAATGACTTCGGAAAATCGACGTCAGATTATTATGAACTCGATAAATTAAGCCCAGCATATAAGATTTTTTTCCAAGATGAAGTCATTACAATTGGCGACACGCTAGAAAAAATATGTACTGAATTCGAGCGTATCGAGCCAGGAAGTTCTGTACCATTAAAGAAATTTATCAATAAGGCGGCTACAAACTATGATATCGCAATTAACAAAATTGTATTAAAGCCAGGTCTTTCGCCTTTTGAGTTGGTTACCCCTAAAACTGTTACGCGTGTTGATCAATTCTTTAAAACGATTAGTGGTGACGTTCGACGTAATTTTAAAAATCCAAAATTAATTTCAACTCTAGAATTTCCTGTGTTATTTCTTGGAGCAAAACCTAGTAATACGCCATCTTTCTACAGTTTTATGAATTACGCCGACTTTGGTTTGGGTACTTGGCATCCGAAAGGTGGAATGTATGAAGTGATAAAGGCTATGGAAGCTTTAGCCGTTAGCCTTGGTGTCAAAATACATACAAATCATACCGTCGATAAAATTGAAGTTTCTCAACAACGCGCTAAAGGTATAGTCGTCAATGGTGAATTAAAAACGTTTGACATTGTCCTTAGTGGCGCAGATTACCATCATTCAGAAACATTATTAGATACTTCATATAGACAGTACTCTGAAGCGTATTGGGAGAAAAAAACCTTTGCACCTTCATCGCTTTTATTCTATGTAGGTTTCAATAAGAAGCTTAATAATATTGAACATCATAATTTGTTTTTTGATACAAATTTCGAAACGCATGCAGAAGACATTTATGATGATCCTAAATGGCCTGAAGATCCGTTATTCTATGCCAATTTCCCATCGGTAACTGATGCTAGCATGGCACCTTCAGAATGTGAAACCGGTTTCTTTTTAATTCCTATTGCTCCTGGAATTGAAGATACTGAACAATTACGCGCACAATACTTTGATATTATTATGGCGCGCTTTGAGCGATTAACCGCACAAAATGTTAAAAATAATATTATCTTTAAAGAGTCTTTCTGTGTTAAAGATTTCATTAAAGAGTATAATTCTTATAAAGGAAATGCCTATGGAATGGCTAATACGCTATCTCAAACCGCATTTCTAAGACCAAAATTAAAAAGCAAAAAGGTTAATAACCTTTATTTCACAGGACAACTAACTGTACCAGGACCAGGAGTCCCTCCTTCCCTAATTTCAGGAAAGTTAGTAGCGGAGCTCATTAATAAACACCACAGCAACTAATTATGAAAGCAATTTTTGACAACGTATCGAATAAGTGCAGTAAAACTGTTACGCAATCCTATAGTACTTCGTTTTCGTTAGCTACTAAGATGCTATCTGCGTCCATACGTCAGGATATCTATAATATCTATGGCTTTGTTCGTTTTGCAGATGAGATTGTTGATACGTTCCATGAATATGATAAAGAACTCTTATTTAATAACTTTTCGAATGATTTAGAATTGGCTTTAGAGCATAAGATCAGTCTGAATCCAATCTTAAATTCTTTTCAAGAAACCTATCATAGGTACAATATTGATAAAAGCCTAGTAGATGCCTTTATGAAAAGTATGCGGTTAGATCTTCACAAGCAAAATTACCTGACAGATGCCGAATATAAAGAATACATTTATGGATCTGCTGATGTTGTTGGTTTAATGTGTTTAAAAGTATTTGTAAAAGGTGATCAGGAAAAATATGATGCATTAAAGGATTCAGCAATGCGCTTAGGTTCTGCATTTCAAAAAGTTAATTTCCTAAGAGATTTGAAAGCAGATTTCGAGGATCTAAGTCGAACGTATTTCCCAAACACAGATCTCAACCATTTGGATGAAACTTCAAAACAAACTATCATTGCCGATATAGAAAGTGATTTTGCAGCTGGTTTACAAGGCATTAAAAGATTACCTATTGAAGCAAAATTTGGAGTATTTATGGCTTACAGATATTATAGCCAATTACTTAAAAAACTCAAGAAAACTCCAGCATTGGAAATTAAATCAGCTCGTATCCGAGTTCCTAACTATAAGAAATTTGAATTGCTAACACGTAGTTACGTTAAGTATCAACTAAATTTATTGTAAACGAATGCATACGGTATATTGGATCTTAGTCTTTTTAGGAGTGTTTTGTACCATGGAGTTTATGGCATGGTTCACGCATAAATATGTAATGCATGGTTTTTTATGGGTATTACACAAAGACCATCACCATAAAGATCATAAAAGTTGGTTTGAACGTAACGATGCCTTTTTCATTTTCTATGCTGTTGTAAGTATGTTCTGTTTTTACTTATGGAGTTATGAATCTATATGGTATTGCCTTCCGATTGGATTAGGAATTATGGCATATGGCGCAACGTATTTCATAGTACATGATATTTTTATACACCAGCGTTTTAAAATGTTTAGAAACGCCAACAACTGGTACGCTAAAGGTGTGAGACGTGCACACAAAATTCACCATAAGCATTTGGGTAAAAATGATGGTGAATGTTTTGGTATGTTGTTCGTTCCTTTCAAATACTTTAAGAAGTAGGTTTAAACACCATTTATGACTGAAAGTACCCATTTCGATTATATCATCATTGGAAATGGACTGGCTGGATTACAGCTAGCATTAGAGCTTTCATCAGATTCTTTCTTCGATGATAAGCATATTGCTTTAATTGATCCTTCCGAAAAATCAATCAATGACAAAACTTGGAGTTTTTGGGAAACTGAACATTTTAAATGGGATGAACTCGTGCATAAACAATGGTCAAAAGCACAAGTACTAACTTCGAAAAAATCCATCGCACTTGAACTCAACCCATATCGCTATAAATCGATTAAAGCATTAGACTTTTATAATGCGGCAAAGACCAAATTACAACAACATTCTAACTTCAAATTTTTTATAGAAGCCGTTACTGACATTCAAGAATCTAATGTCATTACCGTTACAACAAACGCTCATACCTATAGCGCAAATCATGTTTTTGATAGTCGATTGCCAAAAGAGTTTCATAATAAAAATAGTAAGGCCATTTCTATTATTCAACATTTTAAAGGATGGACGATTTCAACTAAATCTGAATCTTTTGATGATGACACGATAACAATGATGGACTATCGCCTTAAAGATGGCGAACAGACCACTTTTATGTATGTATTACCTTATTCTAAAACAGAGGCTTTAATTGAGTTTACTTATTTCACTGAAAATGTGGTAGATGAGTCCGTTTATGATGAACACATTAAAAAATATATTAAGGACTACCTTAACCTCAATGACTATCAAATTGAAGAAACTGAAATGGGACAAATACCTATGACGAATTTCGATTTTAATGCATTCAATACAAAGGGTATTACTAAAATAGGAACCGCAGGAGGTTGGGTAAAACCTTCTTCTGGATATTCATTTAAGCACACCGAAAAAAAGATCAAGATCCTAATAGAGAATATTAAATCTAATAAAGTACCTTCTGCTAATCTATTTCAGAATAAATACAGGTTCTATGATAAGATATTTCTGAAAGTTTTAAAAGATGAAAATCATAAAGGTGAATGGATCTTCGGACGCTTTTATGAACGTAATTCAGTACAGACAATGTTTCGTTTCTTAGATGAAGAATCTTCATTATTTGAAGAACTTAAAATCATGGCGTCATTATTCTCACTTAGCTTTATTAAAGCCCTATTCAAGACCCTGTAAACAAGTCATTAATTATTGTAATGACATCTTCACTATCCCAATTTGCAGCTCCTGTTTTATCAACTACAATAGCTCCAGACGGACTTATAATAAATGTTCTAGGAATTGAACTCACATTAAACTCAGGAGGATATTCGTTAACAGATTGTAAAACAGGAAAACTATAGTTTTTAGAAGCCATAAACTTTCGAATCACTTCCACGTCTTCATTTGAAACAATAATGAACGCAACATCATCATTGGTTTTATAATGTTCATATAGTGCATTAATACTATCCATTTCAGCAATACAAGGCGGACACCAAGTTGCCCAAAAATTCACAAATAAAACCTTCCCTTCTAAGGATGTATAATTGATAATATTACCATTTAAGTCTGTTAAGGCCCAATCATTATTTGATATTTGTATTCGTTCTGATTGGTCGATCGCACTTGGTTTTACAAAATAAGCTATTCCTTTATTTACAACTACTTGTATTGGTTTGCGAGTTTGAGGTATTAGAAGCAATACAATGATCACTAAGAATATAAGATTGGATCGCCTTTGTCGTTTTGTCTTTGTCATCGTATATAAAAAAGAAACACATTATCACAGTCGATAATGTGTTTCAAAGCTAACAACAAAACTCTAACTTTTGGGTACGTTAGACTAGTTTCTTGTTACCATTATTGAATTGGACAAGTGGAATGTTCCTGTAAGATCATTTGCGTTTGTTACGGTTGCAATATTGGTGTCGTTCTCATAGCGTAAATACCAAATTAAGCATACACCTACGCCAGCGCCATCAAAGTCTACACCTTCAACAGCCTCTAATGTAGGAGGTGTCCCTAAAATATTTCCTAGATCATCAGTAATAACCCAAGTTGCATTTGTTCCAACGCGGTTATCAGGATTTTCAAACCCAATACCACTTACCATATCCGGAGTTCCATCAACAGTAAATGTAAACGGTCCACCAGTTAGTACATCGGCATTTGGTCCTCTCTCAACACGTATAGAATTTGATAAGCTAAATGTTCCTGTAAGATCAGCCGCATTTGTTACTGTCGCGATATTTGTGTCATCTTCATAACGTAAATACCAAATTAGACATACACCTCTACCAGCACCATCGAAATCCACACCTTCTAGAGCTGTTAAATCTCCTGGTACTCCTAAGATGTTTAGATTAATATCTGTTATTACAAACGTTCTATTTGTACCAACAGCATTTGGATCTGTTGAAACACCACTTACATTGTCAGCAATGCCATCAACTATAAAATTGAATGGACCTCCTGATAAAACACCAGCATTTGGTTGTCCTAATCGCTCAACAGTAATTGAATTAGATAAATCATAACTACCAACAAGGTCATTTGCATTTTCACCAACTTCTAAGCCTTGAATCCCATTTTCATAACGCAAGTACCAAATTAAGCAAGTTCCAACACCAGCACCATCAAAGTCCACACCCTGAAGCGCTTCATTTGTTGGAGGGAGTCCTAAAATATTGCCTAAATCGTCTGTAACTACGAAGGATCTGTTTGTACCAACAGCATTAGGATCAGTTGAGATTCCACTCACAAAATCAGGTGTACCATCAACAATAAATGTAAACGGACCACCAGTTAATGTCCCTGCGTTAGGAACAATTGCCTGAATCGCATCATCATCATCACTACAAGAAGTAGTTAATATAACTAATGCTAAAACAGCTAAAAACATTTTCTTAATCATCACTTTATAATTTTAAATTTTACGTTTCAAAATTATACTGTGCGATTCTTATAAAATGTTAGCTATCTAACATTATGCAGTTTTTTTCAAAATTCTTATCTCTTTTCTGTTGAATTCAAGGTAGTTTTCTTCCTTTAATTCATTGAGAAGTATGTTAAGTGTTGGTCGAGAAGTCCCAATCAAAGACGCTATGTCTTTTTGAGTATAGGGATGTTTGATAACATGATCTCCTGTTTTCTCACAGTCATATCCATAATCTGTACATAATTCATCCAAAAACTCGATCAACCTCGTCTTGGTGTCTTTAAACAATAGTAGTTGTAGTCGTCGTTCTAATTTTTTGAATTTAAATCCGATGAATTTATAAACCTTAAAGCTAAAGGTTTGATTATCACGCATGAGATCATGCATGGTTTGCACAGAGATAGGACAGATTGAAGTACCGTTATCGATAGACTGTGCAAATTCATCACGTGTACGCGCACCCAATATTGCTTTTTCACCAAACAATTCTCCTTTTGATAAAATTGCTTTTACAACCTCATCACCATTGTCATTATAATACCCGATTTTAACCTTACCTTTTTCAATAAGATATACCTTACTGGCATTGTCTTGTTCGAAATAAATGTAATCACGCTTTTTGTAAGCGTCAAAATCGTGTTCTTTTTTATAAGCCTTGAATTTGTGCGGACACAACACATTGAACAAATTCACGTCATCAAAAAACCATAACGAGCGCATTGTTGGAGAGTTTATTGTTAGATAAAGGTGTTGTCGTAATGTTTCAACAATACTTACAAAAAAAGCTCTTGAAATTTCAAGAGCTTTTAATATTTAAATAAAATCAATTCGATTATTAAGCTGCATTTTCCTTTTTAATTAAGTTTAATGCAGAACCTTCATTATACCAATCAATTTGTGATTGGTTATAGGTATGATTTACTTTGATCGTATCAGAAGTACCGTCAGTATGAACGACTTCGATTGTTAATTGCTTATCAGGAGCAAATTCGTTCAAATCTAAGAAGTTGAACGTATCATCCTCCTGAATAAGATCATAATCTTGTTCATTAGCAAATGTTAATCCTAACATCCCTTGTTTCTTAAGATTTGTTTCGTGGATACGTGCAAATGACTTCACGATAACTGCTGCAACGCCTAAGTGTCTAGGTTGCATCGCTGCATGCTCACGTGATGATCCCTCACCATAATTATGGTCTCCAACGACAACTGATTTAATTCCCGCAGCTTTGTAAGCACGAGCCGTGTCTGGCACACCACCATACTCACCAGTAAGCTGGTTTTTAACAAAGTTTGTTTTCTGATTATAAGCATTCACCGCACCAATTAAGGTGTTGTTAGCAATATTATCTAAATGCCCTCTGAAACGTAACCATGGACCAGCCATACTAATATGGTCTGTTGTACATTTTCCGAAAGCCTTAATTAATAATTTCGCTCCAGAAATTGTATCACCAATTGGCTCAAAAGGTGTCAATAATTGTAAACGTTCTGAATCGCCAGCAACAATTACCTGAACACCACTTCCGTCTTCCATTGGTTCCAAATAGCCATTATCTTTAACTTCAAATCCTTTTGGTGGTAATTCCCATCCTGTTGGTTCATCTAACATAACTTCTTCTCCATTCTCATTGATCAGTTTATCTGTCATCGGATTGAAATCTAAACGACCAGCAATAGCTATAGCAGCTGTTAATTCAGGAGAAGCAACGAATGCATGGGTATTTGGGTTTCCGTCAGCACGCTTAGCAAAGTTTCTATTAAAGGAATGTACAATACTATTTTTTGGTGCGTTCTTTGGATCCTCGTAACGTGCCCATTGACCTATACAAGGTCCACATGCATTGGTGAATATTTTTGCATCTAATTGTTCAAAAACTTGCAAGATTCCATCACGCTCAGCAGTGTATCTCACTTGCTCAGAGCCTGGATTGATTCCAAATTCTGCTTTTGTCTTAAGACCTTTATCTAGAGCTTGCTGTGCGATTGAAGAGGCACGCGATAAATCTTCATATGATGAATTCGTACATGATCCTATTAATCCCCATTCCACTTTAATTGGCCAGTCATTTGCATTTGCCTTTTCTGTCATTTCCTCACCAACATTCGTAGAAAGGTCTGGTGTAAATGGTCCATTTAATAATGGACCTAAATCTGAAAGATTAATATCGATAACTTGATCGAAGTATTGTTCTGGATTTGCATATACTTCAGCATCAGCAGTAAGGTATTCTTTAATTTCATTTGCAGCGTCTGCGACATCTTCACGATCGGTAGCTCTTAAATAACGCTCCATAGAATCATCATAACCAAAAGTAGATGTTGTCGCACCAATCTCTGCACCCATATTACAAATAGTACCTTTACCTGTACATGACATTGCCGTAGCACCTGGACCAAAATATTCAACAATGGCTCCTGTTCCTCCTTTAACCGTTAAGATTTCAGCTACTTTTAAAATAACATCCTTAGGCGCAGTCCAGCCTGATAATTTACCGGTAAGTCTTACACCAATTAATTTCGGAAATTTTAATTCCCAAGCCATTCCAGCCATAACGTCTACTGCGTCTGCACCACCTACTCCAATGGCAACCATTCCTAATCCTCCTGCATTTACGGTATGCGAATCGGTTCCGATCATCATTCCACCCGGAAACGCGTAATTTTCAAGAACTACTTGGTGAATAATACCAGCACCTGGTTTCCAAAATCCGATACCATATTTATTGGATACTGATTCTAAGAAATTAAACACTTCATTACTTGTATTGATTGCATGCTGAAGATCGTGAGTAGCGCCAACTTTAGCCTGAATTAAGTGATCACAGTGTACCGTTGTTGGTACAGCGACTTTGTCTTTTCCAGCTTGCATAAATTGTAATAATGCCATCTGTGCCGTTGCATCTTGACAAGCCACTCTATCAGGTGCAAAATCAACATAATCTTTTCCTCTGGTGAACGCCTTTGTTGGTTGTCCATCCCATAAGTGAGAGTATAAAATCTTTTCTGAGAGTGTCAATGGTTTACCAACGATGTTACGAGCAGCATCAACGCGCTCCGACATATTTGAATAAACCTTTTTAATCATGTCTATATCAAAAGCCATATAAAGTGTATAAAAGGTTAATTATCGATTTTAAAGTCCTGCAAAAGTACAACTTTTCGACAATATTTAAAAATATGTAATGAAATACGAAAAAACTTGAATAAAATTCAGTAAAACATATAATTTTCAGGATAAAATTAAATAATATATAGATTTAATCTCAAATAATTATTAAATCAACAATTTTAATTATTTAAAATGATTCTGAATTTCTATACGTTAAAATTATAGCGTAATAGATGAGATTAATACAAGCTACGAATGATTTGGTCGTCTGTTATACCTTCAGCTTCTGCTTTGTAATTTTTGATTATTCTATGGCGTAACACTCCCGAAGAAACAGCTTGAATATTTTCAATGTCTGGCGAGAATTTACCGTGGATCGCTGCATGTGTTTTGGCTGCGAGAACTAAATTTTGCGAGGCTCTTGGACCAGCTCCCCAATCCACATATTCAGCCACAAGCTCTGAGGCTGAGGCTTCATTAGGTCTTGATTTACTTACCATGGTTACAGCGTATTCGATCACATTGTCTGGTACTGGAATACGTCGAATGACATTTTGAAAATCAATGATTTCTTGTGCCGTGAATAAGGCATTTACTTTCGATTGAACATCTGTAGTTGTCGTTTTCACAACTTGTACTTCTTCTTCAAAAGTTGGATATTTTAAGTTTATGGCAAACATAAAACGGTCTAACTGCGCCTCTGGTAACGGATAAGTTCCTTCTTGCTCAATAGGGTTCTGTGTCGCTAAAACAAAATATGGTAAGTCTAATTTGTAATGATGTCCCGAAACGGTCACTGCACGTTCCTGCATTGCCTCAAGCAGTGCTGCCTGAGTTTTAGGTGGCGTTCGATTAATCTCGTCAGCTAGAATAATATTCGCGAAAATAGGACCTTTTATAAATTTAAACTGTCTGTTCTCATCTAAGATTTCACTTCCCAGAATATCACTTGGCATTAAATCTGGAGTAAACTGAATTCGTTTAAAATCCAATCCTAAGGCCTGCGCAATAGTATTTACCATAAGTGTTTTTGCCAATCCAGGTACACCAATTAAAAGCGAGTGACCACCAGAAAATATGGAGATTAGAATTTGATTTACAACATCATCTTGACCAACGATCACTTTTGCGACCTCAGACTTAAGTGCCTTATATTTTTCTACAAAACGTTCTATGGAAGCTACATCAGACATATTATTGCTTTTCGTTTTTCAGCCAGTTGTTATTAAATTCGCAGCTTTTATAATCATCATTAATCTTAACGTACGTATCGAAGATTTTTTCTTCCTGCCATTTAGCAATTTCCTTGAATTGCTTGTCTTGTAATGCAAGATTTTTGATTTTTAAATAATCACGAGCAAAGTCCGCTTCATGTTCATCTATTCGGTCTGTTACCGTTAAAATCTTGAACTTAATAGGGTTTATTCTATCTTGATCTCTAAGCACTAAACTAATTTCATTATCCTTTAAGTCTTGAATTTGACCGTAAAGCTCAGGATCCATTTTTGTCAATTCCATACTTGAATCTTGAGTGTAAGGATTGATAAGTTGACCACCTTCGAATTTGGTTTCTTCCTCATCACTAAATTCACGTGCAGCATCAGCAAAGGTCAAATCACCAGCTACGATGCGTTCTCTTACCTTAGTAATTTCTTCTTGAGCCGCTGTTATAGCATCGTCGGTAATTTCAGGACGTAATAAGATGTGTCTGATGTCATATTCTTGTCCTCTAATTTTCTCGAGTAAAATAATGTGATACCCAAAATCAGTTTCGAAAGGTTCAGAGATTTCACCTTCTTGCAATGAAAATGCAACATCACGAAACTCCTTCACCATTTGCGGACGTTTTCTGTTTAAGGTATATGCACCACCTTTACTTCTAGCTGCCGTATCATCTGAATAGAATACTGCTTTAGTCGTGAAGCTTGCTCCATTTTCCTGAACATCTGCTTTGAATTCTCTTAATCGATCAATAACGGCTTGCTTAGCCTCTTCGGTTACTTCTGGAATAACAACGATCTGTGCCACTTTAAGCTCTGTACCAAATACTGGACGCTCGTCCTTTGGAATGCTATTAAAATACTCGCGAACTTCTTCTGGAGTCACCTCTACATCCTCAATAATTTTTCGCTGCATATCTCCTGCGAGTTTTGCATTCTTATTGATCTCGAACATCTCCTCACGTAAGGCTTGCTCACTGTCTTTATTATAGAAATCTAAGATCTCCTGCATCGATCCTCCTTTTTGCTCTAAAAATGCACTAATTTGTTGTTCGATATTAGATCTTATTTCCAGCTCGTTCACTTGAATACTATCTTGGATAGCGTGGTGTGCATACAACTTATCTTCTAGTAGTTTCCCGAATAGCTGACATCTTGTAATATCTCTAATAGAAACACCTCTCGCCTGTAACTGAATGTACTCCTTGTCTATATCAGAATCCAAGACCACAAAATCTCCAATCACTGCGGCAACACCATCAACTTTCTTACGGCCATTCTGAGTAGAATCAACTTGTTTCTTCGCAGTATCTACTTCATCAGGAATAATTTCTTGGGCATTAAGGTTTGAACCTAATACACCAATTACAAAAAGGACTACGATAGTCTTAATTGTAGATTTCAAATTGTTTGTTTTTAATTGCATCTTTAGTAATATCTTTCTCAAGTTGTTTGATTAACTCTAGTTTCCTTTGGTTAATTACAATTTGTTTGATCGTAGGTTTTACGTACTCTAAAGGCGCTAAATCGTTACGAAATAAAACGTCCTTTATTTGCATCAAATATAGGTCTATTGAATCTTTGAGCTGTACATAATTAGATTTTTTTAACAGTTCTTTTTTGTTTTCAGAATTGAGTACACTAATTTTCTCAGTAATCAATGACGCTTGAATCCATATAGAATCATTTAAGGTATAACTTTTAAACTGAACCGCAATAGAATCTAAATAGCGTTGGTCCTCAATATCAAAACGTTTAAAACGCTCTGTAATTTCGGCTTCATTAATTGCATTTTGAGGAATGGTAATATATCTGAACTTTACCAATTCTTCATTTAGTTTGAATGATTCCTGATTGGCTTCGTAGACTTCTAAAGCTTCAGACTCACTTACTGTAGTATCGATACTTTTTTTAACTAAAGCATCTAAGTAAGCTTTAGTGTAAAGGTCATTCTTATATTGTTGTACCAAGCGATCAAAATCGGCTTGTTTGTCTTCCGATAAATTCAATTCTGCACCATCCAAGAGTAATTGTTGCGTCGCCCAACGATTGATATAACTACTTACAATTTGAGCACTATCTTCGGGCGAAATAGATTCTACAACTAAGTCTTCAATATCCTCATGATAAAGATAGTTTTCACCAACTCTCGCAACAGGTTCTCTGTCATCGGTTGGCTTGAAGAAGTCACAAGCAACGACCATTAAACACAATCCAATATAGACGCTTAATCGTTTCAAATTATAATCCTTGAATTTGTTCTTTAACGCGTTTTAGCACAGAAGGGTTTCGTTTGATTTCAAATCGTTCACTCAACGACTTGATCCATTCATTTTCTAAATAAGTCTGATAATCGCTAACTACACGACCGCGCGCTTCTTCCATTGACTTTAAACCTGAAGGGATAACTTCCTTTACTAATAAAACATGATATGCGTCATTATGACTTAATACGTCTGAAACGCCTTCTTTAAACTGAAAATTATCAGGTAAGGATGTATCGCCTTTCTCAAACACATTTGCAGTCGAAATTACATTTTGTTTACCGTTGACGTTTAATTCGTTCAAGATCTCTTCTACAGGTGTTGCATTCTTAAGTTTTTCCTGAACATTGCCTATAACTGATTTTGAAGCAGACGTAAGTATCACAGCATCAGCGCGATCTTTCCACTGGTAATTCGTTTTATTCGCTTCATAAAACTGTGCAAGTCCTACGGAATCTTTTGTGGCAGCATTCCATACCTGTTTCTCCATCAGATCGAACAACAGTAAACCGTCTCTATATTCTTTTAGAACAAACGCAAAGTCCGCATTAACATTCTCTAAATTTGATTCGTGATACTGTAATACTTGTGCTTCGGTAAAGGCCTCAAACTCCTTATCTATAACTACACCAGTATTCATATTACGACCATAATAAATACGCTGTTTCTTCATCAGCTGATCTAAAAAATCTTGATTGGAAAGTTCGCGGTCTTCAATTGTTAGAATGATATCTTTCTTTTTGAAATCTTCACCTATTCGCCAAGCCTGTTTAAAGTAAGCATCATTTATAATAGATTTAAAATAATTGATCGAGGCCTCGTTGTTTGATATCTTATATTGTGTTGCTAGTTTTTTAGCCAAAGCAGAACTAATTAAATTGGAACGTGAATCGCGTTTCACACGATTTTGAAGTTCGGCTTTTACAGTTTCAAAAGGCTGAATGCCTTTTTTTCTTATCAACTTTACAATATGCCATCCGAAGTCTGTTTTAAAGGGTTCGGAAATATCTCCTGGATTCTCCAATGAGAATGCTACACTTTCAAATTCTTGAGAGCTCAACTGCCCTCCTGTAAATGGTGCTAACACTCCTCCTTTTTTTGAAGAACTTTTATCATCCGAAAATTGCTTTGCCAAAGATTCGAATTTTTCACCTTGTTGAATCTTACTGTAAATTTGTTTTGCACGTGCTTCTGGATTTACAGTCGAATCCTTTTGCTGATTTGCAATCATAATATGTGCCACAGTAACTTCACCAAGTGCTTCGCGCTTATCGTTAATAGTTACGATATGATATCCAAAGCGTGTTCTAAAAGGCATCGAAACCTCACCTACAGCAGTGTTAAAGGCCGCACTCTCAAACGGATAAACCATTTTGAAAGCACCAAAGTATCCCAAATCCTCTGCAAAAACTGTTTGGCCGTTATGCACATCTTTTTGAACTGCTTTATACCCTTCCTTGATGACACGATCACGTAATTTTAAAATCTGATTATAGGTAGGAATCGTATCTGTCTGATTTTCATCCATTCGTATCAAAATATGAGACGCGTTAACATCTGTAATTGTTCGATTGTAAGCCTCTCGTACCAATTCATCTGTTACTTTACTATCAGACATATAGTTTTTTGCGAGCTGAGATTTGTAATTATTGAATTCTCGTATATACTGAGGATCCTTATCCAATTCCAGTCGTCTGGCTTCTTTAACTTTAAGTTGGTAGTTGATAAATAGTTCCAAATATGCCTCAACATCTTTCTGGCTTTCATCCTGCACAAGGTCTAAATTTTTGCTGTAAACGCGAATAAATTCGGTAGCCATAACTGGCTCACCATCTACCGTAAACAACACATCATCATCCTTTACTTGAGCTTGAATTGAAATTGATAAACAAATTAGTAATGCAGTAATCAGTGATTTCATATCTAAAATCTTGTCTTTTAGTGATTTGAGATCGTGTACTTTATTATTTTACACCGACCTTGATTATTACTTTAATCTTGAATAATTGAGCTACACGTCAATCAAAGCAAAAATAAGATAATATGTAAATAAAACAAGTGTTAAAACGCAAACGAGTCACGGTTCTATTTAGTATAAAATCATACCGCGACTTACCACAAGAAAAGAACCTAAAAATCTTAATTTATCAACACGAAAACGTTATAGTAGTTACATAGAGTTTTTAAACTGTCCATTATACCTTAGATTTGAGAATCAAAATACGTTTATATGATGAAAAATTACTTTAAATTTCTTGTGATTGCACTGCTTCTAAATTCTGTCGTTTATGGACAAGAAGTAGTAACCTTATCAGGTTATAACGGAAGTCCGATTTCAGTAACTGCGACCTCTAATGTGAATGAAACCATCACTATTGTTTTCGAAGACGTTGATATTATTCAGAATTTTTACACGCAGTTCCAAAACTCGATATTTATGTATGGAGGTTTAGATACTGGAACGTCTCAATTTGTTGGTGCACCTGATTTTAATGACTTGCTAAGTCAACCAGAACTGGTATTAATAGATGCCGATAATAACGCACAACCAAATACATATAGCATTACGATAAATCTGGCGCAGCATTATGCAAGTGTTCCTAATGGAACGCCTGTAGTAGGTCTTAACTTGTTATTTCAAAACCAATTTGGCGGTGGCGGTAATAATCAAACAGCAGATTTATATATTGATCTCGCTGATGCTAATAAAGATGATACGCTTTCACTAACTCAATTTGATCGTGATAATAATATCTTTTTTGTTCAAAATGAATTGTTCATAAATGGCTATTCGGGTCAAGTAACCATAACCGTTTATGATACCTTAGGAAAATTAGTGAAGCAACAAAATGAGACTGTCACTTCATCTAATTTTAGATCGAACTTAAACCTAACTAAAAACCAATTATATATAGTGACATTGCGAACTGATCAATTCGTAAAGACCTTGAAGGTCATTTCAAATTAGGTCAGATTTGACATTTTAACTGAAAATATGGCGATTGAACTTTCAATCGCTATTTTTTTTGAAAAATCTATATATATTGAAGTTGAATTATCCCTCTATATTCAAAATGAAATACACTACTGAAATAATAGTATGTTTGCCGCTGGAGGAGTTTGCCAAAAAAATGGATAACCCAGAAAATTTAAAACATTGGCAAAAAGGACTTACCAGTGCTGAACATCTATCAGGAGATCCTGGTGTTTTAGGCTCAAAAATGAAACTCACTTTTACGTTTGGTAAACGTAAAATGGAACTTATAGAAACTATTACAAAGATTAATTTCCCGCACGAATTTCATGCAAATTATAAGTCGGCGAGTACACATAATATTCAGCAAAACTTTTTTGAAAGCACTGAAGAAGATTACACCAAATGGGTCTCAAAAAATGAATTTATCCCATTAAATTTAGTCATGCGCATATTAATGTTTATTATGCCGAGTACATTTAAAAAGCAAACAATTAAGTACATGACGGATTTTAAAAATTTTGCAGAAAACGGAACTTCCATACAAAATGCGTAAACTAAAACTTATTTGGGATTTCAGAGGCCCAGATGCATTCAAAATTGCTGAACATCACGAAAAACATCTTAAAGGATTTATTGCTTTTGAAAAAACCAACTTGAATATTACAGGTTTTGAGCAATTAAATGAGCTACATAGCATTGCCTTCATGGTTGTAACTGAAGACGAAATGAAACCTATACGAGATGCACTGAAACCGCATCGAGGTCAGGTTTATATTGAATAGTAACCCCGCATTTAGAAAATATTTTAAGCGATCTTGTATTGAATTAGGAATTTTTAGATTTTAACTGTTTAATATTAAAACTCAGATGAAATTATCACAACAACTACTCGCAATTGTCATTTTCGCTTTATTATCTTATAACTGCACTGATGACGATACCACTTCTACACCTTTAAACCCTGAACCTTTAACTGTAACCGATATCGACGGCAACATATACAGCACTATCACTGTTGGGAATCAAATATGGATGCTAGAAAACTTAAAAACTACCACATTCAATGATGGGACGCCAATTACCTTCTTCACAAGTCAAGAATTTGGTAATAATTGGGGTAGTCTAAATGATCAAAATGCATTTTATCAATGGGCTGATACGTTTGATTTGAACAATCAATTTGAGGAAGAATTACCATTTGATTATTACGGCGCCATGTATAATCACTTCGCAATTGAATCTGGTAAACTTGCTCCTGAAGGTTGGCGAATTCCAACTATTGAAGATTTTTTAGAATTGGAAAATTATCTGAGCAATAATGGTCAAGAAGGTACAGAAGGAGAAGCATTAAAAACCACTACGGGATGGCTAGAATTCTCTGGCAATGGTACTGATGCTATTGGTTTTAAAGGATTACCTAACGGTTATATTAATGCGTTTGGCGGTCCAACTTTAGGAGGCGGCATTTGCACATGGGCAACAACTGAAGTCAACACAGAAACAAATAGTCGTACTGTCATAAATCTATTTGATCAAACCACAATAGAATATATGCAAAATGCTATCCAACTCGGAGCTGGAATTCGATGCATCAAAGAGTGACGTCCTCATAAATAAGGTCCCTCAAAAATTCACTATCTTGTTTGAAACTTGACATCCTCATGTCTTCAATCAAACAACGTATGAAATATTTAGCTTCCCTCCTCTTTTTAATATTTAGTATTACAGTACTAAATGCACAAACGACTACAACTAAATCAAGTGATCAAAGCACCATTGAGAACAGCCTAACAAAACTAATTTTAGTTAAAGATCAACCCGTTGAAAAGTACTCTATTGCTGAACGTATGGCTCACCATAAGGTGCCAGGCGTAAGTATTGCCGTGGTTCGAAATGGAAAGATTGACTGGGCTAAAGGCTATGGTTATGCAAATACCAATTCTAAAACCAAAGTGAATGAGACTACCTTGTTTCAGGCTGGATCTATTAGTAAACCAGTCGCCGCACTTGCAGCTCTAAAATTGGCTCAAGAAGGAAAGCTTGATCTCGATGAAAATGTGAATGCCTATCTGAAGGACTGGTCTATAGAAGAGAATGAATTAACAGCTAACAACAAAGTTACAGTAAGGCGATTACTTACACATACCGCTGGCACTACTGTTCATGGTTTTCCAGGTTATATGACAAATGAAGACATACCATCTGATGTTATGGTCTTAAATGGCAAAGGCAATACGCCAAAAGTTTATGTCGATGTTGAACCTGAAAGCATGTGGCGCTATTCTGGTGGTGGGTATACTATCATGGAAAAGGTTGTTGAAGACATAAGCGGTGAATCGTTTCAAGATTATATGAAGAATCATATTCTGTCGAACATGGATATGCATAACAGCACTTATAATCAACCGTTAGATTCAGAATTACATGCGAACGCCAGTGCGGCCTACGATTCAAATGGTAACATCATTGAAGGGCTTTGGCATAATTATCCGGAACAGGCTGCTGCGGGACTTTGGACCACACCTACAGATTTGGCCAAGTATTGCATTGAAATCCAAAATATACGTCAGGGTAAATCGGATGGTTTGCTTTCGAAAAAAACCGTTGATATCATGTTAACAAAGCACAAAAATGATTGGGGCCTAGGTCCAAGTTTAAGATGGGAAGCTGATTCTTTAGTGTTTAGCCATGGTGGAAAGAATGCCGGATTTACCAATAACATGGTTGCCTTTGCCGAACTTGGAGATGCAGTAATTGTTATGACCAATGGCGACAACGGCGGGCGATTAATGAGTGAGATCATCACTTCTGTTTCGCAACACTATGGTTGGAACTTAGGCAAACCGCGAGTTGTCGAAACTAAAGAAATGACCGCAGATGAACTATCAAAATACACAGGTCGCTATCAACTTGACTTTCAAGTCCCTGGAATAGGAGATTATATTATTACGCTGAAGGTAAAAGATAACGGACTCCTTCTTGAAGATCCAAACGACTCAGATTCTTTTATACTTCCATTAAATGATGCCACATTTATGGATATTGAAAATGGAGACACGGCCGTGTTCGACTTAACAGAAGGTAAAGAAGGATTTCGATGGAACAATCAGTATCAACTTAACAAGCTCAAAGACTAATTAATTGATTTTATTAACTTTAAACCAATCTAACTAACAAAATCAATTATTATGAATCCAGTATTAAGAAACATTCTAGCGGTTGTACTAGGATGGTTAATCGGAAGTATTGTCAATATGGCCCTTGTTTTTGCAGGACATTTCATATTTCCTATAGAAGGTGTTGATCCAAATGACATGGAAGCAATGGCAGAAGTGATGCCTACCTTGAGTTCAGAATATTTTTTGTTCCCTTTCTTAGCACATGCAATTGGTACGCTGGTTGGGGCATTTATTGCAGCAAAAATAGCTGCCACTTATAAAATGACATTTGCCCTAGTTATTGGTGCTATATTCTTACTTGGTGGTATTTTAGTAAGTACAATGATTCCGGCACCGACTTGGTTTACAGCAACCGATCTAATTCTCGCTTATATTCCAATGGCCTGGTTAGGCGGAAAATTATGTGCAAAAGGCGCTAAAAAAGCAGCCTAATAATTGAACATAAAAAAAGCACAACTTCATGTTGTGCTTTTCTTTTCTATACAGAATTTACGTTTATCTCGAATAATTTGGAGCCTCTTTGGTTATGGTTACGTCATGTGGATGACTTTCATTAATACCAGATGCTGTGATTTTTACAAAACGACCTGTTTCTTTCAGTGTTTCAATATCCTTAGCACCACAGTACCCCATACCAGCGCGTAATCCTCCAACAAATTGATGGATAGATTCTACCAACTCCCCTTTGTAAGGTACACGTCCTACAATTCCTTCTGGAACAAGTTTCTTAATATCGTCTTCTACATCTTGGAAATAACGATCCTTACTTCCTTGTTTCATAGCTTCTACAGAACCCATGCCACGATATGATTTGAATTTACGTCCTTCATAGATGATGGTTTCACCCGGACTTTCTTTAGTTCCTGCTAATAAACTTCCCAGCATAACACTATCAGCACCAGCTGCAATAGCTTTAGGAATATCACCTGTGTATCGAATACCACCATCAGCAATTACTGGAACACCTGTACCTTTAATAGCTGCAGCTACTTCTAATACTGCTGAAAATTGAGGAAATCCAACACCAGCAACTACACGCGTTGTGCATATAGATCCTGGACCAATTCCAACTTTTACGGCATCAGCACCTGCTTCAACCAAATATCTTGCTGCTTCTCCAGTGGCAATATTTCCTACGATAACTTCAAGATCAGGAAACTTTGCCTTTATATCTTTAAGTACCATTACCACACCTTTCGTATGTCCGTGAGCCGTATCAATAATAACAGCATCAACGCCTGCCTTAACAAGTGCAGAAGCACGTTCTACAGCATCACCTGTAACTCCAATCGCAGCTGCGACACGCAGACGACCATAAGTGTCTTTATTAGCATTAGGCTTTTGGGTAACTTTAGTTATATCTCTGAAGGTGATTAAACCTTTAAGTTTATAATTGTCATCGACAATCAGTAGTTTTTCAATCTTATTTTGCTGAAGAATTTGTTCAGCATCTTTTAATGACGTTCCAACTGCTGATGTTACCAAATTCTCACTGGTCATTACCTCAACAATAGGTCGCGCATTTTCATGTTCAAAACGGAGGTCACGATTAGTTACAATTCCTTTTAAAGTTCCTGAATCATCCACAATTGGAATTCCGCCAATTTTATGCTCTGCCATATGTTGTTTGGCATCTGCAACCGTAGCGGTCAGTGGTAGTGTAACCGGATCGATGATCATACCGCTTTCAGCACGCTTTACACGTCTTACCTTGTCGGCTTGTTGTTCGATGGTCATATTTTTATGAAGTACTCCAATACCGCCTTCCTGCGCCATAGCTATCGCCATTTTGCTTTCAGTAACTGTATCCATTGCAGCCGAAACGACTGGAATATTAATCGAAATGTTACGCGTGAATTTAGTTCGGATCTTGACTTCTCTAGGGAGGACTTCTGAAAAAGCTGGAACTAATAGGACGTCATCATAAGTTAGTCCTTCTCCAACAATCTTGTTTTCGTGTGCTGTCATTTGCAATTACGTTATAATTGCATGCAAATTTACGTATTTTTTTGCATTAAGCTTCAAACATTCGATTTAATGTGAAATGTTTAACGATTTGATAAAATGAGTTCGTCTTTGTGACCTACAAAATAACGCGGACGGAGAATGATCAAAAGAAAACCTATAGTAACGGGCAACGTCTACAATTAGTCTTCCCTTTTTTCTTGAATTTTTTACAGCATTTCGATTTACGCTTGATCTCACTGTAAATAATACATGAAGTAATTATGATTGGCGTAGGCTCTTCAACAATTTCAGGCTCCATTATTTTAATTTGTTCTAAATAAAAACAAAAGTACAAAAAAAAGATCCCTAAAAAGGAATCTTTTAACAGTTAATTATTAACAGGTTATCTACTCGTCTTCGTGAGACGCAGCAATAGTAAGGATATCTCGATCAAACAAGTAATGACCAGATTTATCTCCACCTATAATATTCAATTTATCAAGTAGCGTTCTTGCAACAGCTTCTTCTTCCAGTTGCTCAGAAACGTACCATTGCATAAAATTATGTACGTTGTAATCTTTATGCTGAAGACATTCAAAAATTATATGATTGATCTGTTGCGTTACGAACTCTTCACTCTCTAAGAATTTTTCGAATAATTCATTCAAACCATTATACGCTGGTTTGGGTGCGTCTAATGCAGGTACGATTACCTTCCCACTTCGCTCATTCACAAACTTTACCAATTTGGTCATGTGCGTACGCTCTTCTTCAGACTGGTTATAAAAAAATTCAGCAACACCATTATAGCCTTCCGCATCTGCCCAAGACGCCATAGCTAAGTACTGAATAGAAGCTTGCGCTTCAAATTTGATCTGATTATTTAATAATTCTTCTATTGTTGCATTCATAAAAGTCTAATTTTTTACGAAGATAATGAACTTTTAAGTGTCTTTGAATGATCAATATCAATTCAAAATCACTCTAAATTAGCATTCTACTAGAGTTTTATCTGTAGTGTAGTATACCAATTTCTTGGTGCTGATGGAATGATTCCAGGACCAGGATATCCCGTTGCACGTCTTGTAAAATAGGATTGATCTAATAGATTATTAATACCTGTTTCCAATCGAAATCGCTTATAGGTATATGACAAGGCCACATCTAAAATATCATATTGCGGAATCTCGCCGATCACACCACTAATATTGGCATCAACAGAATTGGTTGCATCTGTAAACTGTTCTGATAGATAGGTGTATTGTACATTGGCTTGTAAATTCTTATAACCAAAACGCAAACCTGTTTTTATATTCAGATCCGGTACGAACTCAACTGAATTGCCTACAACACCCGATTGTAATGACGATGTATATTCAGAATGTATGATTGCGGTATTCAAAAAATAATTAAGACTGAAATCATTATTTAGATTCGTTAATTTCTTAAGGTTAATATCGATAAGCGACTCGAGACCTAGCATTCGTGCATCTCCAACATTACCGCGTTCACTAATGACACGCCCATCATCAAGTCCTTTCTGAATAAATCCTATACGATCATTATAAAATACACCGAACAGACCAACATCATAAGACACATAATTTTTATAATTTCCTCTGAATCCAATATCAGCCGTAAATCCTGTTTCGTCTGTAATGTTAGGATTAACTGCAAATGCCGGATTATTAATATTAATATCAGTAAATGTTACAGAACGATAGTTTTGAGAAATATTACCATAGATCTCTAGAGATTCCCATGGTTTATAACTAAGCCCCACACCAAGAAGCAAAAAGTTACGTTCAAAACTGCGATCATCCTCAACGATTTCTTCAAAGATTACATTACCAGCCGCATCGGTGTTTATTCGTTTAAAAAAGCCATCACTTTCGGTCTTGATGTATTCAAATCGAAAACCTGGAGTTATCGAAAAATTATCGGCTAGGTAGAAGATATTTTCACCAAATACCGCTGCATTTAAATTTGGAAAGTCAAATTCAGATTGGTCGGGATAATTTGGAAACTGATCATTTTGGAAACTAAAATCTGGACCAAATCCATCCGAACCTGGACCTTGACGTTCACTGTTATTAGCGCTATAGAATTTAGAGCCAATTAAGAAAGTTGCTTTCTTTCCGAAGAGCTCATACTTACTCAAAATTCTAGCTTCGGCGCCATAGTTTCTAAAATCACCTTTAATGAGATCTCGCTCTGTTTCTGGATCGATCTGATCTACTCTATTCGTTCTAAATCCTAAAGCATCTCTTGAAGCATTGAGTCCAAATACATTTAATGTGAAATTGGTGTTCTCAGAAAATTGATGTGCTAATTTAAAATTATACAACAACCAATTCACTCTAAACCAATTACGTGCGCGATTACTTTGAAACGGATCTTCTTCAAATTGTGCATCGGTCAATCCACCTCCTTGTTGTGCTAGATAATAAAGATGTGTGAATTCGGCCGACAGCTTAGTCTTGTCATTTAATTGATAGCCTACATGGGCAAAAACATTCTTAGATTCAAATTCTGAATTTGGTCTAAAACCATCACCTTTTTTATAATTGAAATAGGTGTAATAGCTCCACTTATCTTTGGTACCACTTAAACTCGTAAAATTGGTATACAATCCAAAGCTTCCAAGTGTATTTCGTGTTATTAATTCTATTGGTAAATTAGGATTAGGATCTTTCATTTTAAAATTGATCAGTCCACCAAACTGTGTTCCATATTGCAATGAGGCTGCTCCACGAATCACCTGAATTTCCTTTAAACCTTCAGCTGCAGGTGAATAGTAACTTTCAGGATATCCAAGTACGTCGGCACTAATATCATACCCATTTTGTCGCGTATTAAAATTTGCGGTACGATTAGGATCTAATCCTCTTCCACCTATGTTTAACTGTAATCCAGCATCATCATTTTGATAGATATTCACACCAGCAACGCGGCTGTAGAGTTGGCGCGAATTGTTTGTCGCCAGATTTGCCATAGATTGATCTACCAAGACCACCTCCGTTTTTTTTCCAGCATAAATCGCTGTTTCCTCAACATCAGTTAATCGTTTGAGTTCAAATACTTTTGCGCGCCTTGCGTTAATTACAACTTCACTGAGTTGTTCTTCCAATGGATTTAAGATCACATTGAATGTGCGGTCTTGAGAAAGTTCCAACTCATATTCTGCTAATTCATACAATGAATTATAGAATACCAGTGAAAGTTTCGACTTTTGCGTAGTGAATTCGTAATAGCCCTTATCATCAGAAACGGTTAAGAGTCCACTGGCTTTATCGAAAACCTCAATAGATGGGATGATTGAATTCGTATTAGCGTCGGTTATATATCCGGAAACTTTGTATTGCCCGTAACTCATAATCGAAATCAGGCTAAAGCAAATAATAAATTTAAAGTCCTTTAATGTCATCATTAAATAGTAATATCCAAGTTTTAGGTTTAAATGATTCGTATTGTTTATAGAGATCTATGGTTGTATCGATGTAAGGCTGACTTGTTCGACCGTTTAATGCTACATAACTTTCAGCATAAACTTCAACAGCTTGATGTCCTTGAGCTGTAAAATGGTCTCCAAGAAAATGTGCATATTCTAAAATAAAATCAGGTTGAAAGCCCATTTGCTTTTCCTGAAACGTGGTTAAGAAATCTGAATTTCGTACATAGAAAAAAGCACCTGTATTCCCATTTACGATTTTAAAAGTTGTTAGACCTGCCTTTTCCATTAGCATCACACGCCAAGAAAAGCGATAACCTTCTTCAGACCAAAACAATTCATTTGGATAAAGTACATATCTGAATGGTATTAGAAGTTGAAGGATAAAAAAACATGTGAGTATTGGAATTATGATTTGCCTTTTTAATTTAGACTGCGGTAGGACTTCAACATTCTTAAGTTTTGATTTTAAGCTTGGTAATGCCCGTTTTAGTAATCGAATAATGTGTTCATGAAGTTTGGCATCAAAGAAAATAAGGGTTCCGACAATCATGATATAAGGGAACATTCCGATAGGAAATAGAACTCTCGTGAATACATGAAAGAAGACAACTAATACAAATGCGAAAATACGCGTTCGTCGGTATAACAGTAAAAATGGAATACATAAATCGTATAGCATTCCTGACCAACTCATGGCGTAATGAAACCAATCTTGTTGCATAAGATTATTACCGATAAGAGGAAGATCATATTTGGAGGGCAACCAAATTTTTAATGGCATCGCTTTTAACAACCAATCGCTATTAATTTTTGCTAATCCTGCATAAAAATAGACGATGCCTAAAAGCAACTTAATACTATCAATAGTCCATCGTGGTATTTTAGTATAGTTCGTCTTAGATCTTAAAGCGTCTATTGAAAAGCGTGCATTGGCAGGCAGGAATATCATGAGGAAACTTAAAATACTAATAAAGTAGTAGTGATTTAAGTAGGTGGTTTTATCTATGAGTTCTATATAGGTAAAACTTAAAAAGAAGGTGATTATGGCCAAGCGATATTTAAATCCGAGTGCCACAAACAAGGCCGACAATCCACAAATTATAAATAGTAAATAATTATATTCTCCTAATGATTTTACCCATTCAAACCCGTAATATTTGAAATGGAACTTTGGTTCTATATAGAGCTTCTCAATCCAGCCATTATACCAAAATCGAATCATGCTGAGACACATCATAATTCCAAAACATATGCGGAATACGACCAAAGGTGCAGCATTGGTATATTGGTCAAAATATGTACGTAAACTAAGTTTCATAAACACAGAAATTCTTTAGAAACAAAATGGTTCTAAAGAATTTCATTTGATAATTAATTTGTTTTAGTCACCATCAGCATCTACAAAATCAACACTAATATTCATGGCCTGAATCATATCAACTTTTAATAACACGACTGCTTTTTGGAGTTCGTCATATGCTTCGGTCATTTTGGTATTATCAGTTTCAACTTGTTGCGAAAAATTGTCATTTAAAGCTTGAATCTTGAGTTCTGCCTCATCGAATTGATCGTTAATTAACTCACTTAAATCGGCGCCATCCTTAATCGTATTTAAATAATCTAAATATTGCTTAAAACTTTCTCCGGTAGACGTTGAATTAAATCCTTCCCCATTAAAGAATTTTTGGACGGCTCTTAATCCATTCAATGCTAATTGTCTTGATACATTTTTATTATAAAATGCTTCAACTTTATCACTAAACGGTGTTGCTGAAAATACACCTGCCGGAATTCCAATTTTATTCGCTCTTAATCCTTTTTCGTAATAAAAGATAAAATCATTCGTAAGCTTATTGGTTGAACTTGTTGCTGTATTGGCAGTACTGTTTACAAATTCATTACGATAGATTGAAGTCCAATCATTTAGTACAATAGTAGTGAGTGACTCCATTTGATTCACTAAGTCAGAGAGGTATGCTTTATTTGACTCTGCCAACGCATCTGATGTATATGCATTGATGATCATGGTGTCATTTTCGGCTATTCCATAAAGCATATAATCCACTGCAGGAAAACCAACCGCATCATTATTATTTACACTAGCAAGGTCATAACCACCATTCTGAATATTGTTTTGGATATCAGAAACATTAGTAGGATAAACATTCATCTGAAATGCATAGTTAATCTGTTCGGCTTGACCGATGTTAAACATTTCAACATATTGCCAAGTTTCATATGCTTCTAACCACGAAAATCTTAACGCATCTAAATTGCCTTGATCAGGATTAGCAACAAACGTATCTTTATCTGATTTTAGCGCACTCAAGTCAGATGCTAAAGCTTGGTAAGCAGGGATAATAAAATTATCGGCCCAATTCGTTAACATGGCCTGGCGATTAAAGTCATCTGTGTTTCCACCGGTAGATGGGCTTCCGTCTTCCGAAGAACTACAAGCAAAAATTGCCGCTAAAACTAATAAGCTTAATAAGGTTTTCTTAATCATTTTCATTTTTCTTTTTCATATTGCATATTTATAAGAAATGGCACGATTGTTACATCGTGCCATTTGAATTTTAATTTAGACTAACTTCCTGCTTCAACAACTGATAAACCAAAAGCATCAGCTACCTCACTTGAGATCGTATCTAATGTTTCATCTGTTACATCCCAGAATCCATTGCCTTCCATTAACTCATCAATGTAAGCATCGACTTCTGACTTTGTAAAATAAGGTACGTTTGTATTTGGCTGACGTGTAAATTGTAAGCTGTAAATAAATCCAAAACCTTCAGAAAAATCATGAAATGCAGCGGCCATATCTCCACCGTTTTTCGCAAGTTTTCCTTGTTGCAAATAATAGATCACACGAACAGCAATAACTTTTGAGATTTCCTCACGAATAATTTGCGCTTGTTCATCACGTAAATCATAATCTTTTGCTACGATTGCTGCACGCCCTAGTTTGAATGCATCATAAACGCGGTCTGCTATACCGGTATAATCTGTATCATTCTCTACACGCGATAAATATTTATTAAGGAAACTATCTTGATTAAGTAATGGAGATACCGCATTATCGGTTCCATACAAATAACCGAAAGCTTCATCCCATTTGTGCTCCATTGTTGTATAGTTTTTTCCTTCAGCTACAACGTCGTTGTCATTATCTGCTATATTATTTCCAGCATCAAGCACTGATGGACTTAAATAATTGTTTAACATTTGGTCTACCATCAAAGCACCAATTAAACTTTTATTTACGGCTTGATTATATTCTAATCCTTTTCCGTTTATATATCGAACAGATCCTCCACCCGCTTCTTGTAATTGTCCTGCAACACCAGCAGAAGCAATATTATTCCAATTTGGATATACATTATTAACTTGGTTGGCTATCCAAGTATCGAAATCAGCTTTGATTGCGCTGGCATCGGTTGTATTTGAAGCAAAATAATCGGCTGATGCCGCTGTTTTGCTGCGAATACTTTTGTTTGATGCATTTAAATCTGCGTCAGAGAAATCTACATTTCCTTCAACATGTGCAAACATTCCATCGATTTGTGCTTCTGATCTTGTTTCATCCTTCAAGGCACTAATGAGTTCTTCACCCATTTCAATACGAGTTGTTTGCCCTGAATAACTGACTGTAGTTGCTCCATTTCTCTCGAAAGTATAGGTTGCAGGAGCAGTTACTTCTGGTGTTACATTAGGATTATTGTTATCATCGTCACTACAAGAGACAAACATTGCAGATACGGCTAAAAAACTTAAGGCTATTTTTTTCATGGTCGTTAATTATTTTTATTTAGACTGATTTTAAATTATAATTTTAAATACGACGACAAAAATAACACCTTAACACATTTGCGCAAAGTTTATTTAGATTAATTTTAAATAAATAATCAACATAACATTCATTATCCTGTTAATCAGTTATTTAACTAGTGTTAAAATTTATAAATTGAATTAATGATAGGTGTTGAAGATCTTACTCGCCTCATTATAGGCACTCTCAAAACTCATCGCATTGAGCGTATTAAGCTTCTGCTTGGTAAAATAAGACAGTAGTTTTTCAGTTGGCATATTACCCGTTAATTCGTCTTTTGCCATAGGACATCCTCCAAACCCTTGAATGGCACCATCAAAACGCATACAACCCGCTTTATGGGCTGCATCAACTTTTTCAAACCAAGTTGTTGGAGTCGTATGTAAGTGTGCGCCAAACTCGATCTCCGGATACTTCGGAATTAGATTCGAAAATAAATAGTCAATACTTTCAGGATTAGAACTTCCAATCGTATCACTAAGCGATAATATCTTTACACCCATTTGACTTAATTTCTCTGTCCACTCCCCTACGATCTCAACATTCCAAGGATCACCATACGGATTGCCAAAGCCCATTGATATGTATACTACAACTTCTTTGTCATTTGAATTTGCCAGTTCTAATATTTCTGATAATGTAATGACTGACTGCGCGATGGTCTTGTGCGTATTACGCATTTGAAAGTTTTCTGAAATAGAAAACGGATATCCTAAATAATCTATTTCTGCATGTTTACAAGCATCAACAGCGCCTCTGGTATTAGCAATTATAGCGAGTAACTTACTTTTTGTATTGCTAAGGTCCAAGCGTGCTAATACTTCTGCTGTATCTACCATTTGAGGAATGGCCTTTGGCGATACAAAACTCCCAAAATCAATAGTATCAAATCCAACACGTAATAAGGACTGAATGTATTGTACTTTCTGTTCCGTAGGAATAAAGTCCTTAATGCCTTGCATCGCATCGCGTGGACATTCAATAATTTTGAGCGCTTTAGTCATGGAGTTCAAAGATACGGATTCGGGACGGTTTTTCTAATGCTATTTTTCAGCAATAAAAATGAAGATTGCTATACCAACAAATACTACAATTTGAAGCCATTTAAAATAGATGCCTACTTGACTGTGCTGTTTCGTATACTCTGAAATATAACCCGCCAAAATTGCAACTGCGGAGAAGATTAATGTTGAAACAAACATAAACAACAACCCTAACACATAGAATTGTATCACAGTACTCAAGGAATCACTAAATAAAAATGAGGGAAAGAACGCTAGAAAGAAAATAGATACTTTGGGATTCAGTACGTTCATAATAAATCCTTGTTTAAATAATTGCCAAAGACTCTTTTTAGGTAATTCTTGTGAACCTAGATCCAGTCTGCCTTCAGAACGAAAAACTTTATACGCCAAAAACAAAAGATACAATGCACCAAATAATTTGATGATGAAAAAGATGGTATCATTCTCTTTTATGATCGCTGAAACGCCAAATGCTACTAAAGATGTATGAATCAAACACCCTGAAATCAAACCAGCCACTGTTGCGAGTCCGAATTTCTTTCCATGTACAATACTCTGCATTAAAACATAAATATTATCTGGACCAGGCGATATCGCCAAGGCAGCAGTAGCAAAGACAAAGGATATGAGAAGTTCGTAATTCAGAAATAAAAAATTTTAACAAAAATAAGATTAAAAAATTGCTTAGTCGCTGTAAGTAATTTGCTAGGCGCAGCGACTTAAATACAAACTATTTAATTACGTGTGTTATGAACAACTTTACTATTACTTCAAAATTGACAATTCTAGTGGCTTTGTTAGGCACTATATACACTAGTTCGGCGCAGTCTACTGCAAGCTACGATATAACCTTTAACAGCGTATGGGAAAATGAAATTATTGATCCTGTAAACGGCAATAGTACAGCGGCTGTGCCTGGAAATGCGCATTGGTCTAATTTAGTAGGCACGACGCATAACTCTAATTATACCATGGTACAAATGGGAACTCTGGCCTCTACGGGTATAAAAAATGTGGCAGAATTAGGAAATAATACAGCATTAATGGCGGAAGTTAATGCACAAATAAATGCTGGAAATGCTGATCAATGGCTACAAGAAGGGTTTGCTCCTTTTGCCGCTATTAGTTCTACTACCTTAAGTAATATTGTGGTTAGTTCTGATTATTCCTTATTGAGTTTGGCTTCAATGATTGCACCAAGTCCAGATTGGATGATCGCAATTAATGCTATCGATCTTCGTGATGGAAACTCTTGGAAGACTTCAATTTCAATACCTTTATTTCCATATGACGCTGGTACTGATAGCGGAGCAAATTACGGATCGGCCAACTTTCCTACTGTTCCTACCGTACCAATCACATCTCTGATCAATGCAGGACCTTTTAATAATAATCCAATTGGTACACTGACCATCACACTTAATCAGGTATTGAGTGTTGATGAAAGCTCAATAGATAATGTGAGCATCTATCCTAATCCTTCGAATGGTGAATTTACCATTAAATCAAAACGTTCAAATCCTGTCAAATCAATTCAGGTTTACGATGTTTTAGGAAAGCTTACAAATACCATTAATAATAAAGCTTTAATGACCGATTATAAATTAAATTTAAACGACTTAGAACAGGGTGTTTATATGTTACGTCTAACCTATCAAAATGGCTTAACAAGTGTTAATAGAATTATCCTAAACTAGTGATATTCATGTATTTGGTCTAAGAATTATGTCTTTTATCGGTTTTTTTAGTATATTGAGCCTCCTAAAAAACCAAAATTGATATGAAACAAACTACTATGATTAAGCAGTTATGCCTTTTTTTTGCCCTGTTTCTTACGATAACTAATGTACTTGCTCAACAAATCGAAGAGTGCGGAACAACCTTAACACCTGAATCAGAACGATATCTCCAGGAGTTACAACCACAAATAAAACAATACGAACAAGAATTTTATGCCCTTCAGGCACAACGAAATTCATCAACAGCAGTTACTTCTGTACCTGTAAAAGCGCACGTATTAAGAACCGATGCAGGAACAGGTGGACTAACAGAATCACAGATTAATAGTGCTTTTGCTATCATGAATGGGTATTATGCGAATGCGAATTTGGAGTTCTTTTTGTGTGAAGGTATTAATTTCATTAATAATTCAACCTTCTATAATTTTACTACAAGTGAAGAAGCTGACCTACGTGCTGCGTATAATGTCGATAATGTGATCAATATTTACTTTGCAAACGAGGTAACGAATTCTAACAATCAAGGCTTATGTGGATATGCTTATTTCCCTGGAGGTCCAGAAGTTATTTTGATGAATAACAACTGTGCAATGAATGGAAGTACTTTATCTCATGAAATGGGACATTTCTTAGGACTGTCTCATACCCACGGAAATAGTAATACAAACTTAACTAATGAGTTAGTGGATGGATCTAATTGCGAAAGTGCTGGTGATTTTATTTGTGACACGCCTGCCGACCCACAATTAAGCGGATCTAATGTAACAGCGGCTTGTAACTACATTGGCGTTGAATTTGATGCCAATGGTGATCAATTCCAGCCTAATCCGTTGAATATTATGTCTTATTCTCGAAAATCATGTCGTACAGAATTTTCAACAGGACAATATGCGCGAGTTTATGCTGTTTACCAAGCGTCACGAGCATCTATGGCATGTCCAAGTTTCAATATTGATATCGCTTCAAGTTTTACACGTGATTGTACGAGTACACTCGATGTTGCCTTTACGGATAATAGTGTTGGAGCAACCACATGGGAATGGGATGTAGATGGCGATGATGTTATTGATTATACTACGCAAAATCCAAATCACACCTATACAAGTACTGGAACCTATGATGTTGCACTCACGATCACAAATGGTTCTGAAAGTTTAACCAAAGTATATCAAGAATATATTCAGGTTGGTGGTGAAGATATATCGACAAGTGAAATTGTTCTTACTTTAATCACAGACGACTGGCCAGCAGAAACGTCTTGGACGTTTAGCGATAGCTCTGGTAATATCTTATATTCAAGTCCGACGTATGTTGAAGGAACAGACGATTTCCAAACCTTTACAGAGAACTTTACGGTAGCCACAAACGAATGTTACACGTTCGAAATAGTTGATAGTTATGGAGATGGCATCTGTTGTTTATCAGGAATTGGAAGTTATACATTAGAAACATTAGAAGGTGATGTTATTGCAACCGGAGGGGATTATGCTGGAGGTGAAAGTATATACATGTCGAATGATGTATTAGGTGTAGATGATTACTTTACTAATAATTCTATTTCAGTATATCCTAACCCTACAAAAGATATTCTAACTATTGGGCTGTCAAATCAGAATAACCTTCCAGACACTTATAAAATATATAACGTGCTTGGTCAGGAGATCGCAACTAAACAAATAAGTACGACTAATGATATGATCATTGATGCTACTAAATTTGCAAATGGCGTGTATTACATTAAAATTGAAAAAGGATCACAAGCCACAACAATTCCATTTATCAAACAATAAATATTTCAGATAAATAAAAAAAAGCGAACTAGAATTAGTTCGCTTTTTTTATGAGTGCTTTATTAATGTCTTTAATGAGTTTTGGACCTTCGTAAATGAATCCTGTATAAACCTGAACAAGATCTGCGCCTGCCTCAATCTTCTCGAGTGCGTCTTCAGCAGAATGGATTCCTCCTACGCCAATAATAGGGAATGATTTATTACTCTTTTCAGCAAGATACTTAATAACCTTCGTTGATTTCGCTTTGATAGGTTGGCCGCTTAACCCGCCATTTCCTATTTCTTCTAATCGTTTATCTGAAGCTTTCAATCCTTCGCGATCGACTGAAGTATTACTTGCTATGACACCATCAAGTTTCGTTTCTTCAATTAACTCTACAATCTCATCTAACTGATTTTGATTTAGATCAGGAGCTATCTTCAACAAGATTGGTTTTTGTACCTCAAATGCAGCATTGGCCTTTTGTACATCTGATATCAATTCTAGTAAATAATCCTTATCATTCAATTTTGCATGAGAACTCACATTAGGGCAACTTACGTTTAGAACGAAATAATCTACATAAGGATGTAGACCGTTAAAACATTCAAGATAATCTCTGGTATAATCTTCTGGTTTGGTTTGCGTGTTCTTACCAATATTTCCACCAATAATTAGTTGGCCTTTGTTCTTCTTGAGTTGCGTAATGGCGGCTTCTAATCCTTCATTATTAAAGCCCATACGATTAATGATTCCTTTATCATCTTTTAATCTAAATAAACGTTGTTTAGGGTTTCCTAGTTGACCTTTAGGTGTGACAGTACCAATTTCAATAAATCCGAATCCAAAATTCGCCAATTCATTATACAGCACGGCATTTTTGTCAAATCCTGCCGCTAATCCAACAGGGTTTTTGAATTTCAAGCCAAAGAGGTCACGCTCTAAACTCGGGTGGTTAACTTGATACAAACTTCTGAAAAGAGATTTCATTCCTGGAAATCGCGACACATTTCTTATGAGATCAAAAGTAAAATAATGGACTTTTTCAGGATCAAATTGAAATAATAGAGGTCGTAATAACAGCTTGTACATACAGAATGATTTCTGGTGCAAAAATAGTACAGATTTGATTAAAATCGCTAACTTTCATCCTATAAAAATCTACCTACACAAAAACCCGCACTTAACAACATAAAATTTGCATCAAAATATGATAAGTAAAGAAGACATGATCAAACGATTTGTGAGCTATGTCACGGTTGATACAGAATCAGATCCTGAAAGTGATACCACACCAAGTACTGCAAAACAATGGGACTTGGCGAATGCGTTAGTTGAAGAACTTAAGGCGATTGGGATGTCGGAAGTGTCGATCGACGACAATGCCTATATAATGGCTAGTTTACCTTCTAATGTCGATCATGAAGTTCCAACAATTGGTTTCATTTCACATTTCGATACCACACCAGATTTTACAGGAGCTAATGTCAATCCTCAAATCATTGAAGCTTACGATGGAAAAGACATCCTCTTAAACGCTAAAGAGAATATCATTCTTTCACCTAATTATTTTGAAGATTTATTGCTTTATAAAGGACAAACTTTAATCACAACAGATGGAACAACGCTTCTGGGTGCTGATGACAAAGCGGGAATAGCCGAGATTATTTCTGCAATGGAATACCTAATTAAGCATCCCGAAATCAAACACGGAAAAATACGTGTAGGTTTCACGCCCGACGAAGAAATTGGTAGAGGTGCTCATAAATTTGACGTCCAAAAATTTGGTGCCGATTGGGCCTATACTATGGATGGCAGTCAAATAGGAGAACTGGAATATGAGAATTTTAACGCCGCTGGAGCTAAGGTAACAGTCAAAGGCAAAATTGTACATCCAGGATATGCTAAAGGTAAAATGGTAAATTCAATGTATATCGCCACTGAATTTATCAACGCTTTACCACGTATGGAAACTCCAGAGCATACGGAAGGTTATCAAGGATTTTTCCATTTGCATCATATGGAGGGAAAAGTTGAAGAAACCACTTTACAATATATCATTAGAGACCATGATAAAGATCATTTCGAGGCACGTAAAGAAGCCATGCTGAAATTGACCAATGAAATCAATAACCAGTACAACAAAGACGTGGTACATATCGAAATTAAAGATCAGTATTTCAATATGAAAGAAAAGGTCGAACCCGTAATGCACATTGTAGATATTGCTGAAGAAGCCATGAAATCGCTTGACATAGAACCATTAATAAAACCTATTCGTGGTGGTACCGACGGTTCTCAGCTAAGTTATATAGGTTTACCATGCCCTAATATATTTGCTGGAGGACATAACTTTCATGGTAGATACGAATACGTTCCGGTTGAAAGCATGATAAAAGCAACCGAGGTAATATGTAAGATTGCAGAGTTAACCGCTGAAAAGGCAAAATAATTTAATTATGGCAAAAGTAACTTCGGTAGATGAGTATATAGAACGTAATTCCCATTTTGGTGAAGCACTGGAATTACTCAGAAGTATTATTAGTAAAACAGAATTAGAGGAAACAATAAAATGGAGTGCACCTGTATATGCACTTGATGGTAAGAATGTTGTTGGTTTAGGGGCTTTTAAAAATCATTTCGGCGTATGGTTTTTTAATGGCGTATTTCTCAAAGACGAACAAAATTTACTAATTAATGCTCAAGAAAATAAAACGAAAGCATTACGACAAATGCGATTTAAGTCTATCGATGATATTAATGAATCAGCCGTATTGTCTTATGTAAAAGAAGCCATAGAAAATCAAAGGCTAGGTAAAGAGATTAAACCAGAGCGGAAGTCTAAAACTGTAGAGGTGCCAGATGAACTTAAAGCTGTTTTTAAATCTGACACAGCGCTTCAAAATGCATTTAAAGCATTAACTCCTGGAAAGCAGAGAGAATATTGCGAGCATGTAAGCAGCGCAAAGCGAGAAGCTACCAAACTTTCAAGAATTGAAAAGATAACACCTATGATCTTGCAAGGTCTGGGTTTATATGACAAATACAAGAACTGTTAAGTAGACAAAAAAAACTCCGAAACGAATTTCGGAGTTTGTTTATTATATAAATGTATGATACTACTTTGTTTTTGCAGGTGCATTCAGTTTTTGACTAATCTCCATTGAGATCGCAGAACGTTCAAATTTAATTTTTCCTGCAAGGGTTTCTATGACACAGCTGTTGTCTTTATCATTAAGATCTACAACTTTACCGTGCATCCCGCTTTTAGTAACCACTTTGTCCCCACGTTTTAAACCTGCGGCAAAAGCTTTTTCCTTTTTGGCACGTCTCATTTGCGGTGCAATCATAAAGAAATACACCACAGCAAACATGGCAATAAATGGTAAAAAATTACCTAATTCTCCCATATATTATTTTCCTAAAGGTTGGATAGAAGCTGTACCTGCCTTTTTATTTGCAGCGTTAGGATCTGGCTGAACAAAAGCCTTAATCTTAACAGTTTCAGATCCTTTTTCTGTGTTGGTAGTTAATGTTACTGTCTTTTGAACCTGATTAGCGCCTTTACCATTAAACTTTACAGTAAATTCAGCAGATTCTCCTGGTGCTAACGGATTTCTATTCCAATCAGAAGGAACGGTACATCCACAAGTACTTTTGATATTACTTACTACTAAAGGTGTTTTTCCTGTGTTAGTGTATTTAAATTTAGTTTCAACTGGAGTTCCGTTTACAATCGTTCCGAAATCGTGCTCAGTTTCTTCAAAAGTGATTACTGGGAAATCCGCAGAACTTGCATCTCTTTCAGCAGCTGCAGCTACGTTTTCAGAGTTGATCTTACTCGTAGCATCTTCTTTACAAGATGTAAATGCTACTAAACACAATGCGCTTAACGCTAAAATTGCTTTTTTCATTGCTATAATTTTTAAATAATTTTTGATTCGAGAAGCCAAATGTACTAATTATTTGAACTAATTAAAATTTTTGCCCAACTTTAGAGCAAAACATTAACAGTCTAGGCCCTTTAAAACTGTAGGTTTAGAGTAATCCTCTTCCTACTTTATTCAGTTGACCATTAGACGAGTATTCCTTAATTATTTTATCTAAGATACCATTGATGAACGTACTGCTTTTTGGCGTGGAATATTCCTTAGCAATTTCAAGATATTCATTAATCGTAACTTTAACTGGAATCGATGGAAACTTCTGAAACTCACAAATAGCCATTTGCATTAATACAGTATCTATATGTGTAATGCGCTCTGCGTCCCAATTTTTCGTTTTTGCTGAAATTTCTTCGTTGAAATGCAACTGATTCAAAATAGTCTTTTTAAGAAGATCGATACCAAACTCTTTGTCTTCAACATCTCTAAATAATTCAGGTGTAAAGAAATTTTCGTTTGTTGTCGATTTCACCTTTTTCAAAAGTTTTAAAATAACCGTATTTACAACTGGAAGATCGTCTAACCACGTTATACGTTTATCTTCGAAATAATCATAGAGCTTATCATTTGGAGCGATAACTTCTGTAAATAAATCAATCACAAAATTTTTATCGTCATTAAATGTAGACACTTTAGTTGCCATATAATCTTTGTACAGATCGCTTTTCAGCATATCCTTATAGATAACTTCCACGTATTCAAAATCTAGATACCAAAGATTTGCTTTCTGATCCTCAATTAGTCCTTTTAAGTTTTCATTTAGGCTAATTAATTTAAGCACCTCATTATTAACAAATTTGGCATTTGGGTTTTTATCTTCTTGAGTTGCTAATAACTTTTGTTGCGATTTTTCTAAGCGATCTTTTGCTTTTTTATGCACCTCTAAAAGAAGAGACAATTGTGCTAAAAAAAGATCGTACATACTATTCAGACTTTGAAGTAGAAATTTTTCATTGGTTTTAATGTTATCACTTTCACTGCCTTGGGAAGCATAGAGCGTTTGCATAACTTTAATACGAATGTGTCGTCTGTTTAACATGGTTACAAAGAGCTTAAATTAACAAAGCGAAAGACTAATGCTTTCGCTTTGCAAAAATACTATTATTTTAAATCTAGGAAAATAAAATCTAAGGAATTACAACCTTAAGACTGTTCCTGTTTTCTGCGCTCGATTCGTTCATTAGCAATTGCTAATGCAGCAACATTTGTTGTTACCTCATTTTGTTCAGCGCGATTAAATATTTCTAATGTAGTATTGTAGATATTTTCTGTTTTACGCATTATCTCTTGCTTATCATAATTCTCTAATTCTGCATAAACATTGATAATTCCACCAGCGTTGATCAAGAAATCAGGAGCATATACAATTCTGCGTTCTTGTAGTAATCTTCCGTGTTTTACTTCATCAGCCAATTGATTGTTTGCAGCTCCTGCAATAACATCACATTGTAGTTTATTTAGCGTATCATCATTAATCGTAGCCCCAAGAGCACATGGCGCATAAATATCCATTGGCTCGCTGTAAAGATCTGAACCTCTATAGATTTGTACATCGTGTTTCGAAGCAACCTCCTCTAATCGTGCTTCATTAATGTCAGCAATCGTTACTTTTGCACCTTCATTTAGAAGATGTTCAACAAGCGACTCACCTACGTGCCCAATACCCTGTACGAATACAGATTTATCTTCAAGCACATCACTTCCATATTTGAATTTCGCAGCAGCTTTCATTCCCATAAAAACACCATATGCCGTTATAGGCGAAGGATTTCCAGCACCACCTTTACTCTCTGAAATTCCAGTAACATAAGGCGTAACTTCTCTTACTGTATCCATATCAGCGGTTGTCATACCTACATCTTCAGCGGTAATGTATCGACCACTCAATGAATGAACAAATTCACCAAACTTACGCATAAGTTCAGGTGTTTTTTGAGTTTTAGCGTCACCAATGATTACGGCTTTACCACCACCCAAATTTAATCCTGTTATAGCCGACTTGAACGTCATACCACGTGATAAACGTAGAACATCATTTAGGGCTTCCCATTCGTTATTATATTGCCACATTCTTGTACCTCCCAAAGCAGGTCCTAAAACTGTGTTATGAATACCAATTATTGCTTTTAAACCAGTATCTTTGTCGTTGCAAAAAACGATTTGCTCATGATTATCGAATGATAATTGTCCGAACACTGGGTCCATTTTTGTAAGTTCTTTTGAACTTAAAACGTCTGAAGTCATGTAAATTGAATTAGGTGCTATTTTAAATTATGTTTAAAATAACGTGCAAAAATAACTCAATATTGGATTATTAACAAAAATATAGCTGTTAAATTATCAAATTGTTAACAACTATTGCTGCGGAAATTGCCAATGAAAGAATTAAAACACATTAACAAATACTTCTATAAGTATCGATATCAATTACTTCTGGGTGTATTGATAACTATTGCTGCAAAGATCTTCGCTTTATTTACCCCTCGTTTCATAGGAAAAGCTATAACAACTATTTCATTGGCTGTTCAAGGAGAGCTCACGGGAGAAGCGTTCAAGCAAGCCTTAATGATGAATATTTTGTATCTCGTCGGTGCTGCAGTAATTACAGGTATTTTTACATTCCTTATGCGTCAAACCATAATCAATGTATCCCGTCACATTGAATTTGATTTAAAAAATGAGGTCTATCAACAATACCAAAGATTATCACTTAATTTTTATAAGGCCAATCGCACTGGAGATTTAATGAATCGTATAAGCGAAGACGTAGGAAAAGTGCGTATGTATGCTGGACCTGCTATTATGTATACAATAAATACAGTGACGCTCTTTTTTGTTGCTCTTATTTATATGCTTAGTGTTGCACCTAAATTAACGCTTTACACGATTATACCCTTACCTATCCTATCTATAATCATTTACAAACTAAGTAGGGTAATCAATCAACGTAGTCGTATTGTACAGGAATATTTGTCACACCTTTCAACCTTTACTCAAGAGTCATTTAGTGGCATTTCAGTGATTAAGTCTTATGGAATCGAAAAGGCGAATTACGACGAATTCAATACACTTTCGGAAGACAGCAAACAAAAACAAATTGATCTTACTAAAGTTCAGGCTTTATTTTTTCCTTCAATGATCCTTTTGATTGGCGTAAGTAACATTTTAGTTGCTTACGTTGGTGGCATGCAATATATCAACGGTGAAATTAAAGAGCTCGGTACGATTGCAGAGTTTCTCATTTACGTTAATATGCTAACCTGGCCTGTTGCTACGGTTGGATGGGTAACAGATTTGGTTCAACAAGCCGAGGCGTCCCAAAAACGAATAAACGAATTCTTAAAGCAAGATCCAGAAATCAAGAACAATATCATAGAACCGTCTACCATAGAAGGAAACATTGAATTTAAGAATGTTACCTATGTTCATCCCGACACCAATATTAAAGCGTTAAACAATGTTAGTTTTTCGTTGAGACAAGGTGAAACACTAGCAATTCTTGGTAAAACGGGATCTGGAAAATCTACTATCTTGGATCTAATAGGCCGTCTATATGATGTTCAGCACGGAAGCATTACCATTGATGGTATTGCAATCGACCAAATTAATTTAAAGAGTTTGAGAGATGGTATTGGATATGTCCCGCAAGACGCTTTTCTGTTCTCAGACAGCATTGCAAATAACATCAAATTTGGAAAAGAAAATGCTACAGAAGACGAAGTCATTGCTGCAGCCAAACTGGCCGATGTTCACCGTAATATAATGAAGTTCAATGACGGTTATCAAACCGAATTAGGTGAACGTGGTATAACCTTATCAGGAGGCCAAAAGCAACGTATATCGATCGCTCGAGCCATCATCGAGGCTCCTGAAATCATGCTTTTTGATGATTGCTTATCTGCCGTAGATACTGAGACTGAAGAAAAGATCTTAAAAGGATTGAGAGAAATTTCTCAAAGTAAGACGACAATAATTGTTAGTCATCGTGTCTCTTCAGCAAAACATGCCGACAAGATCATTGTGTTGGAAGATGGGGAAATTATACAGAGCGGAACCCACGAAATCTTGTCTAATACTGACGGCTATTACAAGGATCTCTACTTGAAACAGCTAAGCACAAAAGAATACGAATAATTTTTGCTTACTATTTATTTTTTTTAGATTTTTGATCCGCAATCAAACAAAAATTAGATTAAAATATGAGCGATAACGGAATGATGGATAAAGAGGAAATTTATTCGAAAGTATTACGAGCCGGACGAAGAACCTACTTTTTTGATGTAAGAGCAACGAAAGCGGGAGACTATTATCTTACGATTACAGAAAGTAAAAAGTTCACGAATGACGATGGATCTTTCCACTATAAAAAGCATAAGATCTATTTGTATAAAGAAGACTTTTCAGAATTTAATGAGATTCTAAGGGAAATGACCGATTACATTATCTCTGAAAAAGGTGATGAAGTTATTAGTGAACGTCATCAAAAAGATTATAAAAAAGAAGATTATGGTTCTAAACAAGAAGTGACTGAACCTTCGGAGAGCAATGATTCGGCAGATAAATTTACCGACATAAGTTTCGAAGATATATAACTTCTCAATTGTTAAATAAAATTAAACCGTTATGCTTTTGCTTAGCGGTTTTTTTATTTTTATGACTTAATCAACTATGCTATGAGACTAACTTTACTTTTGCTGGTATTAAGCTTTTTTAATCTTAATGCCCAGTCCCAAACCGAATTATCCTATTACCTTCCACAGAATATTACTTATGACAGCAATATACCAACTCCGTCGTCAGTTGTTGGTCATGAAGTTGGTGAATGGCACATAACACATGATAAACTCGTTCAGTATATGTATGCGCTTGCCAACGCATCAGATCGTATACACATTGAAAACCGTGGAAGTACGTTTGAAGGACGACCGCTTCTCCTACTTACAATAACATCACCAGATAATTATCAAAACTTAGAAGCAATACGTCAAGCACATATAGCTTCTACCGAAAATGATAATGTCGATACAAGTGAAATGCCAGTGGTTGTTTATCAAGGATTTTCAATTCATGGTAATGAAGCAAGTGGATCTAACGCGTCTATGTTAGTCGCATATTATCTCGCGGCAGCTCAAAGCAATGACGTAAATAATCTACTGAACAATGCTGTGATCTTGTTTGATCCTTGCTATAATCCAGATGGCTTACAACGATTTGCTTATTGGGCGAATACCAATAAAAGTATCAACCTTAATCCCGATCCAAACGATCGCGAATATTCAGAAGTTTGGCCTGGTGGTCGTACCAATCATTATTGGTTTGATATGAACAGAGACTGGTTACCTGTACAACTTCCAGAATCAAAAGCAAGAATAGCATCGTTTCATAAATGGTTACCTAACATTCTTACAGACCATCACGAAATGGGAACTAATTCAAGTTTCTTCTTTCAACCTGGAATTCCTTCACGTACACATCCATTAACACCTAAATTGAATCAAGAACTCACTAAAAATATTGGAAATTATCATGCTAAAGCCCTAGATAAAATAGGGTCGTTCTATTATACAGAAGAGAGCTTTGATGATTTTTACTACGGGAAAGGTTCCACATTTCCTGATATAAATGGTGGAATCGGCATATTATTCGAACAAGGAAGTTCTCGCGGTCATATACAAGAAAGCAACAATGGCATCCTTACATTCCCTTTTACCATTCGTAATCAGTTTACGGCAGCCTTATCAACCCTAGAAGCTGCTCAGAACATGCGTCAGGAATTATTACAATACCAACACGATTTCTTTAAAAATGCACGAAAAGAAGGCGCCAATGAAAATGGCAAAGGCATTGTATTTGGTGATTCGAAAGATGCCGCTAAAACCTATCACCTGGCCGAAATATTAAAACGTCACCAAATCACTATTCACGATTTAAAACAGGACTTTACAATTAATGGAACGACATTTAAAAAAGGAAATGCCTTCATTGTTCCAAAGAATCAAAAGAATACGCGCCTGATCAATGCCATGTTTGAGAAGCGAACTAAATTCCAAGATAGCCTTTTCTATGATGTTTCGGCTTGGACTTTACCATTAGCCTTTGGTGTAGACTATGCAGAAAATATATCTCTTAACAATGCAGGAAATAGTGTGCAAGAACTTGCAATGACAATAGGTAATGTCTCAACTAAAAGCAACTACGCTTATCTCATGGAATGGCATGAATATTATACGCCTAAAGCCTTAAATGCTATTTTAAATAGTGGTCTACGCGCCAAAGTGGGCATGAAGCAATTTAGTATGAATGGAAAGACCTATGACTATGGTACGATATTAATACCTGTCCAAAATCAGAAAAAATCTGCCGATGAGTTATACGCTTTTTTAAAGACCGTAGCAGCAGATAGTCACGTTCAGATTGATGCAGTTAATACAGGTTTAACAGAAGGTATTGACCTTGGTAGTAATCAATTTAGGGCACTAAAACCTGCTAAAGTTGCATTGATTGTAGGTGATGGTATACGAAGTTATGATGCAGGTGAAATATGGCATCTATTTGATACGCGATTTAATATGAGAGTAACTAAACTCGATACAAAATCCTTGAGCTATGCAAACTTAGATCGCTATAACACAATAATTCTTCCGAGTGGTTCACTAGACAAAAGTGCGACTACCAAACTCAAAACATGGGTGCAAAATGGCGGGACTTTGATAGCCTATCGCAGTGCACTGAATTGGTTGAAGAATAATGAATTCGCAAAACTTGAATTCAAAAAAATGGAAAATACAGCTGAAAATATCACATTTGAGGATCGCAGTAATTTTAGAGGTGCTCAGGTCGTCGGAGGCGCCATTTTTGAAGCAAAAACCGATAGGTCACACCCTATAAATTTTGGATATAAAAATGACAGAATTGCATTGTTCAGAAATAACACCTTATTCATGAAAGCTGATAAACAGAGTTATAATAATCCTATTCAATACACTAAGAACCCTTTACTAAGTGGATATATCTCTGAAAAGAACTTAGATAGCTTATCACTGACGGTGCCTTTCAAAGTAAATCGAATGAGTCGTGGTAAGGTGGTATCATTTACAGATAACACGAATTTTAGAGCATTTTGGTATGGCACTAACAAGTTATTAATGAATGCCATTTTTTTTAGAAATGAACTTTAGCTAAGAAACTTGTGAACCATTTTTTACAGGTTGTTCGGGGTTGAGTAACATAACCTTACTACCCTCAACAGCACCAAGTACGAGACATTCACTCATAAATTTAGCAATTTGTTTCTTCGGAAAATTGATAACTGCTATAACTTGTCTGTTTAGTAATGTTTCTTTCGAATAGAGCGCTGTAATTTGAGCTGATGATTTCCTAATTCCGAGATCTCCAAAATCAATGATAAGTTGATAGGATGGATTTCGTGCTTCCGGAAAATCCTTAACTTCTATTATAGTACCGACACGCAAATCTACCTTGCTGAAGTCTTCGAAAGTTATTATATTATCAGTTGAATTCATGATTTAAAAATACTAAAAAATATTATGGCTTTGACTCCATCAAATATGCTACCTCTTGGTACTACCGCACCCGATTTTAATCTATTAAATACAGTAGATGACAACCTCATCTCTTTAGCAGAAGCCAAAGGTACGCAAGGCACTTTAATCATGTTCATATGTAACCACTGCCCTTTTGTGAAACATGTAAATTTAGAATTATCACGACTTGCTAAGGACTATAAAAGCGCAGGTATTAATTGTATTGCGATTTCAAGTAATGACGTAACAAATTACCCAGATGACGCACCACATCTAATGAAAGCGAATGCCAAAGCACATGATTTCATCTTTCCTTACCTATATGATGAAACACAAGAAGTAGCCAAAGCTTATGATGCGGCATGCACGCCTGATTTCTATATTTTTGATAAGGAATTAAAATTGGTGTATCGCGGACAATTAGACGATTCAAGACCAGGTAATGAAAAACCAGTGACAGGTATAGATTTACGAAATGCATTGGATGCCTTGCTCGAAGTAACAGCTATTTCAGACATACAAAAACCAAGTATCGGTTGTAATATTAAGTGGAAAGCATAAAACTAGCTATGCGCGATAAAATTAAAGCTTTAGAGAAGGTATCAAAACAACTCGATCCAAACACTGAAATAAGAGCTGATTGGAATCGGGACGTCCTAAACTATGCTGACAACTTCATTGAACAGTTGGATTCCACAAAAGCTTATTCCGTAAATGAATCCAACGGTAAAGGCATCTATGATCAAGATATTACAGAACACGCTACTGATCTTAAAACATTACTCAAACATACCTCAAAAGATATTGATGCTGTAGGTATCAATCCTGCTGCAGCAGGTCATATGGGTTATATTCCAGGAGGCGGACTTTATCCCTCCGCTTTAGGTGATTACATTGCCGCTATACATAATCGCTATGCAGGTGTTTTTTATGCCGCACCAGGTGCTGTACGCTTAGAAGATATGTTGATTAGATGGATGTGCAAGCTAATGGGCTATCCTAATCAAGCTGTTGGTCACTTGACCTCAGGAGGATCAATTGCAAATTTGGTTGCAATTGTTACAGCACGAGAATCTCAAGGGCTTAAAGCTAATAACATTCCAAAAGCAGTCATTTACCTATCCGAACAAGCGCATCATTCAATACAGAAAGCACTACGAATCGCAGGACTTTCCGAAGCACAATTACGTTATATCCCATTAGATGAAGGCTTACGATTGTCAATATCACATTTAGAAAGAGCGATCATAGATGATAAAGCAAATGGCTTAAAACCGTTCTTTATCAACGCATCCTTAGGAACCACTAATACTGGCGCCATTGATCCTATTGAAAACATAGGCGAAATTGCGAAAAAACATCATATCTGGTTTCATGTCGATGCTGCTTATGGTGGATTTTTCAGATTGGTGGAGAAACTTGCTCCTAAATTCAAAGGCGTATCCCAAGCAGATTCGATAACATTAGATCCTCATAAAACTTTATTCTTACCATTTGGAACAGGAGCAGTACTTCTCAAAGAAAAAACGCATGTGTTAAAGGTATTCTATTATCTAGCAGATTATATGCAGGATACAGCAGATGCCAATGAAATATTGTCACCTGCTGATATATCTCCTGAATTGACTAAACATTTCCGCGGAATGCGATTGTGGTTACCATTGAAATTATTCGGTTTAAAGCCATTTAGAGCAGCCTTGGAGGAAAAATTATTATTAGCGCGATACTTCCATAAGGAAATCCAAAAAATAGCTGGTTTTGAAGTAGGTCCTGAACCCGAATTATCAGTGGCTATGTTCAGATATAGAACTCAAAAAGGTGATTTAAATGAATTCAATACGAAGCTTATCAAAGCCATACAACACGATGGTAGAATATTTTTATCATCAACGACTATAAATGGTGTATTCTGGATTCGTGTAGCAGTTGTAATCTTTAGAACGCATCTCAAACAGATTGACCTTTTGCTTGAGATTATAAAAGAAAAGATAAACGAATTGGAAACGTAATTAGAGTAATCTGATCAACTATACTTTTCCTATCTTAGTGCAACGAGATAAAGGTTAATCGATCTCAAAATTTGCAATTGTTATGACTCGCGATATAATAGACATCAATGATTTTACTATTCTGGTAGAAACGGCCTTTTCTTCAGAAGTCATTCAGGATAGTTGTAAGTTTGATGAACCTGTTATTGCAGTGGCATTTTATGGCGCAGGGAATGTAGACCTCGAAATGCGTTATCCAACTGGATCACGCCAATTAAACTATACCAAAGGGCTGGCGCTCTCATTTTATGCTGATGAACTTGTCGATTGTATTCACACAGTTTCTAAAAATAAACCCTTAGAATGTATCGTGATCGCAACAGCAACTCGGCATCTTGAAAAACTTCCAAATCAAGAAGGCGAATTATTTTCTGAATTGTTAGAATCTTTAGTCAATCCAAAAGACCATTATGTTGAAGGTCCTAGTTTTTTCATGACACCAGACATGCATCGCATCGTTGATAGCTTATTTAATATCACTTATGAAGGAAAAACGAAGATGATGTTCTTTAGAAGTCAAATTACCGCGCTACTATCACATTTCTTTGGACAGCTTGCAATTAACCATACTCAAGGCATGAAATCTTTAGATAAAGAACGTTTAGAAAGGGCTAGGGAGATTTTATCTGAAAATTTAGACAACCCTCCTTCGCTATCAGAATTATCAAAAGAACTCGGACTAAACACTACCAAGCTGAAAAAAGAATTCAAAGAAGTCTTTGGACTTCCCGTTTTCAAGTATCTACAAAACGAACGCTTAACCACAGCACATAGCCTTATTAGTAACAATGAAGCTACAGTTCAAGAAGCCGCTTGGCACGTTGGATATGATAGTCTTAGTTCCTTCTCCAATGCCTTTGCGAAAAAGTTTGGCTACAGACCCAGTCAAATCAAGTAGTCGTCTTTTCAAACAAATCATACTTCTTTTTGAATAAATCATTCCTTTAAACCTGATCTAGTTTTGTCTTGTAAATAAAACATTATAAGACATGAAAACATTCAAAGCAATTTTAATCGGTATTGGAATTTGGTTTCTAGCAGTGAGTTTCTACACGCTCTCATTTCAAATTGAGTTACTAGCAGATCCTGAACAACAGGCAAATTTCGTATTACTGGCAGTATTACTACCATTAGTATGGTATGGTGCTCACCTCTATTTTAGAATGGAGCAAAACACTCAGAGTTTCCTTCCAGGCTTAATATTTTTTGTTGTAGCCGGAATACTAGACGCTCTAATTACAGTGCCGTTATTTATAATTCCAAATGGAGGAAGTCATTTAGACTTCTTCACCGATTTGGGATTTTGGTTCATTGGCTTAGTCATGATATTAACAACTGTACTGTATTACTACCTCAAAGTTCATCCAAAAGTTAAACTCTTAAAGCACAATTAAAATGGAAATCAATTTAGAAGCCATAGTAGTATACATATCGATACTATTTACAGGATTAACTGCAGGGCTATGCTTTACATGGACAAATGCAGTTACACCCGGACTGGGACAACTTAATGATCTTGGCTATTTACAAGCATTTCAACAAATGAATCGCTCTATAATCAACCCATTGTTCATCTTAGTTTTCTTTGGACCGCTCATCAGCCATGGTTTGACCATCTATCTAAAATTTCAAAATGCTGATAACGTATTTTGGATTTATGTTGCTGCCGCCGCGCTATTCATTTTAGGTGTATTGTTTGTAACCATATTTAAAAATGTTCCGCTTAATACAATATTGGATGGTACAGATCTAGCAAATATTTCATCAGAAGATCTTAAAGCACTACGTCAAAAATTTGAAACACCATGGAATCAATGGCATTTGGTTAGAACTGTTTGTTCTATTGCTTCTTTCGCCTTGCTTTTATATGGACTTCTACTAAATAATCAAACCATTTAAAACATTATAAACATTTAAAAACAAACATTATGAAACGAAACATTTTAGTTATTGGAGGAAACGGAAAAACAGGAAAACGAATTGTAAACCTTTTAAAAACTGCTGGACATTCAGTTCGAGTAGGATCGCGACAAGGTGAACCTGCATTCGATTGGCACAATCCAGATGGATGGATGGAAGCTGTCGCAGGTATCGAAAGTATCTATATTACATATCAACCTGATCTAGCGGTTCCTGGAGCATTAGAAGCCATTGAAGGTCTTGTTAAAGTTGCGAAAAAAGCCGATGTAAAAAAGCTAGTATTATTATCTGGTAAAGGTGAACGTGAAGCACAATTGTGTGAACAAGTTATTATTCATTCGGGATTAGACCATACTATTGTACGAGCTAATTGGTTTAACCAGAATTTCAGCGAAAACTTTTTGCTTGACGGCATTTTAGAGGGTCACGTAGCACTTCCTTTTGCGGAGATGAAGATTCCATTTGTAGATGCAAACGACATTGCTGAAGTGGCTGTTAAGGCACTTACCGAAGGCGAGCATAATGGTAAAATATATGAACTAACTGGACCTGAAGGATTAACTTTTGGTGAAGCTGTACAATTAATATCTGAAGCTACAGGAAAAGAAATACAGTTCACAGGTGTTAGTATTTCTTCCTATGTAAATACTTTGAGACAACACAATTTACCAGAAGATTTCATTTGGTTGATTGAATACTTATTTACAGAAGTATTAGGTAATCCAAGTAATTCAGAAATTACGAATGATATCGAACATGTACTTCATCGCAAACCAATTCGCTTTAAAGATTATATTGACCTAACAGTCAAATCGGGAGTATGGAATACGGAAGTGTCTCATACACACTAACCAACCCTAACCGAGAATAGATGCAAATCATTCTCGGTTTTTTTATTTTGGAAAGAGATTCTATATCTTATAAGACTATAATATCCTTTCAAGAGTTCATGACTTATCCTGAAATTAAAATACTTAAAACATCAAGTACTTTTTAAATGGAATTAAAATAGAGAAAACTATGGCAGGCCTAGCAACAAAAGAAACAAATCGAAGTGTCGATAATTTTATATCTCAAATTGACAATGCCTCAAAGCAGGAAGACAGTAAAATCATACTAGAGCTTCTAACTAAAGTTACTGGACAAAAACCAAAAGTTTGGGGTAATGATAAAGCGCCTGATTTTTTAATTGGTTTTGGGAAATATAATTATACACGGAAAGGTTCTAAAGAAGAATTCGAATGGTTCAACGTAGGTTTCGCACCTCGGAAATCTAAAATGACTGTTTATCTCACATTCGACATCAATGCCGAAACTGAACTTCTTAAACAACTGGGTAAATGCAAATGGGGAAAAGGATGTCTATACATTAATAAAGTTGCTGATATTGACCTCGCCATACTGGAAAAATTGGTATCAAAAAGTAAAACAGCCAAATGGCACTAATAATTCTCTCAAGTACTATAGAATATTCAATTCCTCGTATTATATTCGAGTTATTATTTAGAAGATATACTAACCTCAACAACCAATCATGACTGAAAATAATTTCGAAGAATTCGAAAGTGAATACGATGATATCAATCCAAATCAGCTTGTGTATTCAATATGGGTAAAGCCCAAAAGAACCTTAAAATATATACTTGAAAAATGTCCTACAAAATATGTAATTCTATTCCTTATACTTGGAGGTATTGCAAGAGCAATTTCAAGAGCTTCAGAGCGTGGTATGGGAGACACAATGTCTACAGCCTCAGTACTCATAATGGCTATCTTAACAGGTGGATTAATCGGATGGATTGCATATTTTATTTATGCATGGGCACTCAGTTTTACTGGAAAATGGTTGAATGGGAAATCAGACCCTGAAACCTTTAGAACTATCATTGCATGGTCGCTTGTACCTACTATCGCTTCAATAATTCTATTGATCCCAGAATTGATCATAATTGGAGATCAACTTTTTAAGTCTGAATTTTTATATTTATCTACATTTCAAAGTGTGGCCTTAATAGGGTTCGGATTAATTGAACTCGCTTTATGGATTTGGAGCTTAGTTATATTAGTGATAGGGATTAAAATCATTCAAGGCTTTGGTACTGGAAAAGCTATTCTAAATATGTTACTTCCTGCTCTTGTTTTATTCCTACCGCTTTTATTGATTTTTATGCTATTTTCGTTATAACAACTTGCATTTAATACAAAAATCTACGCTTCTTGAGAGTTAAATTCTGTGACATTTGCAATAAGGACTTCGATACGATGTATCGCATTCAGTACAAATTGCCTAAACAATGGGTATTTGTATGTGAGGACTGTCTGCTTCAAGTGAAACCTAGAAATAAAAACTACAAATATGGAGGCACATGGAAGCGTTAATTATTAATTAAGTACTCCTTTTGTCTATGAAAATTCATCACATCCGAAATGCCACGTTAATAATCGAAACTCAAGATAAGTTAATATTGGTTGATCCTATGCTCGGTAAAAAAGGAACAGCTGCTCCACCCTTTTCATTTATTCGCTTTAAACCAAAACGAAATCCTATTGTAGATCTTCCTGACAATGCTATGGGATTAATTGAAAGGACGACGCATTGCCTAATTACCCACTTACATGCCGATCATTTTGATAAGGCAGCCATTTCATTTTTAACTAAAAAACAGATTCCAGTGATTTGTAGTTTTAATGATGAAGCTGAAATTCGTAAAAAAGGAATTCATGTGAGTCAGGTCATTCACTATTGGAAAGAACAAGAATTTTTTGATGGAAAGATCCAAGGAATCCCAGCACGTCATGGTTATGGATATGTAGCAAAACCTATGGGTAATGTTATGGGATTCCACATTCAATTGCCAAATGAAAAGTCGTTATATATTAGCTCGGATACTATATATACCGATGACGTTCACAAGGCCTTGACCGAACTAAAGCCTGATATTTCCATTGTCGCAAGTGGATCAGCGCAACTAGATTTATTCCAACCATTACTTATGCGAATGGATGATATTTTGAAATTCATACAAAATGCACCTGGAAAAGTTATCGCCAATCACCTTGAAGCAGTTAATCATTGTCCGACTACTAGGTCACAATTACAAAATGAAATCAATGAACTAGCACTCTCAAATAAAGTATACATTCCTGAAGATGGTGATGTCATAGAATTTAAATGATTTAAATTATGTAACATTATCACCAATTCTGCTACCAATAGACATGAAAAAATTAGTTCTTATTAATGCCATAGTTTGGGCAACAATCATATTAGTCGCTTCTTATTTGTTTAGAGATGTAGCGAATTACAAATATTTCTTTTTTGTACTCATATTCAGTGCTGGACTCATGAATATGCTTATCAGCAAATATGCTGCTAAAACCGTAAAAGTTAGGTGCAATAAATAAAACGCTTGCAAACGTAATACACCATGGAAAAACAACCTCGAAAATTTAACCTTATAATGTTAATCGGGATATTAGGTGTAATTGCTGGAATCGCACTTATCTTTACCGACAGTTGGTTTATCGGAGTTTTCGGTGGCATTGCAAGTGCTGGAATAACTTACAAAAGCTACAAAGATTCTAGAAATTAAATCCTAGTTTGAATTAGCCAATAGATGGTTTCGTATCATCTAATAGTTTTTAATTGTAAATCCTAAGGTCAAATAACGATCATCTTGTGCCTGACTCTCTTGGACAATACTTTCAAACACATGTAGGTAATTAATCTTGAAGTTCAAAAACTTCCAAACTGGCACTTCCAGTCCGAAGTCAGCTTGCCAACGATAGTTATTCCCTTCTTCTAAGGAGGGTTGATAATAACTTTCGTGACTTAAGATCAATTTATTCTTAAACACTTCATATCGTCCATTAATCCATATGGTTCCTCGTAATGTATTAATAGATTTACTTCCATCATATTCGGATCGATTAAAATCTGTTTTTTCGAAATGTGTATGTTCATATTCGCTGGTTAATGAAAACTTCAACCAATGCGCTTTTTCGTCCAAGATCTTGAAGGTTACACCACCTCCAACTAAGTACCTCAAATCGATTTCACGTCTAAAATTTGTACTTACAAACCCTAGAACCAATGGGTAAATTTTACGATCTGGATTAAGATATAAAAAGTTTAAGCTCAGGATATCTTCGTCAGCTTTTTCCTTTCCAAACTCTTGATACACATAGGAATTCTGTGTTTTAAATACGAGATTTTTAAGTGGCTTAAAGCTAAAGTCTGATTTAGCTCGAAATATGACAGTCTCCACATTTCCGCCCTGCCAAAACCCAGTTATTGATAGATTTGCTTTGACCTTTAATGAATCACTTTCATTGATCTGCCCAGATAATACTAATGGCAAAAACAATATGACGTATATGATCTTTTTCATAGCTATTTGATTAAATACGTATTTAAATGATGGGCGAATATACTCAATTATGAGAATTGGTGAAATATTGACGTAAGTTTTTGATAAATACGATTCATGTTTAAATAGACTAAATGTTTAACTTAGGGTTGTAATTAGTAATGATCAAGTAAAATTTAATATGCAAAAGGATTATTTAGACAGTGTGAAAAAGCAATTCGAATATTATAAATCTGTTGGAGAAAAAACCTTCAGCCAACTCGATGAGACTGATCTATTCTGGCAATTTAATGAAGCTTCAAATTCCATAAGTGTTATTGTGAATCATCTATACGGAAATATGAAATCACGTTGGACTAACTTTCTTAGCTCAGATGGTGAAAAAGAATGGCGCAATCGCGATCAAGAATTTGAATCTGTCATCAAAACTAGAGCTGAACTACTAACAAAATGGAATGAAGGTTGGGTATGCCTATTCGATGCCTTAAATTCAGTAAATGAAGAGAATTTCAACCAGAAAATCTATATTCGAAACCAAGAGCACAGCATCATTCAGGCCGTAAATAGACAGTTAGCACATTATGCGTACCACATTGGTCAAATAGCCTATATTGGGCGCATGATAAAGTCAAACCATTGGACGAGCTTGACAATACCGAAGGGTGAATCAAAAACATTCAATAAACAAAAATTTTCTAAAGGCAAACATGGTGGTCATTTTTCAGATGATCTTAAATAAATGTATTGTTACCCGACATTTTACACATTAAAAAAGGAGACCAAATTGGCCTCCTCTTTTTGATTTTAAGCGTATATATTATTGAAATATATTTTCTGGAAGTTTTATTAATGCAACGATGTCACCACCTGCATCGAATTGGGTTATATATGTAAATGTTTCATTATTAAGATTTATACTTCCTAAGTGACCATCTGCGTCCAGTCCGTATAGATTTCCGTTAGCATCACGTTCTAAACTTCTTACATAGCCAACTGAGCTTCCACCACCTCTACCTACATCATCATTTGGAAAACCTGCCGAATTAAGTATAAATTCATCGGAGACTGTTCCATTAATATTTAAGATAGCTATTCTGTTACCATCTGTAACTAAAAATTCGTCTGGATTATCACCAAATTCAAGTGCCATACCACCACTAAAACCGTAATCATCATCTTCATACGTTAAATATATAACTTCATCTATAGAACCGTCAAGGTTTAAACGAACCAATGATGACCAATAATCATAATCATATTCATCCCAGTAAACAGTTCCTAATAGCCTACCCTCATCCATTTCTAGATTGGCAACGGCATACCAATCATCATTAGCGTTATCATTAATCATGGTTGCCTGCATATTCATAGGATCTATACGGAATAATGCGCCTTCATGATATTGATCTGTTGCTCTCGAACTTGCATACATCATATTGTCTGCAGAGTTAAATACCACATCTCTCAATCCTAATAGATCTGATCCATTATACGTTGCAGTACCTAATAAAAGAAGTGACCCATCGGTTAGATCAACGGCTGAAAATTCACCTGTATCGGTGTTATACACCACCATAATATCATTGATTACAATAGGAGGTGGATTATCATCATCATCGCTACACGCTACGAACGCTGTAAACAACAACGTGAGCGCCAAAAATCTAAATAGTATTGTTTTCATATTAAAATGTGTATTGATTAATGCACCAAATATAGATGTAGTCCAATACCTATAAAATGATATTGGTCAGACTAGGTAAAATAGTATTGAAATAATATGAAGAGTAGGCTTTAAAAAATAAAATCCTGTCCGTAAACCAGACAGGATTCTACCCCTAACTAAACTAAATTTTGAACCTTAATGCATCCGCTTAACTACTGCATTAAGATTTCCTACTTATGATTCAGAAACTTAAAAAAGTTCCTATCTGATTTATATACGTGAAGAAGTATATATTTGGATTTCCTTATCAAAAAATATTACAATTTTTTGGCTTCATCCCAGTAGATATCCATTTCTGCCAATGACATATCGGCTAATGATTTGTTTAAAGCCTTTGACTTTTCTTCTAGATACTTAAAACGTTTGATAAATTTCTTATTCGTGCGTTCTAATGCGCTTTCTGGATCAACTTTTAAAAATCGCGCATAATTTATCATGGCAAATAAAACATCACCAAATTCACTTTCGATTTTATCAGTATCACCTTGATTAACTTCATCTTCCAATTCATCAAGTTCTTCATGCACCTTAGCCAGAACCTGATAAGGTTGTTCCCAATCAAAACCAACACCTGCTACCTTATCTTGTATACGATTCGCTTTAACCATTGCTGGCAGGCTCTTAGGAACGCCTTCTAATACACTTGATTTACCCTCTTTCAATTTTAATTGTTCCCAATTACGCTTAACATCTTCTTCATTTTCGACTTTCACATCACTATAAATATGCGGATGACGTTCTATTAATTTATCACATATGGTATGACAAACATCTGCGATATCAAAAGCACCAGATTCGCTACCAATTTTTGAGTAAAAAACGATATGAAGTAAAACATCACCAAGCTCTTTCTTAATTTCATCGAGATCATTATCAAGAATAGCATCGCCAAGTTCATAAACTTCTTCGATGGTTAGATGACGTAAAGATTGAAGGGTTTGCTTTTTATCCCACGGACACTGCTCTCGTAGCTCATCCATGATGATAAGAAGTCTTTCAAAAGCTTGTAATTGTTGTGTTTTATCTGACATTCTAAATCGTTTAGAAGTCAAAAATACAATACTGATCTTCAGAAATAAATTCTAAGTCAGATATTATATGAACAATCTATTAACGGCTCTTATTCTTCTTCTTCAGCAGAAACAAGGTCTTCCTCATCCAATGTAGAAAGCAGGTCGTGTTTTTGAAGTAAATTATACCATTGCACAATCTTTTTTATATCGCTGGCATAAACACGATCTTCATCATAATCTGGTAATACTTTAAAGAAGTATTCTTCAAGCGTATCTTTAGAATCTTTATGACTTATTGAAGTAGCCTGTCCATTTTCTTTTTCTTTAATCTTTAAGAACACCTCTCTCAATGGCAGTTCTTCAGAAAGGGTATAAACGGCAATTTCACTCAATACACTAATATTGTTGTGAATATTAACAGCTACTTTCTTTTTATCAATTAAGGATTCTGCAACAAAACCGTTGCGCGTTTGGGCTACAATTTGGAATAATCCAGGTTTACCTGAAATGGATAATATTTTATCTAGACTCATGGGAATATTTTGTTAGCGTCTCTTTTTCATTAACGGGAAACGCATCTTGTAATCAACTTTGATTTTGCCTTTAGAAATATTCGTTAATTTACTTTTAATCAATCGTTTACGCAACGATGACAATTTATCAGTAAATAATACACCTTCGATATGGTCGTATTCGTGTTGAACAATTCTAGCAATGATTCCATCGAACTCTTCTATGTGTTCTTTGAAATTTTCATCCTGATATTTGATTTTGACATTTGGTTGCCTGAAGACATCTTCTCGAACATCAGGAATGCTCAAACATCCTTCATTAAAAGCCCATTCATCACCTTCTTCCTCTAAAATTTCAGCATTAATAAAGGTACGTTTAAAGTCTTTTAATAAGGCCTGCTCTTCTTCGGTGAAAACCTCATCTTCGGCAAATGACGACGCATCTACCAAAAATAAACGAATAGGAATTCCTACTTGCGGTGCTGCTAAACCAACACCATAAGCACCATACATTGTTTCTTTCATGTTCTCGATAAGTGTATCAAGATTAGGATAGTCTTTAGTGATAGACTTAGCTTTTTTTCTAAGTACAGGATCACCATATGCCACAATTGGTAAAATCATTTTCGTTTTGTTTTCGGCTGCAAAAATACGATTCTAATCGGTTTTTGAGAATTTTTAAGATGCTTTTAAGACCTATTATATAAATAGCTTTGCAATATAATGGTAGCACTGATCTCGTCAACTAAGGCTTTATTACGACGTTGCTTTTTACTCAATCCACTGTCTATCATAGTTTGAAATGCCATTTTTGATGTAAATCGTTCATCAACACGATGGATTGGTATATGCGGAAATGTGCGTTCGAGTGTCTTTAAAAATTTCGAAATAGAGGCTTCACTTTCAGATGCCTCATTATTCATTTGTTTCGGTTCGCCTATAATGAATAACTCCACATTTTCCTGCGATACATAAGTTTGTAAAAATGAAATCAATGATTTGGTTTCAACTGTAGTTAATCCCGAGGCAATGATCTGAAGCTCGTCGGTAACTGCAATTCCAGTTCGCTTGGTTCCATAGTCTAACGCTAAAATTCTGGCCATGCTGCAAAGTTAATCTAATTTTAATGTTTAGCTATCAAAAAAAACTCTTCACTGAAATACAGTGAAGAGTTTAAAATAATCAACTATTAATTAAATCCATGATACCGTTTACCCTCTACCTTAAACAGTACCTGTTTATAGTTTAGACACACATATTTTGAATTGGTCACAAAAAAAACCTTTTTAGAGGATCTAAAAAGGTTTAATCGCAATTATAAATCAAGGGTTTGTAAAAATGTTTTTTCTCACGTCCTTATCTATTTGACACACATTATTTTAAAAAGTCACATAATCTTTTAAAAAAGAAAACTCTCCAAAGGGAGAAGGAGAGTTTTCACAAAAATTAGCTATTAATTATTAAAAACATCAAACGTAAGATTAGGAATACGATTGCATCATAATAATCATATATTAAGACCCCTAAATTTTAGATAGGTCACAATTTTTGAATTTTTTAGGATTTATGCATTAAAAAACGTTGAATATAGAATTATCTTTGTGCTTCAAGAAGAATATTATAACGATGAATGAATTACAACAGATCATAGAAAATGCGTGGGACGATCGCTCGCTTTTAACTCAATCAGAAACTATAGACAGCATAAGAAAAGTAGTAGACTTACTGGATTCTGGAACCCTAAGAGTTGCAGAACCAACAGCCGATGGCTGGCAAGTTAATGAATGGGTTAAAAAAGCGGTAGTACTGTATTTCCCAATACAAAAAATGGAAACACTTGAAGCTGGTATTTTTGAATATCACGATAAAATTCCACTAAAACGCGATTATGAAGCTAAAGGAATTCGAGTCGTTCCTAATGCTGTGGCACGGCATGGTGCTTATATCTCCTCTGGAACGATACTAATGCCTAGTTATGTAAATATAGGTGCTTATGTAGATGAAGGAACGATGGTAGATACTTGGGCAACAGTTGGAAGCTGCGCTCAAATAGGTAAAAATGTACACCTTTCCGGTGGTGTTGGTATTGGTGGTGTATTAGAACCATTACAAGCGGCTCCGGTAATCATAGAAGATGGTGCGTTTATTGGTTCAAGATGTATAGTAGTTGAAGGTGTTCGTGTTGAAAAAGAAGCAGTACTTGGCGCTAATGTCGTTCTAACTATGAGTACTAAAATCATTGATGTCACAGGAGATGAACCAGTAGAAATGCGCGGTGTTGTTCCAGAACGTTCTGTAGTGATTCCAGGAAGTTACACTAAAACATTTGCGGCGGGAGAATATAATGTGCCTTGTGCCTTGATTATAGGAAAACGAAAAGAAAGCACAAACAAAAAAACCTCATTGAATGATGCCCTGCGAGAATATGATGTAGCAGTATAAAATTTTCAACCTAACTAACTTTGAAAGTTCTTATTATACAACAAAAAATGATTGGTGATGTTCTCACCACCAGTATCCTATTCGAGGCTATAAAAGCTGAACATCCGGATGCTGAATTACACTATATAATAAACTCCCATACCTTCGCCGTTGTACAGAACAATCCTTTCATAGATAAATTCCTTTTTGTAACACCAGAAATTGAAGAAAGTAAATCAAAATTTTTGGCATTTCTTAATAAGATCAAAAGCGAGAATTACGATGCAGTTATTGATGTCTATTCCAAATTCTCTAGTAATCTTATGACTAAATTTTCAGGTGCACCAATAAAAGTCTCTAAGAGAAAGTGGTATACTTCCCACTACTACACACATACATTCAAGGAAGCCAAAACACCTCAAACCGACGCAGGATTAGCTGTTGAAAACCGATTGCAATTGCTTCAACCAATTTGTAATGCTATCCCGAAACAAATAAAACCTAAAGTATACCTTACTGAAACTGAAATCGAGGCTTCAAAACAAACGCTTATTAAAGCAAAAATTGATTTGGAAAAGCCACTGTTTATGATGAGTGTTTTAGGTAGTGGTGAAAATAAAACTTACCCATTGCCACATATGGCTAAGATTATTGACACGATAGTTGAAGAGACTAGTGGTCAAATTTTATTTAATTATATCCCTAAACAGTTAACAGAGGCTAAAACCGTCTATAACTTCTGCAACGAACAAACTAAAGCACATATTTTCTTCGATGTTTTTGGAAGAAGTCTAAGAGAGTTTTTAGCATTAACTCATCATTGTACAGCCTTAATCGGTAATGAAGGTGGCGCTGTAAATATGGCCAAGGCATTGAATGTCCCTACCTTCACAATATTTTCACCTTGGATATTAAAAGAAGCGTGGAACATGTTCGATAATGATCGGACGCATGTCTCAATTCATTTGAAGGATATGAAACCAGATATTTACGACGGTAAATCACTCAAAACAGCTAAGAAAGAAGCGTATGCTTTGTATGAGACATTTCCTCCAGAACTCATTATACCTAGGCTAAAGACCTACTTAAAGCAGTTCTAGGATTTGCGAATACCATGGGCTGTCTCTGTTCGCTTTTCTTTTTTAGTAGTCGCCCTAATTTTTAGATTTTTCTCGATCATTTCGGGTTTTACATATCCTCTTGCATGATCAAGATGCAAACATATGGCGCTATATCGAATTTGTTTGGCTTTAATTCCTGCATTAAACAACCGCTCTCCAAGTTCTCGATCTTCTCCTCCATATTGCATGCGTTCATCAAATCCATTAGCAGCAATAATATCTGATTTATAACCCGACGAATTATGACCATTCCATGTGGCTGTGGTAGGTGTGAGTGTATTTAACAGTTTTTGTTTAAAACCTTTAGCCGTAATCTTATTGTTCTTAAAAGATGATTTCAATCCATTAGATTTCAACCACATAATATCAAAACATCGTTGCGACCTAATATCATCTTCTGAAATAAGTTGACTAATCGTCATCGGAAGCTTAAAATAACCTCCTGATAAGAAATACCCTTTTTCTCGATTCTCAACATGAACTTGTAAAAAGTCGTTTCGAGCAATACAATCACCATCAGTATACACTAAATAATCACCTTTACTGGCAACGGTCGCTTTATTTAAAATTATTGTTTTCTGAAACCCATTGTCTTCATGCCATATGTGCTGAATTGGATATGAAACTTGACTAGACATCGAATCTATAAGGGATTTAGTATCCTCTCCTGAACCATCATCCGCTATAACGACCTCAAAATCTTTAAAGGTTTGTTGTTCAAAACTCCAAAGAACTTTTTGAAGCCACGTTGGGCTATTATAAGTACTAATAATTACAGAAATGTCGTAGTTTTTCATTGGCTCAAAAATAACTATTTTTACCAAATATTTATTCCTACAATGATCAAGCTTTCTGGCGTTATTATCACCTTTAATGAAGAACGAAATATAGAAGACTGTATTCGTTCATTAGTAGATGTGGTAGATGAGATCGTTGTGGTGGATTCGTTTTCTACTGATAACACCAAAAGCATTTGCCAATCATATGGAGTTAAATTTGTAGAGCAGAAGTTTCTTGGTTACGTTGAGCAAAAAAACTTTGCTTTAGATCAAGCATCACATGATCATATTGTCTCATTAGATGGTGACGAATCATTATCTCCAGAACTGCAAAAGTCCATACAAGATTTAAAAACCAATTGGCTAAATGACGGGTACACCTGCAATAGGTTTAATAATTTTTGTGGACAATGGATCAAATATTCAGATTGGTATCCGAATAAAAAACTTCGTGTTTTTGATCGAAGAAAAGCTGTATGGAAAGGAATGAACCCTCATGATCATGTCGAATTACATAATACTTCGGCTAGGATAGGCCATTTAAAAGGTGATATTTTACATAAGACCTACCAAACCTATTCCGAATTCAATGATAAAACTGAATACTTCTCCACTATTGCTGCTAAAGCCTATTTCGATCAAGGTAAAAGCGCACCAGTATGGAAGATTCTATTTAATCCGTTCTGGGCTTTTTTCAAAGCTTATTTCCTAAGGCTAGGATTTCTTGATGGATTTAATGGATTTATGATTTGCTATCAAACTGGAAATATTACCTTCTTGAAGTATGCTAAACTGAGGGAATTATATCGATCGCAGGTCTAATTCTATTTTTTTCTCCAAAACAGAATTTTATTTTTCAATCGTCGGCGACGCCAAAAACGCTGTTGAAATTCTTGAGTGTATTTCCACATGAGATTAAAGACTTCGTCTGCGTCTTTATTGATACATTTTGCATACTCATCACTCATCACTTTTACCATAGATTCATGAGTCGTAAGCTTTGCGAAATTCTTGATTCTCGCTTCATAATTCATAGTCTCGAACTCCATACGATTTAGATCTACTAAATAAAACTGGTAGTCCTCTCCTACCTTTTTAATTATAGTATTACCTGGAGAGTGATCAAGAAAGTTTACTTTCTTCTCGTGGAGTTTAAATGTAAATCGTGTGAAAGCACGAAGTATAACATCATGATTAGGATAATTCAAATCTGTAGTTAATTCTCGATATGTCAGATCACATTCTTGTTGCTCACTGATGTAATAGCTTTTCTTGAATAAGAAGGCCGATGAATACTCATAATAAGCCACAGGATCAGGCGTACCAATATCTAAACTTTGTAACCATTTAGCGTATTCGAATGAACGCTGCGCTTTACTTTTTCTAAAGAACCTGTAGGCAATTTGATTTACAAAATTTGGTATGCGAAATGATTTGACATTCAGGGTCTTTTGATCCAATCGAAATAATTTAAGAGAATTGCGATCTTGGTTACCAAATGGTTCACCTTTTACACTGAAATTTTCAATGATATCATCAAGAAACAGTTCTTGTTCTTTATAATCTGTATGTATGTCTTTAGTTTGTCGCACTTAAATATTTGTCTATACCGTTATCGCACCAAACGATCTTATTCGCAATGGTTTCAGCTTGAATTTCATGGTTTTTTAATAAGCGGTTTTTTGAAAATTCATTATGCCAAATATGAAAAACAATTCCTCTAAATTTTAGTCGTTTTCCAAATACCTTGTTATTGACTAATCGAACCACAAGTTCGGTATCCTCTCTTCCCCATCCAAATATATCTTCATTATAACCATTGACGGCAATATAATCAGCTTTCCAATAGGAAAGATTACATCCTCTTACTTTCTTCGACATCGGTAATTCTCGTTTGTAGCGCTTTCCTAAAAACGGCAAATAAAGGCTTCTGCCACGCTTGATAAGCGCCTTTGAAAAAATCGAAAAATTAATTTGTTTCCGTTTGAATATGTTGGCAACACTGAATTCTTTCAAACTTACTCGCGAACCAAATAAATAGGTGTCTTTTTCAATTGAAGAGATATGATCTTCAACAAAATGCTTGTGCATAATACAATCGCCATCAATTTGAATGATATAGTCTCCTTTGGCTTGAGCAATGGCCTTATTCATGATCACACCCTTTCTAAACCCTTCATCTTCATGCCAAAGATGCTTTAAAGGTACTGGAAAATCATCTTGAAACTTTTTGATTAATAATCGCGTTTCTTCTGTAGAACCATCATCGGCAATTATTACCTCATCCGTAAATGCCGTTTGTCGCATGTAGCTCAATAAAACTAATTCTAATGCTTCAGGCCAATTATAAGTTGGTATGATGAGCGTGGTTCGTATCTTCATTGTAAGTTCGGGTAATTGACCTTAACTACGGGATTTTGAATACAAAAATATAACTATTTTTGTATTCTAATTTGGTAAACGCTAATGAAATCAAAAGGTCTTTTTGTAATTACTTCAGTATATCACATCCTTTTGTCAATACTTCATATTGAAGAACGAAAATTAAAAAACAATTTGCTTGTGATTGTTGAGATCACACCAGATATAGAGACCTTAATAGATCCTCTAAAAAATACAAGATGGTTTGACGACGTGATCTTGATGCCAGGACGACAACAACAAAAAAAGCTCGCTGGAAAACTCACGTACACTTTCAACCGTAAAAAGATTGTTTCTCTTATTGATGCGCAACATGCAGATATGAAAGCATTGAACAAAGAAAACAACGACTATGACATTTATATTTGCTCTCCTGATTCAGCTAAAAACTACTTCATCTATAAGTACAAGAATCATAATAAGTTTATGATTGAAGATGGCTTAAAAACTTATGTTACCAATGCTCCTGATCGTGTTAAAAAAATAACGAGCAAACTAGTTAATCGTCCATTAGTAAATGGTTTCGATAATCGAATATCCAAAGTATTTGCTACAACTCCTGAGGATCTTCCATTGGAATTAAAAAGAAAATCTGAACAATTAAATTGGAAATCAACGCTTGAGCAATTAAGCGAAGAAAAACTAGATGAACTTACTAAAGCTTTTCTACCTTCAAATAATTTAAATTCGTCTAAATTATTTCCTGCAGATAAAAGCAAAAGCATCATCATCACACAAACGCTAAACGAAGATGGAATTGTCGATGATGAGTCTACAAAACTTAATTATTATAAGACTTTTGTTGATCAAGCCAAGACTGATCTTATCTATTTTAAACCTCATCCAAGGGAACTCACTGATTATGCAACTGTCTTTAGTTCTGATGACCGAATCATAGTACTCCCAAAATTATTTCCGGCAGAACTATTAAATCTTCTTCCAAACTTGAAATTCAACAAGGCATTCACAGCTTATTCTACGGCAATTGATAATCTTTCGAACGTTGAAGAAAAGATAATTATTGGCCATCAACACTTCAAGAAATAAGAATTTATATTTCATTAGAAGACGCGGAAGTCTTAAATTTGCAAAACGAAAAAAGCGGTTACAAACGTTTTGAAAAATGAACTATAATCAAGCCATATCACATTCTATTTTTAAGGTCATATCTGAGGCTGCTCAGGAGCTTAATTTAGACAGCTACGTCATAGGTGGATTTGTTCGTGATTTCATTTTAAATCGTGGTGAGCATAAGGACATAGATATCGTGGCGATTGGCAGTGGAATCACTCTTGCTAAAAAAGTAGCCGAGTTGTTACCTCATAAGCCAAAAGTTCAAGTATTTAAAACATATGGAACCGCAATGCTTCGCCATGAAGAGATGGATATCGAATTCGTTGGTGCTCGCAAAGAATCCTACAACGAAAACAGCCGTAATCCTGTTGTTGAAAACGGAACCCTTCAAGATGACCAAAATCGAAGGGATTTCACTATTAATGCTATGGCTTTGGATCTATCACCAGATCAATATGGTAATCTTTTAGATCCTTTCAACGGGCTAGCAGATTTAGATGCAAAACTCATACGTACGCCTTTAGATCCAGATATTACCTATAGTGATGATCCTTTGAGAATGATGCGTGCCATTCGATTTGCAACGCAACTCAACTTTACCATTGAACAAGGTTCTTTAGAATCCATCTCAAAGAACAGAGATCGTATAAAGATCATTACTAAAGAACGTATTGTAGTAGAACTTAACAAGATCCTAGAAAGTGATAAGCCATCTATTGGATTTTTACATCTTGAAAAAACTGGTTTATTGAAATACATATTACCAGAATTAACAGCATTGAAGGGAATTGATGAAGTTGAAGGTCAAACACATAAAGATAATTTCTACCATACGTTAGAAGTCGTTGACAATATTGCTAAAACCACTGATAATTTATGGTTGCGATGGGCTGCGCTGTTACATGATATTGGAAAAGCACCGACTAAAAAATTTAGTAAGAAATCTGGATGGACATTCCATGCACATGAATTTGAAGGTGCGAAAATGGTATATCATTTATTCAAGCGATTGAAGATGCCATTAAATGAGAAGATGAAATTCGTTCAGAAAATGGTATTCATGAGTTCACGTCCAATAGTATTAGCACAAGATATTGTAACAGATTCGGCAGTAAGACGGTTGGTGTTTGATGCTGGTGATTATGTTGATGATTTGATGACACTTTGTGAAGCGGATATCACAACTAAAAATCCGAAACGATTTAAAAAGTATCATAACAATTTTAAAATTGTTCGAGATAAAATAATTGAGGTGGAAGCACGTGATCACGTGCGAAACTTTCAGCCTCCTGTTTCCGGAGAAGAGATCATGAAGACTTTTAATCTGAAACCATCACGAGAAATCGGTCAGATTAAAGAGGCAATAAAAGAAGCTATTTTAGAAGGCGATATTCCAAATGACCATGAAGCAGCATTTCAGCTGATGTTGAAGGAAGGAGAAAAATTAGGATTAAAGGCTAATATCAGTAATGATTAAGATCATAAAAACGAATTCAGATCATAAGGACTTTAAACGTCTTGTAAAGGATCTAGATGCGTATTTAGCAGTGACCGATGGTGATGAACACGCATTCTATGATCAATTTAATGGTATTGAAAGTCTTGATCATGTGGTTCTAGCTTATGATATAGAAAACGCTATAGGATGTGGCGCTTTCAAAAAGTTTGATGAGACAAGTGTAGAAATTAAACGTATGTATACCATTCCAGAATTTCGTGGAAAAGGAATTGCCTCTAAAATAATAAACGCTTTAGAGCTATGGGCGTCAGAATTAAACTATGAATTTTGTATCCTAGAAACAGGAAAACGTCAAGTAGAAGCGGTAAAATTCTACAAAAAGAAAAATTACGAGAATATTGCAAATTATGGCCAATACATTGGAATGGACAATAGTTTGTGTTTTAAAAAAAGATTGAATTAATGAAAAAGGATAACAAAAAAGTCATTTACTGGCTTTTATTAGGTTGCACGCTCATCTTTATTATGGTTATTGTTGGAGGTATTACAAGATTAACCCATTCAGGATTATCGATGTCCAACTATAAATTAATCTCTGGGACAATACCTCCAATGAACGAAGTAGAATGGCAAGAAGCATTCGATCTCTACAAACAATATCCAGAATATCAAAAACTAAATTATCACTTTGATCTTGAAGATTTTAAGCAAATTTACTTTTGGGAATGGATTCATCGCGTGATCGGCAGATTGATCGGATTGGTATTTATAATTCCATTTTTGTATTTCTTGATCACAAAACAACTCTCTAAGCCAACAATTAAGAAATCGATCATTCTACTATTTATGGGAGGTTTTCAAGGATTCTTAGGCTGGTATATGGTTAAAAGCGGACTTGTAGATCGTCCCGATGTAAGCCATTATCGACTTGCAATGCATTTAACAACGGCATTTCTCACATTCGCCTATACGTTTTGGGTAGCTCTAGATCTTATATTTCCTCAGAAAAAAGAAGTGAATACCAAAATGCGAAATTTTATTCGTCTTGGATTCGTTGTGTTGATTCTCCAAATAATTTATGGCGCCTTCGTTGCAGGACTTGATGCTGGTTTTATACATAATCATTGGCCATTAATGAGTGATGGCAAGTTTATGCATGAGACAGTTTATATTGAACAAGATCCGCTATATCTCAATTTCATTGAAGGCAAAAGTGGTGTCCAATTTGTTCATAGAACATTGGCATATGTCGTGGTTGCTTTAATTATTGCGATATGGTATCGTATGCGTCGTTTGATCATAACAAAATATCAACTTATTGGAGTCAATACACTTTTAGTAGGCGTAGGGATACAGTTTTTACTTGGTGTATTAACCATTATATATGCAGTCCCAGTTTGGCTGGGCGTTGTGCATCAAGTAGGCGCATTTTTGTTACTTTCAGCAATGGTATTCACCTTACATAGATTTAGCAAATAATCTAAAAAATAGTTTATTTTAGTAGTATGATATACAGATTTAGAGTCATTTTAGACAACGATACTGAAGATGACATTTTCAGAGATCTTGAGATTCGAGAGACGGATTCTTTGGAAGACCTTCATAACGCGATTACCCAATCGTTCGGGTTTGATGGATTGGAGATGGCTTCTTTTTATGTCAGTAATGACGCTTGGGAACAGGGCGAAGAAATTTCTATGTTCGATATGAGCGAAGGCGGAAACAAAGTACGCTTAATGAATGAAACCATCATAAATGACGTCGTACATGAAGCTCAGACAAAACTAATTTATGTCTACGATTTTCTGAGTATGTGGACCTTCTTAGTGGAATTGGCTGAAATTGTTGAAGAAGCGGAGGGCACTGACTATCCTAACCTTATGTTTGTCCATGGCCAAATTCCAGATTCAGCACCGGAAAAAGCTTTTGAAGCTGAAGACTTTGGTGCAGACTTTAATGAATTCGATGATGATGTAGACGTCGATGATTACGACAATTTTGACTTTGACGAAAACTGGAATTAATCGCCATTACTATGACAGACTTTATATTCTATTTAAGGGAAGGTATCGATCATATTCTTGATCCCGAAGGACTAGATCACTTTTATTTCATTCTATCCTTTTGCTTACTCTACACATTTAAAGATTGGAAAAAAATTCTTGGACTGGTTACGGCCTTTACAGTTGGCCACTGTTTAACCTTATTTCTCTCAGGATTAGAACTTGTTAGCATTAACATGGATACTGTGGAGTTTTTAATTCCAATAACGATTCTATTAAGCTGTGTCAATAATTATTGGCTAATTCTTAAAGACAAGAAGTCTAAACAACAGTTGGGAATTACATATATAATCTTACTGGTTTTCGGATTAATCCACGGACTCGGATTTTCAAATTACATCAAACGGATGATATTTGATGATGAATCTATTGTAATGCCCCTATTTGGATTCAATGTTGGTATTGAATTAGCACAATTATTAATTATTGCAGCATTTCTTGTTTTAATTACAATAATTGAGCGTCTTATTAAAGGCAATGTAAAGTGGGTCAGAATAGTTGTTAACAGCCTGATTTTCTTATTAGTACTAAAAATGATGTTCTAAACTGGTGGTTTAGCTACAGGTTTATTAATTTGGTGGTGTAACAAAACGAATTTCAATTCGTCATACTTTAATAATCAACCACCGCAGATCAATCTGTGGAAAAATCAATCAAAAATTGGAATCAATTTTAACCATTAATAACCTTACCAAAAAATTTGGTTATCTCACCGCTGTGAAGGATTTATCCTTTACAATAAATAAAGGAAATGTTTACGGAATTTTAGGACCTAACGGAAGTGGTAAATCAACTACCTTGGGTATTGTGTTGAATGTAGTCAACAAAACTACTGGCGACTTCCATTGGTTTGATGGCAATATCTCAACGCATGACGCACTTAAAAAAGTTGGTGCTATTATTGAAAGACCGAATTTCTATCCTTATATGACCGCCTATCAAAACCTGAAATTGGTTTGCCGAATTAAAGGTGTTGATGAAAGCAAGGTTAACGAAAAACTCGAAGTTGTTGGACTTCTAGATCGTAAGGATCATAAATTCAAAACCTATTCATTAGGAATGAAACAACGTTTGGCTATTGCTTCAGCGTTATTAAATGATCCAGAAATCCTGATCTTAGATGAACCAACAAATGGATTAGATCCTCAAGGTATTCATCAAATTCGTCAGATCATTAAAGAAATCGCAAACAACGGAACAACAATTTTACTGGCTTCGCATTTATTGGATGAAGTTGAAAAGGTTTGTTCGCATGTAGTGGTCTTGAGAAAAGGTGAAAAATTATATTCAGGTCGTGTCGATGAAATGATCTCTAGTCATGGATTTTTTGAATTGAAATGTAAAAAACATGACGAATTAATCACGTTATTAGAAGCACATGATTCCTTCGGAAATATTAAGGTTGAAGGCGAATTAATCACCGCTTTTTTAAATGAACCTATGGATGCCCAAACGTTCAACAAACTAATGTTTGATAACGGATTTGTACTATCACATCTAGTGAAACGTAAAGAAAGCCTAGAAGAACAATTCTTGCAGTTAACAAACAACAACTAATCATCAATCAAAAATCAAAGCCATTTTAAAATGGCTACTATAAAACCAACCAACATGTTAAGATTATTACAATTAGAACTCCAAAAATTGCTCTTGAACAGAGCGAGTAAAGTTCTTATATTCATATCGTTCATATTACCATTTTTCGTAATTATCTTGTCGTCATTACGAATCAACTTTTTTGGATTATTTGTATTAGAATTAGGTCACTACGGTGTTTTCAATTTTCCAATAGTGTGGCATATCACAACCTTTTTTGCTGCTCAGTTTAAGTTTTTCTTTGCTATCGTTGTCGTTAGTATGATTGGAAATGAATATAGTAACAAGACGATAAAACAAAATCTCATCGATGGATTGAGCAAGAAAGAATTTATTCTTTCAAAGTTTTACACCATATTATTCTTTTCAGCCGTTGCAACCATTATCATTTTCTTAATATGTCTACTTATCGGTTTGTACTACTCTAGTATTGACGAAATTCATCTTGTTTTTAGAGGCACTGAATTCTTGTTAGCCTATTTCGTAAAGTTAGTAGGATTCTTTAGTTTGTGTTTATTCTTGGGAATGCTCGTTAAACGTTCGGCATTCGCCTTAGCATTTCTTTTCGTTTTATGGTTATTAGAGTGGATTACTTTTGGGATAATTACTTGGCAAGTCAATGTTGATGTCGCAGAGAAAATCCAAAATTATTTTCCATTAAAGTCGATGTACAAATTGATCGACCAACCTATTCAACGTATTGTGATGTCAAAAATGCCAAACAAAAGTGAGATTGCTTACGATTTCGCCGTACATTGGTACGAATTAGCAATCGTAATTGGTTGGACAGCCTTATTTATCTTTTTATCGTACAGATTATTAAAAAAGCGAGATTTGTAATATCTTTATTGACTTAGACGCAAACGTCTATAGAACAAGAAAAATTCAGCAATTTTCTGTTTGGATCGATGTAGGAATTCGACCTATATATCTGTTCTATATATGGACCTCTATGTTAATTGCACTATTACATGAAAAAGAAACACGTTTTAGCTTTTATTACGTTACTTAGTATTGCCTTTACTTTTGCTCAGCAGGAAGCTTCATTTTGGTATTTCGGACAGAATGCCGGTTTACAATTCGATGCGACTACTGGAACAGTCACAGCTGTAACCGACGGACAAATAAATACCCTTGAAGGGTGTACATCGATATCTGATACCGAAGGAAATCTTCAGTTTTATACTGACGGTCAAACCGTCTGGAATAGAAACCATCAGATTATGGCAAATGGCGATTATTTTGGTGGAACTGGATTATTAGGTGATCCCTCAAGTACCTCTTCAGGTCTAATCGTTCCAAAACCTCAAGACCCAACGCAATATTACATATTTACTGTTGATGAACCACATCATCAGAATGCAGCAGTTTATCCAAACCAATTCACAGGAACCTATCAAGGTAACGGTGGAACCGTTCCTGGTGCTGACGATGGATTTAATAATGGATTTAATTATTCTTTGGTCGACATGACCTTAAATGGCGGCTTAGGAGACGTGGTCGATACAGAAAAAAATGTCCCATTAGTCACATATGATCCTGGCGATCTCGATGAAGCTTCTTATAAATGTTCAGAAAAAATTACGGCTGTTGCCGCTGATGATTGTTCATCATTCTGGGTGATCACCCACTTCACAGATAGTTTTTATGCCTTTAAAGTAGATATTAATGGTGTAGATACAACACCAGTAATTTCGACAGTAGGTCCGGAAGTCCCAATTTCAGGATATAGAAGAAATGCACTTGGTTATATCAAAGCATCTCCCGACGGTGCAAAATTAGGAGTAGCGCATTATGGATTTGCAATGGTGACAGCTGGTGATGCAGCTGGAGGCGTTTATTTATTTGACTTCGATAATGATACAGGTGTTGTTTCGAATTCGGTTGAGCTTTATGGTCCGGAAAATAATACAAGTCCTTATGGTGTTGAATTTTCAGCAGAGAATAGAAAAGTGTATGCAACTGTTGGTAATGGTGCCAATGGTGGTGGTACAAGTAGCCTTTTACAATGGGATCTTGAAAGTGATGATATTCCTGGTTCGATACAAACGATAAGCACTTCAAATTCTTTAAGTGCTGGCGCCTTACAACTAGGACTAGATCGACGGATTTATCGTGCTCAAGTTAGTTTTGCCAACTTCGCAACATCAGGAACATTTTTAGGTGTGATCAACAATCCTGAAGCAACGGGAGCAGCAGTTGGTTATGTTGAGAACGGTATCTTATTAGATATCAATGGAGGCTTCAATAATTTAAGTCGGATCGGTTTACCTCCTTTTATACAGTCGCTTTTTAACTCACAGATCGATATCATTCAAAATGGAATAAGCACAACCGAACTCAAATTATGCACGAATGACACATACACATTAATGGCTGATGATATTCCTGGTGCAGATTATACATGGTTTAAGGATGATGTCGAATTAACAGAAACAACATTCGAGCTTTTTGTTGACGAACCTGGGTTCTATGAAGTATTTATTGAACCTAATAATGGTGAATGTCCGATTGAAGGTGAAGCTGTGGTCAACTTTTTTGAATTTCCAACAGCGACCCAACCTGATGACATTATTATTTGTGACCCAACAGGAACCTCAGATGTAGACCTTACTACTCAAAATGATGCAGTGCTTAATGGTCAAAATACCCTGCAATATACTGTACGATACTACAATACTTTAGAGGATGCTGATAATAACGTAAATGAGATCATTGATTTATTTGGAGCAACAGAAGGCGTTCAAACCATTGTTGTACGTGTAGAAAATTTTGAAAATCCAAACTGTTATGTAACCACCACATTTGATATTACCGTTTTCATTACTCCCGAGATTAGTTCTTTAGATGACATTGTAGTTTGTGATACAGACTTTACGGGTAATAGCATGGACGGATTTACTACCATTGACTTGGAGGAATTAAATACAGGTATTTTAGGGACGCAAGACGAAACTTTATACACGATTTCTTACCATCCAACTCAAGACGACGCCGATAATAATACAAATCCACTTGATTTGAACTATACGAACACAACTGCTAATTCTGAAGAGATATTCGTTCGAATAGAGAATAATGCTAATACTGATTGCTATAGTACCGATTCTTTTGTGTTCACGATAAATAATGCGCCTGAAGCATTTGATTCAACAATTATACAATGTGATGAAGATGGTATACCAGAAGGGTTTACTTTATTTGATTTGAATCAAGCTTTTGAAGATATTACTGGTGGTGCAACAGATCGCACGATCAATTTCTATGTGTCTCTGGCAGATCTTGAAAATGATGAAGACGAATTAAACGCCGATACCTTCGAAAACTATTTTAATCCACAAGTCATCTTCGCATTGGTTACCAATACGACTACGGGCTGTACCAATATAGCTGAATTAACATTACAAGCTAGCACTACAGCTTCAAATAATGCTGTTTTAGAGGAATGTGATTATGACGGCAATGAAGATGGGTTTACCTCATTTAATCTCAATGATGCTACCGACACTGTACTTTTTGGTTTACCGCCAAATTTAAATGTGACATACTATGAAACTTACGAAAATGCCTTGTTAGAAGATAGTCCACTTGGTCTGACTTTTACAAATACGATTCCTTATAATCAAACCATTTATGCGAGAGTAGAAAATGTCAATGATTGTTATGGTGTAAGTGAAATTCAATTAACGGTATTTGAATTACCTAATATTGAAATTCAAGAAACACTTTACTATTGTCTAAACAGTTTCCCAGAAACAATAACGTTAACTGGAGGACTCATAGATGATATCCCAAATAATTATTACTATGAATGGTCTACTGGAGAAGATGAATTTGAAATAGAAGTAAACGAACCAGGAACTTATACGGTTCGGGTGACTTCAACAGATGGCTGTTTTAAAGATAGAACGATTACGGTCTTACCGTCAGATATTGCGACTATTACTGATATTGAAGTTACGGATGCTACTGAAAACAACACTATAACTGTTTTTGTAACTGGTGAAGGTGTGTATGAATATGCACTAGATGATATCAATGGACCATATCAAGAAAGTAATGTATTTGAAGATGTAACGTTCGGGTTCCATACAATCTATGTTAGAGATATTGAAAATAATTGTGGAATCGTTGACGAATTAGTGTCAGTCATCGGATTCCCAAAATTTTTCACACCTAATGGTGATGAGTATAATCAATATTGGCAAGTAAAAGGGATCTCATCAGATTTTCAACCAAACTCTCAAATTTTGATCTTCGATCGATACGGAAAATTACTTGTAGAATTAGACCCACTTGGACCAGGATGGGACGGTACATTTAATGGCGCTAATATGCCAGCTAGTGATTATTGGTTTGTTGTAACCTTAGAAGATGGCCGTACATTCCAAAGTCATTTTGCCTTAAAACGCTAATGCAAAAAAAAGTGTAAATTAGGACATTAATTTGCTCCTAATGAGGAATTGTAGATCGATCATACTACTTGTCTTACTACTATGCGCACTACCCTCTAATGCTCAAGATATAGAGTTATTCCAGCAATTTAATGGTCGTTTTGATTATACAGCCATCGGTAATACGCTTAACCCATTTGAAAACAACTTAGACTTTAGTTTTTGCTTTCCCCTTGAGTCATCTAGCGCTGATTTGAACTTATCTAGTGATGCAACAATTATTGCTGCTTATTTATATTGGGCTGGTTCTGGTTTTGGTGATCAAGAAGTTGCATTAAACGGAATGACTATTACGGCTGAAGACACCTACACAGTGGATTATACAGAACCATTCAGCGAGACCCTCACGTACTTCTCGTGTTATGCTGACATAACTGATCTCATAATTTCAAACGGTAATATTACATATACATTTTCTGATCTTGATATTACCAATGATCTAACTACAACGCCTGGCTATTGTAATAATAGAACGAATTTTGCAGGATGGAGCATTTATATCATCTATGAAGACGATACGCTCCCATTAAATCAACTTAATCTTTATCAAGGCTTAGAAATAATTAATAGAAATAATCAAGAAAAAATTATCTCAATAGATAATCTCAATGTTATCGATAACGTTGGTGCGAAAATTGGGTTCTTAGCATGGGAAGGGGACAATAATTTGAATTTTGGCGAAAGCTTATCTATAAACAATAATATATTATCCAATCCGCCACTAAATCTCGCAGACAATGCCTTTAATGGAACGAATTCTTTTACAAATTCTAACACCTATTACAATTGTGATTTAGATGTATATGATATCCAAGATAATATTAATATTGGCGACACTTCCGCCGAGATTAGATTGACTACAGGTGCATTAGATGAGTTTGGTGTTTTTAGGGCAGATCTCATAATTCTAAACAATATCGTAACAGTATTAAATAGCCAATTACCAGATGCACGCATAGTTATGGACGATTATGATGTGAACTGCGGTGATCGTTCTATTACGATTGATTTCACAATTTCTAATACGAACAGTACTGATGCATTGCCAGCCAATACCCCTATTGCCTTTTACGCCGATGGCAGTTTAGTTGGACAGTCATCAACCATAAATGTGATTCCTATAGATGGAATCGAAACTCAAACAGTAACGTTTAGTCTACCTGAAACTATCAGTGACATCTTTTTATTGATTGCAGTTGTGGATGATGATGGCACAGGTATGAGCACAGTTATCGAAATAAATGAAACTAATAATTCTAATGAACAATTAATTGAGCTATTAGTAGTACCTCCTATTCAAGAATTGCCAGAACAAATAGCATGCAATGAAGGTTTTAATAGTGCTACTTTCAACCTTATTGAGCTTTTTAATCAGTCCATTTCCGTTTCCACTAATAGTAGCTTTTTCGAATCAATATCTGATCTCGAATCAAATACGAATGAAATTACAGACCCAGAATTTTATAATAATACGAGTAATCCTATTACAATTTATGTGAGAGTTGATAATCCGCCATGTTATGATGCCTATGAGTTTATAGTTTCTGTTGAAAATTGCCCACCATATGTCCCAGAAGGATTCTCTCCAAATGATGATGGTACAAATGACTGGTTCAATATTCAAGGTCTATATGATGTCTTCGAAAATCATGAGCTCAAAATTTACAATCGTTATGGAACCCTAATTTTTGAGGGTGATAACGATACAAAATGGTATGGTCGAATTAACCGTGGAATAAATAATAAAGGTAATCTTGTTCCTGTTGGCACCTACTTTTATGTCTTAAATCCAAATGATTCTAACTATGATTCTCAGATTGGATGGGTCTATGTTAATTACTAAACATTCTGGAGTAATTTACTGATTTATAAACATCTAAATCTAAGCCAGTACAAGAAGTTCTTGACGGCTCATTTTTCGTCCGAACACATGCCAAATTCGTAGAATTGACGCGAAATACAGATTAAATGTTAAAATTTTATGCATTTCATCGTGTTTTTTTGCATTTCAGCTTATTTACATGTACTTTTCACACCATAAGGATATCAGTACTATAGCTAGTCCCAAATAAGTCACTATTGATACCATTAACTTAACCGCTTACGAATGACATTTTTGAAACAATCCCTCTACATTATAGCATGTCTATTTTGCTGCTTCGCGAACGCTCAGCAAATAAGTATTGATAACACATTCACTGCTCAAGAACTTATAGAGAACAATCTTGTACAAGGTTGTGTAGAAACTTCCAATATTCAGTCACAAATTAACGGACAAGTAAATGGCTTTAATAGCTTTGCTTACTTCGAACGTGCTGGTTCAAATTTTCCATTCGAAAATGGAATTATGCTCTCTACTGGAAATGCAACATCTGGAGGAAATGGTATTAACACAGAAATCCTTAACGAAGGTGAACCTAATTGGGGAACTGACGGAGATTTGGAAACTGCTCTTGGAATTACGGGTACTCTAAATGCAACATCCATTGAATTCGATTTTATTTCAGTATCTAGTCAAATTCAATTCAACTATATTTTAGCTTCAGAAGAGTACTTCGGAAATTTTCCATGTCAATATTCAGATGGTTTCGCATTTTTAATAAAAGAAGCTGGAACTCCTGATCCTTACGTCAATCTTGCGGTTATACCATCAACTACAATACCAGTTAATACCAATACAATTCACGATGAAATCGTAGGTTTTTGTGCAGCATCAAATGAACAATATTTCGATGGTTACAATATTGGTGATACCAATTATAATGGACGAACTACCGTAATGACCGCTAATGCTGTAATACAACCTAATGTACAGTATCATATTAAACTAATAATTGCAGATCAAACTGACCGAAACTATGATTCTGCAGTTTTTATAGAAGGAAATAGTTTTGATGCAGATGTTGATCTAGGATCTGATATTCAAACATGTGCCTCAGAGGTTACATTAAATGGAAACATCAATAATCCGTTAGCAACCTATTCATGGTACTTGAACAATACTATAATTCCAGGAGAAACGCAACCAACATTAACGGCTACACAAACTGGTGATTATCGTGTTGAAATAGAAATCCCATTAGCAGGTTCAACCTGTTTAATCGAAGACACGGTAAACGTAATATTAAGTTCAACACAAGCCGCTGGCGCAATTCCAGATTACGAACTTTGTGATGATATAAGTGCTGATGAAATTGAGACATTTGACCTTTCAACTATGGATGCCGACGCGTTAGCCGCTGTTCCACCTTCAAGTTATACCGTTAGTTATCATACAAGCGCTACTGATGCCACGAATGGCATCAATGCTATTTCAGGAACGATTCAAAATACATCAAATCCGCAAACTATTTTTGTGCGAATTGAAGATGACATCAATGGATGTTTGGCATTCCAAACTTTTAACCTTATTGTAAATCCATTACCTCAAATTATTACTCCAACGCCCCTTATTACCTGTGATGATTCGATCGCTGATGGTAGTACAACCATAGATCTTTCTCAAAAAAATGATGAGATCACAAATAGTAATCCAAATTATAATGTGACTTATCATAGTACGCCCATAGATGCCACAAATGGCACGAATGCGCTCCCTTTTCCCTATGTGAATATTCAACCAAATGAAACTGTTTACGTTAATGTAACAGATTTAAATACAGGTTGTTCGATTACTACTTCATTAGATATTGAGGTTAGAGACAACCCTGTAATTAATACAGAGAACCACTACATTGATGCCTGTGATAGTGATCATGACGGGTTTGCAACCTTCGACCTCACATCAATTATTGATGATGTCCTAGAAGGTCTAACTGGTGTAAATGTTACCTTTCATGAAACACAGGACGATGCCAATTTGGGTATTAACCCTATTATAAACGTTACTAATTATGCAAATAATCAAGTAAATGAACAAACGCTTTTTATTAGAGTTGAAGACGCCGTTACAGGATGCGTATCTACTACTCCTATTGAAGTCCATACTAACTTATTATTGACAGGTGGAGATATCCGAGACCTATTTATTTGCGATGAACTGAATGACGGAATTGAAGAGATCTTTTTGTTAGAAGCTACTGGAGGATTCCTCGGAGATATCGAGGACGTGATGGAATATAATGTAGATCTAGAGTTCTATCTAACAGAGTCTGATCGAGATAATATGATTAATGCCATAGACACATCAGTTCCATTCATACCTACATCCAATCCTCAAACGCTATATATAACAATCACGAGTCCATTTTGTCAAGAAGTTTCAGAATTTAATATTCATTTAAATCCTATCATTGAATTCGATCCTATTGCTGACCAAACAGTGTGTGATTTTGATCAGGACGGGATTACGGTGATTGACTTAAGTTTTTATGATGCTTTAATCACTAATAATCAGACTGATGATTTTACGGTTACTTATTTTGAATCTGAAGATGATGCGAATAATAATAACAATATATTACCAACTTTTTATACGAATATATCCAATCCTCAAATGATATATGCAAGTATATCTCCAAATACCACAAGCTGTGCCGATATCATTGCATTTGAAATTGAAGTGCTACCTGCTCCTATTTCAAACCAGCCAGCATCTATAATTATTTGTGATGATGATCAGGATGGAGTTTTTATCGTTGATCTAGAATCAACAATTCCTGAACTTGTACCTGATACTACAGATAGAGCTATTACATATTATAATTCCCAAATCGATGCTAACAATTCTACTAATCCGATTCTTACTCCGACGTCCTATGCAGCAGCTACGGAAACGGTATATGCAAGGATCGAAAACACAATTACAGGTTGTTATTCAACCGAAACCCTTGAGATCATAGTTAATACACTTCCGCAATTCATAGCGATTACTAATTATAGGATTTGCGAGGATGCAAGTGACGATATCGCAGACTTTATATTTGAAACTAAAGACGCTGAAATATTAAATGGTCAGATCGGAAAAGAGGTCTTGTACTTCGAAAGTCAATTTGATGCCGACAATAATACCAACGTTATCGATAAAACAGTTGCTTATCAAAATACGTCTAACCCACAAACAATTTATGTGAGAGTTCAGAACCTTACGGATCCAAACTGTTACGATACCACTTCATTTATAATCGAAGTTGGAACAAATCCTGTTTTTAATGGGCCAACAGACTGGTTTGTTTGTGATGATATATCGAATGATGGTAGTGAGCTATTTGACCTTAATATAAAGGCTCAAGAAATGGCACAAGGAATTAATGACACATTAGATATAACGTTCTATTTGACTATGAACGATGCCGAAAATTTAACTAATCCGATTCCTTTTCAGTTTGAAAACACAGTGAATCCACAGCAAATCTTCGCTGTCATTGATAATGGAACTATCTGTAACTCCATAACGAGTTTTGAACTTAATGTTATACAAGTTCCAGAAGCTAACCTTGCCGCTCCATTAGTAGCTTGTGATGATGACTATGATGGATTAGTAACATTCGATCTTACCATTTCAGAACTGGAAGTTCTAGACGTAAGACAAGACAATATTGTGGTTTCTTATTTTGAAACAATGGCAGATCTTGAGGCAGATACGAACCCAATTACAAATCCGAATGCATATACAAACATTTCAAATCCGCAAACGGTTTTCATTAAGATAACAAATACGATTTCGAATTGTTTCGTGGCTATTCCATTAGACTTGATTGTAAATCTTCCGCCAGTTATAAACGATTTTCAATCTTATGAGATTTGTGAAAATGCTACCAATAGTTTTGACCTCAATGAAATTATTAGTGTTGCTTTAGATGATACCAATGATAAATCGATTAGTTTTTATAGCACCCAAGCAGATGCTGAAACTATGACAAATGCTTTAAATACTAACTACACCTATAGTACAACTAATGATACTATTTTTATCAGAGTCTCATTTAACAGTACGCTTTGTTATGCTATTTATGGTTTTAATCTTACCGTAAATCCATCGCCTATTGCTAATCAGCCAGCTGATTTACAAGCTTGTGACGATATTAGCAACGACAATACAGCCATTTTTAGTCTATACTCTCAAAACCCTGAAATTTTAGGAACCCAAAGTAATGTGGATTATAGTGTGAACTATTTTGTAACCTTAACTGATGCAGAAAATGATACTAATCCGTTAGCGAATGACTACTTAGGTCAACAAGGACAAACCATATACGCAAGAGTAGAAAACAATACAACAGGATGTTTCAGTATAACACAATTCAACCTCATTGTGAATCCACATCCAAATACGCCGAACACACTTCAAACATGTGACGACGATTATGATGGGTTATCCCAATTTGATCTTACACTTGCAGAATCTGAATTATTTGCTAACCCTATTCCGGACAATGTTATAACGTATTTTGAAACACTTGATGATTTGAATGCAGATACAAATACTATCGCAAATCCAACGGCTTTTCAGAATACTTCAAATCCTCAAACTGTTTACATCAAAGTTTACAACCAAGTAGCAGATTGCTTCACTTATGTCGATTTAAATCTAGATGTTAACCTACCACCTGCAATTAACAATTTATCAGTATTTGAAATATGTGACACCGCAACTGGAACTGTAGATCTTTCAACAATTAACTCTGATTTATTAGCACAATTTGCTAATGTAGTGGTGACGTATTATCCAACCATGATGGACGCGCAAAATGAAACAAATGCATTAAATAACGATTATGCCTATCAAACCGCAAATGACACCTTATTTGCACGTATAGAATTCTCAACAACGCACTGTTTTTACATCCATGAGTTTACATTACAGATAAACCCATTACCAATAGCTAATCAACCAGATAATATGGAGACTTGTGATGATGATTACGATGGCTTCTATACGTTTACACTAACGGAACAGAATGCGGCAATTTTAGGTGGACAAAACCCAAGTAACTTTACAATTACGTATTATAATGATATTGTATTGGCTGAAGAAGGCATTGAAGATCTTGGTACCACATATGACGCTATGACCAATGACCTCATTTTTGTACGAATTGAAAATAATAACACAGGTTGCTATAGCATCACTCAATTTGAAACTATTGTCTTTGAAAAACCAATTATAGATTTAGATGATCAAGTGATCTGTCTAGACGATTTACCACTATTGGTAAGTGCTAATACCAACAATTTAGGTGATAGTTATCTATGGTCTACGGGCGAAATCACACCTGAGATTGAACTGACTGAAACAGGGACTTATTCTGTGACGGTAACAACGCCTAATGGCTGTGAAACCGTAAGAATATTTACAGTTTCTGAATCTGAAGCTGCAACGATCGAAATTACAGAGTCTATTGATTTTTCTGATCCTAATAATATTATCGTTACGGTTAGCGGAATAGGAAATTATTTATATCAATTAGATGATAACCCACCTCAAGAATCAAATGTATTCGAAAATGTAAGTTTAGGATACCATACAATTACAATCATCGATCTTAATGGTTGTGCTGAAGTTTCTAAGGAGATTGTAGTTATTGATGCTCCTAAATTCTTTACGCCTAATGGTGATTCCTATTTCGATACATGGCATATAACAGGTGTAGAAACACTAACCGGAACTATCGTATATATTTATGATCGCTACGGAAAATTATTAAAGACCTTGACCTCAGATTCTCGTGGTTGGGATGGTACTTATAACGGTAATCTTATGCCTGCCAATGATTATTGGTTTGTTGCTGATGTGAAGAAAGATAATATTGCATTTCAAGTTAAAGGTCACTTCTCTCTGCGACTCTAAACTTAACACTTTTTTAGTGACGACTATTTACGTTATGCGTATCTTTGCAAGCGGAAAAATTGCAAATGAAGATAGCATTTCGAATCATATTAATGTTTTGGTCGACTATAATCTGTGCTCAGAATATTCAAGTAGATAGCCAAACATTTTCACCTCAAGAATTAATTGAAGATATTCTCATTGACAGTGATTGTATCAGTAATGTTGTTGTGAATAATGTTGTAGGTGGTAACTTTGGAGCTACAGACCAAAGTTTTGGCTTCTTCGATGCGACTGGAACGACTTTCCCATTTGAATCAGGAATTGTATTAAGTACAGGTCGTTTGGCCAATATTCCTGGACCAAATACCTCATTGAGTGATGACGATGCAGCAGGATGGGCTGGTGATACAGACCTCGAAACAATTCTTAATGAAACTAACACGATCAATGCCACAATTATTGAATTCGATTTTACATCAGTCGCTACTGAAGTGAGCTTCAGATACATTTTTGCTTCTGAAGAGTATCAGGAAGGTAACCCTAACACATGTCAATTCTCTGATCTTTTTGGATTTTTAATACGACCAATAAATGAACAACAGTACGTTAATATTGCATTAGTACCTGACACCCAAACACCAGTTAAAGTAACGACAGTTCACCCTGAAATACCAGGAGGCTGTCCCGCTGAGAACGAAGCTTGGTTTGAGAGTTTTAATGGACCTAACACACCTATCAATTTTAACGGACAAACAAAAATATTAACAGCAACAGCACCTGTAGTTCCAAATGAAACCTATCATGTAAAGCTGGTTATAGCCGACGAACAAAATTTCCGATTTGATTCTGCTGTATTTTTAGAAGCTGGAAGTTTTAGACTTTCAACAGATTTAGGACCAGATCGATTGGTTGCGAACGGAACGGCAATTTGTGGTGATGAAACATTTACAATTCAAACGAATGAGCCTGGAGCGAATAATACTTATCAATGGTTTAAGGATGGTGCTGAACTCACTGGTGAAACTAATGATTTCCTTGAAGTTGATGAACTAGGCATTTACAGCGTTGAGGTTACAAAAGACAATTGCCTGCTATTCGGTGAAATTATTATTGAATATGCCGATAACCCAGTTGCCATTGACACAATTTTGACGGAGTGTGATCAAGATCAAGATGGTCTAACATTTTACGATTTACGCCTTGCCGAACCTGCTGTGACTAATAATGATAGTTCTGTTTTTGTTGAGGGCTACTTTCTAAATGAAATGGATGCTCTGAATAATGTAGATGCATTAATTGATCCTGAAAATTTTCAGAATACCGCGCCTTTTCAAACGATTTATGCAAGAGTTACGACCCAAGCTGGATGCTTTGATATCGCTGAAATTCAATTAGAAATTTCTAATAACATTATAAATATCCCACCTCTAGAAGCCTGTGACGGTGAACTAATCGATGGGTTTGCCTCATTTCAATTGAATACAATTGCCACAACCATCGAAAACCAAATTCCAGACGATTCTATTGTAACATATTACCTAACCGAAGAAGACGCATTCCTAGAAATAAATGCCCTAACAGGTAATTTTGAAAATACAATTCCTAATCAGCAGACAATTTTCGTTAAAGTAAATAGTAATAATCAATGTTATTCAATAACAACGGTTGATTTAATCGTCTTGAACACACCACAATTGCTAAATGATGAATCTTTTATCTACTGTTTGAACAGTTTTCCTGATACCATTACACTTGTGGGTGGTGTAATTAATGATTTACCTAATAATTATTATTACGAATGGCTATTTAATGGCAGTCTTACAGAGGTAACGACAACATTTAACGACGTTAACGAACCAGGAATTTACACAGTTATCGTGACCGATCCGAATGGGTGCTCATCCAGTCGATCAATTACAGTTCTGCCATCTAATAATGCAACAATTGATGAAATTAATGTAAATGATGGTGTAAGTAATAATACAGTGACTGTTTTAGTTTCAGGAGAAGGTGACTATGAATTCGCTCTTGATGATCCAGACGGTCCATATCAAGTATCGAACATATTTAGTCCTGTTTCACCTGGCTTCCATACCATCTTTGTTAGAGACATGAATGGCTGTGGTATTGTAGAAGAAACCTTTTCTGTTTTAGGATTTCCTAAATTTTTCACACCTAATGGCGACCCTTATAATGAGCGTTGGCAAGTTTACGGTGTAAATTCAGAGTTTAATCATGGTATAGATATCAAAATATTTAATCGATACGGAAAGCTTATTACACAACTCAATAATGAAAGTGCAGGTTGGGACGGCACACTCAACGGACAACCACTTCCTAGTGATGATTATTGGTTTACGGTTACCTTGATTGACGGAAGAAGCTTTACAGGTCACTTTGCATTGAGACGTTAATTGATTAACTTTACCTTTCGTCTTTTTTCAATAAAAACCAAGCTATAACTTACAATTAGTTACGTCGATGAAATTCAAAATACATTCAGAATTCAACCCAACTGGTGATCAACCCGAAGCAATTAGACAATTGTCTGATGGCATCGAATCTAAAGAAAAATACCAGACATTACTGGGTGTTACTGGTTCTGGTAAAACGTTTACGGTGGCCAATGTGATTCAGGAGGTACAGCGTCCTACGCTTGTGCTCGCACATAACAAAACATTAGCCGCACAATTGTATTCTGAGTTTAAACAATTTTTTCCAGATAATGCAGTAGAATATTTTGTTTCCTATTATGATTATTATCAACCTGAAGCCTATATTCCTGTATCTGGAGTTTATATAGAAAAGGATTTATCGATAAATGAAGAAATCGAAAAAATGCGACTTAGTACAACCTCTTCCCTACTTTCTGGAAGACGTGACGTCATTGTTGTAGCTTCAGTATCATGTCTCTATGGTATTGGTAATCCTGTTGAATTTCAAAAGAATGTCATTTCATTAGAAGTAGATCAAGAAATCTCTAGAACAGATTTATTACATCGTCTTGTTCAGAGCTTATACTCAAGAACAGAAGCAGATTTCAATCATGGAAATTTTAGAATTAAAGGAGACACTGTTGATGTATTCCCGAGTTATGCAGATGACGCATTTCGCATTCACTTTTTTGGTGATGAAATTGAAGACATTGAACAGTTTAATATTCAAACCAATGAAGTTATTGAGCATTACGATAGATTAAATATCTATCCAGCTAATATGTTCGTAACGTCTCCGGAAATATTACAAGGCGCTATTCGTGAGATTCAAGATGACTTGGTAAAACAGCATGATTATTTTAAAGAAATTGGTAAGCATTTGGAAGCGAAACGCCTTAAAGAACGTACCGAATTCGATCTTGAAATGATACGTGAATTAGGCTATTGCTCAGGTATAGAGAACTATTCTCGATACTTGGATGGACGAAAACCTGGAACGCGACCATTCTGCTTGTTAGATTACTTTCCAGATGATTATTTGATGGTAGTGGATGAAAGTCATGTAACCATTTCTCAAGTTCATGCCATGTACGGAGGCGATCGTAGCCGAAAAGAAAACCTCGTTGAATATGGATTCCGATTACCAGCAGCCATGGACAATCGTCCATTAAAATTTGAAGAATTTGAAGCACTTCAAAATCAAGTTATTTACGTAAGTGCCACTCCTGCTGATTATGAATTGGAAAAAACAGATGGTATATATGTAGAGCAAGTTATTCGACCAACAGGGCTTTTAGATCCGATAATTGAAGTCCGACCAAGTTTAAATCAAATTGATGATCTCATTGAAGAAATTCAACAACGCGTTGAGAAAGACGAACGTACTTTGGTGACGACGTTAACTAAACGAATGGCTGAAGAATTGACTAAATACTTAGATCGAATTCAAATCCGCTGCCGCTACATCCACAGTGACGTAGATACGCTTGAACGTGTCGAGATAATGCAAGATCTGAGAAAAGGATTATTCGATGTATTGGTTGGTGTAAATCTGTTACGAGAAGGATTGGATTTACCAGAAGTATCACTCGTTGCGATATTGGATGCTGACAAAGAGGGCTTCTTAAGATCTAATAGATCACTTACACAAACCGTGGGTAGAGCTGCAAGACATTTGAATGGAAAAGCGATCATGTATGCTGATACAATTACCAAAAGTATGCAAAAGACCATTGACGAGACAAATTACCGTCGTGAGAAACAAATCGCATATAACACAAAACACAAAATAACACCTAAAGCCTTGAATAAGAGCTTGGATAATGCATTGGCGAGAAATTCGGTGAGTACTTACAGCTATGAACTCGAAGCGGCAAAAGCTGCTGAACCTGAAAGCGAATACCTCACTAAAAGTCAGTTAGAAAAGAAAATACGTGAAAAGCGCAAAGCCATGGAGAAAGCCGCTAAAGCGCTTGACTTCATTATCGCAGCACAATTACGCGATGAAATTAAAGGGTATCAAGAAAAGTTAGAGAAATTGAAGGTCTCTTAATTGTATTGAACTTTAAAAATGTCAATTAAAAAGTCTGGTGGTACAATTTTATTAGGAAAACTATCCATGAGATCCAATACACGATTAATCGATTCATGACTTAATCCCATACGTAGTCCAAAATTATGCAATTTCACTAATTCCTTACTAGAAATGTGATTATCTAAATTCATTAGAAGTACCAACCTGTGAAACTGAACGATGCGTTCGCTATGTGATTTTAAATGGACATAGCTTACTGGATGTTCAAATAAATAGTCAAAATCTTCTTTTGAAATGTCTAATTGCTTAGCAATATTTGACAGGAATTTGTATTCAATGGATTTTATATTCTCATCGGTCTGAGCAAATGCAATCATTTCGGAAAGTAAACTCAGCTTTTCAACTCGATTTATCATTGTAGAGGGATTCATGATTAATAGCTTTATAAAGTTAAACAGTTTGTTTAGGTTATAATCCTTTATAAATTGTAGCTTATCGAAAAATAACGTGTATTTCGTCGTTATTTTCTTACGTTTCCGTGAAATGAAATTTTAAATTACTGTTTTTCAGTTAGTTATATAAAGCGTGCAGTTCACCGAATTTTTCGACTGAAAAAATTATTATCGATAAACGGCATAGTCATTTATCATGAATATTTATGTACATTCGTTTTGTTTAACAGACCCATGAAAAAATTATTATTCCTAATACTGTTTTTAGTTTTAAATCAGACCGCTCGTTCACAATCAACCGCGTCTGAACAGGTCGTAACATTTGAGATGAATGTGCCTCAGTTAAACACGCAAAAAAAGATCTGGGTCTATCTTCCAATTGACTATAAAAAAAGCACTAAGTCTTATCCTGTAATTTATATGTTTGATGCGCAAAACCTTTTTGATGCTGAAACTTCATATGTTGGTGAATGGAAAGTTGATGAGTATTTGGATACACTAACAAAAGGACAATCCATCATAATTGGAATTGAACATGGGAATGAAAAACGAATAGAAGAACTCACACCTTACGCACATGCATCTTATGGAGGTGGAAAAGGAAAAGCATTCTTGAATTTTATAATCGATACATTAAAACCATATGTTGACAATAACTATCGAACAAAATCAGATGTTCGAAATACAAGTATTATAGGGTCATCGCTAGGAGGTCTTATGGCATTCTATGCTGTGGTAAACCATTCGGATACGTTTGGGCAAGCGGGAGTATTTTCGCCTGCCTTTTGGATTAATCCTGAAATTTACGACTTAGCAGAAACCAATGAGATTCCGAAATCTAGCCGCTTTTATTTTTTAGTTGGTACAGATGAAGGAGAATCAATGGTACCTAATCAGGAGCGTATGGTAAAACTTTTATTGGACAAAGGAATATCAGCAACTCAAATAAAAAACTATATCATTGAAGGTGGACAACATAATGAAGCGTTTTGGAGTAATCATTTCCCTGACGCCTATCAATGGTTATTAAATGAAAATTAATGGGCTTAACAAATAATGATATTTTAAAAAAATTACGCGTAGCACACAAATTACGTGATGAAGACATTGTAAATATTTTAGCACTAGTAGATTTTAGAACGTCTAAAAGTGAGATCAATGCATTTTTTCGTAGAGAAGATCACCCAAAATATATGGCAGTTGGTGATCAAATATTGAGAAACTTCCTTAACGGATTAATAATTCATTTACGTGGTCCAATGCCAAAACCTCAAAAAAAGAAGGTCTAAAATCAGAAATTCATAAAAATTTATCAATTGTAAGTATACGTCAGAAATGTGTACTAACTTGCGTTGTCCTAATTAATTTATATGTTCGAATCTGCACCTGTTCACAAAGTTGTTCCAAATATTTCAGAAGCTGAAATCAAAGCATTAAATAAAAAGTACCAACCTCTTACTGCTAGAGAACGCATTAAAATGTTGTATGAAGACTTTAATATGGCTGATGTTATGCTAACCAGTTCTTTTGCAGCAACCTCAGCTTTCTTATTAAAACTCATTTCAGATGTGACTAAAAAACAGGACGTATTTTTTATTGACACAGGATATCACTTCGAAGACACACTCACCTATAAAGAAGCGCTAACTGAGCGCTACGGTTTAAATGTAAAATCAATTCGTGCCATTAAAGAGGAGCATGAGTTCACAACAAAAGATGAAACCTGGTCGAAAAACCCGGATTTCTGTTGTTCAATAAATAAGGTTAAGCCATTAGATTTAATTAAGAACAACTATAAGGTCTGGATTTCAGGCTTGATGAAATGGCAAAGTGATCATAGAGCGACCTTAGACATTTTCGAACTACGAGGTGATATATTAAAATTCTACCCGTTACTTGATGTTTCGAAAGCGGCAAGAGATGCCTACATTGAAACGCACAATTTACCATTCCATCCATTAGTAGCGAAAGGCTATAATTCTATTGGTTGTAAGCATTGTACTATACCTGGAGAAGATCGTGATGGCAGATGGAATAATAATCCGAAAACGGAGTGCGGATTACATCTTTAATTGAAATCGTAATCTTAATAACAAATAAAAAAGGCGTTCAATAATTTTTGAACGCCTTTTTAAATTCTTTAGCTCTATAATTAAGAAAGTACAGCCTGAACTTTGTCTGCCGCTTCTTTAAATTGTGTAGCACTTAAAACATCTAATCCAGAGTTATCGATTAACTCTTTCGCAATGTCAGCATTTGTACCTTGTAAACGTACAATAATTGGCACACTAATATTTCCAATATTCTTGTAAGCGTCAATCACACCTTGAGCAACACGGTCACAACGAACGATACCACCAAAGATATTAATAAGGATGGCTTTTACATTAGGATCTTTCAATATGATCTTAAAGGCCGCTTCTACACGAGCAGCATCAGCAGTACCTCCAACATCAAGGAAGTTTGCTGGCTCACCTCCAGCCTGCTTTATTAAGTCCATAGTAGCCATTGCTAATCCGGCACCATTTACCATACAACCAACATTTCCATCAAGATCAACATAATTAAGTCCTAAGGCTCCTGCTTCTACTTCAATTGGGTTCTCCTCACGTAAATCACGTAATTCAGCAAGGTCTTTATGTCTAAATAGTGCATTGTCGTCTAGTGTTACTTTCGCATCAACTGCTAAAATTTTGTCGTCACTAGTTTTTAATACAGGATTGATTTCAAATAATGAAGAGTCTGATTCTACATAAGCTTTATATAAAGATGTCACAAAACGTGTCATGTCTTTAAATGCAGCACCAGACAAACCTAAATTAAAAGCAACTTTTCTTGCCTGAAAAGGTAAAATTCCAGTTGATGGATCAATTTCCTCCGTAAAGATTAAGTGTGGTGTTTCTTCAGCTACTGTTTCGATATCCATACCGCCTTCAGTCGAATACATAATCATATTGCGTCCATTAGCACGATTCAATAGTACTGACATATAATATTCTTCAGGTTCAGAATCACCAGGATAATAAACGTCTTCTGCAACCAATACTTGGTGTACACGCTTACCTTCGGCTGATGTTTGAGGTGTAACTAGATCCATTCCTATGATCTGTCCGGAAAGCGTTTTAACGTCATCTAGGTTTTTTGCCAACTTGACTCCGCCTCCTTTTCCACGACCACCAGCGTGAACCTGTGCTTTTATAACGTGCCAACCTGTTCCGGTTTCTTCCGTTAACTTCTTTGCTGCTTCAACTGCTTCATCAGCATTTTGAGCTACAATTCCGCGCTGAATGCGAACGCCAAAGCTGCTCAATAATTCTTTTCCTTGGTACTCGTGTAAATTCATAAGGTTTTCAAATATTTAATTCGCAATCACTAATAATTGCGACATCATTTTTTACGAGCACAAAAATAAACATACTAAAAGATTCTACCAATATTTTTTAATGAGATTATACGCATGCCATACATATAAATGATCGACTTCAATTTTTTAAGATTTCCTTATCATTTCTCTGAGAAAAAGGCAGTAACTTCGCTTCTTAACTTAAATTTAAAACAATGGAACAAAACACCTTATTACAGATTGCTAAGGACTTTGGAAGTCCGGTTTATGTTTATGACACTGAAAAAATTCAGTCTCAGTATAAACGGTTAACTTCAGCATTTGGTAAGGTCAAACAGTTGAAATTGAACTATGCAGTTAAAGCATTGTCCAATATTTCAATACTTCGATTGTTTAATCAATTAGGTTCTGGATTAGATACAGTTTCAATTCAAGAAGTACAATTAGGCTTGAATGCTGGATTTAAACCTGAAGATATTATTTTCACACCAAACGGTGTCTCACTTGAAGAAATTGAAAAAGCAGCGAGTCTCGGTGTTCAGATCAACATTGATAATTTATCAATCTTAGAACAATTTGGAACAAAGCATCCAAATATACCAGTTTGCATTCGTATCAATCCGCACGTCATGGCAGGAGGAAACACGAATATTTCTGTAGGACACATTGATAGTAAGTTCGGTATTTCGATTCATCAAATTCCGTTACTTCTGCGTATTGTTGAAAACACGAATATGACCATCAATGGTATTCATATGCATACAGGAAGTGACATTTTGGATATTGATGTATTCCTCTATGCAAGTCAAATTTTATTTGAAACCGCAAAGAATTTTGACAACCTCGAATTTATAGATTTTGGTTCAGGCTTCAAGGTACCTTACAAAGCTGGTGATATAGAAACCAATATCGAAGAGCTAGGAGAAAAGCTATCAAAGCGATTCAATGATTTCTGTAAAGACTATGGCAAAGAATTAACACTGGCATTTGAACCAGGAAAATTTCTGGTTAGCGAAGCTGGTTATTTCTTAACTCGTGTTAATGTTGTGAAACAAACGACTTCTACCGTTTTTGCGCAAGTGGATTCAGGATTCAATCATCTAATAAGACCAATGCTTTACGGGTCTCAACATGAGATTATTAATATTTCTAATCCTAAGGGAAGAGAACGTTTTTACTCGGTAGTAGGCTATATATGTGAAACTGATACGTTTGCTAATAATAGACGCATTAATGAGATAAAAGAAGATGATATTCTAGCATTTAAAAATGCTGGTGCTTACTGTTATTCAATGGCGTCGAATTACAATTCTAGATATCGTCCAGCTGAAGTTATGTGGTATAAAGGAGAAGCACATCTCATTCGTAAACGAGAAACATTCGAAGATATTCTTCACAATCAAGTTGAAGTAGCATTATAAATATTAAGGCAAGACTAAACATCTTGCCTTTTTTAATCAATCTTTTATCTTTTTAAGAGGTGAATTGATCCAATAGGTATCATTATCAATACGCTCATTATTAATATACGCATCTTTAAGCATTTCTGCTTTATTTACGAATTTCAAATCTTCCGGTAATGTTTTATCAGTAAACACTTGCTGAACAAAGAACTCTCGATATTGATCTACGTCTAAAAACACCAATTCATCAAGCTTTCTTCCTGCTAGATCTTTAACGCCTCTAATTTTATACTCGAGACCTGTCATGGTTTTAAAATTAGCTAAATCTTCATCACCAAAACGATCGGCTATTTTTATCTGAAGCCTATGAGGTGTCATCAATCTTACCTCATCAATATCCAATCGTTCGTCGTAATATTCGAATTTAAATCGACGTTTTTTCGTTATGGTCTTTTCATCAATTGGATTATTGAATTTTACAATAAATGCATTCGATGGCGGATCATATTCAATGGATTCTAACTTAAAGCTTTTGGCACTCTTAACTTTGAATTCATTAAAGAATGATATGTAATTAAGGTACATCTTATCGCCGATAGGCTTATATTCAACAGTGACCGAATAAAATGGTTCTTGATCATCAAATTGATACCCATTATATTCCAATTTATGAATCGCATAGGTATCATATCCGATGAAAATAACACCATCTGCCCTATTCTTTACGCCAGTTATATCGTCATTGGCAAAAAAAGATATTCTATAAATTGGCTGATCATCTAGATACATCTTATCAGTAACTCTGAACGTGTGATTAACTATAAAATCTTCCTTGAACACATCGGCAAACGAGAAGGACTTCTTTTCATAGTGTCTAATAGCATTGTGTATATTTAAAATACTTAATTCATTCCCGCCAAATCCTGATAACGTCGCGGCTTCCATAAATTTTAGACTTGTATTGTCATAAGCCTGTGTAAGTAATGGGTCTTTTGGAAATGAGTTGTTTTGTTCAAAACTGTACAAGGCTGCTTGATTATCCTTGTAAAAAATCTTGTTTGTTTGGAATCCAGCATCAAACTCTTCCATAATGCCTTCATTCAAATTGAAAAAGGTTTTATTTAATAATTGATAATCTCTATAATACCCAATATAGGAATGCGGTGTGGTTGGATAATTTACGCGCATTTTTGCAATCGCTCTTCTAATAATTTCACGTGCTTGAAGTCGATCAGCAGCTGGTCTATTTTTTTGTGCAACAATTGTCACCGCATCTAGTGCTTCAATTTTGGGCACCAGTTTAAAAACATTGAGTTCTGTATCTTTTAGTGAAACGACGTTAATTTCGATGGTTTTATAACCAATACAGGAAATACGAATAATGTCGTTATTTGCTTTATAGCGAATTGGCAATCTAAAATTACCATTATCATCTGATATTACACCGACACTTCTAGTTTTAACCAATACTGTGGCGAAAACCACAGGTTGGTTGGTTTGACTGTCTAAGACTTGACACAATAACTCTTCTACCTGTGCTAAACTTAAAAGTGGCAAAACAAATAAGAGTAACAGACAAAACTTTCTTTTCATAGCGCTTAATATTTTAAAAGTCTTTATAAAAAATTAAACCATTTTTATCTTCGTCGTAAATTCCAAATTCTCGCGTTCCCCAAGCTGTATCACGTAAATCTGTTTGCTCATGAAATACCGAATTAGATTTATATTCATTAAATAAATCGTCAATGTTTTCTGCATAAATTCGCAACAAGCAGCTATCCATTCCATTTATCCAATCATTTGCATCATGCCATTGTAGATGAATCTCAATAGCATCGCGTTTAACGCCTGCGTACCTCGGAGAATCGACTGCGTCTTTAAATGCCAAAGTAAAACCTAATTTATCGGTATAATAACTAATGCTTTCAGAAACATTCCGAACAGGTAATACAGGATGAATTTGTTTTAAACGACCTTTCAAATTACTTAATCTTTGACTGTACCATTAAAAAAACTCACTTTCGAACTAATTGGATTTCCACTTGAACGTCTCAAGGTTGCCAATTGACCACAGTGCCAGATAGCATCAGCTATTGGACCATTGATTTGATTCCAAAATGGAATTTCATTCGAACCGAAAATTATCTTGTATTGTGAAATATCGTCACTAGTTCTGAGAATATCAGCTGCTGTTTTTAAATTCATTAAGGTCTGCTTCCTTTTTTCTTCATAAGACAACCCAGATTTATCGACTCGCTCGTTATTCTTCTTCAGTGTTGAGTTAACGATCATATATGACAAATCTAATATATGATCAATAGTTTCTAAACTAGAACGCGCCTCTTCATTCGGTTTATACTGAAGATCTTTTTCTTCAAGTCCTTCGCTCGCCCAATAAAAACGAAACCCTAATCCATCAATTAATCGTGCAGCGACCGTTCCAGATGTGAATTCATCGGCATACTTCGGCACCTCTCGATAGGGCACTTCCGCATCCTTGGAATCCTGAGCTGATCCAATTGTAAAACTAAAGATTAACACGATTGACACTAACAAATGTTTCATCGCTATAATATTAATCTCTAATTTCTTCAACATTACTGATGGTATTAGTTCCATATTTATCTATTAAAAACACTAGTGCCGTCATCGAAGCTGCACCTAGTTCTAGCTCACGCTTATTCACGTGTTCGAATGTATCATTAGCTGCATGATGATGATCAAAATAGCGCTGAGAATCTGGACGCAGTCCTGCTAAAACGATTTCATCATTTCGCAGTGGTCCAATATCTGCTCCACTATAACCCATTTCGAAAAAGTGAATCAAATACGGCTTAAATAAAGACCGCCAGCTTTGTACTTTCCCAAGCATTGCTTCACTACATTGAAAACTAAATCCACGAGGTGTAAACCCTCCTGAATCACTTTCTAACGCGAAGATGTGTTTCTCATTCTTGGCTTTCGCTTCTTCCGCATACTTACGTCCGCCACGCAATCCATTTTCTTCATTCATAAAAAGAACGGCTCTAATAGTACGCTTAGGTTTTAAACCACTTTCTTTGAGCAATCTAAGAACGTCCATCGATTGAACACAGCCTGCACCATCGTCATGTGATCCATCCCCTAAATCCCATGAATCTAAATGACCACCTACAAGTATGATCTCGTTAGGATATTCGCTTCCGGTAATTTCACCTATAACATTATAGGACAAAACATCCTCCAGTTGTTTGCAATTCTGACTAAAGAAGAACTTCAAGTCTTTGTTAAGCGCTAGCATACCACTTAGTAATTCAGCATCATTAGTACTAATAGCAGCAGAAGGTATTCGCTGAGAAGGCGGTAAATCGCCATAGCTCATACTACCTGTATGAGGGTAATCATCTAATCTTAAATTTAGTGAACGTACTATTGTACCTACAGCGCCATATTTAGCGGCTTCAGCAGCACCGCGATAACGTTCAGATGAGCATCCTCCATAGGCTTCAAACGTATTAATAAGATCAGCTTGCATTGGACGATTTATAAATACGATCTTTCCTTTAATTTTTTCTTCACCTAAGTCTTTAAGATCTTCATAAGACCCAACTTCAATAATATTTGCCTTAATTCCTCCGCCTGGCGTTGCAATAGATCCTCCTAGCGCACAAATATTAACGTTCGTTGTAACACCTGGCGATGTTTCTATATACGCAAATTCAGGTGCACCTCTAACCCATCGTGGGACCATTACAGGTTGCAACCAAACTTTATCTAAACCTAATTTCTCAAATTCTTCTTTAGTGTATGCTACCGCGCGTTCAGCATTAAGCGAACCTGAAAGTCGCCCTCCAATCTGATTAGAAAGGTGATCTAGCCACTGGTAACTCATACCATTATTTAATGAATTTTTAAAAATGGTCTCAACGGCTTGCTCATCAGTTTGAGCAGAAAAAGTCAAGGAAAAACAAAGAAGGGCAAGCGTAAAAATATGCTTCATAGATTAGTGTTTAACTGTGAAACTTAAAGATACTACATAAACAATTTAAGTTCTATAAATAAATCTTAAAAAATAGATCCGGTACTATTCACTTTTCAACTGCTTGATATAGTCGCCCAAATGACTTTTGATTTCTTCGTCAAGTTCTGGTTCAACAATATCAGAATATTGCGTAAGAGTATCGTACAGTATTCTTGCAACAATATACCTAGCAGTTGGCTTATCATCTGCTGGAATAGTATACCAAGGCGCATGCGGTTTTGAAGTACGATTTATTGCTTCCTCGTAGCACATCTGATATTTATCCCATAGCTTACGTTCCTTTAAATCACTAGGTGAAAACTTCCAGTTTTTTTCAGCTTTATGTAATCGTCTTAAAAGGCGATCACGCTGTTCATCTTTTGATAAATGTAGGAAGAACTTAAAAATGATTGTTCCGTTTTCTGCGATATGTTGTTCAAAGTCATTAATCTGTCGGAATCGTTTATTCCAAAAGGCATCATTTATATCCTCTACTGAATTCACATCAGGTATATTTTCATTTAAAATATAGCTAGGGTGAACTCGAGTTACAAGAACATTTTCGTAGTGCGTTCTATTGAATACACCAAACTTACCTCTTGCTGGTAATGCGATATAATGTCGCCACAAATAATCATGATCCAGTTCTAATTCGGTAGGAACTTTAAAACTGTGAACCACAATTCCTCGTGTATTAAAATCTTTAAATACCTCACGAATCATACTGTCCTTACCTGCAGTATCCATACCTTGAATACAAATGAGAACAGCATACTTTCCGTGTGCATAAATCGTGTTCTGAAAATCTCCTAATTTCTCACGAACCTCCTCAAGTTCCTTCTCTATATCTTTTTTGCCAGCATTTAAATCAAAAGTTGTTGACACGTCCTTTAACTGAATTGGTGCTGTTACCTTGAATTGGTCTATCGAAATGTTTTTCATAATCCGTTATTTTGAAGCGAATAATTTCACGTCGTTTTCACTTACTTCATTACCTCCAAGAATTATTAAACGTTCAACAACATTTCGTAATTCACGAATATTTCCAGTCCAGTCATATTCTTGAAGTAATTTAATAGCCTTATCCGAAAATTCTTTTTTAGCCGTTCCTTGTTCTTCAGCAATCTTTGCACAAAAATGGTTTATAAGTAATGGGATATCCTCCCTTCTGTCATTCAAGGCTGGAACTTTTATTAATATAACAGCTAATCGATGGTAAAGATCTTCTCTAAAACGTCCTTCGTCTATTTCTTTTTTAAGGTCTTTATTCGTAGCAGCAACGACTCGAACATCAACTTTAATATCTTTATCATTACCTACACGCTGTATTTTATTTTCTTGCAAGGCACGAAGCACTTTGGCCTGAGCAGATAGACTCATATCTCCTATTTCATCTAAAAAGATAGTTCCTGCATTAGCGGCTTCAAACTTTCCAGCACGATCTTTAACAGCACTTGTAAAGGCTCCTTTCACATGTCCGAATAATTCACTTTCGATCAATTCAGCAGGAATTGCAGCACAATTTACCTCCACTAGTGGTCCTTTTGAACGAGAACTCTTTTGATGTAACCAATGTGCAACGAGTTCTTTTCCTGTACCATTCGGACCAGTAATAAGCACACGTGCATCTGTAGCGGCTACTTTCTCAATCATGTCTTTGATCTGACTGATAGCCTCACTATCACCAATCATCTCATACTTCTTGCTTACTTTCTTTTTCAGCATTTTGTTTTCAACAACCAGTGTTTTTGTATCTAATGCGATTCGAACCGTATTCAGAAGTCGATTTAAATCCGGTGGTTTTGAAATATAATCAAACGCTCCCAGTCTCATGGTATTAACAGCCGTATCGAGATCGCCATGACCCGATATCATGACCATTGGTGTTTCTGGCTTGATTTTTTTAACCGCTTCGAGGACTTCGACGCCATCCATTTTAGGCATCTTTATATCACAAAGTACCAAGTCAAAATCATCTTTTTTTATTTTTTCGATTCCAACAAGACCGTCTTCTGCTTCTTCTACCTGATAAGCATCGTTTTCTTCTGACAAGATTTTCACTAAGACACGTCGGATCGCAGCTTCATCTTCAATTACAAGTATTTTTGACATTATTAAAGTTTAAATTTTATTCCTGTTCTTAAATAAAAGGCATTTAGATCGTCTAATTTAAAAACTTCATCGCGATTATCATTACGAAGTACATTATTTAATCTAAATGTAAATCCAGAATAGGCATAGGCGACTAAATTTTTGGTAATAAAATATTCATATCCCAATCCGCCTACAGCTACTGATAATGAAACATTATCAACTTGAGTGCCATTTATGACTAATGGGCGTTGAATATGAGCAAAATACCCATCTAAACTAACGAAAGTTTGTAACATACTTTTTTCAGATAGGAAGTATTTTACATTAGATTTTGGGATTCCTGCTGAAAAGGACCACTTTTCATTTACGCGTCGATAATAACTAACAAAAGGTAGCGGAAATGGAATTCCAGCTGTAGTATTATATGTCAACCCAAGAGTTAAACGATATGGTCGTTTAGCTGATTCATCTTTAGTACGATCGTTGATTGCGAATATTCCACCATTGAGAAATAAGTCATCTGATTCTAGAGAGCTTGTGAATGTGGAGGCCAATCTTGGATTCAAATTAAGTCCGATGCGCCATTTCTCACTGGTTTTAAATGTGTATCCGATATTTAGATCTATTACTTTTACAGATTCAATTAGGGATACATCAAAAGGATAATCATCTTCTAAGTTTAAGAAGATTTGATTGTATTCGGCACCAATTACTAGGTAACAGTCTTCTTTCGTTTTAATTGGATAATTTAATAAGGCTCTAACTCGTGTGTATTGATCCTCAGAATTACTTTTTGGAATAAATGAATACTCTAATCTAGCCAAATCTGTAAGCTGAGCCGTAGATAATTGAGATGTGCATCCAATGAAGACCAGCAAGACAATTTTAGATATAGATTTTAGCATAAGCGTTTAACGTAGAAATTCCGATTCTATTATGAAGGCTTGTCAATAATGTGGATGTCGCGTTGCGGAAATGGAATTGTGATCCCATTTTCTCTAAATAAACGATCTATTTCAAATCGTAAATCGCTTTTAAGGAATTGAGATTTAAAACTATTATTCATCGTAAATATTAACTGAAAATTGAGCGAGCTATCAGCAAAATCTGTAAATAAAACATCTGGTTTCGGAGAATCAACTACCTCAGGATGTGCATTCGCAGCTTGTAAAAGTACACGTTTTACTAATTCAACATCACTTCCATAGGCTACACCAACTGCTACACTTTCTCTGGTTAATGTTCCATTTTGAGTCCAATTATATAAACTGTTTTCGAGATACAGGTGATTTGGTAATACGAGAACTTTATTATCAATAGTAACAGCCCTTGTGGTTCTTAATTTTATTTCTTCAACACGACCAACCTTACCATCGATTTCAATTATATCACCAACATGAACCGACTGATCAATTAAAATAAAGACGCCTGCAATAATATCTTGAAATAAGGTTTGTAAGGCTAAACCAATACCAATTAGAAGCGCAGCTGAAGCCGCAAATATTGCTGTGACATTTACACCTACCGAATGTAAAGTGATCAATAGAATGATCATATAGATTAACCATCTAAAATAACCGAATATCCCACTAAACTTAGCTTTATCCTCATTAGGTAGATTGCGAGTAAATGCCTTATACGCAAGTCGCAATATTAAGGTCGTTATGAAGATTACAGTAATAACGACCAACAAATCAAGAATTGAAATACTGATGTTCTCGGTGAAATCAAAATGCAGATTCAAAACATCTTTAATTCCTTGCCAAGTCGAACTTTCAGTTATTTTCTCTTCTAATTGCATACTCCTGAATGAGAATTTAGTACTTAATCCATTTATAAAGTTCTTTATAACTTGGTTTTTTACCGTACATTAAAATACCAACTCTATAAATTTTTGCGGCGAACCACACTGTAAAAATAAAGGTACCACCTAATATTGCAAATGATAAGACTTGCTGCCATATCGGTACACCGAAAGGTATGCGCATAAGCATGACCACAGGAGACGTAAAAGGGATAAACGAAAACACCGTCGAAACAGTTCCATGTGGATCTTCTATTACCGTGAAAATACCAACGTAAACTGCTAGTACTAATGGCATTATAATAGGCAACATGAATTGCTGCGTATCCGTTTCATTATCTACTGCCGCTCCTACCGCTGCATAAAGTGAACTATATAACAAATAGCCTCCAATAAAAAAGAACATAAAGGCAATAACCAAGTTCGTTAATGGTAAATTAAAAAAGGATTGCATTGCTAGTTGCATTTCATTACCTATATCGGCATTTTGCATGGCTTGATTCATTAAATCTTGTTGAGGTGTTTGTAACTCAGCCATACTAATTCCCAAAATCGCTGTGAGTACGGTTATTAAGATTCCGCCAAGAAGCACCCAAATTGCAAACTGGGTTACACCAGCCAATGAAGTCCCAATTATTTTACCCAGCATAAGTTGAATAGGCTTTACCGAAGAAATAATGATCTCAATAATTCTGCTTGTTTTTTCTTCAATAACGCTTCTCATGATCATATTACCATAGATAATAATGAACATAAATAATAAATAACCAGCGGCACCTCCAAAAGCCAATTTCATATAGCTATCTACTTTAGAGGTTTTCTCTCCGGAAAACGTTTCCTGACTTATATCGATATTAGTTTTAGAAGCCTCAATTTTACCAATATCAACGCCATTTATTTTCAATTTTTCGTCTTCTAATCGCTTTTCAATTTTGCGCTCTAGACTAGTGAGAATACTTAGTGAGGGCGAATCATCTGAATAAAAGCTAACCTGAGAAACAATGGCGTTATTATTCACATCACGTTCAATATGTAACAACCCATAATCTTCACGACTTTTTACTAATTCTTTAGCAGAATCAAGACTTATATCTGAAAGTATTTTATAGGTCGTATGTTCAGTATTTTCAAATATACCATCTAACACGCCTGTTTCATCAAGGATTGAAATTTGACGTTCTTTATCAGAATTAATTTGAGATAAATAAGCCACAACTAGGATCAATGCAACCATGATTAATGGACTCACAAAGGTCATTATAATGAAAGATTTGTTCTTAACCTTTGTTAGGTATTCTCGTTTAATAATTAATGGCAAATGATTCATTCTAGTTATTTTTAACCGTTTGTATAAAAATATCGTTAGCGCTCGGAATTACTTCAACAAAATGATGCACTTCTGCTTTTGATGTTAAAAATGAAAGCAACTCGTTGGAGTTGTAATTTCCATTCAATTTTATGTTGAGTTTCACATCGTCGTTTAAATTTTTGAATGTAGCAGGTAAAACTTCAAATTTTTCCTTGATGTCTCGTGTCACTTGATCGATGGCGTCTGTTTGTAACCCAACTTCGAATGTATTCGTACGATATGTTTTTTTGATATCCGTTAGTTTTCCATCAAGGACCTTATTTGACTTATGAATTAAGGCGATATGATCACATAATTCCTCAACTGATTCCATTCTATGTGTGGAAAAAATAACCGTAGCGCCTTCATCTCTCAATTGAAGAATCTCATCTTTAATTAAATTCGCGTTAATGGGATCGAATCCAGAGAAGGGTTCGTCAAAAATTAAGAGTTTTGGCCGATGTAGTACCGTTACAATGAATTGAATCTTTTGGGCTTGACCTTTACTTAGTTCTTGTATTTTCTTATTCCACCAATCCCCAATTTCCAGTTTTTCAAACCAATATTTTAAGCGCTGTTTAGCCTCTTGTTTTGATAGTCCTTTAAGTTGTGCAAGGTATAGTGCTTGTTCACCAACTTTCATGGACTTATAGAGCCCACGCTCTTCAGGTAGATATCCAATATTTTTTATATGCTCAGGACGCAATGGTTCACCATCGAGAAATACACCTCCAGTATCTGGCATCGTGATTTGGTTAATGATCCTAATCAATGTTGTTTTTCCTGCGCCATTGGGACCAAGAAGTCCAAAAATACTGCCCTTTGGCACGGCAATAGAGACATTGTTTAAAGCTCTAAAATTTCCGAAGTTCTTTGAAACAGAATCAGTGATAAGAAGGTCAGTCATAAAGTAGTATTGAATGCTAAAAAAATATAACGTAAAGATAAAAATGTTCGAGAGATAGAGCTAAATCTTGCAAGATAATTATCATGTCCATTTGTGTTATCATCTATTGCTAAATTGACTCGAACACCTCTTCGCTAAAAAAACAAAACCCACCCTTAATAGAATTAAGGATGGGAAAAAATTGCTATGAAAAAGAAAAATTACCACTAATTAGAATTAGTGATAATTCAAATATAGTGTTTTTTATTAAATAAGGATGTGCTTATGAAAACATATCTTTAACTTTTTCAAAAAAGGATTTATCTGTGCTTTCAGGTTTTGGTTCGAAATGCTCGTCATTCCTCATGTTTTCAAAAAACTCCTTTTGTTTCTTACTCAAAGTTTTTGGCGTCCAAACATTTACGTGTACCAATAAATCGCCACTTCCGTAGCCGTTAATACTAGGTATTCCTTTTCCGCGTAAGCGAAGAATTTTACCAGATTGAACGCCTGCCTCAACCTTAATTCTTACTTTACCAGTAACCGTATCAATCTCTTTAGACGTTCCTAAAACTGCATCAGGTAAACTCACATACAAATCATAATGTAAATTATCACCCTCGCGTTTTAATGTTTCATGTTCATTTTCTTCAATAACAACCAATAAATCACCTGAAATACCATTTCCAGGTGCCTCGTTACCTTTTCCAGTTACTTTGAGTTGCATAGAATCTACAACACCAGCAGGAATTTTAACCGAAACCGTTTCTTCCTCAACCAATAAGCCTTGAGCATCTGCATTATCTGGCTTTTTATCAATAACCTGACCAGCTCCACTACATGTTGGACATGTTGATGCCGTCTGCATTCTACCAAGGATTGTATTTGTAACTCGTGTTACTTGCCCAGTGCCATTACAGGTTCCACAGGTTTTATAAGTTGTACCAGGAGCTTGAATTTTACGCTTGACTTTAATTTTCTTTTCGACGCCTTGAGCGACTTCTTCTAGCGTGAGTGAAACGCGAATTCTAAGATTACTACCTTTAACACGTCTTTGGCCTCCGCCAAATCCTCCGCCAAATCCTGAAAATCCGCCGCCACCAAAAGCACCACCAAAGATATCTCCAAATTGGCTAAAGATGTCATCCATATTCATGCCACCTCCGCCAAAACCACCAGCACCATCAAATGCTTGATGACCAAATTGATCATAGCGTGCTTTCTTATCAGCGTTACTTAATACTTCATATGCTTCAGCCGCTTCTTTAAATTTTGCTTCAGCCTCTTTATCATCCGGATTTTTATCGGGATGAAATTTCAAAGCCATTTTTCTATATGCCTTCTTAATCTCAGCTGCAGAAGCATTTTTGTCAACGCCTAAAACCTCATAATAATCTCGTTTTGCCATACTCTTATGCTTGTCCTATTACAACTTTAGGAAATCTTATCACTTTATCACCAAGTTTATATCCATGTTCTACAACATCAATAATCTTTCCTTTTAGATCCTCACTTGGAGCAGGTATTTGCGTAATTGCTTCATGGTCATCTGCATTAAACGGATCACCTTGAGTAATTTCGATTTTCTTTAATCCTTTTTGCTCTAAAGTCGTAATCAATTTTTGATAAATCAATAAAACTCCTTTACGCAATTCTTCAGCTTCTTTATCTTCTTCTATATGCATTAAGGCGCGTTCAAAATCATCCAATACTGGTAGCATCGCAACCATCACCTCTTCACTGGCCGTTTTAAAAAGATCTATACGTTCTTTTGTTGTACGTTTTTTATAGTTCTCAAATTCTGCGAATAAACGCATAAACTTGTCTTTCTCTTTTGCTAAATCTTCCTGTAATTGCTCTTCTACACTTAGTGCCTCTTCTTGCGTTTCAGTTTGTGTTTCAACAGTTTCTTCCTGATTTACAGGGTCTTCAATAGTTTGTGCTTTTTCTTTTTTACTCATTATTTAGAATACTTAAATAAATCTTTGATTTAAGATGGCAAAAGTACTGCCATTATTCTAAAAATGTCAAAATGTCATCAAATTATTTTCAATGACATTGATACTTGGTACAACAATCTTTATTTTTGTAATTACGATAAACAAAAAAAATCGATTATTATGACTATGAAATCTTTAAAACACATGTTACTTGTGGCTATTTTAATTGCATTTTCCAGCTGTAAAGACAAAGCGGATGCTGCAACCACTAGTGAAATTGAAGAGGCTGCAAAAATGGAGAGCAGCTCATCAACATACAGCGTTAACATTGATGAATCAACAATAAACTGGAAAGGTTTTAAACCTACAGGAACGCATACAGGAACCATTTCGATTCAGGAGGGTTCTATTAGCGCCAATGAAAATGGACTTGAAAGCGGTTCTTTTGTAATAAACATGAAATCAATAAATGTAACTGATTTAGCCTCTGGTGAAGGGAAAGAAAGCTTAGAATCACATTTAATGGGCACAGTAGAGGGAAAAGAAGGTGATTTCTTTAATGTTAATCAATTCCCTACTGCTAAATTCGAAATTACTGGATACAATGCTGGTGAAAACAGTATGGGTAAACTATCAGGTAATTTAACTTTAAGAGGAAAAACACAGAATATTTCTTTTCCGGTCAGTATTTATGATGAAGGGGATAAAATGACATTGAAAAGTGATTCATTTACGATTGATAGAACAAAATGGGGAATCACGTACGGGTCGAAGTCGTTCTTCGACAATTTAGGTGATAAGTTTATAAATGACGATATGGAGCTTCAGATTTTAGTCATTGCGACTAAAGCTTAGTTTTTACATATCCCTTAAAAGTAAAAAAGCATTCACAATAGTGAATGCTTTTCTCTTTCTCATAGCAGTTAACCCAAATATTATTTAGGCATTACTACCGAGTTAATTACATGGATTACACCATTACTTCCCATTACATCCGTTGCAGTAATCTCACTGTAATTACCGTTCTGGTCTTGTAACCATATTTTACCACTTTTTTGAACTACAGTTAATTCTTGTCCGTTAAGCGCTTTTAACACAACTTTTCCATTACCTTTCTTTAATGCAGCTACTACATCTGCTGCAGCTAATTTTCCAGAAACTACGTGATAAGTTAAAATGTTTGATAATGCTTTTTTGTTTTCTGGCTTTAATAAAGAACCTAATGTATTAGAATCAATTTTTCCAAATGCTGCATTTGTTGGTGCAAATACTGTAAATGGTCCATCACCTTGTAAAGCTGAAACTAAATCTGCAGCTTTTAATGCTGTCACTAATGTTGAGAAATTCTCATTCCCTACTGCAGCGTCAACAATTGTTCCTTGAGCTTTTGCATTTTGACTAAATGTTAATGCAGCGAATGTTGTTAAAATAAATACTAACTTTTTCATAACGTTTTTTTTATTGGTTAAACTATTTAGTGTACTTGTTTTTGTTTTGAAGTACTTTCGTCTATATTTACACAGCTATCGATTCGATGGATGAGTCATAAGCGTTTTTTGTGAAATCTTTAACAATAATGAACAAGGATAAAGCCCTTATTTCAAAGCTTCAAAACAGAGATGAAGCCGCTCTGAGTCTACTTTACGACAAGTATTCTGCTGCGCTTTACGGAGTTATCCTAAGAATATGTAAAGACGAAGCTAAAGCTCAAAACTTGTTGCAAGACACCTTTATGACCATCTGGGAAAAAGCGGGTGATTATGATTTAAACAAGGGTAGTTTTTACACTTGGGCTTATCGAATTGCACGTAACAAAACGTTAAATTTCATAAGAAAGAATGATAAGCTCATCCAAGTCGAAGATTTAAGTGTATATAAGGATAGAACAGAAGATGTAAATGAAGCTATTGATGTCCTGAAATTAAAAGGATCAATCAGTAAATTAGAGATGCACCACCAAAGAGCAATTGAGCTTGTTTATTTTAACGGTCTTACGCATCGTGAGGCTCGCGAAGAGATGAACGTTCCTTTAGGAACATTTAAATCGTACATTAAACAGGCAATCAAACAATTACAAAAAGCGTATTTGACTGTGGCTGCATTTTTGTTGGTATTAATTGAAGTATTGAGATGAAGATGGATAAGACCTACATATTGGATAACAATTTAATTACGAGATACGTGATTGGCGATTTAGATTCAAATGAACGAATTCAAGTCGAAGAAGCTTTTGTTACTCATCCTGAGCTGAAAGACGAATTGAATAGAATTGAATCTAGTCTCGAAGCTCTAGCTATAGATAATGCGATAGATGCACCTGCTAAGGTGAAAGACGATTTATTGTCGGCTATCAAATCTAAATCCGAAGTTAAAACAATTGCGCTTCCAAAATCTAATGCTTTACGTCCATATTTGAATATTGCAGCAAGTCTAGCCATATTGCTAACGGCTAGTACAGTGTATTTATTTACACAGCTAAATGCTACTAAAGATCAATTAGAAGTTGTTGAAACTGAGAACGTCGAACTCAATAATGATATTGATGCGCTCCATAATAGCTTGGAAGAAGCAAGTAAATGGTATGCTTTAGTTAATAATCCAAATGTCGCTAAATATATACTAAAAGGAAACGATCTGATGCCTGAAGCAAAAGTGATAAGTTATGTCAATGATACTGATAAATCTGTTGTTATAAATACAGCCTACTTACCGAAATTAGATGACGATCATGATTATCAGATGTGGGCAGATGTTGAGGGTGTAATGATTGATATGGGTGTTATCAATACCGAAACAGAAATGTTGGCCATGACTTATATTGATCATGCTGAATCCTTAAATATTACCATTGAACCTGCTGGAGGTAATGATCATCCTACAGTATCTAAGCTTATTACCAATATTTATTTATAAGCTATTATATAGATTAAAAAAGCACTCCATTACAGAGTGCTTTTTCGTTTAATCTATGAATATATAATTGGAAAGTTAAAAAAACTTCTAGATTATTATTCGTTGTTTCTAATTTGTGTGTATTAATTTCTTAATACAAAACTAATTGGAATACTATATGGCATTTTTACAGCTCTACCGCGTTGTTTACCAGGTACCATTTTTGGTAATAACCCAATAATTCGCTCAGCTTCTGCCTCTAAAATTTTATCTGGACCTCTTGATCTAATACTTGATACGCGACCATTTTTATCGATAGCAAAAAGTACATACACTTTTCCTTCCATACCTAACTCCATTGCTGTTTCAGGGTACACGAAATTTTTCTTGACGTGATCTTGAATCGATTTCTCGAAACAAGCGATTTTTTCTGCTTTTGTACCCTCTTCACATCCTGGAAATACAGGTACATTCTCAATAACAGCGAATGGTACAATAATTTCTTCTTCAACCTCTTCAACCTCTACTTCCTCAACCGTTACAACTGCTTCAATAGCATCCGACTGACTAACTTCTGTACTTTCGATGATAGTTTCTTCAATTTCTTCAACGTCAGCTACAATTTTTAAATCTTCAGATACAATTGCAGGTGGCGGTGGCGGTGGTGGAGGTACATCTACATTGATAATTGGTATATCCTCCTCTACAATCTTATCCATTTGAACGATATCTTGAACATAGGTATCATTTTCATAGAACTTATGCTCAAACATTAGATAAGTTGTTAATAACATCAAATTCAGGCCGATTGCGAAATAGATACTGCTATTTCGTCCGACATCTACTTTAGGGTTCTTTTTAACTTCCATGATTACAATGATTTATACCTTAAAGTTAAATCAATATATCGAGGAAAAATATGACTTATGTCATGTCAAAAAAATTAGAGATTATCCAGTTGATTATCTGTTCCATCTTCGCTAATCGTCCAAAAGAAACCAATAAAGAAGAATTGATCGGCTGCTGGACGAAGTTCACGACGTGCAAAATTTCCGTTCATATCAGGCGTGTTACTATACTGGTAGCCATTAATATTATTAAAGCCTAAAACATTATTTACAGACACATATAAAATCTTTTGTTGACTAATTAAATAGGCCCAGTTCACACTTAAACTATTGAAGCTTTTTGTTTTCTCTCCTAAGAACTGATTTGTATTAGGATTTGTAAATGGTCGTCCAGAAGCGAATGTATAGGCAAACCCTACCTGACTTTTCCAATCTTCGATCCAATACTTCGCTACAGCAGAAAAATTATGAGTGTTGGCAAAATTAGGTTGTGCTCGAGTTGGAAAGTTTCTATAATCACGCTCGGTGTCAAGATATGAGTAACTCAACCAATAATCGGTGTTTTTAATACTCTTATTGTCTCTCCAAAATAAATCCAAGCCTTGTGCATAGCCAGAACCTGAATTATCAAAGTTAGTTCCAAATCCAGGAAACTCCGTATCAAATTTTACCAAGTCATCGTATTCCTTACGATATGCCTCGGCTCTAAATATCTTTCCATCATTAACATACTGATAGTTCATGATGTAATGTTTGGTATTTTGAGTTCCGATTGTAGAATCAAATTTTAATGATTCGTTTGTAGCGTTTTGATAGAAATTTCCGTAGGCTAATGACAATTGTCCGTTGTCAGAAGTTTTATACGCAACTGATGCTCTTGGCGCTAAAACAAATTCATCAGACAGCTCATAGTTATCAGCTCTTAATCCAACCTTTAAGGCGAAATCCTTACTAAATATGACATCTGATTCAACAAATGCCGCCGAATTATTATTAACGAAACCATAGCTTGTATTAAAGCCTTCGTTTGAGAATGTTTCATCAAAATCTGTATTAAAATGCTCTATCCCAAAACTCAATTTAAATCGACTATTGAATCGTTTCTTCAGCTTAATTTTGGCATGAAACGAATGTTCATCATCCGAGATATCGTCATCTATTATAGTGACATCTGTATTACCAATAGTATAACTCAACCCTGAGTTTAAAGTCCAACCTTTGCCTAGTACGCTTGTGTACGATGTGTTTGCATAGAAATTTCTATTGTTTAATTTAAATCGAATGCCTTCGCTGATATTTATATCATCTTGTGTTAATTCAAAATTCGTAACATCAAAAGCTGCATAGAACTTCAATAGTCCATATTCAAATTTTTGTCGAAACACAGCCTCTCCTTGAGCACCTTCAAAAGGTTTCTCCCAATCGTTTCGATCCTGATAAACAGCTAAGTATGGTGCAAGATTAATATATGACGCATTCACACTTAAAGATGAATTTTTCCATTTTTCAGTGCGACCCAGACTACCACCTACACTCATTATTCCAATATCCGTTTTCTCTTGATCAGGTTCATTTATTGTATTCAGTAATAAAACACTAGACAATGCATTACCGTATTCAGCAGAATAGCCTCCAGTTGAAAATGTAATGCCGTCAAATAAGAATGGGGAATAACGTCCTCTTGTTGGAATATTATTAGTAGTAGGCGTAAAAGGCGTAAAGACGCGTATCCCATCAATAAATATTTGAGTTTCTTCAGCATCTCCTCCTCGCACAAAAAGGCGACCGTCTTCTGAAACTGTAGAAGTCCCTGGAAGCGTTTGCAATGCACCTACAAAGTCACCTAAAGCACTTGCTGTAGTTACAACATCAAGAGAGTTTAATACAGACACTTTACTATTATCATTCGCTTCAAAAGTACCTGCTGTAATAACGACGCCATCCAATGTTTCAACGTCTTCTCGAAGTTTGATCTCTAAGTTATTTAAGATTGAAACATCTCCTGCTATGGTTTTAGTTTCATAGGATAAATAGGAGATCGTTAATACTTGAGTACCTGATTCCTCAGTCGTAAAACTGAAATTTCCTTTTGTATCAGTAGTATCTCCATCGTAAGTACCATCGAGATAAACATTAGCTCCAGGAATAGGTTGATTCTTATTGTCAGTTACTTTACCACTTATTGTGGTTTGAGCTAAGAGTCCTCCAGTTAGAAATAAACAAATGATAGTGGTTAGTGTTTTCATGATTGATGTTATAAACTGTTCATTTTTGATTGATGCTTCAAAGGTGATTGGATTCCAACTATTTTTAAATTCAATTTTACTGAATTGTTAAAAATCATGACCGAAATGCATATTTTTGAGAAAACCAACAACTATGCAATCAAAAGCACTTAAGTTATTCTCAATTATTTTCGTGTTAATCACCACTGGCGAGCTCATTACAGCCAACAGTAGCTCTTTTTATGAGCTGCACTATATATTTAAACCTGCGATTATCACCTCATTGATTTTTTACTTTTGGAGTCGTTCTAAAAGCATAAATAGTGGATTAAGAGTTTTAATTTTTCTCGCACTATTATGCTCAGTCATTGGAGATGTATTACTTATGTTCGTTGAAAAATCACCAAATTATTTTTTGTTTGGGCTTATCTCTTTTCTAATAGCACATGTCTTGTATGTATTGGCATTCAACAAGCAACGCAATAAAAAAATCAATCCTTTAGGGTTTACAACTTTATTATTTATTTACGCGGTAGGGCTATTTTATCTATTATATAATGGACTAAATGAAATGCTAATTCCAGTAGTAATTTACATGCTGGTTATTTTGAGCATGGCCACCACAGCGTATACGAGAAAAGGTAGTGTCAATCGTATGAGTTATATCTTGGTTTTAGTTGGTGCTATTTTATTTTTAGTTTCTGACAGTATTCTGGCACTCAACAAATTCTATCAGCCACAGATCTATGCGAATATTAGTATAATGCTAACCTATGCACTAGCGCAATATTTTATAATAATCGGAATGTTAAATCAAAACAACTAATAACACCATTAAAACACTGTAATTCAACCCATTTTGAACAGAAAATTTCTATTTAACAAATACCACAATAAAAAAAGGCGAATGATGTGTAACATATCTAGCTTCACTTCTACCAATAAGTAACCAACTAATAAAAACTTGAATAAAGAGCTCGAACATAATTTTGTAGAATTGCTTGAAAAGCATCAAAATATTGTGCATAAGGTATGTCGTTTATATACCAATAATCAAGATGCACATAATGATCTTTTTCAGGAGATTACCATCCAATTATGGAAGGCCTACCCTAAGTTTAGAGGTGATGCAAAATTTAGTACTTGGATGTATCGTGTTGGATTGAACACAGCTATTACACTCTACCGAAAATCCAAGCGTACGATAGACACTCAAGGATTCGAGTCAGTTTCATTTAAGATTAGGAGCGAAGAATATGATGACACCGAAGAACAGCAATTAAAGTTGCTTTATCAAGCGGTTCATCAACTTAATGATATTGAAAAAGCGCTTGTGTTTTTGTATTTGGAAGACAAGAATTACAGCGAAATAAGTGAGACCTTAGGTATTTCAGAAGTGAATGCACGAGTGAAAATGAACAGGGTCAAAAAGAAATTAAAAACAATACTAAATCCGTAAGATTATGGATGAATTAGATTTATTAAAAAAGGATTGGCAGAAAGGTCCTGTGAAAGAAGAATCCTTGCTGTCTAGCAGTGAGATCTATCCGATGATGCACAAAAAATCCTCATCAATTGTTAAAACACTATTCTATATTAGCGTTGCCGAATTGATATTTTGGATTTTGGTAAATAGTATACCATATTTTTCTTCAGCCGAATATCGAGCCGATCTTGAAGCGATGTATGGAAACAATGGTATTTTATTGGGCGTGACGATTTTCACTTATATCGTCATCATAACCTTTATTTATCTTCTTTATACCTCTTATAAATCAATTTCAGTAACAGACAATGCCAAAAAATTAATGGAAAGCATTTTACGTACGCGGAAAATAGTTCGGTACTACGTTATTTATAATCTAGTTATGGCATTTTTATCGATGGTGTTTGGACTTTATTATACGATATACGAAAACCCAGAAGTTTCTGCCCAGTTTGCTGAGTTCACAGATAAACAACTTATGGCTGCATTAGCCGTGATGGTCTTAGGAACATTGATGTTTGTATTCGTTTTTTGGATATTCTATCGCATTATTTATGGTATTCTATTACGACGATTAAACCGTAATTATAAAGAGTTAAAAAAGCTAGAAGTTTGATAACTGAAGCCACTAAAATCCATATTGAAACATGAAAATCTAACGGTAGGTCTTACATTTTTGTTCCTTAATTTAATTTATGGATGGTCGTTTTGGATGCTTGGATTTATCGGAATAATCTTTGTTTTTCAGCATATTAACACTCCAAAAAACACCTCAAAAGAATAAGTAGAACATCATAACTAGCGTGATGCTATTACCACTCGCGCTGCTCTCTATTTAAGCGTTCTTTTTCCTCTAAAACCTCTTGTGGAATTACTTTTAAAAATGAAGGATGCTGTTCGATTGCATATTCAATCTTTTCAACGATTTCAGCAATGCTTTCGTTCTCATAGTCAATCTTAAGTGGTTCTTTGATTTCGAAAGATTGATAAACATTTTTCTTCTTTACGCGTAATCCTTTCTTATCAAATGATCTTCTAAATCCATCGATAACGATTGGAACAACAATAGGCTTATATTGCTTAATTATATGCGCAGTACCTTTACGAATTGGTTTAAATGGCGTGGTTGTCCCTTGCGGAAATGTTACTACCCAACCATCATCTAATGCTTTTTTGATATTGGTTATATCGCTCATCTTAACCTGTCGATTCACATCCTTTCCTTGCGAGCGCCATGTGCGTTCTATACTAATAGAACCTGTATAAGCAAAAATTTTAGGAATCAAACCAGATTTCATGGTTTCCTTAGCAGCAACATAGTACATGTTTAGCTTTGGATTCCATAAATAACCTACATTTTTTATACTATCTAAACGCCCATTTAAACTCGCATTAAAAACATGAAACATCGCAATCACATCGGCGAAATAGGTTTGATGATTCGAAATAAATAAAACATTAGTATCTGGTATAGATTTGATGATTTCTGAACCTTCAATTTGCAGTTCGTTGAATCCTCTAAACCGTCGATGCGTCATCAACCCTAGGATGCGTATCAACCATTTCTTTATAAATAGTATATGTCCGAAAGGATTCCGTTTAAATAAGCCCATGCCTGCAATTTACATTTGCGTAAGCGCAAACATACGAAAATCTCACCCTTAAAGAGTTATTTTTAACAAGTCTTTTAGTTCACTCATCATCATGGCTGTAGCACCCCAAATTATGTGTCCATTTAATTCAAAGGCAGGAACCTCAAGCTCAACATTATAAGAGGTCATTACTTTCACATTTTTAGTATTTCTGTCATCCATAAAATCTAATAAAGACACCTCTATTAAATCTTCAACCTCATCTTCTTGTTTTATAAATGTTGGCGTATGCTGGGTTACACCTAAAAATGGTGCAACTGTAAAATTACTTGGCGGAATGTATAACTGCGTTAGCGGTTTTATGATTTCTACGGTATCTCTCATCACACCTACCTCCTCTTCAGTTTCACGTAGTGCGGTGTAAGCCAAATCTGGATCATTATCTTCAAGCTTCCCGCCAGGAAACCCAACTTGAGCCGAATGCACACCTTTATACGTTTTACGTAAAATAAGAATCAACTTTGTTTCGATGTTTTGATTCGGATAAAATAATGCCAATACACCTGCTTTTTTAGCATGATTCATCTTCTCACGATTCTCATCCATAAGCTGTCTACGGAATGGTGGTGACATTTTAAATTGTGACGACTCTCCCGGAAGATTTAGATTTTTTATTTTTGATACCGAATTTAAAAACGTTTCAAAATTCATTCGTATGAGGTTTATATGGCTAACCGCATGTTTTTTACTTTTTCTGAACTGTGAAGATAAACAATCTCAACAGAACAAAACTACAACTGAGATAGATTCCAGTACTGTAAAAGTCGATGACCAATTAGATACTAAATCTGAAGAAATGGATAACAAGGATCAACCTTTCCTATTGACTAAGGACAATGCCATGGAGTTCTTTTTGCAATATGATAAAAAGCACAAAGAGAATAAGGTACGTATTGTAACCGATTTTGGTAATATTGATATCCTGCTCTTTAATGAAACTAAATTCCATCGCTCAAATTTCATATACCTGACCAAGAAGGGCTATTTCGACAACACACAGTTCTATCGCGTAATTGATAATTATATTGTTCAAGGTGGAAGTACCGATGATCGCGAAGTGATGAGGCGCAGAAGATTTATTGGTAAATACCTGCTACCGACGGATACCAAACGTGGTTTTCGTCATGATCGAGGTGTAATTTCTATGCCGAGCAGTAACATCGACAACCCCTATAAATTAGCTTCTCCATATGAATTCTTTATTACGCTAAGAGATGTTTATGAATTAGATGGCGATTATACCATTTTCGGAAAAGTAATACGTGGTATAGAAGTAGCTGATAAAATTGCTCAAGTAGATACAGATGATGCTGACTGGCCCCTTCAAAACGTCTACATTCGACGTGTAGAAATATTAGATTAATAAGGTGTATTTCGGGTTAGATTTAACAGTTTCCGCTAGATAATCTCTTCGAAAATAAGTACCTTCAAAGTCTCTAATTCAAAACCTAATTTTATGATCAAAAATTCTATAAAAGCTGCTGTTATTTGCGGCTTGGTTTGTTTGTCCAGCTGTAAGGATGACACGCCAAAAGAAGAACCCGTAGCTATGAGTGAAAATAGTTTATTACAGGAATGGACTGGTCCGTTTCAAGGTGTTCCAGCTTTCGATAAAATGAACGTTGAAGACATTCAAGAAGCTGTAGAAATTGGAATGGAACTTGGATTGGAAGATGTTGAAGCCATCGCTAATAACACAGAAGATCCAACCTTTGAGAATACGATTGTTGCACTGGAGGCATCTGCCGATGAACTTACACATGTGTTTTCATACTATGGGATTATGAGTAGTAATGTTTCGTCACCTGAGTTTAGAGCAATTCAAGCAGAATTAGCACCTAAGCTGTCGGATTACAATTCGAAAATCTCTCAAAATGAAAAATTATTCCAACGCATCAAAGCTGTTTACGATGCCTCACAAGAAACACCTTTAGAATCCGATCAACAACGTGTAGTAGATCTCATCTATAAACAATTTGAAATGAGCGGTGCCAACCTAGATGCAGATAAGAAAAAACGTTATGCTGAGATTAACAAAGAGCTGTCGTCCCTTTACACCAAATTCTCAAATAATGTGCTTCATGATGAAGAAAACTACGTGACTTACCTTACAGAGGATCAATTAGGTGGTCTTTCTGAATCATTCATAAAATCTGCCGCGAAGATCGCAACTGATAAAGGCCAAGAGGGTAAATATGCCATCACAAATACAAGATCTTCAATGGATCCATTCTTGACATATTCTACGGAACGTGAATTGAGAAAACAAGTTTGGAGCAATTACTATTCTCGTGGTGATAATGGTGATGAATACGATAACAATGCTATCATTGCTGAAATCTTAAAACTGAGAAAGGAACGTGTTGGACTACTTGGCTATGAGAACTATGCTGAATGGCGATTACAAGATCGTATGGCTAAAAATCCACAAAACGCCATGGATCTAATGGAAGCTGTTTGGCCTGCGGCTATTGCACGAGTAGACGAAGAAGTCGCTGATATGCAAGCCATCGCAGATGCTGATGGTGATAATATCACTATCGAACCTTGGGATTATCGCTACTATGCTGAAAAAGTACGTCAGAAAAAATATGATCTTGATAGTGACGAAGTAAAACAATATTTACAATTAGATAAACTTACGGATGCTATGTTTTATACAGCTGGTCGTTTATTTAATTATAATTTCACACCTGTTAAAGAAGGTTCGGTTCCAGTATTCCACCCTGATGTGAAAGTTTGGGAGGTTACTGATAAAGATTCTGGTAAACACATCGGTTTATGGTACTTAGATCCTTTTGCCAGAGAAGGCAAACGCTCTGGAGCGTGGGCAACAACTTACCGCAGCTATACCTCTTATCAAGGCGAAACAAATGTACTTGCATCTAACAATTCTAACTTCGTTAAACCAGCTCCTGGTGAGGCGGTTTTAGTGTCATGGGATGATGCTACGACGTTCTTTCACGAATTTGGTCACGCATTGCATTTCTTTTCAAGCAATGTTAAATATCCTACCTTAAATGGTGGTGTAAGAGATTATACAGAATTCCAATCGCAATTATTAGAACGTTGGTTGTCTACAGATGAAGTAATTAATCAATTTCTTGTACACTATAAAACTGGAGAGCCTATTCCTGCTGATTTAGTTGCTAAAATTAAAAATGCATCCACCTTTAATCAAGGATTTGGAACAACCGAATACCTCGCTTCAGCTTTGATTGATATGAAATTACATTTGGCAGATCCATCCAATATCGATATTGATGCTTTCGAACGCGAAACTTTAGCTGAACTAAATATGCCTGACGAATTACCAATGCGCCACAGAACACCACATTTTGGACATGTATTCTCGGGTGAAGGATATGCAACAGCCTATTATGGATATATGTGGGCTGATGTATTGACAAGTGATGCCTCGGAAGCCTTCAAAGAAGCTCCTGGCGGATTTTATGATGAAGCGATGTCTGAGAAATTAGTTAAGTATTTGTTCGCTCCTCGTAATTCAATTGATCCAGCAGAAGCGTACAGACTATTTAGAGGTCGTGATGCCAAGATCGAAGCACTAATGCGTGATCGCGGATTTCCAGTTCAAGAAAACTAAGCATAAATATATAGTAGTCCGTTATTCTGAAGCAGGGTAACGGACTTTTTTTTATCATGATAAGATTTACACAACTATCTCTACTAGTATTCGCCTATTTATTAATTGATCATTCATGTTATGCTCAGGTAAAAGTTTCAAAAACTAATGAGCAATGGCAACTATTGATTGATGAACAACCATTCAACATTAAAGGTGTTACGTTTGGGTATGATCAAGATGTAGCCAATTACGACTCTTATTTCAGTGATTTGCAAAACATTGGTGTGAATACCATTCGATTGTGGGCAACCAATGACAATACGAAGCTTCTACTAGACTCTGCACATAAATATGATATCAAGGTCATGGTAGGAATTTGGATGCGTCACGGAAGACCTGGAATGGAAGATGACGATAGTTTTAATTATCTAAAAGATAAAGAAGGCATGCAAGCGATGTATGATAATGCCTTGGAAGTTGTGAATCGATATAAAGATCATCCTGCTGTACTCACATGGGGAATTGGAAATGAAGTTTATTTAAATATGGCTACAGACCCTGAAAAAGAGGCCTATTCAAAGTTACTCGAGCGCATTTGCAGTGCAATCAAAGCGGTAGATACGAGCCATCCAATTACGTCTGTTGAAGCTTGGACCTTCGGGCTAGATTGGTGGGAAAAGCATGTACCGTCCATTGATATATATGGATTAAACAGTTATGGTCCAGGAGCAGGATTTCTTCAAGAAGAATTAGATAAACGGGATATTGATAAGCCTTATATCATTACCGAATTTGGCGTGACTGGTGAATGGGATATTACTGAAAAACCAAACGGGATTGCATTAGAACCAACAGACCAACACAAATATCATGCAATAACTCAAGGGTACAAAGAATGGATTCAACCTAAACCAAAATGCTTGGGTGTTTACATATTTCATTATGGTACTGGAAATAATTTTGCTACCTCTTGGTTACTCACACATTATAATGAATATTACCGACCGCAATATTGGGCTATTCGAGAAGCTTACACAGGAAAGACTCCTACCAATAAGGTTCCCGTTATCAACGCATTTTCACTGGTCAAACAAACTTCTGAAAGTGGAAATTGGATACCCGTTGATCTTGCTATCGAAGATTCGGAAAATGATGAAATGACTGTAAGTTTTCATTATAATCAAAGAACTGGAAGTCGGAAGAGGCGAAACAGTGTAAAACCATTAGAGTATCGTGGAAGCATCGCTGAAGGATTTCAGATCAGACTTCCTCAAGAAGATGGCGCCATAAAAGTATATGTTCATGTAACCGATAGTTTTAAAAACATGGGAATTGCTACAACATCAACAATGGTGAGTGATGAAATCGCCAGAGCACGAAAATATTTGGTACCAAAAGTAGAGTTGCCCTTCTATGTCTATCAAGACGGCATAGACGTTCCCTATGCGCCAACCGCATTTATGGGAAACTATAAGTCTTTATCTGTTGATGTTAAAAATACGGAAGAAGTGTATGCTGGAAAATATGCGATGAAGATCAAATATGATGCTACCAAAGATTGGTACGGAATTGGTCTTGTAGATCCTGCTAACGATTGGGGTGAAATCTTAGGCGGATATGATATTTCCGAAGCAAAAACATTCAGCTTTTGGGCGAGAACTAAAGATCAAAACATCAATGTGAAGGTCGGTTTTGGCTTAATTGGAAACGACAAACCTTATCCAGATACTTCAAAATCCGAACTGGAAATTACGCTGACCCCAAAATGGAAAAAGTACTCGATAAAAGCAAAGAAATTAGATCTTAGTTGTATTCGATCAGGATTTGTACTTTTTTCAGGTGCGAATGGTTTCAGGCAGACGATCTATATTGATGATATCGTTTTTGAATAAATTGTAATAAGTTATACTTAGGAAATGTTAATTTTCTTACAGGAGAATCGGTTTTCATTATCTTCGCTAAAATTGCTTCTTAAGCAATCATTGATCAAAATCACAGCACCATCATGAAGAAATTTTTATTCTTTTGCGTTTTAACAGTCCTAATCTTTTCATGTTCATCAAGTGATGATGGATCGTCAGAGGATCCGTGTACCAAGACCATAACTATTCCACAAGTTTATTTTGTTAACGGGCAATCTTTCAATTTTGACATAACGCAAGAAGTCCCTTGTGACTTCCCTGACCCTGTAGATCCTGTCGTAATTAGCCCCCCTGAGTTACCAGGGTTTACTTATGAGATTTTAAGTTTTGTATTTACACCTGACACAGGAAATAACACGCTTCGAATTCAATATGAAATTCAGCTTAATAACCCGAATGATTTTGATGTTAATGGCGTTCCAATTTTAACGATCGTATCAGATGGACTTGAATTTAGCGGAAGTTTTTCGAATTTCGCGTCAGAGCCTTGTTTCGAGATCGCAGCGAACGATAATTGTATTCTTTCTGTTGATATTGAGGAATCCCTAGATTTTGGTGGTATAGAATCTTATGAGATCATAGATGTCAACTACTTTCTTACAAATTAATTAAACAGATGAAACGTATTCATTTCACCATAATACTCCTATGTTTTGGAATGACATCGGCATTTGCACAGAACCAAACCGATATCGAAGCCATTAGCACAACGATAACTAACTATTATGAAGGCTATATACACCGCGATATTGACAAATTGAATAAAGCCTTCGACACTGAAAATGGAACTATGAAAGTTCCGATTGATAACAATGACCTTTCAAAAGGGTTTCGAAACCGTTACTTCAGTGAAGTTGTACCTAAATGGGGAAATCGTAAAAAGCTTGACTCGGAAACACTAGCAAATTGTAAGCTTGAAATACTTAATATCGATGTAGAATCGTCTAAGATCGCATCCGGAAAGATGCTTATGAAAGTTGGTGACGTGACCTATATTGATATCCTTTCACTTCATAAGATTGGTGAAACATGGAAGATCACAAATAAAATCTATCACGTCGCTGATTGATAATTACGATTTATAAAGACTGGGTAGACTGATCTTTAAACGCACTGCAATTAGTCGCATGATGATTACAATCAATCCGGCTATCACAAATATAAAATTTGTATCTGCCACAAATTCCCGAAGTAGAAAATATGAGAACCCTCCCAAAATACAAGGTGTAGCGTAAATCTCTTTTCGAAAAATTATTGGAATTTCATTACACAAAATATCTCTAATGACACCGCCAAAACACGCGGTCATCGTTCCAAGCGCAACACAAATTATTGGATGTAATTCGGCAACTATTCCAGTTTCTATACCTACTACAGTATAAAGACCAATTCCTATGGTATCAAAAAGAAATAAAGATTTGCGTAAATAATAAATCTGTTTTTTGAACACTACAGCTAAAACCGTAGAAGAAATAATAACGTAGACATAAGTGATATTGGTCATCCATGACACGGGATGGATACCTACCATCATATCTCTAAGTGTTCCTCCACCAACTGCTGTTACAAATGCTATGATCAAAACACCGAAAGCGTCCATGCGCTTTTCAAGCGCTACAAGTACACCAGAAATAGCAAAAGCCACGGTACCTAATATATCAACAACTTGGAAAAACATATCTACTAATTACAATTTTGTTAAACTAATGAAGGGCTGCACTTCCCTATTCTACATTCCCTGAGTGTAGTAATTATAATCTTTTAAAATCGTATCAATGAATTGGATATCACTAGTTTCAATTTCCTTGATTTCAACGACCTCCATAACTTTCGTTCTAAGTTTTTTTAACGTCTCATAATCTCGTGCAGCTCTCGCACGAACAAAAGTATCTTTTATAATGCGAGCATCATTATCACTTAATCGAATAACATTTGGGAACGTAGGTTTGTAGTCTTCTTTTAGTTCTTCTAAGATAGTATGACTAATATTGACGTTATTTTTCAGGGTTATTACAGATGTACCCGCTGTCATATCACCTAAACGCTGACTCTTTTTACTAGTAACAATACTTATAATAGCAACAATACCAAAAACTAGAAGATCTATAGCTCGTAAAGACCATCGAATTAAAAAGTCTGGGAAGGACGCCTGATACCCATCTATTTTAACGACTTTTATTCTCATAACGCGTTTCCCTAGCGTTTGTCCTTCAAAAATGGATTCAAGCGTTAACGTGTAAAAAAGAACAGGTAAAAGAAAAACCGCTACAACTGCGTTTTGAGACCAACCATCTAGGGATTCAAATGTTTCATCAAAACCGAAACCTTCAAAAATTATATAGCCAAAACCAACGACATATGCGATCTTTATTATCGCATCGATTACGTAAGCTAGAATACGTTCTCCAACGCTTGCAGCGATAAAGTTAATATTGACGTTTTGTGTCGTATTTATTTGTAACTCTACCATTTATTGTTTTAATTTGACTACCTATGAGAGAAGTCGCGTTTATTAAACAAAATAAAGAAAAATGGCTCAATTTTGAAAAAGCTATTTTCGGAAAAACTTTAAAAAATCCAGATGAACTAGCGTCACTTTATATTCAACTCGTAAATGACCTCTCATATGCACAAACCTATTACCCGAAAAGTAAGACCATACTTTATCTAAATAATTTAGCTGCTAAGGCATTCCAGAAAATTTATCGTACCAAGCGACAAGATACAAATAGGTTCGTATACTTTTGGAAAACTGAAGTGCCACTTATTGTATATGAGTACAGAAGATATATGTGGTATGCTTTTATAATTTTCTTTGCGTTCGTAAGTATTGGCGTTTTGTCGGCTGCCAACGACGAAAGTTTTGTACGCTTAATCCTTTCTGATGGCTATGTAAATCAAACTAAAGAGAATATTGAATCTGGAAATCCTCTAGCTATTTATGGGACAAATACAACTTGGGGAACCTTTTTAGGTATTTTATATAATAACCTACGTGTTGGAATCAACAATTATTTCTGGGGAATTTTTGGAGGATTAGGCAGTGTTTATATTCTAATGCAAAATAGCATCATGGTTGGTGCTTTTCAATATATGTTTTACGACTTCGGAACGTTCTGGGAGAGCGTCAGAGGTATTTGGATTCATGGGTCATTCGAGATTTTCTCTATGGTTATTGAAGCTGGAGCTGGATTAATTTTAGGGGCTAGCATCCTTTTTCCAAAAACCTACTCAAGACTTATTTCGTTAAAAATTGGATTTAAAAGTTCATTCAAAATCTTTTTAAGCACAGTACCATTTACGATTGTTGCTGCGTTTCTCGAAGGCTACGTGACGCGGCATTCACAAGCGATGCCTAATTGGCTATCTGTAGGAATCATTCTTAGCACCTTAGGGTTTATAACTTACTACTATATGGTGTATCCTTTTATCGTTAACAAAAAAATGAAAAGAGCTTATGCAACTATATAAATCCAGAGGGTTCGGAGAATTTTTTCAAGACACCTTTGCATTTATTAAGCAAAATGGTAGTCATTTCTTTAAGTACTTCTTTATAATCAACGGTATTTTCATCATGATTTTGATGGTACTTAGTCATTATTTCTCAAAATTTTATTCAGATCTATTATTCTCAAGTATTGTCACAGATAACCAAAGTGCATTCGAAAATTTTATGAATGAGAATTTTGGAATATTCATAATTCTATGCTTCGTCTTTGTGGTTGTAGGATTACTGGCAAGTATTATCTCCTATGCTTTCGTGCCAATATATTTGAAACTTTATAATGAACTTGGTGCACGAAATTTTCAAACGAATGAATTGATTAAAGCTTATAAAAAACACTTTGGACAACTGATAATTTTCGTACTCTGTGGGATTTTGATAGCAATACCAATTGCCATCTTTGTTGGGCTGTTAGCATTTGTCCTCGCAATTACCATTATAGGTCTATTAGCATTACCTATAGTTGCAGGTATTGTAAGTTTATTTTATCAAGGTTCGTTAATGGAGTATCTTGAACGAAAACGAGGTCTCTGGGAGAGTTTTGGATATAATTGGAAACTAATGAGTTCTAAATTTTGGGCCTCGGTTGGTAGCGTCGGATTATTCTTCCTTATTAGCTATATCATACAATATGCAATTGCACTCATTCCGTCATTATCCTATTTTATGGATGTCATAACAGAATCACAATCTGGTACATTTAATACATTCGAACCAGATCCGTTTTCAAGTACGTTGACCATCGCGTATTTTATTATCAGTTTTATAATCACATCTGTTTTGAATGCAATAGTACAGATGAATCAAGGCATTATATTTTACAGTCTGAAGGAAGACAACGAGCATATTAATACCAAAAGTGATATTGACCTTATAGGAACGAGTGAATAGGCTGTATATTTTACATATCATTCTTTACCTGTTTGGTACGACTATGTTGTATTCTGCAAATCCAATTAGCACAACCACAACGTTATCTGACTATCAAGAAATCGTTTATCAGGACACTGAGCCAATGGATAAACGCGAATACGATGATTTAAAGGAAAAATATGATGGTGATGATTTTATTTACGAGCGCACTATTGAGCAGTCGGGCTGGTGGACGCGATTCAAGAAATGGTTATCAGATTTTTTTAAAGATCTCTTCGACTTTCAGTCGGATGCCGAAGCTTCAGATGCCGTTTCCTCATTTATAAATATCTTTTTCATTATCCTCTTTGTATTGGTTGTTTTCTTTATCGCAAAAGCAATAATAAATAGAGAAGGTAATTGGGTTTTCGGTAAGTCTTCAGATAAAAATATCATTCCCGTTACAGACGTCGAAACTAATATTCACGCAACTGATTTTAAAACACTCATTAAGAACGCCGAAAATGACAACAACTTTAGATTAGCTGTTAGATATTACTACCTATGGTTATTAAAGACGCTCTCTGAAGTTGAATTGATTGATTATGATGTTGAAAAAACAAATAGTGACTACTATCTGGAACTTGAAAATGAAACGATTCGAAATGAATTTTCATATACGTCATACCTCTATAACTATATCTGGTATGGAGAATTTAATATTGACGCCGAACAATTTGACAAAGCTAAAAACGCATATAATCAATTTTTAAGATCCCTTTGGAAATGAGTAAGACCTTAAAAATATATATTGGAATTTTAATGCTGCTATTTGCAGGCATAACTGCTGTTGAATTATCGACACCAGTACCTGTGAATTGGTCAAAAACCTTTAACGAAAAGCATAAGATTCCTTATGGAACGTTCGTCTTCTATGAAGAATTAGAGACCTTATTTCCCGAGAGTAAAGTTCAGGATATAACAGTCACGCCTTTTGAATATTTCGACGATTATTATAGTTGGGAAGATAGCAGCTACTTTACAACAGGTACTTATATCCTCATTGATGAAGTCAATCAAATTGATAATACGTCTGCACAGGAACTATTAGATTTTGCATCTTTCGGAAATGACATATTCATCTCTAGTACCAACTTTCCGTATAAACTTTTAGATTCCTTAGGTTTTGGAGTACGAAATCAATTTGAAAAGGATGGTCGTACAGAATTGACATTTACAAATCCAACATTTGCGAGCGATTCGATAACTATTGAAAAAAGTGTAAGTAATATTCATTTTACAGAAATCGACACACTATACACAACCATCTTAGGTTATCAAAAATTTGCCGATTCTACTTATGCCAATTATATCAAAACATCGTGGGGCGATGGTTATTTCTATATCCATTTACAACCATTGGCTTTTACCAATTATCACTTACTCAAAAACGACAACCGCAAGTATGCTGCAGCCGCAATGTCATATCTAAGCGATGACACGATTTATTTTGATTCTCGAAATAAGATTGGTTCAGAGTTAGGAAGTTCGCCTTTGCGATATATTAGAAGTCAACCACCTTTACGATGGGCTTGGAACATTGTACTTCTTACGACCTTATTATTTATGATCTTTAATGCTAAGCGTAAACAACGTGTTGTTAATGTGATCGATCCCGTTAAAAATACAACTGTAGATTTCACCAAAACCATTGGAAATCTTTATTATGAAACTAAAGATCACGACAACCTCATCGATAAAAAAATAACCTATTTCCTGGAATATATTAGGCGTGTTTATTATTTAGACACACAACTTCTAGACGATAAGTTCGTAAAGAATTTATCCTTAAAATCTGGGAAAGACCAAGAAGACGTAAAAAAATTAATTACCCAGATTGTATATTTAAGAGCTAAACGAAATTGCAGTGAAGCAAATTTACTGCAATTAAATAAAGCTATTGAAGCTTTTTATACCACATAACATATGGAAAATTTAGACGACAAGCAGAACGAAGACTTAACACCAAATAACGAACAACAAGAGTCAACACAGCCAGATTTAACAGAGTCACTAGAGGAACTAATAACTGACGAATCAACCTCTAATGATGAAGATCTCAGTTTCAAAAATCGTATTGATCTCAGTGAATTACAAGAAGGTATTGCACTCATAAAAAATGAAATTGGTAAGGTCATAGTAGGACAAAAAGGCATGATCGATATGTTGGTTGCTTCAATCTTAGCTAATGGTCATTCATTGATTGAAGGTGTTCCAGGTGTAGCGAAAACGATATCTGCCAAACTTCTCGCCAAATCTTTGGATATTGGATTTAGTAGAATTCAATTCACGCCTGATTTAATGCCTAGTGATATTCTTGGTACGTCAGTATTCAATATGAAAAGTTCTGAATTTGAATTTAAAGAAGGGCCTATTTTCTCGAACATGATACTCATCGATGAGATCAACCGAGCTCCTGCCAAAACGCAAGCTGCCCTTTTTGAAGTTATGGAAGAACGTCAGATTACTATTGACGGAAACAAATACAATATGGATCTCCCATTCATTGTTTTAGCCACTCAGAATCCAGTTGAACAAGAAGGTACTTATCGTTTACCTGAAGCGCAACTTGATCGTTTTTTATTTAAGATCGATATTGATTATCCTAATCTTGAAGAAGAAGTTGAAATTCTTGAACGCGAACAAAAATTACAAGGTGGATTAAAAATAGATCAAATCACTGCACATCTAACCAAGGAACAAATCGTAAAATTTCAAGCACTAGTTGAACAGGTTATTATAGAATCACATCTAATGAAATACATTGCAGATATGATTGTGAATACGAGAAATAATCCATTCTTATATCTCGGCGCATCACCAAGAGCATCTATAGCTATATTAAAAGCAAGTAAAGCCTTTGCTGCTATGAGTGGAAGAGATTTCGTAACACCTGAAGACATAAAACGTGCCGCAGTTCCAGTTTTACAACATCGTGTTATTGTGACTCCAGAACGTGAAATGGAAGGTGTAACAACAAAACAAATCATAAATCAGATAATCGAAGCTGTAGAAATTCCTAGATAAGACCTGTGCGTTTTTTTAAGTTCATAAAGCCTTTTTATTTACAAAATAGATTTTTCTATTGTTGTATAGGTATCATCATTCTGTTCATCTTCAGTTTTATTTTGCCTAAAGCATTTAATATTGTCAAGCTTTTACTTTTACTTCTAGGTACATTAACGGTATTAGATACTATAATTCTATTTTCTGCTAAAACTGGTGTAAAAGGCATTCGATCATTACCTGAAAAATTCTCTAATGGTGATAAAAATGCCGTGCGTCTAACCATTGGTAATTATTACACGTTTCCTGTATTTGTAAAAATTATCGACGAAATTCCAGAACAATTTCAAGTTCGAAATTTCAGTATCACACGAAAATTAGAACCGTCAAGCACCAATGAACTAGAATATCAGCTAAGACCTGTAGACCGCGGAGAATACTATTTTGGAGCCTTAAATATTTATGTGACTTCTATTTTCGGACTTATTGCACGCCGATTTACTTATGATGATCAAGCCATGGTGCCAACATATCCTAGTTTTATTCAACTTCGGAAATATGACTTAATGGCCATCTCAAATAATCTAACCCAATATGGTATTAAGAAAATAAGGAAGATCGGTCATACTATGGAATTTGAACAGATCAAAGAATACGTTTCAGGTGACGACCTTCGAACCATAAACTGGAAAGCCACAGCGAAACGCAACCAGTTAATGGTGAATCAATTTCAGGATGAAAAGTCACAGCCTGTTTATTCAATAATAGATAAAGGGCGTGTGATGAAAATGCCTTTTGATGGTCTTACACTTTTAGACTACGCCATTAATGCCGCACTTGTAATGTCAAACGTAGCGCTTAAAAAACAGGACAAAGCTGGCATACTTGCCTTTTCAAAGAAAGTGGAGAATATTGTTGTAGCCGAACGTAGAACTTCTCAAATGAACCTGATCTTAGAAACCTTATATAATGTGAGTACGGATTTCTTCGAAAGTGATTACAGTCGTTTATATGCGGATGTAAAGCGTAATATTACGCATCGCAGTTTGATTCTCCTTTATACCAATTTCGAAACGTTAGACAGCCTGCATCGTCAATTGCCATACCTCAAGGCTATCGCTAAAAATCATTTACTAGTCGTAATCTTCTTTAAAAATACGGAACTCGACACCTTGATCAATGAACCTGCAGAAACTGTGCAACAAGCCTACGATAAAGTGATTGCCGAGAAATTTGCATTTGAAAAGCGCCTAATTGTAAGTGAACTTCAAAAATATGGGATCCAATCCATTCTGACTTCGCCTCAGGATCTTACCATAGATACCATTAATAAATACTTGGAAATCAAAGCTCGCGGACTCCTATAACCCTTGTTCTTTACAGTTCGTCCACAAAAAATTACAACTGAGTGATTCTCTTTATGGAAATTGTTGCATTCATCTGATATTTGAATCATCAATAACACAGAAACCAAAAAATCATCACATCATGAAAACATTATTTGTAACAATCGCACTTTGTATTTCTACTTTAGGATTTACGCAAAATGAAACTAAAAACACCATTACAGTTGTTGTAGAAAACTTTACTAGCAACGAAGGAAAAGCAGCAATCGCACTACATACAGCTGATACATTTATGAGAGGCGCTGGGATTCAAAACTTAGAAGCCAAAATTATAGACGGAAAAGCAACATTCACTTTTGAAAATGTAAATCCAGGAGAGTATGCATTACTAGTACTCCACGATAAAAATGAAAATAACCGTATGGATTTTGAAGAAAATGGTATGCCTAAAGAATCTTATGGTACTTCAAATAATACTAGAAGTTTTGGACCACCAATTTACGATGACGCCAAATTTAATGTTGATAAAGATCTCGAAATAACAATCCGATTATAATATCAATCCATCAATCAAAAACACATCAATCAATAAAAATCTTCCTTCGGGAAGATTTTTTTTACCAGTATAATCGAAACATGACATTTGGTGTAAATCCGAGAGAAAAACGGTCAATCGCCTCTATCTCACCACTGAAGTCATTATTTCCTAAATATTCGCGACTAATAAGATTCTCTCGATCGTACACATTCCGAAGTGAAATACCAACTTTAGCACGCAGTTTACTTGAGTTTGAAAATTTGAATTTATAGGTAGAAGATATATCGAGCCTATGGTAATCTGGTAAGCGTTCCGTATTAATGCCGTCGTTAAATTCTAAACCGTTAGGTCCTGGTGTAGATAACGTAAATGGCTTCCCAGTTTGCCATCGCCAACCTAAAGCGACTTGAAAATTTGCAATGTTATAACTTAACGATGAGCTTATCATATGTCTTACGTTGGTTCTAGACGTAAAGAATTTGTCAGCGTTCAAATTATCATAACGACTTTCAGAATTGTTATATGAATAACTGATCCATGAATTAAACTCATTCCATCGTTTTTTAACAAAGAGATCCACTCCGAAAATTCGCTGTTCTCCAATATTAAACTGACTATTAATTGGATTCAAAAAACCAAACGAAAGTGCAGTAACATTATCGATGGTTTTGTAATAATTATCTATGTCGATCGTCCAGCCATTATTGGTATAAATTAAACCTGCGGAAACCTGTTTGCTGTTAATAATTGGAAATTCACTTCCATTCGCCAAACGCCACAAGCGATTCTCTAATGCCAAATCAGATATAATAGTTTCATCAATCTCACTTATAACTTGATTCTTAATCTCTCCTGAAACCTGAAGTTTTAAGTTTTTAAATAAAGGCTTATAGACCAGCAATCGAGGTTCAAACCTATAAGCTTCCAACTCGTGAAAATAAGAACCACGGAGCCCGAAAGACACATCAAATAATTTCGGATTTCGATATTCATAATTAGCGAATAGACTATGTGTGCGAATAACCGATTTATCCTGATCTAAGATGAATTGTAAATCTGTGGTATTTACAAATGCATACGCCACATCCTTGAGCACAAATTGATAACCAAGATTAACAGTCGTATTCTCGTTTATTGTTTTTTCGAATTCAGTTGAAATACCCGAATCAAAAATAATATTGCGTTTATCAAAGTCAGACACTTGTACATCATTTTCACTAGTGATAAAATTATAATTGAATCGATATTCGGTAAAAAAGGCCTTCGTATTCTGCTTTAAAGAAGGTGACCATTTTGCCTGCCATCCAAATCCATATCCATAATTAGATATTGACATCACATCATTAAATGATTCATTTGTAGATACGTTACTAACATTATAATCGAGATCGTTTTCAATAGTATTCAAACTTGCGTACAATTTGTGATCTTCACTAGGTCGATAGTTCAGTTTAACGTTATAATCTAAAAAATTGAACTCATTATCAGGATTATTGAAATTACCAATCCTAGTGCTTCTAAACACTTTATCGACAAGTTGATCAAAAGTAAATGACTGGTATAGGTTGGTAAAACTTGATCTCACAGAAGCTTGAATGCCAAGCTTATTTTTAAGTATAGGAATAGTAACAAAGGCATCGGTGTTTATGGCATTAAATCCAATATGCGCTTTAACTTGCCTGCCAATTTTATCGGTAGTTTTCATTGAAATCACACTCGAAGCTCGCTCGCCGTATCGTGGATTGGTACCTTTATTAATAAACTCTACGGATGTTGTAGCGTATGGATTAAACGGAGAGATCATTCCAAACAAATGGCCTTTATGATAAATATTGATTCCATCCCAAATCAATCGATTTTGATCCATCTTCCCACCTCTCACAATTAGTCCTGTAGCAGTTTCATTCGGACTTACAACTCCAGGTAATAATTGGATACTTTCAAGAACATCAGGCTCCGTTAATCCTGGCAATACGCCAAGGCTATTCGGTCTTATCTTGTAAGATCCATTTTTTTGCTTTGATATTCCATTAGCCAAATAGCTATTTAAAACAATGCGTTCTAATTGTTGCAGCTTGGCAATTTCATTTGCATTATTTACAATGATATAACGCTCGGCTATACGTTCAAATCTCAAATTAGTCTGTGATGTCATGACGGCCAACAGTCGCGTCAAAGTCCACTTTTCTTTATTGAGTGTAATGACTTTATTAGAAATGACCTCATCCTGGTATGAAAAGCGCACATCGAATAGGGTTTCGATTTGTTCAAAAGCCTCTTTTACCGGTTCATTATTAAAACCAATGAACAATTTAGCCTCTTCTTGCGAAAAGGCTAAAGTGGGGAAAATTAGTAGGATGCTAATAATCAGTTTTTTCACTGTGCACTCAAATAGATGTTTCCTTTTTCTTTTTCAATATAATTTAAATCTAAGGATCTAAAAACGGTTTGTAATGCAACGTCCAAATCTCCGTGTGTAAAACTTCCTGTATATATGATCGAATCGTCTATACCTTCTGAATTAATCGTGATATCATATTGCGATTCTAAGGTCGCAATAACATAAGTAATCGGTACACTTTTAAATGAGCTCTCTCCATTTATCCAACTTGGAGCGCCGACGGTTGATTCCCATTGATTTGCTGAATCCCCGTTAATACGTCTAACAGTCTGACCTGGGACCAGTATAAAACTTTCGTTCAGACTTTCGACACGTACTTTACCCTCATAACAGGTTACTTCAAAATAATCTTTAAACGCGTTCACATCAAATTCGGTTCCTAATACAGTTACAGAACCGTTATCAGTATTCACCGTAAATGTGCTTCCTTTCTCGACTTTAAAATACGCCTCGCCATCTAATTCAATTGATCTATTCGAAGTCCATTCATCCTCGTTATAGCTCAAGGTAGATTTGGCATTTAATATGACTTCTGATCCATCTAAAAGGGCAATGGTTTGTTGTTCACCAAAATTGGTATTGAAACTAACCGTATCGTTGTTTAAAAAGGTGAACATTCCGAATAAAACAATTATGGAAGCAGCTACACCAACTACCCATCTTAGGGGTTGCAATGATCTAACGACACCTCCATTATTAGCCATTCGCGCTTTAATTTGCTCAAGTGAACTGTCAATAGGAGCATCTAAAGCTTCAATCGTTTCCAATCCTTTTCTGATTTTTGTATACGCAGTAAATTCTTCCGATGATACAAGCGATTTCAACTGTTCATCAGAAATATCTCCAGCCAACCATTGGGCTAAAAACCTATTATTCTCGTTATGTGAATCTTGTTTTATCATGACTTTACTACACTTAAGACAACTAGGATTAAAAAAACCCTACTATAAATTTAAATATTTCCAATTTCTTTTCGCATCACCACTAATGCTGCATGCATGCGTTTTTCAACAGCCTTTACAGATATATTTAGTTCCACAGCAATTTCTTTGTATTTCTTTTTATCTATTCGATTCATTAAAAACACTTCCCTTTGACGATCTGGAAGTGATGCAATAACACGTTCTAGCTTTTCTAAAAACTCCTGCTCGATCATAATAAATTCTGGAGATTCGTTAGTCTTAGAATGACTTAAGCTAGATTGATGTTTTCTAACCACCGCTTGATGTTTCACTGTATTTAAAAAGGCATTTGAGGCTACAGTGTACAGGTAACTTTTGACTTTATCATAATTTACCTTAGAGCAATTGTTCCACAGTTTTATAAATGTATCCTGAAGAATATCTTCTGCTTGCGCCAGATCTTGCGTTTTAAAGAAGAGAAAACGTCTTAAATCTTTTGCATACTTTTGATAGATGGTTTCAAAAGTATTGGAGTTACAAATATTCTGTTGATCTTCGGTCATTTAAAGGAATAGCGTGAACGATTCAAAACTAACTAAAAAAAAATTTAAAGAAAAAAGTAGGGTTATTTAAAAGTGCGTTGTCTTAGTATCGATTAATCACTTTAAAAAATCATTAACCGTAAAAATACTATGATGAAAAATTTCAAATTATTCTTATTAAGTTTTCTACTAGTTGCAGGATTTATGACATCTTGTACTAATGACGAACCAGTTGTACAAGAGCCAAATACAGAAGATAGTACTGCAATTACTACCTCATTATCTGAATTAAGTCTTCAATTTAACAGTCAAGGAGATGTTGAACCTACACAGAATCCATCTGGAAATATCGTATTTGATTTCTGTTTCGATTTTGTTTATCCATTAACATTATCATATAATACAGGAACTACTGTAACAGTTGATAGTCTAGAAGAATTAGTGGTTATTCTAATTAACTCAAACTCAGACTTATTTATTAATGGAATATCGTTCCCTTTTGATGTTGAAACTTATGACGACGACTCAGATGCGATTGTTATTGTTACCATTAATAACGAAGAAGAATTTATTGACCTACTTGAAGATTGTGATTTTGATATCGACGATGAATGTGATGAATGCTATACTGATGAGTATGATCCAGTATGTGTAGAAATTACAGATCCAAATGGAGAAACGTTCTTAGTAACCTATCCAAATGAGTGTTATGCACTTTGTGATGGCTTTACTGAAGAGGATTTTTCAGAAGACTGTGAAAATGATTATAACAATACAGGTGGTAACGAGTGTTTTACGTTCAATTTCCCACTTACAATAATTACGGATGATGGGGAGACGATCACTGTAAATTCTCAATCTGAATTAGATACTGCGCTTTATAATTCATATTATTTTGATTTTGTTTATCCTTTTAGTGTAACTACAGATGAAGGCGATGTTGAAACAGTAGAAGATGAATTAGATTTCATCGAATTATTAGAAGATTGCTACGATGAGTATGACGACGATTGTGAATGTACAGAAGAATTTGATCCAGTATGTGTAGAATTAGAAACCGCTAGTGGTCAGGTAGAGATTTATACATTCCCTAACGCTTGTTACGCTATTTGTGAAGGATTTGAAGAAGCTGATTTTATTGAATGTGAAGACATTAATAATCCAAATACGTGTAGTGAAGATGATTTATTTGCCATCCTAACTGAATGTGATTGGTACTTAGTTACAAGTCTTTGGGATAATGTCCAGGCACAATACGCCGAATTCTATACAGACGGCTCTATGGAAGTATTCTCTGAAAATTCTAATGAAGGAATCGAAGGCGAATGGGATCTTGATTCTACGCCAGCGAATGATTCAGTATTTGTTTTCTTTGGATTTAACAATACCAACACACCACTTGATGAACTGTCAGATTATGACTGGCAAGTTGTTGAGTGTACAGAAGAATTTATTGCACTAGCTGCAGGTAATGAATTTATTATACTTGAACGCGATTGTGAATAATAGATAATTGAATTGATTATTAAAAAAACCCTTCAGAAGATGAACCTGAAGGGTTTTTTATTTAAATCTATTGTTTTAATTAAATACTTTCATCCAACCATGCTTTCATCATCCAAACCGTTTTCTCTTGTTCTGTAATGAAATCACTCATCATTGAATTGGTCCCTTCATCATTAGCCTCGTCTGAAGACGCTAATATAAGACGTTCTATCTTTAAAAGTTCAGTTAATGAAGCTACAATCAATTGAACCGCTTTTTCATCTTCCGAAATATTCTTACCCACAGGAACTTTAGCAGCACTTGTATAATCCTCAAACGTATGTAGCGGTGTTACGCCTAAGGTCAAAATACGCTCTGCTATCTCATCAACCTTAATATTTGCATCATTATAAAGCTCTTCAAATTTAGCATGTAAATCAAAGAATCTTTTCCCTTTAATATTCCAGTGAATACCTCGTAAATTCTGATAATAAATTTGAAAGTTTGCCAACAATGTGTTTAATTCATTGGCGATTTTCATTGTTTTTTCGGTTTCTAAACCAATACTATTTAGTGTCATTTTGCTATAATTTTTATTAATACAAATTTAATTTATAATTTGTTTTAATTATTATAGTTTTTATAAATAGTTTTTATATTTTTATAGTCTAAATTAATCAAAATGACCATTACTCAATTACATTACGTACTCGCTATTGCCGAACATAAGAACTTTACAAAAGCGGCAGAAAAATGCTTTGTCACTCAACCTACATTAAGTACTCAAATTCAAAAACTTGAAGATGAACTCGATATTCTCATTTTTGACAGAAGTAAAAAACCAATTGAATTAACAGACGTTGGTAAAAAGATCGTTCAGCAAGCCAAGAATATAGTTAACGAATCTGATCGTATACAAGATATCGTAGATCAACAAAAAGGCTTTATTGGTGGCGAATTCAAATTAGGGATTATACCAACGATTATGCCCACGCTCCTACCAATGTTCCTTAAGAATTTTATAAAGAAATATCCAAAGGTTAAACTCAAAATTGAAGAACATACGACAGAAGAAATAATCACTCGAATTCAAGATGGTCATTTAGACGCGGCCATTGCAGCGACGCCATTAGAACATGAAAATATCAAAGAACGTGTACTATATTATGAACCCTTCGTTGGTTACATCCCAGAAGATCATCGCTTAAAGGATAAAAAGAAGCTTGACGTATCTGATTTAGATATTAATGATATGCTATTATTAGAAGACGGACATTGCTTTAGAGATGGTGTAATAAATCTTTGTAAAGCCTTTAAAAGTCATGAAGATGATCAATTTCAGCTTGAGAGTGGCAGTATTGAAACATTGGTCAAACTCTCTAATGAAGGTCTAGGCATGACCTTACTACCTTATTTGAATACCTTAGATTTAAATGAGCGTATGACTGGAATGCTACATCATTTCAATGATCCATCTCCTGCCAGAGAAGTTAGTATCATTTATCATAAGAGTGAATTAAAAATGCAAATCATTGACGCATTACATAATGTAATATCTGGCATTATAAGAGGGGCAATAGCATTTCAAAACGTAGAAATTATAAGTCCTTTACCAACTAAATAATAGGTATAAAAAAAGCGACTCGTAAGTCGCTTTTTTTTATTCTTTTAAATAAATTAAACATTGATTTAAATCTGGATTCTGCAAGATGAGTGATTTAATAAAAATCTTAAGTTCTTCAATCTCATAAGGTAATAAGCGTTGAAGTGCTTTTTGTAATTCCTTGCAGAATAATGTAGCATCGAAGCTCACTTTTTTAAGTACAGTTTTGGTGTACTCAAACATTGCTCTTGCCATTTTCTAATTGGGTTTAGGGTTTCTAAGTAGTGTTTTTAAATAGGCACTTTGATTATAATTATCTTTCTAAAGATATAAAAAAATTACAATCGTCCTGATGGGTCCAATAATTTTAACAGCCAAAGTATTGTTAAAATCGATTATCTCCATCGAGTAAATCACCTAAACCTCCTAGTATACTTCCTTCCCCTTTACTGTTGCCACCACGTGGAATTGAAGACACGATTCTTCCTGCCAATCGGCTAAACGGTAATGACTGTATATACACAACACCAGGACCTTTTAGTGTTGCAAAAAATAGTCCTTCACCTCCAAAAATAGTGTTCTTAATACCACCTACAAATTCAATATCATAATCTACATCTTGTGTAAACCCAACAATACAACCCGTATCTACGCGTAATACCTCGCCAGGCTGTAAAACCTTCCTAGCCATTGTTCCACCTGCATGCACAAAGGCCATACCGTCGCCTTCCAATTTCTGCATGATGAATCCTTCTCCACCAAATAATCCTCGCCCAAGCTTCTTTGAAAATTCAATGCCTACGCTCACTCCTTTTGCTGCGCATAAAAAAGCGTCTTTCTGACAAACGAACTTTCCATTATATTCCGCTAGATCTATTGGTACAATCTTACCTGGATAAGGTGAGGCAAATGAAACATTTCGTTTCCCTGTTAAATCATTGTAGAAGGCCGTCATAAATAAACTTTCTCCTGTGAGAATTCGTTTTCCAGCTCCCCATAGTTTTCCGAGGATACCTTTATCTTTTTGAGACCCATCACCGAAAATAGTTTCCATTTGAATTCCGTCGTCCATCATCATAAAACTGCCCGATTCGGCAATTACAGCTTCTTGTGGATCCAATTCAATTTCTACAAATTGCATTTCTTCTCCGTAAATTCGATAATCTATTTCATGAGCATTTCTACTGTTGTAATCTGGTAATCTTTCCATAACTAATCTTGTGTTTTTTAATTGATAATCTATAAGTGATCATCTTATTCAAATTGTTACAACATTAAGATTTTACTTTTAATGTCCATTCAAAATTAAACTTAGAAACTTCAATACCTTCTGCGTTTATACCATTGGCATGTAACCACACCGTTTGGCCTTCTCCAGTCTCAATGGCTTTGTGGATGGCCTCTTCGATCTTAGTACCTTCAGAACAAGTAAATGTAATACGACCTGTTGCCTTTTTAGAAAACGAAGCGTTATTATTAGCAACCAACATGGAGATGTTCTTTCCACTTTCTCGAATTTTCGACATAACCAATGCACCAGTCGTGAGTTCGGCAGCCATACCTTGTACCGCCCAAAACATGGATCGAAATGGATTTTGATTGATCCATCGGTGCTTTACTGAAACAACACAAGTGGTGTCTGAAAGCGATTTTGTACGTACACCACAAAAATAGGCGGCCGGTAATTTAAATAATAAGAATGTATTGAGTTTTCTTGGCGAAACAGGCATAAACAAAGGATATTTCAGCTAAAATATTGAAAATTTCTGACATTCTAATATGTTAATATTATGTTAAATTTAAGTACTATGCGTAACATAATACCTGTTTTTAGACATATATTTGCATAAGAAATTACTATATGCTTTAGAATCATGACCGACAATCATCAAAAAAATATCGCAACATTTATTCACTTATCGACTTTTAGTCGATTCGTGATCCCATTAGGAAATTATCTGGGGCCAATCATATTATGGATGGTAAATAAAGACAAATCCGAATTTGTAGACGCACATGGTAAGCAAGCAATCAATTTCCAAATAAGTATTTTATTATATGTGCTTATTATAGGGACGCTAACAATTCCATTTTTCATTTTCAATGTATTTAACGAACTGGATTTTGTTGATTTTCATGGATTTCACAATTTCAGTATCAATATAGGTGAACCATCACCTTTATTATACATAACAGGAGGCCTAGGCTTTTTGGCAATATTAGGTTTCATTTTGGAAATGGTATTTATTGTGGTGGCTAGTTTAAAAGCGCGCGATGGAGAATTGTACAAATACCCATTAACGATAAATTTTTTAAAATAAACGAATCAATCAAAAACCAATCATAACTCATCAATCAATCCGTAACCACCATTACGGTGGTTACGGTAAATCAATCAAAAAATGAACAGTTTATTAAAATTAAATCTCTTTAGAATATGAAGATAGAGAACACAAAAGCACAAATGCGAAAAGGGGTCCTAGAATACTGTATCTTATCGGTATTGAAAGATGACGATGCATACGTTGCAGAAATCTTAGGAACACTCAAAGACGCAAAATTGCTTGTGGTTGAAGGGACTATTTATCCGCTTCTCACAAGACTTAAGAATGCTGGATTACTCAATTATCGTTGGGAAGAATCCACTTCTGGACCACCTCGTAAGTATTACGGACTTACAGAAACAGGTCAGCTTTTCCTCAAAGAATTGAATACGACCTGGAATGAATTACAAAATGCAGTTAATATAGTAACAAGAGAAAAAACAAAAAAATAATGAATAAAACAGTCAACATAAATTTAGCAGGTATCTTTTTCCATATAGATGAAGACGCATACCTTAAATTACAACGCTATCTTGAGGCTATAAAACGTTCATTTACAGACTCTCAAGGGAGATCAGAAATTATTGCTGATATAGAAGCTCGAATCGCTGAACTATTTAGTGAGCGCATTCAAAACGAAAGACAAGTTATTGGTTCCAAAGAAGTGGATGAAGTTATCGCTATTATGGGGCAACCAGAAGATTATCTCGTTGATGACGAAATATTTGAAGACGAACCAAAGCGTACTTATACAAGAACATCACCATCGAAACGTCTTTACAGAGATACTGAGAATTCATATGTAGGTGGCGTTTCTTCAGGATTAGGTCACTACTTCGGTATTGATGCCTTATGGATTCGTTTAATCTGGATCTTATTAATATTCGGTGCTGGAACCGGTGTATTACTATATATCTTATTATGGATTTTCGTGCCAGAAGCACAGACCACCACAGAGAAACTAATGATGCGCGGCGAACCCGTTAATATTAGTAACATCGAAAAAAAAATTAAAGATGGATTTGATAGTGTCTCTTCGGCCGTTCAAAATGTAGATCTAAAAAAGCAAGGTGAAAAAATTAAAGAAGGCTTTGAAAATGTTTCAGATTCTATTTCTGAGTCTGTTAAAAAAGCCGATCTACCTAAACAAGGTGAGCGCATAAAATCATCATCAAGCTCGTTCTTTGAAATGATAGGGAATATCATAATGTTCTTCCTTAAGCTATTTGCAAAATTCTTCGGACTTATTTTAATGTTTGTTGGTGCAGTAACCATCATATCACTGTTAATAAGCTTAATCAGCCTTAGTGTTTTAGACTCTGTAAATATACCTGGAACGAATTTTTATGATATAGCAGAAGCCGCAAATGTTCCGCTTTGGCTCATGTCAATTCTGGTATTCTTATTTGTTGGAATCATCGCATTCTTCGTGTTCTATTTAGGACTGAAGATTTTGATCAACAACTTGAAGTCGATCGGAAACCCGGCAAAATATACTTTACTCGGATTGTGGTTAATTTCATTTGTATCATTAATCGTATTAACGGCAAGATTTGGCTTAAGTTTTAAAGAAGAAGGTCAATTCACTAAAACTGAAAAGATTGCTGCATTAACAGCAAATGACACCATAACACTTCGAATGAATAACAACGAACTGATCACATCGCGTTACTACAGAAGCTATGGTTTTGATACAGCCTATGATGAGAACGACAATAAAATTCTTTATTCTAGAGGTGTACGTGTTATAGTTAAATCAACTAAAGACAGTATCGCTAAAGTAAGATTGGAGCGCAGTGCTCGCGGATTTGATTATGAAGACGCCAAAACACGCGCAGAACGTATCGAGTATAATTATGCGGTCGTAGGAAAAGAACTGTTATTAGATAGCTATTTTACGATTCCTTTAGATGAAACTCAAAAGGGTCAAGAAATTACAGTTACGGTTTATCTACCAGAAGGATCAATTCTCTATGCTGATAAGAATACCTACAACTATCATAGTAATCAATATTATTACAATGATATTCTGGATCACAATATGGAAGAACATTATTTGAAAATTATCACAAATGGTGTTGAATGCCTTGATTGCCCAGAGGATGAAGATTTCAAAGTGAAAGTTGATATTGAAGATGATGAGTCAACTCTAAAAATTGATGAAGATGGCATTGAGGCTAAAATTCCTCGTAGCACAATCATAATCGATGGTGAAGGTGTAAAGGCCAAATCAGATGAAGTTAAGGTCAATATCGATGAAGATGGTATTGAAATTACTTCAGATGATGGCAACTAACAATTCATCTTAAAAAACCTACAGCTCAGATATTTACATTTTAACTAACCAACCTTTTATAACATATTTGAGCTGTATTAATCAATCAAAAAATGACACAATTTATATATATATTAATCTCATTAGCAGTAGCATCTTTTGACGTTGATGATAGCAATAATACAATTGTTAGCCATTCTGAACAAGATGTGTATATCATTCTTAAAGCTAATGACAGTTTATTATTTGAGCGATCATTTAATAAATGTGAAACACAATATCTCAATCAACTCATCGCAGAAGATTTTGAATTCTATCATGACATTAGTGGTGTAGAAACATCGAAAGAAGCGTTTATTAAATCCATGAAGAATGGTATTTGCAATCCAGATAATACCACAAAATCACGACGTGAATTAGTACCAGGCACTTTAGAAGTCTTTCCTCTAAAAAATAATGGAAAAATCTATGGTGCGTTGCAAAACGGCGTTCATAAATTTTACGAGACAACGAATGGTGAAGAAGTCGCTGGTAGTATAGCAAAGTTTTCTCACTTATGGATTTTGGAAGATGATGAATGGTTATTACAACGCGTCATAAGCTATGATCACAAATTACAATCAAATAATCAAAACGATAGCATCAAAGTTTCAGAAGCCATACTGGACAGTTATGTTGGAAAATATGAAGCGAAATCAACTGGGTTAGTAATTATTTCTCGCACTGAGACAGGACTTCATTTAAACGCTGGAGGAATGAATACGGATATAAATGCTATTTCAGAAACGGTCTTTGCACATAATCAGGCGCCTTTAACTTTTGAATTTGTAAAGGATGCTAGTGACAACATAACAAAATTTATCGTTAGAGAAAACAATATCATCGTAGAAGAAGCAATCAAAAAACAATAATCACATTAAAACGAACAATTATGTCAACTTTATTAAAAATCACGATTACTGCGGTACTTAGCTTATTGCTAATGTCCTGCAATTTCGACCTTAATTTCAACCCAGGCGTTAGAGGAAACAGAAATGTTCAAACAATGGAACGAAATTTAGATGGAGACTTCAATCAAATTGAAGTAAGTAGAGGCTTGGATGTATACTTAACACAAAGTGATACGCCTTTATTAAAAGTACAAGCGGATGAAAATTTACACGATATCATAGTTACTGAGATTGATGAAGGCGTACTAAAGATTTACTCATCTGAAAATATCAGCTATTCTGAAGCTCAAAAAGTAATGGTTAACGTGGAAGACATTAATTATATCAGTGCAACAAGTGGTAGTGACGTATATTCAACCAATACTATAGAATCAAATAGTATTAAATTGGTAACGACAAGTGGAGCAGATCTTGAAGTTGAGATCGATGCACAATCCACAACCTTAAGTTCTACCAGCGGCAGTGATATAAAAGTTTCTGGAAATACTGTAACCTTGAGCGCAAGTGCAACTAGTGGTGCCGATATTAAAGCGCGTGATCTTATTTCTGAATCGTGTACGGCGTCCGTAACTAGTGGTGCTGATATTGTAGTACACGCCACCGAAAAAATTACGGCAAGTGCAACAAGCGGAGGCGATATTACTTATTATGGCAACCCAAAAGCGGTTAGTGAAAGTGATGGCGTTTCAGGAAGTATTAGAAAACGTATGTAGGCTAATTTCAACCTAATATTCAATCAATTTTTTTGACCATTTCAAACTCTTAACAGTGTTTGGGATGGTTTTTGTTTTATATTTGCTCAAATTGATATATAGAACAAATGAAGAAATTTGTAGTTATAATTTGTATGATGTTTGGGGTTAGCTTCTTTAGCATTGCACAAGAATCAGAAAAAATCAAGGGCGATAGAAATCTCACAATAAACCAAACTTATGTTGATGGGTTTAAGAAAGTCGTTATTGGTGAAGATTTTAAAGTGGAATTATTTTATAATAAAAAACCTTCAGTGGAAATTGAGACTGATGATAATTTACATCAATATATCAACATTGAAGTTATTGATAGTACACTCAATATAACTAGTACAGGTGATATAAGACCGAAGAAATTGGACGTTAAAATTAATTATGGAGATGGTTTTTCAGATATTGAAGTAAGACAGAATGGAGAAGTACGTTCACTGACTTCATTAGAACTAAAAGATGCGTCACTAAAAACGTCAGGATCTGCGAGAGCTTATCTAAACATTAAGGCCAATAATTTTAATTTTAATAGCTCTGATAAAACCAAAATCAAACTTAATATTACCGCCAATAATGTAGAAGCGGTTATAGGTGATAATACAAAACTAGACGCTTTAGTTAATGCTACCGAAGTAAAAATGGATCTTTATCAGCGCGCTAATGTGGACATTGAAGGCGTCACAGATTCCTTACGCATTAGAACGGATAACAACGCCCAGTTCAACGGTAAAAACTTTACAACTAAATCCTGTCGTGTAGTGGCAGAAATGGCAAGTGATGTTTATGTAGAAGTGATGGAAACAATAGACATAGAGACGTCAGGATCTAGTGAAATTTACCTCTACGGCGAACCTAAAATTACTATTAGTAGATTTTTAGATACTGCTAAACTTCAGAAGAAAGAAAAATAATTTCAAATACAGATAAAAAAAAACCGAAATGTAATGCATTTCGGTTTTTTTATGATTCTATGTGGTGCTTATTGATAAGTTGAAGTCGAAACTTCGAAATCTGATTCCTTAGCAGCTAAATAACGTTCAGCGTCTAACGCTGCCATACAACCAGTTCCAGCAGCTGTTACCGCTTGTCTGTAGACATGATCTGCCGCATCTCCAGATACAAATACACCATCTATATTAGTTTTCGCAGTTCCAGGTACATTGATAATATAACCTGTTTCGTCAAGATCAAGATAATCCTTAAAGATGTCTGTATTTGGTTTATGCCCTATTGCAACGAAAAATCCTGTCGCAGGAATTTCGAATTTATCACCTGTTTGATTATTAAATGCACGAACTCCAGTCACCACTTGTCCATCACCTAAAACTTCTTCGGTTTCGGTATTGTACAAAATCTCGATATTTGGTGTATTTATCACACGATTTGCCATGATCTTAGATGCTCTAAATTCATCTCTTCGGACTAACATGGTCACCTTCTCACATAATTTTGACAAATAATGTGCTTCTTCACAAGCACTATCTCCTGCTCCAACTATAACGACTTCCTGATTTCTATAAAAGAATCCGTCACATACAGCACAAGCCGATACACCACCACCTAATTGAAGGTATTTTTGTTCAGACTCTAATCCTAGATATTTTGCCGATGCACCCGTTGAAATAATAACAGTATCACAATGAATTTCTTTTTCATCATTAACCCATACTTTATGTATATCTCCTGAAAAATCAACTTTCGTGATCCAGCCATGTCTAATATCCGTCCCAAAACGTTCCGCTTGCTTCTGCAATTCTATCATCATTTCAGGGCCAGTAACACCATCAGGATATCCTGGGAAATTCTCAACATCATTGGTCGTAGTTAACTGTCCTCCAGGTTGCGTACCTTGGTAAAGAACTGGTTCCATATTAGCACGTGAAGCGTAGATCGCTGCGGTATATCCTGCAGGTCCAGAGCCTATTATCAGGCACTTTACTTTTTCTATTGTTTCCGACATATTCGTAATTCAAATTATTATAAACAAAAGTAGGTTTTTTGATGAAATACTTACACTTAAGTTATCAACAGTGACTATACTATTATTCGATTATTCAATATTGATATTCTTGCAAATGACTACAGGAATTTAGAATTAGTAAATCATTTTTTGTAAATTTAAGAAGACACACAACTTAAAATCAAGGTATTATGAAAGCACTTTTCTCTTCAATTATATTGGTGCTATTATTTTTTAGCTGCAATACTGATAAAACGACCTCAGATTTATCTGAATCTTCAACAGAAGAAACTGTTCAAAACAAAACACCATTAGAAGGCGCATGGGAATTAATTGGATACCACAATTACGCTGACAATAAAGTTATAGATTCCTTTAATACGTCTCCAGGCTATAGACAAGTAAAGATGTATACACCAACTAAAGTGATGTGGAGTAAATACACGCCTGCTGATTCATCTGAATGGTTTGGATATGGTAGTTATCGCATTAACGGTAACGAACTTACTGAGATCTTAGAATACGGATCACAGCGCATGAGTGAAATTATTGAAGAGAAAAAAGAATTCAAGCATGAGCTCATCATTAATGGTGATACGTTTAGCCAAATCGAAATCGATGAAGAAGGTAACATGCTCTATGCTGAAAATTATAAGCGTATAGAATAAAAAAAAGCCGTACAATTTGTACAGCTTTTTAAGTCGGGGTGGCAGGATTCGAACCTGCGACCTCCGCGTCCCAAACGCGGCGCGATAACCGGGCTACGCTACACCCCGAATGATTATCATCAAAAAATGCGGAGAGACCGGGATTCGAACCCGGGCAACACTTACGCGTTGACAGATTAGCAATCTGCTCCATTACCACTCTGGCACCTCTCCAATAGATATAAAATGAACGTCATTTTAATGGGATGCAAATGTAACTTTTCATAAGCAACCAAACAACATTTTTTTATATTTTTTATGCAAACTTTTCTATTCTGGATATTCGATCCTTAGGTGGAATATATTCGCTAACTTATATTTTAAGATCTTCTTTATGGATTGAATCTCTTTAAAGGTAATGTTAGCATTTAGGAATTGGCCGTCCTCCATTTGTTTATTGATGATGGATTCTACGAACTTGTCAATTTTCGCAGTATTTGGCTCTTTTAAACTTCGAGATGCAGCTTCTACACTATCACACATCATTAGTATGGCAGTCTCTTTGCTAAATGGTTTAGGACCTGGATACCTAAAATCTTCTTCCTTCACATTTGCATCGAGATCTTTTTCTTTCCTATAGAAATAATACACCATACTGGTTCCATGGTGCGTTCTGATGAAATCGATGACACGATCTGGTAAATTATTTTTCTTTGCAATTTCGATGCCGTCTAAGACATGATCAATTATAATCTGAGCACTTTCATATGAGGATAATTCATCATGAGGATTAATACCTGTGGCTTGATTTTCTGTAAAATATGTAGGATTCTTCATCTTGCCAATGTCGTGATACAATGCACCCACCCTAATTAGCATGGCATTGGCACCAATTTCATTTGCCGATGCCTCTGCAAGATTAGCTACATTTAGAGAATGATGAAAGGTACCTGGTGCTTTATTTGATAATTCCTTAAGCAATTTGGTATTCGTATCTGAAAGCTCTAATAAGGACACGTCTGAAACTAAACCGAAGAGTTTCTCATAAATATAAATTAAAGGTTGAACGAATAAAGTCGCCAAACCGCAGAGGATAAATAAACCGAAAGTTCTAGGATCTAAATTAGAGATATCACCTTCCTGAATGACGAAAAATGCAAAATAAGCAACTATATAAATGAGTGTAATCTGACCTACAGAAATAAATAAATTTGCACGCTTGTACAATTCAGATACGGTTAGGATTGTAACAATTCCCGCAATAATCTGTAGAAACATATATTCATAACTATTAGGAACTATAAACCCTAAAAGCAAAACGGTTAACACGTGAGCAAACAAACCGAGTCTCGCATCAAAAAAGGCTTTCAACACTAATGGAAGTATACATAAGGGTACTACATAAACATATTGCGAATTATAGTTAATGACCAAGGTGGTCAATAATATCATCAATAATACATTAAAGAAAATAAAGGTCACTTTGGTATTATCCAAAAAGACTTCGATTCGATATTTGCGAAGAAATAAAAGCAACATTAGCAAGGCCAGAGCCACTAACAACGCATATGCAAAGACAATAAGGTTATAATTGGACTCATTCCATACTTGAGATTTATATTCTGCTTCTAAAGATCTTAGAATATCATATTTATTGCCTTCTACAATTTCTCCTTTTGAAATTATAAGTGTGGCCTTTTCTATACTACCACGAACCGTAGATATATTATTAAGGCGCTCCGTCAGCGCGTTTTGGGTAAAGTCTAAATTTCGTTTTAAGCTAGGTTTAATAACATCGAAAAAGACTGACGTCATAATGGTATTATACGTTTCTAAACCCCTTTCATTTAATCCTGACGCTAGCTTAATTTTAAATGCATCTAGTGCGCTCAAATTAGAGAATTGCGTTTCACCATACTGTCGTTGTTCACTCAGAAGTATGACCGTTTTATCTGCGGAATATTGATAGGCTTCATCTAATACACCATTACTATATAAGTCATTTATTATTGATTCACCAATCTTATAAAGATCAGAATTAGTCACGTCAGAACTATCTGAAAAGGTACTATTGAATTGCTTATCGTAAGCAGCAAGGACTGCTGGTTTTACTGAAACATCAAGATCAAAATAGACTGGTGATTTTTCGGATGCTTCACGCTGTTCGGACTCAATTTCATCCGCCGATTTTTTTATTGCAAAATCAAATGGCGCATATAGATTCTCAGATTGCCAAGGTTTACCTTTATCAAAATCGTATCGAAACTTTCCGCTTTTGGGAAAAAGGTAGACAATTAAAAAAGTAGTACTTAAAAACAGCAATACTTTATACAGCAGCGCATGGTTTTTATACCACTTATTGATCCAATCATTCATGTACTAATTATTTATCGCGCTTTCAACTAATTCATATTAAGCTTACAAGCGCTTACTGTCAAAAGTAAGAAATTATAATAAATGGATGTTGGTATTTGAATACCTGTGTTTTATTAAAATTTGATTAATTTTGCAGCACAAAATAAATCTAAAAAAACATGAATAAAGAGGTCGTTATTGTTTCAAGTGCTAGAACTCCAATCGGTAGTTTTTTAGGAGCATTATCAAGTGTTCCTGCGCCTAGATTGGGTGCTGTTGCTATCAAAGGTGCTTTAGAAAAAATCAATCTAAAACCTGAGTTAGTCGAGGAAGTGTTAATGGGTAATGTTGTTCAAGCTGGTACTGGTCAAGCACCTGCTAGACAAGCCGCTATATATGCAGGTATTCCTGACACGGTACCTTGCACGACAGTCAATAAAGTGTGTGCCTCTGGAATGAAAGCAGTTATGCAGGCTGCTCAAGCTATTGCCCTTGGTGACGCAGAAATTGTTGTTGCGGGTGGAATGGAAAATATGAGTATGATTCCGCATTACTATCACGCGCGCTCGGCTACTAAATTTGGCCCAGCTACCTTGATTGATGGAATGCAAAAAGATGGTTTGGTCGATGCGTACGATCAAAATGCTATGGGTGTTTGTGCTGATGCATGTGCAACAGAATACGAATTTACAAGAGAAGATCAAGATGCCTTCGCTATTCAATCTTATGAGCGCTCCACGGCAGCATGGAATTCTGGAAAATTTGATAATGAAGTTGTCCCTGTTGAAGTACCACAAAGGCGTGGCGAACCGGTTATTGTTTCGAAGGACGAAGAATACACTAATGTGAAAATGGAAAAAATTCCAGCACTTAGACCTGCATTCACTAAGGAAGGAACGGTAACTGCTGCAAATGCTTCCACGATCAATGATGGTGCCGGAGCTATGGTTCTTATGAGTAAAGAAAAAGCAGACGCGCTTGGATTAAAACCATTAGCGACAATTAAGAGTTATGCCGATGCCGCACAAGAACCAAAATGGTTTACAACAGCTCCAGCAAAAGCACTTCCTAAGGCTTTAGATAAAGCTGATGTAGGATTAGATGACATTGACTTTTTCGAATTTAATGAAGCGTTTTCTGTTGTTGGATTAGCAAATATGAAAATTCTCGGATTAGTAGATTCGAAGGTTAATGTTAATGGTGGTGCTGTTTCTTTAGGTCACCCATTAGGATGTTCAGGTGTTCGAATTATTATTACATTGCTTAGTGTACTAGAGCAAAACGACGCGAAGTTAGGAGCTGCTGCTATTTGTAATGGTGGTGGTGGAGCCTCTGCTATCGTAATTGAACGTAATTAATCAACACCAATGCAATACGGAATTTGTAATCTAAGCATTGTTCCACTTAGAATTGATCCAAGTGATACTAGCGAGTTAGTCACGCAAGTACTCTATGGTGAATTTTTTAAGGTATTAGAGCAACGAAAATCTTGGAGTCGAATCCGATTGGCATACGATAACTATGAAGGCTGGATTGATAATAAACAATACGTAGAAATTTCTAAAGAAAACTATACAGAAGTAACCAGTCAAGATCATTTACTTTCCACAGATCTCATTGAATATGTTCAAGATGAGAATGACCAATTATATACAATTCCAATTGGGTCTTCTTTAAATGGTTTAGATTTATTGAATCATTCATTCGATGGCAACTCTTCCGCAGAAAGACAAGACAAATCTAAACTTATCAAAACAGCATTCTTATATCTGAATGCACCGTATTTATGGGGTGGAAAAACACCTTTTGGAATCGATTGCTCTGGTTTTACGCAAATGGTTTATAAGCTTAATGGCTATCATCTATTACGAGATGCATCGCAGCAAGCAACACAAGGTCATGCATTGAGTTTTATTGAAGAAAGTGAACCTGGTGATTTAGCTTTTTTTGATAATGCCGAAGGAGCAATTACACATGTTGGTATTATTATGGAAGATAATTATATCATTCATGCGCATGGTAAAGTTAGAATCGATCGCCTAGATCACTCTGGAATCTACAATACAGATAAGCGCTTGCATACGCACAAACTGAGAGTAATTAAAAAGATTATATAAAAAAAGCGATTAGTAATTCTAATCGCTTTTTTATTGTTATTGAACAGATCTGTTAGTTACCAGATTGCATTTGTTCAACCTTAGCTTTCATTTCTTTGAACTTATCAGTTTGTCCGATCGCACTGTAAATATTCATTAGCGTCGTTGCTGCTTGAACATCTTTTGGCTTTAATTTTAATGTAGTCTCTAAGTATGGAATAGCAGACTCATAAATTTGTGTACGTTGCGCTTTTAATTCGTCATAACGCTTATTATCTGCTGAAGAAGTTCCTAAAGAATTCATTTCTTCAACAATATCCTTTTCCGTACTTAACAATAATACAGCCATGTTGTTATATGCTAAAGTGTACGAAGGATCTAATTCTATGGCACGCTCATAGTGCTTTTTTGCCGCTTCATTATCTCCAGCTTCAGCAGAAATTACACCAAGATTATACTGTAATTCTGCATTTTTAGGATCTTTTTCAGTCGCTTCTTGCATCAATTCTTTAAAACGATCTCTATTACCCATTTTCAATTGAACGTTTGCTTCTGACAATAGTAAGCCAAGATCATCTGGATTTTGTCTTCTTGCTTCTTGCATTGCTTCAACCGCTTTTGCATCATCACCGTTAGTCACATGAATAAGTGCTATATTTTTAACGATTTCTGCGTACTTAGAATCAGATTTAGATTCTTTTGGCGCATTATGAGTTCCTGCTCTCACAGAGATATCTCTCATACTCTTGCTATCAAATGTTTCAACTTCACCTGACTCCTTGTTTGTTGCTTTATATTGCATTGATATTCCTGTGAATCCTAGATCACGTAATTCTTCGTAATATCCTAAAGACGTATCGTACTCTTTAGCAGTAACTGCCGTAGAGGCCGCATAATACAAATAAATTGTATCCTTTGGCGACATTCGATACGCATTGTCAAAATACACTGAAGATTTCTTGTAATCCTTACTTTGAATCGACGCATTCGCCTTTGTCAGAAAGTTATTCAGCATTTGTGTTTTTAACTCTTCAATCTGAGCGTTGTATTTACCTTTTGGTCCTTCAATTTCTGCAACCTTATCAAAGCTTTGAATAGCTCCAGCCACATCGTCATTAGATCCAGTTCCATTTGCATATTGCGCCTGTCCCATTAAGAAGTAATACTTTGCCTTTGTTTTTTCATCGGCTGCACCCAATAAGGACTCTGCCGATAGCAAGGCCGACTTTGCGTCAGCGAAATTTCCAGATTTTATTGCTTTTTCAGCAGTTTTAAGTTCCTTCTTTTGTGCAAATGAAAAAGTACCTACTAAAATTGCTAAAGCAACTACAAATTGTTTTTTCATTATAATTAATTTTTAGGGTTAAATTGTATTTAGTATAAATTGTTATTCTTCATTGTTGTTATCAAGAGTTGTGCCATCATCGCTAGCCGCTTCTGTATCGGTGTTTTCAGCGTCGATTTCTTCAATCTCTTCCTCATCTTCTTTCATCACTTTAGCAACCGCTGCTATGGAGTCATTACCTTTTAAGTTAATGAGTTTAACACCTTGAGTTGCTCTACCCATTACTCTTAAGCTGTTAACTTCCATTCGGATAGCAATTCCAGATCTATTAATTATCATAAGATCATCCTCATCAGTAACAGACTTAATCGCTACTAGGTGTCCGGTTTTATCAGTAACTGAAATAGTCTTCACACCTTTACCACCTCTATTTGTGATTCTGTAGATCGCTTCTCCGTCTTCTGGATCATCAATATAACTTCTTTTTCCAAATCCTTTTTCCGAAACAACGAGCACTGATTCTTCCATCGGATTATCAATGGTAATCATACCTATAACCTCGTCCTTATCACTAGCTAAAGTAATACCGCGAACACCAGAAGCATTTCTACCCATAGGTCTGGTTTTCTCCTCTTCGAAACGAATGGCTTTACCAGATTTTAATGCAAGCATAACCTGACTATTTCCAGTGGTCAGTTTTGCTTCTAACAGTTCATCATCCTCACGAATGGTAATCGCGTTGATTCCATTTGTTCTTGGTCTAGAATACTGTTCTAACGAGGTCTTCTTTACCTGACCTTTCTTAGTCGCCATAATCACATAGTGACTATTGATATAATCTTCATCCTTTAGATCTTGTGTACAGATGAAAGCCATTACTTTGTCATCCTGTTCAATATTGATCAAATTCTGAATCGCTCTACCTTTGGACGTTTTACTTCCTTCTGGAATTTCATAAACGCGCATCCAGAAACATTTTCCTTTTTGCGTAAAGAATAACATGTATTGATGATTCGTACCCACGAAAAGATGTTCTAAGAAATCCTCATTACGCGTTGTAGATGCTTTTTGACCAACACCTCCTCTATTCTGTGTTTTGTATTCAGTAAGTGACGTACGCTTGATATAACCTGCATGAGAAATGGTAATTACAACCTGCTCATCCGGAATCATATCTTCAATACTCAGATCACCTCCAGCATATTCAATAAGTGAACGTCTTTCATCTCCATATTTTTCTTTGATGACTAAAAGTTCCTCTTTTATGATATCGTAACGACGGTCTTTTTTATCAAGAATATCCTTAAGATCCTCAATGGTCTTCATTAATTCTTCATACTCCGATCGTAATTTATCTTGCTCCAGTCCTGTAAGCTGACGTAATCGCATTTCAACGATCGCCTTAGCTTGAATTTCGGAAAGCTTGAATCGCTCAATTAATTTCGCTCGCGCTTCATCTGCATTTGAAGACGCTCTGATCAATGCAATAACTTCATCGATGTTATCTGATGCGATAATTAACCCTTCGAGAATGTGTGCGCGCTCTTCAGCTTTGCGTAACTCATAGGTTGTACGTCTCACAACAACGTCATGACGATGCTCTACAAAATAGTGAATGAGATCCTTCAAGTTTAATAACTGAGGTCTCCCATTAACCAATGCGATATTATTAACACTAAACGACGACTGTAAGGCCGTATATTTATAAAGTTTGTTTAAAACAATATTTGGAATTGCATCGCGCTTCAACACGTATACAATACGCATACCTTTTCTATCCGATTCATCACGTATAGTAGATATCCCGTCTAGTTTCTTATCATTTACAAGGTCTGCTGTTTTTTTGATCATATCAGCCTTATTGACCTGATACGGGATTTCTGTTACGATAATACATTCGCGACCATTAACCTCTTCGATAATCGCTTTTCCTCTTAATACAATTCGACCACGACCTGTATTGAAAGCTTCTCTTACACCATCATAACCGTAAATAGTACCACCTGTAGGAAAATCAGGAGCTTTAACATGTTGAATTAATTCATCAACTTCGATATCATTATTATCGATATAAGCAACTGTACCATCGATCACTTCTGATAAATTGTGAGGTGGCATATTTGTCGCCATACCTACTGCGATTCCAGATGCACCATTTACAAGTAATCCTGGAATACGTGTTGGTAAGACTGTAGGCTCTTGAAGCGTATCATCAAAATTCAATTTATGATCTACTGTTTCCTTATCGATATCCGCCAACATCTCTTCCGAGATCTTTTTCATACGTGCCTCTGTATAACGCATCGCTGCTGGACTATCACCATCGATAGAACCAAAATTACCTTGACCATCTACAAGCATATATCTCAAACTCCACTCTTGAGCCATACGAACCATTGCGTCATAAACTGAAGTATCGCCATGTGGATGATACTTACCCAAGACCTCTCCCACTATTCTGGCAGATTTCTTATGTGCCGTATTCGATCTCACACCCAATTCGTGCATACCATAAAGTACGCGCCTATGAACAGGTTTAAGACCATCTCTGACATCTGGTAAAGCACGTGACACAATGACCGACATTGAATAATCAATGTAGGCTGACTTCATTTCATCTTCAATGTTAATAGGAATCAATTTTTCTCCTTCTTCCATATGTAATATAAATTAGATTTTTGTAGGTTTTCAAATCGTGCTAAGATAAGTATTTTCATAGTGTTTCAGATGTTTTGAGATCGTAAATTTGAAACTTTTTATTAACAAATTTTAACCTAATTTTTAATAAGTATGTTGTTAAATCTTTTGATATTCTAAAGTTTTTTCACTCTATTCGTACGACACCTATATTTAAGGTATAGTTTTTGCCACAGTGTAGGTAGTTTTTATTATTTTTAATGCAGAAAGCGTTTACTATGGATGATAATTTTTCCCCAAGAGTTAAGGATGTAATTGCTTACAGTAAAGAAGAAGCATTGCGACTTGGTCATGATTTTATAGGTACCGAACATTTAATGTTGGGCCTACTTCGTGATGGTAATGGTAAAGCGATAGATATATTAAATGCGTTAGACATTGATTTAAATCATTTGAGACGTAAAGTAGAAATATTAAGTCCCGCAAATCCTAATATTACAGTTGCTTCTAATGAAAAGAAGAACTTACATCTTACACGACAAGCAGAGCGCGCACTGAAAACAACGTTTCTCGAAGCTAAATTGTTTCAGAGCACCTCGATAAATACAGCACATTTATTATTGTGCATTTTAAGAAATGAAAATGATCCTACCACTAAACTTTTAAATAAGCTCAAGGTGGATTATGATAATGTAAAAGAACAATTCAAATTTATGATTACTAACGATGATGAATATCTAGACCTTCCAAAATCAGAATCGTTTTCAGATGATGATCCTAGTGATGAAGGTGAAGCTAAAGAAAATCCATTCGGACAGTCTTCAGCAAAAACCACAAAAAAATCGAAAACTCCTGTATTAGATAACTTCGGTAGAGACTTAACCGTTCTTGCCGAAGAAGGAAAACTCGATCCAGTTGTTGGACGAGAAAAAGAAATACAGCGTGTTTCTCAAATATTAAGTCGACGTAAAAAGAACAATCCATTACTAATTGGTGAGCCTGGTGTAGGAAAATCAGCAATAGCAGAAGGATTAGCACTTCGTATTGTTAAGCGTAAAGTATCGAGAATATTATTCAACAAACGTGTTGTCACACTAGATCTAGCCAGTTTAGTTGCAGGAACGAAGTATCGCGGTCAATTTGAAGAGCGTATGAAAGCTGTGATGAATGAACTGGAGAAAAACGATGATATTATTCTATTTATTGATGAGATTCACACAATCGTCGGCGCTGGTGGTGCTACAGGAAGTCTTGATGCTTCCAACATGTTTAAACCGGCTTTGGCACGTGGCGAAATCCAATGTATTGGTGCAACAACGCTTGATGAGTATAGACAATATATCGAAAAAGATGGCGCCTTAGAACGTCGTTTCCAAAAAGTCATCGTTGAACCAACAACAGTTGAGGAAACCGTTGAGATTTTGAATAATATCAAAGCGAAATACGAAGAGCATCACAATGTAGATTACACAGATGCTGCTATTGAAGCTTGTGTAAAGTTGACCAACAGATATATGACTGAGCGCTTCTTGCCAGACAAAGCAATTGATGCTTTAGATGAGGCTGGATCTCGCGTTCACATTACCAATATTGATGTTCCTAAGCAAATTCTTGAACTTGAGAAGAAATTAGAAGAAGTCAAAGAAACCAAGAATACGGTTGTTAAAAAGCAAAAGTATGAAGAGGCTGCTAAGTTAAGAGATGACGAAAAACGACTAGAGAAAGAACTTTCGGTGGCACAAGAAAAATGGGAAGAAGAGACCAAACAGCATCGCGAAATTGTTACGGAAGATAATGTAGCAGATGTTGTCTCAATGATGACAGGTATTCCTGTAAATCGAATTGCTCAAACGGAAAGCAATAAATTAGCACAGTTACCAGATCTAATAAAAGGAAAAGTGATTGGTCAAGACGATGCTGTAGCTAAAGTCGTGAAAGCCATTCAACGAAATCGTGCTGGATTAAAAGATCCTAACAAACCTATTGGTTCATTTATCTTTTTAGGTCAAACAGGTGTTGGTAAAACACAATTGGCTAAAGTACTTGCTCGTGAACTATTTGATAGTGAGGAAGCCTTGGTTAGAATTGACATGAGTGAATACATGGAAAAATTCGCTGTTTCAAGACTTATTGGTGCACCTCCAGGTTATGTTGGCTATGAAGAAGGTGGACAATTGACTGAAAAAGTGCGTCGTAAGCCATATGCAGTTATTCTACTGGACGAAATAGAGAAAGCACACCCAGATGTCTTCAATATGTTATTGCAGGTCTTAGACGACGGTTATTTAACTGATAGTCTTGGTCGAAAGATCGATTTTAGAAATACGATCATTATCATGACGTCTAATATTGGTGCAAGAAAACTAAAAGATTTTGGTCAAGGTGTTGGTTTCGGTACCTCAGCAAGAACCGCACAAGCTGGTGATAATGCAAGAAGTATAATCGAAAATGCCCTTAAGAAAGCGTTCGCTCCTGAGTTTTTAAATCGAATTGATGACGTTATGGTCTTTAATGCACTTGAGAAAGAAGACATCAATAAAATCATTGATATTGAATTAGCGCAACTAATTGGTCGAATTAAAGAATTAGGATATACGTTAAAGCTTACCAAAAAAGCTAAAAACTATATCGCTGAAAAAGGATTTGATAAAGATTATGGTGCGCGTCCCCTAAAGCGTGCAATTCAAAAATACATTGAAGATGCCTTAGCTGAAGAGATCATAAATGCGCAATTGCAGGAAGGTGATGCCATTCATATGGATTTAGATGGCAAAACAGATGAATTAGTCATTAAAATAATTAAACCTGAGACCAAAACTGAGTCTTAAATTCGATTAAATATTTATGAAAGCCTCCTTAATCCAAGGAGGTTTTTTTTGTTTCTAATGGTTAGATTAATTAACTTTAAGTTATGACCGCACGTGTAACCTTAGAATTTTGCGAAGTTTTAGTTTATGATAACTACATGGTAGTTACCGTAAATGCTGGCGAAAACATTGATATGCGATATCATAATCAATTGGTTGATGTTGCGGACACCTATTTCGATCAACGACCATTCGTGTATATCACTCACCGCATAAATTCTTACTCGGTTGATCCTTCTGTTTATCAGGAAACATCAAAATTGGCCAATCTAGCAGGATTCTGCGTGGTTTCTAAGAATTATATGGCCAAGAGCACAGCTAAAATCGAAAAACTCTTTCTAAACAAGCCATTTGAAATCTTCGACACATTGGAAGAAGCAAAAGAATGGGCAAAGACTGTTACAGCTTAGTCAATATCCATAATTATTTCGAATGAGATTAAACGACCTATAAGGTTACATTTCCTTGGTTACTGTATTTACATCTGTAATAATACAAAATAAAAAAGGCAGCTATTTCTAGCTGCCTTTTTATTTATACCCTTAGGGAATTTCCCTAATTATTTACAATTTACTTCTTACCAGAAGATACAATCTTCTTAGTAACAGATCCTTGATTAGTCGTCAACTTCACGTAGAACAACTGGTTCGCATATCTAGACAGATCAAATGTCGCAACAGCGTCAGATCCAGTCACGTAATTATCATCAGTTTCAGTTAATACTAATAATCCTTTAGTATCAAATACTTCGATAGTTACTTTCGTATCGAACTCGAATGAGTACGCGATGTTCACTTCATGATCAAATGGTACTGGATAAGCAGTAAAGTCTACTTTAGTATCTAAGTAAGCTCTCGCCTGTTGTGCATTACCACAAGCTACTGTAAGCTCGTAGCTTCCAACACTAGTTGCAGAGAATCCTGTTACAAATACTTCATAAACAACACCTGCCGTAGTAGGAATCTCTAATAGAGATGTAAATCCTGAACATCCAGCTCCACTATTGTCATCGTTTTCACCAACAATAGTCTGACCACAATCTGTAGTAACAATGATACGTGTATCATAGTCTGCAGCGTTACAAGTACTGAAGATCACCATTGGGTCACCTGTACCTGTAAATGTGTACCAGTTACCAGTCAACAATCCGTTGAATGATGCAAATCCTGGCTGAACATCTTCTGGTCCACCGTCTCCAGTGTTACCAGCTACTACAGAACCACATACTACTTCTTGGATAGCTTCAATGTCACATGTAGAAGGTTCAATCACATTGATTGGTGCTCCTGCTGCATCTAATGATGCACATAGACCTTGACCATTGATTAAATCAAGTACATCGAATCCTGATACAGAACCATCTAATGGTAATGATAGTGGATCTAATGTATTTGGATCGTATACTAATGTATGGATTGTGTATAATCCTTCAGCATCAACTACGAAGTCTGGAGTCGCACCTGCGTCAACAATTGCTAATCCTGGTCCGCTAGTTAATACAAATACAGTAGCAAATCCAGCTGGCTCATTCGCATTTCCATCAGGAATTGCAGATAATGCCGCTAAACCTTGATCTAAGTTCACTGTGTCTTCCACTGCAGTTAACGTACCTGCATCAGCAAGACAAGCTACCTCACAAGATACTGTTAATGTATAATCACCAGCGTTTGAAGCAAATCCAGTAACATAAATGTAGTAATCTACACCTACTTCAGATTGGAAGTCTACAGATGATTGTAACGATCCTGAATCATCATTACCACCAACACATACTAGAGCATCACAGCTTCCTGAGAATACACCTAGCTTCGTATCGAAATCAGATCCAAACGTATTTGCGTTAACATTCAATACATCTCCTGTACCTGCTAATACATACCATACACCCGGAGCAGAATTTAATGAAGTTCCACAGAACTCAAGGTCTTCATCAACCTGAGCACCTTCAGTACTTCCATCCACAGATTCTCCACAAGCGATTGGTAATGCCAATTCACATGGTGTTGGAGGTGGTGTTAACCACGTGTATGTTACTGAACATTCATCGTAGTTATCACATCCATCATTAGCAGTAAATGTTCTGATAAGTGTGTGTAAGATGAACTCTTCACCTCCACCTTCAGTACAAAGTGCTAAGTCTGTAATGAAGTTATTTGATACACCACCTGATGCTAATACTTCATTAGCGCCATTAGTGATATCATAACTTACTTCACTTGCAAATGTTCCACCTTGGTTCAGAACTACAGATACTAAATCTCCTGCAGCAGCTGGGATAGCCACTGGATCTCCAGCGCTACCAGTATCGAACGTATAATCTGTAATTACTGGCTGACCGTTAACTAAGACATCTACAGAGTATCCATTCCATCCGTCACCGAATGAATCGAATCCTTGGAATGTAAATGGTCCGTCACATCCATCAATTGGAGTTGGATCAGTCACTATAGTTTCAGAAGTTTGAACATCTGAGAAGTCTTGAGTTTGACCATCAGGCTGACAGTTGTCAGTGTAGTTCGCTTTATCAGCTAATCCTGTTGGTGTATCGTCAACTAATCCGAAGTCAACATCTTCTGGGCATTCTACAACTGGTGCTGTATCATCCACAATTATGAATGTACATACGAATGGCTCAGATACGTTTTCACATAGATCTTCAACTTCGAACGTTACCGTTAACGTTGTTGAACAATCAGACTTATCTTCTCCTTTATCAATAACTCTATATGTTAACTCGCTTACATCTGCACAGTTATCTGTGAAGCATGGTACAAGTGTTCCATTCATATCTGCAACAGTGATTCCTGCAACAGACCAAGAGTTATCATCAGCAGAGATTTCATCTCCTACTTGTAATGAGATAGCTGCATCCTGAGGGCAATCAGCTCCCATTTCAGTACCTATAGTCATCACTTCGTTATCACACTGACCTGTTGGTTGTGGTGCTTCTTCGTCTAAACCTTCATAGTTAATCTTAACTGGCTCAGAAACGTTACCACAATCATCTTCAGCTGTATAGATGAATACTTTCAACCACTGACAATCTGATCCGAATGCCTGTACTGTTTTCGTGATTGTTAAATCTTGATCACAGTTATCAGAGAACATAGCTTTCATTTCGTCAGCTGTTGGCTCTCCTAATTCAGAATCGAAACATAACGTTGTATTCGTGAATGTATCATCTAATTCACCGTTATATACTGGTGCAATCGTATCAGATCCTTTGTTGACAATTACAACATTGTCAGCATAGTTTCCACAAGAATCTTGTACTGTGAACTCATAAGTTACAGTCCAGTCACAATCATCTCCAGTGAAAATTGGATCTAAAGGTGTTACGATAACTTCACCACAATCTTCAGTGTATGCTGCTGTTATTTGAGCAACTACATCTTCTGGAACTCCTGGGTTATCAGCTAAGCACTGTAAACCTTCAGTTCCTGTTGGTAAATTACCAGTTAATTGAGGTGCGTCATAATCACCACCGAAGTAGCTAATCTTAACGTTATTTGCAAAGTTTCCACAGTCATCAGAGATTGTGTATACGTAGAACACTGCCCACTGACAATCTGAATTTTCAACAACTGTTTCTTCTTTAGTTACATTTACATTACCACAGTTATCTTCAAAAGCAGCTGCGATAGTTTCAATAGATGGTCCTTCTGGACGCTCTTCGAAACAAGCGTTTACAAATGACTCACCACCTTCGATCTCACCAACTTGTACTGGTGCAGTTTCGTCGATTACAGTGATTATTTGCTTAGCAGTGATTGTTCTTCCACAATCATCAGTAAATGTAAAGTCTACTTCAAATGTTCCACAGCTTCCTTCGAAAAGTTCTGCTTCACCTTGAACTTCACCTGAGATCTCACAAGCTCCAGTTCCACCATTAGTATATGATAAGAATTCTGGCTCATAAGTTGCTAGGTCTTCACAAGCAATAGATGCATCTTCGATTGGAGCGAACTCAGCTTCAGGAGCTGGCTCAACAGTTACTACTTTTTGAGCAGTAATTGTTCTACCACAATCATCAGTGTATGACCAATCTAAGTATAAAGTACCACCACACTCATCGTATGATCCACTTAACTCAGCTGGTACAGATCCAGAGATTTCACAAGCTCCAGTTCCATTGTTTGTGTAAGATAACATTGTTGCCTCACCAACTGTGAAATCAGTGATTGTCAATGTTCCTGCTCCGGCGATTCCATCTTGACTTGCTACTCCAAATCCAATAACATCACCTGCAGCACAGTTTACAGAAACTGAACCTGATTGTGCTCCTTCGTTGTCGTCAGTCAACTGAATAACAGCTACACCATTTACATAGAATGCTGGATCCCAGAATGCTGAACCATCATCAGTTGTAAAGTCCCAATTGAAGCTATATGATCCACCTGTTGGACAAGTTGCTTCAGCGATTACAACGCTTCCAGACCCATTATTACCTCCTACGATAGTCATATCAGTTTCAGTAATATTAATAGATCCATCCGATCCACCTAAGTCTTGTGACCAGTTTCCTGGAGCAAAGTCACCTGTAAATCCAGTTACAAATGTAGTACCAACTAAGGCAGCTTCTTCACAAGAAACAGTCATGTTTTCAACTGGCTCAAAAGCAGCCATTGGTGCTGGCTCTACAGTGATTACTTTCTTAGCATCGATCGTTCTTCCACAGTTATCTGTGTATGTCCAATCTACTTCTAAAGTACCACCACATTCGTCGTACTCACCACTTAATTCACCTTGTACTTCACCAGCGATTAAGCATGGTCCTGTACCGTTATTAGTGTATGATAATGATCCTGGTTCGAAAACATTAGCTTCCTCACATGAGATCGTCATATCTTCAACTGGCTCAAATGCAGCCATTGGTGCTGGCTCTACAGTGATTACTTTCTTAGCATCAATTGTTCTTCCACAGTTATCTGTGTACGTCCAATCTACTTCTAAAGTACCACCACATTCGTTGTACTCACCACTTAATTCACCTTGTACTTCACCAGCGATTAAGCATGGTCCTGTACCGTTGTTAGTGTATGATAATGTACCTGGTTGGAAAACATTAGCTTCCTCACAAGAAATCGTCATATCTTCAACTGGCTCAAATGCAGCCATTGGTGCTGGTTCTACAGTGATTACTTTCTTAGCATCAATTGTTCTTCCACAGTTATCTGTGAATGTCCAATCTACTTCTAAAGTACCACCACATTCGTTGTACTCACCACTTAATTCACCTTGTGCTTCACCAGCGATTAAGCATAATCCTGTTCCGTTGTTAGTATATGCTAATGTACCTGGTTGGAAAACATTAGCTTCCTCACAAGAAATCGTCATATCTTCAACTGGCTCGAATTCAGCAGCTGGCGCTGGTAATACAGTTACAACTTGTTGTGCAGTAATTGTTCTGTTACAAAGATCAGTAAATGTCCAATCTACTAGTAACGTACCACCACACTCATCGTATGTACCAGATAATTCTCCAGGAACAGTTCCTGAAATTTCACAAGCTCCTGTTCCACCGTTAGAATACATTAATGATCCTGGTGCAAACGTATTTGCTTGCTCACAAGAGATTTCAATATTATCAACTGGTTCGAATTCAGCAGCTGGTGCTGGCTCTACAGTAATAACTTTCTTAGCAGTGATCGTTCTATCACATTTATCAGTGAATGTCCAATCAACTTCTAATGTACCACCGCATTCATTGTAAGAACCACTTAACTCACCCATAACTTCACCAGCAATTTCACAAAGGCCAGTTCCACCATTAGAATAAGCTAAATTCTGAGGCTCATATAAATTAGCCTGCTCACATGTAATCGTGATATCTTCTACTTCATCAAACTCGGCCATTGGCGCTGGTTCAACAGTAATCACTTTTTGAGCAGTAATTGTTCTATTACAGTTATCAGTGTAAGTCCAATCTAAGAATAGTGTTCCACCACACTCATCGTACTCACCACTTAATTCAGCAGGTACAGATCCAGAGATCTCACAAACTCCTGTTCCACCATTATTGTAGTTCAAGAACGTTCCTCCTACTGTGAAGTCAGAAATCGTTAATGTCGCTGCTCCAGCGATACCATCTTGACTTGCTACTCCAAATCCGATAACATCTCCAGCAGCACAGTTTACAGAAATTGATCCTGATTGTGCACCTTCGTTGTCGTCAGTTAACTGAATAACAGCTACACCATTTACATAGAATGCTGGATCCCAGAATGCTGAACCATCTTCAGTTGTAAAGTCCCAACTGAAACTGTAGTTTCCAGATTCTGGACATGTAGCTTCAGCGATTACAACGCTTGCAGCTCCATTATTACCCCCTACGATAGTCATATCAGTTTCAGTAATATTAATAGATCCATCTGATCCACCTAAGTCTTGTGACCAGTTACCTGATGCAAAGTCTCCAACGAATCCTTGTACAATTGTTGCATTTGTGATGATACCAGCTGCTTCTTCACATGATACAGTCATATCTTCAACTGGGTCGAATGAAGCCATTGGTGCAGGCTCTACTGTGATCGTTTTCTTAGCCGTAATAGTTCTACCACAATTATCTGTGTAGCTATAATCTACTTCTAATGTACCACCACATTCGTTATATTCACCACTTAGTTCACCTGCAACTTCACCAGAGATTTCACAAGCTCCAGTTCCACCGTTAGTGTATGATAAACATCCAGGTCCACCAATAACTATGTTATCCACATAAATTGTAAAGTTTCCTGGAGGCTGATTCCATCCATTAAGTCCAACATTCCAGTTAGGGAATAATGCTAATAATGAATAAGCAGCATCTGCAGCAACTTGTGTATTGTCTAAAGCTTGATCAAATGTTACTGTCAATGTTTGCCATTGTCCAACATTTGTATAAGATCCAGCAGTAGCTGATGCAGGAAGTCCTTCACCTTCTAATTTTGCTAAGATATCAAACGCTTGATCTGATAATACATCAAACTTCATAGACTTGGTATTAGTTAAGTCATAATTGTTGACTAAACCAGCTCCTTGCCATGGGTTTCCAGCATCTTGAGAAATTAATTCTAATACTTGGTTATTACCATCCTGAGGATCGGCAGTAAGGGCAGCACTAGCTAAGCCTTCAAATCCACCAAATTCTCCTGGATTAGTGAAGTCCTCAACTAACGTTTGGTTCACGATAGCATCAGCTTCTTCACAAGTTACTGTCATATCTACAACTGGCTCAAATTCAGCCATTGGTGCAGGTAATACAGTGATAACTTTCTTAGCAGTAATCGTTCTTTGACAGTTATCGATAAAGATCCAATCTACTTCTAAAGTACCACCACACTCGTTGTATTCACCACTTAACTCACCTTGAGCTTCACCAGCGATTAAACAAGCTCCAGTACCATTATTAGTATAAGATAATGTACCTGGTTCGAAAACGTTAGCTTCCTCACAAGTAATTTCCATATCTTCTACTGGCTCGAATTCTGCCATTGGTGCTGGTAATACTGTAATAACTTGTTGTGCAGTGATTGTTCTTTCACAATTATCTGTGAATGACCAGTCAACATATAATGTTCCACCACACTCATTGTATTCACCACTTAACTCTCCTTGAGCGATTCCAGAAATTTCACAAGCTCCAGTTCCACCGTTAGTATATCCTAATGATCCTGCTTGGTAAACGTTAGCTTCCTCACAAGAAATAGTAATATCGTCTACTTCATCAAAAGCAGCCATTGGCGCTGGTTCTACTGTAATGATTTGCTTAGCAGTAATTGTTCTGTCACAAGCATCTGTGAACGTCCAATCTACTTCTAAAGTACCACCACACTCAGTGTAAGAACCACTTAACTCACCTTCAACAGATCCAGAGATCTCACAAAGACCAGTTCCACCGTTAGTATATCCTAATGATCCTGCTTGGTAAACGTTAGCTTCCTCACAAGAAATAGTAATATCGTCTACTTCATCAAAAGCAGCCATTGGCGCTGGCTCAACAGTAACTATTTGTGTAGCATTGATTGTTCTGTCACACTTATCTGTGAATGTCCAATCAACTTGTAATGTTCCTCCACACTCCGTGTAAGAACCACTTAATTCACCGTCAACAGATCCAGAGATTTCACAAGCTCCAGTTCCGTTATTAGTGTATGATAAAGATCCTGCTTGGAATACATTTGCTTCCTCACAAGAGATTGTAATATCATCAACTTCATCAAATGCTGCCATTGGTGCTGGTAACACAGTGATCGTTTGTTGTGCAGAAATTGATCTGTCACAGTTATCTGTAAATGTCCAGTCTACGAATAAAGTACCACCACACTCATCGTATGTTCCACTTAATTCTCCTTGAACAGATCCAGAGATTTCACAAGCTCCTGTTCCATTGTTAGTATAAGATAAAGATCCTGCTTGGAATTCATTAGCTTCTTCACAAGAAATTTCAAGGTCTTCTACTTCATCAAAAGTTGCAGCAGGTGCTGGATTCACTTTTATTTGTTGGTCGGCTTGAATAGTTCTTCCACACTCATCAGTAAATGACCAGTTTACGAATAACAATCCACCACACTCATCGTATGATCCAGTTAATTCACCTTGAACAGATCCAGAGATTTCACAAGCTCCAGTTCCATTATTAGTATATGATAATGATCCTGCTTGGAATTCGTTAGCTTCTTCACAAGAAATAGTAATGTTACTTACTGGCTCGAATTCAGCAGCTGGTGCTGGTTCAACAGTAATTACTTTTTTAGCATCAATTGTTCTTCCACACTCATCTGTGAACGTCCAATCTACTTCTAAAGTACCACCACACTCATTGTATTCTCCGCTTAATTCTCCTTGAACAGAACCTGAAATTTCACATGCTCCAGTTCCACCATTTGTATATGATAGAGATCCTGGCTCGAAGCTATTTGCTTCTTCACAAGAAATTGTCATGTCTTGAACTGGCTCAAATTCTGCAGCAGGTGCTGGTTCAACAGTGATGTATTGTTTAGCATTGATTGTTCTGTCACAGTCATCTGTGTAAGTCCAATCGATTTCTAAATTACCACCACACTCGTTGTATGATCCAGATAATTCACCTTCAACAGAACCAGAAATTTCACATGCTCCAGTTCCTCCGTTTGTATATGATAAAGTTCCTGCTGCAAAGCTATTTGCTTCTTCACAAGAAATTGTTATGTCTTGAACATCTTCGAAAGATGCCATTGGCGCAGGTAAAACTGTAATTGTTTTCTTAGCAGTAATTGTTCTGTCACAATTATCTGTAAAACTCCAATCAATTTCTAAAACGCCACCACACTCGTCATAAGATCCGCTTAATTCTCCTTCAACTGATCCAGAGATTTCACAAGCTCCAGTTCCTCCATTAGTATATGATAAAGAACCTGGTTGTAAAACATTAGCTTCCTCACAAGTGATTTCCATATCCTCAACAGCATCAAATTGTGCCATTGGAGCTGGTTCAACAGTGATTTCTTTTTGAGCAGTGATTGTTCTACCACACTTATCTGTGTATGACCAATCAACGAATAAAGTACCACCACACTCATTGTATGATCCACTTAATTCACCTTCTACTTCTCCAGCGATTTCACAAACACCAGTACCACCATTTGTATATGCTAATGGGCTAGCTTCATATAATGCTGCATCTTCACAAGTAATTGAAAGTCCTTGTACCTCATCGAACTGAGCCATTGGAGCTGGTTCAACGTTGATTACAAATGGACCTGCACTTAATACAGTATCACACTCATCTACACCATCATAAGAAACAGTGATTGTACCACCACACTCGTCATAATCAACATCGATTTCTGGTTGAATAGACCCAGATAACGCACATGATCCTTTAGTAAGACCATTAGAGTAATTTGCATCTGGAGCACTAAAGTTATTAGCGTCTTCACAAGAGATAGTCTCTGGGAATTCAGGCGCTGTTAACTCAGAAATTGGTGCTGGTAAAACAGTAATGATTTGCTCTTGAACAGTCGTTCTTTCGCAATCATCGATAGCAGTATAGATACGCTTAATGATACCTCCCGTACAGTTATCACCATACTCAGACATATCTTGATTGTAAAGTAATTCTGGCTTATCTGCACAGTTATCTGTAGCAAATACTTCAGTAGAAGGCGCTGGAATATCATCAATACAATCTATAGTGATATCTGCAGGAACACCAAAGATTTCTGGATCTTCAGTATCTCCACCTTGATATGTTAATACGATAGGATCAGCAAAGTTTCCACATGCATCTTGGATAGTGTATGTGTAGATTGCTAACCACTTGCAGTCTGTACCTTTTGAGTTTTCAGTTTTGGTAACGAAAACGGCACTACAGTTATCATTATATAATGCTGCAATGTCCTCTTCAGTTGGACCAGTTAACTTTTCGTCGAAACAAAGGTTAACACCACTTTCTCCTTGAGGTAAAACTGCGTTTTTGTCTAAAATTGGTGCCTGAGTGTCACCTCCTGAATAAAGAATATCCAAGTCAGCAGCAAAATTACCACATTGATCTTGGATAGTGTACTTATAGGTCACAGACCAAGCACAATCATCTCCTTCTGGAGATCCAGACTTTGATACAATTACAGGTGTCCCGCAATTGTCCGAGTATAACGCTGCTACTTCTGCAGCAGTCGGACCAGCAGGGATATCACTGTAACATAAATTTAAGTTTGTTCCTCCAGTTGGGACTTCAGCGTCGTTGTTTAAACTAGGCGCTTCTTCATCACCACCAAAGTAATCTAACTTAAATTGCTCTTCAAAAGACCCACACTTAACATCGTAAGTGATCTCTTTTGTCCAGCTACAGTCATCACCGTCCATTGTAACAGTAATTGTTACTTCCGGAGTAACATCTGCACACGCTTCCTCACTTGACTGATAAAGCGCTTGAACTTGTTCAACAGTAAATCCATCAGGAGCGTCTTCTTGACAACCACTAATGAAGGTACTACGAGACAAGTTCTGTTGTGCAAGCATCGAACCAGAACTAAACACCAAAAGCATGACTAAGACAAACGTCTTCATGCTTTTGGTGTTTAGTTATGTGATCAATGCAACAACACGATAGATTCGTAATAGATTGCCAAATATTGGCGCGTCTACCACTTCGAGTAAAATTGCTCATAAACATAACATTTGGTTTTAAATTAAAATTATTTTAACATTTATATAGACAACCAAAAAGGTTGTCAGCAAAGCACAACACTGATGTTGCGCGTAAGCGTAAAAACCTGATGTGATGAACCTAATACAATAGGACATCAACTTAGAATGACATCATTCTAAAATTCAATAAATGTGCTAATAATCAATTGTTATGCTATTAAACAATTTTAAGGTAAGAACAATGAACGCATATGCTATTAAGTCGCTCATTGCTAGGTTGGAATCGAATGGAATTCACCCCAACTTACTTTCAAAAGTATGCTTTAATATATTGTCAGCCAAATAAATTTATGCTTTTTTTAACGATTAAACACTTGAACATTTTTTTCTGCATTTAATCGAAAAGCAGCTCATTTTCGATGTAAAAATCATCGATGAAATGCAAAGTATCTTGTATCAAATTATAAAAAACTAAATCTTCTTTTACAAATGGAATCGTTTCTCTATAACTCTTTAGGAATGATTCAATTAGAGGTGAAGATTTCTTTGGTTTTCTGAATTCAAGTGCTTGTGAGGCATTAAGTAATTCTATCGCCAATATACGTTCAACATTATTTATTAAATCATAACATTGAACAGCTGCATTTGCGCCCATGCTCACATGATCTTCCTGACCATTACTAGAAACAATACTATCGACACTGGCAGGTGATGCCAATTGTTTATTGGCGCTCACAATACTAGCTGCAGTATACTGTGGAATCATAAAGCCTGAATTCAATCCTGGGTTATCTACTAAGAATGCTGGCAACCCTCTTAATCCTGACACCAACTGATAGGTACGTCTTTCTGAAATATTACCTAATTCAGAAATTGCAATCTTCAAATAATCCAATCCTAATGCCAAGGGTTGGCCATGAAAGTTCCCACCGGAAATGATCTCATCTTCACCTACAAATATATTCGGGTTATCTGTAACCGAATTGATTTCAGTATTAAAGGTTTTATTGACAAACTTTATAGTATCCCAAGATGCGCCATGTACCTGTGGTATACATCTGAAAGAATATGGGTCTTGTACATGTTCTTTATGTGAATCAATCAATTCACTACCTTCTAAGAAACCACGAACACGTTTAGCGATTTTTAGTTGACCACGATGTGGTCTAACCAAATGAACGAGTTCATTAAATGGATCTAATCGTCCATTAAATGCATCTAATGATATACTGCTAATCAAATCGGCGAAATAAGATAACTTATAAGACTTAATTAATGTATATATACCATAGGCGCTCATAAACTGTGTTCCGTTCAAAAGTGCAAGACCTTCCTTGGATGCTAATTTAATAGCCTCCCATTTGAAGTGTTTTAAAACTTCGGCGGAAGATTTTTGTTCACCCTCGTGAAACACTTCACCTTTAGCGATTAATGGTAATGCCATATGTGCTAATGGTGCCAAATCTCCCGAAGCACCTAGCGACCCTTGTGTATAGACTATAGGAATAACATCATTATTGTAGAAATCTATTAATCGCTGTACTGTCTCCAATTGCACACCGCTATGACCATAACTAAGCGATTGAATCTTTAACAATAGCATGATTTTTACAATCTTATTGGGTACTTTATCACCAATGCCACAGGCATGAGACATTACCAAATTTTCTTGTAAGTGCGTTAGATTTTCATTTGATATTTTCACATCACAAAGCGACCCAAATCCAGTATTTATACCATAAATTGGTTGGTTTTGTTTTGAAATCTTGTCATCCAGATATGACCTACATGACCTAATATTTGCCGTGGCCTGATCGGAAAGCTCAAGACGCTTATTGTATATGACAATATCATTAATAACCGAAAGGTTAAGAATTTCAGAAGAAATGTAATGAATAGAATTCATGCTCATTTTTTAACTCCTCAAAAGTGAGAATAACATATCGAACTTGCAACAAATGTTAATAATTAATAAAGATTCTCATAAAACATTATTAATCTTTACATTTGGGTAACTTAACACCATTAATAATTATGAAAAAAATGCTTTTAGCAATCTTGGCATTGAGCATATTAGCTTGTCAAGATGAACCACAAATTGACTATGTTGTACTTTCTGGTGCCGTTTTAAATAGCAATACCAAAACAGTAAATATAGATCAACGCGATTTCAATCATGAAATTAAAATTTCTGAGGATGGAACGTTTTCTGATACACTACGTATTAATGAAGACGGATTTCATTCGCTAGGTATAGGACGAAATAATACGGTCATGTACTTAAAGAAAGGAGATAACTTAAAACTAAAAGTTGATGCAAAAAACTTTAATAATTCGCTCACTTTTATTGGACAAGGCGCTGTTGAGAATAATTACCTAGCTGATAAAGCTTTGGGTAAATCTGCTGCAAATAATTTCGTTCAGTTTTACTCTCAAGAAGAATCTGAATTCAAATCAGCTATCGCCAAAATTAAAGCCGAAAATGAGCAACGTCTCGACTCGCTTGAAAATGCTGATGACGCTTTTTTAGCAATCGCACGTCAAAATTTGGTTTATGACGATTATGAATATCTAAACACCTATGTACAACGTCATGGCTACTATACGAAGAAAGAAAACTTCGAACCATCAGAAGGTTTTATACCTGAAGAATTAGAAAACATGAACTATGATAATGCTGATGCTTATAAGTCGTCAACTGCTTATAAGAACCTAGCTATCCAAACGACATTAGATGATATGTTCGAAGCTATTGGTAGTGATTTAACAGCTGTTACTACAGATAATCTTGAGATGATGAACGCTATAAAAATTCCTGAATTAAAAGATGATGTCGTTGAATATGTTGGAAGTTTTATCGTTTCTCCAGGAAATGAAAATATGGAATCACTCTATAACTTCATGACAAGTCAAGTAACGAGTGAAAAAGTGAAGTCTAATCTCACTGAACTTTTTGAGAAGAATAAAAACTTAGTTAAAGGAAAACCTTCTCCAGAATTCGTTAATTATGAAAATCATAAAGGTGGACAAACATCACTCGCTGACCTTAAAGGAAAATACGTTTATGTTGATGTATGGGCGACCTGGTGCGGACCTTGTATTCGTGAGATCCCTTCTTTGAAAGAAGTTGAAGAACAATTCCACAATGAGAATATCGAATTCGTAAGTACTTCTATTGATGAACTAGGAAGTAGAGACAAATGGTTTGATATGGTAAATGACAAAGAACTTGGTGGTATGCAGTTAATGGCTGATAATGCTTGGAAGTCTGATTTTGTTCAGGCCTACGGTATCGATGGTATTCCAAGATTTATATTAATCGATCCTGACGGAAACATTGTTAGTGCCGACGCACCAAGACCTTCAAATCCGAAATTGGTTGAATTATTAGAATCAGAACTCGGAATAGAAGAAGAAAGTAAAATGAAACCATAATTAAAAAGCCACTTTAAAGTGGCTTTTTTTTATTCTTGTGTGTCTTCTGATTCGACCTCTGGCTGTTCTGGTTGTTTGAACAAATCAATGTACGCTTCACCCAGTGCCTCGATAATATAAGAGGCTATTAAACTCTGATATCCTACATCTTCGATAGCAATATCAGCAGCTTTCCCGTGTAAATACACTCCAAATAATGCAGCATGTAAAGGTGCATATCCTTGGGAGATCAATCCTGTGAGTACACCTGTGAGTACGTCACCTGTTCCTGCGGTCGCCATTCCAGGATTACCCGTTGTATTAACATAGAGCTTATCATCATAAACTGTAATCGTATTGGCGCCTTTAATAATAATTATGAGATCGTGGGCTTTAGCAAGAGCTTTAGTTTTTTCTAACTTGTCAAAGTCATCGGTCCATTTACCTATTAAGCGTTCTAACTCCTTTGGATGCGGCGTTAAGATCGAATGCTTAGGAAGCTGTTTCAATAGGCTCTTTTTCTTTGCCAGTATATTTATGCCATCAGCGTCAACAACAAGCGGTGTTTTATTGGTTTTTAAAAAGGAAGTTAAGGCATCAATTGTAGTTGGATCAGTACCCATTCCAGTACCTAAGCCAATAACTTTTGGTTCTATTTCATATTGAATACTCGTGATATGTGTCTCATTAGTATCAGTAATTACCATTGCTTCTGGAAATGCGGATTGTATAATTTGATAGCCACATTTTGGAACATAAGCAGTTACCAAGCCAGCACCAATTGATAAGGCCGCACGACTCGCAAGTAAGACAGCACCTATCTTTCCGTAGGATCCACCAATAATCAAACTATGACCATAATCGCCTTTGTGTGCAAACTTTTGTCTCGGTTGATAAATTGGCAGAACTTCATGCTTTCCAATTAATTGTGCTTCAGTTTCTGTACGGAATAAAAATTCTCTATCAATACCAATATCAAGAACCTCCCATTGTATTGAAAACTTCGAAGTTTCGGGTAGGAAAAATATAAGTTTTGGAGACTGAAAACTCAATGTGTAATTCGCCCAAACAACACCATTTTCATCTTCTGTTGCTTTGTCAGTATACACACCAGATGGAATATCTACAGAAAGTGTAAATGCACCACTATTTCTAAAATGCCTAAATAAGGCTTGGACCCACGGACTTGCAGGCCGATTTAATCCAATTCCAAATATGGCATCAACGATGATATCATCCTTATGAATCTCAGGAAAATCTGCTTCACCATTCATCATTTTTGGCCATGACTTAGTGGTTTGCTTAATGCGATCATAATTGGCTAAAAAATCATCTGAGCGCTTATCACTGTAGTTGACAATATAGGTATGCACATTATAGCCATGTGTAAACAAATGACGTGCAATTACCAAGCCGTCACCTCCATTGTTTCCTATGCCGCAAAAAATATGGATTGGAACTTGAGCGCCTTGCATTCTAACGTGCAACCAATTAAATATTTGTATTCCAGCTCGCTCCATCAACTCTGTAGATGATATATTTTGCTTCTGGGCAGTTAGTTGATCGCCTTCATAGATCTGTTCTTTAGAGAAAATCTTCATTGAATGTTTTGAATAATTTTTAGTGAATTAACTGATATTCGATATAATTTTCCAATAATCGATACTAAAGTCAATTTAAACTGAAAAAACTGTAAAATAACAAGTTAAGTTTTTTTATTTGGGTAAAAATAATACATTTGACAGGTATAGACGAACAGTTATGCAAAACCTACAGCAAAATATTTTTCTTTCAATCTCAATCACATTTGGGACTACTACTGGATGCACTACCCTTAGGGGTTAATTATCTATTTCTCTAATCCATCGACCCTTGTCCTGTCTAAAGGACAAAAAATTCACCCAATTAAATCATAGCGAAAAACAATGAAAGTTTTAAAATTTGGAGGAACTTCAGTAGGTTCATCAAACAACATAAATAGCGTCATTTCCATATTGGAAAATTATTCGAAACACGATCAAATCGTTTGTATCGTATCAGCCGTGGGTGGGATTACAGATAGACTGCTCCATGCAGGTAGTTTGGCGCAGCACAAAGATTTAAATTACAAGTCTGAATTTGAAACTATAAAACAAATTCATAATACCATTTTAAAGGATTTAATTCCATCTAACCACGACCAGCAACAATCGGCCTTAAATACGAAGCTCGACGAATTAATCAGTTTGCTTGATGGTATATTTTTAATCAATGAAATTTCACCTAAAACCTCAGATAAGCTCGTGAGTTTTGGTGAGTTACTTTCTTCTTATATTATTGCCGAAGCCATGCAAGCTAGAGGCTTAGACTGCGTCAGAAAAAACAGTCAAGAACTAATTGTAACAAATTCCAATTTCACTAAAGCCGAAGTCGATTACAACCTTACAAATAGTCGTATACAAGACTATTTTTCATCATCGAATCACAGCATCACGATTCTTCCTGGTTTTATTTCGAAATCACATACAGGTGAGCTTACTACCTTAGGTCGTGGAGGTTCAGATTTTACCGCTGCCATTATAGCGGCTGCTCTAAAGGTTGACCAACTCGAAATATGGACCGATGTAAGTGGGATGTATACAAGTAATCCAAAGCTTGTAAAGCATGCCTACCCGATTAAAAATTTATCATATCAGGAGGCTATGGAACTGTCGCATTTTGGCGCAAAAGTATTATACCCTCCTACAGTTCAACCCGTCTTAGATCTAAATATACCGATCTACATAAAAAACACACTAGAACCTTCTGCTGTCGGAACGAAAATCAGCTTAGATTCGAACGGAAATGGCAATCCGGTAAAAGGAATAAGTCATATTAATTCGGTTGCACTACTCACATTACAAGGTAATGGTATGGTAGGAATTCCTGGTTTTTCCAAACGTCTATTTGAAACGCTTGCACAAGAGAAAATCAATGTCATTCTAATTACACAAGCATCATCTGAACATTCCATTTGTTTCGGTGTTGATGCTAAAGACGCTGATCAAGCTAAAACTGCAATAGACGCAACATTTGAAAATGAAATTTCATTGCATAAGATCGATCCAATTTTAGTAGAGAATGAACTTTCTATTATTGCAATCGTAGGTGATAATATGAAAAATCATCAAGGTATTAGCGGACGAATGTTTAGAACCTTAGGAAAAAACAATATAAATATTCGTGCTATAGCACAAGGAGCTTCAGAGCGCAATATTTCAGCAGTTATTTCTGAAAATGATGTTAAGAAAGCACTTAATGCATTACATGAGCGCTTCTTCGAAGTAAAAACAAAGCAGTTGAATGTTTATATAACTGGCGTTGGAAATGTTGGAGAGCGACTTGTAGAACAAATAAAACAACAAAAGAAATACTTAAAAGATCAATTGAAGATTAGCTTGAAGGTCGTAGGACTGTCAAATTCTAGAACGATGGTATTTGATGATGATGGTTTAGATCTGAAAGATTGGAAAACGCAGTTAAGCAATGGAGAAAAGGCTTCATTGCAAGGGTTTCTAGATCGCATTAAAACTCTGAATTTGCGAAACAGTATTTTCGTTGATGTTACTGCCAGCGAAGACGTTTCTAATCTTTATGCCTCCTATTTAAAAGAAAGCATTGCTGTAGTGGCTTGCAACAAAATAGCCTGCTCGAGTGATTTCGATAATTATAAAGCGCTGAAGGCTTTATCCCGTCGTTATAATGCACCTTTTCTTTTTGAAACCAATGTTGGTGCGGGCTTACCGATTATTGATACGCTAAATCATTTAATAACCTCAGGTGATAAAGTGACCTCTATTCAAGCAGTTTTATCAGGCAGTTTGAATTTTGTGTTCAATAACTTCGATGATACCAAAAAGTTTCATGACGTTGTGAAACAGGCGCAAGCCGAAGGCTATACTGAACCAGATCCGAGAATTGATCTCAGCGGTGTAGATGTGGCGAGAAAAATTCTTATTCTTGCAAGAGAAAGTGGCATCGAAATGAATCTTGAAGATATAGAAAATGCGTCCTTCCTTACCAAAGCAAATTTGGAAAGTAATTCAGTTGATGATTTTTACGCGACTTTAATTGATGACGAAGCTCATTTTAAACAACTTTATGCTTCGGCAAAACAAAATGGTAGTCAGCTGAAATATGTTGCCGAATTACACGATGGAAAAGCAAAGGTTGGATTAAAAGAAATACCTGAAGGACACCCTTTTTATAACCTTGAAGGAAAGGACAATATAGTGATGTTTTACACCGAACGCTATCCCGAACAACCTATGATCATTAAAGGCGCTGGTGCTGGAGCAGATGTCACTGCTTCAGGGCTTTTTGCAGATATAATAAGAATCAGAAATAAGTAATGAACGAGATCAAACTTTTTAGTCCTGCAACTGTCGCGAATGTCTCGTGCGGATTTGATGTACTCGGCTTCTGTCTTGACACCATTGGTGATGAGATGATTATCCGTAAGACGGATAAAAAAGGCATTCATATTACCAAAGTTGCTGGTTTTGATCTACCGCTTCAAACGGAGTTAAATGTAGCAGGTGTTTCGGCTATAGCTATCTACGATGCGGCTCAACCAGATTTCGGTTTTGAAATAGAGATCTACAAAAACATTAAACCTGGAAGTGGTGTAGGAAGCAGTTCGGCTAGTGCATCTGGAAGTGTTTTTGGAATAAATGAATTACTGGGTAGACCCTATTCTAATCTAGAACTCGTAAAATTTGCCATGAAGGGTGAAGCTTTAGCAAGTCAAAGTGAACATGCTGATAACATTGCACCTGGGATTTACGGTGGTTTTACATTAGTTAAGAGCATATCACCATTAGAGATTTTAGAGTTACCCTGTCCTGATGATCTTTATGCCGTAATCCTTCATCCGCAAATTGAAATTAAGACTGCAGATGCGCGTGCACTGTTACCGAAAGAAATCCCACTTCAAGATGCGATTACACAATGGTCGAATGTTGGAAGTTTAGTGCATGCACTTCACACAAATGATTATCAACTCTTAAGTCGGTCTCTAAACGATGTTGTGATAGAACCGCATCGCTGTGCTCTAATCCCAGGTTTTAATGACGTTAAAAACACGGCAATTGGAAATGGTGCACTGGGATGTGGTATATCGGGATCAGGCCCATCAATTTTCAGTATTTGCAAAGGCGAATCCACAGCGAAATCTGTTGCAGCTACAATTGAAATACTGTATTCAAAAACAGAAATACCGTTTGAGATCTACATATCAAAAATCAATACACAAGGCATTAAAATCTTATAAATGAACTACTACAGTTTAAATAAACGAGCGCCAATAAGTTCTTTTGCTAATGCAGTCATTAAGGGCTTAGCACCAGATCGCGGTTTATATTTTCCAGAAGATATAAAGCCGCTTCCAAAATCATTTTTTGATACCATAGATAATAAGAGTTATGAAACGATTGCTTATGAGGCGATTCAACAGTTTGTAGATCCTGAAATCCCTCAAGACATTTTAAAACAGATCGTAAAGGAGACGTTATCCTTTGATTTTCCGGTCGTACAAATCAATGATTCAATTTCAACTTTAGAATTATTTCACGGACCAACGATGGCATTTAAAGATGTTGGTGCGCGTTTTATGGCGAGATGCTTGGGTCATTTCAACAAAGACAATAATGAAGAAGTTACCGTATTGGTTGCAACTTCTGGTGATACAGGTGGAGCTGTTGCTAACGGATTTCTTGGCGTTAAGGGTGTAAATGTTGTGATCCTCTACCCTTCTGGAAAGGTGAGTGATATTCAGGAAAAACAATTAACCACATTAGGTCAAAATATCAGAGCCTTAGAAGTAGATGGGGTGTTTGACGACTGCCAAGATATGGTCAAAAAAGCATTTTTAGATGATTCGATTACCTCAAAAATGCAGTTGACCTCAGCAAATTCAATAAATGTAGCGCGATGGTTACCGCAGCTCTTTTATTTCATGTTTGCCTATAAGCAGTTACACAAACAACATGACGATATTGTATTTGTAGTGCCTAGTGGTAACTTCGGAAATATATGTGCAGGCATGGTTGCGCAACAATTAGGTCTTCCAGTTAAGCATTTCGTTGCAGCAAATAATGCAAATCATGTAGTCACAACGTATTTGGAAAATGAAGCCTATGAACCTCAACCAACAACAGCTACCATAAGTAATGCAATGGACGTTGGCAATCCAAGCAATTTTGTACGTATTCAGGAGATCTACGGTCATGATTTTGAGCGATTAAAAAACAACTTATCCTCATACCATTATACCGACGATGAAACGCGTTCAGCGATGCTAGAACTTTATCAAAAGTATGACTATGTGGCTGATCCTCATGGTGCTGTTGGGTATTTAGGATGTAAAGATTATTTGGAGGCAAATCCAAATGCGCATTGCGTCTTCTTAGAAACGGCGCATCCGGTTAAATTCCTGGATGTGGTAGAAAATACTATCGGACAACGCGTGCCTATTCCTGAGCAAATCAAAACGGTAATCGATAAGGAAAAGGTGGCTACTAAAATCAAATCATATCAGGAATTAAAATCCTTTTTATTAAGTACAATTTAGTAATTGGATTGACGTTTTATATAAAAATTGTCAATCTTTATGAAACCAACCATTCTTCGTTTAATCACCTCCTTTGTAGTAATTGTTCAACTGTATTCTTGCGACCGACGCGAATGTAGCACTGATAATCCCATATTTGTTGAAAATGAGGTAAGCTCAGTAGCGTATCAGAATGAAGTCGCTCGTCAAATCGAAAGCATAGGCACCGAAAATCTACGCTTCTGGCTGGCTAATTATCTCGTGCAAGATGATCAGCCTTACTTCATCTTATATGTGCAAAATGATGACCTATGTGCCCAAGCTGTAGTAGCGGTAAATACTGAAAATCCAAAACTGAATAAACTATTGGAAATTGAAGGTCGTGGCCGTTTTAATGCTGAGTTTAGTGAGGTGAATCTGGAAATAAAAAACCATCCGAACGGTAATCAAACCCTCGAATGGCGTTCCTATGCTACTATTATCGATTAGAATTGCCTAATCTTCATCGAGGTTTGGTAATTTAAATTCGCCTAAGACACTCGTTTCTTTCATTAGCTTTTCTATCTCGTCAGATTTACGAGGCGCTTCAGCCGATAAGTTTACTGGTCCGTTTTTAGTCACTAAGATATCATCTTCGATTCTAACGGCAATGCCATACCATTTCGGATCACAATCGCTTCCTTCAGGAATGTAAATTCCAGGCTCAACAGTAATTACCATATTTTCTTCTAGATTCTCATACATTCCGGGATCGTGAACATCCAGACCGATATGATGCGATGTTCCATGTGGGAAATATTGTCTTGCCTCACTTCTATTTTTAGCGATGCCTAGATCGATTAAACCTTGGTAGATTACAGCTCTAGCTGCAGTATCTGGCGATTGTAAAGTATTCCCAATAACAGTGGCTTTTATACCTGCTTCCTGTGCCTCATACACAACATCATAGATAGCCTTTTGCTCTTTGCTAAACTTACCACTGGCTGGAATTGTGCGTGTAACATCAGCCGTATAGCCATGATATTCTGCACCGAGATCCATTAATACAAGATCATCTTCAAGCTTTGTTTTATTGTTTTCGATATAATGTAAAACACATCCATTATGACCTGCACCAACAATACTAGGATAACCTTCATACTCACTTCCGTATTTTTTATAGATATATTCATGAACCCCTTGTACTTCGGTTTCAGACATCCCTGGATGCATTGCCTTCATAATTTCACGTTGTCCCATAGCCGAAATACGAACAGCCTTTTTTAATAGAATCAATTCATCTGCCGTTTTAATTTCACGCATTTGAGCCATTATAGTTCTTAATGTTCTTGTATCTCGCTTCACCGTTTCGGCCTCTACATTGGCTGTCGCATCCGTTTCAATATCATCGGTTTGATTTTCAATAGTATAATTATTGATGAGTTTTATCTGAACTTTGAATGATTGTATAAGATCAAATAAATCCGCTTTACTTCTGGTGTTTCTGTAATCATCGAAAAAATCGAAATAAAGCACCTTATCGAACGTCGTAAAATCAATTCCTGAATCTAAGAACGAACTGCCATTGAATACCATATCAAATCCTAATTGCGTCTTTGCGCCTTCAATTCCTAAGCGTCTTCCAGTCCATTGTTCTGCTCGCGCATTACGCTGTTGAACATATAACAATTCCTTATAGCTTTTGCCTTCAGCATTGGTTTGTTCATCAGAAAAAATAACCAACACGGCATGAGGTTCTTTATAACCCGTTAGATAATAAAAATTAGGATCTTGATGGTACACATACTCTACATCATTAGCTCTATTTCTTACTGGATTGGCAAAAAACACAGCTACACTATTTGCTGGCATTTTTTGACGTAAAAGATCACGTCTATCTTTGTGGAATTCTTTAGTTAAGTAATCATCTGGTAATCCCTCTTGAGCAAAGGATACTAAAATTGAAAATAAAAATGCACATATCGTAGTGATAGCTCTCATGATGGAAAGAATTAAAATTTATGAAAATTAAGAATAGATTGTGATTATCAAAAATTACAGTGTCAATATTAACAATTTTTTATCTGAATATTCTCTCTGAAAGCCTTCACAAAAATTAATATTTTCGATACTTTTGCGTGATTCAAAAATTGAATAGGATCAGTCCAATATTAAGGTAATTATTAGAATATGAAAAATACAGCATTGACCGACACACACATCGCTTTAGGAGCGAAAATGGTACCATTTGCAGGCTACAATATGCCAGTGCAATATGAAGGTGTTAACATCGAACATGAAACTGTTAGAAACGGTGTTGGTGTATTTGATGTATCGCATATGGGTGAGTTCCTTATTGAAGGACCAAATGCTTTAGATCTTATTCAAAAGGTGTGTAGCAATGATGCATCAAAACTAACAATTGGCAAAGCGCAGTATAGCTGTTTACCAAATGATACTGGAGGAATCGTTGATGATCTAATTATCTATCGCATTAAAGAAGAAACCTATCTACTGGTAGTGAATGCAAGTAATATTGAAAAAGACTGGAATTGGATCAGTTCTAAAAATGATGTTGACGCAGAAATGCGCGACATAAGTGAGGACTATTCGTTACTTGCCATACAAGGACCCAAAGCTGTTGAGGCCATGCAGAGTTTGTCGAGCCATGACCTTTCAGAAATTAAATTTTACAACTTTATAGTTGGTGATTTTGCAGGCATCGAACATGTTATAATTTCTGCTACTGGTTACACAGGAAGTGGCGGGTTTGAGATCTACTGCAAAAATTCGGAAGTCAAACAAATATGGGATAAAGTCATCGAAGCTGGCGCAACTCCAATCGGACTTGCTGCACGTGATACCTTACGACTTGAAATGGGCTATTGTCTCTACGGAAATGATATTGACGAGACCACTTCTCCTATTGAAGCTGGATTAGGTTGGATCACTAAATTCACGAAAACATTCACAAATTCTGAAGCCTTGGAAGATGAAAAACGCCGTGGACCAGAACAAAAACTTGTTGGTTTTGAATTGGATGATCGCGGAATTCCTAGACACGGATATGATATTGTAGATTCTGAAGGAAGGACCATTGGACGCGTAACTTCAGGTACAATGTCACCATCTCTAGGTAAAGGTATCGGTTTAGGTTATGTACCAGCTATTTTGGCACAACCAGGAAGTAAGATCAATATTCAAGTTCGAAAAAAGGCAATACCTGCCACGGTTGTGAAGTTACCTTTTTATAAGGGATAAGCGCAGTTCGAAAATTTAAATATGAAGCAGTATGAAAGTAAACATAGAATTCTAATACTTGGTGCAAGCGGATTTATCGGCAATGCTTTGTACAAAGAACTCTATGCGTATTTCAACACCTTCGGAACCTATAGAATTGCTAAAAAAGCTTTTGAAGACAATCAACATTTTTTTCATTACGATGTAGAAAAAGATGATGTATATGAAGTCTTAGAAGCGGTTAGACCTTCGGTGATCATTTCGTGCTTACGTGGAGATTTTCATGCGCAAACCATTGCACACCAGCACATCTCAGAATACATTTCTAGTCATAATTGCAAAATTATCTTTTTATCTTCTGCTAATGTCTTTGATGCTTACAGTAAATTTCCGAGTTACGAATTCGACAAAACATTAAGCGGTAGCACCTATGGACATTTCAAGATAAAAATTGAAAACATGCTTTTACGACTTCCTAAAAAGAAGGTCGCTATTGTTAGACTACCGATGGTTCTTGGAGCACAATCCCCAAGATTGAAAGAATTAAAGCAACACCTGGAAGAAAAAACTGCCATTGAAATATTTCCTAATGTCATTATGAATGTGACCACAGATTCGAAAGTCACACAACAAATTCATTACATTATCAATCGAAATAAGTATGGTATTTATCATCTTGGAAGTATAGATCTTGTGCACCATGACGAGTATTTTAAAGATATCATTAAGTCAATTACGCATAAAAATGGGGTGATTTACAAACACGTTTACACGACCAACGAAGACCGTTATCTTGCAGTACTGCCTAAATACAATAAATTACCTAAACATTTAGAAATCACCAGTTCAGAGGTTCTTAACGACCTTCATAAGTAATCTTTTATACGCTTCATAGTATAAATTATTCGCTTTATCTTTTTTTTCTCGATTCAATTATTTTATCGCTTATTTTACATCAAAATACTGTACATTTAAATAAAAATTTGAACCATGAGCTTAATGAAAGATGAGAATATTGAAAAGCGATTGCTTCGCTTTCCAGATTGGGAACATAGAAATAATGCCTTACATGCAGAATTTGAATTTGATAATTTCAAAGACTGCTTTAGTGCCATGTGTCGTATTGCTTTTGAATGTGAAGCGCAGAATCATCATCCAGATTGGTCAAATGTCTACAATGTATTAAAGATATCTTTATCAACTCATGATGCTGGTGGCGTAACTGAAAAAGATTTCAAACTTGCCGAGGCCATTGAGCAAATTGTAGAAGTCCAAGAATAAGATTTGGTTCAATTTTTGACGCCTATTAAATTACCGTTAGAACACCTATGCACAGATCTATATTAACATCTATACTACTTTTTTTATGCCTTGTAAGTACAGCCCAAGAGCAAGATCAATTTTGTGATCAGTTACAAGCTTTAAGTCATACAGTTGCCGAAAATCATTTCTCACCTAAGACGGTTGATGATCAATTATCTGCTGAAATTTTCGAGTTATTTCTTTCTAATCTCGATTCGGACAAACGCTTCTTTTATCAAAGTGATATTGACACTTTTATAAGTGATAAGGAGCAAATTGATGATTATATAAATTCAGGTGATTGCAGCTTTATTAATAAATACGTCGATACACTTAATTCAAGAATCAATCAGGCAAAAAATGTTATTGCCGAATTAGAATTTAAAACGTTTGACTATTCTGGGAAAGACACCTTGAGATTTAAACGTGAAAAAGATTACAGTTATTTAAAAAACGAAAACGCTTTATCCAAATACTGGAATAAACGGATTCGTTACAACATTCTTTATAGCCTCATTGAATCAGATTCCAGTCTAACCACTATTAAATCTGAATTTAAGTCAAGGGCTTCAGAACTCAAACCGAAATTGATTAGAAAAGAGATTTGTAAACTGGATGAACTTCAGAACCGTTCAGGTAGTATTGCACATTACGTTAAGGAGTTATTCTTAAATGTTTATGTATTAGCGCATGATCCTAATTCTTCATTTTTCAATGCTACGGACAAAGAAATGTTTGAAGATTCGTTATCGAATGATGCATTAACCTTCGGAATAATAACAGCACAAAATGACGATGGTGATATTGTTATAGCGCACATAACGCCTGGAAGTGCTGCTTTTAAGGATGGTAATTTTGAAGTGAATGACATCATTAAATCGTTGCGTACAGACCGAGAAACTTTAGAAACATACTGCATTTCTAATAGCGACGTCGTTGCCTTTACAAGTGACCACAATCATAATACGATCACGTTTAAAATCAAGAAACAAAGTGGTACGATCAAAGATATCGAACTTACTAAAACCAAAACTAAAGTTGAAGAAAATTCAGTTAAGGGTTATATCATAGAAGACAAGTCAAAAGTTGGTTATATCAATATCCAAAATTTCTATACCAACCTAGAGTCTCCTAATGGTCTAGGACTGTCAAATGATGTGGCGAAAGAATTGTATAAACTCCAAAAAGAAAACATTTCTGGATTGATTCTGGATTTACGATTTAATGGTGGTGGCTCACTAAAAGAAGCTGCAGATTTATCAGGTATGTTTATTAATCGCGGACCGTTATCCATCTTTAAATATAATAATGGAGAAACATTCACTGTAAAAGATTTGAATAGAGGTTCTCTTTTCACCAAACCTATTGTTGTATTAGTGAATAATTATAGCGCATCGGCATCAGAATTTTTTGCGGCGGCTATGCAAGATTATAATAGAGCTGTGATTGTAGGCGCTACGACGCACGGAAAGGCAACGGCTCAAGTCATAATTCCGATAAGTGAATCTGCCGAACTCGGATTTACCAAATTGACAGTTGAGAAATTTTATCGCATCACTGGCGAAAGTCATCAAGCTAAAGGTATTGTACCTGACATCGCTTTACCTAATCTTTATGATAACTTCAGAACTCAAGAACAATTCGAAGCCCACGCCTTAAAGAACGATTCTATTTCCGGACTTAATGGTATTCCGAAATTACAGGATTTACCGATTAAAGAACTTTTTAAATTAAGTCAGGCTCGTGTTAAAAATGACCTTCCTTTTAAATCCATAAAAGCACTTAATAGACTTATCCTTGATAATTATTTTGAATTGGATACGGAATATCTTTTGACACTTGATAATGTATTCAACGAAACAAAATCATACCATGATCAATGGGATATTTTAAATCAACAAATCGATGCAAATGCTCCTGATCTAGATGTAACAAACCCTAGCTGGTCAAATGATTTTCTAACAGCCAGTTCCGAGGAAAAACTAATCAATGCAGTAACTTTAAAAGACATTAGAGAAGATATTTATATAGAAGAGGCAAACGCAATTCTTCAAGACCTTATACAACTAAAATCAGCAAATTAACTATGAAAAAAACTGCGCTTTTCCTTGGTCTACTATTATTTATTGTTTCAAACGTATCTATTGGACAGTCGTTTAATAATGCTTCAGAATATCTAGATTTTGTGAGTAATGAACAACAAGCTGTTTCAAGGAGTATGTGGAAATACACCAAAGCAGTAGCCCATAGCAAAAGTGATAGAAGTATTGAAGGCAAACGAAGAAATTTGCTCAAAACAATCGATAAAGCTATTGCAAAAATTGAAAAAGCTAATGGATATGACGGCGACGAATACAAAAACAAAGTCCTAAAGGTTTTAAACATCAATAAAAACCTTCTTAACCAAGATTACGCTGAAATCATTGATATGAAGGCGGTAGCAGAGCAATCTTATGATGCTATGGAAGCCTACATGATTGCACAGGAAATGGCAGATAAGAAAATGGAAGAAGCACAACAAGAGTACGAGAAGAATTTCTATGAATTCGCTGGCAAACACAATATTAATATCATCGAAAGCGAATCTGATTTGGGTAAGAAAATGAAATTATCCAATGAAGTATTTGAACATTATAACGATTTGTATCTCGCCTATTTCAAAGTTTACATTAATGAAGTGTACTTATGGGAAGCTGTTGAAGCTAATAACGTAAGTGCGATTCAGCAAAATGCTAATGTACTTAATTCGGCTGCTAAAGAAGGATTAGAAATACTTAATCAAAAGGCCTTGTACAAAAATGATAAATCGGTTGTTAATGCCACCAAAAAGGTATTTGAATTTTTTATTGAAGAAAGTGAAAATCAGATCCCAGAGATCACAGACTTTTTGATTTTAAATGAAGACTTCGAAAAAATTAAAACATCACTTGAAAACACGCCTGAACGTAAACGAACAAAGGATCAAGTCAATTTATATAATAAAAAGGTAAAAGAGATTAATAAAGCGATTAACAACTACAATAAAGTCAACAACGACTTAAATATGCAACGTCAAAAGGTTATCAATGGACTAGATAATGCAAATGCAAACTTCCTATCTAGACATATCCCAAGAGACTAAGTATTGATATTGCCATTTCGATTTAATTTCAATAATTTTGACGGAAATCTAATAAACCTAGCATAGAATAAATGGGAAGAGCATTTGAATTTAGAAAAGCGCGTAAAATGAAACGTTGGTCAGCAATGAGCAAAGCTTTCACACGTATTGGTAAGGACATTGTCATGGCAGTTAAAGAAGGCGGCCCTGATCCTGATTCAAATTCGCGACTACGTGCCGTAATTCAAAATGCAAAGTCTGTTAATATGCCTAAAGACAATATCGAGCGTGCAATTAAACGCGCTAGCGATAAAAGTCAGGGTGATTATAAAGAAGTAGTTTTTGAAGGATACGCACCACACGGCATAGCGATCTTGGTTGAAACTGCAACTGATAATAATACGCGTACAGTAGCAAATATTAGAAGTTATTTTAATAAATGTGATGGTAGTCTTGGCACCTCTGGTTCAGTAGTGTTTATGTTCGATCATACGTGTAATTTCAGAATTAATGCCGAAGGATTAGATGCTGAAGAAATCGAGCTAGAATTTATCGATTATGGTGCTGAGGAAGTATTTGTTGACGATGATGGTATTTTAATTTATGCTCCTTTTGAAAGCTTTGGTGCAATTCAAGCTGAATTAGAATCTAGGGAGATCGAAATTTTATCTTCTGGGTTCGAACGCATTCCTCAAGTTACAAAACAACTATCGGCTGAACAGGCTGCTGATGTAGAAAAATTGTTAGAAAAAATTGAAGAAGATGATGATGTACAAAACGTATATCATACGATGGAAGAAACGACAGACTAATTTCAAACTTAAATAATTGCATTAAGCTCGAATCGAAAGATTCGAGTTTTTTGTTTAAGACTTCCGGTTCTTTAATTCGATCCACTTACTCATATATTTGGTGCTTTGTAGATTGTGAAACTGTAAGAGCTGACCGATGAAGTTCTGCTGCCGTCCTGAAAGATAGTTCGCTTTTAATACACTGAGTCTTTCTTCAAACACGTGTTCAAATTCTAATTTGGAAAACTTTGAAGCTAACACTTCATAACCCATGACTTGCTGCGACGCCCAAACTGACTGATCTAAATATAGCTTTATTGCGCGGTCAATAAATGCCTGCGAATCATCACAAATACAACCTGTCTGCGATGTATCAAAAATACCTTCTGCTCCTATCGACGACGATACAAATGGCAAACCATTTCGCATTGCATCAAATAGTTTTCCTTTCAAACCAGCACCAAACCGTAATGGTGCCAAAAGCACTTTAGAAGTTTGCATCACAGAATTTACATCCTCTGTAAATCCTTTAATATAAAAACCTTCTCGTTCGTTGTGTAATTGACTAACTTTCTCAGATGCATATGCGCCGTAATTATGAAGCTCAGCATGCGGTAGGGCCTTCTTAATGGGCTCCCATAAGGTTTTCTTTAAATACATCAGTGCATCATAATTAGGTTCATGCAAAAAATTGCCAATAGTCATGAAATGTTGCCGATTTTCAAATGGCTGATGTTTTTCGATATCAGACGTACTTAAATCATCTACAAGAAAAGGCAAGTAGCAAAGAAGATTTTGAACTAGATGAAACGTTTCAGTTAATAATTGCATCTCAAATTCAGAGATTATTAAACTTAAATCACATCTATAGATACTTGCTATTTCTCGTTTGGCAGTATCATTGAATAAATCTAAAGAATACCCATTCTCTCGTGACTTTGAAGCTTTTTGCCTCGCTCGTCTTAAAAAATGAAGGTCTTCTGTATCCAGAATTTTAATGGCATTCGGACAGTGCTCTGAAACGCGCCAACCATATTGTTCTTCTGTCATGAAGCGATCAAATAACACAAGATCAGGTTGTAATTCTTTAATAAACGTATCGAATGTTGAGCTGTTTAATTGAATAGATGCCGTATGGATACCTAGTTTTGCGAGATCGATAGCATTTTTAGATAGCGTACTGCTACTCACAAAAGTGACTTCATAATGTCTGGATTTGAAAAATGAGATCAATTGCATCATACGACTTCCAGCAGCCGAACTTTTCGGTTCAGGCCAAACAAAGCCAATGATGAGAATTTTATCTTTCAATTGAAATTTATTCAGAAGCTATTTGAGAACGGTATTGCGCTCTTACTTGATTACCCCAAGTTACTACGGCTTTAATATCTTCATCACTCAATTCACCATGCGTCCAAGTATATGATGGTAATGGCATATGACGTTCTTCAACTTCTTCAATGAGCTCTTCGATTTTATGATCTTTTTTCTTAACAGAATACGACGCCCATTCTGAAACATTAAAATCGCCTTTACCATGTCTTACATGATCAGCCATCCAATAGTTTACAGGTGTAATATTATTGTACCAAGGATATTTAGTCACATCGCTATGGCAGTCAAAACAATTATTTTTAAGTATCTCATGGACTTGCGATGGTGGGTTTGTCTCAGCAATAAAAGCATCAATAGAAGCAATATCACCTTGGTTCTTATCTGGCCCAAAAAATTGCATGACTAGAAAAACGACTAGCAGCGCGACGAGAATTTTTTTAACGATTTTCATTAGATATTATTAATTTTGATATAGACAGGTTAGTTAAAAATATAAAAATCCACTTGAGTACCGAAGAACTTTACAAAGAATTAAGATATGTTAATCACTCGCGTGAAAAGCGATTATATTATGCCAATATGGTCATTAATAATACAGATCTAATTCCCAGTCTTTTAGATATTCTGTTTAGAGTAGATGACAAAACATCTTGTCGTGCTGCTTGGGTATTTGAGTTTATGTGCGGCGAAAATCTTGAGGCGGCTCTACCCTATCTCGACATCTTCACTGAACATATGCATCGCGTACACTTAGATCCAGCCGTTAGGCCAGTTGCAAAGGTATGTGAGTACCTGGTAAAGGCTTATTATGATAAAACAGAAAATCCAGTTCAATCAGCTTTACTCCCTATGCACAAAGAGAAGATTGTGGTAGCCTGTTTTGATTGGATGATCAATGATGAAAAGATCGCACCTAAAGCCTATGCCATGAATACGCTTTTTCTACTTGGCCAAGATTACGACTGGATACATCCAGAATTAGCAATGATTTTAGAACGTGATTATCAAATGCAAAGCTCGGGTTTTAAAGCACGAGCACGCCATATTTTAAAAAAGATCAACAGGTCTAAAGATTCATAACTTTTTCAAGTTCAGAATCGGGAATGACAAGTAACTCGCTCTTCTTTAAACGTGCTGTCAAAGTAAGCCAATTATTATCTTGTTTAAAAATGGCTTTTAATATTGGATGAGCCTTACTGTATTCTTTATTATTAAGCAAGTTTATAGCATACCAATAGCGCATTTCTAAGTTTTCTGGAAACAATTTTTGTGCGCTTAGGTAAAGCTGTTCTGCTTTATTAGAGTCGTTCTCCTCCATCGCAACATCACCATTGTTCATAAATTCGTAAGCTTTATGCATTTTAACCAATCGTTCTAACTCAGCTACTGGATTGTCGTGATCTTCTACTCGTAAATCCATAACCGTATCCTCCCATGAATTTCCAGTGGCTTCAGCTTTCACAATCAAGATTGCGGCCGATTGACGTCCGCGGATATCGCCTTTCTCTTGTTCAGCAGCCTTTAAAGCAGCAACCATTCGATCTGCTAAATTGCCAGTCGATGTCTCAAAAGCATTAGCCATGGCATCCCAAACCGTATTTTTAAGCATCATATTTGCCTGAACAGAAAAGTTCTTGCCTTGTTTATGTCCAGCAGCATCGATACATAATCTTCCTGTATGTGAAGCAACTTCTCCTTTTGTATTTAAAAAGGCCACCTGACGATACATTTCTCCTGAATCGTTTGCAGTGAGAAAATCTAGAGCTTGTTGTGGATTTAATCCTTGTTCCATTAGGGCTAACCCTTTAGGACCATACATTGGATTAACTAATGATTGTGTTGCGACAACACCTACACCTGCTTTACCGTAAGTCACAGTATTACCAACACTAAACCAATGCGATTGTACTGCCACACCCATTTCGCCCGATACTGAATCTCTAGCGACTATCGAATAGGTATGCGTAAAGGGTTCTGATTTTTTATATAACTGTGCCGACATCATTTGAAAACTTAGAACAAAAAGGATGATATAAAACTTTTGCATATTGAATAAATTTATCCTCGAAGATAACCAATTTATAGCCGTTTTAAGGCGCAAATTACCTATCTTTGAAGCTTCAAAATTAGAACGTAATGTCAATATCCTCTTTAAATGCTATTTCACCAATAGATGGACGCTATCGAAGTAAAGTAAGTGAATTAGCACCTTATTTTTCTGAAGAAGCACTAATTAAGTATCGCGTACTTGTAGAGATCGAATACTTTATTGCGCTGTGCGAGGCAGATTTACCTCAGCTAAATGGAATTGACAAACACGTTTTTGATGACTTACGTGATATTTATAAATCCTTTTCTCCAGGAGATGCACAAGCCATCAAGGATATTGAAGCGGTTACCAACCATGATGTTAAAGCAGTTGAATATTTTATTAAGCAGAAGTTTGATACACTCAATTTATCTGAATTCAAAGAATTTATTCACTTTGGATTGACATCACAAGACATAAATAATACTGCGATTCCCTTGAGCATAAAAGATGCGATGAATGATGTCTATGTGCCACTATATTTTGAATTACTTACAAAACTCAAAGAACTAGCAGTCGAATGGAAAGATGTGTCGATGTTAGCCAGAACACATGGTCAGCCTGCATCACCTACACGCTTAGGTAAAGAGATAGAGGTTTTTGTAGTGCGATTAGAAGAACAGTTCAATTTATTAAATGATATTCCAAGTGCTGCCAAATTTGGTGGTGCGACTGGAAACTTCAATGCCCATAAAGTTGCTTATCCTAATCATGATTGGAAAGCGTTTGGAACTCGTTTTGTTCAAGAAAAACTAGGTTTACAGCATTCGTTTCCAACAACTCAGATCGAGCATTACGACCATATGGCCGCCTTATTCGATGCGCTTAAACGTATTAATACGATTATCATTGATTTAGATCGTGATATTTGGACGTATGTATCAATGGATTACTTCAAACAGAAAATCAAAAAAGGTGAAGTTGGCAGTAGTGCTATGCCACACAAAGTAAATCCAATTGATTTTGAAAACTCAGAAGGAAATCTAGGCATAGCTAATGCAATTTTCGAACATTTAGCTGCGAAACTTCCGATTTCAAGATTACAGCGTGATCTTACCGATAGTACTGTATTAAGAAATGTTGGTGTTCCATTTGGACATGCGCTTGTAGGATTTAAATCTACTCTTAAAGGTTTAAACAAATTGCTATTGAATGCGGCTAAATTTGAAGCTGATCTAGAAAACAACTGGGCAGTTGTTGCTGAAGCCATTCAAACTATATTGCGCCGTGAAGCTTATCCAAATCCTTATGAAGCATTAAAAGGACTAACGCGTACCAACGAGAAAATCAATGCAGAAACCATTTCTAATTTTATTGATACCTTAGACGTTTCTGATGCGATTAAAACTGAATTAAAGGCAATCACGCCAAGTAACTATACAGGAATATAAAATGCTAAAACGAAATACATTAGTACTGCTTTATACTGCTTTAATCTTTATTGGATTTTTTTTGGCAGGCTTATTTAATGTATTAGACTATTTTATTGTTAAAGCGATATTGTTTGCCGCCTTTGGATTATTCGGTATCTATTTGACCATAGTTATTGTCAAAGATTCTGAAGCATCTTAAAAAACTATAACAAACATCTCGATATAAAAAAACCATCTCCTAAAAGAGATGGTTTTCTATTAACATTTTAAATAAGATTCAGTTATTTAAAAAATTTAGTGATATCTCGTATTTGACTTTCTTCAATGCTACTTTCATCTAGAACTGAGGTTAACTTCATCAGCTTATTGAAGTTCATATCGTCACCCAAAATTCGAACAACTGCAAATCCAGTTTGATTAGAATTTCCCAATAATATAAATTCATCTACATCTTCACCATCTCCGACACATTTAACGACAAATTTTCCATCTGTAGAGTTTCCTCCTCGCATTAATTCTTCATACTTCGGATCCTTCAAAATCGCTTTCACCTCTTCATATTCTGACTTCATTTCTGCTTCATTTCCTGATTCTAATACATAAGCAATCATGCTTATCTTCTCTACAGATTCGTAGGCTTCAAGCTGTTCTGCTGTTAATTTTTCCTCATCAATATTTAGCATACTCACAGGAACATCCAATGATGTATATCCTGGTGCCAGTTCATTATCTACATAGAACGTCTGAAGTGATAAATTCTGATTGCAACTTTGTATAGTCACAACCAGAATTATCATCTTGATTATTGTTTTGATTGATGTTTGCATCGTCTTACTTTTTCTCTTTACCAGCTTTCTTTAATTGATCACCTCCAGGCATATTCATTTGATTTGTCAACTTAGAGATTTGACGTAAATCAATATCACCTGTTAAAGTTAAAATTACAGTTTCGACTTCTCTTTTCTTACCATTGATCGTAATATCCTGACCATTAGTTAATTCTTTTAAGCCATTTACGAACATTAAAAGTTCTTTTACATGGTTTTCATCTTTACCTTCTCTTACATAAAACTTTACAGTTTGATCGCCATCTTTGATTCTCATTAATTCATCTAACTTAGATGATCTAAGGTACTTATCAACAGTACTTACCATATCTGCAGAGATCTTAGCGTCTCCTGTAGTAAATACTTTTAATCCAGTGATATTTTTAGCCATATCAACGTATTCTTTAGCTTCAGGATCATCGATATCTACACCCATAGTTGCAAGCATTGTAAACATTTTCTGATTCACAACTACCGACATAACGCCTTCTTGATCTTCATACTTATCAAATACATTCTGGGCAAATGTCACGGATGATGTTAAGGCTATAGCTAATATTAATACTAACTTCTTCATAATTTCTAGTGTTTTTGTGTGTTTTTACGTTTTACTAATTTGTTTGTTGTTTTTGCAAATTCACTCACGCGATTTACATTCTCTGCACCTTTGTTAAAATTGGTAGATACAAGACCAAGGGTATTTACATTACTAGCACTTTCGTTAAAACTATTTGACAAGAGTGATAGTGCATTTTTGGTTTGATTGTAAGCTTCTAATTGATCTTGTGTATAGACCGTTTCAGGCGTTACAACGTCGTTACCAAATAAGTTAGGAACCATAATTCCCAACATAAGAACCGCAACTGCTGCGACAGAAATCCATTGATAGATATAACTTTTTCTAGGTTTTAATGGAACGTCTTTAGTATAAAGCTCTTGTTTTGTGTTATTGAAGTATTGAAACATCAAGCGATACGATTCTAAATGTTCAGGCACATTATCCTGAGCAAAATAGTCTTTGATGCGCTGCTCTTCCTTTAGCGTTGTTTCGCCATTATCATACTTCTCGAGTAATTTTTCAATACTATTTAATACCATAGCGATGTGTATTAGTTAACTTTTCTCTTATTGTTTTTCGTGCTCTAGATAATGCTACTCGAATTGCCGTGGGATTCATGTCTACTACTTTGGCAATTTCATCAAAATCATACTCTTCAATATCTCTGAGCTGTAATATTATTTTTTGCTGTTCTGGTAACTCTTCAATAATTTTTGAAACCCAATCAACACTATCTTTATTTTCTACTTGTTTTTGTAAAGACGTGTTATTGTCTTGGTAGTTACTGTGAACTATTTTCAAATTTTGTGCCTGTTTCGATTTTAAGCGATCTAAACAAAAATTCTTAGTCATTGTCATCGAAAATGCTTCTACATTCTTGTAATCAGAAATTTTCTCTTTATTGCGCCACAACTTTAATAAAATCTCTTGCGTAGCGTCTTCAGCCTCTTCATTCGAGACGAGTAGTCGCTTTGCCAATCGGAACATTTTGTCTTTAATTGGCATTACCAGATTTGTAAAATCAGTTTGTGTCATTGTTGGCTCGTTAGTTAAAAAACAGTCGATTATTCCGCTTCTTGTCATTACGACGAACAAGTGTAAGTTTTGTTACACGATATTTTTTAATTTACAATAATGTAAGTAATTTTATAGTTTATGAGACCAAAGAATTGTTGGTTTATATTAATGAAAAAGAAAATCTTATGCGATTACTAAAAGTATGCCTACTGCTGTTTATAGCACTTACATTCACAAATTGTTTTGAAGATCAAGATGATAATGCCGTCACAGCCAGTGAAATAAATGATTTCGTATGGAAAGGAATGAATGCTGTGTACCTATATAAGGATGACGTCCCAGATCTAGCAAATGACCGTTTTAGTTCAAATGAAGAATATGCTAACTACCTCAACAGCTCTGGAACTCCTGAAGCGCTTTTTGAAAGTTTAATTTTTGAACGTCAAACTGTGGATCGTTTTAGTGTGATAATCCCAGACTATATTGCTTTCGAACAACAATTAGGTGGTACCTCACTAAACAACGGATTAGAATTTAATTTTTATTTCAAACCAGGTAGTACCACAGAAGTTTTTGGAATTATTAGGCTTGTGCTGAACAATAGTGTAGCCGATAATTTAGGCTTACAACGCGGACAAATTTTTGATGCCGTTGATGGCACACCATTGACAGAATCGAATTTGGGAAGTTTATTAAATCAAACGACCTATACGTTGAACTTTGCAACTTATAATGACAATGGTACAGAAGATGTAAATGATGATACAATCGAATCATCATCAGATAGTATTGAACTTACAAAACAGGTTTATACCGAAAACCCAGTTCATCAAACCGAGATCATCGATGTTGATGGTCAAAATGTGGGTTATTTAGTATATAATGCGTTTAATTCAAATTTCAATCAACAATTAAATGCTGCTTTTTCAGAATTTCAAACCAATAATGTCGAAGAATTAGTTCTAGATTTAAGATATAATCCTGGAGGTTCGGTGAATACAGCTATTCTTTTGGGTAGTCTTATCACTGGTCAGTTTACTGGAGATATCTATTCGAAATTGATTTACAATAGTGATCTACAAGATTTTAATACAGAATTTCCTTTTGTAGATAATTTAGATGGTGCTGCATTAAATAGTCTCAATCTAGATAAAGTATATGTACTTACAACATCGAGGTCTGCTTCTGCCAGCGAATTGGTTATAAATAGTTTAGGTGAATATATTGAAGTTGTTCAGATAGGAGATGCTACGACTGGTAAGACGCAAGCTTCTATTACTATTTATGACTCTCCAGACTTATCTCCAAATGAAATTAATCCGCGTCATACCTATGCAATGCAGCCTTTAGTTGCAAATTCAATTAATGTAAACGATGTTGCGGTACCTTTTAGCGGATTACCTGCAGATATTCCACTAATCGAAACGCCACGTAACTTCGGAACGCTTGGAGATGTTAATGAGCCCTTGTTAGCGGCAGCGATTGCAGATATTCAGGGATTAGGACGATTTGGTCTGCCTTCAATAGACTATAGACCTATAAAAACTGATATCAATATTAAACCAATAGAAGAACGTTTGATACTCGATTCGGATCAACTATTCCAAAGAAAAGACTTTGAATAAAAAAAAGCCACTTTAAAAAAAGTGGCTTTCTCATTTACAAACTTAGCGTAAACCCTATATTAATATTTCGCCCTCTGGTCGCAAAACCAAATAACTCTTCATACGCTTCGTTTAAAATATTATTGAAATTCGCGAATACAGTAAATCTATTCTTAAGAACTTCATGACTTATCGATGCATCTAGCAAACTATATGAACTAAGGTTAACCGTTTCACTTTCGAATGTATCCGAATTAAAAAATGCATCATCTCTATCATCATTAAACTGATACATCAAACTAATATTAGTGTTTTCCTTAAAGGTATAATTCAAGGCAGCATTGACTTTAATTTCAGGGATTCTGAGATTAAGTGATTCATCCACCTTAGTATAGGTACCATTAGCTCTGAATTGTAAATTTTCAGTTACTTTAACATCAGCTACCAGCTCAATACCACTTGCTGTAAAATCATTATTGGTATTGTCATATTGGAATACAAAATCACCTTGATCTACAAAATCAACGAAATTCTCTTCAAGACGGTCAAAGTAGACTACACTAATCGTCGCTTTATCTTTAATATGGACTTCTGCTCCAACTTCAATAGTTCTATTTTCTTCCGGCTCTAAATCAGCGTTACCGAAAGACGGTTCAAACAATTGAAATAAGGATGGTGTAATAAATGAAGTGCTATAACTAGCCAATCCTTTTACATATCCAAAATTAGTATCCTTTCTAAATGAAGGATTTAAACTGTACACCAAGTGTGTGCCGTATTCACTATGATTATTTAATCGTAGTCCTGCATTAATATTTAATCCAAAATCAGAAACATAGACCGCATTTATATAAGGATCTACAATAGTAAAGGTAGCATCTTCTGGATTTATACTTTGTTGAAATTGCGTTTCACCAAAAGGAATTGAAAAACTTTCAATCTCATTGCGTTGTGCATTAACACCTAGTACAGTGTAAAACTTGTCATTAAAATTATAACGGTTAAAAAGGTCTCCTTTAAAACTCTGAGCTTTGAAACGCGATGGAAATCCTGATTCAATATCTCTATCAACCGTATTGTAAGCTGCATTTAATGTAATGCTCCCTTTGTTATACTTAAATTCAGAATTTAGTCCATAACGATGTTGGTCAGTAATTGATCGGTTATCGGCATCTGTTAATCCAAAAGAATCATCAAAATCTGCTTTGAACTTATCGAAACTTGCATAAGTAGCTAACCTAAATTTGTCTGAAAAACGATATCCTAATTTCAAAAAGCCATTATGGGAATTGAACGCATCAGATTCATCACCATTCGCAATAGCCGATAACCCATCTGTAAATTGTTGTCCGAATGTAGCCATATAACTGAACTTATCTACCGTACCACTCACAGACACACTATTTAAAAAGTTCTCAATGTCATAATCAGAGTCATCCTGTGATTGATTGGTACCTATAGTACTTCTTAAGTTTACCGAGAACGTGTCTTTTGCCTCCTGCTTGAGCTTGATATTTATAACAGCAGTAGCTGCACCTGTACCATATAAGGTACTCGAGGCACCTTTTAAAATTTCGATACTTTCAACTTGATCTGCATTAAGCAAACGTAGATCATAGTCATTTGCAATCTGTGATGCATCAGTCACTGGCACACCATCAATAAGAACCAATACCTGACGATTTCGACCACCACGTACAAAATAGCTTAAATTTTGACCCGCATTACTGCGTGTTCCGTTAATCTCAATACCAGCCGTCATATTTATGATGTCTGCAATTGATCTTCCTTGAAGTTGATTGAGTTCCTTTTGAGTGATTTTGGTAATCACCTTACCTGAATTCTCTCGTTTTAAATTAAATCTGGAATCTGAAACAACAACTTCATCCAGTTCTTGAATTTGTAACGAATCGGTTTGCTGTTGCGCAAAACCTAAATGAGATATACCTAATAGTATACCGCACACAAGTGTTTTTGTGTTCATTGTAATTTTAAATTACTCGGAATAGCATGAGCTTATCACACCAAAACTTTTATCCCGAAAGTTTGACTTATATGTTTGAATTTGGCAGGTCTCCTGACTTGCGTCTCGCTATCGGTCTTCCCAGAATAACTTCCAGTGACATTGAAGGTGATAGCAAGCTTTGTAGCTTACAGTTGCGGGAACAGCTCTGGAATTTCACCAGATTCCCTTTTAATCAATACCCAAAATATTAATTTGGACTATTGAACCTAAATTCGATGCAAAGGTAGAGGGTTTTTAGCTTGTATACTAATGAAGCCTATTTTTTCTTATTCATTTTATAGAACAGATAGATAAAACCCAATAAAAAATGAAGTATTATAAGGCCTGCTGCTATATATATTGTTAAATTTGACTGAAGACTCATTTTTAAAGTTTAAACAAAAATAATTCATCTATTTTGCGCTTAACGAAACTTATGTTACATAACAAATCTGTAGTTCTTAGTATATTTTTATTGTTAATGGTCTTTTGTTGTAAAGACGCAAAAGACATAGACAAACTCGAAGTCGCTGTTGAAAAGCAAATGGAAATTTCGCATGCTGAAGGCTTCAGTATTACAGATTATGGTGATTATAGCGTTTTAAATATTGACAATCCTTGGCCAAAAGCTGATAAATCATACCGTTATGCACTTATCCCTAAAGAAAATGCAGCCCGTATTACGCTTAATAAGGAGGAGTTTGATGGCATTATAGAAACGCCAATAGAACGTATAGTGGTGACGTCAACCACGCATATTCCGGCACTAGAACTGTTAGAATCAGAACAGAGTTTAGTAGGTTTTCCTGGAATGGATTATATCTCTTCGGAAAAAACTAGAACACGCATTGATAATCAACAAATTCGAGAACTTGGAAAAAATGAAGGCATTAATATTGAAGTCTTGATAGAGATACAACCTCAGGCAGTCGTTGCTTTTGGAGTTGATGGTGCAAATAAGAGTATGGAAACCGTTTCTAAAGCCAATATCCCAGTATTGTATAATGGTGATTGGGTTGAAAAATCGCCATTAGCGAAAGCCGAATGGATTAAATTTTTTGGTGCATTATATAACAAATCAAAAGAAGCTGCAACCATATTCGAAACTATCGAACGCGAATACAAAGAAGCAAAAGCAATAGCAGCAGAAGCAAAACAACGACCAACTGTTTTATGTGGTGCGATGTACAAAGATGTATGGTATTTACCGAACGGAACAAGTCCGGAAGCTCAGTTTTTAAAAGATGCTAACGCAAATTACATTTGGAGTGAAACGACCGAGACAGGAAGTATTGCGCTTAGTTTTGAAAGTGTATTTGACAAAGCAAATGACGCCGACCTATGGCTCAGCCCATCCTATTACTCGAGTTATTCAGATTTAGCCGAAGCTAATGTACGCTACACAAAATTTGACGCTTTTGAAAGTAATAAGATATACACTTTCGCTAACACGACTGGTGCTACTGGAGGCGTTATTTATTACGAGCTAGGAACTACCAGACCTGACCTTGTTTTAAAAGATATGATCAATATCTGTCATCCAGATTTGCTCACCGATTATGAACCGACTTTTTTCAAACCTTTAGCGAATTGAATTCTCGTTTCACATATGCCTTTATAATGCTTACGATAATATTGTTATTATGCTTTATTGCAAATATCAATTTGGGCTCGGTAAGTATTCCCGTGTCTGAAGTATTTAATAGCATTTTTGGTACGACTAATAATTCAAGCTGGCAATATATAGTTCAAGATTATCGCCTTCCAAAAGCATTAACTGCAATTTTAGTTGGATCAGGTTTAGGAATTTCTGGACTATTAATGCAAACCCTCTTCAGAAATCCTCTTGCAGGGCCTTTCGTTTTAGGGATTAGCTCAGGCGCAAGTCTAGGTGTTGCCTTGGTTATATTAGGTTCTGGAGTATTCGGTGGAATGTTTGCTTCGTTACTTATTTCTAAATGGAGTATCGTAATTGCTGCAAGTTTAGGAAGTTTTCTGGTACTCTTAGCCGTATTATTGGTTTCTTCAAGAGTTAGAGATACCATGGCAATTTTGATTATCGGACTTATGTTTGGAAGTATCACAGCGGCTGTCGTAAGCGTACTCTCCTACTTTAGTTCTGCCGAACAATTACAACAATATATTTTTTGGGGCTTTGGCAGTTTAGGAAATTTAACTTGGAATGAGTTATTAATATTTTTCATAATCTATTGCCTAGGACTACTGCTCACAGTTGTCTCGATAAAAGCACTGAACACCTTCTTATTAGGAGAAAATTATGCAAAAAGCCTTGGACTTAATATAAAACAAAGCCGATTCATAATCATAATAGCTACAAGTCTTCTTGCTGGTACGATTACTGCGTTTGCAGGTCCAATTGCATTTATTGGCTTGGCCATTCCACATATTACACGACAAGTATTTAACACCTCTAATCATAAAGTACTGTTACCTGCCGTGTTCCTATTTGGAGCAATTGTAATGCTTATTTGTGATAGTATAGCACAATTACCAACTAGTGACTACACCTTACCTATCAATGCTATCACATCAATCATAGGAGCACCTATTGTTGTTTGGTTGTTGGTGCGTCAACGAAAAATGGTATTTTAAAAACATATGAATAACAGTCAAGACGAACATATCATTCTATCAACTAAGAACTTATCTATAGGTTATAAAACTAAAAAAGGTATATCGATCATTTCGAATGACATAAACATTCAATTAGATCAAGGAAAACTCATTGGACTGGTTGGTGCTAATGGTATTGGTAAGTCAACTTTATTGCGAACATTAACATCTATTCAACAACCACTGGAAGGCAGTATACAATTGGAGGGTAAATCTTTATCAGAATATAAACCTCTTGAATTGGCACAAACCATGAGTTTGGTACTAACCGAACAACTCATTTCAAAGAACCTTACTGTTTTTGAATTAGTAGCATTAGGTAGACAACCTTATACCAATTGGGTTGGATCACTTTCAGTCCAAGATCGAAGTGTAATCAATCAGGCCCTTGAACATACTAATATAATAGATTTAAAAAATCGAAAATGTTATGAACTCAGTGATGGCCAACTACAGAAAGTAATGATTGCTAGAGCCTTAGCTCAAGACACGAGTTTAATCATACTAGATGAACCTACTACCCATTTAGATATGTACCATAAAGCTTATATCCTAAAACTTTTACAAGAGCTCTCGAGGGAGACCAACAAAACGATTCTCTTCTCTTCTCATGAGATTGATCTCGCCATACAGTTATGTGATACCATGATCGTAATGACGCCTGAAACTGTTTTTTCAGATGCACCTTGCAACCTTATAAGTCAGGGTGTTTTTGACAATCTCTTTCCGAAAGATTTGATTGGATTTGATGAAAAAACTGGAAGTTTCAGAGTAAAAAAATAAGTGGTCTGTTTTACGTTACTAGAATTATATTCTTCTATTGTTTTATTTTATCTTTGGTTAAATTACAGCACTTTTTATGAACGACAACCTCATCCTTATTTTCGCAATAATTATTTCTGGTGCCATTGGTGCGTACTTAGGCATGCTGTTTATTAAACTGAAAAGTAAAAGCGAACAAAGCGGACTAGAAGAACGTCAAAATGCCTTATCTGCAACCATTGATGATTTGAAGCAGAATGTTTCAAAATTGGAAAATGATCGTGATGAAATTCGACGCGAAAAAGAGTTTTTAAATACCGAATTGACGCGAAGAAATACAGAATACGAAAACCTTCAGCAACAAAATTTGAAGCGTGACGAAGAATTAGAAAAACGTCAAGAACAACTTCGAAAGGATTTTGAATTGTTGGCAAATAAAATCTTAGAAGACAAATCAGAAAAATTCACACTTCAGAATAAAGAGAATATTAAAAACCTATTAGATCCTTTACAAGAGAAAATTAAAGGGTTCGAAAAAAAGGTTGAGGATACACAAAAAGAAAGTATCAGTATGCATTCGGCATTGAAGGAGCAATTACTTGGACTAAAAGACCTTAATCAGCAAATGGCTAAGGAAGCAACCAACCTCACCAAAGCTTTGAAAGGGGATAGTAAAATGCAAGGGAATTGGGGCGAATTAGTTCTCGAGCGTGTCTTGGAAAAATCTGGTTTAGAAAAAGATAGAGAATATTTTGTTCAGCAAAGTTTTAAACGCGAAGATGGCTCACGAGCTTTACCTGATGTTGTTCTCCATTTGCCAGACAACAAAAAAATGATCATTGATTCAAAAGTATCGCTCACGCATTATGAGCGCTTTGTGAATGCTGATGACGACGAGCGCCAATTATTCTTGAAGCAGCATCTCAACTCAATTCATACGCATATTGATCAATTATCCGAAAAAAACTACCAAGATCTTTACGATATAGAGTCGCCTGATTTTGTTTTACTATTTATTCCTATAGAACCTGCATTTGCAGTCGCCGTAAATGAGGATAATAAATTATATAATAAGGCTTTCGAAAAGAATATAGTGATCGTAACACCTTCTACGCTATTGGCAACATTACGCACCATTGATAGTATGTGGACTAATGAGAAACAACAACAAAATGCCATCGAAATTGCTACACAAGCTGGGCGTTTATACGACCAGTTTGTAAATCTGACAGACGATCTTCTTAAGGTAGGAAATCAACTAAATACAGTTAAAGGAAGCTATGATAGTACAATGAAAAAGCTCACCGGAAAAGGTAATCTCCTCAAAAAGGTAGAAACTATCAAAAAGCTAGGTGTAAAGGCTAATAAACAGATTAACGAAAAACTGCTTAAGAAAGCTGAGGAAGAGAGCGATTAAGAAAACTATAATAACCAAATAAAAAAGCCATCAGAAATCTGATGGCTTTTTTATTATATGTTTGAGGTGTTTTATTGCTTCACAAAGCGTTTCGTTAATGTCTGACTATCTGTCGAGATTCTAACTAGATAAACACCAGCATTCCATTTCGAAACATCAATTGACGTGTTAACACGACTCAATGACTTTGAATACACCTTTTTTCCTAAAACGTCATAAATACTAACATTGGCATTGGTCATTGTATTCGCCAATTTGATATTTAAATTATTTTTTGCAGGGTTTGGTGAAATTTCAAATGTAGGTTCTGACTGTACATCAGATACACTTAAAACGTCTACTGCTGTGATATTATCATAATCAGATTGGTATACCACACCAGCACCTTGACCTTTGTGGATCGCTTGAGTCGGATCTGTACCGTCATTACTTACAATTCTAATCTGATCTACATCTGCCAAAATGTTGGCAACTGTATTTCCTCCTTGAGATACGGTAAGATCGGCAGCTGTAATAGGCATAACTACATTAGTCCAGCCTGTACCAGGTGGAATTACCATTGGTGTTGTAGATGCCGCCCAATCTGGAAAGGATTTATTTACAGCAACTCGTAAGTGCAAAGTTTCAGTCCCTGGATTTTGTACGTCGAATGTAATTGCGATAATTCCAGCAGCTGTATAGTTGCCAGTCCAATCAGCATCGTCATTAATCACGGCATGTTTAGAACCAGAACCACCTGTGGCACTTGAATTCGTAGTTCTCAAAAAGGCATCACCTGCTCCAGCAGGACCACCAGAAGTCACTTGTACTGGCTCAAATGCATTTGATATTTGATGTTTCCATCCTTGTGTTCCAGAGGAAAAGTCACTGGTTTGCCCAGCACTGATGTTCTGGGAAAAACCCAAAGATGAAATTAATAATGTAACTAATAGTAATTTTATTTTCATAATGTCTTTTTCTATACAAATTAACTGATAATCATTATGCTACAATAATGATTCCAAAGTGCAATTTTTTTAATTATGTAGCTAAAATAGTAATTATAAGGCAACTCTACTGTGCCGTTTATCGAAAAATTAACGATTATTTTGACAAATACATCTTTCGTCTTGAGTACAGATTGTAAAATTCGTCATCCTTTAAGCTATCAATAAACAGTATACTTTCTCCTGTACTCTTCATTTCTGGTCCGAGTTTTTTGTTCACATTCGGGAATTTATTGAATGAAAAAACAGGTTGTTTAATAGCATAGCCTTCAAGTTCAGGATTAAACTCAAAATCTGTCACTTTCTTTTCACCCAACATGATTTTCGTCGCATAATTCACATAAGGTTCACCGTAAGCTTTGGCAATAAAAGGAACAGTTCTTGAAGCACGTGGATTAGCCTCAATGATGTATACTTTATCATCTTTAATTGCGAATTGAATATTGATTAATCCAACAGTATTTAGTGCTAATGCAATCTTTTTCGTGTGGTCTTTTATTTGTTGCATTACAAACTCACCAAGGTTAAAGGGTGGTAATGTCGCATTACTATCGCCTGAATGAATACCACAAGGTTCGATGTGTTCCATAATACCGATGATATAAACATTCTCACCATCACAAATTGCATCAGCTTCTGCTTCAATGGCTCCATCAAGATAGTGATCGAGCAATAGTTTGTTATTTGGGATCTTTCTTAGTAGATCAACAACATGCTCTTCTAATTCTTGCTTGTTAATCACAATTTTCATCCCTTGTCCACCTAATACATATGAAGGTCTTACCAGAATTGGAAAATCTAGACGATCTGCGACAGCTAGAGCCTCATCTGCTGTAGATGCAGTATCAAACTCAGGATAAGGAATGTTGTTCTCTTTTAATAACGTAGAGAAACTTCCGCGATCTTCAGCAAGATCTAAAGATTGGTAGGTCGTTCCGATGATCTTCACACCATAACGATCTAACTTTTCCGCTAATTTTAATGCAGTTTGGCCACCCAATTGTACGATTACACCCTCAGGTTTTTCATGTCTAATGATATCGTATATGTGCTCCCAAAATACAGGTTCAAAATACAGTTTGTCTGCAATATCAAAATCTGTAGAAACCGTTTCAGGGTTACAATTGATCATTATCGTTTCATAGCCACATTCTGCACTGGCCAAAACACCATGAACACAGCAGTAGTCAAACTCGATACCTTGACCGATTCGGTTAGGACCTGATCCTAATACAATGATTTTTTTCTTATCTGTAACAACACTTTCATTGGCTGAATACAAATCTCCATTTGGTGATTCTACTTCATTTTCAAAAGTTGAATAATAATACGGCGTTTGAGCTTTAAACTCGGCAGCGCAAGTATCAACTAACTTATAAACACGGTTGATATTAAATTCATCACGTTTATTATAGACTTCACTCTCCAAGCATTTCAGCATGTGCGCTATCTGTCGATCACCATAACCTTTTTGTTTTGCTTCTAATAATAGATCGCGATCAATCGTATCAATGCTGTATTGAGATATTTCTTTTTCCAGTTCATGTAATTCTTCATATTGCTTTAAGAACCACATGTCAATTTTAGTAATGTCATGGATAGTGCTTAAGGGAATACCCATTTGAATCGCGTCGTAAATTGCAAAAACACGATCCCAACTTGCATAAGTTAACTTATCAATAATTTGCTGGTAGTCCTTATAACCTTTACCATCTGCACCTAATCCATTACGCTTGATCTCAAGAGATTGTGTCGCTTTGTGCAATGCTTCTTGGAATGAACGTCCAATAGCCATTACCTCACCTACAGCCTTCATTTGTAATCCTAATGTGCGATCAGAACCTTCAAACTTATCAAAATTCCATCTTGGGATTTTAACAATTACGTAGTCAAGAGTTGGCTCAAATAATGCCGATGTAGATTTTGTGATTTGATTACTCAACTCGTCTAATGTGTATCCTAATGCTAACTTTGCCGCGATTTTCGCAATAGGATAACCTGTTGCCTTACTTGCTAATGCAGACGAACGTGATACTCGTGGATTAATTTCAATAGCAATAATCTCTTCTTCTTCATCAGGACTTACAGCAAACTGAACATTACAACCTCCTGCAAAATCACCAATACTACGCATCATATGAATGGCCATATCACGCATTTTTTGGAAGGTTTTATCAGATAAGGTCATTGCAGGTGCTACAGTGATTGAGTCTCCCGTATGAATTCCCATGGGATCCATATTCTCAATGGTACAAATGATTACAACATTGTCATTTTTATCGCGTAAAAGTTCTAACTCATATTCTTTCCAACCCATCATGGCCTTATCGATCATCACCTCATGAATTGGAGAAATCTCTAAGCCTCGTGTAAGTGCCTCATCAAATTCAGCTTCATCATAAACGATAGAAGCACCAGCACCACCAAGTGTAAAGGACGCTCTAATACATAATGGAAAACCAAATTCTTGTGCAATCTCTTTTCCTTTCAAAAAGGAGGTAGCAGTTTCTTGAGGTGCCATGCCAACACCTATTTTTGTCATTAGATCTCTAAACTGCTCACGATCTTCAGTAATATTGATCGCATCGATGTTTACACCAATTATTTCAACATCAAAATCTTCCCATATGCCTTTTTCATCAGCTTCAATACACAAATTAAGAGCTGTTTGACCACCCATCGTAGGTAAAACCGCATCAATTTGTGGATGTTCTTTTAATATTTTGATTATTGACTTTGTCGTCAATGGCAAAAGATAGACGTGATCAGCCATAGACGGATCAGTCATAATTGTAGCAGGATTAGAATTGATAAGAATTGTTTCTATTCCGTCTTCATGAAGTGAACGCAATGCTTGTGATCCAGAATAGTCAAATTCGCAGGCCTGACCAATGATTATTGGACCTGACCCAATAATAAGGATAGATTTTAATTTTTCGTTTTTTGGCATGTTTTTAATTTTATTTGGTTGCAAAAATAGGTAACAATTGGGTACAAAAAAAGGTGTTACACCTAAGTAACACCCCTAAAATATTAACAATTGTTAATCATTATTTTTTATGTCTTATTTCAGATGATACAGACAATTTCTTTCTACCCTTAGCTCTTCTACGTGCTAAAACTTTTCTTCCGTTTACAGAAGCCATTCTTTCTCTAAAACCGTGCTTGTTTCTTCTTTTTCTTTTTGACGGTTGAAACGTTCTTTTGCTCATTGTCTTATATCTTTATAAACCTTTTATCTCTATTTGTGGTTTTCTCTGTTTGGAAAACTGCGTGCAAATATACAAAGACTTTTTACTTTGACAAATCAAAAATAAAAATTATTTAAATCTTTAAAAATCAAACAAGACTGCAAATGACACGCCATAAAATAGGTCTTCCGAATTCAGATAGGACGTAATATTCATTAAAATTTGCTAAAAAATTAGTTTCTTTGTAGCCCAATAAAATTTACACTAAATGAAGTCAATTTATACCTTAATAATCGTACTGATCATTCCAATATTGAGCATAAATGCTCAAACAAAGCTTGAATACAAGCTTAAAGTTGGAGATGTCTTTAAAATCGAACAAGTTGCCGAACAAGATATCGTTCAAGATATGAATGGGTCAAAACATGAGATGAAAAATCTTATTGAAGGTGATTTTACATTTGAAGTGGAATCCGTTAGCGACAGCTTATATGGCATTACATTTAGATTTGACAGATTCAAAATGACATCTACTTCAAACCTTCTCGGTGAAATTATTAGTGTAGATACGAGTCAAGATGTAGCAGATGACGATATTCAAGGTAAAATCTTTTCTCAACTGGTTGCTACAGATCTCATGATGTATATGTATAAAAACGGAGAAGTTAAAGCTGTTGATGGTGCCCAGCAACTTATTGAAAATATGGTAAACTCTGCTGGTGACTTTGATGCATTTACCAAAGAATTAATGAAAGAGTCTGTAAAAACTGAATTCGGAAATGAAAATTTAAGTAATAGTTTCGAACAAATGACCTTCATTTATCCAGATAATGTTGTTGAAAGTGGCGATTCATGGACGAACAAATTTGAAGGTGAATTAGCTTCAGAAAACGTATGGACACTGAAGGAACAGAAGGAAGGCGAAGCTATTATTTCTGGAGAAAGCAAAGTAATTTTTAATAGTATTGACGATAGTATCGAAATGAATCTTACAGGTGTAATGACTTCTGACGTTCGTGCTTCCTTAAAATCTGGTTTTATTTCATCTATGACGACAACATCTACATGTACTGGAAACTCTATCTTGAAAGATATGAATGGTACACAAATGCCAACTACCATTACATCTAACGTAACTTATAAAATTGTAAAAAATGTTCAATAAAAATATAAAACTTGTATTAGCTGTTTTAATCTTTGCATTTGCCATATATCAATTTACTGATGGCGAAATAGGAAACGGTATCATGTATATACTTTTATCATTGATTTTTGTATTTCTATATTTTAAAAATGAGTTCATTTTATTGGCATTTTTAAGATTGAGAAAACAAGATTTTGAAGGCGCAAAGAAATGGCTTAATAAAATTAAAAATCCATCTAGCGCTTTAGTTAAAAAGCAAGAAGGGTACTATAACTATCTTCATGGAATCATGGTCGCTCAATCAAATATGAATGATGCGGAAAAATACTTTAAAAAAGCTTTAGGTCTTGGACTTAGCATGGATCATGATGTCGCAATGGCCAAATTAAACCTTGCAGGTATCGCTTTTAGCAAACGTCGTCCGATGGAAGCTAAACAATTACTAAATGAAGCTCAAAAATTAGATAAACGTGGTATGCTGACAGAACAGATCAAAATGATGAAAGATGGCATGAAACGTTCACAAGGCCCAAAACAGCATTACGGCAATAGAAACATGCGCCGTCGATAAATAGCGCATTGGCAACTACATTAATTAATTGTAGTATCCCTTTTCAGGAATTGCGATGTAATACTTCTTGCGCGACGCATTATTCAATTTAGGTTCTCTCAACCAAGGATTGTGAATTTTCAAAATCTTGTAATTGATACCGAACTTCTCTGCAAACTTTGTAAAATCTGTAACTACGGTATCAACTTCCACCTTGTAAGTTGGAATTGCCTTATATAAATCTTTAGGAGCAAAATTGAAACCGTAAGTGTCAGGATGATTTAATATTTCTTTAAGCGCTACAATACGAAAAACATAACGTCCTGTTTCTTCGCCTAATAATAGATCATAATAATCCGATACATTTTGTTCTTTTAGTCGCCTAGAAACACCTGCATTTCCAGCATTGTATGCTGCAGCAGCCAAGGTCCATGATCCTAATTCTGCTTTCGCCTTTTTTAAATATTTGCATGCAACCTCAGTAGCCATTTCAAGATGATAACGCTCATCAACATTCGAATTGATCTCCAATCCATTTTCACGACCTGTAGTTTTCATGATCTGCCATACGCCTCTGGCACCAGCTGGAGAAACTGCATTTGTAAGTCCGCTTTCAATAACGGCTAAATATTTAAAGTCTTCAGGGACACCATTCTTTTTTAATATCGGTTCGATAATTGGAAAATATTTTTCAGCTCTTTTAAACATGAGCAACCCATTAGACTGCCAATAGGTATTTACTAATAATTCGCGATCCATACGTTCAAAAATATCCGGATTGTCCAATGGTACCACTTCACCTGCAAAGTTTAAATCCTTTGGAACTGATAAAGCATACACGTTATAATCATTGCCATCAGAGGGTGAAATTGATGGATTCATATCAGCATCAGTACTATCTGCCTGTACAGCAAAAATAAATAGCCCAGACACGCAGATTAATCCAATAGCTGCTAAAATATTTTTTACAATTGTCATGATTCAAATTTTTATAAATGTATAAAATTAAATGCTTGCTTTCAAGCGGGTTGCAGGATTAGTTTTGGTAAATTTTCGTTAAACCATTTAAACTTATTAATGATCATAATATGGCTTCCTCCTTTGATCACAATACAGTCCCCTTTACACGAATGTGGAAACACCATGTCATTATCACCATGAATATAAATAGCACTCATATTAGGTTCGTTTTGATTCCACTCTATCACATTTTCTATGGCCCAATCTAAATACGCTTTATCGTTTACGGATAAATATTTTTTATATAAATCAATCCGTTTGGTTATGGTTTCACCAAAGGCATACTTTGCTAGAACGTCTATATTACCTACAAGTTGTGTAGGAAGGAGCTTATAGGCTTTAGTATATTTCATGACTTTCATACGTTTGGGCAACTCGTGTTTGGATTTGACACTAGACACCACAAATAGCTTTCTTAAGTTCATGTACTTACTCATTTCCTGAACTAAAATCCCTCCAAAAGACACGCCAAGTAAAACAACATTATCATACTCAATACGTTCTATCATGCGTTTTGCATAGCTTTCCAGTGATTCTTTTGGTTCAGGTAGAAACCACTCTAACCAATGAATCTTAAATTTATCTTCGGGTAATTTAATGTGCTCGAAGATTGTAGGATTAGCAGCCATACCAGGCATCAAATACACATGTATAATATCTTGTACCATAAGCCGTTAATGTATTGTGTTTTTAATTTCTCTGATATTTTTCATAAATTTGCAACACAAAACTATGCAAAAAGTATAGTTTCACCCTACCGACCATTGAATTAAAATACATTTAATTATGATTGATGCTGCTGAATTAACAGATAACGACTTTTTAAGACAATTCGAATTAAAAGTAGATGGTGAACTAGCCAAAATTGAATATTCTCTTCAAGACCGTAAAATTTTCTTAACCAAGCTAATTATTCCTGACAGTATCGAGAACGACGATTTCGAGGAAGAATTCCTTACTGTAGTATTTGAAAATATTGCAGAACGCAATATTAGTGTGGTACCTACGAGTCCTGAGATTGCAAAGTTTATTAGACGTCATCGCAAGTATAAACGAATGCTCCCAGTGGGAATAAGAATATAAAAACAAAATCCGAAGCTGAGCTTCGGATTTTTTATTTAATGTACTTCTGCATTTACAAAATTAAACCTCACCATCCCGTCTTCATCGATCTCTGTCAAATCAATATCGTGTAGTGTATTTACCAATTCAGGATTCCAAGGCGTTTTTACTTTCACATAATTCTCTGTAAATCCGTGTATATATCCTTCCTTGTTTTCTGATTCAAATAGTACTTTTCTTGTTGTTCCTAATTGACTCTCATAGAAAGCACGACGTTTCTTGACCGATAATCCTCGAAGCATTTTACTTCGTTTAGCTCTTACATTTTTTGGAACCACCTGGTTCATACTCGCCGCTAGCGTATTATCGCGTTCTGAATAGGTGAAGACGTGTAAATAGGAAATATCCAATTCATTTAGAAAGTTATAGGTTTCTAAAAAGTGCTCATCAGTTTCACCTGGAAATCCGACAATTACGTCAACCCCAATACAAGCATGCGGCATAGTTTCTTTAATTTTCGAAACCCGATCCACATAGAGTTCTTTCATGTATCGACGACGCATCAACTTCAGAATTTCATTACTTCCGCTCTGTAACGGAATGTGAAAATGCGGAACAAAAGTTCTACTTTCAGAAACAAACTCTATCGTTTCGTTTTTTAGAAGATTAGGTTCGATCGAAGAAATTCTGAGACGCTCAATACCTTCAACTTGATCTAAGGCTTCAACAAGTTCATAAAAGGTATGTTCATGCTTCTTATTTCCAAATTCACCTTTACCGTAATCACCAATATTAACGCCAGTAAGAACAATCTCCTTAATATTTTTTGCGGATATCTCTTTTGCATTGTGCAATACATTTTCTAGAGTATCACTCCTAGAGATGCCACGAGCTAATGGAATTGTACAATAGGTACACTTATAATCACAACCGTCTTGAACTTTTAAAAAAGCCCTTGTTCGATCGCCGAAGGAATAACTTCCGACATAAAAATCAGCCTCTTGAATCTCGCAGCTATGCACCTCTCCCATGTCATTTTTGGAAAGGTCATTTAAATAATCGGTGATTTTAAACTTTTCAGTAGCACCTAAAACTAAATCTACGCCTTCAACATCAGCGAGTTCTTGCGGTTTTAACTGCGCATAACATCCTATGGCCGCAACAAAGGCTTCCGGATTTATCTTTTGCGCTTGTTTTACTATAGATTTGAATCGTTTGTCAGCATTCTCAGTTACCGAACACGTGTTTATAACATAGATATCAGCCTTTTCTTTGAAGTCAACGCGCTCGAATCCTTCCGAAGAAAAATTACGTGCAATCGTAGAGGTCTCAGAAAAATTGAGTTTACAACCTAGTGTATAAAAAGCGACTTTTTTATTCATTCTATAATAACCGTTTCCGATAGCTCAGAAATCTATTTATATTTACTCGATCTAATTTTTGAGTGGGCAAATTTACAATTAATGCACAAATTCCTGAAATACATACGCACTAAATATTTGGTTTTGAAGCTACTCGTTGCCTTATTTAGCTTTAATCTTATATTGTCATGTAGTTCAAAAAGTAAAGAATCAAAAGATCATCTTGTGTTCAGATATAATGAACATAAGAATATTGGATCGCTCGATCCTGCTTTTGCGAAGGATAATGCAGATATATGGGCCGTAAATCAATTATTTAATGGGTTGGTTCAAATGGATGAGAACTTGGCAGTTCAACCTTGTATTGCTAAAGCATGGACCATTTCAGAAGATGGCCTAACCTATACCTTCAATCTTAGATCTAATGTCTTTTTTCACAAACATGAACTATTCGGGACAGACAGTACACGTCAGGTAACAGCTAAGGATTTTGAATACAGTTTTAATCGCCTTTTGGACAAGAAAGTGGCCTCTCCAGGACGATGGACGCTCAATAAAGTTGACCAATTCAAAGCCTTAAACGATTCGATCTTTGAAATAAGATTAAAACAAGCGTTTCCCGCGTTTCTAGGCTTATTGACCATGAAATATTGCTCGGTAGTTCCGAAGGAAATTGTTGATCATTATGGTAGTGACTTTAGATCAAATCCTATTGGTACTGGTCCGTTTCAATTCAAACGATGGGAAGAAAATTTGAAGTTGGTATTTAGAAAACACACTAATTATTTCGAATCCGACAGCAATGGTAAAAAGCTACCATATTTAGAAGCAGTTGCTATCACATTTTTACCCGACAAGCAAAGTGAATTTTTACAGTTCGCTCAAGGAAATATTGATTTCGTTTCAGGTTTGGATGCCTCTTACAAAGATGATATTTTAACAGCTACAGGAGAATTACGCGATCGCTATAAAGACGATGTCAATATGATTCGTGGTCCTTATTTGAATACAGAATATCTTGCTGTCTTTATGGAATCTGAACTGCCAGAACTACAGTCGGATCTTTTGCGCAAAGCTATTAATTATGGGTTCGACCGAAAAAAGATGATGACCTACCTTCGTAATGGTATAGGTATTCCTGCCAATGGTGGATTTATTCCAAAAGGCTTGCCAGGCTATAGTCCTGAGATAGGTTACAGCTACCAACCAGAAAAAGCAAAAGCTTTAGTACGTGAATTCAAGACTGCATCTGGAATTACCGAGCCTGAAATTACAATCACGACAACCAGCAACTACTTAAGTTTCTGCGAATATATACAGCGTGAATTACAAAAGATTGGTATAACTGTTAACGTTGATGTCATTCCTGCCGCAACACTAAAGGATGCAAAAGCTAATGGTAAGCTCGATCTATTTAGAGCTAGCTGGGTTGCCGATTATCCTGATGCTGAAAATTACCTATCACTTTTCTTTAGTCAAAATTTTGCACCTAATGGCCCTAATTACACACATTTTAAAAGTGAGTTATTTGATGCGTGGTATGAAGAAGCCTTCACTATTACAGACCGCAATAAACGCGAGGCATTGTATACAAGGATGGATAGTTTAATTCTGGCTGACACACCTGTTATTCCTTTATTTTATGATGAAGTGGTACGGTTTACACGTAAAAATGTATCAGGATTAGGGATTAATCCTATTAACCTTTTAGATTTAAAAAGGGTATCGAAAAATTAAGTGTTATTCACGTCGGTATTTCTGGGTATCCTCAAAAATATGCTCTAAGATAGCTTTTTCCTGATCTGAGAATTCAACATTTCGTCGCTTCATTACAACTTCAGCAACTTCAAATGCTTTACGCGTGAGATAGGTTTTAAATCCGGAACTTCCTCCCCATGAAAAACTAGGAACAAAATTTCTTGGAAATCCACTCCCAAAAATATTGGCACTAACACCTACAACTGTACCTGTATTGAACATGGTATTAATACCACATTTGCTATGATCTCCCATCATCAAACCGCAAAATTGCAAGCCTGTTCTCGCAAAACCTTCGGTATGATAATCCCATAGTCTTACCTCAGCATAATTGTTCTTTAGGTTTGAATTGTTCGTATCTGCGCCTAAATTACACCACTCTCCCAGTACGGAATTCCCTAAAAAACCATCGTGTCCCTTGTTAGAGAAACCAAAGATTACCGAATTATTAACTTCTCCTCCCACTTTACTAAATGGTCCTACAGTTGTTGGCCCATAAATTTTAGCCGATAATTTTACTGTAGCGCCTTCACATAAGGCAAAAGGCCCACGAATGACACTACCTTCCATGATTTCAGCATCTTTCCCAATATAGATTGGGCCAGAAGTCGCATTTAAAGTCACACATTCAAACTTAGCGCCTTCTTCAACAAATATGTGTTCAGCACCTAGAATTTGATTTGTCTCTGAAATGGACTGCGACGTTCTATCCTCGGTTAGTAATTGAAAATCTGCTTTAATTGCATCACCATTCTTTGCGAATATATCCCAGGTATGCTCTATTTTAATAAGTTCATCGGTATACTCGATGATTTCATAGGTATCAAAATTGACTTCCTCTTGAGAATCTTTAGTAAAAAACGCAATAACATCTTCGCCTTGAAAAACAGCTTGGTTTTCGGTAAGCGACGTAATGATATTTACAAGTTCTAAATTAGGAAGTACTGCACCATTTATCATGATATTTTCTTCAAACTCGACCATTGGATATTTTTCTGATAAATAATCTTCAGTAACCGTTGTGCAAGTAAAACCTAACAACTTTTCCCATTTCTCCCGAATGGTTAAAATACCAACTCTAATATCTGCAACCGGTCGTGTATATGTAAATGGTAATAAGTTTTGTCGTGAAGGACCATCAAATAAAATGTAATTCATAATAAATGGACTTGATAAAGGTTAAAAGTACTTCAATTAAAGCTAACAAAAAAGCCTTCAAGAAAAATCCTGAAGGCTTTACGTATAACTTGATGCGATGTTTATTTTTTCTGAAACTTCGCGTATTTGTTCTTGAACTTATCGATACGACCAGCTGTATCTACTAATTTAGACTTACCAGTATAGTAAGGATGAGATGTTCTTGAGATTTCCAACTTAACCACTGGATACTCAACACCATCAACTTCAATAGTCTCGTTAGTCTCAGCAGTAGACTTTGTTAAAAACACATCGTCGTTTGACATGTCTTTAAAAGCTACTAATCTATAATTCTCTGGATGTATACCTTTTTTCATCTCTTCTAAACTTTTATTCCTTATTATTTTGGAGGTGCAAATTTAAGTAATTTTTGTAAATTACCAATAAATTATATCTTTTTTTATTTCGTCGTAATTTGTAACAAAATTAAGCAATACAATACTAACTAACGTAATTAAATCAATAATCAACTCACATTATGGAAGCACAACCAATTAAACCAGGTAAATTTGCAATTAACTATGGCGTCATTCTTGGCGTAATTATGATCGCTCTATCAGTAATAGCTTATGTTACTGGTCAAGCTCTGGCAGGCGCTCAATGGCCGCAACTCACTTACTATGTTTTATTCCCGATAATCATTATTTATGCGATAAGTCAATACAAAAAGCATAATGCCAATGTACTTTCCTTAGGTACTGCTATCAAATTAGGTGTCGTAATAGGAGTCATAAGTGCAATCGTTTACGTAATCTACGGAATCCTCTTTAATTATGTAATTGATCCTGAATTTATGGGACAAATTATGGAAGTTGCAAGAGATAATATGATCGAACAAAATCCAGAGATGACAGATGAAATGATCGAACAAAGCATGTCTATCATGGAGATGATGTTCAATCCATTTATTGGATCTGCTTTTTGGGTTGCTGCGAGTGCACTATTTGGATTAATCTGGTCATTAATTGGCGGATTAGTGATGCGCAGTAACTCTTAAATAAAATCAGTACTTTTGAAATATTAAATTTTCAAAAAGACTAAATGAACATATCAGTAGTCATACCGCTACTTAACGAACAAGAATCATTAACAGAATTACACGATTGGATTGCAAAAGTTATGCAGTCCAATCGTTTTTCATATGAAATCATCTTTATTGATGACGGAAGTACAGATGCGTCTTGGTCAACCATTATGCAACTTTCACAAAAAGATGATAATGTAAAAGGGATTCGATTTTTAAAAAACTTTGGAAAATCTCAAGCTTTACATGCTGGGTTTGCTAAAGCTGAAGGTGATGTGATCATTACTATGGACGCGGACCTTCAAGATAATCCAGAAGAAATTCCTGAACTATATAACATGATCACTCAAGATAAGTTTGATCTGGTTTCTGGCTGGAAAAAGAAGCGTTATGATTCAGTTCTCGCTAAAAACCTTCCATCAAAATTATTCAATTGGGCCGCCCGACGTACATCAGGCGTTAAACTTCATGACTTTAATTGCGGATTAAAAGCATACCATAGTACTGTAGTTAAAAATATCGATGTCAACGGTGAAATGCATCGCTATATTCCAGTGTTGGCAAAGAATGCTGGATTCACTAAGATTGGTGAAAAAGTTGTAAAACATCAAGCCAGAAAATATGGAGAGACCAAATTTGGTATGGATAGATTCATAAATGGTTTTCTCGACTTAATCACAATTTGGTTTATCACACGATTTGGAAAACGACCAATGCATCTCTTCGGTGCCTTGGGAGTTTTAATGTTTGCTATTGGATTTATTTTTTCTGCGTATTTAGGTATCGATAAGTTATTTATTAATCCAACAGGACGTCTAATTACCGAACGTCCTCAGTTCTATATTGCACTAACTACGATGATCCTTGGATCTCAGTTTTTCATTGCAGGATTTCTGGGAGAAATCACTCTCAGGAACAAACGTGAATCTAGTCGTTATTTAATCAAACAAGAACTTAATTTTTAAGTTTAATTAATCCTATTTCAATTTCTACATTTAACTTTGTACTATTCTTTTAATTGAAACGTATTGAAATACTTAATTTTAAAGCATAAATCATACAAATGTCACAACTTACACCTCAACTTTTAGATCGCGTGAATACATGGTTAACACCAAGTTTTGACACCAACACGCAAAAACACATCAAACACCTATTAGATAATGATATAAAAGAGCTTGAAGAAAGTTTTTACAAAGATCTAGAGTTTGGTACTGGAGGGATGCGAGGCATCATGGGAATTGGAACCAATAGAATTAATAAGTACACCTTAGGAAAAAACACACAAGGATTAAGTAATTATCTAAAAAGACAATTTCCTTCAGAAGCCCTAAAGGTGGCTATTGCATATGATTGTAGACACAATAGTCAATCTCTGGCCAAAGTGGTAGCAGATGTATTCTCTGCTAATGATATTAAAGTGTACTTGTTTGAAGAGTTACGTCCTACTCCAGAACTTTCGTTTACGCTTAAACATTTAGGGTGTCACTGTGGAATCGTTTTAACCGCGTCACACAATCCTCCTGAATATAATGGCTACAAAGTGTACTGGCAGGATGGCGGACAATTGGTACCACCACAAGATGCAGAAATAATCGCAGAGATAAATGCACTCAATTATTCTGAAATTAACTTCGATGCGAATGAAGACAATATAGAGATCATTGGAGAAGCTATGGATGACGTTTTTATTAACAAATCCATAGAAAATGGAAGCTTTAACACAACCCTAGCTGCAAAACAGAACTTGAATGTCGTTTTCACTTCATTACACGGAACCTCAATCATGGCCATCCCTGAAACCCTAAAACGTGCTGGCTATACTAACGTTAGTATTGTTGAAGAACAACGCATTCCTGATGGCGACTTTCCTACGGTAAAATCTCCAAATCCTGAAGAACCAGAAGCTCTTAAAATGGCAACAGAATTGGCTGAACAAGTGGATGGTGATATCGTAATTGGAACCGATCCAGACTGCGATCGACTTGGTGTAGTTGTGAGAAATTTAGATAATGAATTGGTCATTCTTAATGGAAATCAAACCATGATTCTGATGACAGATTTCTTATTAAAACAATGGAAACAATCGGGTAAGATTCGCGGTAAAGAATTTGTTGGATCAACGATTGTATCAACACCAATGATGTCTGTATTAACTAATGCTTATGGTGTTGAATGTAAAATAGGCTTAACAGGGTTTAAATGGATTGCTAAAATGATTAAAGACTTCCCTGAATTAAATTTCATAGGTGGTGGTGAAGAAAGCTTTGGTTTCATGGTAGGTGATTTTGTGAGAGATAAGGACGCCGTGACCTCTACCTTATTAGCATGTGAGATTGCTGCTCAAGCAAAAGCGAATGGCAAGACGATGTTTGAAGAACTGATTCAACTTTATATTGAACACGGTTTTTACAAAGAACGTTTAGTTTCACTTGTCAAAAAAGGTATTGAAGGTGCACAAGAGATTAAACAAATGATGATTGATGCCAGAAATAATCCTATTAAAGAAGTTAATGGGTCTAAAGTGGTAAAAATTGAAGATTACCAATTATCTATTCGTAAAGATATTAGCTCTGGTGAAGTTACAACTATTGACGTGCCTAAATCTAACGTTTTGATCTATTACACGGCCGATGGAAGTAAGATCGCTTTACGACCAAGTGGAACAGAACCAAAGATCAAATTCTATATTAGTGTAAATACTACACTAGACAATGTGGCAGCATTTAAGGATACGGAACAAAAATTGGAAGATCGTATAGACGCTATCTTAAATGATATGAATCTATAAATCAATGAATTATTTCAAACAAATACTGCGATTTGCATCACCTTACAAAGGTTATGCTTTATTGAATATAATCGCAAATATTTTATATGCTCTGTTTTCTGGGTTGTCCTTCATGGTGCTAATGCCACTACTCAAAGTATTATTTGATAAAGAAGCAATTCGCATTACGGAAAAACCCGTATACAATGGTTTCACAGAAGCAGCAACGTATTTTAACGACTATTTGAATTATCATATAAGTCAACTCGCCGATAATGACACTGCGAAGGCATTAACTTTTGTGATCATCCTCATCTTAACTGTATTTTTTCTAAAGAATGTGTTCAACTATATGGCAATGTATTTTATTACATTTTTGAGAAATGGAACACTCAAGGATATTCGAAATGAACTATATCAAAAGACGGTTGATCTACCACTATCATATTTTTCTGAAAAAAGAAAAGGTGATATCATGGCGAGATTAGGAACAGATGTTTTGGAAATTCAACATTCATTTTTATCTATACTAGAATTACTATTCCGTGAACCTCTGACGATTATTTTTACGATCATATTCATGCTTACAATAAGTGTAAAGCTGACCATCTTCGTATTTATTTTCATTCCAATTTCAGGAATTATAATATCCCTAATAGGTAAAAGTTTGAAACGCAAATCTGATAAAGTTCAGAAAGAACAAGGTTATTTCCTATCGTTGTTAGAAGAATCATTAGGTGGACTTAAGGTCATCAAGGGGTTTAATATGGAATCCATATTCAATAGAAAATTTCAAGATTCAACTAAGCGTTTCTTTCATTTTTCAAATTCGTTGCTTAATCGAACGAATTTAGCAAAACCTACGAGCGAATTTTTAGGTATTGGAGTAATAGGTGTCTTACTTTGGTTTGGTGGTCGTATGGTCCTCGTTGAGCAAACATTAGGCGGAGAGCAATTTTTAACGTTTATGGGCTTAGCCTATAATATTTTAACACCTGCAAAAGCTATTAGTAAAGCAAGTTATAGTGTCAAAAAAGGAAATGCCGCAGCAGAACGTGTTCTGGAGATCTTAAATACAGAATCACCGCTTAAAGATGCACCTAATGCCATCGTAAAATCAGACTTTACAACAGACGTTTCTTTAAACAATGTGACTTTCAAATACGTAAATGATGCCGTATTAAAAGACTTTTCAATTAAAGTTCCTAAAGGTAAAAGCGTGGCTTTAGTTGGTCAATCAGGAAGCGGAAAATCAACTATAGCTAATCTTGTTACACGTTTTTACGATGTCTCGGAAGGTACAATAACCATCGATGGTGAGGATATAAGAACCTTTACCAAGCATTCATTACGCAATCTTATTGGCCTGGTTACGCAAGATTCTATATTATTCAACGATACGGTCAAAAACAATATCTTATTAGGAAAGGAAGATGCTTCCGAAGAAGAGGTCATCGCGGCTTTGAAAATTGCAAATGCATGGGAGTTCGTTAAAGAACTTGAAGGCGGACTGGATTATAATATAGGTGACTCTGGTTCCAATTTATCTGGTGGACAAAAACAACGTCTTAGTATCGCAAGAGCGGTTTTAAAGAACCCTCCAATCATGATCTTGGATGAGGCAACCTCAGCGTTAGATACTGAAAGTGAACGATTGGTACAAGTGGCATTAGACAATATGATGAAAAATAGAACTTCAATAGTTATTGCACATCGTTTATCCACCATTCAAAATGCCGACGAGATTGTTGTTATGCAAAAAGGTAAAATAGCAGAACAAGGAACTCATACCGAGCTATTGGCTAAAAATGGTGTCTACAAAAAGCTTGTGGATATGCAAAGCTTTGAATAAATCAATTCCTCTACATCACAAAACATAAAAAAAAGGATGCAACGAAAGTCGCATCCTTTTCCACATATTGCCATATTTGGGGACGATGGCAATACTTAAGTAGGTTAGGCTGAGACAAACATAAATCAAATAATTGGACTACGCAAGAAAAAATTGCATTTCATCGTTATTTTTTTACACTTTATCGATTAAATAATACGTATTTACTTGTTTTACAGGTATTTACATTTTTTTATATTTTTCATTAAACTTTCTGTACATTGTAGTGTCTAATTTAATATGCGTGTATTGGACAACGAACAACATTTTATAGAACGATTACGTACCTCATCTACCAAGGAAGCCGCTTTTAAAGAACTTTTAAGTCTTTATAAAGAACGTCTTTATTGGCATATTAGACAGATTGTAAAATCTCACGATGATGCCGATGATGTTTTGCAAAACACATTCATTAAAGTGTATAAGAATATTGACAAGTTTAAAGGTGACAGTAAATTATTCTCATGGATGTATCGCATTGCCACCAATGAATCAATAACACATATAAACAAATTAGCAAAACGAACATTCATAGCTAATGAAGAGGTACATGACCACCTTGTTAACAGTCTTGAAGCCGATGTCTACTTTGAGGGCGACGCTATTCAACTAAAATTGCAGCGCGCAATAGCCAGTTTACCAGAAAAGCAGCAATTGGTTTTCAATATGAAATATTTTCAAGATTTAAAATACAAGGATATGTCTGAAATCTTAGATACCAGCGAAGGTGCTTTGAAGGCTTCGTATCACATTGCGGTAAAGAAAATTGAATCTATTTTGAAATCTGATTAAACCAAATGCTTAAATTGTAGTCATAGAACTAAATGAAAAATAAAGATTTACATAACGATAAGACATCTGGATTTAAAACGCCTGATAACTATTTCGAAACTTTCGATGAGCGCCTATTCGATCGCTTGAATGATGAACGAAAAATCGAAGGAATTACAGAGCCAGGTTTTTCTGTTCCTGATCATTATTTTGACACCGTAGAAGCTGAGATTTTAGGTAAATTGGAACCTCCTAAAAAAACACCAATATTTACCTTAAATACTAGAAGAACGTTTTATTATGTCGCTGGAATTGCAGCCTCATTAATTCTAATGTTCTCAGTATTTATTAAAGACAATACTAATGATGAAATCTCTGCCGATATGGTTGAATCCTATTTAGAAACCAGAGATCTTGATAGTTATGAACTAGCCGAATTACTAACCGAAGCTGAATTATTAGAAGAAGATTTTTCAGTGATCGAAACATCTTATAACGAAGATTTATTAGAGCTATATCTGTTGGACAATGCAGATATCGAATCTATAATTGAATAATAAACCTAAAACACATGAAAAAGTTAATCCTAATATTAACCCTATTTGTTTGTGCAAACGGACTTGCACAACCTAACGGTAAAATGCAAGAGCGAATCAAAGCCCAAAAAGTAGCATTTATTACTGAAAAACTAAATTTAAGCACAGAAGAAGCCCAAGGGTTTTGGCCAATTTACAATGCTTTTGAAGCTAAAATAGAAGCACTTAGAAAAGGTGATCTTAGAGATGTCAAGATGAAAATGCGTGAAGGTAATGTCTCTGATGCTGAAGCTAATAATTTATTGAGTAAGATTATGAATGCCGAAACTGAAATGCATAGTTCAAAAATGAAGTTGATGAATGATCTAAAAAAAGTTATTTCGGCTGAAAAGATCATTCGACTAAAGGCAGCGGAAGATGCCTTCAATAAGAAACTCTTAGAACGCTTAAGAGAATTTAGGGATAAACGCGGAAATCGTAATTAATCAAAAAAGAAGCCAATTGGCTTCTTTTTTTAATTCCTAAAAGTAAGTTTTGAAATTCGCCCTCTACCAGCAGCATAAGCTGTGCTGTCATCCACAAATCGAATCGTATAGTAACCTTCATCACTCAAATGCTTCCAGGTATTGCCTGCGTCGTTAGAGTAGTCAACTCCTTTAAAACCAACAGCAACTAACTCTTGCGCATTTCCGTTAGGCACATATTGCACGCAACTTCGATAACCAGGTGATTTATTCTCCGCAACAATTTCCCAAGTCTTACCACCATCTTTAGTTCTAATTTTATTTGCTGAACTATCTGCCGCTTTCGTGTAATCACCTCCTATGGCAAATCCATTATCTTTATCGTAAAAATCTATAGAATACATCCCATTTGTAGCTTGCCCTTGTATGATGGGCGTATCAAACACCTCCCAAGTCTCACCCTTATCTGATGAATACAAAATACGACTTGCCTTTCCTCCTGTCGCCACCCAAGTATGATCATCTACTATGGCAATATTACTATCACTTGCCGCAAAAGCGGCTTCGCCTTCAACCGCAGCAGGCAATTGATCACAAGGAATCTTTTTCCAAGAATTACCGCCATCTCTCGTAATTATTATACTCATACAAGTCTCTGTCGGATCACCTATAGCAATACCTTCCATGTCATTCCAGAAAGCCATTGAATCGTAGAATACTTTTTCATGATGTTCCTGATAAACAATTGGCCAATAGTCTAACTGATCTTCAGATGGCGAAAATATTACAGCTGGATTTCCGATACTCAAAGCAAAAACACGTTTAGTTGTCTTCGCAACCACACGGAAATTAGGAATTGAATCTTTATTAAAATTTAGCTCATGAAGAATATCGCATTCCAAAGTTTCCTTATTGTTATAATCAAGATCTAAATATTTAGAGACATAAATAAATCCTATTTGTCCTCTTGAAGTGGCGAATACTCCTGTTCCTCCTTTGTCGACCTCCAGTGCTCTTACATTTAAAAGTGAATCTTCCATAAGGTGTTCGATTTCTAATGAATTTACAACTCTAGGTCCAGGATTTTCAGGACGCGATCCACAAGCATAGTATAATACTAAGCAACATAAAAACCAATATAAATGCTTCATATATGTTTAATTTCCATAAAAATAGGAAAGGCCAAGCAATTTATGAATAAAGCCTTCTACAATTCATAATTAAATGTACCTTTGCATGCCTAATTTTGTAAAATGCGTTTACACAGAAACTTATGCTTTGCGGTCATTGACGGATTACATCAAGTCTTCAATGAAAATGAATACGCTGATAAAGTCGTTCAACAACTCTTGAGACGTGACAAGCGCTGGGGAAGCCGTGACAGAGGTTTCGTGGCAGAAACGACTTATGAAATTGTACGATACAAGCGTTTATATGCAGAAATTGCAAATGTCAAAGCACCATTCGACCGAGATAACTTATGGCGTATTTTTGCAGTCTGGGCAACCTTAAAAGGTATTCGACTTCCCGATTGGAAATACTTTGTAGATACACCTACCAGAAAAATAAAAGGACGATTTGACGAGCTATCCAAGATTAGAAAATATCGTGAATCCATACCAGATTGGATAGACGATCTTGGCGTAAAAGAATTGGGCGAAGCGACATGGACAAAAGAAGTCCATATGCAGAATGAACAGGCTGATGTCATTCTAAGAGTAAATACTTTAAAGGCTACTAGGAAAGATCTGAAGACCAAACTTCAATCTGAGAATATTGAAACAGAAGTGTTACCAAATCATCCTTCTGGATTAAAACTTACAGAACGTGCAAACGTCTTTAAAACAGAAGCGTTTAAAAACGGTTGGTTCGAAGTACAAGATGCTTCTTCACAGCTCGTAGCCGATTTTCTAGATGTTAAGCCGGGAATGAAAGTAGTTGATTCTTGTGCTGGTGCTGGTGGCAAAACTTTGCATTTGGCATCGCTTATGCAAAACAAAGGCCAAATCATTGCTATGGATATTTACGAAAGTAAGTTAAAAAAGCTAAAAGTACGAGCACGTCGAAACGGTGTTCACAATGTTGAGTTAAAGGTTATCGATTCAACTAAACCGATAAAAAAACTTTACGGTAAGGCAGATCGTCTGTTGATTGACGCGCCTTGCTCTGGATTAGGTGTACTGCGCCGAAACCCAGATGCAAAATGGAAATTACAGCCGGAATTTATAGACAACATCAAAACGACACAAAAGGACATTTTACAACAGTATTCTAAAATGCTTAAGGATGGCGGTAAAATGGTTTATGCGACATGTTCTATCCTTCCTTCTGAAAATAGAGAGCAAGTTGATCTATTCTTAAATTCAGAAGCTGGTAAAGATTTTAATTTAATAAAAGATAAAAGTATCTTGTCATACGAATCTGGATTCGACGGGTTCTATATGGCATTATTAGAAAAGAAATAATATTAGCATCAAATGAAACAAATCTACTTTATCGCTTTCGCATTACTTACAATGACGGTATCAGCTCAGGTCCCTGCAGGATACTATGACTATGCTACTGGAACAGGCTACACGCTGAAAACGCAGTTATTCAGAATTATTAATAATGTTGACGATCCTGAGATCAATAATACGGTTGAAGAGGTACAGACTGTAGAAACCTACAATTCTCTAGATGGTTTCAATGCAACTTACGAACGTGATTTTTATTATGAACCTGGCGGCAGTAATACTATTTTAGATATGTATTCTGAAAATCCAACGGGAGCCGATCCATACAATTACACGCCTATTACGGACGAGTGCGGAAACTTTAGTAGTGAAGGAGATTGTTATAACAAGGAACATATCATTCCACAATCTGTCTTTAGTTCACAACTTCCTATGTATAGCGATGCACATCACCTAATACCTAGTGATGGTCGTGTTAATGGTTTTAGAAGTAATTTCCCTTTTGGTAATGTTGATGATTCGCAGTTAACGTCACAATCTGGAATTACGAATCCAACCCAAAACGGATCGAAATTAGGTGGATATGAAGATCTAGGTTATCCTATTGACTACACAGGAACGGTATTTGAACCGATAGATGAGTTTAAAGGTGATATCGCTAGAATCTATTTTTACTTTGTAACTCGCTATGAAACTCAAGTAAGTGGGTGGTCGAGTTACCCTATGTTTGATGGAAGTTCTGACCAAGCCATTGCCGAACCTTTTTTAAGTCTGTTGATTGATTGGCACTTAAACGATCCTGTATCTCAAAAGGAAATTGATCGTAATAATAACATCTTTTACAATCACCAAAACAATAGAAATCCATTTGTAGATCATCCAGAATGGGTAGTAGCAATTTGGTCATCTAATCCTGATACCGAAGCGCCAAGTGATGTTACCGATCTCATGGCATCAAACCCAACAGATACGACTGTTCAATTACAATGGACTGCTGCAACTGATAATATTGGCGTGAGCTCTTATGACATTTACGTGGATGGTGCAAACACTTACAACACCTCTAATACAATGTTTACAGCCACTGATTTATCACCAGACACCAATTACTGTTTTACATTAAAAGCTTTAGATGGATCTGGTAACGAATCTAATTTTAGTAATCAGGCTTGTGAAATGACAACGAATAATGGTGGTTCAGGAGATATTGATATTTTCTTTTCAGAATATATCGAAGGTTCAAGTAATAATAAAGTACTTGAGATTGCAAACTTCACAGGAGCAACAGTCAATATGTCGATCTACACGCTAAAATTGAGCTTTAACGGAAATGCTAATTGGAGTACCACATATACATTCCCTCCGAGCACGATGATTACTAATGGTGATGTCTATGTTATTGCAAATGGTAGTTCAACAGTGTGTACTTCAGAATATGATAACTTAAATAATGCCATTACCTCATTTAATGGTAACGACGCCATAGGTCTATTTAAAAATGATGTCCTTATCGATATTTTAGGTGACTTTAATAGTAGTTCGAATTATGCACAGAATACCACACTTGTTCGTAAACCTGAAGTAGATCGACCAACGATTACATTCGATATAAATGAGTGGAATAGTTTCGGAACCAATAATTGCGATGATCTTGGTCAGCATAATCAAACCTTAGGTACGCCAGAAGCAAGTCTGAGCGCTGTAACTATGTATCCAAATCCTTTAAATGGAAATACCTTGTTCATTTCTACAAACGAAAATCTAAATGTGGAGATTTACGATGTCCTTGGAAAACGTATGCTAACGACTAGCGTTTCATCTGATAACAATACTATAGATGTTAGTAATTTAAAAAGTGGCTTATATCTTGTTCGAATAATTTCAGATAACCGAAGTATTACGAAAAAGCTTATCAAACAATAAGGAAAGCGACTCAATATGAGTCGCTTTTTTTTTACATAACGATGTCGTTCTTCCATTCGTAAGGTGCTGGAATATTATCATCATCAATAAGTTGTCTAATATCGATTTCAATACCTCTACTCAAATCGGTTATAGGCACATCATTCGGTCCACCTTCAAAGGGATTTTCGGTATTTTCTCCTATAGCTTCCATTGTATGAAACACCCATGCCAATAGTGTACTAAATGGTATTGAAAACCAAACAAAATGTTTAGCAATAAATTCTTGCGCCTGATGAAAGGTTGACGTTTGTGAGCTGTGCATGGCTAGATCCTCTAAAATATGTCGTCCAATTGTTTCAAACCCCTCCATGATTCCAAAAGGGAGTAATATTATAAATGCCCAAACAAACAAATAATTTAGTGTAGCAAATTGTCTTGGATACGGAAAGTTCTTTATGCGTTCACTTTTTCCTTGTAGGGCATAAAACTCTACTAGTAAATTAGCCATTTCCATATGTCTAAAGTCCTCAATGAGCCCATCCTCCTTTAATTCTCTCAATCGCTTAGACTGTATACCTAACAACTGCGACGCTTGATTTCCTTTAGCAAATACATCATCATAATCTTCTTGAGAAATATATGACTTAATCGCGTCCTCTATCGGAATTGTATCTTCACAAACTAGATAATAACTCTCTCTAAATTCACGATTAGATTTACTATTCTTAAGATGTTGTTCCCATGGTTTATCAACACGCAATTGATATCGAAGAGCAGTTAACCATGCTACATGGCGATGCACCATTTCCTTATGTAAGGTCTTTAATTCATTATCCGTTTTTTTGACCTTTGCGTGATCATTATTGATGAAATCCTTAACCATAATTGTCCATGATCGCGACGCATTAACAATGCCGCCCCAAATCTTACGTGCTTCCCATAAACGATCGTAGGAGGCATTATTTTTAAAACTAACGATAAATGCTACAGCCGTACCGAGTACGCCTAAAGGCAACCATGGGACATGTAGCCATTTTAATCCTATAACATCGAATAAAATGACAGGAATTGTAGACATTATTAAAAAAAGTAAAATATGACGACGTGTCCATTTAATGACACCTCTTACTGGGAAAATACGTCTTGTATACATATAATTGGTTTAGTCTTTTAAAAATAGTAAATCCGATGAAACAATTTAAAGTGGTTGTGAATTAATTCGTGAATAACTCCTAAGATTAGATGTTATTATAGCTTCCAATTACGTTGAAAAAGTGTAAATTTGCCCTTTCAAAAGCACACACTTAAAAACGACATAATGATTCATTTCTTCGGAAACCAAAACAGCAATATTTACGCTGTTCAAGCAACAAAAGAATTATCAAACGATACCATAGCTAAATTGATATGGTTATTTGGGAATCAACCGAAAATAGAACAAGCATCTCTGGATGCTTTTTTTGTTGGTCCACGAGCAGCCATGATCACTCCTTGGAGCACAAATGCTGTCGAGATAACTCAAAATATGGGTATTGATGGAATTGTTCGCATAGAAGAGTTTGAATCCTGTACTGCCGATTACATGGGTTATGATCCTATGATCTCGGAGAAATTCAACGGTTTACATCAAAGCACGTTCGATATAGATATTGAACCAGAGGCTATTTTAGAAATTGATGATATTGCCGCTTATAACGAACAGGAAGGCTTAGCTTTGAGCCAGGAAGAAATTGAATACCTAGAAGGTGTTTCAAATAAAATTGGTCGTTTACTTACTGACTCTGAAGTATTTGGTTTTTCACAAGTAAATAGTGAACATTGTCGCCATAAAATATTCAACGGTACTTTCGTTATCGATGGTGAAGAGCAACCAATTTCCTTGTTTAAAATGATCAAGGAGACTTCAAAACAAAATCCGAATGATATTGTTTCAGCATATAAAGACAACGTTGCTTTTATCAAAGGACCAGTTGTAGAACAGTTCGCTCCAAAACGTGCTGATATTCCTGAATATTACGAAAAGAATGACTTTGAATCGGTAATTTCACTAAAAGCAGAAACGCATAATTTCCCAACAACTGTAGAACCTTTTAATGGTGCAGCAACAGGATCTGGTGGTGAAATTCGAGACCGTCTTGCAGGTGGAAAAGGTTCATTGCCATTAGCAGGAACTGCAGTCTATATGACGTCCTATTCTCGATTAGAAAACGATCGCCCGTGGGAACAAAAACTGGAAGCGCGCAAATGGTTGTACCAAACACCAATGGATATTTTAATTAAAGCGAGTAATGGTGCATCAGATTTCGGAAATAAATTTGGTCAACCATTGATTTGTGGTTCCGTTCTCACCTTTGAAAATGAAGAAAATGAGCGCAAACTTGGTTATGACAAAGTCATTATGCTCGCCGGAGGTATTGGTTATGGAAAGGCTGATCAAGCATTAAAAGACACACCCAATGAAGGTGATAAAGTTGTTATTCTTGGTGGTGAAAACTATCGTATCGGTATGGGTGGAGCTGCAGTATCTAGTGCCGATACTGGTGAATTTTCATCTGGAATAGAATTAAATGCTGTACAACGCTCTAATCCAGAAATGCAAAAACGTGCGGCTAATGCCGTACGAGGTATGGTAGAAAGCGATGAAAACTTCATCGTTTCTATTCATGACCATGGTGCTGGCGGACATTTAAATTGTCTATCTGAGCTTGTCGAAGATACAGGCGGTCATATCAACCTTGACAAATTACCGATTGGTGACCCTACACTTTCAGCCAAAGAAATCATTGGAAATGAATCACAAGAACGAATGGGGTTGGTCATTGCAGATGAACATCTGGACATGCTCCATAAAATTGCCGATCGTGAGCGATCTCCTATATATGATGTTGGTGAAGTTACTGGAAATCATCGTTTCACATTCGAATCAAAATCTAATGGCGACAAACCCATGGACCTGGCGTTAGAAGATATGTTCGGTAGTTCTCCCAAAACGATTATGTCCGATAGTACAATCTCTAGAAATTACGATACACTGCAATATACCACAGATAATGTCTATGATTATTTAGATCAAGTACTTCAATTGGAAGCTGTTGCTTGTAAAGATTGGCTTACCAACAAAGTAGATCGATGTGTTGGTGGACGTGTTGCAAAACAGCAATGTGCAGGACCATTACAACTGCCATTAAATAATGTTGGTGTGATGGCACTTGATTTTAATGGAAAAGAAGGCGTTGCTACATCAATAGGTCACTCTCCAATTTCTGCATTGGTAGATGCAACAGCGGGAAGTCGAAATAGCATCACCGAAGCCTTAACAAATATTGTGTGGGCACCATTAAAAGATGGTCTGAAGAGTGTATCACTCTCTGCTAACTGGATGTGGCCATGTAAAAATGAAGGCGAGGATGCAAGATTGTATGAAGCTGTGAAAGCGGTTTCAGAATTTTCTATTGATCTTGGGATAAATGTTCCTACTGGAAAGGATTCCTTATCTATGAAACAAAAATATCCTAATGAAGAAGTGATTTCGCCAGGCACTGTAATTATTTCAGCGGCAGCAAATTGTCATAATATTCAGCAAGTTGTTGAGCCAGTATTTCAATTGAATGCTGGACCAATCTATTATATCAATATATCACAAGATGACTTTAAACTTGGTGGAAGCTCATTCGCTCAGATACTTAATAGCATCGGAAATGAAGTACCAACTGTTAAAGATGCAGCGTACGTAAAGCAGGTTTTTAACACCCTTCAGCAATTAATAAAAGACGATCAAATTGTAGCGGGTCACGACGTAGCTTCTGGCGGATTAGTAACAACACTATTAGAAATGTGCTTCGCAGATAATAATGTAGGAGCAGAATTAGATTTAACAGAGTTAGGTGAATCCGATTCAATAAAACTCTTATTCAATGAAAATTCAGGTATTGTATTCCAAGCTCAGGATCAAAGCATCGAAAAGATTTTAAATTCTGCGAATATTGATTTTCATAAAATAGGACACGTTACTGAAAGTGATGTTTTGAGTATTATCAATACTGATGAAGTATTCACTATGACTGTTTCAAGACTTCGAGATATGTGGTATAAGACGTCTTTCTTACTTGATCAGAAACAGACCGCTGGTAATTTAGCGAGAGAACGTTATGATAATTATACCAAGCAGCCACTGACTTATCATTTTCCTGAACATTTTACCGGGAAATTACCAGAAATCGAAACGTCTAGACCACGTCCGAAGGCTGCCATTTTAAGAGAAAAAGGAAGCAACTCTGAACGTGAAATGGCGAATGCGATGTATTTAGCTGGATTTGATGTAAAAGATGTTCATATGACTGATCTTATTTCTGGAAGAGAAACATTAGAAGATATTCAGTTCTTAGGTGCAGTTGGTGGTTTTTCAAATAGTGACGTTCTAGGTTCAGCAAAAGGTTGGGCTGGAGCGATCAAGTATAATGACAATGCCAAACGTGTGATTCGAAACTTCTTTGATAGAGAGGACACGTTATCAATAGGAATCTGTAATGGTTGTCAGTTATTTATGGAACTGGACCTCATAAATCCAGATCACGACGTTCATGGTAAGTTACACCATAATGATTCTATGAAGCATGAAAGTGCATTCACATCTGTAAAAATTCAAGAGAATAATTCGATAATGTTATCGAGCTTAAAAGATGCGACATTGGGTGTTTGGATCAGTCATGGTGAAGGTAAATTTAATTTACCTATGAGTGAGGATAATTATGATATCGTGGCGAAATACGGTTACGAAAGTTATCCTGCAAATCCAAATGGCTCAGATTTTAACACCGCCATGATGTGTGATAAAACTGGAAGACATCTGGTTATGATGCCGCATATTGAGCGATCAATTTTCCAATGGAATTGGGCAAACTACCCTAAGGGTCGTAAAGATGAAGCATCACCTTGGTTAGAGGCATTTGTTAATGCACGTAAATGGGTTGAAAAGCATTAAATGTATTAAAATCTAGCGTGGGAATTTTCTTTGCAAAATAGCTGTTTTTACCGTATCTTAGAATTGGTGAAAACGATATTAAATTCAAAAGTTCCTGACGGTCCAATCGAGCACAAGTGGCGTAACTATCAGTTGAAGTCACAGCTGATTAATCCCGCAAACAAAAAGAAACTTAGTGTGATTGTTGTAGGATCAGGCTTAAGTGGTGCTGGAACAGCTTCTACCTTAGCCGAACTAGGATATGACATTAAATGTTTTTGTTATCAAGATTCAGCAAGACGCGCACATTCTGTTGCTGCACAAGGTGGAATTAACGCAGCTAAGAACTATCAGCACGATGGTGACAGTGTTTACCGTATGTTTTATGATACGCTTAAAGGCGGTGATTTCCGATCAAGAGAAGCTAATACCTATAGACTTGCCGAATTATCTGCTCCCTTAATTGATCACTTTGTACAACAGGGCGTACCTTTTGCCCGTGAATATGGTGGCACCTTAGTTAATCGAAGTTTTGGTGGCGTTCAAGTTCAACGTACATTTTATGCTCGCGGACAAACAGGACAACAATTATTGTTAGCATCATATTCTCAATTGTATAAAATGATCCGCGCAAAAAAGGTTGAACTATTTCCTAGAAGTGAAATGCTAGATCTTGTTGTTATTGATGGAAAAGCCAAAGGAATAATCGTTAGAAATCTCGTAACAGGAAAACTAGAACGATACGCGGCAGATGCCGTTGTATTAGCAACAGGAGGTTATTCAAGAGTATTTCGCCTATCTACTTTAGCTATTGGATGCAATGGAAGTGCGATTTGGAAGGCGCATAAAAAAGGGGCTTTTTTTGCTGCTCCCAGTTTTACACAAATTCACCCAACGGCACTACCGCAGTCTAGTGAAGCACAATCAAAATTGACATTAATGTCAGAATCCCTTAGGAATGATGGCCGAATTTGGGTGCCTTTAAAAAAAGATGATACAAGAAAACCACTTGACATTCCTGAAGATGAACGCGATTATTATTTAGAACGTCGTTATCCAAGTTTCGGAAATCTAGCTCCAAGAGATATTGCCTCTCGTGCGGCCAAGGAACGCATTGATGCTGGACATGGTGTCGGTAGATTAAAAAATGCGGTCTACCTGGATTTTAAAGATGCCATAGAAAAATTTGGGCTGGACACCATAAAAGATCGCTATGGTAATCTGTTCAAAATGTATAAAAAGATAACAGGGATTGATGCCTATTCAACACCAATGCTCATTTCACCTACCGCACATTTTTCGATGGGAGGTTTATGGGTAGATTATGAATTAATGACAACTGTTCCTGGACTTTATGCAGTTGGTGAGTGTAACTTTTCAGACCATGGTGCGAATCGCCTAGGTGCTAATTCTTTGTTACAAGCAAGTGTTGATGGCTATTTCATATTACCAAACACAATTAACAATTACCTTGCCGATGAAATAAAATCAGAACAACCCAATATAGACCATCCCGAATTTGAAAAAGCTGAACAACTGGCCCGAGAACATATAAGTAAAATACTGGCAATTAATGGATCAAAGACGGTAGATCATTTTCACCGAGAGCTTGGTAAAATTATGTGGCAAGAATGTGCCATGAGTCGCACGCGAAACGGATTACAGAACGCCATAACAGAAATAAAGAAACTGAGGGATGCATTTTGGTCTGATGTAAAAGTTACTGGGTCTGAAAATGAAATGAATACAGAGCTCGAAAAAGCATATCGTTTGGCAGATTTTATTGAACTCGGAATTCTAATGTGTACAGATGCATTACAGCGCGATGAATCTTGTGGCGCTCATTTCAGAGAAGAATTTCAAACCAATGATGGAGAAGCCCTAAGAAAAGACGAGGCGTATTCATATGTCTCAGCTTGGGAATACCAAAATGGTGATTTCAAATTACATAAAGAAGAATTAGAGTTTGAATTTGTGAAACCGACAGTTCGTAGTTATAAATAGTTAAAGTAATGCGCGTAACGTTTAAAATATGGAGACAGGACAATCCTAAAGCTAAAGGTGAATTTAGGTCTTATGATGTTGATGGTCTTACCAAAGATATGTCTTTCCTTGAGGCCTTAGATCAACTGAATGAGAATCTTGTGTTACAAGACGAGAAAGTTATTGCCTACGAATATGACTGTCGAGAAGGTATTTGCGGACAATGTGGCGTATTTATTAATGGTAGGGCTCATGGACCTCATGACAATATCACTACTTGCCAATTGCATATGCGAAGTTTTACAGATGGAGATATAATTACAGTGGAACCTTGGAGAGCAAAATCTTTTCCTATCATAAAAGACTTAGTTGTAGATCGATCGGCGTTTGACAGAATTATTGAATCTGGTGCTTATATCAGTTCAAAGACAGGAACAGCACCAGAAGCCAATTCCATTCCAATTCCAAAAGATATAGCAGATAAAGCAATGGATGCAGCTGCATGTATAGGTTGTGGCGCTTGTGTAGCAACTTGTAAAAATTCATCTGCTGTATTATTCACTTCTGCTAAAATCAATCATTTGAATAATTTACCTCAAGGAAAAGCTGAAGCTGTTCGACGCTTAGAACAAATGACTTATCAAATGGATTTGGAAGGTTTTGGTAACTGTTCAAATACAGGTGCTTGCGAAATTGAATGCCCAGAAGGAATTTCGATACGTAATATCGCTGAAATGAATTCGAGTTGGCTAAGAATGAAGTTAACCAAATAATACAATTCCTATTCCTCTAAAGATAATACCCCAAAGCAAAACTTTAGGGTATAGAATTAAATTATGAGAGTTTTAAATTGGGAAACCATATAAAAGTTTTCTATCACCAGTCCGGAGCAACGGACATCTCTAGAGGTAAAAAGAATCCAATAGGTGTGTTTCACTTTTATACTACATACTATAGATGTAAATAAACTCAAAAGGTTGCGTAAGTATATGATTGGATCTAATTAATAAATTTACCTGACTAATGATAATATCTAAAATTTCAATTAAGATTTAGTAAACAGAAGGAGTTAATCCTTATCTTCACTATTAATTGCTATTGAAATTAAACTTTATGACGCTTAAGTACTTTAAGAATGGGATACCTCAATTAATCGAAGAATATTATCAATTGTCGTTCAGTAATGGAAGTATTCCGTTTGAATCTACAATTTTACCACAGGGGTTCACGCATATAACACATCTTTACTTTGGTGATCAAAAAGCCATTATTAATGAGAATAAAACCATTTTAAAAGACACGATTATCAGTGGTCAATTCTCTAGATCCTATCACTTCAAATGTAACTCTGAGGCCATGTCATTCGGAATGAGTTTTCATCCTACGGCCTTGTACAAGCTCCTAAATACCAATATATCTAAGCTTGACAACAAACATTTAAATCTTAAAACCTTTCATCCAAAATTTGAGAAAAAAATATCGACCATATTTAATGACTTCACAACAGCTGAAGATATGGTAAACCGATTAAACACCTTTTTCAATTCTCTTGATCTTACCATCAATAAAACTACAGACACAATCGATAAAGTCATTCAATTGATTCAAAATAAAGAAGGGTTACTTAATGTCAGTGAGATTTTAGAAGAAATCAATCTATCACAAAAAACACTCGAAACGCAGTTTAAAAAAGTAGTTGGACTTACACCAGGAAAATATATAAGGCTCTATCGCTTCATTAAATTAATGAAACGATATGAAAATCAGGAACTTGAAATCAAAGATTTGATTTACATGTTTGATTATTATGATAGATCGCATTTTGCCAAAGATTTTAAACTGTTTATGAATGAAAGTCCGAGTTCCTATTTTAAGAAAGATTACCCGTTATTAAAAGCGGTATTTAAAAATTAATAGTTACGATAATTTACACCATTTAACCAGTTTGATACCTTATTTTTAACTCAGAAAAGATAGTTGGTCATTAAAAATTAATATATAGGGTTTATTAGTTTTAATTATTTGTAGTAAAGCATTAACTATTTTTTCTATTAATTCAACAATAGAAGGGGTTGTTTATATACGACTCCTTTTTTTTATGCCACATTTGAAAATCCCTCAATATTTCATATTTTGCAATACTTCAATCCCTTGATATAAAATGATAGAAATTACAAGATTATTTGACTTTGCATATTACCAATTAGAAACCCATAATTTAGATGCTGCGTTAGTCACAAAATACGATGGTGAATGGGTTAAAACCTCAACTAAAAAGTATTTGGATAAAGCAAATGCCGTTAGTCGAGCGTTACTAAAGATGGGTGTAAAGAAGAATGATAAAATCGCCGTAATCTCATCTACGAATCGCACTGAATGGAATATTATGGACATAGGTGTACTTCAAATTGGAGCACAAAACATTCCTATTTACCCAACAATTAGCGCCGAAGATTATGAGTACGTTTTGAATCATAGCGAAGCTATTTATTGTTTTGTATCAGATGAAGAAGTCTATGAAAAAGTCAAGAAAGTAAAATCTAATACGAAAGTCAAAGAGGTCTACTCTTTTGATCATATTGATGGCTGTAAGCATTATTCAGAACTTTTTGAACACGGTAAAGATGATAGTAACCAATCTGAGGTTGAAGCTCGCAAAGACGCTGTTCAACCAGACGATTTAGCTACTATAATTTACACATCTGGAACTACTGGAAAACCAAAAGGTGTTATGTTATCACATTGGAATATTACCAGTAACGTTCTCGATAGCTCGCCTAGAGTACCACTACCTCCTAGCGGTGAAACAAGAGTACTGAGTTTTTTACCGATCTGTCACATTTTTGAACGCGTTTTGATTTACGTGTATCAATATGCTGGAACTTCAATATATTTTGCTGAAGCATTAGATAAAATAGGCGACAATGCGAAAGAAATAAATCCGCATCTCATGAGTGTAGTCCCTCGATTACTTGAAAAAGTATTCGATAAGATCATGTTGAAAGGTGAAGACTTAACTGGCATCAAAAAAGCACTATTCTTTTGGGCCGTTAGACTTGGTGAACAATGGGAACCTTATGGTGCCAATGGCGGATGGTACAACTTTAAATTAAAAATTGCCAATAAACTTATTTTTAGTAAATGGCGCGAAGCACTAGGAGGCGAATTAACTACAATGGTCTCAGGAAGTGCAGCACTCCAACCTCGATTATCGAGAGTGTTTGCAGCGGCTGGTATGCAAGTGATGGAAGGCTATGGTTTAACAGAGACCTCCCCAGTTGTATCGGTTGGATTATACAGAGATAACATGTATAAGGTAGGCACAGTTGGAAAACCTATCGATAATGTAGAAGTCAAAATTGCTGATGATGGCGAACTTTTAATAAAAGGACCTAATGTCATGCAAGGCTATTACAAAGATCCGGAAAAGACAGCAAGTGTAATGACTGGTGATTTTTTCCATACTGGAGATAAAGGAGAAATAGACGCTGATGGCTTCTTAAAGATTACAGGTCGTAAGAAAGAAATGTTTAAAACTTCGGGTGGTAAGTATATCATTCCTACCCTTTTGGAGAACGATCTCAAACAATCCCTATTTATTGAGCAAGTTATGGTCATTGGTGAAGGCGAAAAAATGCCTGCTGCATTAATTCAACCTAATTTTGAATTCATAAGAGATTGGATCGAACATAAAGAACACAACATCGGTACGACTGAAGAAGAAATTGCGTCTTCAGAAAAAGTGATTAAGCGCATTCAGAAAGAAGTTAACAAATACAACGCTCGATTTGGTAAATGGGAACAAATAAAACGCTTCGAATTAACTTCAGATGTATGGTCTATTGATGGTGGACACCTAACACCAACTATGAAAATGAAGCGTGACGTTATTAAAGGAATTTATAAAGATCTCTACGAAAAAATTTATCGAGGATAATTCTTCTCAATAGAACTTCCTTACGTTTCAATAGAATATTGGGTGCTATTTAAACCCTAGTTTTATTATATACCACAAATTTCAATCCAAACACCTGTTTACTATGCATGCATAATTTTTTCTAAAATACTATGCATGCATAGTATTTTTTAGTATATTTGGAATTCAATTTTAATTTATGAAGGACAAAACTATAGATTACGTACTGCGAACCACATGGTTAGCAGTCAATAAGATGTATAATGAAGAAGCCTCACAATTCGGTACAACAATGGCCACAGGATTTGCGCTATTAAGTATCGATCCAGAAAACGGCACACCTTCAACTTCACTAGGGCCAAAAATGGGAATGGAAGCAACCAGCCTTTCACGTACGCTAAAAACTATGGAAGAAAAAGGCTTAATCATAAGAAAACCAAATCCAGAAGATGGTCGCGGTGTTCTAATCTATTTAACCGAATTTGGTAGAGAAAAGAGAGCTTATTCAAGAGAAAAAGTGCTAACCTTTAATGATACAATAAGAGAGAATGTTTCTGAAGATGAGCTTACTAACTTCTACAAAGTAGCTGAAGTCATTAATAATATGATCTCCAACAAACAGATATACAACACTAAAGAACACATTGTTAAATAATATGAGTAAACGACGAATTAAAAAAATTGCCATTATTGGCTCCGGAATCATGGGAAGCGGAATCGCTTGTCATTTTGCCAATATTGGAGTTGACGTTTTATTATTGGATATCGTTCCTAGAGAACTGAACGATAAAGAAAAGGCTAAAGGACTCACTTTAGAAGATACTGTAGTCAGAAATAGACTCGTGAATGATGCACTAACATCAGCTATAAAATCAAAACCAGCACCACTCTATCATCCGTCTTTTAAAAACCGAATTACCACTGGTAATCTAGAAGATGATATTGCCAAAGTCAAAGATGTTGATTGGATCATGGAGGTTGTCGTTGAACGACTTGACATTAAACAACAGGTTTTTGAAAAATTAGAAAAATACAGAACTCCTGGTACTCTAATTACTTCAAATACGTCGGGTATTCCTATCAAATTCATGAGTGAAGGACGAAGTGAAGATTTTCAAAAGCATTTTTGTGGTACCCACTTCTTTAACCCAGCGCGCTACTTAAAATTATTTGAAATCATACCTGGTCCTAAAACAGACGCGACTGTATTAGAATTTTTAAACGGATATGGTGAACAATTTTTAGGCAAAACATCTGTAATTGCTAAAGATACACCAGCGTTTATTGGAAATCGAATCGGAATCTTCAGTATTATGAACGTGTTCCATGTCGTCAAAGAATTAGATTTAACTATTGAGGAAGTAGATAAATTATCAGGACCAGTAATCGGTAGACCTAAATCTGCCACCTTCAGAACAGTAGATGTTGTTGGTTTGGATACCTTAGTTCATGTTGCTAATGGTATAAAAGACAATTGTCCAGATGACGAACGTCATGAGCTCTTCCAAATTCCAGATTTCATCAATACTATGATGGAAAATAAATGGTTAGGAAGTAAAACAGGTCAAGGGTTTTATAAAAAAAGTGTTTCCGCTGAAGGCAAAAAAGAAATTCTGTCATTAGATTTAAACACCCTAGACTACAGATCGAAGCAACGTGCCAAGTTCGCTACATTAGAATTGACTAAAACAATTGACGATGTTGCAGATCGTTTCAAAGTGTTAGTTAAAGGTAAGGATAAAGCAGGCGAATTTTATAGAAAACATTTAGCTGCACTTTTTGCTTATGTTTCAAATAGAATTCCTGAAATCACCGATGAGCTATACAAGATTGACGATGCCATGAAAGCAGGATTTGGTTGGGGTCACGGACCTTTCCAAATATGGGATGAAATTGGTGTTGAAGCAGGAATAGAAATGATGAAAGCTGAAGGACTGGAGCCTAATACTTGGGTAACCGAAATGTTGGCTTCTGGAAGCACCTCATTTTACACCGTTAAAGACGGAGCCACTTATGCCTATGATATTCCGAAGAAATCTCAGGAGAAAATTCCGGGTCAAGACAACTTCATTATTCTCGATAATATCAGAAAGTCAAATGAAGTATATAAGAATTCAGGTGTTGTAGTTGAAGATTTAGGTGATGGTATTATAAACGTTGAGTTCCGCTCGAAGATGAATACTATTGGTGGAGATGTACTCGCTGGATTAAATAAAGCAATCGATATAGCAGAAAAAGATTTTGATGGATTGGTTGTTGGAAATCAAGGAGCCAATTTTTCTGTAGGTGCTAATATTGGTATGATCTTCATGATGGCTGCCGAGCAAGAATACGATGAGCTAAATATGGCGATTAAATACTTCCAAGATACGATGATGCGTATGCGTTATTCTTCAATTCCTACCATTTCAGCACCTCACGGTATGACACTTGGTGGTGGTTGTGAATTATCAATGCATGCCGATAAAGTTGTAGCTGCAGCGGAGACTTATATTGGATTAGTAGAATTCGGTGTTGGTGTGATCCCTGGAGGTGGTGGTTCAAAAGAAATGGCACTACGTGCTCAAGATACCTTTAGAAAAGGTGATGTTGAACTAAATGTATTGCAAGATTATTTCTTAACGATCGGAATGGCTAAGGTAGCTACATCAGCTTATGAGGCATTCGATCTAGGTGTACTTCAGAAGGGCAAAGATATTGTTGTCGTGAATAAAGACCGCCAAATAGCAACGGCTAAAGCACATGCCAGATTAATGGCCGATGCTGGTTACACCCAACCAGTAAAACGTAAGGATATTAAAGTATTAGGAAAACAAGCCTTAGGTATGTTCTTGGTAGGAACAGATGCGATGAACGCTAGTAACTACATTAGTGAACATGATCAAAAGATTGCTAACAAATTGGCCTATGTGATGGCTGGAGGAGACTTATCAGAACCTACACTAGTCTCAGAACAATATCTATTAGATATCGAACGTGAGGCATTCCTTTCGCTTTGTACAGAACGTAAAACATTAGAAAGAATTCAGCACATGCTTAAAACTGGTAAACCATTAAGAAACTAAAAACAATGAGACAAGCATATATAGTAAAAGCATATAGAACAGCCGTAGGGAAAGCACCAAAAGGCGTTTTCAGATTTAAAAGAGCTGATGAATTAGGCGCCGAAACCATTCAACATATGATGAAGGAGTTACCTAATCTAGACGTATCTAGAATTGATGATGTCATTGTAGGTAATGCTATGCCTGAAGGGTCACAAGGACTCAACATGGCGCGCTTCATTTCACTAATCGGATTAAATAGTGTTGATGTCCCTGGTGTTACAGTAAATAGATTTTGCTCGTCTGGGCTTGAGACCATAGGTATTGCGGCTGCCAAAATTCAATCTGGAATGGCAGATTGTATCATTGCCGGTGGTTCGGAAAGTATGAGCTCAGTGCCTATGACAGGATTTAAGCCAGAATTAAATTACGATACGGTTAAAGCAGGACATGAAGAATATTATTGGGGAATGGGGAACACTGCAGAGGCTGTTGCAAATCAATTTAATGTATCAAGAGAAGATCAGGATGAATTTGCATATAATTCACATATGAAGGCGTTACGTGCTCAGGCTGAGAATCGTTTTCAAGATCAAATCGTTCCTATTACTGTAGATCAAACGTTCATTGACGGAAACGGCAAAAAAGCGACGCGTTCTTATACTGTTACTAAAGACGAAGGACCTAGAGCTGGCACGAATTTAGAAGCACTTGCGAAACTAAGAGCAGTATTCGCTCAAGGTGGTTCGGTTACTGCAGGTAACTCCTCTCAAATGAGTGATGGTGCAGCATTCGTTATGGTCATGAGTGAAGATATGGTTAAAGAACTTAACATCGAGCCAGTTGCAAGACTAGTAAGCTATGCCGCGGCAGGTGTAGAACCACGAATTATGGGAATTGGACCAGTAAAGGCCATTCCAAAAGCTTTAAGTCAAGCCGGCTTAAAACAAGAAGATTTAGGACTGATAGAATTGAACGAAGCTTTTGCTTCTCAGTCTTTAGCTGTAATTCGTGAATTAGGACTCAATCCAGATATCATCAATGTAAATGGTGGCGCCATTGCATTAGGACATCCTCTTGGATGTACAGGAGCCAAACTATCCGTTCAACTATTTGACGAGATGCGAAAACGTGAAATGACGAGTAAATATGGTGCCGTTACCATGTGTGTTGGTACAGGACAAGGTGCTTGCGGAATCTTTGAATTTTTAAATTAATTAGAACAAAACAAAATATAGCGATGGAAACAACAGAAAAGGAAATCTTAAGAGGAGGACAATTCCTTGTAAAAGAAACGACGTGTGAAGATGTATTTACACCAGAAGATTTTAGCGAAGAACAGAAAATGATGAAAGAAGCGGTTATGGAATTTAACGACCGCGAAGTAATAGCACATAGAGAACGTTTTGAGGCTAAAGATTATGCCTTCACTGAAGAATGTATGGTTAAAGCTGGTCAATTAGGCTTCCTTGGCGTTGCTGTTCCTGAAGCTTATGGTGGATTAGGAATGGGATTTGTTTCAACCGTTTTAACGTGCGATTACATCTCTAGTGGAACTGGATCATTCAGTACAGCATTTGGAGCGCATACAGGAATTGGAACTATGCCAATCACACTTTACGGAACAGAAGAACAAAAATTAAAATATGTACCTAACCTTGCTTCTGGAGAATGGTTTGGTGCGTATTGTTTGACAGAACCTGGAGCAGGATCTGATGCAAATTCTGGTAAGACTACTGCTGAACTTTCAGCGGATGGTAAGACCTATAAGATTAACGGCCAAAAGATGTGGATCTCAAATGCAGGTTTCTGTAAATTGTTCATCGTTTTTGCGCGTATCGAAGATGATAAGAATATTACAGGCTTTATAGTAGAAAACGATCCTTCTAATGGTATTACTCTAGGTGAAGAAGAACACAAATTAGGTATTCGTGCAAGTTCTACACGCCAAGTATTCTTTAATGACTGTGTTGTGCCTGTAGAAAATATGCTAGCTGGTCGTGGTGAAGGATTTAAGATCGCAATGAATGCTTTAAATGTTGGACGTATAAAATTAGCAGCAGCTTGTTTAGATTCTCAGAGACGAATTCTAACGACTGCGGTTAACTATGCAAATGAGCGTAAGCAATTTAAAACGCCTATTGCTGAATTTGGTGCGATTAAATCAAAGCTTGCAGAAATGGCAGCTAGCGCTTATGCTGGTGAATCTGCTACCTATCGTGCTTCAAAAAATATTGAAGACAGAATCGCTATTAGAGAAGCCTCTGGAAATACGCATCAAGAAGCAGAACTTAAAGGTGTAGAAGAATACGCCATTGAGTGTTCGATTCTAAAAGTGGCTGTGTCCGAGGATGTACAAAATTGCGCTGATGAAGGCATTCAAATCTTTGGTGGAATGGGATTCTCAGAAGAAACGCCTATGGAAGCTGCTTGGAGAGATGCACGTATCGCTCGAATTTATGAAGGAACAAATGAGATCAACCGCATGTTAGCAGTTGGAATGCTTGTTAAAAAAGCCATGAAAGGTCATGTTGATCTTTTAGGTCCAGCAATGAAGGTTCAAGAAGAACTAATGGGTATTCCTTCGTTTGAAACGCCAGATTACTCAGAATTATTTTCCGAAGAAAAAGCGATGATCGCGAAATTGAAAAAAGTATTCTTGATGGTGGCTGGAGCAGCTGTTCAAAAATTTGGACCAGATCTAGAACAGCACCAACAGCTACTCTCTGCGGCATCTGACATCTTAATCGAAATCTATATGGCAGAATCGGCAATACTAAGAGCTGAAAAGAACGCGAAACGATTTGGTGAAGCTGATCAAGAAGCGCAAATCGCAATGGCAAAATTATACCTTTATAATGCGGTAAGCTTAACCGAAGCTAAGGGTCGTGAAGGTATTATCTCATTTGCAGAAGGTGACGAACAACGCATGATGCTAATGGGCCTAAAACGTTTCACGAAATATCAAAACTACCCTAACGTTGTAGCTTTACGAAATGTAGTTGCCGATAAGGTAAAAGCTGAGAATAAATATTGTTTCTAAAATTTAGGCTAATTCAAATTTTATGAACATTGTTTAAAGCCAATCTCTATTTGAGATTGGCTTTTTTATTTTATTATCTTTAAGTCTACTAATTATCACATCATGAAACAGTATTTCTCCTTCCTTTTCTTATTTGCATTGTCTTTGACTTTTGCTCAACCAAATACAGATATTTTCTTATTCGATATTAATAGCTCTGGCTCATCTATTTCAGTTGAAAACGGTGAAAATATTTCCAATAATGAAGGCTATGATAATCAGCCATCATTTATGAATGATCGTTATATATTATTTTCATCAACCCGCGACGGACAAACGGATATTGCCAAATACGATACGCGATATGGTTCAAAAACCTGGCTCAATTTTACCGAAGGAGGTGAATACACACCTCTAAAAATTCCCAATAAAAATCAAGTTTCAGCAGTTCGCCTTGATCCAAATGGAAAACAGCGCCTTTATGCCTATGACCGAAGTGACACAAAATCAACAGAACTCATAGCAGATCTAGTAGTAGCCTATTATACATGGTTTAACGAAGATATTATTGTATCAGCCGTGATTGAAGGTGAACAATTAAACTTATTTGTTTCTGATCTTAAAAATCAAACAAATCGCAAATATGCCACTCAAGTTGGCCGTTCGTTTCATAAGATTCCAAATTCAAACTTGGTAAGTTTTATCTCGAAGGAAAATGACACATGGCAGATTAAATCACTTAATCCGTTGACAGGTGAAACAAAATTAGTTGCTAATACGATAGAAGGTGTTGAAGATATTTGCTGGATGGATAGCAAAACTCTGTTATCTGGAAAAGATAGCATGCTATATAAACTGCGTTTAAAACGTGATAATAACTGGAAACAAGTTCAGGATCTCAGTACGAATGGTATTTCTAAGATCACGCGACTAAGTGTAAATACTGTAAGCACTAAATTATTAATTGCAGGTGAATTAAGTACCTCAGCCACATCAGAAACTACGACTTCTGAAACTTCTGAAACGAACGAGAATTCTTCTAATGAATCGAATGATTCTTCGAGTGTTGAGGCAATTGTTCAACGTAATCTGGAGGCCTATAACGCTAAAAATATTGATGCATTTATGAGTGACTACGCTGATGATATTAAACTGTATGCTTATCCAAACCAATTACAAACAGAAGGCAAAGATGCCATGCGCAAGAGTTATCAAAGCTGGTTTGAACGCGCACAAGGTTTAAATGCTGCAATCAAAAAACGTATCGTTATAGGCAACAAGGTAATTGACGAAGAGGAAGTCACAGCAAACGGACAGACCTTTCATGCTGTAGCCATATATGAAGTCAACAATGGCAAGATTACTAAAGTGACATTCATTCAATAATTTGTAGAACTCATGAAATATCTTTGCTTTTTTTTGTTGGTTACATCCTTACACTTGAACGCTCAGGAAACAACTCTTGAACCTAAGCTTGAAAATATTTCTTGGATTAGTGGAAATTGGAAAGGAGAAGCTTTCGGCGGACAAGTGGAAGAAAACTGGAGTACACCTTCAGGTGGTTCTATGATGGCAACTTTCAAACTAATAAACGATGATAAGGTATCCTTTTATGAAATTGAAATTATTAGAGAAATTGAAAATTCTTTGGTACTGCAACTCAAACATTTCGACAATACATTGAAAGGATGGGAAACCAAAAACAAAACAGTTGACTTTCCATTAATAAAAATTACTCCTAATCGGGTTGAATTTGAAGGTATGACTTTCGAAAAAGTAAACGAGAATGAAATGAATGTTTATGTCGATTTAAAAAGCGAAGATGGCAAAATAGATACAATGAAATTCAATTATAAAAAAGACTAAATGAAAAAGATCCTTTTAATCTGTGCTAGTATTCTACTGTGCGTAAGTTGTAAAAAAGAAACGCGTATTGAGCCTTCAAATTCCAAAAAAAGCACGCAATTAATTCATGTGAAAAAGGCGAAATCTGCGATCAATATAGATGGAGTCGCTAATGAGTCGATATGGCAATCCGCAGAATGGCACCAGCTGGATCACCTATGGTTAGGCGATTCTCTAATTGAAACTGACTTTAGTGGGAGATATAAACTCTCTTGGACGAATGAGGCACTTTTTCTATTAGCAGAAATTAAAGATGATACCTTATTTGATCAACATCAAGACCCATTGACAGCGTGGTGGGATGATGACTGTTTGGAAATTTTTATTGATGAAGACAATAGCGGTGGAAATCATCAATTCAATCATAATGCATTTGCTTATCACGTAGCACTTGATGGTAATGTCGTAGACATGTCAACCGCAGAAGCTGGTAAACTATTTAACTCCGACATTCAATCAGCACTAAACACAAAAGGAAATACAACGATATGGGAGGTTAAAGTTTTATTATTTGATGATACATATGACGATACTAAAGACAACACACCTGTGGAACTAACAGCTGGAAAATACGTTGGTTTTGCCTTAGCCTATTGTGATAACGATGGTAGTTTAAATCGAGAGCATTTTATTGGATCGCTTCATGTTGAAGGAGAAGATAAGAATAGAGGTTGGATAGATGCAGATATTTTTGGAACTTTAGTACTTGAAAACTAACAATAAAAAACGCTATGAAAAAGATTATAACACCAATTTGTCTGTTGGTGACCTTACTAACCTATGCCCAAACCAATCAAATCATTTTTGATATTGTTGATGCTGTTTCAGAAGATCGACTAAGACAAGATGTAAAAACCCTTGCAGATTTTGGAACACGAAACACGTTTAGCGACACTATTAGTGAAACACGTGGTATTGGTGCAGCAAGACGTTGGATAAAAAAAGAATTCGAATCGATCTCGGCTGATTGCAACAACTGCTTAGATGTGTTTTATCAAAAAGACTTCGTGACGAAAGAAGGTAACAGACGTGTACCTAAAGATGCTTGGGTTGTGAATGTGGTTGCAATTCAGAAAGGCACAAAATATCCTAATCGCTACATTATTATGAGTGGTGATATTGATTCTAGAGCAAGTGACACCATGGATTTTACGACCGATGCACCAGGAGCAAATGATAATGCTTCAGGGATGGCAGGTGCCATTGAAGCGGCTAGAGTTTTATCAAATTATCAATTTGAAAGTAGTATTGTTTATGTAGGACTCTCTGGGGAGGAACAAGGTCTATTTGGAGGTGCTGGATTAGCGCGTTACGCAAAAGCAAATAATTGGGACATTATTGGAGTTTTAAACAACGACATGATTGGAAATATTGAAGGTGTTGATGGTGTCATTGATAATCGTACATTCCGTATTTTTTCCGAACCTATTACCACTGCAGAAACAGATCCTGTTGTGATCGCGCGTCAGAATCGAGCTCGACGATTTTATGGTGGTGAAGTTGACGGTATTTCGCGTCAATTAGCACGTTATGTTTATAATACGGTAAAAATATATATGCCCGAAATGAATCCTATGATGATTTATCGTTTGGATCGTTTTGGTCGTGGTGGTCACCACCGCCCATTTAATGAACTAGGCTACGCAGGAATTAGAATCATGGAAGCTCATGAAAACTATACGCAGCAGCATCAAGACATTAGAACAGAAGATGGTATAGACTATGGGGACACGTTTGAGCACGTGAATTTTGGTTATGCAAAGAAACTTACAGCTGTGAATGCAATTAACATGGCAAGTTTAGCCTCTGCACCTCCTGCACCTACCACAGTAGAGATAGGCGGTATTGTAGAGCCTTCGGCAAAATTAAAATGGAATGCCATTGAAGGCGCAAAAGGTTATAAAATTTATTGGAGATCAACAACCTCTCCTACTTGGGATCACAGCCGTTATGTTGGTGACGTTACCGAGTTTACTTTAGAAGGTATTGTTATTGACAATTACTATTTTGGCGTAGCTTCAGTAAGTGAGGATGGTTTCGAAAGTGTCGTTGTTTTCCCGAATCGCATTATGAGATAATTATTTTGAACAAATAGTATAAAAAAAGGCTGCTCATGAGCAGCCTTAATTATGAATATTAGTAAAAATTGATTAATTGATTAATATCTTCTTCGAAACTTTACCAGTGTTAGTGTGAACTAAAACTATGTAGGCTCCTGTCGTTAACTGATTCACGTTAATATTCAAATTAGATGTGTTAGTAGTTTGATTTCTATAGACAGACTGCCCTAAAATTGAATACACATCAACACCTTGAATTACTAGATTGTTCTTATTAATTACTTTGATTTCATCTGCATTTTGATCGAAAAATACGATTATATCTTCTTTGTCTAACTCAAACGAGTTAACGCCTAAGGTTTCTGGCTGAGTAAATACAATTTCAAAACGATCTAAGTACACACCAGAAGTCAAATTAACTTCATATGCACCTTCTTTAATCTCATGATAAACTCCTAAAGTGATATCGTGAACGAAAATTTTAAAGTTTTCCGGGATATTTTCAAGTTTATCAATTGCTATAGAATTCATACCAGAACTATTTACGGTGATTCCAACTGGAATTACAGTTTCTGTATTTATCTCGCTAATGGCTTGATTTGAGTATTTTTCCGAACCGATTAACCAAAACATATCGTCTGGTTGTAAATTATTCATCACTACATCAAAATCTTCATCTACTCCATCCGTTGCAGTTTCATCTGCAATTACTAATATTTCTCTACTGTAACTGTCCGGAGAATTATACTCTAAACGTATTTTCATTCTAAGGTCCGGTTCAACATCAGACTGCTGAGCGTGGGCAACAGAGAACGGAGTTCCGGTACTAAGTAAAATGCAAAGCGCTGCAATTACTGATTTAAAGTTAAATAGCGTAGTTTTTTTCATAATAGTAGGATTTTAAAAAGTGATTGCTCACCTCATTGGTTTAATTAATAACTTATGTTCTTTACTAAAATGTCAGCAACAAATGTTCTGACTTATGAGGGAGCATACTTTACAATTATGAAAAGCATGTGGATTAACTAGTTATTGAAGAGCTTAATAAACGAATATTAGGTTGGAGCTAATGAAGTATTAAATAGGTCATTATTTCATAGGCTTGGGGCCAAATATTCTTGATAAACCACTCGTTATCAATAACTTTTCAAAGATAAACTAGCCCCTATATCAAGCCCGAATTACTCGATTAGTAGCTTGATATACTCGTTAAGATGATACAATACGCTTGTTTTATCGTTGAAATACATTTTAATCGTTAAATTCAAACTTAAAACATTGTTTATAAGGTAGTTATTATAAAATACGAGACAGAATTCTAATTATAAAACAAAAAGACCACCCGAGGGCAGCCTTTAAGTCGACATAAATTAAAAAACTAACTAATTAACTATAATCTTCTGAGAGATACTTCCTGTTTCCGATTGAACTTTTACGATGTAAGTTCCAGTACTGAAAGCAGTTGTATCAATCCTAATTTCATTTTGAGAATTACTCTCCTCAATACTCACCATAGTTTGTCCTAAAATTGTATAGATTTCTATACCTTCTATTACAAGTCCATTAGGGTTTTGTATTGTTATATTCTTATCTGTAGTATTATAAAATACACTTAACACATTTTCATTATTTTCAGGCGTTTCAATACTTAAAGTATCGCCTGCTATGAATACAATCTTAAATCGATCCATATACGTCCCTGCCGTTAAATCAACTTCATATGCTGACGCTCTCAGATCATGATAGATTCCTAATACCATGTCATAGACATAAATGTTCATGTCATCTGGTATATTATCCAATTTATCAATTGAAATTGTATTTAAACCATCGGTATTAGTGTTAATACCTAACGGTAATTCAGTTGTCGACTCGATTGTATTGATCCCTTGAATCACATACTTAGTATCATCGATCAACCAGTACATATCATCCACTTGATTATCATAGAGCTCTGCATCATAACCCCAATCATAGGCCATTGAGGCATTATCATCTGCAACTACAAGAATTTTTCTTAAGTAGGTATTTACAGAATTAAATTGCAATCTAATTTTCATTCTAGGGTCAAATACCTCTTCAGATGTATCAGCCGATGATTGTGATCCATCATTACGCATAAATACAGATGCGCTAGATCCTTCCTTTTGGAATACACGTTGACTGTTATTGAATCGAATTGTTCCAGTATTCTCACCAACTACAAAGAAACCTTGACCTACAGGAATGTAACGTCCTGGTAATTTGGTTCCTACCAATACACTCTGATCTACATCATCATCAGCAATACCATAGGCAGCTGCTGGTACAGCACCAGCCAAATTGTAAGTTGCATAACCACCTTGATATTCATTTAAAACATGAGATCCTCCACCCCAATGTTCCCAAAAGTATAGTGTCCCTGTGGTATTACCTGCTGCATCAATTGTTGGTGCATTATCTTGGATAAATGCATGAGCATCAATAGCAGATGCATATGGATTACCTACTAGATAATCATTACCTGCATTAATTGGTAATGAAATAGATCCATTATTAGGTTTCCCATTTACAGTATAATTTTGCTCTAAAGTTACATTTCCAGCAGTATCAGCAACACCTTTCATAGTATATCCTTCACCAGGATTTAAAGTACCATTGCTCCTAACATGTTGCCATGATGAATAATCACCACTAGTTTGATTTACAAATTTCCATATCCAATAATCAGCAATACCAATTGGTGAACCTGATGTTCCATCATAACTATTAGTAATGAATGTAATATTTTGAGGACTACTAGGATTCGTTCCATCTTTTAAAACTGAACTCACACTATATGATGTGTTATTAATGGTCGTGCTTGTATTTCCAACAGGTGATGACCAATAATTATAAGTGAACATATCTCGAGTCCCTTGTTGATCTTTTTCTAAAGTTCCAGCACTATTAACATCTAAATCACTGTCTTCAGTTTGAATCATTTGTGATTCTCCTTGAAGATCAATCTTACCGTCAAGTTTTAAATAGTGTGAGACTGTTAATCCATTTCCAGTATCGGCAGCATTGTCTCCATCGACTGTAAGCGTGTTTGCATCAACAAATAAACCTAGTAATGTTCTATTATTAGTTGTTATTGTACTATTTGACATAGTTACATTGTGCGATGTTCTAACAATATTCCAATCTACAGGAATTGATGAATCTACGATAGATGGAGCACCTGGAATTGTTTGTATACTCCCGTTTGACCAAGTACCTGAAGACGTCCAATTACCATTTGTATTAGACTCATAAGGTAAAGGTGCAGTTTGTCTATCTACAGTATCTAAATTTCTTAACGCTCCTTGATGTCCGTTTCCAGAAGCATCATCCGTATTTGTATAGGTATATACAGACATCGGATAGTATCCTGCTAATTCAGACCATGGAATTTCGTCAACTTCATTTTTAGTAATGTCATTCGGAATCACTTTACCTGAAACAAAGCTCGAATTCTCTTCAATCTCTTGATTCATGATATAGCGTAATTGATCAACGGTTAAATTGGTATCCCAAATACGAACCTCATCAACATTTCCTCTAAAGTGTTGTGTAGGCGAATTTTTTCCAGCTGCAGCGATATAAAAAGATTCATTAGTATCTACTGGAGGCGACTTAGACTCCTGAATATCTAATACACCATCTATGTAAAGCGCAAGATTTGAACCATCATAAATGGCAGCTACATGATGCCATACATCATCAGAAAGATACGTATACGAACGCGTGACTTGGTTAGCCCCATTCTTCCAGTAAAATTGTATTCTATTATTATCTAATATTCTTAAATCATAACCTTGAGTAAAAGCAGCATCTCGTTTTGATAAAATTGATTTTGTTCCTGAGTCGGATGCGTCTCTTTTGATCCAAGCTGATACAGTAAACTCAGAGGAATTAAGATTTAATACATTTTCCATATCGATATAATCGACCAATCCATCAAAATACACGGAACGCTCAACAATAACTTGAGGTGCATATCCAAATGTTATATATTTTGTTCCATCAAAATCATAAGAGGTTTCTAGGTTGCCATTTCCGTCAGAAGTCATAATTCTATAATCTGCGGTTGGATCAAATACTCCTGTATCTGAAATAAACATCAGATAACTTCCAGGAGGATTAATATTTCGAATAGCATCTTGAGGTATTCTTACCTTTACAGCTGGAATATCACCACCTGTTTCTACAACCTTCCAAGTACGTTGCATAGCTGTAAAAGTAACATCTGTAGTTAACGAAGGGCTAATTCCAGCACTCATATTTACAGAAACCGTCGATGATGCCAAATTTAAATCCGCACCATTATTACCCCACACTAAAAACTCTTTATCATTAAATGTTGTTGGGTCTGACGTTTGGTGCTCTTTATTAGTATCATAAATGTCATTCAAGCCCATTGTAAGAATTCCTTCGGTACGTCCTACACCATCGGTTGCATCATTAACACTGCGCGATTGTTTTTGGTTTAATTCTGACACATCATCTCTACCAATACCAGTAATATCATAATTATAACCAGCATTTGCAGATTGATCCCATATCACTTTACCATCACTATCAGCATAATCTTGTGATGTACCATTGACACCTAATGTAATACCATATTTTATAGCCAGATACGACTGAATTCTATTATGGTCTGTTACTAGACTAGCGTCATTTTTTCTTGTATTGTAGGTTACTATTTCAGCGATTCGTCCGTTAAAACTTCCATTCCAATACTGGCTTCTTCCAATCCAAAATCGGCCGTTATTGATCATCTTATATTTTGGAATGTCATTAGTTTCTGTACCAACTTGATTGGCATTAAAAAACAACTCCATATCAGTATCTGAAGCGTTCTGACGAATATTTATAATATGAATTTTATTATAATCCGTTCCCGTACTCGTATCTGCTCGTCCATAACCATTTTCGGTTGGATTAGATGGCGTCTCTGATGTCGTTGCAATACAGTACGCCAATCGTTCATTTTCGAATCTTGCGGTATAACCACCATATCCAAATCCTGTTACATCTTCAGTGTAGGATGGTCCAGCTGGATCAGTACTCGTAAATGTATCTAAAGGAATCATTGAAGTAGTAATCGTTGGATCTGGCATAATTACAACAAACATCTCATTTGAATTAAATCCACCAGTTCCAGTGAGCTCTTTCCTACTACCATCACTAATGATATAGGTCATATCACGATTTGCTGTGCTATTGTTATTGTCAAAGTCGATAACCGGATTGAAATTAAAGTTGCGGTCCGTATTGTTGCGATATACAGGTTCTTGTCCAGTAACCATAACCTCCGCGTTATTTCCTTTTCCGTTATCAATCCATTGATTTACTGATGCACCATCTGTTCCATAGGATGTACCATCCAATTGATCTGCTTTTAACCAAAGATCTAGGTCGGCAGTAATCCCTCCTGGGGCTTTGCTAAATGTATGGAATGTTGTTCCAGAAATAGTTATTTCATCTAGGAAGACTCTGTCATCAGTTGCATTTGCCGCACATCGAATTCTAAACTGACCATTTAAACCCGATGGGAATATATGATCGGTTTTAAATATGGTCACAACCTTACCGTACGCAATAGCTGAACTGGTCGATTCAAAATCTGCAGATTTACGCCATACTTGTCCACTTTCAAAGGTAGCTACGGTCGTCCAACTAGATCCTCCATCACTACTATACTCAACCATAAAATCTTCGGAATATGTTTTCGTTCCTGAACTGTTATAGGTTGATTCCATACTAAATGGTTTAAAGAAGAATTTGATATCTACTTTATCATAAGTAGATAAATCCATTAATGGAGATAAAACTGATGATGCGTTTCCAATTGCATCTTGATTTCTGATCATAAGTGAATATGACCCTTTATAAGACCATGTTGAATTCGATTGTCTTAGCGCATGACCACCACCTAACGTCCATCCATCAAGTCCACTTTCGAATGTAGAATGACTAATTACTGTAGTTCCTGAAACACCAAAATTTGATGAAACTTCACCAACATTGGTATTACCATCATTTTCTTGATTCTGAGCTAATACATAAATCGTATTAAATAAGAATAAAAGGACAAGTATTACTAACTTGACCGTTGTAGGCTTTTTAAAATTCTTACTAGCTTCCATATTAATAGCTTTTTAATGATGTGTCGCATCATTGATTTAAAAATCATTGAGGGATCATACATCGCTTTCGCTAAACGTATTATGGATTAATAAGCTATTGAAGAATAGGTATGAAATTATAATACTCTAAAATCTACGCTAAAAAACTATAATTAAGGGATTTCCTGAATGCCAGGAAAAATGAGTAGTTACATAACGTTGCAGTAGGTGCTGCTAATTGTAGGTATTCTTGTTTCATAGGCTTGGGGCCAAAATCTATACGGTTTTCACCATAATCAATAACGCTTGTAAAAGTATACCTACAGATTACGTTAACTAAGAAAACTCGATAAAGTATAATTTTTAATCGTTTATCATCACAATTTAGTAAAATTCATCGTTAAACGGTATCAAATTACTCATAGCTAAAAACATATAAATCAATAAGTTATAAGCAATATTGAAATTAAATGAAGTTTTACTAGATTTAGACATGGAATTATATTTCAAAACAGATCATGAGTGGCGTTCTTGGCTCGAACAAAACTATAACACATCTAGTGGTGTGTATCTCATCTTTTATAAACTAGAAAATAAAGAGGCTTCGATGCGTTGGGAAGAAGCTGTAAAAGTGGCGCTTTGTTTTGGGTGGATCGATTCTACAGTAAAGAGTTTAGGTAACGGCAAACGTCGTCAATATTTTTGTCCTCGCAAAGCCAAAAGTGTTTGGAGTGCCTTAAATAAGTCATACATTAAAGATTTAATACATAATAATCTAATGCATGAAAGTGGATTAAAGTCTATTGAAGTTGCACAATCAAACGGGAGTTGGACAGCTCTTGATGATGTAGAAAATGGAATTATACCAGATGATCTAAAACTTGCTTTTGATAAACATCCTGAAGCATTTACAAACTATAATGGCTTTGCACGCTCCTACAGAAAAAGTTATTTATATTGGTTACATCAAGCGAAACGTCCTAATACCAGACAAAATCGTATAGATCAAATTATTGAATTTTGCTTACTAAATAAAAAGAGCAGAGATTAATCAACCGATAATCAACTAAAACTTATGTCTAAAAAAACTACAAATTCAAATCGTAAATGGAAGGTTAATTGGACCACCGACAAGATTATGAGTACATCGGCACTTTTTATAAGTGTCATCTCTCTTATCGCTCTATTATATCAATCTTATCTAGCGCGAGAAGAGAATAAACTCAATCAAATGCAACAAAGCGCAAGTGTTCTTCCACACCTCAATCAATGGTTTAGCGATTACAATGACGAATTTAAAATTATCATCGGTAATAAAGGTGTAGGACCAGCCTTTATTAAGGAAGTAGAATTTAAGTTAGATTCAACCAACACCTTCAATAATTCAAAAGATTTAATTAAATATATTTTTCGTAATAAGAAGATATTAGAGTCTGTGCCTTACGTTCAAAGTACTATCGTAAAAGGTTTCGTCCTACCAGCAAATGATTTCATCAACGTAATCGAAGTGTCAGGCCAAGACAATATTAACCGATTTAAACAAGTCATGGCCTCTACCCCTATTATTTTCAAAATAGTTTATGAAGATGTTTATGGAACGCGTTGGATGCTAAGTAATACAGAGGGTGAAACAAATATTCCTTTTCAATTGGAATAAGCTTATATTCCACTTATAAAACTACCGTAAGGGTCTTTAAATTGAATACCTTCAGTAAAACGAAATTTGCTCAGTTGCTTATATTCGACAAGTGCCCATAAAACAAATTCTTTAACAAAATAACTCTCCGCTTTCTTTAATCCCGGTTGATATTCCCCTAGTAAATCATCTAAAGGTGAAATTGCATCAAGTATTGCTTTATATTCCTTATCTCTTAAGTCATCCATAAGTTCAAATCCGTCTTGCTGATTAAAGAACCAAGACACGATATCATCGTAAGGTGTATCATCATCTTCCTTCTTCAGCTTTTCAATTTTAGGGAAAAACTCTGGAAATAAACTTTTAACTGCTTCACCTATCAAATTATATGCAACAACTGCAGCGCCTTCTTGTTCGCCTTCATAAACCAGCTCTACTTTACCCGTAATTGCAGGAATAATTCCTAAAAAATCACTTAAACGCAATAAGGTTTGATCATCGCCCACTTTTAATGCGCGTCGTTCCGCAGTACTTAATAAATTTTCAAACGCGGTTATGCTTAGTCTTGCACTTACTCCACTCTTCGCATCAATCAGTTCACTTTCTCTGGCTTCGAAAACAATTTGTTCCAATAGATCTTTCGCGAGATCAGGAACAGTAACCGATGAATTTTGTTCTTCTAATATTCGCGCTTCTTGCTCTGTTATCAATCTTGCCGTCTCAATGTCGGTTGGATAGTGGGTTAAAATTTGACTTCCTATTCGATCTTTTAACGGTGTAACGATACTTCCACGATTTGTGTAGTCTTCAGGGTTGGCCGTAAAAATAAATTGTAGATCTAATGGTAATCGCAGTTTAAAACCACGTATTTGAATGTCACCTTCCTGTAAGATATTAAAAAGGGCTACTTGAATTCTTGCCTGTAAATCAGGAAGTTCATTAATCACGAAAATACATCTATTCGCTCGTGGAATCATCCCATAGTGAATCACACGATCATCAGCATAACTCAATTTCAGGTTAGCAGCTTTGATTGGGTCTACATCACCAATAATATCGGCTACGGTTACATCTGGTGTTGCTAATTTTTCTGCAAATCGTTCACTACGATGCAGCCATGATATTGGAGTAGCGTCACCTTTGTCTTCAATCAATTGTACAGCATATCTAGAAATAGGCGCCAAAGGATCGTCGTTGATCTCAGAGCCTTCAACTACTGGTATATATTCATCTAGAAGATTCAACATAAGTCTCGCCAAGCGTGTCTTGGCCTGACCTCGTAAACCGAGTAAGTTGATATTATGTCGTGATAAAATAGCGCGTTCTAATTCAGGAATCACAGTGTTTTCATAGCCATGTACACCTTCAAAAGTGTTATGTCCATTTCTGATATTCTCAATTAAATTGACACGAAGTTCATCTTTAATTGATCTTGAATGATAGCCAGTGGCCTTCAATTCACCTAAAGTTTTTATCTTTTCTATATTCATTATCCTTTAATTCTTTTTTTCCTGTTGGTTTCATAATCTTCGAAGATCATCTCTCCTAATCCTTTTAATCCTGTGTAAAAAGCTTTCCCTTGATTAGCGCGTGTGAATTCTTGAACGAACTGCATCAAATAGCGATCCTGCGCAATCATAAATGTGGTTATTGGAATATGCAATTTACGGGCTTGCTGTGCCATCGCATAGCACTTATTCGTAATATATGGATTCAACCCATTACTATCCTTATAATACTGTCCATCAGATAAACGCAAGCAACTAGGTTTACCATCTGTAATCATGAAAATTTGTTTGTTCGTATTTCTTTTGCGTCTTAATAAATCCATGGCCAATTGCAATCCAGCAACTGTATTGGTATGATAAGGTCCTACTTTTAAATACGGTAAATCTTTAATCTGAATTTGCCAGGCATCGTTCCCAAATACTAAAATGTCCAAAGTATCTTTAGGATAACGGGTTGTTATTAACTCCGCCAAAGCCAAAGCCACTTTTTTAGCAGGCGTAATTCGGTCTTCTCCATACAATATCATACTGTGACTTATATCAATCATAAGTACGGTACTCATTTGAGATTTATGCATCGTTTCTTCAACCACGAGATCATCTTCGGTCAAATTAAAATTACCAATACCATGATTGATTTGAGCGTTGCGTAAACTCTCGGTAACGGACACTTTCTCTAAAGCATCACCAAATTGATAGGATCTAAAATCTCCTGTATGCTCATCGCCTAATCCCGGACTTTTACTTTTATGATTTCCACGTCCGCTGCGTTTGATTTTTCCGAAAATATGATCTAAGGCTTGCTGACGTATCGCGCGTTCTGTTTTAGCGGTTATTGATAGACCACCATTTCCATCAGGATCTATTTCTTCCTTGATATATCCTTTCTTTTTTAGGTCTTCAATAAAATCATCTATAGTATATTCGGCAGTGGTTAGTTCGTATTCCTTATCTAACTGCCGTAGCCAATCTATGGCTTCATCAAAGTCCCCAGATGTATACGTAATGAGCTCTTTAAAGATCTCGAAGAGTTTTTCAAATGGTGATTGATTAGGCGCCTCGTAGCTTTTGAAGACGAATCCTTTCCTGTAATTATTTTTCTGTTTCATTGCCGTATAAAATTAAGGCATTTTCTACTGAAAAATACTAAAGGAATTATAAAATTACTCTATGAGCTTGAGTTTTTGAATACGCTCAATTTTTATCTGTTTACCTTCTGTTGAAATGTAACCAGCTTTCTTAAACTGAGATAATATGCGAATCGCAGATTCTGTAGCCGTTCCTACAACATTCGCATAATCTTCACGTGACAATACAATTTTCAGGAAACCGTTCTCGTCCACTCCAAATGAGTCATGTATATAAATAAGAAGGTCGGCTAATCGTTGCTTAACCGACTTCTGTGCCATATTCACTATTATGTTTTCTGAGGTTTTTAGATCATTGGTCATCTTTTTAAGCACCTCCATGGAGAAATTCGGGTTCTTCTTAAGATCATTCATAATCTCCTGTTTAGGTATGAAGCATACTTCCATATCATTTAAAGCAACAGCTGTTAAGTTGGCTGATTCTTCTCGAATAATGGAATTCTTACCCATAAGATCTCCTTTAACGATCAGCTTGACGATCTGATCTTTGCCATTGGCACTTAACTTCGACATTTTACAAATTCCGTCTTTGACACAATAAACGCCATTCAGGGTATCGCCCTCTTCAAAAATGATTTCTCCTTTCTTAACAGTTTTGGAAGTTTTACATCCCGAGATGCGAATTAACTCCTCTTTTGTAAGTGCTTTTAAGGTGTTAAACTCGCGTATGATGCATTGTTCACATCTACTCATACCTAATTTTTTAGTCAAGGGTAAAGATAATTAAAACATGACAAAAATCATATTTTTCCCGCAGTTCTTTTGTGACTTTTGTAACAGGTATTAATGAGCAAATTTCTATGGAACAAACAACTTGTTTCCACTGTGGTGATGACTGTAATTCCACCAAAATAACATTCCAGGAAAAGCATTTCTGTTGTAATGGCTGTAAAACTGTGTATGAGATATTTTCAGAAAATGATCTTACATGCTACTATGACTTAGAATCATCACCTGGAGCCATTCCGAAGGAAATTCAAGGCAAATACGATTTTCTTTCAGAAGAAAACATCATTGAAAAACTTACCGAATTTAACGATGGTAAAACACAAATCGCGACACTTTATATTCCACACATTCACTGTAGTTCTTGTATCTGGATTTTAGAGAATCTTAATAAACTGAATCAAAGCATCACTGCTTCTATGGTGAACTTTGGTAAGAAGACAGTACGCGTCACGTATAACGCCGAAAATGTGAGCTTAAAAGACGTAGTGCTCTTACTAAGTTCAATTGGTTATGAACCTTATATATCACTTGACGACTTTAAAACAGGATCATCTAAAGTTAATAGATCTCTTATTTATAAACTAGGTGTAGCAGGTTTTGCCTTCGGAAATGTGATGTTTTTGTCATTTCCAGAGTATTTCGAGGTTGGAGAATATTGGCTGGAGCAGTACAAGCATTTATTCAGATGGATTATGTTTGGTTATGCGCTACCCGTTGTTTTTTATGCCGGACGAGATTACTTTATTTCAGCGTATAAAGGCTTACGATCCAGGCTTTTAAATATTGATGTACCGATCGCTTTAGGTATTGCGGTTCTCTTTATCAGGAGTACGGTTGAGATCATGTTCGATTTAGGATCTGGTTTCTTCGATAGCCTAACTGGATTAGTATTTTTCCTTTTAGTTGGAAAGTTCTTTCAGCAGAAGACGTATTCATTTTTATCCTTTGAACGTGATTACAAATCTTATTTTCCAATCGCAGTCACGAAAATATCGAAATCAGGAGAAGAAACGCCTATTCAGGTGTATGATATAAAAAAAGGCGACCGCTTATTAATACGTAATGAGGAGTTGATCCCTGTCGATGGTATACTAATAAACGGAAATGCGCATATCGATTATAGTTTTGTAACCGGTGAATCTGAATCGGTGCGAAAACAATCAGGAGACAAACTATTCGCTGGAGGTAAACAAACAACAGGTGTTATTGAAATGGAAGCACTCAAATCTGTTGAACAAAGTTACCTCACGCAGCTATGGAGTAATGATGTCTTTAATAAAAATAAAGAGGATGGTTTCACCAATTTGACCAATGCCATTAGTAAACGATTTACTATAGCTGTTTTAGCCATTGCGTTTATCGCAACAACCTATTGGCTCATAATTGATGCATCAAAGGCCATGAATGTATTTACAGCAGTTCTTATTATTGCGTGCCCATGTGCTATAGCGTTATCTGCACCATTCACTTTTGGTAATTTATTACGCATCTTCGGAAAATTAAAATTTTATGTCAAGAATGCGTCTGCATTAGAACAACTCGCTCATATAAATACGATCATTTTTGATAAAACAGGCACGATTACTTCAAACAAAAAGAGTCGTGCTAATTATGATGGTATCCCATTGACAAATTCTGAAGAAACGCTTCTAAAAAACACGCTGCGAGGTTCTAATCACCCCCTTAGTAGAACGCTCTATGACATCTTAGATGAACACAATATTATACCTCTTGAACATTTTAAAGAACATTTAGGAAAAGGTATCGAAGCCAAACATCATAACGATCATATCAAAATCGGATCTGCAAGCTTTGTCGGAGCACAAGAAAACACCATTTTAAATACAACAGTGCATGTCAGTACTAATGATGTGTATAAAGGAAAATTCACCTTTTATAATAGTTATCGTAAAGGACTTTCAAAATTATTTAATACCCTAAAATCAAAATATGATCTCGTTGTCTTATCCGGTGATAATGAAGGTGAGCAAGAAAATTTAAAAAAGCTATTGCCAGCAAAGACGAAACTAATATTCAATCAGAAACCAGATGATAAGCTGGAGTATATTAAATATCATCAAGGTGAAGGCGCTAAGGTTTTAATGATTGGCGATGGATTAAATGATGCTGGAGCATTAGCGCAAAGTAACGTAGGTATAGCTATTTCCGAAAACGTCAACGTATTCTCTCCGGCATGTGATGCCATTTTAGACGCCTCAAAATTCAATCAACTAGACAAGTTTATTAGCGCTTCACGAAGTGCTATTTCAATCATAAAATGGAGCTTCGTATTGTCATTTATATACAATATCATCGGACTCTATTTCGCGGTAACTGGACAGTTAGCACCAGTGATTGCAGCTATTCTAATGCCATTAAGTTCAATCAGCATTGTGATTTTCACCACAATTGCAACAAATGTATTAGGAAGAAGATTAGAATGAATAAAAATAAATGAACATGACATAAGTCATGTTTTAAGAATCAGTTCAGAAGTATTTTTGAACCATAACTTCTAATAGGTATGAGTGTTATATATATTTTATTGTGCATCAGTATAATTGTTGCTATTGGCTTTTTTATTGCGTTCATAACAGCAGTAAAAAGAGGTCAATTTGATGACAGCTATACGCCTTCTGTTAGAATGCTTTTCGAGGACGAACTCGTAAAAGAACAGCCTAAACCATCTATTAAAATCAAAAAGTCTAATTAAATTATTATGGAAGTTCAACAGTTTCATTACGATAACAAAATCGTTAAAAATTTCCTCTACGCTACCATGCTTTGGGGAGTTGTAGGAATGCTCGTAGGTCTCATCCTGGCATTCATGTTTTTATTCCCTAACCTCACTGACGGTATTTCATGGTTAAGTTTCGGTCGATTACGACCGTTACATACCAATGCAGTCATTTTTGCATTCGTTGGTAATGCCATTTTCGCTGGAGTATATTACTCGTCGCAACGACTTCTCAAGACGCGTATGTGGAGTGATACTTTGAGTAAAATTAATTTCTGGGGATGGCAATTAATCATAGTGAGCGCGGCCGTTACACTTCCACTCGGAATTACAACATCGAAAGAATACGCAGAATTGGAGTGGCCAATTGATATCGCCATTGCTCTGGTATGGGTTGTATTCGGTTGGAATTTAATCGCAACGATCCTAAAACGTAGACAACGTCATTTATATGTAGCCATTTGGTTCTACATAGCGACATTTGTGACTGTTGCTGTACTTCATATTTTTAATAGTTTAGAACTCCCAGTAAGTGGTCTGAAAAGTTACTCTGTCTATGCTGGTGTTCAAGATGCACTCGTTCAATGGTGGTATGGACATAATGCCGTGGCGTTCTTCCTTACAACACCATTTTTAGGACTGATGTATTACTTTGTACCAAAAGCAGCTAATAGACCTGTGTATTCCTACAGGCTTTCTATTGTGCACTTCTGGTCTTTAATTTTCATTTACATCTGGGCTGGTCCTCACCATTTATTATATACAGCTTTACCAGAATGGGCACAAAATTTAGGTGTAACATTCTCTGTAATGCTAATTATGCCTTCTTGGGGTGGTATGATTAACGGACTGTTAACACTGCGAGGTGCATGGGATAAAGTTCGTACAGACCCCGTTTTAAAGTTTATGGTGGTGGCGATTACCGGTTATGGTATGGCCACATTTGAAGGACCAATGCTTTCGGTAAAAAGTATGAATGCCATGGCACACTTTACAGACTGGATTATTGCACACGTTCACGTTGGAGCATTAGCTTGGAATGGATTCCTCACCTTTGGTATGATCTATTATCTGGTTCCGAAATTATTTAAAACGAAACTACACTCGGTGCCAATGGCCAATTTGCATTTCTGGATAGGTACCTTAGGTATCATTTTCTATGCACTCCCAATGTATGTTGCAGGATTTACGCAATGGGCAATGTGGAAACAATTTAACCCAGATGGAACATTAGTGTATGGTAACTTCTTAGAAACTGTTACAGAAATTATTCCAATGTACTGGATGCGTGCTATTGGTGGTACATTATTCTTAACTGGTATGATTATCATGATTGTTAACGTGATCATCACAATCAGAAATGGTAGCGCCGTAACAGACGAATTAGCTGAAGCTGCACCATTGAAGCGTGTATCTAAGCGTCGAGTAACAGGTGAAGGATGGCATACTTGGTTAGAGCGTAAGCCGATCAAATTAACCATTTTCGCAACTATTGCGATCCTTATCGGTGGTGTTGTGCAAATTATTCCAACTCTACTTGTTGAATCGAATATTCCAACAATTACAAGCGTCCAACCCTACACACCTTTAGAACTTGAAGGACGAGATATATATATCAGAGAAGGCTGTGTTGGCTGTCACTCTCAAATGGTTAGACCGTTTAGAAATGAAGTCGAACGCTACGGTGAATATTCTAAGGCTGGTGAATATGTATACGATCACCCATTCCTTTGGGGTAGTAAACGTACAGGTCCAGACTTACATCGTGTCGGTGGTAAGTATTCCGATAACTGGCACTTAAATCATATGTATGACCCACAGAGTACCTCATCTGGTTCCATAATGCCTGCTTATCAATGGTTAGTTAGAAATGAACTTGATAAGTCTCAGACTGAGGCAAAAATGCGAGCGATGGTAACACTAGGAGTTCCATATTCTGAGGATGACATTGCTAACGCTCAAGAATCAATGCTTGCGCAAGGTACTCAGATCGAGAAAAATCTATATACAGATCCAGATTTTGCAAAAACCTATGAAGCTGATAAAGCTGCAGGTGGTGAAGATTTTATAGAAATGCGTAATCGTGAGATCGTAGCGATAATAGCTTATTTACAACGTTTAGGTACTGATATCAAAGTGAAAGAGCCTGAACTAACAACAACTCAAAACTAAGACGTCATGCTAAAATTTGTAAAACATCATATGGAAAGCATCACAGGAATAGAAATCTATCCTTTGATCTCCTTAATTATATTTTTCAGTTTTTTCGTCATCCTTGGATGGTGGGTCATAACTGCTAAAAAAGACTATATCACGAAAGTGAGTAATATTCCTTTAGACAATCAAAACCAATCAGAACTATGAGAAATAGAATTCCATCTTGGATAAGAGTACCAGTTGTATTCTTTATCATATTTGCAGGCGTTGAATACGTTGTAGAATCTGGTGATCAACCAGCATTTATAGAACAACCCGTAATATTATTGTTCTTACTACTTGTATTGTTGATACTAATTGCCATTGAAGGCATTGTGGGTTCTATTGACAATGTTTTATACCAGAGTCTAAGTGAAGAAGCTAAGGAACGCTATAATTCGAAACAAAAAGCGCCTTCAAAATTTGCACTATGGGCGAAAAAAACATACTTGAAGCTTTTAGGTTCTAAACCTATTGAAGAGGAGCATGAATTGATCTTAGATCACAATTATGATGGTATCAAAGAGCTTGATAACGATCTCCCACCTTGGTGGCTGTACGGATTCTATGCAACGATCATTTTTGCAGCAATTTACTTGGCGAGATTCCACATTTTTGACGGCAATAATCAATTTGAAGATCTCGAAGCTGATATTGCCCAAGCAAAAATAGATATTGAAGAATATAAAAAGACAGCTAAAGATTTAGTCGATTTTAACACAGTAGAACGCTTAACAGATGCTTCAGATCTTAGCGCTGGGAAAGCCATTTTTGAAACCAACTGTGTGGCATGTCACAAATCTGATGGTGGTGGCGGTATTGGACCTAACCTAACGGATGAAAATTGGATTTTGGGTGGTGGCATTAAGAATGTATTTAAAACCATTTCTGAAGGCGGTCGTGATGGTAAAGGCATGATTGCTTGGAAGCAAAGTTTAAAACCATCACAAATGGCTCAAGTAGCAAGTTATGTTTTAGAATTCCAAGGGACTACTCCAGCAGAACCTAAAGCTGCTGAAGGTGAAATATGGGTTGATGAAACTGCAGCATCTTCAGAAGAATCAACAGATGCTACTGAAGGTACAACTGAAGAAGGAACACCAGAAACTGAAGTTAATGAAGTCGTTACAGATTCAGTTTCTGTAGCACAAAACTAAGCCATGGATGCACCCCAAAACGAAAGCTTCAGAGATTCAATAGCAACGGTTACCGAAGAAGGTAATCGCGCTTGGATCTTTCCAAAAAAACCTAGTGGTCGTTATTACGACCGACGTAAAGTAGTTAGCTATTTTTTACTTGGGTTTTTGTTTGCGGCGCCATTTATTAAAATTAATGGTAACCAGTTCTTGTTGTTTAATGTACTCGAACGTCGCTTTAATATTTTTAGCTTTCCGTTTTGGCCACAAGATTTTCACTTGTTTGTGATCTCTATGATCATTGGTGTCATCTTCGTAACCTTATTCACAGTTGGATTTGGTCGAATATTTTGTGGATGGATTTGCCCTCAAACCATATTTATGGAAATGGTATTTCGACGTATCGAATACTGGATTGATGGTGACAGAAATAAACAGCGAAAACTGGATAGACAGAAATGGGATGCCGAAAAAATTAAAAAACGTGTATTGAAATGGTTCATCTTTTTAGTGATCTCTTTCTTAATCGCGAATATCTTCTTAGCATATCTTATAGGAAGTGATAAACTACTGGGTTATATCAGTGATGGTCCAAGGTCGCATTTAGGGACCCTGTTTCCGTTAATGATATTTACAGGTCTCTTCTATTTTGTATTTGCTTGGTTTAGAGAGCAAGTGTGCATTATTGCATGCCCTTATGGAAGATTACAAGGTGTATTGCTTGATAATAAATCTATCGTTGTCGCCTACGACCATAAACGAGGTGAAGGAGAAAACGGACGTAAGAAATTTAGAAAGAATGAGGATAGACAGGCTTTAGGTCATGGCGATTGCATCGATTGTTTGCAATGTGTACATGTTTGCCCTACGGGTATCGATATTAGAAATGGTACGCAATTAGAATGTGTAAACTGTACCGCTTGTATTGACGAATGTGATCACATTATGGATAGTATAAACCTTCCTAGAGGTCTTATCCGATATGCAAGTGAAGATAATATTGAAAAGAAGAAAAAATTTGAATTTACACCTAGACTAAAAGGATATACGGCCGTTTTAGTAATTCTAATTGGAGTTCTTTCAGGTATGCTATTATTAAGAAATGATGTCGAAGCACGAGTATTACGTTTGCCTGGACAACTATTCGAAAGGAAAGCAGAAAATGTGATTAGTAATGTATTTACTTATAAACTAGTTAACAAAACAACGGATACTATTACAGATGTTAATTTCAAAGTAAGAAATTACAATGGAGAAATTAAACTGGTATCCACAAATGATGAGGTATTTGTCCCAGCGCAAGGATTAGCCGAAGGCACATTATTCATCGAAATAAATCAAAACGAACTCAAAGGCGATAAAAACAAACTTATGATCGATGTCTATAGCAATGATGAGCTTATAGAAACAACAACTGTAAGTTTTTTAGGCCCTAGAAGTTATAATTAAAAAGAGACGTTATGAAACTAAATTGGGGAACAGGAATCGTAATAGCATTTGTTGCATTCATTGCATTTATAATGTACTTCGTAATAAACATGAGTGCTGTAGACAAATATGACACGTCATTAGTGACGGAAGACTATTACAAGCAAGAACTAGAATATCAAAGTGATATTGATAAAGAAAGTAACGCAAAGACACTTGAAAATGATATCACATGGAAACGTACAGAGGACGGACTTTTAATCTCATTCCCTGAAGATTTAAATATTGATAACATTACTGGAAAAGTGTTCCTATATAGACCATCTAACAAACAACTAGACTTTGAAAGCTCTATTTCATTGTCTAATCACAATTTGCTCATACCTGACAAACGTTTGTTGGATGGTCGTTGGAACATTAAAGTAGATTGGCAATATAGAGGAAAATCATATCTCTTCAAAAAAGCAATCGTTTACTAAAACATTAAACTATGTTATGGTCGGCGCTCATATTCGGATTATTAGGTAGCTTCCACTGTGTTGGCATGTGTGGACCAATCGCGTTTATGCTTCCAGTTGACCGAAATAACACGTCCAAAAAGATCCTTCAAATTTCGACATATCATATAGGAAGAATACTTGCCTACAGCGTCATAGGTCTCATATTTGGATTGGTTGGGAAAGGTTTATACATCTTCGGAATACAGCAACAACTTTCGATTGTTGTTGGCGTCTTAATGATAATCATCGTACTCATACCAGTTAACACATTCAATAAATGCAACTTCTCAAAACCTATTTATAAAGTCATTTCAAAGGTCAAATCGTCATTAGGACAAGCCTTAAAAAAGAAGTCTGCAGATACGTTTTTAACCATAGGGTTTTTAAATGGTTTCTTACCGTGCGGATTGGTTTATATGGCCGTAATTGCATCTATCGCTGCACAAAACGTAGCCCATAGTAGTCTGTACATGGCATTATTTGGATTAGGTACAATTCCATTAATGACCACAGCCATATATTTAGGAAAATTTTTGAATACTACGGTTAAGCGTCGTATTCAAAAAGCAATTCCTGTATTCGTAATTATAATTGGAGCACTTTTTATTGTTAGAGGTCTTGGTCTAGGAATACCCTACCTCTCTCCTGCACCTATAGTTGAAATGGCAACAAGCGCCATTGATTGTCACTAAATTCAATATGAATTTTATTCAACTTAAAAGCACTGACTCAATTAAAAACAATTCTTAAGCTGACAATTATCATATTATTTCTGATTATCTGGAAGTACATTTATTAAGGAATTAAAACCGAACATCATGAAACATAATATACCAGTATCAACGATTATGACCAAAGATGTGATAACGTTGAATAGAACAGATAATTTAGACACAGCAGAATTACTATTTAAGAAGAATAACATACGTCATATTCCTGTTGTTCATCAAAAGGAAATTATAGGAATGTTAAGTTACACAGATCTTCTTAGAATAAGCTTTGCAGATGCCGTCGATGAGTATGAACAAGATGTTGACACTATCGTTTATAATATGTTCACTATTGAACAAGTAATGGCGAAAAATCTAATAAGCGTCAACCCAAGTACGTCTATTAAAGAGGTAGCAAGAATTCTCTCTAAACGTGAATTTCACGCTTTACCAGTTGTAGATAATGACAAGCTAGTCGGTATTGTAACCACAACCGATCTAATAAATTTTTTATTAGATCAATTTTAATTTAAACAACTAAAACATATCATAAGACTGAATATTTGATTGATAACATAGAAAACCTGATTACAGATTTTAAACCTGAGTAATCACGGATGAATTTATGAAACCTGGAAAGCAATTAAAAGACAAACCTATCGGTGAATTTGTCGCTGAAGATCAGAGAACTGCTAAAGTATTTAACGCATATGACATAGATTTCTATTGCCATGGTGATGATTTATTGTCTGAAGTTTGCGAGGCAAAGAGTTTGAACATTAATCATGTATTTAAAGATCTTGAAACAATTACTAGTGCACCTTATAAAGGTGTGAATTATAAACATATTCCTTTAGACGAATTAGCAGATAGTATTCAAAATATTCACCATAGCTACATCGAAGCGCAATTACCAATTTTATCAAATCATTTAGACACACTCTGTGAATCTCATGGTGAGGTTCACGAAGGTCTTCATATGCTACGGTCTTTATTCAACGATTTTGCCAGAGAATTGAATTCACATATCAAAAAAGAAGAACTCATATTGTTTCCGTTTATAAAGAAGCTCCAAAAAGCACTCAATGAAAAAAGAATTGATGCATCATTATTCGGTTCGGTCAAAAATCCAATAAGTATCGCAAAAGAGCAGCATAATAATGAAGATGAACGTTTTAGGTTTATTTCACAACTCACTAAAAACTTTTCTGGTTTTATAGGGAATTGTGAAACTTATAAGACACTTATTAAACTCTTAGATGAATTTGAACACAATCTGCACACACATATCCATTTAGAAAATAATATATTATTCCCTAAAGCAATTGCATTAGAACAGAAGTATTGTAATGCCTGATATCTTAATTTCTTTCAGGAGATAATCCGAATTTATTTATATAAAAACTAAACATCATTTGAGAGTTACGTAAATTAGTACCTTGATAACATCAAATTAAATACAGTTCCATGAGTATACATATTGAAGCAAAAAAAGGAGAAATAGCAGAAACGGTATTATTACCTGGAGACCCAATGCGGGCAAAATGGATTGCAGAAACCTTTTTGGAAGCGCCTAAGCAGTATAATGATGTTCGTGGAATGTTAGGGTTTACAGGCACATATAAAGGCAAAAGAGTTTCAGTACAAGGTACAGGAATGGGAATTCCATCTACGCTCATTTATTGTCATGAACTGATAAATGAATACGGCGTAAAAAATCTTATAAGAGTTGGTTCAGCAGGTTCTTATCAAAAAGATATTCATATAAGAGATATTGTAATTGCTATGGCTGCTTCTTCGACTTCTGGCATTAATAATTCAAGATTTATTAATTCAGATTATGCACCTACTGCAAATTTTGACCTGTTCATGAAAGCTGCTCAATATGCTAAGACGAATAATATAAAAATCAAAGCAGGAAATGTCTTGTCGTCTGACGAGTTTTATCATGATGATTTTGACTCATATAAAATATGGGCTGGTTTTGGTGTCCTATGTGTTGAAATGGAAACTGCAGGACTATATACAGTAGCTGCAAAGCATGGTGTGAATGCCCTTTCAATTCTAACGATATCAGATTCATTGGTGACTAAAGAAGCCACATCAGCTGATGAACGCGAATCTACATTTAATACAATGATTGAGATTGCTCTATCTACCTTAGATTAAAGCGAACGCATATATTCTAATACAGCACGTGCTTGATCCTCTGATAAGTTCTGATTAGCCATTAATGAACCGTCATATTCTTCAAACAAAGCTTTAGCCAATGGATCTTTTTTCACCATTTCTACAGGATTCAAGGTCATATTCATGACCCATTCTGGTGTGCGTCGTTTAAGAATATCTTTAAAAGGTGGACCAATAAACTTTTTGTCGGTTCTATGACACGCTGCGCACATCGTTTCATGAATCACCTCGCCTTCTTTAACTAAGGCGTCATCAATTTTATCTAATGTAATTGTGGTAATTGGTCCTATTCCATTGTTGCTAAGATCTATGGTTTCCGATGCCAACTTGCTAGAAGTTTTGGATTCTTCTGTATTTGAAGGCGCATCTTTTCTTCCAAATTGAATCGATTCTTTCGCTTGCTTTTCCTCACTGCCACAGCCCAAATTTAGTAAGAGGAGAATAATCAGAAGATAATTTAATTTCGATCGCATTATAAGGTAAATTTGATTTCACAAAAATACTGAAGATCTATTACAATGGATTTGAATTTACTACAATATCAATATTTCAAAATCATAATACATTGTTAAATAAATTTTAAGGTATCTATATTAACACAGGTTGACCATCACTTTTACTTATATTTAAGCAACTAAACCAAACCCATAATGAAAAAATTACTTTTCGCGTTGCTATTTATAGCATCTAGCGCCTTGTTTTCACAAGAAATTTCACTCGATTTATTAAAAACAATGTCTCCTCGTAATATTGGTCCTGGCGGTATGTCTGGCCGTGTTACTTCTATTGACGCTGTTCATTCAAATCCTGACATTATGTACGTAGGTACTGCGTCTGGAGGACTTTGGAAAAGCGAATCGGGCGGAATCACATGGACACCAATTTTTGACAACGAAGTTACTGCCTCAATTGGAGCAGTAGCCATTCAACAATCAAATCCGAGTGTGGTTTGGGCAGGCACGGGAGAAGGAAATCCTAGAAATAGTTTAAATGGTGGATATGGTATTTATAAAACATTAGACGGTGGAAAAAGTTGGACAGCCATGGGCTTAGAAAAAACTCGTCATATTCACAGAATAATCATAGACCCAACAAATCCAGATATCGTCTACGTTGCAGCAATTGGCTCTCCTTGGGGCGAACATCCTGAACGTGGTGTATATAAAACAACAGATGGTGGTGCTACATGGAATCAGATCTTATTCGCAAATAATAAAACAGGTGCAGCTGATTTAGTTATGGATCCAAGCAATCCAAATAAATTGATTGCAGCAATGTGGGAGCATAAACGCGATCCTTGGTTCTTTAATTCAGGTGGTGAAGGTTCTGGTCTGCACATTACTCATGATGGCGGAAAGACTTGGAAAAAAGTGACTGATAAAGAAGGGTTCCCAAAAGGAAATTTAGGCCGTATAGGTATAGCTATTGCAGCTAATAAACCAAACGTGATCTACGCTTTGGTCGAAGCCAAGAAGAATGCACTTTACAAGAGTACAGATGGTGGATTTAATTGGACGATGATCAATAAAAAAAATGATATTGGAAATCGACCATTTTATTATTCCGATATATTCGTAGATCCTCAAAATGAGAATCGCGTATATTCCGTCTTTACTTACGTAAATGTATCCGAAGATGGCGGAAAGAACTTCTCGCAGTTAATGCCTGCTTATGGTGTTAGTAATGGCGTCCATCCAGATCATCATGCGTGGTGGATTCATCCGAAAAATGGAAATTTCATGATTGACGGTAATGATGGAGGTATGAATATTACCAAAGATGGTGGTAAAACATGGCGCTTTATAGGAAACCTTCCTGTGGCGCAATTTTATCATATTAATGTTGATAATGAAATACCATATAATGTTTACGGTGGAATGCAAGATAACGGATCTTGGAGAGGACCAGCATATGTCTGGAGAGATCAGGGCATCAGAAATAGTTATTGGCAAGAAATAAGTTTCGGAGACGGCTTTGATGTCGTGCCAGATAGAGATGATTCACGTTATGGATGGTCTATGAGTCAACAAGGATATGTGAGTCGCTATGATTGGCAAACTGGGAATAATTATTCGGTTAGACCAACGCATCCCGATCCAAATGTACGTTTGCGATTTAATTGGAATGCCGCAATAAATATTGATCCTTTTGATAACAACACAATCTACTTCGGAAGCCAGTTTGTTCATAAATCGACAGACAAAGGCGATACCTGGCAGATTATTTCTTCAGATTTAACAACCAACGATCCTGAAAAACAAAAACAATCAGAAAGTGGCGGTTTAACAATGGATGCTACTGGAGCCGAAAACCATACTACAATACTCGTAATCGAACCATCACCTTTAGAACGTGATATGTTGTGGGTAGGAACAGATGACGGTCGCGTACATTATACTACAGATGGTGGAAACTCATGGAACGATGTTTCTAAAAATCTAAAAGGTCTGCCTGAAGGGAGTTGGATCGCTCAAATAAAAGCATCGAATAAAAATAAAGGGGAAGCACTTATTATTGCAAATGACTATAGACGCTACAATTATACGCCATATACCTATAGAACTACAGACTACGGGAAATCGTGGACGCGCATTGTGGACAGTAATGATGTTGAAAGTTATACATTAGCTATAGTTGAAGACCCTGAAGTTGCAGATCTTTTATTCTTAGGAACTGATGACGGATTATACATTTCGTTTGATGCTGGAGAAAAATGGACAAAATGGACCAATGGTTTCCCAACGGTTTCAGTAAAAGATCTTGTTATTCATCCTAGAGAACACGATCTAATCATAGGAACCTTTGGAAGAGCTGCTTGGGTTCTTGATGATATTAGACCGTTACGTGCATTTGCTGCCAACAGCTCACTTTTGGATAAAAAATTAAATCTATTTGAACCACCTACAGCATATCAGGCTGCTTATCAACAACCAACAGGAAGTCGATTTGGTGCAGATGCTATGTACCATGGTGAGAATCGAGGCTATGGTGCACAATTTTCATATTATCTAAAAGTTGAAAAACCTGCTAAAAAAGCGTCTGAGGATAAAGATAAAGCAGAAACAGCTGAAACCGCCGAAACTAAGGTTAAATGGGATTCTATCCATTTAAAAATATATGATGGCGATCGCCTAATAAGAAGCTTAAAACGTAAAACACCTGATACAACAGGAGTTTATAAATGGAATTGGTATATGCGAGAAGCGGGCGCCGATTATCCGTCCAAACGCATAAGAAAACGTACCAGAGAACCAGGAGGCGTTTCAGTAAAACCTGGATCTTACAAAGCCGTTATGACTTATGGTGATCAAACTTCTGAAACTATGGTTAACGTTGAATTAGATCCTAGAGTAAAGGCATCTATGGCTAGTATCGATCAAGTCTACGATGCTTCAAAAAAACTACAAAATATGCAACAGACTGCTGCAGATGCAGTAAAACAGCTTATAGAAAGTAAGACAATAGCAAATGATTACCAATCTTTATTAAAAAAGCTAGACAAAGAGAAGTATAAAGAACAAATCAAAGCCTCTAAAGACGTTGTAAAGCATATCGATAGTATCGTAGATAAGTTTTTAGGTAAAGAAGATAAACGCCAAGGAATAACTAGAAATCCAGAAGTAACTGTGATGCAGCGTTTAGGGCTTGCCCGAAGTTATGTTGGGTCGAGGCAAAATGGTATTACAGCTACAGAAACGACCCTAATAAAGAATGCTAAAAACGCCATGGACAAAGTACTTGGTGAGGTTAATGCCTTCTTTAATAACGAATGGACAGAATATCGTAGCACTATGGAAGGTGTACAAGCGAGTCCGTTTAAAGACACATCAATATTTAGTCTTGATGATTAATGACAAAAACAACAACTAATATCAATACATTATGAAAACAAAACTCTTAGCACTTTGCCTGTTAGTTCTTATGTTTTCCTGTAAAGAGGATTCAAAAGAAAAAGCAATGGCAGAACGCGAAATCGGACAGTATTCTATAGCGCAATTTATGGATAATGAATCTGTAGGTGGCGGAAGCTTCTCATCAGATAACAGTAAGTTACTGGTAACCAGTAATCGAACGGGAATTTATAACGTGTATACAATTCCTGCCAAAGGTGGTGAAATGACCGCAATTACTCAATCTGATAGCACTTCAATATTTGTTAATTCCTTCTTCCCAAACGACGATAGGATGCTTTTAAATGCCGATGGTAATGGTGATGAAATAGATCATTTATTTGTACGTGAGTTGGATGGGACCATTAAAGATATCACTCCTGAGGAAGGTGCAAAAGCAGCGTTCTACGGATGGTCAAAAGACAAACAATCCTTATACTTTGGATCGAATAAACGAGACCCAAGATTTTTTGATGTCTATAAAATGTCGTTAGCAGATTATACGTCGGAAATCTTATATCAGAATAATGATAATCTCGATTTCAGTGGTATGACAGACGATGAAAATTTCTTTGCACTGTCTAAAAACTTAAACACCAACGATAGTGATCTTTTCTTATATGATGCATCTACTAAAGAAATGATTAAGGTTAACGAGAATCAAAGTGCGAATTCTGCTCAAGATTTTTCTGGAGATAATTCAACGTTCTACTACACGACTGATGACGGAAGTGAATTCTCTTATTTAATGGCTTATGATCTTAACACGAAAGAAAAGAATAAGGTCATTGAACGATCATGGGATGTTGCAGGTAGCGGATTTACATCAGAAGACAATTATATGATTGTATATGTGAATGAAGACGGTAAAAATGCTATAGAAATCTTAGACACTGAATCTATGACTCCAATCGAATTACCTGATTTTGGTAACAAGAGTATCACTAGTGTAGGATTTAGTGAAGATGAGAATTGGATGCGTATGTATGTTGGTGGTTCAAATACACCTTCAGACTTGTATACATATAATCTTTTAACCAAAGAACAGTATAAATTAACGAATGTACTTAACGATGAGATTAATGGTGATGATTTAGTAACCGCAGAAGTGATTCGCTATAAATCTTTTGACGGTACCGTAATTCCTGCGATCTATTATTTACCACATCAAGCATCTTCTGAAAATAAAGTTCCTGCTATGGTATGGGTTCATGGTGGACCAGGAGGACAATCTCGCCAAGGCTTTAACCCTCTTATTCAATATATGGTAAATAAAGGTTATGCAGTTCTTGCGGTTAACAATCGTGGTAGTAGTGGATATGGTAAAACCTTCTATCAAATGGATGATTTAAACCATGGTGAAAAAGATCTTCAAGATTGTGTTGAAGGTAAAAACTGGTTGGCTAGGCAGCAAGAAATTGATGGCGACAAAATCGGAATTATTGGAGGCTCATATGGTGGTTATATGACCATGGCAGCATTAACCTATACACCTGAAGAATTTGATGTTGGTGTAAATCTTTTTGGCGTCACTAACTGGATAAGAACTTTAAAAAGTATTCCGCCATACTGGGAATCATTTAGAGAATCACTTTATCTGGAATTAGGTGATCCGTTTTCAGCAGACTCTGTTCGATTAAAACGTATCTCTCCGCTATTCCATGCAGATAAGGTAACTAAACCGCTAATAGTGTTACAAGGCTCTCAAGATCCTCGAGTGCTTCAGGTAGAATCTGATGAAATTGTCTCCGCGGTAAAAGCAAATAATGTACCTGTAGATTATGTTTTATTTGAAGATGAAGGTCATGGATTTGTTAAAAAAGAAAATCAGATTGAAGCCTACAGTCGCATATTGGAATTCTTAGATCAGCATTTGAAAGATCAGAATACACCTATTGACGGCGAAACAGAATCAACTGAAATCGAAGTCGAAGAAACTGATTGATTCTAATTAGAACAAATAAAAAGAGCTTACATTAATTTGTAAGCTCTTTTCTTTAATAATAGTAAATTCAACTACTTATTATTTAATCTTAAATGTTATTACTGGAATTGTTGCATGATTTGCGACATCTTCCGAAACACTTCCAGCGAAGAAATGCGCTAATCCTTTTCTACCATGCGTTGGCACTGCAATCAAATCGGCACCAAGGAGGTTTGACGCATTTAATATTCCTTTTTCAATACTATAATCAGCGATGTAATGCACATCGTTAAGTTTATCTAAATTGCCATCAGCAGTTTTCAAAAAGTTAGCTACTGTCGAATCAATTTCTGAAGAACTTCTGAATCCTTCACCTGGAACATTGACATGAATAAGTTTCAAATTGTCAAAAAGTTGTCTGGCTTTCAAATAAGGTTCAATCATTTCTAAAGAAAAATCACTTGCAAATGCAACCGTATTGAAATCTAAAGTCGTTGGTTTTTGTTTTACCACTAAAACAGGCAACTCTGAATGACGAACAACCTTCTCTGTATTTGATCCTACAAAAATTTCAGATAACCCACTTGAACCATGCGAACCCATAACAATCAAGTCTGCATCATGTTCTTCCGCTACTTCTGCTACTTCGCTAAATACTTTAAAGTGTTTTACGATAGGTGTAATATTTACGCCCTCGAGGTAATCTTTAGCTAAAAACTCATCGAATTTCTTTTCGGCAAGTTTTAAGAAAAACACCATCTTCTCATTTAATTCATTTGTTGAGTCTGTAACACGACCTTTATCGATCTCTAACATATGTAGGACCAATAATTCTGAGCCATATCGCTTCGCTAGGATTGACGCTGTTTCCAAAGCATAATCAGAATACTCTGAAAAGTCTATCGGGACGATTATTTTGTTCATAATATTAAGTTTTTTGGTTTGAGTCTGCTAAAAATACATGTTTTGTCTAACTAACAAAACTATTTCATCGAATAAATCCGATTTAAACGGTCATCGAAAACAATCGTGTACTTGGTTGTTTTCGCTGTAAAAGAACATCGAATGCCATGCATACATTTCGTACGAATGGTCTACCTTTTTCGGTAATTTTCAAGCCATGCTTTTCAAAGGTAACCAAGCCATCAGACTCCATTTCATGAAGTTTAAATACGATGTCCTTAAGTTCTTCAATATATAACGATCGGTCACTCCAGTTCGTTTCGAAATGACACATTAAATTCAATATATGTTGTCTTACAATGAGATCTTCCGGAGTTAAAATATGTCCGCGATACACCGGAATAATCCCTTGGTTTACAAGGTGATAATACTCTTCTATACCTTTTACATTTTGAGCAAAGCCATACCAACTATCACTAATGGAAGAAACACCTAAGCCAATCATAGCTTGAGTTTTGGAAGCTGTATAGCCCATAAAGTTGCGATGTAACGATTTAGACTCCATTGCTTTATAGAGACTATCCGTTTGTAAGGCGAAATGATCCATTCCTATCTCATGATAGCCTGCAGCACTCAATAATGCTTTTCCATATTCATATTGCTCGCGTTTCACATCACCATTCGGAACATCTTCATCTCTATAGCCACGTTGTCCATTTCCTTTCAACCAAGGCACATGAGCATAACTGTAAAATGCGATTCGATCTGGCATTAATGCTTTAGTCAAAGCTATTGTAGTTTCTATGTGTGATTTGGTTTGAAATGGTAAGCCAAATATAATATCATGCCCAACAGAGGTGTATCCAATCTCACGCGCTGCGTCTGTCACAGCCTTAACTTTTTCAAAGGGTTGAATTCTATTAATAGCCTTTTGAACCGTCTCATTATAGTCTTGAACACCAAAACTAACACGTCTAAATCCTAAATCATATAATGATTGAAGTTGTTCCCGAGTTGTATTATTAGGATGACCTTCAAAACTAAACTCGTAATCTTTACTGAGGCGTGCTTTACGTGTAATCCCATTGATTAGATACTCTAAATTCTCAGCAGAAAAAAATGTTGGTGTTCCACCACCTAAATGAAGTTCCTTAATAACTGGTCTTCCATTCAATAATTCGCAGTACAAATCCCACTCCTTTAGTACGGCCTTGATATAAGGCATCTCCACCTCATGGCGCTTTGTTATTCGTTTATTGCAGCCACAAAACGTACACATACTTTCGCAAAACGGTAAATGGATATAAATACTTATTCCTTCAGACGTATTGCTCTCATCAAAAGAAACAGCTAATGATTCTTTCCATCGTTTTAATGAAAATGAGTTGTTATCCCAATACGGTACAGTTGGGTAACTTGTATAACGCGGACCAGCCACATTATACTTATTGACTAATGAATTGCACATACCTTAACAATTTGAGTCAAAAATAGCAGCAATGATTTGGAAAAAATATGACATTAGTCATATCTTGAAAACTTAATCATTTTATGTATGCTACAGAGTGATCCATTTGAAGTGAGCTTAGCACATTCTCATGCGGTTATAATTCCCGATACTGTTGCGCACTTGTTTTTATCAGAAAAACAAAAGCGTGTTAAAGTACATGCCAGTTACCATGACCAGCAAATTGTATTTTATGCCGCTTTAACCGCAAAAAAAAATGGACTATGCGTGTTGATGTTCAGTAAAGAAAAGCAAAAAGCTTTGGGTGTATTTATGAATGATTATTTCACGATGCAACTTTTTGAGGACCAATCAAAGTATGGTGTAGATATGCCAGAAGAATTAGAAGCTGTACTCTTAAGTGATCACGATGCTTACATTATTTTCGAGAATTTAACGCCAGGAAAACAGCGTAGCATAATTTATGCGATTCTGCGTTATAAATCATCTCAAACGCGCATTGACAAGTCCCTAATACTTACCGAGAACCTTAAACGCGGTGTTACTGACCAAAAATTGTGGTTAAAATCTAATAGATAGAATTTAAACGTATAAAATTCGGATGATATTAAATAATGATTATCTTTCAACTCCGATTAACACAAACCCTTAAATCAATGAAAAGATCCATATTTTATCTAGCATTTCTAGCATTATGCTTAAGTGCTGCTTGTAAATCTGATAAAAAAGAAGAAACACCAGAAATTTCTGAACCAACAACCGAAGTTGAATCTGAAGTAAAAGAAACAACTAGAGAAAATAAAGAACCGGCGAGCAATCGCCCAGATTATTTTGATGAAAAACGAACCGTTACTGTTAAATTAGAATCAAACAATGAAAGCGGCGTTACTGGTTCAATCATTTTCTCTCAAGAATCTGGTGTTGTAACCATGTTGGCTATTATTACTGGTTTAACAGAAGGAGAGCACGCACTTCATATTTACGAATCCGGAGACTGTTCATCTGATAAGAGTAATGCTTCGACGTCATATCATCAAGATGATATTGGTAAACTTGTTGCTAACGCGGAAGGTAAGGCACAAATAACAAAAGTCTCTGATAGCTGGTGTATTGGATGTGATGATGTATCGAAAAACATTTTAGGTAAAACGATAATTGTGAATCAAGGTACTACCGACAAGCCAATTCATTTGGCATGTGGAACTATTGAATAATTTCTTGTTAAAAAAACATTGAAAAGCATTTTACTTCGGTAGAATGCTTTTTTTATTTTTCCGTAAATCAAATAAAATTAACTTTGTTATTACAATAGTCTAATTGTATGAACCCTTCTACTCACGGTTGGATCGCTAAATTTTGTTCTCAGATCTCAAAAAAAGGAATGCCTTATGAGAACTATGATCAATTATACAAGTGTTTAAAGGATTTCGGATTTATTTATGGCGTCAACGTTGCGATTACAAAAAAGGTAGAGCAAATCCATCGATATTCGGAAGATGAATTGGCTAAAGTTAACCTTCTCACCGGACTTTATCACATCTATCGATTTCGGCATCCAAATTTCAAGAGAGACGCATTTATCAGCTCACTTTTAAAATATTACAAATCTCTGGAAGTGAGTGATCTCTCATTATGGGATCGTTTTATGATTGGAAAAAGCGATGCGTCTTTACTAGAACGACTTATTCATGATCGCGTTCAAATTGATGACAATCTACTTACACGTAACTTTAACAAATCAATTACAAATTCACTGCTTTTCGTAGATGTTCTAACTTATGATCAATATTTAAGTGCTGATATCGACCCCAAATCTTATGCCGCCAATCTTGAACGTATCATAATTGGAACCTTATATCAATCGCTCAATGCAAAGAGTAAAATTACCGATTATGATCAAGAAATTATTGAGGTCATAGAAACTTCAACATCATTTATTGAGGAAGATTCAAAACTGGAAGAGAATTTAATATTGGACATTGAATATCATATAAACACGCAAGAGAAAAAATATTTAATTGATCTCATGTGTTTATCAATCTGGGATGATGAAATTTTAGAAAAATCTGAATACCAATTTTTAAAACAGCTATCTAGAGTATTAGAAATCAATATTTCTGAAGTACATGATTCGATTCTTTGTGTTTCTAACTTTCACACAAAGCACAAGAAAAGTGTTATGCTATTTCAGCAAACCAATCCAATAAATAACTTTTATGAAAACTCCTCGCAATTGGTAAATAAACTAATCAGGAGAAACAGCAAACGTCTTGTAAAAGAATTACGTCAAAGCAAAGATCTAATGCTTTTGATCAGTAAATCTACGCACACAGATTTAAGTAAGGAAGAACAAAAACTAATGCAATCTCAATTACTTGATATTCTAAAATCCATACCTAGTCTTGCGATTTTTATGTTGCCAGGAGGTGCTATATTATTACCACTATTCGCTAAGCTTATCCCTAATCTATTACCATCATCTTTTGATGATAATCGTATTGAAAAATAATTTACTGTTTAATAAAACGTAAATTAAATACACCGCTATCCGTTTGTATATTGAGAATGTAGATTCCTGATTGAAGCACTGAAGTTTCAATTTCCAGAATGTCACGATCTAAAAACTCGGAGTCGCTAATAATGCTGCCTTTAAGATCAACAATATTGTATGTTCCGCTTCTTATAGTTTCAAGATTTACGGTTAATACGTTAGTTACTGGATTTGGATAACTTTTTAATTTCCCGAGATCTAATTCGGTTAATGACAATGTAGCCAAGGTTGCTACTGGGCTTAATGTTGTAGAACTTAGAACACCATCAACCGATCGTGAGGTAATTCTAAAAATCACTTCATCACCGTTTATTAAGGGAGTCGTACTCCAAAGGTACGATGGACTAGTTAAATCGGTTACGATAGAATTAAATGAATTTTGATTATCATCACTATATTCAAGATCATAAAAAACAGGTCTTCCATCGTCTGGGTTATCGAGATCCCAAGTTATAGCATTTGACGGATCGTAGGTTCCATCGATTGGTGATGTAACTGTTATAGCTGGATCTTCATAAGAATGCAATAACTCGGCAAAGCCAATACCTGTGACAGCAACTCCATTTACTGTACCTGATACCGAAGTTGCACCTTCAAAAAATCGAAATGGCAACTGCACCTCTGTATTATCATGTAGCGTAGAAATTACTAGGTCAATATTATTTACAACCGACGTTAATCGCCATTGTTTTGAATAGCACATTACCTCATCTGGCATGCAGTTATACGCGAGTCGTTCAATTTGAAAATCATCGGTCGTATATTGGGTACTTTCATCCACATATGCAGATAATATCTTATACTTTTCATCGTCTGGTATGAGGCGATCTGGTGTGAAAATATTCCAAAGATTCAGATCCATTCCATTCGATAATTGCATACTAAACCATTCATACTTTTCACCTGTTAATGGATTAAAGTTTCCGTATTGTCTATCGATCCATGCTGTCCCTACAACTGGTTCAGTAACTCCATTGAATGTAAGGTTTCCTGATACGGTATTGGCAGTTTGAGAAAAATAATAGGTATAATTTACGATACCTTGATTCAAAAAACCATCATCACCAAGTATTAACGGTCGTTTGGTTGTAACCAAGTCTATATCAAGACCTGCTTGCGCTGTACTTGCAAAAAGCTCATATTCAAAAGGTATAGGTTGGTTTCCACCATCAACCTTGTTACGCCACGTTTCTATACCTGCTAAAAACACACTGGCTTCAATATCGAACCCTGTAGTTGAGAGTGTTGTATAATTAAGTGGCAAAACATCTTGATAGAACGTACCAGTATCGTCGTCAGTAATATTCAAAATCCTAAAGCCATCAAATGTAGATTGAGGATAATGAAAAAAAGTATACATAAAACTATAACTTTTTCCAGAAGTCTGTCCAACTACATGTCCTGCAGTATACCACCATTCTATTGGTTCTGCTGCATGGCGCCCTTCATCCACCGGAAATGCAACTTGTCCGGCTGGTGTGTATGGATAAACTTTCCAGTCTTGAGCAGTGAGTAACGTACAAGCAAAAAAGCACAGTAGAAAAAATTGAACTCTGAATTTCATAATAGCTGATTTTGAGTTGAAACTAAGTTAATGTGAGTGGAAGAGCAAAAAATCAGGCTAAAGTGGTCATTATTTAAGATTTAAGGGGCGTTTTTCGTAACAAATAATCGAAATTTGCGTCAAATTGGTGAAATTAAACGTACTTGGCATATGACAAAATCGATCCAGATTCGACCATACCTTTTCGCTTTTGGCATACCTTTATTACTCATTTTGAGCCTAATAGCCTTATTACAATCTCAAATATTTAGTGCCAATGCAAGTCAATTATCAACCTTTATTACCATAGATTTTATTTTAACGATTCCGATCATTTATTTTCTATTGATTAGAAAAACTAATGTTTCGAAATTGACTATAGCGCCTTTTCTCATCGCCTGTATCGTTATTGCATCGTATGCAATTCCTGAAGCAAATCAAGATATGCTATCGCTTGCGAAAACCTGGCTGATTCCAATTGTGGAACTCAGCGTGATTAGCATAGTCATATATAAAGTTACCAAGGCAATTAAATCTTATAAGGCCGCTGCCAAGAAAGGTCAAGATTTCTTTACCATTTTAAATGAAACCTCTGCATCTCTTTTTCCAAAGACTGCTGCCAAACTAGTCGCAAATGAAATTGCGCTGATCTATTATGGTTTTTTTAATTTTAAAAAGGTCGAACTGAAAGCCAACGAATTTTCAAATTATAAAGGCTCTGGTATCTTATCAACATTGGTCGCAGTAATTTTTGTAGTTGCAATTGAGATGGTTAGTATCCATATATTAGCCAGTAAATGGAGTTCGACTCTAGCATGGATTCTCACTGGATTAAGTATCTATTCAGCTTTACAGCTCATTGGTATAATCAGATCTGTCCCAAAACGTCCAATTCAAATTTTAGAAAACGAATTAGTACTCCGATTTGGAATGCTGAGTGAAACTAGTATTTCTTATTCTGCTATAGAATCTATAGCGATTGCTCATGCAGATGATTATAAATCTTCAAAAAACACCAAGACCATATCGTTACTTGGAAGTCTTGAAAATTCCAATATCGTAATTCGATTAAAATCTCCCCATCGCTTGGCTTTCCTATATGGAAAGGCGAAAACATATCGAGAACTTTACTTCTTTGTTGATGATCATCAAAGATTCGTTTCTCAAATAGAATCCAAACTTTCAAATCCGATGTAATCCCATGGAATTAAAACAATATTATAGTTTATTGGGTGTAGACCAGAATACCGATCTAGAAACGATTAAAAAAGCTTTTAGAACTCAGATAGCGCTATATCATCCTGACAAAAATAAATCGGAGGGTGCGAGAGCTCGATTCGATGAACTCGTCGAGGCATTCGATGTCCTATCAAATCCTAAGAAAAGACAACGCTATGACGAAATGCTTAAAACTGCAGCCACGAATAAGCCAATGGTAATTGAACCAAAAGTAGAGAAAGAATACAAAGAATGGCAAAAAGAAGCTAAGAAAAAATCTGACACCTATTGGTTAAAAGATCTGGAAAGTCTTCTTCTGTTAGAGTTGTTTTTTGATGTTGGATTTTCGGGTCTTCTATCTGGTGCCGACGACCTATTCGATGGTATAGGTGATTCGCTGGGCGATATTTTTGATATATTCTAAGCCAACCAATTCTTGAAATCTTTCACGCGTTCTCTAGCCACTATTACATCCTGTTCTTTATAGGTATTCAATTTAATTTGAAGTCGTGAATTTGTATAACTAACCATGTCATCAATAGCATTAATATTTACAAAGAATTTTCTACTAATTCTAAAGAATTTATGTGGCTCTAACTCGTCTTCTAGTTGTTCTAATGTTGTATCGAGTAAATAATTTCTACCTTCATTTGTAAAGGCATAAGTCCCTTTATTTTCGCTGTAAAAACATTCAATATCATCTATGTTGATAAGCTTTAAATGTTGACCTACTTTAACTGAAAATCGCTTTTTATATTCGCGTTCAATTGGATTGACTAAAAGCCTTCTAATATCATTAAAATCTAGTGTGACCGACTGATTTTGAGGTAGTCTATCTTTATATTCTGAAACTGCTCTCTCGAGCTCATCCTCATCAATCGGTTTCAATAAATAATCAATACTATTTAGTTTAAATGCTTGTAAGGCATATTCGTCATACGCTGTTGTAAAAATTACAGCCGATTTAATATTAATGGCATCGAAGATTTCGAACGATAAACCATCACTTAATTGAATATCTAAAAATATGAGATCTGGATGCGGATTATTTTGAAACCATTCTATTGATTCTTCAACCGAATGCAATAATGTTTGAGCTTCCATTTGTAATTCGGCCAACATTCGTTGTAATCGTCTTGCCGAAGGCTTCTCGTCTTCTATGATTATGATATTCATTTATTTTAAGTTTAATTTTTTCGCTTGTTTATTTATAATTATACTTCCAATGAATGCTGTAACAAATGTCGCTAGAGCGACCATCCACCAAAAGTCTTTCATATTATTAACGAATCGCGTTCCAACTTCCGCCCAAAACGCACAATAAAGACCAACAACAGACCAATTCATAAAGTAAAAATGATATGCCAACCAGTTATTTTTCTTTTTAATCGTAGGGAGCATACCACCAATTATACTGAGCAAACTGATAATGGCAAAGAAATGAAAGATGCTAAAACCGTCAAAATTGATAATGAAAAATGAACTAACATTCATAAAAATCATTGATTGTACATAGGTATAACCTACGCGTTTATGAAATGTCGTACCTTTCTTATTAAGCAGTACAATTGTTCCCGATACCATGGCCAAAATTGCAGTGATAAAGTGGAACCATCCAACCGAACTATCTATGATTTCTGTGAGCATTATTCAAATCGATTGTAGCTGTCTTTGTCTTTATCCATATATTCTCTGATCTTTCGTTGTTCCCAGTCTTTCCCGAATAAAAAGTCAGGACCGAAAACACCAATAAAATGAAAGAACAGACCAATGCCCCAGAAAAATGCTGTTGCGAATGTTCCAAAACTCCAAAATCGACCACCATTCGTAACGATCAATAGAATGATAAAAATATTCACAATCACATAAGATGCCAGATGCCAATAGAATCCAACTAAGCTCTTTACTTTCTTCTGTGCTCTTAAATAGGCGTCTTCGCGTTCAAAATCTTTTTGTCTTTGTTCACTTCCGTAAGGTTCTACTCCACGTTCCATAATATTATTTTTTTAACCGCATTTTTAACGGTCGTCTTGATTCATATATTTTTCTAATTGTTTGGTTTCCCAATTTTTGCCGAGAAAGAAATCTAAGCCATAAACTGAAAACGCGTGAAATGCAATACCTACTCCCCAAATTGTCCATAATCCAATAGTCGCAAAATCAAATATGGCTTCATTAAAAGTTTCTCCATTATTTACATTTCTAATAACCTTGGCAATACTAATTATAGTGTTCACAATTACATAAACAGTAAAATGAATATAAAAGGCTTTTAAATTTTGCATCTTCGATTTCGCCCTTTCATACTTATAGTCTTCTGTAAATTCCTTCATTTTGTTCTACTTTTAGTAAACAGATGAATCATCCTCATTCTCCATGAATTTCGAAATCTTTTCTACCTCCCAATTGCGTCCTAATATCTTATCAAGTCCAAAAGCAATAATTACATGCAAGACAATAACAAAGCCCCATACAATCCAAGTCACATCAGTAGTATAACTCAATATGTAATAGAACATAGAATCTTTGGAGCCTGGAAAAAATGACATTAATAAAAACAACACAGAAATCGTAATTAAAAAAACTGCGATATGTCTATAAATTGACTTGAGCTTTTCTACTCTTGATTTGGCCTTTATGTATTTTAGTTCTTCAGCATTCATTTTCATCAGTCCTGAATTAATTCCATCGTTCTTGTTCTTCTTCTTCGCGCATGTATTTCTCGATCTGACGTTTTTCCCAGTTAGATCCTAACATGCCATCATTTACATAGACCTTATAGGCATGGAATGCTAATCCGAGACCCCAACCTAACATTGGGAACCAGAACCACTGTATGGTATGCGGTGTATAGCGATACCAGATAAAAATTAAAAATGGAATCACAATAAAATAGGACAATAAGCTATAATAAAACTCTTTTAACTCTTCTACACGTTTACGTGCTCTGACATATCTGTCATCAAATTTTGATTTTGGTTCGATTGCTTTCATGATTGATACTTGTTTTGTAAGCATAGGAATTGCAACTGCAAAACTTTTTGCTTGTTGATTGATTGATACCTTTCTATTTGATAATAAGTTGTAGCGTTGTTTGATATTTTCTAAACCAACTCCGCTACTCTTTTTTACGATTTGTTTTGGCTGTAAATTATTCTCTACGACTAGCATTCCATTTTGCTCAAAAATTTTAATATGCAAAGGTTTACTACTCGTCACCATATTATGTTTTACTGCATTTTCCAAAAGCAATTGTAATGATAAAGGAACAACTCTACTTTCAGGATTTGAAGCACGATCAGGTATTTCAAAAATGATACTATCTTCAAATCTCATTTTTAGCAAAGACATATAAGTTCTTGCAAAATCTAGCTCTTCATCTACGGTTACTAAATCTTTATTCTTTTGCTCTAATACATAGCGATACACCTTCGAAAGTGACGTTGTGAAACGTTGTGCATTTCTAGGGTTTTCCTCGATCAAACTTGTCAACACATTCAAACTATTAAATAAGAAATGTGGATCAAGTTGGTTTTTAAGCGCGTCAAACTTGGCACTAGCTGTACCTGCAATAACTTTCTGTTCTTTAATCTTATTCTTCTGATACTTGTTGTAGAAGTATGCGATATGAAATATGGAAACTATAGTAAGGGTTATCCAGAGTGCAAATGAATAGCCGCTCCAAGAATCATTCTCTAAGAATTTTTCATAGGGAACATCGTAGTAAAATACCGTGACACAAAATCTTAAGGCAAAGATTCCTGCAAGAGTTAGAATTGTCGATCCAGCTATTCCGAGTACAATTCTTTTAATTGTATCGTATTGTTTCCACTGACGTCCCTCCATATAATTAAAGAAGGTTGTATTTATAAATGCTAATACAAATGTATAGAGTTGATAAAATGCAAAGTCAGTTAAAAAATCAGTCACAGAATCGAATTCGAATCCACCATTTTGCAACAGATTCCCCACAACGAATATGGCACATCCGATGATAAAGGTGACTACAATATTTTTAAATGCTTTGCTTATCATGATTTACTCTTTACAAGATTTTACAACTTCTTCAGCGCGCTCTTTTCCCCAATCAGGATGTATTGCACTTTCTGGTTTAAAGTTAGTAAAAAGTTCTATCGAACGTTCCATTTCCTCACAATATGGTGTGGTGTCTTGACCAAAATATCTAGCACTTCCCATTCCCCATTCTGCTTTTCCAAATGCAACTCTAGGATTATTTGGATCCAATTCATAGGCTTGTCGGTACAATTCAGAAATTTTAGCTGAATATTTCATTCCATAAGTCATTCCATCGAAAGCCACCCAATTGGTTAAGACCTGTGCTTGCATAACCATTAATTCAGGGTTATCCTTACTAATAGCCATTGCAGAATTTAAGTGCTCCTGTGCCTTATCAAGTTGTGCTTTTAGAACGGCTTCGTCTTTTACATTCCAGCTCTTAAGACTATTAATTTGGGCGATGTAATAATGAGGTAGCCACTCTTCAGATTCAGCATTAGCGATGCGTTCAAACATATTTTGTGCCTCATCTGCATTGCCATTTTGCCATAATTCGAAGGCTTTTTGCATGCCTTTTTCAAAATTTGTTTGTGCAGTTCCAACTGCAGATACAAATAAAATGATGATGATGATTAGTTGTTTCATGATATTATAAAGTTATAGATTGTACAATAGATTCATTTTTTACTTCAAATTTGGCATCGTTCCATTTTGGTGGTCCCATAAAGCCTCTTGCATTATTTGAACATCCGTAATCTTCTTTAGGAATTCCTAAGAAATTACTATCCAGTTTTTTATTACCATTCTCGTCATGATATAATGAAATCGCATAAACGCCTTGTGGTACATTAGAAAACACGACATTGCATTTGTTATTTTCAATTTTTGCACTAGCCGATCTGACGCCTTGATTTAAAAAATTATGCTCAGAATCGTATAGTGAAACATAAACTACACCTTTATCATTATCAAGATTATTGATGTTTACCGTTATGGTTTGTGTAATTGATTCCTGAGCTAAAACCATTGATTGACTAAGTATGAATAACAAAACTATTTTTACTAAAGTTCCCATAATTATTAGAATTAACTGTTCGATTTAATTGATGAGACAAATATCTATCAGCAATTGCGTATTTCTAAAAGGGAATGACCAAATCGTCAATTTTTATGGATGAATTGTAATTATCTTAATAATTTCAGTTTAAAATGAGTAACTTCTATCCATAAATGACTACTAATGAACTGAATCAATTCATTTAAACCAACCATTATGAAAACATCCTGGCTATTACTATTCCTTTTTATAGGCACACTTTCTTTTTCTCAAAATGACAAACGATTGAAAAATATCGATAAATCCATGAATTCAATCCTTGAAATTACACAAGCTCCAGGCTTTGCCGTTGCTGTTGTTGAAGGAGACAAGGTCGTGTATGCTAAGGGATTTGGTTATAGAGATTATGAAAACAAAATACCTGTTGATGCAAATACCTTATTTGCCATAGGCTCATCAACCAAAGCATTTACATCCTCACTTTTAGGAATCCTTAGAGGTGAAGAAAAACTATCTTTTGATGATAGTCCGCTAGATTATATACCAGATTTTGAATTTATCAATGATAATATGAATAATAATATTATCATTAAAGACTTAATGCGTCACAGTACAGGTCTGCCGCGTCACGATGCTTCTTGGTACTTTTTCCCTTCCAAACACAAAGACAGTTTGTTGATGCGCGTAAAACATCAAGAACCATTTACTGGTGTGCGTCAACAATGGTATTACAACAATTTTATGTTCCTAGCGCAAGGTGTAATTACTGAAAAAATCACTGGAAAAAGTTGGGAAGAAAACATTGAAGAAAAATTCTTCAAACCTCTTGATATGAATCGATCGAAGGTAGATATCGAAGGAATGAAAAACGATAACAACGCGGCTTTCGGTTATAATTTAGTAGATAATAAAACGATTGAAAAAACCGACTATTATGATATCTCTGGAATGTCACCCGCGGGAAGTATCAATAGTAGTGTGAACGATATGACAAAATGGATTACCCTTTGGTTACAAAAAGGCAAATTCAATGATGAACAACTTATACCCGAAGATTATATTAAAGAAGCAATGGGTTCTCAAATGATTATTGGAGCAGGTGTTCCTGGAGAAAAACATCCGGATGTTCATTTTTCGAATTACGGTTATGGATGGTTCTTAGCCTCATATAAAGGTCATTATCGCGTGGAACATGGAGGAAACATTGATGGGTTCTCTGCTAATGTTGCATTTTTTCCAACAGACAATATTGGTATCGTCGTATTGACCAATCAAAATGGATCAGCTGTTCCTAGCTTAGTTCGAAACACAATTGCAGATCGGATGTTAGCTGTTGATGTAACAGATTGGGCAGCCGAACATAAAGAAAATCTTGACAAAGCTGTAAAAGCCCAAGAGGAAGCCAAAGAAGATTCAGAAAAATCAAATGTAAAAAACACGAGACCTTCTCATATAAAACTTGACTATACAGGTTCGTATAGTCACCCTGGATACGGAGAATTTAATGTGATCGTCGAAAATGACACCCTTTATACGGAGTTAAATGGTGATCGCCAGTATTTACATCATTATCACTATGATACTTTTGAGCTCATAGATGTTGTAGAAGGTAAAGTCGACACTTCAGCTATAGGTCAATCCTTAAAAGTTACGTTTTACGCTAATGAAGCGGGTGATATTGCTGAGGCACATGCAACGCTAGAACCAACCGTTGATCCTCTGCGTTTTAAACGTACACCAAATACAATCGATGTAGATAAAGAGACATTAGAATCCTATGTTGGTAACTACAGTTTAGCTGGCACCACGATAAAAGTCTATATCAAAGATGAAAATGTCCTTTACTTATTTGTTGAAGGACAACCAGAGTACGAATTATTAGCAACAGGGAAACATAAGTTCAATTTTAAAGTATTAGAAGGATTTAAAGTAGAATTTATTGAAGATGAAAATGGCGCTATAAAAGAGCTTAAGGCCATTCAACCTAATGGAACATTCGTAGCTTCAAAAGTTAAAGATTAATTGACATAAGAAAATCAATTTCAATGCGTTAGATATATAAACCTAACTAAATGAAAAAAGCATTCATCATTATTGGAATTCTTGTGTTATGTGGAATAACATTTGTTGGCGCGGTAAACCTTTTTGGAAGACACATTTACAACACAAGATCATGCAAAGTATTTAATATTGATAATATTGAACTTCGTACAGGTGTAAATATTCCGAAAGTAACGTCTACAGAATGCCAATGTACCAATGACACGAAAGTATCAAAGTTTATTATTGATACAGAACAGGTTGACCTCGACGATTATATTAGTAGAAATGATTTTAAACTTGTCGAAAATATGTACATCAAAGAAAATGACAATGAAAATTCGACGTATAAAGTAGAATTCAACAAAGAAACTGCTGAATTAACGGTAAATCTAATTTATAAAAACTAGAACTAAGTTCCATAAAAAAAAGCACCAATTACTTGGTGCTTTTTTCATTTATGCGAAATCTTATTTTTTACTTTACATCCATTAACTCCACGTCAAATACGAGTGTCGCATTTGGTGGAATAACGCCTCCTGCTCCTGCAGCTCCATATGCCAGATCACTTGGAATTACTAATCTTGCCTTGTCACCAACATTCAATAAACAGATCCCTTCATCCCATCCCGGAATAACTTGACCTACTCCAACTTGAAAATCTAATGGCGCATTTCGTTTATATGATGAGTCAAAAACAGTTCCGTCTGCTAATTGTCCTTTATAATGAACAGAAACCATTTTACCCGCTACTGCTGCTTTACCATCACCTTTTTGTATAATTTGATAGCGTAAACCGCTTTTCGTTTCTTCAAATCCAGCAGCAAGTTTATCTAATTCGGCCTTTGCTGCTTCACGTTCAGCTTGAACGCGTTTTTCACGTGCACCTTCAAAAGTTCTAAATGCCTCTACAGCGTTGAAACCTTCGGCATCAACTCCTGTTCTAATTATCTCTAAACTATCAATACTATCACCTTGAGCGATAGCATCTACAACATCTTGTCCTTCTATAACCTTACCAAAAACTGTATGATTATTATCTAGCCAAGGTGTAGGAACGTGTGTAATAAAGAATTGACTTCCGTTAGTTCCTGGTCCAGCATTTGCCATAGATAAAACACCAGGGCCATCATGTTTTAAATCAGGATGAAACTCATCGTCAAATTTATAACCTGGATTACCAGTACCAGTACCTTGTGGACATCCTCCTTGTATCATAAAATCTGGAATCACTCGATGAAATTTTAATCCATCATAGTAAGGTGTTCCTTGTGGCTTTACAGCATTCTCAAGATTTCCCTCTGCCAATGCCACGAAATTACCTACCGTTCCAGGTGTTTTTTCATATTCTAAAGCGACAAGTATTTCGCCTTTTGTTGTATTAAATTTTGCGTATAAACCGTCTTGCATCATGTTTGATTTTAATTGAGGTGCAAAGATAACAAACTCTAACAGAAGTAGGAAGTGTGATTTGGATTTTGAAAGTGATACCGTTAGCTTTGCACAAAAGAAAATTGAGATGGGTTTTATTACAAAATTAAAGTCGGCATTTGGTTCTGAAAAGTCTACTGAAAACGTATCTAATGGCGATACAATTGATGCCATTATAAAGGATATAGAGCATGATGCTTTTGCAACTTCTGATACCAATGTATTATATGCAGGTTTGAACGAATTGGGTGGCTATTATTTTGTACAAACTGTCATCGTTGGAAGCTTTAAAGTAAAATCTAAAAAAGGCGCTCAATTGCGTATCAATGGGAAAAAACTCAATCTTGAATTAACTTCAGATTCGGAAGAGTTTGAGTCTGATCATACAGATGTTAAAGGAAGACACATTACAAAAATTGATTTTCAGATCGAAGAAAAAGATGCTGCAAAAATAGATAGACCAAATGTTGATGACCTAATGTTGTCTTGTAAAGGAAAGACGTTCAGCTTCCAAGTGATAAAATCTTAATCCGGAGATTAATTGGCTACCTCACTAATGAACTTTATGCGGTATAAACGAAGTTCTTCATCATCATAATCACCATCAAATTCATCAATCGCTTCAGAGATTTTATCTGTTTCTGACTCCATAAAGTAGTCATGAATCTCTTCTTGTTGATCTTCATCGAGAATGTCCTCGAGGTAATAATCGATATTCAACTTTGTTCCAGAATAGACGATAGCTTCCATTTCTTTAATGAAATCTTCCATAGACATTCCTTTTGCCTCTGCAATATCAGTGAGCGGTAGTTTTCGATCCACGTTCTGGATGATATATAATTTTATTGCAGAATTTGAGCCTGTACTCTTTACAACAAAGTCATCTGGTCTTACAATATCATTATCTTCAACATATTTCGCAATTAACTGGACAAAGTCTTTTCCATATTTCTTGGCTTTTCCATCACCAACACCATGCACATTACTAAGTTCATCTAGAGAAATAGGATATTTTAATGCCATATCTTCTAATGAAGGATCTTGAAAAATAACAAACGGCGGAACACCAAGTCGTTTTGCGTTACTCTTTCTTAAATCTTTTAGCATTTTCATCAATTTCTCATCGGCTACAGCATTCGTTCCTTTTGCAGCTGTGATTATGGTGTTATCGGCCTCTTCATCATAAATATGATCTTCTGTCATCATGAAGGATTCTGGAGTGATTATAAAATCCTCACCAGCTTTCGTCAATCTCAATATGCCATAGGTCTCAATATCCTTTTTTAGTAATCCAGCGACAAGAACTTGCCTAATCAAAGCCATCCAGTGACGTTTATCTTTCTCTTTACCTATTCCAAAGAATGGCTGCGTATCCGTTTTATGTGAGGATATCATAGCATTTGTTTGACCTATTAAAACCTGAACTAGGTCTTTAGATTTGTATTTTTCTTTAGTGTTAGATACTGTTTCTAATAAGGTCGCCACATCATCTTTTGCTTCAGCCTGTTTTTTCGGATTGCGTACATTGTCATCCATATCTCCTCCTCCACCAGTTGCATTATCAAACGCTTCTCCGAAATAATGAAGAATGAACTTACGTCTTGAAATCGAGCTTTCGGCAAATGCCACAACTTCTTGTAATAAGGCATGACCAATTTCTTGTTCAGCAACTGGTTTTCCGGACATGAATTTTTCCAGTTTTTCAATATCCTTATAAGCATAGTACGCCAAGCAATGACCTTCCCCTCCATCACGACCTGCACGACCAGTTTCTTGATAATAACTCTCAATACTTTTCGGCATATCATGATGAATAACAAAACGTACATCTGGTTTATCAATTCCCATTCCGAAGGCAATGGTCGCAACAACCACATCACAATCTTCCATAAGGAACATATCTTGATGTTTGACTCTAGTTTTAGGATCTAAACCAGCATGATAAGGTACCGCCTTTATTCCATTAACTTGAAGTACCTGTGCCAATTCTTCAACACGTTTACGACTTAAGCAATACACAATTCCTGATTTACCTTCATTCTTTTTCACGAATCTTATTATATCGGCATCAACATTCTTCGTTTTTGGCCTAATTTCATAGTACAAATTGGGCCTATTAAAAGAGGCTTTGAAGGTCTTTGCGTTTTGTATATCTAGACTCTTTAAAATATCTTCTTGAACTTTAGGTGTTGCAGTCGCTGTTAATCCGATAATTGGAATATTATCACCAATACGCTTTATTATATGTCTAAGGTTGCGATACTCAGGTCTAAAGTCATGACCCCATTCACTGATACAATGGGCTTCATCGACAGCCATAAATGATATAGTTTGTGTTCTAAGGAATTCTACGTGCTCTTCTTTTGTTAAAGATTCTGGCGCGACATATAGGAGTTTCGTGATGCCATTTGAAATATCTTCCTTAACACGTTTTACTTCAGTTTTATTTAAAGATGAATTCAGTACGTGAGCAACGCCTTCTTCTTTAGAAACACCTCTAATGGCATCTACCTGATTTTTCATTAAAGCGATTAAAGGTGATACTATAATCGCTGTCCCATCTTTAATAAGAGCAGGCAATTGGTAACACAATGATTTTCCTCCACCTGTAGGCATTATTACAAATACGTCCTCACCATCAACAACACTCTCAATGACGCTTTCTTGAAGTCCTTTAAATGTGGAAAAACCAAAGTATTGTTTGAGTGCAGAATGTATATCAATTTCTTTTATACTCATTAATCCCTATTAGTATTTTTGATACATTTGCATAAGACTAAAGATAACAATTTCTTTATACTCATCAAACTCAAAAAAAATTAATTTTGAACAGTATTTCAGCTATTCTTGAAACTGCAAGAAAAACGATAGATCTTGAACGCGATGCGATAGCGAATTTGAGTCATTTGCTCACAGATGATTTCGCTAAAGCTGTATCTCTTATTTACAATTCTAAAGGTCGTGTTATTATTACTGGTATTGGTAAAAGTGCCATTATAGCTAATAAGATCGTTGCGACATTAAATTCTACTGGTACTCCAGCTGTATTTATGCACGCTGCAGATGCCATCCACGGAGATTTAGGTTTGATCCTAGAAGATGACGTTGTAATTTGTATTTCTAAAAGCGGAAACACGCCAGAAATTAAAGTACTGGTACCCTTAATCAAAAATGCCAAAAATAAAATGATTGCCATAACTGGAAATGACAAATCATTCTTAGGCACACAGGCTGATTATGTACTTAATGCCTATGTAGAGCAAGAAGCTTGTCCTAATAATTTGGCGCCAACAACAAGTACAACAGCTCAACTTGTATTAGGTGATGCACTGGCGGTATGTCTGTTAGAATTGCGTGGATTCTCTAGTAAGGATTTTGCTAAATATCACCCAGGTGGTGCTTTAGGTAAGCGTCTTTATCTTCGTGTTAGTGACTTATCCTCTTTAAATGAAAAGCCAAATGTTGAATTAGACACTTCGGCTAAAGATGTTATCGTTGAAATTTCTAAAAAAATGCTTGGCGTCACAGCCGTTGTTGATAACAATAAGATTGTTGGAATCATAACTGATGGTGATTTAAGACGAATGCTTACAAAAAGTGAAGACTTCATTCACTTGACTGCTAAAGATATTATGAGTAGAAATCCCAAGCGTATAGAAGAAGATGCTATGGCAATTGACGCCATGGAAATGATGGAAGAACACGGTATTTCTCAACTTTTAGTTGAAAAACAAGGTAACTATGCTGGTGTGATTCACATCCATGATCTAATCAAAGAAGGTATCATATAATGGCAGATAAGAAAGCGGATGAAATGTCGTTCTTAGACCATCTTGAAGATTTGAGATGGCATTTAATTCGAATCACAATTGGTATTCTTATTTGTGCTACGGTTGCATTTATATTTAGTGGTTTTGTATTTGAGCACATCATCTTTGCGCCTAAACGCATGGATTTTCCAACCTATAAATGGTTGTGTAAAGCGTCTCAATTTTTAGGAATTAATGATACGACTTTTTGTGCTACTGAATTTCCATTTAAAATTCAGGCCAGACAAATGGCGGCACAATTTTCAGCAGATATATGGACCTCAATTTTTACCGGGTTTGTAATTGCATTCCCATATGTAATTTATCAATTCTGGAGCTTTATTAGTCCTGGATTACGTCCAAACGAACGACGTTATTCAAGAGGATTTATTTTCACCTCTTCATTCTTATTCTTTTTAGGCGTTCTATTTGGGTATTACATTGTTACACCGCTTTCGATCAACTTCTTGGCTAACTACAGCATTAGCCCAGAGGTGTCAAATGAATTCGATATAGGTTCATACATTTCAACGGTAAGATCGTCGTGTCTGGCTTCAGGTTTCGTATTTGAATTACCGATCATAATTTACTTTTTAACCAAGATCGGGTTGGTTACACCTAAGATCCTGAAAAAGTATCGCAAGTTCGCATTGGTCCTTGTATTAATACTTTCAGCTATTATTACGCCTCCAGATTTAGCGAGTCAAATTATTGTCGCGATTCCAATTTTAGTCTTATATCAAGTAAGTATATACATCTCAAAAGTGGTATTGAAGAACCAGAACAAAAAACAGAAAACACATGTCTGATATCGTTTCCGAATTTAATGCCTACCGTTCGAAAATGAACGAGGCAATTTTAGCAGATAATAATAAAATCATTAAGCGTATATTTAATTTAGACACCAACGCTTTTAACGAAGGTGGTGCCTTAGATAAGCGTACAAAAGAATTACTTGGGTTAGTAGCATCTACTGTACTAAGGTGTGATGATTGCGTTCGATACCATTTAGAGGCTTGTCATAAATTAGGATTAACAAAAGAAGAAGTTGTTGAGTCATTGGGTATCGCTACCTTAATTGGTGGAACCATCGTAATTCCACACTTACGACGTGCATATGAATTTTGGGATGCGCTTGAAAATCAGCGTTAAACTTTTAATAAAGACGAATAGAGTCGTCTCGAATTTTCTATTTTAGCCAAGAATACAATTGAAATGAAAAAACTACGTGCCGATAACTTAATGAAGTCCTATAATGGACGTAAGGTTGTGAAAGATGTTTCACTCGAAGTGAATCAAGGCGAAATAGTTGGATTACTTGGTCCTAATGGAGCTGGTAAGACCACATCGTTTTATATGATTGTTGGTTTGATCAAACCGAATGGAGGAAATATCTATCTAGATGATACAGAAATCACTACATTTCCTATGTATAAGCGCGCACAAAACGGAATAGGTTATTTAGCGCAGGAGGCTTCTGTATTTAGAAAGTTAAGCATCGAAGATAATATTTTGAGCGTGCTTCAGATGACGAAATTAAGTAAGAAGGCACAGCAAGAAAAGATGGAATCCCTCATTGAAGAATTTGGATTAGGTCATATTCGTAAAAATCGTGGTGACCTTTTATCTGGAGGTGAACGTCGTCGAACTGAAATCGCAAGAGCTCTAGCGACAGATCCAGATTTCATTTTACTAGATGAACCATTCGCAGGAGTTGATCCTGTAGCCGTTGAGGATATTCAGCGTATCATTGCTCAATTGACAAAAAAGAATATCGGCATATTAATTACTGACCACAACGTACAAGAAACTTTAGCCATCACAGACCGCACCTATTTAATGTTTGAAGGGAGCATTCTAAAGGCTGGTGTGCCTGAAGAATTGGCAAGCGATGAAATGGTTCGTAAGGTGTATCTAGGTCAGAATTTTGAGCTACGAAAGAAAAAGCTTCACTTCTAAAGATTTTCTGGCAATTCAATACCGTGTGATATTATGGCAATACCAAGTATTATAAGGCATATTACACCAAAATATAATCTTAATTTTCGATCAAAGCGTTGAATTTTAAGAATTGCAAATCGCAATATTAATCCTGCCAGAATTGATATTAATATCCCAAGTATTATCAATAAAACTTTAAACATTTAAGGTTTTGAAGGCTTAAATATAAGTTTATAAGCGCCTTTGAAAAGCTTGACTATTATTAGCGCTATTATTCCGACGATCAAGCCTAATACAAAATCACGTAAAATTCCAGGCATGCCCTCCATAAAATGATGAAGAAATTCTATGTTATGTGCAAATATTCCTCCCGAAACGAGTAATAAAGCTAAGGTTCCTATAACCGATAAGGATTTAATTACCCATGGTAAAGCTTTGGTTAATCCTAAACCAAGGGTATATATAAAGCCTTTTTTATCGCTGCTCTGTTGGGTTAATTTAAATCCAATATCATCCATTCTTACTATCAAGGCTACTATGCCATATACACCAACAGTCGCAATTAGCGCGACTATTGAGACAACGATTATTTGAGTCGTTAGTGTTTCTTCAACAACTGCACCTAAGGCAATAATTATTATTTCTACAGAGAGGATAAAATCAGTGATAATCGCCGATCGAATTTTATCTTTTTCAATTCGCAAAAGATCTCCTTTTGAAAGATCTTCTTTAGCAGCAATTTTCTGTTCTTTTTTATGAGGAACAAAATATTCATAGATTTTTTCGGCACCTTCAAATGCTAGATATATTCCACCAAGGACCAGGACGGCTATTACTAAACTTGGAACAAACGCACTCATTAAAAAAGCTAAAGGCAATATGATCACTTTATTCAAAAATGAACCTTTCGAAATTGCCCAGAGTACCGGTAATTCTCGCGATGGACTAAACCCAGATGCTTTTTCAGCATTAACCGCTAGATCATCACCTAGAATACCAGCCGTCTTCTTGGTAGAAACCTTAGTCATAGTGACAACATCATCCATCAAGACACTGATATCATCCAATAATGCAAAAAAACCTGATGCCATTGTGATTAAAATTTAAATTGTTTTTGTAATTACCTGTTTTAAAATTGAAAGTGCTATGTAACACAGTATAATCAAAGGAATAGCTATGAAGTTAAAAAGGCCTAATAATACAAGCGCTATAACTAATAAAGAATAACGGTAACCATTTTCATTGAACTTGTAATTTTTAAATTTTAAGGCCAATAATTTAATTTTAGAATTTAAAATATAACAGCTAAATAAGGTGACAATAATTAAAAACCATTTGTTCAAAATTAGGTTGGTTACAAAGGCATTATTCTGAAATTCAATTATAAGCGGTAAGGATACAATTAATAACGCATTAGCTGGCGTTGGTAACCCTTTAAAATAAGACTGCTGATCTTCATCAATATTAAATTTTGCCAAGCGATATGCTGAAGCTAACGTAATAAACAAGCCTATCAATGCGAGCGGTTCAAGTCTGAGGTCACTAAAGCTAAAATTAGTACTCCAATCATTCTGACTTGCAACTTGTGGCGCATCAATACTTATAGCTATAAGCTTAAACATAACAACACCTGGCACCAAACCACTAGTCACCATATCTGCCAGTGAATCTAGCTGTATTCCCAAATCACTCTGTACATTCAATTTTCGAGCTAATAACCCATCAAAAAAATCAAAAAATATGCCCAAAAACATAAATATTGCAGCCGCTACAAAATTGCTATTTACCGCAAAAAGCACAGCGATGCAACCACTAAATAGATTCAATAAAGTAAAGGCATTCGGAATGTATGGTTTGACCGACATAAATTAGATTTGTGTAAAAATAGGAAACTATTTACGACTATTGCAAAACATGCACAATATCTATAGGCTTTTACAGTTTAATAGATGAAAAATATTGTGCATCTTTGTAAAAAAAAAATTTTGCTGTTGAAAAAGTACCTTTTCATTGTTACTAGTTTGATGACACTGGTATGTACTGCACAAACAAAATATTCGAATGAATTTTTGAATATTGGTGTTGATGCAGCTGCATTGGGTATGAGTAATAGTGTCGTTTCTCATACTGCTGACGTCAACTCCGGATACTGGAATCCTGCAGGACTAGTCAATCTAGAAGATAACCAGTTAGCATTATTACATTCCAATTACTTCGCAAATATTGCGAACTACAATTATATTGCTTTTGCAAAACCACTAGATGATAGAAGTGCAATAGCTATTTCACTCATACGATTTGGTGTTGATGACATTTTAGATACGACACAATTAATCGATGATCAAGGAAATATAAATTACGATCGAATTAGCTTATTTTCAACAGCAGACTATGCGCTGACGTTTTCATATGCACGTCGATTACCACTTGACGGATTGAGTTATGGGGTTAACGCTAAAGTTGTTCGACGAATCATTGGAGATTTCGCTAATTCTTGGGGATTCGGCTTAGATGCGGGAATTCAATTTGAAACTAAAAACGATTGGAAGTTTGGTATCATGGCGAGAGATATCACGACCACTTTTAATGCTTGGTCTTTTGATGATGACAAACTTGCAACGATTCAAAACGCCATTGAAGGTCAAAACCAAACCGTACCTGAAAGTACAGAGTTAACGATTCCAAAACTACAAATAGGAATGTCGAAAAAGTTTATTTTTAACTACGATTATTCACTTTTAGCCTCCTTAGATATGATCGTGAGGTTTGAACAAAATAATGACATAATTTCTACGTCATTTGCGAGTTTAAATCCGGCGTTAGGTTTTGAATTCGGATATACAGATTTAGTCTTCTTAAGAGGTGGACTCGGAAACTTTCAGAATGAACTTCAAATCGATAATTCTGAAGACCTTACTTTTCAACCAAGCCTAGGACTAGGATTCAAATACAGAGGCATCCAGTTGGATTATGCATTCACGGATATTGGTGATCAGAGTGCTGCACTGTATTCAAATGTATTTTCATTAAAGCTTGATTTTAGTATCTTTAGATAGTGAACCGAAAATTACTTGCTTTAATTTCAGGAATCATATTAGCACTAGGATGGCCAACCTATGGATTTCCAGCGCTATTATTTTTTGGTTTCGTTCCATTATTACTTGCCGAACATCACTTGCGACATACGTCAGAGAAGCGTAAGGGATTAAAAGTATTTGGTTTAGCTTACATTTCCTTTTTTATTTGGAATATCACCACGACCAATTGGCTGAGATACGCTGACTTGTTTGGTGCTAGTTTTGCGGTCTTTGTGAACTCGGCACTAATGGCATTATTACTAGTACTCTACCACAAATATGCACTTAAACAATCACAGAATAGGGCATTATTGTTCTTGGTTGTGCTTTGGATTAGTTTTGAAAAATTACACTTACATTGGGAATTTGCTTGGCCATGGCTAAATTTAGGAAATGCGTTTTCAGAGTTTATCAGTTGGGTACAGTGGTACGAATATACAGGAACATTTGGAGGCACATTATGGGTATGGTTACTTAATGTTTTAATTTTTAAAGGTCTGCTTGACTATCAAAAAAACAGAGATCGAACTGTAATTAAATCTACTGTAATTCAGAGTTTGATTGGCATTTTGATTCCGATAGGTATATCTCTTGGTATTTATTACACGTATTCGCATGAAGGAGAATCGGTAAATGTTATCGCATTACAACCAAATATCGATCCTTATTCTGATAAGTATAGCGCAACAAATATTAAATTCTCAGATTTACTCGTTGAATTAACAAATAGTAAAATTACTGATAGCACTGATTTCGTTGTTGCGCCAGAGACTTACTTCGCTGAAAGTGCACCCTTGCATAGATTTGAAAATTCCTTATTAAAAAGCAGATTAGACCGCTACGTTAATTCCCATCCTAATGTGAATTTGATTACTGGAATTTCTTTTATCGATTTCTTTAGAGATCCCAAACGCGTAAGAAAAGAAACAAACACCTATAGATTTCAACCCAATACGTGGTATGATGATTACAATTCAGCAATATTTATAAATTCGGCAGATTCGGTACCAATGTATCACAAATCTAAACTTGTTGTAGGCGTTGAAAATTTTCCTTATCAAAGTGTTCTAAAGCCAATAATTGGTGATGCGATGATCGATCTCGGCGGAACAGTAGCCATGAAAACCACTCAAGATGAACGATCGGTTTTTACCTCATCCAACTCCCGATTTAAAGTTGGACCAATAATTTGTTACGAATCAGTATTTGGTGAATTTGTGACTGGTTATGTACGCAACGACGCTAACTTCTTAGCAATTATTACGAATGATGCTTGGTGGAATGAAACTCAAGGTCACAAACAGCATTTAAGTTATGCGAAACTAAGAGCCGTTGAAACACGAAGAGATATTGTGAGAAGTGCAAATACAGGTATTTCGGCAATTATTAATGCTAAAGGGGAAATTGTAGATTATTTAGGCTATAATGAGCAAGGTGCATTGTCAGGTCAAGTTACTACGAATGACCATGTGACATTTTATGTGATCGCGGGAGATTATATTGCCCGAATAAGCTTTTTCGTTTTGATCTTTGTGTTTCTCATTGGATTTTTCAGACGAAAGAAAGAAAAATACTAAGGGCTATTATTGTCCGCGATAATACAGAATCGTACTCATTGTTTTCACGATAATATTCAAGTCTAAGAATATACTTCGGTGTTTAATGTAATATAAGTCATATTGCAACTTCGTTAGACTATCATCTACAGACGAACCATATCTTGTTTTAACCTGAGCCCAACCCGTTAATCCAGGTTTAATGATATGACGCGTTTCGTAAAAAGGAATGATACGCGAGAGTTCGTTAACAAAAAACGGCCGTTCAGGTCTCGGACCAATAATACTCATATCACCTCTTAAAATATTAATAAACTGTGGAATTTCATCCAAACGCGACCGTCTCAAGAAATTACCAAATATGGTGATTCGTTTGTCATTTTTTTGAGCCCATTTAGCGCCATCCTTTTCTGCATTTACAATCATACTCCTAAGTTTAACGATCTTAAATGGTTTACCATTTTTACCAACGCGTTCTTGAGTGTAAAATAATGGCCCTCTATTTCCTATTAAATTCCCAATTAATATAAAAGGCATGATCGTAATTCCAATTAGTAGTCCTACAACGGCAAAAAATATATCAAATGTTCTGTGAAAAAAGAGATATAATTTGTTTTGATTGCTGCGACTAAATGGGAAGTATTTGTAGAAATCTTTTCCTATAAATTGTATAGGAACCCGATACGTAATTTCTTCATATACCTGCGTATGTTCTCTGATTGTAAATCCTTGGTCCAATAAATTAATGAGATCGTGGTATATTTCTGAAGCTATGGTCTCAGAATTGTAACTTGCCACCAATACTTCCGAAATTTTTTCTTTCTGAATCACATCGAGTAATTGTTCTGGTTCAAATTCTTTTAACCCTTTGAACTTAATAGGTGATTCGCTTTCTTCTTCACAATTTATAAATCCTACAATTTTATAATTAGGATCGGACTGATTTAAGGGTTTGACAATATTTTCAATATTCGAAATTTCACCAACCAATAAAACCTTTTTATAAAATCTCGGCGCAGAAATTAGTGTTACGTAGGCCACTCGCCACAGAAAAATACTAACAATTAGTGCTAAATAAAAGAAGAAGATTTGAAATCTTTGCTCGGGTAAAAATGGTGTTAGCACAGGGGTTAACAAATAAAACAATACAGTGACAGATGCTGTTAAGACTATATTTCGGAAGGTTACATCGAGCTTACTAGCCTTTTGAAGGTCATAGATTTCGAAAATGGTTCCAAAGACTGTTATATAAATCGTTAGAACAAGTAAGGGTACTATATTATCCTGACTTATGGTTAGGTAATCAAAACTAAATAATTCCGTTAGGATATAAATTCCGAAGCATACAGACACGATATCAAACAAACGCAATAGAACTTTACGTTCTGATACTTCGAAGTGAATATCTTTCTTTCGGCTCATTTGGTTAGGTTGAACTGTAAATATACTAAGATAGGTTAATTTGATGCAACATTAATCTTCAAAACATCTAACCATTTAATTCTTACTTTTACCCAATCAAATTGTTCCGCTTTGTGGCGTGCATTTTTTATTCGATTTACTGTTTTATTAACGTTTTCAAAGGTTTCTTGTATGGCTTTGGACATGGCTATAGGATCATTCTTTGGAACGAGAATTCCGTCTGTATTATGGTCAATTAAAGAAGACATTCCGCCTACTTCTGTAGAAATAATCGGAAGGCCTAAGGCCATGGCCTCTATAACACTAACTGGCATATTATCAAAATTTGAAGTATTAATAAATACGTTATATGTTTTAGCCATCTCCATCCATTCGGTCTTAGATAATTTACCCGTAATTTTTACTTGAACACCTAACTCTTGACTTAGTCTTTGAATCTCACTTAAGCTCCCATCGCTATCCGGTCCAATCATACACAATTCTGCATTGGGATAAATAGCCTTCAATTTTTCGAGTGTGAGGATGGCAAGTTTCGGATTATAAATCTCAGCAAAGGAACGCACCCAAAGCACTCTAGGATAATCAAACTTTTTTGACGTTAGTTGATATTTTTGAAGCTCTAGAACATTAGGTATATACAAGACATTAGAATAACCAGAACTATTAAATACTTGCTTCATATAGTTTGATGGTGCAACATTAACTTTTGCATTTCGGAAGATTTTTTTACTCATTCCTGAAGAATGTCTTAGCCGTAAATCCAAATTTCCTCCGTGTAAAATTGGCACATATGGGATGTTAAAAAATCTACACATCTGGCTCGTTATTAAGGCGTAGTAAAAATTCTGAGTACTGTATGTATCAATTAAAACAAGGTCAATCTTCGATCTCAAAGAAACGATTGACTTCACCATATGTACTAATCGTTTAATCTTATTGTGGTACTCAGATGCATAATACATTTTTAAGCCTTCGGCTTCGAGTAATGGCCCCAAAACACTTATATAAGAGATATTATGCTTTGAGCTGTGCAGCTTGTTTCCTATGTAGAGGACGTTTATCATAAGTTACATTTAAAAGAGTCAAAGCATATATAAAGGCAGGCGCGGCTATTCGCATTGAGGAGTGATTAACCGTTGCAAACCAAAAACATAAAAAAGCGTAGAAAAAGATATTCCGTCGATTCCACGATCTCAAATCAATTGGTTTGAATAGCAAAATCACAATAATCATAACACCTAATAAACCATGTTCAGCTAAGAGTCTACTTATTTCACTATGAGAAGTTACACCCTGACCTTCGACTTCAATTCGTTGATCTTTAGCTCGACTTGACCCAATGCCAAAAAATGGATTGGAAATAAACCCTTCCAATTCTTCCTGAAATAGTTTCTTTCTACCAGTTGTGATATCTCCTTTTTCTCTTCCCAAGTGATCTTTATTGGCATATCTCAAATCGATGTAACCATCTGTTTGTTTAGAACTAATAATCCAAACAGATACCATGCTCACAATAAATAAGGCTCCTAACGCAATAATTTCATTCTTCTTTTTCCTATTAACTTTTGCATAATAAATAACTAAAAAAGCTATTATAGTAGCTATCGCCGTTATTACGCCTCCGCGACTAAAGGTTACTATAGCCCTAAACGAAATTGCAGAGAATAATATGACATTTAAAATTTTCAGTCCGAAGTTCGGCGATTTCGTAAACAGACGCACAGCTATAATAAACATACCTAAGCCTAATACTGTTGATATTTGATTAGCTCCCCATCCTCCTGACGCTGCCCTATTAGATCCAGTCCCAGACAGTACATCTCTTACTGTCGGATTATAAAAGAATATATAAACCGTATGCGTAATGATTGGTAATACCACATAAAGCAACAACGTATTAAGTTGCTTCATACTAATTCGCTTATCATAACAAAAAAGTGCGGCTATCCCAAGACAAATAGGACCACTTAAAACGAAGGCAATATTTGTTCTGAAATTGGCATCAAAACTCAATGTTGTTGAGGCCACAAAAATCGAAGGAATCAGTAGAAGAATATATAAGAAATAAGGGTATCCTTTCCCTGAAATACCTTTATAAAACATTCCCAGTAGCATAAAAAATATAACCAGATACTTTCCAGCCTCATAAGAAATTGATCCTTTAGTCATTCTAAAGAACACCTCAGCTCCCACAAAATATGCACAGGCCTTTAAAATCTCGAAAGTCTTTTTATTATTCGGAGCAACAACAACTCGATACAAAAAGAAAGTTAAGGCAATAAAGAAGTATATTTTAGCTATTGATTCATTAAAATAAACGACCATACCTATTAACATATGCAAGGCTACAGCACTGATATAGGTGATATTTGTCTTCAAAAGAAAGTTTTAATCTGTTGTCTTGGCTAAAGATATAAAAACTGCCATCATAATATCTCTAGTACAATAAATTTATTGGAATCTATGAAAAGATACGTCTGTAATCATCCAGAGGAAATCTGTAATGATAACTTTTGCCCAACGAATATAGAAGAAAATGAACTATAAAAACTGGAATCTGTGGTCGGAACTTACGTAAATACGCATCATAAGTCTTATTCGAGTAATTGCAGATAAGAAACGGAATGGTATCTGGATCAAGATAATTTCGAATAATATTTTCCTTATCAACTACGTGGTCTGAATTAAAAGACTCAAAATGCACGTCTTCTTCATTACGAACCAACTCATACAATTCTATGACCGATAATGGAACCCCTTTGTGATAAAAAAACAAGACATTACTATAGACGTCAATCAAAATCCATTTATTTAACTGTTCACTATAAACTTCGTTAAAGGAATGCCCTCCATAACTCTCATTGAATGGCGCTCTAGTATTTCCCCATTCTCTGACCTTGATGTCATTAATAACACAAAAATTATTAAAAATCTGAGCCATATCACTACAAACGCCACCTTTACCAGATAGCATGATAGACAATGCCGTATCTGAAGGTTCACTCAAACCACGTCCGCCCTTAATACTATTTTTTAACCAAATACTTAGGTGCTTAATGCGATCCAGTTCTGAATCACCATCAAACGCTTTGAAGATTTCAGCATTAATTTCTTTGAAAATACTTGGAATTTGATCTTTACTATTATACTGATTATAACAGTATCCTTGAATATCACCGATACTGGAATTTTTGGAAAGTAATTTAAACCTGGTCTTATATAAAAAAGGATGTCGCTTAAAAGCCCAAGATAACCTCTTCAAAGTCATTTATAAAATTATTAATAGCAAGCGTTAAATGTAATATTTTTTTTTGTGACTCTAATTAAATTATTGAGAAACAAATAACTCTGAACCAATTTCACAAAAAATTAATGTGTTTTTCACATTCAGTAATCACAATTCAATTTTCAAAACATCCGACTTTATGCGCTTATTATAATATGAGTATGAAAATCTTTCAATTCTGGTTTCGCTACTGTTTATCATCTCTCTGTAGTCATCATTAGTTTGACCCAACAAACGTTGAAGCGTCACAACAAGACTTTCCAATTCTGTAGGATGACATAAAAATCCATTTTTACCGTCCTTCACATATTCTGAAATCGATGAAACATTAGAAACTACGGGCAAACAACCATAATTCATAGCTTCAGAAATTACCTTTGGAAATCCTTCAGAAGCCGAAGGCAAAACTATGGCGTGGCACTTTTTATAAAGCTCATGTACGTTTTTTCTATTAATTAAACCATAGAATTGAACGGCTACTTTGAGATGCTTTGCTTTCGTTTCATAGTAACTTCTTTCTGTACTATCTCCAATTACATGTAACAAAATCACTTTAGACTGATCTTTATTAGTAAGCATATCCAGTGCCGTTAAAAGATTTCCGATACCCTTTGCTTCTTCTAATCGACCAACAAAACACAAATGAAACTTCCCATCGTCAAGTGCTTTATTCTGAATTACACGTGCTCCCTCTTGTAATTCACTTGTCGTCAAACATGGATTTTCAAATGAAATACAATGCTTGGGTTGATCGTTCCAATTTCCATTTATTGTGACGATACGTTTTTGCCTCTGAAGCAACCAACGCTGTATTTTATAAGCTAGAGGCGCATGTTCTTGTTTCCAGTTACCTGCATATTTATACCAACCCGATTTTGACTGAAACAACATTAAGTATGGTATAACATACACACCTATACCTGTCGGTGCTCTAAACTGAAAATGGTCCACCAATCGTAATACTTTTCGAACTTCATTAATTACCATTGGTGCCTTAGTAATAACACCGAGTTTATCTAAAAAACGAGATCCGCCAAGAGCTGGCAATGGAATAAAAGTAATGTTGTCAGATGCGTATGCTAAGGTATTAGGAGGTGGCTCTTTATCGTGCAACATGCCTAAATGATAGATATGATCAAATATTTCTAGAAGGTGATTGATTTCAGAGACCGTTGAGCTCAAGCCTAAAATTTGTCCATCACTTGTGATGTAATGTTCCGTATGCGAAATGATAGCAAGTGTACTCATTTTACTTCCGAAATATATAATTTTATAATATTTGACCAGTCATGTTGCTTCGCCCAAAGCTTCGCTCCTTGATGATATTCGTCTTTGCGCATTAGAATATCCTGGATTGCCTCTAGAAATGCTTCATGATTACTCGGATTTATTAATCGACCAGACTTTCCTTCTGATATGGCGTCTTCAATACCGCAATCTATAGATCCGATTGCTGGAATGCCCATAGCATTGGCTTCCAATACTGCAATACCGAAGCCTTCTACATCACCAGTTTTACTTTCTGAACTCAACATAACAAAAATATCCGTCTCGCTCAAAATGTGTTTTAATTTGTCTTCACTTTGACTTCCGTGAAAAGTAATTAAATGATCAACATTTAAGCTTTTTGCCTCGGCTAAAAATTCATTGGCTTCAGTTGGTATCCCAACACAATGATAGTGAATATCAGAATATAGCTTAGATAATTCAGGTAAATGGCGAATCACATTGCGTTGACCTTTTCGTTCGCTCACGCGACCTACAGTGGTTATAGCTGGATTTCCTATTAAGGATTTAGAGTTCGTTGACGACAGTTGCCAGGTTGAATTATTGATTCCATTCGGAATCACTAAAACATCTAGATTTAAATGATCGATAAGTGATTTAGTGTATTCTGAAACTGCAACGATTCGATCAAATTTTTTAAGTGCTAATTCAATGCTGCGTTTTACAGTTTTAGATTTAAAGTTGACTTCTGTTCCATGAATAACAGCAATTCGCTTTGCATTATGAAACCTAGTTAACAATCCACCAATCCACAATGAGAACTTTCCAGTGGCTATGACCGTTGTTACCGTTTTGGAATAGCGTCGTACCGCTAAAATTCTTTGAATATACATAAACGCACGTATAGATCGTCGTTTAATACGATGGACTTTAAATGGTAAGTCTTGATCAAAGTTTTCTTCTTCAACACCGCCTTGAGATCGTTGATCTGTAACAACCACAACATCCAATCCCTCATTTGCTAAACTCAATGCCAAATGATACGCATGATTGCCTATTCCTCCAGGTTGTGGTGGAAACTCTGAAGAGATAATTAAAATATGTGATTTTGCTGAATTCACTTTAGCTTCGGAATTAATGGTCCTTCATTTATTTTCTTAGTAGACAAATACCATGATCTAAATACTTGATAACACACGATTGGTAAGAGTAAAGCAGATAACAATATTCCAAGAGCTAGTAAAGGTCTGTTTTTTTTAAATTGATATGGGAATATTGATATAGGCACTGTTCGTAGTAAAGCAAGTCGAGCTCTATAATTCCCAAAATAACGTCTAAAAAAATACAACACACTTGGAATTGGTCGAGGCGCAAAAAAATTAGACGGTCTAAATGCATCCCAACTACCCATTTCTCTCAAACCACCTACTCCAGCTTTAACATCAATACAAGACGCAATAGGATTTGAAATACTTTTTATGCCTTCCAAATAAACACGAAGACCAAATTCACCATCACCCATTCGTTGTTTTTCAAATTGTCGATCAAACAATCCAACACGTTCAAAAACAGATTTATATAACATCGCATTTCCTGTTGCAAACTGATATGCCACAGCAAAAAACGAACGCTCTTTCGGAATGCTTTGTCCTTCAGGATAAAACACTCCTGCTGAAATATCGACACCATAGACCTCAAGACATTTTAAGTGCGATGAAATCCAGTCTGTTGGAATGCGCACGTCATCTTCTGAAAGTGCGATTAGTTCACCTTTAGAACTTTGAATGGCCGTGTTTCTTGCCAACCATAACGCTTTTTCTTCCTGACGGATCAATTGGATATCCAATTTAAAATCAGCGTAAAACGAGGTATTAAAATCATCGGACTGGTCCACAACGATGATCTCAAAATTTCCATAATCCTGTTGCTCAAAATCCCGTAGTACATCTTTTAAATAGTCGTATCGATTTAAGGTTGGTATAATGACGCTCACTTTAGGTGCTTCTTCAAGCAAATTAGATTTCAACTGCTTCCAATTGTCTTCCTGTTTAATTGGATTAATACTCATGCGTTTAACATGCCTCGTTTTAAGCCATCCTGTGATTTCTGTGATAGGATTATGAAGTGATAATAATCGTAATACAAGAACATAAAAGACCCATGCTGAATGAAAATTTTTTCTAATGAATCTATAATTGTCAACAACCGGTAATTTTTCAAAACTTGAATACGTCGTAATATCGCTTATATAACCATTTTGAATGGCTTGCCATGACAAATCATAATCTATTGATTGCGACGATTGATAGTTAGAATCTTTAACTATTTGGTTGAGAATTGTATCAGGTAATTTCGTGGCTAGTGGGTATACGGAAACACCATTCTTATCAAGTAATTGAAAATAATGTGTAGGCTGTAAATATTTTAAAAACTCAAATAGCATTTAAAAGTAATTAGTCAGAATACTGATGTGTGTCAATTTCATTTAATTCTTTTCTAATATCGTAAGAAAGTCTTCAAAAATTAAGGTCTTATTGAAGTTTTCTTGATATAAGGTTTTAAAAAAATCTGATGGAATACCGTTGTGATCTAAATATAATTCAAGCTTGTTTTTTAGATCAACGGATGATTTTGGATCAAAGATAATTTGATCTAAATCTTCTGTATTAGAATCTATGAATGAAAGCGCTCCGAACATAGAAGACACTATAACTGGCACTCCTAATGATATCGCTTCTATAAAAACCAGCCCGAATGCCTCATGCAAACTTGGTAGAATTATGACATCCATAGACTTATAGTATTCTATCATGTTACTCGCTGATACATGTCCGTTAAATGTGATATGATCCTGAAGTTGTGCCTCTTCGGTCATTCTATTCAAATTATCAAATTCTTCTCCGACTCCTGCGAAATACATATGAAAGTTAGTACGCTTATTTAATTTCAACATTTGAAGTGCCTCAATAACTATGCGTTGATTTTTATGCTTCGCCATTCGCCCTGGACATCCTATATTAATTGTTTGAGAATCCTTATTAATGTTAAGAGCATTCGTCGACGATTCTGTGTCTGCAATATTACTCCAGAATGGAAGCGTTTTTATTTTGTGTTCTGATACCGCATATATGTCGTTCAATTCTTGCTTTGTTAAATAAGAATTAGCGATTAATTGATCTGCTAGTTTTAGAAACTTTTTCTTGATAATTATGTTAAGTTTCGTTGACTCCATCTGTTTATCTAATGAATGGAACCAAACAATATTCTGATCCACGCCTAAAAGCTTTCCAAATAATAGCGCTGGATTCGCATAACTGAAGTTAGAAATAACAACATCTGGACGCACCTTTTTAATAAGCTTATATATATTCAAATAATTCCTCGTATAACTTCCTTTTTTCGTTATTATGACGTCAACATTATCTTTAGTAAATTTTTGATTTTTAGACTTAAATGCATAATTCACAAGCGAATGACCAAGCTGACTCAGCATCTGAGATAATTCAAAAAAGAAATTTGAAAGATATCCTTTATTATATGTATATAAGATTAATATTTTCAACGTATCAGCATTAGTATTTCTTCTTAAAATTCCAGTAAAGCGATCTTAGATCTCTGTATAATTTATAATTCGGAAGCTTACGTTTTTTATTATTTCGTGCATGTGGAAAGGCTACTGCTGGAATATCTTCTATACCCAAAAACTTGCACAAGGTATCGTAATTAAAGTTATGACCTTGCTCCATGATTATAAAGTTGCTTTTACCCTCGAAGAATGCCTTAACATATTGATTGTGTTGATCATAAACCTCAATATATCTATCTTCATAACCTTCGGCGCATGGGACATTATATATTTTTTGATGCATTGGAACTCGAATACTTGCAAAGTATTTAACTACGCTCCTAATCCATTTATCGGTTGGTCTTACAGATAAAATAAATTTGGCATCAGGGAATAGTTGATACAACTCTTTATAATATAAGGGCCATGGCATATCTTGAACAGCATCCCAATTCTCCATCAATTGTTGTATGTATTCTTTTAAGGATTGTGAATCACTGAATTTCAATAAGTTTTTATCTCCGCCATAAACACGATAACCTAGGTTTTGTAGCGCATGTTCTAGTGAAGTTGTTCCAGTTTTTTGAAATCCTATAACAAATACTTTTTGTTTCAAAATTTGTTCATTTTAATTGATGATCCCATTTTTCCTTAAAAATATAATCAATTGTCTCCAATTTTCTTTTCCAATTAGACCACTAATTTTCTTTTTAAGTTGATTAGAGATCTTGTAAGAACGCGTCTGAGCAGTTTTATGCTTTTGTTTATTAACATGAGGTTTTTTAACCACATGACCCCAGATTGTCTTAGGTAACTTCTCATCTAAAAACATACATAAATCTTCCCATTCAAATTCGCTAATATTAACACTTAAAAAACGTTCAGGAAAACGATTTGCTTGCTGTTCAACTTCACTATAGTAAGATTCAAAAAAATCTAAAAACTTAGGTTCATTCTCTAATTTCTTATCTATTTTCATGAATGGATAAGACAAATAGCGTTTATCTTTCCTACCATAGGAATTGTAAAAACTGGTCCACCAACTAGATCGATCCCGCTTGAGAATAATAAATTTCGTTCGTTCATCATCCAAGAAGCGTTTCCATTCAAAACACCAAGGAAAATCTTGAAATCCGTCATATGATTCAAATCTTTCATCTAAGAAAACGGTATCACCGTTGGTATATTTATCGTCTGGACCCGTTACTTTATAATTTAGCATTCTAAGCATTACAGCAAGGGTTGATGTGCCTGTTTTCGGCAGCCCTAAAACGATAACTTTATGTGTTTTCTTAGACAAGGTCCAAATGAGTTTATTTATAAGCGATTGCAATCAAATGGGCAGTTTCAACTGGAGAGTTTGCAACAGATTTCGATTGATAGCGGTTAATGATATTAGAAACTATAGATTTGAAAGTTTGATAAGGTTTAGAAAGTTTATAACTCTTTAGACCCTGAACACGATATTTTCCTGTTTTAACAGCATAATGCACATCAACCTTTTCGAAATATTTTTCGAGTAGATTTTGTAACTCCAACTTTGTGTAATGCCTCACATGGTCCGGATTTTTATTTGGACCTTCATTTTTGATATAATCACCGTTCGGCGTGGTAAAATAAGCCCATCCTTCTGAAGCTATAACCTTCGAAATATTCTTAACGAATATATCATCTTCTTCTACGTGCTCAATCACTTCCACACATACTACAGCATCGTAGGATTCATCTCGGAGCGTGGATTTGGTCATATCTTCAATAACTACGTCTTGGATGTTACTACGTTTATTCTGAATACTTCCAAGAATGTCTTTTGTAAATCCTAAATTTAGGGCTTCCCTAGTTCCTTCTTCTTGTGGCACATCTAGCAAGGTAATATCCGCAGATACATTAACAGTATATGGTGATTTACGACCACCAACATCTAAAATTGATAATCGTGAACGTTTTGATTTGGCAGATTTGACCAAGGATTTGATGTCATTACGAACAGTCACTAAATGTGTAGGTAATAGTCTAAAAGTTAACCAACGTTTGAATTCGTATGTCGTCATTTATGGTTGTAGTAAAGTAGAATTAACTTATGTCTTTACAATAATAGAGATAATGCATCAATTTTCCATAGTAAATAACCAAAAGCTCTAAACGAATTATTGAATATCATAATTGCTGTAAAATGCTTTAAACGCGGCATTCTGTTTTTCAAGATTAAACTGGTTTTTAACACGTTCAATAGCCGTCTTTCTTATCTCATTTTTAACGGCATCAGGTAAGCCAAGGATTTCAATAATTTTGCCTGCCAACAATTCTGGTTGCCGCTTAGGAATAACCCAACCTGTTTTATTATTAAGTACATTTTCACTTAAACCTTCCGCATTAGAAACCACACACATAAGACCCATTGCCTGAGCTTCCAGGGCTGCATTACAAAAGCCTTCTTGAATACTATACTGAATATAAATATCTGAGGATTTTAATTGTTTTTTGATGTCTTCCTGCTTCAACTCGCCTAACAATGTAACACGATGATTCAATTCCAGCTGATTTATAGCAAATTTGATGCGCTCATATTCTTCTCCAGAACCAATAATCGTGTAATGAAAGTCTATTTCACGATCTCTTAAGACTTTCATTGCTTCTAAAGTGTAAATCAATCCCTTCTTCCAGTGAAGTCTAGCTACTGTTATGAGTTTTACAGTCTTCCCGATGGTATTAGGCATTTGAGGTGCTTTAAAAAATGATGTATTTATTGCAGGTGTAATGACTTGGATATTATCAAATGCGATATTGTGCGCCATGACATCTTGTTTCATTTCATTTGATAACACATGATACTTTACTTCTTTTTGAAATAATAATTGATAACAATCTTTATGCTTTAATGGTGATAAATAAAAGTCTGAACCCCTAAAACTAACAGCCATTTTAGCACCTTTGGCTTCAGCAACATTTTCTCTCGAAATAGCTAAATTACCGAACCCAAAATGCAACCAATCAACGTGTTTTTGAAATAAAAACTGATTAAGTATCAGTCGTTTTAATCGCTGCCTTAATGTGAAGCCCGATTTTTTTTCGAGACTTAAAAATCTGGCACTCTTTTTCGGATATAAGACTAAACACTTCAACAGACTTAAAAATGAATTAAAAAATGTTTTCATTTTTGACCCACCAAAATTCGGAGCTACTACAATTTCACAGGGAAAATCGTTATCATGCTTAGATTTATAATCTACAAAAAGAATGACCTTAAAACCATTGTCTTGCAAGCCAGAAATTTTGTTCCTAAAGAATGTTTCAGAATATTTTGGTGCTGTTGAAAGCACTAATCCAATGATCTTATTATGTGAAGTCTTACTCGACATTTAACTCACAATTTTAGTGTTATCATACAGCGCGCACATGCCATTAATCATAGTGTCTTGACGATGATGATCTTGAATATACTCATATGCATTTTCAAGAATACTATTTCTTTTGTCTTGTTTCAGATCAATAATTTCCAAAACTTTACTGGCTAAGCTTTCAGGGTCTCTTATCGTGGACAAATACCCGTTTTCATATGGTGTAATAACTTCTGCCATACCACCACTATCCGTTGCTAGAACTAAAGTTTTTAAAGCCATTGCTTCTAAAACAACATTTGCCACACCTTCTTTCACACTCGATAGGAGTAATAAGTCAGATCTTTCAATAAAACTTTTCACAGTCTTAAATGGCATCTGGCCGAGTAACTCAACATGCGCTTCAAGTCCCAAATCATTAATCTGATAGCTTAATTCTACAGAATCATCGCCACCAATGATCGTGTATTTAAAATTTACATTAGCCTCTTTAAGGATCTTGCACATATCTATAGCATAGGAATAACCTTTTACCCAATGTGATCGTCCTATGGACACAATATTGAATATTTTGTTTGATGTTGAATTTGAGTCTTCAGAAGGGTTAACATCCAATCCACTATAAACCACTTTTATTCGATCTTCTGGTGCACCATAACGAACAGCTTCTTTTGCGATGGCCTTTGAAACCGCATGAAACCCATCTACATGTGGGAACAAGGATGTATAGGTTTCGGCTAGCGTCTCATCAGCGATTGGTGAATAATTAATATGCGCGCTTCTTAAACTAAGAATCAGTTTTATTCCAAATTCCTTTACCCAAATCCAATCTGATATTCCTTTTGCCCATTGTAAATGAAAAACATCAGGTTTATGCCATAACACAGGATAATATTTGACTTTCTCTCGAAGTGTATTTTGATTACTAGTTTTTAATATACTATCGAGTTTGCGCTTATCCTTAAATCTAAAAAGCACCAATAACATGGTGTATTTAAGTAAGTGCAATACTTTTTGAAATCTTGTATTCTTGTATGCAACGAGAGTGACTGAATTATTATAGCTGGGATTACTGGTCTTAAGAAACCCAAAAAGCATAATTTGGAGATCTCTCTGAGAAAGCCCTCTTATTAATCTTTCAATGAATGTAGTGCTTGGAATATCTCCTGAATAGACAGCTATTTTTTGTTTTTGTTTCATTAGAAGTCTTCTACTCCATAATTTGTGCGAGACGATCTGCAAATAATTCAGTTACTTTTTTCCGTCCTTTTCGATCGACATGAATATCATCATAAAAGTACTTCTTATTCTGCAATACATCACTATGATTTATGACTTCATTGATCTGAGGAGCGGCCATCACGCTGTACCCTTGCAATGGAGAGATGTAATAGATCAATTTAATATTATTAGTCTCGCAAAGAGCCTTGATTTTCATCAACCAGGGATTCTTGAACCCAATCTGGAAAGTCGTCGATGTATTGATCTTTTGATCATCACTACTTGATAAAGGATATACGTAATTCCCATTAGCATCAAAACGATTTCTCTTTTCTGGTTTCACAGTTGCCTGCAAAGCGGGATATAAAATTTCTACATTGTAATAAGCCACACCCAATGCTGGAAACCATCTACTTAGTTTTAACAAATTAGCATCTGTTCCATCAAAGGTGCTGTAATGATTTTGGACATAATCGCGATCATTAAACATCATAAATCGGTAGTCATTACCGCTCATTACGCTATCGGTAACATCAAAATCAAATACACTAGGTGCCAAGATGCAATAATCAGTAGATTTACCTTCGTATATGAAATGCTGTAGCATTAGATATTGTGTCGCTAATGCCGTATCATCCATCGCCAAATTAATTCCTTTAGTATGATTTAATGAATCAATTAATTCAGTATTTAAAGTAGTTAATCCCGTACTTGCACCTAGAATTATATAATCGAAATTAGATGGTTCAACATGTTGACTTAGATATGATGGTTTATAAAACGCTGATTTCTTGAGAACACTGAGACTAGCATATGATATTAGCGCCACTAATGCACTACAAATAACTATCAATATGACAACCTTTTTTATAAACCTTTTCATTACTAGAATTGAAAATATATGAAATCTGACGGATTTTTAAATACACCCATAAAACATATAATTAACATAATAAATACAGCCTTTGCGTTTGATAATTTAACCTCTTCCTGATCCTTTTGAACGGCAATGAATTCAAAAATCAGTAATATGACAATACTTATAACAATAAATAAACTAAATAACAGTCGTTTTGAAGAATTCACATAACTCTCTAAAGATGCGCCATTAAAACTAATAATATCATAAATGTACTGATTTGCTGTAGTCACCGAATCAGCCCTAAAGAATATCCAGGCTATGGTAACAAGTAAAAAAGTAATCAGAATTTGTGGAAGTTGCACTAAATGAATTCGATTTGTATTGATATATGTTCGATTGCGATTTGAAATTAATAATGGTAAAAAAAGGATTGCATGAATTAATCCCCAAATTATAAATGTCCAATTGGCGCCATGCCAAAATCCGCTTACAATAAAAACCACAAAGACATTTCTAATCGTGCGAATCGTATTCCCTTTAGATCCTCCTAAAGGAATATACAGATAGTCTCTGAACCACGTTGACAATGAAATATGCCAACGCCTCCAAAATTCTGCTATATTTCTCGAAAAATATGGGAATGAAAAATTGGTCATAAGCTTAATTCCAAATAAGCGTGCAACACCTATGGCGATATCAGAATAACCGGAAAAGTCACCATAGATTTGAAAACCAAATAGCATAGCACCTACGAAGAGCTCGGCACTTGAGAAGTTTCCAGTATTGTTAAAAATTTGATTTACGAAAAAAGCACAATTATCAGCGATAACCATCTTCTTAAACAAACCCCAAATTATGAGATAGATACCGCTCATCGCTGTATCAGTATCGAAGTCCCTTTTGCTACCAAATTGTGGCAAAAGATTTTTTGCACGTTCAATAGGCCCAGCAACCAGTTGTGGAAAAAATGAAACAAAGGCAGCGAATTGGAATATATTATGAGTTGGTTCAATCTTATTTCGATACACATCGATCGTATAGCTCAAGGTTTGGAACGTATAAAATGAGATACCGACAGGTAAGATGATTTTTAGCGTCGAAATTTCCAGTTCTACACCAATTTTACTCCAGGCTTCAATCCAACTTTCTATGAAAAAGTTGTAATATTTAAAAAACCCTAATAATCCCAAATTGGCAATTAAACTACAGCCTAGCAATAGCTTTCTTTTGCTTTCTGTATTTGCTATTTTAAGTTGATTTCCAACGAGATAATCTACAATTGTACTAAATATAATAAGACTTAAAAACCGATAGTCCCACCACGCATAAAACAGATAACTTGAAATTACAACCAAGCTGTTTTGATAATTCACATGAAATCGTCGCAATAGCCAATAACATGCAAAGACTATTGGTAAGAAAATGACAAAATCTATTGAATTAAATAGCATGTAACTAATATAAGGCTAAAACCACTTTTTTAATATGTCCATACGAACAAGATCGTCTAAGCCATCTAACTCATTTTTAAAGTATTCATCTAAAAAATTTAAAGTAGAAGGCTTGACAGCATACCTATTATTCTCATTAAGTGGATTTATCCATTTATGAACTTTATCAATAAACCTGTGACCTAATGGCATTTTGTAATTATTCGATGGTTGGATCGGTAAAGCTTTTGAATACCTATATTTATTATTCCGAATTAATAATCGATTACGCATTAATTGCAATTTCAAAGAACGCGGAATTTTTGTTTTATTTGAATGGGTTTCAAAAACTTCAGCACTAAACTTTTCAAAATCTACCTCCAAAAACTGGCAAATGTCTTTTAGACATTCTCTTTTATTTGAGATAAAGTCTTCGAAAACTACGACTTTAATATTCTCAAATGGCAAGTAGTTATAATAGACTTCAAGTTGCGACTTATACATACTTCGCGAAACAATTGTTTCTGGTTGTAACCTTAAAGTATCTTCTAAACTATAAATCGCTCTACCAGACTTTAGCTTATGAAGGTAGTTGGAAATAGTTCGTTTCGTTGGGTGTCTAAGGATGAAAATAAGCTTGATCTGTTTATCTTGGATTGCAATTCGATGTGCTGCAACGGCTGAACTTAGATACGTTGTTGAATCTTCTCCAATGAGCCTAACTTTTGGATCTAGGTCACTAAATTGACGTTCATACCAGTCCCATAACTGCTCAGGATAAGATTCCATTGATTGACGAATCCAACGATTAGCATTTGAATCATAGAAATTAAAATCTGGATGCTGTATCATACAATCGATATCAAAAAAGCCCAGTTCTTCTTGCGCTATCGCTATATCGGGATGCTGATTTAATATGCTGTGTAAACTTGTTGTACCGGATTTCATCGCGCCTCCAATTATAAAATCAGGTAAACGATTAGGTTTTTTTGAAATCCAGTTATTTTGTACAACTGTCATAACTCTTAATTTACAATACTTAAATATAAGGTTTCGTGGTTTCTTAAGAATTCATTAATTGAGAATTCCGTGATAACTTGATCTCTCATTCTTGACCCTAACTCATTTTTATCATGTGTTGACATCTGCTTCACCCATTTGATCTTTTCAGCAAGCATTTCAATATTGCTCGCTTCAAAAATACAATCGGGAAACTCCCGCAATACATCTTTAACACCCGAAACATTTGATCCTAACACCACACATTCCATCGACATGGCTTCTAAAGGCGCATTTGGTATGCCTTCGCGACGCCCTTCATCTTTAGTGGGAATTACGAAAAGATCAGCTAATTCTATAAAAGGCCTCACTTCCATGTGTTTCCCTACAAAAACAAAATTTTCATGTGTCTTATACTTTTCTTTGAGTTGCAGAGCGTAATCATTCTTGTCATTTCCAACAATTAATACTTTAATCTTATCATCCTTTAATGACGTAACCGCTTCAAATAAGACTTCTATTCCTTTTACTGCGACGAGATTAGCAACAGAGACAATCACAAAATCATCCGAGTCAAAATAAGTTGACTTAGATATGTCTGAACTTATGGCTTTGGACTTGTAAACATCTGTATCTATAGCAAGTGGGAAACGCACAACTTTGGACGACATCCCTTGTAAATATAGATCAATTATGTCTTGATTTACGGCTATAATCTTAGTACTCAAATTAGATTTCCTTATCCAATTTTTATTACCCCATCCCATGGCCTTTTTGGTATACACATATGGGATTCCTGCAAGCCTTGCAGCTAATGGTTCAGAAATATCAGAGCTCCAATTCCAAGAGTGAATAATATCAAACTTGTAGCGTTTAAAAAACTTCACAATTCGAAACAGTCTCAATGGATAAGTGATCCAAGGACGCGTTTTAGTTTTAAAAGAGAACGTATGAATCTTAACATCTAGCTTTTCGACTTCCTTGAAGAAATTCCCATCATTTCTGGTAACACAAATTTCTGGATCGAATTGGGTTCTATCCATATTCTTGACGAGATCATAAACAGATTTACCACTACCAGCCGTATCAAAATTTGGAATTGTATAGAGCACTCGAATCTTTTTTGACATGCTAATGATCTTAGATTGATTTGATGACTTTAGCTGGGTTGCCGGCTACTACTGAATTAGAAGGAATGTCTTTTACGACAACGGAACCAGCACCAATTATAACATTATCTCCTATTGTGATTTCACCTATTATCACTGCATTTGCTCCCACCGTAACGTTTGAACCAATCGTAGGTATACGCTTGTTATCATTATTCTTATTACCTATGGTCAAACTGTTTCTAAATTGAAAATTTTTACCTATTGATTTGGCATTAATGACCGTTGCAAAAGGATGATAACACATCATACCACCATCAATTTTCGTACTTCTAAAGATTTTACATTGGACATTACCAGTAAACAATTTCCTCCAGCGATGGCGATTTTTTTTAATACGCCAAAAGAAGATGAATGCAAAATCTGGATAATACAGCATTAAATGATAAAATTTCTTCTTAAGTGTATCTGGATCAACTTTACATCCTCTTACAGTAATCGTATTTTCAATATCGGCTTCAATAAGACTATTGTTTAAGACATAACGATCAAACATAAGTTTGAGGATCATCTTCCGGTAAGCATGTCTTATTAAGCGAAACATTTTATAATCTTAATTTTTATTATTAGAATCGATCGAGATTTCTATCAACATACCATTTAGAAAAATAGTACACATAAAACTTAGTAACTATTGGCAATGGAATGTACACTATAAATTTAAGATATAATTTAATCAAAAACGGCAACTTCACAGGTGAGATATCTGATGGGATTTGTAGATATATTTTTTTTCTGTTTTTCAATCCTTTTGAATAACCTATAATTTTACCCATTGTTGTAAATAGTTGCCTGAATAGTCTTGACTTATATTCTAGGGGCACATCATATCCCAAATATAGTGGTAGATCTGCTTGAATACTGCGAGACCATAAATGAAATATTTGATTATAATTTCGTTTTGAGACCGCTGTAATAGAGTCAAAATGTTTAAAGTATAAATAGATGTAAGTATTTATATAAGCAACATTACATAACATCCCAAGCTTTATATCGACTGCGGTATCTGTACCCATTGAGATGTGCACATTATAGTTGCCAATTTTTTCGAATACAGACTTGCGATGCATAAAAGCTGCTTCACCAACTACATATCTCAAACTTTCAAACCACTTCAAACCCCAGTATGGTTTATCATGAAAAGTAACCTCGTTAGTTTCATCCGTTGGCATCTCTATTTCTGACAACGGTTTATGAGATTTAAACATCTTTCCAACGACGGCCTCAACTTTAGGATGATTGTCTAAAACATTAATCATCTTCCTCAAGGCACCCGGAAATAGTTCGTCATCAACATCCAATTGATGTAAATACTCGCCTTTAGCTTTTTCTATCCCTTTATTTCTTGCATGAGCCTCGCCTTTATCAGGTTGTTCATATAATTTAACAACTGGATCCAATTGCATCAGTTCTTTGATGACGCTCGAAGAACCATCTGTGGAATTATTATCGATAAATATTATTTCGTGCTCGTAGGTTTCAAGTTTTTGGGCTTTGATTGAATTATATGCTCTCTTAATAAACTTTTCACCATTATGGACAGGTATGATTACAGATAATTTCATTGACTAATGATATGGTTTTTGTTTTGCCATACTGATAAGGTTAATAACATACTTATAGGATGCGAATAATAAACATAATCTGGCGACTTAAACTTTTGGTAAAAGTACTCTACAACTGATTTAGGTAGTACGCCATTAGCGTCCATATTCATGAGATATTGATAAAGACGTTGGTCATTATCTTTTCCCATAAATTGAATCTCAAAATTTCGTTGAATATAGGGATTCCCAACGAGATTATTAAATTCACGTTTCATCTTATTGAAGACTCTGTATGGCAAATTGTAAGGGGCTTTATTTTTGTGATATGTATTTAGATTAAACGGTTTGTTCTGATGCCAAACGATATTCGATAGTGTTGCATCTTTACGAATATGAGAAATCTGTAATTTCCGATCAGCTAGGTATTCTTCTGGGATAGAACAGATAAATTCTATCATTCTATTATCATAATAAGGTAATGTAATTGGAGCTGCCTCTTCAAAAATACTCAGATTAGTGGTCGTCCAACGATGTGCCCATTGAGAGGTTTTGAAAGCTCTTACCTTGGCACTTAAATTATCAATTTTTATTTGTGATAAGGCAGTTTCAACTCTGCCAATGAGATAGTCTTTAAACTGTCCATCTAAGCCCCAAGCTTCCCATAATTTATTTGCTAATTCCAAACCGCCAGGTTTTAGCATTTTTTTTAAAACGACCAACACAACTTCTCCAGACTCCGTTCCTTCAGGGACACCTCTATCAAATAATACATCGCCCCAATGCCCCAATGAAAAGACGCCATTCATAGCCTTTAATTCATCAAGAATTGCCATTTGCCTAGAATGTGTAAACTCAGAATAGCACTTATTTAAATCGGCTAGTTCATCAATACTATTCCACAAATATCCTTTTCCAATGAAAAATGCATCAAAACTAAATCCACAGTACTTGGCTATTTTCTCACTTATCTTATGTTCTGGATAACCTCCTGGAAAGGCATAACTGTATGAATGTACATTGTTATTTAATTCTTTGAGCACCATGGCTTGACTTCTACTATCTAAGCCACCAGATAAGGGCAAAATTACGGGATGGTCTTTTACCTGTTCCTTTATAATTGTAGTTAAAAGACCAATATATTCTTCTAATACTTGTTCAAATGTGATATTGCGAGGTGAATAATGCCATTCAAAATTAGGCGTACTTGTTAAAAGTTCACCTGATGTATTTAATTCATGATTATGAGCGGGTTTTAAACAGATTTGATCCTTCCAATATGTATCATCATCCATAAAAAATCCCGTGGCTACGAATATACATATCGCTTCATAATTGATCTCATGAGCTGTAGCTTTCCGAAGTGCAAACTGTTGTTTGGATGGTAATATTGAATTATGAATAGGCCTCACTTTCGAATCGAAGATAGTAATTTTATTGTTGTAACTATAACCTTCTTAGAATTGATTAAAAAAACCTATTTTTAAATTTATTATTGAGACCTAACTCAACTTTTATTTCATATAATTTGAGAATATTAGTGCTGTTATTAAGGATTAAATCGAAACGTATAAATGTTAAGAAATAATGTAACCGTTATTGTTCGCACTGCAGATGAACGTACTATAGACGCCTGTTTAGACAGTATTAAGGATCAAGTTGAAGCGCATAACATAATTGTCATTAAAGAAAAACCGTTTTATAAAGCGGTTCAAAAGACATTTGAACTTGGAATAAAAGGCGAAAAAAAATGGACATTGGCCATTGATGCTGATTTGGTTCTTCTACCCAATGCAATTCATATAATGTTGGATCGAGCAGAACAACTAGATGATCAACTCTACATATATCAAGGTTTCATACTTGATAAATTTAAATGCGGAAAACGACAGGGCGGACCTCATTTATATAGAACCTCACACCTATCCAAAGCGCTAGAAATGCTCGAAAGAGATAATGAAAGCTTGCGACCAGAATCTAATACTTATAAGAAAATGGGAAGTTTAGGTTATCATGTAGTACTAGACAAAAAAATATTTGCACTACACGATTTTTTTCAATCCTATGCAGATATCTATCGCAAAGCTTATTTTCATGGTATAAAACACAAGGGCTGGTATACCTTATTACCACAATGGATAAGAAAAAGTGAGAATGACATGGATTATAAAATAGCGACACTCGGATTTATTGACGGCTATTATTCAGAGGGTAATTCATATCCATCAGTTGATCAATTCCGAGAGAAAGTATTATATATTTTAGAGAACAGGTTCGAATTGTTAGAAAAAGAAAAACTAGTATTTAAAAATCATAATCTTTTTGAACACTTGGAAAAACACAACATTAGTTTCAATAAAGAATTAGATATCTTAACTAAAAAGAAATCATTAGTAACTAAGTTGAAAAATAAATTATTTAAATAAAACTAACATATAGGGACGGTATTCAAAATACGACTACTAAAAAGTTATGGAAAGAGAAGAATACTATAAGAATATAGATCGTGTGTATAGACTACCACGCGTATGGAGTAATCGGGAATTATCAAAGTTCGCACATCTTTTTAAAGGTAGTGTGGCGAATGTGAGTGGATGGAAAGATATCGATAAAGAAGGAAAGCACTACAAGGATTATTTTACCAACGCGAGTGAATATGTCATCACTAATTATTTAAGCGAGGTTAAAGGAATTCAAGATGCAGATAAGGAGATCTTTTTAGACTTAACTAAACCCGTGCCTAAAGAACTTATAAATCGCTTTGATGTGGTATTTAACCATACCGTATTAGAGCATGTTTATGAAGTTCACCAAGCTTTTGAAAACATTTGTTTAATGACTAAAGATATTGCTATAATAGTCGTGCCATTCCTTCAAGAGATGCATGCAGATTATGGCGACTTTTGGCGTTTTACACCATTGACTATGGACAGGCTTTTTAACGAGAATGCCATGGAAATGATGTACTGTTCATTTAATTCTCATGAAAATGCATCTGTATATCTATTTTGTATCGCTACTAAAAACAAAAATAAATGGCAGGACATTATTCCGCAAAGCAAGTCTCATATTGACCCCTTTAAGAAGGGCCAACATAGAAATTTTGTAGGATGTCATGCAATTAGGAATCCTAACACAGAAGGAATAATTCGTAAAATTCTAAGAAAACTAAAAGGCGCTTTAGTTAGAGGGTAAGGTTATTTTAAAACTCATAGTGGTAACAGAATTAATCTTCTAAATAATCGTAAATAAATAACTTATCAACTAAGCGAAGGAAGACATTGTTTAATCGCTTTGAACTTTTCGGATAAGGGAATGCTAAAATTAATCGAATTAATAACACTTTGAATCGGGCAGATCCGCTAAGTTCAGCTTTATAATTATGATAGGCCCTCAGCACTACTAATCTATTTTCTTTAAAAATTGAGTTATCCATAGATTTGATCTCGAACAACTTCTTGAACATTAAACCAAAATATTTTAGATATAAGAATCTATCAGCTAGTGTCATACAGGCCAAAAATGTCGCAATAACATCTTGTTTTTGCTTGGCCGTTGTTTGAGCACTATAAATACCACCTTCATGCAAACGATAAGCACCTGTGATATCATGCATTAGTCTCAGTTTTCCATATTTAGATTGATAAAGAAGCATAATGGTGTCTAGACCAGGCACATTTGGAAAGGCCTTGCTAAAATCTCGATTTCGAAATACTCTTGTCAAAGTTGGTGCCCAAGTGGGTAAATGTCGTTGCTTAAATGTAGTTTTCCGATGGCTCGGAATAAGCTGCTTTTTCACTAATTTATCGTCAGTATCGACGACTTTAATATTTGTGAAGCAAACTTCATAATCTAAGTTCGCCTCCAGGAAATCAACTTGCCTTTGTAATTTCTTAGGATCAGTCCAATAATCATCTCCTTCACATAAAGCAATATAAGTGCTTTCACATGCATTTAATGCAAAAAGAAAATTTTCGTACATGCCTAAATTTTCTTTGTGTCGAATGTAAGTCACTTGATTTGCCTTACTGTGTTCACTTAATAATTTGTTTACGACTGCTTCTGTGTTATCAGGTGAACAATCATCAGCAATAATCAACTCAAAATTGAATGAGGTCTGTTGCATTAGAATTCCTTCGATCGCTTTATTAATAAAAGCTTCATGACCATAGGTGATCATGCAAACACTCACTAAAGGATTAGATTTCATATCAGAAGTCTAAAGGTTGAAGTTCTTTTTTTACAGCGGCAGGCACTCCTGCCACCATACAATTATCTGGAATATTTTTTGTGACTACTGCACCAGCCGCGACAATTACATTTTGACCAATTTCTACATCAGGCAATATGATAGCATTAGTACCTATACTTGTATAGTCTCCTATTTTACATCTTCCTGAAATATTGACATTTGGAGATAGCTCTACAAAGTCTCCAATGTAAGAATCATGTCCAATTGTACAATTTAAATTTATCAAACATCCTTGACCTATATAGATACTATTAGTGATTATACTTCCTGACATTATCGAAGTTCCTTTACCAATTTCAACATCAAAATCACCAACTTGAACGCTATTCGCAATTGTTACCGTAGGTTTCATATTTAAAGTGAGCATTTTGGAATAGAATCGTTTTCTCAAAATTGGATTACCAACACCCAAAACAAAAGAATTATCATTTATGTTGGTTGAAATTTTTTCTATTTCATCAAATGATCTTATGATAGAAAATCTATTAAAAATCAAATCAGGTAGATCCGTACTTACATCATCGAAAAAAATAATTTTTTCATCATTCAGTTGCATCTCTACAGATAAAACTTGTAAAATTTCCTTTGCAAATCCTTTAGCTCCAACTATGATCATAAATTACTCAATATTATGTTCGTAATTAATTGCACATCTTTATGTTCTAATCCAACAAATAACGGCAAACACAGTATACATGAAGCTACGCGCCTAGAAACAGAACAATTTGATTGGTTATCAATATAAGGCAATTGATCCAAACTCGGATAAAAATACCGTCTTGGAAATATACTCTCAGCCTCTAATGCTTGTTTTATACGCTTTAGAGTGGATTCATTTTCAAAAATAACAGGATAATAACAGTAATTCCACTTCGTGTTTTCTCTTAATCTCAACTTTTGAATGTCTTCGGATTGTAACGCATTGTCATATTGGTCTACAATTGACTTCCGTTGTTTGAAAATCTCATCAATGTAAGGAAATACACTTAAGCCCATAGCCGCCTGCAATTCACTGATTTTTGCATTAATTCCAATACCATAAAAGGCTTCGGTTCCATCATGACCAAAATTATGATGATAATACAAGGCTTCATGAAGTCGTTTGTCATTTGAAAATATCGCACCACCTTCGCCTGTATGGAAGATCTTTGTTGCATGAAAACTGGTTGTACTGACATCACCATAATTAAACACTGATTGTCCATCATATTGAACACCAAAACAGTGCGCAGCATCATAAATAACCTTCAAATCGTGCTTCTTAGCTATTGCATCTATTGCGTCTACATGACAAGGATTTCCAAAAACATGAGTCGCCAATATTGCTGTGGTTTGATTTGTTATTGCTGCTTCAATTTGACGTTCATCAATAGTGAGGTAATCTGGATGAATGTCAACAAAAATCGGTTTACATGATTCCCATACAATACTGCTAGTAGTTGCAACATAACTAAATGGCGTCGTGATAATTTCTCCTGATAATTCTAAAGTCTTAATAGCGATTTGAATTGGTAAGGTACCATTAGTCATTAAAGTCATGTGATTCACACCTAAAAACGTCTTCAATTTATCTTCCAACTCCAAAACCAATTGCCCTCGATTGGTTACCCATCCAGTATCCCATGCGCGTTTTAATATCGCCTGATATTCATGTTGAGGAGGTAAAAATGTTTTAGTAACATTAATCATTAATGATGGTATAAAATTCTTTCATTCTCTTAAGAAATGCGTCACGACCACTTTGAGAGATTACATAGTTACGAATATATTCTGGATCAAAAGTGCGTTTCCCATGATAAATTTCAGAAAGAAAAGCTGCTATAGCACTATGATCTTTCAAATCTACAAGAATACCATTTTGACTATTGATCGTGTCATCAGGCCCTCCGCTTTTAGTTGAAATAACTGGTTTGCCACAAAGCATAGCTTCTCTTACAGCAACACCATAAGGTTCATCTAAACTTGTAGATACGTAGACATGAGTTCGTTGTAGCAAATTAAGTATTTCATTTCTTGACAATGTCGCATGAAACTTACAATATTCTAGAATTCCTAAAGACTCCGCTTTTTGCTGATAATATGTTGTGTTCGCATTTTTATCAAATAATGCATTATGCCCTACGGCCACAACCTCAATATTGTTTGGTTTTCCAATATTATTAATGAATTCAGCCACAGCTTCAAAGAATGTATCTACATCCTTTACTCTTACAGGTCTTGTAATCGTAGTAATTACAAATTTTGAATCATCAGAATGTACTGTGCTACTGAATTTTGCCTCATCCATCAGGTTCCAAACCACTTCAATGTCACGATCAATGCCGTCTTCTAATAATCGATTTTTTTGATAAGTACTCACACCCGCAACTTTGTTAGCTGCTAATAGCGTGCTTTTAATTTGATCTTGAACAAAACTAGAATACACATCAATATGAAATGGTGAATGTTCAATAACGACATAGGGTATATTATAATTTTTCTTAATTGCTGCAGCACCAATTGCCGATTTTAGAGTGCCCTGTACGTGAATCACATCAGGTGTCCAGCCCAATTTAATTAAACTATCAAAGGCGCGAAGATAACTCTGTTCTAATCTTTTAAATTGCTCTTCTTCAGTCCAACTCTTTTGCAAGATTAATGGAAATGAAAACGCTTCGGGATCTTGTTGCATAAACGCTGTACTCAAACCTCCAAAGTTGCCTTTAATCAGTTGTTTGAATTTTTGAAATAAAAAACTCTTGGTATGCAATTCTTCAGGCATAAGTACTTTTACAACCATTCCATTCGAATTCAAAAACTGAGCCTGCTCTCGAAAAAACGTTCCATTATTTTGAACACTATTGGGATACCAAGATGGTAATAAGAGTACATTCATTATTGTTCAATTGAGTTTACAAGTTCCTTCTTTACCTTGTTTCTATAGCGATGAGGCACAAATTTTATTTGTTTTGACCACCAAATATATCTTGATAAGCTATTAAATGTAGATGTATTGATCAAGTTGTAATCTAGGTATAATTTAATAATTTGACTTGCATCTGAATACAGACCGTGATCAATAGCCGTTATAAAATGGCGGCTTAAAAATACCTGTAAGTGCCATTTGGCATTATCTAGTGGTAATAGTTCAGTGAATAAATTTGAAATAATACGAATACGGTCTTTATATAAAGCACCAGACTTGATATTGTTTTGAGTCGTATTCTGATCATGCTGTCTGAAATAATTTAAAGGTGCATTTACATATACCATATCATTAGTTAAGGCAATATTTAAATACGAATAAAGATCTCCAGCATTATTTAAAGTGCTTAACATCTCAACATTAATATTTTTGATAATTTCAGTTCTGAACAATACAGCACTAGCATTCCAGATGATTATATTTGAAATGAGATACTCGAAAACTTTGCTCTTTGATGGAATATTGGTAGTCTCAGCCTTGTTCATAGCGATCAAGTGCTTATGAGTTTCAGATACTTTATTTCCATAATTACCTTGTTCATCGATAATTATTGAATCTGTAAATACCAGACCTGACTTTGGATGCTTTTCAATCGCTTCAACTGTAGTTTGGAGAAAATCTTTATGAGCAACGTCATCACTTTCGGCAATCCACAAATAGTCACCTGAAGCTAAGTTTATAGCTTTAGACCATTGCTTAAATAGGGATCCAGAGTTTACTGGATTCACTAGGATATCCTTTACCTTAGGATGGCTTTCATATTTTTCAATTAATGCTAGACTATTATCCGTTGAACAATCATCTAGAATGAATACTTCAAAATGATCATAACTCTGTGATAAAACACTATCTATACGTTCCACGATGTATGCTTCGTGGTTATAGTTTGGTATGACTACTGTTACTTTAGGTTGACTATTCATAACAGCTAATTATTTGTTTTAGAATTCGTTCTACCTAACAATCGCTTGTAGGTATTTTTATGAAACAGTAACTTTCCGAATACACGTTGATGGTACTTTGGAATCAACAGCCAAATTAAGTTTTTGTAAAATGAACCCGGTAATTTAAGGCTTGCTCCATTCAATTGAATATCATTTCGCCTACCTAAATCGCCAAAATTATTAATCTGAATACCAATTTTTTTAATAAATATATGATTAGGTATTATCTCGAGTAACTGTTTAAGGAATCTAAAATCTGATGCTTTATATGAATCCCATCGGGCGGCATTTACATAGGAACTATGAAATATATAACAAGGACTGCCAATATAATTTTTCTTTATTATTCTTTGGTCTACTTGATTATTTGCAGGTAATACCCGACCATCAGGATATCGCATTTGCCATATAAAAATGTTATCTGTAGAATAGTCGTCGTTAATAATATCAACAAGCTCTTTAATTACTTTACTATGGTACAAGGAATCATCGTCATCTAAAAATAAGATCCAGCCATCTTCAACGGTATCCAAGAGTGAATTGCAATATAAATTATAAGGCGCGAATAAGTTACCTTCTGAATCTGTTTTTGGATAATTGTCCGCCATATTCATTTGAGTAACATCAACTAACTCAATTTTCAAATCATCTAAATACGGTAAATCTTCTTTATTGTCGTACGCCACGATATGATGAATATTAGAATAGGACTGCTCTTTAATTGATAAGTAGGTAAATTTAAACCCAATAGGTCTATTAGAGGTTCTTGTAAGAATATTAATCTTGATATTTTGACTGTCTAGTGCCAAACCTATATTGGACGATTATTTAATTGTTAGCAATTTGAAACAAGCTCAATTAAATTTGTTTATTGCTTTTGTTATCTCCTCATTTAGGTCATTTTCATTAATCTGTTTATGACCGTGTTCTTTTTTCATAGTATTACTTGCCACTACATTCAATTCTTGTAGATCCAAGTTCAAGAAGCGCTGTACGTCCTTGATTGATTCAGACAAATTTTCTACTTCTATATACATATGGCGTTCTCCAGGAATAGCTTTTAATGATGCTTCAATGTTTGAATTTACATAACTATAATACCAGGTGCACTTTTCTAAAGGCGTCATCTCGTTCCATTCTGATGTGCTAAACACGCCTAGTTTGTCCCCCTGCAATCTGTACATTGCCCAATCATGATTATTGTATTTTGGATACTCATTTGGCTGATACCAATCTCGATATAACATTGATCGAATGCATGACGTCGCTTCACGTTTTAGGTGTATAAATTTAGCATTCGGAAAATTTTCACTTAAGTACGAAACTAAATTCCATAGTCGTTGATCAGAGTGAATTAAAACCTGTCCTTCATTAGAAGGCCAAGTTTTAAATGCGAAAATAGCATCTAGTTCGTTTTTTAAAGACACATTTTTCGGATCATACGACAATTGTGTACTGATTCGAATTAATTGGTGAATATCTTCATGTAGCGCGTGGCAGCTTCTATCCTGATTCAATATTTTCGTTATAGTTTTTGAGCCACTTCTTCCTGTACTTAATACAAAACATATGACTTTATCTCGATTTGCGAGATAACTAGAACTATCCGAATGACGTTCATATGCCTTCCCATCTACGCCACCGTAACGTTTCTGATTTTCTAATGAATCATAATGCGCAAGATCTCTTTTCTTCAAGGTAATTGCCTTTCCCGAACCTACAATTTCAAATGGTTCCACATCTCTGTTTACAACAGTTCCAAGTCCAATAATAGCACCATCACCTATAGTAACACCTGGCACAATAGAAACATTCATTCCTATCCACACATTTTTACCAATAATTACTGGTTTGTAATTAAGTTTACTGTCGTACGGTAACGCGGTACCTTCATAATCGTGATTAACAGTATAAACAACGGTATTTCTCGAAATATGGGTGTTATCTCCTATTATGAAACCGCCTTCAGTTTTGAAATAAGAGTTATTTCCGATATGAACATTACTCCCAACTATCATTTTATTCGGATCTGAAATGAAATGTTGATCACCGTTCAGACAAAACCCATCACCAACACTTTGAATACTCTCAATAAGGACATTTTTCTTCTTGTCACTTATCTCCCTACCTTTTGCAACGAGCATTACATGCAATTTATTGAGAATAGGCTGAAATATTGATTTTAGTATTGTTTTCACGCTATGACCAATTATAATCTATATAAAATCCTTTCTTATGACCAGGCAATTTTCCGTTGCCATAAAAGTCACCACGCTCTGTGTTTAGTATTCCTACCTCTTTTACATTCTCTATCATGACACCTTTATCATGAACAGCCAAATTATAATAGTATATGCCTTCACTTAGTGGCCATTTATCTATGGTAAGTGTTGCAACTCCGGTCTGACTATTGTAGGTTTTATCAATGATATCACTTCTACAGGCAAACTTAAAATTTGAAAATACATCGAAGAAACCTAAAGAAATTGATAAATCTCTTGAATTCTCATTCTGATACTCGACCTGTATTTTTATTTTTTGACCAACGAGTATACTTTCTATGTGATCATCCTTGTCATCTAAAAAGGTTATGGTTTTAATACCAGTGGTACAATTCAAATTTTGGTAATTTAATTGTCCTGATTTTACACTCGAAAGATAATGTTCAACACCTTTGGAGACATCTCCTTCGTAGCTAAGAAGTCCGTTCTCTAAAATTAATAATCGGCTACAAAGTGTTTGTATCGCAGCCATATCATGGCTTACAAAAAGAACAGTTCTTCCTTCACCTTTAGAAATATCTTGCATTTTACCTACAGCCTTTTTCTGAAATTCAGCATCTCCAACGGCGAGTACCTCATCGATAACCAATATATCGGGTTCTAAAAACGCAGCTACCGCAAACGCTAATCTTACGCGCATTCCCGAAGAATAACGCTTAACAGGCGTATCAACGTAGCGTTCACATCCCGAAAACTCAATAATTTCAGACTCTTTAGAGCGTATTTCCGCCTTGGTCATACCCAAAATTCCTCCGTTTAAATAGATATTCTCTCTACCTGTTAATTCAGGGTGAAATCCGGTTCCTACTTCCAATAATGATGCTATACGACCTTTAGTTTTTATCTCTCCAGTGGTCGGTCCAGTAACTCTAGATAATATTTTAAGTAAGGTAGATTTTCCAGCTCCATTTTTTCCAATGATACCTAATACTTCTCCGTGCTTAACTTCAAAGTTGATGTCCTTAAGAGCCCAGACATAATCACTTGAACCTGCAGTACTTCGGTCATTCACATCACCTACCTTCAAAAATGGATCTTCTTTACCTCTCAATCCATACCACCAACGTTTAAGATCATTCTTAACCGTCCCAGTACCTATCAATCCTAAGCGGTACTGCTTACTAATATTTGTGGCTTTTAGAATAATCTCAGACATGCTTAAACGGTGTCAATGAATGTTTTTTCAGTTTTATTAAATATAATAATTCCAACAAAGAATATCACAATAGTAACGACAACAGTATAAACTAATCCAAAGGTACTTATCGTTCCTTCACCTAAAAGCATATACCTTGCTGATTCAATAATATATGCCATTGGGTTGTACTCTACTAACCAAGCGATTTTAGGAAGCTTTTCACGAATTAATGCCAAAGGATACATTACAGCTGATATATACATTAGTAACTGAACTCCAAAGGCTACTAAGAATTTTAGGTCACGATATTTTGTTACCATCGAAGAAATAATCATCCCTAATCCCAGCCCTAACATTGCCATTAATACTACTAACAACGGAAAAAACAAGAGCGAAGAACCTATTGACAAGCTTGCTCCTTGGCTATAATAATATATATAGAAACAAATGAACAGCAACATCTGAATCCCAAATTTTACTAAGTTCGATGTTACCAAGGATAAAGGCGAAATAATTCTTGGAAAATACACCTTAGAAAATATAGCGGCATTACTTTTAAACGTATCACTTGTGGCGGTCAAACAGGTTCTAAAGTATCCCCAAACTGAAACACTTGCAAGGTTAAATAAGAAAGGTGGAACCGCTCCAGTTTCGATATTGGCGACCTTATTGAAAATTAATGTAAATGTAATTGCAGTAAAGAGTGGCTGAATAAAATACCATAAAGGTCCTAAGATGGTCTGTTTATATACTGTGATTACATCACGTTTTACAAACAATAACAACAGATCTCTATACTGCCAAATTTCCTTGAAATTGATATTGATCAACTTACGCTTGGAAGAAATGGTGTATAGCCATTGATCCTTAGATTCAGTACTCAAAATGAATTTAGATTAAGTTTAGGCTAATATACTAAATGCCCAAAGACAATAAAACTCTTCGAACTTATTTCTGGGATTAATTAAAGTTTTCCCAAGTAATCTTTAAGCCCTCTCGAACTGTGAATTGTGGCTCATATCCTATGAGCTCTTGTGCTTTTGAAATATTAGCTAATGAATCTCGTACATCACCCTGTCTTGGTGGACCATAAGTAGCTTTCAGACCCGAATTCGCTGATTCGCATAGTGAATTCCATAAATAATTAACAGATATGCGTTCACCACAGGCAACATTGAATACTTGATTTTTTGCAGCTTCCGAAGCAAAGAAACCTCGAATATTTGCCTGAACTGCATTATCTACAAATGTAAAATCTCGCGTCTGTTCACCATCGCCGTTTATGGTTGGCGAATTATTATCAACTAGCGCTTGCATGAACAATGGGATTACTGCAGCATAAGCACCATCCGGACTTTGCTTTGGCCCAAAAACATTGAAGTAGCGCAATCCGATGACATCCGTATCATACGTTTTTCCAAATACGTCTGCATAAAGCTCGTTAACATACTTAGTTACGGCGTAAGGTGATAAGGGTTTACCAATCGAGTGTTCAATTTTCGGCAAAGTCTTACTATCGCCATAAGTAGAACTCGAGGCCGCATAAACCATACGTTTTACTGTTGGTGAATCTTTTAAGGCGATCATCATGTTTAAAAAACCCGAAACATTCACTGCATTACTGGTCGCAGGATCATTTATAGATCGTGGTACCGAACCCAATGCAGCTTGGTGCGACACATAATCAATGCCTTCCATAGCGTCAATACAAGTTTGCATATCGCGGATATCCCCTTCAATCAATTCGAATGCTGGATTGTCATGAAATTCAGTGAGGTTTTTACGATGTCCGTTTGAAAAATTATCCAATACGCGAACTTTTTTTGCACCATACTTTAGTAAGTATTCAACAATATTAGATCCTATGAATCCACCTCCTCCAGTTACTAAAAAAGAAAGTTGGCTAAGGTCTTCGTTGTGATATTTATGTTCGTACATTATAATCTTGCGTCTACTGACGATTTTGGTAATAAGGATTTGACATCAAATATGACACCTATATCTGATTTCAATTCGTTAAGGTCTATTTCTAAAAATTCTTTATGTGATACTGCTAAAACGATAGCATCATAATCGGATCTTAATTGAGAGGTATTGTCCAATAAATCAAATCCATATTCGTGTTGAACTTCATCCTTTGATGCCCATGGATCATAAACATCTACATTCACATTGTAGGTTTCAAATTCTCGAACGATGTCGATAACCCTTGAATTTCGAATATCAGGACAATTTTCTTTAAACGTAATACCTAGAACCAAAACATTAGAACCTTTAATCCTAGCGCCTTTTTTGATCATCATTTTAACGGTTTCCTGAGCAACATAGCCACCCATAGAATCGTTCATTTTACGACCTGCCAAAATGATTTCAGGATTATATCCTGACTCTATAGCTTTTTGTGCTAAATAATACGGATCAACGCCTATGCAGTGACCACCAACTAATCCTGGGGTGAATTTGATAAAATTCCATTTCGTCCCTGCGGCTTCTAACACAGCTTTAGTATCAATATCTAAAAGTCTAAAAATTTTTGACAATTCATTCACAAAGGCAATATTGATATCGCGCTGCGAATTTTCAATCACCTTCGCGGCTTCTGCAACTTTAATCGAAGGCGCCATATGCGTACCTGCTGTGATGATCGATTTATACAAGTCGTCTACTTCTTTTGCAATTTCTGGTGTTGAACCCGAAGTAACCTTTAGAATTTTTGTAACCGTATGTTTTTTATCACCTGGGTTAATACGTTCTGGTGAATAACCAGCAAAAAAGTCCTTATTAAATGTCAAACCTGATTCAGATTCCAAGATTGGCACACAGATATCTTCAGTAACACCTGGATATACGGTTGATTCGTAAATAACGATATCGCCTTGTTTAAGTACCTTACCAACAGATTCACTAGCTTTTACCAGTGGTGTGAAAATTGGTTTATTCAAGGCATCTGTAGGTGTTGGAACTGTAACAATATATATTTCTGAATCAGCTATCGCTTCCAATTGATCAGAAATAAGTAATCCGGAAGTTGCATTTACATCTGAAGTCAATACTGATTTTAAGTCATCATTTTCAACTTCTAAAGTTTTATCAATACCACTGTTTAGTTCTTGAATTCGTTGTGCGTTGATATCAAAACCAACCACCAAATATTTCATTGCGAATTCAACCGCAAGTGGCAAGCCAACATAGCCTAAACCCAGTATTGTTATTTTTTTTGTTGTATTCATTATCAGCCGAATATGGTTTTCCAAAGAATGTTCAAATCTAAAGAAAAACTCCAATTTTTGACATACTTTTTATTGATTTCAACCTTATCAGGCCAAATAATCGTTCTATTGTAAGTTTCTGGGTCAACCTGCTGAGACAACAACTGTTCTTCTTGTTTGTATTTAATAGTTGCTGGTCCGGTTATTCCTGGCTTTACTTTTAAGATCAATCGATCATCACCTTCTAAGACATCAGCAAATCCAGCCAAATCCGGACGAGGACCCACAAAACTCATATCACCTAACAAAACATTAAATACTTGCGGTAATTCATTCATTTTACTAGATCTAATAAAACGACCAAATGCCGTAGCATGACGATTCAATTGCCCCAATTGGTGATTACCTTCTTTTAATGTTCTGATCTTGTAGATTTGAAATAGTTTGCCGTGCTGTCCAACTCTTGGTTGTTTATATAGTCCAAGATTTCCAGTATCGATTGAACTTAATACAACTAATACTATAATTGGAAAAATAAGTATCGGAATCAACGCTATCGATAAACACAGGTCAAAGAGGCGTTTAATCGTTAATTGCGTTTCACTAATCACTTTAAATACGTTTTAAAAAGCGTTTCATTCGTTTCCATAAAGAATCATTGTCACGTTCATGATAGGCATTTCCATATACACCATAACCGTAACCATAACCATAGCCATAGCCATAACCGTAGCCATAATTATGATTAGTTTTATGTTTGTAGAAGTTCAACACAAAGCTGATATTCTTTAGTTCTCCGGCTTTATATTTAGCATTTACTAAGGCTAGCATTCCTTTTTTAGTATAATCTAATCTTACCATAAAAATGGTCGCATCAGCATATTGCGAAAGTTCCAATGCATCCGTAACTAGTCCTAACGGAGGCGTATCCAGAATAATCATGTCATATTCGGCTCTCAGTTTAGGCATTAAATCTCTTAACTGATCGCTCATTAATAATTCGGAAGGGTTTGGTGGTATTGGCCCTGAAGGTACAATATCTAAATTTTCAATATGTGTAGAATGTATTACATCCTCAAATCGACTTTCGCCAATAAGATAATTGACGACACCTTTATCATTAGTGATATCAAAATCGTTAAAAATTTTCGGCTTTCGAAGGTCTAATCCCAGCAAAATGGTCTTCTTACCAGACAAGGCGTAAACCGTAGCCATATTAATAGAACAAAAGGTCTTACCTTCTCCACTTACCGAAGATGTGATCATTAAGGTTTTTCCATGGTCAGTATCTAACTTCTTGTAGAAGAATTGTAGACTAGAACGTATTGCCCTAAAGGATTCGGCAACGGCAGATTTAGGCTTTTCAAAGACAACTAAATTATTTTTATAGTTGTATTTTCCAATCAATCCAAGGATAGGAATTTTAGAGAGTAACTCGACTTCATCTGATCCATGAATAGTATTATCTAATAAAAAGATGATAAAGATTAAGAACATAGGAATAAAGAAGCCCATCATTAATCCCATCATGTAATTCAAGGATTTATTCGGACCAATTAATCCTCCGCCTATATCTTTGGCTTCATCAATAATTGTAATGTCAGAAATATTAGCGGCCTTTACGATAGCAGCCTCACTTCGTTTAGCCATGTAAACATCATAAGCTTCCTGGCTTATATCTAATTTCCTCTGAATCTTCAAATACTCTTGCTGATCTTCAGGAAGACCACTTAACTGAGCCTCAAAATTTGCAATTAATCGATTGATTGCGGATAACTGAATGCCAATTGTTTTACGCGTGGCATCAATTGTTTCTAACAACACATTTTTTTCAGAATCTATTCTACGGTCTAAATCCTTAAATAATCCCGAGCCTTCTTTTGTAGTATATTCAAGATTTTGTCGTTCGATAGCGAGACCTGTTATTTTTCTAACGCTACTTAAAATATTTTCTTCCTCGATCCCAACACTCGTGGGTGCAGCTATATTGGTGTAATCTGTTTTGGTCTGTAAATAGCTTTCTAAATTATCGAGATAATCGAGCTTTAATTTTTCATTTTGCTTATTCAGTTCATTCTCTCTTAATTGCTCAGAAATAGTCTTTATTTCTTCGGAAACATTAAACACCTTATTTTTCTTTCGAAATTGATTCATCTCGTCAGTCACGTCTTTAAGGTCTACATCCACTGCGGCCAAGGTACTGTCGATGAATTTAATCGTATTTGTAGCGTAAAGATTCTTTCGCTCAAGCTCTGTGCGACTCAAAATAGCAGAAGTCGCATTCAAGTAGTCAACTATTTTGGCTTTATTGGTTCCTGACAATTGCAATCTTAAGACTGAAGATGAAGACGACGAAAATGTTCCAATTGAAATCTTGCCTTTATATTGATTGACAATAGCATCAAAATTTGAAAATTGAATAAAAAATTCTGATCCAGGTTTTATCAAAAGTTTTGGTTTGACTTTAATCTTACCAGATAGAAATGGCAAATCAATAATATCGCTCTGATTATAAGATTGTGTGAATACTCCAGTCGGGACTTCTATTCGTTTTACGGACTTATCCTCATAAATCTGAGCTGTTCTTCGGGATCCTTCAAATTCAGTAAAAACTTCAAAGGTATTATTCTCTTTAAATCGGATACCAACGGGATATCCTAAAACTTGTGGCTTAGATTTATCTAAAATAAAATCGAAAGGCACACGCTTGTAGATATCTTCTTTACGGTACTTCCCTTCTGCCAAATACGTCATATAATACTGTAGTGAATCTACTACGAGTTCATTATGACTTCGTGTTTTAATTGTTGTAATTATCTTACCAACTTTTCCAGAGACGCCTCCCCAATTGAATGAGATACTAGTATTCGCAGTAAAAAAAGGATTCTGATCATTCTCGATCGATATGAGCGAATCTAATTTGTAAACGTTCTGTTTTCGAACATTAATTAAATAAGCTACAATCATAGCTATGCCAATACAAAGCATAACAAATTTCCACATATTCAAAACTTTGAATAGGTATCCTCTAAAATCAAAACTTAAACGTCCTGATTCTCCTGATTCAAATTCATCTTGCGGTTTGTAATCCATTCGTTATAGTCTGGTAAATATGAGTACGGAAGTCGTTATCAGTGACAAAACAGTAGCGACCGTCCCAAGTGTTTGAACAGCAGTTGTTCCCGTACCTAATGATTTTTGCTTTAATGGTTTCACATAGATCATATCATTAGGTTGTATGAAGTAATATGGCGACTTCATTACAGCTCTATCGGTAAGATCTAAAGTATGTATTTTTTGACCGTCAGGGTATTGCCTAATAATTTGAACTTCCTTTCTATTACCTGTGACAGGAATATCTCCCACATTTGCCAAAGCTTCAAATATATTAACACGCTCTTGAAAAAGGGTAACCGTCTGCGGACTCGCAACCTCACCTGTAGCTGTATAGCGTAATCCAGCTAACTTCACCGTTACAAAAATGTTGGCTGTTTCCTTAAACTGATCTTCAAGTAATCGCTCTTTTATATTATCCTCAATTTCTTCCATAGTGAAACCGAGAACATTAAATTTTCCTAAAGTAGGCACGCGAATATTACCGTGTATATCAACAGTGAACCCATCGAAATAAGCACGCTCCTGACTAGTGGCATTTAAATTTCCCTCACCAACAGGATTAAAAATAGTGACATTTTCCTGATCTAAGACCTTTATTCTGATATTTAGGATATCGTTAATCTGAACGCGATAAAGCTTTGGTTGCTCTACCATGATCTGAGTCGAATCTAAGGCCTCATTTTTATTCTGAAGATATACAATATCCTTTTGCGGAATACAGGATGTAAAAACCGCACAGAGCAGGACTCCAATTAGCAGAAACTGTCTATTCATTGTTAAGTTGCTTGATGCTTCACAAATATAACCTATCACCATTAATAACAAAACTATTCATCGTTTTTTTGAGGATATTGATTTACTTTGTAAAAAATTTCAATTTGAACTATCTGACTGTAGAACATATCTCGAAATCTTATGGCGAATTAGAGCTGTTTTCGGACCTATCATTTAGCATTCATAAGGATGATAAGATTGCCTTTGTTGCTAAAAATGGAAGCGGAAAAACATCCATTTTAAATATCCTATCGGGTGATGACACACCTGATTCAGGTCAGGTAGTTATGAGAAAAGGCATCCGAATGGCCTTCTTACCACAATCACCTTATTTCGATCCAAATCTTAGTATTAAGGATACGATTTTTAGCTCTGAAGCACCTCAGCTAAAAATTATTGAGAATTACGAGCAAGCACTTCAAAATCCTGATGACACAGAAGCCTATCAAAGTGCTTTCGAACAAATGGAAATCCACAATGCATGGGAGTTCGAATTGCAGTTTAAACAAATTCTATCGCAATTAAAACTAAATGATTTAGATCAAAAGATTAAAACCATGTCTGGCGGTCAAATTAAGCGATTAGCTTTGGCACAGGCATTAATTAGTGAACCTGATTTATTAGTTTTAGATGAACCAACAAACCATCTTGATTTAGAGATGATTGAATGGCTAGAACACTATTTTGCCAAATCACAATTAACCCTATTTATGGTGACGCATGACCGTTATTTCTTAGAACGTGTTTGCAATGAAATCATAGAATTAGATCACGGAAAACTTTATACTTACAAGGGTAATTACTCCTATTATCTAGAACAAAAAGAGGCTCGCATAACCTTAGAGCAAATTGAAACTGGAAAAGCAAAACAACTTTTCAAAAAAGAATTGGAGTGGATGCGTCGTCAACCAAAAGCGCGAACAACTAAGTCCAAATCGCGAATAGATGATTTTTCAGATATAAAAAAACGTGCGCATCAACGCCGGAAAGACCATACAGTTCAACTTGAAATTAATATGGAACGCCTCGGTTCTAAAATTATTGAGTTTCATAATGTATCTAAGGCGTTTGAAGACAAAATCATTCTGAAGAATTTTGAATACACATTTAAAAGAGGGGAACGCATAGGTATTATTGGCAAAAATGGTACAGGGAAATCAACCTTTCTGAATATGCTTACGAATGGTATCACGCCAGATGCGGGAAAAATCATAGTTGGCGACACCGTGAAATTTGGATATTATACACAAGGTGGTATCCAGATTAAACCTGAACAAAAGGTTATTGATGTGATAAAGGCATTCGGAGAATATATCCCATTGACTAAAGGACGTCAAATAAGTGCTAAACAACTATTAGAACGCTTTTTATTTGATGGTAAGAAGCAGCATGATTTTGTAGAAAAACTAAGTGGTGGCGAACAAAAACGCCTATACCTCTGTACAGTTTTGATACAAAACCCGAATTTCTTGATCCTCGATGAACCAACTAACGATCTAGATATTGTTACACTTAACATCTTGGAGAATTTCCTACTCGACTTTCCTGGATGTCTTCTCGTTGTGTCTCATGACCGTTATTTTATGGATAAAATTGTAGATCATTTATTTGTATTTCAAGGCCAAGGTATTATAAAGGATTTCCCTGGAAATTATACGGATTATAGAGCTTATGAATCTTCAAATCCGCCCAAATCTTCCGAAGCTACTAAAGTCAGTACCAAAAACACCTCTGGCGAAGCCGATAACAAGGCGCAAAAATTAAGCTTTAATGAACAAAAAGAGTATCGAAATTTAGAGAGTAAGATTCGATCCCTTGAATTAGATAAAAAAGCGTTGGAAGCAAAATTCAATGATGCCACATTGAATGCTGAAGAAATTAACGAGCTATCTTTAGAGCTTCAAGCTTTAATAGAAGTTATTGAAACTAAAGAATTGCGCTGGTTCGAACTTTCTGAGAAATTTGAATCTTAACGATGTTTCAAATTATTGAATACATAAAGTTTCTTTTTAAATCCACCAATCAACATGGTGTTCATTCACCTTTTGTTTATGATTTAGTCACAAAGTGTTTTTATGATAAATCCATTTATAAAGACTATCAATTTATTAAATCATACCGTCAGAATTTACTTGAAGATTCTACTGAGATCACTATAACCGATTTCGGTTCTGGATCACGTGTTTTCAATTCAAATAAAAGAGCAATTAATGCCATTGCAAAAACTTCAGGAAGTACATTAAAACGCATTAAATTACTTTACAGAATTACTAAGTATTTTGAACCTCGTCAAAGTTTGGAACTCGGCACCTCTCTAGGCATGGCAACGCAGGTTTTAGCGCTCGGGAATCCAAATAATTCAATTGTAAGCATTGAAGGTTGCGATCAAATTTCTAAAATTGCTGAACACCAGCTAAAAGAGGCTCATATTTTAAATGTTGACATTATAAATAGCAGCTTTAATGAAATTTTACCAAAATTAGCTAACAAACACTTTGATCTTATCTTTTTTGATGGACACCATGAGAAAGAAGCGACGCTTAACTACTTCGACATATTAATAAAAACCGCACATAACGATTCGGTCTTTATTTTTGACGACATTTATTGGTCAAAAGACATGAAAGCAGCTTGGAAAGAAATAAAGGCTCATCCGGATGTTACTGTAACTGTGGATACCTTCTTTTGGGGCTTAGTGTTTTTTAGAAATGAACAGGTGAAACAAAATTTCAAGATCAGAGTGTAACAAGCGACGGTCTATTGCGTCATATGTAGTGAAATCTGTATCTTGCAGATTCAACAAAAATTAAAGAAAGCCCAGTATGAGTAACGTCATTGAAATTAGAGACATTATACGCGATTTTAAACTCGGTCAGGAGACTGTTCATGTACTTAAAGGAATTGATCTCGATATCGAGACTGGTGATTATGTCGCGATAATGGGACCGTCAGGGTCTGGAAAATCAACGCTTATGAATATTTTAGGTTGTTTGGATACTCCAACCGCTGGCACCTATATTCTCAATGGTAAAGACGTTAGTCAGATGAGTGATGATGAATTGGCAGAGATTAGAAATACCGAAATCGGATTCGTTTTTCAAACCTTCAATCTGTTACCAAGAACAACGGCTTTAGATAATGTAGCACTACCTATGGTCTATGCAGGTCAATCAAAAACTGCGCGACACAAGCGTGCTGAAGAAGTTCTTACTGATGTTGGATTAGCCGATAGAATGGATCATAAACCTAATCAATTATCTGGTGGACAACGTCAACGTGTTGCCGTTGGACGTGCCCTTGTAAATAAACCTTCTATCATACTGGCCGATGAGCCTACTGGTAATTTAGATTCAAAAACAGGTCATGAAATCATGACCCTTTTCGATGAAATTCATCAGGCAGGAAATACTGTTATCATGGTGACGCATGAAGAAGATATTGCGGCTCACGCCAAGCGTATAATACGATTAAGAGATGGTATGATTGAAAGTGACACTCGAAACTAATTCAAATAACACCTAATACCATGACTAAAAAATTAGGCTTTATTATCTCTGGAATCTTACTCTGTTTTATAGCATCAATAGTATTAAACGAAATGGCGCTTTTTGTTATTGAAAATAAAAACACGGCTTATTTATATTATCTATTATTACCTGTGCTAATGTTCGTATTTGGTGTTAGCACCTTAAGTAAGGGAATTCGCGTTAAGGTCAGAAATTAATTGATTCAATTGCGACCTACACCTTTATCGATTCAAAAACTCGTAAATTTGCACATCAAATCGTATTTCTGCTATGAAAATATATACCAAAACAGGAGATAAAGGAACAACAGCACTCTTTGGAGGCACAAGGGTTCCTAAACACCATATACGTATTGACAGCTACGGCACGGTTGATGAGCTTAATTCGCATCTTGGACTAATAAGAGACCAAGACATCAATGAACAGTATAAACAGATCATAATGACGATTCAAGATCGTTTGTTTACTGTTGGTGCAATCTTAGCAACCGATCCAGAGAAGGCAATTCTAAAAAGTGGAAAGGAACGCTTAAACATTCCAAAGATTTCTGAAGCTGATATTTCAGTTTTGGAAAACGAAATGGACGCAATGAATGAAGCGTTACCTCCTATGACACACTTCGTATTACCAGGAGGTCATCAAACGGTGTCATTCTGTCACATCGCACGCTGTGTTTGTAGACGTGCTGAACGATTAGCGAGTGCGCTAAATGATTTAGAACCATTTCAACCAGAGAGTTTAAAGTACTTAAACCGACTTTCTGACTACCTATTTGTATTGGCACGAAAGTTGTCCCATGACTTACGAGCCGACGAAGTAAAATGGATTCCTGAAAAGGAATCTTAAATAAAACTTTGCAGAATTAAATGTAGTTCACTTGGCTTAAAAATCAATAAAAACAAAACGTTCTTTAAATTAATTTTTAATTAATTCACTTTTTTCTTGACTTTATGAACTATAATTTTATTTTTGCAAAAAAATAAACCTGTAAGAAATGTATTGGACATTAGAACTAGCATCCTATTTAAGTGATGCACCTTGGCCAGCAACAAAAGATGAATTAATCGACTACGCTATTAGAACAGGAGCTCCTTTAGAAGTTGTTGAAAATCTACAAGCGATAGAAGACGAAGGCGATTCGTACGATTCCATCGAAGAAATCTGGTCAGACTATCCAACTGATGAAGATTACCTCTGGAATGAGGATGAATATTAAAGATGGAATGGTTTCCGCTTTGATAAAACCAAATAAACGTTAAAAGTCTCTTCACGAGACTTTTTTTGTGCCTGAAACTTCGGAAAAAATAACACAAATCTTATCTTTGAGATTCGATAAAACATGACATACCCTACGTTGCTAGCAACGTAATAAAATATAATAAACACACCATGAGTTTTTTAAATTCAGTATTAAAAGTATTTGTAGGAGATAAAGCTAAACAAGATGTAAAAGCATTATCCCCTATTGTTTCTAAAGTTAATGCATTTGAAGCGACATTAGAGCAGTTATCAGATGATGAATTGAGAGCAAAAACGATAGCATTCAAAGCACAGATCGCAGAGGCTCGAAAACCTGTTCAAGAACAGATTGATAAATTACAGAAAGACGCAGAAGAAACCGAAGACATTGACAAAAGAGAAGATATTTATGAGTCAATTGATAAGTTAGAAGATGAGATCTTTGAAGTTACCGAAGTCGTATTGAATGATATTATGGCTGAAGCTTTTGCTTTAGTGAAGGAAACAGCTAAACGTTTTGTAAATAATGAGGAAATCACAGTTGAAGCGAACGAATTTGATCGTATCGTTTCAGGAGATAAAGACTACGTTACCTTAAAAGATGATAAAGCCGTTTGGTCAAATTCGTGGGATGCTGCCGGTAAAGCCATTGTTTGGGATATGATCCATTATGATGTCCAGCTTATTGGAGGTTCGGCATTGCACCAAGGAAAAATTGCTGAAATGCAAACTGGTGAAGGTAAAACCTTAGTAGCAACCTTACCCGTTTATCTTAATGCATTAGCTGGCAAAGGTGTTCACTTAGTTACGGTAAATGACTATCTAGCAAAACGTGATAGCGCTTGGATGGCTCCTATTTTCGAATTTCATGGATTAAGCGTTGATTGTATAGATTATCATCAACCTAATTCGGATGCTAGACGTAAAGCGTACCAAGCAGATATTACATACGGAACAAATAATGAATTTGGGTTTGATTACCTAAGAGATAACATGGCGCACTCTCCTGATGATCTTGTTCAACGTCCACATCACTATGCCATTGTCGATGAGGTGGATTCAGTATTAGTGGATGATGCAAGGACGCCATTGATTATTTCTGGACCAATTCCTCAAGGTGATCGTCATGAATTTATTGAACTAAAACCAAAGGTGGATGATATTGTATCGGTTCAACGTAAATATTTAACTGGCGTGTTAGCCGAAGCTAAAAAATTAATTGCTGCAGGTGACACCAAGGAAGGTGGTTTCCAATTATTACGTGCATATAGAGGTATTCCGAAGAATAAAGCCTTGATCAAGTTCTTAAGTGAAGAAGGTGTAAAGCAGTTATTACAAAAGACCGAAAACTTCTACATGCAAGACAACAATAGAGAGATGCCGAAGATTGATGCTGAACTCTATTACGTTATCGAAGAAAAGAACAATCAAGTAGAACTTACAGATAAAGGTGTTGAGTTCTTATCGGGTAAAGAAAACCCTGATTTTTTCGTAATGCCAGAAATCGGACTCGAAATTGCGAAAATTGAAGCTAAAGGACTTTCTAAAGAAGAGGAAGCCGCAGAAAAAGAAGATTTATTTAGAGATTTCGGTGTAAAATCTGAACGTATACACACGTTAAATCAGTTATTAAAAGCATATGCTCTTTTTGAAAAAGACATCCAGTATGTTGTAATTGACAATAAAGTAATGATTGTTGACGAACAAACTGGACGTATCATGGATGGTCGACGCTATAGTGATGGTTTACATCAAGCTATCGAGGCCAAAGAAAATGTGAAAATTGAAGATGCCACACAGACGTTTGCTACGATCACACTTCAGAACTATTTTAGAATGTATCGCAAGCTTTCAGGTATGACTGGTACTGCCGTTACCGAAGCTGGTGAATTCTGGGAAATATATAAATTAGACGTTGTTGAGATTCCAACGAATAGACCTATTGCTAGAGATGATCGTGAGGATTTAGTATACAAAACCAAACGTGAGAAGTATAATGCCGTGATCGATGAGGTGACTAACCTCTCTCGAGCAGGTCGACCAGTATTAATTGGTACGACATCGGTAGAGATTTCAGAATTATTAGGTAAAATGCTTAGCATTCGTAAAATTCCTCATAATGTACTTAATGCAAAATTGCACAAAAAAGAAGCAGATATTGTAGCAGAAGCTGGTCAACCTGGTCAGGTTACCATTGCAACAAACATGGCTGGTCGTGGTACCGACATTAAATTGACCGATGCTGTAAAAGAAGCAGGCGGATTAGCAATTATTGGTACGGAACGTCATGATTCTCGACGTGTTGACCGACAGTTGCGTGGTCGTGCTGGTCGTCAAGGAGATCCTGGTAGTTCTCAATTCTATGTATCACTCGAAGACAATTTAATGCGTTTATTTGGTAGCGAACGTATTGCCAAAATGATGGATAGAATGGGGTTAAAAGAAGGTGAAGTTATTCAACATTCAATGATTTCTAAATCTATCGAACGTGCTCAAAAGAAAGTCGAGGAAAATCAATTTGGTGTACGTAAACGATTATTAGAGTATGATGATGTGATGAACGCGCAACGTGAGGTTGTCTATAAAAGACGTCGTCACGCCATTGAAGGAGATCGCCTTCGCGTTGATCTCGCTAATATGATCTATGATACTTCTGAAGGCATTGCTGAAAGCAATAAAGCTGCGAATGATTTTAAGAATTTCGAATTCGAACTTATCCGATATTTCTCAATGAGTTCACCTATTGCAGAAGCAGAATTTGAGAAACTATCATTCCAAGATATTGCAGGAAAAGTATATAAAGCAGCATTTGATCATTACCGTGAGAAAATGCAGCGCAATGCGGAACTTGCGTATCCAGTAATTGAGAGTGTTTATGAAAATCAGCGTGATCGTTTTAAGCGTATCGTTGTTCCATTTACTGATGGCGTTAAGAACCTTCAGGTGGTTACAGATTTAGAAAAAGCTTATGAATCAAAAGGTACGCAGTTAATTAATGATTTTGAAAAGAACATTACACTTGCAATCGTAGATGATTCATGGAAAACACATTTACGTAAAATGGATGAATTGAAGCAATCTGTACAACTTGCGGTTCACGAGCAAAAAGATCCATTATTGATTTATAAGTTCGAGGCGTTCGAATTATTCAAAGAAATGATTGATCAAGTGAATAAAGATGTCATTTCATTCTTATTCAAAGGAGAATTACCTACAGAAACTCAAAATACAATTCAAGAAGCCAAAGCGCGTAAACGTGAGAAGCTTCAAACTCAGAAAGACGAAATTCCAAATATGGATGAACGTGCCGCACAGAATAGAGCTGCAGGTAATACGCAACGTCAGCCTGAGGTTGTTGAAACCATTGTTCGTGACAAACCAAAAATTGGTCGTAATGATCGTGTTACAATTAAACACGTTATGAGTGGTGAGAATAAAGTCGTTAAGTATAAGCAGGCTGAACCATTGATCGCTAAAGGTGAATGGGTTTTGGTCGAAGATTAATTAAGTAAATCACTATGTTTCGGTTTTATACTTTAATTCTGAGCTTACTTGTTCTTCAAGGAATGCAAGCACAGGATTTTGGTTACACAAAATCTGAAAATGATAGTCTAGTTAGCTATACGTTTTACAATAAACTGCCTATCCCAGTAACATTAACAGTAAGTAAAAAATCTACGTTGGATCTTTTACTTCCTAGTGCACCAATTGTTTGTTCGCCAACAGACTCTATAATCGGAGTTATTGAAATACCAAAGTCGTTTATTGATGCAGATCCCGATTTTGAAACCAGTGATCATTTTAGTTCTTCAGTGTCTTATGGAAAACAATTGGAGGATTCTGAAGTTGAAGATGTATTATACGAACTCCCATTTCAGACAGGAAAACGATACAAGATCATACAAGGATTTAACGGAAAGTTTAGCCACTCGAGCGACCAGTCGAGATTTGCTATAGATTTTAAAATAGCAATAGGCGATACTATTGTAGCGGCGCGCTCTGGCCGTGTAGTGAGTGCTATTGAGCATTTTACAGAACGTGGCGGACGGGATTATCGCGATAAAGCCAATCAAGTGGTTATCTATCATGATGATGGCACCTTGGCTTTTTATGTCCATCTTGACAAAGACGGTGCACTCGTTGACGTTGGCGATTTGGTGGAAGCAGGACAGAATATCGGCATTTCTGGATATACAGGTTTTACGACTACACCACATTTACATTTTGTAGTTCGAAACTTTAGAGATGCCATTCCTATTCGATTTAAAGCAAACAAAAAGATTGGAAAGCGCTCTGGAGTTTGGGTAAAGAAATAATTCGAGTATCGACAGATACGCTAATTTCTTTCTTAATTCCTTCTTAAATAAATATAGTCCTCCTATAACCTTCCGTATTTTTGCAAAAGTGAAACAATCAGTTATCATTATAGGTTCAGGTATTGGTGGATTAGGCTCTGCTGCACTTCTTGCCAAAGCTGGATATGAGGTTACCGTTTTAGAAAAGAATGCGAATCTTGGAGGCCGTGCAAATATCTTTGAAGCAGAAGGGTACACATTTGATATGGGCCCTTCCTGGTATTTAATGCCAGACGTTTTTGAACAGTATTTTAACTTATTGGAAGAAGATATTAATGACCATCTGGAGCTCATTAAACTTTCACCTTCCTATCGTGTTTTCTTTTCAAATGATAAAGAACTTCCCATCGTTGATATTCATTCTGATCTAGACAAAGATTTACCATTATTCGAACAGCTTGAACCTGGTGTTACACCAAAGATTAAAGCATATTTAGAACGATCTGGTGAGCAATACGAAATGGCAAAGGAAACATTTATGTACCGCAATCTGGGATTTTCTTTAGATTTCTTAAAATGGAAAGTGATCAAAAAAGGTATTGAGCTCAATCCGTTTCAAACTATGCAGTCTTATTTGAACAAATGGTTTGAGAGTGATCGACTTAAAAAGATTCTTGAATACACGCTGGTGTTCTTAGGCTCAGATCCAGCTAAAACACCTGCGATGTATAATATTATGAATGCCATAGACTTTAATATGGGTGTGTATTATCCGAAAGGTGGCATCTATGAAATTGTAAAAGCCTTAGAACGTATCAATAAAAAACATGGTACTTCTTTTCATACGAATACAGCAGTATCTAAAATTAACATTGAAGGTAAAAAGGCCGGCGGCGTGCAACTCGAAAATGGAGATGTGCTAAAGGCTGACTTGATTATCTCTAATGCGGACCTTTGGTTTACTGAAACACGATTACTCGAAAAACCTTATCAGACCTATCCTGAAAAATATTGGGAACGCTCAGTATTAAGTCCGAGTGCATTTATTATGTATTTAGGATTAGATCGCGAATTGGATATTTTGAGTCATCATAATCTTCGATTTGGTTCAGACTGGAAACAAAATTTTAAGGAGTTATTTGATACGCCCCAGCTTCCTGAAGATCCTAGTTACTACATCTGTAAACCTACAGAAACAGATCCAGAATTATCACCAGAAGGGACTGATAATTTATTTGTATTAGTACCAATCCCACCAGGTTTAACCCTCTCCGAAGAAGACATGACAGTTTATCGTCAAAAGATTCTAGATCTTATAAAAACCGATCTAGAACTTCCCGATATTGAAGACTATATCGTATATGAACGGTCATTCTGGAGTGATGATTTCCGAAGAGATTATAATGCCTATAAAGGCACGGCTCTTGGTTTGGCACATACGCTTAAACAAACGCTCAAACGTCCCTTAAACTATAGCAAGAAAGTGAAAAATTTATACTACGTTGGCGCCGGAACCAGCCCAGGAATTGGAATGCCAATTTGTTTAATCTCTGCTGAATTGGTCTACAAACGTATTCAAAAGATCAAAACACCAAAACCTTTAAGTACACTTTAAGGATTAGACAAAAACTTCCTGATAAAATAAATTAAAGAAAAGCAAAGCTCCAGTAATTACATTAATTAATGGAAAGTACGTGTAATATTTAAACAGTTTGTTGGTGTTATAAATGCTAAGCAAAACCATAGCTAAATAGACAACGCCAAAAACAACCGCTATAGGTCCGAGATAATAAAACCCTATTGAAGCTGATAACAGATAGCAAACCAGACAAAACCACAATGCTTTTTTCTCACCAAATAGTGTAGCAAGGGTATGAACACCTGCTTTTTGATCGGCGTCGATATCAGGAACGGCCGAATAGGTTTGCATAGCGAAAGCCCAAATCAGTCCTCCTACTACGGCCAGCCACTCTATATTCGTTTGTCCCGTCACAAAATAGCCAACCACTGCTGGCGACACATAAATTATTGAGGAAAATAATACATCTAATGGCGGTTTACTTTTAGCGCGAATTGGAGTCGCAGAATAAAAAATACCTGTGAACAAAAACACCATGAGTGCAATTTTCGTGGGTGTATTAGACCAAATAAATAATAGTAAAAATGGTAAAATCAACAGACTAGTAATAACCCATAAGTTTCTATGCTTATTTGGTTGTAGTATGCTTTCATATGCAAGTTTCTTTTCATTGTGAATATCGGTTTGATAATCGTAAATATCGTTTACACCATATATTAAAACATTTGCTGGTAACGAAAAGAATACGCTAAAAGATAGGAGTAAAATGGTCGTCAAAGGACCATGTTCAAAAGGATTTCCAGCAGCGATCATTCCAACAAGAAATGTACCCAATACATACATCCAAAAACGAGGTCTGGAGAGATAAAAGACTTCTTTTAGTGACAATTTCATAGCATTGCAAAAATACGGCTATACTATGAGTAAATATTTAAGGTTTTGTTAAAGGTTTATTTTAAGTAACAGATTAGGATCTGGACAATTAGAGCGATAAAATTCGATGTCTCTACTAGAGGTAACACCAGGATAATCACCTTGATAATCTTGTAAGTCATTTATGATTTGAAAGTGTAAGTGCGGTGCATAATCACCATTCACGCTAGCGTCACCAAGTGTCGCAATCTGTTCACCTTTTTCAAATATTTTGCCAATAGTGAGGCCCTCTAATGATTCTAAACTCAGATGCCCATAAAGTGTGTAGAATTTCACATCGTTAAGATTGTGCTCTAAAATAATTGTTGGACCATAATCGCCATAATTCGTATTATTCTTGTAGCTGTGCACAATACCGTCTAATGGTGTGAAGATTGGTGTTTCGGCTTGAATCCAAAGATCTAATCCCAAATGTATGTTACGTTCATCGTAAGGATCGGTGTTATTAAAATAATTACTACGCTCATAAATACCGCGTGTTTCAAGGTAGCCACCACACGCCACTTTTGCGTTATGCCTTGCAATGTGAGCATTAATGAAATTTCCGAGTCTCTCAGAAGATGAAACATCGACATCTTCTAAAGATTGATTTGATTTTGACAAGTCTAAAGCGACATAGTCATTGATTGCAATTCTATTATCCAGAACATAGCATCGAGGCGATACCAGTAGTTCGTTTTCTAATGCATTCATTGCAAAATTTCTTATCTAGTGAAGATGGCTTCTAACGCATCGATCTTATCCTTAGAATAGATCAAGGTACTGTCCATACTAAAGCATTTTTTAAAGTTTTCCAGTGCCTGAAGTGTATCTCCTTTTGCTAATAAGGCATCACCGTAACTGTCATATGGGTTTGCAGATTCTGGGAATTGTTCCATATTTAGTTTGAATATTTCAAGGGCGTCATCTAAGCGCTCATCATTCATTAAATTATAGCCCAGTATGTTGAGCTCAGCTTCATCAAAATTAAAGTCATCAGGGTTATTTAATTTGACTTCGGTATAATAGGCTAAAGCAGATGAAATGTCTTCATTGAAAATTTTCTTCGCTAGTGCTGTACGAATTGATTTTTTTGGAAGTTCAAAATCTTCACCAGAAGACAGCGCGAACAGATTTCTGAAAATCGCTCCTACATATTCACTAGAGTTATTAGTAAGTATTACAAAACCATTTTTCTTATCGACTTCATTTTGAAGAAATGTAGCAAAACCGACCCATCCTCCAGAATGATTAACAACCACAGGATTCCCTGGATCATAATCTAAAAACCAACCAAAACCATAACTTGTATTTTCACCACCATTGGTTTTACCTGTCGTCCAGGCTTCATCTAAATACGACTTTGGAATAATCGTGTGGTTTGCCAGTGCCATATTCCATTTATAAAGATCATCTAAAGTGGAAAAAATACCACCATCACCTCGCACATCATTAACAATATCATAATCATTCGAAATGAGATCTTTCTGATTAAGTGCTGTTCGATATCCGTAAACACGATTCGGCATATTTGGATCGGCTTCAATTTGATACTGATATAAGGTAGTATTTGTCATTCCAACTGGATCGAAAATCTGTTCCTTAAGGAAATCTCTAAAATGTTGTCCTGATACTGTCTCAACGATAGTTGCGAGAACTAAATAACCCGTGTTACTATATTCCCAACGCTCTCCCGGTTGAAAATCTAGATCAGGATCCACCCTATAAAACACATCTAAGATTTCATTATTACCCAGTATATATTGTTTATTAGGATCTTCTCGATCAAAGTGATCTGCGATTATACGCTCGTAATCTGTAAGTCCTGATGTATGGTGAAGTAAATGACGTACAGTAATATTATCATAAGGAAAGTCTGAAAGTATTGAATTTACCTTTTGATCATAGTCTATCTTACCTTTTTCTTTTAATTTCATGATAGCCATCCCAGTAAATTGCTTACTAACAGAGGCCAATCTGAATTGTGAGTTTAAATCTAAGGAATCTAAAGGGTCAATAGACCTTAAACCATGAGCACTTCTAAAAATCACTTCGCCGTCTTTGTAAACTAACAAATTCCCAGTAGCTATACCTTGTTCATCCATTGCTTTTACGAAAGCTTCGTATTTTTCAGCAGAATTGACTTCGGTTTCGTTATTTGTATCAGTCTTACAAGAAAAAAAGCATACCAAGAACAGGTATACTAATGCAAATCGTTGGAGTAGTCTCATGATGTAAATAGTAATTTTATCTCATATAAAAATACAGCTTTTAATTAGTTCTTTAAAACAACATCACTAAACTTACTATTAATTACAATCGATTTTCCTGAATTCTTATCATTAGGAAAGTTCTCAATTGTTTTCTGTGACGTTAGTTCATTATTTAACTTCGATCGTTTCCCTTTGAAATAAACTGTAAAGTCAGATTTCGGTAAGGCGATTAAAGCTTCACTATTTTCAAGAATGATATTCATATTATTGAATGTATCGGCGACTCTTGTAATCGTTAATTCGCCAAAACTTCCGTCAATAATCGCATTGTTATTTATAGTTCCTAAAATAATATCGGATGAATTACTATTTAGTACCATACGCTCAACAGTTTCTACCTGAGCATCTTTAACATACTTAAGGTTGAGCTCACCCAAACTCCACGTTGTAATATCAACTGGTGAATAAGCCACATTGATGGAAGTCTCGCTTCCATCAATGTGATTTGCTACAAATGCAGCGTGTGATATATCTCCTCTTAGGTTGTTTATTACTGAGGCCATTTTAAGTTCGCCATGTCTAACATTCAAATTTAATTTAGCTTTTTTAGGCATTTTAATCTTAATGGTCTTTTTAACTTTATCACGTCTTAATTCATAACGTCTTGCCAGTTTTTCGCGTCGCTTTTCTTGCATTTTCTCGCGTTCGTGAAGACGTTTTTCCATCTCAACCTGACGTTTCTCCATTTCCTTTTCACGCTCTGCCATACGTTTCTCAAGTTCGGCACCTCGTTTTTCCATTTCTCTTCCAAAACGCTCTCCCCAGACTTCCATTTCTTTAGCCCATTTTTCGTCAAACTGTTTTCCAAATTCTTCACCCCAGGCTTCCATCTTCTTAGCGTAATCTTCACCAAACTGTTTTTCGAATTTCTTTCCAAACTTTTCTCCCCATCTTTCCATTCGTTCTTCATAATCTGAAAAATCTACTTTAGCCATTGCTCTACCCCAATCTTTCATACGCTCTTGATACTCTTTACCAAATTTTTTCTCATACTCCTTACTCCATTTTTCAAGATAAGCTTCACCATCTTTATTATAAGCTTCGGTATCGAAACTCACATTTGTAATCCCTTCTGGAAGCTCAGGCAATTCTGGTAATTCAGGCATTTCTGGCATCTCTGGCATCTCAAACCTAGCTATTTCTGGCATCTCTGGCATTTCAGGCATCTCTGGCATCTCAGGAAGATCTTGCAAGTCAATTTCGCCTAAAACTTCTAAGGCCTTTAAGGCTTCCAAAGACTCAAGCTCTATTCTAATATCTCCTAAGTCTTCCCATGAACTATGAAGTCCTCCTTCAGAAGAAATCTTCACATAATCACCAGATCCATCTACTTTAAGGTTCCAACGTTTTAACGCCGATTCTAATTCTTCCTTAGATAATTTCTCACCTTCGATATAGGCCTCAATTTCTAAAGTATTTTTATTCCATGTATCAACTTCAATTTGCACATAACTGGTATTCAAATCAATTTTGACATCTTTTGAAACGTCGATCGATTTCGACATTTTTGTTAATTTCTGTTGTGCTGTCACACTCCATGTGAAACAGAATAACATGATCAATACGGTTGTATATTTTGTTCTCATTTTATAATTCTTTTACATCAGAACCACCTAACTAATTTCGTAAGTCCTTGTTTTGGTTGGTAATGTTCATGATGTGGTTTGTGCTTCATCCGAAGCATTTAGGTCACTTAATTGTTCTTTTAATCGATACAATAAATCAAGTCGTAATTTCAGATTGTCAATTAAGGCACTCACTGTTAGTTCATTCGGGCCATTTTCAGTTAATTCGATTGAAAGTTGCTTATACTCTTCATTGAGTTCAGCTAAACGCACTACATAAGCATCAAATAGTTCTTTATTCTCAGGTGTCAATTTCACCTTTGATAATTCTAAGTTGATATGCGCCAAGTAGTAATCCTCTACTTTCTTGAGATCAGGTGAAATATCGCCTAGTGATTTCAACTCACGTTCGTTTGTAGGCTGATCGGTATCAACTAGTTGATTTTCAAATGACTCTGAATTATTAAAAAACTGATAAGCTCCAAAGGCTAATCCAATTAGCACAACAATACTCGCAGCTATATAGAAAATACTGAATCGGTTTTTGACTGATGACTTTTCAGGTAATGCTGCATCGAGTTTCTTAATAAATCGTGCCTCATGACCTTCGTTCATTTTTAAATGCGATTTCTCCTGCTCTTCTTTAAATAAGTTTCTAAGATCTTGTGCCATTTTTCATAGGTATTAACAGTTCTTTCAATTTTGACTTTCCTCTAGAGAGTTGTGTTCTAGAAGCTACTTCAGAAATTTTTAAAATTTCCGAAATTTCCTGATGATCATATCCTTCAACAAGGAATAACATCACTACATAGCGATACTTATCAGGAAGTTTTGCTATTGCTTCTTTTACATCCTCAATAGAGATTGTATCTTCCACTAACCATTCGTCTTCATAATTCTCATCTACCACTTTTAGGTGCACCTCTTCTAAGTTTTGCATGTGCTGCTTCTTAGATTTTAAATGGTCGATCGCTTTATTTACAACGATACGTTTTAACCAGGCTCCAAAAGTCACTTCTGCTTTGTATTGATGAAGCTTTGTAAATGCACGAATAAAGGCTTCTTGAACGATATCTTCAGCTTCCATAGAATCCTTTACAAACCGCATTGCTACGGCAAACATGCCATCGCAATATTGATTGTACAATTTTAATTGAGCAGTCCTATTGTTCTGCTTGCATTCTTCAATAATGTCAACTTGAAGTGTCTTCAAATTACTTTTGGTTTGGTTGAGTTCATCTTAAAGACGACACAAAAAAGTGAGTGTTGCAAAAAAATTTAGATTTTTTAAATTTGAGAATAATTTATGCTTTCAAATCGTTATAATACTGATATTAAGTTATCTTTGATTTCAAAAATTACTATCACCTAATTTGCTATGAATACCTCTTTTAAGCGCTTATTGATCGTTCTATCTTTAATTGCCTTAGGTTTATTTCTATATTCTCACTTTGTAGAAAACATATTTTCGCCTAGACTTAGTCCTAAAGATACGGTAGAATTTAAACTCAACGACCTGAAACTTGAAGTGTTTTATAATCGACCATCAAAAAAGGGACGAGAAATTTTTGGAGCACTAGTTCCCTATAATAAAGTATGGCGAACGGGAGCCAACGAGGCAACGACCTTTGAAACCAACTATAATTTAATGGTAAGAGGAATATTTGTACCAAAAGGTAAGTATACGTTATGGACTGTACCGAATGATTCCAGCTGGAAAGTCATATTTAATACTAAGCAGTATTCTTGGGGAGTTGATGAAGAGATGCAACCGATGTGGGACCCTAATTATGATTTGTTAGAAATTGAAGTTCCAATTGAACAATTAGATACCACCGTTGAACAATTCACAATAGCATTTGATAATTCTACCGACAGACTTAAGTTAACCATGGCTTGGGATAACATAAAAATTGCAGTACCTTTAGATGTAGTAAAGGACCAAAATTAAAGGGTTTGTCAAAACAGCAAAAGCCATCTGCACTTCATGAAAAAGATGGGGTTTCAGAATCTGAAATCACCAATGAGGCTTCTATACAATCCATTAAACATAAACGTCGTGTACAACCGTCTACTGATGAATTAGTTTCTGAGATTTTAAAAGGAAACATTACCGCACTCAGTAGGGCTATTACTTTAATTGAAAGTTCTAACCCAACCCATTTAGAAAAGGCCAATGCTATTATTAAGATGTGTTTACCTCATGCCAATAATTCAGTTAGAATTGGTATCACAGGTGTTCCTGGAGTTGGAAAAAGTACCTTTATTGAAGCCTTTGGATTACATCTAACCGAAATAGGAAAAAAAGTAGCCGTCCTCGCAGTAGATCCTAGTAGTAGTCTCAGTAAAGGCAGTATTTTAGGTGATAAAACTCGAATGGAAGATCTCGTAAAAGACGAAAACGCATTCATTCGCCCTTCGCCATCTGGCACATCATTAGGTGGTGTAGCTCGTAAAACTCGAGAAACCATAATTCTTTGTGAAGCTGCAGGCTTTGATACCATTATTATCGAAACTGTAGGCGTTGGACAGAGTGAAACTGCAGTGCATAGCATGGTAGATTTCTTCTTATTGTTAAAGATTGCAGGAGCTGGTGATGAACTACAAGGTATTAAACGTGGTATCATTGAAATGGCTGATGCCATAGCCATCAATAAAGCTGATGGTGATAATCTAAAGTCGGCAAAACTTGCGAAAGTTGAGTTCAATCGTGCACTTCACCTGTATCCTCAAAAGGATTCGGAATGGCAACCAAAAGTGACACTTTGTAGTGCTTTGAAACGGGAAGGGATTTCAGATTTGTGGGCATTAATCACAAACTACTTAGAGCACACCAAAGCAAACAACTATTTTGAATCAAATAGAACCAATCAGAATAAATTTTGGTTACTTCAAACCATTGAAGAACGCTTAAAATCAGATTTTTTTAATCAACCGAAAATCAAAGAGGCATTAGAAGATCAATTGCAATTAATTGAGGAAGGTAAAACCACACCATTCGTTGCCGCAGAATATTTATTGAATCTGTCTTAGCACCATGACTTCTATGATGGATAATTTAACCATTATAATTCCAGTATATAATGAAGAAGATAATCTTCATCGTTTAAAAGACTCGTTACAATCTTATATTAATCAAGCAAAGTTACAAACCAAAATACTCTTTGTAAATGATGGTTCAACCGATAATAGCGAACCTATTATTATCGCTATTTGTGAAGAAAATTCAGATTTCAATTACCTATCCTTCACTCAAAACTATGGATTGAGTGCAGCACTCAAGGCTGGATTTGATAACGTCAAAACAAGCTTAGTGGGATATATGGACGCCGATCTTCAAACCGATCCCAATGACTTTAATTTGCTACTTGATCATATTGATAATTTTACCATGGTTACAGGTATAAGAAGTAACAGAAAGGATAATTTTATTAAACGGATGAGTTCTGCTTTAGCGAATAATTTCAGACGTATGTTTACCCACGATGGTATTGACGATACAGGATGTCCACTAAAAGTTATTAGGACGAGTTCTGCCAAAATGATACCAATGTTTAAAGGCATGCATCGTTTTTTACCTGCAATGATTATCCTTCAAAACGGTACCGTAAAACAGGTTCCTGTTCAACATTTTCCTCGACGTGCTGGCAAGTCTAAATTCGGAATTTGGAACCGTTCTTTCGGCCCCTTGGCAGACTGCTTTGCTTTTCTATGGATGAAACGTCGCTATATAAGGTATGACATATCAAATTCTGATCTATGAGTGTATGGATTATGTATGGCTTCGGATTCATTGCGCAATTACTATTTGCGGCACGACTATTAGTTCAATGGATTTTCTCCGAACGACAAAGAAAAGTTGTCGCTCCTACCTTATTCTGGTTTTTAAGTCTGATTGCATCCATTCTTTTGTTTGTTTATGGTTTTCTCCGAGAAGATCTTGCCATTATGCTAGGTCAGTTTCTAACCTACTTTATCTATATTAGAAATTTACACCTTCAAAAGAAGTGGCAATCAATTTCAATTATTCTTCGTTATATAATTCTGATTGTGCCTTCGATTTTATTAGTGTATTTTCTAGTTACTAATACCATCAATCTTTCGTTATTACTCAATCATCCTAACATACCAACTTGGTTACTAGTTTTAGGCATACTCTCTCAACTAATATTTACGTTTCGATTTGTAGTCCAATGGTTGAATTCTGAAAGGGAAAAAACCTCCATTTTACCCTTAAATTTTTGGATTATGAGTTTGATAGGAGGCGTACTAATACTAATCTATGCTATAATCAGAACAGATTGGGTGCTTCTTGTTGGACATAGTTTTGGCATACTCATATATATGCGGAATATTCACTTAGAACTGTCAAAAAAAGCCTTAGCTTAATCTAAAACGGAATTGTAAGTAACGATCTAAACGGTAAAATAAAAATCCTGATAACGCTCCAAATAGCATTCCACTAATTACATCAAGAGGATAATGTACGCCAATATAGATTCTGCTATAACCCATTGCCATGGCCCAAATAATCATTAGGTATGGTAAATACTTATATTTTGCGCGTAACATAAAACTTGTAAAAACGGCTATTGCCATAGAATTAGAAGCATGTCCTGAAAAATAACCGTAGCGTCCACCACAATATTCCTTTACCAATCGAAACAACCCTTGAATATCTTCATTATGACAAGGACGCAAACGCATGACCAGTACTTTCTTGAATAGATTGGTGATCTGGTCGGTAAAGGTGATCATTAACGCAATTACAAGTAATGTTAGTATAAACATCTTTGTATTGAGTCGTTTGTACATTAAAAATGCGAGAACAGCATAGAATGGAATCCAATTGAACTTGGTTGTATAAAACATCCAGAATCCATCCCAAGTTGTTGTCCCAAGATTATTCAGGTATAAAAATAGATCGGTATCGAGTTGTACTAATTGATCGATCATTATTCGTCGTATCTTGAAACTTCTCTATCGTAAAAATCGGTAGCTTCTTGTATTAACCCTTCAGTTTGGTGTTCTAACTCGCGTTGATCATGCTCATCAAATTCTTCCATCCACTCCACCTCATCATTTTCGAGGTTAATGATGAATCGCGGAAAATCTGTATGAATTACATATATGGCATTTGGAAAGTCTGTATTATCGCCGAGTATGAATTTTGGTAGTTCCATAGTGTTTATTGCGCATTACTGTTTGACAAAATTAATCTTTTCGTGAGATAATTAAACCTAAGAAATAATAATATTGCGGCAGTTGTTAAACCTGCTAGTAGTCCGAGCCATATTCCAAAACTTCCAAATGAATCTTCTTTACCAAAGAAATAACTAATAGGAAAACCTACAACCCAGTAAGAAATAAACGTTATAATAGTTGGAATCTTCACATCTTGCAAACCACGAAGTGCGCCTAAAACTACGACTTGAATACTATCGCTTATTTGAAAGAAAGCAGCGGCTATCATAAGTTTTGAAGCGATTGAAATCACTTCCATATTATCATTAAAGTTGGCCACATCATCAAAATCAACATACAATTTAGGCAGGTCTTCGTGAAATATAAAAAATAGAGTTCCGAAACAAATCGCGAGGATAGTAGCCAGTAGAAAAATAGAAAAGGCAATGCGTCTCAATTCGAAATAAGCGTGTAATCCCTTTTGGTTTCCCACTCGAATCATCGATGCGACACTCAATCCCATGGCAACCATAAAGGTCATAGACGACAAGTTTAGCGCAATCTGATTCGCGGCCTGTGGATTTTTTCCTAGTAACCCACTGAGCCATATTGCAGCAGTAAAAATTGCAACTTCGAAAAACATTTGCATTGCACTAGGCGCGCCAAGATTAATAAGCTTACGAGTCATTACATTATTTAGAACAAAGAACTTAATATTCGTAACAAACGCTTTCGATTTCTCTTTTTGAGTTAGTAGCCACCAAAGATGGGCGACCATAACAAATCTGGCAATTAGAGTGCCATATGCGGCTCCGACGATACCTAATTGAGGACATCCAAACTTCCCAAATATCAAAACGTAATTGAGAATGACATTAATTATGTTTGCTAATAATGTTGCGTACATTGGATATCGCGTCATCGACAAACCATCGCTAAACTGCTTAAAGGCTTGAAACACTATCAATGGAATTAGCGAAAATGCTACTAGATTCAAATAGGGAATAGCTAATTCAACCACCTCAACCGGTTGCTTCATAAAATAGAGCAATGGTCTTGCTAAAAAAACAGATAAAAACAGTAAAACTCCTAAAACGGTACATAAAAACAGACCGTGTTTAAATGAAGATTTACCCTCATCAAAATTGTTGGCCGCATCAGCTTCGGCAACCAATGGTGTTATCGCTGTTGAAAATCCAATACCAATTGACATAGCAATAAACATAAAACTATTACCTAATGATACGGCTGCCAGTTCTGCGGTTCCAAGTTGACCAACCATGACATTATCAATAAAACTGACAAACGTATGACCTAGCATTCCCAAGATTACCGGTGAAGCTAGTCTCAAATTATAGTTGAATTCTCGTATATATTGTGAAAGGATCAATTGGATTTTTATTCAATTGACAAAGTTAATGTATTTGCATACCTACCATAACTTTTATTTATAAAATCAATGACTTTGAAGTCAAATTACTGATTACTATAAAGTTATAAACTAAATTTGTTAATAAATTGAATTTGCACTGAGATCAAAGACCTGTTAATTACTTTATTTTTGAATATCAATAAATACCTTATTGTAGTAGGTTAGGTATTTGGGTAGAAACTTTTTTAGCTATTATTTTAGAGGGATTTAAAAATACTAAGGTTAAAAACGTTTCAAACAAAAAGAGGACGAATCCTCTTTTTGTATTTATCTAATTTGAGTTTCGCTTAAGTTTTCGTCCAGACCACTCAATAAATCTATAAACTGTTGGCATCGGATCATTTAAAAAAGACTTAGCCTCAGTACGCTCCAGCATATAATTTCGCTTAAAGATAAAGCCAGGTCGTCTTTTAATAGTTTTTATCACGCCTTTTAAGCGCATATACTCTCCTTTATTAAATTGAATACTTTGAACAGTGTTATGCAGTGCCAATTCAATACTCAGATGCGGAAAATTCACTCCTGCATTAAGAGAAGCGCCAATACTACCCCAAAACCGTGGATTTATTTCAATAATACAGTAACGATTGGATTTTTCATCATACCTTAAATCAACATGGGCTATTCCTGACCAATTCAGAGCAGACATTACATCGTTCACTACACTTAGAACATCTGGATTATCATAAAGATCAAAGCCCAATTGAGGTGCAAAATCATTGTGCCCTTTTAAATTTCCGCGCTGAATTGTATAGCTCAAAATATTACCCTCATGACATAAAACACTACAATCAATATCATAGCCTTCAATGAACTCTTGAATAAACATAGATCCCATGTCTCTATTTATTATTGCTTCATAGTCTTGAGGATTATTCACTTTTACAATACCATCACCACCCTTCTGATCTAGTGGTTTAATCAGAATAGGAAAGCTTATATCGTTTTGATACAATGTATCAATTTCAGGTTTATCGGTTAGAATTGATTTGGGATGTGGAATTTTATACAGATCACAGAACTCGCTTAACGCACGTTTATTAGACGCGGTTTTGAACGCAGAAATCTTTGGCATAGGTATGAGCTTAACCGAATCTAAAATCTTCAGTCTATTCTCAATAAAGAACATGATTTCATTTTCGGCAATAGGTATAATAATATCAATGTTATAAGACTTAACTTTCGTATTAATCACATCTAGCCATAATTGATCAGAAGTTCTCTCAACAAAGCTGTACTTATAAGTATATCTGGAATATTTTGAAGGCGTACGTTTTTTATTTGAGAGCACAAATAACCTGTAGTCCTTAATTTTGCAAAGACAGTGAATGACAGCCATAGCCCATGTGCTATCACCATCAGGAATTAATACATTGAGTTTGGCACTCATTTTAGATAAGGCTTATAAAAAACAGCCTAAATATAGAATATTTAAAATGTAATGTCAGAAACTTTTGATTTGGCTTGTTTAAATTCTGAAATCAGATCAGCGATAATCTGAGCTGCTGGCTTAATATCATGTATCAAACCTGCGATCTGTCCAATTTCCAATTCGCCATCCTCAAGATCACCTTCAAACATACCACGTTTGGCTCTAGCTCTTCCCAGCAAACTTTTAAGTTCTTCTACTGATGGTCCTGTTTTATATAACTCCTGAACTTCATTAAAGAACTTATTTTTGATTAATCGTACAGGTGCTAATTCTTTTAAAGTCAATTGCGTATCCCCTTCTTTGGCGTCTACTACTACGCGTTTAAATGCTTCATGCGCAGAGGATTCTTCACTCGCGACAAATCGACTTCCAACTTGAACAGCATCTGCGCCCAAAATCATAACGGATAACATGATTTCACCAGTAGCAATACCACCAGCGGCAATTAATGGAACATCCAATTGTTCTTTAACCATTGGGATTAAGGTAAGCGTGGTTGTTTCTTCACGTCCATTATGTCCTCCTGCTTCAAATCCTTCAGCCACGACAGCATCGACACCCGCTTCTTGTGCTTTTAAAGCAAACTTTACACTGCTCACAACATGAACCACTGTAATTCCGCGTTCTTTTAACCAAGTTGTCCAAGTTTTTGGATTTCCTGCTGAGGTAAATACGATTTTGACTTCTTCTTCCACAATAATGTTCATGATCTCTTCTATATTTGGATATAGCATTGGAACATTTACACCAAATGGTTTGTCTGTAGCTTTTTTACATTTTTGAATATGTTCTCTCAGGACATCTGGATACATAGAGCCTGCACCAATTAGACCTAATGCACCTGCATTACTTGCTGCCGATGCCAATCTCCAACCACTATTCCAAATCATCCCAGCTTGAATTATTGGATATTCGATATTGAAGAGTTCGGTTATTCTATTAGCCATTAAGATTTAATAAGTTTATAAGTTTTAGAAGCATTTCCAGATTCAAATCTCATAATATACATTCCTGGTGCCATAAACCCTACATCGAGTGTATTGGAAGCATCATTGAGGTTTTGATCGAGAACCAATTTACCCAAGACGTCATAAATCTTTAAGTTCGTTAAAGTATTGAAATTAGGCACTTGTATGGTAAGAATATCTGTCACCGGATTAGGAAATACATTAAATTCAGAAAATTCCTCTTCCTGGAGCGATAAACCAATATCCAAAGCAACTTGGAGGTTTGGAATACCATATCCTAAAAAGAAATCTGGCGTGGTATATTGTGATGATGACATCCTTACAAAGGATTTGATTTCCTCATGATCAAAATCAGGAAGTGCTTGCCATAACGAGGCAATACCACCAGCCATCGTTGGAGAACTAAATGAGGTTCCATTATTATTAACGATGACATTATTACTATTAATCACAAAGGATAATCCTCCTCGTGCTACCACATCTGGTTTTTGAGTAGGTTGAATTGCACTTCCTTGCGAACTAAAAGACACGTAATTTCCATCAGCGTCTACAGCACCAATACTCATGACACCAGCAGCGTCGGCTGGCGCACCAACACCACTTGCACCAGAATTTCCAGCAGACGTAACAACGATAATTCCTTTTTCATTGGCGATATTAGCGCCTCTAGTAATAAAAGCAGTTTGTCCATTAAGGTCATTATCAGTGTAACTATAATTTGGATTTTGATAGGTTTTATATCCTAATGAGCTATTAATAATGTGTACACCTAAACTATCTGAACGTTCAGCAGCTTCTACCCAGTAGGCTTCTTCAACAGGTGTTTCTGTAAATACATCTTCCGTTCTAAATAAGTAATAGGATGCATCAGGCGCAGTTCCGACATATTGATCTTGTATAAATCCAGCCATATTACTCAATACTCTAGTTCCATGATCATTCCCGGTAAAAGTATACACATCTTCAACGCGATCAACAAAATCGTAACCATCTAAAAGATCACCGTTATCTCTTAACCGTTGAAAGGCACCCATTGTATCTACATTATTGAATCCAGAATCCAATACAGCAATAATAATTCCTTCGCCAGTATAGTCTTGTGCGTGCAACGCATCAACATTAATCATTTCAATTTGATTCAGAGCGCTCCCATAGTTGAAAATCACTTCTGTACTTTCAATTTCGAATTTATCATTTACTTGCTCGAAACGCCCGGAAGGATTTAAACTGTCATCTGCGAATTGAACAGACTCTACAAACGTAAAGTTTGTTACAAGGTTATTAATATCCATTTCAGAACCTCTAACATAAACGGCATTGAACCATTTTGATTTGGCGAGCACAGTTACACCAGTTCCTGGAGCTTTAAGCGCAGAAATATAGGTTTCGTTGACAGGAACATCTCTTTCGTCAATGACTACACCATGAGCATTTTTTCGATCAATAGCTTGTTGTGTCAAAATTGAGATTGGATTAGCGATAGATGCTGCTACATTTTCTTTGGCATTAAAATACACCCAAGCGTCCTGTTGCGCCATGGCAACATATTGTAAAAGCATAAAGCAGATGAGTAGGATTTTTTTCATAGCGTTCTGTTTTACGATAATAAATTAGGATTGATTCAGAATCGTATTTTAGGTTTTCTTTCTTGCAATTTAAGAAATTACACCCGAACCTACTAATTCGTCATTCAAATACCATGCTACGAACTGTCCTTCTGTTATGGCTGATTGAAGATTTTCAAATTCAACATAAAGTCCTGAATCTACTTTGTAAAGTGTAGCAGTTTCAAGTGGTTGACGATAACGAATACGCGCTTTAACAGTCATAGTTTCATCGACTGCCAATTCTAGATCCTCTCTAACCCAATGTAATTCGTCATTTGAAACAAAAAGAGCTTTTTTTAGTAATCCTGGATGTTGTTTTCCTTGACCAGTATAAATGATATTTTCTTCAACATCAGTATCAATTACAAACAATGGCTCTACCGTTCCACCAACAGCTAGGCCCTTTCGTTGTCCTTTTGTAAAATAATGTGCTCCCTGATGCTTTCCAACAATTTTGCCATCTGTTATTGCATAATTCACTTGCTGCGTTAGGAATGATAATTCTTCTATTTTTGAAGTAAACTCAGGTTGTTGTACATCATATAATTCGGTTTCTTTCGGAATCTCAACGATGACACCTTCTTTTGGTTTCAATTTTTGCTGAAGAAACTCTGGTAGACGCACTTTTCCTATAAAACATAAGCCTTGTGAGTCTTTTTTGTCGGCCGTTACAAGATCAAGTTTCGTCGCAATCTCACGAACTTGTGGCTTCGTTAGTTCTCCAATTGGAAATAATGCTTTGGATAATTGTTCCTGCGATAACTGACACAAAAAGTAAGACTGATCCTTATTATTGTCAACACCCGCCATTAATTGATAAATAGTGCTGCCGTCTTTTTCAAAACTTCCTTTGCGGCAATAATGTCCAGTAGCAACGTATTCAGCGCCAAGATCTAATGCGATTTTCATAAACACATCAAACTTAATTTCACGATTACAAAGCACGTCAGGATTAGGTGTTCGCCCTTTTTGATATTCATCAAACATATAATCTACTATGCGCTCTTTGTACTGTTCGCTTAGATCTACCGTTTGAAAAGGAATACCCAGCTTATCTGCCACTAACATTGCATCATTGCTATCGTCTAGCCAAGGGCATTCGTCAGAAATGGTTACAGAGTCGTCATGCCAATTTTTCATAAATAGGCCTATAACCTCATAACCTTGTTCTTTTAAAAGGTATGCAGCAACACTGGAATCAACGCCACCAGAAAGTCCGACAATCACTCTTTTCATGCCGCAAAATTAAGAAATTTAATTAGGAAAAAAATCTGAACAACGATTAGAAATACTAATAGTATCTATTGAAGAAACTTATTGTTTTTTCGGGTTTTTACTGCGCTTAGTATGATCCTTTGATTTGACCAACTTACCGTTTTCATAGTAATTCCAAATACCGTGTTTCAGATCATTACGATAAACGCCTTCGGAGGCAATATTTCCATCTGCATCATAATAAGTCGCTGGACCATTTAGTGCGTCATTCTTATATAAGAATTCTTTTAATACCTTGCCATTCTCTGCATACCATGTTGAACTACCTTCTAGATTGCCATCACGATAATTGGCGCGCTCCGCTTCCTTGCCATTTGGGTAATAGACGACGACTTCTCCATCTAATTGGCCATTGTCATTATAATACTCTATTGAAAGTACACCAGAAGTTTTATTGTGATAATAGACCCATTTGCCAATATATAGTTTCCCATTCATTTGCCCTTCACTAATCAACTTACCAGTTGACGATAAAAATCTTACCGAAGCTAGATCATTATCTGGGTTAAATTGTTTGACCGCACTCAATACGCTTTTACCTCTGTTTAAGGTATAGAACCTAAATTCGCCTATCTCCTTGCCATGATCAAACTGCCCTTCATATCGCAATTGATCTGTATTGTTAAAGTACTTACGCCAAACGCCATGACGTTTTCCATTACTATCAAACTGATTGACAGTATTTTGAGCGTCAATACTTAAAGATAGAACTGTTAAAATATATATAAAAAAATAGGGCTTCATAATATTTTGTTTAATCATTTTATAAATTTGTTAAACAGAATAACTCATTATTAATAATGTTGAACAACAAACAAAAACTCAAAAAAATGAAAATTATTTCAAAAACATTAAGATTGTTACCGTTATTTTTATTCGTATTTGCTTTTCAAGCTTGTAGTGATGATGACGATAATAACATTGTAGTTCCAACGCCACAAAATATTGTGGAATTAGCGAGCTCGAACCCAAATTTAAGTAGCTTAGTACAAGCAATCCTTGCTGCAGATGGAGATCTTGCAACAGTGTTAAGCGGTCCTGGACCATTTACAGTATTAGCGCCGACTAACGACGCTTTTGACGCATTCTTAGGGGATGATGAATTAAGTGACATCCCAACAGACGTTTTAGAACAAGTTTTAAGAAATCACGTTATTTCTGGAAACATCACATCAAGTACTTTAGTTGGATTAGGGTCTGGATATGAAAGAACTTTAGCGGCTGGTGCTGCTGGACAAAACTTAAGCATCTATTTTGATACTACAGGTGGTGTATCATTTAACGGTGTAGCAAATGTGGTTACAGGAGGAGCAGATGTAGAAGCTTCTAACGGAACTGTTCATATTATAGATGGTGTGATCGGATTACCAACTGTTGTAGATCACGCATTAGCAAATCCAGCATTTTCTAGCTTAGTAGCTGCATTATCTGCGGCTGACGAAGATCCTGACACGGACCTAATCGGAACTTTAAGTGGCGCAGGAACATTTACTGTTTTAGCTCCTACCAACGATGCATTCACTGCATTTTTAGATGGTGCTTCATTAGGTGATATTCCTAATGATGTATTAACTAATGTATTATTAAACCACGTTTTAGGATCTAACATCCTCGCTAACGATTTATTAACTGCTGGTGCTGGATATAACAATACATTAGCAGCTGGACCAAATGATGCAGCAGATAACGCAACAAATGTGAGCATCTACTTTAACACTTCTGACGGTGTCGTATTCAATGGTGTTGCTACTGTGGTTGTAGCTGACGTTGTTGGAACTAATGGAATTGTACATGCTATCAACGCAGTAATCAATATCCCAACCGTAGTAACATTTGCTTTAGCAGATCCAAATTTTTCAACATTAGTAGCCGCGTTAACAGATTTAACACCAAATACTGATTTCGCTGGAATTCTTTCAAGAACTGAAGGAATGAACATGGATGGAATTAATCCAAACTTTACTGTATTTGCTCCAACAAACGATGCATTTGCAGCATTAGCTGCCGTTCCAGACGAGCCAGTATTAACTCAAGTATTATTACACCACGTTATTTCTGAAGCAAACATTGTATCTGGTAACTTAACAGATGGTGTTTCTCCAGGAATGTTAAACGGACAAAATATCACTATCAACTTACCAGGAACTGGAGACAACATTGCTGACGTTACCGATGCTGCAGGAAATGCTGATATAGGAATTGTTGCTGTTGATGTACAAGCTGGAAATGGAGTTATTCATGTACTAAACAAAGTGATGCTACCGGCAGACGAATAAGAACGTTCTTAATTTATTTTCATTCGAAAAATTGATTAATAGCATCAATTAAACAGAATGAATGTTTGACGGAAGAGCTCCTAGACCAAGTCTAGGGGCTCTTTGTTTTTAAGGCTACAACCCAAAACTGAAGTAATAGGATAAGTAAAGGTTACTTTCAAACTAAGTATTGTATTAAATAAACATATAATAGGGTCATATGATTGCTTTAAACATATCAGATTTATATAATATGAAGCTGTAATTAGATGGACCATTAAATAAAAAAAGCCCTCAATACATGAGAGCTTCTTTAGATTCTTAACTATAATGCTTATCGCTTACGGCGCTGTTGCATTTGCTTTTGTTGCTCAGCCTGCTCCATCATTTCAGCCATTTTCTTCTGAAATTTATTTTGCTTTTTAGGCTTCGCTTTATTCTCTTGAATTTGTGCATGAATTTTCTCTTCATCAAGGATATAATTCTTGATCACGAGCATGATACCAATACTAATCACATTCGAAATGAAATAATACAAACTTAACCCTGAAGCATACTGATTAAAGAATACTAACATTAATAAGGGTGAGAAATAAATCATATACTTCATCATCTTACTCATATCAGGCATACCTTCTTGTGTAGGCTGTGAAGCCATTTGTTGACCTGTTGTCATTTTCATGTAGAAAAATATTGCAATCGCGGCCAAAATTGGGAATAAACTCACGTGATCACCATAAAATGGAATACTAAACGGTAATTCAGCGATAACATCATATGACGATAAATCATCTGCCCATAAGAAGCTCTTTTGACGAAGATCAAATGCTGTAGGGAAGAACATGAATAAGGCATAAAACACTGGCAACTGAATTAAACCAGGCAAACAACCAGCTAACGGACTAGCTCCAGCTTTATTCTGAAGTGCCATAGTTTCTTGTTGCGCCTTCATCTTATTGTCCTTATACTTTGCTCTAATTTCGTCTAACTCAGGTTTAAGAACACGTAATTTCGCTTGTGATAAAAACTGCTTATACTGCACAAAAGACATCATTAGCTTAATTAGTACAGTCATCACGATAATCGCAATACCATAAGGCAAGAACGAACTTAAAAACGCGAATAATGGAATAAATATAGCCTTGTTGATCCAACCAAAGATACCCCATCCAAATGGTATACTTTCATCTAAGCTATATTCATAATTCTTTAGAACTTTACTATCGGTAGGGCCAAAATATAAACTAAAGTTATTATCAGCTTCACCATTAGTGAATGTAAGCGGTAACTTAGAATTGTATGATTTAGTAAACACGGTATCAACTTCTTCATCTTGTACAAGATCTACAGAAGTAATTGTTGCTTTTTTAATTGGTTCATTAGCGACAAGAATTGTGCTAAAGAAATGTTGTCTATAAGATAACCATCGCACATCTTGAATGTCTTCTTCGTCATCAGTCATTTGTGCCAATTTATCAATCTTATCACCTTCATGCATATAAGTTAATCGTGTGTATCGATTTTCATATGTAATACTTTGATCATGTCGATACGTCTTTAAACCCCATTCTAAATTGATGTCTTGAGAACTATTGACAACACCACTAAGTCCTTGAGAACGAATGGTAAAATCAATCATATAGTCATCAGGCTTTAACTCATAGCGGTATTCCAAATACTGACTCTCTGAAACTTTTAATCGCATTGAAACCACAGTATTATCTCCGTTTTTTGAGATATTTGGCTCAAAATAAAGGTCCTTGGTATTGAGAATACGATTATCGGCCGTTGGGAATGTGATATTAAAACTTTCATTCCCATTTTGAATAAGAGCAATAGGAATAGAATCATAATCTACAAACGATTTTAAAATCACCTCAGATAAGAAACCACCTTTATTGCTAAATTTTAAATCGAACAACTCCGTCGACAAATCTGTTTCATTGTCTTGACCAGAAGGTAAAGTTGATGCATAGGCAAACGAACCTAACTTACTTTTTAAAGCCTCTACTTTTAATGAATCAGAGGTATCACCTAAAGCATAGTCTTCAGCAGTTGTAACTTTAGTGTCGGTTGCTTGTTGTGCCTCCTTTGCTTTTTTATCGGCTTCAATTTGCTCTTGTTTTTCCTGCTCAGCAATTTCTTCAGGGGTTGGAGCATTTTGGTACATCATGTACAACAAAATCCCAAAGATCAAAATGAATCCAATAATTGAATTTATATCTAATTTCTTTTCTTCCATATTCGTAATTTAATTTCTCCGAATGGTTAGCGTATGATAGCTTCATCTAATCAAAAAGCTATCCAATATTAGTTTTGTGCCATACTGACACTATTACTATTTGTTTTAAAGTTTAAAGCAGCTTTGACAAAAGACACAAAAAGAGGATGCGGATTAGCCACTGTACTTTTATATTCTGGATGATACTGAACACCTACAAACCAATTGTGAGACGGAATTTCAACGATTTCAACTAATCCCGTATCAGGGTTTAGACCAGTAGCTTTAAGGCCTGCCTCCTCAATTTGTTTAAGATATTCGTTATTGAATTCGTAACGATGTCTATGACGTTCCTCAATTAATTCACTATCATATACTTGCTTAACTATACTGTCAGAAACCAATTTACAATCCCAAGATCCTAATCTCATGGTGCCACCTTTATGAGTGATGGTTTTTTGAGATTCCATAAGATCAATCACAGGATGTGGCGTATTCTCGTCCATTTCGGTAGAATTGGCTCCTGTTAGTCCTAAAATATTTCTTGAAAATTCAATCACTGCCATTTGCATGCCTAGACAAATTCCTAAAAAAGGAATATTGTTTTCTCTTACATATCGCACAGCATCTATCTTCCCTTCTATTCCGCGTTCACCAAAACCAGGCGCGACTAACACGCCGTGCAAATGCTTTAATTTACTTGAGGCATTTTCATTCGTTAAATGTTCGGAATGTATAGATTCGACTTTGACTTTAACTTCATTCTCTGCACCAGCATGTATAAAAGCTTCTAAAATCGATTTATAAGAATCTTGAAGTTCAACATATTTACCAATTAATCCAATCGTTACTTCTCCTTTTGGATTTTTATGTCTATTCAAAAATTGATTCCATTGTGAGAGATCCGGTTGTGAACTTTCAAGTGACAATTTACTAAGAACCACTTTGTCTAATCCTTCTTCTAACATTAGATTTGGAACGTCGTAAATGGTAGAGGCATCAATTGACTGAATTACCGCTTCTGGACGAACGTTACAAAATTTAGCCAGTTTATTTCTCACATCACTTGGTAACTGATGTTCTGTACGACAAACTAAAACATCTGCCATGACTCCACTTTCCATAAGTGTTTTCACACTATGTTGCGTCGGTTTGGTTTTTAATTCGCCAGCAGCAGACAGATAAGGTACTAAAGTTAAATGAACAACGATTGCATTATTCTCTCCTAGCTCCCATTTTAACTGTCTTACAGCTTCAACATATGGCAAGGATTCAATATCACCAACAGTTCCTCCAATCTCTGTAATGACAATATCATAGTCTCCAGATTTACCTAAAATCTGAACTCTATGCTTTATTTCATCTGTAATATGAGGAATGACCTGTACTGTCTTCCCTAGAAACTCACCACGACGTTCTTTTTCAATTACACTCTGATAAATACGTCCTGTAGTAACATTATTCGATTGACTTGTAGGCACATTTAAAAAGCGCTCATAATGCCCTAAATCCAAATCCGTTTCAGCACCATCATCCGTGACATAGCATTCACCATGTTCGTACGGATTTAACGTACCTGGATCTACATTGATATATGGATCTAATTTTTGAATTGTGGTTCTGTAGCCTTGTGCTTGTAACAATTTAGCCAACGAAGCCGCAATAATTCCTTTACCAAGGGAAGAAGTAACACCACCAGTTACGAAGATGTATTTAGTTTCTGTAGTTGTCATGTTGCGCTGTTAAACGCAGGCAAATTTACAAAATTTAAATAGTTATTTCTGTATCTGACGCCTGTTTAATTATCAACATTGATTAGGGCCATCAGAAGTCGCTGAAAATAACGTCTAACTTATGGTTTAGCATACCTAATGCCGATTTCTTATCTCTTTTATTAAGTACTCCAATCCGTTGATCTTCAGCTCATATACTTGTTTAAGCATATCTCCTAATTTGCCTGAAGGAAATCCTTTATTATGATACCACACGATATAATACTCGGGTAAATCAATTAAATAACGTCCTTCATACTTACCATAAGGCATTTTAGTATGTGCTAGTTTAATTAAAAATTCTTTATCTGGCCCTATCATATTATTGCGATCTATAAGCGCTAAATTTATGGAGTTCATCTTTCACGAACTGCGCCCACACAGCTTGTCGTTCTTTATTTATAGAATTCTGAGTTTGAGTATCATAGGCATGTTGCATCTTGGCCAAATTTTCATTGGCTTTTTTATGCAGTTCTTGTAGGTCCTGCTTTATAGATTGCGATACACGCAACTGTGCTATATCATAACGCAATTGACGTACGTGCAACTCTGTAATATCAAAGTGTAACTGTTCATGAGCCAAAACATGATCATTTCCGCTTTCTTTCATATACCAAGATTTATTGGGATAAAAATGCGCTTCAGCATTCGACTCAAAACCAACATAACGATCATTCGTTTGTCTAAGTGAGAAACTAAATGTTATACCCGAAGCAGTGACTGCAACCGCATCAGAATTTGCATCGACAGGACCTTTAAAGTCCGACCATTGCAATTTATAATCTTGACGCCATTCAATAGTTTCTTCTTCAATACTATATGTTCCGAAGACAATGAAAAGAAATAGAATTAATTTAGAATACATTATTTCCAGTTAAACGTGATATCTTTTTCGATATCAGGATGCAAACTGTAATGTACAGGACAAGTATTCGCCGTATTCTCAAGAATCTTTTTTGTTTTAGCATCCGTTTCAAAAGGAAACTCTAAAACAACCTCGATTTTAGAAATCCGCCTAGGATCACTTGCCATAGTCTTCGTAACATGCGCGACCGTTCCAGTCATATCAACACCCAAATCACGTGCTTTAATACCCATTACAGTTATCATACAACTCGCTAATCCTGTAGCAACAGTATCTGTAGGTGAGAACGCTTCACCCTTACCATTATTGTCTGTAGGTGCATCTGTTATGAATGAATTGTTTGATTTTGTGTGAACGCTTTCTGTTCTTAAGTTACCTAAGTACGTTACTTTTGAGGTCATTGTTTTGCTTCTACTATGGTTAGATTATCATATTTTACGACATATACAGCTTCGTTGTAGTAACCGCCAAATAACTTTTTCGAATAACGAAATTTATTTTCAACATATTCAGTTTCGACATCACTACCAGCTGCATCGTATAAATCGTCCTTACTAGCCATTCGCAATAAGAGATCCATCATAAGATCAAAGCCGCGTGCTGCATACCTATTAGGACTCACGTTATAGGTTCGTCGATAGGCTCTTATGAACCCGTTTCTTGACGACGGTGTAACTGTTTTATTAACCGAAGGGTAATGAAATTTGAGATTTGATAAGTGATAATTAGATATTTCACGACCTTCAAACGCTCTATTTTTATTTGTAGTCATAAGAATGATCTCCTGTTGCTCAACATTCAAACCATTAATCATGCTAATGACATTAGAAGCAAATCCTTCGTCTTGTGTTTCAAGAAAAACAATATTGCGTCCTTGTTGAAATACATTTTCTAGATCTAATGGATAGATAAAGTAGGCTTCATTTCCATCCTTATTCTTTCGAGAATAAATCTGTTTTGCATTCGGAAAGATGCCTTTTAATTTTTCACTAATTCGAACGTGTTTAGAATCTGATATAATCACCACATGCTTAGGAAGAGAATCTGACTTTACAAAATTAATCATTGTCTCTTCTAGGAGTTCGGTAGAAGGAATCGTCTGAAACACATTACTGAACAAATTAAGCGGCTTAGTTAAAGGTGATACTACAGGCACTCCATCTCTTTTAAGTTCACTTGCTATCCTGTCGAAATTTTTAGGTAGTAGAGGCCCAACCACAGCATCGTAATCTGAAAAATCATTCGCCTCAAGTATTTTAGATAGTTCTGCACTCTGATTGCGCGTATCGAATACTTTTAAATATGTAGAAATACCAAGGCGTTTGGCAGAATCTATTGCAATCATAGCGCCTGCTTGAAAATCTAATGATATGGAAAGCAAGCGATCTGTCTTAATGCGCTCTTTGGCTTCTTCTACTGAATCTGTATCAATCAAATTCGTGCGATAAGGTAACATCAACGCCACCTTCTTAGTCGAAAAATTAGTAAGATTCAAAGACAAGTTAGTATTATCAAGATCTTTTACTTCTACCGATGTCTCTGAATTTTGAGGAATACGAAGTACCATACCAAGCTTAAGTCCACCGTCCTTTAATTCTGGATTGAGCGCTTCTAATTCTTCCTGAGTAACCCCTAACTTTCTGTTAAGTGCCATATACCCTTCACTCTTCAGAACCGTATAATAGTTATAATTCTCCTCTACTGGTTTTTCCTCATTAGTACTTATGTTGGGCACATTTATTTCTTGTCCAGGCTGAAGTACTTCTGCCAAGTTTGGGTTAAGCGCTTCCAATTCAGGAACGGTTATGCCAAACTTATAGGCGATGCGCCATTTCCCTTCTTTAGGTAAAACTTTGTATTTCTTTATCGTATTTTTTAATGAGACCTTATTGACAACTGTTTTAAATTTTGGAATTCGGATCTTATCCCCTTTTCTTAGGTTTTCAGCATACAATCGCTCATTGTACTTTTTAATATCTGAAATCTCAATACCATACTTCTTAGAAATACTGAATAAGGTTTCTTTACGCTTAACTTTATGGGTTTTAAAATTCACAACTTCCTTCTGAGGTTCTACGGAAGCATCATTTTTTACGCGAGAATTTGGAATAATAAGTACCGTATTGATAGCTAAATTCTTCTTAGCATCTGGATTAAGTGCATAAATATCGAAAGGTGTTACAAGATATTGCTTGGCGATGCTTTCGATCGTTTCTCCTCGCTCTACCTTGTGAGTTTTGTAATTCTGTGCGCTTAGCGTAACACTACAGAATAATATGACAATAGCTATTAATCTTTTCATCTAATAATATTTTATGCACATTATATAGTTTATGGCTTCAATAATTAAGAAACAATATCAGTGCATAAGTCACATTTTATTATTCCCACTCTATTGTAGCTGGCGGTTTAGAACTAATATCGTATACTACTCTATTAACGCCTTTTACTTTATTTATTATTTCGTTAGAAGTCTTTTGGAGAAACTCGTAGGGTAAATTTACCCAATCTGCGGTCATTCCATCAGTACTTTCAACGGCTCTCAATGCCACGCATTTCTCATAGGTTCGCTCATCTCCCATCACCCCAACACTATTAACAGGTAATAGCATTGCGCCTGCTTGCCACACTTTATCATATAAATTCCATGAACGCAGATTATTAATAAAAATAGCATCCACCTCTTGTAATATACGTACTTTCTCTCGAGTTAGATCTCCAAGAATACGAATTGCTAATCCTGGACCTGGAAATGGATGCCTTCCTAATAGATGGGAATCCATATTCATCGAGGCACCAACACGTCTCACCTCATCTTTAAATAATGTTTTTAGAGGCTCAACCACTTTCAATTTCATAAAATCGGGTAATCCGCCTACATTATGGTGCGACTTAATGGTTGCGCTTGGTCCTCCTGTTGCAGATACGCTCTCGATCACATCAGGATATATTGTTCCTTGAGCTAACCATTTTACATCTTGTATGCGATGCGCTTCGTCATCAAAAACTTCAATGAACACACGACCAATAGTCTTTCGTTTTTTCTCTGGATCGCTTATACCTTCCAAAGCATCCAAAAAGCGTGCCGAAGCATCGACACCTTTAACGTTAAGGCCCATGCCTTCGTATTGATGCAATACGTCTTCAAACTCATTTTTACGAAGTAATCCGTTGTTCACAAAAATGCAATATAGATTCTTCCCAATAGCTTTATGCAATAGCATTGCAGCCACTGATGAATCTACACCACCTGATAATCCTAAAACAACTTTATCATCACCTAACTGCGATTTTAGATCATCAACTGTTTCTTCAACAAAAGACTGAGGTGTCCAATCTTGATTAACCTTAGCGATTTTAACCAAAAAGTTGTGTAATAATTGATGCCCATCAGTCGTATGGTATACCTCTGGATGAAACTGTATCGCGTATGTGGTTTCTCCTTCAATCTTATAAGCAGCATTTTCAACATCAGCTGTACTAGCAAGTAAAACCGCATTTGAAGGTAGACTTTTTATCGTATCGCTATGGCTCATCCAAACTTGGCTGCCTTCATGAATGTTTTCAAAGAAGTCTTCCTCAGGTTTTATGTAATCTAAATGTGCTCTACCGTATTCTCTTGTATTCGATTCGGCGACTTCTCCTCCTGAAAAATGCGCCAAGTACTGAGCACCATAACAAACAGCCAGTAAAGGTTTGTCTCCACGCAGACCCTTAAGATCTGGATGTAGCACCTCTTCACCTCTCACGGAGTTTGGACTTCCAGATAAAATTACAGCTTGAAAGCTATCAGAATTAGACGGAATTTTATTAAACGGGTGGATCTCGCAGTAGATATTTAACTCTCTAACGCGACGCGCAATTAACTGTGTGTATTGCGATCCAAAATCTAAAATTAGGACTTTATTGTGTTGCATGTGCAAAAGTAACAAATGCCACAATAATTAAAACAAGTAGCGTATAAAAATTACATTAAATTGTTAACACAAGAAATTCAGATTTTAATGGCTCAAGTGTATCCATTAATAATGGCAGAAAATCATCTCCTGATTCCAAATAAAATTCTGAAAAATTCAGTTGTCGTTCTTGTAGGCTATGGGATGGAAACAGTTCATCTTGAATAGCTGTGACACGTTCTAAATGATCACTTAGTTTACGTTTCTGTGCTTTCAATAATCGTTTTTCTAGTTTTTCTAATCCTTTTATTTGCTTACGCTCCTGAGCAGCAACAGCGCCATGAAATGACTTTTCTGTTTGTTCTGCTAATTTATAAAGTGCTTTAAACTGTTCTTTAAGATGTTCTTTCTGAGTTGTAAAATCAATCTCAATCTCTGATATCTGTTTCGTTATTTTAGTCTTTAAATCATATTGATTCATGAAGAGGTCATTAACGGACACATTTAATTTAAGCAGCTTCTCTTGTTGCTTATCCGACATCAATAAAACGGAGTTACGTAATAGCAACATAGGGAATACCACCTTTTGCGATTCAAAATTAGATTTCAATTGAAACCAATATGCCAATTCACCTCCTCCACCGATGTAACACAGATTAGGTAGAATAATTTCCTGATACAACGGACGCACAATTACATTAGGTGAAAAACGTTCAGGATGCGCATCAACCTCTTCACCAAGTTGCGCCTTAGTCCAAATGATATCTGTACCATTTACCCGATAATTCCCTTGATTTTCAACAATTCGTTCTCTAAGATTATCGTTTATGTAGAATAAGTTTATGTCTCTAGGATTGACCTGAATTTTATAATTACCATCAACTTGATTCAATGCTAAATTTGAAGTTGAAACGTGCTCAAAAGACGTTTTTGTAAACAGTTCATCTTTAATATATGGTATGAATGAACGTTTTAATTCTTTATTGTTACCGTCAATTATCACTAAGCCATAGGCACCAAATAGTTCATTAACCAAATGTCTCATGGCATCAGCTAAATTGGAATGTGACAAGTAGGCTTTACCAAATAACTCAACTAATTTTTGAGAAAAAATAGTGCCATCTAACTGTGCTTCGAACACACTCAATAAATGATCTAAGCCCTTTAATTCTAATTCTCCGACAGCACCAGAGGCGTTGCGATTCCATTGGACTTTTTTGCCTTGAAAATTAAAAAAATTGATTTCATCAAAATCATGATCTTCGGTGGCCATCCAATATATTGGAACAAAATTGAATTCTGGGTATGCAACTTTTAACGCCTTACATAAGTTAATTGTAGAAACAATTTTATAGAAGAAGTAAAGTGGTCCAGTGAACAAGTTTAATTGGTGACCGGTTGTGATTGTAAAGGTTTTGGAATCGTTAAGGCTATCAATATTTAATTTAGTATCCTCTGAGATATCGAATGAGGCATATTGTGCTTTTAATGATTCCACCAAAATGGATCGAGACGCATCTGAAAATACTTCCTGTTTTTCCTCAATTTGCATCTTAAAATTTTCGAGATTAGGGAAACGATGGTAGAAGTTTTTCAGTTCTTCTTTTTCATCTAAATAATCACAAATAAGCGAAGAAAAATAGTTCGTTTTTCGAAACGGAATATAGTCAGTTGGCATGCTTTCGATTCAATTCGTGCGTAAATATACTGCTCTTAACGTTTTTTAAGTACTAAATTTTAGTTAATTCATAAGGGGCTTCATATCTTTACAACTTTTGATTCTCAATGCATTTTTTATGAAAAGATCCCTCTCAGTAGTGGTCATATTCTTATTGACCTTACAATTATACGGACAAAATTTCCAGTCGCCTTCTGAATTTTTAGGTTATGAAATTGGCACCAAATTTTCAAGACATCATCAAGTTATTGATTACTTCCAACACGTAGCTGAACAGAATACATCTCGTGTTCAACTTATGGAATACGGAAAAACCAATGAAGGCCGACGCCTTATGTTAGGTTTTATCTCTTCCGAAGCGAATATGAATAACCTCGAGACGATTAGACAAAATAATCTGAAAAATACTGGTATCCTTGACGGCTCTGCAACTAACAATGACATCGCTATTGTATGGTTAAGTTATAATGTTCACGGGAATGAAGCATCAAGTACTGAAGCTTCCATGAATACGATATACAAACTATTAACAGAAAACTCAAGTTATCTCGAAAATACTGTAGTTATTATCGATCCTTGTGTAAATCCTGACGGACGCGATCGCTACGTGAACTGGTATAATGAAACGGCAAGTGTACCGTATGATATCGATCAACAAGCAAGTGAACACAGTGAACCGTGGCCTGGCGGACGACCAAATCATTATCTATTCGATCTCAATAGGGATTGGGCTTGGGCGACTCAAGTTGAGACGGCATCTCGAATTAAAGTTTATAATAAATGGATGCCACACGTGCATGTGGATTTTCATGAGCAAGGAATTAATGAACCGTATTACTTCGCTCCTGCAGCAGAACCTTTTCATGAAGTCATTTCTGATTGGCAAAGAGACTTTCAAACGCAAATAGGAAAGAATCACGCAAAATACTTTGATGCAGAAGGTTGGTTATACTTTACTAGAGAACGTTTTGACTTACTTTATCCAAGTTATGGTGACACCTATCCAACTTACATGGGTGCTATTGGAATGACCTATGAACAAGCAGGTCATGGATTTGCGGGATTAGGCATTTTGAATGATGAAGGCGCTGTTCTCACTTTAGTTGACCGTTTAACGCATCATACTACAACAGGACTATCAACAGTAGAAATATCTTCAAAAAACGCCATTGAATTAAATACAGAATTTGGCAAATATTTCGACAACGCTAATCTGAAGTACAAAAGCTACATACTACAAGGAAATCGCGATAAAATAAATAGCCTGACCGACTTATTAGACAAGCACGAGATTGCATATGGATTCGCTTCAGATGGCAAAGCAAGCGGTTATAAGTATTCAATTGCGGGTCAAGGGCAAATTAACACCTCATCTAATGATCTTGTGGTAAGTACAAATCAACCAAAAGGTAAAATGGTAAAGGTTTTATTTGAACCAAATGCTAAATTAAGTGATTCATTAACATACGATATTACCGCATGGAGTGCTCCATATGCCTATGGACTAGAAGCTATCGCCAGCACTAGTCTTGTGCGGTCATCTTCTAATTCTACTTCTGCTAATACTGCCGTTGCAAAAAGTTCAGCCACTGGTTATGTAGCACATTGGAATAGCTTAAACGATGCGCAATTCTTAAGTCACCTATTAAAAGAACAAATTAAAGTTAGATTCACAGAAAAACCGTTTTCTGCTCAAGGTAACTCTTATGAGCGAGGCACCTTAATTATTGTGCGAGGAGACAATAAACATATTGCTAATTTCGACAGTAAATTAGTTGGTATTGCCAATCAGCATAAACGCCAACTAGACGCCTTAAATTCTGGTTTCTCAACGACTGGACCTGACTTTGGATCTCCAGATATCAAGCTTGTAACCCCTCCAAAAATTGCTTTATTATCTGGTGATTACACCTCATATGGTAGTTATGGTGAATTGTGGCATTTCTTTGAGCAGCAACTGCATTATCCAGTTACATCTTTAAATACAGACGACTTATCGCGTGTAAATATTTCTAAGTACAATGTTTTAATAATGCCAAATGGATACTATGGTGGCTTATTGAACGATACAGTTACAGAAAAGATCAAAACATGGGTTCGTTCTGGAGGAAAATTAATTGCGATTGATGGAGCTCTTAATAGTTTTGCAGGCAAAGAAGGCTTTGGTTTAAAACGAAATACTTCGGAAGCGAATAATTCAGAACCTACTGAAGATCCAAGATTAATTAAATATGCAGATAGAGAGCGCGATTACACGAACAATTTAATAACGGGTGCTATTTTTAAAACTAAAGTCGATAACACACATCCTATGGCCTTTGGTTATGACGAACATTACTTCACCTTAAAAAGAGGAAGTTCATCATTTAGTTTATTAGATAGTGGTTATAACGTTGCATTCCTAGATAAAAACCCGAAAAACGTTTCAGGATTTGCAGGTAAGAATGCGATAAAAAATTTAGATCACTCCTTAGTTTTTGGCGAACAACGTTTAGGAAGAGGAAGTTTAATTTATATGTCTGAAAATGTCATGTTCAGAAGTTTTTGGGAAAACGGAAAGCTATTCCTTGTAAACGCCCTTTTCTTCGTGAATAACAATTCTTATGAATTATAAATCTTATTGAAAATACTAAAAAGCGCATATGTAAACCATATGCGCTTTTTTTATCGCTTAATCTCGATCTGTTTTAATCGATGATAGAGATTCATATAATAATTCGCTAATTTTTCGCCATTCTCTTTTGTAGGATTGTTTAATGTTTCTTCTAAATATGGAAATCTAGAAAAATCAAATTCATGATTTTTAAAGCGCTTATTAGTTTCATTAATTAAACGCTGTAATTTTTCTTTATTGGCTTCCTGCCCATGGTTCAATTCTTCTCTAAGATCAATTACTGTTGCATCATTTCGTGATGGCAATTCTGAGTTCTCATCAAGATCAAAATAAACGGGTTCGAAAGACGCGTCTAATTTTGAAATTGATCGCTGCATTTGGTTCATTAAGGATTGCATTTGTTCAATTTGCCCAACCATATCATTGGAGTTAATACCTACTGCGGTATTGACATAGGCGAATAACTGGTCTCCAGGAGAAGATTCCCATGCGACACCGACAATATTTTTATAGTCATTGACTTTCATCGATTTTGCAGGTATTGCTATAGCTAATCCATCACCTGCTCCTGAAGGTAAAATATAGTCTCCTTTATTAACCTTTCCGATTACTTTCACTGGTACTTGACCCATAAATGCGATGCGTTCATAAAGATGCTCTTCGCTTTTTTGAGGCATTGCTCCACTTATCAATGGGTTTTGTGATACCACCATATAATTCTCTGCAGTTCTAAATTCTTTAGAAATCGAACCTCCTTTTACACCAACAACATCTCCGAATGTTAATACTTCATCTGCGTTTTCCTTTACTAACCATTCAGCGTAATCGGCACTCCCAGATTCAAACGCAACACCAATACTCATTTGATTGTATAAAATATATTCTGCTAATTGAATACCATCAATGGACATATCTATAAAAGACCAAATGGCATCATCACAGTCACCAGCCAAACAAGCACCTGAAGCTGCCGTGAGATTAATCCCAAAACGACCTATAGAAAAGACAAAATCAATAGTATAATGATAGGCTCCAAAAGCATAGTCATTATTAAAATAGTCGTTAGCAAATGCACTTGGAATAGGTTCATCATCACCAACTGGGATCAGATCGTCAAATCCAGGAGGCACCAACAGATCTAATACCAGATCTCGAGAAATCGATTCTAATTCATTATTTCCTTCAATGCGTCCGCGTGCAATATTATTATTACTCCAAAATGAAATGTAATTATTTGTTCTGTTAGGATCATTAGCATTCAATTTCACAGCTATACCTTGGCTGCTTCCAGCGACTTGCAGCGGATAAGCTTCATAGTCATCCTCGTCATCTTGATCTAAATTCACATTTAATCTAATTCTGTTATTAAAGTTTGAGATGCCATCAACAGTGAGATTCCCTGTTAGCGCAGTAGGATTTGCGTCATATACATTTAAACTATTATAGAGATTAGAATCACCTTCAACATTTAATGGCCCTGACAAAAATGTTGAACTGTTATTATTTACATTAAATTCATTATTGATATTAGTTTCTCCATCTGCCGTAACAGTATTCAAGTTAGAATGCAGATTTACTGTGAGGTTATCAAAAACACCATCGGTGAAGAAAGCCGTTCCTAATACAAACAAGTCGCCAGTAAAGGTTGTCGTACTTTGATTATTTACGTTCAACGCATTACCTAAATTGGTTTCACCATCAACTGTTAATGCACCAGACAAATATGTAGGACTTTCGTTATTTACCGATAAACTATTATTTAAATTAGTTTCACCATCAACATCCAAAGTCGAAGTTGCTATAATTTCGCGATGACGAACATAAGGAATGTAGGTTAAGTTCTGATTACTGAAGACTACCAATCCATTCCCATCGAATAAGTCGATTTCTACGCGCAGTTGTTTTGGATTATCCCAATAAATCTGTTCAAATAAGGCGGGACTTGAACCTGTTATGGACCCTTGTCCGATCATTAAATTGATCATTCCGAAAGGATCAGTTTCGGTAAGGTGTGTTTCCTGATATACAATTGTATTTCCATCTTCAAAGATCGTAAATTGAACTTCTAAGGGTTTGTTAGGTAAGTTATTGGATGGTATATCTACACCAGGAATTTCTTGCGGATTATTGTCAATTATAACCGCTTGATAATTGATCCCATCAGTTTGTGCATTCACAAAAAGTGAGGTCATAAATAACGTAATTAATAGCGTAATTTTCTTCATGATATTTGGTTTAAAATGGACAGTTACAATCTGGGAGACTTATGATTATTCCGAATCCAAATTGATGTGCCGTAAGTTTTAATTGTTCATTATCTGTTTCATTACCTTGATCCAACAAGGCTGTTTTTCCAATCGTGTAATTTGCTGTAATAAGGGTATTTCTTGAAATGGGATATGACATCATTAGTCCACCTTTTAGAAAGAAAATCGTGTTATTGAATTCTTCTTCTCCTACCAAGTTGAACACCTGATTATTCAAGGTTTGATTTCCTTGAATCAGGAATTCAGAAGACGCCAAACCCTTCACATAAAATGAGAAATCACGAAGTCTAAAGATTCGGAAGTCGAGACCAGCTTCTACACCTACGTAAGTCACGTCCCATTCGAAGAAATTATCCAAAACAGGATCACTTCCAATAGCACCATAGCCGTTGTAAGTAGCTCCTAATGAAAAGTGCAAAGTCTCGGAATTATTTAATACATCACGATATCCCAATTTTAAATACGTTTGAGAGGTCGATTGTAAATTCTCTAGGGTTTGACCCACAGAATTTTGATAGTCAAAACCAGAACTTGTTTTACCTATTTCCATATACAATTGCTGCGCACTGAGTTGCATTGACAATGTCAACGATATTATCCAAACTAATCGTCTCATAACTATCGTCTAACCAGTTTTGCAATCATGACTTCTGAACGCATTTGAAGTCTGAATATGTAACTCCCCGAACTTAGATCACCAAAATTGATCGTAAGTGATTGCATTGGATTAAAGGTTTCATTGTAGACCAACCTCCCTAAAATATCATGCATCGTAACCGTTATGATATCTATTATCGGTTCTTCAAATTGCACATTAACATGATCGATAAAGGGATTAGGGTAAAAGAAGCCCGTTAATTCGTTGTCCAGATTTTCAGAAATAATTGCACCATCAATAGGTTGTAGAAACCCTTGACGTAAACTATAGTTATTCGCTTCATAAGTTCGAATAACACTTTTTTGTCCAATACTTTCTTGAATGAAATAACTTTTAGTGTAAGCAAAGACCAACTGTGTTGATCCTTGAACACCTAATGATTGCCGTTTTAAAGTTTGAGCTGATCCGATTAAGACGAAGAGCATTAAACTTGTAATAATCCAGTTTTGATATGACATAATTGACACGTTTAATTTCATCGAAGGTAGGACAGGGATATCCAGAAAAAAAGAAAAAAACGCCGTGTCCACCCTTTGTCCACTTTCAAAAAAAAGAACAAATTCAATTATTGACCATCTTTATAATAGCAATAAAATTCACAAGTTTTAAAATTTAATATATTGATTTTCAATATTTTATAATCTTGCAGGATTTGTTCTTATATTCGTTTAACTAACCACCACAAAACATGGATCTTAATTATCGACTTTCAATTGTCCCAATTATCGCAAAATCAAAACTTGTCTACTTACAGGTGGACATTTATAGAATACTGATCATATTATTGTTTATAGGATTTATTCCATTTTCCGCAACTGCGCAATTGGAAAAAGAGATCGATAGTCTTCAACAGGTCATAAAGACTACGGAAAATGATAGTATTAAAGCCAATGCACAATTGACTTTAGCTGAAACAATCGTTTATCAAGATCCAGCTTTAGCTAAAACCTATATTGATAGTGCTGAAGCCATTTATAAAATAAAGTCGTATGAACGCGGCAAGGCTAATTTATTCGCTATGAAAGCGAATTATTATTACACGCAAAGCGCCTATGACTCTTCAATGGTCTATTTAGAACGATCTGGTGATGAGTTTATGAAAATAGGAGACACTATTTTTGGAGCAACCATTAAATCTAACCTCACCATATTAGTAGGTCTGATCTCAGATGACCTTTCAAGATATGAAGGCCTTGTAGATGAAATTGAACCTGTCGCCATACGCTATAAAGATTCCTCTCTAATGGCGAGTATGTTAGAGCACAGAAGCTCCATAGCCCTAAAGAGAGGATTTCGGAATATCAGTATTCAAAAAATGCTTGAGACTATTGAACTTAGAGAGCAATTCAAAGACTCCTTTTATTTACCGCAAGCGTATTATAAAGTTGGTAGTTTATATCAAGAAATTTTCGAACACGAAAAGGCCATTGAACAATTTGATATTGGAATAGATATTTCTGAACAGGTAGGTCAAAAAAATATGATAGCGCAGCTTTATAGAATTAAGGCAATGTCACAAATGGAATTGGACCAATTGGACGAAGCTGAGACTAATTTAAATCTGGCTCTTGAGACTTCCAAAGAAATTAAACTAAGAAGAAATTTAGCCTTAACCTTAATTCAACTAGCCGAACTAGAAAAAAAACGAGACAATTTAGTTGAAGCCAAAAAATATCTTGATGAAGTCGCCAAAGAGGAAGATCAAATGATTACGACAGTCTTATATAATTATAATATGACATTAGGCGAATTAAATCTAAAACGTAACAAACCAGAAGACGCCTTAAAGAATTTCAACAAATGCCTAGAGATTGCTGAGAGTAATGACTCCTTTCGAAATATTAGTTGGTCTAAACTTTATAAATCCAAAGCATTAAAACAACTTGGAAAACTCAATGATGCCTACAACGAATTACAAGAAAGTAGTGATGCTAAAGATTCTCTAAATAATTATATGAGAACTGAGCTAGCACAAGAACAAAAGATCATTTTTGAAACCAATCGAAAAGAAAAAGAGATTGCACTTCAAAAATCTCAAATTGAATTATTGGAAGAACAAGAAAAAGTTTCTAAATCCAGACAACTACTGTTAGTCATTGGTATTATATCGATAGTGCTTTTAGGGTTGCTATTATTTTATGGCATCAGACAGAAAATGAAGCGCAATAAAATTGAACGTGAGAAATTGGATGCCTCTCTTGAATTCAAAGAAAAAGAACTGACTACGCATGCCTTACATTTAGCACACAAAAATGAAGTCTTATTGGATTTGAAATCACAGTTGAATGAGTTAAAGTTGAACTCAGATAACGGCAGACATTACCAAAGAGTAATTAATACCATTAATCTCGACATCAACAATGATAACAACTGGGAGCAATTTAGATCCTATTTTGAAGATGTACATAAAGGATTTAATTCAAAAGTAAAAAGGCAATTTCCGGAAGTTTCGCCGAACGATCTGCGATTAATGGCATTACTCAAGATGAATCTATCTTCGAAGGAAATCGCCAATATTCTAAATATTTCTACGGAAGGTGTAAAAAAGGCACGCTATCGTCTACGTAAGAAGTTGAATCTGTCTACAGAAGATTCATTACAAGAATTAGTTATAGAGCTGTAATTCAGCGACTTAATTTATAACGTCCACCAATTGTCCAGATGATATTTAGTGGACGTCCACGTATTGTCCACTCATAATCTTTTGATTCACAAAAGCTTACAGATATGTTTGTGCTGTCATTAAGTTGACAACCAGTTTTGTGGTGCCTTGCTCTGGTATGGGCTGCAGACTTGCCAGCTGCAAGACGCTACAAAAACGATTTAAACAAACCACAAAACATTCTTATTATGAAATCTTTAATCACCAACTCATTTAAATTAGGACTTTGCCTAGTATCAATTTTGTTTATCACAGTATCTTGCAGCAGTGAGGATGATGACGCAAACAATCTACAATCAACAACAAATGTAGAGGTATCAATCAATGAGTACCCAAATTCAGGAGACCTTATAACAACTGTAACTTCAAGTCTATCTGGTAACTTAACGTTTAGCATAACTTCACAATCGGTATCACAAGCATTCGACATCAACAGCTCGTCAGGAGAAATGCGCGTATTGGATTGGTTAATGTATGATTATGAAACGAGTACAAGCTTTACAGCTACCGTTCAAATTAGTAATGGTACTGAAACTGAAAACAAACTGGTCATCATAAATATTAATAACGTAGACGACATTGCCGCATTTTTGAATAGTTCAAGAAGCGCGTATGACAATGCAAGTGTTGGCGAATGGATCATGGTAACCGAAAGTGAGTATAATGACTTGGCAAATTATTTAGCTCAAGTCACCAAAAGTGGAGCGACCGACAATCATATTCAAAGTAATGCCAATATTGAACCTAATTCTGGAAATGCACTTTTAGCAAATAGAAATGGCCATACCATTCCAGAAGCGAGTTACTTATTCGCTTTTAAATACTATTCTTGGGCAAATAACGCATCAAATACAAAAGTAAAAGTCTCTGAAGGTGACGAGTTTGGAATATATAATACCATTGGAAGTACTTTACCTCAACATAATGATGAATACAACCACTTTGTTCTTAAAGGTAATGCGACAGCAACAAGTAACGAAGGGCATCTCGCTATTTTCTCAAGTCTAAGTATAGGATTTAAATACATCACCGGAACGGTTTATGGCTGGGGAGATGGTGGAGATACAGATACACTTACAAATGGGAATATCAATGCCGTATTCCTCTACCAAGGATTAAGTACCACATTAAAGCAATGGGATTAGCCAGATAATCCGATTTAGTTTGTTAAGGGTAAGCGTAATGTCTTACCCTTTTTTATTGAATAACTTCTCCGTAAAGATCAAAATCTTCAGCTTCGATCACTCTAATACGTGTAAATTCTCCAGTTTTTAAATAGGTGCTTGTTGCATCTATTAAAACTTCATTATCGACATCTGGTGAATCATACTCAGTGCGCCCAACAAAGTAATTTCCTTCTTTACGATCGATAACTACCTTAAACTCCTTTCCTATTTTCTCCTGGTTTAATTCCCATGAAATTTGCGACTGGATTTCCATGATCTGATTGGCACGATCAATTTTTACCGCTTCAGGAACATCATCCTCCAAATTATAAGCATTTGTATTTTCCTCATGAGAATAAGTAAAACATCCTAATCGTTCAAAGCGCATGTCTTGAACCCACTGTTTCAAAGTCTGAAAGTCTTCTTCAGTCTCACCTGGATAACCAACGATTAATGTTGTTCTTATGGTCATTTCAGGAACTTTAGCTCTGAACTCTTGTAACAACTTAGTCGTCTTTGCTTTTGTAGTCCCACGACGCATACTCTTTAAGATGTCATCAGAAATATGTTGTAGCGGAATATCGAGATAATTACAGATCTTAGGTTCTCGTTTCATAATATCAAGAACATCCATCGGAAATCCAGTTGGAAATGCGTAATGTAATCGTATCCATTCGATACCTTCAACTTTAACGAGATGTTCTAACAATTCAGCCAGATTGCGTTTCTTATAAAGATCTAAACCATAATATGTAAGATCTTGAGCAATAAGAATAAGCTCTTTAACACCATTTGCGGCGAGCTTTTCAGCTTCAATTACAAGGTCTTCAATTGGTGTACTTTTGTGTTTTCCACGCATTAAAGGAATTGCACAGAAACTACAAGGCCTATCGCATCCTTCGGCAATTTTCAAATAAGCATAATTTTTCGGTGTTGTCGTTAAGCGTTCACCAATAAGTTCGTGCTTATAATCCGCTCCCAACGCCTTAAGTAATTGAGGCAATTCTGTAGTTCCAAAGTATTGATCTACGTTTGGTATTTCTTTTTCAAGATCTGGCTTATAACGTTCACTTAGACACCCCGTAACAAACACCTTATCTACATCACCAGCCTCTTTCTTTTGCATGAACTCTAAGATGGTGTTCACACTTTCCTCTTTCGCGTTATTAATAAATCCGCAGGTATTGATCACAACAACATTGCCTTCTTCTTCATGAACGACATCTTTCCCACTAGCTTTAAGTTGTCCCATTAATACTTCACTGTCATAGACATTCTTGCTACAACCTAAAGTCACTACATTAATCTTATTCTTCTTTAATGATTTCGTTCTCATAATCGATTTTCAGATGGCAAAGATAAACAATGATTTATGATATATTTGCTATCGACGCGTTAAACCTTATTTCCAATGATTGGTCCTATAATTAAAGTCAACGTAATGAATGTCAAATATTTAATTATTCTATTTGCTCTAATACTTTTCAATTGCAGTACAGATGATGATAATACTGATCAGGAAATAATCATATCAACTGAACCATCAAGCATCTATTTTCCGCCATTAACTAACAATGCAGAATGGGAAACAAAATCGATAGACGAGCTGTCATGGAATGCAGCGGCGTTGCAACCATTAATTGATTTCTTAGATGAAAAAAACACTAAAGGATTCATCATATTGCATGAAGGAAAAATTGTTGTAGAATCCTATTTGAATGGTCATACTGAAAGTTCACCATGGTATTGGGCTAGTGCAGGGAAGACATTAACAACAACGGTTACTGGAATTGCTCAAGACAATGGCTTACTAGATATTGACGATAAAGTTTCAGATTATATTGGTACAGGCTGGACGAGTGCCGCTCCCGAGAGAGAAGACCTCATTACCTGTAAAAACTTACTTTCTATGAATTCAGGGTTGGATGATAGTCTAGGAGATAGCGTCGCCCCTGAGAATTTGCAATATATTGCCGATGCTGGAACTCGATGGGCTTATCATAACGTCTACGTTAAACTTCAAGATGTTGTTTCGAGCGCGAGCAATCAAAGCTGGTCAAATTATTTCGATCAAGTTTTAAAATCTAAAATTGGAATGACAGGCACTTGGATCCAAAACGGCGATTTTAGCACCTTCTGGAGTAGAACTCGCAGTATGGCAAGATATGGTCTAATGATCTATGCTGAAGGACGCTGGGAAAACGAACAGATTATTTCGCAAGCTTTTTTGAATGAAGCAATAAACACCTCCCAAGATCTAAATCAAGCCTACGGTTATATGTGGTGGTTAAACGGAAAATCGACGTATAGATTACCACAATTACAACTTGAATTTCCAGGTGAGATCATTCCAAATGCTCCAGAAACTATGTTTTGTGCATTAGGACGTGATGATCAAAAAATATACATCGTACCAGATCAAAACTTGGTCGTTGTGAGAATGGGTGAATCTGCGGACGATTTAAATTTCGCCTTATCAAATTTTGACGATGAATTATGGGCTAAAATAAATGCCCTTATCAATAATTAATTATAATTTTTCGGTGGCACACGCATTTTAGAGGCTTGTTCATACACGTAAGCCCATTCTAAAAGCTGCTTTTCTCTTAATCTTGAACTAATGAATGTTAAGCCCTTAGGCGCACCACTTTCAGAATATCCCATAGGAACGGTCAGCGCAGGATATTCGGCAACTGCAGCATATCCTGCATGATAATTATTAATTGAAAGAAACCCGTCCAACTGATGAGTCTTCATAGGCTCATCAAAGAATTGCTGTCCATTTGCCTTTAACACAGTCTTAATTTCTTCGAATTCTTCAGCAGTCGAAGAATCATTAGATACACCTCTAAATAAACGTTGACCGTAAGGCATAATGCCAGAACTATCTGTCTGATTGAACGCCATAATATCTTCTATAGTTTTATAACCTAATTCAGAATTACTGTAGTCATTTAAATAGGCTGCCAAATCTGGTTTCATATCTAAATTCAGTAATCGAATGAACTTAGGCAGATCAATTTCTAAAGGATCCATTTCAACTATCTCTGCACCTTTAGCTTTGAGGACTTCAATAGCGCTCATATAGAGCGTATCTGATTTTAGATTATTGAACATCCCAAATCGTTTACCTTCAAGTGAACCCTTATCGAGATTTTCTGCGTAAAAAGGCTGCTGCCACAAAATCATAAATGATTTAGAATCAACTTTATCTTCACCGAATATGGCATCTAGTACGATGGCATTGTCTATCACTGTTCGTGTAATTGGTCCTGCCGTATCTAAAGTTGACGATATAGGAACAATTCCTGTACGGCTTACGAGTCCGATGGTTGGCTTCAATCCAACGGTTGAATTCTGACTTGCAGGCGACAATATAGACCCAGAGGTTTCGCTACCAATCGCAGCGGCACAAAAATTTGCTGCGACCGCAACTCCACTTCCCGAACTTGAACCACCCGTATCTATAACACGTCTGCCATAGGGATTAAGTGTTTGTCCGCCAATTGCCGAATAGCCACTTGGGCAATCTCCACAAAAGAAATAGGCCCATTCACTCAGGTTTGCTTTACCTAAAATAATGGCGTGATTCGCTTTCAATTGCGACACAATAAAGGCATCATCTGTTTGATTAACCTTGAATGCCACAGCTCCAGCGGTCGTAGGCATTTCAGATGTGTTAATATTATCTTTTAATAAAATTGGCATCCCAAAAACCGAGTAATTAATATTTTCTCTTACCTCCATATCCTTAAACATGGCATCTTTAGCACGAGCTTCATTTATGGCATTGGGATTAATAGAGATAACTGAGTTTAACGATAAGTCATTTTCCCGATCATATTTTCGAATACGATAGAGGTAGAATTTGGTTAGGCTTTCAAAGCTTAACTTCCCATTTAGGATATTTCCATGTAAGGTAGGTATATCCTGATCCAAAATTAACGGAGAAAGTTCCTTGTAATCGTCTTCAGTGAAATCTGCGAGATCCGCATTGACATCAGCCCAAATGGATTCATTTGAAATGTATTTAGAATCTAAGACTTTGAATTCTCGAAAATCTTTGGTTGAAATGTCACTAATGTCATTATCATCTGTAACAGTTTCGTTTGTTTCAGTTTCAGTTTCAGTAGATAGATTAGAATCCTCAGTTTTCTTGCATGCCATTACCAATAGTAATAAGCATAGGAAGTAATTGTATTTCATTGGTTAGCGTTTTCCATAAAAATACGGAAAAATGAGTTCCGAAGAAATCGCCAATAACAGAACTTTAACTTCGATTTTCAAAAGAAATGACTTCTCCTTTTTCAATGTAATTCTTTAACCCATTGAGTAATTGTGCCCAGCAAAATGCTGAATGCCGATAATGATGATTATTGGATGGCCAATTTGAATGTGAAAATTTGAGTAGCGTGGCTTCAGCTTTCGCTTCAAGTTGAATTCCGAAAGTAGTAGGATCCCAATCAGGATCGGATTGCGTCATCTTGAGATAAAAACGCTCATTAGGAATGACATCCGAGACTTGTCCGTACCAATTATACTGATCTGTAAAATTGAGATTATAAATATTTCCAAGCTCAGGTGTACCCGATGACTTTAGCGTCCACCAATTATCTAAATGCTCTGGTAAGCAAAAGGATTCAAACACTTGCTCAGGTGCAGCTTGTATTGAAATATCGAATAATATATCAGCCATATGGATTAAAAGTAAAAAAATAAATAACAGCTATATAATTTATTTTAATTTTTACGTTGGTAAATAATAATTAACTTATTCCCAAATCCACATTGCTAGAATACCTATATTGTTTATGAATTAACAGCATATGCTTAAAACCATTCAAATTATTGCCTTATTACAAGGCTTTTTCTTAATTTTTATATTGCTCAGGCACAAGCGAGACTATAAGGACGTTAATTTTAAACTTCTTCTTGGTTGCATTTTATCTGTGATTTTATACACAATAGGTGATGATGACTACAATTTATTTGTTAATGATTCTGATTGGTTTTTATTTCATGACACCTTAATCATCACATTCTTCTTTTTGTTCGTACGATACTATAAGTCTAACAAAGACAAATTCAATTATAATGATTTGTGGTTTTTCACGCCCTATTTACTATACATAGGTTTTAATGCAGTTAAGGCATACACGACATTAAATGAATTTATACTTTTTAAAATTGGAAAAGGAATAATCGAGTTCTCTTTTATGATTATGCTTATCTATACTATTTACGATATTATTAAAACTAAAAAGGAGAAATGGCTACTCATTTTTATCGCACCACTCACATTGATCTTCATTATAGACGAACTCGCTTTCTTTGCCACAAACTCTGAAGATTCTCCCTTTTTCTTAGATAGTTACGGTATTCTACTAGCCGCTATTTTTCTATTTTACTACGTTTTATATAAATTAATAATTGCTCCAAAGGATGTATTGCCAAAATCGGAGACTTCTAAATACAAAACGTCCAGTTTAAATGCCAAGAATATTGAAATTAACCGATCTGAACTATTACGTCTTATGACGGAAGAAAAGCTATTTAAGAATCGTGATCTTACGGTAATTGATGTTGCCAATCAGCTGAACATTCCGAGACAACATCTATCTGAAATTCTGAATGTACATATGAAAACAGGATTTCAAGATTTACTGAATCAGTATCGTATTGAAGAGTTTATAAAATGTCTTGAGAATGACACCTATAAAAACTATACGCTCTTGGGAATAGCGAATGAAGTTGGATTTAGTTCAAAATCTACCTTTAATACTACTTTTAAAAAGCTCAAAGGAATGACACCTAGCCAGTATAAACAGCGATTTGTATAATTATCTATTTTCATTTAACATTTCGGATCATATTTTCTAGTAAGCAGTCGTAAGACGTTCAAAAAACGTATTCTGCACTTTTAAATTAATATTTCAAAAAATTATTATCTAACTGTTTTTCAGTTGTTTATAACATAATTATATTAAAAACGTTCAATAAACGTATTCTGAACTTACTTCGTTTTTATTCAATACCTATCACCCTTAGATTTGACTTGAATTCAACTTTAGACAAGCATAATTAATGGGTAAAGTCAAGTCATATATCACACCTAGGAATCTATTGATCTTCAACCTGATTTTAATCCTACTTTATGTTTTGTTTGGTTAAAATTCATCAAAACATTTACTAAGAATATAAACATGTATTATGAAGAAAACTCTGATTTTTTTAGTGTTCCTGGTATCTTCTGCAGGAATTTCACAAGAAAAGTTTACCGTAAGTGGTACACTAAAGGATCAAACGAATGGTGAAACACTTTTAGGTGCAACTATTTATTTAAAAGGCACCTCAATAGGAACAACTACAAACGAATATGGTTTTTACTCGCTTACGACATCAAGCGGTAACTACACGTTAATAATTTCATATTTGGGTTATAGAACAATAGAAAAAACTATTGAACTCAACAAAAATCTAAGATTCAACGCCGAACTCGAAGAGGATTCAGGGCTATTAGATGAGATAATCATTACAACGAAAGAATCTAAAAAAGTGAATCTCAGATCACCGCAAATGAGTGTATCTAAATTATCAAGTCAATCAATTAAACAAATTCCAACAGTTCTTGGTGAAGTAGATGTTATCAAATCTTTACAACTTTTACCAGGCGTAGCCAATGCAGGAGAAGGTGCTTCCGGATTTAATGTTCGTGGTGGTGCTGAAGATCAAAATCTAGTGTTACTTGATGAAGCCATTATATACAATGCTTCTCATCTCTTTGGATTCTTTTCAGTCTTTAATGTAGACGCCATTAAGGACGTGAAATTATATAAAGGTGGTATCCCATCGCGATATGGCGGACGTGTATCCTCTGTATTAGACATTCGTCAGAAAGATGGTAATAGTAAAGCGTTTAAAATTTCCGGTGGTATTGGCGCTATATCTAGTAGACTTGCAGTTGAAGGACCTACTTTTAAGGATAAAGGATCATTTCTATTAGCGGGACGTGCGTCTTACGCCGATTTATTTCTGGCAATAGCCGGTAATGAAAATCGCGCAGGATTTTACGACCTCAATCTTAAAACAAACTACGAATTAAACGATAAAAACAGATTCTACTTATCAGGATATTTTGGGAATGACAATTTTGAATTATCCAACTTCTTCAATAATTCCTATGGTAATCTTTCTGGAAATTTACGTTGGAACCATATTTTCAACGATAAACTATTTTCAAACCTCTCGTTGATCTATAGTCGATACAATTATAATCTTGAAATCAACGCAGAAGGAATCGATTGGACTTCCGATATTGACAACTATAACCTAAAATATGATTTTGGTTACTACTTGAACGATAAACTTACGTTTGATTTCGGTGTTAGTGGAATTTATTATGACTTCAATCCTGGAGAATTAAATCCATTAGATGCAACATCAGGAATTAACCCATTAAAATTAGATAATAAATACGCCTTGGAAGCAGGAGCATATATAGGTTTAGAACATAAATTAACCGATCGTCTAACAGCGCAATATGGTTTGCGTTACTCTTATTTCAACAGACTAGGAAGACAAACTTTAAATAATTATGCAAACGACCTTCCGGTTATATATAACGAACAGTTGGATATTTACGAACGAGCAGATCCAATTGGAGAAACGAATTTTGGTAGTGGTGAAAGTATCGCAGATTTTGGAAATTTCGAGCCGCGTTTTGCATTAGCATTCCAGTTAAATGACAACAGCTCTCTTAAGGCGAGTTATAACAGAATCGCACAATATTTACATTTGATCTCAAATACCACTTCAGCAACGCCTTTAGATGTGTGGACGCCAAGCGGGAAATTTATAGATCCGCAACTCGCAGATCAATTTGCTGTTGGATATTTTAGAAACTTCAAAGATGACATGTACTCTATTGAAACAGAAGCTTATTTCAAAACAGTAGACAACCGTATCGACTATATTGATGGTGCTGATCTAATTGCTCAAAACACAATTGAAACAGAAATCCTTATTGGTGAATCTCGAGCTTATGGATTAGAATTGTTACTACGAAAAAACAAAGGTGATTTTACAGGATGGCTAGCATATACATTATCAAAATCTGAGCAGCGAACACCAGGTGGAAACGCAGGTGGTTTAGGTATCAACAACGGTAATTGGTATAATACAAACTTTGATAGAACGCATGATATTTCATTTACTGGTAGCTACAAACTAAATGACAAATGGCGATTTGGAACAAACTTCGTATTTCAAACAGGACGACCAGTTACGTATCCTAACGGACAATTTCAATATAATGGATTATCGATTGCAACTTATTCAAATCGAAATGCCAATAGATTACCTGCCTATCACAGACTCGATATTTCAGCAACACTAACGCCTTGGAAAAATAAAAACCGTAAATGGCAATCAGAATGGGTATTTGGGATTTACAATATATACAATCGCAAAAATGCTGCTTCGATAACTTTTGGTCAAAACCAAAGTACAGGAGCAAACGAAGCTACGAGAACAGCAATTTTCGGAATCATTCCTTCAATTTCATACAACTTTAAATTCTAATAAGATGAATACAACATATAAACCTTTAGCCTTAGTTTTAATTTTGATTGTTTTTTTGAACTCGTGCACAGACACGGTGGATGTGGATGTCCCGACAGGTAATGCCAGATTAGTAGTAGAGGCTTCTATTGATTGGGAAAAAGGCACTTCGGGACAAACACAAACCATTTCATTAAGTGAGTCTACAAGCTTTTTTAATAACGATCCTGACTTACCTGTTACAGGAGCTATTGTAACGATCACAAAAGATGATGATGGCACGCAGTTTAGCTTTGAAGATCAAAATAACGGGAATTATATTACAACTAATTTCATCCCTGAACTCGATCAGTCTTACACTCTTGAGATCTTTTATAATTCTCAGATTTACAGAGCCTCAGAAACACTAGCGTCTGTAACTGAAATTAATACCATAGAACAAACCATAGAAGGCGCTGGTGACGAAGAGGAGATTCAGATTAAGGTGTTTTTCGATGACCCAATTAATATTGAAAATTATTATTTGGGCGAGTTCAATTCATCTGTAAATCCGTTACTTACCTTAACTTCATTGAGTGATCAGTTCACAGACGGCAATGAAAATTTTATTGAGTTCGATAATGAGGAGTTGGTACCAGGAGCAATCGTTGATATAAGTATCTACGGTATTTCAGAACAGTATTATAATTTTATTTCAATTCTCATCGAGCAATCAGGTGAAAATGATGGGCCATTTCAATCCATTCCGGTTCAGTTAAAGGGCAATTGTTTTAATATAAACAATCCTGATGAGGAAGTTCTAGGCTATTTTAGATTGACTGAAGTTGTAAGAACTTCTTATACGATAGAATAATATGTATAACTACTGTCCATAAGGATTAAACCTATGAAAAAATATAATGACATGACTTTTGAATAACACCAATGCAATAGACAGCACAAAAAGTATAATAACAAGAATTTTGGAATTGGTTTTCTTTCTTAACAAGTAGTAACTTAACATCCCCAGTATGAGATATATCCCTAACAGAATAAATCTCGGAAATGATGCGTAATGCACTAAATAATCCGGAATTAAAGGATTTTTTGGTGAAAGTACATAGTTCGATAATATAGAAAAACTATCGTATAAGGATTGGATGATAGCAACCCCTATTGGGACATACAACAAAGAACTGACTTCACGAACGCGATGCAAAACGGAATCTTATTTAAAGAAACTATCTACAAATTCGAATTTATTGAATACTTGAAGATCTTCAATCCCTTCTCCAACACCGATATATTTTACGGGTATTTGAAATTGATCACTAATACCAATAACAACACCTCCTTTTGCAGTTCCATCGAGTTTAGTTACAGCAAGTGATGTCACTTCTGTTGCTGCGGTAAATTGTTTTGCCTGTTCAAATGCATTCTGACCAGTAGAACCATCCAAAACAAGCAACACATCATGTGGAGCGTCACCTACAACTTTTTGCATCACACGCTTCACTTTACTTAACTCATTCATAAGATTAACCTTGTTGTGTAAACGCCCTGCCGTATCGATAATAATCACATCTGCATTTTGATTCACACCTGATTGTAATGCATCAAAAGCCACACTTGCTGGATCACTACCCATAGCTTGTTTAACCATTGGAACCTTAACACGATCTGCCCATACTTGAAGTTGATCTATTGCAGCTGCTCTAAAGGTATCTGCCGCACCTAATACGACATTCAAACCTTGCTTTTTGAGTTGATAGGCTAATTTTCCAATTGTTGTAGTTTTACCAACACCATTCACACCTACAACCATAAGTACGTATGGACGTTTCCCTCCTCCATCAAGACTTGGTAATTCAGGAATCGTAAATTCGGTATCTTCTCCAGAATTGGTTTCAGATAATAAACCTGCTATTTCATCACGAAGAATTTGATTAAGCTCCGCAGTTCCTAAGTATTTATCTTTAGCTACTCGTGCTTCAATACGATCAATGACCTTAAGTGTTGTATCTACACCTACATCACTTGTTACAAGCACCTCTTCTAAATTATCGAGAACGTCATCGTCTACCTTCGATTTACCAGCTACGGCCTTATTAAGTTTCGTAAAAAATGAGGTTTTGGATTTTTCCAATCCTTTATCTAGGGTTTCTTTCTTTTCCGAAGAAAATATCTTTTTGAAAAAACTCATTCGTTATGGTTTGTTTAGTAGTTGTAGTCAAATGTCGCGCCGAACTGCATTTGCTGCTAATTTGGCAGACAATCCGTCAAATATAGATATAAAAAAACTGCTTTCAAATATGAAAGCAGTTTGTGTTTAAACCGTTAAAGTTTAAATTATTTTTTGTTGAAAAAATCATTAACCATGTCTGGAGACATTACTGACTCTACGAACATGTAAGCACCAGTCTTAGGTGATTTTACCATTTTGATCGCTTTCGTAAGTCTCTTAGATCCTGTTTGTAATGATGCTACTGATTTCTTTGCCATGACGGTATATTTTTAAAAGTCTTAATAGACCTAATTACTTAATTTCTTTGTGAACAGTCATACGCTTTAAGATCGGATTGAATTTTTTGATCTCCATTCTGTCTGGCGTATTCTTTTTGTTTTTAGTTGTAATGTAACGAGAAGTTCCTGGCATTCCAGAATCTTTATGCTCTGTGCACTCTAGTATTACTTGTATTCTATTTCCTTTCTTTGCCATTTTAGGTGTCTTTTAACGCGTTGCGCTATTATTTTAAAAATCCTTTAGATTTTGCTTCTTTAATTGCAGCAGAAATTCCAATCTTGTTGATTGTCTTTAAAGCCGAAGTTGATACTTTTAAAGTTACCCACTTATCTTCTTCAGGAATGTAAAAACGCTTTTTAATTAAGTTGGCGTTAAATTTACGCTTGGTTTTATTCATAGCGTGAGAAACGTTGTTTCCAACCATCGCTTTCTTCCCAGTAAGTTCACAAACTCTTGACATTTCTTTTAACTTTAAATTATGTGTCTTTAAAACAGGCTGCAAATTTAAGAAAACTTTGCAATACCAACAAACTTAAATTGTTACTTTTTTAAAATTTCTTTTTGCAACAATTCGAAGGCTTTATTCGCGGCTTTATTGATGACCTTCACACGATGATTACCAAAACTATGCTTTTCAGAATATGTCCCATTCTTAGTAGCGATAGCGATATATACAATCCCAAGATCTTCAGCAGTGTCGTCTTTTGTTGGACCAGCATTTCCAGTAGTAGCGACCGCAAAATCGGTATTCAGTAAAATTCTTGCACGCTCGGCCATAGCTTCGGCTACTTCAGCACTTACCACTGAATGTTCATTTATTAATACTTCGGAAACGCCCAAAACATTAACTTTTGTTTCTTTAGTATAGCTAACAATACTACCTTTAAAATATTTAGAAGCACCAGCATTAGCGGTAAATCGCTCGGCAATTAATCCACCAGTGCAGCTTTCGGCCGTTGCAACTGTTCTCTCTTGTTGCGTTAGGTATTTACCTATGATGGCTTCTATTGAAATATCTTCTTCAAATCCAGAAAATATATCTTCTATTTGTGGTAATAATAATCGGGTCTGCTTTTCCATTTCCGATTCAATTTGCATCTTATCCATACCTTTGGCAGATAGCCTTAATCGTACGCGGCCTAAGCTTGGCAAATAGGCTAATTTGATAAATTCTGGTAAATTATCTTCAAAGGCTTCAATGCGTTCGGCAACCATACTCTCTCCCATTCCGTAGGTTAAGAAAGTCTTATGCATGATAAACGGAAAATTAAATTGTGACCTTAATTTTGGTAATACCTCATCAATCATCAAGGCTTTCATCTCGTATGGTACGCCTGGTAATGATATGAAGACGTTATTATTCTTCTCAAGCCACATCCCTGGAGCACTGCCATATTTATTCATTAAGACTTGCGACTTAGAAGGCACCAAAGCCTGGTCAATATTAACCTGCATTAGTGGTTTTTTTACAAAGACCTCCCAAATATGTTCAATGTTTTTACGTACCGAAATATCCTCTTCTAGACTATCATTAAAATACTCGGCGATAGTCTTCTTGGTAATATCGTCTTTTGTTGGCCCTAGACCTCCAGTCATTATAATGAGATCGGCATTATCTTCAGCTTCTCGAAGTGATTTAAGAATGTGTTCACGATCATCTTGTACCGAGGTAATCTGATAAACAGATACACCGATTTTATTAAGTTCTTTTGATATAAATGCGGAATTGGAATCTATAATTTGGCCAATGAGAATTTCATCGCCAATCGTAATTATTTCTGCTTGCATTACAGATTAAAGTCTTCTTTTAATTCGGCAGTAGCGTTTTCTACAGCGCTTAATACTAATTCTAACTCTCTGGAACAATCTTCGCCATGCTTCTCGAATTTACCCCAATCTTGCACTACGATAAGATCCTGTAAAACGCCCAATTCAAAAAGATCAACCGTTGGTTTCATTTTATGAGCTGCCTGATATGCATTATAATAATCTTCTTCGCCTACGGCTATTTTAAGTCGCTCAGCATCAACAGGTACTTCTTCCAAAAAGGCCTCTGCGAGTGACTTTACGAAATCCATGTCATTATCTGCTAATTCTTTGACGCGTGTTAATTTGTAATGTTGTTCCATTATTTAACTGTAATTGAAAACAATTCTTTGTCTTCGATATATCCCTTTAATTTATCGTTAGCAATAACTTTGCCAACTCCTGCTGGTGTTCCCGTAAATATAATATCTCCAATCTTTAAAGTAAAATATTTAGAGACATATTCTATGATCTCATCAATTTTCCATAGCATGTGACTGGTATTCCCTTGTTGCACAGGCGTATCATTTTTTAATAAACTAAAATTAATGTTATCGACATTATCAAAATTAGACTTCGGCAACCATTCACCTATGACTGCAGCACCATCAAACGCTTTTGCTTTTTCCCATGGTAAACCTTTAGATTTTAGTTGTGATTGTAAATCACGTGCCGTAAAATCAATACCTAATCCAATTTCGTTATAGTATTTATGAGCAAATTTCTTAGCGATATGTTTCCCTACTCTATTAATCTTAACTAAGATTTCAACTTCGTGATGTACATCATTAGAAAAGTCAGGAATGAAAAAGGGATGCTTCTTTAAGAGTATCGAGGTATCTGGTTTAAGAAATACCACAGGATCTGTTGGTCTTTCATTTTCCAGCTCTTCAATATGTTCGGTGTAATTTCTACCTATGCAGATAAGTTTCATCTAAGTCAACTTAATTGTTATCACAGTTTATTATTGAATGCTCTCAATTTAATTGCGGTAAGTACTTTCTTGGTATATAGTGGAAAATCGGCATTCAACAACCAACCAAAATATCCTGGTTCATTTTCCAATACATCGGTTACCAGTTTCCCTTTATGCTTTCCAAATGAAAAACATTCTTGACCTTCTTTATTGTAAGCAATGAATCCCGCAAAATCAGCAAATCGTTTTCTTGAGCTAAATTCGGCCAAGAACTTCGCATCATTTTCCAGTTCTTCATAACGTTCAATTTGCGCCTTTAACACTTCAAATGTCGCTTTTGTATCTGCTTCAGCACTATGTGCATCATCTAAATTCTTATCACAATAGAACTTGTAGGCTGCACTTAATGTACGTTGTTCCATTTTGTGAAATATAGTTTGCACGTCTATTGATTGACGATTCTTCATATCGAAATCAACTTCAGCGCGTAACATTTCTTCAGCCAACAAAGGAATATCGAATCGATTGGAATTAAAACCTCCTAGGTCGGAATCTTTAATCATATGATGCACTTCCTTCGAAATTTCCTTAAATGTCGGTTTATCTGCGACATCGGCATCGGAAATCCCATGAACCTTAGTTACTTCAGCAGGAATAGGAATTGTAGGATTCACGCGCTGTGTATAAGATTCTTCCTTTCCATTCGGATAAACTTTTAAGATCGAAATTTCAACTATTCTGTCATTAGTAATGTTAATTCCGGTTGTTTCCAGATCGAAAAAACAGATGGGCTTTGATAAATTGAGTTGCATGTAGCAAATTTTTTGACAAAGATAATGAGATTTCTGTGGATTTGAAGATTTTGGAATATGGAATAATTAGACGAACTTAGAACTCACCAACTAATTTCAATCCATTATGAAAACTAAATCCAAGCGCATAGAGTCGATTGACGTCTTACGCGGCCTTGCCATGATACTGATGGCACTAGATCATGTTAGAGATTATACTAATTACGGCTATTTGTACATTGATCCGACCAATATGGATACGACCACTCCAGGCTTATTCTTTACGCGGTGGATCACTCATTTCTGCGCACCAGTTTTCGTGTTTTTAGCAGGAACCTCGGCGTTTTTATACGGCAGCCAAAAGCAATCAAAGAAGACGCTTTCCAAATTTCTATTTACTCGAGGGCTCTGGCTCATATTTATCGAGTTGACCGTAGTAAACTTGGCCTGGACGTTTGATATAGCTTTGGGACTGCATATTTTTCAGGTTATTTGGGCCATAGGCATTTGTATGGTGTTCCTGTCGGCACTAATCTATTTACAAAAAAGGCTATTAATTGTACTCGGATTCCTTATTCTAGTAGGACATAATCTCCTAGATGGAATTACAGCCCAAGGCAATGATATTGGATCTATTCTATGGTATATGACGCACCAACAAGGTGCTGCTTTTTATAATAATGGTGAAACCATGTTATTTATAGCATACCCTTTTCTGCCTTGGTTAGGAATTATGATTTTAGGGTATTGTTTTGGAACACTATACCATAAGGAATTTAGTGCATCAATTCGACGAAAATGGTTACTCTACTTAGGTTTAACAGCTATCACTGTTTTCATTGGTTTAAGATTTGTGAATGGTTATGGCAATTTAACACCATGGAACAAAGAAGAGAACTTTATGTATACGTTAATGTCATTCATTAACACAACTAAATATCCACCGTCACTCCTTTATGCTTTAATGACCTTAGGTCCTGCGATGATTTTATTATATCTCATTGATGCTGTGAAAAATAGGTGGACGCGTATATTGGTGGTTATCGGTCGCGTTCCATTTTTCTATTATATCATACATCTATACCTCATTCATTTTATTGGAATTATTGGTTTATTAGTGCTTGGTGAAAATTGGAAGGAAATGATTTTCACAACTTCACGATTTACAAGTGGTTATTTGGCTACAAAAGGTTTTGACCTTTGGTTGACCTATATAGTTTGGGTGATTGTAGTGGTTTTATTGTATCCTATTTGTAAAAAATACATGACTTACAAATTAGAAAATAAAGATAAGTGGTGGTTAAGCTATCTATAAAAAGAAAGGCACAATTTTCATTGTGCCTTTTATAATTTAAATCTCTCTATTGGGATCCCAAGCTTCGAGATAGTCTTTTACTGCCTTAACAAATTGGCCTCCTAAAGCACCATTAACGACACGATGATCATAGGAATGTGATAAGAACATTCTATATCGAATACCAATAAAATCACCTTCAGGAGTCTCTACTACGGCAGGCACTTTTCTTATAGCACCCAAAGCAAGAATTCCAACTTGCGGCTGATTAATTATTGGTGTTCCCATAATACTTCCGAAGGTACCAACATTGGTCACTGTATAAGTTCCACCTTGAATATCATCAGGTTTCAACGCATTATTTCGAGCACGAGTTGCCAAATCATTCACTTTTTTGGTCATTCCAACCAAATTCAGTTGATCTGCATCTTTTATAACAGGAACGATCAAATTGCCATCAGGTAAAGCTGCTGCCATTCCAAGATTGATATGTTTTTTCTTTATAATGCTATCACCTTGAACTGAGATATTCATCATAGGGAAATCACGTAACGCCTTTGCTACTGCCTCCATAAATATTGGGGTAAACGTAAGATTCTCTCCTTCTCTATTCAAGAATTCATCTTTTACTTTTTTACGCCAATTCCAAATTTTGGTAACATCAGCTTCAATGAAACTTTGTACATGAGCAGATGTCTGAACAGACTCTACCATGTGGTGCGCGATCAATTTACCCATTCGAGTCATTTCAATGATCTCGTCATCGCCATTAGCAACTACAGGTGCCGCCTCAGGTTTCTTTGTTTCGACATTTGATTGCGCTGATGCAGCTTGAACGGTTGGCTTTTGCTCAACAGGTGCAGCTGTCGCAGTAGCTCCTCTATTATCCAGATAAGCTAAAATGTCATTCTTAGTAACGCGACCATCTTTACCGGTTCCCAACAAGGCATCTAGTTCGCCTTGGGAAACACCTTCTTTTTTGGCTATATTTTTAACTAGTGGAGAATAGAAGCGTTCACCAGAACTCACAATTGCAGTAGCTGATTCCTTTGCAACTTCTACAGTTTTCGCAACTTCAGCTGCAGCTGGCGCGGTTTCTTGTATTGCTTCTTGAACAGGTTCTGCTTTTGGAGTATCATTTGTAGATGGGGCGTCACCTGCAACTTCTATAACTGCAATGGTTTGCCCAACTTGAACAACGTCATCTATATCAAATAGTTTTTCAACTAAAACACCATCTACTTCGCTAGGCACTTCACTATCAACCTTATCAGTCGCAATTTCCAATACCGCTTCATCTGCTTCGATGGTATCGCCAACTTCCTTTAACCAAGATGTTATCGTTGCCTCTGCAACACTCTCTCCCATTTTGGGTAGCTTAAGTTCAAATTTTGCCATATCTGTAATCTAGCCTCTGTTATTTGTTTAGAGATTGCAAAATTAATGAAAATTCAACACATTTATTGAGATTTTTTCAATTAATTGTTTACAAACGAAAGTACCTCTCCTCGTTGTTTCGAACTGTTACTTCCAATGATAAAGTTAGAATTTTTTGGAAGAATTTTAAATGTAGCCGATGAATTTTTCGGTGCTTTAGACAGTATTTCGATAATTGAATTGAAGTCTAAATAGTTATTATCAAGAATATATTCAGTCTTATTATTATAAGTCTTAAGATCTGTAATCAATTCAACTGGAGCATCTAAAGCCGATTCAAGACTCGGATGTTGTTTTGAAGACACCAATATATATTGACCTGTAATTCTATCTTGTTTTTCGTCTTTTGGACTTGTTAAACGTGCTACTCTGATCCCAATCCACACCAAGGTATCAAATATAAAATTGGATTTAAAATGCTTGTCATAAAAGATTTGCATTGCACCATAAAACCGTTTAGCGTAAGATTTATCCTTCAGCGTACTTTCACCTTTATAATGGATAATGGATGATTGTCCTACGTAGTAGTTGTTGTAACCTGCTTTAAGAATTTTATAAGATAGATCAATATCTTCTCCATACATAAAATAGTCTTCGTCAAATCCACCAACCGCATTATAAATGTCCTTTTTAAGTAACATGAATGCACCGACGAATACAGCGACTGGCCCAGTATCAATTTCGTTCACTTCTGAAGCGTAATAGGTCTTTGACCAACCAAGAATTTTTTTAATTGCTACCCATGGTGTTGGGATATGGCGCTTACTTTCTGGAAGGAAACGACCTTGTCCATCTATAAGTCTACAACCTACAATTCCAATTTCACGCTTTTGATCTGCAAACTTTAGTAATGAACTGAATGTATTTTCAGAAACAACGGTATCTGGATTTAAAATGCAGAGGTAATCGCCTTTCGCTACTTCAACTCCAATATTATTACCTTTTGAAAATCCGTAGTTATTGTCATTTTCAATCAAAACAACCTCTGGAAATAAAGACTTAACCATCAGACAACTATCGTCTGTTGATTGATTATCTACAACAATAATTTCAGCATCTAAATCATTAACGGCAGCACACACACTTCTTAGACATAATTCTAAAAAATGGCGCACATTATAATTCAATATGATTACAGATAACTTCAAATGCGATTATGATTTGAGTGATGCTTCGAAAGGAATGCGGTTGATTATACTTCTACCAAGCGTAACCTCATCGGTATATTCTAATTCATTTCCTACGGAAATTCCTCGGGCGATAGTAGATGTCTTGATATTAAAATCCTGAATCTGTTTATAGATATAAAAGTTTGTAGTATCGCCCTCCATGGTGGAGCCTAACGCAAAAATTAATTCTTTAACTGCTCCTTGTTTCACCTTTTCAACCAACGACTGAATATTGAGGTCATTTGGTCCAATTCCATCCATAGGAGAAATTTTGCCTCCGAGTACATGATATAACCCTTTAAAGGAGCTTGTATTTTCAATTGCCATGACATCTCTTATATCTTCAACTACACAAATAACATCCTCAACACGGTTGGGATTAGCGCAGATCTCACAAATTTCAGTATCGCTGATATTATGACAACTTTTACAAAATTTTATTTCTGTTCGCATTTGGGCTAGTGCTTCTGAAAGATCTAAAGTCTGCTGTTGAGGTTGACGCATTAGGTGCAACACTAAACGTAAGGCTGTACGCTTACCTACGCCAGGTAATTGCGACATCTCATTCACTGCTTTTTCCAATAATTTCGATGAAAACTCCATATGCGCGAAGTTACAATATGTCTTGCAAACTCAATTGATATTAAACAAAAAACCACCATCTATAACTGATGGTGGCCTGAATAAATTGTATGAATTGATTAGTCGATGATCAATTTTTTAGTCACAAAGCCTTCAGTATTATTTACACGAACAAAATAAAGACCAGTTGAAAAACTAGAGATATCTATAGATTTTGCTTCCAAGATATTTTGATCTTTAGCCATATACATCAACTTTCCTTGTGTATCAAATATTCGAATCGTAACATCAGTACTTTTATCCCAGCTTAAAGTGACTTCAGTTTTGGCTGGATTAGGATACATTTCTAATCCTTCTAATTCAAATTCAGCAAGACTCAATGTATCATCAAAAAGGTCTGAACGCCATAATCCACGTCCGTAGGTTCCGGCATATATTTTTCCTTCTACTGAATTAATTTCTAACTCACTAACAATCACATTAGGTAGACCGTTACTAAACGGCTGCCACTCTGTATAGGTATCATCAATATAATACACACCATAGTTCATTCCAAGGTATAAACCATTATTTCCATTGTCATCCCAAACTAAAGCTCTTGAACTAAAATCTGGTAGATTGAATTGATAGTTTAACCATGTTGTTCCACCATTATTTGAAACGTACACTTTTCTATTAGATGTCGTAGCAATTGCAATCTTATTAGGATCTGTTGGATGAATTGCGATTGAATTAATCGTTCCAGCAAACCCGAATAATTCTGTCCACGTTGTATTAAATGATGCAAACGTATTCACGAATAATCGATCTCCAATAGCCGCATACATAATTTCGTTTGTTGAAGGTGCAATTTTTAAGTGATTAAGATCACCACCAAAATCTTGCGAAATTGTCGTCCATGATCCACCAGCGTTAGTAGATTTATAAACTTGATTATATCCAGCATATATAGTATTAGAAACGATTGGATCTTGTTCAAATGGTGTAATCCAATTTCCTGAACTCGGTGTCGATATACCCGAAAGTGATGCTCCTCCGTTTGTTGTTCTGTAAAGACTTCCAAACTGAGATGTTCCATATAGCACGTTGTTATTGTCTTTATCTACAAAAGATTCCATACCGTCTGCACCTAACCAATCTGACCATAATCCTGCCGCATCCAATGTAGAAGTACCATTATCTTGAGACCCTCCTGTTACGATTACAGGGTCTGACTGACTTACTCCAATTTTATAAAACTGCTTAATCCCTAGTCCAGTGGATAAATCTGTATAATAATTTGAATCCACCACTGTTGGATTATTTGCTACATAGATACCACCGTCGGTCCCAGCATATAATTTACCGCCCATGAATTCTAAAATATCTACATCTGCATGACAGTACCCAATATTTAAAGCTGCAGCATTTCCTGGAACCCACTGAGACGTAATACTAAAATTCACGCCACCATCTGTTGACCGCCAAGTGTTAATACCTGCAATATGTACATCATCGGCGTCATTAGGATTCACAGCAACATCCATATCTCGAGGTGCTTGACCAAGATCATCATCCGCATTGGTTGCATATCCAAAGTAGTTCTTATTCGTGTGATCTAATTGCGTAAAGACACCACCACTATTAACTGATTTATGGAATCCAGCAAAAGTTCCATTCTGTGATTCTACTACGTAAACTACATTTGGATCATCTGCAGAAACTCCTATCATTTTAGGTCCGCCAACAAAAGAATTAGGACTTGCTTCGAATCCATCTTGGAAAACGGTTCCTAAAGTTGTATCATCAATACTAACGTCATCTAAAGTGAGTCCGCGACCATAGAACGACGTTCCTTCGAAAGCGACATAGTAGTCAGCAGAAGGATTAGGTAAAGCTAATGTAATGTCATTCCAACTTGTAGATTCTGCTGTATATTCTGCTAATTCAATCCAAGCACCACCTGCCGAGGTTTTATATAAAACTCTCATGGTATCAATATCACCAGCCCAGTTCACATTCGTATATGAAAAACTTACTGACGCGTTGGTCGCTCCAGTCAAATCCATACTTGGTGTAATTAAGCTTGTTGTTGGTTGTGAAAAGTTTCCTATATAAAATAATGCCATTGCATTACCAGTACGAGGCGTAACTGTATTATTCTGATTAGATGTAGCCGTAGTCCAATTATTTGTTCCACTTACGAATTCTTGTGTCCATGCACCTAAACCATTAGGCGACGTAAAAGTATTTCCGCCATCTGTAGATATATAAAACGAAGTTCCCGATGCATAAATAACATTAGTGTCACCTGGTTTAAATTCAACATCGTAACCATTTGTTGCACTACTTTCTATCCTGTCCCATGTAATTCCAGCATCGGTTGACTTGTAAATACCACCACCTTCAACAGAACAGTACATTTTGTTGGTATTAGTAGGATCTATCAATATTTTATTTACATTTCCGTCACCAGTATCTGCCAATAGTGTCCATGTAGCACCAGCATCCGTAGATCTAAATATTGTTCCGCTGTTAGATCCCCAATAATAGTTTGATGCATTTGTTGGATCTATTGTTAGCGCATATACCAAAAGATTAGATAGATCATCTGTGAGAACTGTCCATGTCGCACCACCATCAAGCGTCTTCCATACTCCACCTGAGTTGGCGCCTACGATCATATGATCGGTATTTCCATTTTCTGATGCGACAGATGTGATTCGACCAACACCAGGATTCCAACCACTAGATTGATTCCAATATACTGGTCCCATTTCTTCCCAACCTCCAACGGTTGTACGGGCTAAAGTGGAACTTTCATTTAAGTAACTATTATAGCGTTGCAATTCGTTATAATAGAACTCAGGAGTTTTTAGCATTCCATTTTCGTCCATATTTTGCAAGGCCTGATATTCCCATCGTTTATAGGGTTTATAGCCTCGACCTCTTTCGGTTCCAACACGATTAAAGTATTCTTCTGCTGAAGCTTGGATTTCAGCAACTGTGTAAGTGCCCTTCGCAATCATTTGGCGATATTCTTGAGCATTTAACAAACAAACAGTAAAAATAAACGTTAATAGTAGCGATAATTTTTTCATAGGTAGGATGGTTAATTTAGGTTCCTGAAGTTCACAAAAAGATCACTTCTGCAGAATCTGTACAATAGTATTGTACTTAATTATAATTTATTTAATATTGTCACAACTTTTTTGCGAAAATAGTAATTATCAACTAAATCTCTGTTAAAATTCCGAATATGTCGACGAACGCCATCATTTTTCTCATCCTAGCTTATTTCGGAGTCCTTATTTTGGTCTCTTATTTTACGGGCAAAACATCAGGAAATGATGCCTTTTTCAAAGCTAACAAGCAATCTCCTTGGTATGTTGTTGCTTTTGGTATGATTGGAGCTTCATTATCTGGAGTGACGTTTATATCCGTACCAGGCTGGATCGAGGCTTCGCAATTCAGTTACATGCAGGTTGTTCTTGGCTATATTATTGGATATATAGTCATAGGAACTGTATTACTACCATTGTATTACCGACTTAATTTAACGTCAATATATACCTATTTAGAGACACGATTTGGTAATTACGCATACAAAACTGGATCTTCATTTTTTCTTATTTCGAGAATTGTAGGCGCAAGTTTTAGGCTCTATTTAGTTGCAAATGTTCTTCAAATTGTATTGTTTGATGCTCTTGGCGTAAGTTTTTGGCAGACGGTTACCATTACCGTACTTCTGATTTGGCTTTACACCTTTAAATCTGGTATCAAAACTATTGTTTGGACCGATACCTTACAAACGCTATTTATGCTTATAGCGGTTGGAGTAGCTATCTATTTCGTGAGTGATGCACTAGGTATAGAAGGCGGAAATTTATTGGGTTATGTGCTAGATAGTGATCTCTCTAAAATGTTCTTTTTTGAAGACTATAAATCTGGAGATTATTTTTGGAAGCAATTCATTTCTGGGGCGTTTATCGCAATTGTTATGACTGGATTAGATCAGGATATGATGCAGAAAAACCTAACCTGTAGAACATTGAAGGATGCGCAAAAGAATATGTTCTGGTTCACAATTGTACTGACAATTGTCAATTTCGTATTCTTAAGTTTAGGTTTACTGCTTACCGTATATGCACAACAAAATGGTATTGATGCCCATAAAGATGATCTTTTTCCTGTTTTAGCGAAGGATCATTTAGGCGTTGGTGTATTTGTGTTTTTCTTATTAGGTCTAATTGCTGCTGCCTATTCAAGTGCAGATAGCGCGCTTACATCATTAACCACCTCATTCAGTATTGATATTCTTGATATTGAAAAGAAATATTCTAAAAAAGAACAGGTGGCTGTTAGAAAACGCATACATGTTCTTATTTCTCTTGTACTAATCTTAGTAATTATTGCTTTCAAATATGTGATTAAAGATGAGAGTGTCATTGCAAAATTATTTGTATTCGCAGGTTACACTTACGGACCCTTGCTTGGATTATATGCCTTTGGGCTCTTTACTACATGGCAAGTTAGAGATTCAATAGTCCCAATTATAGCGATTCTTTCTCCTATACTTTCTTATGTAATTAGTGCAAATAGCTTAAAGTGGTTCGGATTTGAATTCGGGTTTTTTATATTAATCTTAAATGGATTTTTAACTTTCCTCGGATTAATATTGATTCGTAGACAACAGCACTAAGGTACATGCCATTTCAGAATTAATACCAGCTTGATCTAACAGTTCTTTAAATTCAAAATTCTCAGCTCCGGGATTAAATATGACACGTTCAGGATTTAACGAAATAATATAATCGTAATAATCTTCCTGACGCTTTGCATTCATATATAGCGTAACTGTATGAATGTCCTTATAATCAACTAACTCCGTATCAATTGTAATATCTGAAACCTCACCTTGTCTCAGTCCGAAAGCCTTAACTGCAACTCCTTTATCGACTAGTGAACGTATAGCCATATTCGAATAACGATGTGGTTTAAGGGAAGCACCCATCACCAATGTAGTTTTCATTTGCTCCAATTCTTTTTACAAAAATACAATGCTTGAGCGAGAGCTATTTTTAAATGTTAAAAAGTTGTTAAGGTGTGTTAAATAAAGTAACAGGAATCAAGAATGATCGTCTATGCTAGTAACAATCAATTTTAGTTCATCAATCTAATCAATCAATCAAAAAATGAAAGTACTTACACAACTGTGCGTTGTATTCTTTGCTATGATTACATTCGCACAACCTCCCAAATTAGAACCTAATAATGGTAACGTATCTGGCCGCGTAATTGACGCCAAAATTAAAGAGCCATTACCTTATGTCAACATCGTCGTAAAAGACAAGTCTGGAAATGTCATCACAGGTGGTATATCAAGTGACGATGGAACCTTTAAAATCGAGAAGTTACCTATAGGTGATTTAAAGGTAGAGGTGACTTACATTGGCTATAAGACTATTACTAAGGACATTTCTATTAAAAGAGGGAATCGCAACGTAAAATTTGGAGATATTCTGCTTGAAGAAGATGCCGAAACCTTAAATGAGGTCACGGTTGTAGCAGAGGTATCCACCATTCAACAAAAGATCGATCGAAAGGTCATCAATATTGGAAAAGATCTCACGACTGCAGGTCCGACTGCTTCCGATATTATGAACAATATTCCTTCGGTGAATGTTGATCAGCAAACTGGTGCAATCTCACTTAGAGGAAATCAAAATGTGCAAGTCATGGTCGATGGAAAATTATCTAATATTCCTGCCGCTCAGCTTCTACGACAAATTCCTTCGACTTCAATAAAGCAAATAGAGTTGATCACCAATCCTTCGGCGAAATATAATCCCGATGGTATGAGTGGTATCATTAATATCATTTTGCATAAAAATGTAAATATCGGTTTTAACGGAAATGTCAATTTCGGACTAGGTTATCAATTAGAACCAAAGTACAACAGTTCAATAGACATGAACTACAGAAATGGGAAACTCAATTTCTTTGGAAGTTATGGTAACAATATTGTAGATCGTAGAAATACAGGATTATTAACACAAACCGAGACTGATATTTCTCAGACGTTCAACTTCCTTGACGAAAACGATTCGCACCTATTAAAATTTGGAGTTGATTATTACATCAATGATAAAAACACCTTATCTGTTTTCACCAATCAGAACTTCTTTACAGGAGGAACTTTGGGTGAGACCGAATTACTCACTAATGGCGGTTCATTTTTAAGTCAATTACAAACATTTGACAATGAAAACGAAAACGACAGTCAGCAATATAACTTCAACTATAAATTAGACTTTAATAAAGAAGGACATAACATTGAATTAGAGGTCGACCTAAATCAATTTGATAGCGATGTCATGACACGCAATCTTTTTACAGGCCCTGATGCACGTCCAAACTTTGATGAATTGACGCAAACCGAAAGAGACAGAACGACGATCAATTTAGATTATGTGAATCCACTTTCTGAAACTTCAAAGCTTGAAGTTGGATTACAAGCACGATTATTTGATAATACAATTAATTATAATTCTGATGCAAGAGTTCAAAATGAATTTGGAAACTTTATCCCAACACAAACCAGATTCGATTACGAACGTAATATTTATTCGGCATATGTAAGTTATGGCTTAACAAAAAACAAATGGTCATATCAGTTTGGCGTTCGCGCAGAATCGGTAAATGTAGATGCTCTTGCCATCGATACAGATTTAACTGATAATACAACGACAGATTTTCCATTTGAAAATGATTATGTACAAGTATACCCATCTGCATTCGTAACTTATAATGCTTCGGATAAAAATTCTTATGCATTCAGTTTTAGTAGACGTGTAGATCGACCTGGTGTTGGACAGGTAAATCCAATTCCAGAGTTCAACACACCACTGATCTCTCAATTTGGAAATCCGTCTTTAGAACCACAATTCACGAACTCTTTAGAAGTGAATTACACAAGAAATCTAGAGAAAGGTAGTATTACTGGAGGTCTATTTTACAGACTTATTGAAGATGAATTAAACCAAGGTGTATTCGTTGATCGATCTGATCTAGGTTCAGGACGTGTCATCCTTACTAATGATAACTTCGGAAATACCTCAGCTTATGGTATCGAAATTTCAAGTAATTATCGTCCTACCAAATGGTGGAGTTTCAATGCAAGTTTTGACTTATTTGCCAGAAAGCAAAGAGGATTTGCAGAATCGTTAGATACGAGTATTCCTAATCCTCAAGAAAGCGATATCGTCGTTAGCGATGTAGAGGTCGATAATGTCATTTACAACTTCAGAGTATTCAATAACTTTAGAGTCACTAAAAAATTATCTCTTTCAATGTTTGCTATGTATCGTGGTAAAGAGACTGGATTGAACTTTGAAATGGACCCTATGTACTTCGTAAATCTAGGAATGCGCTATAGCTTCCTTAAAGAGAATAGAGCAACGTTTAGTTTAAACTTCAATAATGTATTAGACACTCAGAAAATCAACATTCTAAGTGAACGACCATTCAGACAAACTGTAGATTTCAGACCTGAATTTAAAACCATATTTGCGGGACTGTCATATCGTTTTGGTGGTGGTAAATACAGAGCCAAATCAAGAAAACAACGTGATAATGATGAGAAATCAGGAGGAGGCATCATGTAAAATAATGTTTAGTGACCAGCATAAATAGTTGATGGTTAGTGTTAATGTTAGGTTATTAAATAAGAAAACCCAGAACTAAGAGTTCTGGGTTTTTGATATAAAATCAACAAGGATGTAAGCTTTTAAATTTATACACGACTATTATAATGAAATTACGATAGAGTTAATTTTTTTCATAAAATAGTTTTAAACATAAAGTTGATTAATAGTTGAGAAGATCCGAGTGTAAAAACTCGGATTTTTTTTGCATAGATCGAATCTGTTAATTGTGCGTTAAAAAGGACATCGCATAAAATAAAATTAGATTTTCGACGTCTTATAGTTGTGATAAGTTTTATAACTAATCAATTTAAGGATCACCAAAAATAGTTTTAGTGTTTTTTCAAGAATTGATTAATAGCGGGGGAAATCCCAAGGCATTTGCTTTGGGATTTTTCATTTTCTAATTTGATTCAAAAGAAAAGTCACAATTATGGCTTGGACACCTAAATTCAAAATTAAGGTCAGTATTAAAACACTGATGTCTTGTGCATAAAAAGGTAATTCAGGGCTTATCAACTTTGCCGGAAAACTAATAACACTAACCAATATACCATTAATACTAGACAACTTAATTCCCAAAATCGAGATATCATTCTGAAAACTATACGTATTGAATACTAATATTAGTAACTGAATTAAAAAGAGGAGTCCTGCTATTTTTAAATAGCGTTTCACTAACATTCAGCGATTTTGGTTACCACTTGATGATTGCACTTCCCCAAGTAAAACCACTTCCAAACGCAGCAAGAACCACGTTATCACCTTCTTTGATTTTACCTTCTTCCCAAGCTTCGGTTAAAGCAATTGGTATTGATGCCGCAGTGGTATTTCCGTAGCGCATGATATTATTATAAACTTGATCGTCGCTTAATCTGAATTTTTTCTGAATAAATTGTGCAATTCTCAAATTTGCTTGATGCGGAATGAGCATATCGATATCTTCTTTCTGAAGATTATTAGCTTGTAAGCCTTCAACAATTGCCTCACTAAAACGAACCACAGCATGCTTAAAAACGAATTGCCCATTCATGTAAGGATAATATGAAACATCGTCAGGATCGTTTTCTTCCATAATCGCGTCAACCCAACGTCCTGTACTTGGTCCTTCTAATGCCAACTCTTTAGCGTATTTACCTTCAGAATGTAAATGTGTAGATAATATACCTTTGGAATTATCCTCTTCTCTACTCAATACGGCCGCACCAGCGCCATCACCAAAAATTACGGTTACATTTCTACCTCTTGTAGAGCGTTCTAATCCACCAGAGTGATTTTCACTTCCAATTACAAGAACATGCTTGTACATTCCTGTTTTAATAAACTGATCGGCAACTGATAATCCATACACAAATCCAGAACATTGATTTCTTACATCAATTGCTCCTATGGTATCCATTTCTAATATTTCCTGAACTCTCACACCTCCGCCAGGAAAATACATATCTGGACTTAAGGTTGCAAAAACAATAAAATCAATATCATCTTTTGTCAATCCTGCTCTTTCTATAGCAATCTCAGCGGCTTTAGCGCCCATGATTGAAGTCGTATCATCACTAGTCTTAGGATCTATCCATCTACGTTCTTTTATCCCTGTTCGCTCCTGAATCCATTCATCGCTCGTTTCCATCCATTCCTTCAGGTCATCATTTGTAACAACATTCTCAGGAACATACTTCCCTAAACCCGTGATTTTTGAATTATACATAGTTATTTAATTATTAGATCAACATGCAAATTTAACCATTTCAAGCCTAAACTAACGCCTATTCGTTATGCACGCATAACAAAAATAAGAAAGCCAGTAAAGGGCTAATTTTAACACAGTCTTAATCTTTAAAAATTCATTTTTAAGTATCTTAAGCCTTCAACTATTAAAACAAATCAAAATGAAAAAACTTCTACAATTTGTATGCTGTTTTGTTGTTTTCAACTTATCTGCACAACAAAATTTGACCTACCAGCAACCTCCAGATGAAATTATGCAATTAGCTGATGTTGAACTTGCACCTGGCGTTCAGATTGACAGTAAAGGTGAGCAAATGGTCTTACTCTACAGAGATCAGTATAAATCCATCGCCGAACTATCAGAAACGGAATTGCGTCTTGCTGGTTTAAGAATCAATCCTGTTACCAACATTGGAAGTAGAACGATTTATTATACAAATATTCAAGTCAAAAAGACTAATGACAAAGAAGCTACTCAAGTTTCTGGACTTCCTGACAATGCTCGGCTTTCAGGATTTCGTTGGTCTCCAGATGAAACCATGATCGCCTGTTTAAATACTACAAGTACTGGTGTCGAAGTATGGGTATTAAATATTGCCAAAGCTAAAGTCACTAAGATCACCGAAGCAACTGTAAATGCTAATATGGGAAGCACTTTGAATTGGTTTGATAACAATCAGCATTTGCTAGTTAAAATGCTACCTAAGGACAGGAAGTCTTTAATTAATACGGCTGTTGCGGTGCCAACAGGACCAACCGTCTCAGTTAGCGATGGTTCCAAAGCTCAAAACAGAACCTATCAAGATCTTCTAAAAACTCCTAATGACGAATTTAATTTCGAACAATTGGCGAGATCATCTATAAAGAAAGTTTCGATTGATGGTAAAATGGAGGATTTTCTTCCAACCGCAATGTATCGTGGTATAAGTTTTTCTCCAGATGGCAACTACATTATGGTAACCAAAATAAAACGTCCGTTTTCTTATATAGTGACGTATTCGAGATTTCCTAGCGAAAGTAAAGTATATGACACTAGTCGGAAAATGATAGCTCAGGTTAACGATGTTCCTCTAGATGAAGTTAGGCCGAAAGGATTTATGGCAACACGAATGGGTAAGAGAAGTATGTCATGGCGCTCTGACAAAGCTGCTACCTTAGTATGGTGTGAAGCTTTAGATAATGGTGATCCAGAAGTAGAGACGGAACACAGGGATGTAGTTTATGAACTCAATGCACCCTTTAACGGACAACCAAACATGATACTTAAGACACAACAACGATTTGGTGGTATTAGCTGGGGAAATGAATCTACTGCTATTGCCTATGACTATTGGTGGAACACACGAAATACCAAAACGTATGTATTCAATCCGTCGAATAGTAATCAATCACCTAAGATTATTTCGGATAGAAACTATCAAGATGTGTATAGTGACCCAGGAAATTTTATGAACTCCAAAAATGAATATGGGAGTTATAGTCTTGAGATGAATGGTGATAAACTCTATTTAATGGGAGCAGGATACACTAAGGAAGGTCAGTTTCCTTTTATCGATGAGTACGATCTAAAAACGAATAAAACAAAACGCTTATATCAATCTGAATATACCGACAAACTCGAAAGCTTAAATTCTGCCATTAATATGAAAAAGGGCAAAATTCTGGTAAGAATTCAGTCGCAAACAGAGTATCCCAATTACTATATCAGAAACATCAATAAGAAAAACGATCTTACGGCTATTACTACCTTTAAAAATCCATTTGAAAGTTTAAAAAACGTAAACAAACGCGTTATAAGTTACAAACGTGATGATGGCTTGGATCTGGAAGGTACTTTATATTTACCATTGGACTACGAAGAAGGTAAGAAATATCCAATGATCTTATGGGCTTATCCGAGAGAGTATAAAGATAAATCTAGCGCCTCGCAGAGTACTACAAACCCGAATGAATTCGTATATCCTTATTGGGGATCTCCAATTTATTGGGTAACTCGTGGGTATGTCGTCCTTGATGACGCAGCTTTCCCAATAGTTGGTGAAGGTGATGAAGAACCAAATGACTCCTTTAGAACACAGTTAGTTGCTAATGGAAAAGCCGCGATTGATGCTGTTGATGAGCTAGGTTATATCGACAGAAATAAAGTAGCAGTAGGCGGACATAGCTATGGTGCATTTATGACTGCTAACTTATTATCACATTCCGATTTATTTGCAGCAGGTATCGCAAGAAGTGGCGCTTATAATAGAACGTTAACTCCATTTGGATTTCAAAGTGAGGAACGCAGTTATTGGGACGCCCCTGAAATCTATTATAACATGTCGCCATTTATGCATGCTGATAAAATGAAAACACCTTTATTATTAATTCACGGTGTTGCCGATAATAATTCTGGAACTTACCCATTACAAAGTGAGCGTTACTTTAATGCTTTGAAAGGATTAGGTGCAACTGTTAGATTGGTCATGCTACCAAAAGAGAGTCATGGCTATCGCGCCAAAGAATCTATTATGCATATGCTTTGGGAACAAGATCAATGGTTAGACAAACATGTTAAAAATAAAGGTAAAGAAGACACTGATATTCAAAATGAGGACGCCAAAATAAAAGGCAAAAAATAAATTCAAATATGAATAAATGAAAAAAGCTGATCACTTTTGTGATCAGCTTTTTTGTTGCCATATCAATTTGGTTGATTAACTTCTCGATGGATAAACACCATTGAGACAAATAATATAATTAACACCTAAAAATGGCTGAACGTTATTCATCGACTGATTCCCTCCTGCTCTTTCTGTGTTTATTTTAGTATTAGGAGCACTTCCTGTTGTTATCACAGAACTGGCTCCTCTTGGTAATCTTGATATTTTTTCAAAATCCACCTCAAGTGCTGGAATTTGATAGCTCATACTAGGAGACTCCGCAGCAGTTTGAATATGATATTCTGATCCACCACGTTGTCCTAACTGATATGTCGAAAGTCCAGGGCCAGTGCCAGGACTAACAGCCACACGACCTCTCAAATCAGGAAGCGCGAACGTCGTTCTGCCATCGCCTCCATAAGTTGTACCTAGAATGCTGAATAAGGCATTATGGTTACTTATCGGTAGCATTTGCCCATTGCAAAATGCCCATCCTCTGGGTGCAAAATTTCCAGCAAATAATTTAACTTCACCTATAAAACCTACTTGATCATATGCAGGTTCTTCTTCTGTGGTAAATCCGAAACAAATGATTACCAATGCAATAAGAAATACTTTTTTAATCATGATTAAAATATTTTTGGTTAGTAGTCTTCAAGTTACACAAAATTTGGAAACGAAATCCATGGTATTTTGAAACACCACTACCGGTATTTATAGCTTTTTCAGGTAATTTACTCTGCCATCTTGTCACTTTTAACGTGTTGGCATTTTTGTTGTCCAGCTAGTGTAGAAATTAATATTAAAATCATAAATCATGACAAAAGGAAATATTAATGTTTCGGTTGAAAACATCTTCCCTTTAATCAAGAAATTCTTATATAGTGATCACGAGATCTTTTTAAGAGAGTTAATTAGTAATGCAACTGATGCCACATTAAAGCTTAAACACTTAACCAGCATTGGTGAATCAAAAGTAGAATATGGAAATCCCCAGATTGAAATCAAAATCGATAAGGACGGAAATAAACTTCATATCATTGATCAAGGTGTTGGAATGACAGCTGAAGAAGTTGAAAAGTATATTAACCAGATAGCATTCTCTGGCGCAGAGGAATTCTTAGACAAATACAAAGATGCAGGAAAAGACGCTGGAATCATCGGTCATTTTGGTTTAGGATTCTATTCTGCTTTCATGGTTGCTGAGCGCGTAGAGATTATTACTAAATCGCATAAAGATGAACCTGCAGCGCACTGGACATGTGATGGTTCTCCAGAATTCACCCTTGAAACTTCAGAGAAAACAGATAGAGGAACTGAGATCGTTCTACATATTGCAGAAGACTCAACAGAATTCTTAGAAGAAAATCGTATTAATGAACTTTTAGTTAAGTACAATAAGTTCATGCCAATTCCTATCAAGTTTGGAACAAAGGAAGTCAACGATCCAGACTTTACGCCACAAACTGTAACTGGCGATGATGGTAAAGAAACAACAGAACCTCACAAAAAAATTACTGTTGACAATATTATCAATAATCCTAATCCCGCGTGGACTAAACAACCAACAGAATTAGAAGAGGAGGATTATAAAAACTTTTACAGAGAACTGTATCCAATGCAGTTTGAGGAACCACTATTTAATATTCATTTAAATGTTGACTATCCATTCAACTTAACGGGAATCTTATATTTCCCAAAAATGACGAATGATCTAAATATTCAAAAGGATAGAATTCAATTATATCAAAACCAAGTTTTTGTTACCGATAATGTTGAAGGAATCGTACCAGAATTTTTAACCATGCTTCGTGGTGTAATTGATTCTCCAGACATTCCATTAAATGTTTCTCGTTCTTATTTACAAGCAGATGGCGCTGTGAAGAAGATATCATCTTACATTACGAGAAAAGTAGCAGACAAGTTAAAATCCTTATTTAACAACAACCGAGAAGATTTTGAGAAAAAATGGGATGACATCAAAATCGTTATTGAGTATGGTATGCTATCAGAAGAAAAGTTTTTTGAGAAAGCAGATGCTTTTGCTTTATATCCAACGGTTGATGGCGAATTCTTTACATATGAAGAACTTTACAACAGAATCAAGGCAAAACAAACCGATAAGGATGATAAATTAGTTATACTCTATGCTTCGGATAAAGATGCTCAGCATTCGTATATCGAAACAGCCAAAGGAAAAGGCTATGAAGTTCTGCTATTAGATTCACCGATAGTTTCTCACTTGATCCAAAAGCTTGAATCAACAAAGGAAAACATTTCGTTCGCACGTGTCGATGGCGATCATATTGACAACTTGATCAAGAAAGAAGACACGACGATTTCAAAACTTTCTGAGGAGGAAAAATCTACCTTAGATGGCTTACTTAAAGAAATTATCCATTCAGATAAGTTTATGGTTCAGTTAGAGGCCATGGACAGCGATGCTTCACCATTCATTATCACGCAGCCAGAATTCATGCGTCGTATGAAGGAGATGCAACAAACTGGTGGTGGAATGTTTGGCATGGGTCATATGCCAGAAATGTACAATCTTGTTGTAAATACAAACTCAGAATTGGTTGGAGAAATTCTTAATACCAAAACTCGAAAAAAACAAGAACGACTTATTAATCAAAGTTTGGATTTAGCACGTTTATCTCAAGGCTTACTTAAAGGCGAGGAATTAACGAACTTTATTAAACGTAGCTATGATATGATTAAATAAGAATATTATTTGTAACATATATTCAAAACTAAAACCATCCTAAACAATTAGGATGGTTTTTTTGTGGTATAGGCTGTAGGAAAATTTTCTATATCTTAGCGATATAAGAAATCAAAAAACACGAATTATGAGAAATAATTTCAAATTTCTATTACTATTAAGTCTTTCATTCGCATTTATAACTGTTCAAGGATGCTATGATGACGATGATGAATGTCAACCTTCTACGTGGTTTGCTGACGCAGACGGCGATGGTTTTGGAGATCCATTAGTGACACAATCATCATGTTCACAACCTGCTAATTTTGTAGCTAACAACGACGACGTTGACGATACAGATGCGAGTCTTAATCCTAATTCGGTATGGCAAGGGGCAAGTTTGACTTTTGTTAAAGAAAATAATGAAGATTGGACGCTAGCTGAAAACCAAGATAGAATCACAGATAATGTGTGGATAACACGAGCGAATAATCAAGGAATATTTAATATAGCTACAGAAATGAGTTACGCTTCATTTTCTAGTCCAGCAGACACAGAATGGGCATTCGGAACTACAGCAAACATTGGTGCATTAAACTTTCAAAACTGGGAGGATACACACGATAGTGAACCACCAAGTACTGTTAATGCCAATATGGTATTACATCTCATAACGGATGATATCTACATGGATATTCGATTCACTTCATGGTCACAAGGCGGATCAGGCGGTGGATTCTCCTATGTACGTTCAACACCCAATCAGTAACACAAGATATATTTAGTAAAAAACCACCTATTTCAAGGTGGTTTTTTATTGACTATAATTAATTTACAAACGTATCACTGACTTCCATTTAATACGACATAAAAAGATATGATTTTATGTTAAACCTATGAAAATTAACATAGTATAATGTTCAATATCAATGCTTTTACGTATCTTTTAATAGAATATTAGCTATTAATCATGCGGTCGGATAATTCTAAAATAAAGGAAATATTCAAGGACCTTTCTTTCTCAGATAATGAAATTAAGATCATAGAATCTGTGTTTCATAAAGTCATTTATAAGAAAGGGTCTATCATATTGAAACCAGACGATATTGTTGAGAATCATTATTACATTTTGGAAGGTTGCTTACGCTCTTATTATATCGATAATCAAGGAAAAGAACATACCGTTCAATTTGGCGTAAAAGATTGGTGGATTAGTGATTATACGGCTTTCTTTTCAGACACAAAGTCAATAATGACCATTGAGGTTATTCAGGATGCAATCTTATATCGCTTATCTAAATCAGATAAAGAATATCTGTATTCTCAGATTCCAAGAATTGAATCCTTTTTCAGAAAAAAGCTTGAAAGAGCATTTGCTGCATTTCAGAAGCGCATTTTATCAAACTTATCTCAAACTGCTACACAACGCTACATCAATTTTATTAAGACCTATCCCAATATTGAAAAAAATATCAAAAACTACCATATCGCGTCTTATTTGGGTATCACTACAGAAAGTTTAAGTCGAATTCGAAAAGACTTAACCTCCTAGATATTTCTTAACATACATCAATTTATTTTCGATATAGTCATTGTAATTTTGCTCCTAATAGTAAGATTGACAGAACACTATTGTAAATCCCTATGATTAATAGCTGACAAAGCGCGAGTCTTATCGACTTGCGCTTTTTTATTATACAATAACAAATTCATCGCTTTACATACTTAAGTAGCCCGTAATGAGATCTGGTTTTTTTTCGATCTTATTTGACCTATCTTTACCAACAAACGTGAATTCATGTCTTTCGAAAAATTTAAGCTTCATCCCATCTTACTTGAGGCAATTTCTACCATTGGTTATGAAGCACCAACCCTTGTACAAGACCAAACAATTCCGGTGGTCTTAGATGGGAAAGATGTGATCACCTCAGCGCAAACTGGAACTGGTAAAACGGCTGCCTTTGCAATTCCTATTTTACAAGGACTGATCACTTCTCAAGAAGCTTCAAAACCAAATAAAAAGATTAAAGCATTAATAGTTAGTCCAACAAGAGAACTTGCTATTCAGATTGCCAAAAATTTTAAGTCTTACGGCAAACATTCCAATATTCGATCTGCTATGATATATGGTGGCACCGAAATAGAACCGCAGAAAGAACTATTAGCAAAAGGAATTGATATTTTAGTAGCCACGCCAGGAAGGCTTCTAGATTTACATAAGCAAGATCTTCTTAATCTCGATTATATCCGAACACTAGTCTTAGATGAAGCAGATCTAATGCTGGCAATGGGGTTTATTGATGACGTCAAAAAAATCGAACGCTTATGCCCTGAAGATAAACAAACTTTGCTCTTTTCGGCCACCATACCTTATCGTATTGAGCAATTAGCCAATCAGATTCTTAATAATCCAGAACGTATTGAGATTGGACAAAATGATTCGGTTGCAAGTTCTGTTCATCAGCTATTATTTTATGTTTCAAAACGTCACAAAATCTCACTGTGTTTGCATCTACTAAACAACACAGTTAGCGGCAGCATTTTAATTTTTAGACGTACCAAATTTGGCGTTGACAAACTCTATGAACGACTCAAGGATGAAGGCTTTAAAGTGGAGCGAATACATGGCAATCGCAATCAGAACGAAAGACAGAAAGCACTAGCAGATTTTAAACGTAACCGCGTCAATATTTTGATCGCTACTGATGTTGCAGCACGTGGTATTGATATTTCAGAGTTAGATGCAGTAATCAATTTTGATATGCCAAATATCCCAGAAACTTACGTACATCGTATTGGTCGAACCGGAAGGGCAGGACGCGCTGGAGAGGCATTTTCGTTATGCTCGGCGGATGAAAAAAACTATGTAAAATCTATTGAACAATTTATAAATGATCAGATTCCGGTGGAAAACAACCATCCGTTTCCTCTAGATCCGAATGCCAAACCAATTATTCATAAGAAAAAGGGAAGTAAACACAAAAAAGGCCGCAAAAGTGCAGCCTCTAAAAAAAAGAAAAGACGTTGGTATAAATGAAAATTAATTACTGAAATCAATAAAATCTTCTCCAATTCTGATTATTCCATTAATTGAATTAAGTCGAATTTTATTTTTTGTACTCGCATTATCGTCACCAATTACCATCATTTTAGAAGACGTTTTGTTGCGACTTGGCGGAATTTCAGTTTTCAGGTTATTCATGTAGTGGACGGTTCCATAACCGAAGGTCGTTATCGCTATATTGTCTGATGAAAATGTAACATATAAGTTGATCTTCGAATACTCCGTATCCATATTAAATGTGCCCATATTAGCATCAAAGTTATATAACCAAAATTCACTATTAAAATCGGTTATCTTTACAGAGGAGCCGACTTCTCCTATACTGAAATCGGAGAATTCAGAATCTATAGACACATTGTCCATTTCAGCAATCATTACCTTATTTAGGTCCTTAAACATAAAATCTCCACCAGATAGAACATGCACTTTAAACATGCCTCCATTTAACTGAAACTTGGACTTCTCATTGATAAATTTCTGTCCCCTTATCGTAGTTTGCTCACCTTCGCATCGAATTTCATTATAGGCGTCATATCTAAATTGCACTTCAGACTGTTTTAATTGTAAATTAAGTTTTACCCGTTGTGGTACTTTAACAATACATTTCACGCTATACGATTTGACCTCATTGAGATCTATAGGTTCAGTAGTCCCATCGGCCTTATACTTTTTTAAAGTCTCCAAGAATACTTCAGCCTTAGCATCATCCCAACTCATCATTTTTATTAACGCGTCTTTTGATTTTTTAATTTTCCGATTCGACGCTTCACCAGTTGCAAATGCATTGTCAAGTGAAATACCGTAACTAGATTCCAAACTAAACACAACACTAGACATAGCATGTTTACTGTCTAGAGTCAGAATATAATTAGAACCCTTTTGTTCTAAATTTGTCGAAATACCTTTGATTATGGACTCAAACTCGTCAACCTCGTAGTTTTTGAATTCCATAGAATAATCTAAATAAATATTGTCATCTGGCGATTGTTCTAATTGAACAAAGGCATTATTAAGGTTTAACTTAAGCTCAGAATTAGAGCTCGTTTTTAGTACCTCACTTAATATATGTTTGTTTTGACTTTGAGCCGCTAAAGATGTGATGAGTATCAGTAACAGCGTTTTAAAAATTGTTTTCATTCTGTTCGTTATTTTGATTTATAATATGGATGTGCTTTTGAATATCCTTAAGTAGACTTAATCGTGATTTTAAATTTTCGACAAGCGCTTCTATTAAAAGTATGTTATTAGGATCTTCCTTAAGTTGTTGATTTAATTGCAGGTAATCTTGACTTAAATTCTCAAGTTTGGATTCGTAGCGTTTTACTAACCTGTCATCGTCAGCCATACTCACAAAACTAGCCCATTCTCTATCGATATATGCTAGGTATTGTTTTTCAATAACCTCAAATTGCATTTCGATAGGCGTTTCTACAACTTGATTTGAAATACGGTCTGAAGTTTTGAAAATAGTCAAGGTAAATGCAACAAATAGAATAATAATGATTGCGACTTTCCACAAATATCTAGAATTCAGTTTTGACTGTCGACGTGGTCTTGAAGCCTTTAACTTTTGATAAAACTCCTCTCGGTGTTGATCTGGAAGCTCTTTACGCTCGATATGGCTATCCTTAAATAAATCTCTAATATCTTGCTTCATCGTAAAATGGTTTAAGTTGTTCGCGTAATATTTTTTTTCCTCTAAACAAATGAGTTCGTGATGTTTTTACGGGAATGTTGAGAATACTTGCAATTTCTTCATGGTCAAATCCTTCTATTAAATATAATTTGACGACTACTTGGAATTTCAACGGTAATTGATCTATCACTTCAATGATCTGTGCTTTGGTAATTGATGATTCAAACATCCAGTCATCTAGATCGGTTAAGGTGGTTAATTGAACCTGAGAGGATTCAATAAATTCGACCTTATTCTTTTTAAGCGCATCAATACATTGATTAATCACAATACGTTTTAACCAAGACCCAAAACTAAATTGTTCTGTATAGAACTCTAGTTTTGTAAACGCCTTTAAAAAACTATCTTGGATTGCATCTTTGGCATCTTCATCATTTAAATATCTACAGGCCACTTGAAACATTCCTTGACAATATAAATCGTATATGCGCATCATGGCTTTTTCATCTCCTTTTCGACATCTTTCTATTAAAATGGAATGTGTATTAGACATTTACAATCTGGTTAGTATTCAAAAATAAAAACGAAAAAAATATTCGAGGGTTTCAAAATTGTTGAATTTTTTTTTCAAAGTCATTATCTTTAATCACAAATTCAATTAAATGAGTCAAGACTACAACAATCCGGCTTTTAAAAAACTATTACAGAAACTACAAGAAGAAAGCTGGCAATTGGAGCTAATCATTTCTGGTTTTGCCATATTTGGATTGTTCACAATTTTTGATCCTTTAATGCAAAGTGTCGCCGATGCCGAGGATAACGAGCAAATATACAAGTTCGTTATTTCGTTAGTGGCCACAATATCATGCGCTATTCTAATTTTTAATCTTGTACTGCATGTATTACTCAGAGGATTATGGATTGGAGCATTGGGTTTACGCTATGTGTCGGGTGATATCGATTATGACTCTTTAAAATACAGCGAAAAATTCACAAAATATCTTAAAAGACGAGTGGGCTCCTTCGATAGATACATTGCGACTCTTGAAAACTACTGTAGTATCATTTTTGCAATCTCATTCTTATTGATCTTTTACGTTTTAGCCATTACTTTTACGATACTCACGATTGCATTCACCGCCAATTATGTCCTAGATAGTGATTGGCTGCCAGGATGGATTTCAAAAGGCATTGGAATTCCTTTTATGCTTTTTGTTGTTTTTGGAATGTTGATCACCTTCTTCGATTTTGTAACTCTCGGATCACTAAAGAAAAAAAAATGGATTTCAAAAATCTACTTCCCTGTTTATTGGGTTTTTAGTTTTATAACATTATCATTCTTATATCGTCCCTTAGTCTATAATTTCCTAGATCATAAGTTTGGCAGACGATTAAGTTTCGTACTCGTTCCATTTTATATAGGTATTATGATTTTGTCTTCTGTAAAGTACCAGAATTCAAATTATTTAAAAGCAGATCTCAACTCTAATGATATGATTGCTAATATTGAAAATTATGAAGATCAGTTAGCCAATTCTAAAGTGTTTACTGGTGATGTAACTATTCCTTCAAAAGTGATTAAAGATTCTTACCTCAAGATCTTTATGCCGTATTCTGAAACTGTAGAAGATCGTGTTTTTGCTATTAATCCTGGATTAAAACCAGAGAAAGATATCAGAGGACTCAAGACCGATGTCGTTAAAATAAACACTAATAATTCAAGGTCTAAGCGGGACAGTTTAACCAAAGTCTATATTGAGACATTCGGAGAAATTTATTCAATTAGAATAGACTCTATTCCATTTGAATCCAACTTTATTCTAAGTCAAAATTTCAGAGAGGAATTAGGATTTGAAACCTATCTAAACCTTGATAGTATTCCTTCAGGAAAACATCTACTTAAGATCAATAGAATGCGTATTAGAAATAATGATACCACCTATTGGATTGTTGATCGCATACCGTTTTGGCATTTTAAGAACTAACGCTTATACGTTGATCGAAGTAACGTTTTAACAACGGAATCTGAATCGCCAACATTATACCAAAGAATACGATGGCGTATACTAAGGTTGAAGACACATTTAGATTTGTTATCGGACTAGATATTTCAAAACTATAGAAACGTTCAATGCCAATCTTACTCAACCAACCAGTAGTAACCGTTATATCACCAAATACAAAATAAAACACTAGAGCTATTAAGGCCAACCCAATAAAAACCCACGCTCGAATTGATATTAATGGCTCATAAGTTGTAACACTAGATTGCTCAATAGTATTGATTTCAGTCATTACAGACGACTTAAAATCAAACGAAGGTGATTCTAAGTCTGGCGTTGTCATCACCTTTTTGGTGAGCTCTTCTAAGTGACTATTTACGTTCTCTTCCATAATATTCAATTATTTCTGGTTCCAAATGCGAGGTCAAAATCGTTGCTAATTTCTTTCGGCATCGAAACAGTTTTACTTTAATGGCATTAGATGTCATTCCTACGATCTCTGAAATTTCATCTAAAGATAAGTCTTCATAATAATATAAAGTTAACAAAAAGCTATCCTCACTTGAAAGTTTATCAATGCAATGTTTAATTGCTTCTTTTCTTTCTTCAGCCTCTAATTTATCTAAAGCATTATCTATAGTTTGTACTTGATGAGTTGTAACCTCATTAATCGCAACATCATTCAAGTGTTTTCTATTTTTTTTTATTCGATCCAAACACGTATTATAAGCCACTCTATATATCCATGTCGAAAACTTCGAATCTCCTTTAAACCGATCTAATGATTTATAGGTTTTAATGAACGTGTCCTGCGAAACCTCTTCTGCCTCTTCTCTATTCTTCAGCATGCGTATCGCTAATGTATAAACCAAGTCCTTATATCGATCCACAAGCTGCCCAAAGGCATTTGTATCGCCATGTTTGATTTGATTGATGAGTATTTGATCGTTGTTGGTGGTCATTTTATGGTAAGACGATCTTTATATTAAACAGGTTACAATAAGATCGGAAAAAATTTTTATAAAAAGTTGTAACCGAATTAAAACAATTGTCGTCATAAGCACAAAACATTAAAATTATAATCAATTAAAAACGAAACATTATGGGATCAGAATTAATCATTATACCAATTATCTTCGGAACCATCTTTGGGTTATTCTATTTGTATTTTTCAACGCGTAATAAAGAACGTCTTGCACTTATTGAAAAAGGTGCGGACGCAACTATATTCGTAAAAGGTAGACGCCATGCAGCTCCTATTTGGAAGGTACTTATTCTAAATGTCGCATTACTTTTAATGGGCATAGGTATTGGTATTTTCATCGCATCAATATTACATTACAACCTGGGTGTTGACCAAGAAGTAGCATTTCCTGGAACAATATTCTTAATGGCAGGTATTGGTCTTTTTGCTGGCTTCACTTTAACCAAGAATTTAGATAAAGACGAATAGATATATATCTAATCAATCAAAAACGAAACCGCTATCATATTGATAGCGGTTTTTTTATTCCCAATTGTTAATCTGTATCTTTAAACCAAATTCGAATTCAATTCTCATTAATTCCTATGAAGTATACTATTTTTTGGTTTTTCATTTTAAGTATTAGCATCGCAACTCATGGCCAAACTACGATCATAGATGAAGAGACTTCATATCCCGTATCATATGCTACCGTATCATTTGGTGATGGCCAAGGCTTATTCGCTGATAACGACGGCATGTTCATTTTTACTAAAAAATTATATCCAGATGTTGACTCTCTCTATATTTCTGCATTGGGTTATAAAACCATAAGTCTAGCTACAACAAATCTTCCTGATACCATAAAAATGACGATTGAATTAAACGAGTTAGATGAAGTTTTACTTACAGCTAAGCTTGATCGAAAGTTTAAAAGGGAAAGTATAAAGCCTTATCTAGATGACGATTACTATAAATGCTGGCTACCTACAATTGAAAGTGAAATTGCGGTATTTTTTCCAAATCAGAATGATAAATTAAAAAAGATTACAGCTGTTAAATTTCCTATTTCTCTCGAGTCCCGTGATTGGAAAAAACGAAAACGTGCCAATGCCGACAAGCGCAAATTTTCGACGTTGTTTAAAGTAAAATTTTATGCAAATGACAATGGATCTCCAGGAAATGTGTTGACCTATACAAATATTGTATTCCGAGTAACAGAAAAAAATGGTGACAAATTTGAACTTGATGTTTCAGAACACGATATATTTTTTCCAAAGAATGGGTTCTTTGTTTCACTACAAGTATTAGGATATACTGACAGTACCGGAAAATTATTACCTAATAAAAAATACAAAGAAATCAAATCTAGCAGTGGCATTGTGAAGATACCAACCAATTTTAGACCCTTACTGCCATTTACTGATGAAATTAATGATCATCGCACTTTTATCAAACGTATTTTTATTAATGGTAATGATTGGGTACAATTTAAACAAGGTAATGGCATCGAATCAAGTTTATTGCGTACAAATATCAATAACTATGGCGTAGGCATATCGTATAACACGTACAAAGATGAATAATCCGTGGCATAATTATGTGATGGCAGTTATGTATATCGTGGCTGGAATCATGCATTTCATCAAGCCTAAAATTTATATGCGTGTTATGCCCAATTATCTACCCGAGCATCGCTTCTTAGTTTATCTAAGCGGAGTTGCTGAAATAGTTTTAGGGATTGGAATGTGCTATCCTGTAACGGCGAAATGGAGCTTATATGGAATAATTTTAATGCTAATAGTGTTCTTAATGGTCCACTTTTATATGCTCTCTGGCGAAAAAGCGTCTGCTGGGATTCCAAAATGGATTTTAATTCTTAGGATTCCATTACAATTCGGATTAATGTATTGGGCGTATTGGTATCTAAATGAATTGATTGCGCGACCTACCCTTTAATAATTGCATTGATCTCTTGCATTTCAAGCAACTTATAGTCAACCATATCACCTAATTCATTGCGATAATCATGAGCTGCATAACCAGCAACGGTGAAACCTCCTGATTTTGCTGCCATAACACCAATAGGACTATCTTCGACTACTAAACATTCATTGGGCTCATAACCCATGGTCTCGGCCGCCCATAAAAAAACTGAAGGATCCGGCTTCCATTTTTGGATGTGATAACAACTAAATATTTTATTTTCAAAAAAATTAAGTAAGCCTGTCAATTCAAGATTTAGCCTAATTTTGTTCTCTGGCCCACTGGATGCCACGCAAAAACTTATATCCAAATTTTGGATAACATCGACTATTCCTTCTACAGGTTTTATATTTCTTCTGAATGCATCAAAACTTTCTTTGCGATATTGCGCAATAAAATCTTTAGGGAATGGTTGAGTGATAAGTTCTGCAATCATATCTGCACAAGCCTGCATACTATTACCTTTAAAGTGCTTATAGGCATATTCAAGGTTGATATTGGCACCCAAGGCATTTGCCATATCTACTAATACTTGATTCCCAATGGGTTCGCTATCAACTAAGACACCATCACAATCAAATATTATACATTTATATTTTGACATTTTTAAGGAGTCGAATTAGAAACCTGAAGTACTTTACCATTATAATACTTGTTTCCAGTTAGCGCAAAATCGTGAATGTATGTCGCCATTTCTAGTGCGCTAGTAGGCGCGTGATAATCAGGAAAAGCCTCTTTCAACATTTCTGTTTGAACGGCTCCTAGAGCTAATACATTAAACTGAGGACCAGTTTCTTTGTATTCCTCAGCCAACAATTCTGACAACGTAATTACTGCCCCTTTACTCGAGCTGTAAGCCGCTAATCCAGGAAACTTCATACTACCTTGAATTCCTCCCATAGAGCTAATGGTAACGACATGTCCATCTTTAGGCATATGTGGTAAAACAACCCTTGTCAATTCAGAAACACCAAATACATTCGTTTGATATACTTTTGTAAAATCGTTAAAGTCGGTATTAGCAAAAGGCTTATTTAATAACATACCTGCATTATTGATGAGTATATCAACAGTGTTCCAGTTGGACGAAATAAATTCAACAACTTTATCATAATGCGATGGTTCACATAGATCAAATGCTATGGTTTTCACACCCGCTAAATTAAGTACATTAATAGTTTGATCGTTTCTTGATAATGCCAATACGTTATGACCTTGGCTCGCAAACAGTTTTACTAGTTCAAAACCAATACCACGACTTGTTCCAGTGACGATGATGTTTTTAGTTTTCATACATGACAATTTCTTTGGTTGGTGTATTACTCATTCGTTCGATTGCAGGTATTACTGCGTTGATCAGTTTCGCCATATGTTCATAATCCATTAGTTGGGATTCGTCATCAACGTGGTGATAGTAATCATAATTCGTAAAATCGAATGTTGATATGGTTTGACAAGGCACTTTAAATTGATTAAAAAATGGATAGTTATCCGAACGCCTGAACAATCCATATTTTTTGGCTGTTGGTAAGAATCCGATAATATTCGAACCTGCATATTCATTTATTTTATCGGCCATATTACTCATCTCATATCCTGTTAAATAAGCACTGTAACTATCTGTTTTCATAGGCACTCCAATCATTTCGAAGTTAACCATAGTATACAAATTTAGGTTATCTGCTTTTAATGCCTCAGCCAAATGTTTTGATCCTTTCAGTCCCATCTCTTCGGCTGAAAACAAGGCAAATACAATACTTCGTTTGTTGTTTTTCTTAGCTCCGAAATATTTTGCCATCGCTAGAACAGTACTCGTTCCAGCGGCATTATCATTAGCGCCATTCGCTATAGAATCTCCTTCAACTGTATTGCCTTGACCAATATGATCATAATGTGCACCTAGAATAATGACTTCGTTTTTTAATTCGGGATCGGATCCTTCCATATATCCAACGACATTAAATGCATCCAATCCATTAACATCAAAGTTATCTCTATAGGTTTCGAAATAAGGATTTACACCATAAGATTGAAGCTGATTCGAAATATAATCGGCAGCGGCAGTAATTCCTGGACTACCCGTGTTTCGTCCTTGTCGTTCATCAGCAGCTAAATAGGTGACAGCCGACTCTACCTCTGAACTTGTAATCGTAATGGATTTTGATTCACCATTATCTGTAGATTTACAGTTGAAAACAAGCATTAAAATGAAAAATGGGATTAGTTTTTTCATGAGTTAACGTTTTGTTTTTAAAGATAAAAAATCCTGCTCGAGGCAGGATTTAATTAACACTTTTATAGGATAGTTTTAAACCAGCATTGTTACAGGGTTCTCTATATAACCTTTTAAAGTTTGTAAGAATTCTGCGCCAGTGGCACCATCTACTGTTCTATGGTCACACGCCATAGTTAATTTCATTGTATGTCCTGGAACAACTTGACCATTCTTTACGACTGGCTTCTCAATAATTGCTCCTACCGATAGAATCGCTGAATTTGGTTGATTAATAATTGAAGTAAAACTTTCAATTCCAAACATTCCTAGATTCGAAATTGTGAAGGTACTCCCTTCCATTTCATCTAGTGTCAACTTCTTATTCTTGGCTCTAATCGCATAATCTTTGACTGCAGCACCAATTTGAGTTAGACTTTGCTCATTTGCAAAACGAACTACAGGAACAACAAGACCGTCAGGTACAGCTACTGCCACACCAATATGTACATGGTTATTAAGTTGCATACGATCGTCGAACCATTGCGAATTTACTTGCGGATGCTGGCGTAATGCTAATGCGCATGCCTTAACAATCATATCGTTATAAGATATCTTTGTATCTGGCAAGGAATTGTACTGTGCTCTAAATGCGATTGCATTTTCCATATCAAACTCCACATTCAAATAATAGTGTGGTGCAGTAAATTTGGATTTAGCCAAATTCTTAGCTATAGCCTTACGCATGTTAGAGTTCGGTACCTCGTCGAAATCTTCTTGTCCAGAAGGGACGAACTTAGCCACAGGGGCTGACGAACTCGCAGCGGCTGGTTTAAAGTTCTCTATATCACGCTTAACGATTCGACCATTTTCACCAGACCCTTGAACCTGTGTAAGGTCTATTCCTTTATCCTGAGCCATTTTTTTGGCTAATGGTGAAGCAAATACTCTACCATTCGCAGTTGGAGTACTAACTGATAAATTTGCAACCACTGGCGTCTCTTCTTTGACCTCTGGAGCAGCCGCTACTTTTGTAGGTGCTGGTGCAGGAGATTCATCTTTAGCTGATGCACTAGAAGCGCTTCCCGCTTTAAAGTTTTTAGCCACATCAGATACATCAGTACCTTCTGGACCAATTATTGCTAATAAGGCATCTACCTTCGCAGATTCACCTTCATTTAAGCCAATATGTAATAAGGTACCTGACTGAAAGGACTCGAATTCCATTGTCGCTTTATCTGTTTCAATTTCAGCGAGGATATCACCTTCTTCAACAGCATCACCAACTTTCTTTAACCAAGTTGCCACTGTTCCTTCCTCCATAGTATCACTTAATCGTGGCATGGTCACAACAGTAACATCTTCTGGTAGTTCTTGTGACGAAGCACTAGACGATTCTTCTGAAGATTCTTCTTCCGATGCATCAGGAGTTTCTTCTGCAGTTACTGTTTCAGCACCTCCACTTAATAAGGCCGAAATATCTTCGCCTTCCTCACCGATAATAGCGAGAAGTGAATCTACTTTAGCACTTTCACCTTCCTGAATACCGATATGTAGCAAAGTTCCCTCATTGAAGGATTCGAACTCCATTGTAGCCTTGTCAGTTTCGATTTCCGCTAGGATATCGCCTTCTTCAATCTTATCACCAACTTTCTTTAGCCAAGTCGCGACAGTTCCTTCCTCCATTGTATCGCTCAAACGCGGCATGTTAATTACTTCTGCCATAGCTTAAATTTTGTGTTGTATAAACGGATAATCCTCTTGTTCATATACAGAATCGTACATCACATTTAAATCTGGATATGGAGATTCTTCTGCGAATTTCTCACATTCCTTAACTAAATCCTTAACGCGCTTATCGATTTCTTTAATATCATCTTCAGTCGCATATTTCTTCTCTAATAGAATATCTTTGACTTGTGTAATCGGATCTATCTTCTTGTATTCTTCTACTTCTTCTTTCGTTCTGTAATGCTGTGCATCACTCATAGAATGACCACGGTAACGGTAAGTTTTTACTTCTAAGAATGTTGGTCCGCCACCTGTACGTGCTCTAGTAATGGCCTCGTCAAATGCTTCTGCAACCTTAACAGGATTCATCCCGTCAACTGGTCCACATGGCATTTCATAACCAAGACCTAATTTCCATATATCAGTGTGGTTTGCTGTTCGCTCAACTGAAGTACCCATTGCATAACCATTATTTTCACACACAAATACTACTGGTAAATTCCAAAGCATTGCTAGATTAAACGATTCATGAAGTGATCCTTGACGTGCAGCACCATCACCAAAACAACAAATTGTTACCGCATCACGATCATGATACTTATCTCCAAATGCAATTCCAGCACCTAATGGAATTTGACCACCTACAATACCGTGACCTCCATAAAACCTGTGTTCCTTCGAAAAGATATGCATAGATCCTCCTAGACCTTGTGATGTTCCAGTTGCTTTTCCATATAATTCTGCCATAACACGTTTAGGGTCTTCACCCATTCCAATAGGTTGAACATGGTTTCGATAAGCTGTAATCATCTTATCTTTTGTTAAATCCATTGCGTGTAATGCACCAGCTAATACAGCTTCTTGACCGTTATAGAGGTGAAGAAATCCTCTTACTTTTTGTTGAATATATACTGCAGCTAGTTTATCCTCAAACTTTCTCCAAAATAGCATGTCTTCATACCATTTTAGATAAACTTCTTTAGTTATTTTTTGCATTGGTGACGTTAAATTATTTAAACGAATAACAAAAGTAACACTTTAGTTAGATATGAAAAAACCGAAAATCGTAAAATTTATTACGAAATCGTTATAGGAAACTACGATCAAATCCAAGAGGTAACAAATTTGCCAAAGAGTGAGATTTTACGACCTTTCCAGTGGTACCCATAAAGTATATTTCTATAGGCTCATCTTGTTTCACTTCATATTCTGCAATAGATTGACGGCAAGCGCCACAAGGTGGAATTGGGGTAGAATTAGATTGCTCTTGTGAACCAGCTGTTAACGCCATACTTAAGATCTTTGCATCGGGATATTTTGAACCTGCATAATAAATGGCTGTACGCTCGGCACAAAGCCCTGATGGATACGAAGCATTTTCTTGATTGTTACCTGTGACTACTTCACCATTATCTAGCAATATTGCAGCTCCAACGAGAAACTTTGAGTAAGGCGCATATGCTCTTAATCTTGCTTCCTTGGCCTTTTCCATAAGGGAAGCAATGTTGTCTGGTAATTCATCAACATTATTATAAACAATAAGCTGCGATTCTATTTTTACCTCCTTCATTACAAATGAGTTTAGACAAAAAAACTATTGCTTTCGAACAATAGTTTTTCTGTAGTAATTTTATGCGACGACTAATATTCGTCATATTCGCCATCTCCGAAATTAAAGGTCAAAGAAAAACGAAGTGTGTTTTCTAAAGGACTCTGTACTTTTGAAGCAGAGAATAAATAAGACAAGTCCAAATTGATAGTTGTATATTTAAATCCAGCTCCCAGCGCAAAGAATTTACGCGCACCTTTTTCTTCACTTTCATTAAAGTAACCTGCTCTAAAAGCAAATGATTCTTGATATAAGTACTCAGCACCAATAGCCCAAGTAAATTCTTTTAGTTCTTCACTAAATCCTCCTGGTGCATCACCAAAAGATTGAAATACTCCTGACAAGAAACTTACATCGTTGGATTGACCACCTGTAATAATTGTTGGTTCACTTTCATTTACATCTGGCGTAGATGGATCATCAACAGTCTGCTCACCATCACCATTCGTGTCAACAAATCCAAATAATGGTGGTGTTGGCACCAATAATTTTGTAACCTCAGCTGTCAAAGCCAATTTATTGTATTCATCAAAAATAAAATCAAATCCACCTCCTAAACGAAGGTTTGTAGGTAAGAAGTTTTCACGACCACCATCATCATATTTAATTTTAGGTCCTAAATTTTGAATGGCAAATCCTAATCTAGTTCTACCGTTAAAACTATTATACGCTTCTTCTTCACTTTGATAATATCCTGTAATATCAACACCAAATGAACCAGCAGCCTGAGCATTTGCATCAACGGCCTGAATTCTGAGGTCAGAGCGCAAGTATCTTAATGCTACAGACATTGAGAATTGATCTGCAAGTCTCAAGGAATATGATGCATCAACAGTAAATTCATTAGGTTTTTCTATTAACGGCTGTGAGAATTCATCTGGACGAATCTCAATTTCACCTAATCCGAAATATTTGAAACTAAATCCAAAAGCACTTCTTTCGTTTATTCTATTAAAATAAGTTAAATACGCAATTGAGATATCGTTTACTAAACGGCTTAAATATGGCGTATAACTAACAGCTATTCCTGATTTAGCCTCAGAAAAGGTATATTTTGCAGCATTCCATTGCTGAGCGTATGCATCAACAGAAGTCGCAACTCCAATATCTCCCATACCAGCTGAACGCGCATCTGGTGCGATTAACATAAACGGAACACCAGTTGTGATAACGGTGGACTGATTTGGAAATGTAATCGTCTCTTGGGCATTTAATTGACTAAATAGCGTAAGTGTAATAAGGGCTAGTATGTATTTTTTCATATGTAATTTCATGTTCATTTCAAGACGTCAAGCCATTGAAAATGTTAAGCAAATATAAATCTTTATTATAGTATGACAAGTTTTTCGATTTTTTCAACTTGTTTATTTAAACGGTTAGATCTTACTTTTAGTTTATAAATGTAAACCCCTTTTCCAATTTTTTCACCAAAATCGTCTCGGCCATCCCAAACAATATCTTTAGAAAGTGAGCTTGTTACTTTACTACCTCCAGTGGTTTGACCATTTAAAGTTCTAACAAGTTTACCTGAAACCGTAAATATCTGTACTGAAACGTCTAAAACATCTGAACTATTGTGATTAAACCAAAATTCAGTGTAATCAATGAACGGATTCGGATAATTAAGGACATTGGTTATAACGAGTTCTTCGTCTTTATCTCTAACTAAAAACTCTATTTCTGCAGTTGAAGAATTATTATAGACGTCCCAAGCTTTTAACGTTAATGTATGTAAACCTGATTCTAATTCTCTAAACGCATAACTCAATGCACCACGTTGGTAATCATCTACGTTGGCTTGGTAATAATCATTCAATATAAACGGATTTGTTTCGTCTCCATCAATAATTGCGGTAATGTCATGACCTATACCACTAGCCGTATTAATACCATTATCATCTTGCAATTTTGCGATGAGTGTTGGTTGTTCATTCGTAATTCCACCAGAAACGAAATTTTCGTCATTCATAAATAAAGTAATGACAGGACCAACATTATCCTCTTCAGCATTTTCATTGATACCACCTACTTGAATATCAAAATTATAACCAGCTTTATCATCTAAAACATTCTCTTCTTTTGCATAGAAACTTACTTTTCCTGGTCCAACAGGAATTCCTATATCTCTAGGAACAACAAACTCAAAATCAAATTCTCCATTTGTCACTGTAGCCTGACCTTTAAATAAAGTTTCACCTATAGTTTCAAAATCGAGGATAATTAATGTTCCATTGTCAGTAGTGTTATCATTACCTAAGGTTTGACGCGCTATATTCTTATCAAAAACTGTTGCAGTTACAATCCCGTTATAGTTAGACAAGAAGCTTCCCGATTCACTTAAGATCTGACCAGACATCTTAACACGATCTAATGCTTTTAAGGGTTCATTAAAGTCGGTTAAAGGAATATCATTAATTGCTGTAAGCTGAATTTGCGGATCTGGAAAAGCTAATTTCATTGCAGGATCTCCAATATAAAACACTAGAGACTTTTGAGGACTTCCAACCACGCCATCATCATTTTTAGTTAAACGTAAAGCTTCAGCCATAGTTGGATAATCATTAGATCCATAACTAAATAGATACTGATCTAATACTTCGTTAAATGAAACTCCAATCGTTACGAATATTTGACGGGTTGTCGTTATAAGTGCTATCGATCCACCTTCAGTGTTCCAATAGGTAAATTCTCCTGCAGTTAATCGCTGTGGGTTATCAAACTTTGTATATTCACAAGTTACAGTTACGAACAATGGAAACTTACACACATTTCGTATGTCTTGCGCATCGTTTTTTGTAAATATACGCTCACCACTGAGCCCATCTTCTCCTCCGTGACCAAAATAATTGACGACTAATGCACCAACTTCGATTGCATCCTTAATGGCCTTATTAACCTCAGGATATCGCTGACCACTTGCCGTGGCTTGTTGTTGAAATGCATCGGTATGAATCTTAATGGAATTTACAAATGGTTTTTCGTTAGTCACTTCATCACCAATGGCATCAGTTGTTCCTTGTAATACAGTTTCCCATGATTTGTCGACATCATCAGAAATCACGATAAAATTATTACGCCAACTTCCATAGGCTTCTTCCGCATAATACCCTTCAATTTTATCTACCAACTCTTTAGCTCTTTGGGGCGTATCGGCAAGAATTCTACCTACAGCAATGTCTAATCGATCTTGGATTTGCATAAAACCTTCATTATCATCCATCATACCATAGTAATCATCAGAAATAAATGAAGAGGTAAGACTAAAACTTTCAACAGAATTCCAAATAGGAACAATATTGGTATTATTTGATATCCGATCTTTATAGTCATAAGAAGCGTCACCAAATAAGCACAAATATTTAATTCTGTTTTCGGGTGAACTCGCGTTATTATAGACGTATTTCACCATATTTCTGATCGCAGTTATATCTGGGTTTCCAGAACTGAATTCGTGATAAATCTCGTTCAATGTCACCACCTTAACATTAAGATTGTAAATATTACGATTGATTTGTGCTAGTCGTTCAGCTTGCGTGATATAATTGTTATGAGCTACAATGATATAATCAATATCTTCAAACTCTCCTTGCGCATTTTGAAAGATTGTTCCCTTAATATTTTGATTAGCAACTGAGGTGTTCGCATCTCGAAGTGGTTGATAATAGTCTAAATTTGTAACTGTGAGATATCGTTTTGCAACACCAGCAACGTCTTTAAACTCAAAATTTGAACTTGAATCAGTATTAAGAATACGGCGAACATTATACTTATCGGTAATATCCCATACTTCTTGAACATTATTTGCATTTGAAATTGCATACCTAACTACGCCTGGGTTGAGTGCAACTTCATCTTTTTTGAAAATTATTTGTGAACCTTCGAAAGTCAATGCGCGCGTCGCTTCAATCGAAATAAAATCTAAGTATCCAAAGGCCGATGGGTTACTATTATTATTGTAAATCAATTTAACCAAAACATCAGAAGACGGCAAATTCACTTGATCTTGATACGTAGCACCATCAGCTAAAATAGGATCATCAATAATCACATAATTAAGCGTACTAACTAAGGAACCATTTAATAAGATTTGCATACTTGTTTCGGTAGTTTCACTTATCCCAGCTGTAATTACTCTAACTCTGGCTGGTTCTGAAGACACAAGATTTGGAAAGCTAAAAGTAAAATCTTGCTCATTTTCAATATCAAAACGTTCACCAAACCAGCGACGTCCAATTTTTGCCAAATTGGTTTCATCGACTTCATAAAATTGATAGTCTTCAAAGGTGTTTACTTCTAAAGTTGGGTCGTCATCAGGTTCATCAATCGATTGCATGCGTTTACCAAATCCACCTTGCGTCGTTACGTAATAATAAGATTTATCAGAGTATAGGTTTAAATTGGTATCACTATCCTCATTGAACCCGGTAGGTCCTTCTGCATAAAACAATATATAATCATCATTATTAAATACACCATCTTCCTCTCCAACGATCTGAATCGCGTTTTCAGTGAGGTCAAAGGGATAGAATTCATCATTAGCCACAGGTAACATTGCACCACCATTTCCGTATATCTTAATATTTCTTGGATCGACGTTTGTATTTACACCTATTGAATTGAGAAATGCTCTACTAAGTCTAAATACTCCAGATTTATCTACATAAAAACGATGCCATGTTCCGATGCTTAATACTGAATTTGTGATGTCTTGTGTGTTTTGTGCCGAACGAGAAAGACCACCAAATTCGTAGTCTACAGTAAAAGAAGTAATCTTTTTATAAATTCCGTTGTCATTAATGATTGGCGATATTTCCAAATATGCCGACACATCATCTCTATCTATTGAATTTCTAAGCTTAAGAACTGGAGCTTCAGGAATCGTTGAAAGCGGTAACTGCTTTAAATCAGCTGTAGTTAAATTAACATAATTAACTTGACTTAATGCTACCGAATTTTCATCGACTATACTGTTTTCATCCCATAATGCATAATAGATAAGACCTTTCTTGTAGGTAAAGTTAAAATGCTTCTTATCAAAACTTGGTACAACAATTTGGTCTGTAGAAGTTTCAAGGGTAATTGGTTCATCCCAATTTATTGTAAATTGTTTTTGTTGAGAAAACCCCAAAAAGGACCAAAGAAGTAATGGCAATAGTAGTTTCTTTTTCATAGTCAAATAACGTCTATATACTTGCGATATTATAGTGTCTTATTTTTTTATTCAAAATTACAACAATAATTGATTTATTCAACCGTTATTAACAGCAAAATACATCGATAAACTGATTAAAAATCCGTTATATGGTACAAAAAAAGGGATGAAATGCAACTTTTTTTGCATTTAAATGGCAAAAAATGTTGTTAGTTTACCTTTAATTACTATATTGCGTCTCTAAATTAAAACTAGCTTACTTAAAAAGTATGGATATGAAAAACATCGCAAACCTTAAGGTATTACTGGCCCTGGTAGTATCTTTAACTATTGTAAGTTGCAGCAGAAAATCGTCTTCAAACAACGTTTCAAGAGCAACAGGATGGAAAATAAATGATAAAAATGGTGGTTTTCAGTACAATGACAAGTTCCAAGAACAAGAAACAGCTCCAGGTTTAGTATTCATCGAAGGTGGTACTTTTACTATGGGTAAAGTTCAGGACGATGTGATGCATGACTGGAACAATTCACCTAACCAACAGCACGTTCAATCATTCTACATGGACGAGACTGAGGTAACTAATAAGATGTATACTGAATATCTTGATTGGATCAAAAGAACTTATCCACCAGAAGAAAACAACTACAGATTAATATATGAAGGAGCACTTCCAGACACCTTAGTTTGGAGAAACCGTTTAGGTTATGCTGAAATGATGACCGAAAACTATTTACGTCATCCAGGATATGGTGAGTATCCAGTAGTTGGTGTAAGTTGGATTCAAGCGGTGGAATTTGCCAACTGGAGAACTGACCGTGTAGCAGAAATGGATCTTCAAAACGCTGGTTATTTAGAAAGAGATTCTCATTTAAGCTCTTCAGCTGAAAGTAATTTTAATGTTGATACTTATATAAACGCACCTACATTAACATATGGTGGTGCTGATTCTATTATCAATCCAGAGAAGTCTAGACGTCGAGTACAGACTACCGCAGCTGGTGATACTATTAATAGATATGCGCGTAGAGAATCTGGTATTATTGGTCCTGATTACAGACTTCCGACAGAAGCAGAATGGGAATATGCGGCATTAGGATTAAGCGAATTAAGAAACTATAACGTTTATAGAGGACGTAAAAAATATCCATGGGACGGTCAATATACACGTTCAGGGCGTCGAAAGACTAAAGGTGACCAATTGGCCAACTTCAAACAAGGAAAAGGAGATTACGGTGGAATTGCTGGATGGTCAGATGATGGAGCAGATATTACGGCTCAAGTAATGTCATATGAACCAAACGACTATGGTCTTTATGATATGGCTGGTAACGTAGCGGAATGGGTAGCAGATGTTTACCGTCCTATCGTTGATGATGAATTTAATGACTTCAACTACTATAGAGGTAACGTTTATACGAAGAACTCAATAGGTGAAGATGGAAAAGTTAAGATCGTAACGCCAGATGAAATTGTATTTGATACACTAAGTAACGGTAAAGTAGTTGCTAGAAATCTTCCTGGTGAAATTTTACAGGTTGGAGTTGATCAAAATGAAACGTATTTACGTACTAACTTTGATAAGAGTGATAACAGAAACTATCGTGATGGTGATGCTAGATCTTCTAGACAATATGCCGATAATTTCGAAGAGGAAGAAACTCCTGAAAACGAAAGCTTAACGCGTAAAATGTATAACTCTCCAAAGCATAATGTAGAACGCGATTCAACTGGTCAGTTAATAAAGGAATATGACACTTCAAATGATAGAACATCATTAATTAATGATGAAGTACGAGTGTATAAAGGTGGATCTTGGAGAGATAGAGCTTACTGGATCGATCCTGCACAACGTCGTTATTTCCCACAGGATATGGCAACAGACTATATCGGATTTAGATGTGCGATGTCTAGAGTTGGTTCAAAAAGCCAAGGAAAAAACAAAAGAAGAAATTAATCATTCTTTATAAAGAAAAGAAAGTCCTGATCGGTTCGATTAGGACTTTTTTTTTACTTTTATTTTATGAATTTAAATACCATTTACGAGTACTTCTTAGAGTGCGAATCTGTTTGTACTGATACTCGAAAACTAAAAAAAGACTGTCTGTTTTTTGCCTTGAAAGGTGATAATTTCAATGGCAATAAATTTGCTAAACTAGCAATTGAAAATGGTGCCAAATATGCCATCATTGATGAAGAAGACTATAAGCACAATGACCAATGTATTCTTGTAAATGATGTATTACTCACTTTACAAGAACTCGCAACCCTCCATCGTAAAGCCTTAAATATCCCTGTAATTTCACTTACTGGATCTAACGGAAAAACGACAACTAAAGAACTCATATATTCTGTTCTATCTAAAAAATATAACACCTCGGCAACTCTGGGTAATCTCAATAATCACATCGGTGTTCCGTTAACCTTATTAGCCCTAACAGAGGCCACGGAAATAGCTATCGTGGAGATGGGAGCCAATCACCAGAAAGAGATAGAATTTTTATCGAATATCGCGTATCCAGACTATGGACTTATCACAAATTTTGGAAAAGCACATTTGGAAGGGTTTGGAGGTGTAGAAGGTGTTATTAAAGGTAAATCTGAATTATATGTTCATCTTAAAGCACATGGTAAAACCATATTCATAAACGAAACTGATCCACTTCAGATTAAACAAGCTGGTGATTACAGTCATCTAGTTAAATTCGGAACAAAAACATCGTTAGTATCTTCAGAACCATTTGTTATTCTTGAGTATCAAGGCAAAACTGTTAAGACGCAATTAACGGGCGCTTACAATTTTAATAATATTTGTGTGGCAATTGCTATTGGTAACTATTTTAAGATTCCCATTGACCACATTATAGAAGCGATATCAGAATATGTACCAACAAATAATCGATCACAACTTCTTAAACAAAGTGGTCACGATATCATTTTAGACGCCTATAATGCAAATCCTTCGAGTATGAAAGCCGCATTGAGTAATCTAAAACTACAGTCACATTCAAGAAAGGTTGCGATTCTTGGTGATATGTTTGAGCTTGGTGAAGACGCCGAGCACGAACATCAAACAATTGCAGATTTTGCAGCCGATATGGGTTTAGAAACCTTAATTTTAGTTGGAGAGAATTTTTATAATATACCACATAGACAAGACCATATATTCTATTTCAACTCCTTTGAAAGTTTAAAAAACAACTTTGATTCATTGAATTTGAATTCAAATCTAATCTTAATTAAAGGATCACGAGGAATGGCTCTCGAGCGCGTATTAGAATTACTCTAGTTGATTTATACTTAAACAAAAAAAGTCCTAAGCTATAACTTAGGACTTTTTTGTGGGTCATACTGGATTCGAACCAGTGACTTCTACCCTGTCAAGGTAACACTCTAAACCAACTGAGTTAATGACCCATTTCTAAAAACCAAAAAAGTCTACATTGCTGTAGACTTTTGTGGGCGCGAAGGGATTCGAACCCCTGACCCCTTGGGTGTAAACCAAGTGCTCTGAACCAACTGAGCTACGCGCCCTAAATATTGGACTGCAAATATAGCTTAGATTTTTAATTAGCAAAAGCTTTTTACTAAAAAAATCAAATAAATTTATATCTCATTGATAACTAAATCAAACCACCTCGGCTACAACGAAGGTGCTACCTCCAACATATATCAAATCATTTGAATTCGCAGCGGTTATTGCAGTATCTAATGCTTCTTTTACACTTTTAAAACTATTGCCTTCATAGCCTTCATTTACATAAGATTGTTTTAAATCATTTGCAGCCATACCTCGCGGTACATTAGGTTTACAAAAGTAATATTTAGCTCGTTTAGGCATCAATGGGATTATCGAATTCAGATCTTTATCATTTACAACTCCAAAAACTATATGCAGATTTCTAAAGGACATCTTCTTTAATTGATCAATGGTATATCTCAACCCCTCTTTATTATGTGCCGTATCACAAATAATCGTAGGAGATTCCTGTAAAACTTGCCATCTTCCGAGCAAACCAGTATTTTCTACTACCTTTAAAAGTCCCGATTCAATAACCTGATCTGAAATTTCAAATGTTCCTAGAGAACGTAACACTTGAACTGTTTTTACTACGGATGATATATTCTTGATCTGATAGTTCCCTTTTAAATCACTTTTATATTCGGTATTATGACTCTCATCGGCAAAGTAAATTTCAGAATTATTTCGAGAGGCCACATTGATAAACACCTCTTTAGTTTCTTTTTGAGTTTCTCCTATTACCACAGGTACTTCTGGTTTGATAATTCCAGCTTTTTCTGATGCGATTTGAGCATAAGTGTCTCCAAGAAATTCTGTATGATCAAAACCAATATTAGTAATCAGAGAAACCTCAGGAGTAACAATATTGGTAGAATCCAGTCGTCCTCCCAGCCCAACTTCTATGATAGCGATATCAACCTTCTTTTTAGCAAAGTATTCAAAAGCCATCCCAACGGTCATTTCAAAAAATGAAAGCTGACGTGCTTCAAAGAAGGACTTATTTCGTTCTATAAATCGAATGACATACTGTTTACTTATTTCTTTACCATTGATCTTAATTCGCTCTCTGAAATCTTTTAAGTGTGGTGACGTGTATAAACCTACAGAATAACCAGCCTCCTGAAGAATGGAAGCAAGCATGTGGCTACATGACCCCTTTCCATTGGTTCCAGCTACATGGATACTTTTAAATGCGTACTGAGGATTGTTTAAATGATTTGCTAACGTAATCGTGTTGGATAAGTCTGTCTTGTAAGCCGATTTACCCTGATTTTGATACATCGGTAGCTGCTGAAACATCCAATTTATCGTGTCTTGGTAGTTCATTTACTGACTGACATCAAAGTTGATACTCACAAATCCGACTTGTCTTGCGGGCGCTTTTGAATCTGCAGGCCATTTATGTGACAACGCAATTTTCTTAGCTGGATCTAAAAGACATGGATCCGTATTCGTTGTACCTTGAATACCAGGAACGGCTTCAATTACTTGACCACTTCTGTTTACCACAATTTTAACGACAACGAGGCCGTATTCATTACAGTCTTGTTTAAAGATTTTCTTCGATGGTCTACCTCTACCGCCAAGACCATAGCCAACACCACCTTTACCAGGACCGCTACCTCCAAAATAACTTGGTGCATAAGGATCTCCGTTTAATTGTCCCTTATCTCCAGGACCGTCTCCAGGTCCTTCACCACCAGTTTGAGGCCCTTCTGAATTCTTTACACCGCCTATCAAGGCATCTAATTTATCTTTTTTAGCTTGCTCCTCTTTACGTTTACGTTCTTCTTCCGCCTTTCTTAGTTGTTCTTGACGTTCAGCCTCTGCTTTTGCTCTTGCTTCGGCTTCTTTAGCTTTTTTTATGGCAATGTCTTCTGCTGATTCTTCGGTTAACACATCCTCAGAAGTAGTGCTCGATTCAGTAGTCTCTTGCGGCTTTTGAGTTTCTTTAGGTTGTTCAACAACCTCTTGTACTGGTTTTGATTTTATAGGTTTAGTGGGTTGAATATCTCCAGAACCCACAGGTGAATTTCCAAAATTGACAGCAACACCATACTCAATTGGAGGATCCATATAAGCACAACCTCTAACCACAAACATAAGTAACAACAAGATGACAACAATTAATGCTGTGATTCTTGCTGCATTTCTTTCATGTATGGTTTCAAAGTATTTCATTTATATGTTCACCTTTTCAAAGAAAGTTCAATAGTCGTGCCAATCGTTAAACCAGATCTAATTATTAGGTTTTACGGCTAATATCACTTTAAACTTATTTCGATTTGCAATATCCATAACCTTAACTACATTTTCTACAGGAACAGATTTTTCTGCTCTTAATACAATAGTAGGTGCCGTCTCTGTAGATAACATAGTGATAAGTTCACTCTCAAGCACACTTTCACCAACACGTTTTTGGTCAATATAGTACGTAAGATCTTTCTTTATGCTAACCGCTACAGACTTCTTATTTTCAGTCTTCCCACTTGCTTTAGGTAAAAGGATATCAATTGCATTAGTAGTAACAAGAGTTGACGCCAACATAAAGAATATCAGTAGTAAGAAAACAATGTCGGTCATTGACGACATGTTAAATTCAGGAGTGACTTTATTTCTTCCGCGTAAATTCATTAAATAGGTTCATTTAAATGATCTAAAAACTCGAGAGAATTTGCTTCCATTTGATACACGACTTTATCAGTTTTTACCACCAAATGGTTATAGAACATATAAGCAACAATACCTACTACCAATCCTGCAACCGTCGTGGTCATGGCTGTATATAGACCATCTGAAAGCTGTTTAATATCGATCTGTCCACCAGAATTCGCAATTTCAAAAATCGAAAGTATCATTCCAATTACCGTTCCTAGAAAACCAATCATAGGTGCAACACCTGAAACGGTAGCAAGAATACTCACGTTCTTCTCAAGACTATAAATCTCTAATCGACCGGCATTTTCAATTGCTGTATTAATATCTTCTAATGGTTTTCCTATTCTTGTAATTCCTTTATTGATTAAACGCGAAACAGGTGAGTTAACTTGAGCACATAGCATTTGTGCTGAATCTATCTTACCATTACTAACATGATCCTTTATTTGATTCATAAAATTAGAATCAACTTTGGAAGCTGCCTTAATAGCGAATAGGCGCTCAAAATAAATATAAATTGCACCTATGAGCAGAATAAATAAAATTGCAATAATGACTTGCCCTGCAACACCGCCACTGCTTATTAATTCAATTATAGATATGGATTTCTCAACAGATTCGCCATCAGTAATTAATTCGGCGCCTTCTTGAATATTATCTTGTAATATCATGTTTTATTGATTGATAATTTATAATGACTATTGTAATAACGACAGTTTATCGTCAAAAGTATATGACCTAGAATAATGTTCTTGTAAAGATAAACGCAGCAGCACCAGCAAGAAAGCCAATAAGTGCTAACCATGAAATCTTTTTAAGATACCAGAAGAAATCGATTTTCTCCATTCCCATAGCCACAACTCCAGCGGCAGATCCGATGATCAACATACTTCCACCCGTTCCTGCTGAATAGGCTATAAAATGCCAAAGTTGGTCATCCATAGGTTCAGAGAACATACCTAAACTGGCAGCTACTAATGGTACATTATCAATTACTGCGGAACCAACACCTAAAAGGAGAACCACAAGGTCAGAAACTCTAGTTCCTTCCATTTCAGTATGCATCATAGGCATAGTTTCTTGAAGCGATGTTGCAAATCCAAATAGAATACCCAAAGATTCAAGAGCCGCAACTGCCAACAAAATTCCGAGGAAGAATAAGATACTAGGCAGTTCTATTTTAGAAAGTGAATGATGAACTGGACTATGATGTGCATGATCAGCATGCTCAGTAGCTCCAACACCAGAGATCGCAAATTTCGAATTACTGTAAATCTCAGCGAAAATCGCAACAACACCTAAAGATAACATCATACCGACATATGGTGGCAAATGCGTTATAACTTTAAATACTGGTACAAAAACAATAGCTCCTAATCCTAAATAAAGCATCGTAGAACTAAATCTACTTTTAGGTTTGCCATTATCCGAATCTTCAATCTCCAAATCACCCTTGAATGCAGGCATGAATGACGCAATAAAAGCGGGAACCAACATACACAACAATGAAGGGATAAATAAATAAACGAATAAATGACCTACACTAACCTTATTTCCAATCCATAACATTGTAGTCGTAACGTCACCTATTGGTGACCATGCTCCTCCTGCATTAGCAGCTATAATGATTAAACCAGCATACCAAATTCTTACGTTTCTATCTTTAACGATCTTTTGTAATATTGAGATCAATACAATAGTAGCCGTAAGGTTATCGATAATTGCGGATAATATAAAAGCGAGTATACAGAAAATCCAAAGTATTTTGGATTTCTTCTTGGTCCTGATAAAACTCTTAATTGTTGAAAAGCCATCAAAATAATCGATAATCTCAACTATAGTCATTGCTCCCAATAGAAAAACTAAAATTTCTGCTGTTTTTCCAAGATGATGCAATAATGTTTCTTCCATGAGATGCATCTTACTCTCATGCCCTAAATTTTCGAATCCGTCAACTAAACCATGAGCGGAAGAATCAAACCATTGTGTAAAAGAATCAATGCCTAGTGAAATCAATGCCCAACTTATTGCCATCATCACTAAGGCTGGAATCAGTTTGTCAATTTTAATACTATGTTCAAGAGTGATTGCTAAATAGCCAAATACAAATACTAAAATTATTACGGTTTCCATATGAGATGTGTTATATGAGTTGTGTTAAGGCAATTTCAAATGCCGTTTCGCTAATGCCTGTTTTCGTATGATTCTTATCGTATACTGCTTGAAGTGCTTTCCGGATCGTTTCTGAAGTATCATTAAAAATTGCTTCGTCAGTCATTTGAACTTTACGTTCCATGAAATACGCGAACACCCTTGCCATTCCACAATTTGAGATAAAATCTGGAATCAAACTGACTTTATTATCTGTATGTTCCATAATATTTCCAAAGAATATTTCCTTATCCGCAAACGGCACATTGGCACCACATGAAATAACTTCTAAACCAGTGCTAATCATTTGATCAATCTGCTGTTGCGTAATTAATCTAGATGCTGCACAAGGTGCAAAAATTTCGGTTTCCAAAGACCAGATCCTCTCATTCATTTCTTCAAATGGGATCAAGTCTTCACCTTCAAGATGATTACCAGTTTTATCTAAGAATAGGTTGGTTATTCGCTCTAATGTAAATCCTTCCTCATTTATTAAACCACCAACTATATCAATAATTCCCACTACTTTAGCTCCCATTTGTGCTAAATAATAGGCCGCGGCCGCTCCAACATTTCCGAAGCCCTGAACTATTGCTCTTTTCCCAATTACAGAATCTCCATGTATATCATAAAAGTGTTTGATTGCTTCAGCGACGCCAAATCCAGTAATCATATCAGCGACGGTATATTTCTTATCAACGCTTGGCGAATATTTTGGATTTTCAATAACCTTAATTACGCCATGACGTAATTGACCAATGCGGTTTATTTTATCGGCTTGTGTTGGCTTAAAATGACCTTCAAACACACCTTCCTGAGGATGCCATACACCACTTTCTTCTGTAATAGGTATAACTTCATGAATCTCATCTACGTTTAAATCTCCTCCGGTTCCGTAATAACTTTTTAGCAATGGTGAAACTGCATTATACCAACGTTCTAGTACGCCTTTTTTGCGAGGGTCTCTTGGGTCAAAATTTATACCTGATTTTGCGCCTCCAATGGCTGGCCCAGATACCGTAAATTTCACCTCCATAGTCTTAGCAAGTGAAAGAACTTCATTCATATCTAATCCTTTGCGCATTCTTGTTCCGCCACCGGCTGCACCACCTCTAAGCGAGTTTATAACTGTCCAGCCCTCGGCTTCGGTTTCTGGATCTTTCCAATTAAATATAATTTCAGGTTCTTTTTCTTCGTACTTGTGAAGTAGTTCTTTCATTAGGTCAGTAATTCTGTAACAAATATAAAAAACAAAAAATCGCTAGATTAGAAATTTACGATTATTTTATGGATAATAAATGACGCCCGAACTATGGTCGTGTCGGGCACCAGTCACACTTGATAAACAATTAATCTCACCCCTTAATTTCAACACTCCCAGTAGCCCAAAAATGAGGGCTTCTTTATAATTCACAACGCTGTTTGATGGCACTATATAATTCACCGATTTTAACTTACTTAAACATTCTAATAGGTAGGTATTAAATGCACCACCACCAGTGATTATAACTTTTGATCCATTTGCAATAGTTTCAGATATTTGAATTGAAATATGTTCAACATACGTACACAAAATATCTTGAATTGAAGAACCACTTTGGTCTAGAACTGGAAATACATGCTCTTTCACCCATTCTAATCCCAGCGATTTAGGAGGTTCTGCCCTGTAATAGCTATGGTCATTTAATTGATTCAGCAGTTTAGTATTAGTCTTACCCTTTCTAGCTATTTGACCTTCGTCATCAAAAGACTTTCCTAATTGTTCCGCATAATAATTTAAAACAATATTCACTGGACAGATATCAAAGGCGATTCTATTTCCATTTCGCTCAAATGAAGTATTGGCAAATCCTCCCAGATTTATACAAGCATCATATTCAGGGAACAACAACCGATCACCAATTGGCACCAAAGGAGCACCTTGGCCTCCCAATTTTACATCTTGAACACGAAAATCACACACAACGGTACGTCCTAATAGCTTTGATAAGATAGGAAGATTTCCTATTTGATACGTAATTTGTTTTGCTGGTTGATGTAAAGCAGTATGCCCATGAGAAGAAATAAAATCTACGGTAAGTTCTGGAATTGAATTAATATAATCATTCAAAATGGTCGCAAGATATTCTGTATATGAAATATCAATATTTTGAATTTCATCTACATCAAGTGTAACCAAGTCTTTCAAAATAAGATTCCAATCATCTGAATATGCTACAGTTATGGCATGGTTAATCTTGAATTGCCATTCACTTGCTTTGTAAAATGTAACATGCGCAATATCGATACCGTCGAGAGAAGTTCCTGACATGACACCAATGACATTGTACTGAGATTTTATCATATTGTGTAAAAATAGCAATCCCAATTGAAAATATACTAATAAAGACGTATCTTTGCACACACTTTTTAACAATTCACTAATTTTATTAAACTATGGATTTTAGCTTAACCGAAGAACATATGATGATTCGCGACGCAGCTCGTGATTTTGCGCAAACTGAATTACTTCCAGGAGTGATCGAAAGGGATGAAAAACAAGAATTCCCTCAAGAACTGGTTAGAAAAATGGGAGAACTCGGTTTCATGGGAATAATGGTAGACCCAAAATATGGTGGGAGTGGTATGGATGCTATTTCTTATGTTCTAATAATGGAAGAGCTTTCTAAGATTGATGCTTCGGCTTCAGTAATGGTTTCTGTTAACAATTCACTAGTATGTTATGGTTTAGAAGCTTATGGTACCGAAGAACAGAAACAAAAGTATCTTACTAAACTTGCTACTGGTGAGTCTATTGGTGCATTTTGTTTAAGTGAACCGGAAGCAGGTAGTGATGCAACTTCACAGGCAACAACTGCTATTGATAAAGGCGATCATTACGTCATAAACGGCACAAAAAACTGGATTACTAATGGAGGTCGTAGTGATGTATATTTAGTAATTGCTCAAACAGACCGTGAAAAAGGACATAGAGGTATCAATGCTTTCATCGTTGAAAAAGGAATGGATGGATTTGATATTGGTCCGAAAGAGGATAAATTAGGAATCAGAGGAAGCGATACACATACGTTACAATTTAATGATGTAAAAGTTCCTAAAGACAATAGAATTGGTGAAGATGGATTTGGGTTCAAATTTGCAATGAAAACGTTATCTGGAGGTAGAATAGGTATAGCTGCTCAAGCACTAGGTATTGCAGCCGGAGCTTACGAATTAGCATTAAAGTATTCTAAAGAACGTAAAGCTTTTGGAACTGAAATCTGCAATCATCAGGCAATTGCTTTTAAATTAGCTGATATGCATACTGAAATTGAAGCAGCACGCTTATTAGTTATGAAAGCGGCTTGGGAAAAAGATCAAGGTATGAATCATGACATGTCAAGTGCCATGGCTAAACTATATGCTTCGAAAGTTGCTATGGAACAAACAGTAGAAGCTGTTCAAATTCATGGTGGTAACGGTTTCGTTAAAGAATATCATGTAGAGCGTTTAATGCGTGATGCTAAGATCACACAGATTTACGAAGGAACATCAGAGATTCAAAAAATTGTAATCTCTCGAGGTGTTATTAAAGGATAATTCAATTATAGATTAATAAAAAGGCTCCTAGTAATAGGAGCCTTTTTATTTGTTTTAATAGTTAAAGTTTCAACATAAAAAAACCCTCAACGACAAGTTGAGGGTTTAAAAAAGGCGACGACCTACTCTCCCACGGATGCAGTACCATCGGCGC
>JAEPNY010000002.1:438978-1057015 GCA_017643165.1 Psychroserpens sp. | reverse complement strand
GTGAGACAGTTCGGTCTCTATCTACTGTGGGCGTTAGAAATTTGAGTGGATCTGACTCTAGTACGAGAGGACCGAGTTGGACTAACCTCTGGTGTACCAGTTGTTCCGCCAGGAGCATTGCTGGGTAGCTACGTTGGGAAAGGATAAGCGCTGAAAGCATATAAGCGCGAAACCTACCACAAGATGAGATTTCTTTAAAGGGTCGTGGAAGATGACCACGTTGATAGGCTACAGGTGTAAAGGCAGTAATGTCATAGCCGAGTAGTACTAATAACCCATAGGCTTATTGTACGCCTGTTTTTTTAACAAGTACATGTATTTTTATACTATTCTTTTTTCAATATGTTATTATATACGGTCAAGTAGTTACAACTACATACACCGAAAGATTTAAGGTGATTATAGCGATGGGGCTCACCTCTTACCATTCCGAACAGAGAAGTTAAGCCCATTTGCGCCGATGGTACTGCATCCGTGGGAGAGTAGGTCGTCGCCTTTTTTAAACCCTCAACTTGTCGTTGAGGGTTTTTTATGCTTTATAGTTAACTCCTACGTAAGGATTATCATTCTATTCGTACTAAAATGAGGTAAATAATTTTCCTTATTAGATGACTATAAGACATTATATTCTGTTTATTTTTCTTTTATCATTTAGTTCTGCTATCGCCCAAGACGTAAGAGACGATTTTAATAAGGTAAAACGAATATCTAAAAAGTTAGTACGTAAAAAAAAGGTTCCTGGAATTGCAATTAGTGTAGTACAAAATAATTCCTTAGTCTATTCTCAAGGATTTGGTTATGCCAATATAGAACAACAAGAAATCGTAGATCCAAAATCTACTATTTTTAGAATTGCTAGTGTGTCCAAACCAATTGCGTCAGTCGGTTTAGCCAAACTTTATGATTCAAATAATGTTAGTTTGGATGCTTCTATTTATAACTATATACCTCAATTTCCGAAAAAGTCGTTTGACTTTTCTTTAAGACAACTTGGTGGACATCTTGCTGGTATTAGGAGTTATAAGAATGGTGAATTTTTAAATACAAAACCATTATCAATTAATCAGGGCATCGATATATTTAAAAATGATGCATTATTGTTTCAACCAGGTACGGAATTTTTATATACAAGTTATGGTTGGAATTTGATCGCTCATACTATTGAAAGCATTACGAATTTGAGGTTTGAAGATTATATAAAGACCGCTATACTTGATCCGGTAGGTATGATACATACCTATGCCGATAAAAATCAGAAACTAATTAATAAAGCTGTCTTTTACACTAAGGTGCGATCTCGAAAATTCAAAGAGGCGACTACCGTAAATAATTATTATAAATTAGCTGGAGGTGGTTACCTGTCTACTGCTGATGATCTTTCATTATTCGGCAAAGCTTTATTAAATGAAGAGATAATCGACAACAATGTCTTAAAGGAATTTACCACTTCTCAAGAAATAAATGGCAAACGCACGTATTATGGTATTGGTTTTGAGTCTAGTTTTGATCACAAAGGGCGCCCTTATTTTGGTCATACAGGAAATGGTTTAGGAGGCTATGCCATTTTCAGAGTTTATCCTGAAGAGAAAGTAGTTATAACGATTTTAATAAATTGTTCAAATCCCGACGAGGATGAAGCATTTAATGCAATTATTGATGCTTTTTTTGATGAAAAGGGGATAATCTAGTTAAAAAGATAGGTGTTATTTCTTCGGTCCAAACATACTGTTCATAATCGTTTTAAGACCTTTATACATAAAATACAAAGCTAGCACAAGTACAATTGATGCGACAACCATAATAGGAATGAAAAGTGCTTTTTCCTGATTATTCATACCAATATAGAATAAGGTTGGACCCAAAAACATCAATACTGCAGTAAGGAGCATTATTTTCACCCCTTTCATTAGCACTTCTTTATCTGTGTGTTTAGTTTCTTCCATTCTTAAAATTTTGAATTGCTTTTCTCACACTTTGATGTTCTTCTAAAAGCTTTTCGGCAGTTTTTTGATCAATACTTAATTCTTTCATTAACATGCGAATGCCACGATCTACGAGCTTATAATTACTCAGTTGCATATCAACCATTTTATTGCCCTTAACTTTGTTGAGTTTAATCATCGTGGTAGTTGTGATCATATTGAGAACCAACTTTTGAGCAGTTCCTGCTTTCATCCTTGAACTTCCCGTAACAAATTCAGGTCCAACTACAACTTCAATTGGATACTGGGCACTAAGAGATAATGGACTATTCTTATTACAAGTGATACAACCTGTTACAATATTGGTATCATTGCAGGCTTTAATAGCACCGAGCACATATGGTGTTGTGCCGGAAGCGGCAATGCCAATTACAATGTCATTTTTTGAAATATTATAATTTTGAAGGTCAATAAAGCCTTGATTAACTGAATCTTCGGCAAACTCCACAGCTTTTCTAATGGCCGAATCGCCTCCTGCAATCAGTCCGATAACGAGGTCATGAGATACACCAAAAGTTGGAGGGCATTCGGAAGCATCTAGAATACCTAGTCGTCCGCTGGTACCTGCACCTAAATAAAATAGTCGTCCGCCGTTCTCTAGCTTGTTTACGACCTGTTGAACCAATGCTTCTATTTGAGGTATAGCTTTTTCTACAGCATGAGGTACCGTTTGATCTTCGGTATTGATATTCGTCAACAACTCGGTAATACTCATTTTTTCTAAATGATCATAATTCGAGTCTTGTTCAGTAGTTTTTGTAAAGCTCATGTTGTAAAAATACTCAATTTTTACCAGCGTTAGTGATAAAAGCGACATCCTTTTTATAACGATAAAAAGATATAGCGGATAGCACGACCATATCCGTTATAACGGTATGGTAACGCCCAAAACCTATTGTACGGTATAGATGAATTCTGCAACTTCTGAGGCTCTGAAATAACCTAGAGGGAAATTATCAGGATTGGTGATATTTTGACAATTACCTCTCACAGTTGCGGGCTGAGTCTCAAAGGGACCACCGCCGTCCTCAGGATTTTGTTGTAAAAGAATAAACATGAATTCGTAGAATCGCTGAGAAATCCCATAATTTCGGATGGTGACGATATCACCTGGACCTACATCATCTTCAGAATAAAACCCGAATATTTGATTGCCATCTGTAAATTCATCATCATATACATCAAGAGATGGTACTGGAACAACTTCGTTGATAAACTCAAAGAAATAATAGTTTTCGATATTTGCAGGATCGGTATAATAGGCTTTGAGTTCGGTGTCTTCACCTGAGAATCCACCTTCATTTTCTTGTTCAACAAAATCAATAGGCACCACTGACTTCATTGTTTCAGTGGCAATATAAGTTTCACCTTCATAGATAACTTCTAATTCATATGTTTCGTCTAGTTGCGGAATAAAGTTTGAGTTTCTATAGATTCCAGAATTGCCTTCTTCTGTGAAAATAAAAACATCGTCACTGTTTTTAATAACGCGAACTTGTGCTCCTGTAGCTGCAGGAACGTCATCATCAAAAAATGGTGCTGTTAGACTTAATCGAATTTCTTGTTCATTGCCTACTGTACCTTTAAACCAATTTAAAGACGCATCAATAACCAATCTTGGTTCGGCTGTATTTAAATCGACATCAATAACATCCTCACAAGTGAAGACTAATAATGCCACAAGAATGTATAAAAATCTTTTCATCGTCTAAAATTTAAAGTTATACGATACTGATGGAACTATTCCAAAAATAGCTAGACGTGTTGCCTCGTTTCGTCCAGTTTCTCTGTTTTCTGCAAACTGAATTGATGCTGCATTTCGACGGTTATAGATATTGTAAATTCCGAAAACCCATTGCCCTTGCCAACGCCTATTAGCGTTTTTTTTGGGATTATAGGTTGCTGAAATATCCAATCGATGGTATGCCGGCAATCGGCTTGAATTTCTTGCTTCATAGGTAGGAACTACAATACCATTAAACTGGTATTGCCCATTAGGGAAGGTTACTGGTAATCCTGTTTGGAATAAAAAATTACTACCGAATGTCCAACGATCATTAAGTTCATAACTTGCGGTTAATGAAATATCATGTGTTTTATCATATGGTGTGCTATACCATTCGCCATTGTTGATACCGGGTTCTAAAGGTGTACGCCCAAGAGTTTGCTGTTCAGACTTACTTAATGTATATGCCAGCCAACCTTTTAGACGTCCTTCATTTTTTCTTAGAAGGACTTCCATTCCGTAGGCGCGAGCTTCGCCATTAAGAATGACTTGTTCTATAGCATTGTTAGCTATCAAGTCTGCACCATCAATGTAGTCGATTCTGTTTTGAATGGTTTTATAAAAACTTTCAAATTCTAATGCGTATGTATTGTCTTTGAATGTTCTAAAATATCCAATAGCTACCTGATCTAAAATTTGCGGTTCAATAAATTTACCACTTGGTGTCCAAACATCTAGCGGTGTTGGAGATGATGTGTTAGATAATAAATGTAGGTATTGTGTCATTCTGTTGTAGCTGGCTTTAACAGAAGACTGATCATTGAGTTGATATGCTAATGAAAATCTTGGTTCCAGATTAGCAAAAGACTCTATAACGTCAATTCTACTGAAACTTTCCGTTCCAGTTGGATTAGCTTTTTCATATAATTGAAGGGTTTCATTGTATAATACAGGATTATCATCAGTATAGGTGTTGAGTTCATCTTGTCCAAGTCTTAAAAAAGAACTTACCCGTAATCCATAGGATAATGCCAGCTTATCTGTAATCTGGTGTTCCGCATCTAGATATATAGCATTTTCAAATGCGTATTTATCGATTAATTTAAATGGATTAATGCCAGAGGTCGATGTAGACGGATTGATTTCACCTGGATTAAATTTATAATAGATACTATTTAAACCATATTCCAATTTGAACTTGTTATTTATATAATGTTTTAGATCATATTTAAAATTGAAATTTTGAATTCCAGAATCCCATTCGAATTCAACGAAATTTAGGTTAAGTCCGTAATAATAATCGGAGTAGATTAATGACATATTCGAAAATAGTCGGTCGGAAAACAGATGATTCCATCTAAAATTGATGACCGTGTTACCATAGGTGTTTTCAAAACTATCAGAAATATTAAATACGTCTCTTCCGAAATATCCAGATAAAAAGATACTGTTCTTATCATTTAACCTGTAACTCAGTTTTGTATTTAAATCGTAGAAGTAAGCGGTGTTATCAACATCAAAAAGCGGTAAAAACAGATGTGCGTAACTACTTCTTCCACCGAATAAAAAGGATCCCTTTCCTTTTTTTATTGGTCCTTCTGCGAGCAATCTGCTCGATACAAAGCCAATTCCTCCATTCATATGAAATTCATTACTATTACCATCTTTTTGATATATATCTAATACGGATGATACACGACCTCCATATTTAGCAGGAATACCACCTTTATATAGTTTGATATCTTTTATTGCATCAGGGTTGAATACAGAAAAGAAACCGAAAAGATGAGAAGAGTTAAAAATGGTAGCTTCATCAAGTAGAATGAGGTTTTGATCTACGGCGCCACCACGCACATTAAATCCTGATGAGCCTTCTCCAGCATTCGTGACACCTGGTAAAAGGGTTATAGATTTAATGACATCCACTTCTCCTAATACCACAGGCATTTGTTTTATGGTATTAATTGAAAGTGCGTTTACACTCATTTGTGGCTTTTTGATATTTAATTTCTCAACATCCTGTTTGATAACGATTTCATCCAGACTTTCAGTACTTTCTTCGAGTTTGTAATTAATGACTTGATTTTCTGAAAATGTAAGTGTTTCTGTTATAGTAGTATAACCGAGATAACTTATTTGGACTTTATAGGTGCCTTTCGGTAGTGATATTGAGTAGAAACCATATTCATTGGTATTAGTTCCTGTTTGTAATTCAGGAAATATGATGTTAACACCAATTAAGGTTTCATTACTGCCGGCATCGGTTATAGTTCCACTTAGTGTAACCTTTTCCTGACTTAATAGAAAGTTGATGCTTAAGACGAATAGGAGTAGGGCTTTATACTTTAATTTCATCATTACACAAAATTAAGGAACAATATGACGGCTTACAGGTACTTAAAAGTTAATTAAATATTAAAAAGGAAGATTTGTAACATCCACATTTCCACCGGAAATAATAATTCCTATGTTCAGATCCTTTAGTTGATCTTTATCTTTTAAAACTGCTGCGAAGGTAACAGCACTTGAAGGTTCAATTAGAATTTTCATGCGTTCCCAGATGAATCGCATCGCTTCTATGATTTCAGATTCAGTGACTCGAATAATACGATTGACGTGCGTTTTTATTATTGGGAAATTGTGATGTCCCAGCTGTGTTCGTAATCCATCAGCAATGGTATTAGCCGTTTCATTTGTTTCGATCTTTCCACTAAGTAATGAGCGATATGCATCATCAGCTTCAAATGGTTCTCCACCAATAACGATACAATTATCTGTTAAATGATGTGCCGCGATCGCTGAACCAGCTATAAGTCCACCGCCTCCAACCGGACATACAACTACGTTAATATCTGGAAAATCGGTTAGTAATTCATAGCAGGCTGTACCTTGACCTAATATGACATCTAAATCATTTGACGGGTGAATAAAAGTAGCTCCAGTAGCCTCTGCGATTTTATCTGCAGTACCTTGGCGTGCTTCAATTGTGGGTTCACATTCAATGATATGTCCTCCATAGGTTTTCACACCTTCTTTCTTGGCATTCGGAGAATTAGATGGCATCACGATTGTTGCTTTGACTCCAAGGCTTTGAGCCGCTTTTGATAAGGATTGGGCAAAGTTTCCGGAAGAATGCGTAACGACTCCTTTAGATCGCTCTTGATCCGATAATTGCATGATTGCATTAGTAGCGCCGCGCATTTTGTATGCACCAGTTTTTTGAAAGTTCTCACATTTAAAGTACAAATTTGCACCAACTAACTCATTAACGAGCTCAGATGTAAGTACTGGTGTTTTATGAATGTATGGCGCTATTCGGTTATAGCAATCAATGAGATCTTTCTTCGTCATATATAAAATAAAAGGCCGTAGTAAAATACGGCCTTTATTTATTAGTTTAATATATCATTAAATGTTGCACTTGGTCGCATCGCTTTAAATGCAAGTGCATCATCTGGTGCATAGTAACCACCAATATCCATTGACTGGCCTTGCACATCATTTAATTCAGTTACGATTTGGGTTTCGTTTGCGCTTAGTTTCGAATAAATTTTTGCAAATTCATTTCTAAGCGATTCATCATTGTTTTGATTGGCAAGAGCTTCGGCCCAATAAAGTGCTAGATAGAAATGGCTTCCTCGATTATCTAATTCCATTACCTTTCTCGAAGGCGATTTTCGATTCGCTAATAATTTCTCGGTAGCATCATCTAAGGTTTCTGATAATACTTTCGCTTTTTCGTTATTGTTAACTGTTCCGTAGTGTTCTAGTGATACTGCCAGTGCTAAAAATTCACCAAGAGAATCCCATCGTAGATGATTTTCCTTTTGAAATTGCTGGACATGTTTTGGCGCAGATCCACCAGCTCCTGTCTCAAACAATCCACCTCCATTCATTAATGGTACAATCGAAAGCATTTTAGCGCTTGTACCCAACTCAAGAATCGGAAAAAGATCAGTTAGGTAATCGCGTAATACATTTCCAGTTACTGAAATAGTATCTAGACCCGCTTTCGCGCGCTCTAAGGTAAAAGCTGTAGCATCAATTGGAGACAAAATTCTAATATCTAATCCCTCTGTATCATGATTAGGAAGATACGTATTGACTTTTTTAATTAATTCAGCATCATGAGCTCTATTTTTGTCTAGCCAGAATACGGCAGGTGTTTGCGATGCTCTTGATCTTGTAACTGCAAGCTTAATCCAGTCTTGAATAGGTGCGTCTTTCACTTGGCACATTCTCCAGATGTCACCAGCTTCAACGTTATGTGAAACTAAAACGGTTCCCTTTGAGTCAACCACTTCAACCTTTCCTGCAGCCGCCATTTCAAATGTTTTGTCGTGAGAACCATATTCTTCTGCCTTTTGAGCCATAAGTCCTACGTTAGGGACTGTACCCATTGTAGTTGGATCAAAGGCACCGTGAGTTTTACAAAACTCTATAGTTGCAGTATAAATGCCAGCGTAACTACTATCTGGAATGACAGCTTTCGTGTCTTGTTGTTGACCATCGGCATTCCACATTTGACCAGAAGTTCTAATCATTGCAGGCATAGATGCATCAATAATCACATCACTAGGAACATGTAAATTGGTTATGCCTTTATCTGAATTTACCATTGCGAGATCTGGTGCATTGTCAAAGGCATTGGCAATATCTGATTCAATTTCTGAACGTTTAGCTTGAGGTAATTCGTCTAATTTCGAGATTAAATTTCCAAAACCATTATTAACGTCAACACCAATCTCTTCAAAAGTATCGCCATGTTTTTCAAATAGATCTTCAAAGAAAACACGTACGACGTGGCCAAAAATAATCGGATCAGACACTTTCATCATAGTAGCTTTCATATGCAGTGAAAAAAGTACATCCTGCGCCTTAGCATCTTTAACTTGTGCTTTTAAGAATGTCAATAGCGCCGACTTACTCATTACCGTTGCATCGATAATTTCTCCTTTTAAAATAGAAATGTTCTCTTTTAGAACAGAGGAGTTACCATTAAGATCAGTATGTCTAATTTGTATAGTTGTAGCTTCAGATAGTGTCAACGACTTCTCATTGTGTGCAAAATCTCCTTCAGTCATTGTTGCAACATGAGTTTTAGAATCTGCTGACCATGGTCCCATTGAGTGCGGATTATTCTTAGCGAAATTCTTCACAGCTCGAGGCGCGCGTCTATCTGAGTTACCTTCTCTTAATACTGGGTTTACGGCACTTCCTTTAATTTTGTCGTAACGAACTTTGATTGACTTTTCTTCATCATTTTCCGGCTCTTCAGGATAATCTGGAAGGGCATATCCCTTAGATTGTAATTCTTTAATTGCCGCAGTTAATTGTGGAATCGAAGCCGAAATATTTGGAAGTTTAATGATATTGGCTTCAGGACGTTTAGCTAATTCACCCAACTCTGCCAAGGCATCAGAAATACGTTGGTCGTCAGTCAAAAAATCTGGAAAATTTGCCAAAATTCTTCCTGCTAAAGAAATATCTCTGCTTTCTATCGGAATGTTTGAAGAACTAGTAAAGGATTTTACTATTGGTAAAAATGATTGCGTAGCTAAAGCTGGAGCTTCATCAGTTTTAGTATAAATAATTGAAGGAATATTGGCCATAAATGAGTATGATTTATTGTAAGATATAGGTCATTTTTTTTGCAGAGCAAATATACAAAATTCTATCCCTTATTCAAGATGTGTAAGAGAACACTTTTACAAAATGTATTATGGATTAAATCTAGACTTTTGAGAAGTAGATATCCCAATGTTTAGATAACTAATGTATATAAAAAACAAAAGCCATATCACTGTAGAAATCTACTCTGACATGGCTTTTTTGAAATAGCTCCGCGTGACCTATTTAACATTGCTGTTAAATTCAAGATAGCTGGACTTTCGTCCCCTCACCCTGTTTCGGTTCAAGCCTCACTAGATCGGTGAAACGTTTCGCAACTTTCAAAATGTATTGACCTGATGCTACTAAGCTCCGTAGTTTGTTTTTCTTGATGTCCATTGGACTCATCTTTCACTTGCGTGTCAAACAGCTCAATCAACATTGCTCATCCTTTTCACGTTTACTTTCGCTCCCGTTACTTTTTCAAAGCTTTCCACTCCGTGAACATAACCTACTTGCGCATGTTCTGCTCCCTAAGCTTCATGATTCCTTAACTAACACACTTACACATGCCGTCGTCGAAACCTCAAAAAACAATACTATTTTAAAGAACGTTACTTTATTTACAATTTAACACAAATTCAAAATAAATTTCAAAACCAAACTAGATTTGTTGTTAATTGTTTAGCTAAAGTAAATGATTGTTTGAGAATTCCAAATTTTTTAAGGTTTTAGATATTCACATTTTATAAACCACAGTTATTAACAAAAGTTCATAACTAAAAAAGCCTTGACACTGTCAAGGCTTTTCATTTTATGTTTGATAAGTTTAAGCTTATCTTCTAACTTCTTTAATTCTTGCTTTTTTACCGGTAAGACCTCTGAAATAGTAGATTCTTGCTCTTCTAACTTTACCTCTTTTGTTAACTTCAATTTTTTGAAGTGCTGGTAAGTTAATAGGGAAGATTCGCTCTACACCGATAGTTCCAGACATTTTTCTGATTGTAAATGTCTGTGAAGATCCAGATCCTTTTACTTGTAATACGACACCTTTAAAGAACTGTGTACGTGTTTTGTTTCCTTCCTTAATTTCATAGTAAACTGTGATTGTATCACCAGCTCCAAATTCTGGAAAGTCTTTTTTTTCTACAAATTCGTCTTGTACAAATTTTACTAAAGAATTCATTGTTATAATTTAAATGGTTCATTCAAATCAACGTTCACGATTTTCGCCAGAGGTTAATCCAAAATTGGCTGCAAAGATAAGTAATAATTAATAATGTACAATTATTCGCGATAATTTTTCTGCTAAATGCAGAACACAATTAGTTCACTAATCATCAAGTAAATCTGGACGACGTTCTTTGGTACGTTCATAAGCTTTTGTTTCGCGCCACTTTTCAATTTCAGGAAAATTTCCACTAAATAAGATCTCAGGTACTTTCATACCGTCATATTCTCTCGGCTTGGTATAAATTGGAGGTGCTAATAGTCCATCTTGAAATGAATCGGTTAGGGCAGAAGTTTCATTACCTAATACTCCTGGAATAAGTCGAATCACTGCATCACATAAAACAGCAGCGCCCAATTCTCCACCAGAGAGCACATAATCACCAATTGAGATTTCTTTGGTAATGAACTTTTCTCTCACACGTTCGTCTACACCTTTATAATGTCCGCAGAGGATCATAATATTACCTTTTAAGGAAACTTGATTTGCAATACTTTGTGTAAGTCGTTCACCATCTGGCGTCATATATATGATCTCATCATAGTCTCTTTCTTGCTGTAACTTGCTTATGCATTTATCAATAGGTTCAATCATCATAACCATACCAGCACCACCACCATATTGCGTGTCATCAATCGCTTTGTATCCTCCGGTAGCATAATCTCTTAAATTATGAAAATGAACACTAACGAGACCAGCAGTTATGGCGCGTTTTAAAATTGATGCTTCAAACGGACTTTTTAAAAGTTCAGGTAATACGGTAATGATATCGATTCGCATGGTAGTCGTATAAACGAGGCAAAGATAATTGAATTCATTGATTCAAATTGAATATTCCAAAATTTGGTTAGGAATTCTTCCAAAAGAAAAGTAGGTCAGTATCCTTCACAAATCCTAATCGTGTATATAAATGCTGAGCCGGATTATCTCGAGCGGTTTGTAGAGCGAGTCCTTTATTATTTTCTGAACGGCAAAGATGTTTAGCGCGATCTAATAGGGCTTCGCCAATACCTTTATTTCGATGTTTTGGAGAAACATATAGATCATTAAGAATATACATAGACTCTATAGAAACAGAAGAAAACAAAGGATAAAGTTGCGTAAATCCAACAGCTTCTTCATTTTCATAAGCAATATATATTATAGAATCATTACGCATCATGCGTTGTTTTAAAAATCGTTTGCCAGCAGAAATATTCGATTCTTGTTTGTAGAATACGCGATAACCGTCAAACAATTCTGCTAATGCATTGAGATCCTTTAATTTTGCACGTGATATTATCATAAAAAAAATCTGTAACTTAAAATTACAGATTTTTATTGATTTTATTAAGAGTTTAGTCTCTATACAATTCTCAAAGATCTAATTATGCTTTTTTCTGTTTGTTAATCTCATCTTGTAATTGTCGTCTAACTTTTTGTTCGCGTTCAAGTGCTACACGTCGGTGTTCTTCAAATTCTTCTTCTGTTTCAGCCAAACTACGCCTAGCTTGTTTAGTAATAGCATTGCTATTTCTGAATTTATAAATAAAGAATAGTAGTAAGATTGAAAGCAATCCGATAAAACTCCAAAGTATCAAACTATAATTTGGCTTGCTCATTTGCATCCCGAATAATGTCATGCTATCTTTTTCAGCTATTGTATTATCAAGAGTTGCTTTAGTATTTGCTAGTTCTGAATTTAGGTCATCAATTTTTTGCGCCTGTGTTGAAACGGTAACTTCTAAATTATCTAATTCCTGATATGTAGTTTTTAAGGAGTCTAAGACGTTGGCCTTTAATCTAAGTAGCCATGCCTGTTTTACTGCTTCGTATTTCTGACCATTGGTTCCCTTAAAGTTGCCAGATTTTCTAAAAACGTATTCAAACTGGCTATCTATTGATCCGCTATTTAATGATAGTTCTTGTTCGTCATCAGTATTTTGAGCCGTGCTAATTGATACACTAGAAAGAATTAGAATAGAACACAGGAAAGATTTGATGATTTTCATTTTTAATTGGTTGTAAATTAGTAGCTAATAATCTGTCGACAATATAATAATTAATATGATACATATTAAGTTAAACTCACGTCTTCATAAAAAGTTAGCCCTGCATTTTGCAAGGCTAACATATATACGGTTAAATCAAAATTTTGGATGTTCTATGTTCTAGTAATATGAGAAACGTCTCACCTTAGCGATGTATTTTGCTAATCGTATTACTTGATGGCTATATCCGTATTCATTATCATACCAAACATAGAGTATGGCATTTTTTCCATCAGCTCTAACGATAGTCGCTTTACTATCATAAATTGAAGGCGCTGAGCTACCTACGATATCACTTGATACCAATTCGTCACTCATTTCATACTTAATTTGTTCTACTAGATCACCTTCAAGTGCGTATTTTTTCATAATCGCATTGATGCCATCCACAGAAGTTTCTTTTTCTAATTCTAGGTTTAAAATAGCTAATGATCCGTTTGGTACCGGAACACGGATAGCATTAGAAGTAAGTTTTCCTTCTAAAGATGGTAAAGCCTTTGATACGGCTTTGCCCGCTCCTGTTTCAGTAATTACCATGTTTAATCCAGCTGCTCTACCACGACGATATTTCTTATGAAAGTTATCAACTAGGTTTTGATCGTTTGTATAAGCATGAATGGTTTCGAGATGTCCACTTACGACACCGAATGAATCTTCCATAGCCTTTAAAATAGGTGTAATGGCATTAGTTGTACATGAGGCAGCAGAGAAGATATCGATCTTGTTCGGGTTATTTTCTAACTGATTAACACCATGTACGATATTAGGAATACCTTTTCCAGGCGCTGTTAATAATACTTTAGAAACTCCTTTTGCCTTCAAATGACGACTTAATGCTTCCTTATCACGGAAAGCACCAGTATTGTCAATTATTAACGCGTCATTTATACCATATTTTGTATAATCAATTTCTTCAGGTGCATTAGCCGAAATAATATTTACTGTAGTTCCATTAATAATTAAAGCACTATGTTCAGCATCTGCTACGACTGTTCCTGAAAATTCACCGTGAACTGAATCGTTTCTTAATAGTGAAGCACGCTTCTCTAATACAACTTGGTCAATAGCACCACGCGTTACAATCGCTCTTAAGCGTAATTGACTGCCTTTTCCAGTTCTTGTCATTAATTCTCTGGCAACCAATCTTCCGATTCTACCAAAACCGTAAAGAACTACATCTTTTGGTTGGATATCTTTAGTTTCTTTGGCTTCTTTTAATTTCGATCGTACAAATCCAGTTGCATTGTTATACTTCTGATCTTCTAAATGAAACTCATAAGTTAACTTACCAATATCCAGCTTTGCTGGTGGTAAGTCCATGTTTTTTATCGCCTGTGCAATTTCTACAGAGTCAAAAATGGAAATTGGTTTTTGAACGAACTCACCAGCGTATTCATGAAGATTTAGAATTTCACTTACGTTACGATCAATAAGTTGGTTTCTGAATAGAACAAGTTCAATTGACTTGTCATACCACAGATCGCTTACGATCTTAATAAATTCAACTGTTGCTCTTCGGCGATCAGCCTGAAAAGCGAGTTCTTTTTCATAGGTTCCGTTTAAGCCCATTTTGTGATTTTTAGTGTGTGTTGTGTTTTAAAAATTTTTGCAAAAGTAATATATTTCAAACGTTTTCGTAATTTATTTTAACAAAATAAAAAACCCCTCAGATTATTATTTCTGAAGGGTTTGCTTTAGGGTGTTACCAGCTTATTTGAAGATCACTTCTTTTTTCTCGAATTTGGTATTCATATATTCCAACTTATAGATGTTATCTACGGCATCTTCACCATACTTTTCTGTAAATTTTGATATATCAGCAATAGTTTTTATTTCCATATCATTTATACCAGTAATAATATAGCCTGGACGAATACCGAGTTTTGAGTATAAGAATTTATTTTGATTTTTCTGAACCAAAACACCTGTCTTAATATCTGACTGTTTTTTTATAGTGGAAGGAATATTTCTCAACTCCATATTCAAAAAGTCAATACTAACCATGTCGCTCTTTGATAAGGTGACTGGTACGATTTTAAGTTTGTCATTTCGTAAGAGTTCAACGCGAACTTGATCATTTGGTCGTTTAGTTTTTAAATAACCACTTAGATCAGAAAACTTTGAAATTTCAACATTGTCAATGCGTTTAATGATGTCACCACTTTTGATTCCGGCTTTTTGAGCGCCTGAATTGTCCTCAACATCCTTGACATAAAATCCTTGTGCAGTGTCAATTCCAAATTCTTCAGCAAATCGACTATTGACAGATCCACCAACTACACCAAGTACACCTTCTTGAACATTACCATATTCCATGATATCTTCGATCACCTTTCTAGCAATATTACTAGGCACCGCAAACGAATAACCAATGTACGCACCAGTTTGTGACGTGATAGCCGTATTGATCCCTATTAGCTCACCTCTTGAATTAACGAGTGCGCCGCCAGAGTTGCCTGGATTCACTGCGGCATCCGTTTGTATAAATGATTGCGACTTATCTCTCGATAAATCTCTTGATTTTGCACTGATGATTCCAGCGGTGACCGTTGATGTTAAATTAAATGGGTTTCCTACTGCGAGTACCCATTCTCCAACTTTAGCATTATCAGAATCTCCGAAAGCAACTGCAGGTAGATCGTCTTCAGTGTCAATTTTTAGTAAGGCAATATCGGTTTCTTCATCAGTCCCAATAAGTTCGGCTTCAAACTCTCTATTATCATTTAAGGTCACTGATATCTTACTAGAACCAGCAATTACGTGATTGTTCGTGATGATATAGCCATCTTTATTAATAATAACACCGCTTCCCGTACCAACTTGTGCTCTTGGCGCTGGACGTCTGCCTAAGAAAAAATCTTGTATTGTTGGATTGCCTGCAACTAATGCTGTATTCTTTACGTGGACTACAGAGTTCAGCGTATTTTCTGCAGCAATTGTGAAATCTGGGTTTTCACCCGTCATTAACGAAGTTGTTTTAGCATCAAATGATGTGTTTACTAATGTAGGTTGTGTTACAGATTCTTCTATAACATTTACTGTGTTTTGTTCTTCAGTTAAATAGGTGTTTATTGATAAGGCAATTATTCCACCTAATACCGATACGAATACTAAACTTAAAATCTTTTTCATTGAATTCATTATTTATTAATTAGGTAACGATTAAAATTAAATAATTATTGATTTTCGTGTTTCACTTTAACGATTTTTAACGCGCTTTTTAACGCTGATTTAACAGCATATTTATCGCAGCATTATTCCTATATTTGCAAGACAAATGCCGATTACATTTTATAAATATCAAGGAACAGGAAATGACTTTATCATGATCGATAATCGTGATAAAGTTTTCAATAGAACCAATCAAAACGAAATTGCATTTTTATGTGATAGACGCTTTGGGATTGGGGCTGATGGTCTGATTTTATTGGAATTACATCCAACTTGTGATTTTAAAATGGTGTATTATAATTCCGATGGAAATGAAAGTACAATGTGTGGTAATGGTGGACGTTGTATCACTGCTTTTGCTCACTTCCTAGGAATCATAGAAGATAGTGCCGAATTTGAAGCTATTGACGGACTCCATAAGGCAGTAATTGATGGTAATCAGGTGAGTCTACAAATGGGTGATGTTGACCATGTTCAAAACAACAAATCATATGTGTTTCTTGACACTGGTTCGCCACACCATGTTGAAGTGAAAAGTGATCTCCAACATCTTGATGTTAAAAAACTAGGACATCAGATTCGATATTCAGAACACTATGGAAAAGAAGGGACGAATGTCAACTTCGTTGAGCCATTAGATTCTGATAATTTTAAAGTACGAACATATGAGCGAGGTGTAGAAAACGAAACCTTGTCTTGTGGTACTGGTGTTACAGCTGTAGCTTTAGCTATGAATTATATAGGCGAGACCGAAAAAAATCTTATCACATTGCATACACCAGGTGGCGAATTACAAGTGAGGTTTGAAAGAGGAGAAGAAAGCTTTAAAAATATATGGTTAATAGGGCCAGCGAAACAGGTTTTTAAAGGGACAATCGAATGAGACCAATGCAAGGTGAACATATCTATTTGAGAGCAATTGAGCCAGAAGACTTGGAATTCATTCATGAAATAGAAAATGATCATGCTTTTTGGGACATTAGTAATACGATTGTTCCCTATTCAAAATTTGTTATCAAACAGTATATTGAGCATTCTCATAAAGATATTTATGAGGTCAAGCAACTCCGACTCGTCATCTGCAATTATCAGGATGAAGCCATTGGAATGATAGATTTATTTGATTTTGATTTTAAGAATAAACGCGCAGGAATTGGCATTTTAATCAAAGAAGAAACAAACCGTCAGAAAGGGTTTGGTCGTGATGCGCTTCGGTTACTTATTGCATACTGTAAATCACAACTCGCATTGCATCAGCTTTACTGTAATATTTCCGAAGGCAATAATCTAAGTCTAAAATTGTTTAAAAATGAAGGATTTGAAATTATTGGCCTAAAAAAAGATTGGAACTATATAAATGGTGCTTTTAAAAATGAGTACCTCTTACAAATACTATTGTAACACATGTATATAAAAAAAATACTTTGGGCTATTGCCTTAATAGGTTTAGTTGTTGTGGCATCTTTTGCTTACTACGTTTATAGTACGATGCTATCACCAAATACAAATTTTGTTAACGACGAAGCATACATTTATATATCATCGAATGATACTTATGATGAGGTAAAAACACAACTTGAGCCACTACTTAAGGATATTGGTACTTTCGATGCCTTGGCAGAGCGTAAAGAATACAAAACTAATATTAGAGCTGGTAAGTATCGTATTAAAAAGGATATGAGTAATAATGACATTATTAACTCAATTCGAAGTAATAATATTCCAATCAAAGTATCATTTAATAATCAGGAGTCACTAGAGAAATTGGCAGGACGAATTGCGGCACAAATAGATGCGGATAGTCTAAGTCTGTTAGAAACAATGAAGTCCAAAACCTTCTTTGAAGCTAGTGAATTTTCTGAAGCGACCGCATTAGGAATGTACATACCGAATAGTTATGAGTTTTTCTGGGATACTTCGGCTGAAGAATTTAGAGATCGAATGCTGAAAGAATATAATCGATTTTGGAATGACAATCGCAAGTCCAAGGCAAAGGCCATCGGATTAACGCAAAATGACGTTATGACATTAGCATCAATCGTTCATGAAGAATCTAAGCAAGCTGTTGAACAGCCAAGAATTGCAGGAGTATACATGAATCGTATTCGCGTAGGTATGCCATTACAAGCTGATCCTACATTAAAATTTGCAGCTTACAAGTTACCAGAGTATAAGAATACTGTAATTAAGCGTGTGCTTAACAAGCATAAAGAGATAGACTCGCCTTACAATACCTACAAAAATGCAGGATTACCGCCTGGTTTGATAGCAATGCCAGATATCTCTGCAATTAACGCTGTTTTGAATTATGAAAAACACGATTATTTCTATTTTGCAGCAAATGCAAAAAAATTAGGATTTCACAAATTTGCTAAGTCTTTAGCACAGCATAACAAAAATGCAAGAGAATATCAAAGATATCTCACAACACAAGGAATTAATAAATAGAAGTGTTTCGTAAATATCTACTATTAGCGTTGCTCTTATGGACTGTAGATTGTTTTTCGCAGTCGAAGATTAATGATTTCTTAAAACCTAGTGATACACTAAATAAGCCGAGAAGAAATGCAGTTATTATAACGGAAGCAAGCCTAGGTACGCTAACATTAGTTGGATTGGACCAGCTATGGTATGCTGATTTTCCTCGAACAAACTTCAGAACTATTGACGATAGTGATGAATGGTTACAAATGGACAAGTATGGACATGTGTTTTCTGCGTATCAACTTGGGCGTATTGGCGCTAACGCTTTGGAGTGGAGTGGTGTGCGAAAAGAAGATCAATTAATTTATGGTGCGACCTTAGGTTTAGGATTTTTGACTGCCGTCGAAATTTTTGACGGTTTTTCTGCCGAATGGGGTTTTTCTTGGTCTGATATGGCTGCCAACGGATTAGGAGCAGGATTGTTCATCGGGCAAGAGCTTTTATGGGACGAGCAACGCATTAGTTTGAAGTATTCATTTCATCAAACACGGTTTGCCGATCAACGACAAGATAAACTAGGTGATGGTTTATTAGAAGAAATGCTTAAAGATTATAATGGTCAAACATATTGGTTGAGTGCAAACGTCCATTCATTCTTTAAAACAAGTAAAATTCCCAAGTGGTTAAACGTCGCGGTAGGCTTTGGTGCAGACGGAATGTTGACGGGTCGAAATGAAATTGTTGATAATTTTATGACAAGTCAGCAAAGACAGCGACAATTTTACCTCAGTTTAGACATCGATTTTACTAGAATCCAGACAGATTCTAGGTTTCTAAAGACGCTATTTGACGTTTTAAACCTTATAAAGGTGCCGTTTCCTACCATAGAATACAACTCCAAAAACGGCGTAAAACTGCATTATATCTACTTTTAGAGGTACTTTAACGGGTTATTTGATAATATATGGATTTATGCGTATATTTGCACGCTGAAATTGATGTACTGTAAAGGGGACAATTAAGTACTTCAGAATATTAGCTATTATGCTGAAAAATATAGGTAATTATTTCGTAATTCCTTTAGCTATTATTGTTACATTATATGTGGCATTAAAACCAGAAGCATCGTTAAATTATGACGATTATTCTACTAAAGGTTTGGAGTTAGACTATAATATTTCTAAAGATGTGGCAGCTGTGACTGAAACGTCTGATGAAAATTCTACAATTGATTGGTCTAAAGAACAAGAATCTTCTCCTGCAATATTCCCATACTTAGGTAAATCCTACAATGGATTTAAGGAAGCTGTTGCTTTTAAAGAATCGAGAGGTAACTATTTTACTGTTAATACTTTAGGTTATTTAGGGAAATATCAGTTTGGAGCTGAAACTTTAAAGCTAATTGGAATCTATAATCCAAATCAATTCTTATATAATCCAGAATTACAAGAAAAAGCCTTTCTTGCAAATGCTGAACGCAACAAATGGATTTTAAGAAAGGATATCAAGCGCTTTGAAGGTAAAACAATTAATGGTGTTTTAGTCACTGAATCGGGTATTCTTGCTGCTGCACATTTAGCTGGGCCAGGAAGTGTAAAACGTTACTTGAGATCGTATGGTAATGCTAATGTTGCAGATGCCTATGGGTCTACAGTAAGACACTACATGAAAAAGTTCGCAGGCTACGATACATCATTTATCCAACCAGATAAAAAGGCAAAGGTCGTTTTATAAATTCCTGTAATTAATCTTTGTGAATAATAAAGATCGCTGGTCGTTTATGGAGATCAACGTTTGTGTGTTTCCATTCTTTGACGGTCAATGTCTTTATATATTCCGAAGGGAGTGTAAGATCGCAAGCAACACATACTCTAGTATTGGCATGTAATGCGCCACATATATCTTCTAATATCTTATTGTTTCGATAAGGCGTCTCAATGAAAATTTGCGATTGGTTGTGCTCGTAAGACTGGCGTTCTAATCGTTTTAGACTTGCTTTACGTTCAGCCTTGTCTATAGGTATATAACCATTAAATGTAAAGCTTTGGCCATTCATACCTGAAGCCATCATTGCTAATAGAATTGAAGATGGACCTACCATAGGAACAACACGAATATGATGTTCATGTGCTAGTTTTACGATGTCAGCGCCAGGATCGGCAATTCCAGGGCAGCCAGCTTCAGACAATAATCCCATATGTTTTCCTGCTTTACAAGCGTCTAAGAAGTCTTCAATCTCTTCGCGTTGCGTATATTTATTCAGAATTTTAAAATTCAGACTGTTTTGTGATTTTCTTGAATCGATCTTTTTAATAAATCGACGCGCGGTTTTTTCATTTTCAACAATGTAATCATCAACTAATTCTACAATTTTTTTAACCGAAATGGGCAATACCTCAAGAGGAGGGTTGTCTCCTAATCGGGTAGGTATTAGATATAGTTTTCCAAATTCCGACTGCATAGATTTAGTCTACAATAAGTTTACGAATACTAGTACTACCTTGATTGTCTAAGAGTTCAATAATGTATAATCCGCTTTTAAAATTATCTAACGGAATAGTGACTAATTGATTATTAAAATTAGCGTGCGTATATATTTGCTTACCTAAGACATCATAAAACTTAATGTCGCTCAATTGAACTGAAGTGCTCTCCAAATCAAATGTTACCACATCATCCGCAGGGTTAGGGTACATTTTAATGTCATTTATGTTGCTTTCCGAAACACTAAGATTGGCATCTTCGATGCGATATATATTACCTGAGATCAAGCCTACAGCATATAACTCGCCATTAACGTCTTCCACAAATGCTGAGAATCCTTCATTTGTAAATTGATCTAAGAAACTTAAGCTATAATTATCTGGACTTGTTTCAGTGACCACACCAATTTCATCACTACAGAAATCAGCAAAGAAAAAACGCCCTTGTAGTCCGGTTTGAATGGTTCCACGATAGCGATATCCTCCAGTAATCGAGCATCTAAATGGGTTACCACCATAGACATACTCTGAGACTGGTGGCTGATGCGTAATGGTATTACATTCAGTCATTGAACTAAATACTGAGTTGCCTTCAAAACATTTCCAACCATAGTTCTCTCCTCCAGTTGATGATGCTGGAACACGATTAATTTCTTCTCGTGCACTTTGACCAACATCGGCAATCCACATATCGCCATTTGAACGATCGAATGAGAATTTCCAAGGATTTCTTAAACCATATGCCCAAATCTCATCCAAAGCTGAGGGATTACCAACAAAAGGATTGCTGGCTGGAATTCCATAATTGCCATTACTGGTGCCATCAACGTCGATTCTAAGCATCTTTCCTAGGAGTAAATTCAAGTTTTGAGCGCGGTTTCCAGGATCGCCTCCCGATCCACCATCTCCTGTAGATATATACAAGTAGCCATCATTTGGACCAAAATGCATGTCACCACCATTATGATTTGAAAATGGTTGTGAAATCGTTAATAATATGACTTCAGAATTTGGATCTGCTAGTCCTGGGGATAGTCGCGTAAACCTTGAAATAACGGTATCACCTGAATTATTAATATAGTTTACATAGAAAAAGCCGTTTGAGCTATAATTAGGATGAAATGCCATGGCAAGTAAGCCTTGTTCACCACCATTGTTTGTTACTCTCGCGTCAATATTTAGGAAATTTGCGGTATTTACAGTGCCGTCGTTATTTAGGATTTTAATGTAACCAGCGCGTTCAACAACAAATAATCTGTCGTCTCCCGCATGTTTTACATTTACAGGGCTAAAAAAGCCGGATCCATAGAGTTCTAGGTTGATATCTTGAGCATTAACCGAGATAAAAACACAGCAGGTCAAGAAAAGTAAAAGTCTTTTCATTATTTCTAGATTTTAAGGAATTTTTTTACAAAATACGAAAAAAATCGAGAGTTTTATTGAGGATACCGAAGGGTGGGTCTTTATGATAACCGCTTTGTAATCGCATTGCAGGCTGAATCTAGCAAGTTAAATACAAGTTCAAAATCTGAAGAATCACCATAATACGGATCTGGTACTCGTTTATCAATAATACTTTGGTCTTCTTCTAGAATCAATTTTACCTTAGCGATATCGTCATTAGATCTTGCTAAGCGAATGACGTCAGAATAGTTGGATTGATCCATAACATAAATGTGGTCAAAAGTATCAAAATCTTGTACTTTGAATTGTCTTGCGCGTTGCGCAGATATATCTATACCTTGGTTTGAGGCCACTTTGATAGAACGTGAATCAGGTGAGCTTCCAACATGATAATTTGCAGTTCCTGCTGAATCTACATAATATCGATCATTAGGGAGTTTTGATTCCAAAATTCCATGGGCAAGTGGTGACCTGCAAATATTTCCAAGGCACACCATTAAAATTCGTGTCATACGATAGGGTTAAAGAGAAAGTTTTTTAGAAAGATCTTCTACATACTTTCTAAACTGCTTATCAGTAGAGGATAAGTTGTCTACAGTCTTACAGGCATGCAGTACAGTGGCATGATCACGTTTTCCAATTTGAGAACCAATACTTGCCAGCGACGCTTTTGTGTATTTCTTAGCGAAGAACATTGCTAACTGACGTGCCTGAACAATGTGTCTTTTTCGAGTCTTTGATTGGAGTGTGCTTACATCCATTTGGAAATAATCGGATACTACCTTTTGTATATAATCAATAGACACTTCACGTTTTGTATTCTTAACAAATTTCTCGACAATCTCCTTTGCTAAGTTAACAGTAATTTCTTTTTTGTTGAATGAGGATTGGGCAATTAACGAGATAATGGCACCTTCCAATTCTCTCACATTGGTTTTAATATGTTTCGCAACGTATTCTATAATTTCATCTGGCATTTCAACGCCATCGCGATATAGTTTGTTTTTAAGGATTGAAACTCTAGTTTCAAAATCTGGGCTTTGCAGTTCAGCTGATAATCCCCATTTGAAGCGTGATAATAAACGTTGCTCTATATCTTGCATATCAACAGGTGCTTTATCACTGGTTAAAATGACTTGTTTGCCATTTTGGTGCAAGTGATTGAAAATATGGAAGAACACGTCTTGAGTTCCAGATTTACCAGATAAAAATTGAACGTCATCAATAATTAAAACATCTATAATCTGGTAGAAGTGAATGAAATCGTTTCTATTATTCTTTTTAACTGAATCAATATATTGCTGTGTAAACTTTTCAGCAGAAATATATAACACTGTCTTCTCTGGGTATTTGTCTTTGATGTCTACACCAATAGCATGCGCTAGGTGTGTTTTACCTAAACCAACACCACCAAAAATTAATAATGGATTAAATGAGGTACCACCTGGTTTATTGGCAACTGCTAATCCTGCATTTCTTGCTAATCTATTAGAATCACCTTCTAAGAAGTTCTCAAAGTTATAATTCGGATTAAGTTGCGATTCTATCTTAACATTTCGAATTCCTGGAATCACAAATGGATTTTTGAGTTCTGGATTTTTATTTTGAAGAGGAACATCAACATCTTGAGATTTTAAGGCTCCCCGATTAGAACTCGGTATTTTTTCAGTAAATGGTTGTTTGTTACCGTAAGTGTTTTCCATTTTGATAACGTAGACCAATTTGGCAGATTCACCTAATTGTTTTGTAAGTGCGACTTTCAGAATTTTTACATAATGCTCTTCTAGCCACTCATAGAAAAATTTACTTGGAACTTGAATGCTTAGAGCGTTGTCGGTTAGTTTAACTGCTTTGATTGGTTCAAACCAAGTTTTATAGGCTTGAGGTTGTATATTGTCCTTTATAAAAGAGAGACAGTTATTCCAAACCGATTGCGCAGTTATATTCATTCTCTAAGTTAGTTTTTAAGTTGATAGTTAGTTAGCAAAAAAAAGAGAAATTCAGGTTTCTCTCGTATCATTCTTACTTGACAAATATGTGAACAAATTTCTTAATAAAAAAATCAAAAAGGGTTGAATTTTTAGAAATTTTTTCTCATGTTTAAAACGTTTCGAAATTACAAAAAAAATATCAAAGCATATGTCAATTCTTACCCAGTCTACCGAAATTGAATTTCGTATTCGCTATGGTGAAACCGATCAAATGGGTGTTGTATATCATGGTAATTACGCCCAGTATTTTGAAATGGGAAGAACGGAATGGCTGCGTGAAATGGGTTTTTCTTACAGTCAGATGGAGAAGGACGGAATTATGCTTCCGGTAATCTCACTTTCTATAAATTACAAAAAGTCAGCACGTTATGATGATTGCGTTAAAGTAATAACTAAACTCGCTAAAACGCCGTCTGTGAAAATTGAATTTGATTATGAAATGAGAAATGAAAATGACGAGCTTTTAGCAACGGGAAATTCAGTTTTAGCTTTTATTGATATTCATAAGAATCGGCCTACAAGATGTCCAGATTATATTTTAGACAAACTGCATATTTAATCGTTAAACTCCTTTATTTGAACTTCGTATAAGGCATCAAAAATCTCAAAAATTTGATTTGCAATCGTCAATCGTACGGAAATTATTAATTCGCAATCCAACTCTAAGGTTTGACTAACAACGGTTAGTTGCTTTTCCTTAATAATTCGCATCACTTTATTCATGTTTTTGTAGTCAAATTTGATACGATAATTGACATTGATAGTCTTTTCTATTATAATACCGTCATCCAACGTCATTTGAGCGGCAGTTCTGTAAGCATTAATTAAGCCTCCAACACCTAATTTAACACCTCCAAAATAACGTACTACAATAACTAGTACATTTGTAAGATCAAAGGATTGAATTTGTCCGTAAATTGGCATACCAGCACTATTATTTGGTTCGCCATCGTCATTGGCGCGAAAAACACGTTGCTTTTCTTGAGCTCCCAATTGATAGGCATAGCACCAGTGTCTCGCAGAATGATGCATTTTTCTGAGTTCTTCAAGATGCTTTTTGATTTCATCTTCAGAGCTCACAGGAAATGCATATCCATAGAATTTGCTGTTTCTATCTTTAAAAAGCGCTTCGGGAGAGGCTTGGCTTAAGGTTTTGTATGTGTCGTTTTGGATTTCCATTATGCAAACGTGACTATTACAATTGATATTACTGCCAAACTAATTCCTACCCAATTCTTTTTAGATATGCGCTCTTTAAAAAGGAAAAGTCCCAATAAGGTAGACAACATAACGATTGCCACATTATTTACTGTAAAAAGTGTTGAGCTTTCTAATCCTTCGTAGTTCAATGCTTTTAATAAATAATAGATCGAGTAGTAATTTACTACACCTAATATGGAGCCACCCACTATATTTTTTACAGGTAATTTTAAACCATGCTTCATCGCTCTTACCAATATAATGCAGGCTCCAATAATAAATGCGAAAGCGAATATGGTAGCTGAAAATATTGGAATTCCACCTTCTGGAAGGTACGTGGTTTCTACGTATTTGATTGATGTGTCAATAATACCAGATCCAATAAAAAGCAATAATGGTAACCAAAGACCTTTGGTTGTATTGGTATTTCCTCGCGGTTTTACAGAGGTTAAATACACTGAAACTAACGCTAATATTATTCCAATTATTTTTTGAAATCCGACACCTTCATTATAGACATAAATACCAAAAATTACAGGAATAATTACACTCATTTTTGAAGCTACAGACGCTACAGATAAACCATTACGCTGAGCTGTAAGTGCCATGACATTGAAAATACTAATAAATAGAAATCCGAGTATTATAGCACCATAAATCCATTTTGAAGTTAAAATTTCATTGACATCAACGGGTTCGTTATAACTCCATATCCCAAATAAACACGCAGTGAGATAATTTATAACAATGGCGTGCAGCGTATTAATACCGTATTTATTAAATAGTTTAAATATGATAAAGATTAACGTTGATGCTGATATACTTAGTAAAAGATAAATCAAAATAGGTGTGTGTTAATGTTGAACAAATCTACAATGTCTTCGGAGGTCTCATCAATATTCCAAGTATGAATACCTAAGGCATTAGCTGTATCGGTATTCTCTTTAGTGTCATCGATGAATAAACAAGACGCCGCATTAAGGCTATGTTGTTCTAGTACGAAATTATAAATGTCATCATTGGGTTTACGCATCCCAATTTCATGAGAGAGATAAAATGCGTCAAAACAGTTTTTAAATTCTTCATAAAAAGAAATTCGATCCATTATCCATTGAATATGTAATTCGTTAGTGTTGCTTAAAAGGATACGCTTGTAGTTGTTCTTTTGTGCTAATTCTTTAATGAAGTCAAGTCGATGCATCGGGAAATCCTTTAAAATATAGTTCCAAGCATCAATAATTTGGTCTTTGGTCAACCTTGGGAAATTATCCTTATAAAAATCTAGAAACTCATTCGTCGACATTAATCCTTGTTCGTATAAAGCATTAATGGCAAACAATTCTTCCGGGAATTGATCTAATTCAAACAAGTTTAAGGCATTCTTCATTGCGCCTTCCTTGTCCAAATTGATAAACACGTCACCGAAATCGAATATGAGTGCTTTAATTTTTGACATAGATCTGTAATTTGTCATCTAATATTTGTGTTTCCGAAATTGATACCCCGTTTATTTTTGGTGCTTCAATACCTTTAGAAAATTCCATATTGCCTAAAAATATGCGCGCTTCGTCCCAGAGGTCTTCATCGATAAATGTATTTAGGGTTCTTGCACCACCTTCTACAATAACTGAATTTATATCCTTGTCATATAAGTATTGTGCAATCTGTACAGCAATGGGACTATTAAAATCAATGTGTTGATTTGAAATTAAGTGAGTTTCAACGGTGTCATCAAAGACCTGATATGATTTAGATAAACGATTGTTTTGGTCTAATACGAAGCGAATCGGGTTATTTCCAGTCCAGTCTCGTACTGTTAAACTCGGATTATCTTCAACGACGGTATTTGTACCTACAAGTATCGCCTGTTCTTCAGCACGCCATTTATGAACTAATTGTCTTGAATATGAATTTGTGATCCAAACAGGTTTTTTTTCAGATTTATGTAAAGGAGCAATAAAACCATCTTTAGATGCTGCCCATTTTAATATGATATAAGGGCGTTTTTTATTGTGAAAAGTAAAGAATCGCTTATGATGTTCTTTGCATTCATTTTCTAATACGCCAACAGTAACTTCGCAGCCAGAATTTCGTAGCTTGGCAATTCCTTTTCCAGCTACTTGTTCATTATCATCAATACAACCTATAACTACTTTTGGAATCTTATGTTTTATGATAAGATCACTACAAGGAGGCGTCTTTCCATAATGGGAACAAGGTTCTAAGGTGACAAATAAGGTAGATTCATTTAAAAGATGTGTGTCTTTAACAGCATTTATAGCATTGACTTCAGCGTGAGGACCTCCATAAGGACTGGTATATCCCTCACCAATAATCTTATTGTCGTGTACAATAACGCAACCTACCATTGGATTTGGTGCAGTAGAACCTAATCCGTTTCTGGCAATTTCAATGCAACGCTGTATGTAATGTTCGTTAGTCTGCAATAAATTATATGATAGTTATATCATTTGTGGCCATTTGAAGCATCGTGATGTTAATAAGATTAACAGTATAGTCATTGACTTGTGTGCCCTAATTAGCGTAACTTGGTCCAGCAAAAATACTATAATAAAGTGAGTTCAAATAATATCACAATTAGAGAAATTCAGCCCGAAGATAATGCGCAACTCGAGTCAGTAATAAAAGCCTGCTTTCCTGAGTTCGGATTACCTTTAGTAGGTACGGCTTATGAAGATTTCGAGACACCGAGAATGTATGAGTCTTATCAAAGCGAACGCGAAGTTTATTTTGTTGTAGATAAGGATGGTGAAGTACTTGGAGGTGGTGGAATTAAGCAGCTTAAAGACTTTGAAGGAAATATCTGTGAACTTCAGAAAATGTATTTTTCTCCTAAGGTAAGAGGGCTTGGATTAGGTAAACAAATGATCCAGCGATGTTTGAATGCAGCCAAAGACTTGGGTTATAGCACATGTTATTTAGAATCGGCTTCCCAATTGAAAGCGGCAATTCATATCTATGAACAAACGGGGTTTGATCATCTAGATGGTCCTCTAGGTAATACTGGACATTATTCTTGTGGTGTCTGGATGACTAAATCGTTATGAGATTAAAGGATATTGAACATATCTTCCATCAAGAACTAGATAACCTCTACAATCCTAATGAAGTTACTAGTTTTTTTAATTGGCTCATAGAGCATTATCTAAGTCTGAAACCATTGGACATGATAATGAACCCAGAATATGCTGTTACTAAATTAGAGGAACAGCCGTTATTCCAGGCATTGAGTGATCTTAAACAGTATAAACCAATACAATATATTCTAGGGTCTACGGAATTTTATGGACTTACATTTAATGTCAATTCATATACATTGATTCCACGACCTGAAACTGAGGAGTTGGTGTCCAAAATAATAACCGATTATTCATCGCATTCGAATGATTCGAAATTAACGATTCTTGATATTGGAACAGGTTCGGGTTGTATCGCAGTTACCCTAGCGAAGCACCTGTTAAATGCTCAAGTTACAGCAATTGATATTTCGGAGGATGCTTTAAAGACTGCAAAAGAGAATGCAGAATTGAATGATGTAGATATATCTTTTATAAAGTCGGATATATTGGACTATAGTGATTTGACTATCGATCATTCGTCATTCGATGTTATTGTTTCGAATCCGCCTTATGTACGCAATTCTGAGAAATCTGAGATTCGACCGAATGTGTTGGATCATGAACCACACCAAGCATTATTTGTAGACGATAACGATCCTCTTGTGTTTTATCGATCGATATGTGAATTTGCACTTGATCATTTAAAACCAAAAGGGATATTGTATTTTGAGATCAATGAATATCTTGGTACTGCTATGCTTGAGCTTGTGGCAGCTTATGAATTTGAGACTATTGAATTGATTAAGGACATGTCAGGTAAAGATCGAATGTTAAAGGCCGTTCGGTGTTGATTCAATTAATCGGTTTAATGAGCGAACTCTGAGATCGTCTAAAGTTTCATTCTTACTCGTAAAAGAGATGGTTACGCTTTCATTTGGTATAAGATCAAAATAATTATCGCTAAAGTGGCCTTTGGCCTTTGTATCAAGAAATACATCCTTTTGTAAGGTTGTACTTTGTAATGTAATATCAAACCCTGTTTCAGTTTTATTTATGTCGTAATCAATTGCTCCTTCTTTGAGATTAAGATCTTTAGGTCGTACCAGATATGTTAATCGAGTTTGATCATTAAATGTGGACATGATTACGATGCTCCTCTTATCTAAATCAGGGTTTTCTAAACTCAGAGAATAATAAACTTCTGAACTATTTGCAGGTGCTAATACAGAGGTAGCTGCATTCCAAACCTCCTTACCATCAAAATCAATTACAGAAATATTCAGTTGATCTTCAATCTCTTTAAGTTCATCATTAATAATATGAAATTCTAAGGTGCTATTCGTTCTTTTTGTAGAAACAATAGTGTTGTAAAAACTTTTCTTTGCTTTATAGTGTAGAGCTTTCCAGTTTCCGAAGAAATCAATACTTGACCAGGATACAACAGGCCAACAGTCATTAAGTTGCCAGTATAAGGTTCCCATATTATAGGGTTTTGCGCGTCGGTGCGCTTCAATACCTTTAGTCATGCCATAGGCTTGCAAGAGTTGACTCACATAGACATGGTCTTCAGCATTTGTAGGAACTGGATAATCTCTAGACATATACGTGTCAATAAGCTCAAATCCACGATGATGCTTCTGATGATTTTTAAATCCTTCTGAAGTGATTTCTATGGTGTCATTCTGATTGATATATCGGATAGCTTCATAACTAGGAAAACTTTGAAATCCGAATTCGCTCATAAATCGTGGCACCTTTTCTTCAAAGTGTTCAAAGGGATAAGCATCATGCCATACCCACCAGTCATGAGCATCACCTTCAAACTCATATTTTGGATTACCACGACCATATTTTGGTGATGATTCCCAATAAGGAATGTCAGTCATTTTATTAACGGTATTTGGAAGGACGGAATCAAAGAGTTTAAGATAGTTATTCCAAATTTTAGTTTTTTCTTTTTCCGAACGACCACTTTGCCATCCCCAACGATGCCAGCCCTCTGAGCTTTCATTATTTCCGCACCATAATACTACAGACGCATAATTTCTTAAGCGCTCCACTTGTTGCTGGGCTTCTATACGCACATTATTCAGGAATGCTTCATCTCCAGGATACATAGCACAGGCGAACATGAAATCTTGCCAAATGAGGATGCCTTTTTCATCGCATAATTCATAAAAAATATCATTCTCATAAATGCCACCACCCCAAACTCGAAGCATATTCATATTAGCATCAACAACATCAGATAATAGCCGTTCATAATGTGAATCGATTACCTGATTTTGCATACTGTTCTGTGGTATATAGTTGGCACCTTTCATATAGACCGGAACCTTATTGATCTTAAAGTAAAAGGATTCACCAAGACTGTCCTTTTCGGTAATAAGCTCTACAGTGCGTAGTCCTTTCTTAAACGCGATACTATCCAGGATTCGTCGATTGTCCTTGGCGATCAATTTGAGGTCATATAAATACGGTTCACCCAGATTATGTGGCCACCAAAGACGCGGATTTTCAATTGATATATTTAAATCAGGAATCGAATCAATAGGAATATCTTCGAAAATTTTGTGCAGCTCATCATTAACAAATACCTCATAGGAGACGGGTTTTTCGAATGAATTATTTGACCTTACATCAAAGGAAATATGTGCAATCGAATCTGATAGTTCCGTTATTTTAGTATGAACATTTTGAAATTTAAAATCGTTCCAACTGGTTATGCTGATTGGTTTCCAAATTCCACTGGTATTTAAGATTGGTCCCCAATCCCAACCATATTGAAATTGCGCTTTCCTGGTGAAAATTCGATTTCCCTCTGGTAGTTGGTAAGAGACTAGTGATGCTTTACTTTTCTCATAGAATTCTGTTGGTAGAAATAGTAACTCTAATTTATTGGAGGGTTTAAGAAGTGTTTTTATGTCTATCGAATGCGATCGAAAGGCATTATCTGATTTCAAAATAACACTGTCGTTTAATGCTACAACGGCATATGTATCAAGACCTTCAATATTAAGTTCTATATGTTGTTGTTCTAATATATTTTGATCAATATTAAATCTGGTTTTATAGTCCCATCCGTTCTTAGAAACCCATTGTATACTGTCTTCATTAGCTCCTATAAATGGATGTGGAATAATATTATGGCGTAATAAATCTGAGTGGATATTCCCTGGAACCGTAGCATCAAACCAAATACTGTCGGTCATAGATTTGAATTTCCAATTATTATCAATGGATGTCGTTACAGGTACATCATGTTTTGGTGTGCAGCTAAATAGGACAATAATGACAATTGATATGATAAAGTATTTATTCATGAATTCTGTTTAGAATAGCTGTAATATTATCCATACTTGAAACCGTCAGCTGAGTATCAAAAATTCCAGATTGGTTATTTGAAACTACCTTAGAAGCAGAGGAATGAATTTCTTTAAACCCGCTGTTTTTGAAGCTGGTGACATTATTTATATTGATACCACTTCCCGGAAGTATAATCAACTTTTCTTGTGATCTTTTATTTAACTCGATGAGTAAATCTAATCCATCTATTGCTTTAGTTTGTTGTCCCGAGGTCAATATTCTATCAACGCCTAGTTCAATTAATTGGTCTAATGTTTGCAAAGGGTCTGGAACAAGGTCAAAAGCTCTGTGAAAGGTAAAAGATAATGGCTTTGCTAGTTCTATTAATTCTAAGGTTCTCTTGAGGTCTAATGTTTGATCTGCATTCAAAACACCTGAGACTATACCATGACAACCTACAGACTTACAAAATTCAATATCAGTTTTCATTACTTCAAATTCGGAATCATTGTAATTGAAATTTCCGCTTCGAGGTCTAATGAGTACAAAGGTATCTATTGTTAATTCTGAAATGACTTGCTTTATGAGTCCGTGACTAGGTGTGATCCCACCAACCGATAATTCACTGCATAGCTCGATGCGATGTGCACCTGCATGTTGGGCATTATATGCCGACTGATAAGAATTAGCGCAGATTTCTAATAACATATTAATTAATGATAATTTCGTCGATGAAGGTCCATGCCTTGTTACCTGCTCCTTGCTTTCCATCTGGAATGACCCCGTAATTTGGAACTCTTAATCTAATGTATCGCGAGCGTTGATTTGTTTTAAATATTATTGGAATAAGCACGTCATCACTGGGAGCAACATCATATACTAATAGATCATTATCTAACTCTAGTTTAACCTTTTCAGGAGCGTATATCCATTGTCCTTTACCGTTATGAAATCGTGTTTTTACAGTTTTAATATCCACTTCTTCACCAAGATCAATTGTAATCTCAATATCTTCACCCCAAAACCCTAACCATTCTTTGTCGCCATAGCGTTTAGAGCTCCCCAATATACCGTTGATTAATCCTTGAGCTCCGCTTCCGGAATAAGAGGCGTGTGGTTCCTTATCTATGTGTATTGGTTTTCCAACTGCGTTATGATAATTGATCGATTCAGTGAAAACTGAACTTAATATGTCACGATCAATATAAACCGCCGCCTTTATGGTTACACTCGTATCAATGACAATAGGATTCGTATAAATTCTGGAATCCGGTTTAGGATCAGACCCATTTAGCGCAAGTCGTATTGTTTTATCATCAATTAAAGTCTGTAATGCATAATACGTCTGACCGTTTTCTGTATAAATATTGCCCTCAATTTCATAAAGATGATTGGCATAATTAATATCTAGAATATCTAACCTTTCATGGAAGTCTTCGAGTCGCTTAACAAAATTTAAATAATCTTTTTGATTGCTTCTTGACCAAACGACTTCGCTCATGGCAAGCATTCTTGGAAACGCCATATATTCTACTTGTGATGAGGTCGGCATATATTCGGTCCAGATATTACCTTGGGCTCCTAAGACATACTGGCGTTCACTTTCATTCAACTCTTCTGGTATTGGATTAAAACTGTAAACTTTTTCGAGTGGTAAATAACCACCTATAGCCAAAGGTTCGTTTTCATTTGTAGACTGATAATAATCGAAATAACAATGAGACGTTGGTGTCAAAATCACATTGTGGTTTTGTTTTGCTGCTTCAATAGCACCATTAATACCACGCCATGACATCACCGTAGCGTTAGGCGCTAAACCGCCTTCTAGGATCTCGTCCCAACCAATAATCTGTTTTCCTTTAGAATTGAGATATTTTTCAATTCGTGTGATAAAATAATTTTGAAGCTCATGCTCGTCTTTGAGGTTTTCAGTTTGTATAAGTTCTTGACATTTTTGGCAGGATTTCCAATTGATTTTAGGCGCTTCATCACCACCAATATGGATGTATTCGCCAGGAAATAGATCGATAACTTCATCAAATACATTTTCTAAAAAATTAAAGGTCTCATCTGTCGGACAATAAATATGTTCGAAAACACCCCATTTCGTAGCGACAGGAACTTGCTCTCCAGTGCATCCTAATTCTGGATACGCACTAATGGCGGCCTGTGCATGTCCTGGTAGCTCAATTTCAGGTATAATTGTGATATGTCTGGATTGCGCATAAGCGACAATATCTTTGATTTCCTCTTGAGTGTAATATCCACCATAACGTTCACCATCAAATTGATGAGGTTGGTCGCTGTAATGACCAATTAAGGTTTCATTGCGATAAGCCGCTATTTCTTGCAGCTTTGGATACGCTTTAATCTCTATACGCCAGCCTTGATCTTCGGTGAGATGCCAATGAAATGTGTTCATTTTTAACATGGCCATAGCATCAATGTATTTTTTGATGAATTTCGTTGAAAACATATGCCTGCCAACGTCAAGATGCATTCCTCTATATTGAAACCTAGGTTCATCTGTAATTATCAAGCAAGGCATCTTTATTGGATCTTGTAGTTTTTCAACTTCTAGAGTTGGCGGCATTAGTTGTCGAAGGGATTGTACGGCATAGAAAGCACCGCGATCGGTTGAAGATTTGATGGTTATATGATCTTCAGTGATTTCAAGAGCATAACCTTCAGGGTTCGATATAGAGTCCTCCTTGACAAACACAATTTGGTTATTATCTACCGATTTTAAGAATGGTTTTATTCCTAACCAGTCTGTAACATAGGCACCCGTAATCTCAAATTCTTTTGGATACATGACTGTCGTTTCAGCATTTAATTCGAACTTACCTTCGTTTATATTTAGATGGTTGGGTATAGGTATTATTGAAGGATTATCAGTAATCTGTTTTTCGGATGTACAACTTGATAAAAAGCTGATAAAAACACAAAGTACTAGGAATTTTTTGAGGTACATTTTAGTATATTAGATGCTTTAAATATAAGGTAAAAAGATAACTTAGAATGTTCCTTTTAAATGACAATACAAGAACAAATTATAAGTCTACGTGACGAACTTCGTGAGCATAATTACAACTATTATATTTTAGATAATCCTACGATTAGCGATTACGAGTTTGATATGAAACTCAAGGCGCTTCAATCATTGGAAACGGCTCATCCTGAGTATTATGATCCGAATTCGCCAACATTGCGAGTAGGTGGAGAGATTACTAAAAACTTTGAAACAGTAGTGCATCAACATCGAATGTACTCATTGGATAATTCGTATTCTAAGGAAGATCTTTTAGATTGGGAAAAGCGCATTGAAAAGATTGTTGATGGTGAGGTTGAGTTTGTTTGTGAATTAAAATATGATGGTGCTTCAATAAGTCTTACTTATGAAAATGGAAATTTAGTAAGGGCAGTGACGCGTGGAGATGGAACACAAGGTGATGATGTAACCGCTAATATTAAAACTATAAAGACCGTTCCTTTAAAATTGAAAGGTAATTATCCAGATAAGTTTGACATTCGCGGTGAGATTGTTCTGCCTTTTGACGGATTTAATAAGATGAACGAGGAACGACTTCAAGCAGGAGAGGAGCCTTACAGAAATCCGCGTAATACAGCTTCAGGTAGTTTGAAACTTCAGGATAGTTCGGAGGTGGCTAAACGTCCTTTGGAGTGTTTGTTATACAATTTAAAAGGGAATAAACTAGGTGTTTCAACTCAATTTGAAGGACTCCATAAAGCTCGGGAGATGGGATTCAAAGTACCAGAAGCCGCGCGACTAGCCACATCAGTTGAAGAGGTAGTCGAGTTTGTTAATTATTGGGATGTACATCGACATGATCTGCCATATGAGACTGATGGTGTCGTTATTAAAGTCAATAATCTGCAGCAACAGGAAGAACTCGGTTATACGGCTAAAGCACCAAGATGGGCTATGGCCTATAAATTCAAGGCTGAACAGGTTTCTACACGACTTAATGAAATTACCTATCAAGTAGGTCGTACAGGTGCGATTACGCCTGTCGCTAATCTGGAACCAGTTGAGCTCGCAGGAACAACTGTAAAACGTGCTTCATTACACAATGCAGATCAGATTGAAAAGTTAGATATTAGAGAAGGTGATTTGGTTTATGTTGAAAAAGGAGGAGAGATTATTCCAAAGATCATAGGCGTAGATTTCAGTCAAAGACCGTCTAATTCAAAAGTTACAAACTACATAATACATTGCCCTGAGTGCGGAACTGAATTAATACGACAGGAAGGAGATGCTAAACATTATTGTCCAAATTATAATGGATGTAATCCTCAAATTATTGGTCGAATACAACATTATATATCCAGAAAAGCTATGGATATCGAAGGTCTAGGAGGAGAGACTGTAGCGTTGTTGGTTAATGAAGGATTAATATCTAATTATTCAGATTTATACCGACTAACAAAAGAACAGGTTTTGCCATTGGAGCGTATGGCTGAAAAAAGCGCAGAAAATTTAATTAGTGGAATAGACGCCTCTAAAACCATTCCATTTGAACGTGTATTGTTTGCCATAGGGATACGATATGTTGGCGAGACGGTTGCGAAAAAATTGGCTAAACATTACAAAACGTTAGATGCATTAATGAGAGCAACCTTCGATGACTTAATCGCCGTAGATGAAATAGGAGATCGTATCGCCGAAAGTGTTTTAGAATTCTTTAATTCTGAAGACAATAGAAGGATCATTCATGATTTAAGACAATTCGGAATACAAATGGAACTTTCAGAAGACCTACTAGCTAATCAAACTGATAAACTTAATGGATCTGCCATTGTCGTTTCTGGTGTGTTCGAATCTGTTTCACGTACAGAACTGAAAAAGCTTATCGAAGATAACGGCGGTAAAGTGTCGTCTTCTATATCTTCGAAGACAACCTATGTTGTAGCTGGAGCTAATATGGGGCCAAGTAAACGTACCAAAGCCGAAACCTTAGCAATTCCAATTTTAACAGAACAAGAATTTTTAGATTTATTGAAATAAAATTCCTACAAATTGTTAAATTATATCGATAAAATGCATTTTTATTCGTTTATATGTAATTTTTGTATATATTTGCTTTGCTATTAAAGAGTAAATTATGCAATTAACTAAGATATTTGGGATTACAATTATCTGTTTGAGTATCCTATTCCTGGGCTTTCAGTCCCTGGGTTGGGAGCTAGAAGCATTTGGCGTTAAGGCACTTACCTTAGTGTTATTGGCATTACTTTATTTCATTTCGGTGAAATCAAAGCATATATTATTTATTCTTTTCTTACTATTATTCACTACGGCGGAAGTCTATAATTATTTTACTTTCAATTTATTGCCTGCTGATGACGCGCCCTTAGATATGTACTATATAGTTGGGAATTCATTTTTTATGCTTTCTTATGTCTTTTTAATAGGAAGGGTCTTATCATTAATGGATATCAAAAAAGCGCTTACGCGCTTTCCGATTCAAATTTTATTGCTTGCAACCTTAGGCATATTCGTGACCTATATGATTACAGATCTGTCTATTTCAAGTACGCCATTAGATTATGCCTATTTTATAGAGTTATTCTACAATGCGCTCATTATGATATTAGTGAGTTTATCTTTAATCAATTATATGTATAAAGACACGAAGAAATCTATGAATCTGCTAATAGGTTGCATATTCATCGTTTTTTCGGAAGTCATACAAATAGCGTATTACTATATTACCGATTATGATAACACTTTAAATGTGGTATACTCGGTATTTCTTGTTGCCGCGTTTGTGTTTTTCTATTTACAATCGCGACTTGAAGACGAGCCTGAACGTGTACTGAGCTATTCCGAAGTCGAGGCTTAAAATTTTTTGCCTAGAATAGGAATGTCTTTTCGATAGAAATAAAGCACTATTAACGATAGGACAAACGTAGTTATCGCAGTATAAAATAGAACACCACCATCACCTTTAACATCTATTCCAAGAATTGTAAGATGCATCATTATTGCGCCTCCTATGATTCCAAGAGTCAGTACGGCGCCTAACCAGGCTGTTTTTCTAAATAATAATAATAGTCCAGCGACTAATTCTGCAATACCTATACCTATTCGTCCAACTGGCTCTAAGCCAACTTGCGTGAATATATAAATACTGTCTTCGTGTCCTGTAAATTTAAATCGGAGTGTTTGAATCAAAATAATTGCGACTGCAATTCTAAAAATGATCGGTAAATATTTTTTCATTGTTTGTTCGGTTTTGATCTTTAGACGTTTAAGTAACTCGAACCTACCGAAAAGAAGATAAAAAATTAAAAATATCGATAAAATGTTTAAAAAACACGTTGAAATACATAATTTTTAGTATATTTGACCTACCCAAATCTAAATGTGCAATGCAAAGCATTCAAAAATTAAAGCCTAATTTGGCATTAGTAATAGTGCTTGTTGTCTTGTTATTAGGCAACTGTATTTCTTATTTTTTTGATTATTCGGTCTATCCTAAGATTACGAAGTTAATCACGGTTACGATATTATTAACATTCTTTTATTGCCAACTGAATAAGATGGCTAATGTATTTTTAGTGACCTTTCTCGTGTTCTTTATTGGAGATGCGTTCTCTGTATTTGAGTTCGGAGAAGTTGCTTTGAAATTGTCAAAGGCGGCTTACATTTGCGCTTATGCCTTATTAATTTTTGTACTATTTGGTAAACTAAAAAAGCTAAAATTTGACGGATTAGTTTCTGTATATCTCATTTTAGTACTCTTGCTTAATTCTTACTTCTTGTATGCCCTGTATGGTGTTGCTAAGGAAAATTTTGTTGATGATTTTAATCTGTTTCTTTACGTCTGTCATGGTATCACATTAATTGCTATAACATTTTTTGCATTTGCGGTTTATTTAAGCAGAGAAACAGCGCAGTCGATAACATTTCTTCTGATGGTGTTCAGTTTAGTCTTTGCTGATGTATTGAATTACATTTGTCAGTTATATGTCTATTATTGGATATTCGAATTATTTGAAAGTATACTCCATATTACTGGGCTGTTCTTGTTATACAAATATGTCTACGATCACCACACAATGATCAACTCGGAAGAGCGTATAAAATTTTCAGAATATTTCATTCCAACGACGGAAGCATTACGTCAAATTCGTGTTAATTTTTAATTAGACAACAATTGAAGTTCCATTCGCGGCTTTATTCTTGTTAGCGTCGAAATAGAAGTCAATTCGGCCTAAGTTAATGCCATAACAACCAACCTGGTTGACGAGCATGTTCTCGTTATCCAAGTTTTTTACCACAGTAGGCTTATCTAAGAAGGTATGCGTATGTCCACCAATAATAAGATCTATATCCTTGGTAGCTTTAGCAACATTTAAATCTGATATACGCTCTGGTACATTTCTGTAATAATAGCCCAAATGTGATAAACAAATAATGAGGTCACATTTTTCATCTTGCTTAAGGATTCGAGTCATTTCTTGACAAGTTTCAATTGGGTCTCGGTAGACTGTTTCTTTATACATTTTCTTATCAACAAGACCTTCCAGGCGAATTCCCAAGCCGAAAATTCCAATTTTGATGCCATCTTTAATTATCACTCGATACGGTTTTACATGCGTATCCATTATGGTATTTGAGAAATCGTAATTCGATGAAACAAAGTCAAATTTAGCATGAGGAAGTTGTGCGTAAAGTCCGTCAATTCCATTATCAAAATCATGATTTCCAATGGTCGCTACATCGTATTTGAGCATACTCATTAGTTTAAACTCCAGTTCTCCGCCATAATAATTGAAATAAGGTGTGCCTTGAAAGATATCACCTGCATCGAGTAATAAGGTGTTCGGATTTTCAGCTCTAATTGCTTTGATTAAACTTGCACGTCTGGCAACTCCTCCTTGATTAGGATTTCGTCCATCTTCGGGTCCGAAAGGATCAATATGACTATGTACGTCGTTCGTATGTAAAATAGTAATCTTCTTGGTTTGAGATGTAAATGAGGTCAATCCCATACCACTTAATCCAATTAATGCTGATGCAGCTGCTGTCTGTTGTATGAATTCTCTTCTTTTCATAATTAGTCTTTTAATTGGATAAAACGATTATCAATTACAGGATTAAGTGTATCGATCTGAATAAAATGATCAATTAATACATTCCTAATTTTATAGTCTAAAACTTCGAGTCCGTCATTTGGTTGAAAGAATGTCATACGATCACCGCCATTATAGAGATAATCATTAGTTGCGACGTAATATGATTTATTAAAATCAATCGCCTCTCCAGCTATAGTTGCTGATTCAACATTCCCTTCTTTATCAAGAATAATATTTAGTTTCGAAATGGGATGCGCTCGTTTGGCTTTGGATAAATAGGTAAGTAAGTCTCTCACATTTGCACCAGGTAGATTAGCCACGACCACAGAATTTTCGAAAGGCATCACCTCATATGCTGTACGAATCGTAATATCACCTTTAGAAATGATCGATCGTATACCTCCATGATTTAAGAGAACAAAGTCGATATTTTTTCCAGTACGCTTATTGAATACCTTATTGGCGTGTTCATAAACTGCATCGGCCATCATGTTTCCGATAGCTGTATTAAACTCGCCATCGCGTTTCGAATAGGTGTCAACAGAATAAGCTAAAACACTATCTAGGGTTGCATTCAAATGCGATCTATAGGGTTTGATAAACTGTTCAATCTCCTGATCAATAGCTAAGCTATCGCTAACCTTTATCTGTTTGCCTTCTATTTTACTGGTGTAAAACACCTTTGAACATGAGCTTAATATTAGAAGGGCAAAGACGAGGATGATCTGTTTATAATTCATAGATTAATTATGATTTGTTTAGGTTTTAGTACCTGCCTTTTTTCTAAATTTGTACAAAGGTTAAAGATAAATGATTTTAAAGGCATTTAAAGAAAAATCAAATCAAAAATACATTAACAATTTATTAAATGCACGTCGGGTTGCTGTACGTGGTACACAGATGAAGAGTGTTGGTGTTATTTTGAATATGAATGAGTTTTCTGATTTCGATGCATTTAGAGCATTTTTTAAGGCTTTGGGGCTTCATGAAGCTAAAACAAAGATTATTGGATTTGTAGAGGATCCAAAAGACGTCAACAATTTATGGGACACGTTTTTTAATCCAAAAGATTTTGGATGGAAAGGAAAGATCAATAGTATCGACTTACAAACCTTTATTGATACAGAATTTGACGTATTAATAAGCTATTATCAAGAAAAACATATGGAATTGAATTTGATAACTGCGGTATCAAAGGCCAATTTCAAAGTGGGATTAACAAACCATGATAAGCGTTTGTATGATCTTATTATTGATTTGAAAGTGTCGCAATTTTCGACATTCAAAAATGAATTAAAAAAATATTTAACGGTTTTAAATAAATTATAATGACAAAATTTTATGGAACAGGTGTGGCCATTATTACACCATTTAATGAAGATGGAAGTGTAGATCATGAAGCCTTATCAAATCTGGTTGACTATAATATTGAAAACGGCACCAATTATATCGTAATCAGCGGAACCACAGGCGAAAGTGTTACCATTACGAAGCAAGAAAAAAAGGACATCATTCAAACCATAATTCGTGCAACGAATGCCCGCGTGCCTTTGGTTTTAGGTATAGGCGGAAATAATACGGCAACTATTATTGATGAGATCAATGCCACAGATCTATCGCAAATAGATGCGTTGTTATCTGTGTCACCTTATTATAGTAAGCCTACGCAAGAAGGAATTTATCAGCATTTTAAGGCAATAGCGGAAGCCTCTCCAATTGATATTATTTTATATAATGTCCCTGGCCGAACATCTTCAAATATGTTGCCAGAGACTACATTACGCTTAGCACGAGATTTTGATAATATCATTGCAGTTAAAGAAGCCGGTAATAATGTACATCAGTATTTAAATTTATTACGTGATAAACCAGAAGATTTTTTAGTTATTTCAGGCGATGACGATCTTGTTTTAGGAGTTGTTTTGGCTGGAGGTGCAGGTGTAATCTCTGTTTTAGGACAAGCACTCCCGAAACAATTCACTAAGATGATCAAATTAGGTTTGGAGGGAAAAGCAAAAGAGGCCTATAAAATCCATTTTGATTTGATGGATATGACATCATTAATATTCTCTGAAAATAATCCAGCAGGTATTAAAGCCGTGTTAGAAGCGTTAAACCTATCTAGATCTGATGTAAGATTACCTTTAGTGGAAGCAACAGATGATTTAAAAAATAAGATTCGCCTAGCCCTTGATAAACTTAATAATTAGACGAAACGTTAAATAATAGCTAATCCGTTCTGATTACTAGAAACATCTCTTATTTTAGCCTAAAATATTTGTTTTTATAATCCGTTAGAATTGCGTAATTTTGCATTCTGTTTTTTATTTATGAAGAAATTAGTTTATATCGTATTCATCCTCTTGGTAGTAAGCTCTTGTAGTGAATTTCAAAAAGCGTTGCGTTCCGAAGATATCGGCGTGAAATTCAATTTAGGAACCGAGTTGTATGAAGCAGGTAAGTGGTCTAAGGCCAATAGATTGTTTAAGCAGATTGAGCCGAATTACAGAGGTAAGCCGCAAGCAGAGAAACTGTCGTACATGTATGCAAAGACGTTTTTTGAGATGCGAAGCTACATTGAGGCAGCGTATAAGCTAGATCAGTTTGAGAGATTATATCCAAATAGTGAAAAAGTTCAAGAAGCAGCTTTTCTAGCGGCAAAGAGTTTTTATTATCTTTCTCCTGTTTACAGTAAAGAACAACATGAAACGGTTGAAGCGCTTCAGAAATTACAGCTATTTGTAAATAAATATCCAGAATCTGAATATTTACCGCAAGCGAACACATTGATTAATGAACTGGATTATAAATTAGAGCGAAAAGCGTTTGAAATTGCAAAGCAATATAATAGCATTGCCTATTTTGAGTCTTCAGATTATATAGCAGCAATTAAAGCTTTCGATAACTTTTTGGCTGATTTTCCTGGTACTAGTTTTAGAGAACAGGCCATGTTTTATCGTTTAGATTCAGCTTATAAATTAGGAATCAATAGTATAGATGCTAAAAAAGAAGAGCGTCTAAATACCGCAATTAACTACTTTAAGAGTTTTACAAAGTTTTATCCAAATTCTGAGTTTACTGAACAGGCAAATAAAATGAATGAGGAGATGACCGTTGCGATGCAACAATATAATACACAAAGCAAATAAAATAAATGATGGATTTAAAAAAGACCAATGCTCCTGTAACAACAGAAACTTATGATAGAAATGTCATCGATGAGCCAACTAATAATATTTATGAGGCAATTTCTGTAATATCGAAAAGAGCTGAACAGATCAACACAGACATTAGACGTGAATTGGTTGACAAATTAGAAGAGTTTGCTACTTATAATGATAGTCTAGAAGAAATCTTCGAAAACAAAGAACAGATCGAAGTATCTAAATTCTACGAAAAATTACCTAAACCACATGCATTAGCAGTACAAGAGTGGTTAGACGATAAAATATACTACAGAAACACTGACGACGAAAACGTCAAGGAATAATATTAAGATGTCAATATTAAGCGGCAAAAATATACTTTTAGGCATTACTGCTGGTATAGCCGCTTATAAGACTGCTAGTTTAGTTAGATTATTCATTAAAAAGGGCGCTAATGTACAGGTTGTCATGACACCTGCGGCAAAAGACTTTATTACGCCTTTAACACTATCAACATTATCCAAAAATCCGGTTTTGTCTTCTTTTTTTGATGAGGAAGATGATAATGCCATGTGGAACAATCATGTAGAACTAGGATTGTGGGCTGATCTTTTTTTAGTCGCACCTGCCACTGCTAACACCATGTCTAAAATGGCGAATGGCACAAGTGATAATTTATTATTAGCAACTTATTTGTCGGCTAAATGTCCTGTATATTTCGCACCAGCAATGGATTTGGATATGTATAAACATCCCACAACCACAACCTCATTTGATAAGCTACAATCCTTCGGAAATGTTATGATTCCAGCCACTTCAGGAGAATTGGCTAGTGGATTGGTTGGTGAAGGACGTATGGCAGAGCCTGAAGATATTGTTCATTTTATAGAACAACATATTCTCGATCAATTACCACTAAAAGGTCAAAAGGTTTTATTAACGGCAGGACCTACTTACGAAGCTATTGATCCTGTTCGATTTATAGGTAACCACTCTAGTGGTAAGATGGGATTCGAAATAGCAAAAGCAGCAGCTAATTTAGGAGCTGAGGTTGTATTAGTTTCTGGCCCGACACATGAGATTTTAGATCATAGTCTGGTGCAACTGGTTAAGGTTACAAGTGCCCAAGACATGTATGAAGCCGTTCATCAGTATTTTCAAGCTACAGATATAGCTATTTTGTCGGCAGCGGTCGCCGATTACAGACCGAAAAAAGTTTCGGATACCAAAATAAAGAAGAAGGAATCAACGTTTACCATAGAATTAGAAAAGACAACAGATATATTGAAATCGCTTGGAGAACAAAAATCTAAGCAGTTCTTGGTAGGTTTTGCCTTGGAAACGAATAACGAATTGGAAAATGCCAAAGGCAAATTAAAATCAAAAAATTTAGACCTGATCGTCCTTAATTCTTTACAAGACAAAGGTGCTGGTTTTGGTGGTTCGACAAATAAAGTTACTTTTATAACAGTCGCTCATGAGATAATTGAACATGAGTTAAAATCTAAATCTGAAGTTGCAGAAGATTTGATGCAACAAATATTAAAACAAAAGAATGCGTAAGTATCTATTTATATTAGCTTTAATTACATCATTTAGTGGGATAACACAAGAGCTTAATTGCAATGTGGTTGTCAATGCACAATTGACAGGTAATGAAAACCTTCAGGTATTTCAAACTCTTGAGCGTCAACTCAATGAATTTATTAATAACACGCAATGGACTTCAAAATCGTTCAAGACTCAGGAGCGCATTGATTGTGGTATGATCATCACCGTAAACGGCTATAACAATGATTTGTTTGATTGTTCTATTCAAATTACGAGCAGTCGTCCAGTTTATGGATCTACCTATAATACGCCAATCTATAACTTTAACGATAAAGACTTTACGTTTCAATACTTGCAATTTCAGAATTTTGTCTACAACGAAAATCAGTTTGAATCTAACTTAGTCTCTGTAATCACATTTCATATATTCATGATGTTAGGGTTGGATGCTGATTCTTTCGAACAAGGTGGAGGTCTTGATTATTTTAAACAAGCTCAAACGATTTTAAATTATTCACAACAAAATACTGGGAAAGGTTGGAAGTTGGAAGACGGACAACAAACACGTTTCATATTAATTGATAATATATTATCGCCAACATTCAAGGAATTTAGAAATGTGCTGTATGATTACCATCGCAATGGATTGGATCAAATGAGTGAAGATCCTAAGAAAGGTAAACAAGTAATTGCCGAATCAATTGAGACACTGCGTAGAATGAATAGTAGACGTCCTAATTCTTTTTTACTGCGAACATTTTTCGACGCAAAGTCTGACGAGATACAACAAATCTTTAGTGGCGGACCTTCTGTGAATATTGCAGATTTGGTTTCCACACTTACCAAAATTGCGCCAATGCATTCGTCAAAATGGCGTAAAATAAATTACTAAGCCTAATACATTATCTCGGTTAATTTCTGTAATTTCATCAGATATTTCAGTTTAATCTATGCTATCACAATTAACCATAAAAAACTATGCATTAATCGACGAATTAAACGTTAGTTTTGGTAATGGATTGACCATTATTACTGGTGAAACTGGTGCAGGAAAATCAATCTTACTTGGTGGTTTATCATTAGTGCTTGGAAAGCGTGCCGACCTGACTAATGTAAAAGATTCTTCTAAAAAATGTATTGTTGAAGCTACTTTTGATATCGCCAATTATAACTTGAAACCCTTATTCAATGAAGAGGATTTGGATTACGAGCCCATCACTATTATTAGACGTGAAATCTTGCCTTCAGGAAAATCACGCGCATTTGTAAACGATACGCCAGTAAAGCTAGATAGTTTGCAGTTGCTTGGGAAAAGCTTGCTTGATATACACTCACAGCATCAAACCTTACAACTAACCAATGATGACTTTCAATTTCAGATTATTGATGCACTTGCGAATAATAGCGAGACACTTATCAAGTATGAAGCTGTATTGTCAGAATTTAAATTGGCACATAATGAACTCAATAAACTAAAAGATCAAAAAACGGAGGCATTAAAAGAGCTTGATTATAACCGTTTTCTTTTGAATGAGTTGACTGATGCGAATATTAAAGATGGTGAATTAGAAGATTTAGAGCGTGAATACGAAACACTCAATAATGTTGAAGAAATTAAAGACGGATTGTCAAATTCATATCAACGTTTAGCAAATGAAGACATTGGCGTACTATCTGGATTAACAGATATAAAACAACATCTATCTCGCATATCAGCATTTGGAGCATCATATAATGAATTGTTTGAACGCGTGAATAGTGCCGTTATTGAATTAAACGACTTAATTGCAGAGATAGAACTGCTCGAATCAAATTTAGATGCCGACCCGATGCGTCTCGAAGTAGTGAATACTAAGTTGCAAACGCTTCATAATTTGATGCAGAAGCATACCGCTGCAAACACAAACGAACTCTTACAAATACAAGAAGATTTAGAATCAAAAGTCTCAGATACTGAAAGCTTAGATGCGATGATATTAGAAAAGGAGCAATCTATAGCGCATCTCAATTCTAAACTAAAGTCATTGTCAGATAAAATCAGCAAGAATAGACACGATGTGCTCAATAAACTCACGGATCAACTAGAGGAAATTCTTGCCACGCTTGGAATGCCTAACGCAAAGTTTGATGTGAAGCTTTACCCTTCCGAATCGTTTTTAACTAATGGAACAGATCGATTAGAATTCTTATTCTCTGCGAATAAAGGTGGAAAATTTAATGAGCTCAAAAAGGCAGCTTCAGGTGGTGAGTTATCACGAATCATGTTAGCCATAAAATCAATTTTATCGCGATATACACAGCTTCCGACCATAATGTTTGACGAAATAGATACAGGTGTTTCAGGAGAAATATCGAACAAAATGGGTAGTATAATGCAAGATATGAGTAAATCAATGCAAGTATTTACGATAACGCATCTACCACAAATAGCGGCTAAAGGAGATACACATTATAAAGTCTATAAATCCGATATTAATAATGAAACCCAAACGCAATTAACACAATTGTCTCATGAAGATCGCATTGTTGAAATTGCTCAGATGTTGGGTGGAGTAGATGTTTCAAATTCAGCACTTGAGCATGCTAAACAATTACTCAATTAATACTATCTTTGAACTTAATTTTCGAACTAACAACTAAAAATACATAGAATGGCATATAATTTATTAAAAGGAAAACGCGGAATTATTTTTGGCGCTTTAGACGCTAATTCGATCGCATGGAAAACAGCTGAACGAGTTCATGAGGAAGGTGGTACGTTCGTGTTAACTAATGCTCCAATTGCGATGCGTATGGGTCAAATAAATGAGCTTGCTGAAAAAACAGGTTCTGAGATTATTCCGGCTGATGCAACATCTATCGAGGATCTAGAAAATTTAGTTTCAAAGTCTATGGAAATTCTTGGCGGAAAACTGGATTTCGTACTGCATTCAATAGGCATGTCTGTTAACGTTAGGAAAGGTAGAGCATATACAGATCAGAAATATGATTGGACTCAAAAAGGAACCGACGTGTCTGCAATGTCTTTTCACAAAGTCATGCAAACTTTATATAAGTCTGATGCAATGAACGAATGGGGAAGTATTGTAGCTTTAACTTATATGGCGGCTCAGCGCGTATTTCCTGATTATAACGATATGGCAGATAACAAAGCATATTTAGAAAGTATCGCTAGAAGCTTTGGGTATTTCTTTGGAAGAGATAAAAACGTCAGAGTTAATACAATCTCTCAATCTCCTACACCAACCACTGCCGGTCAAGGTGTTAAAGGATTTGATGGTTTTATCAATTATGCGGAAAAGATGTCGCCATTAGGAAATGCCACGGCATTAGACTGTGCTAATTATACGATTACTTTATTTAGTGACCTTACTAAACGTGTAACACTTCAAAACTTATTCAATGATGGTGGGTTTAGTAATATGGGTGTGAGTGATGCTGTTATGGAAGTATTCGCACCTGAAGAGTAGAATTTATTACTTTTTTATAGATTAAAAACCGATACGAAAGTATCGGTTTTTTCATTTTATCTATTGTTTTTATCCGTTTAACCATTGAAAGTGAATACAATGAGAAAATTTAATAGATTTGAGTTGGTCTCTTAGTCTATTATAAAATGAAAATCAAAATTACTTTAATTCTTTTTGCCCTCATTTTCTTTAAAGGTTTTAGTCAAATTCAATTTGAAGATCAAGCGAATGCCTTAGGAATTCCTGTTACTGCTGGAGATACATATCTCGGTAATGGCATATCATTCTTTGATTTTGATAATGATGGATGGGACGATATAACTTTCGCTACCGATCTCAATGACGGAATTCGCATATTTAAAAATGTCAATGGGACCTTTGTAGAACAAAATTATCAGCTCCAGTATTTAACCTATGATACCAAGTCTGTTACGTGGGTAGATTTTGATAATGATGGTGATAATGACCTATTCGTTACGAGCGAAACGGTTAACAACAAATTATTAGAGAATCAAGGAAATATGACTTTTGTCGATATTACAGATACGACAGGATTATCATTGGCTAACTTATATACCTATGGTGCATCATGGGGAGATTATAATAATGATGGTTATTTAGATGTCTTTCTAAGTAATAGAACTTTTTTCATTCCTAATAAATTATATAAGAACAATGGCGATGGTACGTTTCAAGATGTGACACTCTTCGCTGGAATAGATCTGACACCACTTTATTCGTTTTGTTCGGCATTTTTAGATATAAATAATGATGGTTATCAAGACCTTTATGTATCGAACGATAAAGTCAATATGCCAAACAAATTGTATAAAAATAATGGTAACGGAACATTTACTGATATTAGCGTTTCCTCTGGAACCAATATTAGTATAGATGCCATGTCAGTTACTGTTGATGACTACAATAATGATGGTTATGTCGATATATATGTGACAAATACGCAAGGTGGAAATGAGCTTCTGCGTAATAACGGCGACGAGACCTTTACCAATGTTGCCGGCCCTACCTTAACGACTTTCAATAGTATTGGATGGGGAGCGCTGTTTATCGATGCAGATAATAACAAAGAATTAGATTTATATGTCAGTGGTTCATTGGAAGATACAAATGCTGGAGGTTATTTATCTGCGGCATTTTATGAAAATAATGGGAATGGTTCATTTTCATTAAGCAACAGTTGTTTTCCAAATGATAATAGATCAAGTTATTCAAACGCGATGGGTGATATCAATAATGATGGACTAATGGATATCGCAGTAACTAACGGATTGGGTAAGAATATATTCTTATGGAAAAATGTATCTACAACAACCAACAATTGGTTAAAGTTGAAATTGACAGGAACGACCAGTAATAAGAATGCAATAGGATCTTGGATAGAAATTGGAATAAATGGTGAGAAACAATACCGTTATACACATCTAGGCGAAGGCTATATGTCACAAAATTCTGGTGTTGAGCATTTTGGTGTTGGTGACGCGACACTTATCGATTATGTAAAAATAACATGGTTAAGCGGATTGGTTGAAATCTTTAATGATGTACCAGTTAATCAATTGTTCTCTATTACTGAAGGCAATAATACCTTAGATGTCATCAAAGTTGAAAAAGATGATGCCATCATTTTTCCAAACCCTGCCGAAGATGTTGTCAATATTGTAACGAACAACCCTTTAGAATCTTTAGAGATTATAAATGCACTGGGACAAGTTGTATTTGTTTCCAATAAAAATCTATCATCCCAAATTGATATTTCTTTTTTAGCGCAAGGACACTATATCTTAAAAGTCAAGACTAAAACAGGCATAACTAACCATCGCTTAATCAAACACTAATGTATTCGGTGCCCTATGAAAATATCAAGCATTGCTATTATTATAAGTTTATGTTTTTTGAATGTGTCTTTGGCACAAGTACAATTCGAAAATCAAGCGACGTCGCTTGGTGTTGATGTCGCTACGGGAAATACAATTTTTGGTAATGGTGTCGCATTTTATGATTTTGACAATGATGGTTGGGATGACTTAACCCTCACTACAGAAGATGGAGAAGCACTACGGTTTTTTAAAAATGTTAATGGATCTTTTGTAGAACAGGACTTCGGTTTACAATCCATTGATTATGAAACTAAGTCTGCAACCTGGGTGGATTTTGATAATGATGGTGATAAAGATCTGTTTGTTACTAGTGAATTAGGCGGAAATAAACTTCTTGAAAATACTGGGAGTATGACGTTTCAGGATATTACGGCAACAACAGGATTACCAACAACCGTACTTTATACCGATGGCGCAACATGGGGCGATTTCAATAATGACAGCTATCTTGATGTTTTTCTCGCGAATAGAACTACCCTAGTGCCAAATAAACTATATCAAAATAATGGTGACGGCACATTTTCTGATGTGTCTTTTTTTGCTGGGATAGATTTGACCCCTGCCTTGTCGTTCTGCGCTGCATTTCTCGATATCAATAATGACGGATTTCAAGATCTCTATGTGTCTAATGATCGATTCCTTTTTGAGAATAAGATGTATAAAAATAATGGAGACGGAACCTTTGATGATATTAGTTCAAGCTCAGGAACAGATATGGCAATTGACGCGATGACAGTTACTGTTGGAGATTATGACCGAGATGGCTTTTTTGATATCTATGTTACGAATAATCAGACCGGTAATTATTTATTACGCAATAATGGAGATGAAACGTTTACGAATGCCGCCACTTCATCTGGTACCGAGTTTAATAGCTTTAGTTGGGGAGCAGTGTTTTTTGATGCGAATAACGATACAGAATTAGATCTTTACGTTGCTGCAATAGCAGATGGCTCTACCGCATCACTTCCCGGAGGTTTCTTTCTTAATAATGGCGATAGCACTTTTAATTTGAATAATTCGAGCTTTCCTAATGATACTCGAGAAAGCTATGGAAATGCTATAGGGGATATTGATAATGACGGACTTCTGGATCTTGTCGTTACTAATTTGAACGATGATGATATTTTCTTATGGAAAAACACGTCGGTTTTAGCTAATGATAACTGGTTGAAAGTCAAACTTACCGGTACGGTTAGCAATAGAGACGCTATAGGTTCTATAATTGAAATCCAAATTAATGGTCAACGTCAATATCGTTACACACATTGCGGCGAAGGCTATATGTCACAAAATTCTGGAATAGAGCATTTTGGAGTAGGGGATGCAACGATTTTGGATTATGTGAAAGTAACATGGTTAAGTGGTATTGTAGATATCGTTAATAATGTACCTGTAAATCAAGTCTTAGATATTACAGAAGGTAATAATACCTTGAGCGTAGAAACGACTAATTTGAAGGACGCTTTTATTTTTCCAAATCCAGTAAAGGATATCATCAATATAGGTTCAAACCAACTGGTACAAGAGGTCAGAATCTTCAATATGTTAGGTCAAAAATTGTATTCTACTAAAGATTTGAATAACAATGAAATAGATCTTTCTTTCTTATCTGACGGATATTATTTTATTGAAGTAAATTCGGCTCAAAACTATTCCGTTTATCGTTTCATTAAGAATTAACTAGACACCTGCGAATCAACACATTTCATCGATGAAAACGGTTTTTTTATCGATTATACAGGTGTGGTTTTAATTTATTAGAGATTTATCATATTTTTAACACTTAATAATTAAATTCAACTAAATATGAAAAAAATTACTTTATTAGTTGTGGCAATGTTGTTCGGTTCTTTGACGGCATTTGCGCAATTTTCTTTTCCATCAGTTCCTGGCCCTACTAATGTGGCTGCTGGTACTCCAGTAACATTGAATATCAATGATGTTGGGAATTCTGCTGCTGCGACAGCTGGATCTTACGTGTCTTTCTCTGTATCTGTTGATTGGACAGAGGGTGCAGGTGGACCTTGGTCTTCTGAAGCCGATCTAACTGTAACTACAACTGCAGGAAGTGTTGTTATTGATCCTGCAACTACTGGTGCAGGTACTTCTGGTGCAGCTACTACAATGACTTTTGAGGGTAGTTTCACAGCGCCTTATGATCCTAGTGTAGACGGATTCTTAGATATCGTTTTAAATCAATCTTTTGCAGGTTCAGATGCAGACTGGTCAAACATAGTTGTAACAGTTACTCCACCACCAGCATGTGGTGATCCAGAAAACTTAAGTGCAGCACCAACAGATGTTGCGGTTACAATTTCTTGGGACGCTCCTGCTTTTGGAACAACAACTGGATATAACTGGGAAGTACAGCCTGACGGTGTAGCTCAAGGTACTCCAGGTGCTTTAGCATCAGGTACTACTGCTGGTACATCTGTAGTAACAGGTAACGTTTTAACTGCTAGTACAGCATACGAAGTATATGTACAAACAGATTGTGGTGTAGATGGAACATCTGCATATGTGACAACTGGTTTCACAACTACGGCAGGTCCACCACCAGCAAATGATAACTTTGCTAACGCACAGGCTATCGATTGTTCGACTACTAACTTAATGGGTTCTACTTCTCTTGCAACATTAGATGAAGACGATGCTCCTGATGGAGGTGGTGCTGATATGGATGCACCAAACGTGTGGTTCTCTTATGATAGTGCTGCTGAAGGAGCTGGAGATATTACAGTTGATCTTTGTCCATCAACTTACGATACGTCTGTATTAGTTTATACTGGTACTTCTGGTAACTTAACTTTCGTAGCAGGTAATGATGACAATATCGGAGTATGTGGACAGTGTTGTCAATCAAATGTAACTTTTGTTGCAAATGGAACAGATACTTACTACATCGCTGTTGAAGGATTTAACTTTGGAAGTACTGGTGATTTTGATATGACAGTATCTTGTGTTGCTCCAACACCTCCACCAGCAAATGATCAGTGTGCTAACGCTGAGGCTTTAACTTTAACTGTAACTGCTACTGGTACAACAGTAGGAGCTACCACTGATGCTGGTGATCCACCAACATGTGATACGTTCGGTCAAATTGCTGACGTATGGTATTCAGTTAACCTAACATTATCTTCTAATAACTTAAGTATTGTTACTACAATTACAGATACTTCAGATCAAGCAAACGTAGCTGTTTATACAGATTGCGATGGAGCTGCTGGAAACTCAGTAGGATGTTCTGATGCTAACGGAGGAGAAACGTTAACAATTAATAACCTACCTGCAGGTCTTTATTATGTAAGAGTATGGAGTGATGGTAATGCGCCACCTTCATCAGGAAGAACTGAAGGAGGATTTACAGTAACTGCAGATGCAACTTTATCTACAGGATCTGTAGAAGATGCTAACGCGTTCACGTACTATCCAAACCCAGTTAAAGGTGAGTTATTATTGAATGCTCAAAAAGATATTCAAGATGTAACTGTATTTAACGTATTAGGTCAACAAGTATTAAGAGTTGCTCCTAACAACGCTGATACGGCTATCGACATGAATGGTTTAAGTAATGGTGCTTATTTCGTTCGTGTAACTATCGATAACGTAACTGAAACAGTTAGAATCATTAAGCAATAAGCTTAATAAAATATAAGAGCAAAAGCCACCTTCTAGGTGGCTTTTGTTTTTTGTTTAATTACCTTTGTTGGGTATGAACAACCTGAAGTATTCATTTATTATTCCTGTTTATAATCGACCAGATGAGATCGATGAATTATTGCATAGTTTTCTTGGTCTTGAAGGTGATATTCCATTTGAAATTGTGATCGTGGAGGACGGGTCCTCAATAGATTGCAAAACAGTTATTGATAAGTATACTTCGAACCTAGACATCAGCTATTACTATAAAGCTAATTCAGGTCCTGGAGATTCTCGAAATTACGGAATGAAAAAGGCTAAAGGGAATTATTTTATTATTCTTGATTCCGACTGTCTTTTACCTAAATCCTACCTTGTAAGTGTATCTGAATTTTTATCAACTAATTTAGTTGATTGTTACGGCGGTCCTGACGCTGCCCACGCGTCATTCAGCGATCTCCAAAAAGCTATTAATTTTTCTATGACGTCTTTTATCACAACTGGTGGTATTCGCGGAGGAAAGGATTCGACAAGTTTTCAGCCAAGAAGTTTTAATATGGGACTTTCGAAGAAGGCATTTGAACATTCTGGAGGATTTGGTACAATTCACCCAGGTGAAGATCCGGATTTGTCGATTCGCTTGAATAGACTAGGTTATAAGACTGTATTAATTCAAAACGCATACGTATATCATAAGCGAAGAATTTCTTGGAATAAGTTTTACCAGCAAGTCTATAAATTTGGATTGGTGCGACCTATTTTAAACAAGTGGCATCCACAAACGAAAAAATTGACATATTGGTTTCCTACATTCTTCATTTTAGGACTTGTTATTGCCTTTGTCCTTTTTCTGCTGAATTTTAAATATGGATTATATTTATATGCCGTTTATTTTATATTAGCTTTTATAATGGCTTTAATTCAAACTAAAAATATTAAAGTAGCGTTTCAATCCTTATATGCAATTTGTATACAATTTTATGGATATGGAAGTGGATTTCTCAAATCTACGGTTGCAATAAATATGCTGAATAAAGATCCAGAACTACACTTTCCAAAACTCTTCTTCAAGAATGTTTAATCACTTAAGAATATATATACTTAAATCACTTAAGAATAAAAAGCTTAATGTTTTCGGTCTGTTCTTGATTTTGTCATTCATTATTTTGGTTATTACGAAATTATCCGAATCTTATGTAGAAACCATACCATTTAAGGTGTCCTATAAAAATTTACCAGAAAATATGATTATTACTTTGGACAGTACGCCTCAAATTGATGTAACCGTATCTACCCATGGTTTTAATCTACTCTCGTATTATTTTAGTAAACCAGAGTATACAATAGATGTTGAGAAGTGTTCAAAACTTAACAATGATGCATATCTATGGTTAGCAGAGAAAGGAAGTTATGATTTCAATCAAATAATGAGACAATCAGTGAATATTGTTTCTATTACTCCAGATTCATTAGAATTACCTTACGGAATATTAGCAACTAAGAAAGTTCCTTTGATACTGCGTTCTGATATTAACTTCGAGTCTGGATATAACTCATTACAAGGCTTTGTATTAGAACCTGATTCTGTTAAAGTTATAGGTGCAGAAGAAGATATTAAAGAGATTATGTCGATCCAAACTGCTCTAATTGAATTCAAGAAACTTAAGTCAGATATTAATCAGACAGTGAAATTTGATCTTCAAAATATTTCGGATAAAATAAAACTATCAGAACAGTCCGCTAAGTTGACGGCACGCGTCGAAAAATTTACTGAAGGAATTGTCGATATACCAGTTACAATCATTAATAAACCTTCAGATATCGAATTGAATTATTTTCCTAAACAGATCAAGGTATCTTATTATGTAAGCCTTAAGGATTATAAGGATATAAAGTCTTATGATTTTAAAATCGAATGTGATTACAACGATATTGATAATTCCAATGCCTCGTATTTAATTCCGAAATTGATTGTAAGTACAGACAAGATCAAATCTACTGAATTGAAACAAAATAAAGTGTCTTATATAATTGTGAAATGATAATAGTTGGCTTAACAGGTGGTATAGGTAGTGGTAAAACTACAGTAGGCTCGTTTTTTGAAGCGCTAGGAATTCCTGTGTATATCGCCGATACTGAGGCCAAATCTTTAATGGTTCGTTCTAAAGTAATTCGACGTAAATTAATTGCTCTTTTTGGAGATAAGACTTATAACGGTAAAGAATTGAATAGACCCTATATAGCATCCAAAATATTTAACGACAAATCTCTTCTCGATCAGATGAATGCTATCGTACATCCTAAAGTTGCATCTCATTTTAAGCGTTGGCTAAAGAAACAAGACGCGCCTTATGTTATTAAAGAAGCTGCCATAATATTTGAACATAACAAAGCGTCTGAATATGATTTAATCATAACAGTGACAGCCGATTTAGAAGAACGTATAAAACGCGTAATGCATCGTGATCAGTCATCAAGAGCTAAGATTGAAGCCATTATTAGTAACCAATTGAGTGATAGCGAGAAAATAAAGAAATCAGACTATGTTATTGAAAATCACGATTTGGAAAGTACTAAAAACCAAGTATTAACAACACATCACCAGATATTAAAAACCATCGAAAAGTCCAAATTTTAACATTTTTGTTAATGTAAGGTTAAACAGAGATACACCTAAATGTTAAAATGTTAAATTTGAACGATGGGCAAGAAACTATTCATTTTATTGGTGGTTTTGATGAGTTTGTCACTCATTGGCATCATCTTCGTTCAAGCATTTTTTATCAATAATACCTTAACTAATGAGGAAAAGCAGTTTACTTTAAACGTAAAACGATCGCTAATCTCAGTGTCTAAAGCTATTGAGGATAAGGAGCTTCTTAGTTTTGATAAGCTTTATAGAGAAGTCACGAGTAATGGTAGAACTCCTGATACAACAGAGATAAAACAATTACTTGTTTTTGATGCTTATAACGAAGAAACGAGTCAGATGATTCGTTTTAAAAATGCAATTGCCGAAGAAAGTTTTAAAGCACCATCATTGTTCTTTGACATTGGTACAGATAGTATAAATATTAGTAGGTTTACGAATATCAGTGAAACAAAAGTATTTGAACGCAATACTATTGACGGGAAGATCAATTTCAATCCGGTTAAGATCTATAAAGATTATAATACCATGGATGAGTTAGGTCGAAAGTTTTATAAAGAAAACTATCGTAAGGCCTATCGTAATTATCCGGTTTATAAGCGTATTACGAACGAAGAAGTTTCGGAGTTACTTGGATCGCAATTTGCGAGTAGTGGCATCGATACACCATTTGAATATGCAATCTATGATAAGGATTTATCGACTAAGATTCAATCAGAAAATTTTGATCTCAATATCAAATCAACCATGGGAATTCCTGTTTTTGCTGATAACGAAAATAAGAGTGATTACACCTTGTATGTTGATTTCCCTGAGCGAAGACGCTTCCTATTGTCTTCTATTTTAGGGATGATTGTTTTGTCAATTGTATTTACATCGATTATTATTTTGGCTTATTCAAGTGCGATTTATCAGTTAATTCGTCAGCGTCAGATTTCTCAGATTAAAACAGATTTTATCAACAATATGACGCACGAGTTTAAAACACCAATTGCCACTATTAATCTGGCTTTAGACTCGATAAAGAATCCGAAAATTATACAGGATCAGGAGAAGGTAACACGCTACTTGAAAATGATCAAGGATGAAAATAAACGTATGCACGCTCAAGTTGAAAATGTATTGCGTATTTCGAAGCTTGAAAAAAATGAGCTAAATATTAGTAAGGAACGACTCAAGCTTCACGACCTTATAGAAGATGCAGTTACTCACGTCGAATTAATCGTGGAAGATCGAAAAGGTTATGTGAAAACACATCTTAACGCTGATAAATCGTCAGTTTTAGCGAATGATACACACTTTACGAATGTGATCGTTAATATACTTGACAACGCAATTAAGTATAGTGATAACGCGCCTAAGGTTGATGTTTATACTGAAAATGTTGGAAATAATATCTTGTTAAAGATCTCTGATCAAGGACATGGTATGTCAAAACAAGTTCAAAAACGTGTGTTTGAGAAATTTTTTCGCGAGCATACAGGAAATGTACACAATGTAAAAGGGCATGGTTTAGGTTTGGCTTATGTTAAACGTATAGTAGATGACCATCAAGGTCATATATCAGTAGAAAGTGAAAAAGGAAAAGGAAGCACATTTATAATAAAACTACCATTAATATCATAAATTATGGAAGAACAAAATAAAAAAATATTACTCGTAGAGGACGATCCAAACTTCGGAACAGTTCTAAAAGATTATTTGAATATGAACGATTATGACGTTGTTCATGCAAAAAACGGAATGGAAGGTTTCGAAAAGTTTAAAAAGGACGACTTCGATCTTTGTATTCTTGATGTCATGATGCCATATAAAGATGGATTTACATTGGCAAAAGAAATCAGAGAGAAAAATACAGATGTTCCTATCATCTTTTTAACAGCGAAGGCTATGAAGGAAGATGTTCTTAAAGGCTATAAAGTTGGGGCAGATGACTATTTAAATAAACCTTTTGATAGTGAGGTGTTGTTGATGAAGATCAAAGCAATCATGCAACGTAAGGCAACTGATACTATCGCTGATAGTAAGCAATTTGAATTTAAGATTGGAAAGTTTGATTTAAATTCAAAACTTAGATTCTTAAAATTTGATGGGAAGGATCCAATCAAACTGTCACCAAAAGAAAATGAACTATTACGTATGTTGGCACTTCATGAAAATGATCTAATGCCTAGAGAACTTGCGTTAACGAAGATTTGGAGAGATGATAATTATTTCACCTCTAGAAGTATGGATGTTTACATCGCCAAGTTGAGAAAATATCTCAAATTAGACCCGAATGTTGAAATCTTAAATATTCACGGTGAAGGGTTTAGACTTGTAGTAAATCAGGATGTATAATTACATATTCAAGTTTATGATATTGAGCCAATTTCATTGAAATTGGCTTTTTTTTGTAGCACTATTTTTGGATCTGTTTGGTAATAGTGTCAACAATTTCAGAAAGATTGGTGTCGTAATCGAACCAATGTATTGATTGGTCTTTTTTGAACCAGGTCATTTGACGTTTCGCGAATCGGCGTGTATTCTTTTTAATTTCTGAAATAGCAAATTCCAAATCCCATTCGCCGTAAATGTGTTTAAAAAGTTCCTTGTAACCTACCGTATTTAAAGCATTTAGATGCTTTAGATCTTTAAGTTTTTTGACTTCATTAAGTAAGCCGTTGGCTATCATTTGATCTACTCGACTATTAATACGATCATAAATCAACTGTCGATCCGCCATTAAACCTATTGATATGGTTTCAAAATCACGTTTCGAGTGTTTTGCTCCCAAGAATGAAGAATAGGGTTTACCACTTCCAATAGAAACTTCTAAAGCGCGTATCACACGATGCGGATTATCAATAGCGATAGTTTGATAGGCAGTAGGATCTAATTGCTTGAGTTGTTGTTGTAAACCCTTTATACCTTCAGATTTTAATTGTTCATTTAATTGTTCGCGTATATTACTATCTACCTCTGGAAATTCATCTAATCCTTCCGTTACTGCTTTAACATACAATCCTGAACCTCCTACCATAATTACGACATCATGCTTTCGGAATAACAATTTTAATTGTTGCATCGCATCTTTCTCAAAAGCACCAACGTTATAATCAGATGTTACTGAAATGTGCTGTATGAAATGATGTGCTGCAGCTGAAAGCTCAGTAGGAGTGGGTACAGCAGTTCCAATAGACATTTCCTTGTAAAATTGTCTAGAATCAGCTGAAATGATCTCAGTTTGATAGTGTTGGGCCAACTTGATACTTAATGCAGTTTTTCCGATGGCGGTAGGACCAACAATAGATATAAGATATTTAGTCATGTCCTAATTTACATCCGCATTTAAAACAGTATTCGGCATCATCTCTATGGGTTTCCGCCAAGCAGTTTACGCAGCATTGTGTATTTAATACAACCGATTTGAGATTCTCATGTTCTTCATCTGATAGTTTATTGTTGCCGTCAGAAGCCGCTTTTGTATATTCTGCAGAAACTATTCCTGTAGGTACCGCTATAATTCCATAACCTAAAATCATAATAATGGTTGCAATAAATTGCCCAATTGGTGTCTGAGGTGCAATATCACCAAAGCCGACAGTTGTCAATGTTACAATACACCAGTACACACTTTTAGGAATATTAGTAAACCCATTTTCTTCACCTTCAACCATATACATGATCGTTCCAAATATGATCGAAGCAATGAGAACTGCAAATAGAAATACAGCGATTTTCGCTCGACTTGCTTTTATCGCATTAGCCAATTGATTTGAAGCGCCTAAATATCGTGCGAGTTTTAGTATACGGAATACCCTCAGTAGTCGCAGCGCTCTAAGTGCAATTAGGGCTTGTGTTCCACCTAAGAAAAGCGATATGTATTTTGGTATGGTTGAGAGCAGATCAATTATACCGTAAAAACTGAGAATATAGCGCATGGGTTTCCTAACCGAAATAATACGTGCAATGTATTCAATAGAGAATAAAATAGTAATGACCCATTCCGCAATATCTAAGAACGTATGGTATTTGTCATCAAAGCTCTTAACACTTTCAAGCATTACAAATAAAATACTTGCAAGAATGGCGATAAGTAAGACCACATCGAATAATTTTCCGGCAGGTGTATCAGCCTCATAAATTATTTCATGTAGTTTATCTCGCCAGGATTTCGTGTTTTTCTGCGTATCCATTAATCCAAATGTAATAAAAGTTTATCGATTGAGTATTCGATTACTGAAGTAAAAAAGACTTATTGATTCTCAATAATCAAAGTCTTAACACGCTTATTTCGTCTTAAGTAGCTTTGAATGATATGTTGTGTATCGCGATTATTTTCCATTGGCGTAATAATGGATGAGAGCACTTCAATATTATTGATTTGATGATTTAGATCAAAAAAGCCCAGTCCTCTGAAGACGCCATCTTCAATATAGATAACACTTTTCTCTTCGATATCACGTCCTTGGTCTATGATTATCATATTGCGATCGCTATAACTGTTTTTAGCGATCAACTCTTGAACACGCATGTTATAACTCTCATGTGGTTCTTCTAAAACACAAGCGCCATCACATTTCTTAATGGTATAGTTAAAGCAGTTGCTTTTAGAAGTGCTTAGTCCCACTAATTTCTGACATAAACTATAATCATCAATAACTCGATTCAGGAAGCTTTTAGCACTTTGTAAATTGCTAAACGTTGTAATCGGATGTTCTTGCGAATTAACTTTCGAAACTTTTAGATTGATATAGTTGTTGTCATCAGTAAATATATAAAGACCATGTGTGAAGCTATTACGTCTTAATGCTCTATTAAAAATAGGTTTATTGCGTTTTATCTCTTCACTTTCTTTTAATAGTGCTACAAGTTCGCTACCAGTCGCTTCATAAGTTACAGATTTTGCCAGTAATTGGATTTTCTTTGACTTATTACTATCGTTTGTAAAATGTTGGTTGATACGGTGTTTAATGTTTTTACTCTTCCCGATGTAAATGATTTCGCCATTTTCGTCATGAATGTAATAAACTCCAGTAATTGATGGTAATTCGTCAATAATACGTTTGTGTGTGTCATTTAAACGTTTGATGATTTCCACCTTAACATTATCTTTAATGATACGTTTACTAAGATCTTTACTCAACAACATTTTGAATAACTTAACTGTAGCCATTGCATCACCATTGGCACGATGACGATCACTTACAGGGATACCTAACGCTCGTGTCAATTTTCCTAAGCTATATGAAGGTTGATCAGGAATAAGTTGTTTGGCTAATTCAACAGTACAAAGTGTTTTACGCTTAAAACCAAATCCTAATCGTTTAAATTCTGTTCGCAGAATACGATAATCAAATTGGGCGTTGTGTGCTACGATAATACAGTCTTCGGTGATTTCAACAATGCGTTTCGCAACCTCATAAAACTTGGGTGCATTTCGCAACATATTGTTATTGATACCTGTGAGATTAACAACAAAAGGCTGTATTTCTCGTTCAGGATTGACCAGGCTAATGAACTTATCCACCACTTGATGGCCATCAAATCTATAAATAGCAATTTCTGTTATACCTTCTTCGTTGTACTTTCCTCCCGTGGTTTCTATGTCTAATATTGCGTAGATATATCTATAATTTAATTTGAATAGTTTCGGCTTCCAAAAATACTACTTCCGACACGCACCATGGTACTTCCGCAATCAATTGCTAGTTTATAATCACCACTCATTCCCATCGAAATGGTTTGCCAATTTGTTCTTTCATTAGAGATTGTTTGTAATTGGTCGTATGTGGATTTTAAAGTATTAAACTCGTATTCAATTTGTGTCATATCATCTGTAAAAGTGGCCATACCCATAACACCTGTAATACAAACGTTATTTAAGTTCAAATAGTCTTCAGATTTAACTAATGCTAAAGCGTCGTCAGGTGACATTCCAAATTTAGAATCTTCTTTGGCGATTTTTATTTGAAGCAAACAGTTAATGATTCGTTTATGTTTTTGAGCCTGTTTATTAATTTCTGTTAATAATTTTAAGCTATCAACACCGTGAATAAGATGCACAAAATCAGCCATGTATTTGACTTTATTACGTTGCACATGACCAATCATATGCCATTCAATATCCTTGGGCATTTGTTCGTGCTTATCAACCATTTCTTGAATCTTATTTTCACCAAATACACGTTGACCAGCGTTGTAAGCCTCCATAAGATCTACTATAGGTTTCGTTTTAGAAACAGCAACTAATGTCACGTGTTCAGGGAGCTCAGAGCTTATCGTTTTTAAATTTTCAGTAATCGTCATTCTAAAATTCATAAATCGTTATTCCACTTCGTAATTTCGGTAGAATATAGGTGCTTTTAGGCGGCATCTTTAGACCTTCGTCGGCAATTTGTTTCATTTGTTTTACTGTGGCAGGACACATGCCAAAACCAACTTCAAATTCGCCACTATCAACGCTGCTTTTAATTGTAATCATTTCATGTCGACCATTTACATATTCAATCCGATTGTTATTTCGTAGATCGTCAATTCCAAGTACAGGCTTTAAAATGGTTTCGTATAATAATTGAGCGTCTAAACGATCAAGAGCATTGTTAAAAGTGTAATTGGCCTTTCTGAGATATAAGGAATAAAACTCGCCATCAAGATACATGCTAAAATGATGTGGCTTTGATGGTGAATATGGAAATTGTCCTTTATTATCTATGCGGTACATTTCATCTAACTTAATCAGGAATTCTTCCTTTGTAAGTCCGTTAAGATCTTTAATCAGTCTATTAAACTCATGAATCACTAAATCTGATTCAGGGATCAAATAAGACATAAAATAGTTATAAGATGCTGTTTTTGAATAGTCAGGATTATTTTCCCTTTCATCTACATATAGAAGTGCAGAAGAAGCTGATCTATGATGCCCATCGGCAATATAAATCGTTTTCATCTCACCGAATTCTCGCTCAATAGTTTTAAGATCTTCAGAATTGTCTAAACGCCAGAGATAGTGCGTGTCACGATAGGTCATGGTAAATTCGAACTCAGCATATTTTTTCTGAGTTTCTCGAATAATTTCTGCAATACGATCATTATCAGGATAGGTGAGGAGTACAGGCTCAGCGTTAAATCCTACAGTTTTAAGGTAAGTTTTAAACGTTTGTTCACGCTTGGCAATCGTATCTTCATGTTTTTTAATGACGTCATTTACATAATCTTCGGCGCTGGTAGCGGCAATGATTCCATTAAATTCTTGACCATGCCGATTAACAATCTTATAGACGTAATACGATGGCGTATCGTCTTGCACAAAGACACCATCTTCTTTGAATTCTAAATACCTATTTCTAACTAATTTATAGCGTTCTTCTCCTGTAATAACTTTGTCATACTTATAGCCAGGATTGACAATATGTAAGAAACTGTACGGATTGTAATCCATTCTAGACTCACGTTCATAAACCGTGTAGCTTTGGTACGGACGTGCAGCAACCAGCCCAACTATAGCTCTAGTTGGTCTTACAGCTTTGAATGGAATTACTTTCGCCATACGTCGATAAAGTCCTTAGGTCTTATGCAAATTGCTTCGCTACGTTCTCAGCTTTTCTGCTTTCAGAATAATCATAGAATCCTTCTCCAGATTTTACGCCGAGTTTCCCAGCTCTCACCATATTTACTAGTAACGGACAAGGCGCATATTTTGGATTTTTAAATCCGTCATACATAACGTTCAAGATCGATAAGCATACATCTAGTCCGATAAAATCAGCAAGCTGCAAAGGTCCCATTGGGTGTGCCATTCCTAATTTCATAACTGTATCGATTTCGACAACACCTGCAACGCCATTGTATAGTGTTTCAATAGATTCGTTGATCATTGGCATTAAAATGCGATTAGCAACAAATCCAGGATAGTCATTTACTTCCGTAGGAATCTTACCTAAAGTTCGAGACAATTCCATAATGGTATTGGTTACTTCATCACTAGTATTGTAACCACGAATGATCTCAACTAATTTCATGATTGGTACTGGGTTCATAAAGTGCATTCCAATAACCATATCTGGACGTGAAGTAACAGCCGCAATATGTGTGATTGAAATAGAAGAGGTGTTTGTAGCTAGAATCGTGTCTTCAGGACAAGCTTGATCTAATTCTCTGAAGATATTTAATTTTAAATCTACATTTTCGGTTGCAGCTTCTATCACTAAACTGGCATATTCAACGCCTTCTGAAATATTTGTAAAAGTTGTAATGTTTTTTAGAGTAGCTTCCTTATCGCTTTCAGAAATCTTTTCTTTAGCAACCATACGATCTAAATTTCTAGTAATCGTATCGATTCCTTTTTTAAGAGACGCCTCACTAATATCTATAAGCTGTACTTTAAATCCTGATTGCGCGAATGTATGGGCAATTCCATTTCCCATAGTTCCTGCTCCAATAACGGCGATGTTTTTCATGAAGTTATTATGTTTTTTTCCTGATACACAGGTATTTTGAGTTAGTATTTATTTAAGTTTTGAATTATTTAATTTAAAGAATAACACATAACACATAACAATTAGAATGAGTACAAATGCAAGGATCCATCCAAAATTGTTATTGCTCAGATCGCTATAGTCAAGATCTATTAGCTGAAGTGCTAAGAGAATTGAGGTGACTAAAATCGTGGATAACACAAATGTACGATTCATAGTTTTGACCTTAAAATTGGTTAATAATCATTGTTGCCACGCGAAGTGCTTCCGTACCATCATGCAACGTAACAATTGGTGCTGTATTGGTATTGATGGCATCAGCAAATGTCTCAAGTTCATCCAATATGGCATTATTGCTAGATATTTCTGGATTATCGAAATAGATTTGTTTCTTAACGCCTTCAGCATTTTGAAGTATCATATCGAAATCTCCAGGATGTTCTGGTGCATCTTTCATTTTTACAACCTCGCATTTCTTTTCCAAGAAATCTACAGAGATATAGGCGTCTTTTTGAAAGAAGCGCGATTTACGCATGTTTTTTAATGATATACGACTTGCTGTTAAATTGGCTACACAGCCATTTTCAAACTCTATTCTAGCATTAGCAATATCAGGAGTATCACTTATTACTGAAACACCACTTGCCGAAACCGATTTCACTTTAGATCGAACAACACTCAAAATAATATCGATATCATGAATCATCAGATCTAAAACTACAGGAACATCTGTACCACGAGGATTGAATTCGGCCAAACGATGGGTTTCTATGAACATAGGATTATTGATTTGTTCGCGCACAGCGATAAACGCAGGATTGAAACGTTCAACATGACCTACCTGACCACGTAAACCATGTTCAGCCAACAACTCTCGAATATGTTCGGCTTCTTCAACAGTGTTGGTAATAGGTTTTTCAATAAAAATATGTTTGCCTTTAGCTATGGCTTGTTTCGCACAGTCATAGTGTGAAAGTGTAGGTGTAACGATGTCAACCATGTCTACCGCATCGATTAAGTCTTCAATGTTTTCAAAATAAGTGTAACCGAATTCTTCCACAACCTTCTTAGCGTTTGACGCGTCAGGATCATAAAAACCTACAAGTTCATATTTTTCAGATTGATTCAGTAATCTTAAATGTATTTTACCAAGATGACCTGCACCCAAAACTCCAGCTTTTAGCATTGTATATCGTTTTCAACAAAAATAAGATTTTCATAGGTTTTAAATGCCCATTTTAATTAAAAAATAAGACCCGTAGTTTTGGTTAATAATTACCCTAAAATTAACTTTTACTATAGAAATGTTTACGTTATTTTAGCAATGAAAACTTAACTACTTTGAAAGATACGCTTAAACATCAAGGACTACGTCAAAAGCTTGTTGCGACCATAAAAGCAAAGGGAATAACAGATGATAAGGTCATTGCAGCAATAGGTAAAATACCGCGCCACTTATTTATGGATTCAGGATTTTTAGATCATGCTTATCAGGACAAGGCATTTCCAATTGCAGCAGATCAAACGATATCACAGCCTTTTACGGTTGCATTTCAAACAGAATTATTGCAAATAAAACCTGGAGATAAAATTTTAGAAATAGGAACGGGAAGTGGTTATCAAACGGCAGTTCTATGTGAACTAGGTGCTAAAGTATATAGTATTGAACGACAGAATGAACTCTACAAGAAAACAAGCAAGTTCTTACCGAAGCTCGGCTATCGTCCTAAGAAGCTTATTTTTGGCGATGGTTATATAGGTTTAGACGAAGAAGCGCCTTTCGACGGCGTTATTGTCACTGCTGGTGCACCTTTCGTCCCAAAAGCCTTATTAGGTCAATTAAAGGTAGGAGGACGACTTGTGATACCTGTGGGTACTGATGTTCAAACCATGATGCTTTACATACGAAAAGGACCAAAAGAATTTGAGCAACATGAACATGGTGAATTTAGATTTGTCCCGTTGCTAGAAGATAAAAACTAAAGACGTCTAGCTATCCTTTAGGTAAATATTCTGATGGAATAGGATTGTCTGGTGTTTCTTGTTGCCAGTAGATATTAATTACCCACCATCGCGTTCCGTCATTCAGCAATTGAATACTGTTAATTCCCCGAGCGAATGGCGCTTCATCGTTTTTACTTTTGTAAGACTCATAAGTACTGAATATCTGAGTAACACTACCAAACGTATTTGTTGTACGATGTATTTCAACCTCATGAAATCCATTATCAACTAGCCATTTTCCAGCAAGTTCTATATAATCATCTGTGGTCATGAAATTAGCATTCACTGTACCGTTCTCAGTTTTTCCAGTAGGAATAAGTTTCGCGTCTTTATGAAAAAGGAATTTGAACTTTTCCCAGTCTCTCGCTTCTCCTTTTTCACCAGAAATAACACTGTAAAGCGCTTCTACAGTGCTGTCTAATGTCTGGACGTCCTTTAAATAATCTGCATCCGATTGCGCAAATATTGAGCTGCTCATTAGCGCAACAATTAATACTAATAGTCTCATAATATTGGATTTAGAAGAATTTCAAACCAAATAAAATGGCATCACTTTGAAATCCGCTTTGATACGAACGTACGTAATCTATTCGTAAAAATCTAAATTTCCCCCATCCAATATTATCTAAACCAATGGTATATTCCTGATATGGTTTATTATCTGGCGTTGACAAAGCATGTGCGCCCAGAATTAAATTGAAGTTGAGTTTCTTTAATAATGGTACACGACCTAGCAGAAATCCATTGAAGTCATGTTCTGCATGCATTTCTAAATAAGAATCATTGGTGCTAAGTGCATAGTATGGTAAATTGTTAAATACATTTAAATAAGAACCTGAGCCAATATTAGTTTGATTTCCATTAAAATGTTGAAAGTCCACAAAAGCAATGTCATCGCCATTAAAAAATTTACCCGCTTTTATGTTGTATTGAAAGCGTCCTTTATCAGCGACATTTAATCCTTGTGTCATTCTGAATTTTATTTGATCAAAGTTGTAATCGTCGATCGAGGAGGCAAAGCCTTTTTCGTAACCAAGTATGACTGTTGGATATTTTCCGTTTGGAATATTAAATTTTCCGTTAGGATAACTAAGATAATTCTGGGCAAAATTAATTCGTGCTGTCAAATTAACCTTCATTATGTTATGGGTATCAAATGGCGCCACTCCAAAAGCTAAAGGATCTAACGGATTATTACTGGTGTAAATCTTATCGTCTTGAGGATACCAAGCTTGATCGGTTGTATTAAATAGCGCTTGTCGTCTTTGATAACTCAAACTTGTGCTTAATCTAAATCCATTGAACAATTCGTTAGAATACGATGCTTGAACAAAACTGTTTTCATAGATCTTCATGTAGTTCTCTTCGGCGAACATGGAGAACCCTGTGTTTAATGCTTTAGATATTGGATTACTAGCATTAAACTGTTGCGTAATAACACCTCCTGAAAGGGTTAAGAAAGGCCTACTTTTATTATTGAATTTGTAGGTAGCCGAAAGCGTTCCTCGGAGTCGCTCATCACTGAATCCATAATTAATATTTCCACTAACCGAAAAGTAACGTTGATAATCCTCATCAAAACCTTTAGAGTAATAGGCTCCGATATTGGCATTCCATCCTTGAACCGTATTAAAACTTATGGCGTTAATAGGTGATGTGATGCCTGCGCGCCAGTTTTCATAGGAGTTAGTGTACGTGTAGCCACTGAGTATATCACCAACGTTAAATTTATTAGAAACGCGATCCACAGAATCCTTATATGTTTTAGAATCACGTACGATCTGAATACTATCTTTTTTAACATAATCTGTTATTTCCTCTAAAGTTAGAGGAACAGGTCTTGTAGAATTCCAGAAGGTGCTGTCTTTTTGATTTGCATTTTCAGCAAATGAAACAATTTCTCTATTAAAATCTTTTTTGGTCAAATTCGGATTGAAGACATAGTTACTGTAGACTGCTGTGAATCGCCCATCGCCTTTAATCCCGAAAAGCCCATACTTAAAGTCTATATTTTGAGAAATTTTCGCCCATATAGCATCACTTTCAGAGAATGAAAAGTTTTGCGTGATCCTAATTTTATCTACCGCAGGTATTCTCGCTTGAGTTCCTGTTAGGTCAAGTTCGATGGCGTAGACGGTCCATTGGTCTTCAACGATGTAAATAAAGCCTTCAAATACAGGATCGTTTTTACGACGAGGTGTGGCCTTTATTTTATTAACGAGATTTCCGCGATCATCATAAAAAACACCTTCTAATTCATAGCGATAGTATCCGAAGGCATTATTTGCAATAGGCGTAATAATTTGGTTACCGATTTCAATAGTATTTCCATAGATATCAAAATCTACGTCAATGGCATTATTAAAACTAAAGCCATTATCGTCACCACTTACCTTCGAGGCTAAGATGTTTTCTTTTAGTTTGTTAGGTCGAAGGAATTCAAGCTTTGATACGGTTTCAGATAGATAGATTACACCACTTCGAGTAGAATCTAATCCACCTCCTAGATCACCCACTTCGGCGCCTAAGATTTTTTCTGGAGCATCTTTAATTCGTATTAAACCACGTGAATAGAAATCACTTTTATAGCTTTTAATCTTTTCTTGATTCTCCTTGCGTTTGGCAATGGCATTCCTGATTATGGCATTGGCTGGATTCTCTTCTGCATTAATGACGACTTCATCTAGAGATATTTCCTCGTCAATAAGAACTGCATCTAGCTGAAACGGAAAATCAGTAATATCTACTGATTTTTTCACTGTTTTGTAGCCAATATATTGAAATACGACTACATAACGTCCAGGTTTAGTAATGTTCAATTCGTATAAACCATCTTCATTGCTGGTCGTTCCTTTATAAGTGTTTTCGATATAGATATTTACGAATGGTAATGGTTGCTCTTTGTTGTCGGAAACAGACCCTGTTATCTGACTAAATGATAAAGAAGAACAAAGAATAAAAAGAAGGCTGAGTAGTTTTAATTTCATAGTTTATGATTGATGGTTTATTATATAGACGCACAAATATGTTATTTGGTTGCCTGAGCTGGATCAAACATAGCTAATAAAATAGCTGTTAGATGTTAAACTATACTAATTAAATCTAATGTAAATGTTAAAACTTTTCTTACAAGATGTTATTTGTAAATCTTTTTGATGCGATCCAAATTACGTTTGTTATCGCGATCTTTAAGAGTTTCACGTTTGTCGAACAGCTTTTTCCCTTTTCCAAGAGCGATCTCTAATTTAGCTAATCCTTTTTCATTTAAGAACAAGCGTAAGGGTACAATTGCGTTACCTTTTACATTGACTTCCCTTTCAAGTTTTTTAAGCTCACGCCTATTAAGTAGTAGTTTTCGTTCGGCTTTTGGTTTGTGATTGTAGTATGTGCCGTGGCTGTATTCCTGGATGGTCATATTGATGACAAATAATTCACCACGATCATTAAATTCACAGAAGCTTTCGGCAATGGAGGCTTTACCATCACGTATAGACTTGATTTCCGTTCCGGTCAAGACTATTCCAGCCGTATACGTATCTAGAATTTCGTATTCGAATTTTGCCTTCTTATTTTTTATGTTGACCGGTTTTTGCATAAAGGCAAAGGTAATTATTTTTCATAGTATTAATTGTTATTAACTTCGCAGAATTCCGACAAAGATTGAAACCTCCAATTATGAGATATATCGTACTAATTATAATAAGTTTATTAGTTGTTAATTGCAATACAACCCAATCTGAAGACCTGTCTGCTCAAGCTATAATTGATACATCTATAGAAGCCGTCGGTGGTACAAAAATAGAGTCATCAATTATAAGCTTCAAATTTAGGAATCTAGAATACGCCGCAAAAAGGAGTAAAGGCATATTTGCATTTTCACGTCAAAAAATAGATTCATCTTCGGGCACTGTGCAGCTCATTAAAGATGTACTTAGCAATAGTGGCTTCGAACGCTTTCTTAATGATTCCATTGTTGAAGTTCCAGATACCATGGCAACTAAATATTCCGCCTCTGTAAATTCTGTACACTATTTTTCTGTTCTGCCTTATGGATTAAATGATGCAGCTGTAATTAAAGAAAAATTGGCAGATACACGGATAAACGATACCATGTATTATACCATTCGTGTAACTTTCAAAGAAGAAGGTGGTGGAGAGGATTTTGAAGATGAGTTTTTGTATTGGATCGATAAGGAAACATTCAAACTACAATATTTAGCCTACTCTTATAATGAGGACGATGGAAAGGGAATGCGATTTAGAGAAGCTTATAACGAGCGATTAATTGAGGGTGTTCGATTTGTAGATTATAATAATTACAAACCAAAATCAGAAGCGATTAAACTTCCAGAACTTCCAACCTTATTTGAATCGGGTCAATTAGATCTCGTTTCAAAGATTGAATTGAATGAAATCAATGTTAATTAATCGTCAATACTTTATCAATAATAGTGGCATCATTTATTGAAATGATGTATAAATTTCCATTATTGGATTCATCTATAGACTTATACTTGTCTTGTCCAATTATTGCATTTACAAATGCTGGTGTAGTATTACTGTGACCAACGATTAATACTGTTTTACCTTGCGTCGCCGATTTGAACGCTTCAGAATATAATTTACGAGGATCATAGAATTGAATATCTAGATTATTCGCTTTAGCAGTTGGAGTTGCAGTTTCTATGGTACGATGATATTGTGTGGAATAAACAGCGTCAAATTCGATATGTTTAAAAATTTCACGCCATTTTAAAGCTCTTTCTTGCCCTTTTTCTGTGAGATGAGGGTTTCTATTCTCAGGATTACTTTTGTCCTTTTCAGCATGACGAATTAGGTAAAAATGAGTGGTTTCAGTAGAAGCCGTAACGTCCTGAGCGTAACTGAACGTACTAAAGGTAATGAGTAAGCAGAATGCGTATAGAGATTTCATATTTGATTTTGTTGGATTGAAATCAAAGATACGATTCTAATAGTTACGAATGTTTACGAAAATGACTTAATAATCGGCGTCTGAGTATTCACCTTTACTTATTGCTATACCACTAGAAGTTCCGAGGCGATTAACACCTGCATCAATGTATTTTTTTGCCGTCTCAAAATCACGAATACCACCAGAAGCTTTAATCTGGCAATTGTCTTTAACTGTTTTCTTCATGATTTTTACAGCGGTTAACGTCGCACCACTCTTAGAAAAGCCAGTAGAAGTTTTTACAAAATCGGCTTTAGCATCAACACAGATCTCACAAGCTTTAACAATACCGTTTTTGGAAAGTTCGCTAATTTCAATTATTACTTTCAATGGTGTCTTACCAATCGCAGTTTTGACTTCCTTTATATCCTTAAATACTTCAACGTGATTTTTACTCTTGAATTCTCCTAAATTCATAACCATATCAATTTCGTCAGCACCATCATTTATAGCTTGCTTTGCTTCAAAAACTTTGGCCTCAGTAGAACTTGCACCTAAAGGAAAGCCAACAACTGTACAAATCTTGACTTCTGAATCTTTAAGTAGTTGATAAGCTAGTCGTACGTAGCAACTATTAACACAAACAGCATAGAATTTGTATTTCTTTGCATCATTGCAGTGATCGATAATATCTCTTTCAGTTGCTGTTGAACTAAGTAAAGTGTGGTCTATATAGGAATTAACGTTCATATATTAAGTAGGCAAATTTTCTATAGATACTTGATTTGAAAAGTATCTACTTTTTGTTAACACTAATGTAAATTTGGGAATTAATAGCGCTTCAAATTTAGCAATAAATCTCAGATTTATAACCTATTTTAATAAAGTTTTATTGTTTTGCAGGGGTATTTTTAGGATATTTTTAATAAAAAAGCCTCTATTTCAGAGGCTTAATTCATGTTTGTGTAAAATCTATCTATTTTACGGCAGTAACTTTGTAACCTGCTTTTCTTAAAAGTTTAATCACACCATTTTCTCCAGCGAGGTGCGCTGCACCAACACCATAAAACGTAGGCTGCGCTTTTGAGAATTCTTCAATTTTTGGTATCCAATTCTTATTGCGATCGTCAAGCATTTTATCTTTATGCTTGCTAGTCGTTAAATTACGGTCTTCTTGCATCATTAATTGCATACCTTCTATATTTTGTGAATCGTATAACTGCAATAGTTTTTGAAAGGTCTCTGTATCATAGGCTAGTTTATCCTTAGCTGTTCTTAACAAATCAACGACTTGATCTTCGTATGGAATAGCATTAAAAACATTCATCTGCTCTTCAACGGTCTCTAGACCTAAGACTTCTTCATTTTGTTCTTGAGCAACTTTAACTAATTCAGCCTCGAAAGACTGTACAGGACAACCCAGCATTTTAGGATAAAAGGATGCTGAAATAAAGAATGGTTTCATATTACTCATTAATGCTAAAGGCGCACCTGTTTGTTCTTTGACAAATGATTCTAACAAGGCAAAGTCTTCTTTTGATAAGAAGTCATGTAAGGTTTTGCCATCTTTCATGTAGAGATCTTTCATCAATTTTGCTTGTAATGATGGATCATCCATATCCAATTCTAGTACGAGCAGAGAGGTGTTATCTAATGCATTTTGAACCTTATCATCTATAGTAGCATCACAAGTCATATGAATGGTACCAAATAAATAAGACGAAGACTCTAAACCATTTCCTGATATTTCCCACAACAGTGAATTTTCTAATTGCTGTGCATTACCCACAAGGAGTATTGATAAAAATGTGATACAAGAGAGGAATATTTTTTTCATAACTACTGGTTTTGTATTGCCAATAAGTAGGTGTAAAATAAAAATTGTTACAGTGTGCAAAAAAAATTATGAAATCTTAGTTGATCAACGTACAGAAAAATCAAATATAAATTTATGTAAAATACTAATAAACAGCATTTTAAATAATAATCGCATGTAATAAGTAATAAGTTTCAATAAATTTCAATAATCGAAATTTTCAACAATGACTTTTGTCATATCAGGTGATTTATTTTCGAAATAATTTTGTAGAAATATTAAAATTTACACACATGAAAAACATACTTTTTACAATCTTAGCTTTCGCTGTTTTATCATTTTCTAATGTAAGTGCACAAGATGCGAGCACCTCTTCTAATGATGATACGTCTTACTCTAAATGGCAAGCACGTTTTCGCATTATTTCTGTTATCCCTTCAGCCGATGACGACATTCCTCTTGCTGATGTAGATATTTCAACCGCATTTACACCTGAATTAGATTTTACGTATTTCTTTAATAAGAATATTGCGGCCGAATTGATATTAGGGACAGCAAAACATAACGTTGAAATTGAAAATGGACCAGATCTAGGTCACGTATGGTTATTACCACCAACCTTAAACTTACAGTATCATTTTTATGCGAATGATTTTAAACCTTACGTTGGTGCTGGTGTAAACTATACCATATTCTATGGTGTTGATGAAGGTGATTTCAGCAGTATTGAATATGAAAACGGATTTGGGTTCTCAGTGCAAACAGGTGTTGATTACAATTTAAATGAGAAGTGGTTCTTAAACTTGGACATCAAAAAATTATGGCTAAAAACGGATGTTTCTGTTGATAATGCGCCTGATGTCGAAGTTGAAATTAATCCATTAATCGTTGGACTAGGAGTTGGGTTAAAGTTTTAACTTTTAGTAATTGATTACATAGCTAAAAAGAGTCGCTTAGTAAGCGACTCTTTTTTATTATACCAGGACTTTCTGAAGTTTTAAATGTTGTATACGTTCTTCAAATATTTCTGTATCTATAGGATTGTAGATGGCTTCGAAAAGTTGCATCTCAGATGAACGATGTTGTGCGCGTTTCTGTTTTACTAAATCAAAATGCACGAAAACACTCCACAGTACAGCTTTTAATTGCGTTCTATGTTCGTCATACATGCGCATTTCAACTTTAATCTCACTGTCATTGTAGGCAATAAGTTGTGATTCGATATTGACAGTTTCCATTAGAAAGGCAGGTCTTAAATATGCAATTTGATTACTTCCCGTAACCCAGCTTATGCCAATAGTTTTTGCCATATCATATATATCTATATTGTAATGCTTGATGAGTTGGTCTTCTCGATGATTTACGAAGTAATTAATATAACTGCCATTATTAAGATGATTGAATGGATCGCAATCCTGAAATCTAATTTTAGTGGTGCTTGATACAACGTTTGGTAAGGGCATATTATTTTGATTTATAAAATATACCAAAAGGTATATTATAGGTAAAAATATTTATTTTTTTAATTCGTTATGTATTAATTGGTCAATTTGATTCATCGCATCTTTCATATAAAACTCGTCATCCATCGTATACGTCATAAAGACTGCACCTTGAATCATTGTGTCAATTCGTTTTGCGTAATGCATGGCATTAATCTCAGAAGAAATTTCACCAGCTTCTATTCCGTTTTCAATTAGCGTTGCTAGTTGATCTTGAATCTTCTCAATAATTGAACGTACGTTATCTAATAATAAGGAGTTCTGATGATTGGCATCTACACCAATATTCAATATAGGGCAACCACCAAGTTGTTGACTGATATTGTAATAATTACGATAGAAATCGGAAATGAGAAATAATTTTTGAATAGGTGAATCACTAAGTTCTAAATGACGACCTATAAACTGCAAGAGCTGTTTTACATTATACTTAAATGCTGCTATTGCTAGAGCCTCTTTATTTTTGAAATTTCCGTATATAGCGCCTTTTGTTAATCCTGTCGCTTTAGTAATATCACTCATACTAGTGGCGGCATACCCATTTTTATTAAAAATTGGTGCGACAGTTTCAAGAATAAACTCCTTTGTAAGATCGGCTTTTGTTTGCATAAGTGTGACAAAGATATAAAAAATACCGAATGGTATATATTATTATTAAAAAAAATGGTAATAGATTAAAAATCGAAAAGCAACGCTTGCTCCAAAACTTAGGAACTTACGTTGCTTTCCACTAACCAACCACTTAAAAGACTGTTGTAATAGAAAATTGTTACAGCAGCAATTATTAAAATTCTTCTGAAACGAAACTTGCTTCATTTCTAAACACAAGTTGATCGTCAAATGCATCCAACAATATGATACTGTCGGTTGTTATTTTACCTGATAATATCTCCTTACTTAAGGCGTTAAGCACCTCTTTTTGAATTACACGTTTAACGGGTCTTGCGCCATATTCTGGATTAAATCCACGCTCAGATAAATAGTCTATGGCTTCAGGCGTCGAATCAAATGTAATACCTTGTTTAGCAATCATTTTTTGCACGCCTTTCAATTGTAAGCCTACAATTGATTTAATGTTTGCTTTCGTTAATGGTGTAAACATTATCGTATCGTCAATTCGATTTAAGAATTCAGGACGAATGTTTTGTTTCAACAATCCTAAAACATCCACTTTGGCAGCTTCCATCGCCGTATCGATATCACTGATTGCTTCTAAACGCTCCTGGATGATATGGCTTCCCATATTGGAAGTCATAATTATGATTGTATTCTTAAAATCAGCAACACGTCCTTTATTATCTGTTAAACGCCCTTCGTCTAAAACTTGAAGAAGAATATTAAAAGTATCAGGATGTGCTTTTTCTATTTCATCTAATAACACTACTGAATACGGTTTTCTTCTCACTGCTTCAGTAAGTTGCCCGCCTTCATCATATCCAACATAGCCAGGAGGTGCACCAACTAGTCTACTAACCGCATGACGTTCTTGATATTCACTCATATCAATGCGCGTCATCGCATTTTCGTCATCAAATAGATATTCTGCTAAAGCTTTAGCCAATTCTGTTTTACCTACTCCAGTGGTACCAAGAAATAAAAAGGTTCCAACAGGTTTTTGAGGATTTTGTAATCCTGCACGTGATCTACGAACGGCATCACTAACTGCGGTAATAGCTTCTTCTTGACCAACGACACGTTTATGAAGCTCGTCTTCTAGTTTTAGTAATTTTTCACGTTCACTTTGAACCATTTTAGTTACTGGAATACCAGTCCATTTGGCAACAACTTCAGCGATATCATCAAAGGTAACTTCCTCTTTTATCAAGGAGTTATCACTCTGATTTTTCTGAAGTTCTTTTTGAAGTACTTCTAATGATTCTTGGGCTTCTTTTATTTTTCCGTAGCGAATTTCAGCTACTTTTCCGTAGTCACCTTCACGTTCGGCCCGTTCGGCCTCTATTTTATAATCTTCAATATTCGACTTTATATTTTGAATATTGTCAACGACCTCTTTTTCACTTTTCCATTTCGCATTGACTTCATTACGTTCTTCTTTTAGATTGGCAAGATCCGAACGTAGAGATTTCAACTTGGTTTCATCCTTTTCACGTTTGATCGCTTCAATTTCGATCTCTAGTTGCATTACTTTTCGATCTAAGACATCTAATTCTTCTGGCTTGGAATTAATCTCCATCCGAAGTTTAGAAGCCGCTTCATCCATTAAGTCAATGGCTTTATCTGGAAGAAAACGATTTGTAATATAGCGTTCGGAAAGCTCAACAGCGCCAATGATCGCTTCATCTTTAATGCGTACTTTATGATGTGTTTCGTATTTCTCTTTAATTCCTCTTAAGATTGAAATAGCACTTTCCGTATCTGGTTCATCGACCATTACTTTTTGGAATCGTCGTTCTAAGGCTTTGTCCTTTTCAAAATACTTCTGATATTCATCTAAGGTGGTAGCACCAACAGCTCTCAATTCGCCTCTTGCCAGTGCAGGTTTAAGAATATTTGCTGCATCCATTGCACCTTGTCCGCCACCAGCGCCAACCAAGGTATGGATCTCATCAATAAACAGAACGATATCACCTTCACTAGTCGTAACTTCCTTAATCACTGCCTTAAGTCGCTCTTCAAATTCTCCTTTAAATTTAGCACCCGCAATAAGCGCACCCATATCTAAAGCATAAATTTGTTTATCTATTAAGTTTTCTGGTATATCACCATCAACGATTCTATGAGCTAGTCCTTCAGCGATAGCCGTTTTACCTGTACCTGGTTCCCCAACAAGGATAGGATTATTCTTAGTACGTCGTGACAAAATTTGAAGTATACGTCTAATTTCCTCGTCGCGTCCAATAACAGGGTCTAATTTTCCATCTTTTGCCAGTTGGTTTAAGTTCTTTGCATATTTGTTTAGTGAATTATAGGTGTCTTCTTGACTTTGTGAGGTCACACGATCACCTTTGCGTAATTCGTCAATAGCGGCTTTTAATCCTTTCTCTGTAACGCCTTGATCCTTCAACATTTGAGCAATTTTACTTTCAGACTTTAGAATTGCAAGAATTAAGTGCTCAATTGATACGAAATCATCGTTCATTTTCTTGGCAATTATTAATGCTTCGTTCAAGGCTTTGCTCGCATCTCTCGATATCATAAGATCAGCACCGGAAACCTTTGAGAAACTTTGTAATTGCTTATCCAAAGCTAACTTCAATACTTCAACGTTAACATTGAGCTTTTTAAGCAAAAACGGAAGTACATTTTCATCAACTTGAAAAATAGCCTCAATGATGTGCTCATTTTCAATTTGCTGATGTCCCATAGACTGCGCAAGCTGCTGTGCTTGTTGAATAGCCTCTTGAGATTTTATGGTATAATTATTAAAATTCATATATGTAAAACAATTTTTTTAATTCGTATTTTCGTAACTATTGTCAAATACCTTACCATTTAAAGGAGATAGAAAATAAACGACAAAATGACTGATTTCGTGCATTTTGAGATGACGATTAGTCAGAATGTAAGGAATGAGATGCACAACGACTTAAATGTTATTAAATTGACAACGAGACCTCAAGATTTATTGAACTATGGGATTTTTTAAAAATATTTTTGGTACTACCGAACCAAAAGAAGAAAAGGTATTGCCGTGGCAACCACTAACTCAAGTTGAGCAACTTGACGTTATCGAAAGGCGTTCTTTAACTAAAACTCAAATTATTTTCAAACACTCTACTCGTTGCGGAATTAGCCGTATGGTCATGAATCAATTTATTGAGCAGTTTGATTTAGATATGCAAGCAGATTTGTATTACCTCGATCTTTTGAGTTATCGCGACGTATCTAATGAAACAGGTTATAAGTTTCAGGTTGTTCACCAATCACCACAATTATTAGTCATTAAAAATGGGATTACAGTCGCTCATGCGTCACATGGTTCTATTAATGATATAGATCTACAACGCTACATATAGTTTTTTGTTAGAACAGCGTTAAAGCGTACTCAAAGCGCTTTAATATCCTTTAACTTAGCATAAAAATTGCAGGTTATGAAAAGGATTACACTCGTAATGCTTATAAGTATATTGGTCGTTTTTAGTGAACAATCATATGCTCAGAAAGCGGATTACGTCTTCAAGTCTGGAGATGTAAATGGTATCGGAAAATGGTATATGGGACGTGAAATTGCATACGTTATGGGATTTCAAGGTATAAATTGGTTAGAGCGTTCAGAGCGCGAAGAAGAAGAAAAGACGTCTAAACTGATAAAAAATATGCGTATTTCCGCTACTGATGTTATTGCTGATATAGGCGCTGGTTCTGGTTATCACGTTTTTAAAATGGCACCTTTAGCAAAAGAGGGTATCGTTTATGCTGTAGATATCCAACCCGAAATGTTAATGGCTATTGATGTCAAAAAAGACACCGAAAAAGTTTCTAATGTAATTACAATTCAAGGCGCAGAACAAACCGTTAATTTACCAGAGAATTCTATAGATAAAATCCTTATGGTTGATGTGTATCATGAATTTAGTTATCCAAAGGAAATGTTGACATCCATATATTCAGCGCTTAAACCCAATGGTCAGATCTACCTTATAGAGTATCGAGGAGAAGATGCATCGGTTCCAATTAAACGTCTTCATAAAATGACCGAAGCACAAGCAGTAAGAGAATTTAAAGCATCTGGATTCGACTTAAAAGAAAACATCGATAATCTCCCTTGGCAACATTGTATGGTGTTTGTAAAAGAATAGAGAACATATAGGCGAAAATAGATTTGGACAAGTTATCGGTAGATTCAGACAATTGTATACAGTAATTACGTTTCATCTTTGCATTGTAACATTAAAACAATACAATTATGAAACAGAAAATAGCAGTAATTACGGGAGGAAGTCGTGGATTAGGGCGTGACATGGCCATTAACTTGGCTAAAGATGGGGTGGATATCATCTTCACCTATCATTCAAATCAAAAAAGTGCCGATGAAGTTATTTCATTGATCAAACAATTAGGTCAGAATGCAAAAGCATTTCCATATGACGCCAATAATCCAAATGAGGCTAAAGCATTAGTAACCAATCTCACGTCCTATTTAAAACAGGAATATAACAGCACGAACTTTGATTTCTTAATAAATAATGCAGGAACTGGAACGTTTAATCTTATTGCTGATACCTCAGAATCGCAATTTGATGACATGATGAATATTCATTTAAGAAGTGCTTATTTCTTAACGCAAGCAGCATTACCTTTTTTAAATGAAGGTGGTAGGATTATAAATATCTCAAGTGGACTTGCAAGATTTAGTTTGCCAGGAATGTCAGCCTATGCTATTATGAAAGGCGGCTTAGAAGTATTTACACGTTACTTAGCAAAAGAATTAGGAAGTCGTAAAATCACTGCTAATGTAATAGCACCTGGAGCCATAGCGACCGATTTCGCTGGAGGTAGTAATAAAGACCCTGAAAAAAGCACTATGATCGCAAGTATAACCGCACTTGGACGAGTAGGAGAAGCCGAGGATGTTGGTGGAACGGTTGCTTTTTTATGCTCTGAACGTGCAGGCTGGATTAATGGACAACGCATTGAAGTATCGGGCGGAATGCTGGTTTAGTAAATAGAAATCGGACTAGTAATAGTTCGATTCTTTCTTTAACTTTAGAGATATGAAAACAATGCATCGATTTAAGAAAGTAGGAGACTATCATAAATTTGCCAATCTTGGTGCACCAGAGCATCCGTTGATCAGTTTGGTAGATTACAGTCAAGTCTCGTATCCTTCTCATATTACTGATATGAAATGGACCCAAGATTATTATACAATTGGGCTAAAGCGAAATATTCCATATAAATTTTATTATGGACAGCAAGCTTATGATTTTGATGAAGGGGTGATGACATTTATTGCACCAAAACAAGTGTTGAGCTTAGGAGATAATCCTAATATTCAAGGAAGTCCAACTGGTTTTTTATTATTGGTACATCCAGATTTTTTATGGAATTCCTCTTTGGCAAAACAGATAAAACAGTATGGCTTCTTTGATTACGCGATAAATGAGGCATTATTTCTTTCTGAAAAGGAAGAACAACGTATGATTGAGATTTTAAAGAATATCGAAAAAGAATATCAATCTAATATTGATAAGTTTAGTCAGAAAATTGTTTTATCGCAATTAGAGTTGCTTTTAAATTATGCCGAACGATTTTATGAACGCCAGTTTATTACCAGAAAAATTACCAATCATAGGGTGTTGGAGCAATTGGAATCCTATTTGGAGTCTTGCTTTAAGGATGCTGATTTAGTAGATAAAGGATTGCCAACGGTTCAAGGTGTAAGTGAGCAATTGCACCTATCGCCAAATTATCTTAGTAATTTGCTTAAATCATTAACAGGGCAAAGTACACAACAGCATATTCACGACAAGTTGATAGAGAAAGCCAAGTTGGATCTTTCATCTACAAATCAATCGGTAAGCGAAATAGCTTATCAATTGGGATTTGAACAACCAGCTTCGTTCTCTAAACTGTTTAAAGCGAAAACAGAAATGTCTCCTATTGAATTTAGAAGGTCATTTAATTAAAAGCAGAACTCCTAAGATTAACGATCTTAGGAGTTCATATGTATAATGGAATCAACTGCTTCTATAGTGTATAAGCGTTGATGATATTTTTCCATTGAAGTTTTAGATCTTCACCTGTATCGTAAACCATTTGCGCATCGGTTGGAAATCCTGTACGACCTACTCGTGTTAAGGCTCTTTCTCTACGATTTAAGGCTCTTATATCACCTCTAAAGGTTGCAAACACATGCTCAAAAGTAAATCCACTATCAATACTGAATGTGTCAATAATTTGATTAGTTCTAAGATCTGTAAAAACAACATCGGCAATTACCTGTGTCGATTTTAATTGTTGTACCTCGAAATATCTTGCGCGTACATTTACAACTCTATCAATCTTGGTCTTGTTACCAAGACTGTCAACCACAACTTGTCCGTTCTCATCTCTTAAATATTCCCAACCATCAATAATATCCCTTTGTCTTAATAACTGTGATCTATTGAGTTGTTCTGGAGACACATTGATTCGCTTAAGATTAAGTTGCATCGCAAAATCATAAGTCTGACCCTCTATTGGATTCACGTGATAATTGGTCCAAAGTGTATTTAATCCATAAGTGTCAAAATTTAGGAGATCTGCTTCTAACTGTTGAGGTAGAATTTGATGAGTTTGATTATCAAGTGAGACAATAACATGATCAATACCTTTTTCATGGGCTTCACTTAATAGTTCTCGAGTTTCCTCAAAGTTTGGATTTATCTGTTCGATATACTGAAAAATGGCATAGGCATCTCTAGCATCGTATTTATTATCAGAATCTAATAAAGTTATACCTACGTCAATTAAATATTCTGAAGTCTTATATCTATAATCTACGATTTCAATTGAGTAATCATTGAATTTAAACTGAAGTGATCTTCCGTTAACTTTAAGTGGTAATACGCGCTTAATTGCATTCTGTCTCGCATCTAAATCCATGTACAACTCATAGATAGTTTTGTACTGTTCTGGATTACCGTCTTTTTTTAAATGCGCAATATTATTCAAGTCTTCCTCTAAGACCTTGTAATAGGCATCCTCTAACATCACAATAAATTGTTGCTTACGCTTTCTGTCTTTATTGTTTTCAAGTTTGCGTAATGCTTCATTGATAGCTAAGTCATAGTTTCCATGACTAATGGCTTTCTCAATTTGTTTTCTTCCGCTACAAGATGTTAGTACCAGAAGAAGTACTGCTGAAAGTAAAAATTGCTTCATAATTCTGGATTTAATGATTATTTAAATCATAAAATCCAATAATGATGCCAAAAAAAAATCTCGAAGGTAATAGCAATGTATCAACCTCGAGATTTACTTTTGTATTATGGGTCTAACTACTTCTTTTTCTTTGGGTTAAATACTGGAAGTAATTTAGTTTTTAATTGTCCAAATCCGATTCGAACATCATCATTCTCGCAATAGCCTCTCATAATAACCGTATCGTGATCATTAATAAATTTGCGCTCAGTACCATCTTTTAATTTAATAGGTTTTGTGCCTTTCCAAGTTAATTCTAGCATAGATCCATACGAATCTTCAGTTGGACCAGATATGGTTCCACTTCCCATCATATCACCAGAATTTACTGGGCAACCATTAACGGTATGATGCGCTAATTGTTGCGCCATGTTCCAGTACATGTATTTGAAGTTAGAACGTGACACTGTAGTTTCTTTTCCACCCTCTGGTTGAATCCCGACTTCTAAATTGATATCGAAACTTTTTTTGCCTTTGGTCTGTAAGTATGGCAGTGGTTTAGGTTCTTGTTTAGGACTATCAACTCTAAATGGTTCTAAGGCGTCTAAAGTAACAATCCAAGGCGACATTGATGACGCAAAATTTTTGCCTAAGAATGGTCCTAACGGCACATATTCCCATTTCTGAATATCACGAGCTGACCAATCGTTGAATAAGACCAATCCAAAGATATATTCTTCAGCCTCTTCAACTGGAATAGGTTCTCCTAATTCATTGGCATCTGTTGTAATAAAGGCCATTTCGAGTTCAAAATCTACAAGTTTGCTAGGGCCAAAGACAGGTTTGTCTGCACCTTCAGGCATTGTTTGACCTTGTGGTCTATGAATTGGGATATGTGTTGAAATAATAGAAGAGCTGCGACCGTGATAACCCACAGGTAAATGAAGCCAGTTCGGCATAAGTGCATTTTCAGGATCTCTAAACATCGAACCTACATTAGTTGCATGTTCTTTACTAGCGTAAAAATCGGTGTAGTCACCAACATGAACAGGCATTTGCATCTCAATTTCGTCAAGTCGGAAACAAACGATCTCTTTATGCTTTGTATTATCTCTTAAGGAGCCATTATTTGTGTCGAAGATCTCTGCAATTCTGTTACGCACTGCACGCCAAGTTTTTCTTCCGTCTGCAATAAAATCATTTAAAGAATCTTGGAGAAATATATCATCTGTAAGCGGAATCCCATTGAAATATCCTAATTGATGTAATGCACCTAAATCAATGGCGGTATCACCAATACGAGTTCCTATGGTGATGATATCTTCTCTGGTTAGAAAAACACCGAAAGGAATGTTTTGAATTGGAAAATCAGAGTACTTATTGACATATAGCCAAGACGTTCTATTTGGGTCGTTCGCAGATAATGGCATGTTATTTCGTATTGAAGTTTATATTCCTCTTCAAACCTACATATTTAATTGCATAAAACCATAAAAAATAGCTGAAATTTAACTGTTAATAACCTGCTCATAAATGGATGAGATTATCTACTTTTTTTAAATCTATTTCAGCGTATGATTTCTTACTTTTGATAAAATTAATTTAAAAAATTACTATGCAACGCGATTCACAAATTTTTGAACTTATTGATGCCGAAAGAGAACGACAATTAAATGGTTTGGAGCTAATAGCTTCTGAGAACTTTGCAAGTGATCAGGTGATGGAAGCTGCTGGTTCAGTTTTAACGAATAAGTATGCCGAAGGTTATCCAGGAAAACGCTATTATGGCGGTTGTGAAGTTGTAGATGAGGTTGAACAAATCGCGATAGAAAGAGCTAAAACCTTATTTGGTGCGGCTTATGCCAATGTACAACCTCACTCTGGAAGTCAGGCGAATACTGCTGTATTTGCTGCCTGTTTAAAGCCAGGTGATACAATCTTAGGATTTGATTTGTCGCATGGAGGGCATTTAACGCATGGTTCACCTGTAAATTTTTCTGGTAAGTTGTATCGTCCTACATTTTATGGCGTTCACAAAGATACAGGTCGAATTGATTATGATCATTTATCAGATATGGCGGAGAAGGAGCGACCTAAATTAATCATTGCTGGAGCGTCTGCTTATTCAAGAGATATGGACTTTGAAAAGTTTAGAGCCATTGCCGATAATGTTGGTGCTTTGCTCTTAGCCGATATTTCACATCCATCTGGATTGATCGCAAAGGGTATTTTGAATGATCCGTTGCCGCATTGTCACATAGTTACTACGACAACACATAAAACCCTTCGTGGTCCGCGTGGTGGTTTAATTATGATGGGTGAGAATTTCGAGAATCCATTTGGAATAAGACTCAAAAATGGAAACTTAAGAAAAATGAGTGGCCTATTAGATTCTGGTGTTTTTCCTGGTAATCAGGGTGGACCATTAGAGCATATTATAGCAGCCAAAGCTATTGCTTTTGGTGAGGCGTTATCTGATGAATTCATGCATTACATGTTACAGGTTAAAAAGAATGCCGAAGCGATGGCTCAGGCATTTGTAAGTCGTGGATATCATATCATTTCGGGAGGAACTGATAACCACATGATGTTGATTGACCTGAGAAATAAGGATGTAACAGGTAAGGATGCCGAAGAAGCTTTAGGTAAAGCAGATATTACAGTAAATAAAAACATGGTGCCGTTCGATGATAAAAGTCCGTTTGTAACTTCAGGAATTCGAGTTGGTACACCTGCTATAACTACTCGAGGATTAAAAGAAACAGACATGGAGACCATCGTTGGATTTATTGACGAAGCCATTATGAACTATCAAGACGATGCGAAATTAGAAGCTATCGCAGAAAAGGTAAACGAAATGATGAGTCCGCGACCATTATTTGCATAATGAATATCATTTAATATTTAAAAAGCCTTTCCAAATGGAAAGGCTTTTTTTAATGCGTTAACTCTTAATCTTCATCAAATGTGGTGTGTTGATAGGCGCCAATATCTGGATTGGCTGTTCGAGATGCGTTAAGCAAATCAACAGGGGCTTGAAGAGCGAATATGTCATCAGCAGCATCTATAGCTGCCGAATTATTTCCAATTCGCATAAGGTTTTCAAATGGGTCCTCAAAGTCTGGATCATCGTTAAACAAGCAATCATCATATAGATCAGAATTACCGAAATTATAATTATCGCCAGTAAAGAAGTTATTGGTATTTTGAAAACGAATAAGACAATTGGTAAACTTAAAATTAAAGTCGAAGCTAGTATTCGCACTTTGATCTAATATGACTTCTGGATTATCATTTCCGAAGATGATACAATTATTGAAATTTGCTTCTACGAGATCATTAGAAACATCCATATTATTCTCATCAGTAATAAAATTATTCAAGAGTAAAGATGGGAACTGCCTACCGAAGTTCGACCAATAATTTGCAATTGTACAATGCGTGAAATTATAACGACCTCCATAAGTACCAGCAAAAGAGGATTGTCCAGAATTATTGAGCACTACGTTTTCGGCCGTTACCGAACTTGCTCGTGCCAAGATTCCGAAGTTACTCGAATTATAAATCTGTGAATTAGAAATGGAAAGTTTTGGCTCACCTGCATCTTGATTGCCTTCGCATAAAATACCAACTGTTGCATTTTTTATAGTAGCAAAATTGATATCATTGTCTGCACTATCATTAAATAACCAGATAGTGCCCCATTGTCCAGGAATATCAGCAAACAAAGGTTCTAAACGATCACCTTCAAAGATGACTTCATTTTCCAATAATTCTTGATCAGTACTCAAAGCACCATTTACTTTTAGGGAACCATTTGCCGTTACTAACAGTCCAGAATTCGCATGAAAATGAACACGAGCACCTGCATCAACATTGAGCACATCGCCTTCGTCAACTGCGGCATAACCGTAAATAACATATGGTTTTTCATTGGTGAATGTGAGCTCATCGTCTTCTAAAAATCGACCTTGTAAGGTGGTTTCATCTGGCGTACCATCACCATCAACATCAAACGTTAGTGTTTCGACAATTCCGGTGGTTTCGTCGCGATCAGGATAGATAAATACGGCGTCTTTTATGAGCGTAACCAACTCAACTTTTTGCTGATTGCTACCACTATCAAATTCAATGGCGTCTGTGTAGAGAAACTCTAAGCTATTCATTGAAAGCTCTTGAATATCGGCAGTTGTTTCAACAAATATGAATAAACTGTCGTTAGCTAAAAGTTCGACATTTTGGAATTCTTTTCCTGGCATACCATCAACATTTAGACGGTAATTAGAGGCTTGGCCTTGTCCTAAGCGTACCGTCGGGATAGAAATGTCATCATCACTTCGATTGTAAACTTTCAGATTATAGGTACTCGATCCGATGTTCGTAAAAACTGTATCGAGATAAACAGTGTCTCTCGAAAATTCAAGATTACCAGTACTTGGAGCAAAATCAAAATCTTTACGACATGAACTCCAAAGTAGAATAAATGATAAGGTAAGGAAAAAATAAAGTAGTCTTTTCATAAAAATTCCAACTAATTCTGTATCAACTATTATTCAGCTGATCATTTAGGCACTAAAAATATAACTTTTGAACGCATCTTTTAGTATTTCTTCTAAAATAATTATGGTTAATCCTCTTGGTATTCTTCCAGAAGTTTGTGGAATTCTTTACTGTAGCCATTAAGCAAATCTAGAAGTTCAATTTCTTTTTTGGCGGCAATTAGATTGTAGTTAATAGTTTGTGCGCTGCAGTATTCGAAGAATAAATATTGATAGTCTTCAGGTATAGCTAAGTCATTTAATAACAATCGTTGTGTGAAGAACGAACTGTTTTTAAATAGTTTTTCGAGATCGTCTGCTTCTACGTACCGAATTTCAGGCTTTTTATTTTTTCGTTTGAATAGTTTACCGATAGCACCAACTAAGGCTATTACATTTAAAGTAGGACGGTAGTTATCACCACTTGCGAAGACACGTTCTTTGAATGCGATTTGCCCTTGTTTGGCGGTAACTGATTGCACAGCTGATGAATCAAACTTTTTTTGAGGTGTATTAGCCAGTTCAACTTCATCAAGTAAGTTGGTCACTTTTTTTAGTTCGATGACAATGTCTTTATCAAACATGTCTGGGGTGATAATGATGGTCTGTTCCAAATGAAAATATGAAAATACGACCAAGGTGTCATTGCTTTCTGCTTTGATATTGAAATAGCCTTTGTCGTTAGTGTAATTGAGTGTATTTTTTGTAGTATTTACTAAGCGTGCTCCTTTTACTGTGGCTTCAGAATCGTAGACATATCCTTTGAGGGTTTGCGCTTGAGAACTTAAGCTAAAGCAAAATAAAATAAATAAATAAAGTTGTTTCAAAAGGTTAGTTGCTAGTGGTTTACTCAAATTAAAAGAAATAGAATAAGAGAACGGCAGGTGTTAAGATATTTTAACAGTCTTATTAATGAACATTTAACGATTCTATCAATCAAAGAGTTGATTGATCTCCTCAGGTATTCGCGTAGGTTTATGAGTTTCCATTGACATGAAACACCATATGGTTGTTGAGCTTGTCAATAATTGTTCAGTCGCTTTGTTATAGATGTCAACCATTCGAGTAGAGCGTACACCTTTAGATTCAGTTACATAAGTCTTAATGAGAAGCTGATCGCCTAGTAATGCTTCAGCTTTGTATTGAATATGGTGACTAATCATTACCCAATAGAATTCATTTCGAATCGTTTCAGTAGCTTTTAGGTTCCAATGCGCTTCGGCGGCATCTTGAACCCATTGTACATAACGGACATTATTTACGTGGTTAAGATCGTCTAGATCATCTTCTTTTACTATAAGATCGATTTCGTGTATTTGCATATAAAATCAAAGTTCAAACGAAAATAATCATTAATCTCTTGATCTAAAAGGATAACTCAATGTATAAAGTATGCGACCAACAAAAGACCTTTTAATCTCACCATTTTTGATTTTCTTTACTTTTTCAATGCGTGCTGCTTTACGTTCCTTTTGACGACATTTACGCTTGTAGTAACCGTCCCAATTATAACTGGGAAATCCTAGAACTAGGTATGCATTATCTTGACAAAAGTCTTCTTTCATAGCGATATCATAAATACTGTCTTTAGTTACAGAAAGTCGCTGTGTTTCCAATCCGATGAATGAAAATTCTATTTCATCACCAGTTTTACAACTAAGTTTATAAATTCCATCAAAATCACTTTGAGTCTCTATTCTAGTCCGTTTATTAACTATGCTTACTCCAGGCAATGGTAAATGGTCTTCTTTTGAAACAATGGTTCCTGAGATAAGCTTTAGATTTGATTTTTCTAATGTTAACACTTTCTCTTTTTTGTGTTTTTCTATTGAATCAACGTGTATAACGGATGGCCGTCCCTGAGCTACCGCTTCAATGCTGCTGAAACTAAATAATGTGAATAATACAGACGATATCGTGGTTAAATAACTAGACCTATTTTTTGCATTCGGACTTAACTCTCTATCTAATTGTGAGGTAGTAAAGCGACCACAAATTGGACCGGAAGTCATTAGGGTTGTAATAAGCTTATCATCAGAAAAGTGTGTGAAATCATGTACGGTTTTTTTACAAGAAGCACAATGTCTGCCCTTCTCAACAGTTGTCATCGAGTTCCAGTTTTCATGACATGGTTCGGGAATCTTAATGGTTAGTTTTGTTCTCATGATTCGAAGAACCAAAAGAAATTAGACCTAACAAATAAACAATGAGTAAAACAGGTATTTCATTGAGTGAGGCTTACTTTTCAAAAACTTCGACCTCAAATAGCTTATCCCAAAGCTTTCCAGTTACAAAAATAGTTCCTGTTTCAGGGTTATAAGCAATACCGTTTAAAACGTCTAATTGATCATGCTGTGTAACCAATTTACGTAATGGTGTGAAATCAATTACGCCTTCAATTCCACCGTTTTCTGGATTTATAATGGCGACGCCATTTTTTTGATAACGATTAGAATAGATACGTCCGTTTATATATTCGAGTTCATTTAGACCAATGATCTTTCCTTTATTTGTGTAGACCTGTATCTTGGACATTTCTTCCAAAGTTTCTGGATTTAATAACCATATATTTTCGGTGCCATCAGACTTATAGATATTGGTGCCGTCATTACAGATTCCCCAGCCTTCAGGGCTTTTAGAATACGTAAAACTGCTAATGCGTTCAAATGAATTCACATCGTAGATAAATCCAATATTCTCACGCCATGTGAGTTGTAAGATCTTATTATCAAAAATGGTTAGCCCTTCACCAAAATATTGCTGAGCGAGATCAATGTTTTGGAGCACTTCACCCGTTTTATAATCTACCTTTCTCAATTTTGAGGTACCATATTGTCCTGTGCTCTCGTATAATTCGCCGTTGTGAAATTCAAGTCCCTGCGTATAGGAATTGATGTCATGAGGATAGGTGTTAACGATCTTGTAGCTGTAAACTTTCGGAGTCATATTATTTAATACAGTTACTTTCGTGCTTAATTCCTCTGAAGTTTCATCAAATGAAACTTGCGCTGTGATGTTATGAATGCCTAGCGTTACATCTGATAAGTTAACAGTCTCTGAAATAGCTTTGCCATCCATGAAGTAGTCAACTTTCGTGATCTCTAAGTTCCTTGGATTATTCAATTTCAAGTTTATTTGATCTCCTAAAGTGGCAACGTTTTTTTCAGCACTTGTGCTAATAGTTAATTGAGATTTCTGAGAAGATGAGTTACCACAAGCATAAAACGTAAGACTTAAGACCGTGATTAAGAAAGCATTAAATAGGCGCATTTTTTTCTGAATTTTTGTGCAAGTTATTTAATAAAATTCGGTTAAAAAAATGGTTGGAAAAGTATGAAAAGGTTGTATCTTTGCACCTCGGCAAGTCCTACACAACCAGCTCCTGCTTAATCCTCCAGGTCGGGAACGAAGCAAAGGTACGCGGTCGTAGCGGTGTGATGTAGGTAGCTTGCCGTTTTTTTGTACCCATACTTTTCCGTTTTATATTGTACTTTTGAATTCAAATTCGATATTGTCGCTATGTCTAAAGTTGTTTTAATCACTGGAGGTTCTTCAGGAATAGGAAAATCCATAGGAGAGTTCCTTTTAGATAAAGGATATCAGGTATATGGAACCAGTCGAAATCCTGATCGCTATACTGATACCAAGATTAAGCTTGTACAATTAGATGTTTCAGAAGTAGTAACAATTAAAAGTGCTATTGCTAAAGTAATTAGTGACGTAGGACGCATTGATGTATTGATAAATAATGCCGGAGCAGGTATTACAGGACCAATAGAAGAAATTCCAGAAGAAGAGATTCAGCGCAACTTTGATACTAATCTCTTTGGCCCAATTAATGTGATTAAAGCGGTTCTTCCACACATGCGTAATCAAAATGCTGGTCTTATTATAAATGTTACGTCCATAGCTGGATATATGGGGCTTCCTTATCGCGGAATTTATAGCGCTAGCAAAGGAGCGTTAGAATTGATTACCGAAGCATTTAGAATGGAGATTAAGGATTTTAATATTCATATGACGAACATAGCTCCTGGTGACTTTGCTACCAATATTGCCGCTGGGCGTTATCATGCACCAGTCGTTTCGGGTTCTCCTTATGAAGCTAGTTATGGTGGCGTACTTAAAACTATTGATGAGCACGTCGATAGTGGCGATGATCCAATTCTAGTTTCAAAAATGATATTTAAGATTATTAATACGCCTAATCCAAAGATTCATTATAAAGTAGGAGCATTCATGCAAAAGTTTTCAATTGTTTTGAAGCGAATTCTTCCGGATAAACTCTATGAAAAACTTCTTTTAAATCATTACGATTTGTAATATGTGGTATGTTTTTTGAGGTTATAGTGTATAAATGTATGCACTATGAAACGACCTCTACACGTACTAGTTTTAGTCTTTAGCCTTTCCCTTTTTTTTTCATGTGACGACGTATTTGACTGTCTCATTTTTAGTAAAGAGCCTGAACTTCCAAATAAAGCATTCAAATTAGGGAGTTTGAATTCGTATTATTATGACGAATTTGACGCCGAGATCAAAAATGAACCTCGAGATAATGATTATGGTTACGAGTTTGATATTGAAGGTACATTACCAATTGGAATAGAGGCATATTCTGACTTTAGAACCTTTTATTTAGAAGGAATTCCAGAAGAAGCAGGCGAGTTCACATTCACGGTTTATGTCTACGTTGATCCGCCTTTGAATTATAATCCAGATACAGATTCTTATGAGGAAGATATGTGTTTGACATGGACATCTAAGGCTTATACTTTATTTATCAATCCGTAGCCGTTTTCTATTGTTAATATCATTTAATAAGAAGAGTTCAGAAACGCACTATAAAGTTGTAAATTCGCGCCATAATTTATAACACAACTTTACATGAAATTTTTTATTGATACAGCAAATTTAGATCAGATCAAAGAAGCTCAAGATATGGGTATTCTTGATGGTGTGACAACTAACCCTTCATTAATGGCGAAAGAAGGCATAACAGGTCATGACAACATCATGAAACACTATGTCGACATATGTAATATTGTTGATGGTGACGTATCTGCCGAGGTGATATCAACCGATTTTGAAGGAATGGTTAGAGAAGGAGAGGCATTAGCTGACCTTCATGACCAAATCGTCATTAAATTGCCAATGATCAAAGATGGTGTGAAAGCATGTAAGTACTTTGCAGATAAAGGGATAAAGACAAATGTGACATTGGTATTTTCTCCAGGACAAGCTTTATTAGCAGCCAAAGCAGGAGCAACCTATGTGTCACCATTTATAGGTCGATTAGATGATATTTCTACAGATGGTCTTAATTTGATCAATGAAATTAGACTAATCTATGATAACTATAATTTCTCAACGCAGATTCTTGCCGCATCAGTACGTCATACGATGCATGTTATCGATTGTGCTAAAATTGGAGCAGATGTGATGACAGGACCATTAAGTTCTATCGCTGGATTATTAAAACATCCATTGACAGATATAGGATTAGAAAAGTTTTTAGCCGATTATAAAAAAGGAAACTAAGACTAAAATAAATTCAGTAATAAAACTCTTGGATCGAATGATTCAGGAGTTTTTTATTTTACGGCTAATACGTCTTGGATGTATTTGTCGATGTCGTCGCTAAAGAGATTAGCGTTAGACTTCACGATGGCGCCGTCTTGATCAACAATGATCACTTTATGCGAACGCGTAATGGCAAATAGTTCTATGGCCATTTTCGGATTCTTAAAAATGTATTCGTTTTCGGTTGGGAATTTAAGCTGGCTCAATGTTTTTTTCCATGATCCAAGATTGAAATCATTAATATTTACCGCAATAAACTCCATATCAGGATATTTTGATTTGAGATTACGCATCATATAATGACTATTGCGATAATGCGCTTTAAAATTTGAAGACCAGAAATAGACGACAGTTGGTTTTGTTATGACGTCAGACAGATTAACCGTATTGTTGTCAAAGTCAATAATTTTAGTATTCGGTATAATATTTCCAGGATGTAAACTAATTGACGCATTTACTAAGCTCGTCATATATTCTTTTCTTTGATCATCATTAGATCGTGCAAGAAATGATCCGAGCACTAGATTTGAAGCTTCAGAATCAGAGCTATTAAAAATAAAATCACGGGTCACCTGACTAAGTGCATAATTCTTGATCTCATCATTTTCAATGGTCTCATCAATTAATCTGAGTTTTTCTAAATTATAATCTAAGGCATGGCGATCAAAAGTATCGTGATTTCCATCTTGATAATATTTATTTAAGGCCAGATTACTAAAATGCCAGTATAAGAAGTTGGAGTACGAAGACAATCCGGAAAGGTGCTTGTTGTCATAATCTATTTCAGATCGATAATCATAGAAATTCTCAGGTAAATCTTTTACGTGAATTAATCTACTACTACCATAATATCCAAATGGATACATTTCTTTATAGGCGTAGTATTTATAATCAATACTGGAACTTGCTACCTGTTGAAATAAATCTGATGTTTGGTACTTCGCATTGAAGCGTTCGAGGTTTTCAAGTTTTTGAAGCTTTAATTCATCGATAAACGCCTCAAACTCTTCTGGCTCCAGATTATGGTGGTTGATCACTTTTTTATTTTCTATTTCATCATTTAAAAACGCCTTGATGATATAGTTGTTTTTTTTTGCCCCTATTCCGGTGTAAACTAATGACTCATCAAAATCATTCGTATTTAATCGAAACATGATACTGTCTTTTGGTTCAATTAAAACAGTTTGATATTCGCCACCATGTGTAAATTTATAAATTCCTGTTTCGAGATTTTCTATTTGATGTAAGAATCTATTATTCTCATCAAGATAAATGGTATCCCGTTGGTTTTCATTAATAAATAAGGTGATGTAGTTGTTATTTGGGTTGATGATTTCACCACCTATATACGCAGAATCCATTTTTTCAGAGGTCGAATTGCACCCTAAGAAAAGTGATAAAATGAAGAGTGAAGCTGTATATAGTTTCATAAAATAATTTATAGTAGGTACTTCAACGTTTAGAACAAAAATAAAGTTTGCGTTTACTAAGTCTTGTTAATACGTTGTTAAATGTTGTTATCACTAGATTTAAGCCCAGTTTTATCGATTAAATTAAACTTGAATTGCTTCGTTCAATGAATTCATTTTTCTACTTTTGCAAAAAATTAAAACAGACGTTATGTTAACAGTGTCAAACCTTTCAGTGCAATTTGGTAAGCGCGTACTTTTTGATGAAGTAAATACAACCTTTAATAATGGGAATTGCTACGGAATTATAGGGGCTAATGGTGCAGGGAAATCTACCTTTTTAAAAATTCTTGCAGGAAAGCAAGAACCTACGTCAGGTAGTGTTCATCTTGAGCCTGGAAAACGTATGTCTGTTTTAGAGCAAAATCATAATCTTTATGATGAGCATACGGTTTTAGAAACTGTAATAATGGGTAATAAGCCACTCTATAAATTAAAGACTGAAATCGATGCGTTATACGCAGATTATACTGATGAAAATGCCGAAAAAATTGGAGAGCTTCAAGTAGAATTTGAAGAAATGAATGGTTGGACAGCCGATAGTGATGCTGCAGCTATGCTTTCAAATTTAGGTATTAAGGAAGATCTGCATTACACCATTATGAACGATTTAGATGGTAAACAAAAAGTACGTGTACTATTAGCACAGGCACTTTTTGGAAATCCAGATGTGTTAATTATGGATGAGCCAACCAATGATCTGGATTATGAAACCATATCGTGGTTGGAGAATTTCCTAGCAAATTATGATAACTGTGTAATTGTTGTATCTCACGACCGTCACTTTTTGGATGCTGTTTGTACGCATATTTCTGATATTGATTTTGGAAAAATTAATCACTTTTCAGGAAATTATACTTTTTGGTATGAATCTTCTCAGTTAGCAGCAAGACAGCGTGCTCAGCAAAATAAAAAGGCAGAAGAGAAAAAGAAAGAGCTAGAAGAGTTCATTAGACGTTTTTCAGCCAATGTCGCAAAATCAAAGCAAGCGACAAGTAGAAAGAAAATGATTGATAAGCTGAATATTTCTGATATCAAACCATCGAGTAGACGTTATCCGGCTATCATCTTCGAACGCGAGCGTGAGGCAGGTGATCAGATTTTAAATGTAGATGGTCTTGCAGCATCAATTGATGGAGAAGTTCTGTTTCAGAATATTGATATAAACCTATCCAAAGGTGATAAAGTAGTAGTTTACTCGAAAGATTCAAGAGCAACCACTGCATTTTATCAAATTATTAATGGTAAAGCACAAGCTAACACAGGTAAGTATGCATGGGGAATTACAACATCTCAATCCTATTTACCATTAGATAATAGTGAATACTTTGATAATAAATTGTCATTAGTAGATTGGTTACGTCAATGGGCGACTACTGAAGAGGAGCGTGAAGAAGTATATATTCGAGGTTTCCTCGGAAAAATGATCTTCAGTGGTGAGGAAGCATTAAAAACTGCAGATGTGTTATCTGGTGGTGAAAAAGTTCGCTGTATGCTAAGCCGAATGATGATGATTAGAGCGAATGTCCTTATGTTAGATGAACCAACTAACCATTTAGATCTTGAAAGTATTACAGCTTTCAATAATTCTCTTAAGAACTTTAAAGGCACTGTGCTATTCACGACACATGATCATGAATTCGCTCAAACAGTAGCAAACCGTGTTATTGAATTAACCCCAAATGGTATTATTGATCGCTACATGACCTTTGATGAATATATGAGCGATAAAAAGATTAAAGAGCTTCGAGAAAAGATGTATGCGGTAACCGCTTAAATTAATACAAATGGATCGCTAAGCTTCCATTTCCGTTTTAACGCGTTCTAAAATTTCAGATGCTTTGTCTAATTCGTCCTCATGGACAAACAACTCTTGAAACCCCATATTCATAGAGCCATAACCGGCGAGTCTTTGAGATTCTCCTTCGTCTTTTATTATAGGCACTATGCCTTGGGCTTCTAGTTCAGCCTTAACTCTGGTAACAAGGACAAAACTACCGCTATATATTTTGATGTATTCAGATTCATTCATAGTAATAATCATTTAAATTGTATGTATAAGATACGAAATTCTTGGCACATATTTTAACGAGATTTGGATTACGCAAACGTTAAAGTTATTATAAAGACCTCATATTTTGTTTAACCTTTTTGTAAATTTGTTGAACAATAAAGTAAAATTATCGCTAGATAATATTTTGATTGATTTAGTTAGGTTGTTAAAAAGCTGCGTTCCAAGAACGCGGCTTTTTTCATTTTAGCACCTTAGTCTTGTTTATTTACTTATCCTTTCTCCAAGGGATTATAGATCTCTCTTATCGCAATTGTATGCTTCAATAAATTTTATCAATTTCTTTATAATTTATTAGTATCTCCTCATTTTAGAATAGGGCAAAAATTGAGTAATTTTATACAAACTTGAATTAACTCATATTTATAATATCAAACATGGATAACAAAGGGAATTACAACATTAACAGCAGCGATGCGAGTCAATGTCCATTTTTAAGTGGAACGCAAAAGAAATCTGCTGGTGGAGGAACTAGTAATCGTGACTGGTGGCCTAATGAATTAAAACTAAACATTCTTCGTCAGAATGCGCCAAAATCCAATCCTATGGGTGAGGCGTTTGATTATGCTGAGGCATTTAATAGTATTAATTACAAAGAATTAAAGAAAGATCTAGAACACTTAATGACTGATTCACAAGATTGGTGGCCTGCAGATTATGGTCACTATGGTGGATTAATGATACGTATGGCTTGGCACAGTGCTGGAACTTACCGTGTTGGTGATGGTCGTGGTGGTGCTGGAACTGGGACGCACAGATTTGCACCTTTAAATAGTTGGCCTGATAATGGAAATCTAGATAAAGCACGCTTATTACTTTGGCCTATCAAGAAAAAATATGGAAATAAAATCTCATGGGCTGACCTTATGATTCTTGCAGGTAACGTTGCTTTAGAATCAATGGGATTCCCAACTTTTGGATTTGCAGGTGGACGTGAAGATGTCTGGGAACCAGAACAAGATATTTATTGGGGTAGTGAAACCGGATGGTTAGATAATGATGATCGTTATGATACTAGTGATGGTGATCTAGAAGGTCATCTTGGTGCAGTACATATGGGATTAATTTATGTAAATCCTGAAGGACCTAATGGTGAGCCTGATCCTTTAAAATCGGCACATGACATTAAAATTACCTTCGGAAGAATGGCTATGAACGATGAGGAAACTGTGGCTTTAGTTGCTGGAGGTCATACCTTCGGAAAAGCGCATGGAGCAGCTGATGCTGAAAAATATGTTGGTGCTGAGCCACATGGTGCTTCAATTGAAGAGATGAGTACAGGTTGGAAAAACACGTTTGGAACAGGTGTATTAGAAGACGCTATTACAAGTGGAATTGAAGGTGCATGGACGCCAAACCCAACGCGTTGGGATGCTGATTATTTTGATGTGCTTCTAAACTATGATTGGGAATTAACTAAGAGTCCTGCAGGTGCACATCAATGGACGCCAACAGCTGACTCAAACGCCAGAATGGCGCCAAGAGCAGGAGGAGAGGGCCAGCAAGCTTTAATGATGACTACGGCTGATATGGCTCTAAAAATGGATCCAACTTACAGAGAGATCTCTGAGAGATTCCATAAAGATCACAAAGCTTTTGAAGATGCCTTCGCAAGAGCATGGTTCAAATTAACGCATCGTGATATGGGACCGATTCATAGATATTTAGGACCGGAAGTACCAAGTGAAGAATTATTATGGCAAGATCCTATTCCTACAGCAGGTTATACATTGAGCGATTCAGATATTGAAGATCTTAAGAAGATGGTCTTGGCATCAGGTCTTTCAGTTTCTCAATTAGTATCTACCGCATGGGCATCTGCATCTACGTTCAGAGGTTCTGATATGAGAGGTGGTGCAAATGGTGGTAGAATTCGTCTAGAACCACAACGCAGCTGGGAAGTAAATAATCCAGCTGAGCTAGATAAGGTTTTAGAAGTGTATGAAGGTATTCAAAATGCTTTTAGTGGAACGATTTCTATGGCAGATTTAATTGTACTGGCTGGTGTTGCAGGAGTAGAAGAAGCTGCTCGAAATGCAGGACATGATGTTTCAGTGCCGTTCACACAAGGCAGAGGCGATGCCTCTCAAGAACAAACAGATTTGGAATCATTTGGATACTTAGAGCCAATAGCTGACGGATTTAGAAACTATATCAAGTCAGAATTAGATGTTGCAGCTGAAGATCTTTTAGTGGATCGTGCAAATCTTTTAACACTTTCTATTCCTGAGATGACGGCATTAGTTGGTGGATTGAGAGTTCTTGGAACTAATTATGACGGATCAGATTACGGCGTATTTACCGATAATGTGGGAAGTTTATCAAATGACTTCTTTACAAATATTCTTGATTTCACATATACTTGGAGTGCGACTGCTGAAGATGATCGTTATTTTGAAGGACGAGATCGCAGAACAGGAGCAGTTAAGTTTAAAGGTACTCGTGCTGATCTTATCTTTGGATCTAACACCGAATTAAGAGCTGTATGTGAAGTTTATGGCGCTAATGATGGTGAAAAACGATTTGTAAATGACTTTGTAGCTGCTTGGGCTAAAGTGATGGACCTTGATCGTTTTGATCTCTAATACTAAAGAATAAAATAGAATCATAATACGAAAGGAGTAAGTGTTATAACTTACTCCTTTTTTTAACTAAATGGAATTATGAATGAACAAGAACTGTTTTTTAGAACATTGCAGTCTGGCAATTTAGACAACTTGAAAGCGCAGCTTGATCGTAATCCAAGTCTCGCAAATATCACAGATAGTCGCGGATTTACACCATTAATATTCGCTACCTATTTTAATAATTCAGATGCAACCAAACTATTGCTAGATTCTGGTGCCGACATAGATGCACAAGATGCGTCGGGAAATACAGCACTACTTGGCGTATGCTTTAAAGGAAATGTAGATTTAGCTACCTTATTACTAATACATAAGGCAAATATCAATGCACAAAATAATATGGGAACTACTCCTTTAATCTTTGCTGTCACTTATGACCAAATTGAGATTGTGCAATTATTGCTTGCTAATAATGCCGATAAGTCTATTAAAGATAGTAATGGAAAAACGGCGCTCGATCATGCAAACGAGAAAGGACATTCTGAACTAATAGGGTTGCTGTAAATGAAAAACCACTTCATTCCAAGTGGTTTATATTCAGTATTGATAATTGTAGCTATTTATCTTTCAATTGCTTTATCTTTATCGAGAAAGCAGCAAAAAGCAACGTCATAAACGGACTTATAATACTAAAGAATGCGTATGGTATATAAGCCGTGGCTCCAGCATAACCGAACAGTACTTTTGAATGGTATGCACCACAAGTATTCCAAGGAATTAATACAGAAGTAACTGTACCTGAATCTTCCAAGGTTCGACTCAAGTTTTCAGGAGCAAGGCCTTTATCCTCATAGGCTTGTTTAAACATTTTTCCTGGGACTACTAAGGCTAAATATTGGTCTGAAGCCGTTAAGTTCAAAGCTAAACAACTTGCTACCGTACTTGCAAATAAGCCAAACGTAGTATGTGCTAATTTTAATAAAGATGTTGTTATTCTAGAAAGTGCTCCAATCGCATCCATAACGCCTCCGAAAACCATTGCACATACGATCAACCATATTGTACCTAGCATGCCTTGCATACCACCTGCAGTAAATAGGTCATTCAATTCTTTACTACTAGTTTCAACAGCAGTATCAACAGTAAGCGCATTCATCACGCCTTGATATGCTGACTGAAATGTTAGTGATTCCGCGCCTGCTACAGCAGTTACAATAGTAGGTTGTGCGATTATCGCAGTTACACCTCCTAATAATGCGCCAATAAGTAACGCGATTAATGGCGGCGTCTTTTTAACGATCATTATGATTACGATTACTGGCACGATGAACAACCACGGACTTATATTAAATGCTCCATCAATGGCACTCAATTTATCTTGAATTACAGGGCTACCAGTTGTGTCTAGATTTAGACCAATTATTATAAAAATAATTAAGGTTAATGTGATAGTTGGTATTGTTGTTAGGGCCATATACTTAATATGGCTAAACAGTTCTCCACCAGCCATAGCTGGTGCTAAATTCGTTGTGTCACTCAATGGTGACATCTTATCACCAAAATAGGCACCAGATAAAACTGCACCTGCAGTCATACCTAAAGAAATACCGAGAGTTTCACCAATTCCCACTAAAGCAATTCCGACAGTTGCAGAAGTCGTCCAAGAACTTCCAGTTGCAATCGAAATAATTGCACAGATAATTACGCATGCCGCTAAGAATATCGTCGGATTTAAAATTTGAAGTCCGTAATAAATCATCGTAGGAATAATGCCACTTATCAACCATGTTCCAGCGAGGGCGCCAACCATTAATAATATTAAAAGAGCTCCAGTAGTTGACTTAACATTCTCTGCAACTTCTTCTAACATTCTCTTGTACTTCACTTTATTAAAGAATCCTACAACTGCAGCAACTGCTGCGCCCATTAAGAGTATAAATTGATTACTTCCGCTTAATGCATCATCACCAAAAACATAAATATTATAAGCAAGCATCCCTACCAAAGCAAATACGGGAATAAGGGCTTCCCAGATATTTAATTCGGTATTTGCAATAATTTTTTGATCTTCAACTTTGATCTCTGAAACGTTCTTATCGTCTTTAATAGGCATATCTTAATTTTTGGTCACGTAATGTTACGACTTTGTTACCTATTCTGCAAATCGCGAGAGTTGTGTATTTTTGCTTGAAACAAGAAGATTGCTTAATGGATTCGTTAACTCAAATTGTACTCGGAGCTGCCTGTGGAGAAGCGGTATTAGGAAAAAAAATTGGAAATAAAGCATTGTTGTTTGGGGCTATTGGTGGTACGATTCCAGACCTTGACGTTTTTATTGGTAGTTTAATTCATGGTAATGAGATTGATGCAATGCTGTTTCATAGAGGATTCATGCATTCCATTGTGTTTTCCGTATTAGCAGCATTTTTGATTGGTTGGTTGGTGCATAAGATGTATGATACTAAACGTCGCAGAGGAACAACAACAAGAAAAGACTGGATCTTATTATTCTTTTGGTCACTGTTTACACATCCCATTTTAGATTGTTTTACGCCTTATGGCACACAATTATTTGCACCATTTTCAGATTATAGAGTAGCCTTCAATAATATTGCAGTAGCTGATTTACTATATACAGTTCCCTTCTTCTTATGTATGATTATTTTAATGGGATATCGCCGACAGCATAGTGGTAGACGTGTATGGTTAAAAGTAGGAATTGGAATTAGTTCGTTATATATGCTATTTACAATAATTAACAAGTTTCATATCGATTCTGTATTTGAGAATTCGTTGGTAAAAGAGAATGTGGAGTTCGACCGCTTCAGTGTACAACCCTCTATTTTGAATAATATTTTATGGTATGGCATAGCTGAAACAGAGACTAATTATCAAGTGGGATTTTACTCTTTATTAGATAAGGCTGATACGTTTTCAGAGTGGCAGACAATTCCGAAAACCAGAGCGATAACAGAAACACAATATCCAGATTTAGGACGGTTAGCTTGGTTTAGCAATCAGTATTACAATGTGCATCAGTTAGAAGGAGATGAGTTTATGTATCAAGACTTAAGGTATCCACTAGTCCAAACTCCTAGTGGTTATAAGGCGATTTTCAATTTAAAACTTTATATCAAAGATGGACGATTAGATATGAAGCCTTTTGAACCAGAAATGGAAGACTTTGAGTACACGATGACTGCGCTTTGGGAACGATTAAAAGGGAAATAAAAGCCCTTAACTCAATAAGGGCTTATTATTTTTATAGTACGGCTTCTGGCTGAAGGATATTCATTGTTTCCATACATTCGCGCATCACAAGGTATGTGCGTTCAATATCGGCATCTAAACCAATTGAAAATCGAATTAAACCATCACTTAAGCCCATTTCTTTTTGTTCGTCTTCTGGAATTTCAGATGATGTTGAGCTTCCAGGTGCAGAAAATAAAGTCTTATAGAATCCTAGACTTACTGCCAAGTATCCTAAATTCTTTTCTTGCATCATCTCCATAAGTGAGTTGGCTTTATCCAATGAACCTACATCGATTGTTAACATGCCTCCAAAACCATACTTGTCATTCATCATACTTTTAAAAAGTTTATGAGATGGATGTGATTCTAAGCCTGGATACACTGTTTTTAAGCCATCATTTTCAAACTGTTCCGCGAGATATTGTGCGTTAGAGCTATGTTGTTGCATGCGAATATGAAGTGTTCTCAAATTTTTAAGAACCGAGGCAGAACGCAAACTATCCATAGTCGAACCTAAGAGCATTGAAGCACCGTCGTTTACATTACGGAGCGCATCAATAAATTCTTGTGTACCACAAATGACACCACCAACAGTATCACTAGAACCGTTTATAAATTTCGTTAAGCTATGAATAACAACATCAGCGCCAAGTTTTGCTGGAGAAATTGACAATGGAGAAAACGTATTATCTACAACTAAAGTTAAGTTATGACGTTTAGCAATTTCTGATAAGCCTTTGATATCGGCAACTTCTAAGAGCGGATTACTCACAGATTCGCAATATAAAACCTTTGTGTTCTCAGTAATTGCTGCTTCCACTGCTTCCAATTTAGTGATATCAACAAATGATGTTTTTATATTTAATTTGGGTGTAAAATTTTTCAGAAATGCATATGTACCACCATAGATTGTGCGGCTTGAAACAATGTGATCATCAGCGCTACATAACTGTAATAGAGTTGGAGTGATTGCGCCCATTCCTGATGCGGAAACATTAGCTGTTTCAGTACCTTCCATAGCGGCAAGCGCTTCTCCTAAGTATAAGTTAGAGGGAGACGTATGACGCGAATAAAGATAGCATCCGTCGGCATTACCTTCGAAGGTATCAAACATTGTTTTCGCTGACAGAAACGTGTAAGTTGATGAATCTGAAATAGATGGATTTACACCACCGAACTCACCAAAATATTGTAAGTCTTGTATGTTATTTGCTGGTTTAAAGGCCATTTGTTTCGGAATATTAGGTTAATTACTTACAAATTTCTTATATTATAGAATAAAAAACAATACATTGAATATAGAATAGAAAATAAAACTATTTTAAAACTAATTTATAGTATATAATTAATAAATTTGACATTTGAAGGATGTTAAACTGAAAATATTTCAAATGATACATTTAGACACCATTGATAAAGAACTTTTACACTTTCTACAGGAGGATTGTAAGCAGACGAATAAAGAGTTATCAAATAAATTGAATCTATCAGTAACAGCGGTATATGAACGTATAAAAAAGTTGGAGCGCGCAGGTGTTATTTCAAATTATGTCGCTTTGATTGATAAAAAAGAAGTGGATAAATCGTTCGTAACCTTTTGTAGTATAAAGCTTGTGCAACACAGTAAAGATTATGTGATCGATTTTGAAAATGAGGTGGCCAATCTTGAGGAAGTCTTAGAATGTTACCATATTAGTGGTGATTATGATTATTTACTAAAAGTTTTAGTGGCAGATATGGAAGAATTCAGAGAGTTTATGGTAAAGAAACTTACGTCCATTAGCCATATTGGAAGTACACATAGTACATTCATGATCAATGAGGTTAAACATACAACAGCGATTAAACTATAATTTTAATATTTTTGAGACATGCAATCTACTGCTTATAGACTCATCGAATTTTTTATTGCGTTTGTTTTAATTCCGCTGAGCTTTACGCTCGACATACCAATTGGCTTTAAACTTTCATCTGGTTTAATTGGTTTTGTTTATGTCATATTTGTATTACTTAGAGTTGAGAAACTCAGATTAATCGTAGGTCCAGATCTTAATTGGAAACGTTTTTTTAAACGCATATTGGTTCAACTATTTGGTATTGTAATTCTCACAACGCTCTACGTTTGGTTTTTTGACAAAGACCAACTTTTTATTGTGCTACTAAATAAACCGCTTTTATGGTTGATGATACTTTTTATCTACAGCTTTTTTTCGGTGTATCCACAAGAGCTAATTTATAGGACCTTCTTTTTTAGTCGCTATAACTCGGTTTTCAAAGATCCCAGGTTACTTATGTTTATTAATGCCATCGTGTTTTCACTTGGTCATATTTTTTTTAGAAACGCCTTAGTCATGGTGCTAACGTTTGTTGGTGGTTTGTTATTCGCTTTTACCTTTCAAAAAACCAAATCTACACTGTTGGTGACTGTTGAACATGCGATTTACGGTTCTTGGTTATTCACAGTTGGTATGGGAAACATGCTTGGTTTTCCGAGTTAATAAAAACTAACAAAAATTTAAATAATACAGGTTCGCAAATCAGCAATCTATATTGTACTTTTGTAGTCATTTTAGTATAAACAGATAAATACTTTTTTATGAAATCATACGACGTAGCAGTAATTGGTTCTGGTCCTGGTGGATATGTGGCCGCAATACGTTGCGCACAATTAGGAATGTCAACGGCAATCATCGAGAAATATTCAACCTTAGGTGGAACTTGCTTAAATGTAGGATGTATACCGAGTAAAGCTTTATTAGCATCTTCGCATCACTACGAGGAGGCAACTAAGCACTTTGAAGATCACGGAATTGAAATTCCAGGTGAGATCAAAGTTAATTTAGAAAAGATGATCGCACGTAAACAGGCTGTTGTAGACCAAACAACTGGAGGTGTTGATTTCTTAATGAAAAAGAATAATATTGACGTTTATGAAGGCTTGGGTAGTTTTATTGATGCTACGCATATAAAGATAGAAGGAAAAGACGCTGGAGAAATTGAAGCCAAACACACAATAATTGCAACAGGTTCTAAACCTTCTAATTTACCGTTTATTGAGCTTGATAAAGAACGTGTAATCACCTCTACTGAAGCCTTAAAACTTAAGGAGATTCCAAAACATCTTATGATTATAGGTGGTGGTGTTATCGGATTAGAATTAGGACAAGTTTACAGACGTCTTGGTGCTGAAGTTACTGTGATTGAATATATGGATCGTATTCTGCCAACTATGGACGCCTCTTTATCTAAAGAACTTAATAAAGTATTTAAAAAAGCCAAATTTAAAATGATGGTCTCTCATAAAGTTCAGTCTGTTGAACGTAAAGGTGAAGAGGTAATCATCAAGGCAGAAAACAAGAAAGGCGAAGTTGTAGAGTTTAAAGGCGATTATTGTCTAGTTTCTGTAGGACGTCGTCCATATACAGATGGCTTAAACGCTGAAGCAGCTGGTGTTAAAATTAATGATAGAGGTCAAGTCGAAGTGAATGACCATTTACAAACAAGCGCTTCAAATATTTATGCCATTGGTGATGTGATCAAAGGTGCAATGTTAGCACATAAGGCCGAGGAAGAAGGTGTATTTGTTGCTGAAACTTTAGCGGGACAAAAACCACATATCGATTATAATTTGATTCCAGGTGTGGTTTACACATGGCCAGAAGTTGCAGCAGTGGGTAAAACTGAAGAAGAATTAAAAGAGGCTGGCGTCGCATACAAAGTAGGTCAGTTTCCTATGCGTGCCTTAGGGCGTGCTAGAGCTGGAGGTGATATTGACGGATTCGTTAAGATAATCGCAGATAAATCAACAGATGAGGTATTAGGTATCCACATGATTGGCGCACGTTGTGCTGATTTGATTGCTGAAGCCGTGGTAGCAATGGAATATAGAGCATCTGCTGAAGATATTTCTCGTATGTCGCATGCGCATCCTACGTATGCAGAGGCGATGAAAGAGGCAGCACTCGCAGCAACTGATGATCGTGCCTTACACGTCTAAGGTGATAAATGATAAAATACAAAGCGAACCTTGTGGTTCGCTTTTTTTGTAACTTTATTTCAAATTTAATTCATCCATTATGTGGGAAGAACGATTAAAAATATATGATCATATTGTTGCGCAATGTGCAAATTTTGAGAGAAAAGGAAAGAATATGATTTACACGTCTGCGAATGGCTATATGTTTACCTTGTTAAATAAAGATGCAGAAATAGGTATTCGCTTATCAAAACCTTCACAGGAGACTTTTAAAACGCAATATAATACCACTGAATATCGATCTTATGGCGCAGTTATGCGTGATTATGTTAAAGTACCTGATGAGCTTCTTGATAATACGGATCTCATGGTTCAATACTTTAATGAAAGTTATAATTATGTGATGTCTTTACCTCCAAAATAATATTTGATCTAAATGGAAGAACTAACACTAACAACACCTGCTTTACTATTTTCGGCTATCTCATTGATTATGCTTGCGTATACTAACCGATTTTTAGCTTATGCTGCCGTCATTAGAAATTTACATGATAAGTATTTAGAGAAAATGGATGATTTGTTAATCGAGCAGATCAAAAATTTAAAACTGCGACTAAATCTTACACGATATATGCAGATTTTTGGCATAACGAGCTTGCTGTTTTGTGTATTGACAATGTTTTTGATTTATATTGATCAGCATGTTTCGGCTGTTTGGATCTTCGGAATAGCGTTAGTACTGTTATTAGTATCCTTGGCGCTATTAATTATGGAAATTCAAATTTCAGCTAAGGCCCTTAAATTGCATATTAGTGATATTGAAAAGCATCTTAAAAAGAAAAAGAAATAGATCTTAGACTGGCCTCAACAACTACACTTATGAAGAAATTAGCCCTTATTTTATTCTGTTCACTTTTGTTTACCTGTTCACCTAAATTGCGCACAAATATTACTTCCTCGTTACCACCATTAAACGAAAATGATCTCGTGGTTGTATTAGACATAATTGATGATCAGTACATAACCGCGAAGAAAGTTGGTGAATTAAAAGCTACTGATAACGGGTTGTCTCAAAACTGTACCTATTATCAAAATATTGAAAGCCTTAAGACTATGGCAAGAAAAAATGGCGCTAATCTCATAAAAATCACGAAACATAAGCGACCAGATAATTGGAGCACATGTCATAGAATATATGCGGATGTTTACAAGGTTGAAGATCCAAAAGTTTATGAAACAACTATTAGTTGGTCTGAACACCGCAAACTTACTTGGGATGATTTTAAGGGAGAACCTGATTTAGTAAATTTTCCAAATGCATTGGCGGTTACAAACTCAGGAATGAGTTACGAATCTGAGCGTCAACTGTTTTCAAATGGTAAGGTATTTATCCAAAGTATGTTTAATACGTATCAGAGTTGGGTGTTACCTGAAGGCCGTACAGAGTATGTGTTACGACATGAACAAATTCATTTTGATTTGACTGAAATTTACACGCGTAAACTTAGAAAAGCCTTTCAGGATGCGAATATTACAAGTACTGATGCCTTTAAAGCACGTGAGATCTTTGATAAGATATCTTCCGAATTATCTATGAAACAAGACCAATATGATGCCGAAACTATTCGTGGAGAGCGCACAGATATTCAGGAAAAATGGGAAGCTATCGTTGTGATCGAATTGGCTAAATATGAGTTGTATAAATCAAATAAGTGATTAGAGTTCCTGTATGAGATCATTTATTCGCATACGCTTACTATAATCATTTTCATTTATATCTCTAACAAAACAATACGCGCTAATTGCTTTTTGCTTTACTTTTTCGGCGAGTTTTTCGACTGTAAAAGGTCCGAATTCTCTTGATTTCGATATGTAATAGAACTCGTGTCCATGAATCAAACTAGACACTTTCTGTTTATATTTATCTTTTAAGAAATTTTGAACATCATCTATGGTATTCACGTCTTCGTCATAATTCGACGTGTTAATAAATAAAGCGAATTCTTCTTTGTCTTGATGGCTAAGTACCAAGATATCATCGTCTTTAAAATACGCCTTTACAGTAATATGACCATCCTCTGTTTCAATATTGAAAATATTGTCGTCATCTCGGTTCCATGAGGTTTCAATTAAAGAGGCTTTTCGATAAATCTCTAGGATATTATTATCCCTAAACATGTAAATTGATTTCTTTTCGGAAATACCATTGACTAAAACCCATTTCTGATCAATGAAAAGTGCTGCATGATGCTGATTGAAGTCAAAAGGCTTCAGGTTAGGGATAGTATGAAGTAGGTTATCCATCATGGAGCAGGCATTTAAACAAAAATAATAATTATTTCATTAACGTATTTTTTTCTAGATTATTGGTCGTTAATATAGTTTTAACGAATAGTTCGTGTTAAAAAATTCGATAATCTGTAATCTCGCTAATAATTCTCCAAGTGCTTTAGAACCTCTTTTTTGTAGCTTCTACTAATTGGAAGTGATGAGTCCTTTATAACAACATACTCATTAGTAAATGATTCGATATTTTGAACTGAAATTATGTAGGATCTATGAATTCGCATGAAATGACGCTTAGGAAGTTTAGCTTCTATAGCACTAATGGTTTCGCGTGTAACGAGTATGCGGTCTTTTAAATGTATTTTTAAATAGTCACTATAACTTTCAATATAAACGATAGCGTCATAGTTTATTTTAATCATTTTACGATCAGACCTTACAAACATAAAGGTAGTCGGTTCAGAAGTATTTACTGAAGTCGTATATGTTACATTATGGCTAGTTTGGAAATTAAATAATGCTTTCTCTAACCGATCTAGAGATATTGGTTTGAGTAAGTAATCTACGGCCCTTAATTCAAATCCTTCAACAGCATAATCTCGATATGCTGTTGTGAAAATAATTTTGATATTAGGATTGATCGATTTGGCAAAGGATATCCCTGAAATTTCAGGCATATTTATATCAAGGAATATCAAATCAATATCATGTTTACTAATTAAATCAAAGGCCTCTAATGCACTAGAACAACTCCCAATGATATGGACATGTGCGAAGTTGGAAAGATGCGAAGCTATGATCTCTCTGGCGACTTGTTCATCATCGACAATTAAACACGAAATATGTTGAAATGCTTTCATTTAGTTTAAGTGAATTTTTAATTCAACTTTATATAAGCTGGTGTTGTCGTCAATATCTAATGTATACTGATCTGTATATAGAAGATCCAATCGTTTTTTAATATTCTCTAATCCAATACCATTTTTAGATGTTGATTTTGGTTTATGTGTATTGGTAATTTTAAAATGCAAGTCGCTCTGCGTGCATTCAAGCGCTATTTTTATCTTTAGTTTACCATGCTCTATGCTGCCATGTTTAAAACTATTTTCAACAAAAGGCAACAGCAACATGGGTGCAATAGATACGTCTTTTGATGCGGTTTGAAAATGAGTGCTAACTTCCAAGGTTTCATTGAAGCGCATTTCCTCGAGATCAATATAGTCTTGAATATGTCCGATTTCTTCTGATAAAAGTACGTGGGGTTTTTCGATTTGATACAGCAAGTAATCCAAAAGATTAGATAGCTTTAAAATCATCTCAGGAGCTTGATCCGATTTTTTAAGTGCAAAGCCGTATAACGTATTTAATGTGTTAAACAGGAAATGCGGGTGGATTTGCATTTTCAAATACTGTAATTCCTGTTCCTTTAATTTGAGTTGTGTGTCTAAAATTTTAGTTTGTAATGATTTAGTTTTTGAGGTCTGCTCCAGATTTAACTTTAGTAACTTGAAGGCACTCACTATTATAACGACGAGGTAAATAGCAGTCATGATAAATAGCACATTTTTTGTCGCCGGATTCATATCGGCGTACTCAAAATTTGATAAATAGATCAGACTAAAAAAAACAGAAACGAAGACTAAATAAGAGGATATTATAAGTGTATAGAAACTATAGGTTACAAACTTTAGATAGCGCTTATTAATTAAATAATCAGGGATTAAAACATAGGTTGCTACATAGGTCGTTGCGATGGTCGTTGGCATTAAAAACAATGCAAATGTAAAGGTGTCCTGAAAGGAGTGTCCGTTAGCACTAAAGAAATAAGTAAAAAATAATAGCACAGCAATCCAAAATATGATGTGAAGGGAAATTTGTGCAAGTTTTTTTATGATATCTTTTCTGGAAATCATCTGCTGTGTTCTAATGCAATATTACCATAAATTTTGTTGTATAGATGAATTTGTAGACGAATAACCAATTTAGCTCTGGATTCGACATATTGGTTGTATCCATTGCTAATCTGGTTATTGGTCGCATTATCTAAAATAAACCAATTATCAGTTTTAAGTTTGAGCATGTTTAACTAAATTTAATTTCATGAACACATTAACACTTACAATTTCCGGAATCCTTAATCAAGCCATTGCACTTAATATTTTTGTAGAAGGCGGGCCATTATTTATGTCGTTAATACTTTTGTGCTTGTTAACCTCGATTTTCTTTGTTATTAAAGGTATCGTCAATGTAAAGAAATCCAAAGGTGTAGCGGAAAAAATGCTTCGTCTCACTGTAGATTCAAGTTTACTGGGCTTGGTTTTAGGATTTTTAGGATCTGTTTTAGGGCTAATCATGGCTTTCGATTCTGTTGAGGCATTAGGCGATCCTGATCCTTCTATATTCGCAGGTGGATTAAAAATTTCGTTGCTAACAGCTACTTTTGGGTTATTCACTTTTGTTGTAAGTAGAGTAGGAATTATTATCCTGCGATTAATGATAAAAAGTGAAAAAGCATAAGTTAGCCGTTACACTTATTTAAATAATTAGATACATATTAGTTTTGTTCAAATCGTGATACGTATTGATCTATTTGAAAAGCGAACCTTTGGTTCGCTTTTTTTTGTGGATTACTTTTTCAAAAGACACATAAAAAATTCAAAAAAAAGGTGACCTTTGTTAATGTCTTGTGTCTTAATACAAAACATAACATTACAACCTAACACGTTTGCAACCCTCTAGTGACATTATGAAGCTTTCAGATGAAGATCTGGTAAGTGCTATTGTGAAGACGAATGATACGCTTCTGTTTGAAGTGTTATACGATCGTTTTGCGATGATGGTGTATAACAAATGTTATGGTTTTGCAAAAGATGAAGACGAAGCTAAAGATTTAACACAAGATGTGTTTTTAAAGCTCTTCGTAAAATTAGCTAGTTTCAAAGGGAAATCGAAGTTTTCGACTTGGTTATATGCGTTTACATATAACCATTGTGTTAATTATGTTACCCGAAATACCGCAAAAAAGTTTGAAAAACAGTCTGTTGATTATACGGACATACAAAATTTACCGGAAGATCATGACGACGAATCAGATTTCAGCGATATGAGAGTTGACAAGCTAAAACAAGCATTAGAACTGGTATCACCTGATGAGAAGATGATACTTTTACTAAAATATCAGGATAACCTTTCAATTAAGGAAATCGTGACTGTTTTAGGAATAGGCGAAAGCGCTGTTAAAATGAGAATTAAACGCGCTAAAGATAAATTATTAACCGTATATGCTAATCATCTGAAGTAATGGAAAATCCTTTCAAAAATATCGATCAGCCATTAAAATCAGTTCCTGAAGAACTGAAAGCTAAGGTTATGAATGACATTGCTATAGCTAAGCTCATTATGGAGCTAGCTGAATTGTTTTCATACAATCTAGGTGATGTCATTGAGACGGTTATGAGTAAAAGAGAAAAAAAATAATAGCTATTAAAATTAAAGAATAGATCATGGATAAAGTTTCAGAATACAAAAACATCGCAATGGAGTCATTAACCAGTATGTGGTTAGAGATTACGAAGATTTTCCCAAGTATTGTAGGTGCAATTATTGTACTCTTATTTGGATGGATATTCACAAAAATCGTCGTGAAAATCATTAAGAAAGCCTTAAAAATGGCTAAAGCCGATAAACTTGATGATAAACTCAATGAGATCGAAATAATTGAAGGTAAGCAATTGAATTTTGATACGATCAAGGTCGTATCTTCATTTGTGAAATGGGTCATCTATATTATGATACTCATTATTGTATCAGATATTCTAAATCTAAAAATTATTTCAGAGCAAATAAGTAACTTCCTTGGTTATTTACCGAGCTTATTTGTCGCCCTAATTATTTTTACGCTCGGATTGCTATTTGCGAACTTTGTTAAAAAAGGGCTGCGGTCTTTCTTTGAATCTATGGATCTTTCTGGTGGAAAGATTATCAGTCAGGTCGTTTTCTTTTTGTTATTGATCTTTATTTCGATTACAGCACTTAATCAAGCCGGCGTAAATACTGAAATTATTACCAGTAATCTGACAATGATACTCGCTGCGTTCTTGTTGGCTTTTGCACTGGCATTCGGACTAGGAGCTAGAGAGGTTGTTGGTGATTTATTAAAAACATTCTACACTAGAAAGACGTATGAGGTAGGGAAACAAATACAATTTCAGAATGAAGTGTATGAGATAGAGGCCATTGATAATATCTCTGTCGTTCTAAAGAATAAGGACGGAAAACTAATCGTGCCTATTAAAGATATTGTAGATGCTCAAATTAAAATCTTAGATTAAGTCTTAAAGTATTTCGTTTAAGACTTGAGCGAGGCGAATTCCAGCTTTATGTAATTGAGATCTTAGGACACTGAAGTGATCGTAAGTATATCTGTAACCTAAGTTATCACCTGTTTTTGCAGATTGATATACCTGTCTAGTCAGCACATGCGTTTCAGCGATCCAGTCCAGTGTTGATCCTTTTTGGATATCCTCGATCTCTTGTTTCGAAAAGTAATAGCGATTCTCAGCTAATTCAGAATAGCTCATTCCAAAATCCTCAATGAGATCCGTATCCCATACGCGATGCATATTGGAGGGTTCTGATTTCCACTCCACAAGAAAATCATTACCACCGCGATCTGATTTTAATCCGACGTGCAATGGTTGATGAAGATCACCTATCAAATGGATGAGCATTCTTAAGTAGAAAGCTTTGTCTGTTTTTGTGCTGTTTTTATTGGTAATAATTGTTTTGCAATACGCTATTCCTGTCACAAGATCGCCTTCAGGATTTTTTTCAGAGGCCTCATAATTACTATCCAAAGGCATATTTATATAATGCCAAGGTTTGAATTTATCAAATCGCTCATCAGATTTAATCTCATCAGCAAAAGTAGAAACCATGGCTAATGATTCCTGATCAAGAATTTTTTTTAGGGCACGTTTTGTACTTGATTTTAAATAATCATCTGCAATTGCCCCAACAACGCGATGTCCTGTTTTACCCCAAATAGGGTTTGTATTTCCGAAAATCAAGGAGTTGAAGCTTATTAAAAATATAAACGCTGTGAGGTATTTCATTATTTGAGGTCTTATAATTTATCTTCGTTTTTTTCTTCGATTGGCATTTTTATCACCTCTTGTTTTAGGTTTTTTGTATTTAGTTTTGATTTTTTGTCGGTAAGAACCACCGAGATTTTCTTTTTTATTTTTGTCTTTTTTCTCGTGAAATGCTGCTCCAGGTTCATCTTCTTCTCGACGTTTCGTTGGATTATTACGCTCTCTAATTTGCGGTCGTTCTTCCTCGATGAGTTGCTTAGAAATTTCAACTATTTCTGGAAATTCTTTCACTTCGATTGGCATATCCATATACCGTTCGATATCATGAATGGCTTCTAATTCCTTATCTGTTGAGAAACTAATAGCCTGGCCTTTTTGTTCAGCACGACCTGTTCTACCTATACGATGCATATAATTTTCAGGATACTTTGGGGTATCAAAATTGAAGACATGGCTAATATTTTCAATATCTAATCCTCTTGCCATTACATCGGTTGCAATTAATATGCGATGTTCACCAGATCTAAATTGTTCTATACTACGAAGGCGGTAGTTCTGTGTTTTATTAGAATGAATGACACATACCTGACTAGGAAAACGTTCGTCCAATTCTTCAAATAAACGGTCTGCTAGTTTTTTAAAAGCCACAAAGACCAATACCTTATTAAAGTGTTCCTCATCGTGAATAAGATGCTCCAATACATTGATTTTCGTATAAAAGTTCGGAACTTCATAACGCTGTTGCGTAATATTGTGAAGTGGTGTTCCTGAAACTGCAATTGTAATTCGCTCAGGTTTCACAAAGAAATCCGAAATAAGTTCGTCAACATCCTCGGTCATCGTAGCCGAAAACATAATATTCTGTCGACGCTCTGGTAAAATGTCAAATATATTCAACAATTGATGTCTGAAACCAAGATCAAGCATGACATCTACTTCGTCAATAACGAGTTTCTGAATGGACTTCAATTGAAGCGTTCTACTCACTGCGAGATCAAACAGGCGTCCAGGTGTTGCTACAATAATATCTTGTCCCTCTGCTACTGCTCGCTTTTGCGTATTGATATTAGTGCCTCCATAGACACCTAAAACCCGAACATTGATATACGAAGCTAATTTTTCGATCTCATCCACAACCTGAACAACCAGTTCACGTGTAGGTACGAGGATCAATACTCTCGGATTATCTTGTGTGGAATATTTGAGATGACGTAAGATAGGAAGCATGTAAGCAAAAGTCTTTCCTGTACCTGTTTGTGCGATTCCAACAACGTCTTTTCCAGAGGCAACAACGTTAAATGCTTCGGCTTGAATTGGCGTCGGATTATTAAATCCTAGGTCATCAAGGGCATTGTATAAGGGTGTGTTTAAATTTAAGTCTTGAAAAGTGATCTGCGCATCCATGCTGCAAAGGTAATTTTTTTACCTAGAAATAGATACTTGTGAATCACACCTATTATTCGGAAATTTGCATTTTATTGCCAACGATTGCGAACAATTACATCTCAACATATCTCTAACCCTCAAGAATTCAAAGTACAGCTGCTACAATGGAGTCAACAATTTGATGAGGTTGTTTGGTTAGATAGTAACGATTATGACGATACTTACGCGTCCTACGATGCGGTGCTCGCTGTAGAGGCATTGACGATATTTCAGACCGATAGTTTTCAAGTCTTTGATCAACTTAAAGAGTATCAAAGCACTACTAAAGATTGGTTGTTCGGTTATTTGTCATATGACCTTAAAAATGATACAGAAGATCTGACATCGAATAATTATGACGGCTTAGATTTCCCAGAATTGTTCTTTTTTCAACCAAAGAAGCTTTTCATTCTTAGAGGAAATAAATTGGAAACGCATTACCTGCATTTTGTTGCTGATGAGTTGTCAGCCGATTTGAATGCTATAGAATCGATTCAGAAAAGTTTAAAATCAGAAACCGAGGATAAACAAATCAGGATCAAACTGCGTATCCATAAAGATGACTATTTCGATAAGGTGAAAGCTATGTTAGCGCATATTCATCGTGGTGATATTTATGAAGCTAATTTTTGTCAGGAGTTTTATGCCGAAGAATCGACAATAAACCCACTAGAAACCTACAATAAGCTTAATTTCATTTCTAATCCACCATTTGCTACGTTTTTAAGGATTTATGATAAATATCTGATGTCGGCATCACCAGAACGTTATATTAAAAAAGAAGGTCTCAAAATTACCTCGCAGCCCATTAAAGGAACTGCAAAACGTTCAATTGATGCTAATGAAGATCAGCAGTTGAAAAAAGCGCTTTCTGAAGATATTAAAGAGCGTAGCGAAAATGTAATGATCGTTGATCTGGTTAGAAATGATCTTTCTCGTACAGCTACGAAGGGCAGTGTGAAAGTGGAAGAACTCTGCAAAGTCTATAGTTTTGATCAGGTTCATCAAATGATCTCTACCGTGAGCTCTACAATTGATGCAAGTACGCATCCTGTAGATGTCATTAGAACCACATTTCCAATGGGATCTATGACTGGAGCACCTAAAATTTCAGCCATGAAGATCATCGAAGAATTAGAAGAAACCAAACGCGGACTCTATTCTGGGGCTGTGGGATATTTTACACCTGAAAGTGATTTTGACTTCAATGTAGTAATTCGAAGTATTCTCTATAATGAGACCAATAACTATATTTCGTATTCTGTAGGTGGTGCTATTACCGCGAAAAGCGATCCACTCAAGGAATATGAGGAATGTTTAATAAAGGCTAAGGCCATGCGAGAAGTTTTGGAGAACTAATCGAGGTTTTTTCTAAAACTCTTTTTAATTGCTTGGAATATTCGCTCTATACGAGCTGTTTCCATTTGCTTGATCTTAGCAATGTCATCAAAGCTTAATTTTCCAAAAATATAGAGATCAACAATATCTGCGAATACTGTTGGAAGCCAGCTGTAAAATCCACCAATGACGCGTTGCGATTTTTGAGCGCTTATATCTTCAATTTCAAAGGTGTCTAAAATTGAGCGGTTATTATCTGAGTACAAAAACAGATTGTTATGCTTGTTATAATGGGCATAGGATACATCGTCAAAATCTTCGTTCATAATGAAATCTAAATCGGCGTCTACTGAAAATTGCTCATTTAGACCATCTAGTTCTTCTTCAAGAATCGTTCGGGTGCTAATCGTTTTCTGATGAAAAGCCTCTTTCTTAAAAAGTTCATCCAAATCATTATCTACGATAGAGAATAACTTAAGCTTTACCGCTAAAGGTTCGTCGTCGATATTATAACCACCTTCGTATAATTTTAAAATAGCGGTATCAATTAAATCATTAGAACGATACATGTTCTTCGGTAAGATGCCTGTAGATTCTGCGACATAAAGTCGGTGCTTGACATAAGGATGTAAGTGTTGCGTCGCTGTCAATACTTTCTTATCAAATTCATTTTTAGAGGCTTTATCTTGAATGTTCTTTAACGTACTCATAATTCAGAGGGTTTTAGTGATCAACTAAAGTTACCAGATATTTAAGGTTTTAAATATGATTTTTATCAGCTTCAATTAAAATTAAACCGCAAATAACGTTGCCAATATTGTATATTTGAGCCATGCTAGAACAGCTGAAAAGTCATATAGATTCTCAATTCCCATTTCTAAAGAAAAGCAAATGTTTAATTGCTTGTTCTGGTGGATTAGATAGTGTCGTATTGGCTCATTTATGTCGTGAGTTGGATTTAGATTTCGCATTAGCACATTGCAATTTTCATCTTCGTGGTGATGAGAGCGATGCAGATGAAGTCTTTGTAATCGATCTAGGCGACCAACTTAATGCTGAGGTTTTTATTGAACATTTTGACACGACTGCCTATGCCGAAGAAGAAAAACAGTCTATTCAGGTTGCAGCGAGAGAACTTCGATATCATTGGTTCTATGGTTTGGCTGATGCTCTTCAATTTGATGTGATTCTAACAGCACATCATGCCGATGATAATCTCGAAACCATTTTATTCAACCTAACGCGAGGAACAGGGATTACCGGATTAAAGGGCATTCCTGAAATGAATGATAAGGTTGTCAGGCCTTTATTACCTTTTACACGTGAAGCGTTAGAAGCGTATGCCAAAACGAAATCAATTCATTGGCGAGAGGATAGTAGTAATTCAACCAATAAGTATGCTAGGAATTATTTACGACATCATGTGATTCCAAAGCTTAAGTCTTTAAATCCTGAATTACTCCAAAATGTCAATTCAACGATCAATAATCTTAAGGATACTGCCGATATCGTCGAGGAAAGTTTAAATGCCGTTGCCAAGCGTGCCATTGTTGATATTGACGAACAGGCGATACACTTTAAAATTTCTGAATTTAAAAAAGTCAACAATTCGAAAGCATACTTGTATGAAATGTTCAAATACTATGGATTTACGGCTTGGGATGATATTGTCGATCTGTTAGATGCGCAATCTGGGAAGCAGGTATTTTCAGAAACACACCGTTTGATAAAGGATAGAAAGCATTTAATTTTAACTGAAATTCACAATGATCACCACGAAGATGTATTGATCGAGACTATCGAAAGCAAAATTGAAACGCATTTAGGTAAGCTCAGTTTTTCTGATGCTGATAAGAAGATTGAGTCTGATCATTCTAGTATTTATGTCGATAAAGACCTGATTGAATTCCCATTAGCACTGCGCAAATGGCGAAAAGGCGATGTGTTTAATCCTATTGGCATGAAAGGGAAGAAAAAGCTAAGTAAATATTTTAAGGATGAAAAACTCTCGCTAACAGATAAAGAAAACACATTATTACTCTGTTCAGATGATAAGATTGTTTGGGTCATTGGACGACGTGCAGATGATCGATTTAAGGTGACCAAAAAGACGAAGCATATTCTAAATATTCGCATAAACTAAATCAAATTTGAAGATAAAAGGGCAAATAGTAGACATTCAAAACCAACGAATTTTTGCAGGTCAGGTAACTGTTTTAAACGGTAAAATCGCCGCCATTGAAGAAATCGATCACAATGAGTCGCGTTATATCACACCTGGATTTATCGACTCACATATTCATATTGAAAGTTCAATGTTAGTGCCAAGTGAGTTTGCCAGAATTGCCGTAAATCATGGAACAGTATCCACTGTTTCCGATCCACATGAAATTGCAAATGTACTCGGTATTGCAGGTGTAGAGTTTATGATTAATAACGGTAAACAAACACCTTTTAAATTCAATTTTGGTGCGCCTTCTTGTGTGCCAGCGACCTCTTTTGAATCGGCTGGAGCTGTGATCGATTCTGAAGGAATCAAAACGCTCCTATCAAATCCTGATATCAAATACCTGGCTGAGATGATGAATTATCCAGGTGTCATATATGATGATGCAGAAGTTTTAAAAAAAATAGAATGGGCCAAACATTATAATAAACCTGTGGATGGCCATGCACCTGGTGTTCGCGGAGCTGATCTTTCGAAATATATTGACGCAGGAATAATCACAGATCATGAGTGTTTTACTTACGAGGAGGCTCTCGAAAAACTCCAGAAAGGGATGAAGATCCTTATTCGAGAGGGAAGTGCCGCAAAGAATTTTGAGGCGCTGATCGACCTGCTTCCTGAACATTTTGAAAACATAATGTTCTGCAGTGATGATAAACACCCTGATGATCTAATCGTAGATCATATTAATGCTTTATGTAAACGAGCGGTTGATAGAGGTATAGATGTAATCAAAGTATTACAAGCGGCTTGCGTTAATCCTGTACAGCATTACAACTTAGACGTCGGACTACTAAACGTAGGAGATCCAGCAGATTTCATCGTACTTGAAAACCTCAAGGATTTCAAGGTATTACAAACCTATATTGACGGACAATTGGTAAGCGACAGAGGTGTATCTAAAATACCAGCTGTGGCTTTTGATAACCTCAATAATTTTAATACGTCGGCTAAACAAATTTTAGATTTTCAATACTTAAGCAATGCAAAAACAATTAGAGTGATCGAAGCATTGGATGGTCAGTTGGTCACGAATGAGATTATGGCAAATGCCTTGAGTGAAAATGGGAATTTAGTTTCAAACGTTGATGAGGACATTCTGAAAATGAGCGTCGTAAATCGTTATAAAGATGAATCACCAGCCATTGGTTTTATCAAGAATATTGGACTCAAAAAAGGCGCTATTGCTTCTTCTGTAGGGCATGATTCTCATAATATCATTGCAGTAGGTGTTTCGGATGACATGATTTGTAAAGCTGTTAATGAACTCATCAAACATAAAGGCGGTATCTGTGCTGTGAACGAAGATGTGACGCATATAGTGTCATTACCAGTAGCAGGGATTATGAGTGATGCAGATGGATATACAATTGGACGCGATTATGCAAAACTTGATGCCATTGCTAAACAATTGGGATCCACATTAACTGCTCCTTATATGACCTTATCATTCATGGCTTTGTTAGTGATACCTGCAATTAAATTAAGTGATAAAGGGCTTTTTAATGGGGAGCGTTTTGAATTTACATCGCTCGAGGCATCTTAACATTTCATTTCGATGTAAACTATTTCAGATTGGTTATATTTAGCCTTTCGAAAAAATCACCAACTATGAAACGATACATGTATCTGTTCGCCATTGTCGCGATCTCACTTTTCAATTGTAAGCAAACACAAGACACTTTAGCTAAAACCACTACCGAAACTGAAGACACTTACGTTCAGGATAATTATGACAAAAAAGAAGTCATGATTGAAATGCGCGATGGTATCAAATTGCATACAACAATTTATTCGCCGAAAGATACATCTAAAGAATATCCAATTATCATGATGCGAACGCCATATAGCTGCAGGCCTTATGGTGCCGATGAATATCGTTCAAAAATTGGTCCGAATACCTATTTAATGGAAGAAGGCAATATCATTGTATATCAGGATGTTCGTGGACGTTGGAATAGTGAAGGGGTTTACGATAATATGAGAGCCTATATCCCAAATAAAACTGGAAATCAAACCGATGAAGCCAGTGATACCTACGATACGATCGAATGGTTGATCAATAACGTCGATAATAATAATGGAAGAGTAGGAACTTGGGGAATATCGTATCCAGGATTCTATGCCACGTATTCTGTGTTATCAGGTCATCCTGCTTTAAAAGCATCATCACCACAAGCCTGTATTGGCGATTTCTTCTTTGATGATTTTATCCATAATGGGGCCTTTTTATTGAGCTACTGGAGAGCGACGTCTGTATTTGGTTATATGAAAGATACACCAACAACAGAAGCTTGGTACAACTTCCCAGATATCGGAACTGAAGATCAGTACCAATTCTTCTTAGATGCAGGGCCTTTAAGTAATTTGGATAAATACTACGATGAAGACAATGTATTCTATCAGCAGATCAAAACACATACAACCTATGATGCATTTTGGCAAAGTCGTGGCATCATCCAGCATTTGAAAGATATCAAACCAGCAACCTTAATCGTGGGAGGTTTATTTGATGCTGAAGATTTATATGGGCCATTTAATACCTATCAAAGTATAGAAGAGCATAGTGATAATTACAACGCAGTTGTCTTTGGACCATGGAGTCATGGTGATTGGGCAAGAACACGAGAACGTCAGGTGATTGGTAATATTCATTTTGGAGATAATATTTCAGATTATTTTCAGAAGAATATAGAAACACCATTCTTCAATCATTTCTTAAAAGGAAATGGAGAAGGAGAGCCTAAACTAGCTGAAGCACAGATGTTCGATACAGGAAAGAAAGAATGGGTAAGTTTTGATAGCTGGCCACCAGCCAATGCAACTAAGGAAAGCTATTTTATGCAGCCTTATCAGAAGTTAACCCAGCAAGCGAATCGTATGATTGCTACTTCAGATTTTGTGAGTGATCCAAAAAAACCAGTACCGTATTCTGAAGATGTGAAAGTCGTATTTACACCTCGTAAGTTTATGACAGACGATCAACGATTTACATCGCGCAGACCAGATGTTCTGACCTTTGAAACACAAGTGCTTGATAAGGATATGACCTTAGCTGGAGATATTTTAGCGAAACTGAATGTGTCTACTACAGGAACTGCTGCTGATTGGATCGTTAAAGTTGTAGATGTATTTCCATCAGATACAGAAAATACGGATGATGTTCAAGATCACTTAAAACTTAGTAATTACCATATGCTGGTGCGTAGTGAAGTAATGCGTGGTCGTTTTAGAAATAGTATGACCAATCCAGAGCCATTTGTTCCGAATGAAAAAACAGCCGTGAATATCGAGCTTCAGGACGTATTCCATACGTTCAAGAAAGGACACAAGATTCAGATACAAGTACAAAGTACATTTTTCCCATATATCGATGCGAATCCGCAAACCTATGTGGACAATATCTTTGAAGCGACGGAAGCTGATTTTCAGGCTCAAACGCATAAGGTATTTAACGATTCGTCTGTTGAGTTCACTGTGCTGAAATAAGTCGTCTATGCCTATTGTTGAATCCACCTTTAAACCACCATTTCAGTTTAAGAATGGTTTTGTGGCAACGGTCTACTCAGGATTGATCCGAAAGGTAAATGGGCTGGAACAGCAACGCGAACGTATCACGACTTATGATGATGACTTTCTGGATCTCGATTGGAGTTATGCGGAAGGGAAGTCCGATGCTGTCATCATCTTATTACACGGACTCGAAGGGCATGCCCAACGTCCTTATGTCACAGGTATGGCCAAACTGAGCAATCAGAATGGTATTGATGCCGTGAGCGTGAACTTTAGAGGTTGCAGTGGCGAGGATAATAAGTATTACCACAGTTACCATTCTGGAGCTACAGACGATCTGGATGTCGTTGTGAATCATTGCATAAAGAATAAAGGGTATTCTAAAGTCTATATTAAGGGCATCAGTTTAGGTGGAAATATTACGTTGAAATACCTTGGTGAAGATCGCGAAATTCCCGAAGAAATTAAATCGGCTGTAGCGATTTCAGTACCTGTACATTTAACAGGATCAGCCACCGAATTACACAAAGCAAAGAACAAACCCTTTGCCATTCGTTTTCGTCATCACTTGGTTGATAAGTTGAAAATAAAAATCAAGCAACATCCTGATAAAATATCAGTTATGGAGATTTATTCAATTAAAACTTTAAGAGACTTTGATGAGATATATACCTCTAAAGCACATGGTTTTAAGGATGCTTCCGACTATTATGACAAGTCGAGCAGTCTTCAATTCTTACCGAACATTAAAGTGCCAACCTTGTTGATTAATGCCTTAAATGATTCCTTTTTATCCCACGAATGTTTTCCTGTTAAAGAAGCCAAGGAAAATGAATATTTATTTCTAGAAATGCCAAAGTTTGGTGGTCATGTAGGTTTTATTCAGAATGGCGGTTTTTATTATAATGAGAAACAAGCTTTAGACTTTATTCAGAAATACGCTTAATGAAAGATTAAATAAAATAGAATATATTCTATATATTTATAGAAATTATTCTATATGCTCAAAAAAGTTTATGGCAGTGCCGTCTTTGGTGTTGAGGCCACCACTATTACTGTTGAAGTGAATGTAGATACAGGAATTGGTTATCATTTAGTGGGTTTACCCGATAACGCCATCAAAGAAAGTAACTTCAGAATAGCTGCTGCACTCCAGAACAATGGTTACAAAATCCCAGGTAAGAAGATTATTATCAATATGTCACCAGCTGATCTTCGGAAGGAAGGCTCGGCTTATGATCTTACCTTAGCGGTTGGAATTTTAGTCGCCTCAGATCAGATCAAAGCCAACGGACTAGAAGATTATCTCATTATGGGAGAACTGTCCTTAGACGGCGAATTACAGCCAATTAAAGGCGCTTTACCAATTGCAATTAAAGCAAAACAGGAGGGATTTAAAGGGTTTATTCTCCCGAAACAGAATGCCAAAGAAGCAGCAATTGTTGATGGATTAAATGTATACGGCGTAGATTCCATTAATGAAGTTATTGCACATTTTGATAAAGGCAACTTACTAGAACCCACTATAATCAACTCTCAAGACGAATTCATGGAAAAGTTGAATACCTTAGAGTTTGATTTTGCCGATGTAAAAGGGCAGGAGAGTATTAAGCGTTGTATGGAGATCGCAGCTGCAGGTGGTCATAATATTATTTTGATAGGTCCACCAGGTTCAGGCAAGACTATGTTAGCTAAGCGCTTACCAAGTATTTTACCGCCTATGACATTGCAGGAAGCATTGGAAACGACTAAGATTCATTCTGTTGTAGGGCGCGTTAAAGACCATTCTGGACTTATCGCACAGCGACCGTTTCGAAGTCCGCATCATACCATCTCCAAAGTTAGTGTATATAATGTATTTTAATTATATTTGTCTTATTATAAGACATTTATGTTAGCTATATATACCCGTTTATCAAGAGAAGATGCTCAAAGCAAATCAATAAGTCATCAGAAGAGAGAAGGTAAAGCCTTTGCGAAAAGTAATAATTTTGATTTTAAAATTTATGACGAGGGTGAAGGAGTCAGTGGTACTCTGGATATTGATGAGAGACCACAGCTAAAGCAGTTAACAGAAGATATTATTGATGGTTCAATATCAGCTGTATGGTTTAGAAATCAAAATAGATTAGAGCGAAACTCAATAACCTATCATACCTTCATTAAGTATGCACGTAAGAATAATGTGAGACTATTTTTTGGCGATAAAGAATATGATTTAAACGACCCAACTCAACTACTTCAAAATTCTATTATTTCATCGATTAATCAATATAAAACAGATTTACAAAGCTATCAAACTAGAAGGTCTTTACTTGATAATATTGAAGAAGGTAAAGCTAATGGTCGAATATTACCTTATGGTTATAAATCTGATGAAAATGGCTACTTGGTGATAGATGAAGAAGAAGCTGAAATTGTAAAGAAGATTTTTGCAATGAGTTTGGAAGGAAATGGTCAGAAGACAATTGCAAATTGGCTCAACGACAATAATATTCCAACAAGGTATAACAAGCTCAAAGGAACACTTACAACTAAAAATAAATACTCTAAGGATAAAAGAACGGTAAATAAAGATAAAATCAGATGGGCTGATAAGGTCACCCATGACATAATAAAGAACCCTATATATAAAGGAGAAAGAAGATGGAGAGAAAAGACTTATCAAGCTCCTTCAATTGTTTCAAAAGAGTATTGGAAGAAGGTCAATGATAATTTAAAAAACAATAGGAGCAATTCAGGTAAGAAAGTTGACCATAAATATTTGCTTAAAGGGTTATTAAGATGCGCAAAATGTGGTAGAAACTATTATGGAAGGTCAAGAACTACTGACCCGAAGGGTTATCGGATAAGGGAAAGTAAAGATGGTAAAATTCGAAAGGATTATAACCTGTATACATGTGCTTCAAAAAGGTATAAGCACACTAATTGTGGAAGTCGTGACATTAAGCTTGTAGAACTTGATGCATTAATTTGGGGTGTATTGTTTGAAGAAAAGGAGTTGATTGATAAAATGAAGTTCTTCCTTTCAAACACAGACCTTATAAAAAGAGAGAAAGAAGTAAGGCAGAAGATTTCAAACTTAGAGACTGATGTCCAAAAATTAGAAAACAAGAAACAAAGAGCAATTAAACTCATTTTGGAAAATGAAGACTTAGAAGAAGATTTCAAAGTACAGATAAATAGCATAAAGAGTCAAATTACGAATGCTGAAGAAAGGTTAGGGTTTGAAAAAGGAGTTCTTGAATCAATAAAAAATGCAGAATCAATTTTTAAGGAGAAAATAGAAAGTTTGAAATCTCTTAAAAAGGAATTGCCTTTTCTAGACAGGAAAAATGTAATTCATGAATTCATTGAAGAAATTGTATTATATACAAATCTGCCAAATGACCCCACAGATTCTTTTATTCAAGTAAATGTCCATTATCAAGATATGAACCTGGATACAGATGAGTTTTTATTCAGCTTGAAACAAGGTATTGCCGTTAATCTTTTTAATCAGAAAGTGATTAGTCTGTATCACCGAATTAATAAAAAGCAATTTTTACAATCTTTAGCACCGATTTTTCAAGAAGTAAAATCCCTAAATAAAAATGTTCAAAAATGAATTTAATGAACATTTTCAACGTTTATGGGATGTATGAGACTAATATTGCAGACCAATATTCTTTTAGTGAATAGAAATAACATAAATGAACATTTTAATATGATTGGAAGTGATTACATAGAATTTGACAGAGCGTTGAATACAGGTTTCAGAATACTCAAATCTGAAAAGCAAAAATCATTTGGATTATTAATCATTTGTGGAATTAATCTCGGACTCCGCATTCAAGATTTATTGAATCTGACATTTGAAGATTTAAGAAAAGAAAAGATTCATATTATTGAGGGTAAAACTAAAAAAAGGAGAACATTGATTGTGAATGATAATATAAAGAAAGCATTAAATAGCTTCGATGACCTTGATAGGGGTTATTGTTTCAAATCTCAAAAGCAAACGGTTTTCTCAAAACAGCAAGTGAATAGGTTAATGAAAAAGTACTTCAAAGGAAAAGTTAGTTCTCATTCATTAAGAAAAACATTTGGTAGGAGGGTTTGGGAGAATGATCGAGAGAGTGAACGAAGCTTAATTTACCTTTCTGAAATTTTTAATCATAGTTCAATTCAAATGACTAGAATTTATCTCGGTATTAGACAAGAGGAGCTTAATGAGGTATATTTAAGCTTATAGCTTGAGCATTCGTATTAATTAATTCCGAGCTAAGCGAGGTGTAATCTACAATTTTTAGCTACCTTTTGAATATTAATTCAGGTTAGGATAATAGCTTAGTTTTCTTTCAAATTTAAAGTATGGTTTATCCTTAATGACCATTTATGAATCTTAGTTGTGATAAGGGGGTGGCATCCGTGTATACTACGTGAATAATAGAGTATATATGGCTCCTTAATTAGTTAATCATTTACCAGGATTTAATGGTTTTGATTATCTCCACGAAATTGTCTAAATATGCATCATGTTAAAAAATTTGATTACATATCACGTCAATACTTCAAACGAACTCAGGACTAATTTTGTTGAGGGTTATTGCTTTAAAGATTATTTATCAAGCTTATTCATCAATAATGATTACGAATACTTCTGGAGTAGCACCAAATGGGAAGATTTAGATAAAGAGTATACTAAAAAATCTAGAATTGAGAATAGGTTAGGGTTGCGTTACAATAATATTTTGGATTTAGTTGAACACCATTATCTTAAATTTGATGGAGCCCCAAGTATTTATTTTCCAGAGGGTTTAAGATTTGTAAAGATAAAAATGCCATTTGCTAAATTAAATTTTAATAATTGGACATCATCCATAAAACAAATAGGAATTCAATTATACTGGCTAAATCCTAATATAAAAGAGGAGATATTATATTTTTATTTATATCAGACGGTCCTCACCTATGTTACATTTCCCAACAATGAAAGATTCTTAGATTATAGATTAAGACATATCAAAGGGCATATAAATGAATCAATTTCATATTATAGTTTGATATGTGATGAGTTAAGTTCTAAGGTAAAAGCTATTACTGACCAGATTCTTGAAATGCCTTATCATGATATTGTTCCCCGGAAGAACGGGATTATTAACTTTCTAAATAACCCAGATTATGAACTTTCGGAAAAAGAACTCAAAGCATTTCAAAATAAGATTCAAGGAGACTATAAATCTGACTTGACATCTTCACGTATTCAAGATTTGATAATGAATTGGGATTTTTTAAGAAGCGGGACTATAACTAAAGATAAGTTGGCATTGAAATTATCCATAAATCGCTCTACTGTTGCAAGGAGATGGAAAAAGTATAAGGGATTAATTGAATCCCTGAATCTTCAATATTTGAAAAATGCGGCATAAATAAAATGCTTTTTACATTACTCTGAAACTTTTTAAACTTCGAATATTTAATTTCTCAATTATTCAAATTCATTTGATTTAATGGGGGTACTCCGAAAAATTACGTAATGGGGTGCCCTTTTATTTCGGGTACCTTATAAATAAGGAAAACGTGGTCAAAATTTTTTGGATATTTTTTGGAATATTCCTAATTCACTAAGTATTACGGAATATTTTAAGGCTTATGAAAGATTTAAGCCATTAAATAATATTTAAGACTTTTTACTCCTACTATTAGGTTTCACTATGATGCAATCTATTGAAGTAAATTTCCCTCTTTATTCATTTATTACTCAAATTATTAATGCAAATTATCAAGGTCAAATTATATTGATAATGTAATACATGTATACTATAGGGTATTTTTACAGTATAATTTAGTCAAATAACCTAGGTTTAGGGATACGTTATACTTCCCGTACATATAAATAAATTAAAGAATCATGGAAAGAAGGTTTTCAATTAAAAGAGCGTTTTTGGATTTACTTTACATTAAATCCCAGTTAATAGAACTATTTAAAAATGACCTTAAGTACCAGGAAATTCTTAACTATATGAATTCGACAAACTTCTTGGAATCGGATGAACCTATCCCATCTTTAAAACAAATTGGTAAGGACTTAAATCTCAAGCCATATAATCTGAGTAAACTTATAAAAGACCTATATGAAGATGTCTTTGATTTTGAATCAAATCTTTTTCTAAGATTTCATAAAACTGAAATATATTTTGATTTACGATATTTTGAGAATGACAGAGGAGTTGTCAAATGTAATAGGATACCTTATTTACCACGTGTTGGAGAAAATATTGAGATTCCATTTTTAAAAGCCCAGGTAGGAACTTCTTACTTTTATGTTAATGAAATATCTCATGAATTATCAAGTAAAGTTCAGCGAATATTTATTCAATTACGGTCTGGATTTTACAACAGGTATTTTGATTATGTTAAGCAAAAAGCTCTTCATAAAGGTGTAATTTCCCTAGATGATGCATTCAATAAGCATGACATTCAAATTAAGGATGAAATAAATGAGAACTAGAAAATACATAAGAAGTATCTTAGGAATTTTCATTCAGTTTTAACTATATTTAACCTATTCTTAATTAATTAGCAAACAATTTTCTTTACCTCATTAATAGATTGGAAAACAGTCTTTTATGTTTGTAATGAGTGAAAATTAATATAATATATGAGCAAAAAAAGAGATATAGATGTATCAAAAGAAGCTGGATTAATCTGGCAAGTAGCAAATGATGTACTAAGAGATATTTTTCAGAGAACCGAATACCCAGATATCATTTACCCAATGGTATTGATTAGAAGGTTGGAGTGTGTTTTAAAAGAAGAGACTGAATCAATAGAAAACAAATTTGGTTCTGGAATTTCAAAAATGAGTAAAACAGTAGCTTCTAAATTTATCGACGATAAATTGTATAGTAGTGTCGGCTTTATTAATACCTCTGGTTTTACACTACAGGGACTAAAGGACGAAGGCGAAAAAAGTATAAAAAATAACTTTATAAGCTACTTGAATGGTTTTCATAGTAAGAGAGCTAAAAAAGACGACCCTGACCAGATTCAAGATGTTATCAAATACTCTGGAATTAGAAAGCATATAGACAAGCTTAATTCCAACGACATTCTTTACTCTGTAATAGAAGAGTTCGCAAATATCCAATTAGAACCTAGAACTGTATCCAATATAAAAATGGGATATATTTTTGAGGAATTAATAAGACGTTTTTCAGAGGCAAACAACTCAGAAGCAGGAGAGCATTATACTCCTAGAGAGGTTATAGATTTAATGACGCATCTTCTAGATATTGATGAGAGAAAACTAAAAGATGGTGAGTTAGTGACTATTTACGATCCAGCGTGCGGTACAGGTGGTATGCTCACTGCGCTCAAGGAATTCATTGAAACCAATGTTAATGACAAAGCTAATGTGCGTTTATATGGTCAAGAAGTAAATGATAAAACCTGGTCTATTTGTGAGGCTGACTTAATGATAAAAGGTGAGGATGCAAAAGTGGTGAATGGAGATACTCTTTTTGAAGATGGATTCCCTAATGAGAAATTTGATTATATGATTTCCAATCCGCCTTATGGAAAGTCTTGGTCTAAAATCAAGAAAAAAGTAATGGCAAATAGTAATGGGAGATTTGATATAGGACAACCACGGTCCTCAGACGGTCAGTTACTATTTACCCTTCATATGCTTTCAAAAATGAAAGACCCTAAAAAAGGTGGTTCATCAATAGCTATTGTTCATAATGGTTCACCGCTATTTAGTGGAGATGCAGGAGGTGGAGAAAGTACTATACGTAAACATATTATCGAAAATGATTGGTTAGAGACTATTATAGCTTTGCCTACTCAATTATTTTATAATACTGGTATTGCTACATATGTTTGGATAGTCAGAAATAACAAGCCTGATAAACGTAAGGGTAAAATACAACTTATAAATGCCGTAGATTTCTGGAAACCCATGAAACGTAGTTTAGGTGATAAAAGACGCTATATAGCAGACAAGGATGTTGAAAGAATTGTACAAATTCATAAAGATTTTAAAACTACTAAATACAGTAAAATCTATGATTTGGATGACTTTGCATACAGGAAAGTGTTCTTAGAGCTTGAGGAATTAGACGAAAGTGGCAACCAATTGTATGAAAAGAAAGAAGTTACGGTTGCTCAAAATGCGCTAACTAAGATATTAGAAGCAACACCAGAGCAAATTAAAAAACTTAAAGACAAAAAGTCTACTGAGCCTGATGCTTTTGCTTTTGAGCTAAAATCTGAAAGTGACTTTATTGAAAAATATAAAACACCAGATAAGGAGATTATAGTCTCAAAGAAAGTAGATGGTAATAAGTTAAAACTTACTGCAATTATAAACGTACCAGTTATTGTAAAGGACACTGAAATCATTCCATGGAAGGACGATATGTCTCAATGGCTAAACAAAGAGGTAGAGAAGAAATGGACTTTTATTAGTGAAAAGAAGGGTTATGAGATTCCATTTACAAGAGAATTTTATGTATACCAGCCATTAAGGAAATTAGAAACGGTTCTTCAGGAGTTTAAAGACTTAGAAAACGGAAATATGGATAAAGATATTAAGGGTAATACTCAATTGTTAAACGAATTAGGGTTACAACTATGAGTGTTTATCCTACATACAAACCTTCTGGTATAGAATGGTTGGGAGATATTCCAAATGATTGGAAAGTTAATAGATTAAAAAACATTACAGCAAAATCAATTGGAGGTGTTTGGGGAGAAGAACCGAACGAAGACGGTAATGATACTATTGTCATTCGTGTAGCAGATTTTGACAGAGAAAAAGCTTCAATATTTAATTCTGAGGAATTCACTTATCGTGCTATTAGTGAAAATCACTTATTAGATCGAAAGCTGAATAAAAATGATATTCTACTTGAAAAATCAGGAGGTGGAGAAAAGCAACTTGTTGGCAAAGCAGTTATTTTTGATAAAGATTTTGATGCTGTTTGTGCTAACTTCATTCAGAAAGTTGAAATACTGGATCGTTTTGATAAACGCTTTGTTCTACACGTACTAACTTCAATTTATGATGGAAGAATCAATTTTCCTTATGTCAATCAAACTACTGGGATTCAAAATTTAGACATAACAGCATTTTTTAATCATAGTATTGCTTATCCAATAAGTAAAGAAGAACAAAATGCTATTGCCAATTACTTAGATGACAAGACTGGCAAGCTCAACCAGCTCATAAGCAACAAAAAAGCTCAAATAGAGAAGCTCAAAGAAATACGCCAAATAGAAATTAATACTGCTGTAACAAAAGGCTTAGACCCAAATGTCAATTTAAAACCTTCTGGTGTGGAATGGCTAGGTGATATTCCTGAACATTGGGAGGTAAAAAGACTGAAAAAATTAGTGGAAAAATTTGTTGATTATAGAGGAAAAACACCTAATAAAACAACAGATGGGGTTATCCTTGTAACTGCTAGAAATATAAAAAATGGTAAAATCACATTCGAAAATTCGATGGAATATATGGATGAAAATGACTACGATTCTTGGATGGTAAGAGGTATGCCAAAAAAAGGTGATTTATTGTTTACTACAGAAGCCCCTCTCGGAGAAGTTGCATTGATAAATGAAGAATACATTGGCTTGGCACAGAGAATAATAATGTTCAAGGTCAAGAAAAACATTTCTAATTCTAAATATTTAATGTATTATTTCCAATCATCATCAGGGCAAGACGAAGTTTTAAGATTAGCTACTGGTTCTACAGCTCTTGGAATTAAGGGGTTAAAATTACCCAATGTAAGAAGTGTTGTGCCATCTTATCAAGAACAAACCACCATTGCGAATTACCTTGATAATAAAACAAATAAGATAGACCAATTGGTCAAAAACATAGAAAATCAAATAAAGCAATTGCAAGAAGTCCGTAAAATAGAGATTTACAATGCTGTAACTGGTAAAATTAAAGTAGCATAGTATGGCAAAAAAGCAGGATTTAGTTATAGATAACGAAACAGGATTTGAAAAACATTTTTGTCATGAGTTAAGTGTCCATGGAGATTATAGGGTAAAGATTGAAAGCAGAATAGATACAGACAAAGACCTATGCTTGTATTTTGACGATTTAGAAGAATATCTTAATGCCACCCAACCAGAAGCACTAAAAAAACTTCAAATTCAATATCATACCGCTTGGAAGGATGAAATAAAACAGGCTTTAAGGCAAGAACGAGCTGTAAAACCTATGTTTCAAATTCTTCAAAAAGGTATTTCTGTAGGTGATTTCCACTTTGAGCTCATCAGCTTTAAACCAGACAAGTCAACTAATAAAGAACAACTAGAACGTTATAAAAAAAATAGATATACTGCTGTTAGGCAGTGGTATTTCGGGTCCAAAGGTGAAGCACAAAATAAGAGTTTGGATATAGTTCTTTTGGTTAATGGATTTGCTATTGCCACAGTAGAACTTAAAAATCAAGGAACTAGTGGAGACTATGAAAAAGCTATAGAACAATATCTAGGCAGAGATTTAGATTTACCAATTTTTAGACAGCCGTTTTTGCACATTGTATGCGATAATGATACGGTAAAAATGGCGGCAGCTTTTAGTAAACCACCTTCAGAGAGTGACTTCCGTGATTTTAATATGGACCTCGTTAATATAGCTAAAGATGAATTAGAATATCCAGTTCATTATTTATACCACGATATCCTGTTGCCAGAACGTTTATTAAATTACCTAGAATCCTATTTATATCCAGGTAAAGGAAATAGCTGGATTTTCCCTCGTTATCATCAGCAACGTGCCACACGTAATGTTGTCGAAGATATTAAAAAGCAAATTGCAGAAACAGGTAGGCTTAATCTAAATTATCTAATCCAACATTCAACAGGATCAGGAAAGAGTAATACCATTGTGTGGATGGTTCAAAACTTACGTAATGCATTCGATGGAGACGATAGTATTTTTGATAGTGTTGTTGTATTAACGGATAGGATTAACCTCGATGACCAAATCTCAAGAGATTTTCAAAAAGCAATTTTAACACCTGGTGTTGCCGAATATGCGGAAGATACAGCAGGATTAAAAGATGCTTTAGAGCAAAATAAAAAGGTTATTATTTCAACTATCCATAAGTTCTCTCATCTAAAGGAGTTATCAGACCAAACTAATAAAAGAATTTGTGTGTTAATTGATGAGGCTCATCGTTCTCAAGAAGGTAAACTTCATGAAGGACTTACAGATACATTCCAAACTGATGAAGAAGGTGTTGAGGTTTCACCTCCTGATGAGCAAGATGAATTGATTGAAGAAATCTCAAGAAAAGAGTTTCCGAATATGGCATTTATTGCCCTTACAGCTACGCCAAGTGACAAAACACTTGAGCATTTTGGGCAAGTAAAGAAAGATGAAAAGGGAGAGCCTGTTTTGGATAAAAAAGGCAATAAGATTTGGGAAGCCTTTGACGTATATTCAATGGATCAAGCCATAAAGGAAGGTTACATCATGGATGTAGCCAAGCATATCTACAGCTATAATACACTTTATGAACTAAATAAGGAAGTAGATACCAAAAAAGAATACCTACCAATGATGGTGCGAAAAGCACTTCGACAAAAAGCATATCAAGACACAGAAATTATAAAAGAAAAATGCAACCGTATTGTCAATGTTTTTAAGAATAAATCTGCACATAAAATTGACGGTAAGGCTAAAGCAATGGTAGTTTCAAGTAGTAGAATAGCCGCTTGTAAGTTCAAACTCTTTATGGATGAGGAGATTAAAAGGCAAGGATTAAACTTTAAAACAATTGTAGCTTTTTCTGGAAGTGTTGATGTGGATAAGCTAGAACTTACAGATGAAGAATTTAATAAACTCAATATTGAGGATTTTAAAGGCTCAAATTTCACAGAAGACGGTATGAACAAGCCTCATAATCCAAAAGGACTCAAAACAGATGAATTGTTTGAGAAAAATGATGACATTCGATTTTTAATTGTAGCCAACAAATTCCAAACTGGATTTAGTGAATCATTGCTTCATACAATGTTTATTGACAAGCCACTGCGTGGCAAAAATGCTGTGCAGACTTTAAGTAGGTTAAATAGAATACACCCAGGAAAAGTAGATACTTTGGCTATTGACTTTACAGGTTCATATGATGAAATAATGAAAGCGTATGCAAAATACCAGAATGACGTAACTTCAAATAAATCAAGTGATCCAAACGAGTTATATGAGCTTAAAACTGCTTTATTAAAATTTGAAATATTCATTAGGAAAGATGTCACTCAATTGGTTGAATTAGCTACATCAGGGCAAAGTAAAAACATGCCCGCAATAGCAGGAATAACCTTTAAGATTAAAACAAAGTTTGAATCTGACTTAACAAGAGAAAAACGAGATGAATTTCGAACTCTTTTAGGCAGGTATATGGGGATATTTAAATATATCAATGCCTTGTTTAACTTAAGAGATAAAGAGCTTCACGAATTTCAATTGTTCTGTATTTACTTAAGTCATAAATTGACTAACAAGAGTGCTAGTGATCTTGAAAAGGAACTTAGAGATGTAAGTGTCGTAAGTTTTACTATTCCTGAAGTCAATAAAGATGATGACGATGAAGAACCTTCAGGTAGTTCTGAAGGCGGTAAAGGTTCTGTAACACGTGTGAAACAAACAAAAACAGTCCAAGAGGTTATAGAGGAGATTAATCTTCAGTTCAGGTCTATGATTGGTGATGAGGGCGTTGAGGTTGTTGGTGATTTCTTGCAAGATGTTGCTTCTGATGAAATATTAACAAAAATAATAGTCAATAATAGAAATAAAGATTCGGAGAAAGTCTACAATGAGATAGTTAAGGAGCAATTGACAAACAAACTTGTTGATAAAATCATGTCCAAATCACCTGAGAAATATGGTGAAATAATGAATGAAGATGTGCTGGGATACATAAATAGAACGGCATACAATATATTAAGAAACATAGCCAACGCAGCTTAGAAATTATTTTATTATCTCACTGATTTAATAAGGTGAAATTATAAATAGAAAACTAAATTGAAATATAAGTAAATTATATAAAATCAGGTTCTTATAGAAAGTAAGATATCGGTTCCATAGAGGTTTGAATATATTGCTTTTATTATAGTTGTTCAAGTCACAGAATTATCGGGAAATTTATATGAAATGAAAGCTATTGATGCTCATGCAGAGTCCTCAACTCGAATAAAGAAGGGTTTAGATTTTTTTAATTACAGTATTTAAAGATTTACCAAATTGGTCAAGTCCACATTATCAGATGAAAATATTAAACCATTTTAAATATAAAAAAAAGAAAGTCACAACCTTGAAGTTGAAGAGAAAAGAATATGACAAATTCATTTCCAAATTGCCAGAACACTATACTTACTCGTATATTAAGGAAGAAGATATTGTTGAGCATAAAAAAGATTTTGGCTCAACTCCACAAGAAATTCACAATGAATATATTCCTGATGACCCCAAATTAATGTCAGGAGAATTTGGAGAAATTCTTACACAGCAGCTCCTTATCGAACTATATGAGAAAAAAGGACTTAATCTAGAGGGGATGAAAAAAACTCTCCATAAAGAGGCTAAAAATGTGGCAAATCATGGAACTGATATTGTGCTTTTTTACAAAAAAGAACAAGATGCGTCTGATGAAGATATTTTAATTAGTGGAGAAGTAAAATCTAAAGCAACACCCAATAAGGATAGTTCAATTGTAAAAGCTGTTGATGGAGTTGAAAAGGATAATATCAATAGACTTGCAGAAACACTAATTTGGATAAGACGAAAATACAAGGAAGAGAGAAATCATGATGGTTATAAAAATGTTCAAAGATTCATAGACCCAGTAAAGACTAAAACGTATAAAAAACATTTTAAAGCAATAGCTGTAATTGATAAAAATTTTAAAGGGGGTGAAGTGGCTCCTAAAAAGCTTCCGAAAATTGGTGATGATTTTGAAATTCTTGTTGTCTTAATAGATGAGTTAAAATCAACTTATCAAAAAACTTTAGCAGATACCTTAAATTGCATAGAGAATGTATAGAGAATTAGACCTCTGGATAGCGCAGTCTGCATCATGGCAATCTTTTATCGATTTTAGTCTACCTTCTGATGTACAATCAAAATATAATTTTATTGATAGATACGATGACTTTTATTTCTCCTTGCTAAGCAATGCCTATGAAATACTAGAAGAAGACCTTACAGATACAAAAAAGAATGAATTATTTGAAATTGCAAAAGGACTTGAAATTTATTCTTTAGAAAGGAAAAGAGACCATTTTAAAGGTGTGAATTTTCACAAAAATATTCTTTATGCATCAGGGTTCTATTATCTATCTGATTTTTCTGCATCAGCTTATTTGTTAGCAAATATGTTTGATGTCAATAATTATGAAAATGATATCGATATTTTTCTTTCAGGTTTTTTAAGAAGAAAGTTCAACCTAAACATATACTCCGATAAATTTATTGAATTTATCAAAACTGGAGAAATTTCAGTACTTGACGAACTATTAGGAATTATTGATGCTGAGTTAATTAAATCAATAGATAACAATGGACAAGATTATTTATCATTTCTTTTAGCGAAAACAATATTAGCAAGATTCAGAGTTAATAATATTTGGATTGATTTGCTGAGTTATAACTCAACAGAGTTCTGGAATGAGTTTGTTAAAGCAAAGGTCAACAAAGAAATTCCAATTTGGGATTTCTTTCCATCCCAGCGGAAAGCCATTTTGAGTGGGTTAATTGATAAAAAAGAATCTGTTTCCATTCAAATGCCAACGAGTGCAGGAAAAACTGCAATTTGTGAATTAATAGCCTTCAATGAATACAAGCACAATCCAAATTGTAAAATACTCTATTTAGCTCCGTTTAGAGCATTAGCTTCAGAATTAAAGAGTTCGTTTGGTAAGTCTTTACGAAACCTTGGAGTTAAAGTAAAAACTATATACGGGGGCAACATCCCAACTCAAGAAGAAAAAATAGCAATTAAAAACTCAAATTTGCTTATTGCTACTCCTGAAAAATTCATGGCAATTGAAGAGCTTGAACCGGAGATTGTAAACAGTTTTACAACAATCATTTGTGACGAGGGACATTTAATTGATGATTCACATCGAGGTCTTAGTTATGAATTACTATTGACAAGGTTAAAAAAGGATAAACGCTTTATTTTTATTTCTGCTATAATTCCGAATATCTCAACAATCAATAGTTGGCTCGGGGGCAGTCCTGAAAATATAATAGAGTCTAAATATCGTCCTACAAAATTGAATTTCGCATTTTTAAGGAAATCAGGTAATAATTACATGTTAGACGTAAACCCAACAGATGCAATTCCTGTAAATTACAAGCTCAATAAGTTTATAACTCAGGGGGAGTATTATTTTATTAACCCAATAACTGGTCGCAGTAATAAATATCCTCAAAGTGAAAAAACTATAAGTGCTACAACAGCACTCAAATCTTTACCCACAGGAAGTGTTGCATTATTTGCGACTGCCAAAGGTAAAAAAACTGGAGTAAGAGGCTTGGTGAATGAAATAAATAAGCAAATTATTCATAAATTAAATGTTCCTAATCCAATTCATTTTGCGGATAATAGGCATGTTCAAAAATTATCAGAATACTTCTCGTATGTATTTAGTCCAGAATATTCTTTAACACAATCTGCTGAAAATGGTTTCTTATACCACAATGGCGATTTACCACAATTCATTAGAGAGATTATTGAAAATAGCCTTAGAACAAATAAAATCCGTTTGGTGGTATGTACAAATACTCTAGCTGAAGGTGTAAACCTACCCATAAAAACTATTGTTCTCTATTCTATAACCAGAAGATTTCAAGAACCAGATTCAGAAAGGTGGGTAACAAAATTCATGGATATTAGAGACCTTAAAAATTTAGTTGGAAGAGCAGGAAGAGCAGGACAAGAAACCAAAGGATTTATAATTGCAACCAAGCAAAAAGAGTTTGAATATTTGGAAAGCCTCATAAAGGATGAGGAAATTGAACCTGTAAAAGGATTTCTGTATAACCTTGTTGAAAACCTAAATAGACAAATAGAAAAATATAATATTTCCTTATCCAATGATATTTTAGATATGCAAAGTGAATCATTCCTAAAGTTATTGGATTTGATAGATACTTCAATCATTCACCTGCTGGATTTCGATATTAAATCAGAAAATATAGAATCAATTATAGAAGGTCTACTTAACGATACTTTATCTGCATTTCAGGCAAATAGAGAAGAGAAAGAAGTATTAATTAAATTATTCAAATTAAGAAGCCTCAAACTAAAAACTTATATAGAAGAAGATAAATTTATAAAATTAAAATCTTCAAGTGCGAATTTAAGAGAGTATAGTGATTTTGAAAAATATATTGAATTTGATAATACACATTTTCAATTAATGAATAATCCACTTGATAATGATTGGTTATCATTTGTTTTTGATGAAACCATTTTTAAATTTGGGAGAATAAACAATATTTGTAATTCATTTAAAATCTCTCACAATGTCCTAAAGGAATCTATAATTTTATGGATGAAAGGTGAATGGTATGAAAGTATTTCAGAATTATTCGATGGGGATATTGACAAAGCTCTTAAAGTAGTAAACAGTGCTATAATTTATGACGTGCAAACAGTTTTGGGACAAGTCATTAAACTTGTTGAAACAGACTATTTGGATAGTGATTTTGAAGTTTCACCCCAAGTTATTAAGTTTCCACAGTATGTTATGTATGGTACAACTAGGGGCACTGTTCTTGATTTAATAGAAATTGGTTTTAATGAAAGAATATCCAATAATAAACTAGGTGAAATAATTGATGAAAATTTTAATTACAAGAGCATTAAAGATTTGAAGAAACTTCTTTTGGAACAAGAAAATTTTATTTTGAATTCAATAAAGAATGAAGTTCCAGTTTTGTCTTATGAGGCTCTAAAATCAAATTATGAATATTTAAAATTTTATTGATGATCAAGAATTATTAAATAGATGTCTTGATACTTTAAATATGTAATTTCAATAGTACGAGCTTTGTGAATTATAAAAAAAATGACCCAAAAATCTGGTGGTTTCACAGTATAATTGGAAGAATAATAATATTGATTACTAATATGGCGATATTAGCTTCCATTGTATATGAAAAAACATTGAAGGTTTAAAAAATTATAACCTCCACATTAAATACTATAACAAATGTAGCCTTGGTTGGTGGAGGAAGTTATCCGCAACCTGGTGAGATCTCTTTATCGCATAATGGTGTCTTGTTTCTAGACGAACTGCCTGAATTTAAGCGAGAAGTATTGGAGGTTATGCGACAGCCATTAGAAGATCGAGAGGTGACCATTTCAAGAGCGAAATTCACGGTTACTTATCCGTCGTCCTTTATGTTGGTTGCGAGTATGAATCCGAGTCCTGGTGGTTATTTCAACGATCCGAATGCGCCTGTAACGTCTTCACCAGCCGAAATGCAGCGCTATTTGAGTCGTGTTTCGGGTCCGTTATTAGATCGTATAGACATTCATATTGAAGTTACACCAGTGCCTTTTGAAAAGCTATCTGACGAACGTCGAGGAGAATCGTCCATTCTTATTCGTGAACGGGTTTCCAAAGCGCGACACGTTCAAACCAAACGATTTGAATCGAATGAGAAGGTACATTACAATGCTCAGATGACGACAAAACAAATTCGAACCTATTGCAAACTCGATGGTGACTGCATGTCTTTATTGAAAACAGCAATGGATCAGCTGAATCTTTCGGCGCGCGCCTACGATCGTATTTTAAAAGTATCGCGTACAATTGCCGATCTAGACGCTTCAGAACAGATTGAGAGTCATCACATTTCTGAAGCAATACAGTATCGCAGCTTGGATCGTGATGGTTGGTTGGGGTAAGATAGTTTTGAGTATACTGCTTTAATTATACTTTTGAAATCTATAAACTAAATCGATTGAATATAGAAAAATGCTTCTTCTGAATTATCTGTCATTAAATATCGGTTGGTTTCAGAACTAATAAGATGCCCACCATTGGCAATGATGTTGTCTTTACAAGTTGTAAGCTCTTTCACGCCGAAAACGGAAACCCAATATTCATAGGTGCCTTTGATGTCGTTATCGATTTCTAGCAAATCTGAAATATGCGTTTCACCGCTATATATTTTATAAATTCTATTCTGTTCAGGCTCAAATTTCCAATCAAAAATTCCTTCGTAGAATGGAATTACTTTGGATGCGTCTGAAACATGCAATTCATTCCAGATGAGTGTATTTTCTGTGTTACTAGTTCGGGTGGATTGTAGATGTTCGCCTTCATATACTGTGAAGCCTGCGCCTAAAGGATCACGAATAAGTGCAACCTTTCCGAAATTCGGTAATATTTGTTCCATTTCGATGATGCCACCCAATTGACGCGCGTTTTCTACAGTTTGCTGAAGATTATTTACCTGTATATAAGTCATCCAGAAATGCGGCATTCTCATTTGTTTGAACTTTTCTGGCGTTTCATATAACCCAACAACAGGCGTGTCACCATTATAGGCTAAATAGTAATTGTTATCGCTGTAGAACTTCCATCCAAAAATGGTTTCATAAAACCTTATGGATTTGCTAGGTGAGTAGGTCGATAAATCGGAAAATATGATCTGATTTGTTGCCATAGTAATTATTTCGGTTCCCATCCGGGAGGTTTAATAAGACATAAAAACTTATTACCGATTCCTTTTGTATTTATAACCTTATGTCCAAGTCGTTTCAAGCCATGAAAAAACACAACTATAGGATTATTTGAATTAATAGGTTTGTCAATACCATAACGAACGGTTTCCACTTCAGGTTCAAAGGTACCAAGTAATCGATCCCAAATGATTAAAATTCCTGCATAATTTTTATCCCAGTACTGTCGGTTAGACCCATGATGAACACGATGGTGAGATGGCGTGTTAAATAAATATTCTATTGGTTTCGGAAGTTTTTTGATAATCTCAGTATGCAGTAAGGTTTGGAATACCTGTACAAAGACTTCAGAAAGTAATACCAAAATAGGATCGAAACCCAACATAACTATTGGAATTGAGAACAGTAATGGAAAGACAGCATCCAGCGGACCGAACCTATAAGCTACCGACATATTAAAATGAGGTGAGCTATGATGAACAGTATGCGTTGCCCAGCCAATGCCAATACGATGCATCATTCTGTGGTCCCAGTAATAGGCAAAATCTGCTAGCAGCACGCAGCAAATAATAGTTATCCAATTGAGCGGTAAGTGTGGAAGGCTAAAATTATAGTAAACCCAAAAGTATAGTTTGGTAGCGAAGAGAATTCCAATAATATATTCAATTAGAACAAATCCACCGAGTGTAATAATATTCGCAACTGAATCAAATATGATATCCTTTGATAATCTATTTTGAATTTTATATCGAATCAATTCGATTATGAAAAATGGAATGATAAGATATATGAGACTCCAATCATTTAATATAGAAAACCAATATTCAACATCGATCCAATGCAGTTCTTTATTTAATATTTCAATCATGATTTAGGAATTAGATAAGAGTTGAATTAACCAAAGATCTAGAACGGTTAGTAATCCAATAATAACTACCCATACCGACCAATGTAGATGGATGTTTTTCGCAATTACGGCTTCTGTATACCACCATACAGCAGCATATAATAGCCAAAACCATGGATTGTGAACACCGTTTATAGTCAGTACAATCATGCCTGCCATAAATACGATCATCACGACTAAAAATTTTATCCAGTCTTTAGTCTTGTTTGCTGATTTCTTTTCTATTGTAGCTCCCATCGTTCGATATTTTTATAACCATAATAATCATAAGACACATAAAGGATGCCGTCTTCGAGTTTTAGTTGACATGGGACTTCGTAGTTTTCGCCCTCATATTCCATGAAGTACAGTCCTTTTCCTAGATTATTTTTAAAGGATTTCAATTTGAATACTTTAGTTTGATCAGGAATTGATGCGCCATTAACATCAAATAAGGCAATAGAATAACCGATGAGTTCTTCATTTTCAATTTTGAGTTCATAGATCACAGACCCTTCCTCTTCAAAATCTACTTTCCATCTGCCCAATAAGGGATGTGTATCCTTTTTATCGCTTGAAATGTTATTATCATACTTGGTGGACTTACTCTTAGAATCGATATATTCTGATATTTCATCTTCGATTATAAGGATGCCATTATCACTAGTATTGCTTCTCAAAATATGTGGAATACCAGCCAGAACTATAATAATTAGTGCACTAATGCTTAGTAACTTTATATTGCTCATAACTATTGCGGTTAAATATGAAACAAATCTAACTAGGAGCAAGGGGCTTTTTTTTGACTTAAGTCAAAAAATTACTTTTCTGCTCTAATTCGGCTTAAGGTTTCTTGTGAAATTCCGAGGAATGATGCTATTAATCCCAGTTTTACTCGTAATTCAATTTTAGGGAAATAGGTATTTAGAAGTACGTATTTTTCTTTAGCTGATAAGAAAGCCCAGTTTTTAGAAAATTCGTCTATGATAGCCAATATTTCTTCTGCTAGCGTACGTGCAAAGTTGCCAAATGCTGGATAATCAACTATTAGTTTTTGATAATCCGTATAGCTAATTCGATAAAGTCTACAATCTTCAAGACATTCTATGGTTTCAAAACTCGGTTTTCGTGTGTAAAAGCTCGACCAAGCTGTTACGAATTGATTTTCATAGTAAAACCAAGAGCTCACTTTTTTTCCATCATTATTGTGATAATTATGAAGCATACCTTTGTCTATAAAATAGAGATGATGCGCCAATAATCCTTCAGTTAACACGTGGTCATTTTTATTGAATTCAACCAATTCGAATGATGTTTCTATTGCTTTGTTCAGTTCAGGTGAGCAAAATGTTCGTTCGGCTATGTAATTCAAAAGGTTTTGCATGGTTCTGACGAAGTTTTCAGCAAAATGAGCCAACTTTAATTCACTTTATTAGACTTATATAATTTATATCCTATCAAACTTACGATTACTTGTGAAGGAACCATAACTTTCCATAAAAAATCATCCATGTTATTCGTTAAAACAGCAAAGGATACTATTAGCCAAACAATCACGACGGGTAAAAAGAATGCAACTTTCACGTGTTTGGGATATTTTAGCAATAGGAATTGTGTCAAGTTGCTTAAAATAAAAAGCGGTGAATAAATTAAACCACCAATTAATATCACGATTAGTCCTTTTCCTAAAACACCAATTTGGGCAAACATTAATAAGGTCCCAATGACGACGAATAACACATAACTGATCACAATACTTAATAGGTACAATACTAATCTATTCATCGGTGTTGGAAATCACTTTTTCGAAATTAATAATGTAGAAGTAATCATGCTTTACGAATTAGCTTTTGAAATTACTTAGAATGACTTTATGGTCATCGCCATCCAAGTTGGTAATTGTTATTCCGAAGGTTTTTAATTTATAGGTAATGATGTACTGTGTTAAATAACGCTTTTTATCACCAAAACTTTGTAGATACTTAACTTTTATGATTTTGGAGTTCCCATACTTTAGAAATTTACTTTCGAGTCTATCAAACTCGATACCGCGACTTCGAGGTTCTACGAAATTCATGGTTTCTAATTGGTTCACATAAAAAGACACAGCAGATTTATCGAACTCAAAATATGGACTGCTCTGGAAGGTAATTGTATTCAAGTAATCACCATCATGAATAAATAATTCATGACCTTCGTCCATTTGTTTGAGATTATTCAACCTCTGCAGTTCATAATTGGTTAAGGTATCAAGATCGGTCTCATTCTTAATGATCTCCGTATAGGCTTCAAAACTTGACTTCTTATAATTATCAGGTAAGAATACCTTCATTTCGAGGAAGTCAACATGATGAAGATTGCTTTTGTCTATCGTATTGGAGCCTTCTTTTTGATTGGAATTACAACTCGATAGCATAAGTAAAACGAGGAGAAATACAAGTTTTTGCAGATCGTACAGGCTATTTTTCTTATTATACATCTTTGTCGCTGTCATTTGTTTTCCCCATAAGCTTATCAAGGATATCATCGCTAGTAGGCATATGTTCGAGATTGGTTTTTATTTTTTCGTATAGGTCATTAAAATTGGCTTCATAATTTATCACTTTTGCAGTGTATTCAATAGGATATAAGGACAACATTGCGCCTTGATTATCATACTTAAGGGTCATTGCACGTAAAGGATACTCAGGTTCAGAATCTAAATAAAGTTTGAATCCATGAGTTTTGATCATAAAATCATTAAACGCCATAGCTAAAAGGCCTACCGCATAATTCTCATCCATATTCATCGCTTTACAATAGAGTACAAATCCAAATCCATCATCGATGGTTTGGTCTAGATTTTTAGGATGATTGATAGGGCTTTTGATTTCAGGTTCTATTTTATTTGCTGGAAAGTAGCCTTCAATCATTTTCAAAGTTCCTTCAAGAATTGATTCATCAATAGTATCTTCAGTATAGCGTTTTTCGAAATACTCTTCGGTCCCAATACCACTTAATCCTACTTTTTCAGAATCGTTGGTATTTGGTTCAGGTTGTGATGGTTTATCTGCTTTATGTTTATCGTTATTAGATCCTCCGAATAGTTTTTTTAAAAAATTCATAATATGTATTATTTACAATAGTCATTATATAGTTCAACTAGTTCGATAACTTCAGCTTTAGATAATTCTTTTCGTTCGTCAATAAAGGCTTTGGCCTCCGGACAGTTATCGAAGTAATCAATTTTTTTGGTTTTAATAAACTCACCCGAACCTTCAAAGACAGTGCTCTTACGTTCTCTTAGTTCTCGGTATACATAATAATTCGTATTCAAAATCACATTTCCAGTATCTTGAAACATGAAATTATCAAACGAGTTAATACTCAGTCCATACCCAGTATCTTCTAAAGAATAGTCAATATATAATTCACAAGGTCCTTCAACTAATACTTGCATTAGAACGATTTTGTTATTGGGTAACACTACACTTTTTCGTTCCAATCGTGAGTAAACCCAAACCATTTTTTTATTTGGATGTGCTTCTGATTCCCAGATCACGTCATCATCATTTAAGGCTTTACGTTTCTTTTCGTAAATACTATGTCCTATCACCTTATCGATATCTTTGAGAGGGATAGCAATCTTTTCAAGATCTTCTTCTTTGACACTTTCTATACGTTCCATACTAAGCTCATACTCACTGGTAATTAGGTAACCTTTGAAAGCTCTTAATGTTTTAAAACTGTCAATAATCTTGGTGCCATCTTTTTTGATGATTGTATCATTCGGTACGCTTTGTGTCCTTGCAAATAAACCAGAGCATAAGCATAGTAAACTACATATTAAGCGTGTTTTCATCATAGTTCTTGATAGGGTTTTTATTATCTACGATCATAGATCACATAGGTTTTCGCGATCTGGTCATGTAAAGCTCTTTGTGTCTTTGTTGAATCGGTCAACAAAACCACGATTTCAACGATTAAAATAATATATACTAATACTGCAATCAATCCTTGAGCTGGATATTCTTGCGATAGGAAAACACTGAATTGTAAAAACCCGTCCACATTCTCTATTTCAGGATTATTAAAAGCAAAGTAATATATAGGAATGTAGAGTAGTGATGGACCTATTAAAAGACTGCTTCTGAGTAAAGATCTGTTAAATGAAATTGGAAGATGGTTATAGTCTGTCACACGCATTTTTAACATCATTTTACCTAAGGTTGCACCATACTTGTATTCAAGATAGGGTTTATACATGGCTCCGATAAAAAGAATTACGAAGTAAAACGTAAAACTTTTGAAGTTCATAATATTCAAAAAATTAAGCGAAGCACTAAAAATTCCTATTAAGATACCATCGAGAATATAGGCACCTGTTCTTGGCCAAAATTTGACATATTGTACGTCGTCTTCAAACTCTTGAAACTGATTGTTTTGATCTTCCATAGACATTAACAGTATTAATAATTATTAGTAGGATGCTGCATCGATTTAACTCTTTAGACATAAGGATTCATAATCATCGGCAAGTTGCTTTATGTGCTTTTTAGATTTTGGAAAATAAGCACCATCATTAATATTTTGCAGTAGTTCTGTACAGCCTTTAAAAGCCCGTTTTGCTGTTCGTTTAAAAACCTTAGGCTTACTATAAATTAAAGATCCGACGACACCATTAGTTGTGTCATCACTCTTAATTTGAATAATAGCCAGCTCTGCATAAACATTAAACCCTTCCCATTCGATAGATTCAAAAACACGTACATTTTCATTTTCATAAATAAGTGCTTCCAAACCATTGGCAATACCACCACCTTTACCTCGTAAATTGTAGACTCTAAGTGTATCTGTTAGAAATTCTTTATCCTCACGATATTTAACATCATAAACGTCGCTGGTAAGCATCGCAAGTTTATTATAATAAAACTCGGCGTAGTTTACTTTTACGGTCTCCCAATCTTTTGTGGTTGCTTCAGTAGGGCGTTTTTTAGAATACACAATAGTTTTAGTGCCTGTAGGATCAGGGAAGCCATAACCAGTTACAATACTGTCATTCATTCCGCGATAGAGGAGCTTTACAAAGGATTTTTTGGATTGTTCATCTCGTAATGCGCGACTTCCAAATTGCGCTTGTACACCGTTAACAAATAAACATACAAGAAATAATAAGACTAAAGGCTTTTTCATATGATTTTGACAATTTTTTGGGTTGTCTAATAAAGAAACTATTAACCATCAGAATTAGTGATAGGTATGGCATCTATGGTATAAAAGCGTACTGCGATTAGACGTCTAAATGTAAGAATATTTTCTCAAATAAAATATGCCTCATACCAGATGTTATGAGCTTGTTAGGAGTTGATATTTAAGGTTGCAATAAATGATGAATCCAAACACCATTATCATAGGTATACAATTCTCTGAAATGGAATCTATCGGGTTTAAATTCCATAAATTCTATCCGATTGGGAATAACATAAATTCCTGACCAATTATAAGGTCTTTGAATTTGAGTTGCTTTCAATTTCACTTTCTCGTTTTCGAATTTGTGTTGAAAGTCTTTATAGTCGTCTACAAATTCACCTTGCTCACTAATTGTACTAACGATTTTAGATTCTATATTACGCTCAGCGAAATACATGTCGGCCAGTTCATCTTCAATGATAGCGCAATCACCTTGTATACGCACTTGTCGTTCTGTTTCTGTCCACCAAAATGTGAGCGAAGCTTTGGGTATCGCACTTATTTCGGTTCCCTTTCTAGAGGTTAAAGGACCTGTCACAACGAATTTTTCATCCTTAATAGCTTTTAGGGACACAAATCTTGCATTTGGATAGTTATCCTCTCCAATGGTAGAAAGACAGCAAGCAGATGGTATGCGTGACATACTTTTTTGAGTTTCTTGTTGATACCAATTTTTAAATTTATCTATCGGATTCAAAATCTTAGTTTTTATAGGTAATTGTATACATCGAAATACATCGAACAGATGAATGCACTAAAATATATCTATTATTGATATAACACATAACGCGGTGGCTTTAATCCATTTAATCGTAGATATACCAGCATCTGACCACGATGATGGGTTATATGATCTGAAAGCAACATTAAGATTTGACGTTTCGTTCTATCCGCGCCAAAATAATCTAATCGTTCATCCAGTCTGTTCGTGTCAAAATCAGATATAAACTCGATCGTTTTTTCGAAGGTTTCATTGAGTTTTGAAATCATATCTAATTTCGATTTATTATCAACCTTTAGTTCCGTATCTGTATTCCAATCGCGTGCGTCGCGTCCACCCATTAAGGATTGACTGTGCCAATCCATGGCCCAGGCGATATGCATTAGATGTTCAGCGAAACTCATTGATTCTGGTGTTGCTTTGAATTCATAGAGATCTTCAGGCATTGATTCTGCAACGAGTATCAAATATGTTTTCGACTTCTCGAGACGTTCTAAATAGTCTTTTACAAAAACCTTGTCATCTTGGGCATTTAAGATTGATGCAGTGAAAAAGAGCATCAAAATTAAAAAGAATAGTTTTTTCATTGTATGTGTTTATAATTTGAAGTTAAAGGGAACTAAATTTACAGCTTTTAAGGGCCACAGTTTAATTTGCTAATGTGTATTGGATTAGGATGTTATCTGCGTCATCAATCAATCGTAAACTGCCATCGTTTCCGTAAACATATTTCCATCCAAATGGCCCATTTTCAACTTTATAAATTTTCGCTTCAGAATTAGAATCTACTAGTTCAAGTTTTTGAATGCGTCGGTAACTCTTGGTATATACATTATTATCAGACATGATAACAAAAGAAAATGTCTTCTCATCAATGCGGTCTGTTGCAGATTGTAAATACCATTCATTCAAAACAGAAACCTCATTTAAAGCGCGAAGTTTGTTTTGATGTTCTAATGCATTGAGTAGGGCGTCTATCGTGTTATCGGTCTTTATATCTTGCAGACGCTCAATGAGCTTCGGATATTTAGGTTCTTGATTAAACAAGGAATAATTATAAAACGTAAGAGACACACTTTCGAGTTGATAAGCAGGATATTTACCGCCAAAACTTTCTATTGCACCACCAAGTTTTGCACATTTTACAAGTATTGGCCAGTAAGCTAACTGGCTTTTACCAATGTAATTGTGAGCAAGGTTTAGAATTGGTAAAACACCATTAGGATTGTAAGCTTCCATACCATGGATTTCAAATACTAAAACGGTTCGAATCATATTCGAAATAGAAATACTATCCGCCGTTTTTAAATCGGTAGCATTCACTAAAACCTCCTGATCGATTTTAGTAAGCTTATTCCAGTAGGTATTTATTTCTTTTTTCGACGATAATTCCTGAATTTCTTTACGATACGTCTCAACAGGAATTTGTGAAAAACCACGAGATATCGCTAATAGTAGTATGAATGAAATTAAGTGGGTTTTTTTCATAGTTGAGATTGAGGCATTAATAGTTGACTATTATATTTATAGATAGTGCCAAAATACGTGGAATTACTTTTCTTCGCGTAAAATTTTCTCCATTTTACGACCTTTAGCCAATTCGTCTATTAATTTTTCCATGCGTCTACATTCTTTATAGACTACAAATTCGTCCTCGATTTCTTCTATGCGGTAACCACAAACGACGCCTTTGATCATATGAGCATTAGGATGGATCTTAGCATTTTCAAAAAAAGTTCTGAATGTGACTTTCTCATCAATTAATGCTTGTAGTTGATTTTCATCATATCCTGTGAACCATTCGAGTACCTGATGGAACTCTTCTTTTGTTCTACCGTTTTTTTCTAGTCTATTCCAATACAAAGGATAGATACTGGCAAATATCATATTACCGACCTTCTCATCTTTTTCTGTTGTAACTTTCATTTTAATTGATTTTGACTTGATGTCGTTAAGAGTTGTCACAATTCAAGCCATAAGGTCATCCCTTAGGTTGTATTGCAAACTTAAAGTTAGGAATTAAAATTAAAGTGCGCTATAAAATCTAATAGATCTGAGCCATTTTACCTGTATTAGAATCACGAATAGGTGCAGTTTGCAAGGATTCTTGCTTTTTTCCTTTAAACAAACGTTTGACGTCATTGTAATCGATAAAGTAATCTAATCGAACAGAAAACTGATGTAGCATTGGTTGATCAAACAAGCGATTAAAGTTTTCGGTGAAGAAACTTAGATTAGCCTCATTTTCGAAATTGGATGTTGAATTACGATATAATAAGGTGAGCTGACTTCCTCGGTTTATCCACCAGGAATAACGTAGATCGATATTCCAGGTATTAAAGGTAGTATCTCGATTTCCTGTGTAATCGTTGGCCAAAATTAAATCACCATTGGGTAGCAGATTACTATATTCTGAATATTCAACGTTGGAATAGGAGTGTCTAAAAACTAGACTACATATCATACGATCATTGATAGAATACTGGCTTTCAAATCGGTTTGTAAGATCCCAGCGATCTCTGTTACCAATTATTGGAAGACCATCTTGTCGATCTGCAAAACCACGTTGATTTCCGAACATAGAGAAATTGGTATTCATGCTAATGGTAAATTTATCAGAGAATCGGTATCTATTAAACATGTTGAGGTAGAGATCATATCGTCCGCCTTCATTATACTTATACCAATCTGCATTAAAGCCCAATGCATATTTTTTTCTGAAGTCGGTGTCAAACCAAATCCAAACATCCTGAAATCCTGGAATACTCAAATATGCGTTTTCAGTTCGCGGTTCGTAAATATCATTTAAGCCTCCAAAATTTGTTTCATATCCACCACCAAATGAGAAAAAGTTCTTCGTCGTAAAACTTGAATTGAAGTTGAAATTCAATTCTCTAAACAGATCAGGTTGTAGTCGGCGTCTGAAATTTAAATTAAAATTCAAGAACATGTTATTTAGATTGCCTTTTGGCTGTAAATAACGATAGCCATAATAGCCATAATATTCATGAAAATTATTGCGACCTGTAAATCCCAGATCATCAATATTATAATCTTTTGTACGAAGTTGTGTACTAAATTGCGTACGATGTTTACCTGCTATATCAGAGACTCCAGCTCTAATTTCATTTCCAAACATCGTCTCGTCTGTCATCACCCAACTTGCTTCTAAATTCCCCCAAATATTATAGGTGTTATCTTCGTTATTAAAACTTCCGTAGAGTCCTGTAACGTTGGCGTCGCGACCGCTTCCACTGCGCAGTACATTGGTGTTTACAAGAGATATAGATGAGTTGTTTTTTAAACGCTGATCTAAAACTAAAATGTTGTAGTTGGCTAAAGGCTCAATAACCGCTTCACGTCTGGTACTTGAAATGGTATCTTTGATTGTCACAACAGTCTTTTTGGTCACGGCGTTCAAAATACCAATTCCCAAACCTTTGTTAGTACGTCCACTAACTTTAACCGCATTAATCAGATCAATTTCTCCAGGATTATCATCCACAATCTCATTATCGGCTAAACTAAATCCTTGAGTTGGTGAACCACCAATTCGTCTTGAGAAGAATAAATTTCCTTTAGAGAATAGTTCGGTGCCTTCTGTAAAAAAGGGCCTTCGCTCGTTGAATTGCTGTTCGAATGGCCCTAAGTTGAGCACTACATTATCAAAGGCAATTTGACCAAAATCTGGAATTAGTGTCACGTCCAAAGTAAAGGCGTCGTTGATCCCATATTTCACATCCATTCCACCGAAAATGGTACCTTCATTTTCGCCACCTATAGTGGCATATTCATAACCTAAAAAAGGGAAGAAGTTTAGTCTTACTGGAGGATCAATATCCTTAATACCTCTTAAAATTCCTGTTTGTTGTAAAAATGATCCTCTACTGTTATCGACAAAATTCCAACACAGTCGCTTACGATCTTTGCGATACTCACGCTCAAATTGTACGTCCCATTGTTGAACTTCTTTATCCGGAAAGCGCAGTTCTCTATATGGGATCATCATCTCAGCAACCCATCCATCATCTGTAATCTTAACCGCACTATCCCAAATTCCATTGTATGAGGAGTCTTCATTATTATTTGTTGCTAAGGCATCATATTGAACACCTGAGGCTGTTACAATAAAGTAAAGTGCTTGTTGTCCATCGTTATACCCATTCAGGATCACAAAGAAGAAATCGGTGTTACCAATGTTATCACGTTCTGTAAGTTCTCGAGGAATGGATTCTGGATCAGGATCATACATTTTAGCACCAAAGTATACGCCTCTGTCTGTATACACGACTTTGACTTCGGTACGAATACTATCTGGTACTTTCGCGCCATTTTCAGGACGACGCTCTGTGAAGTTTGTTGCTATTGTTGCATTTTGCCAAGCGACATCGTTTAAAACACCATCTATTTTTGGCGCTTTTGCAACTTTATTGATTTCTAGGACTTTTTTTTCGAAACCGTCTACGGTTTCTGTTTTGGGTAATTCTTGAGCAAACGATAAATTGCATAGGCAAATTACCGCCAGAATGATTTTTAATTGATGATTCAAAACAAGTTAGGTTTATACTTAAGACCTATTTTATTTTTGATTGTTACAGTTTAAAAAGTTAAAGAAAAATTAAAATTGAATAAATGGTAAGTTGCTGATGCATAAATATCTACAAATTATAAAATGATAAATAACATTCAATTGTCTAGAAATTATGCTCACTAATTAGTGACTTCCTTAGCCTTGATAAAAGCTTCTGTTCTTTTTATTTGTTCATCTACATCCCATGGAATCGGATTTCTTAAGTTGCTTAAAAAATCAGCCATAGGTGGAAGTCCAATTTCTTCTCGTCTTTGATCAACATTTTCAGGATCCAAGATTGGCCAAACGTTAAAACTTTGAGTTTCGGGATAATATTTTATTTGACCACCATAAATTTGAAGTGCTCCACGGTCTGTGGCCAGCCTATCTTCTGCACGCGCTAATAGGCGAGGTGTAAGCTATAGTAATCTTGTTTTTCGATGTTTTTTAGTCTTAAGAAAACGCCTGATAATCGTCTTCTTTATTTTTATGTTCTTCTGTTTTATCTAGTTGCTCGATTTCATATGAAGGTAGATTATCTTTTCTATATGTTTTCATAGGAAATGGGACGATACAAGCAATAATGATGAAAATCAGAAGAATCAAAAAACGGATAAATTTTTTAATTCTCATTGAATAGTAATAGTATATAATTAATAATTCTCAAATCCAATGATGGTGTATCATTGCAATTGAGCTTTTAATTTTTCCCGATTTTAAATCAGTACTATTAACTACTATGTGAGCTTTGATTTATGATTTCAGTGAGTTCAATGGCTAAGCGTTTAGATTTGAGCTCGTAAGCGATAATCTCTTGATGGTTGAAGGTTAGCTTCTCTAATACATTCTCATGTCGAATTTGAAATTCAAATCCTGATGTGTTGTTATAAAAGGGAAGTAACGATTCGGTTAACGCCACGTGTTGAAAAGCACTAATAGTGATGACGTCATTATCCTTTTGTTTATCATTTACAATTAGTTCAACGTTATAGGATGTTATCTTAGTTTCTTGACTTAAAATAACATCTAATGCCAAGTTCAGGTTTATTAGAACTAGGAATGCTAGTAAGGTTTTAATTAAGGATTTAAAATGACTCATGCTTAACTGCAATACAACATCCTTAAAGTTAAGCATTTTATTATAAGTCAGTTGTGAAGACTAGAGTAGGGAATTAGTTAAATCGCTTGACATTCATTTTAAAGTAATTATCTACGGCTGGTTTCGTGTTTGTTGGTCTAAATTTAAACAAGGAGTTTTCAGCATTTATGTCATCAGTTCGATACTTGGTTTCGCTTGATATCACAAAAGTGGAATCGGATGTAATTGTGCCATTAAGTTCATAGAGATAAGCCGAATTGCCTGCTCCAGGTGTTGATTGGGGTTCTATTTTATAAGTCTGAATTTTAATCTTATCATTTTCAATTTTCACGAGGCCCTTATTGCCAATATCGTTAGGTTGAAAACCGCAGATCCTCTTTGTTCTTTTATCTGGTGCATATTGCGATTGCAGCATTAATTCAATAGTTTCATGAGCACTTTCATAGGTGTTATCATAGGTTTCTTTTTCAGCACAATAAAAGCGCGATAGACCATCAATTCCGTTAACATGTACTACATAGCCGTCTTCATAAAAAAAGAATACTGATAGATATTTGATTTTAGATATTCCTGTGGTTTCAATGTATTCATCTATAAAAGGATGGGAATAATTTTTATAATCGAATTCTAATTCAGCAAAATAATAGCCGTTGAGCTTCAAAGTATTTTCAGGAATCTTATTGTTTTCGAAGGCTATGAGTTTATCCTTATGATGTGTTTTGAAAATACCACAAGAGGATAAGAACAAAAACATAGAAAGTAAAGGTACTTTATTAAATATTGCGATTTTGTTCTTAATGGCTTAAGTGTTTGAATGATGTTGTTAAGAATGTCTAGATAAATGTAAAACTATTCTATGATTTATCTTCCAAGTTCGTTTAGAACTGATGTGCGCTTTTTCAAATATTTTAAAACGAGATAAATAAGTCCTGTAAGTATTGCCCCAAAAATACTCAAACGTTCTTCGACTAAAGAGAATTCGCCTTCTGCAATATCACCTATAAGTCCAAAAAGACAGAACAAAAGAAATAATGCAAAAAGTCCATTTTTCTCCTTCTTAAGAACTTTTTTCCAACTGAATTCGATTTCTGGTTTGATATAATTCAGGTGTTTAGGTAAAAAGGCTGGTGTTTTTGAAGCCCAATCCAGATAGCTGTAACCAAATTTCTTTCTTAAAAATGATTCTTCCGCATAAATAATGCGCTCGTAGTAAATCCAGAACCCAAGCGTAAATAAAAGCACAAACCAAATATTACCTGTGATCATCGCTATCGCAACCCACATCAAGTAGTTTCCTAAGTAAAGCGGATTCCTAATGATTGAATAAAGCCCAGTTGTATTGAGTGTATCTGCCAATTGGCCATCTTTAGTGTTTCTTCCAGATGTATTTTTTGGAGTATAACCAACTGTCCAAATGCGAATAATCAGTCCTGTAATTCCAACTAAAATCCCTAGTTCCTCTAAAATCTCAGCAACAATTGTTTCATTTGCCCCATTGCTAAACGCTTCTTGATAAACCTTCACCCATATTCCAACTATTAAGAGTGCTAGTGGTAAGTAACTTCTGAATTTAAATAAATAATCGCCTTGTTTTTTTAGTTCTTCCTGTAGTGCCATTTTGATTGATATTAGTTAATAAAATCACTAACGACGAATTGTAGCTGACATTGCCTGCTACTGGTTAATTTAGGATTTCTTTATGAATTCTTTATTTATGAAGGTGAAGCGATTATAGTTCTCGTTCGCAAATCATTTTAATTCTGTTTTTAAGCTCAGGAATTACAGCGGCTTCAAACCATTCGTTTTTTTTTAGCCATATATTATTTCTAGGTGAAGGATGGGGAAGTGGTAAATAATTAGGAAGATAGTCTGCAAAATTCTTGACAGTAGTCGTGAGGTTTTTCTTGACTAATTTTTTTAAATAGTACTGCTGTGCATAGGTACCAATCAAAATAATGAGTTCCTTTTTCTCAATTTGATTTAGTACGAGATCGTGCCATTGCGGTGCACACTCAGGTCGTGGTGGTAGATCACCACTTTTTCCTTTTCCTGGGTAACAAAACGCCATAGGAATTAAGGCGAATAGATCTTCATTATAAAAGGCTTCCTTTGAAACGCCTAACCAACTTCTTAAGCGATCACCACTTTTGTCGTCCCATGGTATACCTGTGCGATGCACAACACTTCCTGGTGCCTGTCCGATTATAATAATTCTACTTTTTTCTGAAACCGAAATTACTGGATTAACGCCGTGACTCAAATGAGGTAAGCATAGCTGGCAGTCTTTTATTTTGGAAAGTAGGGAATTCACGAATTTTTGTTCTTTTATTACTTGAGCTTAGTATTGTTTCTGTAATGGTATTTCCTTGCGTTACTCAGAAAGTAAAAATTGCCAAGAAATCCCGTATTTATCTGCACACCATCCAAATTTTTTACCAAATCCGTAATCGCCTTCACCTTTATAATCATCGAGCGGCACCATGACTTGACCACCATTTGAAGAAAGCTTATCAAAAAGAGATTGGATTAAAGTTTCTGAATTGTCACTTATAAAAAGTGAAACTCCAGGTGAAAAGGACCAGGCATGATTATAATTGCTTTCAGAAACCATATAATCAATACCATTTAAAGTAAATGTTCCATGCTTAATAAGCTCAGGAGTGCCGCCTGGTTCTCCTTCGGCGTAGTTAATGATGTTTTTAATTTCTGAATTTGGAAAGAGTGAGGTGTAAAACTTTATGGCCTCTGTCGCCTTTCCACACTGATCTCCAACAAATGTGAGGAATGTTGTTATCTGCATCTTGTTATTTATTTTAGTGTTTCTAATTCGTTAACAGGAAATTCATGATTTACCCATTTTTTCTTATAGGTTTCTGGTCCAAATTCACTCCAAATATTTAGCAATACATTTCTAACTTCATTTACATAATTCACAATTGTGGTTTTTCCCGAGAGAACCAGTTCAAAATTTTCATCTTCTATAGCATTCCAATCTGTCCAGTCATCAAACCATCGCAGTTCGAACTCTAATTCATGCTCTGAAACTACAGAAATTAATAAATGATGCTCCCCAGGCTCATCCATAAACACAACACGTTTGGCCTTAGCTTCTTTAATATAGATTGCAGATTCACCAAGTTGTTTGAGTGTATCATGCAAATACGAAACGATTATAGTACGTTCTGATAAACCATTACCAATTTTAGCAACTGCCCATCCAGCGTCTTCAAGTTCGTAATCTATACTTATCATTAATAAGTTCTTTTTATTAGAGCTTAAATAGACTCAATTTTGATTCATCCCAGTCATGTCCCTTTTTTACCCAACCATTCTTTTCTGCAGGAGGGAAGCCATTTCTGTTGTATGCACCTTGTTCTGTGAAATCAACTAAAGCGTGACAATAGTCATTTATAAATAATGCGCCTTTTGTTCCATCTTGCGTCCATACGATCCTGTAATGAGAATTAATAGTCTTATCTGAAATGCTATCCACATTGTATACATGCATAGCATCGACGATCGGGTTTTCTGCATGATCGATTGCTAAAACATACAAGTATCCAGTCTCACCATTATCTTCAAAAACTAACATGTAATCTGAATGTTTTGGAGAGACGCTTTCAATACTGTTGTTTTCTCCAGGTTTGAATTCTAATTCGGCGCCCAGAATTGATGTTTTATTTGGACTATGACATGAGAATAGTATGGCTGTAAATATTATGAGTAGTGATTTTTTCATCTGAGTATTTTTTCAACTTGCTACTGAAACGCTCGTTGATAGTTGGTGCATATTCGGGTTATATAGGCTATGCCTTAAATATCAATTTTAAAGATAGATAAATTTTAGTTTTTAGATAAAAGTGCAATAGTCTTGGGTGTGCAAGCTTGTTGAATACTTATTATTGCCATTTTGTTTTTAACTCAGATCCAAGAATATGGTCTGTACTTTCATCATTAAAAACATATACGACGCCATAACTTTTATCTTGCAATATAGAATCTGTCGTAATTTCTATAACCCCTTCTTCATCAGAAAAATACAAACCGTCATAGACCAAATGATCAGTTCCTTTATTGATTTCTATTAGCCATAACCGACCATCATTATCCTTCTCGTCACGTCCTAAGGCTTTAAAATCAGTTATGGTCGCCCTTATCGGTTCTTTTAAGAAGTACTTCTGCCATGGCTTCGGTATTTGTTCGTGATTAAAGTTAGATTGACTGCTGTCATTTTCTTTTGTTTCATGGGTTAAAAACCGTCCATCTAATTTAAAGCCTCGTGATTCTGAGTTAACGTAGTTCGCAAATTTTATGAAATCATGTTTTATTTCATATTCGGTAAATAAATTTTTCTCAGCTAATAAGTAGTGCTCCTGTTGCCATTCTACCAAATGATAAATATTAGGCATTTCAAATATCACTGAGTCTTTATGGTATTTAAACGCATGTTTTTCAGTAAATGTATTGTCTTCGCCAATTTCAATATATTCGAGCCGTGTGACGCTATCCGGACTAAACGTGTGTTTACCATTTAATGATTCGTACTTGCCATATATTTTCTGAACGCCTCCACCACCTAAACAACTAGCCCAACGTTCTTCGTCGACAAATGTATTATTAGATGCTAGTTTTATAAAATGACGCGAATTGAAGCCTTTAGACCTAAATGTTAAGGTATCAACTTTTGGCGTGTTTGTCTTGGTTTTTTTTGAGTTGTAATCGCAACTGCATAAACATAGTAAACTTAAAACTAGAAAAGAACTTCGCATCTGTTTGGTGTTTGTAATATGTGTTTATGTGTTCAAGAAAGGTTGAGACGCATCGATAATTCAACGATGATAGGCACATTTATATAACCTTTAGATTGACGGTTTAGTATGTTTCAAGATGAACATAATAGGTTTTGTTGGCTTGTCTTATTATTTACGTCTTCGTTTATACATTCATTCCATTATAAAACAAAATCCAATTATTCCTACCGCTTACTAACAATTTTACTTTTATCAATTTCGACAAGCACACTCGTGATGCTCATTGAGATATGCAATTGTTTCTTGGCAAAGTTTTTCTACAACTGAAATATCTATATCGGAAAGCTTCTTAAAGTAGATACATGCTTTTCCCATTTTGAATTTCCCTAAATCTTTCAATAAGGCATCACTTTTTTCTGTTTTAGAATAAACATAGAGCGAGAACTGCGCTTTTCTTGGTGAAAACCCTAATAAAGGCGCATCACCTTCATGACCACTCGCATATTTGTAGTGATAGCTTCCGAAACCAATTATGGTAGGTCCCCACATTTTAGGTTCAAAACCAGACCATTCGCTCATTAATTCTATTAGTTTATAACTATCAGCTTTCTTTTGATCATTGTCTACGTAGGATTCAATAAAATCAAAAACGTTTACTTGGGTTTCGGTGGTTTTATTTTTAGCCATTTCTAGAATTCTTTAATCCGTATTACTTTATCTTGATATACGATCATGCGTGATTTAAGGAATTATGATAACTAAGTTAACAAAAAAGGGAAGGAGTTGAATTGAAATCCGAGAGAATCGTTTAAATCAGTTATTGCTTCAATTTTTAATCTTCTGGAAATTCAGGAATGTATACGACTTCAATATCTATAGCATTACCATATTTAACTAACATTGAACACAATACAGAAACAGGTTTTTTATTGTGAACGGCAGGTTGCATGATTGGCATTTTCCGGAGGACTCTTAAGATCTCGCCTTGAATGGTTACCTCTGTATTTCTGACTTTCATACCAGTTACATGTCCCAATTCGTTAATTATAAAGAATACATCTACATGTTCTGGTTCTGTAAGATTTAATGCTTTGGAAAGTTCTAGGTTAAACTCCTGTTTAAAAAAGGTTGATATTTTGTCGCTAAAGCAAACCGCTGTTTCTTCTGTAGATAGGTCCTCACAACCATTATATACAGGTACAACATTCACGTCTTTTAATACCATTCGATCTTCTGGATCATGATCGGCTAAACCATCATTTTGAGCAACGATACTGCACAAGCCTAACAGGGCTTGTTCTTCTTCGTTTGTAATATTTCCCTGAACCATAATTTGTTCTTGAACGGCATTGATTTTACTTATTAAATCACTTTCAGTATTAATAGATTCACTTGGGGCATCTTTGCATGAAGTACATAGTACACTTATGGCGATTATTGTAATGTATATGATGCGTTGCGGTTGTTTTAAATTGAAATTCATTACTATAGAGTTTTTGCTAATGTAGTTCGAAACTATTCAAATATAGATTTGAAAAATAGAAAATGCGATAGTCGACAGGATTCAATAGGGAATTAGCACAATTAAGACGTTAGGACGATAATCAATAGTCTTTTCTAAAATATATTCTAACTAAGAGAATTTAAGATCGTTGCGTTCGGCCCATTCTGTCCAAGATCCATCATATACTTTTAAACTGTTGCTATATCCAATGTGACAAGCTAGCATCACAATACAAGCAGTTATACCAGAACCGCAACTAAACACCAAATCATTTTCATTAGTACACTTGTTTTCAAAAATCGCTTTCAGTTCGATCTTAGATTTATACCTTCCGTTTTTCAACACTTGCTGATAAGGAATATTAACCGAATTTTCGATGCTTCCGTTTTTTAGATGTGCTCTCGGTTCTTTTTCGGTGCCATTAAATCTGCCTTCGGATCTCGCATCAACAATAGTAAATTCCTTAGCGATCGTATTTTTTGAAACCTGATTAAAATCCACGACTAGTGATTGATTGAATGCAACATAAAAGTTTCCTTCTTCAAATTGACTAAAGTGATTTTCTACAACAGGATACGTGTTGCTGATCCAGTCTGGAAGTCCGCCATTCAAAACAGCAATATTTTGATGCCCCATAACCTTGAAAAGCCACCATGCTCTCGGACTTGAGTAGATACCTCTCGAATCAAAAACAACAATTTCTGAGTCGTTATTTATGCCAAGTTTTCGGCACTCTAACTCAAAATGTTCGGGCTTCGGAATGGTGTTCGGGAACGGACTTTCTTTATCTAGATAAACATTTTTCAGATCAAAAAATCGTGCATTTGGAATGGTCCCTTCAAATTGCTGAATATTAGTTGTATTGACGCTTTGTTTTAAACTAGCATCGAGAATAATCAAATTCGGGTTATTTAAATTCTGTTTTAACCATTTTGATGTTACTAATTCTTTCATTGCAATTGAAATGTTATCGACGTTGTTGGCATTGAACTTAATTAGATGCCGATTTATAATCAATAACCCAAAAATTGACTTGAAGGTCATTCAACAATTCATATTCATAGCGCACAAATCCGTATTCTTCAGAAAAGTAACTCGTTAATTTAGTGGTTCCAATTGATGAAGATGCAGTACTTTCAATAATGAAACATTCTATAGAACCCAGTTCCGTTTTTAATAGTTTCTTTCCAGTGATATTATACGTATAATCTAATATCAATGAACCTTCCCACATTCCCCAAAGTTCGTTACGCCATCCTTGACCAATTTTCATAGCATCAGTCCATTCCGTTCCTACTTTTAGCGGCTTTTTTATAAATGGGAAAGGGCATGTTTCCAGAGAATTAAAGAATCCAGCTCTTGTGGGATGTAGCCAGATGTTATCTGTATTTTCTACGAGGCCTGTCATTTGGTAAGAATTTAGTGATGGTATTTGGCTATAGGTTATTTGAGTCTGATTTTCATTACTTCTGTCTTCGTCCGGAACAGCTTGAATAGACATATTAATTTTTTCAACTTCTAAGGAATCGGTTCCAACAGGTACAAGCTCAAAATCACTTCCGGCGAACATGCCGTTATTCTTTTTTAGTTTATATGCTTTACCATTCTGAATGATTTCATAATCAAAAACATAATTAGTTCCAGTTTTATAGATCTCATTATTCGTGTCAATGTCTGATGTTTCAATGACAACGGAGTCATACTGTTGCGAAACTATAGCTTGAGAAAATAAGACGAGTACTAAGGTGAGAAGTTGTTTCATAGGTAGGTTCTAAATATTTTAATCATTTAACATTAGTTCAAGGCCTTCTTTGAGATGATTTGCCCATTTCCCGTGTTCTACCGAAATACGTCTTACTTCAGCATTTTTGGACTTTAAAAAGTTGATTTCATGCTCTGTTAGTTTGCCAACATTTTGGTCAATATCGCTATACATGTAAGTAAGATTAGAAAGGTCTGTATCTTTTAGTAACTCGGTGTATTTCTCATCTCTACTAATTGCAGAAGCAATCTTACGCATATTAACAGTGTAAATATTATCTGATTTCTCACCTATTATTGGTGTGATGGCATCAGATTCAAATTTTGCTTTTAATCCTTTAGAATACGCTTTGCTCACTTCTTCAGTCATATCTAGTCTTCCTACCATTAATAAATAGCCGTCGGCTATGTTTTTATTATCAACAATTGATTTTAAACCTACAAATGAGCCATAAGATGCACCCACGACATATACCTTTTTATTTTGGGATTTAAAAAAACTTATAAGTTCGAAAAGCGTTTTGTTTGTTGTTTTATTATATACTTTTGCCCGTTCCCACGAAATCTCTTCTTTTTCCGTTTCTTCAGGATGAAACGTATGTGCTTCTCGCATATTGACTAAAAAAAAGTCATTTTCATCTAATCCACCTGAAATATTCATTAGTCCTTCAAATCCATAAGTATTAAGAAAATTGACAGGTCCGCCTTGAAGATATATTATTACTTTATCGCTTTCAGGATTTCCAAATGAATAACCAGATTTAGCCAGTTTTTCTGGGATGTTTTCATACTCAAGCCGTATATCTTCATTTTTAGTTAGATTTTTAACAACCAATGCTTTGTAATTCCCATCCTTATCAACAAACATCAGTGGTCTTAATTTTTGCTCCTGTATCAATGGTAATACCTCTTTAAAAACTGCTTTTGTGCCATTTTCATAATAAACGGGCTCAAAATCTACTGGAGGTCGCTTTTTTGCAAGTTCTTGTAATGGCAGCAATTTTAAGCTGTCGGAGATAAATGAGTATTCTTGACTCTGCGCAGCAATACCCATCAAGAAACTTGCAATTAGAATTATTTTTTTCATTTTAGAATGTGCATTAATTGATTAGTTGTGTGTTTTGATATGTTTGGTTGGAACCTAACATTTTTGTAACGAGTGTGTTACATGTTGTTTATAGAGATAAAGATAGCTAAATTTTAATGTATTCAAATTTACAATCGATAGACGTCTTTATGGGAGATTATTTATGCTGTTAAGTTAGCTATGCATTGTTCTCTTATGCTCCAGATCTGGTCAAAATTAAGTTTAGAATTAGATTCGATTAGCCAATTTCTTATGAATGCTTTATGATAATCAACTTTATATTCTGAAACCTGGTCCGGTTCAATGCGTATTTCTATGATTATGTCAGATGCAATACGTTCGATATTAGCTCGACCGCTGGTCAAATCGGTTCGCTTCCCTTCGATTATTAAATAGCAATGTGCTTCTGGTATATATTCAAGAGCGTTTTTAGAAAGTTCCGATCCTATTTTAGGCGTATTTAATTCTGTCATTTTGTAAATACCAATGACTAATTCAATATTCGGAATGCGATTCAAATCAGCAACACGCTTTAATAGTGCGTGTTTAGAACTGCAGGTGCCTCTGCGTTCAGTTATGACGAGTTCAAAGTTTGTACGATTTGTATTTCGACCGTAGGGTAAGTTTTGTATGAATGCGGTCAAGGCGTTCCACGATTCGATTCCAGCGCTTCTTACAAGTTCTGTTAGTTCATCTTCGGATGTTAGTTTATAATTTGGGTTCATCGCTTAGCTTGTGTCTTATATATTAGAAGCTTATTTATTTTATATGCAATGACTTGAAGAATTCCTGAAAATCAATTTTATCGACGCCATCTCTGATTTTATGAGGTATAATACCTCTTAATACATAGTGCTTCGAGTTTTTCTTGTAAAACATCAAATAATCATATACTTGTCCTTTAGTTGTACGCATTTCAAAATCATAAAAGCGCTTGTCACCTATTGTTATTGATCCTTTTGAAAGCAGATTCAAACCCAATCCTGGTGATTTAGTCAAACTATCCAAATATTGGTTCCTGTAAGTCTCTGCAGTTATGTTCATATTATCGTCTCTAGTCGTAATGGACATGACTGATCGATTAATACCGATCGTATCTGATGCTGCGTTGGAAAATAAAATGTACTTACCAAATTTCTCAGTTCGCCAATCTTCTGAAGGTAGACATAGTTCAATGCTGTCATCCGCAAATTTATGTTCACAATTCAATTTGCTTTGCTTTTCGCTACCACAGTTAGATATTAAGAGTAGAAGAGCTATAAGAAGGCTTTTATTCAGCATAGTTGTAGATTAAAGATATAAATTTTAGTGTATTCAAAGCTATGAGCTATAGACGTTGTTGAAAATTTTCACATTATTATATCAAAAATAGGTAATTGATTACCTTTGCTTTCTAAATAGATTAACGAAATTAAGATAACCTAATTTTAAGTAATACTTGTGTTTGTGGAGAATGATAATTCAAATTTGGCGATCAATATTATTAACTCTCGTAAGAATTTAGGTCTGTCGCAGGAAGCTTTAGCAGAAAAAGCAAATGTATCATTAAGTACTATTCAACGTATAGAAAAAGGAACTGTAAAACCTCGTCCTTTTACTTTAAAGGTTTTAGCAGAAACTCTGGATTTAGATATTTCAGAGTTAATTTCTAAACCAACTGAAAATGAAAATTCCAAATTGATCTCTTCGGCATTAAAGAAAATGAATTTATCGAGCTTGCTTTTAGTTTTCGTGCCATTTATAAATCTTATTATTCCAATTCTTTTATGGAAAAAAAGCAAAGAGATTCAATCTAAAAATAGTGTAGCTGGAAAGATTATAAGTTTTCAATTGTTATGGAGCATTGTTGCTGTTATTGGAATGGTAATTACCCTTTTCTTATCTAACCTATTATTTGAAGGAGCAGGTGATGGTCTTTTTGTAAGTATCATTTTTTATTTACTGGCTGTATTGTTCAATGTTTTTATAGTTGTTAAAACTTCTTCGCAACTTAATAATGAGAGTGAAAATGTGCTGTCATTCATACCAAATTTATTCTAATTTTTTATTTACTAATTCAAATGTTCTTTCATAAGCTGCTGATTTACAACATGGTCATTTGTAATGAAGTAGAAATGAAGTAAGAAAGCCATACTACTGACGCTATAAGATATCATTCTTCATTCTAATTTTGTTGCCTAATTAAATTAAGAATTCAAAAGAAGAATATGAAAAAACGTGTTTTAAAAAGTAGCCTAATAATTATTGTAACATTGCTGGTTTGGGGAGCTTTCATTGCTTTGAAACCAGAGCCAAAAACTATTGGCGATTTAATGGTGAGTTATGAAGACCCTGGCATAAAAATTAAAATTAGAAGTCCGTTTAGTGGTTCAGTATTAGTTGCTAAAAAAGGAAAAGTTATTTTTAAAGAAGCCTATGGCGAATCGGATAGAGTAAATAAAGTTTCTAATACAATTGAGACTAAGTATGGTATTGGTTCTGTAACTAAACAATTTACAGCAATGCTAATTATGCAATTGGTAGAAGAAAAGAGTATAAAGCTTCAAGATACTATTGGCAAATATCTTCCATACCTATCAAAAGAGAAAGCAAGTCAAATCACTATCCATCAGCTATTGTCCCATACTTCTGGAATTTCGCATTATAATGGATTACCGGCTATTGGTGTTAGTTTAAAAGAGTTTGGAAACACGAGTTACACACCAAAGGCTTTAGCAGAATTAATAGATAAAACTCCTTTATTGAGCACTCCTGGAACTGAATATTATTATAGTAGTTTAGGATATGATCTTTTGGGAGCTATTTTAGAAGAAGTTTCGGGTAAATCATTTGCAGAATTACTAAATGAAAAGATAGTAAAGCCATTAAAGTTAAAAAATACTGGATTTGGGACTAATGAGTATGTTTCAAAAGAATTGGCTAAAGGATATAGTTATAGAGAAGTGTATGGCTGGGATTGGTGGTTTTCTGAACATGGTGGTAAAACAATTGAAGCCCCTTTTAGAGATCAATCTACTGCTTATGCGGCAGGAGGAATGCATTCCACAGTTGAAGATTTATTTATTTGGAGTGAAGCCGTAAAATCACATAAGCTATTATCACCGGAATTAACAAAAATAATGCTAACACCAAACAAATATGGTCATTGTTATGGTTGGGTAAGAAATTGGGATGATATCATAGAAAAAAACATCAACGTAAGATTATATGGGCATGGCGGTGCTTTAGCAGGAAATAGTGCTTTTATTGCTATGTATGATGATGAGACAACAATTATTTACCTAGCCAATAGAAGTAATCTAAAGGCCGAAGAGATTTTGCACCAAATACATTTAAGGGCAAATAATTTGAAGGATAACTTTAAATTAAAAGGATATCCAAATAGAAGTTCGTTCAAGAAATTTACGGAAGCAGGAGGGATGAATGCTTTACAAGATTATTTCAATAGGCTTTCAGAATATAGTGGTTATACGGTGAACCCATCAAATAGTACTATGAGAGGTGTTATGAAAATTCATTTAGAAGCAGGGAAAATAAAAATAGCAGATAGTTTAAAAACAGTCTTTTTTAGTAATTATAATCCTGATGAAAGAACACTTAATGAATTTGGATATGACTTTTTATACTCAGACAATCCAGGTTATGCCTTAGATTTTTTTAAAGAGAATACAATTCGGTTTCCAAGTTCATCAAATGTCTGGGATAGTTTAGGGGAGGCGTATTTGACTTACAAGGATTACAAAAAAGCTATAGCTTGTTATAAAAAAGCTGTTGAATTAGGAGAACAAGTAAATCATAGGTCTTTAGAAATTTATAAAGAAAATCTTAAAAAAGCAGAATCGTTGTTTAAGAGTTAATTTTAAAATTAGGCCCAACGTGTTCGTGTATGGTTTGTAGTGCTGAGAACTAAGTTAGCAAAAAGGAAGGGAAGAGTGATTGGATTTCGCCAGAAATCCGAGAACATTCTTTAAACACTATGAACTATACACGTTGTTGGGCAATCGTTAAATTAAATACGAGGAAGTTTTAAAACCATTCCATTATTTAGATTTAAATCATCTACATGACCAGCAATATCATTTTCAGTAGTTACCAAATGAATGTGCATATTGGTAGTGTGATGTGTAAAGATTGCATGATGAGAATTTGAATAGAATCCAAGCATGTGAACTGACTTATTTGATAAGCGATCATTGAGTCCTGAATTGATATGTTTGATATGAGAATGTTCCATATCTCCATCTTTCCAATTTATCACATGCCAATCCACGTATTTTGGTTTTCCTTCAATCAAAAATGGAAATGGTTCATCAGTATTTATTTCATTGGTTTTTGCTGTCAGATTAATGAAATTTTCTAATTGCTCATATGTTTTAATTTCGTTAGGGATTTTAAACGAATTCCATTTATTTACAGTAGCGTAAACTAAAAGTGTAGCATTTTTATCATAAGAGTTATCAAACATTAATGAGCTATCAACAACAGATGTATTGTAAGGTTTACTATTTAGTATTTGAATTTCACCTTTTAAATTTTCTGCTGCTCCGAGTGCATAAAAGTGTTCAAGATTTTCAAAATCTGTAAGTTTGACCTTCGCAGAAATATCTCCTTTGTGCATCATGTTTTTTAGTGCACCATGATATTCCACTTTGAATTTATTTGTCTCTTTGTTTTCAGATATACATGAAAAGATTAAGAATAAGACTAGAAGAATTATGAGGTGTTTCGTCATTTTTTTAATGTTGCCCAACGTGTTCGTGTATGGTTTGTTGCGGAAAATCAGTATGATTTTCCGATTAAGGAAACAAGATAGCAAATTGCACAAGAATTTCCGAGTAGGAAATTCAGCAGCAATGAGCTATACACGTTGTTAGCTATCGTTTTACCATTCTAATATTTGTACTACTTGATTTCCTAATTTATTGCTCATTAATTCATTTAGTTCTTTATCATCAATTCGACCAATTCTGTCGGGATTAATTTCTATTAAAAAGTCACGAAATTCAGTAACGAACTTATCTCCAAAGGTTGCATACAATTCTTTAGCTTTTAGATAGAATTGAGTTTGATACCAACCATAATTCTTTCCTTGCTTTAATATTTCAAAATAATCATTCTCAAACTGTTCCAATGTCTTAAATTTTAATTCGCCCCATTTGTTTGAGTTGATAAGAAATAATTGATATACATCCATTTGATTAAAGACGTCTTGAGAATTCAAATTTTTTGAACCAGCTACCTGACATAAATTTCCGAAAATTTCATTTAGCCAGTGTCTTTGAGTACCTTTTCCGGTTTTGTGAAACTGATATAAATGCCCTAACTCGTGCAGTGACAATGCATCTCTATAAAACAAATCCAAATTTAATTCTTTACCAAAATGCTGTTTTAATAATTCTAATTTTGAGTCTGGAACTTGTTTAAGCCCTTGATTGGCACGCATGGACATTACTGAATTACCAAGCCCTAAAACCATATTTCCTTGATAATGTGCTTGTGGCATTCCTGGTGGTGGCGAAAAAGCATATTTATTCCAATTAGAATTGTCCACAAATAATACTGCAAAATTTAAATCCTCTTTAAAAATCTTATCAAAATATGACTTGGCTTGTTCAAGATTTTTGATGGTATTCTCAATATTCTTTGGGTTCTCTTCCGTACAGTATGTTTCAAATGAGGTTGATTTGTCTAAATTGTACAAACCTTCGTGTTTGGTCCTGTCAATCCAATCAGAGCTATCTTGGTTACAAGAAGAAATAAGAACTAATAAAATAATTAAATATTTTCTCATAATGTTTTACCAAATGATAGCTAACGGTTTTGCTATGCGCAGTATCCCGAAGGGTATTGCGTATAGGTTGTGTTGGCAGCGGGCCTTTTTACTTTTATAATCTGTCCGTAAAATGTTCTTCAATTAGTTCGTTCACCATTTCAATGGTCAGTGGCTTGTTTCTAAAGGCTGCAATGCTGTCAATGGTGGCGGCTTTGTCTTTGTCGTCTGGATTGAGGGAGGTAGTGAGCATTACCACCACAATATGGCCTTGTTGTTCTGAATCTAGTTTATTGTATGCCTCAAGGAACTCCCAGCCGTTCATAACCGGCATGTTGATGTCAAGGAAAATAAGTTCAGGTTGCGGCTGTTCTCCGTCTTCTTTTGATTTCAGGTAGTCCAGTGCCTCCTTTCCGCTTTGCACGGCAACGCACTTTTCAGTGTAACCCTCCTTGTCAATTAATATTTTATGCAGAAAGTTAGTCGCTTCGTCATCGTCTATCAATAGTATGCATTTTAATTTTTGTTTCATAGGTTCTTAGTTTGGTATGTTAAAATAAAAGGTGCTTCCTTTATTGGGTTGAGAATCTACCCAAATCTTACCACCGTGCAACTCGATAATTTTCTGGCAGTGCGCAAGGCCGATGCCTGTGCCTTCGTAATCATTTTTATTGTGAAGGCGCTGGAAAATCAAGAATATCTTTTCTTTGTGGTTGTCGGCAATGCCAATGCCGTTATCTCGTATGGTAAACGTCCACCCGTTTTCCTCTTTCGCAGATATATTGATTTCCGGTGTTGTCCCCGGCTTGCAGAATTTAATGGCGTTGCTGATAAGGTTTTGAAAAAGTAGGCGAAGCTCTGTCTTATATCCTTTGAGTTGGGGCAATTCGCCTATGTTAAAGGAAGTATTGGTTTCTGTTATAGCGGCGGCAAGGTCTTTTTGAATGGCTTCCAGTAGTTTGTTACAGTCAACGGTAACCAATTCCTTATCACCCCCAATTCGGCTGTGGTCGAGCAGTCCTTTCACAAGTTCGCTCATGCGCGTGCTAGCTTCTGAGATAAAACGCAGGTAATGGTCAGCGTTTTCGTCAAGTTTGCCTTGATATTGCTGTCTAAGCAGTTCTACAAAGTTGCTGACCGTGCGTAAAGGTTCTTGTAAGTCGTGCGATGCCACATAGGTAAATTGTTTAAGTGCACTGTTTTGATATTCTAACCTGGATGTGTATTTTTTCAATTCATTGTCAAGCGTTGTATGCCTAACGGCTATGATGTATACGACCCAGACAGCGACAATGGAAATCCCTCTGTTTACAAAGGCCATCCATTTAGTCTCTGGGGTTATTGTTAAAAAAGGTACAACCGCTATAAGTAAAGTCGCAACAATAGAAAGAACCAACAGGGATCGCTTTTCTTCACGGATTAACAGAGCTATACAACATACATAAAATACACCTACGGCTACTCCTAACGGTACGAAAACATCGATAACAAACACAATTAGCAACAAAAGTGAACCAATTATTAAAGACGTATTTTTTAAGTAGTTTGTTTTCATATACGCGTTTCTGCTTGCTGCCAACGGAATTGTGTATGGTTAGTTGCGTGGTTAAGCAACTAAATTAGTAAACAAATACGAACCTGAGGAAATTCCGAAGGAATTTTCCAAATAATCACTGGCCAAAGCAATTAATTATACACTTTGTTATATACAGGCTTTTTCTGTTGAATTAAATCATCAATGCAATTCCATAGTACAATTCTTTTTTCCAGTGATTGTTTTGCAACTACTAAAACTTCCTCCCATTTTTGGTCGTCATCTTGACATAATTCTGAAATCATTTCTAGGGATAAAGGTCCATGTTCATCTCCATCTAGTTCGATATGTCTTTCTAAATAATATTTCAACTTACTGTTAGAATTGTTTTCTGAATCAGCATTTTTGAGTATTTCTATAAACATGTCAGGTATAACATCTTCGCGTCCAAATGTAAAAGCAGAAGCTATTAGATGAGTTTTTTGTGATTCAATAATTGAAAAAGTAAACTTCACAAAATCTGACACTCTTTGATCGACATCTAATTCGTTCAACGAATATTCTATTGAATGACCAAGACTAATATTTTCAACTAAAGCCTCAATCTCATGTGTATCCGCTTTTGCCTGTTTCATTGCATCAAGATACATTTCAAAATGACTCTTAGGTTCTCCAAGTTCGTTTTTATCGCTTTCTTCACCATGCACAATTTCGTTTATAAATCTTGATAAGGTTTGGTTTCTTGAGGGAATCCAAGGAACCTTTACCGTTGTTAATTCAACTTGCAAAGCTTTTAACAAAGACATGAAATCCCAAACAGCAAATACATGATTTGCCATAAAAATTTTAATATCATTAATGTCTTTTAATGTACTGTAAACGTCATGATTTCGTAAATCATTCCTTAGCTCTTTTAGCTCATTTTCTATATTTTGTAACTTTTGCATGAAAAAATGGAACTTTATTATCTTAATTTTTGCGCAAAAATAGATCATAATATTATGCTTGCATAATATATCTTTTAAAATTTTTTAAGAAGCCAATAGAGGATATTTTTAATTATTAGGGTTTTGCTTGTATATAACGTCTTCGTGTATGGTTTGTAGCGGAAATATCCGTGAGGATTTTTCCGCTGTATTGATTTTCATTAAAGGTAGGAATTTTTCTTTTGCTTAACCAACTTAGCTATTAACTATACACGTTGTTAGGCAACGTTTTTAATTCATTTGTTTTTTCCAAAGTAAATTAAAAATGGCAGTTATTTTTTAATTAGTTGATAAATCAAAATCATTGACAGCTGCAGAAATTTCATAACCCAGTCGCATTCCCTCTGTGCAATCTATTCGCATATGAACTCCTAAGGGCACTCTTGAAAATGCAGCATCTTCAACCATTTCACTAATAGAGTAAAACTGTCTGGGTGTACCTCTGAACTCAGTTCTTCCTTCATGAGAGCGTTCAGTAAAATCTATATTATTACCAAACGTATTGATAAAAACACCACCCGCTGCCGAAGCAAAGCAGGAATGACCAGATGGATAGCTTGGAAATGATGGGTTTGGCCAGTTAATAAATCTGTAGAGATTGGTTTCATAGTCGGGATCAATAAATTCTTGTATATATACATTTGGTCTCATAACCATGTAGTTGTACTTATCTGCCCAAGTAGATACTGCCGCATCATTAAGTGCGAAGCCTAATTTAAGCAGTAGTACTAAAGATGTTTCATAGTTTAAATCATTTTGAACGATTAATTGTTTAGCTATTGAAATTTGCCTTCCTGGTGGACTCATCATAAGACCTTCAACATCATCTGACCAATACTCGGCAACCCATAAATCTTCATTATCTTCCAATTTAGCTGTGTTATTTACAGTATACACCTCATTCATCTGTGAAAAATAGTCACTAGCTGAGTCTTCACTGTAATCCATTGGTTCGATACTCGAAGTCATATCAGAAGAAATTACAAAAGTACGAACGGATTCCCAATACGGATACAAGGCTCGTTCGGGATCGGCACTATATGTCCAGTAACCTTCTCCAACTGGTGGCTCATAAGATAACGGTTGTGGTTCTAATATTTGTGATTCTGCCTGAACGTCAGTTTGGCTAAATGCTATGACTTGTTCTGCAACATAGTTTCCCCATTCACGAGAGTTTTGAAGTACCTGATTAGAAACATTTTGTAAAAATATATTCTCTTTCGTGACTTTAAATTGGTCTATTTCACTTGCCATTTCACTAGAAATATTAAACATAAAGTGATTCATTGCTACAGCATAACTTGTATTTAATGCAATATTTAAATCAATAGTATTGGCGCGCTGAGTATTATCGATGATTAAATTTTGAAATCTAGAAGTATTTGAAGTGAGATCTATCATATCGTCAACTGCAGTTTCATAAGCAGCAAGATGTATATATGCCAAAGCCCTAGACGTTGCATTTGGTCGCATACCAAAGGAATATCGATCTATTTCTAGCCATAAATCATTCCACTCGACCATAAGTTGAGTTATTTCATCAGTTACAACTGTTTCATTTGTATTTACATTGATTTGGTCGTCATCAGTATTACACGATTCAAATAAAAGTAAAACTAACAGGAAAGTTAGTAAGAATTTTAAATTAGAAGTTTTCATATCCTAGAATTTACTTTAAGAGCATAAGCATTATTTCTATTGCACATCACAATATTAATAACAAGTTAAATTATTTTTTAAATAAAAATTAATGGGTTTTGAGTTTTTCTGTTAAATACAGAATGTACATGGTAAACTGCAGGAAATTAGTTATGAATTCAGCATTTTTCTTTCAAATGTTGCCTAACGGTTTTGTATATGAAAAGTAGCAGATTTATATTTACTACATTTCCGTTTGAAAACAACGATAGCAGAAAAGAACAAACTTTAAGTTTAGCTCTTAACTGCTATTTTTTATATACGTTGTTGTAAACAGTTATTTCATTCCACCAAACTTTATACCAGTCCATTCCGCCATTTCTTTCTTCCAAGTGGTAATGTCTTTTTGATTAAATTTATTCAAATGGTCGTGTCCACAGGCTCTTGCCATTACCTGCATTAACTCGGTAGATGCAGTAAAGAAATTATATAATTGTTTAGCAGATTTATCTACATTCAATAATTTTCTTAATTCAGGTTTTTGTGTTGCAACTCCAGCTGGACAATTATTTGTATTGCACATTCTTGCGGCGACACATCCAATAGACTGTAATGCAGAATTTGATAAAGCAATTCCATCTGCGCCTAATGCCATTGCCTTGATAAAGTCATCTGGAACACGTATTCCACCTGTAATTATTAGTGTTACATCTTTTCTGTTTACTTTATCTAAATAATGTCTAGCTCTAGCTAATGCTAAAATAGTAGGTACTGAAATATTATTTCTAAATATTAATGGTGCAGCACCAGTTCCGCCACCTCTTCCGTCTAAAATTATATAGTCGGCACTTGCATCTAGTGCAAATTGAATGTCATCCTCAATATGATTTGCTGACAACTTAAAACCAATCGGAATTCCACCAGAAATTTCACGGACTTTATCTGCAAATTCTTTATAATCTCCTGTTGTGTGCAAATCGTCAAAAGTTGGTGGCGAAACTGCCGGTGTTCCTTCTTTCAAATTTCTAACCTTTGCTATTTTTCCAATGACTTTATTTCCAGAAAGGTGTCCGCCAGTTCCTGTTTTTGCTCCTTGCCCACCTTTAAAGTGAAAAGCCTGAACTCTTTTTAGCTTTTCCCAGTCAAAACCAAATTTTGCAGAAGCATATTCGTAAAAATATTTAGAGTTTGCTTGCTGCTCTTCGTCAAGCATTCCGCCTTCTCCAGAGCAAATTCCTGTTCCTGCAAGTTCAGCGCCTTTTGATAGTGATATTTTTGCTTCTTCAGATAACGCACCAAAACTCATATCAGAAACAAATAATGGAATGTCTAATTTTAATGGTTTTTTAGCATTTGGTCCAATTATTAATTCAGACCCAACAGCAACATCTTCCATTAAAGGTTTTGTAGCCATTTGAGCGGCAAGAATTTGAATGTCTTTCCATTGAGGTAGTTCAGTTAGCGGAACACCCATTGCACCCATTTCTCCGTGATGACCTGTTTTAGACAAGCCATCTCTTGCGAGTGCTTTAATATATGCCAAAGTTGGCTCTTCTTTGGTTGAGCCACTACTACTAGCAGGTGCTTCTGTAGTTGAAGAACTATCAGTTTCGGGCAATTTAGCGTGTGTGCCATCGCAATAAGGTGCATTTTTAGAATGTTTACACATACATAAATAAGCATCTCCAGTTTCTTCGGCTTCAAATCTTACAGGTGTAATATCAGTTGTTCGGTGTGAACCATCACAATATGGTTGGTTATTACTTAATCCGCAAGCACACCAGTATTGCTCTTCGCCTTTTTTCAGTTCTACTTTGATAGGTTTTCTATCTGCTATTTTTGGTTTGGACATATCTTTTGTATTTAGTTGTACAATAATAGCGTATTAATTACATTTGCACAAGTACTAACCAAAAGGTAAGTGTATGGAAGATAATAATGAGTTTATAAATTGTCCTTTAAGAAGAGCCTTAAATGCATTAGGTGGTAAGTGGAATTTAATTATTATAAAAATAATTGGAACAGGTGAATTGCGTTTTGGGCAAATAAAAAGAGAGATTCCAGATATCTCTGAAAAAGTTCTTATTGAAAAGTTAAAAGTTTTAATTTCTTATGATATAGTTGTTAGAAAAGATTTTAAAGAAGTGCCTCCAAAGGTAAGTTATCGTCTTTCAGAAACAGGAATAAAAGCCTTGAAAATCGTTAATGAAATCGAATTATTTGGTAGCTATCTAAAAGTACGTTGATAATTTGTTTTTTATAAATGGTTAATTCATTTGAATTAGTTTAATTTGCAAATCAAAATTATAACTCATGACAAAATTTCTATTAAAATTAATAATAATTTTTTTATTTATCACCACCTCAATTTCAGCGCAAAACGAATTTATTACTACTTGGAAAACTGATAATACAGGTCCTTCAAGTGATACCGAAATTACAATTCCTACTTTTTCTGGGGAGACATACAATTATGATGTTGATTGGACTTATGATGGTGTGACTTTTAACACTGAGGATTCTGGTATTACAGGAGATATAACACACGACTATGGAGTTGCCGGAACTTATATAGTGGCCATTAGAGGTACATTCCCGCGCATATTTTTTGATAACGATGGAGATAGAGAAAAAATATTGACCATAGAACAATGGGGCAATAATCTCTGGACATCTATGCAAGGTGCTTTTTACGGCTGTGAGAATTTAGATATCACCAATCCATCAATTGATAGTCCTGATCTTTCCAATTTAACTTCATTGGCTTATGCTTTTTATGACTGCTATGTATTTAATGGAGATGTCACAGGTTGGAATGTAAGCACTGTTGAAATTTTTGATGAACTCTTTGGTTATTGTTATGAGTTTAATCAGGATATAAGCGGTTGGAATATGAGTAACGCTACGAGTTTGTATTATATGTTTTATGAAGCAACATTATTTAATCAACCTATTGGAAGTTGGAATGTAAGTAGTGTGGAAAATATGGAAGGGCTTTTTGCTGATGCAGTAACTTTTAATCAAGCCTTGAATAGTTGGAATGTGAGTAATGTAACAACTATGGATGAAACATTTTATAACACCCTTTCTTTTAATCAGGATTTAAGTAGTTGGGATGTTAGTAATGTTGAAGATATGGCTCAGATGTTTGCTTATGCAGATGCTTTTAATCAAGACCTTGATACTTGGAACGTTAGCAATGTGAATGATATGGAAGATATGTTCTTATCGACTGACGTTTTTAATGGAAATATTACAAATTGGGTTGTTAGTAATGTTACCGATATGAACGGTATGTTTAGAAATTCACCTATGTTTAATCAAGATATTAGTGGTTGGGATGTAGGAATGGTAACTAATATGGATAGAATGTTTACAGGCGCAGATAATTTTGACCAAAACTTAGGAAATTGGGATATTGGTAGTGTGGTTGATACTGGGTTCGGTTCAGGATTGAGAAATATGTTTTCTAGTTCTGGCCTTTCAACGGCTAATTATGATGCAACTTTAATTGGTTGGGCATTAGATTCTAGTGGTGTAGCCAGTGATGGCATCGATGATATTCCAACTAATATTCAATTTAATGCTGGCAATAGTAATTATTGCAATGGTGCTCAGGCAAGAGCTACATTAGAAGCAGCACCCAATAACTGGACAATATCAGATCAGGGAATGTCATGTAGTACAACAAACTATTTTGTCACTACATGGAAAACTGATAATCCAGGTTCTTCTTCAGATACTGAAATTACTATACCAACATTTTCAGGAGAAACATATAATTATGAAGTTGACTGGACCTATGATGGAGGGACCTTTAATGCTGAAAGCACTGGAGTAACTGGAGATATAACCCATGATTATGGTGTTACAGGTACATATACGGTTGCTGTAAGAGGGACTTTTCCTCGTATTTATTTTAACAACAGCGATGACGAAGCGAAAATTCTAACCGTGGAACAGTGGGGAACAAACGCATGGACTTCTATGGAAAATGCATTCTACGGTTGTGAAAATTTAAATATTACGAACGGTTCAATAGATACTCCAAATTTAGGTGCAGTAACGAATATGATGAACATGTTTAATGGTGCTTCTTCTTTTAATGCTAATATTAATAATTGGAATACTGAAAATGTCACTAATATGAATAGCACTTTTGAAGGTTGTGGGCTATTCAATCAACCACTTAATAACTGGGATGTGAGTAGTGTGACCGATATGTTTGAGATGTTTTATGATGCAATCGTGTTCAATCAGGATCTAAATAGTTGGGATGTCTCTAATGTGCTAGATATGAAATGGATGTTTGATAACTGTGATGATTTTAATGGAAACGTCAGTAGTTGGAACGTAAGTAATGTGACTGATATGTATGGCATGTTTAGTGATGCCACTAGTTTTAATCAAGATATATCAAATTGGAACGTTGGTAATGTAACAGATATGAACGATATGTTTGGTCAGGCTTCATCTTTTAATCAGTATATTGGTAATTGGGATGTATCTATGGTTGAAGATATGAGATATATGTTTGAGGATGCAGTTGCTTTTAATCAAGACTTAAGCAGCTGGGATGTAAGTAGCGTAGTAACAATGAATAATATGTTTGAGGAGGCCACGTCTTTTGATCAGGATTTAAGCGACTGGGACCTGAGCAGTGTAACGACCATGGCGGATATGTTTTTTGGCATCACCATTTCTTTAACCAACTATGATAATATGCTCATAGCATGGAATACAGATAGCAGTGGTTTAGATGGTGATGGTATTGATGACATACCAAATGGCATTTTATTTGGAGGTGGTAACAGTGTTTATTGTAATGGTGAAACATCTTGGATGAATTTAGATACTACATATGGTTGGACTATTACGGATGCTGGTTTAGATTGCTCCACGTTGAGTATAGATAGTTTTAATTTTGACGAAATAGAAGTGTATCCCAACCCTACGAGTAGTTACATTTATTTGCAAGGTAATTTTTTGGATTTAAATACCGTAGAAATTTTAAACGTTAACGGTAAAAAGGTAATGACTTTAAATTCAAATTTTAGTAGTATTGATATACGTGATTTGAGTTCTGGTTTATACTTTATAAAATTATATTCTCAAAACTCTTTTAAAACTATTAAGTTTATTAAAAAATAGGATTTTATTCCGGTTTTTGATTTGACGTTTAAACAATTATTGCCAACGGTCTAGTGTAGGAGCAGTAGCAGATTTCACACCAGTAAGCTGTCTGATAGCAAGTTACTTGCAAAAACGCAAAAACGGCTCAAGTTTAAATCCAAACCGCTATTGCTTATACACATTGTTGTGCAACGTTTTTATAAACGGCACAAATTTTACTTATGTCTATTGTCGCAATTTCCACTTATTGTACTGAGCTGACCAAATCCAAAACTTTTTAGTTTCTCGTATTTTGCCTTCTGGTGACTGAATGGCAAGAACTGATGTTAGGATATTACTATTCTTATTTGTTTTAATATAAGTCCCATTTCCTCCCCATTCTTTGTCATGGGGAAGGGTGTATACATATCCATCTCGAGAATCAACCATTGCTCCTGAAACGCACCCAGATCCACAACCCCAAGTAATAACAATATAATGCAAAGCGAAATTAACATCAAGATTATTATATTTTTCTAAAATTATGCTCTTATATTCAATAGCTATTGGATTACTAGCATAATTTATTTCTGCTTTTTTTTGTTTATTGGCACTGACCTCATTTATTTTAATTGATTTTGAATGGCTCGTATTAGTTTTATTTATGCAAGAAATAACTCCACTTGAAATTATAATACAAAGTAGGATAAATTTCAATTTAATAAATAATTCATTGCAGTCTTTTAAGGGTCTCATTCAATATTATGCCTTTAGTAGGTTCTAAACCTATTTTAGGTTCAACATATTAGTTATGAAATTTTGATAAAGGTATAATGTATTTTATCAATTCAAGCCTTTAAACTCATTCAAAACTATTGTTTTACCACCTTGGTTGTATACATTTTATTATTTGTTTGAATATTGATTATATATATTCCGGCAGACAGGTTGGAAGTATTAATTCTTTTATTGTTTTCTGTTTCAATTAAAAGCTTACCTTGAATATTAAATAATTTGATATTAAAATTTTCATCTTGAATCCTTAAATTTAAAATATCTTCAAAAGGGACAGGATAAATTGAGAGCTCCTTATTTGAGAATTCTTCAATCCCAAGTGTGGCTGAAGGCGTAGCGGTTGCAAATCCCTGATCACTGACTTCACCAGATGCATTTACAGCTACAGCGAATTCATAAGTTATGTCATTGGTCAATCCTGGCACTGTAATACTTGTCTCATCAGGGCTATAGGTTGCTAGGGCGCCAATATAGTTAGATGTTCCATCAATTTTCCATAATATGCTATATGAATCGAAATCACGTCCACCCAAATCCAATACAGTCCACGACAGAGAAACTTCGGTATCACCAGGATCAGCTGTTACTATAGGTGTTCCGAAAGGACCAAGTGGAGTTTCTGATACAATGTTGCTATAAGGCCCATTCACTTCGGATCCACCTTCGTTATAAACAGCTCTTACTGAAAATTCATACTCTGTTCCATTGGTTAATCCAGTAACATTTGCTAAAAGACTCAATCCTGCATCTACAACAGTTGGAGAGCCTCCTCCTGTTTCAACATATTGATATTCGTACCTTACTATTGGTTCTCCATCATGATGTAATGGTTCTTGCCATGATAATTCTACAAATTGATTAGCGCTACCAGAGATAGCTAATATTGGCGCTAGTGATAATTGAAGAGCACCTATATCTCGAAAACCATTAGCATCAAATCTATCGTTACCTAAAACATCTGTTGTAATTGGGCTTCCATCTATAGGATTAATTAAAACTTCTGTATCTGGTATTACATCAATCAATTCTCCAGGGAAACTTGGGGTGACTAATTCAATATCTGGATTAGTGCCAACAGGAAATACAGGGCTATTAAAGGCTGGTGTATTAGTCAATAAACTAGGTTGATTTGTAATAGACTGCAGGGCACTTGCATCTTGCACAGTAGTAGCTTGTATGTAAGTGTATATATCTGCACTAAAGCCATTTGTACCTGTGTCATTAAGTGTAGCAATTGCGCCTGAATCAAAATTGAATCCGACTGCTGTCTCACTAAAATTAATCATACCCGAGCCCACCCGGTTAAACATATGATAATTTGCCGCGCCAAAAAGGTCGCAATCATCATCACATATGTAATTTGGCCACATTATTGTTGAAGCAATAAAGTTTAGATCAGCGTCACTATTATTAAAAAATTGGTCACCATAACCAGGACCAAAAAAATCATCATTTACCCAAGTGGAATTTACAACATTAGTAGCATCAAGATCACCATTTATATTCAGCGCTCCTGATCTGAAAAACCTTGAACTTACGATGTTGATTTCTGATCCTGGTTGACCTGTCCAGGAAAGAAACCAACTATGGCCATTTTGTAAACCAGAAAAAGTACTGTTTTCAATTAATAAATCATTGGCTGGTGCTTCAGATGTTATGACAGCAGTACCAACTCCACCCCAATTAACAAATCCTTGAAATTCGGACCCTAGTATGGTTAAAGAAACACCACTAGCAGCGTCAATCAGAGGTCTTAGATTGCATCCTAAAGTTGCCCATGTATCTTTTGCTTCAAAATTATCAAGCGTTAGCTTTGCGTTTTCTTCAATTCGTGCAATAGTATTAAATTGTTCTATTTTAAGATTGTTTATGGTAACTTCTATAGAAGAATTATCTTGACCTAAACTTCCAACACGCATAAAATTAGGCATCTGTGAGAGTATGATGGTGCTGGGATCGCTTCCAGGACATTCTGATAAATCATTGGCTGGAGCATTAGCCGGAGCCCAACTTTGTCTTCCATTTAGCGAAGCCCCCATACCGTTAATCGTGAGGGCTTCTGTTATTTGTATGAGATATGGATTAGATGCAGTGGTTAAAATAGAAGCATCTACTTGAAGCCCTGCAGTAAATTCTATAATGTCCGTACCAGGATTGCTATTAGAAGAGGCAACGGCTTCTAAAAAAGAGCCAGGACCATCGATAGAGGTCGATGTAACATTGTAAGTTGTCTGAGCATGAGACGTAGTAGTTAATGCAAGATGCACTAATAACGCCATTACTAAATTTTTAAGTAGTAATATTTTTTTCATAATAACTAATAAATTAAGGTTACTCAAAGTTAAGGTTACTCAAAGTTAGTTGCGGACACGATATTATAGTTACGAAATCAATGTTTTTTATTAAACAAATAATGTATTTTTACAAACATTTATGAATTATTTTAAGCATTTATTGTATTATTTAGTGCTTTTTGCACTTTCGATATCAGTTTACGGACAGGACACTGTATTTGTTAAATCTTTGACAATTAAAGATGTTTCTAATATTACCACAGATGGTAAAAATTTGTTTGTGAGAGTAAATAATACCTTACTTCGGTATAACACAAACAAGGATAATTTTAGAAAAGAATTTAATTGTGACTTAAAGTATTCCTGGTTAGTATATGATGAATCAATGAGTTCTCATGTACTAACCAATACTAGATATATTCCTGCGGATCAAGGAATAGATTGCGATAATTTTGAAAAATTACTACCTGGGGCTTGCAATAAGACCACCTCAATAGCAAGAGTAGACGACTTATTATATTTTGCTGTAAATGGTAAAGTTCTTCAATATAAAATTGATAACAATTACAAAGTTTTTCATAAGAATAAGTCCATACGACATGTTTACTTAGAAAATGGGAACAGAGTTATTTCAACATATAGCGGTATCTATGTAGATTCTATATTCAATCAATTTTCAAAGATTCCAATAGGCAAGTCAAATTTGTATTCTAACGGGGAATTTTTAAGACTTGGTGAGCACTATTATTTATGTCAAGATAATTTGTTAGAGTATAATCCATTAAAAGCTGATTTTAAAACTATTTTAAAGACTGAGAATGGGCCAAGATTCAGAAAAATAATAGAATACAAGTCGCATATTTATGCAATGTATGATTCAGCATTAGGAATTCTAAATCTAGATGACAGCACTCAAAACAGAATACTTGTAAATGACTCTTTTACAGATATAATCAAATTTAAAGATAAACTTTTTGCCTGCAGTAGTACGGGAAAAATATATGAAATTCTGTCTGAAAATGACGTTAACATTTACACTTACAATAAGGAGTTAAATGATTTCTCTATTAGTAATGATAGATTATTTATTTCAGCTAACGATGGTATCTATGAATTTGACAAGAATAATAAATTGAACAATTATATTATCGATGTAGAAGCAATTCAGTCATTATTTATAGAGGATAAAGTTGTATTTACAAATAACAATGGTTTGAATGTTGGTAAAAAGGGGTTTTATAAAAGAGTCGTCCATGATATTGAATTTAATAAAATGGCACTCAATATGGATGCAAATTACCTTTATGCAGGATCTGTCAATGGCCTTTATGTAATTAAAAGATCAAGATTAAATGAAGTTATTTTGCCTAATATGAAGACCAATAATGTCATTAGAACGGATAATTCGACGTTAATTTATGTTATAATATTTGCGTCATGTTTATTTTTAGTTTCTGCTTTCTTTTTAATTAAGAAAACTAGAATGAATAAAGACTTTAAGAGAGAAAAATTAACCAGTAATAAGATTCGAGATTTGATTTATGAAAAACCGCAAATAAAATCAGTGCAACATCTTTCTGATTTTTTGAAGATTTCATCAGTACAAATAAATCGTGATTTGAAAGGAGAAAATATTACAGCTTTAAAATTAATGAAATCGGTCAAAAAGGAAATTTCAAAAGAAATGTTTGAAAATGGCAAATCAGTAGAAGAAATTTCTAAGCGTGTAGGGTATTCGATGAGATATGTGAAAGAAAAATTTTTGAATAAAAATTAGCTTAATGTTGCACAACGGTTTTGTGTATGGTGCGTATCCCGAAGGATATGCACTATACACCGTGTTAGCTGTTGTTGTTTTTCAGATTCCTGATTTCTTAAATAGTTGGTCTTTACTGTTTGTAATTTGAATCATGGTTATCGGTTATTTGTTTTGCGATTTCGTGTAAGTCTGTATTGAATCCTGTTTCATAAGTATTGCTATTTAGATCTACATTATAGATGCTATTCAGCCAAATAAGACCGCCTGTTTCACGAACTATATCTCCCTGATGACCTTTAGCATCCGTAAAAATTGAGCTTGGTCGTGGTCCAAACATTTCAATTTGGTCAAGCAATGAGCCATCCAGCTTCATTTGTGCTAAATTAAAGGTAGCCAATCCAGTTGGGATAGTAAATATTTTGGTAGATGGGAATTCGATACGCAATTCATCTACAATTTCATTGTGTATGATCTCAGTTATATAATAATCATAGAACTCTTGAATCGAGTTAAATCCATTTTCTGCTGCAAATGTATCCCAATCAGGTCGAGTTCCATTTGGATCTCCATTAGGAAAGTCAAAAGGTGATAATGATATGAAAATATTTACGTCTGGATTGTTCTGTAACGCATAGTCTATCCAAGCGCGATGACCTTCAATTCGATTGATTGAATCGTGCCCAAAAGTCATCCCAAAGTATTTAATATTACCCGCATCAAGAACAGACTTTATCTGTTGATGTTCAGCACTAGTTGAATCATTCCAAAAATTGATAGGTCTTCCATTTTCGCCCCCACGAAAGACAGTCGTACTAGTGTGATTTTCAAAGCCAGCATCAACTGCCATTATATCAAGTTTTTCTGCATAAGGTCTAAAAAAGCTATTCCCGATAAGAAGCATATTATACCCTTCTGTTTCAATTGGTTCAGATTCCTCTAATGGATTGTCGTCTTTGCTGCATGCAAGAAATACTAACATCAATGCAATTATCCATAAATTATTTCTGGTCATAATTTGTGATTTTTGATATTTGACCCAAATTTTCTTATTTGGTTTAATTACAGCCAACGTGTTCGTGTATGGTTTGTTGCGGATTTTAGCCGAGCGCTTTGTGCTTGGGTGAGACAGGCTTCAGCCTGGCGAAAAATCCGCGGGACAGAAAGCGCGAGGTTAAACTCGTACTAATTGTTCCGATTAGCTAAAGATAATAATTTGTGGGAAAATTTCTTCTGCTTAACCAACTACCGCAATGAGCTATACACGGTGTTATGCCCTGTTATTTTTCAAAGTCAGATATTTTCAATCCGTCTTTTTTAATTTTATCTAAATCTAATATTCTGTCAAACGGAATTATATTTTTAGTTTCTAACTCGCTTTTAAATTTGTCAGCATAAGAGTGAGCAAAACTTTCTTTTTCCGAGCTTGGTAAACTATGATATTTATTCCAACGTTTTTCCCAAGCATCATATTCCTCATCAGGCTTTTCGGGTTTCTCTACAACGTTTAAATAATGTACAAAATGTCCGAATTCGTGAGGTAATGTTCTGTAAAGTTGAGTTGCTCTTATATTCTCAATTTTATATTCAGCCTCAAAGTAACGTTTTCCCATTACTATTTTATGTCCATCGTCTTTAAGTCTTTCCAACTCTTTTTGCGATTCCACACTTAATTTCTTACTCCATTTAAAACTCCGTTCTAAATCAATTGCCTCGATTATAATTGCAGGAAAATGTTCGTTTTCAAATTCGTAAGAGTAGATTAATCTTCCCCAAACTGATTTTAAATTTTCTTCTTTTCTTGTTGGTTGTCTTAAGACAATTAATTCTAAATCGCCATAATCTTCTTTTGGGATTTCAGATAATATTTTTTCTAAATCGTCAATAGTACAAGCGTGAAATGAGTTTTCTCTTGTTTGTTCTATTACAAATTTAAACTTATGATTATTTATTTTTCTTTCAACTACTTTATATTCTCCCAATCTTTCATAGAAGTATTTCATTTCAACAGCTGGATAAGGAACGACAAGTTTATTGTCTTGTCCATAACCTTGTTTAGCTGTTCCTATATTTCTATTTCTTCGTGTTGGATTGAGCATTTTGGTCTAATTGGGCATAACGGGTTTGTGTATGGCTCGTTGCGGAAAATGAGCTATGATTTTCCGCCGTAACCGAAAGATAGCAAATTGCAATGAATTCCGATAAGGAATTCAGCTGCAATGAGCTATACACTTTGTTAGCCACTGGTTTTATTTTATTTTCTTTTCCATAAATTTAATTCCGATTCTTGTTGCATTTTTTATTATCAGTACAGCTACACCAGCTAATAATATCCATATTAATATTAATCCTATAAGATAAAACCTTTGAATTATAGTAATATCATTCGCAACAACTCCAAGTAAAACTATTGGTGCATATTTAAGTTTGAAGATAAGTTTTACGGCTATGGTAAATCCTAATATGTAAAGTAAAGGCTCTATTAATTTACGCATTTTAAGTGCTTATAATATTTAATCGAATAACGATAGACTATTTAATGTGCTATCTGAAGTACATGTTTTTTTATTCTCCCCATAAATGATAAACAGTCATAGCTTTATTATCAAAACTTAATAGTATAAAACCATTTTCACTAGTTGAATTATCAGTTCCAGATTCAAAAATATGCCACTTCGTTTTAAATCGGTACAAGGTGAAATCTTTATTTATCCAACGAGGTAAAGGTTTAGTGTTTGAGTCCTTTAATTCAGATTTAAAGTTTTTAAGAGGAAGATTGATTATCGAATTTCCGAATTCTGTCATATCAGTCAATTTTGATTTTTTATAAGCCGTACTGTCAATCAGTTTCCAGTCGTTTCTGGTAGCAAGTTCAGTTATTGTTTTTATATTAAATCCAGCTCCTTTGTCATTAATCCAATTTATTATCAATGTTCCTCCAAAAGGGCCTTGGTCATTTTGTTTTTCAGTAATTGAGTCGGTTTCATAATTTAACCAAAATCCAGAAGGTGTTGTTTTGCTACAAGATAAAAAAGTCAATATGATTACTAAAATCAGTAGGTTTTTCATTAGTTAAATTTGTTTTTGCGAATTGGTGTAACTTGTGGCTAACGTGTTCGTGTATGATTTGTGCGGAAACGACCAGCGGTTGTTTCCGAGTAAATCAGATTGAGATTAAAAGTAAGAATTTTTCTTATGCTTTAACAAACGAGCATGAATTATAGACGTTGTTGTGAATTGTTTATGATTGAGGTACTGTAAGAATTATTTGAACATTCTCTATAGATTTCAGTTTATATTTTACAGATTTCCCATTTGAGTTTCGTCCTTCAGCTTCTAATACAATGAAATTTGATGGAGGTGTTGTTTGAGTAAACAGCAAAATTTCGGTCGCCATGTATTTGAAAAATATAAATCCGTTATAATCACATTCTTCAATTTTTAAACTGTAATTAGCAACCTTTTTATTCTTCTCGTTATATACTTTAAGTATTACTACGCTTTCAGTCTTTTTATTGTCATCGAATTTTACATGAAAATTATCATACGGATTTTCAAGCTTTATGGTCTCAACAAATTTGAAATTAGTTGGTTCATCAGGTTTTGAGTAGAAGTAATGCAACTGATTATTATTAGTATCAAAAATTCTTGCAATAATGCGGTCTAAGTGAGAATAAACCTGCAAGTGATATGATACATCAGCTGTAGAAAAATAATTAGTTAGAGTTTTATCAGGTAAGACCTTAGTTGAGAATGTACCTGTAACTTTTTTGTCGAAAGTGTATTCCTGCGAAAAGCCATCTGATCGAACAAAAACTAAGGCAATAAATAAAACTATAATGTTTCTACTCATAAATTATTTACAACGGTCTCGTATAACCGTCAGTTACGGGTTTTAAATTACAGTTTTTCGGTTTAACGCTGACGCTCGCAATTCCGAGTGGATTCGGACGTAGTCGAATCCGCCGTAATTGCGGTTATACATTGTTGTGCATAGTTATTTTATTTCATTCCCATTTTTGTCAATAAAAGTCCAAGTGTTCATCTTCCATTTTAAATATTCATCATCACTTTCTAAACAATTATTGGAAACTTTAGCTTTTCCGTTCTTAAAACTTTCAGCACATTTGTATTTGGGTTCAATTATAATTTCCCCTTTATTATTTGCAAAGCCGTACTTTTTATTTTCAACAATCAGTATCATTCCTTCAGATTCTTTTACTTCAGAACCTTCTCCGTTCCAAACGGCATTGAATAATTTTGTTTCATTCAAATCAATTCCTATAAGACCTTGTTTTTTGTCATATACTATTGCGTAATATTTAACTGTGTCTGTAAAACATCTTGCATATTTATCTAGAGGAATTATGGTGTCTGCATTTTGGTTTACATATCCAGAAGTATATCCAAAAGGTTTGTATTTTGAAACTTGGTCATAGTTCTTAATTAGATACCATTGCGATTTTTTTGACTGGCAACTGACTAAGATTAATAGTGTTAATATTTGTATTAGAACTGTCTTCATCTTATTATGCACAACGGTCTTGTGTATGAGTAGTAGCGGATTTCTACTCACATCCTTTCGGTTTTGTACTGACCTTTATTTTATGCTTATACTTTTGTTTTATCACTTAAACTGCTATTACTTATACACCATGTTGTGCCTAGTTATTTATTATAAAATTCCAACCGCAAGTCCTGAAAAAATAACTCCCAAAAGAAAAACCGTTTGAAAAATTAATTCTATTTTTTTGCTCTTATTTTCACTCCAATGTTTTACAATCATCCTCAATATTTTAAAACTCAAAAACAAAATAATTAATATTGCTAATAGGTATAAATATTTTACAATTCCATAGTTTGTAGTAAGCATTAAAATTAATGACGATATGCAACAAAAGAATGCAATTAATCCTATTCTAAAATTAGCCTTTCTAATCATATTTTTAGTTGATTTTTTGAAAAGAACAAGAATTAGATTTATAATTAAAAGTAATGAAGCAAAAAATAAAGCAAGTCCAATCGCAATTTGTTTTCCTTTGCTCCATCCTGTCATTAAATGTCTGTAAATTAGCTTTTGTCCAAAATCATCTCCAAACTTTGAGTTAGTAAAATATACTAAACCCCATTTTTTTTCTTTGTCAAACATAAAAAATGATGAAAACCCAGTATTATTTCCATTGTGTTGGTAAAGAGTTTTTAGGTTAAGGACTGAAAGTTTATTAAAACCTAATGAGTATTCAATATTTAAAAATCCTTCATTCCCAACTTTCGAATTTGTTTTAAAAAGTTCTTCAAAGCTTTTTTTGGAAAGCCCATTTTCGTTCATCATTCCAATCATCCATTTAGAGAAATCAATTGATTCTGAATGTATTGTTGTAGGCGCAACAAAAATTGTATCATAGCTTTTCCATAATTCAGAAGCGTTTTTATCTATCCATTTACCATTTTTATCATACGGCTGAACTTTATGTTTTCTTATATAATCATCCTTTATAAATTTAGTGTGTTCCATTTTAAATGGAATTGCAACCCTTTTTTGAAATTCAGTTTCTAAACCTGCCCAATTTGTGTTTAAAATATGTTTTAAAACTTCTGCTAAATATTGGTAACCTTCTCCAGAATAATGATATGCAGTTCCTGGCTCAAACTGGATGAATAATTTTTTATCGGGATAATCATAACGCCAATTTGGAAAACCTGAACGATGAGAAAGCACCATTCTAGCGTTAATTTTTTTATATCTCTCATCATTTTCTATATCTGGATTTGGCAAGTATTCGTAAAGAGGTTTGTCTAAGTCAAGTATTCCATCTTCAACGAAAGTCATTACAAAAAAGCCAAAAACAGATTTTGAGATGGATGCTCCTTCAAATATTGAATTACTATCAGCTAGTATTTTCTTTTCCTTATTCGCATATCCTTTCACTCTATGATAAACAACTTTTCCATCATTAATAATGGCAATAGATAGAGCTGGCATATTAAGCGATTCCATTTGAGTGTCGATGAAATTGTCTGTTGTTTCTTCAGAAATACTTGTTCCTACAAGAGTTTTTATATTTGGTTTTTTTGATTGATTTTGGCAGGCAACTAAAAAGAAGAATAATAGTATTAAAAAAATATAATTTCGATTGTTTTCTTTCATCCTGCGATTTTGATTTTAATTAGGCACAACGTGTTCGTGTATGGCTCGTGGCGCCTTTTCGGCTGAGTGCGTTACACGGAATTTATTTAAGTTAAAGGTAAATAAATTTCAGTGTATTCAAAGCCATGAGTTATAGACGTTGTTGTGAACAGTTATTTTTTCCAATACGTTTGCCCATCCACTTCATTAACACTAATTATTTTTTCAATGTAATAGATTCCAGTGTCTTTTTTAATTATTTCTAATTCTAATTTCACTTTTTTATTACGTTTAATTAGGTCACTGTGTTTAAATCCTTTCACTTTGTTATAATCTGATTCTGATAGGTACGCAACCAAGGTAGAGTCAGAATTAATACGAAGATTGATATATGGAGAAGTAAATAATCCATTAGTCTTCAATTTTGTAAAGAAATCAGTAAGCTTTTTGTCTTCTTCTTTGGCGTTTGAATTGTTTCGAATACTATCAAAGATTTTTTCGAATTTCTCGATTTGATTTGCATCAGCACCATAAAAACTTCCGAAACTTATGAGTTTAAATGATAAGTCTGCTTTGGTGATTTCTTTTTTTTGACATGAGTTGAAGGTCAAGATTATAAGTAAGAGGAAAATTTTCTTCATGAGATATATTTTTATGTTAAATCTAAAGAGAGATAGAACTTAAAACAAAGTATAAATAAGTGAAGTGCTCTTTTTAGTGAGTAATCGTGTTTTTATAATTGTTTACAACGTGTTCGTGTATGATTTGAGCGAATTAGATCCGCAGGATATTAATTCAGAGCAAATCACTTGACGTAAATATAGAGATTTGAAACTAAGAGACAAAAGAGCTTGAATTATACACGTTGTTACCTGTTGTAACTGCGTTAACGAACTACAACGTTTCGCCGCAAACTTGCTCACGTACTGAGAGCATGAGTAAGCATATAACGCCATCTGAGTAAACACGCGTTGCCGCAAAGTTGCTAACGTATTGTGAGTATGAGTGAGCACATAAAGAGGGAAGGAGTGAGAAAGCAGTTATGACTTGTAACGTGTTCGTGTATGGTTTGTGCGGAATTGTCCGCAGGATGATTCCTGTGGGAACCATATATTAAAAGTAGGAAAAATTCTTCTGCTTAACCAGCTACCGCATGAACTATACACGTTGTTAGCCTTTCGTTATAATAAACTCTCAATTTTTTCTACTTAAAAATTTAACTCAATAATATTCTGATTCTATCAACTCAATGAGTTGCTCTCCTTTTTTTATTAATTTAGAGTATCCGTTATAAATCTTTAAATCGTCTAGGTTTCCAGCATGAAATGCATGAAGAAAATGACTGTTAACGAATTTGTTAAACCACATTTGATGCTTGTCTAAAATCTCATTTGGATTAGAATAATAATCATAGAGATTGATTATCCCGACTTCCAAAAATAGTTCTCTATTAATATATTTTAAATCTTCATTCATTGTAGTTTCCCATTTTTCTAATTCTCCGACTACCTCATAATAATTAATTAAGGCATCTCTAATTTTTGGGTTTTTTATTTTAGTCATTAATCCGGAACTGATTAAAGAATTGAATGCACTTTTATTATAAACTAGTTTTTTGCTAGCATTAGGGTTGTAATTGGTGCTAAAAACTTTACTAATATCTTGAATACCTAGTTCAAGATTACTATTAATAATTTCTAAAGATTTATATGAATAATATTTAGAAGAATCCCTATATGTCTTTAATTCTTTCACATCAACAACAGTTTTTGAAATATCATTCTTAATGATGTTTAAAAAATCTTTAATCTCATCTTGACGTTTTTGATTCTCAACTTTTGTATTGATAGATAATGCTATTAGGATACCAACAATTACCAGTATTATTTCTCCTGCTGCATAAAGCAAATATTTACTCAATTTATTTTCATTAAGTAATTTGTGTCTAATTTTTCTAAAGAATTTTATCATTGGTTAATGGTTGGTTATAATGAAGGCTAACGTGTTCGTGTATGGCTCGTGCCATACAATGTTAAGATAGTAAAAAGATTCACACGTGTTGGAAATTCGTTAGAATTTCTTGAAGCTTCTTTAAGCAACTAGGTATGAGCTATACACGTTGTTAGGCAATGTACGCTTCATTTGGTGGTAATTACTAAAACACCGTTTAAAGCTCTAATTCCATAAACTGAATAAGCAGCTTGTTTTTTTAAGACAATAATTTCTTGAATCTGTTTTTTATTAATGCTATTTATTTTATTCCTAATATCGTTTCCTTGCAGAGGTTTACCGTTCAGAACTAAAATTGGATAAAGCCTGATTTGTCCGCTCTCTTTTGATCGCTTAATTATATCTAAGATAAAATCATTCGTTATTCCTTGATAAAACTCAACATCAAATTGTTCATCTTTAAATGGAATTAATTGAATTATTTTTCGATTGATTTTAGGATCAATTTTTTCAGTAGCTTGTTCTTTACTTAGAACTCTAATTGAGGTGAAGTCACTTGATTTAAATGTATTGATTTGCTGCAAATCTTCTAATGTAATCAGTTCATTTTCCAAGTAGATTGGAGTATTTTGATTTACATTTCCTGCTTTAATCTCTTTATTTATTATTCCTATTGGAGAATCATCGCCATTAAAATTTGTAATCAGTTTTCTCGAACATGAATTCATAAAGATTACAAGAAGAATAAGTAGTAATTTTTTGATCATCTTGATTAGAGTATTTTGCCTAACGGTCTTGTATATGAAAAGTAGCGGATTTTCAAGTGCTAATTTTTCGGTTTATAACTGACCTAATTTTTATTGTTTATCTTTTGTTTAAGAACCAAAATCGCTATTTTTTATATGCGGTGTTGGCATTTCGTTATTTCAGTTGTTCTCTTATATAATTCTCAAAATCGTTTCTAAATCCTGGGTAATTTCTACTTTTATTAAATATATATTCCATTAAATTCAGAGGGATTTTTTTCTTGGTTACTAAGTTATTTACAGTAGGATTACTTTTAATCCACTCAGACTTTATTGTATGGTCACGAGTGAAGCTAATTATTATATCCACAGCACACTCCTTATCTATTTGATTTAAAATATCTTTTATAGTCTTAATGTCTTTTTTCAAATTGGTAAAGTCATTAATATTGAATGGTTTTTCAAAATCAATTATTGGATTTTCTGTAACTTTAGTTTTTGTAATAAAGAACTCTTTTTTTGTCTTATGTTTTGTTCTTAAATTGTCTTTATTTAAGTAATTACTTGTCAAAAAATTATTTACATCATTAACATTATTAAACTCCTTATTATATTTTGTTTCATTAACAAATAACACATACCCATCTGTACTGTCCAATTTCAATAATAGCACATTTCCATCATTAAAACTATTTTTAAGTAAATACCCACCACTTTGAAGTTTTAGAATAAGAGATTGGTTAACTAATCTCCAACTACCTGATTCTACTTCAATACCTTTTTCGTATATGAAAAGTTCACCTGATGCATCGAAAATAAAAACTTTTTTTCTATGTGGAATATCATCTACAGCAACCCAATTTTGATTTGTGAGGTTAGTCAATTCATCCAAATTTTTACTGTAACGTTTTATTTTCGGAATAATATCTAAGAGATATGTTTTCATTTAAATCTAATTATTTTAATTGTGTTTTTTGCTCAACCATAATCTATATACTTCCAATGAATGCCAACGTGTTTGTGTATGGTTAGTTGCGTGTTTCAGCAACTAATTTAGCAAACATTCACGAGCCAGAGGAATTTCCGAAGGAAATTCCGAGTAGACCTATACCAGCAATTAATTATACACGTTGTTAGCAAACGTTAATCATGGTCTCTGAAGTAGAAAACTATTCTTATTTTTAAAATGTTATTGCGGTTTTTCCATTAATTAAACCTGTATTTATTAATGTACCATAACCTAATTCATTATTCGCTATTGCAGCTAAAAATATAGTTGGCATTCTTTTGTCTCCTAAATAAGCAAATATTGCGTCATTTTCTTTTGATAACCTCATAGTACCTTTTATTGTTCCGCAAGAAACAGAGGCATTAGAATTTAAATTTGTAAAGTTGATTATTGTTCCAGCCGGTATAATTTTATCTCCATTTATCCATGTAATATCATTTTCGTCAAACCCAAAGTGATTTCCATTCCATTCGGAATCTGTAAAACGAATTTTTGTACTGGGAGAGATATCTACATTGGTTCTAATAACAAATCCGTCATTCTTTGTTGATTCCATTGAAATAAAAGAAATACACCCTGATTTTAATAAAATGTCAGTTTGGTTTAAATTAATAACGAACATAATTATAATTAATAATATTAAAACCGATATAACTTTGAGTCCTTTCACTTGCAATAATTTAATGAAGTAAAAATACTGTGCGTTTTTAATCAGGAGGTTATAGGTAATTTACCAAATAATTAAGGTTTTCTTGAAATGTTTATTTAATGTTATTTGTTCATTGAAATATATGGAAGATATATGATGTTTTTCAATGTTTGCTAACGTGTTCGTGTATGGTTTGTGCCAGCTATTGGTACAGATTTGTTACACGAAAATTTATGAAATTAAAAGTAAGAAATTTTTGTGTATGCGTGCTGGCATGAATTATACACGTTGTTGTAGTGCGTTTTACTTTATTTCAAATAATTCAGATCTAAATGTTTTTTTCCAGATATATTCTAATGGATTTTCTTTAAATTCTCTTAATAATATTGACCTAATTGTGTTGTAATCTGAATCATTTTCTACAAATACATCTGCATCAAAATTACCAGATGGATACTCTGAAAAATCAATGTGCCACATTCCATTGACAGAATTATTAATCTCAATAATTAACTTAGCTCTGAAACCTTCTTCTTCATCATAAATTTTATTCCTCATAGTTTGGGATAACTCAACTTTTCCATTTTCATTGAATATTGGACCATCGAATAAAACGGAAGCTGAAATTCTTCTATATTTCATACGTTTATTTTGTTTTTTTTGGATTGGAACTATTTTTTATGTTCAAACTGTCCAACCTTAATTTCAATTCTTTAATTTCAAAATTCACACTATCAAGTTTAATGTTGAATTTGTTAAGGTTTGTATTTCGATCATTAATTATGCTGTCTTTTTGCTTTATTATCTCTATCAGTTGGTCATTTTTATTTTCTGAAGAGCAAGAGTTAATTCCGAATATTATACCTGTAAGAATGCCTAAAATAGCAATAGCTTTATCTGCTGTTTTGTAATAATTATTGGTTTGTTGTTTTTTGAATTCTTTATAATAGCTTGTATTATTTATAAAAATAGTGCCATCTTGAGTTAATGATATTTTTAAAGTATCGTCTTTTGTTTGTGGTTTAAAAATTGCGATTTGTTTTTTCTTTTCTAATTCTATAATAGCCAGACCGATTTCTTCTCTATCAAATTTTAATTGAGATAATAGTTCAGCATGAGGAATTAATGGAATCTCCTTTGAATTAAGAATCTTTAGAATACTGTCTTTAATGTTCTTTTTCTTCATATTTTTAATATGTAAACGAATCTGGTTCGCAAATGCACTACAACGACCCGGCTATGCGTAGTGCGGGATTTGAAAGCGGAAAGTTTCAAATTTGCACTGAGCCAATAGTTTATATTTTGTTTTTATTTTATTCACTTTAAATACCAAATTAAAGTATTGGCGGACTTCTTAAAATGCACTGACCTTTCGTTTAGCAGAAAACCCGCATTACGTATAGCCATTGTTGTAAGTAGTGCTTTTTTATTCACTTACTTAATTTCAAAATTCGAAACGCTCCTTGAATTACCAAAACAAAAACGATTGTTCCGATAATCAAATCAGGTTTGCTCGAACTCAACCAATTTACCAAAATTCCAGCAATTATTACTCCTAAATTGATAATCACGTCATTTGATGTGAAAATCATACTCGCTTTCATATGAGCCTCTTCTTTGCTTTTTGACTTTTGCAAAATGTAAAGACAAATTCCGTTTGCAATAAGTGCAAAAATCGAAACGATAATCATTGTCGAAAAATCGGGAAGTTTCTCGTTTCCAAAAAATCTTCTTAAAACTTCCACAAATCCAATAATCGCAAGTGTTATTTGAAAATATCCAGCAAGTTTGGCAATCCGCTTTTTCTTAATCAACGTTCCGCCAACCGCAAACAAGCTAATTCCGTATACGAAACTGTCGGCAAGCATATCCAAACTATCGGCAACAAGACCCATTGATTTTGAGATTATTCCTGTTGTCATTTCGATAATAAAAAAGGCAAAATTGATTGCAAGTACAGACCAAAGTAGCTTTTTTTGGTTTGCATTTTCATTAAATTCTGTTTGGTCGGTCTGTTCGGTCGAGATTTTCTTTCCGCCTAAATTTAGTTCAATAACGGACTTTTCGATTTGGTCGGATTCTCCGCTGTGAAAAACAGTCAGTTTTCGGTTCGGAATATCAAAGTCCAAATTCGCAATACTTGAAATTCCGTCCAATTTCATTCGGATTAGATTTTCCTCTGAAGGACAGTCCATTTTGGTAATTTCGAATATTGTTTTTTTCATTCGGTTTCTGGGTTTTTCGGCATTACTTACAACTGGTTATATGCAGTTAAATATACACTATTTTCTATACTAGCTCCCCAAATTCAGGAAGTTTTGTTCGCGATTACCGTTCTGATCTATCGATCGTAATGCCGTGTCTAACGGACTGGCAACATTCAACAAATCCTTGCGTGTTAAATGCGTATATATCATCGTAGTCTCAGGTCTGCTGTGACCCAATAAATCCTGAATGTGACGAATGCCAATCCCTTGTTCTAATAAATGCGTAGCATAACTGTGACGCAATGTATGTGGTGTAATAGGTCGATCAATCTTCGCCAGTTTGCAGGATCGTTTCAAAAATTTCCGTACGCTACTCGCCGAATATTTATGTCCTGTTTGCCCTTCTATGAGATACTCGTTTGGCGCATAACTCATCAAATAATTGCTGAGTAACGGCATCATACTTTCAGCTAAAACAACATAACGATCTTTTCGCCCTTTGGCATTTCTAATTTGTATTTGCTTTCGCTCAAAATGAATATCTGCCAAGCGCAACTCCAGTAGTTCGCCTATCCGAAGTCCGCAAGAATATAGCATAGCCAGAATCGTTCGATGCTTTAAGTTATGCGTTACTTGTATCAATCTTAAGACTTCCTCAATCGATAATACTTCTGGTAACTTTCTGCCCTTTATACGTCGTGGCATTTCCAGATGCGCTATTTCTGTATTTGGAAAGTACGTCACAAATAGTTTAAGTGCACTCATAAACTGACGCTGCGTACTTATCGAAAAACGTTCGCCAGTAACTTTGTGTTCGATAAACAATTCAATATCACGATCGTTAAGTGTTTCTACGCCATGATCTCGATAAAACTCTACCATATCAGCAATGAGATATAAATAAGTATCTATCGTACGTCTACTGTAGCGCTTTCCTTTTAGATATTTAAAGTAGCCATTTAGTATATTCCGCTGATGGTCGTTGAAGTTGCGTTTTTTATTCGAAGTCATATGCAATGTATTTGTACACAAACTTACGAATATTATAGAATATTTACTATGATTTTTAATACCGCCTTTGCTCCTCTAAGATTCTAGCATAGGTCGATTGCAACAGTCCTGCTAAGCGTGTATCACGTTGTTTTAGATTTGATAACATCTCATGGTACAAAGCGATACTTTCCTCATTATACGCTGGATGTGTCTCATCGAAAATAAAATAGAACACCGCCGAAATATCAGCATCGTTTCGTTTTTTGAGTTCCAAACACGCCCTGTCAGTATCCATTAAAAACCGTTTGTATATTTCAAAACCCAAAACCTGCTCGTCGGCACCATATTCACCACCAATGCAGATATTAAAATACTTTTGGTAATACGCGGTCTTATCAGGATAATCCATGGTACTCAGATAAGCGACCCAAGGATGTGGAACATTAATTGGTGGTATCTCGTTTTTAGCTTTATAAGCCTCATATTCTTTTCGTAGGTGAATGTACATGGCATCACTCATTTCAGTGTAACTATTGGGTAATGCTTCGAAGAATAGCCGTTCCATTGCCTTCTTTTCCTCACCTTCACTCTTAAGCATCGTGTTATAAATAGTCGTGATGCTGTCCACATGACGTTCAGAAATCTCAAACTTAGAAAAATCCTCATCCGACTGCGCCTTACAAAGAGTTACAGCAAACAGGAAAAGCAATGTGATTTTGAGTTTCATAGACGTCTTCATAATCAATTCACATCAATAAATATGCCGTGATTCGGATCAAAATCACGCTCAGAATCTACATATACCACCGACGTGAACCTATCTCGTGCCTTAGATGACTTCGAGTCTAAAAAATCCGACCTCACAAATGGGATCTTGAAATTGGGTTGTGTTTTTCTTTTGATAGCTACCACACCATCGGCAATGTCTTCTATAGTACCCTCAGTTCTGTAGAGCTCAATCTCATTATAGTCCTCGTCAAAATGATTTATAATCACAGTTAGCGACGTGCCAAGAAGTCGATTTTTAAATTTCTTAGCTTCTAGAACAGGTGATAGCGTAATTACTAAGACCGTAAATACAGCAGGAACTATTAATAGCATTAGCTTTATCAAAACATCATCCATGTGCATGTAAGTGTTTTATTCTGAAGTCCTAGAGGTGCTAACAATACGACTAATCTTTATGGTAAAAATTGGTCTCATTATCTAAGCGTTCCCAAACCATGGATTCGTTATTGAAACTATAGGCATAGGAGGCTAACTTACCATCTTCAGAAGTTTCAAAAGCCATCTTTGTACCTAACTTGGTGAGATTCATGTAGGTGTTGGCATCGATAGGTAAGAGCTCGACCTTTGCTAGGTTCACCGTTTCTTCCTTACGCTTGTAATACAATCTACCGTCTTCTACCCAGAATTCTCGCGGACCATAACTTCCGGCATGCTTCGCGAATTGCAGCTGTATAGAATCATTGCTCGTGGTCTTCTGATAGTTTAAATGATCAATCGTATTCTTTAAATAACTATGCGTGGGATTCTGCTCGTAAGCACTTTCATAAAAGCGTAAAGCTGCTTCCATGTCACCCGTATCATAGGCGTCATGGGCTTTCGATATAGAAGCGTCTTCCTTCCAATACCAGAGCGATATAGAGTTTCTGAAGTCGTTTTGATGTAACAAAAATCCAATGGGTTTATCTGAATCATCCGCATACTTAAGTTCCATTTCCCATGTGCGATCGTTGATAATTCCTGAAACAATAGAGTTTGGTCCGCCTAATAAATACGCCGACATGTTTTGGTTTTTCACGTACTGAATAATACGGTCATTTTCGATCCACAACTCACAGGTCTGCTCGTTATAATCTGAACGGTAGCGTCCTACAAATTTCTCATAGTCCGAAACCTCTAACTTATGCTCACTTAAGTAGGCAATAGCACTGTCATATACTTTCCATCGGTTCGAATAACTAGGATGTAAGGTTTTAATATCCTCCAATAAGGTTTTGGCTTCATCAATCTTACCTTGAAAAAGTAAGGGTTGTAGCTTAAATATTGAAATACTCGGATTAATGATCTCGTACTTTTCAATGGCATCAATAAGGCGTTGATCATGGCCGGAAACCAATGAGGCTACAGCCAAATTAATACCATTATCTGGATTAGGTTCTTCGTCAAACAAAGCTTCTGAAGTGGTTAAATTCTTTAGCGTCTGACGCGTTTCACCATAAAGTGCACTCAATACTTGATTATAGAAATCATTATGTGGATCAACCTCTAGTTGCAATTTCACTTGGCGTTCGGCATCTTCAAAATTGTCATAAGCCAGATTACGCTGAATATTAACTTCTAACTGTTTTTGTAATGGCAGTTTATTACGATAACGGAACGCCTTATCTACGATATCTTGTGCTTCCAACTTTCCTCTGTTATATCGCAAAGCACGCTTAGCATCCTGTAAATATGCCATTGCGAAGGTTTGATCTTCAGCAACGGCTTTGGTATAATTCCCATGAATATAATGCTTAATGGCTTCTAAGGAATTACTCATAAATTCATTAATAGGAAAGTCTAAATACTGCACCTTATTTGTTTCTACAAAACCGCTTTCGTTGGTTATGAAAACCGAAATATCATCGAGTAGTGGCAATAGCTCAGTTCCTGTGAAGGTTTGTTCGGCTAATACCTTACTGTTGTTCGCTTTTCGAATGTAAGTCGTCACCTCAAAGTTGTCACCATTCTTCTTGAAATTGCCATCTACATAAAAGTCGTAAAACAAAGACGCCTCCTTTATTTTGCCACTGGTGCCACTCATGTCAGTAAAGTCTGGACTTAAATTTTTATTCTGAAATAGATCTTCTTCAATCAATCGACCTATACCATAGCGTAACCATTCTAACGTCTCATCACCAGTTTGATTTTCAAAGGAGAAAATGGCAAAGCCAATACGGAATTCTTCCTTGGTAATGGTTTTACTTTCCAACTGACCTTCTTCATTGGTATAAGTGATCTCTTTAGTTGTAGCACCTAAATCACTATTGCCAAAACCAAAATACAATACAGTAAATAAGATGATGATATTTAGTGGAAAGATGATCTTCTCACGTAATTTGAGCATGCGCTTATTAATACGCTCTTGATTGTAGAGGTATATGACCAACGACGGAATGATACCAACAAATACCCATAATAATACATCCACCCAATACGGCGAAATGCTGTATCGATTTAAGGCCCAATCCACAAATTGTAAGAACGTCCAAGCCGCGACTAAATAAGCCGCTAAGATTTTTAAAGTCCTTAGCCATCGTTTAGAATGCGTGGTTTCAGTTGACATATGTCTTATGATTAAATGTAAAAGAATTCTTATACACTCTAAATATAAGTACTATTACTAAATATTTGTATTCATCAATTTAAAAAGTTATTTCACAGTGCATATTTAATTGTATTTTTACTAGGAGTTCAAATATGACCTAATATGAAAGTACAGTACCTTTTTGCTATGTTTATTTTGCTGAATAGCTGTATAACATCTGAAGAGAAAAATACCTTAACCATAGACAATGGGCATCCAGTAGCTATAGCACCTCAACCTCAGCTAGGACTCAAAGAGGCTAACGCACTCGCTGAATTACCCATTCACTGCATTCAAACCGAATATCCTAATAAACTCAATCAAACTATCGGTAGTGATGTAGATCTGCAGTCACCTGAGGCCTTGCATCCAGCATTCTATGGTTGCTTCGATTGGCACTCGGCAGTGCATGGTCATTGGAGTTTAGTGAGCTTGCTAAAGCAGTTTCCAGATTTAGATAAGGCAGAGCAAATAAAAACCATGCTGCTCGAAAACATGTCATCCGAAAATATAAAAACTGAAGTAGCATATTTCTACGGACGCTATAATACATCATATGAACGAACCTACGGTTGGGCATGGCTCTTAAAACTAGCTGAAGAATTGCATACTTGGGATGATCCTACAGCACGAATCTTAGAGTCTAATTTGCAGCCACTCACAGATCTTATAGTCAATAAATACTTAGAATTTTTACCAAAGCTCTTCTATCCAATTCGCGTTGGTGAGCACCCTAATACAGCCTTTGGTTTATCTTTTGCCTATGACTATGCGGAAACTTTAAATCATACACAACTCAAGCAATTAATCGAAGATCGCGCCAAGCACTGGTATATGGATGATACGAATTGCCCTTTAGAATGGGAACCAAGTGGTTTCGATTTTTTATCACCTTGTCTGGAAGAAGCTGCGCTCATGAAGCGTGTCTTGCCTACTGAAGCGTTTAAAGGCTGGATATCAGATTTTATGCCGAGTTTGAGTGATCCTGAATTTACCCTAGAAGTCGGAGTGGTAAGCGATCGAAGTGATGGTAAGCTTGTGCACTTAGATGGTGTGAATTTCTCACGAGCGTGGAGCTTGAATGAGATCGCACGCGATCTTCCCGAGTATGCTCATCTCAACAATATTGCTAATCGACATATGAATTACTCATTCCCAAATCTGGTAGGCGATAGCTATGAGGGCGGACATTGGTTAGGTAGTTTTGCGATCTATGCACTTAATTCTATAGATCGTGATTAGGAATTGGTTAAATAATATCGGACCAGGTCCATTAGTAGCTGCAGCATTTATTGGGCCAGGAACTGTAACCGTCTGTACCTTGGCTGGTGTGAATTTCGGTTATGCATTGTTGTGGGCTTTGCTGTTATCGGTCTTCGCGACAATAATCTTACAGGAAATGTCAGCCAGACTTGGTATCGTTTCTCAAAAAGGATTGTCAGAAGTGCTTCGCGAAGAACTGAAGCATCCGGTTGTTCGGGTAATTGCCTTGCTCTTAATATTATCAGCCATCGTTATTGGAAATGCCGCTTACGAAGCAGGAAATATTAGTGGAGGTATCTTAGGCTTGGAAAGCTTATTTGGTTCAGCTGAGTTTTCAGTTGGTTCACAAGATCTTAATTTGTGGAGCCTGCTCATTGGGTTACTGGCGTTCGTATTATTATACATAGGTAACTATAAACTGCTAGAACGCACGTTTATCGGTTTAGTGATTGTGATGAGTTTAGCATTTATAATAACTACTATTATTACAAAACCAGACGTTTCGGAAATCTTAAAAGGCCTAGTGATTCCTAATCTTTCCGAAGAAAATGTACTTACGGTTATTGCACTTGTTGGAACGACAGTGGTTCCATATAACTTATTTTTACATGCGTCTCTTGTTAAAGAGAAATGGACGTCTAAGTCAGACTTGAGTTATGCAAGAAAAGACACCTATCTCGCGGTAATTCTAGGTGGTGTGGTGTCTATGTGTATTGTCATTTCAGCTTCGGCTATAAAAAATGTTGAAGTGTCTAGCGCTGCAGATCTGGCTTTGGGATTAGAACCCTTGTTTGGTGATTTTGCATCCTACGTCATGTCTATTGGTCTATTCGCTGCAGGTATCACTAGTGCTATAACAGCACCATTAGCGGCTGCTTATGTGGCTTCAGGCTGTTTGGGATGGACAACAGATTTAAGATCTTGGCGATTCCGCACAGTATGGATGTTTATTTTACTTCTTGGTGTTATTTTTTCGTCTATTGGATTCAAATCCATCGAGATTATAAAATTTGCTCAGGTGGCAAATGGCTTGCTATTACCTATCATCGCTGGTTTCTTATTATGGGTAATGAATCGTAGGTCGATTTTAGGTAATCATAAAAATACAGCGCTTCAAAATATATTTGGCGTTGTGATTCTTGCAATTACGATATTCCTCGGACTCAAAAGTATACTGAAAGTATTTAATATAGCATGGTTGTAAAACGAATTGATATTAATTGCGATTTAGGCGAGGGCATTGGAAACGAAGCTGAACTCATGCCTTACTTATCATCGTGTAATATAGCTTGTGGTGGCCACGCTGGTGATAAAAAGACAATGCGCAAGGTTGCAAAGCTTGCTGAATCCTTTGATGTGAGGATTGGTGCGCATCCTTCTTTTCCAGATCGCGAGCATTTCGGTAGGATAGTAATACCAATGTCATCGGAAGCCTTAAAAGCAACACTTGTCGAACAAATAGAAACATTTCAAAACATCTTAAGAGATGAAGGGTTGGAGCTGCATCATATTAAACCACATGGTGCCTTATACAATCTCGCAGCGAAAGATGAGCAAACTGCTGAAGTGCTTGTTGAGGTATTAATACAAATAGATCTTAATCTGATCTTATATGCGCCTTATAATTCGGTAATTTCAAAAGTTGCAGCTCAAAAAGGAGTCACTATTGCCTATGAAGCGTTTATGGATCGAAACTATAATGATGATCTTTCTTTAGTTTCGCGACAAGAAGCAGATGCATTGATCACAAATCCAGAGACTATGTTCGAGCATGTGAACCGAATGATAAATGATAAACAAGTCAAAACGATAACAGGTCGAAATGTAAAGATTGAAGCTCATACATTTTGTGTTCATGGTGATGGGGAAGGGGTAGTGCAAAACCTAAAATATGTCACAAAAAAATTACAGGATCACAATATAAAAATCAACTAAGTTTTGACCTCATACGATCTAACATATCATCGCTATTCAGAGCGTTCAATTTTAGTAAATTGGCCGCAACAAATCAGCACCGAAATCCTCCAAGACGTACTGAGATTTAAATCTGTTGTCGAAAATTCGAATATTAAACAAATACTTCAAGTAAATAATGCATATAACTCGATATTAGTTTTTTATAATTTTACTATTGAAAATATCTATGATGAAATTTTAGCCTTAAAACGCCTATATGCTGAAAAATTTTCGGTAAAAATAAGAGCTAAAAAACTATGGCATATTCCTGTATGTTATGATGCTAGTTTTGGTATTGATTTGGAAGCAATGTCTCTTGAACTTGGGTTAAATAATGATCAACTAATTGAACAACATTCAGGTAAAATCTATACCGTTTTTTTCTTAGGATTTTTACCTGGCTTCATGTACTTAGGAGGCCTGTCCGAACAACTGTATTATCCAAGAAAAGAAACGCCAAGAATCAAAGTTTCAAAAGGTGCAGTGGCAATTGGTGGTGAGCAAACAGGAGTGTATCCTATGGAAAGTCCAGGAGGTTGGAATATCATTGGAAATACACCAATCGACTTTTTTGATCCAAAAGCGTCATTGCCATGTTTTGTAAAAGCTGGAGATCAAATCAAGTTCGAAGCGGTCACAATAGACCGATATCACCACATACAAGAGGAGATTGATAATGCACAGTATAACTTAAAGGTAGAGGAAATCAATGGTTGAGGTACTAAAAACTGGTGTTTTCGATTCAATTCAAGATCTTGGTAGAGCAGATGTGCAACAATTTGGTGTACCCTATGCAGGCGTTATGGATCAATACTCTGCTATGCTAGCAAATTCAATTCTTGGGAATGCACCAAATGCTGCAGTTATTGAATCAACATTTCAAGGACCATCACTAAAATTCCAGATCAATACCTTGATATGTGTCTCTGGAGCTAACGCGAATCCCAAGATTAATGACCAACCTGTCAAATTGAATATGGCTTTAGCAGTGAAGGCAGGCGATATCTTAAGTTTTGGAAAACTGAACTATGGAAGTCGTATCTATACTGCTGTTTTCGGAGGCTTTCAGTCTGAAGTTGTTATGAATAGTAGGAGTATGTTTACCAATGTTACCAAGGTTAGTAGACTCCAAAAGGGTGATTTAATACCTATTTCCAATGTAGCCATCGATGCTAAGACATCGCATTCGCTTGTAAAGTTTCATCAGTCGCATTTTGAATCTGATGACATTACCGTTCTTAAAGGTCCTGAATTTGAATCATTAGCCCAAGACTTAAAATCTGAACTTTTCGAAATACCTTTCACAGTAGCGAGTACGAGTAATCGTATGGCATATCAAGTAGATGAACGACTTCCAAATGATCTCGACTCAATGATCACGTCACTGGTGTTGCCGGGAACTATTCAGTTGACACCCAGTGGTCAACTCATTATATTGATGCGAGATTGTCAGACTACTGGTGGTTATCCGAGAATTTTACAACTCACAGAAATGGCTATTAATAGATTGGCTCAAAAAAATTTCGGTAGTCAGATCAGGTTTAAACTAATGAACTAGGCATTTTCACAGGCATCCCAAATTGGATCCTTCGGAAGAGGTGCAATCACATCAATTGGTTCTTTAGAGACAGGATGCACAAACTGAAGTCGTCTCGAATGGAGATGTATACTGGCGTCTTTGTTACTTCTATCAAAACCATACTTCAAATCGCCTTTGATTGGAGCGCCAATGCTCGCCAACTGACTCCTAATCTGATGATGACGACCTGTTTCTAATTCAACTTCCAGAAGATGATAGTTATCAAGAGATTTTATGAGTTCATAATGCAAGATTGCTTTTTTACTGCCAGGTGTCTCTTTTTTGTAAGCCGTAGATTTATTGGTCTTAGGATTCTTTTTTAACCAGTTGATAAGGGTGTCTGACTTTTCAGGAGGTGCATTTTTTACGATGGCCCAATAGGTTTTATGCACTTTCTTTTCAGAAAACAGTTTATTTAGTCTTGGTAATGCTTTACTGGTTTTTGCGAACAACACGATACCCGTAGTTGGTCGGTCAAGACGATGTACAACGCCTAAGTAAACATTACCTGGTTTGTTGTATTTATCCTTTATATAGGCTTTTACTACATCACTCAAAGGCATGTCACCAGTTCTGTCGCCTTGAACGATATCTCCAGCACGCTTATTGACTATGATAACGTGGTTATCTTCATAAAGTACCTTAAGATTTCTTTTATTTGAGATCACTTTCGAAGCCATGGATACTATATTCTCGTTAATGAAATGATTGCATCCCTGTACTTCGGAAATTGAGCGATCAATGCGTCACGATCTGCCAATTCAAAATCTCTGAAATCAAAACCAGGCGCAACCGTACAGCCAACAAATGCGTAACTATTGGATTTTTTGACTTTTGCTGCAAACCAATAGTCTTTTGGAACTGTAAATTGTACAACTTCTCCATTAGAAAGGTCTTGTCCGAGTTGAATTCTACTAAATTCACCTTCTGGAGAAATCATTGTGATTTCGAGTGTTTCACCCATGTAGAAATGCCACATTTCGTCTTGATGGATTTTGTGAAATGCCGAAAAATCTCCTGACTGTAGTAAGTAATAAATTCCGGTAGCATAGTTGCGTTCGCCTTCAAATACACTCGGAAGACTATCCTCAGGTATTACGCCATTACTACGATATGTTTCTTTAAAGTAACCACCCTCAGGATGTGGTTCAAGCGCAAGTTGCTTAACGAGTTCAGTTACCGAATACATGTTTAGTATTGTTCCTTTTCGTTAGGGAAGTCAACAGATTTTACGTCGGCGACATATTGACCTATTGCTTTGGTCATGTCTTCATAAAGGTTCATATAGCGACGTAAGAAGCGCGGATTAAACTCATGGGTCATTCCGATCATATCGTGCAAAACAAGAACTTGACCATCGACACCAGCTCCTGCACCAATCCCAATAACCGGAATAGAGACACTTTCAGCTACTTCTTGAGCCAATTTAGCAGGAATCTTTTCCAATACAATTCCGAAGCAACCTGCTTTTTCTAACATCAGTGCATCTTCTTTGAGTTGCTTAGCCTCTTGTTCTTCCTTAGCTCTTACTGTATATGTTCCAAATTTATATATAGACTGCGGTGTTAATCCCAAATGTCCCATAACAGGAATACCAGCGTTTAGGATGCGCTTAATTGATTCTTTAACTTCTTTACCGCCTTCCATTTTAACAGCATGACCTCCAGACTCTTTCATAATTCTAATGGCCGAACGTAAAGCTTCTTTTGGATCACTTTGGTAACTTCCAAAAGGAAGATCTACAACCACTAAGGCACGGTCTATTGCACGAACTACGGAAGATGCGTGATAGATCATCTGATCTAAAGTGATAGGTAGTGTCGTCTCATGTCCTGCCATGACATTACTTGCTGAATCACCAACAAGTATGACATCAACACCAGCTTCATCAACTATTTTAGCCATTGTATAATCATAGGCCGTTAGCATGGAGATCTTTTGTCCGTGTTGCTTCATCTCCACCAGAGATTTCACGGTAATTCTTTTGTAATCTTTTTTAGCTGTAGACATTAGGATAGAAATTAATTATGCGTAAAAATACAGAGATTTGTTAAACTTTAGTTATGCCAGCTTTGAAAAAGCATAATTTTTATAAATTCATAGGAAATACAAAACAAATGAAAAACCTATACCTAATCACAATCATTTTATTTACTCAAATGGGATTTGCACAGTCAACGGATACCGAAAGTGTAAAAGCGACAATTGATCGCTTTTTTGAAGGCTTTCATAAACAGGACAGTATTATCATGTTAGAAACTATCGATAAGGATATGATTCTTCAAACTATTGGAAAGGACAGGGAAGGAAAGACCCAAGTACGTAGTTCTGAAGTTAGTGGCTTTTTAAAGTCTATTGCCAGCATACCTAAAGACAAGAGTTTTAAAGAGGACCTTTTGGATTATAATATTCAGGTTGATGGCGATATGGCTCATGCTTGGACACCTTATTACTTTTATTTTGATAAAAACTTTAGCCACTGTGGCGTTAATTCATTTCAGCTAGTTAGAAAAGAGGGCCATTGGAAAATTATATATCTGATTGACACACGCCGAAAAGATTGTCGCGTAGCAGAAGATTAGCAGTCGCTCAAGTTAACACCAATAGCTAGACCGCCTTCCGAAGTTTCTTTATACTTGGTGTTCATGTCTTTTGCTGTTTCCCACATCGTGTTTACAACTGTATCTAATGGTACTTTCACATGATCTGGATCGGTATCGAGTGCCAATTCACAAGCATTGATGGCCTTTATTGCACCCATGGCATTGCGTTCGATGCATGGTACTTGAACCAGACCACCAATCGGGTCGCAGGTGAGACCTAAATGATGTTCCATAGCAATTTCAGCCGCTACTTGTACCTGTTCAGGTGTTCCTCCAGAGAGCTCACAAAGTGCACCTGCGGCCATTGCAGACGACACGCCAATTTCAGCTTGGCAGCCACCCATGGCAGCACTAATGGTAGCCCCTTTCTTAAAAATACTACCTATTTCACCAGCTACGAGTAAAAAGCGTTTGATGTCATCAAAATTGCCATCGTGATTCTCTATTACCAAGTAATACATCAGTACTGCTGGAATCACACCAGCACTTCCATTAGTAGGTGCCGTAACGACACGACCTAGAGAGGCGTTAACCTCATTTACGGCAAGTGCAAAACAACTCACCCATTTAAGAATCTGTCTAAATTTAACTTCAGAATTGCGAATGGCGTATATCCATTCTACAGGATTCGAATAGGGTTCATCACTTTTAAGACTTTGGTGCATGTCAAAAGCGCGACGCTTTACATTTAATCCGCCAGGCAGAGTGCCTTCCGTATGACAACCTACGTACATGCATTCCAGCATGGTATCCCAAATACGTTTAAGTTCTATATCAATTTCGGCTTCAGAACGCATAGATTTTTCATTTTCCAATACCACTCCTGAAATTGGAAGATTGAGTTGATGACATCGTTGTAATAACTCATCACCATTTGATATAGGATAAGGAAACGTGCAGTGAAAGACAATGTTGTCAGTTTCGGAATCTACCTGTTCTTCCTGCACTACGAAGCCACCACCAACCGAATAATACGTTTCAGTAATAGTTTGCTCATCATAATGCGCATTAAACGTCAAGGCATTGGCATGAAACGGTAGAAATTTACGATTATACCTAATATCTGATTCAATATTAAAAGGAATAGTAAATGTCTTATCTAATTTAAGTTGTTGATTCGTTTTAATCGCATGTATTGTGCCTTCAATACTGTCAACAGGAACATACTCAGGATCGGCGCCACTTAGTCCTAAAAGTACAGCATAATCAGTGGCATGACCTTTTCCAGTTAATGACAACGACCCGTAGAGATCAACCGTCACGTGCTTCACCTTATTCAGTACCTCACGTGATTTAAGAGCTCCGATAAAGCGCTCCGCAGCGCGCCATGGACCAAGGGTGTGAGAACTCGAAGGTCCGACGCCGATTTTTAGCATGTCAAAAACAGAAATACTTTCCATAAACGAAATCGTTTTCGCCAGCAAATATAGAGGCTTTTTAAATATTTAAAAGTAAAAACAGGTCTTAATGTAATTAGAAAATGACATGATGTCAGATTTTCTGTCATGGCATAGTCATTGACATACACTAGGCGAATTAAAATTGAAAATCACGTTTCCGATACAAAGGAAATAGAAAACACTAAATATAACATTATGAGTAAGATTATTGGAATCGATTTAGGAACAACAAACTCTTGCGTTTCTGTGATGGAAGGTAATGAGCCAGTTGTTATCCCAAATGCTGAAGGAAAAAGAACAACACCTTCAGTTATTGCCTTTGTAGAAGGAGGTGAGATTAAAGTTGGTGATCCAGCAAAAAGACAAGCAGTAACAAACCCGACGAAAACCGTTTATTCTATTAAGCGTTTTATGGGTAACAAATATTCAGAATCTAAAAAAGAGGCTGAACGCGTACCATATAAAGTGGTAAAAGGTGATAATGACACACCTAGAGTTGACATTGACGGACGTTTATATACGCCACAAGAATTGTCAGCAATGATTCTTCAGAAAATGAAGAAAACTGCTGAAGATTACTTAGGACAGGATGTTAGCGAAGCAGTTATTACTGTTCCAGCTTACTTTAACGATTCTCAGCGTCAGGCTACGAAAGAAGCAGGTGAGATTGCTGGATTAAAAGTAAGACGTATTATCAATGAGCCAACAGCTGCTGCATTAGCTTACGGATTGGATAAAAAAGGACAAGACCAAAAAATCGTTGTATTTGACTTTGGTGGTGGTACGCATGACGTATCGATCCTTGAATTAGGAGATGGTGTATTTGAAGTATTATCTACAGATGGAGATACACACTTAGGTGGTGATGATGTTGACGAGAAAATCATTAACTGGTTGGCTGATGAGTTTAATTCTGAAGAAGGGATTGACTTAAGAAAAGATCCTATGGCTTTACAGCGTTTAAAAGAAGCTTCAGAAAAAGCGAAGATCGAGTTATCGTCATCGTCTCAAACTGAAATTAACTTGCCATACGTTACGGCAACAGCTTCAGGGCCTAAGCACTTAGTTAGAACATTAACACGTGCAAAATTTGAGCAATTAATTGACGATTTAGTAAAACGTACGATCGAGCCATGTGAGTCAGCTTTAAAGGCAGCAGGCTTATCTAAGAGTGATATCGATGAAGTAATCTTAGTAGGTGGTTCAACACGTATTCCGGCAGTACAAACAGCAGTAGAGAGTTTCTTCGGAAAAGCACCAAGTAAAGGTGTAAATCCAGATGAGGTTGTTTCGTTAGGAGCTGGTATCCAAGGAGGTGTATTAACTGGAGATGTTAAAGATGTACTTTTATTAGATGTTACGCCATTATCGCTTGGTATCGAAACGATGGGTAACGTTATGACAAAATTAATTGAGGCGAATACTACGATTCCAACAAAAAAATCACAGGTATTCTCAACAGCTGCAGATAATCAGCCATCAGTAGAGATTCACGTATTACAAGGTGAGCGTCCAATGGCAGCAGATAACAAAACGATTGGTCGTTTCCACTTAGATGGTATTCCACCAGCACAAAGAGGAGTACCTCAGATCGAAGTTACTTTCGATATTGATGCAAATGGTATTATCAAAGTATCTGCTACAGATAAGGCTACTGGAAAATCTCAAGATATTCGTATCGAAGCGTCTTCAGGTTTAACTGAAGAAGAAATTGCTAAAATGAAGCAAGAAGCTGAAGCAAATGCAGAAGCTGATGCAAAAGCAAAAGAAACTGCCGATAAATTAAATCAGGCAGACGCGATGATCTTCCAAACTGAAAAGCAATTAGGTGAGTTTGGTGATAAACTATCTGATGATAAGAAAAAGCCAATCGAAGATGCTCTTGAAGAATTGAAGAAAGCATACGAAACAAAAGATATCGCTGTTATCGAACCAGCTTTAGAAAAAATCAATGAAGCTTGGAAAGTAGCTTCTGAGGAAATGTATAAAGCACAAGCCGATGCCCAACAAAATGGAGCAGGAGCTGCCGGTCCTGACGCAAGTCAAGGTGGTGATCAGTCGGAAGGAAGCGATGTTGAAGACGTAGACTTCGAGGAAGTAAAATAAACTCTATATATCGAGGTTAGATAAATTATTTAACATTTGAAAAACGCAATCATTGATTTGGTTGCGTTTTTTTATTACTAAACATTTTGGTAATGACTAAGGCATGCGGAAAGGTAACGGCCGCAATAAATGAAAAGAATAATGCGTAGAAGATCGTATTATCTTTAAAAATAAAATAGACGATAGCAATACCCATAAGCGATATCATCCAGTAAGGAAACGCATTCTTACAATACTTCCAGAAACTAGATTTATCAAACGTTCCATAAATAAATTGGACTTGCTCAAACAGGGAAGGAATGCTATGCCAAAAGATAAAGTAAATCGCAAACGCCCAAATTAAGGTGGAAACTTTGAATATAATAACCAGTACTAACAGTAAAAATAATTCTTTCAAAATCACACTCTGATGTTCGTTGTGCTTGATCAAGATACTTGCCACACAGATGCCAAAGGCGGCTAAAGTGAATAAAAAAGCATAGAGTAGATGGTCATAGTTTAATGTTACAGAAGTTATGGCAGCAACGACTTCAATCACATCATTAGGGTTTAGAATGAACAGTAGCGTCAGAACGAGCATACCATAGATCAAATAAAAAGCTTTTGAAAACGTGTCGGAGAGGTTAAGGTTTTGATGTTCCCAATGTTGCTCCCCAAAATGAAAGGCGCTAAATACGATAAACAAACTTAAAGCCAAAACAGGTAAAAAGTAAAACGTTACCACAGCCAATCCGACGGTTAGCAGGTAGATACTTAATACTCTTAAAAAAGGTTGTTTAACAGTTTTGTCTGAAATGGATCCGATTAATAAAATGTCATTCGATCCGTGTAAAATTCCAAAAGTAAAGATCAGAATAAAGCCCAAAACAATCTCAAAGTCGCCTGAGAACAAGGAAGTCACCCATAATCCCGCAAAACTTAATACTATTGATATATTGATAATTTTATTCATAAACAATTGTAAGATTAATAATAAAAACCTAAAAATTTTGTTAAAATTTAAATTATTTTGTTTAACTATTTTTAAATTTGCTTGAACAAAAATAATAATTATCTAAATATTTCATTATGAAAACTCTTTTACTACTAGCTGACGTCACTCAAAAAATGGATCCTTCGGATTATGTAGGATTTACATTTTTTGTAGGTTGTATGGCCATGATGGCGGCTTCCGCTTTTTTCTTTTTATCATTAAACCAATTTGATAAAAAATGGAGAACCTCTGTATTAGTTTCAGGACTTATCACGTTCATCGCTGCAGTACACTATTTCTACATGAGAGATTACTGGGCAGCTAATATGGAATCGCCAACATTCTTCAGATATGTAGATTGGATTCTTACTGTGCCATTAATGTGTGTAGAGTTTTATTTAATTCTTAAAGTTGCCGGAGCAAAACAGTCACTAATGTGGAAAATGATTTTATTCTCTGTTATCATGTTAGTTACAGGTTATTTTGGTGAAGCAGTATACCCAGATCAAGCTGCACTTTGGGGAGGTATTTCTGGATTAGCTTATTTCTACATTGTTTACGAAATTTGGCTAGGAAGTGCGAAGAAACTTGCTGTGGAAGCAGGTGGAGACATTTTACATGCGCACAAAATCTTATGTTGGTTCGTACTTGTAGGATGGGCAATTTACCCGTTAGGTTACATGTTAGGAACTGAAGGATGGTACACGAGTATCTTAGGATCAGGTAGTGTAGATGTAGCATACAACATTGCTGATGCGATCAATAAGATAGGATTCGGATTAGTTATTTATGCACTTGCAGTTAAAAAGCAAGGAGCAACAGCATAATTGAAAAAGAAAAATTACCGCTATAAAACGCAGCCTTAAGGCTGCGTTTTTTGTTTGATATTGCTTAATTTCACCTTACTTTGCATGACGATTTAGATAAGCTATAACTATGGGATTTAATTTCTCCTTTGAACAGAAATATTCACCGAAACGACTAGCCGTTAAACTTTCGACACGTGGAGAACAGTATGTGCTACAAGGTCATCCCTGGGTGTTTTCAGAAAGTATTCAAAAGATTAATAAGGACGCAAAAACTGGTGATTTGGCTATTATTTTTGGTAGGAAAAACAACAAAATGATTGGCATAGGCTTATATGATGCCGAATCTCCGATCCGTATTAAAATGATACATAGTAATACCAGTCCGATTACTATTGATGATACGTTTTTCCAAAATAAAATAGAATTGGCTTACCAAAAACGCATCCCATTATTAGAAACCAATACAAATAGTTACCGACTATTGTTCGGTGAGAATGATGGTTTCCCATCATTTATTGCTGACGTATATCATAAAGTATTGGTCGTTAAACTGTATTCTGAAATTTGGCTGCCTTATTTAAAACCCATTCTTGAAAGCTTAATTAAAACGGCTGTTGTTGAGACCGTAGTCCTCAGATTAAGTCGTGGTTTGGCACAATCAAAAACGCATCAATTTAAAGATGGCGATGTAATTTACGGACATCTGAATAACCCTGTGATTCAATTTGTAGAACATGGAGTGAACTTTTCAGCCAATGTGATTAAAGGTCATAAAACAGGCTACTTTTTAGATCACCGCGAGAACAGGAGACAGGTTGGCCGCCTAAGTAAAGCTAAAACAGTTCTTGATGTATTTTCGTATGCAGGTGGTTTTTCAGTTCATGCTTTAGCTAATGCTGCCACAGAGGTCACCAGTGTTGATATAAGTGAACAAGCACTTGAAATTGCTCGAGAAAATGCATTGTTAAATGATTTTAAGGGAACGCACATCACATTAGCAGGAGATGCATTTGAATTGTTGGAGGGACTTATTCAACAACACAAAACTTACGATGTGGTTGTTATTGACCCACCAAGTTTTGCAAAGCAAAAAAGTGAAATACAATTAGCAAAAAAGAAGTACGCGCAATTAGCAAAGCTAGGCGAGAAGCTAACGGCTAAAAATGGTTTATTGGTATTAGCATCCTGTTCTTCACGGGTTACGGCCAAATCGTTTTTCGATATTAATAAGCAATCTCTTCTTAGTTTAAGTCGTGATTTTAAACTCGAACAACAAACTTTACACGATATTGATCATCCTATTGGATTTCAAGAAGGTGCTTATTTGAAATGCGGTTATTATAGATTCTTAGACTAAAAGTATTATGCGCGCATAATATTTATTATATTTGGATTTCTAAAACGTCATCTCATGCAGACTAAGCTTACCGAACTTCTAAATATTAAGTATCCGATTATTCAGGCGCCAATGTTTCTTGTATCTAATGTTGCTATGGTAACAGAAGCCATGCAATCTGGCATAGCTGGATGCATACCTGCACTTAATTACAGAACACTTGAAGAGCTTAGGGAAGCCATCAGAGAATTACATAAGAATAAAGTTGACGGTGGTTCTTTCGGATTTAATTTGATAGTCAATAAATCAAATGTGAAGTATAAAGGTCAGTTAGATGTGTTATGTGAAGAAGGTTGTGATTTTATAATTACGTCGCTGGGTAGTCCTGAAGAAACCATAAAAAAGGCACATGCTGCAGGAATAAAAGTATTTTGTGATGTGACAGATTTACATTTTGCGAAGAAGATTGAAGGTCTAGGTGCTGATGCTGCCATTGCGGTGAACAACGAGGCAGGAGGACACCGTGGAAATTTATCACCGCAAGACTTAATTGGGATTCTAAACGAGAACCTCTCAATTCCTGTTATTTCGGCTGGAGGAGTAGGTTGTAAAGCTGATATCGATGAAATGTTATCTTATGGTGCAGAAGGTGTAAGTGTGGGAAGTCCGTTTATTGCTTCAGTAGAAGCTAACGTAACAGACGAATATAAGCAAGCTTGTGTCGATTATGGTGCTGATGATATCATTATGACTGAGCGTATTTCTGGAACGCCTTGTACCGTAATCAATACGCCATATGTTCAAAAAATTGGAACAAAAGCAACTTGGATTGAAAACCTTTTGAATAAGAATAGAAAGCTTAAGAAATGGGTAAAAATGATTCGTTTTTCTATTGGTATGAAAACCACTGAAAAAGCCGCAAAAAAAGCGACCTATAAAACGGTTTGGGTAGCAGGACCGAGTATCGAACATACCAAAGCGATTCTTCCTGTTAAGGCTATTGTAGCCAATTTGATTTCAGATTAAGATTCTAGTTTATTATTTACGGAATATTGTAGTTTTAATACCAGGCCATTCTTCTTTTAGTATACCATAACAGCAGGTATTCCGTCTGTAACCGTCTTTCATCAAGGTGTCTTTGCGTAGAATCCCTTCAAGTTTAGCACCTAGCTTTTCAACCGCTTTTCGGGATTTCATATTACGTTCGTCTATTCTAAATTCGACCTTTTCAAAATTTAAGGATTCAAAGGCATACTGCAACATTAAGAATTTCATTTGCTTGTTTAGACCTGTACCTTGAAACTCATGACCGATCCAAGTCCAGCCAATATGCAACACTTTATTTTTCCAATTAATTAATCCGAAACGCGTACTTCCCGCATACTTTTGAAATTGCTTGTCGTAGATTAAAAACGGAATGATAGTTTTATGATAGTAACCATCGACGGCTAGCTGTACATAGGCTTTTAAGTCGTCATCGGTATCGATCTTACTAGGAGAATAATAAATTAGATTAGGTTCTTTTGAAACTTGAGATAGCTGTTCATAATTACTTAAATCTAGTAATGTGAGTTTGACGCGTTCATTTTCTAAAGTTGGAATATGCATCGTTTTATACCAATTTATTGATCACTTCAACATTAACTTCATGCGGACCATCAAAAGAAATCACTTCAAGATTGTCTGTAAATAACATATTAGCCTTTGACAATTCCTTTTCCATGCGTTCGTTAGTTAAGTATTCATCTTTTGTACCATAGACGAGCGTTGTACTTCCATTATAGAATTGAAAATCCTCAGGTATTAATTCATTAGGTATGCCACCAGAATGTAAAATTAATTGCTTACACTGAAGCTGTCGTTTTGCGACATAACGCATGGCAACACTCACACCTTGAGAATAACCTAAGACTATAAGATTCTTATCTGAAATGAGCTGTTCTTTTTCAAAAATGGCATCGTAATAAGCAAGTACATTGGTTATTTCTATTTCGGTGTTTTCCCTTGTGAGCCAGCTCGCACCAACATGTTTAAATTTTGGTGTTAAATAATATTTGCTCTGTGCCTGTGGTGCTACTATGTAGTTTTCATTTGGATCTAAACCCTTAAAATATTTAATAAAATAACGACTTAAATATCCCATACCATGACAAACAAACCACACATTCTTCGTGTCCTTCGTCAATGCATTTAAAGTAGAATAACTGTTGTTAACGCTATAATAAATTTCCTTTTCAGTAGAATTCATTTCGTATTTTTGTAATCGATTTTAAAAATACAGTTTTTCTATGCAACTATCCAAAGAAACGATACTCGCGAAAGCAAATGAAGTAAGTAAAAATACCTTAATGGAAACCTTACAAATTGAAATGGTAGATTACGGTGAAGATTTCTTAGTTGCACGAATGCCAGTAACGCCCAAAGTGCATCAACCTGATGGCGTTCTTCATGGAGGCGCGACGGCAGCCTTAGCGGAAAGTGTTGGTAGTTTCGCCGCGCATATTTTTATAGACACTGAAAAGTTCTTTGTGAGAGGTTTAGAAATTACTGCTAATCACTTAAAGAGTATTTCCGAAGGCTATGTTTACGCAAAGGCAACGTTCTTACATAAAGGACGCACAACGCAATTACTGGATATTAAAATTACCGATGAGCATGATACATTGATTTCTATTTGCCGATTATCGACCATCTCACTTCCAAAACAGAAATAGGATGCTTCAAGAGGCGTTTTTCAAATCCATTACTCAGCAATATAAGTCAGGCTTACCTTTCGTTGCATATAGAAAACCGAATAATGATGACGTAAAGGCAATTTTACAAGATAACACAACAGTTCATTATTGTAAAGATTTCACTGAACAAGGGTTTGTGTTTGCACCATTTGACAATCGCCAAGAGACAATCCTTTTCCCTTTGGATCGAAGTGAACAGCTAAATTCATCATATACTGAATTTGATCGTGATCAAACAGAACAATACAATGAATACGTTGTTGATTCAGGAAAAGAACAACATATCACTCTAGTTGAAAAAGGTATCGCTGAGATCACTTCTGGTAAATTGGAAAAGGTTGTTTTATCAAGAGCTGAAAAAATTACAAATTCTAATGTAGATCCAATTGAATTATTTAAAACATTATTACATACGTATCGCACTGCGATGGTCTACATTTGGTTTCACCCAAAAGTAGGGTTGTGGTTAGGCGCAAGTCCAGAAACATTACTTAAAGTTGAGGGAAGACGTTTTCAAACCATGTCTCTGGCTGGTACACAGAAATTTCAAGGCACTATGGATGTGTTATGGGATGATAAAAATAAATTAGAGCAAAATGTAGTGACCTTGTATATCAAAGCGGTGTTAGAACCGTTTAGTTCGCAAATTTCAATAGGTAATCTTCACACCCATAAAGCAGGTGATTTATTACATCTTAGATCTGAAATATTAGGTGTATTAAAAGATGATCTCTCGAAAGACTTGATTGCGAGTTTGCATCCAACCCCAGCCGTTTGCGGTCTACCAACGACTTTGGCAAAAGACTTTATATTGAGCAATGAGCAATATGCTCGTGAGTACTATACAGGTTATTTTGGTGAATTGAATTTTAAAACAACGAGACAGCGCAATACGAATCGCCGCAATGTTGAAAATAATGCATACACCTCTATAATAGCGATAAGTGATTTTTACGTAAACCTCAGGTGCATGCAACTCAGAGAACAAGATGCTATTATTTATGTGGGAGGCGGTATCACCAAAGACTCGATTCCTAAGGATGAATGGTTAGAAACCGTCAATAAGGCACGAACCATAAAGCGCGTTTTACTTTAATTGTACCATACCGCATAGCGCTGTCGGCGCAGTTCTAAAGCTAATGTTTCTTCCATTTTTAAGGCTTCGGCCCTTGTCTTTAAAGGTTGTATATGATTATATAAGCTCGGTCTTAAATAATTCCCATATTTCTCTACGATGTTGGATGAGAGCTTGTAACCTTTTTTGTTGCGATAGCCCGTTTTGTGTTGTAAAAATCGCTCTTTAGGTGTTTTGCTGGTCATACCAACATATAAACATTCAAGAACACCGTTAAATTGTGGATTCGCATTTCTAAACTTCGTATTTTCAGTAAACACGCGCTTTGACAATTCTACAACATATATACGATATTCTGTTTTGGACATTCACAATGGTTAATTTAAGTTTCTTAATAGTTCAGATACAGCAGCTTCAATTTGCTCGTCCTTACCGTTGGTGATATTGTCAAAGCCATTTTTTACTATGATATCTGGCTGGAGCTCCTTATTCTCTAAGACATCTCCTTCTATATCTAACACTTGCATATTTGGAATCCCAAAGACGATACCGTTTTGAATGCGTTCCCACCAAACGAAACTACATGTACCAGGCACTGGCATACCTACAAGCTTTCCTATTTGAAGATCTTTGTAGCCAGCAGGTGTGCAATGCGCATCTGAATAATTTGATTCACCAACTAGCATGATACTCGGTTTTGTCCAACGACGCTGAGATTCTATACCTACAATCTTACCGCCGTTTTGGAATTCCATATATTTCTTTCCACTTAAAAATGTTGTGATATCATCAACGAGATCACCACCACCATTAAAACGTGTGTCTACAACTAAGGCTTTCTTGTTTACTTCTTCACCCATCACTTTATCTAAAAACTCTCTAAAGCTTCCATCACTCATGCTTCTGATATGCATATAGCCAATTTGATCATTCGATAATTCATGAACCAAGTCACGATTTTTCTTGATCCAACGTTGATAGCGTAATTCATTTTCAGCTCCCAAGGAAATTGGTTTCACACGTTCTTTCCAGCGTTCATTGGTATTTGGATCGTAATACGCCATAGTAACGGCTTTTCCGGATTTTCTATTTAAAAAGGCATAGTGATTAACATTATCTGTAATCGCATTATTGTCGATGGCTTCAATAATAACGCCAGGTTTAACTTTCTTTTCTCCATTCAATAACGGACTCCCTTTCATAAGCTCAGCTATCTTGATACCATCTCCAGAATGGTTGGTGTCAATAAAGATTCCAAGAGCAGCCGTTTGATCTCCTTTTGGATTACCAGCTCTAAATCTAGCACCTGTATGTGACGCATTTAATTCGCCTAAAAGTTCACCTAGAATATCCTTGAAGTCGATATCATTATTAAGGATTGGAACGAACTTTTTATAATTTTCAGATAATTGATCCCAAGGTGCACCATGTAATTCAGGGTCTAAAAATTTCTTTTTGACTTGTCGCGAAACATGATCCATAAGATATAAACGCTCAGAAGATAAGTTGAAGGACATTTCATCTCTGATACCAACCGATTTCTTTTTTCCTGAACCTACTTCAATTTTAGAGATGCGTCCGCCACTTAAAACAAAAACAGATTTGGCATCCTTTCCGAAGACTATGCCGCCACCTCGACCGAAAGTTCCTAAAGATTTAATTTCTTTGGTGCGTAGATCTAACTTCCATAGATTAGCTTTATTATCAATTCTACCAAGATATAACAACGACTTAGCATCTTTTGTGATTAAGGCATCTGACAATCTGGTTGAGAACAAAGAGAGCTTTGTTTTGCGCTTATCAAGATCATCAAAATCAATGGTTATTGTTTTTAATTTTTTGTCATCTTTAGATTTGTCATTATCGGCATCCTTTTTATCATCCTTGTTTTTTTCTTTTGGTTTATCTTCAGCAATAAAAGCAAATTCATCTTTATTTAATTTGAATTTATCATATGCTTTTTGCGTTAGGAAAACACCGTAAACATCGGATTGCGTAGGACCTGTTTTTGCAACACTATGCATTCCATTTCTGTCAGATGCCCAATAAAGCATGGTACCGTCTATAGACCATTTAGGGCTATAATCGCTAAATCCACTTTTTGAAACATTAATGAGATCTCCTGAGCCATCGGCTTTAAGAATTCCTATTTCACCAAACCAATATTGATCAGGGTAGAAAGTAATGGCCAACCACTTACCATCAGGACTCCATTCATATTCTTGATCACCATCAGCGTATGAAAAGTGTTTTTCTCCATCGTGAATCTTAGTGATCTTTTTAGATTCTAAATTTATAGTTCTGAGTTTTGTGCGCTCTTCTAGATAAGCTATGTCTTCTCCTGTAGGTGAAAACTTAGGTTGAAAGGTTTCGGACTTGTTTGCGAGTAGTTCTTTTTCTGAAATATCAATAGCATTAATAAAATACTTCTCATCATCATTAATTTGCTGCGTGTATAGATTCCAACTGTTATTTCGCTCGCTAGCATAGACAATTGTTCGTCCGTCTGGACTGATATCAATACTGCGCTCCTGTTCTGGGGTTTCGGTAAGACGTCTTGTTAAGCTTCCGTCAACAGAGGTTACGAAAACATCACCTCGGTATAAAAAGATTAATTCTTTTCCATTTGGTGAAGGTACCATGTCAGTAACATTGCCATTGACGAATAATAATTCTTCATCAATTAAGGACTCATCACCACCGATTTGAATAGAGACTTTTTCAGCAGCTTGATTTGGTTTTTGAATATAAACCTCACCATTAAAACTGTAGGAGAGGATGCCGTTATTAGAGATCGAAAGGTGACGAACGGGATGCATTTCAAAATTCGAAATTTGAGTTGATGCATTCGGATTTGAAAAAGAGCCATGATATACGTTAAACGTTCCAGAACGTTCAGAGAGATAGTAATAATCGTCATTTGGTCCGAATACTGGATTACGATTTTCGCCTTTGAAATTAGAAAGTTTTGTATATGATCCTGATGCTGAGCGTTTCCATATATCTCTCGTAACAGATGAGGTATGGTGCTTACGCCATTGGTCTTCATACCCTTTAATTTCTTCAAAAATGATATCGCCATTACTATTATTTCTAGCCTCATACTGAGGAAAACTACTTAATTGTTTCGGTAATTTTCCAGATACATCAACGCTATACAGTTCTCCTAAACGATGAAACAGTAGTGAATTTTGATCATCTAATCGGATACTATTAAACCATATTGATTTATCGTCCTGAGAAAAATCGGTAGGCATATCATCTGCACTGTGATAGGTTAATCGTTTCACGTCTGTACCTGTTCTGGTCATTACAAACACATCAAAGTTTCCGTATCGATTGGACGCGAAAGCGATATGCTCGCCGTCATGAGACCAAATTGGTTTTGTGTCGTAGGCACTATGAGTTGTTAATCGAATGGCTTGGCCGCCATTTACAGAGACTGTGTAGATGTCTGCATTATAAGTAAAAGCAATTTGATTTCCGTTAGGTGAAATGGCTGTATTTCTTAACCACAAATTATTGTTTTGGCTAATAAGAGATTGCAACATAAAAAAGGTTACGAGCAGAGGGAATAAACGTTGTAAGTTCATGAGCAATAGTGTTTTTAGAGTGGTGAAGGTACTAAAATAAATGTAGTGAATCTCATTTTTATTTCACTTCAATTTTGAATAACTTTGCACGTCGATGGAATACCCTAAAATACCACTTGCACAAACGGTAGTTGAGTTATGTAAACTCAAAGAAATCAAGCATATTGTAATCTCTCCTGGAAGCAGAAATGCACCGCTTACGATTGGGTTTACCAGTGATCTTTATTTTAACTGCTACAGTATTGTTGATGAGCGCTGCGCTGCATTCTTTGCCTTAGGGATTGCACAAAAATTACGAGAACCTGTAGCTATAGCTTGTACTTCAGGAAGTGCAGTATTGAATTATTATCCTGCGATTTCAGAAGCGTATTATAGCAGTATTCCATTGGTAGTTTTATCTGCAGATCGACCAAAACATTTAATTGGAATAGGAGATGGTCAAACTATTAATCAAAAGGATGTTTTTGGAAATCATATTATATATTCTGCGAATTTAAAGTTGGATATTAATGAAAATAAACCACTCAAGCATCGAGAAGAAATACCTATTATTAAAAACCTCGAGAATAAGCTTGAACGTATGTTAGGCTTACAAAAAAACATACAAAGTTTTAATGAAGAGGAAATCAATAAAGCGTTGAATCTTGCAAAATTTAAAAGTGGCCCAGTACATATAAACATTCCTTTTGATGAACCGCTTTACGAAAGAGTTAATACAATATCCGTTGATCCTAAGTCAACAGCCCTTAGTTTGAAGTCATCTAAAATAGATCAGTCTGAATTAAAGGAATGCATTGATGATTGGTATGTCGCCAAACGTAAAATGCTATTGATTGGGGTTATGCCGCCAAATCAGATCGATCAACGATGGCTAAACGACTTAGCCAATGACGACAGTGTAGTCGTATTTACTGAAACTACCTCGAATATTCATCATCCAAAGTTTTTCCCGTGTATTGACAAGATTATCGCACCTTTGGAGTCATCTGATTTTAGTGAACTACAACCTGATATTTTAATTACAATTGGAGGTATGATTGTATCAAAGAAGATAAAAGCCTTTTTGAGACAGTATCAGCCTAAACATCATTGGCATATTGACGAACATAATGCTAACGATACGTTCTTTTGTTTGGAACGACATATTATTGCAACCCCGAATGAGTTCTTTTCTGAATTTTTACCAAAGATCACACATGTTACGAAGAGTACATATCTTGAATATTGGACCAAAGTAAAACGACATCGCAATAAGATGCATCAATTATATATTGATAAAATTCCGTTTAGCGATTTTACGGTCTTCAGTGCGCTTATCAAATCTATACCTGGTAAAGCGATCTTGCAATTAGGCAATAGTTCTACTGTGCGTTACACGCAATTATTTAATATAAATACACATTGGGAAGTGTTCTGTAATCGTGGTACAAGTGGAATTGATGGAAGTACCTCTACAGCCATAGGTTGCGCTGTGGCGAGTAAAAAACAAACTGTGTTTATAACGGGAGATCTTAGTTTCTTTTACGACAGCAATGCCTTATGGAATAACTACATTCCTAAGAATTTTAGGATTATTATAATTAATAATCAAGGTGGTGGTATTTTTAGAATTCTTCCTGGTCATAAGAATACTGAAAACTTTGATTACTTTTTTGAAACAAAGCATAACCTTACTGCAGTTCAGTTATGCGACATGTATGGTTTTGAGTATTCTACAGCGGATGATCAAGAAGCGGTGAATTCTGAATTAGAAAACTTCTTTAAACCGTCATTGCAACCTAAGCTTCTTGAAATTTTTACACCTAGAACCGAAAATGATAGTATTCTATTAAATTATTTTGATTTCATAAAATAATTGTGACCAATCTCATTTTGACGTGTCTGATAAATAGCTATCTTTATGAAGCTATAATTATTAACCGTAAAACAAAACAAAAATGAGCAAAAGAGATGAGTTGATTGCAAAGTATGCAGCAGACTTAAAAGACAAATGTGGTGTAAATCCAGACATGGATCTATTAACTAAAGTAACGATTGGATGTGGACCATCAATTTACAATGCCGATGCAGCTACTGTATCTGGATCAGATGAATCAGAATTGAATACTGTAAAGCAAAACTTCTTAATCAAAAAATTAGGGCTTAAAGATAGCGATGCACTTGATAAAGGGATTGATGCTGTGATGGAGACATACGGAAAGTCTAACAGAAACAAATATAGAGCTGTTGTTTATTACATGTTGACGAAACACTTTAATAAAGAATCGGCTTACTAAGCTTATAACTCTAAAGCTAAAAGCGCTATGATCATTTCAAGATTGTAGCGCTTTTTTTAGTTCCCTTTTTGAATATAACTATCTTTGCCGCATGATAAACATTGGAGAATATAACACGCTTGAGATCATTCGTGATACGGAACAGGGACTCTACATTGCAGATAACGAAGGAAATGAAGTTTTACTTCCAAATCGCTATATCCCAGAAGCATTCAATTTTGGCGATGAGATCAAAGTATTTGTCTATTTAGATAATGAAGAGCGATTAGTCGCTGTGACTGATGATCCATATGTTACGCGAGATAATTTTGCATTATTGAGATGTAGTCAGGTCACGTCTCATGGTGCATTCTTGGATTGGGGAATGGTGAAGGAGTTATTTTGTCCGTTTAAAGAGCAAGCCTTCAAAATGAAAGCTGGAGGCTGGTATTTGGTCTATTGTTATTTAGATGAGGAGACCGAAAGACTAGTTGCATCAAGCAAAACCAATCGGTTTTTAGATAATAAGGAACTTACCGTAGAAAAGTTCGATACTGTTGATCTCATTGTTTCGCATCCTTCTGAAATAGGTATGAATGTTATTGTCAATAAGAAACATCTAGGATTGATCTATAAAGATGATATTTATAAAGAGCTAAGCGTTGGTGATGAACTGAAAGGAATAGTTAAAAAAGTGCGATCTGATAATAAACTTGATATTTCATTAGGTCAAATAGGCTATCGAAACATCGAACCTAATGCAGATATTGTTATGAATCATTTAATGGATAGCGCAGATGGCTTTCTTTCTTTAAATGACAAGTCAAGTCCGGAAGCCATAAAGCAGGAACTACAAATGAGTAAGAAGACTTTTAAAAAGGCCATCGGTACTTTATACAAAAAGCGATTAATTACGATTGAACCAGAAGGGATACGTTTAGTAAAGTAAACAGTAAAATCGCGAAAGGTCGAAGAACAGTCTTTTGACTTATAATTAAGAAAGCAGTATTTTTGCAACAAAATAACTCCACTATGAAGAAAGCTGAATGGATAACGGCCAAAACGTATGAAGACATTACCTATAAAAAGTGTAATGGTGTAGCTCGTATCGCATTTAATAGACCTAATATTAGGAACGCGTTTCGTCCTAAAACCACAAGCGAATTATATGATGCATTTTATGATGCAAATGAAGACGTAAATATTGGTGTGGTATTGCTTTCTGCAGAAGGTCCATCGACAAAGGACGGTATTTGGAGTTTTTGTTCAGGAGGTGATCAAAAAGCCAGAGGACATCAAGGTTATGTTGGCGATGATGGCTATCATAGGCTTAACATATTAGAAGTTCAACGTTTAATTCGTTTTATGCCTAAAGCTGTGATTGCTGTTGTGCCAGGTTGGGCTGTTGGAGGAGGACATAGTTTACATGTCGTTTGTGATCTAACCCTAGCGAGTAAAGAGCATGCTATTTTCAAACAAACAGATGCAGACGTTACAAGTTTTGATGGTGGTTATGGTTCGGCATATTTGGCAAAGATGGTTGGACAGAAAAAAGCTAGAGAAATTTTCTTTTTAGGCAGAAATTATTCGGCTCAGGAAGCCTACGAAATGGGAATGGTAAATGCCGTAATTCCTCATGCAGAGTTAGAAGATACAGCCTACGAATGGGCTCAAGAAATATTGGCTAAATCACCAACGTCTATAAAGATGTTGAAGTTCGCTATGAATTTAACAGATGATGGTATGGTCGGACAACAAGTCTTTGCAGGAGAAGCTACCCGATTGGCCTATATGACTGATGAAGCCAAAGAAGGACGCGACGCATTCCTCGAAAAGCGTCAGCCAAACTTCGAGAAAAAATGGATTCCTTAATTCCTTAAGAATTACATGTTAAAGAAAATAAAGCCTTGGATTTCGGCATTCCGTTTACGTACGATACCACTTTCAGTATCAGGAATTATTATTGGATCTTGTTTCGCTCATTACAACGGTAAATTTGATGGTATCATAATGACATTTGCCATATTATTGACAATAAGCTTACAGATCCTATCAAATCTAGCAAATGACTATGGCGATGGTGTTCGAGGCACGGATAATGAAAATAGAATTGGTCCAGAACGTGCCATTCAAAGTGGTGATATTTCACCTGATGAAATGTTTGATGGGATTAAGTTTAATATTCTTGTCGTAATCATATTAACTGTAGGTTTGATCTTCTTTTCTTTTGGAAGTAAATACTACATTTATGCCTTACTATTCTTTGTGTTAGGTGGAATTTCGGTTTATGCGGCAATCAATTATACCATTGGTAGTTCACCATATGGCTACAGAGGATTAGGAGATGTTTTCGTTTTTGTATTTTTTGGTTTGTTGAGTGTCATTGGAAGTTATTTCTTGTATACGAAACAGCTCGATCATCATGTAATTCTTCCTGCGATTTCGGTAGGCTTGCTAAGTGTAGGCGTACTCAACCTGAATAATATGAGAGATATCGACTCAGATATACTGTCAAATAAAAATACATTGGCGGTAAAATTAGGTAAGAAAGGCGCAAAGACTTATCACTTGATTTTGATTTTTACCGCTATTGCCGTTTCCTTATTATTTTCAGTATTATATTATTCAAGTCTTTATAATTTACTGTTTTACATCGCTTATATTCCTTTAGGATTACACATTAAAGCTGTTCTTAAAGCTACCGTACAAAAGCAATATGATCCACAATTAAAAGTGTTAGCACTTTCTACTTTCTTGTTTTCAGTCTTATTAGGCGTAGGTTATATATTATAAAAATATTAACATAAAAGTTTGTAAATCAAACGATTAATTCGTATATTAAACCTGAAATTTTGTAGGTCGGCATTATTTGCTATTATGTTGGCAATAAAATTTGGGGCTTTAAAACTCAGATATATTTCTCAAATGTATCTGAGTTTTTTCGTACTTTCGATTGTTTCTTATTAACATTAAATCAGAACTATGCAAATAACATTCTATGGTCATGCATCTTTAGGGATTAAGATAGCTGACACTCATATATTAGTTGATCCTTTTATTTCAGGAAATCCATTAGCTTCACACATAGATATTGAAACTTTGAAAGCAGATTACATTTTAGTGACACATGCACATCAAGATCATATATTGGATGTTGAAGCAATTGCGAAACGCACAGGAGCAATCGTGGTCTCTAACTACGAAATTGCAATACATTTTGGAAGCTTAGGAATTAAAACGCACCCAATGAATCATGGTGGTGCATGGGAGTTTGACTTCGGTAAAGTTAAATATGTAACAGCGGTTCATACATCTTCCTTTCCAGATGGGAGTTATGGTGGTCAACCTGGAGGATTTGTAATCCAAGCAGATAAAACAATATATATAGCAGGTGATACAGCTTTGACATATGACATGCGTTTAATTGGAAGGCGGTTTGATCTCGACCTTGCGGTTCTGCCAATTGGAGATAATTTTACAATGGGTGTGGAGGATGCAATTCAGGCGTGTCGCTTCTTAGACTGTGATAAGGCACTTGGTTATCACTATGATACCTTCGATTATATCAAAATCGATAAAACACAGGCCAAAGCCAGATTCGATTCTAAATTAAGAACTTTGAAACTACTTGAGATTGGTGCGAGTATGAACGTGTAATATTATTTCACTTTACTTCTAGAAACCAGCCAATGTATAAGTCGGGGAGAGAGGCGTTTGACATAAACTCCAAACGCTTCAAACTTTCCAATATAAGCTTCGTATTTCTCTTTTTGAATGGCTTTGATCATTTTTCCAACAAAGACATCCACATCTAATCCGTTTGCTGTCATTTCATCTTGGTACCCTTGTTTAGAACCATCACCTGTTAATGCATTACGTGCCACATCAGTATTAACAAAGCCTGGACAGATCATTGTTACTTTGATATTATCCTTATCATGCTCTAATCGCAAGGCATCAAAAAACCCGTGTAAGGCATGTTTTGCGCCACAATAGGCAGATCTATACGCTGAGCTAAATTTACCCATCAAGCTTGAAACCACTACGTAATGTCCAGATTGCTGCTCTATAAAATGCGGCAATACCGCTTTGGATAATGCAACTGTTCCTAAATAATCAATTTCCATCAGTTTTCGATCTACATCGACCGTAGTTTCTATGATGGCAGAACGCTGACTAATACCACCATTATTCACGAGTATATCAATTCTACCAAATGCATCTCTAGCGACCTTAGCTATGTTAATCATTGTGTCAGTATTAGCTAAATCTAGAGGTAGGATATAAACATTTTCTGGTGAATCGCACTGTTGTTTTACCGCTTCAAGTGCGTTCGATCTGCGCGATGATAAAATTAATTTGCAGTCATATTGAGAAAGTGCAAGCGCAAGATGCTTTCCTATTCCACTCGAAGCACCAGTAATCCAAACTACTTTATTCGTAAAAGTCATGAGGCGTTTTTGTTAGTTTTCCACTCTTTTCTGAGATCATCACTGATTTTTCCTGTACCATCATGTTTCCAGCCAGGTGGTTTGATCAAATATCGAAAACGATCTCCAATAGACTTGTTGCCACTAAAGGCGTCTTTGAACATATTAAACCATTCTACAAATGCGATTTTTATCGGATTATAAGTATTGATGTTCTTCACCAAACCATAGACTACTTTTTCGTCCTTTATTTCTGGTTGAAATGTTCCGAAGAATTTATCCCAAATGATCAATATTCCGGCGTGATTTCGATCCAAATACAGCGGATTACTGCCATGGTGAACGCGATGATGTGAAGGCGTATTAAATATGGCTTCAAACCAATTTGGCATTTTATCTATGGTTTCTGTATGGATCCAAAATTGATATAATAAGCTAATAGACATTTGTAGCATAATCATGGCAGGATGGAAGCCCAGTAAAGGTAACCAAAGCCAAAAAATGAACGAATAAAAACCACCAGACCAGGTTTGACGTAACGCAGTACTTAAATTATAATGTTGAGACGAGTGGTGCACAACATGTGAAGCCCAAAATAAACGACACTCATGTGATATTCTGTGAAACCAATAATATGCTAAATCATCCGCAAAGAAAATAAGAACAAAACTCCACCATGCGACTGGAATAGTGGTGATTCTAAAATGTTCATAGATATAAAAGAATGATAGTAAAACTAGTGCTTTGCTCAGAAATCCGAGAAATACATTTCCTAGTCCCATGGCTATGGAAGAAAAGGCATCTTTTTTTTCATAGGTACGTATACCTTGTCGTATAGTCACAAACAGCTCTAACAACATGGCTAGAATAAAAAAAGGAATCGCGTAAAGAATTATATTAGGAAAATTTGGGTCAGTCATCGTCCAATTTCATTTTCGCTAATTTACAAAATTGTCATTACCTCATATTTGATTATAAAGAATTAAATTCTGATTTTTGACCTTCAAGAAGAATATAAATTGCTATGCAAAAAAATTTAAAACTATTAGTCCTGTTTTTACTTGGGCTTTCAATGAATCTAAGTGCTCAAATTGAATCTGGTCAAACAGGAGCATGGTACATGTACTTTTATGATCACGATTTTAAAGACAGTCGATTTGGAATTCAAGGCGACTTTCAATATCGAAACTGGGATCTCATAGGTGATCTAGAGCAGTTGTTATTAAGGTCAGGTGTCACCTTTAGGCCAAAAGGTGTAGATGCAAAATTCACCTTAGGTTATGCGCATATAACAACTGGAGTATTTGGAGACAATGACGACACTTCTGTTGAAAGTCGTATTTATCAGGAAGCGCTTATACCAAATAAACTAGGAAATAGAGTATATCTCACGCATCGCTTTAGATACGAGCAGCGATTTGTAGAAGATCAAGATTTTAGAACACGATATCGCTACAATTTATTCATGAATGTTCCTTTCAATAAAAGTCAATTAATAAAAGGCACTATATATGCTGCATTGTACAATGAAATATTTATAAACGGTCAGCAAGATATTGGCGACGGCCGAACAGTTTCAATTTTCGATAGAAACCGAACTTATCTTGGATTTGGATATGTACTAAAAAAAGGAATGAAATTTCAATTAGGATGGATGAATCAGAAAACTGATGCTGTTGGTAAGGGTCAAATTCAGATTAGTTTTCATCATAAATTCTAATGACTTAGTCTACGCCAATGCTTAAAGATTCCTTATTTTTGCAACTGTGATCAGACGAGCATATTTTATTCCATATATATTACAATTTAAACAAGCCAGTGGTACTTCTCGAGGCGTCTTAAGAACAAAAGACACTTGGTTTATCATAGTAGAAGGTGACCATAAGATTGGAATAGGAGAATGTGGGATGTTCAGAGGTTTAAGTTTTGACGATGTCACTAATTATGAGTCTAAACTTCAATGGGCTTGTGAGCACATCGATATAGGATTGGAAGCTCTGTTAAGCCAACTCAATGCATTTCCAAGTATTCAGTTTGGACTGGAAATGGCCTTTAAATCCTTCGAATCATCTGATAGGTTCGAATTATATCCATCAGATTTTACTAAAAATAATAAGTCAATTCCAATTAATGGATTGATCTGGATGGGTAGTAAAAAATTCATGAATGATCAAATCAAGACTAAACTATCGGAAGGTTTTGACTGTATAAAAATGAAAATTGGTGCCATAGATTTTGAAACGGAGTTAGGCCTATTAAAATTGATACGCAACGAGTTTTCATCAGAAACTATAGAATTAAGAGTAGACGCTAATGGCGCGTTCAAACCAATGGAGGCGCTCGAAAAACTAAAGCGACTATCTGACTATGATCTGCACTCCATTGAGCAACCAATTAGGCAAGGACAATGGCAAGAGATGGCTGAATTATGCGAGCAAACGCCTTTACCAATTGCATTGGATGAAGAACTAATTGGTATTGTAGATGATCAAACCAAATCTACCTTGCTCAATGAGATTCAACCGCAGTATATCATTTTAAAACCGACTTTAGTTGGTGGTTTTAGAGGAAGTGAATCATGGATTGAGCGTGCAGAACAGCAACATATTGGTTGGTGGATCACAAGTGCTCTAGAAAGTAATATTGGGTTAAACGCTATTGCTCAATGGACCTACACACTTCAGAGCAATCGTCCTCAAGGATTAGGGACAGGTGGTTTGTTTACCAATAATTTTGATTCGCCATTAGTTGTAAAAAATGGTACATTGCGATATGAAAATAATTTAAATTGGGATATTAATAATCTCAAACTAAAACAATAAAGAATAATGTTTATAGCTCAAGCTTATAAAGCGAAAAACGAATTTTGGAGGTATTTAATTGGGTCACTAGTTGTGGCAACTGCGGCATTTATTGGTCAGCTACCCTTGGTGTTTGTCATGTTATTTGAACTCGTACAAAGTGGTTCAGATATGGGAGCACTGAATGAGTCAAATATGTTTGAGATATTGGAACCAAATCTATTTTTGTTCCTCATTCTAATTTCATTTGTGATTGGCTTTATAGGGCTTAAACTTATTTTGAAACCATTACATGGTCAAAACTTAAGAGAAATAGCAACCTCAAGGAGTAAATTGGATTGGAAACGTATTTGGTTTGCGTTCATTTTCTGGGGTGTGATATCATCAGGATTAACGCTGGTGGATTACTTCTTTTTAGCACCAGAAGATTACGTTTGGAATTTTGAACCACAGCGCTTCTTTATTTTATTGGTCATTGCCGTCGTGTTAATACCAATTCAGACAAGCTTAGAAGAATACGTTTTCAGGGGATATCTTATGCAAGGATTCGGAATATTAGCTAAAAATAGATTTTTTCCATTAGTGATGACCTCAGTGATTTTTGGGTTGTTACATATTGCTAATCCCGAGATCGATAAACTAGGATACAGCCTGTTAGTGTATTATATTGGAACAGGGTTGTTTCTAGGAATCATTACGTTGATGGACGAAGGCATTGAGTTGGCTGTAGGATTTCATGCCGCTAATAATTTGTTTACAGCCTTATTAGTAACGTCTGATTGGACCGCCTTTCAAACACATTCTATATTAAAAGATATTGCCGAGCCTGAACTTAGTTTTATGGATATGATATTACCAGTGTTTATAATATTCCCAGTAATCATATTTATTTTTTCAAGAGTGTATCACTGGCGTAATTGGAAGGAGAAACTTATTGGGCCAGTTCACGAGCCTGCAACTGAAGACTACAAAATTATTGGAGAATCTTAATTATAACCTTCAAAGATGACGCCTAGATTTGATAAAATACATAACAGGTTTAAGTTAAACGGAATTCATTTTAATCACGATCAACTTAAAGAAGTAGCTTATAGTTTAGTCAAAGAAGGGGAGCCTTTTGAACAAATAGCAGGTAATTTTTTATTGGATTGGTTAGATGATAACGATTATATCCTTACCAAAACATCAGGTTCAACCGGGATTCCAAAAACCATAAAGATCAAAAAACAAGAAATGGTAAATTCATCCGTCATGACGGGTGACTTTTTTGATTTAGCTCCTGGCGATACGGCCTTACATTGCTTGCCTAGTCAATTTATTGCTGGTAAAATGATGTGGGTTCGTGCCATGATCCTTGGTTTGGAGATTGAATTAATAGAGCCAACATCGCGACCTCCTTATGACCATCATAAAGTGTACGACTTTTGTGCGATGATCCCTTTGCAATTACAAAATTCTTTACAACGATTGGACTGTATTAAGAAAGTTATAGTTGGAGGTGCACGTGTAAGTCCTTCCTTGAGAGAAGAAATCGAAAAGGTAGAAGCGACGGTTTATGAAACCTACGGTATGACGGAAACAGTTAGTCATATTGCTATTCGACAACTGAACCATCTTGATGAACGCGAAACACATTTTAGAATTCTTCGGGATATAAAAATTTCTAAAGACGATCGGGACTGTTTGGTTATAGATGCCGAAGAATTATCGGAAGATACCGTTATTACAAATGATGTTGTTGACATGATATCAGAGTCAGAATTTGATATTATTGGTCGTATTGATAATATGATAAATTCTGGCGGTATAAAATTGTTTCCAGAGGCCATTGAAGCGAAACTCCAAGATAAGTTAGATAAGCGATTTATCATTGCATCAGAAAAAGATGAGACCTTAGGGGAAAAGGTGATTTTGGTGCTTGAAGGTGATTCTAATCAAGTTGATCCCGCGATTTTCAAAGTATTGGAAAAATATGAGGTTCCTAAGGCAATTTATAACATTCCAAAATTTTTAGAAACACCTAACGCTAAGATTCAAAGGCAGAAAAATTTGGATATTATTTTAAGTTAATATGACGTATACATGAAGAAACTTTGGTTATTGCTGTGCTTATTGACTTTGCAGATTAGTGCACAACAAGTATTATCAGTAAAAGAACAGGCGCAGGTTGTTGATGAGATTCTTGCTGAACGCTTTAATACAGTACTCCCGGAATTGATGGATCGCACAAACGTTGATATGTGGGTCATTATCTCTAGAGAGTATAATGAAGATCCGGTTCTTAAAACCATGCTTCCTGCGACTTGGTTGAATGCTCGACGAAGAACGATCATTCTTTTTTACAGAAATAAAACAAATAACACTATCGAAAAATTGGCGGTTGCACGCTACAATTTTGGAGACAATATCATTTCAGCTTGGGATAAGGAGAAAGAACCAGATCAATGGAAACGTCTTATTCAGTTGATTGAAGAACGAAATCCTGAAACTATTGGATTGAATTATTCTACTGATTTTAATATTGCCGATGGCATTGTTAAAACAGATTACGATGAATTCATGAGCTATTTGCCAAAACCATATCATTCAAAAGTGATCTCTGCCGAAAAATTGGCTATTGGTTGGATTGAAACACGAACGCCACGAGAAATGGTGATCTATAATCAGTTAGTTGATATTACGCATGATATTATTGCTGAAGCTTTTTCAGAAAAGGTTATCACTGCTGGGATTACAACGACTACGGACGTCGAGTGGTGGATGCGACAGAAAATAGTGGATTTAGGTTTAAAGACATGGTTTCATCCTACTGTTGATGTCCAGCGCACTAAAGATGAGCTGAAAGGACATTTGTATTCTTTCTCTGATCGCCCTGAAAAACAAATAATTATGCCAGGAGATCTAGTACATTGTGATATTGGAATTTCGTATTTAAGGTTAAATACAGATTGTCAAGAATTAGCTTATGTATTAAGACCTAATGAAACTGAACCACCAAAATATCTCTTAGATGCATTAAAAGAAGGAAATCGCGTTCAAGACATTTTTACCAATAACTTTAAAACGGGAGAAACTGGTAATGCGATTCTACTGAAATCCTTGAATGAAGCTAAAGCGGAAGGGTTAAGACCGTCTATTTATACACATCCCTTGGGGAGTTACGGACATTCATCTGGTCCAACAATTGGTATGTGGGATGCGCAAGGTGGTGTAGAGGGGACAGGAGATTATCCATTATTCCCAAATACCGTTTATGCTATTGAACTCAATACAACAGTTAACATACCTGAATGGAAACGCGACGTACGTATCATGCTTGAAGAAGCTGGTTTTTACGGTGATGACGGATTCCGTTATGTGAATGGAAGACAAACAAAATTATTGACAATTCCACGAGTAAAATCACATCAAGGCAACTAAGAATGCCTATTTATTCTGAAGAATCTATAAGAAGCAATTAGTCCGATTATTCCAAAAATAGATAGGACTAAAAATGCATTTTGCAATCCAGCTACCTTATCTGGATTATCTACCAGTATTCCAAACATTGGCCCAGAAAATATATCTGGTGTATAGCCGACAATTGATGCAAGACCTACAGCAGTCCCTGTAAGTTGAATAGGAATTGTAGCCTCCTCTAATGTGGCAAAATACAGAACGCGGCAAGAATATACACCGATAGCCATAAATAGAATATTTATAACAAATAATACCGTAGTCTTTTCAGTGATTAGATCAAGACTAAAAACGATGCTTGCTATTACCATTAATGCAAAACCAATAATTAACCACAATGATGCTTTAGTACGATCGGCCATAAAACCAATGATAACACCAATAAGCGGACGAATATACAATAGGGAGGTACCTACTTTAGCAGAATCAATAGCGTCGTACAACATGACATCAGTTGCGTATAGTGTGAATAGATCGGTTGCTTTATATCCTGTATATGCACATAAAATAATTAGCATTAATAGGCGAATTGAAGGCATTTTGAGTAATGTTCGAATCGTTGAATAATCAAAATACTTTATAGCCGATTCTGATTTGATAGTTGAACGCTCTGGTTTTAAAAAGAAATAAACTAAGATTGCTATAATTGATACAATCCCAGAACAAACCAAAATGACTTGTTTAAATGCAAACGACTTTTCTTCTAAAGATGCTTCTGAAATTTCAACATCTATGAACATTGAAAATACGAGCACACCCACTGAACCAAATGCAGCAGCAACAAGACCGCGTCCACCATCAAGAAAACCAAATGCAATGCCTTGTTTATTAGGGCCACCCCATAGTCTTGTGGCTTTAATCATAGCTGCCCAAAACAAGAAGATCGTAGTAAATCCCCAATAACCATATAAGAGTTGTAAATTTCCAAGGCTAGGATATGTTGCAAGATAGATACCACCAATCGCTGTAAGTAATAAAGCGGTAGACATTAAGTTTTTTGGTTGAAACTTGTCGGCAATCGGGCCACCAAAGAGATAAGAAAATAAGGCAACTATACCATAGACAGAAAAGCAATAACCTATTTGCTCATTATTGATATTAAATGTCTCTAGAAAGGTTGGTCTAAAAATACGTTGCAGAACGAATGGAAGAATAAAAACAGCCTCTGCCGCTAAAATCAATAAAATAATAACGTAAAGAGGCTGTTTATTTTGGGTTCCGTCCGACATGTTATACCTGCAACACGCCTAAGTTGAACGGTTTTTCTATTGGTGCATGATCAGCAGCTTCAATTCCCATACTTATCCAAGTTCGTGTATCTAATGGATTAATAATGGCATCTGTCCATAGTCGTGCCGCCGCGTAGTAGGGTGAGACTTGATTATCATATCTGCTCTTGATCTTATTAAATAGTTCTTTTTCCTTTTCTTCTGTAAATTTTTCACCTTGCTTTTCCAAAGATGCTTTTTCAATTTGAAGCAGTACTTTAGCAGCTGAGTTTCCGCTCATTACGGCGAGTTCTGCACTTGGCCAAGCTACAATTAATCTAGGATCATAAGCTTTACCACACATCGCGTAGTTTCCGGCACCATAGCTATTTCCGATAACTATTGTGAATTTTGGAACTACTGAATTACTAACAGCGTTTACCATTTTAGCACCATCTTTAATAATCCCGCCATGCTCAGATTTGCTACCTACCATGAATCCAGTTACGTCTTGTAAAAACACTAATGGGATTTTCTTCTGATTGCAATTGGCAATAAATCGTGTGGCTTTATCTGCACTATCATTGTAGATAACACCTCCAAATTGCATCTCACTAGGTTTAGTTTTAGCACCTTTAGTTTTGACAATATGACGTTGATTTGCTACGATTCCTACAGCCCATCCATCAATTCTGGCATATGCGGTTATAATCGTTTTGCCGTAGCCTTCTTTATATTCATCAAATTCACTGTTATCTACTAATCGCTTGATGATTTCTTTCATGTCATACTGATCGGCTCTGGATTTTGGTAGAATTCCGAAAATATCATCAACATTTTCTTTCGGCTTTTTTGAAGCTATCCTATTAAAACCAGCATGATTATAATCACCAATTTTATCAATTAATCGTTGAATCGTTTCTAGCGCGTCTTTATCGTCCTTGGCTTTGTAATCAGTTACACCAGATATCTCACAGTGTGTTGTTGCACCGCCAAGTGTTTCATTATCGATGCTCTCGCCAATCGCAGCTTTAACTAAATAGCTACCAGCAAGGAAAATACTACCGGTTTTATCAACGATTAAAGCTTCATCACTCATAATGGGCAAGTATGCACCTCCTGCAACACAACTTCCCATAACGGCGGCAATTTGAGTAATTCCCATACTACTCATTACAGCATTATTTCTAAAGATGCGACCAAAGTGCTCTTTATCTGGGAATATTTCGTCCTGCATTGGTAAATACACACCAGCAGAATCTACCAAATAAATAATCGGAAGTCTATTTTCAATGGCTATTTCTTGAGCTCTTAAATTCTTTTTTCCCGTTATAGGGAACCATGCACCAGCCTTAACTGTGGCGTCATTAGCAACAACGATACATTGCTTTCCTTTGACATAACCCATCTTAACCACAACACCACCAGACGGACAGCCACCATGCTCTTGATACATATCTTCTCCTGCAAATGCGCCGATTTCAATAGATGGTTTCTTTGAATCTAATAAGAAATCAATACGTTCTCTAGCAGTCATTTTTCCTTTGGCGTGATGCTTTTCGATACGTTTTTGGCCACCACCAAGTTTCACTTTAGCAAGTCGTCTCTTAAGGTCTGAGAGAAGGAGTTTATTATGATCTTCGTTCATGTTGAAGTTTAAGTCCATTGAATGTATTTTAGATGGTATAAAAATACGAAAGATAATAGTTAAAGGAAAGCTAAAGTATTAAAGCACATAAGGATTTTAAATCCTTAAATAAGAGCTATTTAGACAAATTACCTATATTTACAGTACCCAATGTCTAAACTTAACAAATCATGACACTAATTAAACAACGGTTAATTCTAATCGTACTTTTCCTTACTTTCTTTAATTTGACATTTGCTCAAGAAGAAACGCCATTACCAAAAGGACTCACAGAATCAGAAAAATCATTAGTCTCACAATTCCAATTTAGAAGTGCACTAGTTACAGAAGCACCTTCAGTGCCAGTAAGGGCAGCGGCAGAATGGGAAGAGGTGGAATATTTAGTGGTTCGTTGGACACCAAGTTATCAAAATATTTTACGTCAAATCGTTCAAGTAGGTGTTAATGAATGTAAAGTTATTATTGCCACTCAAGATCAGTCTGGAGTAGCAAGTTATTTGTTATCTAATGGTGTAAGTCTTACGAATGTGTCATTTTTAAATGTGCCATCCAATACAATCTGGATAAGAGATTACGCTGGTAATACGGTCTATTCTAATGACGTTGGAGAGCGGGCTTTAGTGGATTGGATTTACAATAGACCTAGACCATTTGATGACGCAATGCCTGTATCTCATGCTAGTATGTTGAGTTTACCAATTTATGAAACCATTTCGGGAACTAACGATCTTGTTAATACAGGAGGAAATTATATGTCTGATGGCTTAGGAAATGCTTTTGCTTCGGAACTTATTCTTGAAGAAAATGAAGTTGGGAATCCTTATGGTGTTACCTCGAAAACAGAAGCTCAAATTGACAATATCATGTTCAATTATATGGGAATTACCAACTATGTTAAAATGCCCACCTTACCTTATGACGGTATTCATCACATTGATATGCATATGAAATTATTAGATGAAGAAACATTATTGGTGAGCAAGTATCCAAACGGAGTGGCAGATGGTCCACAAATTGAAGCGAATATTCAATACGTTCTGAATAATTTTCAATCCCCATTTGGAACACCTTATAAAGTGGAATGGATTGATGCACCACCCAGCACATCTGGTTTATACCCAGATAATGGAGGATACTATAGAACCTACAGCAATTCGATAATCATTAATAAATCAATACTCGTGCCTACATACAGACCTGAAGTTGATGGTGCAGCTTTAGCAAAATATCAGGAATTAATGCCTGGTTACAATGTAGTTGGAATTGACGTGGATAACTTTGGCGAAAATCTAATTTCCTCAAGTGGCGCAATTCATTGTATTACCCATACAATAGGTGTTGCAGATCCGCTATGGATTGTTCATCAACCAGTTGAGTTCGTTAATACAGGAACAACATTGACTATAGATGCAATGATAAAGCACGTTTCAGGTATAACTGCGGCAAAGGTGTTCTGGAGAGAAGAGGGGACTACCACGTTTAACGAGGCGGCTATGAGTTATGTTAGTGGTGATGATTGGACAGTCGATCTTCCTTTAGCTGCAAGCGCGACCAATATCGATTATTATATAGAGGCAGAAGCAAATTCTGGAAAGCAACTTACTAGACCGTTAGTAGCACCATCAGGATTTTGGACGACTACAGCGCAAACATTATCGGTTGAAGAATGGGCCGATAATAATATTTCGGCGCCATATCCCAATCCAACACGCGATAAGGTTTCTTTCAATCTTAAGCATATACAAGATCCATTAACGGTATCGATTTATAATAATTTAGGACAAAAATTGTTTAGTGAATCCGTTAATAGTGGTCAAGGTGTCCTTGAACTCACTTTGAATAAGCATTGGAATGGTGTGTTGTATGTTGTTTTTGATGGTAGCTTCGGAAGCGTTAACAGAAAGATTATAAAAATTTAAGCATTGCTATCATGCAATAATCAAAAGTGTCTTCGGACACTTTTTTTGTTAATTTATCTTAATATATATGCCTTGGAAATATATTCCTTGGAAAATAAAATTATTTGATCTATATTTGTACCATAAAAATTATAAAACATGAAAAATATAATCGCATTCGCAGGAAGTAACAGCAAAAACTCAATTAATAAACAACTGGTTACTTATGCAGCCTCATTAGTCGATAATGCTGATGTACAGATTCTCGATCTTAATGATTTTGAGCTACCACTTTATGGTATTGATTTAGAAATGGAGCAGGGCATTCCTAATGCCGCACATGACTTTGTAGACGCCATTAAATCATCAGATGGTATTCTGTTGTCCTTAGCTGAGCACAATGGAAGTTATGCTACAGTTTTTAAAAACATATTCGATTGGACCTCTAGAATTGAAGCAAAAAACTTTTTTGGCAAACCTATGTTATTGATGGCAACGTCTCCGGGAGGTAGAGGAGGGCAATCGGTCTTAGAAGCTGCAGCCACAAGATTTCCATACCACGACGCTAATATAGTCGGCCAGTTTTCTTTACCGTTTTTCGGAAATAATTTCAAGGAAGGCGCAATTATTGACGATGAACTAAAAGCCGCATTAACGGAAGAGGTAGGGCAATTTAAAGCAAGTATTTAAGATGGCTATTAAACAGGAATTACAAGAAAATAAAGGGATCTTTTACTATGAAACAGAAGGTGGAAGACTAGCAGAAATGACCTACAGCAATGCAGGTCCTGATAAGATCATTATTGATCATACTGAAGTTGATGAATCCTTACGAGGTGAAGGCGTAGGTTATAAATTAGTGGAAGCTGCAGTAAACTATGCTAGAGCTAATAACCTTAAGATTCTACCATTGTGTCCATTTGCGGCTGCAGTCTTCAGAAAGCGTGAAAACTATAGAGATGTACTTTTTTAAAATTAAAATATGGGAGATTTAGCAAAAGATATCAACTCTAAATTTGAGAATAATCGCATCAAAGCATTATTAAATATCATTTACACAGCCAATTGGATATCAAGTTATCAAAATGAATTTTTTAAAGCTTATGGGATTTCACCACAACAATATAACATATTGAGAATATTAAACGGTGCAGGTGAGCCATTGCGAGTACAAACGATTAAAGAGCGCATGCTCGAACGATCACCAAATGCTACGCGTTTAATGGATAAGCTTTGTGCTAAGGGTTGTATAGAACGATTACCTTCTGAAAATGACAGACGGGTTGTGAAAATTGCGATAACTAAAGAAGGAAAACAACTTCTAGCTGAAATCCCTAACAATGTCAATAATGATTTATTAAAGAATCTTACAGAGGAGGAGGCGAAACAATTAAGTGATCTACTTGATAAGATGCGCTAAAAATTTTAACCATATAGTTTCCATGGAAACTATAATAAAAGAAAGATTATGAAACTGAATACAATAAAAAGAGCAGGAAAGAGTCATTTGGTTGACATGGGACCAATTCGTCTTAGACAACCATTTCCAACGCAACATATAGAAATGATCGATCCATTTATATTACTTCATCATTATGGACCGTATGAAATCTCAGAGACCAATAACCCATTCGATCTTGGCCCACATCCACATCGCGGATTTGAACCAGTAACATTTTTGGTGCAAGGCGAACAACTTCATCGTGATTCGTTAGGTAACGAAAGTGTTGTAAAAGCAGGAGATGTGCAATGGACAACAGCTGGACGCGGAATTGTTCATGCTGAGAAGCCAACACCAGAATTTGTTAAACAAGGTGGTGTAATCGAAGGCATACAATTATGGTTGAATCTTCCAGCGGAAAAGAAAATGATGTCGTCTGCTTACCAACATGTAAGCCGTGATGAGTTTCGCACTATTACCTCTGACGATGGTAAAGTGCACACGCAAATCATCGCAGGTGAGTTGGAAGGAGATTATGGAAGAATATTAACGCAAACACCTGTTAATGCATTTATGATTGAAGCAAAAGCAGGTGGTAAGCAGACTATAGCATATTCAAATACACATCAAAGTATGTTGTATCTGTTGAAAGGAAAAGTCACTGTTAATGGTATTGAAGCCATTGAGTTTGATAAAAATCAACTGATGGAGTTTCAGCAGGATGGCGATGGGATCTCTATCCAGGCAGATGAAGACAGCATGTTACTTTTCTTATCAGGAGAACCGCTAAATGAGCCTGTGGCTACTTATGGGCCTTATGTAATGAATTCACAAACCGAATTATTAGAAGCTATGAGAGATTACCAGATGGGAAAGATGGGTTTTCTTCCGGCGAATTAATATAAAGAACAAATAACAAAAAAGATTATGAAAACGATAGTACACAAAGCAGATACCAGAGGATTTGCAAATCATGGGTGGTTAAAATCACATCACACGTTTAGTTTTGCCAGTTATCAAAATCCGGAGCGTATGAATTTTGGCGCCTTAAGAGTATTAAATGACGACGTGGTTCAACCTAAAATGGGATTTGGGACACATCCGCATCAAAATATGGAGATCATTTCAATTCCGTTGCAAGGTGCGTTATCTCATAAAGATAGTATGGGAAATAAGCGTGCAATAGAAGTAGGAGAAGTTCAGGTTATGAGTGCTGGAACAGGTCTAACACATTCTGAATTTAATGATAGTAAAACCGATGAAGTCAACTTTTTACAATTATGGATCCTACCAGAGGAAATGAGCGTAAAACCTAATTATGAACAACGTCAATTTTCAACGGAAGGAAAGAGGAATCAATTACAAACAGTGGTTGCACCTAAGGATAAATTGGAAGGAGACGCCTTGCCAATTAGTCAACAAGCCTATATTTACCGAACGGTATTAGATGCAGAAAAAACAATCGAGACAAACGTTAAATCTAAAGGAAATGGTATGTATGTATTCGTTGTTGATGGTAACATTGAAGTTGCAGATCAGGATCTTAATAAGCGAGATGCCATTGGCATATCCGATATTGATCCCATTACTATTACAGCTAAAAATAATGCTGAATTAGTGATAATTGAAGTTCCAATGAACTAATTAAAGAACCAAATTGTTCTTGTTAAAAGCATTCTCATTGAGGATGCTTTTTTTTCACTTAAAAATGCGATATTTGTAGTTCCCTTAATTAATAATAGACAATATGGCAATGAATAAAAATACGGTATTGGCGTGGGCTACTACCATAATGATCATAGTAGGATTAGGATTAATCGCATTAGGTGCATTTAAATATCAAGAAGTTGCAGGTTATGGTTTTGCAGCTGTAGGTGTTGGGTTTTTCGCAATTGCATGGGTTTTTAATGCATTAAAAGGACGTGTATAATGAGTGATGATAAGAAAATAATCTTCTCAATGTCAGGTGTGACGAAAACATTTCAGTCAGCTAATACACCTGTTCTAAAAAATATTTATCTAAGTTTTTTCTACGGCGCAAAAATTGGTATCCTCGGTCTTAATGGTTCGGGTAAGTCTACCTTATTAAAAATCATAGCTGGCGTAGACAAGAATTATCAGGGCGATGTCGTATTCTCACAAGACTATTCTGTAGGTTATTTAGAGCAAGAACCACAACTCGATGAGAATAAAACGGTAATGGAAGTTGTTCGCGAAGGTGCCGCAGAAACTGTTGCGATTCTTGATGAGTACAATAGTATTAATGATCAGTTTGGCCTAGAGGAAGTTTACAGTGATCCTGATAAGATGGAAAAGCTAATGAACCGTCAAGCCGAATTACAAGATCAGATTGATGCGTCTAATGCCTGGGAATTAGATACGAAACTTGAAATCGCAATGGATGCATTACGAACACCCGAAGGCGATAAAAAAATTGGCGTTTTGTCAGGTGGTGAGCGCCGACGCGTTGCGTTGTGTCGTTTACTTCTGAAAGAACCAGATGTCTTGTTGTTAGATGAGCCGACAAACCATTTGGATGCTGAGTCTGTACACTGGTTGGAACATCATTTAGCACAATACAAAGGAACAGTAATTGCAGTAACGCACGATAGATATTTCTTAGACAATGTAGCTGGATGGATCCTTGAGCTTGATCGAGGAGAAGGGATACCATGGAAGGGTAATTATTCGTCTTGGTTAGATCAAAAGTCTAAACGATTGGCTCAGGAAAGCAAATCTGCTTCTAAACGTCAAAAGACTCTGGAGCGTGAGTTGGAATGGGTACGTCAAGGTGCTAAAGGACGTCAAACCAAGCAAAAAGCACGTTTAAAGAATTATGACAAGTTAATGAGTCAAGATCAAAAACAACTTGACGAAAAACTTGAGATCTATATTCCAAATGGGCCGCGCTTAGGGACTAATGTTATTGAAGCGACAGGTGTTAGTAAGGCTTACGGCGATAAACTTTTGTATGAGGATTTAAATTTCAATTTACCACAAGCGGGAATTGTTGGCGTAATTGGACCTAATGGCGCTGGTAAGACAACTATTTTCAAAATGATTATGGGCGAAGAGACACCTGATAAAGGCGAATTTATTGTTGGTGAAACAGCTAAACTTGCATATGTAGATCAGTCGCATTCAAATATAGATCCTGAAAAGACGATATGGCAAAACTTCAGTGATGAACAAGAGCTGATTATGATGGGTGGAAAACAAGTAAATTCAAGAGCCTATTTAAGCCGATTTAATTTCTCAGGAAGCGAACAAAATAAAAAGGTGAATTTATTGTCTGGAGGTGAACGCAATCGCTTACACTTAGCCATGACACTAAAAGAAGAAGGAAATGTCTTATTGTTAGATGAGCCTACAAATGATTTAGATGTTAATACCTTAAGAGCTTTAGAAGAAGGACTTGAAAACTTCGCAGGCTGTGCAGTTGTTATTTCGCACGACAGATGGTTCTTAGACAGAATCTGTACACATATTTTAGCATTTGAAGGTGATAGTCAAGTTTATTTCTTTGAAGGTAGCTTCACTGAGTATGAAGAAAACAAGAAAAAACGATTAGGCGGAGATCTGATGCCTAAACGAATTAAATACAAAAAACTAGTTAGATAATTAGAATAAAAAATCCAGCTCTTAAGCTGGATTTTTTTTTATGTTGTTTTATTGAGTTGTTCTTCTAATGCCTTATGACGTTTCTTTAGTGTCAAGTATTTGTATGATCCAAATATAATGAGCGCTATTGTAATCAATATTGCAATACTAAAAATAGTCGTTATTCTAGCTAAAGATACATCCATGATTTAGTTGTTATTATCGTAAAGGTGACCACTAGTGAAATCTTGATAGCCTTCTTCAACTTTTGATTTATAGAAGCTATTATCCGTCAAACGTTTGTTCTCTGCCTTTAATTTGTACATTTTGAAAATCGCTACTCCAATAAAAACAATGAAGATAGAAGCGGTAACAATAAGTACGATGGTCAACTGCATGGTGCTGACGAGAGCAATGATTGAAGTATAAGTGGTTAGCATTGTACCAGTTTATTAAGATTTGGTGTTCAAATATACAATAATAATCAATACAATAGCAATTAATCTATAAAAACTTACACTTTATCGATATTTTTATTGTTTTTCTGGATACCAATTGAGCTGAGTCACTTTAATATCTGGGTTTTCGGCATGTACTAAAGATTTGAATGCTTTAGTGTCGCTCATACCTGCTTTACCGCGATAATGATATGGAAAAACTTCTTTAGGCTTGAATTCCAACACAGCATCAGCAGCATGTTCAACCGTCATAGTCCAAGGAAGATTCATGCATACAAAAGCTTTGTCAATGTCTTTTAAAGCACGCATTTCAGGGATATCTTCAGTATCACCAGAAATGTAAATACGTTCTTCATTAATCGTTAATATATAACCATTACCACGACCTTTGGTATGAAATTTCAATGCCTCTTCACGCAAATTGTACATTGGTACAGCTTTAAACGTATAGCCCTTTAAATCAATGGCATCTCCATTATTGAGTATAACCTTAGTGCCTATCTCGAGGTCATCAGGATACTTATCGGCTACGGCCTTAGGCGCTATTACAGTCGCTTTACTCAAGTTTAGTGATGACAAAGTATTCAAATTGAAATGATCGCCATGCACATCTGTAATAAGGACTATATCAGGTGACCCAAACTCACTAAATGCCCGCGCACCACCAGTTGGATCTATAAATATCTTTGTTTCTCCAGTTTCTAATACCATCGTGGCATGAGAGATCGGATGTATTTGCAATTTATCTTGGGACAATACTGAATTTAACGCAATGTCTTTAGTTTCAGATTTACAAGAAAAGATCAATGCAATTGCGCAAGTCAATAAAAGGTTGGTCAGTTTCATAGCATGTAATGTTTTCTCTAAAGATACTTACAAAATATCAGGCGCTAAAGATTGTAACAAAATATTATAATTTACTACTGATATTTTAAGCACTTTAAGTTTCTAAAATCATATTTTTTAACGAAATTGCTTATCCGAAAAAATTCATGTTCAACTTAATACACAACATAATATGTCTGATGATTTTGATTTATTAGAAACAAACTCTAACGAAAAAACCGAAAAAGTAGATGTCAATTGGGGAAAAGCCATTGATCAGATGAAGTCTAAGTTAGCTCAGGAAGACGATCCAGAAAGTCGTCAAAAAATCCTGAACGCGACGTTGGATACCGTTGTGGATATGGCTGAAAAAGATCGTTCAACCTTATTAGATGCAATTAAAGATTTAACAGATTATCAAGATGAGGTTGGAATCATGTTTGAAGGATTTTCTGCGTTAAATGCGGCAGAACAAAAGATCATCGATGATGCGGTTAAGCGTTTAGAGCGCGCAAAAGTTGAATTAGAAGATGCTAAAAATAAACCAGATACGTGGTGGAATAATCTTTGGGGACGTAAAAGCAAGATCAGAGACGCAGAAGCTGAGTTGACAGCAGCACAAAAAGAACGTGATGCTTCAGATAATAAGGCTAAGGCTATGTTTCAGCAACGTATTGAAAGTGCCGATGTTCAAACCCTATTGAATGAGTTATCATTCAAGAGTCAGGCAGCTATCAAACGTCTTAAAGATCGTGAATTGGAGATCAAAGAGGTAGAAGAAAGTTTGAAAGTAGCTATCGTAGAGGCAAGTAACAACCATACCAAAGCATTAGAGAAGAAGAAGCAGGTTGAAGCGCAACTCGAAGAACAATACGCTTTACTTAAACAAGCACGTCAAGCGTTGGAAGAAGTTGCGGACAAACAATCTCCTGAATATTCCGAAGCACTAGAAAAAGTAACGCAATTAGAACAGAAAGTAGAAGAATTTGAAGGATTAAAGAATGCGTATACCACATTAGCAGCATCCAAAGATAGTTTTGTACACAAGCATAATCTTACGATAAAGGTATTAACCTCATTACGTAGTAACCTTCAAACACATCGCGCGAAATTAAAGAGTGATACGGATGAGCGTTTAAAGTATTATGATGGATATGTTGTTGCATTAAAAGCAAGAACAGATCAAGAATTTGCAGCGATTCTCGAGCACCTAGGTGTGAAAACCGATGAGCACATTGGTGAAACGCTTGCTGCAATGCATACTGCGAGTGCTAAAGCGCGTCAGGAGATGATGGACAATATTCCTGTTCACGAAAAAGTGATGCAAGGAATTTATGGCAGCTATGCAGAAGCACTTAAAGAAATCCGTACCAAAGATTCAGAAATTCAAAAGAATTTTGCAGATCGATATGGTATCGATATGAAAGATATTTTTGACGAATATTATAAAGCAGATCCAAATGCACCTGCAGATGGTGGTGAGCCGGAAGGTGAACCAAAACCTGAGGCTGGTGAAGATGACCTGTTATCTTAAAATTTTGATGGCGTTTCCTTCATAGCTTTCAGCGATGAAGGAGCAGGCTATCGCAAGTCGCTTCCTCCATAGCTTTAGCGTCGGAGGAGAGCTCCAACAATTGCTCTATCCTTAACGCATTTTGATTATGAAAAAGACAGTTTTAGCACTATTTGGAATACTAGTATTTACTAGTGGTGTCATCCTATTTATAATACATTCAAACGATCATGACACCTGTGAAACAAAGATTGAGATTACTTACGGCGATAATGGAGAAAAAATTACTACAGAAACGCATATTTGCAAAGAGAAGTACAATATTTAATTGAACGAATGATAGACCGATAATGATTGTAACACCACTTGATTCTGCCGTATTAGACTCTAAAGAACAGTACGTATTCTATCACAGAATGATTGATTTTACGTTGAAAGAGCTAATTGTCGCAGTACAACAAAAACAAATTTTAAAAGAACAGGAAGTCAAGTTATTTAAACAATACTGTGACTTGTTATTATACTCAATTGAGGCCATGCGTGTTAAATACATGTATGATGATGAGGAAAATATGAAAGTTGATCTTACAGATTCTAGCTTTCCAAATTACCTTGAGTTTCGTTATTTATTTAATGATTTGGGCTTACGCGAGGAGTATTTAGGTAAGCTCACAGATATTGAAGAATTGAAAGAGGAGTTTTTAGATACCCTTTTGCGCAAAAAACAACCCATTTCAAAACGCAAATTGTTTCAAGCAGCTTCTATAGTCTATTATTCTTCTGCTAAAAAAGAATTTATATTTAACAGATTCGTACAAGGTAAGATCATCGAGGCAGCACCAGGTTCTCCTGGAGAATATTTGGTGAGCTGGAGTTTCTATGAGGTATCGCACAATCGACCTTTCATTTGTTATATGTATTTCAATTATGATGGTCGAGATGTGTCTAAAGATAAAGATGAAATCTATTATGTGCTTAAAACCGTTGCAGATAGAGAAATGGCTTTAGATTCGATGTCTTATGCCATCGACAAACGCTTACCGAAAATTGCACCAAAATTGATTAAACGTGTTGATCTCGGACCAATACATAATGTTTTTGCGAAAGATGAAAATGAAATTACACATGCTATATTGGAAGGAATTGCGAAAAAAACAATTCCATTAGAATCGTATGCTATTTCATTTAAAATAGATGAAGTTGCTTCTAGAAGTGAATTTAAAGAAGGTAGTTTTTTTAATAAGCAGGTTTTCCAAAAATGGGGTGACATTTTTAATCAAAAGTATGTATTTGCACCACATCGTATCATTCAACTTTTGTACAACAAAACACCTGAGATTATGAATAAATTGGCGAAAGCACCCATTCAAATCGCAGACTTAAAATAATATACAATACAGCTATAATTAAAATATATAATGGAACACAATTCAACATTTCCTATAAAGCAAAATGAACTTGACATGCTTCGTGATGAGGCCACATCTTATATAAAAAGTGTGCAATGGGAGCAAGGACAGCGTGCTAAGAATAGAGATAAAGATGCTGCTGATGAGTCGATATTGCTCTATTTGTCACGAGCAAAAGGTAATGGTGGATCAGAAGTAACGTCGGTTTCAAAAACTATTTTAGAGTTGAAGAAGCGCTTACTACCAGAATCAATAGCGATCCCTGTATTGCTCAATCAAACCTTGTATACCATTCAAGAAGGCTTAACCTTAGGTATATGGATAAAAGACAGTTATTATGATGCTTCTGGATTATCGTCTTTAGCCGAAAATCGCTCGGCTTTAGATAATGCAGGAAAACGTGAGTATGAAAGTAAAATGCAAACGGCAACAGCGTTTATGTTATTTGCTACAGCATATAAAATACTACATGATCTGCAAAATATAGCATCTGACGATCTTAGCGTCATGAAAAATAAGTTTGCTGGAATTCCAGAAGTGTCGCTTATGACGCCTTTAAAAGGAATTTCCTGCGCTTTATTTTACTATGATAAATATTTAGGCCATCCTGAAATTATTAAATCAGATAAGGATGTTGCCGATTTTACAGTAGTATTTTTTGAAGCATTGATTGACGAAATTCAATTACGTAAAAGTAGTTTAGAGTATACCGAGACCATCACTGATAGGACGTACAAACTTGAAAACTCCGAATTCGCTGTGTCAGGTTGGGATAATGTATTCCAAGGTGCTGCAAAAAGTGTAGAGTTCAATAAAATTCAATTTGAACAGATTGTTGGTAATCGCGATGCAAAACATTTTGCGCGACGCCTAACAGAACGAATGCTCAGTTATGATTTCGAGGCTAAAAAGAATCCATTTCAGGAATTAGGCGGATTTATGCCAGTATTTATGGGATATGGTATTCCTGGAACAGGTAAAAGTATGCTTATCGCAGCGATAGCTACCAGACTGAAAGAGCATTGCGATCATTTAGATATACCTTTTTTATTTCATCCTATGCCTGATACGTTAATATCAACGTTTCAAGGTGGTTCCGCTGAGAAAATGGTAGAATGGATGAAACCATTACAAGATCCTTCAAGACTAATTTTTGCGCCAATTGATGATGCTGAAAACAATCTTCAGGAGCGTACTGCGCAAGGCGTTTCTGCAGGTGTGAAAGAGGTTATCGGTGTATTCTTAAGATATACAGAAGGTGCCTATGCCGTGAATTACGGAAACAGTTCCATCGGACTCTTTACTAACTTACCTGAAATGCTGGATAAGGCAGTAATTTCAAGAGTACAGGGACGATTTAAAATTGATGGTGCTAGAACAGAACATGACTTTTTAGATCAGGATCACTTATGGTGGCGCAAGTTCGATGATACCATGCCAGATTTCGTGAATATGCAAGGTCCAGAGAACTATGCATATCTGCAAGATCAAGGCTTAGCAAAAAACATGGGAGAAATTCTTAAGCTTTCAGATAAACCAACTGAAGAACGCGTACTTGCCGCTTATGATAAGGTAGAGCATAGCTTTGACACCAATCAGCATTTATTCTATGCAAATCTTTATAAAGAAATACAAAAGATATTTCCGTTCTTCTCGTCGAGAGATGTTAGAAATATACAGAGCGCAATATCATTGCGACTAACCGATTTTGATCTAGAAGAAGATTGGTTCGAAAATCCTGATATTTATTTTAAAAAGGATTATGAAACTAAGTTTAATATGCTAAGAGAACTTATGCGCGCTAATATGAAAGGATTAGATTTTGCAGAAATACGCAGGCAGGAGGTAGTGCGCTATCTCGATAATGTGGCGACGATAGCAGATACTGACTTCAAGCGAAAAGTTGATGCACGTATCAACCAGATGAATATAGAGCAAGAAGCACGAGATCAATTCGGAAAATTAGACTAATTAAGCGAATAGAAGTTCCAAATAGTGACACGTTAAAATGAATAAACTCAAAGCTGCAAATTTATATCGAAGTGAGCTCATCCCTGTATCAGGAAAGCTTGTAGAGCGTTATAATAAATGCTTGACAAAAATGGGGTTTACTGAGACCAAATTAGATCACTTTTCCATTGATGGTATTGGTTGGAGCCCAGAAATAGCAGAAGAGAAAAAAGACGAAAACTACCTCTGCCACGGAGAGTCAAATCCGCATGGTATACTTATTTCACCATTGCAGAATAAAAAGCCTGTTTATCTCCCGTACCATACGTTTGATCGCGAGATGATGCGATTGGTATTTAAAACTTATGGAGATAAAATAAATGATATTACAAGAGATTCGGCGATTTGTTTAGATTTTGATCAAGGTATAGATGCATTTTACGAACCGTTAGATGTTCTTAAATATCAGACCGTAGTTATAAAGTTTCATCTCATTGATAATCTTGATCATGTGAGAAAAGAGCAACTGGAGCTTATTGAAAAATTTAAGCATGGAAGTAATTTTATTGATGAAGAAATTCATCAGCAGCTATTACATTCTGCTAAAAAATATGGTGATTTACGTGAGCGTGATCTCAAGCTCGAGGATCTTTTCTTCGAGACAGATTCTTTCTATACCAAGTCGTTTGGCGGTGTTTATGTATTAAGAGACTTTATTACACCTATTGTCGTATTTGAAGATAAAAAATGGCATAAAGAGGCTATAAAGGATACGATTCACGATGTTATGATATTCCATATTGACCAGCCTGAATTAATGGAAAAGTTGCGCGATCATATTATAATCACGTATGATTTAGAGGAAATTGTTAAGACTAAACGCTATGAGCGTATTAAAAAATTTGAGTTTGCTAGCCACTTGAGTGATACAGAACATCCAATTCAAAGTATACTTGCCGATCCTATTCTGTTTAAAAGTTATCTGAATAAAGTCGATATAAAAACACGAAAAAAGGTAATGAGTGTTGAACGTTATCTTGAAAAATTGGAAACTAGTAATCAGTATAAGATTGCAGATATCGTTGATTCTGATTTGTTTGAAGCGATGCACGAACCGCATTCAAGTTTAAAACCAAAGCATCAAGACCTTATTTGGAAGCTACTGGTAAATATAGCACCAAAGGACGTGCTGTTTTTATATTGGTATGATAAACAAGAGTTTTATGAGCAATATGACACGTGGAATGAATCATTACAAGATTGGGTCATTGCGACGATTCGTAACAATATTTAAGAATTTTAGACTAACTTTATAAGACACAAGGATTTATGATTGGTATAAATCCGAATAACAACTAAAAACTACAATCATGGGACTAGAACTTATCATTTTTATCGTCGCGGTACTCTTCGGAATTTTTCTGTATTGGAGAGAATCTAATGGTAATGGCGCCTATAGATTTGTCAATAAGATTGTTAATAGCAAAGAGCTACAGATGAGTGCCGATAACCCGAAAGGATTTGTGTACAAGCAGGCTTTTATACCACGACTTATTTTTATGGTTTCTCTTGTACTGGTAGCAGCAGTAGTTGTCGAGTTTTTGACACCTATCTCAGTATTTGGAAGTTATAACGGCATCTCAGCGTTTTCTTCGTTTGCAGCAGGTGCATTACTTGGTACGTATCTCGCAAATTTCGTTTTGAAATCTAGTAAAGTTATTGAAGCGCAAAGCGAAACCATAGAAGAAAAATTTGAGCAAGTTGTAGAAAAAGGTAAGGACTTGTTAGACGATTTAAAATCTAAGGATCAAAACGAGGTAGATACTTCGGAAACTGAAGTAAAAACTTCAGAACCTAAAGTCCAAGAAAAGTCGGCACGAGAACGACTAAAGGATAAAGGTCTGATGTAATGACTGACAGTAGCCGAAAAAAAACAGCACTTATTCTGATTTGGATTAGTGCAGTAGTAATGATAATTCATTTTATCATTTTGGATTATGACACCGCAGATTTCTGGGATCTATTAGGTCCTTTGAGTAATGTGTTACTTATAATTGCTATGTATACTGTAGTCAGAGATGTCAATAAAAAAGCAAAAGAATAACTATGCTAAGAAACTATTGGAACAAAGGAAAAAAACAAAAGCGTATTACTATACTCTTAGGAATTATAGTGTTGATACTCTTGTTCGTCCTACGCGATGATTATCAACCGGCTTTACTATTTATTCGAAAATTTATTTTCATCATTATCCTTAGTTTATTGGTTTTAATCTTTGGCTTACGAAAATTCAGAAAGCAACCTAGCACAGGAAAGCGATTGGGTATTTTAGGCCTACTTGTTGTATTCTTTGGTGTGCTATATGTTTTTGGATGGCATTTAGCCCTTTATGATTATATGAAAACTTACAATGTTTTCAATAGCCTAAATAAAGTTGAAATCAATGAACTTCCGTTAACACAAAACGAGCGTATTCAACCTTTACGAAATATATTTTCGATGGCGAATGAAAGTGTAGGTGAAACTAAGGATGTGTCATTACCTCATTTGGTGCGTGTTGACGATGAAAATAAATGGACGATGGCAATTCAGCCGAGTGAAAAGTATATCATGCAACGTATCAGTGATAATACTGAAGAAGTATTCGCCGTATCCAGTACGACACCATTTCCACGTTTTTCAAAAGATAATAGAATTCCTGTGACCTTTTCAATTGGTGAATCGCTTAAATTCAGCAGGAATACTTATAACGCAGTTGTACAGCGCTTCAACCCGTGGATGTTACTCAATTATGAGCCTGGTGACACTTATTATATGAAAAACGATGCAGGTGAGTGGGTACAAGTGGTAAGTTTGATCAAGTGGAAAGGCTTCTTTTTTCCATATCCTAGCTTTGGTGGTGTAATGGTGATAGAAAATGGAGAACATGACTTCAATGATTATCTCGAACGTATTGCGATAGGTAAAGGCACCTACATCGCGCCAGATGAAATGGTCAATTATCCTTATTTAAATAAACAAAATACACTTTCAGAAAAAGTATCAAGATTACAAGCCGAATCTTTGAAATTTTTAGGTGGATTTAGTGATCCCTTACCATGGAATAAGAAAACGGCAGTGAAAATTCCAAATTTGCCTGATGATCAGAACCAACAACCTTTCGTAACTGATTTTGACTTTGCAGGTTCTGAAAGCGATGCGTATAGTGGCTTATACCATTGGTTTGGATTAGAACCCGTAGGTGATGAGCGTACGAGCCTTAGCTTTAGTGTATTTGTTCCTGCTGACGGAACAGATAAACTGTATTATTATGATCACGCGGCTAAAAAGGAAGGTTATGCTGGTGTTTCAGCAATGCCATTAAAGGTCATTGAGTCCCGAAAAGAATTTGACTGGTCGGTTAATAAACCTGTTGAGTTTCGTCCATATATTAAGGACATAGCTGGACGTAAACGTTTATTTTTCTTAGGTACGGTTTCTGCGATTAAAGAAAATGCTGCAGGTCAGTTTGATGGTTCAGCGACACCAGATCTCGCATTAATTGACAGTGAATATCGCGATGTCATTTGGATAGATGTAAAACATCCAAGCACCTGGAACAAAGTGGTATATGATCAATTGAATGAGGCGTGGCGAGCAGACGAAAAAATAGGATACTACTATCAGGAAGAGGTTTCTGATAAGGATCTATTAGAAGCAGCCGATTCACTGAATACGATTCCTCAGGCAAATGACAAGACCAAAGAAATTGAAGCACTTGAACGTAAATTGGATTCGTTAAAAGCAATTGAAGGCAACTAAGACGGCATCATTGACGATTTATTGCAGTGGCAATTCCATTTTAATATCACTACGTACATAAGGACTATCAGGTTCAAGTTCTAACTCTATAAAACCATATTTTCTGTAGATATAAATTGCGTTTTCGAGTTTTCGAGCAGAGTAGAGCATAAGCGCTTTACATTCATTTTCTTTTGCAAATTCAATACAATGTTGTAAAAGTTGCTGACCAATTTTCTGTCCACGAGCAGATGGTAAAACAGCCATTTTCGTTAACTCAAACACCTTTTCTCTGTCTGTTGGCATAAGTGCTACAGTCCCAAGAATACGATTGTCTTTTCTGACAAAAAATATGTGACCACCTTTGTTGATGATATAGGTGCCTGGATTACTCAAGACCTCTTCGTCATAGGGTTCGACATAAAAATAGGTCTGAAGCCACTCAATATTTAAATTGTAGAAGTCTTTTGCATATTTATGTTCAAAAGGAATGATTTCAAACATCACTATTGGCTCTAATAAAATCAGTAATTAAATACGAAATTAACTTTCCAATTTGTGAGGCATTGTCTGCGTTTGGCGCTGCTTCACAAATATGTAGATAAGTTACATCTTTTTGTCGTCCAAAATAATCTATGAATCGTCTTGCGCTATTTGGACTAAAACCACTTGGAGTCATGGCACTACTGGAAATTCCCTGAATCGCATCACAGTCTATTTCTAGTCCAAACGGTCCTTCACCTAAATGATCTAAAGCACGATTTAACTCCGATTTAAACTTTAGATGTTTTCTTATGGCAATAGATTCAAACGTGTTGTATTGAATAGACTTGATCTTTTTTAACGTTTTAAAAATGCGATCTGAAGTATAATTTTCATGAAGTCCAAAAATGAAATAGCGTTTTAAGAATCCTTCGGCATAACTGTAACTAAACCCATTACCACTATGACGACCTTCCTCAGCTCTAAAATCGTGATGTGCATCAAAATTTATAGCATTAATAGGTCGTTTAAGCGCAAGGGCAGTACCCTTGATATTTCCGTAGGCATTATTATGACCACCACCTATGATAATAGGGATTTTCCCAGCACTTACAATTTGAGAGACTAAGAAACTAACTTCCTCATCAATTTTGGTGACGATCTTCCTTGCTTTTGTGATATCTTTCTTTGAACCTTGCTCTAATTTATCAAGCTTCTTATGATAAGAATCGAAACTTAAATGTCCTAAAATCAGAACCTTTTTTGCCTTAGTATAGGCATTGCTTTGAATATTTATTAAACTTTTTATTACAGCATTCCAAGCTTCGGAAGTCCCAGTATGACCGTAATTCGCGAATACTCCGACATCATCTTTTATTCCAAAGATCACATAGCGAACATCTATATTTGAAAGCTGCTCGTATATATTGCTGAAGTCAGAAAGTAAAGAGACATGTTCTCCAAACTTAGACTCTTTAGAGCGTTTATTTAAAAGTGATTTTAAATCTGAACTTGTAAAGGGTTGAAAGTGTTCCATCAACAAATTTGATTAATTTTGGAATATTAAAAGTACAGTTTTTTTATGTTCAACTTCTAGCTAAGTCAAATAAATATTTAAGAACTGACTATTTAGTCTTAATAAGTAACAAAAGTAATTTATGGAAAATTCAAACAGTAGTGGTATCGGATTAAAGATTGCTTTAGGAATATTATTAGCATTATTCCTAGGAACAGCATTTTACACTTCAAAATTGTACAAAGAAAAGCAAGAAAATGAAGTGGTATTAACACGAGAAAAAGAGCAGGTAATGGCTGATCTCAGTGCTATGGCGAAACAGTATGATGTTGCCATTGCCGATAATGAGGTTACTAACCAAAAGCTAGTTGACGCTAGAGACCGTATCCAAGGGCTTATGGATTCATTAAAAATTTCACAAAATAGTGTAAATAGCCTATGGAAATACAAAAAGCGTTATTTGAAACTTCAGAAAGAAATGGATGTCATTTTAGCTGAAAACGATCAATTAAAAATTGAAAATTCCCTCTTAGCTGCTTCCTTAGACAGCACGAACGTACAATTAGCCGAGCGTACAGTATTTACAGATTCGTTGCTAGTTCAAAACACGCAACTTGCTGAAGTTGTTGAGAATGCGGCTGTACTACAAACCGTAAAATTAAAAGGTGACGGCGTGATCGAAAGAAGCTCAGGAAAACTGATACCAACAGAACGCGCTAAACGTAGTGATAAATTAAGAATTTGCTTCACAGTTGCTAAAAACGCGTTAGTTGGAGCAGGTGATAAGGAGTTATTCGTTCAAGTGTTGGATCCATTAAATAACGTACTCGGCGCAAATGAACAAATTACATTTGAAGAAGGCCAGGTATTAAATTACAGCTTAATTAGTAAGTTTAATTACGAAAACCGAAGCCTTGATATTTGTGAATACGTGACTCCTAATGACAAGTTTCAGAAAGGACGTTATACGATAAACGTTTTCAATCAGAATCAATTGGTGTCAACTTCAGAATTTACAATGAAGTAAGACATTACAAAAATAGTTTTAGGTCAAAATCCGGAAATACCACAGTGTTTTCGGATTTTTTTATTCGAAGATTTTACCATTAATGATTACTTGGTCAATGTGATTACGTCCAAAAGCGTAAGGTAAATGATGGTAGTTCGGCATCTCATTGGTTATTATAATATTGGCTTTTTTACCTCTACAAATGCTACCATACATATTAGAAACACCGATAGCATAAGCGCCATTTATAGTTGCTGCGTTTATGGCTTCTTCAGGAGTGAGTTTCATTTTAATACAGGCCGCAGCAACCACTTGATTCATATTACCACTTGGAGAAGAACCTGGATTATAATCCGTTGCAATAGCTAATGGTAGACCAGCATCGATTAATGCGCGTCCATCTGTATATGGAATACCAAGAAAATAGGAGCATAGTGGTAACGCCACAGGTATGGTTACAGATCCTTTCAGAACTTCAATATCTTCAGGATTAAGTTCTTCCAAATGATCTACTGATAAGGCTTTATATTTCACACCTAATCCAACTCCTCCAAACGCATTGAACTGATTAACATGAATTTTAGGGATCAAGCGATGTGCGACTCCAGCTTGAAGGATACGCTCTGTATCGTCTAGATCGAAATAGCCCTCTTCACAGAATACATCGATAAATTCTGCTTGTTTGTTTTTTGCAGCTTCCGGAATGATGTCGTTAATAATCAGCTCTATATAACCATTCTTATCATTTTTAAATTCCTCTGGAATTGCATGTGCTGCTAATAAAGTCGGTTTAACTTTTACTGGGAAATCTTTTTTTAGTCGTTGAATTATATTCAACATTTTAAGTTCGGACGCTTTAGTCAGACCATAGCCTGTCTTAATTTCGATGGCACCTGTTCCCATTTTTATGACCTCAATGAGGCGTTTAGCCGATGTGTCATAAAGTGCGTCTTCAGATGTATTTTGCAACTGTTTAGCTGAATTAAGAATTCCGCCACCACGTTTCGCTATGTCTTCGTAAGATAATCCGTTAATACGATCGACAAACTCTTGTGTGCGATCACCAGCATATACCAGATGCGTGTGAGAATCACACCAAGTTGGAAGAACTAATTTCCCGGTTGCATCAATTATTGTTTCTGCTTCCGTTTCATAAAGATCACGCATTAACCCATACTCAACAATAGTATCGTGTTCTATTAATAGATAAGCATCTTCTATTACAGGGAGATGTTTCATATCTTCACCTGCAACAATTGTGACATTGGTCTCTCTAACTTGTAAAAGCTGCTTAATATTTTTGATGAGTATTGACATATACGGATGTTGATTAGTTAGCGATATAAATATATAAATCTTTCATAAAAAAATACCTTCTCGTTAGAAAAGGTGTTGTAAGATGAAAAGATTAAGAATGTTATTGCTTAATGAATTTTTGTACAATGTTTTGTTCATTCATAACTAAGATATATGTGCCTCGCTCTAATTGGCTTACGCGAATAGGATTTCCATTAGATATCGTTTCAACTATCACTTTACGTCCAAGCATATCATAAATACTAATGCTTTGTGGTTCGGTATATTGTGTATTTAGATACAATTCATTTATAACAGGATTTGGATATAATTTTACTGTAGGAGCAGTATTCTCTGGTACCGTTAATGTGATGCGTTCATTTCTGAAAATATTAACGGCATCATCACCATAAGCTATGGTGGCTGTATCCAAATCGCCATCATTCTCAAAATCAGCAAAAGTTATGGTATACGCTTGGTTTTGCGTGGCATCGATAATCTGTTCAGGTCCAAAACCTCCTATGCCGTCGCCTTTATACCATACAATATCATTACCACTTCCAGATGATGCACTAGTAAGAACAAAATCCTTTTGATTATCATTATCAAGGTCTCTTAAGTCGAGACACGCAGGATTTGCGATGCTTGTAGAAATAACTGTTTCTGAATAAGTGGCCGTTCCTAGAGCAACTTGCGTGCGTTTGAACCAAGAGGCATCACCTGTAATATCGGTGACTAAGATGTCAAGACTCGAATCATTGTCAACATCCTCAGCCATGATACTAAATATATAATCCTTTGTGTTTAACGATACGACATTGGTGTCTGCTGTAAAATTTCCATTACCATCATTATAAAAGACTTCTATTCTGCAATCATTAGGTGTTCCGAAAGCTAAAGCATTACCGATGACACTATCGATATCACCATCAAAATCTATGTCTTCCATTGCGAAGGCTCCTGGACCCATTATTGTATTATTGATTATGTTTTTCGAGCCGAAATTTCCATTTCCATCATTTGCAAACCATACGACTTCATTCCCAAAATAAGCCGAAACAGCAACGTCTGGCGTACTATTATTGTCAATAGTTCTAATGTACACCTGACCTGGACCGCTAAGTGCATTATTTATGATTTGTTCAGTACCGAAATTTCCATTTCCATCATTAGCAAACCAAACGATCTTTCCATCATCAGATGATGTAGACACAACGTCGTTAAAACCATCATTATTTAAATCAGCGATTGCGACACCTCCAGCATTATTCAGTATACCAATAGGTGTTGTCTGTAATGTGAAGGACCCAGTACCATCATTTAGTAGCCAATAAACGTGGTCGCCTATTGTTGTACTAACTACAATATCAGGAAACACGTCGTTATTAATCTGTCCAGATGCTATATTATATGGTGCATTCCCTCCAGGTAAGGGAAGCGCAATAGACTGTGTTTTAGTGAAGCTTGTCTGCGCACTCATTGCCAAACAAATACAGAAATAACAAAAAAAGTTGATTGTAGATTTAGTCATTACTATTGGTATAAAACAAAATAAGCAAGTGCATCACAGATTCACTTGCTTATTTAGTATTTGAGCGTGATATTACTGTTTTATAAATTTAATATTATCACCAAAGTTTTCAAATTTTATTACATAAATTCCTGATTCTAATGAACTCACATCAAGTGCACTGTTTTGAGAAACAGTTGTATTCATAATTGATTTTCCTATGACATCATATATCTCAATTTTTAAACCAGATTCAGGCACACCTTCAAAGTTTAACACATCGCGAGTTGGAATAGGAAATATCGTTAAGCTTTCGGCATTTATTTCAGGAATACTTAATGTTATCAGTTCATTTTCAAACCAATCTACAGAGTCTCCTGAATTACCAATCACAGCAATATCTTTATCAAGATCGCCATCAAAATCGGCAACTGTTAAATCGAACATTTGAATATTCGCATCACCTATTAGCGTTTCAGTAGTACTAGGAGGAGCCATATTGGCACCTTCAAAGAAAATAATTGCATCATCAATAACTCCAGAATCCGTAACTATAACATCGTTAAAGGTGTCGTTATTAATGTCTGTTACGAATACCCTCGCTGGTCTATCAATAATAGTATCATCAGAAATAGTGTTAGCTGTAGAAGTTCCATTCTTTACTTTATTGAACCATTCGACATCACCAGATACATTATCCAAGGTTACGACGTCCATTGTTCCGTCATTGTTTACATCGCCAAAAAGCACATCAAATAAAAAAGAATATCCACTTGATACCGTTACAGTATCTTTAATCCATGATACGGTCATAGTTCCGCTTTCTATATATTGATTATAGTAAATTTCTACGGTTTGAGAATTGGCGAAACCAACAACGGCATCCAAATCACCATCACCATCAAAGTCATCCATACTCATATAATACGGGCCATCTGTAGTGCCATTTTCAATATCAACTCCAGGCGTAAAATTTCCGGTTCCATCTCCTGCATACCATACTGTTCTATTATCAGTAAAAACTGCAGTTGCTAGGTCCATATTCCCGTCTAGATTAATATCTCCGACATAAACTTGTCCTGGCGCACCTAAAGTTCCATCAACAACAACTTCACTTCCAAATCCTCCGGCACCATCACTTAGAAAATAAACGAGTTTGTTTTGCTGTGCAGAGGTAGCTACGATATCTAATCCAAATTGGCCATCTATATCAGCAACTTCAAGTCCATCAACCCACAAGATTGTTGATGATACAGTCGTTTGTAATGTAAAACTACCTGTTCCATCATTTTTGTACCATTTAATCACATCCGCTAAAGGCGTTCCACCATTAAAATCATAGGTTGCCATAACGATATCAACAAAGCCGTCGTTATCTAAATCGCCCGACGCGATTTCATAAGGCTCGTTGCCAGCATTTGGGTCTATGTTCTGTATAGTAGCAAATGGTTGAGCGAAGGATAAACTGCTGATACCAGCAGCGATAAGCAAAGAAAGTAAAGTTTTTTTCATAATCAATTGGTTTATAGCTGCTAATATAGATTAAAATATCAACAAATAAGCATTTTGTCGATGTTTTTTGCGTTTAATCGTTATTTCAGGCTACCAACCATATCTTCAGGTTTAACCCATTCGTCATATTCTTCGGCGGTAACATAACCTAAATTAATCGCTTCTTCTCTAAGTGTTGTTCCATTTTGATGTGCAGTATTTGCTATTTCCGCGGCCTTGTAATACCCTATTTTGGTATTAAGTGCTGTTACCAGCATAAGCGAATTATTTAATAAGGTTTTTATGACGCTGTGATTAGGTTCTATTCCAGAAGCGCAGTGCGCATCAAAACTCTCACAAGCATCGCCAATAAGTTGAGCAGAATGTAAAACATTAGCTGCCATCATCGGTTTGAACACATTAAGCTCATAATGTCCTTGAGTTCCACCAACAGAAATTGCCACATCATTACCTATGACTTGAGCACATACCATAGTCAGGGCTTCACATTGCGTTGGGTTTACTTTACCAGGCATAATAGAACTTCCAGGTTCATTGGCAGGAATAATAATTTCACCAATACCACTTCGAGGTCCAGATGCCATCATTCTTATATCATTAGCAATTTTATTTAATGAAACCGCTAATTGTTTTAACGCACCATGCGTTTCAACTAATGCGTCATGTGCAGCCAAAGCTTCAAATTTATTTTCGGCCGATACAAATGGTAGATCGGTAAACTTTGCAATATATTCAGCTACCAATTCACTGTAGCCTTCTGGCGTGTTTAATCCTGTTCCAACCGCTGTTCCTCCTAATGCGAGCTCTGACATATGCGGAAGAGTATGTTCTAATGCTTTTAAACCATGGTCTAGTTGAGAAACATATCCAGAAAATTCTTGTCCTAATGTTAATGGCGTGGCATCCATTAAATGCGTACGACCAATTTTCACAACATCCTTGAATGCTATTGATTTTTCATGGAGCGTATTTCGCAACTTAATAACACCTGGAATTGTAGTTCCTACGACTTTCTTATATATGGCAATATGCATGCCAGTAGGGAAGGTGTCATTCGATGATTGGGACTTATTAACATCGTCATTAGGCTGAATCGTTTTATCGCCTTCACCAATTACCTTTCCAGCAAGCTGATGAGCTCTATTGGCTACGACTTCGTTAACGTTCATATTACTCTGTGTTCCAGATCCGGTTTGCCATATTACTAATGGAAACTGGTCATCATGCTTTCCATCGAGAATTTCATCACATACTTGAGCGATGAGATCTCTTTTATCATTGTCTAAAACACCAAGTTCTGCATTGGTATATGCAGCAGCCTTCTTCAAATAGGCAAATCCATAAACTATTTCTAGTGGCATTGACGCTGGCGCTCCAATTTTGAAGTTATTTCTAGAGCGTTCAGTTTGTGCTCCCCAAAGTTTATCGGCAGGTACTTTTACCTCACCCATGGTGTCTTTTTCTATTCTGAATTCCATAATTGTTATTAGATTTTAACGCGTTACAAAGTTAGGATATTTGTAGCTTTTTTTAACGCTCGATTCAGGTTAATTTAACTTTTAAATCATTGCATTAGATTTAAATAATTTAATGGTAAAAATGCTGTGGAATTAATATTTGAAAACCTGTTAATAATTCTCAATTTTCCTATTGCAAAACATTGGGCTTTATTATATCTTTGCCTCAACAAAAAAAAACCACATGTTCGAATTTGATCAGTATTTAGGATTTCTAGCGTTTTTAACCATTCTTACCATTGGGTTTTGGTTAATGATATTTTTAATCACTTTTGTAATTCCTTACTGGGTAGGAGGTGCATTTATTGAGCGCATGAAGGAGATAAAAGCAGAAAAGAAAGCAAAACGCGAAGCTGAAAGTTTATAAGCGTTATTCAAATAATATAAAAAGGAAACCATGTTGGTTTCCTTTTTTTTATACTCTTAATTGATTTTTGGACTATCCTTCAAAATCAAAATCATCATTACCATTTCCGCGTCCATTACGTTCGCGTTTCTTTTGCTGATTAAATCGATAGGTAAACGACAAATTAAAAGTTCTTACGCGCCATTGAAACTCGCTTTCCGAATTAAACGTAACTGTTGTTGTCTCTGTCATTCGTTTACGTGAATTGAATACATCACTCACATTTATGGCTAGGGATGCCTTTTCATTAAAGAAATCCTTGCTAAAGGCTAGATCTGCCGAGAATATGCCGTTGGTACGGTTTTGAGCATCTTCTCGTGGTCCACGATAGTTCAGTCGTGTTTGCCAATCGATTTGACCAGGTAGTGTATACTTATTATTTAAACGTACAAACCAGCTTAGATTTTCTGCCCCAAAATCTGTGTCCTCAAAAACGCCTTCGGTTACAGACTGAAATAAGTTAAAGTTTCCATTGATGTTCCATTTTTTAGTAGGACGATATGTAAGTGTGAATTCAAATCCGTAACGATCGTTAGTTGCTAAGTTCACAGGTGTACGTCTTATGATCTGGATCAAGTCAAAATCTTCATCTAGCTGTTCAAAATTTGGATCATTAATATTTACGATCTGATTGGTTTCAAATATGAAAAAGTCGTCGGTGCCAACATTAATAAAATTAAAGTTATCTGTTGTTCTCTGATAGTAGAGCGAGGTATTAAGCTGTAACTTCCCAAATTTCTTGTAGTAACCAAGGTCATAGGTATTAGAATAACTTGGATCTAGATCCGGATTCCCTTGGAAGAGGTTAGTCGCCGAACTTCGAGAAGGGAATGGATTAATGAAACGGGATCGTGGTCGTCGTATGCGTCGGTTGTATCCCAAAGTGATATTTTCATCTTCGCTAATCTCATAAGCTAGATTAATGGTAGGGAAAAGTCCGATGTAGGTTTTTCTATCGAATTGTCCAGAGGTGACCTGATCGATAGTAATTCTTGAGTCCTCCATTCGTAATCCAAGTAGGTAACTAAACTTAGATTTGATTTTACTCCCAAACTGGGTATAAAATGCATTAACGTATTCACGATAGATCAAGTTATTACTAAGATCTGTACTTAGTTCAAATTCGCCTGTATCGTTATCTCTAAAAGACACTTCATAGTCGGTGTCAAGCGTTAAAAATTTACCTTGATAACCAAATTCAAATTGGGAAACTTCACCTACAGGTAGTACGTAATCCCCTTGTAAAAATATGCGATCTTGATTTTCATCGGTTGCAACATCTTCAACAGGAATAGCATCTTGAATAATCAATGATTCTTCCAGCTCAGAGCTTTCTTCATATTGAAAATTTAACGTTAATCGATGTTCAGTATTATCTCCAAATTGCTTATCGAAATTTACCGTGTATTGCACAGTTTTGTCGTCTTCAAATTCTGGGTCAAAACGACTTCGCGAAGCCGTTAAGAAACCTTCGCTGTCAATTTCCAATACATTATTATTTGTTTCTTGTTCATTATCACTATCTCTATACTGTATAGAGGTGGTTAATGAAGCTGTATCATTGATATACCACTCAACACCTAGGTTAGTATTAAGTCCCTTACGGATACGATCAAATTCGCGTGTTTCTTGTAATCGATTCCCTTCTGGTATGAATTCAGTATTTGAGAATGCGTTTCCAGGTACATTTCTGTAATTGTAATTGGTCGTATTGAAGAAATTGAAATCACCTGTACGATAATTTATGTTTCCTGAAATACCTGCTTGCGTAGGATATCCTGCGTTTACTGTTACAGCACCATTTAAGCCTTGTAGTTTAGATCGTCTAAGAATGATATTTAAAATCCCAGCAGTTCCTTCGGCGTCATATCGCGCAGAAGGTGACGTGATCACTTCAACACGTTCAATAGCTTCTGCAGGTAATTGACGTAAGGCTTCTGTTGAATTCAATCCAACCAAGCCTGAGGGTTTTCCATTAATTAAGATTCTAACATCATCATTTCCACGGAGTGCTACATTTCCTTCAACGTCTACCGAAACCGAGGGTACATTATCTAAAACATCACTTACAGTTCCGCCTCTCACTGTAAGATCTTTTCCAACATTGTAGATTTTTTTGTCTAATTTAATTTCAACAGTGGTGCGCTCTGCAATAATCTCTACTTGGTCTAAGGCTTCTAAATTTAGAGATAAACCAACGGTTCCTAAATCGATCTTCTTATCTATACGTCGATCTTCGTAGGTTTTGGTATTATACGATAAATATTCAACGGAGACGGTATATAATCCTTCCGGGACTTTGATGTTGAAATTTCCTTCAAGATCGGTAATTCCGCCAGTGACGATCTTGTTTTCAGCCTTGCTAAAAAATGATATGGTTGCATATTCGAGCGGATACTTTTCGTCGGCATCGATTACTTTACCTGAAACGGTAACTTCGCGTTGAGCAAAGCAAAAACAACTAATAAAAAATAGGAGTGTGGTAAGTTTTAATTTCACGGATGATGGCTTTGATAGTTAAAATCAATGGCGCGAAATTAAATCAATAATATTTACCTATGGGTTAAGGCTTTGTTAAACCTATTTACAAAAGCCTTATTTACACTAATTCAAAATAGTTAGTTCTTATTCTTTTTCTTTTCTTTCTTGAGTCGTTTTTTCTTCTCCCTATTGGTTTCTTTCTTCCATTTGCCTTTGAGTGCATCCATAATTTTGGACATGGTATCCTCAGAGACCATAGCTTTGAGATCAACAAAATGTGTGTTATCAAGGTTTTGAATAAGTTCTTGACGCTGTACATCTCTAACTTGAAGCATATTGATATTCTTAAATTCTTCAAAATAGGATTTCATGGATTGTGTAATGATCTCTTTTTGAAAATCGTCAACTTCTATGGTCGCTAAAAAATCACTGATGTATTCGTCTTGTTTGCGATCCATTTCAGCCTCATATTTCTTTTTTGCTTTTTCTTCACGTGCTTGTGAATATGTACTGCTTACCAAAGTAAAGCAACAAATTAGGGATAGATAAAATGTTTTCATAACTATTAGACTATATTATCGTTAAGATATTTTCTGGAGGACGACCTACTACTGCTTTTTTTTCATTAATCACAATTGGACGTTCAATCAATTTAGGATTTTCGATCATCGCTTTGATGATGTCTTCATCAGAAAGCGACTTACTTTTATATTCTGTTTTCCAGATCGCTTCGTTTTTTCTCACTAATTCAATAGGAGCGATGCCTAAATAAGTAATTACTTCATTTAATTGTGATGCTGTAATTGGTGTTTCCAAATACTTTATTACTTCAAAATCTTTGCCAGAATTTTCAAGAATTAATAATCCTTCTCTTGACTTTCGGCATCTCGGATTATGATATATTTTAATCATTGTATTATAATTCGTTTGATTGTTCTTCTTTTTGTCCCATCATCATAAGATATGACTTCAAAAATGGTTCGATCTCTCCATCCATTACAGCATCCACGTTTCCTGTTTCATGTGATGACCGAACATCCTTTACTAATTTATACGGATGCATAACGTAATTTCTTATTTGGCTTCCCCATTCAATTTTCATCTTCCCAGCTTCAATATCGTCGCGCTGTGCCATTTGCTTTTGAAGTTCAATTTCATAGAGTTGTGAACGCAACATTTGTAAAGCTCTAGCTCTGTTATCATGTTGAGATCGTGTTTCTGAGCATGAAATTTGGATACCAGTTGGTTTATGTGTCAACTGAACTTTTGTTTCAACTTTGTTGACATTTTGACCACCAGCACCACTAGAACGTGCTGTCGTAATTTCAATATCTGCAGGATTAATTTCAATTTCAATGGAATCATCCACCAACGGATACACATATACTGAAGCGAAACTGGTATGACGTTTGGCATTACTATCAAATGGAGATATACGCACTAAACGGTGTACGCCATTTTCTCCTTTCAACCAACCGAAAGCAAAATCACCTTCAATCTCAAGTGTCACCGTTTTAATACCTGCGACGTCACCTTCCTGAAAGTTGAGCTCTTTGACTTTAAACCCAGCTTTCTCTGCATACATTAAATACATACGCATAAGCATACTCGCCCAATCACATGACTCTGTTCCACCAGCTCCGGCCGTAATTTGAAGCACTGCACTTAATGAATCGCCTTCATCGGAAAGCATGTTTTTAAACTCTAATTTTTCGATTAGATTTATGGCTTTATCAAAACGATTTTGAACATCCTCAGCTGTAGCTTCATCTTCTTTGAAAAATTCATAGATCACTTCAAGGTCTTCTACAAGCGTTTTTGAAGCTCTATAATCTTGAACCCAGCTTTTCTTTTCACGTAGTGACTTCATAACCAATTCTGCTTGCTTAGAATCGTTCCAGAAGTTAGGATCAAAGGTTTGTTCTTCTTCGTTAGCTATTTCAATAAGTTTGGCATCAATGTCAAAGGTAGTGCCTTAGTTTATCAAGGCGTGTATTGAGATCTTTTATTTGATCTGATGTAATCATAAATGAAGAATTTAGGCGAAATTAATACATAATTGCGATAGAAAAAATTAAATCTACTAAATCTATTATAATTGTTTATCAGGTTACTAATTTCCATCTAAATTGATTAGTTTTATGTCATAATAATCAACTATGAAACGTATCTTATTACTATTTCTGCTGTGCGTGATTTCAGGAGAAAGTTCAGCACAATTTCTTGCTAAAAAAGAATTACAACATTTTGAAGGCTACTTTAATTTTCACTACGAAAAGACGACAGATAAAATTTACCTTGAGGTCGATAAAATAAACCAAGAATTCTTATATATCAATTCTTTAGCCACTGGTGTTGGTTCAAATGACATTGGTTTAGACAGAGGGCAATTAGGTGGAGAACGTTTAGTGAAATTTGAACGTTCAGGAAATAAGTTGCTGCTAGTTCAGCCTAACTTGGGGTATCGTGCCAATACTGATAATGCCTTGGAACGAAAGAGCATTGAACAAGCCTTTGCAAAGTCTGTATTATACGGTTTTAAGATTCTTGAAGAAAAAGATGGAAACTTCATTATTGACATGACACCATTTCTTATGCAGGATGCGCATGGTGTTGCAAATAGATTAAAATCTGAAGGCACTTATAAAGTCGATCTTAGTAAAAGTGCATTAGCGTTGGAGCGTACAAAAGCCTTTCCAAAAAATGTAGAGTTCGAGGCGTTATTAACATTTAAAGGACAACCTAAGGGTAGAAATATCAGAAGTGTAACACCAACGGCATCTTTAGTGAGCGTCATTCAACATCATAGCTTCATAGAGTTACCCGATAGTAACTATAAGATGCGTGATTTCGATCCACGTAGTGGTGCAATCTCCATGTCATTTATGGATTATGCAACACCAATTCAAGAGCCGATTAGAAAACGTTATATCATACGCCATCGTTTGGAAAAGAAAAATCCTGAACTAGAAATTAGTGAGGCTAAAGAACCTATTATTTATTATTTAGATCCAGGGACTCCTGAACCAGTACGATCAGCTCTTTTAGAAGGGGCTCGATGGTGGAACCAAGCTTATGAAGCCATTGGTTATAAAGATGCTTTTCAAGTTGAAATGTTACCAGAAGATGCAGATCCGATGGATTGTAGATATAATGTTATACAATGGGTGCATCGTTCAACACGAGGCTGGAGTTATGGAGGAAGTGTGGTCGATCCGCGAACAGGAGAGATTATCAAAGGTCATGTGAGTCTAGGGAGTTTACGAATCCGACAAGATTTCTTGATTGCTCAAGCCTTAATGGATAAACCATTTGCTGAACGCGATGACAATTATGAGCCTATGCTCGAAATGGCATTGGCGCGAATACGTCAATTAAGTGCTCATGAAGTTGGACATACCATAGGGTTTGCACATAATTTTGCGGCGAGTACCTCAAATAGAGCATCAGTAATGGATTATCCACATCCTACGATCACGTTAAGTGACGGTAAGGTAGATCTAAGTAATGCTTATGCTACTGGTATTGGCGAATGGGATAAAGTTACAGTCGCCTACAGCTATTCAGAATTTGATAGTTCTCAAAATGAAAAAGAAGCACTGAATCGTATTTTAAAAGCTGCAGATTTCGCAGGATTACGATTCATTAGTGATTCGGATGCACGTCCGCAAGGTGGCGCACACGCCTTAGCACATCTATGGGATAATGGTAAAAGCGCTTCAGAAGAATTAAATAATGTTCTTAATGTTCGTGCGACTGGAATTGCAAACTTTTCAAAAGATAATATTCGAACCAACGAACCGTATTCTGTATTAGAAGATGTATTTGTTCCTCTGTATTTCTTCCATCGTTATCAAACGGAAGCTGCGGCCAAAGTTATTGGAGGATTAGACTATAATTATGCGGTTAAAGGAGACGGTCAGACAACCGTTAAAACAATTGATGTAGATACTCAGCAAAATACGCTTGATGCATTATTATTAACCATATCGGCCCAAACATTAGCAATTCCAAAGGAAAAATTGGACTTGTTTCCACCTCGCGCTTTTGGGTATTCTAGGAGTAGAGAGTCATTTTCTAGTAAAACAGGGGTAGCATTTGATCCTTTAAGTGCTGCGGCAACTGCAAGTGATATGACCCTGAGTTTATTATTGCATCCACAGCGTGCTAACCGGATGATTCAGCAAAAAAGTTTAGACGAAGATCAATTAGCTCTAAATGACATGATTCAGCAAATACTTAAAAATACTTTTGGAAAAGAACACAAGGATAATTATCACAATGAAATACAACAACTCATCAATGAACGTGTGATGATGCATCTAATGAATCTTGCGGTGAATGATCAATCATTCATTCAAGTAAAGGCTGTCGCGCAACAAAGCATTAATTCAATCTTCAATGACTATTTGTACGGTAAGAAGATATCCTCGCCATATGCGATTCAATACAGAATAATGGCACAGCAGTTTAATGATCACCCTGAAAAGTTTAAAATGGAACGCGCTCCTAAAATTCCTGATGGTTCACCAATAGGAAGCGATTTTTGTAATTATACAGCATATTAGAAATGAGAATAGATTTAAGAAGTGATACCGTAACCAAACCAACAAAAGGTATGTTGGAGGCCATGTTTACCGCTGAAGTAGGTGATGATGTCTATAAAGAAGATCCTACAGTAAATGAACTTGAAAGACGATTAGCAGATCTATTCGGAAAAGATGAAGCCTTGTTTTTTCCAACAGGAAGTATGGCGAATCAAACGGCATTAAAACTGCATACGAATCCGGGTGAACAAGTCATATGTGATAAATATGCTCATATTTATAATTACGAAGGTGGTGGTGCTTCATTTAATAGTGGCATTTCATGTAAATTGATCGATGGTGATCGTGGTATGTTTAATGCCAATCAAGTTGTCGCTGCAATTAATCCTCCAGATTTTTACCATAGTCCATTGACGTCATTGGTTGAGGTAGAGAATACAACGAATAAAGGCGGAGGTGCCTGCTGGGATTTCGAGGAGTTGAAACAAATTCGTAAAATTTGTGACAATCATAATCTCGGTTATCATTTAGATGGTGCTAGATTATGGAATGCACTAGTGAACACCAATGAATCACCACAAGATTATGGCCAATTATTTGATACGATATCTGTATGTCTGAGTAAAGGATTGGGCTGTCCAATGGGTTCAGTGTTAATAGGTGATAAGGAACTTATGGAAGGTGCTATTCGCGTTCGAAAAATATTAGGTGGAGGAATGCGTCAAATAGGCTATGTTGCAGCAGCCGGGCTTTATGCCCTTGATCATCATGTTGATCGACTTGCTGAAGATCACCATAAAGCAAAAGAGATCGGTAAGATTCTTGAACAGATGTCTATTATCAAAAAGGTAGAGCCTATTGAGACTAATATCATAATCTTTGAATTGGAGAGTCATGTCGATGAAACGGAGTTCCTCAGACAACTATCCGATCATGATATTCATATCATTGGTATGGGAAGCAATAAATTAAGAATGGTTACACATCTCGATTATACAGATGAGATGCATGAACGTCTGTTAGATATACTCGACCAGTTCTAAGTTTAATCAACTACTTGAACATATCCATACCAGGAATATTTGGCATTCCCTCTTTCGCCACAGCAGCAACTTCAGTTTCATGAACTGTTGTAGCGCGTGCAATGGCTTTATTGATGGTTAGAATTAGGTAGTCCTCTAACATTTCTTTGTCTTCAAGCAACGAATCATCTATGTCTATTGATTTAATCGTACGATTTGCAGTGATCATAACTTTTAATTTATTGTCATAACTAGATTCGTCAATCAGAACACTATGTAAACGTTCTTTTGTTTCTTCAACTTTTTTCTGGGCTTCCTTCAATTTACCCATCATGCCCATCATATCTCCAAACATAATGTTAAGTATTAAAATTGTGAACTACAAAATTACTAAATTGCCGCACTTTAAAAAAGAAAATGAAGACGACTGCAGACGCACCCAAAGCTGAAAAGATTCCAAAGTCCTTAACCATGCATAATGACCTTCGTGTAGATGACTATTTTTGGTTAAATCAACGTGATGATGAAGCTGTACTGAAGTATCTTAAAGCTGAAAATGAGTATTATCATCAGGAGACTTCTCATATAAAAGCTTTCGAAAATGAACTATTCGAAGAGATGAAAGCGCGTATAAAAGAAGATGATAGTTCTGTGCCGTACAAATACAATGGGTATTGGTATATCGTTCGGTATGAAAAAGGAAAAAATTATCCGATCTACACGCGAAGAAAAGATACGCTTGAAGCAGAGGAGGAGTTATTGTTTGATTGTAATCAAATGGCTGAGGGACATTCTTATTTTAAGCTCGTAGGTTTGAGTGTAAGCCCTGATAACGCAATGATCGCCTTCGGAATGGATACCACTGGACGACGTCAGTATCAATTACGAATTAAAAATTTGAAGTCCGGTGAACTATTATCTGATCAAATGGATCATACGACTGGCTCTTCAGCTTGGGCAAATGATAATAAGACGATATACTACACCAAAAAGGATGAGCATACCTTAAGAGCACATCAGGTATATAGACACGAAATAGGGAAGCCATCTAATTTGGATGATCTTATTTATACTGAAGAAGACGATACTTTTGGTGTGGCGGCTTATAAATCTAAATCGAAGAAATTCATCATTATAGCCTCTTATAGCACATTAACAAACGAGTACCGTATTTTAAATGCTGATCGACCTGATGAGGCGTTTCATTTATTTCAAGAACGCATTAGAGGACTAGAATATAGTATTGCGCATTATAAAGATCACTTTTATATCTTGACCAATTACCAGAATGCGACCAACTTTAAACTCATGAAAACGCATGAACAGACCACTGAAGTTGCGAACTGGCTTGATGTGATCCCACATAGAGATGAGGTCCTCATTGAAGATATCGAGATCTTTAAAGATTACCTTGTTCTAAATGAACGTTCTAATGGATTAAATCAAATTCGAATTAAACGTTGGGATGGGTCAAAAGACTACTATTTGCCATTTAATAGTGAAACCTACACGGCAAATTTAAGTACCAATGTAGATTTTGATACAGAAATACTAAGATACAGTTACAACTCGTTAACGACACCATCCTCAGTAATCGATTTTAATATGCGATTACAAACGAAGGACATAAAAAAAGAACAAGAGATCTTAGATCCGAGTTTTGATAAATCAAACTACAGATCTGAACGACTTTGGGCTACTGCAGAAGATGGGACAAGAATCCCTATGTCTGTTGTTAGACACAAGGATACCAAATTAGACGGAAATGCACCATTGTTACAATATGCGTATGGTAGTTATGGTTCAACAATTGACCCGTATTTTTCGAGTATTCGTCTTTCGCTTTTAAATAGAGGATTTATCTATGTGATTACACATGTACGCGGTAGTGAGTATTTGGGACGTCAATGGTACGAATCTGGTAAATTATTGCAAAAAAAGAATACATTTAGTGACTTCATTGATTGCTCAAAACATTTGATTGCCATTAATTATACATCACCGTCACATTTATATGCTATGGGAGGAAGTGCTGGCGGATTATTAATGGGAGTGATTCTCAATGAGGCACCTCATTTATATAATGGCGTTGTCGCTGCGGTACCGTTTGTGGATGTTGTTACAACTATGCTTGATAATTCAATTCCTTTAACAACAGGAGAATATGATGAATGGGGCAATCCAAATGAGCAATCGTATTATAATTATATGAAGAGCTATTCGCCTTATGACAACGTCAAAAAACAAAACTATCCGCATTTGTTAGTCACAGCTGGTTTACACGACTCACAAGTACAATATTGGGAACCTGCAAAATGGGTAGCAAAGCTCAGAACTTATAAACAAGATACTAACAAACTTTATCTGTTAACCAACATGGATGCTGGTCATGGCGGCGCTTCTGGACGATTTGACGCAATTAAAGAAGATGCCTCAGAATTTGCCTTTTTGTTGGACTTAGAAGGAATTAGTACCTAATTCAAAAAAAAATGTTAATTTTGCGAGGTTTTACGGTTCTTTTTCACGGAATCTGAAACTGATAAATAGCACATATGAGAAAAGACATTCAAGTATTTGATAATGTATTACAGCTAATAGGTAAAACACCGCTTATCAAATTAAATAAAATGACTGAGGATTTTAAAGGTGACTTTTATGCTAAAGTAGAAGCCTTTAATCCAGGGCACTCATCTAAGGATCGAATTGCACTTCATATTATTGAAGAAGCAGAACGCCGAGGTATCTTAACGCCTGGTGACACCATAATTGAGACGACTTCAGGTAACACTGGATTTAGTATTGCAATGGTGAGTATTATCAAAGGTTACAAGTGTATACTAGCGGTAAGTTCTAAGTCTTCAGCTGATAAAATCGATATGTTGAAATCGATGGGAGCACAGGTATACGTTTGTCCTGCAAATGTTTCTGCTGATGATCCTAGGTCATATTATCAAGTTGCAAAACGTTTACACAACGAAATAAAAGGTTCTATATATATCAACCAGTATTTTAATGAGTTGAATTTAGATGCACATTATCATACCACAGGTCCAGAAATTTGGGAACAAACTGAAGGACAAATTACACATCTAGTAGCTTGTAGTGGAACTGGTGGAACCATCTCTGGTATAGCAAAATACCTTAAGGAGCAGAATCCTAATGTTCAAGTATTAGGAGTTGATGCTTACGGATCTGTACTAAAGAAATATCACGAAACTCGTGAATTTGATGAGAAGGAAATTTATCCTTACAGAATTGAAGGCTTAGGAAAAAATTTAATACCAACAGCAACCGACTTTGATTTGATCGATAGATTTGTAAAGGTAAAGGACGAAGAAAGTGCACATACCGCAAGAGAAATTTCTAGAACTGAAGGACTTTTCGTAGGATATACGAGTGGTGCTGCTATGCAGGCACTTAAGCAACTTAATGAAGAGGGAGTTTTTAAATCAACAGATAAAGTAGTTGTTGTATTTCCTGATCATGGTTCTCGATATATGAGTAAGGTATACAGCGATCAATGGATGGAAGCACAAGGTTTCTTTGATCGTCATACTGAAACTGCTGAAAAGATTCAGTACGTTAAGTAATAAAAAATAAAAGTATATAAAACGCCTATTGCGATTTGTCGCGATAGGTTTTTTATGTTTAAATAGGGCTCAAATTTTGGTTAATAAAAAGATTATGTTGTCAACATTTTATTGCCTAATTTTGTCCCAACTAATTAAGACTAAAATTCGCTTTAATGAAGGATTTATTTGAGAAGATTTATAAGGATAAAGGACCGTTAGGAAAATGGGCTTCTCAAGCCGAAGGATATTTTGTATTTCCGAAGCTCGAAGGACAGATTTCTAATAGAATGAAATTTCAGGGAAAAGAAGTGATCACATGGAGTATTAATGACTACTTGGGATTAGCCAATCATCCTGAAGTGAGAAAAGTGGATGCTGAAGCAGCTGCTCAATATGGTTCTGCTTATCCTATGGGAGCAAGAATGATGTCTGGTCATACAGATCTTCATGAGAAATTACAAAGAGAACTTGCTGATTTTGTAAGTAAAGAAGCAGCTTACCTTTTGAACTTTGGTTACCAAGGAATTATGTCTACAATCGATGCGCTTGTATCGAAAGATGATATCATCGTTTATGACGTAGACTCTCACGCATGTATCATTGATGGTGTGCGTTTGCACATGGGTAAACGTTTTACGTATAAGCACAATGATATTGAAAGTTTAGAAAAGAATCTTGAGCGTGCAACCAAAATGGCAGAACAAACCGGTGGTGGAATTCTAGTAATTTCTGAAGGTGTATTTGGAATGCGTGGAGAACAAGGCCGCTTAAAAGAAATTGCAGAACTAAAGAAGAAGTTTAATTTCAGATTACTTGTTGATGATGCACATGGTTTCGGTACCTTAGGAAAAACGGGTGCTGGTGCAGGAGAGGAGCAAGGTGTACAAGACGACATAGATGTTTACTTCGCAACGTTCGCAAAATCACTTGCAAGTACAGGAGCATTTATCGCTGCTGATCAAGAAATTATTGACTACCTCAAGTATAACTTGCGTTCACAAATGTTTGCAAAGTCTTTACAGATGCAACTTACTGTAGGTGCACTTAAGCGCTTAGAAATGCTACGTACAATGCCAGAGTTTAAAGAAAAACTTTGGGAAAATGTAAATGCACTACAAACTGGACTAAAAGAACGAGGATTCGATATCGGAACAACGCAAAGTTGCGTTACACCAGTATATCTTAAAGGAAGTATTCCTGAAGCGATGGCTCTAGTTAGAGACTTGCGTGAAAACTACGGTATTTTCTGTTCAATTGTTGTGTACCCAGTAATTCCTAAAGGATTAATATTATTACGTATGATTCCTACGGCAACGCACACACTTGAAGATGTAAATGAAACACTCGATGCTTTCGATGCAATTAGAGAGCGTCTTGAAAATGGAACTTATAAGCGCTTATCAGCTGCAGTATTAGCCGCCATGGGTGAATAACACATAAGAAATTGAAAGATTGAAAGTCGTTTGGTTATCTAATCAGGCGACTTTTTTAGTTTAAGTCTTTTCTAAAAGTTTTACGACGTTTATAAACGACTGGATCGAAGTGTTTCCAGATTTTATGAATAGCTTCATTGTCTTCCAATTCAGGAGTTCTAAAACAGGTTTGTATACCTTTTTCAGTAAACGTCTCATAGTATTCATTAAAGATCACAGAATGGACCCCTTTATTTTGATAGCTCGGGTGAATTCCAATTAAATAGAATATCACATCTTCACTATGTTTTTTTGCTTTTAGAATATGCCTAAATCCAAATGGGAACAACTTGCCTTTTGCTTTTTGTAGTGCTTTCGCGAACGCAGGCATCACGATGGCAAACCCTACCAATTCATCATCTTTGTCGACAACAAACTTGATATACTCAGGGTTTACAAAGGATATGAATTTCTTCTTAAAATAAGCCTTCTGAATGTCGGTTATAGCAACAAAGGATGATAACTGTGCATAACTCTCATTAAACAAATCGAACATCTTGTCGGCGTAAGGCATAACTTCTGAAGTCTTTGTAAATTTCAATGCCTTTAACTGATAACGTCGTTTAATTAAATCCTGAGCTTTCTTGAATGCTTCTGGTTTAACGTTTGAAAATGGAAACTTGCTCTCCGAATATTCCTTTTCAATGCGATATCCTAATGTTTTATAATGATTTACATAATAAGGGTGATTATACCAAGTAATCATTGGTGCAATACTGTCAAACCCTTCGGTCATGACACCAACCTTATCCAAATTAGAAAAACCAACGGGTCCTTCCATATACTCCAAATTATGGCTGCGTCCAATGGCTTCAACTTCTGCCAATAAAGCTTTAGAAACCTCCTGATCGTCAATGAAGTCGAACCATCCAAATCGCATTTTCTTTTGCTGTTGGTCATTAACTTCTAACCAATTTACAATCGCAGCTATGCGACCTACAATTTCATTGTCTTTATAAGCGAGGAAAAATTGAGCATCGGCATCTTTAAAGATGGGATTTTTCTTCTTGTTAAACGTTTCAAGTTCTTGATTAATAATAGGAGGAACCCAATATTTGGAATCCTTGTAAAGCTTGAATGGAAATTTAACGAACTGTTTTAATTCCTGTTTTGAAAAAATTTCTTTTACTGTAATCATTCGCAGTTCAGCTTAGAGACTTCCATCGTCATTAAAATCTTCGGTTCTTTTCTTTTTGTCTTTTTTCTTTCTCTTTTTTCTATTATTACCAGAATTACCGTTGTCTATTTCTTTGTCTTTATGAAAATCAAAGCGATATGACATACCAAAATTCACACTAAAAACCGAAGGTGTGTCTTTGGTATTAAATGTAAGTGCTGTGTCTAATTGAAAGTCTTTGCTCCAGAGATAAGCACCTCCAAATCGGAATAGATTATCAGCATAAAAATCACTTTTTATACCCTGTGTTTCTCCAAACACAACCCATTGTGGGTTAAATGAGTGTGTTAGAGTTATGATATATTGGAAATCTGAAAAGTCTGTACCAATACGATCTTTAGAAATATTGGTCACCAATACCCATCCACCAGCAAAGTTATTTTGAGTAGCGACCATTACTTTCGGACTAAATCCTTCTACACCTGGCGCTGTATATGGATTATTTTTAGAATCAAAATTGGCTCCTGCATATACTGCTACAGCCGGAATAAGTGATTTCCATTTAAATGCTCGATTCGCATGATAACTGTAAATGTTTGGTTTATCGTCTTCGGCATTTTTATAAGGATCATAGACCAAATATTTTGCACCTATTGTAAAGTTTCTGAAATTAGATCTCGACGCCTCATCAACTATTGTGGAGCGTCTATCTGTAAAAGTATCATTTTGATACGTTCCTTCTACGTTGATTTCGAGCTCTTCAAAAAGCAACCCATATCGTATTGCAAAGTCGGCTCCAAATCCTGACACTTCGTAACGGAGTGGCGTATGTTCTTCCTTAATGATATAAGGCCCAACTTCAATTTGTGCAACATTAGTTCCAACAGAGAATGCCGCTCTAGAAACTCCTGGTCTGTTTGAATTGATCACTTCAGTATACTGGGCAAGGCATAACTGAGTGGCTAGTAGTACAATAAAAAACAGCGCTTTTTTAGTAAATATCATAGGCCTTTGATTTAAGCCAAATATAGAGAATTTATATTTTTTTTAAGTAACGAATCAGTTTTTTAAAGACATATAATTGTATTTTTGAATAAATTAAAATTAATGATACAAGAAGCTTCATTAACTGGGTTTTTAAGAACCATTCTTATCATTCTGTTGGTGTACTACGCAATAAAGATCTTAACGCGTATGTTTGCACCTTACCTTGTACGCTATATGTCAAAAAAAATGCAACAGCGTTTTGGAGGTCAGTTTCAGCAGTATCAGGAACCTAGACAACAATATAAAGAGGGTGAAACAATAATTGATAAGATGCCTGAGAAGGAATCTTCTTCAAATAAAAAAGTAGGAGAGTATATAGATTACGAAGAAATTGACTAATTTTCGAGTCTATTGAAAGGTAATTATTCTCTATGCAGTTTACACTTAAAAAAGTCCTACCACATTTACTAGTTTTAATAGGATTTGTGGTTATTTCATTAGCCTATTTCAGTCCAGTTCTTCAAGGAAAGCAAATCTTCCAAAGCGACATCATGCATTATATTGGCATGTCTAAGCAACAAAAAGATTTTAAGGCTGCTAATGGCGAGGAGACATATTGGACCAACAGTGCTTTTGGTGGTATGCCCACGTACCAATTAGGTGCGCGATATCCACATAATTATATTAAAAAACTGGACTCTGTTCTACGATTTTTACCGCGTCCAGCAGATTACCTTTTTATTTACTTTATCGGGTTTTATATCCTACTACTTTGTTTGAAAGTTGATTTTAAGTTAGCGGCATTGGGAGCACTAGCCTTCGGTTTCTCCACCTATTTGATTATTATTTTAGGTGTTGGTCATAACAGTAAAGCGCATGCTATTGCTTATATGCCATTGGTGTTGAGTGGCATCGTGCTCACATTTCGACAGAAATACGTGTTAGGTTTCTTATTAACAGCTGTCGCTCTAGCATTAGAAATTGGTGCGAACCATTTTCAAATGACCTATTACCTGATGTTATTGGTGCTTGTCTTAGGCGTATCATATTTAATCGATGCCTACAGAAAACAAAAACTGCCGCATTTCTTTAAATCGGTTGGATTAATGGTGGTTGCTTTGATCCTTGCCATTGGTATGAATGCGACCAATATCATGGCAACTCAAGAGTATGTCAAAGAAAGTACACGAGGACAATCAGAACTGACGATTAATCCAGATGGAAGTCCTAAAGAAGTTACTTCGGGATTGGATAGAGCATACATCACAGAATACAGTTATGGAGTTTTAGAAACTTTTAATCTCTATATTCCTAGATTTTATGGTGGTGGGAATGGCGAGGATGTTGGAACAGATTCGGAGATCTATGAATTTTTTAGAAAGATTGGTGCAACACCAACGCAAGCCTTACAAGAAGCTCAAAATGCACCTACGTATTGGGGAGATCAGCCTATAGTTGAAGCGCCTGCCTACATAGGAACCGTTGTTATATTTCTATTTGTTTTTGCCTTATTCTTAGTAAAAGGTCGATTGAAATGGTGGCTCGTGGGAGGTTCTCTATTAGCACTGTTGTTGTCCTATGGTAAGAACTTTAGTCTACTTACCGATTTCTTTATTGATTATGTGCCCTTGTATGATAAGTTTAGAGCTGTAAGTTCCATTCAGGTTATCGTAGAATTGTGCATTCCTGTTTTGGCAATCTTCGGTTTGGTGCGACTATTTAATGATTTCAATAAGGATGAAGATAAGCTTAAGGCTTTAAAGTTTTCGGCTATGATAACGGGTGGATTGGCATTAATCTTCTTGCTATTCAAATCGTCTTTATTCGATTTTGTTGGTGCTAACGATGGGTATTACCGCCAGGTTTATGGTCAATACGGACAAGGTTTTGTCGATGCACTTAAGGAAGATCGAAAAGCATTCTTTACACAAGATACCTTACGAACTTTGATTTTGGTATTGCTGTCTGCCGGAACGATCCTGATGTACTTAAAAGAGCGATTGAAAGAGAATGCTGTAATTATCGTTTTCGGTGTACTTATCTTATTTGATCTTGTTGGTGTAGATAGACGCTATGTAAATACTGATAATTTCGTTTCCGCCATTCAAGTAAATAAACCTTATCAAGCAAATGCTGCGGATAAAGATATACTGAAAGATGATTCACATTTTAGAGTTTGGGATATTTCCGAAGAGGGCAGTAGAGCGCCAGCGAAGGCGGCCTATTTCCATAATTCTTTAAATGGTTACCACGCCGCAAAATTACGGCGATTCGAAGACCTGTTTAATTTTCATATCGCTCAAAATAATATGAATGTATTGAACATGCTCAATACGAAATATATTATTGCTGAAGAACAAGGACAAGTATTCCCATATGTGAATGAAGATGCTAACGGAAATGCTTGGTTTGTAAGTGAAGTAGAGCAACTGAATTCGGCTAATGAAGAAATTAAAGCCTTAGATAGTCTAGAGACATTACAAAAAGCAGTGACTACGGTGTCAGATCTCAATTCAAAATCCTATGTAGTTGATTCATTAGCTAATATCACTTTAAAAGAATACAGACCGAACTTTCTCAAATACGAATCTTCAAATGCGAATGATGGTTTTGCTGTATTTTCCGAAATGTATTACAGCAAAGGATGGGAGGCAACAATTGATGGTAATCCAGTGCCAATACAGCGTGTGAACTATGCATTACGCGGACTTCCAATTCCTGCGGGTAATCACACGATCGAATTTTCATTTGAGCCTCAAGTTGTGAAAACAGGTAGTAGCATTGCTTTAGGAAGCTCAGCTGTTTTTGGACTATTGCTACTTGGAGGTTTATGGCTGAATTTTCGAAAGCGGGAAGAATCCAACGCATAAGTCGTAATGAAACGAAGAGTACTCATAATTACTTACTATTGGCCACCAGCTGGAGGACCTGGTGTGCAGCGCTGGCTGAAGTTTGTGAAGTACTTACCTGAATTCGATATCGAACCTATCGTTTATTGCCCTGAAAATCCTAGTTATCCTATTGTTGACCAGAGTTTAGAGGCTGAGGTTTCTGATACGATTACGGTATTAAAACAGCCAATAAAAGAACCTTATCGCTTTGCTAATATATTATCGAAGCGCAACTCGAAACAGATCAGTTCGGGTGTGATTCCGAAGGCATCGAAGCAAAGTTTTATTCAGAAGTTATTACTGTATATCCGTGGAAACTATTTCATTCCCGACGCTCGAAAAAACTGGGTTAAGCCTTCCGTAGCTTTTCTTTCAGAATATATTCGGAAACATCAAATTGAAACGATAATTACGACGGGTCCGCCACATAGCTTACATCTCATCGGATTAAAATTGAAGCAACAGCTCCAAATGAAATGGATCGCAGATTTTAGAGATCCATGGACAACCATAGGTTATCATAAAGCTTTAAAACTTACGAGTAGCAGTGCTCATAAACATTTAGCATTGGAGTCTGAAGTACTAAATTCGGCGGATCAATTGATCGTGACGAGCCAGAATACTAAAAGAGAATTCGAATCTAAAACCAAACAACCAATTACGGTAATTACCAATGGATATGATACGCATCACTTAGAACGTTCAAATAAAGATGAAAAGTTTACGCTCGCCCATATCGGTTCGCTTTTATCCGAACGAAATCCATTAAACTTATGGGAAGCCATAAAGGAATTAATAGATGAAAATGACGCATTTAGAAATGCATTTGAACTAAAACTTATTGGTGTGGTTAGTGAAGATGTATTACAAACACTCAAAAGGCTAGGGCTTCTTCAATATATCAATAATTTAGGGTATGTATCACACAGCGAAGCTTTAAAACAACAAATGGCGTCTCAGGTACTACTCATGATAGAAATTGATTCAGAGGATACCAAAGTGATTATTCCAGGAAAGTTATTTGAATATATGGTCTCAGCAACGCCAATACTTGCTGTAGGTCCTATAGATACAGATGTAGAGGCGATAATAAGAACAACAAATACAGGGCATTATTTCTATTACAACGACAAGGACAAAATAAAATCTCAAATTTTATCGTATTTTAAGGCGTATCAAACCAGTAGTATTCAGGTGAATGCCATTGGTTTGCAACAGTACAGTAGAAAAGCGTTAACTAAATCATTGTCTGAACTCATTTAATGGGCATCGTTCTTCGTCAATCCTTACGAAATACTATAAGTACTTATTTAGGTTTTGGAATAGGGGCTATTAATGCACTGTTTCTATACACCAACTTTCTAACCGATGAATATTACGGTCTCGTCGCTTACATTTTGTCGGCTGCCAATATTATGATGCCGTTGATGGCTTTTGGTGTTCATAATACGATTGTAAAATTCTATTCCTCTTTTAAATCAAAAAACGCCCTAAATAGCTTTCTAACCTTGATGCTATTTCTACCACTGCTTATCGCAATTCCTGTAGCATCTATCGGTTATGTGGCCTATGATACGATTGCAGATCTCTTGTCCAAGGAGAATACAATCGTAAGAGCATATCTCTGGTATATTTTTATCACAGCAATATCAATGGCTTATTTCGAAGTATTTTTTGCTTGGGTAAAAGTGCAAATGAAAACGGTCTTCGGAAATTTTATGAAAGAAGTTTTTCATCGTGTTGGTGCTATGCTATTGTTGTTTTCGGTCTATTTTAAACTGATAAGTGTTGATACGTTTTTAATAGGTATTGTAGCGGTTTATGCCCTTCGTGCTTTCATAATGATGTTGTACGCTTTTGCTAAATGGCTCCCAGTATTCAGATTTAAGCGTATCGATAAGCTTAAGTCCATCATAAACTATGCATTACTCATCATCATTGCAGGTTCAGTGGCAACTTTGATTTTAGATATCGATAAGTTTATGCTAAACAATTATCTGCCTATAGAAACCATTGCTTATTATAGCGTTGCGGTTTTTATAGCAACTGTTATTGCAGTGCCTCAGCGCGCTATGCATCAAATTCTACTGCCTTTGACTGCCAAATTTTTAAATGATGATAATAGGATAGAACTCAAAGATCTCTATCAGCGTAGCTCCTTAACCTTATTCATCGTTAGTGGTCTGATCTTTTTATTGATCGTTTTGAATATTAACGAATTGTATAAGATCATTCCAGAGGAATTTAGTGGCGGACTCATAGTAGTCTTTCTTATTAGTTTTGCCAAACTCTATGATAATCTATTAGGAAATAATAACGCCATCTTATTTAACAGTGATTATTATCGTGCAGTCTTGGTATTTGGCGTTGGATTGGCAATTATGGCAATCGTACTTAATATGGTGTTGATTCCAAGATTAGGTATCAATGGTTCGGCTTTGGCAACCTTTATTGCAATAGCCGTTTACAATACCGTGAAGATCATTTATGTGCACGCCAAGTTTAAGATGCTTCCATTTACTATAGCAACATTAAAAACCTTATGCCTTTTAATCGTTTTTGTACTGATCTTTTATTTCTGGGATTTTACCTTTCATCCCATTGTAAATATTCTTTTAAAATCAGTATTAATTGGATTAGCTTACTTGTTGCTGGTATTGCGTTTACGTTTATCTGAAGACATTTCTAGTTCTGTAAACGCCTTTTTCAGTAAATCTTCGGAATAATCTAAAAAAGAAGAAGTCCTGAAACTCAGGACTTCTATTGAGAATGTCCCACAAGGTGCTTTGAGGCATACGACTTATGGGACAAACTACTAACCAACCAAAAATTTATGTATTATGAGCGAGATCTTGGTCTTGCAGTTCTAGCACTGCTTGAACGCGATCTTGAGCTTTGTTTCTTTACCGAAGATTGTTTGTTACTTCTAGACTGTGACATCGTCTTTGAAGATCTATTGCTTCGGTTGTTACTAGATATACGAGTATTAGTGGACCTTTGGTTTCTTACACTCGTGTTTTTTCTAACGTTTCTAGTATTCGTTTTATTATTAGACACAGTTCGAGGTGATTTGGTCACATTTCTATTATTCGAACGTGTTGGTCTTGGTGACACATTATTATTTCTTACACTATTTCTGACATTCGCATTAGTGTTGCGTGTGCCACGATCGTTTGATCTTACATTACGATCAGATCTACTGATGGCTCTATTATCTCTGTTAGAACGCGTATTCGCTTCTAAACTTCTTTCATTTCCACGTCTTGTGTTAGAGGTAAGTGCTCTGTTATCAGAACGTCCTCTAGTAGAAGTAACTGCTCGGTCACTTCGTCCGCGACGACCGTCCGTTACGTCTTGTCTATAACGATCACTGGCGTTTCCACGACGACCTGTGGCTACATTTACACCTCTTCGGCTATTCACATATACAGGCTGTCTGAAATTATCTCTATATGGTCTGTACCATGTATGTCTAACAGGTGTGTAAAACTGTCTGTAAGGACGTGCATACACTACGCAGTAATTCACTGGTGGAATCACATAGAATCGGTGCCAAGGTCTAAACACATAACCTCTATTGAATACGTTAATAAATCCAGTACAGTGGGTAAAAGTTCTAAAACGGTTGTAGTGTACATAAAGTCCGCCTACACGTGATACACGTCCCCAATTGTTATAGAATATATTGACGTTTCCAACTTGTACCACACGACCCCAGTTGTCATAGAATATTGGTGTATTCTCAATTTGGATCACAGCTCCGAAATCATCGTACTGTACCCAAGGATTGTAATTAAATCCGGTATTAAAACTAATTGATACGTTTGGTGAATTGAATCCAACATTCACATTCGGACCATAATTAGCGATGTAAAAATCGAATTGACCGTCTGGAAAAACTGAAAATTCAATCCCGTTCTCTACAAAGATGAAAGAGTTACCATAACCTCTAACAAAGTTGTTTGAGAAACTAGATTCTACAATGTTGGTGGTTGTTGCATGCGCTGTTGTTCCTATCAGGAGCAAAGCAGCAAAAAGTGATACTATTCGTTTCATAATTGTAAAGTTTTTGATTACACATTATTAAAATCAAACAGCGTGCCAAAGTTTTAGGATTAGGTTTTTCAATATCAATTATATCAGATCAAAATGAGCCAACTTCATCTAACAAATTGTAACTAAAAAATCCCACAGACTTGGGGAAGTCTTGTGGGATTCACTTAAGCTCACAATCCCTGTGAACAACTAACTAAAAAAATTAAAAATCTGAGTTTCGCTTACGCTGTTTTCTAATTTCTCCATTCTTTCTGTAGTAAAAGAAATCATCGTCAAAGTCATCAAAATCATCATAGCCTATTCCGTCATATAGATGACCACCTGCTCCGGAGCCTACGCCACAGTTAAGTTCAGCATTGGCATGATTTACAATACCACTAATATGAACAATCTCACCCCATCGGTTGTAGTTAACACGTAACCCTCCAACTTGTCTCAATAAGCCTGTACGTCTCTGGTAACTCATATAAACCGTTCCTGCACGTTTGATACGTCCTTGACGATCATAATTGATAAAGACATTTCCAATTCTACGTACTTGACCGATGCTGTTATGCGTAATGATCACACCTCTTGGTCCACCAACCGCATAATGCGATCTAGAGATGGTACCTGGTGCACCATAAGTGCTATTAATCGCACCACGACGTGTTCTCGGTGTTCTATAATACACGTCGGAAACGTTATTATAGATATCTGTGTTGAAGTCAAAACTTCCATCTGGAAAGATCAAGAATTCCACACCACGCTCTATGAACACTATTGGTTCTGCAAAACGATAGCGTGAATTATTAAAATCTATTCCTTGCGTTGCAGTTGAAAGTTCTGCGGCTGATACAGTCGTTAATCCCATTAACAATCCTGTAAATAATAGTACTAGTTTTTTCATAGTATTAAAGGTTTTAGATTTTAGTCTGCACTTCTAACTCGTTTAGAAGCATTAAGACTTACGCTATATGCTAATTGAAAATCAACATGCGTGCCAAAATGTTAAAATGCAGTATTACAAAGGGTTAGCGTGATTTGTGATTATGATATTTCTAATTCATCTATGCTATTGGAGGACAGTGTATTTTTTTCTACATTTATATCACAACTGATCATCACTATGGCGAAGCCAACCGTAACGGAACCTATTGAACAACTGACGTGCAAGAATTGTGAAAAACCGATTAAAGCGCACTATGATTTTTGTCCGCACTGTGGTCAAAAGACGACCGATGACCTTACGATTGGTGTTCTGTTTTATAATACCATAAGTAACTACTTTTCATTTGATGCGCGCTTTCTAAAAAGCTTTTTGCCGCTGTTGTTAAAGCCAGGATATTTAGCGCGTAAATTTTTAGAAGGAAAACGTCTGTTGTATTTACATCCGGCTCAGATGTATTTGTTCATTTCGGTGATTTTCTTTTTTGTGATCTCGTTTAGCACGCGTGAACTGATTCAAGAGGCTGATAAGCTTAATGATAAGATCGTGAAGTCTGATGCATTGATTCAGCCCGATACAATTAAACCGACTTTAGACTCCATTCAAATGGCGAAGATCATGACGCCGTTAAAGCAGAATAAGGATGCTTTAGGTTTAAAGGATGAAGATTTTGCTATTACGGATTCGCTTATTAGAGCGAATACTAAAACACCTAAAGATCTTACGACAGGATGGAATTTTGATAAGGAGAAGATCGACTCTTTAGTTGCAAGTGGAGCTGATAGGGAGTTGATTTATAGGGAAATGGGAATGTCTGAAGATGCCGGTTTTTTTGAACGTCGATTTTTTGAACGCATGACCAGTTTTGCTGAAGGTCGAGGCGCAGGTGTAATTATTCAAGCGTTTTTTGACAGTGTGCCAATATCAATGTTCTTTCTTCTGCCATTATTTGCGTTGATATTGAAGATATTCTATTTCAATAAAGGAAAATACGCACACCACTTGGTCTTTAGTTTTTATTTCTTTTCCTTTTTATTTACAGTATTCAGTATCCTTTTCGCCGTGAACAGATTTGTACATGATATTCCAGATTGGATAGATTGGCTGATCTTTTTATCAACCTATATTTATTTCTTTTTGGCACTTAAACGATTCTACGCACAGCATTGGTTCCTAACCTGGGTAAAGAGTGGTGTGATCACCTTTATTTTTATGCTGTTTATTATTCCTACGGCATTTATGTTCCTATTGGCCTTTTCGGTAATGGTATAGACTAAATTTTGTCTTTTAGATACGATCCTGTAATAGAAGATGGATTAGCTACGATCGCTTCTGGTGTTCCGAACGCGACCAATTGGCCACCGCGATTACCACCTTCTGGACCAAGATCAATGACATGGTCTGCACATTTAATCAGATCTAAATTATGCTCAATCACAATTATTGAATGTCCTTTATTGATCAATGCCTGAAAAGAGGTAAGGAGCTTCTTAATATCGTGGAAATGCAAACCTGTAGTTGGTTCATCAAATATGAACAGTGCATTGTCACTTTTAGAGCCTTTCCCGAGGAATGAGGCCAATTTGATTCGTTGCGCTTCACCACCAGATAGGGTTGAAGAGCTTTGTCCTAACGCCACATAGCCTAATCCAACGTCCTGAAGCGGTTGAAGTTTGTTTTTGATCTTAGTTACCTTATGGGTGTCGAAGAAGCTAATCGCATCATCAATAGTCATACTTAAAATATCATCGATATTTTTACCTTCAAATGTGACCTCGAGTACATCCTTCTTGAAGCGTTTACCACCGCAGGTTTCACACGTAAGATGAACATCTGCCATAAATTGCATTTCGATTGTAACCTCACCATCACCTTTGCAAGTTTCACAACGACCACCATCTACATTAAAGCTGAAATGCTTCGCTTGGTAATTTCTGATTTTACTTAGCTTTTGATTCGAAAATAAAGCTCTAATATCATCGTAAGCTTTGATATAAGTCACAGGATTTGAGCGTGATGAGCGACCGATAGGATTCTGATCAACAAATTCAATATGCTTGATGTTTTTGAAATTTCCGCTTAATTCAGTGAACTGTCCAGCTTTATCGCCAAATCCAGTAAGTTTCTTTTGAAGTGCAGGAAAGAGGATCTTTCTGACCAAGGTACTTTTTCCACTTCCAGAAACACCAGTCACAACAGTGAGCATGTCTAAAGGGAAATTCACATCAATATTTTGCAAATTGTTTTCTCTAGCACCAATGACTTCTACATGATACTTCGATGATCTTCGTTCTTTTGGAACTTCAATTTCGAGTGATTCGTTAAGATATTGTGCCGTTAGCGATTTTGATTTTAAGATATCATCATAACTACCTGTAGCCACGACCTCGCCGCCAAAGGTGCCTGCTTCAGGGCCAATATCAATGATTTCGTCTGCAGCTTTCATAATATCTTCGTCGTGTTCGACCACAATAACTGTATTTCCTAGATCACGTAATGCTTTTAGAACTGTGATAAGTTTTTCGGTGTCTTTTGGATGGAGACCTATACTAGGTTCATCTAAGATGTACATAGAACCTACTAAGCTACTACCTAGTGATGTCGCTAGATTAATGCGCTGGCTTTCACCACCAGATAAGGTATTTGATTTTCTATTTAAAGTTAAATAGTCCAATCCTACGTTGCCAAGGAATGATAAACGGTTATTGATTTCCTTTAATAAACGTTCAGCGATCTGTGTGTCGTAGTCATTTAGCTCTAACTGCTTAAAGAAGCTCGTAAGTTCAATCAATGGCATTTCAACCAGATCAGTAATGGTAACATTATTAATTTTCACATAGTTGGCTTCTTCTCGTAAACGCTTACCATGGCACACATTACATTTGGTTTTTCCGCGATAGCGCGACAACATTACACGATTTTGAATTTTATAGGCTTTAGATTCTAATTCAGCAAAGAATGAATTGAGCCCTTCAAAATACGTGTTTCCTTCCCATACGAGTTGTTTCTGTTCTTCTGATAGTTCAAAATAAGGTTTGTGTATAGGAAAATCGAACTTATGAGAGTTGTTAACCAGTTGATCGCGATACCAGCTCATACTTTCACCACGCCAAGGAAAAACAGCATTGTCATAGATTGATAATCCGGTATTTGGAATCACGAGATCTTCATCAATTCCAATTACGTCGCCATAGCCTTCACATTTCGGACAAGCACCATAAGGATTATTAAAACTAAATAAATGCGGATTTGGCTCCAAGAAAGACATACCGTCAAGTTCGAAACGATTATTGAACTCGGTTCGTTTCTTGTCACTCAAAGCTTCAACAACGCAAGTGCCTTTACCTTCAAAGAATGCTGTCTCAATAGCATCCGCTAGACGATTATAAAAATCTTCCTCATGTTTCACCACAATACGGTCTACGACTAATGAAAGTTCTTCTTTAAATCCTTTCTCTATCGCCTCTTCAATACGATAAACCGTTTCTTGGTGTTGTACTCTGGCATAACCTTGTTGATTCAAAACACTCAGTTTATCTGCCATGTCACGTCCTTCCTCAAGAATAATTGGCGATAGCAGTAACAGTTTCTCGCGTTCATCAAAAGATTTGACAAAATCGAGTACGTCTTTAGTACGATGCTTTTTTACCTGTTTACCAGAAATAGGAGAGTAGGTTTTACCAATTCGAGCAAATAGCAATTTTAGATAATCGTAGATTTCAGTTGAAGTACCAACGGTTGATCTCGGATTGGTACTATTGACCTTTTGTTCAATTGCAATCGCTGGCGCGATTCCTTTTATGAGGTCTACTTTTGGCTTATTGAGTCGACCTAAGAATTGTCTTGCATAACTTGATAGACTCTCTACATAACGTCGTTGCCCTTCAGCATAGAGTGTATCGAATGCTAAACTTGATTTTCCAGAACCTGATAATCCAGTGATTACCAAAAGCTTATTTCTCGGAATAACAACATCAATATTTTTAAGGTTGTGCAATTTAGCACCTTTTATGATGATATTATCTTTAGGATTATGGTCCAGAATGTTAGTGCTCATAGGTCTTGTTGCGAAATAAGAAAACGCAAAGATAATGCTTTTCAAGTAGCTTAAAAAGTGGAAATCATTCAGTTAAAATGTTAAAGTTTGAAGATTTTTTTTGGAATTTCGGAATGAATGTTGTTATATTTGAGACTCAAACAGTTAAAAACGTGTTGCCTATTTTATAAGATTACTTTAAAAATTTTAACCCCAAGCTAAGAATATTTCTTTGCGTTTAAAGTAATTATTATGAGACACGAACTTATCACAGACGCTGTTTTGGTTAAGAACTACATGGACGGTGATGAAAGCGCCTTATCGGTTCTAATCCACAGACACAAGCAGAAAATTTACAGTTTTATTTACTCGAAGGTATTTGATCGTGACATTACTGAAGATATCTTTCAGGATGCATTTATCAAGGTAATCAAGAATTTAAAACTCGGAAAGTATAATGAAGAAGGTAAATTTTTACCTTGGGTTATGCGCATCTCTCATAATTTGGTCATTGATCATTTCAGAAAGCACAACAGAATGCCAAAATTCGATAATTCTGGTGATTTCAATATATTTTCTGTACTAGGTGATAACGCATTGAATGCGGAAAAAAGACTGATAAAAGATCAAGTAGAATGCGACTTAAGACGTCTTATTGAAGAATTACCTCAAGATCAGAAAGACGTGTTGGTTATGCGTATGTACAAGGATATGAGCTTTAAAGAAATATCAGATCGTACTGGTGTGAGTATTAATACAGCGCTGGGAAGAATGCGTTATGCGTTGATTAATTTACGTAAGGTTATAGATAAAAATAATATCATTTTAACAAATTGATACAATAAGTTAAGTTTTGCTGCGTTATTAGGATTATAACAAACTAAAAAACGTAAAATGGCAAAACTTTACTCAGAATGTCCCCAAAAACAAAACGACCTAAACCCAAAAGAAGAGACAATTGCTTTTCTTTTGAATTACTCTAAGGCTTTAAGTGTTATACATTGTAATAATTTGAAGTTTGAAGCACTTCAAAACTAAATTGAAAAAATCCTGAATCGTTAGTCTTCAGGATTTTTTTTATAATAGTCTTTTATCACAGACGATCGTCCTATTGTTTTCGTGATGATGTCTTTGTTTAATTTCCAGCCTCGAGCAGGCGAATATTCTCTGCCATACCATATAATTTGTAAATGCAAATCATTCCATAATTCTTTTGGAAATAGTCGTTTCGCATCTTTTTCAGTTTGAACCACATTTTTACCAGAACTTAAATTCCAACGATACATTAAGCGATGTATATGTGTGTCTACTGGAAATGCTGGGATTCCAAATGCTTGTGATAATACCACTGCTGCCGTTTTATGACCAACTGCTGGAAGCGCTTCTAACGCTTCATATGTTTTAGGAACCTTTCCATCGTGTTTATCGATTAATATATGCGACAAACCGTGAATGCCTTTACTTTTCATTGGAGACAATCCTACAGGTTTAATGATCTCTCTAATCTCATCCACACTAAGCTTGATCATGTCATATGGGTTGTCGGCTCTTTCAAATAATAATGGTGTGATTTGGTTGACACGAACATCTGTGCTTTGAGCAGACATCAACACCGCTATTAATAAGGTGTATGGGTCTTTGTGGTCAAGCGGAATAGGAATTTCTGGATAGAGGTCTTTTAACGTATTAATAACAAAATCTACCTTTTCTTGCTTGGTCATAAGTCGTATTTTTACAAAAATCAAAGTTAGCAATTATGACACAATTAAAAGCAGGAGATAAGGCTCCAAATTTTTCAGCTCTAGATGAGCAAGGAAATACAATTTCTCTTGAAGATTACAAAGGAAAAAAACTCGTCGTTTTCTTTTATCCTAAAGCGAGTACACCTGGATGCACAGCAGAAGCTTGTAACCTTAATGATAACTTCGAACGCTTTCAAGCACAAGGCTATGAAATTTTAGGTGTGAGTGCCGATAGTGCAAAGCGTCAAGCTAATTTTAAGAATAAATACGGATTTAAATATCCATTGTTAGCTGATGAGGACAAGGCTGTTATCGAAGCATTTGGTGTTTGGGGTCCTAAGAAATTCATGGGTAAGGAGTATGATGGCATTCATAGAACGACATTTGTCATCAATGAAGAAGGAATTTTAGACGATGTCATTACGAAAGTAAAAACTAAAGAACATACGGCTCAGATATTAGGATAATCTGAGGAATTAGCATAAAAAAAAAGCCACATTACGATGTGGCTTTTTTTAGTATTCAATATTTTGTTTATTCTCCTAAATGTACCTGTTCAGATTCACAACCGAATAAACTCTTTTCTTTTATAAGTTTAGCAACACCCTCTGGAAGCATAGCTTCCCATCCGTCTTCACCATTAGCGATCATTTTAAGTACAGTTCTAGAGAATACAGTTAAGATAGATTCATCATATTCTGTGATATCAACTACCTTTCCGTTGTATTTAAAGAACTTATAAAGCTCTTTCATTCTAGGATGTACTTTTAGGTTTTCACTCGTTGTAATCGATCCATCATCATTTTGCATTGGGTATAGATACACTCTAAGATCCTTAAAGAATAGCTTACCGAAAGCTTCCAGAATTCCGCCACTCAGATGTCTGTAATATTTCTGATCAAAAATGTCAACGAGATTGTTTACACCCATTGCGAGACCCATTCTACCTTTTGTATACTGCGAGAAGTATTCTACAAGTTTGTAGTATTCCTGGAAATTAGATATCAATACTGTTTGTCCTAGAGAACATAATAATCGCGCACGATCCATGAAATCTTGTTCATCAATTTCTCCTTCTGCACGCAAGTTAGATAGGGTAATCTCAAAAATTACTTGTGTTTTTTCGAGGTCTACTTTATTCTCTTTAATGTACATATCGTATGACTTACGATACATATCCATATTCACTTTCGTTACTGGTCTGAAACTACCACGTAGCGCTAAAATATTCTTTTTATAAAGTACGCGAGCAGGAAGTACGTTGTTTCCGTCTGGTGCGAACATCACGGCATCTGTCATGCCATTTTTAACCAATTGAAGGCTCATTAAACGGTTATCGATATCATGAAAGACAGGACCAGCGAAATTGATCGTATCAATTTCTATTTGGTCTTTATCTAAATGATCATACAAATACCTTAATAGTTTTTTAGGCTGATTGTATTTATAGAAGGCACCGTAAATTAAGTTTGTACCTAGGATTCCTAAGGTTTCCTGCTGTAAGCGTGCATCATTTTCTTTAAAACGAACGTGTAATACAATTTCATTATATGGTTCATTCGGATCAACTTGATATTTGATACCAACCCAACCGTGTCCTTTATACTTTTTGGCGAAATCGATAGTGGCAACTGTATTCGCATATGCGAAGAACATTTTATTTGGATGAACATCCCTTTTGATACGCTGCTCCACCAAATTGACCTCATGATCTAACATTTTTCGAAGTCTGGCTTCCGTTACATAACGTCTGTCATCTTCTATTCCGTAAATCGCATCACTAAATGCCTTATCATAGGCAGACATTGCTTTTGCAATAGTACCAGAAGCACCACCAGCTCTAAAAAACTGTCTTACAGTCTCTTGTCCAGCGCCAATTTCAGCGAATGTACCGTAAATATTTTCATTAAGATTAATTCGTAAACATTTCGTTCGTAACGATGGAATCGCATCAAACTCTCTATCTCCTTTTAAGGTTATTTCCATCTCAGTCTGGGTTTAATCAACCTCACAAAGGTATTAAAATAGGCAGTATTAGTAAAAAAATAAGTTTTATTTTTGTTATAAAATTAACAGCTATTGAAAATTACATTTCTTGGTACAGGCACCTCTCAAGGTATTCCAATTATAGGAAGTGACCATCCTGTTTGTCTGAGTTCTAATCCTAAAGATAAGCGCCTTCGTGTTTCTGTTCTGGTAGAATGGGACGACTATACTTATGTTGTAGATTGCGGACCAGATTTTAGACAACAGATGCTTAGAGCTGGTGTAAAACGTATTGACGGTATTGTATTCACACATGAACATGCCGACCATACAGCTGGATTAGATGATATTAGACCCTTTTATTTTAGGCAAGGCGATATACCGTTTTATGCGCACAAACGTGTATTTCAGCAATTGCGTGAACGCTTTGATTATATATTCACAGACAAGGACAAATATCCAGGCGTGCCTTCTGTGATTCAGAACGAAATACGAAATGAACCTTTTCAACTTAATTCGATGACTGTGGTTCCAATAAATGGATATCATCATAAATTACAGGTCTTTGGTTTTCGGTTTAATGAATTTGCCTATCTCACCGATATGAAAACTGTTGCCGATGAAGAAATTGAAAAACTTAAAGACGTCAAAGTTTTAGTTGTAAATGCATTGCGTGAAACCGAACATATTTCACATTTTAACTTAAAAGAAGCCCTTGACTTTATTGATCGGGTTAAACCAGAAAAAGCTTATTTAACCCATATTAGTCATCATATGGGATTTCATGATGTTGTACAACAATCCTTACCGGAAAACGTTTATTTAGCTTACGATAACTTACAAATACATGTTTAGATATGAAGAATAGAGTATTTATGTATCTCTTTATTTTTACAGCTTTAGTAGTTGTATTTCAATTTGTCAATTCAAAAAATATCATTGAAGATTATGACAAGAAACTGACAACTTATATGGAAGATAATGTTCAGCTAAAAGACTCCATTCAGGTTATGTCTGATAATCAAGTTGAGGATATTTATACCTTCAGGTTTGACACCAACGAAGATGCTATGGTCTATTGGGAGAATAAGGGGTTTCGCATCTCAGAATTTGTACCATTTATTGAAGATGAATTGATCAATTTAAACGTGTATGACACAGAAGATCATCCTTTGGTACCATATGCTTCAATGACAGGTGAGAAGATGCGTATTGATCAAATTAGAATGCTTAACCATAAATGGATCATTACTAGTTTTACTGATGGCACATATTGGGGTGAAATGTTGCTAGAGTATACTATTGAAGATAGGCAAAACTTGACCTTCCGTGTAATAGAATCAACGCTTTATCCTCGCTAAATACGTTCTGTTAACCAGTTTTTAAAGTCGTAGAAGTTCTGAGGAGCAACGCCGTGACCTACAGGATATTCTGAATATTGATGTTTTATTCCTAAGTCATTTAAAAAGTGCGGACTTTTTCGCGCCCATTCCACAGGAATCACTTGATCAACACTGCCATGCGAGCAATAAAAATCTAAATGCTTATAACGTGTAGACTCCAATTCATCTGGAAACATATCCTCGCTAATATATCCGCTTAATGCTACGATATTTTTGACTTTTTCTGGATAAGTGAGAGCTACAGCATAACTTAAAATTGTTCCTTGACTGAATCCTAATAGGGTTACATTATTTGGGTCAACAGGATAAGCTTCACAAGCATAATCAATAAATTCGGCAATTTTATCTCTCGAGCTGACGGCCTGTTCAACATCATTCCATTTATTTTGCTGAGCATCAAAATTTATAGCGTACCAGGCATTCCCAAAAGGAGGGAGCGGATAAGGTGCACGCAATGAAATGATAAATAATTCCTCTGGAAGTTCTTGAGCGAACGAAAATAGATCGTTTTCATCACTACCGTACCCATGCGACATGATAAGCAATGGCGCATTTTCAGAAAGACTTGATGGCCGAGTGAGATAATGTAAAGACGTATTCATAAATTAATTTCCGATGGAACTAAATACTTTTTGATAGAATGGTCCAAGAAGCGGGACTTCATTTTCCTTTCCCGTGGCAGCACCAGCAATTCCGTAGATAAATAAGGCCATAAAAAAGACCCAAAAAGATATACTAATCATCCAACTATCGAATCCGCCAACAAAATAACCTAAGATATACCAAGTCAAGCCAAGACCTAGAGCCTGACGCACATGAAAGGAAACAAAAGGATTACGGTCTTCGCGATTCATAAAGAAGGCAATTAGAGTTCCGATAAGCGTAATATAACTTACAATGGCAAAGGTTTTTCCTTGTTGCGCTGCGTTTTGCATGATAAATTAGTTTAAAACGATCTGATTATTATTAATTATTCCGTAAACTTTACCCGTTAAGTTAGCACCAACGAATAGTGAATTCTTTGACGTCGATCGAATATCAGTTGGCCCAAACTCGTAAGTTTCTTTTGGATTAAAAAGTGTGAGATTTGCATCATTTCCCTCTGCTATAGGTGAAGAATTAATCCCAAATCGTGACTTCCCTTTGGTCAACAGTTCAATTGTCTTTTTTAAGGTAAATACGGATAATAAGGCTCCAAAAGCACTTTCTAAACCAATTGTACCATATTTTGCATGATCGAACTCAATTTTCTTATGCTCGATATCAATTGGGTCGTGATCGGAAGTTACCATATCTATGGTACCATCTTTTAAGCCTTCGATTAGCGCCTCAATATCAGAATCCGTTCGCAAAGGCGGAAGTACTTTAAAATTTGTGTCAAATGATTTTAAGGCATTATCGGAGAATAAGATATTATGAATGGCCACACTACAGGTCACATCAAGTTTTTTACGTTTAGCTTCTCTAATGAGTTCTACAGATTTCGCAGTTGATATAGTAGGGATGTGAAGTTTACCTTCTGTGTAATCAAGGATAAATAAATCTCTAGCGATTTGAAGCTCTTCAGCTAGTGCCGGATTTCCTTTTAGTCCGAGTGCAGTACTATTTATATGTTCATTCATTACACCTAATCCTGTAATCTTCGATTCTTGAGGGAATGAGTAAACAAGACCACCAAAGTTACTCGCATATTGCAAGGCGAGTTTCATAAGATTTGGATTTGAAATTGGTTTCTGATAGTCATAGAAGGCTACAGCGCCCGCAGACGTCATATCGAATAGTTCGGCAAGATCAGTTCCTTTACTCTCTTTTGTTAAGGCACCGATGGGATATAAATTTACGGCATGCCCATTCGATTTAGATTTCATAAATGCAATATCAGCATTTGTATCAATTACTGGATTTGTATTGGCATTGACGTTAACAGCTGTAAAACCTGAATATGCCGCAGTGTCAAGTCCATTTGAGATCGTTTCTCGTTCCTCGTAACCAGGTTCTCCAAAAGATACAGCGCTATCAAACCAACCTTGTGAAACATGAAGGTCGGCTAATCGTATTTCTTTATACTTTTTCGGATTTTGAACGCGTTTACCGATTTGAGAAATCTTCCCTTTTTCAATTAGAATATCAACAGTTTGGTTGTGAAAATCGCTTTTAGGGTCAACTATAGTGGCAGATTTTACAAGTACGTTCATTTCAGATATTTTAAGATGAGCATTTCTATCATTAAGAAAATCACTGCAAAAATAACAAACCATTTCCATAGTTCATTAACATTTGAAGCACTTTTAAGCGCATTAAATGTTGAAGCCACTGAATTATCCACGCTTACATCAGTTAGATTATTTAAATCCATGTATCTAAGAATGCTTTCATCGCGATCATAATTAAAACTTAAGTTCTTCAAAAATTCCTGTTTATTTTGAACAGCAATAATACCTGCAGTTTCGGGATAATCACTGGTTATGAGTTCCACTTTATTGTCAAAAGTTTGCTGTAAAGGAATTACGGAAGAATCTCCATTTATGAGTGTTAAGATGTCATCCTGTTGTAGTTGCGTTGCAATATCTATTACATTTTCTTGTCCAACGACATAGTAAAGTTCACCAGATTTTAAGCTTTGTTTTCCAATATTATATAATACAGGAACAATTAATGGAGAATTTTGAAAATTCGAATTCGTCGTATTTATAGGCGCTGAGAATGCATAAGTTCGATTGGCGTAAGATAAGAATGCGGAACCATCTTCATAACGCAATACTGAGTTCACTGAGCTTGTTGCATTAGGATAATATGAATTCACCTTTGGATACTGAAAATTGGACACACGCTGATCAAATACATTTGTAAGGAGTGGATGTGAAAAGTTGATTCCTGTTACGCGTTTTTCAGTTGGGTTTATTGGTTGTATTTCTGAAACACCAAAATTCGCAAATAATTGATTATAAGTGTTTAAACGAATAGTTGCTGAAGGGATAATTAAAACAGTTCCACCATTATCTACAAAAGACTTTAATGCCGTAATCAGTGCATTTTGAATATCATCTATCTCATTAAGAACGATTAAGTTTTGCTGCTCAATGATATTAAAATTCAAATTCGACAAATCGGTAGATTGATAGTCGAATTCATCACTTGTATATAGTTTATTCAGGTAAGTGTCATCTGATCCATTTACAGACAACACCTTCGTTTTTGCACGTTGATCGATATTAAAAAATAACGTATTATCATACTGTAAACTAGGATCTTCAATAACTACTTTGCCATTAAAAACAGTGTTAGATGGTATTGTAAATTTGGTAGTTGCCTCTGTTTCAATAGTCGTAGCTGTTTTGGCAATTAACTTATCATCGTTAAATAAAGAGACAGGTAGCGTCTCAATAGGGTTTCCTTGATTGCTGATTGAAACTGTTAGTTCGATATTCTCTACGGTTGCATTTGAAACGTAAATACTATCTAAGCTCACGTTAGTATCAATGGTAGATTTTAGCTTAACAAGTTTAGTAGTTACAATGCTATCATTTAATAAACTCAAGGATTCTTCTTTCTGCTGAAAATCTGAAATTAAAATCAAATTCTTAATGCTACTATCGTCCTTAGAAAAGAGCTGTTTTCCTTTCAATACTGCGGCATTATAAGATAATTGTTTAGGTGCATAATCTAATTGGATCAAATCATTTTTTATAGCCTTAACACTCGTATTTGGAAAGTTTGCATCGTTCGTAAATAAAGAGAGTTCGTCATTATCATCCAGTGAGGCGATTAAATCTTGGACGGCAGTGTTTAGTAACGTTCCGTTTTGTCCATTGGCCTGCATACTAAAGGAATTATCCAAATAAATAACAATCTCATTTTTAGTTTTAAAATTGCCTGATTCTGAGGTGTATGGTTGGCTAAAGGCAACAATTACGCATGCCAATAGAAAAAGTCTCGTGAGTAATGTTAGCCATTTCTTTAGCTGAGAGCTTTTACGCGTTTGAATCGTTAATTCCTTTAAAAACTGAACATTGGTAAAAGGTTCGTTTTTAAATTTTCGAAGTTGAAAAAGGTGTACAATGATTGGAATTATTAGCAGTATTAACGCAAATAGAATTTCTGGATATTTAAACTGCATTCCTGGTAATTAGATTGAATTAGATCGACTCAAATATAGAAAATGAAAAGGGATTAGCAACTTTAGCTTTTGACAAATTTAACGTTTGAATGAACCTCAGCAGAAGAAGAAATAATCTATCATAGGATGCATAGACTGGTCTCTGAAGTAAGCTCGAATTTCTGTTTGGGCCATATCATTTGCAACAGTAACAATACTTTGAGGATTTTCTAATTCTTTCAAATGTTCGAAATTATGCAATTCTTTGTCATAGATATGTTTTCCTATTTTTTTGGGGTTATCACAGATCCAATGAAAAGGTATATTGGCAGAATTTAAAAGATGGGCAACTTTCTTTCCTTTTTGTCCAGCTCCCCAAACGGTCAAAGGCCTTTTAGGATCGTGATCAATTAAAAGGAAGTAACGTAATTTAATATCTATAAAGGAGTTTTCGGCATAGTGTTCATGCGTTCTTGATGTTCTAGTAGAATAGTCGCGCCAATGGTGCAATATATGCTGACTAGGGATACAAATAATATCATTTTGATAAAATCGGAAAGTAAGATCATAATCTTCAGGATATTGATCTGGATTGAAACCATCACACAAGTCTAAATCATCGCGATGAATTAACCAACATGGAGAAGGAATAACACACTCCTTATAAATCTCAGAGAAGTTAGACCCTTTAGCGATCAACGAATTAAGCCAAACTTCATATTTAGAATAGCCTTCATTTATTCCTTGATCACTAAAATAATGAACCTGACCTAAGGCAATATGGCCTTTACCATAGTGTAAAAGATCCTTAAGCATTAATTCTAATCGATTCGAAACCATAATATCATCACTATCCATTCGTGTGATATAGTTGCCTTGACACTTCTCATAAGCGTATCTTAAGGCTTCTATTATTCCTGAACCTGGATTTTGATATAATTTGATACGTTCATCAGTATGTGCATAATTCTGAACTATATTATTGCTATTATCTGAAGATCCATCATCTACTATGATCAATTCCCAGTGCTTATAGGATTGCGCCAGAATTGAATCTAAACAAGCTTCGAGATAAAATTCAGTGTTTTTGAAAGGCGTGAGGATACTGATAAGTGGCTCTGGCATAGCACAAAAATACCATTTTAACATAACCTTGGCTAAATAACTTGTAACAGATTGTAGATTTGTGCGTCATTTAACAACGTTAATATTTATATAAATCCCGACAATGAAACGTATTTTTTCAATCTTTACCCTGACTCTTTTATTAGTGGCTTGTGGGTCAACAAAATCAAAAACAAACGATCTGGCCACAGCCAATCCTATTGCTTCATCAATTAATCTATCTGGAGTTGCGAATGACAAAGTACCTGTGACTATAAATCCAGGACGTATTACTGAAGAATCTGTAACCTATCGCATCCCAAAAGTAGTACAAGGTACTTATTCTATTAGTGATTTTGGAAAGTATGTAGATGATTTCAAGGCATTTGATTACGATGGAAATGAAATGGCTACAACCCAATTAGATGAAAACTCATGGTCGATTACTAATGCAACGAAATTGGACAAAATCCAATATATGGTCAATGACACTTTTGATCAGGAAGCTGTTGGAGGTATTGGCGGAGAAGTACCATTTTCACCTGCAGGTACAAATATTGAACCTGAGAACTATGTCTTAAACCTTCATGGTTTTATTGGATATTTTGACTCATTAAAAAGTGCCCAGTATACGCTTGATGTAACTGCACCAGCTACGTTTATTCGTACGTCAGCATTAGAAAACACTAATACCGTGTCTAGTTCAGACGGAACACAAATCACGACATCATACTTTGCACCGCGTTATTTTGATATCACAGATAATCCAATGATGTATGGTAAGCTTGATGTAGAAGAATTTATGGTTGGAGATATTAAGATTGTATTAAGCGTGTATTCTCCTAATAAGGTTCATACAGCGGCAAGTCTTAAGGAGACCATGTATAAAATGATGGAAGGTCAGAAAGCTTATTTAGGTGATATAAACAGTACGCCTCGATATGATATCTATTTATATTTATCGGATGGCAGTGAAGGTGCTCCAAAAGGATTTGGTGCTTTAGAACACCATACATCTACAGTGGTTGTACTTCCAGAAAGTTCGTCAAAACAAGGCCTAGCAAGTTCGATGACTGACGTAGTTGCTCATGAATTCTTTCATATTGTGACACCATTATCAGTGCATTCAGAGGATGTACATTATTTTGATTACCACAATCCAACATTCTCAAAACATTTATGGATGTATGAAGGTGTAACTGAATATTTCGCTCAACATTTTCAAGTTTATGAAGGTTTGGTAACTCCTGATGAGTTCTATTTGACTATGATGCAAAAAATGAACTTCTCAAAAAACATGAATGACTCAATGAGTTTCACTGAAATGAGTGAAAATGTTTTAGAAGAGCCTTATGCATCAAACTATATCAACGTTTACCAAAAAGGTGCTTTAATCGGTATGTGTATTGATATTCTCATGCGAGAAGAGAGTGGTGGTACACGTAGTATGTTATCGCTAATGAAAGAGCTGTCTAACAAATATGGAAAGAATAAGCCATTTGTAGATGACAATATAATCACTGAAATTACTGAGATGACCTATCCTTCTGTTGGAGAATTTTTAAGAACACATGTAGAAGGAACTACGCCAATTAATTATGATGATTTCTTTGTAAAAGTTGGTTTAACCATGGCAGAGAAAGAAGTGCCTACCAATTACATTTTTGCTGGAGGACAAAATATCATCTTTGATGGTGATCAGGCTAAAGGCACAATTTTCTTTTCACCTATGGCATTGAACAATTCCTTCTGGAAATCTCAAAACATTCAAGCAGGTGATGTTATTAAAAAAGTAAACGGTAAGGATTTAACAATTGAATCTGCACAACAAGTTATTGGTGGTATGTTTGGTTGGCAAGAAGGTCATGAAATCACTATGGATATGGAGCGCGATGGTGAGCCTTATACAATTAAAACAACATTAACCAAGGCAATGGCCACGACTAAGTCACTAGGAGAAGATGAAAATGCTTCTGAAGCTCAAGTTGCTTTAAGAAATTCTTGGTTGAAAGGCTAATAGCTATGTATTAGAACAACAAAAAAAGACCTCCAATTAAGAGGTCTTTTTTTGTTAGTATTTTGCAGCTTTTCCTATTGTAGATGAGGCTTTAATAAATGTTCGAAGATCTTCATTTGCTTGTATTAAATCTTCATTACGTAAATACATCATATGACCGCTGCGATAGCCTTTAAATGTAAAACGATCTTTCATTTTGCCACTAGGATCAATCTGCCACATACTGTACTTTGCTTGAAAATATGTTGTAGCGCCATCATAATAGCCTGACTGCGTCATGACCTTTAAGTACGGGTTTTGCGCCATGGCTTGTCTTAAATTTTCTCTTACATTATCATTGGAACGATCCCAATTACCAACATTACCAAAAACATTGTATTTGAGATCTGTTGAAAAATTTAGTTCATTCTTAATATAATAATTAATAGCCGGAGCAAATGAATGTAGCCAAGATGTCAACTCAGCACTGTAGTCAGGACTTATTCCTGTTTCTACTTTATCAATACCTAAATATCTAGAGTCCAATCGTCCAATTGTTTGTCCAGACGTATCACGTAACAATTCTTTCCAATAAAACCGATTTGATATATCGAGGTTTTGTTGCAGAATGACTTTTTCAGATAATCCTGAATAGTAACTCATTCGTTTTGCGATTTGATTGCGTTCGGAATCTGAGATGAAACCACCTTTCGCCAATGCTGGCATGAGTTCCTCTACTGCGAATGATTCTGCTTCGGGAAGGATATCTAGAAGGTCTTTTGATTGTAATTCAGGCGCTAACATCTTATGATACCACGCAGCAGCTGTGTAATATGGAAGGTATGTCGCCGATGAAACAGGTCCGCCAGCTCGCACAACTTTATAATCGGCAGGAGAGACCATAATAACGCCATTTAAATACATCCATTGACTATTTTGTAACTCAAGAGATAATCCCATAACTCTTGTGCCTCCATAACTTTCTCCAATTATATATTTTGGAGACTCCCAACGATTATTTCGGGTCACAAAGGTGTTTATCCACGAGGCTAGGTATTTGACATCAGCATTGACACCAAAGAATTCTTTGTCTTCGGTATACTTTCCATCAGGGAGTTTTACTTTTCTTGAATACCCTGTATTAACAGGATTGACATAGACTATATCGGCAATATCTAAGACAGAATTAGGATTGTCCTTTACACCATAAGGTTGTATAGGATACCCTTCCTCATCAATATTCAGAACTTTCGGACCTGTATATGCAATGTGCATCCAAACGGAAGCCGATCCAGTACCACCATTAAATGAAATGATCAAAGGTCGTTTATTACCTAAGTTGTTGTTAGTTCTTCTGTAATAGGTATAATATAATGATGCTGTTACTTGTCCGTCAGTATTCCACACTGGTTGAAAACCGGTTTGAGCTTCATAATTGACTGTTACGCCTTTAATGTTGATTGAATTCTTGGTTACGACCATAGTATCTATCGGAACTTTCAATTCTTGCGAGAATGAAAACAGTCCGATGAGAGCAATAATACAGTACATATTAAATTTCATAGTAGTTGTTTTTAAGTGTTATAAAGATAAGCATCCGAGATTAAAATCCTTCGAATACACCCAATCCAAAAAGCGCAAAATCGTATTTGACAGGATCGGTAGGGTCTAATTTTCGGAGTGCCGTGTCTAATTCTAATAGTGCTTTGGCATCATTTTGTTTGCGTTTTAGAAGTTTTAGCTTACGCGCTACGTTTCCAGAATGTACATCTAGTGGGCAAGACAACTGAGCGGGAGAGAGGGTATTCCAAATCCCGAAATCAACACCAGTGTTATCATTTCTGACCATCCATCGCAAGTACATATTGATTCGTTTTGCAGCCGAATTTTTTAAAGGATCACTCACATGTTTCATTGTCCTTTGAAGATGCGTTATTTCAAAGAATATTGTTTTGAATTCGGAAATTGATCGCTGTATTGAGTTTTTATCTGCATGCATCGCAAATAGTGATTCTAAGCCATTATAATGATTGTAAATATGCTTTAAGCTTTTTACGAATTGAATGAGGTCATCACCATTGAATGTGCGATGAACGAATGATTTTAAATGCTCAAGATCCTTGTCTTTATGGTTTACAATGAAATCATGAGGTGAATGATCGAGTAGAGCCATCATTCGATGAGCATTGTTTATAATACTTTTACGATTTCCCCAGGAAATGGTTGCAGTTAAGAATCCAGAGATCTCTACGTCTTCTTTCTTCGAAAATTGATGTGGAATTTGAATAGGATCACTTTCGATAAATCTTGGATGATTATAGGCTTGAACTTTGGTGTCCAGAAATTCTTTTAATTCTGATCTTTTAAGTCTCATGTGGTGTTAATCAAACAATCTTACCGTCTACGATTGTGAGTTTGCGGTCAGCCATATTAGCGAGTTCTTCATTATGCGTTACAATAACAAAGGTTTGACCAAATTCATCACGAAGTTTAAAAAATAAGTTGTGTAAGTTTTCAGCAGATTCGCTATCTAAATTCCCTGAGGGCTCATCAGCAAAGATCAGATCGGGATTGTTTACGAGTGCTCTTGCCACCGCTACACGTTGTTGCTCGCCACCTGAAAGTTCATTTGGTTTGTGATTATAACGTTGTGACAATCCTAAGAAGTCCAACAAGGATTTAGCTCTTGTTTCGGCTTCGTCTTTAGATTTACCTGCAATAAAGGCAGGGATGCAAACATTTTCAATTGCTGTAAATTCTGGTAATAATTGATGAAATTGAAAAATGAAGCCTATATGTTTATTGCGAAACAGCGCAAGCTCATTGTCATTCAGGTCTGCGATGGATTCCTCATTAATTTGTAATGTAGTCGAGGCCGTCTTATCTATTTGATCTAAAGTGCCAAGTATGTGTAATAAGGTAGTTTTTCCTGCTCCAGATGCACCAACTATCGAGACAATTTCTCCTTTACCTATATTTAGATCAACACCTTTTAGGACCTGTAAGTCGCCGTAAGACTTTTGAATATTTTTAGCTGTAATCATGCGTTTTACTTCAAGCACTGAAGTTACTACTTTAAACCGTTATGCACAATTTAAGAGTTTGAATTGTTTTTCTTTTTCATTAAGCGTTTTACATCGTTATAGTCTACGAAATACTGCAGGCGTAATGAGAAGGTGTTTTGCATTGGTTGATCGAAAAGATTTCCAAGGCTGTCTCCATAGGATGCTTCTGATTGGTTATCGATATTAAAAAGTTGATTTCGGTATAACGCCGTTAAGAAACTACCAGGTGCGAATTGCCACGAATAGCTTAAGTCTATATTCCACGTACTAAAATTAATATTAGGATCACCACCAATATTATCAACATTAAAGCCTGAAGCAGTTGTTAGCCTACCATTATTCAAAAGCGTAAACATGTCGTAGTCATAATCTACGGTATCCCAATAATGACGGAAGGTGAGTGCTAATACATGAAATGGATCAAATGTATAATTAGCTGAAATACTATTCGTTACGATCTGCCTGTTACGCTCGCCAAAAATAGGTTCTCCATCCACAGCCGTTGCATAACCGCGATCGCCATTTCGATGATTGAAGTTGAGACGATAAACCATTAAGAAATTATCATTGAATCGTACTCTTGGGCTAATTTCAAAGTCATAATTAAATAGATCTCGTCCTTCTTCGAATAAAGTTCCAACATTTGCTCTTAAATCAATGGCGAATACGCGATTGTAATTCGTTGATATCCAACCTCCAGTACTTACAAAGTTTTCAAATATGAAGGCTCTACCGTCACGAGATTCGAAGAAGTCATATTGTTTACCTGGTTCAATATTGAGTCTAAATCCGTAAGCATCAAGTTTTGTAGTCGTTGCACGATAGCCTCCACCAAAATTAAATCGAGCGAAAACTCCAGGGCTAGCTAACATTCTATAATTCACAAAAGCATTAATTCTGTAGTTGTTCAGTTTACCTTTAGGTTCAAAGATCTGATAAGACGCATCAGCTCCAAAATTGTTGAAGTTATTCCTGAATTGTAACCCCAGATCATTGATCTCATATTTCGTGTCTGCAAATCTATGGTCAAAACTATATCTAAAGTTTCCGGCTACTTTACCTGCAAAGAAGAATGAGCTAAATCCTGTTTCGGTATCTGCTTCTTGGTAATTGACATTACTAACCTTTGCTTCACCAACTACTCTAAATGTATTTTCCTTGTTAATAATATTTGCACGAGCTGCAGTAACATTAGCATCTCTAAAGTTACCTTCTCTAATGACGTTTGTGTTGATAAGGCTTATGGAAGAGTTTCCACCATACTGTTTATCAACAACCAAAATGTTATAATTAGTAAAAGGTTCAACAACTTCTCTTCGGCTTAAACCTGTGTCTTCATCAGTTATCGTAGCATATGTCTTTTTGGTAATGGCATTAAATACACCAATTCCCCAACCATCTGGTGTTCTTCCAGAAACTTTTATCGCGTTCAGTACTTTGACTTCATCTGGGATATCAGCCGACTCATTTTCTTCTAAGTTCAAATTACCTGTTGGTCTGCTACCAACCCTCCGTGAAAAGAATAATCCAGCTGTCGAGAATAGATCAACGCCTTCCGTAAAAAATTGTCGTTGTTCTGAGAATGTTTGTTCAAACGGTCCCAAATTTAAAACGACATTATCAAAACCAGCTTGACTAAAGTCAGGAACTAGCGTTGCATCTAAGGTGAAATTTTCTGTAATACCATATTTAACATCCATCCCGAATGTAAGATCTGTAGTCGTTTCATCATTAAACGAATTTACAATACCAGTGGTAAATGGATATAAAATTAAGCGGGTAGGAGGCTCAACGTTTTCTAAGCCCTCAAGTTCACCATGATAAAGTCCGATATTCCCTTTGGTAACATCAATTGGATTCCAGGTGTATTGGGATCTAAAGCGTCTGAAATGTCTATGGAATTGTAATCCCCATGTCGGATTTTCTTCTTTCTTAAAACGAAGCGTACGATATGGTATTTTCATTTCAAGTGACCAGCCATCGTCATGCATCTGGACAGCACTATCCCATACGGCGTTCCAGCTAAAGTCTTCACCAATACTCGGTGAGGCCAAAGCATCAGCTTGCACTCCAGAACTAAACACAAAAAACTGTGAATCGTTTTGAGCATCATTATTAGGATTGAGTACTAATGCGAAAAAATCGGATTGACCAAAGTTATCTCTAGCCGTAAGTTGTTTCATTATTTTATTTGGATCATCGTACAGATAGGCTGCAATATAAATTGCTTCATCATCGTACGTCATCTTAACTTCTGTGCGCTCATTATCAGATAGAGTGATACCCATTTCTGGTCGAAATTGTATGAAATCGGTGGCAATTTCAGCATTTTGCCATATAGCATCGTCTAGAAGTCCGTCTATTTTAGGTGCTTCTTGTGTACGAGAAATATTGAGAGTCTTCTTGTCTTGTGCAAATGAATGCAAAAAAAGTAGGGTGATAGTTATGGTCAGTAGAGAACGCAGTCGCATTATTCACTTCATCTTTAGGGACTTTTAAATTTTAAAAGTCATTTAAATTTTTGTCATAGTTAGGTGTACAAAACTACCTATGCTAACTGCGCTATTTTCATAAGCAAACGTTAAAAACTACGCTTTACTGTTAATCTTTTGATAATAGAATTTAAAATCAGAAATGAAAATAATTATACACTCTTATCGTTTGATAAATAGAAGTGCAAGTGAAAAGTTGACATGAAAATTTTTTGGAACACTATTTGCTTCGTAATCAATAAATTATAGTCCTAACATGAATTTATCGAAAAACAAAAAATTAATTCTGAGTATACTGTTGGATGCCTTTGGTATGATTCCATTTATTGACATTGTCTGGGCACCACTTTCAGGATATTTAATGACAAAACTTTACAAGGGGGATAAAGGGAAATTAGCAGGAATTATATCATTTATTGAAGAAATTATTCCTGGTACTGATTTTATTCCTACGTTTACATTAATGTGGTTATATACCTATGTGTTTTCATCACAGCGTGCACAAAACGATAATATTATAGATATATCTAAATAAATAGAATAAAAAAAGGGCACTATTAAAGTGCCCTTTTTTTATGGATGTAAATTTGATTTATTGAATTTCTATATTCCAAGTTATATCAAAGTCATCTTCACCACCAGTTTGAGATCCAAATCCACCGTTAGTAGAATCGTCTACACTTTCAGACTCATGCCATAATTGTGCAGTAAGCGTTCCCATACCTGCAGTATTTGCAGTCCAAGTCGTCTCAAATCCAAGGCTATTACCATCTGTTCTAACCACATCATTAGCTGCTCTAGCGAATGTCATGTCTAAACTTGTAGCATAAATAAAGAAATGCTCGTCTGGTTCTTCATCTACGACTTCAGTAGTAATATCCTCACCTTCAATAGAGTTGAAAATTTCTACAGTCGCAGTATAAGTTGCACCTGCAGTGAACGCCCCAGTTACATTAAGTACAGGTACATTAGGACCGTCAGGACCATCACTGTCTTCGAAATCTAAAACAACCGTGTCGGCTGCATTTGCATCATTTACAAATGTGTAAGTTACGTCTGTAATTACCTCCTCTTCATTAGGTGGTAATGGAGCGTCGTCGTCATCAGAACAAGATACTACTAGTGTAAGGCATAATAGCATGCTTGCGAAAAATCTTGTGTTCATTGGTTTAAAAATTGTTTTGATTGTTTTCATGTTTAAAAATTAAAAGTTGAGTTTAAATTGTAATTGTATGTTTCGTCCTATTTCGTCCGCAAAAAAACGTAACCTATTTAAATAGTTCCTATAGGAAGTATCAAATATGTTATATACGCTTAAGGACATGTTTAAGGTTGTTCTATCAGATAGATTAACTGTGGCTTGACTAAAAAAATGGAACAAATTATAAGCTGGAGGAGGCGTACTAATATCCAATAATACGGTTTCGTCTGTAGTGGGGTTTTGTGTTTCAAAATTGAAATTTGGGAATTCATTTTGTTCAAAAACCCACTCAGACTGCAAACTGAAAGTGAGATTATTCCAATCACTTACATTAAAATTTATGGTATTAATCGTACTAAAAGGCGGTAAATCGATTAATGGAATATCGGCCTTAGCATCATAACCTTTAAGAAATGATGACTTATTGAGCCATTCGATTTTATCTGAAATAGCTTGCTTTAGAGTAAGATCAACGCCAAACAATGTGGCATTAGTTTTTTCATATTCCCATACAGGGAATGCTCCTCTGATACTCTGTAAGACACCTGTAGGTCTTAAATAGATGTAATCAGTAATAGAATTAACAAAACCATCTAACTGTATCTTAGTTGATTTGTTCTGATAACCATAAGTCACAGAAAACCTATTAGAAAGTTCAGGATCAAGCCTAAGATCACCTAGCTCAACTCTTGCAGCTGAGTGGTGTAATCCATCGCTAAACAACTCAGCAGGATTAGGTGGTCTACTCGATAGATTATAATTTCCCGTTATGAAACTGTTGTCATTGATTTCATAGCGCATACCAATAGATACAGCTGCATTATGAAAATTGAAGACAGGATTAGTTAAAATAAGTGTTCCGAAATCTTCATCTACAACAAATTCAGGAAAATCTACGTCATAGCCACGTTCTTCCCATCGTGTTCGTCTGTAGAACTTCTGTGCGTCAATTCTATTAAAATCATAGCGTGCTCCGGCATCAAGTAACAACTTGTCATTTAGTTGCCATTCTGCTGTTATATACGTTCCGAAATCATATTTTTCATAATCTGGAATTAATCGTCTAACTCCAGTATCGGGTGCATAATTATCCTGATATCGCCCCATAAAACCGAAATTTATCTTTCGATCTAGGTTGGCATCCAGGTTGATATCAGCCAATAGTGTATGTGTTTGTAATTCTAAATCTAGCGAAGGAATATTTCTTAATTCTCCTCGTCTAATATCAAACTCTTCTCTATTGTTATGTTGATAATCGTATTGCACGTTTAGTTTACCAAAGTTATTGAACCGTTTATAGTACGTTGCTTTAAATAAATGATGAGTCACTTCCTGTTTAGGATTTTGTATATCATATGTAAAATCTCTAATAATAGAAGGTCGACCAGATTCGATGGCATTAATAAGTCCATCCACGCTACCAATATGCGCTGATCTCAATATTCCGATTTCATTGTATAGATAACTGTAATACAATTCAAATCCAGATTCGAATGTTTTTTTTCCGGCTCTCGCAGAAATACTTTGAGATTGCAACCCAGTATTGGTTAAATTATAATCTGGAGCTCTAAAATCTCCGTTTTGTTTTAGTGTCCCTTGCACAGATGCAAACCAACCTGAAGCATAATTTTTATTAATAGTTGACGTAAAATTATATCCCCAACCGTTAGACTGTCCTCCAAGAATCGCACGGCCATAAAGCGTGTCTTTCGCAACACTTCTTCTAGGCTTTATAACTATAACTCCGCCAATGGCATCACTACCAAACGCTAGAGCTCCCGATCCTTTTATTACAGAAATTTGATCGGCACTATTGATATCAATATTAGGTGCATGTTCGACGCCCCATTCTTGATCTTGGAGTCTCACATTATTGGTTAATATTAAAAGCCGACTACCATAAAGACCATTAATCATAGGTTTTACTATGGCATTTCCTGTATTTATTGATGACACACCAGGAACTTCCTTAATTGCATCACCAAGACTTACAGCACTATATTTTGTTAGAACATCAGCCTTTAGTACAGTTTCCTGCGCCGTAACTGTTGTTCGTTTTACTGTAGATCCTTGAACAGAAATCTCATTTAGTTCTTCTAAATGATGCTCTATAGATATGGCTTTATACGTATCACCATTAATTTTAAAACTAATTGTTTTTGTTTCACAAGCAACATGAGAGATCACCAATGTAATTTCTTGATTACAAAGGTTTTCAATTTTAAACTTACCGTTCTCATCAGAAGTTGTGTAACGATCTAAAGTTTTAATATAAATGGCTGCACCAACTATGGGTGTACCGTCGTGAAAATCTGTAAGTTCACCTAAAAAGGTAAACGTACAATTTTGCGCCGCGCCAATTGTTGAAATTACAAAGGCAAGGCACAATAAAAATTGCTTCATTAATCTTGGGTTTAGTTTGAATTATAAGTCTGTGCTTATACTAAACCAGGTGGACCGCGTTGTGCTTTTGAGGAGCGCTTTTGTTGCTTTACAAATGCGTGGTATGAATATTCAGAATTATTGAAAAATTCATTGGGGGTAATTTCGATTTGCTTTAATGCCGAATAAAAATTTGTAGTGAGTTTGAATTTGTAAAACTCACAGTCGACATCAATTTCATGAAAATGTGATGCATTTGTATCTTCACAAATTTCATGTTCATGATGGCTTAGAACGTGAGAAAATTTAACGACAGAAGGCAGCAGTAAAACTAGTGTTAAACTGAAAATTAATAACTGAATAATATGTCGTTGTTGTTTCGCCAACATTAATTTATAAACTTTCCGAAACCAAATCGTTTCAGCATTTTTTTTTCAAATTCCCAGAAGAATTTGCCTTGACCAAAAAGCCACCCGAAAAATACTAAAAGTATTTGATAAAAAATAAGCCCAATGATAATAAATAAAACCCAATAGATAAACGGGTTTAAGTTTTCTTTAGTAATTCCAATTAACTTCATAATAGGTCTTCCTACGAACACCGAAGAAGATCCTGTAATGGCAAATACAATAAATATTCTGATCATTTCCCATTTTGCATCAACTATCCATTTGTTCTCCAGCTTTTTAAAAATGAATAGCGTTACTTTTAGGAGCAGCCAATACATTGCAATTGCTATTAAAATAATTACAAAAACAGGTAATGAATTTCCGATTGCTAAGGCTATTTTATAGGCGGAATAGCCAAGTCCGATTATTCCCAATAACGGAAACAGTAGTTGCCAATTCTGGGAAATCTCCCATTGCGATTTAAAGTTCTTCAGCATGCCTTTCATTTAGCGATGCAAAGATACTTTAAATTCTAGGAACGTAAGCAGTTAATCGTTGTTTATAAGTTAACTGAAAATATATGAAATAATTAAACAGTTTGTAGTTTACGTCATAACCATAATCAACAGTTGGTTGATAATCGATTTGAAGTTCATATAATCTCGGATTATACTGTTGAGGGTTCAATACACGATTGTTATATTCTTGTACAAAATTCCAGTTATGAAGTTCCATATAACTCTGGGTATAATACCCCTTAGGACGCGCGATTGATCTTAACCAAGCATTGAATCCTGGTTCTATGATCGTTATTTCATATTCGATGTCATCATTTGCAATGGTTACGATATCATCTTTTGATATTTGGTTATTGCTAGTAGTATCTTCAGTCGGTTTTGATGCAGAACAGCTAATCGAGAGTATAGTTAATGTAATTAAGTAAAATAGACGTTTCATGGCTTTTTTTTAAAGTTACGAAATATTTTTATTGAAATCATATGTCAAAAGTACATGGGAAGATTTAGCCGAAAAACTAGAATTGAGTGAACTGACCATTTTAATGAGTGAAACTTCTAGAAAATAAAAAAGCCAGACATAAGTGTCTGGCTTCTCGTTTATTTGGCGGATATCTATTTTCCGAATAAACCACCTAGCAGTCCACCTAGACCGCCTTTCTTTTTAGAGCTTCCCAATACCATTCCTGCTACATCATCGATTACACTTCCGTCACCATCCGCATCTAAAATTTGTTCTAAGAATCCTTGTTCCTCTCTTGCTCCGCTGCCGCCAAGCATTCCACCAATTAATCCAGTAAGGTCATTACTAGAACTCACATTGTTTTGGCGCGCTTGCTTTCCTAATACTCCCATTAGGATAGGAGCGGCAACCTTTAAAATATTTCCTACGGATCCTGTATCTAAACCAGATTTTTCACCAATTATCTTTTCAACACCTTGCTGGCGATTTCCTAAGATGTGACCTAGTATTTTCGAACCGTCTTGTGTTACTGTTTCTTCAACACCACCTCCAAATAATCCGCCTAGATTATCTAAAATGCTACCATCATGTTTGCCGCTAAGCGCTCCCATCAATCCGTCAGCACCTTGTGGTGAAGACGCATTGCGTTCCATGGCTTTCATTAAAACTGGCAAAGCCATTGTTAAAACACTGCTAGTTTTGTTTTGGTCGTTTCCAGTTGAATCTGAAACACCACTAATTATTGATTTTCCTAAATCACTGCTTAATAAATCTAAAATTCCTGACATAATATTGTAATAGTTTGATTAACAAAAAATGGACATTTAAAGTACAAAAAAAAGTCCTAACATATATTAGGACTCCATTTTTTATAATTGGTCACATTTAAATGTACTTTAACCCAAAATATTAATAATCTGTTCGGCTAACTCTGTTCCAATTCGGTCTTGAGCTTCATTTGTTGCCGCACCAATATGAGGGGTAAGAGAAATACGTCCATTCATTAAGACCTGTATAGCTGGCGTAGGCTCGCTTTCAAAAGTATCGAGTCCAGCGAATGCAACTTTTCCACTTTCTAATGCTTTAACTAAAGCTACTTCGTTTATTACACCACCGCGCGCTGCATTGACAATACCAACACCATCTTTCATCATGCCAAATTCCTTATCGCCTATGACATAATCATTTTGTGCAGGGACGTGAAGGGTGATGAAGTCAGCTTGTTTAATAACATCTTCCATTGGTTCAGTAGCAATATTCACGTTAATGTATTGGCCATTATAGAATTCTACCTTAATATCAGCTTCACCTACAAATTTATCGCTCGCGATAACCTTCATTCCAATACCTAAACCAATTTTGGCAACTTCTCTACCAATTCTTCCAAATCCAATAATTCCTAAGGTTTTACCACGCAACTCTATACCTTTGGCATAGTTCTTTTTTAAGGCTTTAAATTTAGTATCACCATCTAGAGGCATGTTTCTGTTTGAATCATGTAGAAATCGAACACCTCCAAAAAGATGTGCAAAAACCAACTCAGCTACAGATTGAGAAGAAGCGGCAGGTGTATTGATGACATGTCGACCAATGCTTCGTGCATAGTCAACATCAATGTTATCCATACCAACACCACCACGACCAATAACTTTAAGATTCTCACACGCGTCAATAAGATCTTTTCTAACTGTTGTCGCGCTTCTTACTAATAAGACATCGATGTCATTTGTATTGATATAATTAACTAATTGCTCTTGAGCGACATTAGTTGTTGATACTTCATAACCAGCGGCTTCAAGTGCTTTTACTCCGCTTTCTGATATTCCGTCGTTTGCTAATACTTTCATTTATTTTTTATGCTTTACGTTCTAATTCACTCATTACATCTACTAAAACTCCAACACTTTCAAGAGATAAAGCATTGTACATAGAGGCGCGATAACCACCAACACTTCTATGGCCGTTTAATCCATTAATACCGGCTTCTTTAACCATAGCATCAAAGGTTTCTTTTAAATCTTCATTCGCAAGATTAAATGTCGCATTCATCATTGAGCGATCACTTTTTGAGGCGAATCCTTTGAATAATGGATTAAGATCTATTTCAGAATAGATTAATTGCGCTTTCTTTTCATTTTCTTTTTCAATAGCTGCAATGCCACCTAAATCTTTTAACCATTGTAGAGTGAGCATAGAGACATACACAGAAAAAACTGGAGGCGTATTAAACATGCTACTCTTGCTAATATGAACCTTGTAATCCATCATTGATGGAATCTTTCGAGATACTTTTCCTAATATATCTTCTTTTACCACTACTAAAGTTGCACCAGCTGGTCCCATATTTTTTTGTGCGCCAGCATAAATAAGATCAAACTTGGAAAAATCTAACTGTCTTGAGAAGATATCACTACTCATATCACAGACCACTGGAATAGATGATTCGGGAAATTCCTTCATCTGCGTTCCAAAAATGGTATTGTTAGAGGTACAATGAAAATAATCATAGTCCGCAGGTATATCATAACCTTTAGGAATATAATTGTAATTTGCATCTTTTGACGATCCAACTTCATAGATATCATCAAATATTTTCGCTTCCTTTATGGCTTTATCGCTCCATGTACCAGTATTCAAATATCCAGCACGTTTCTCTAAAAGATTTAACGCTACCATTAAGAATTGCGTACTAGCGCCTCCTTGAAGGAAGAGTGCTTTATAACCTTTGTTTTCAAGGCCTAATAATTCGAGGGCTAAGGCACGTGCATTTTCCATGACATCCACAAAAGGTTTACTTCTGTGTGAAATTTCTAATAGTGATAATCCATTGTCAAAATCGATTACGGCTTCTGAAGCTTTTTGTAAAACTTCGTTAGGCAGAATACATGGTCCCGCGCTAAAATTATGTCTTTTCATTGCTGTTATTTTTAAGATACAAATAGAACCTAAATAGTGTCAAAATTTCAACACTCACAAAGGTGGTGAATTCTGAAAAAAAAAATGTTATTATAATGAGATTTTATTAACAGATTTTCAACGAAAACGTAATAGTATCAATGTTGTCTGCGTAATCCCATAATTTTGGTAATTGTGTTTGTCCAAATTCAATTTCACTTTCATCAAATCCATCAGCGACAATACATTGGATCTTAGTTTCGTCCTGTTTTAATTTGGATTGTAATTCTGCAACTGAATTATAAAATTCATAGAAAACCGTAGCAATAGGAGAGCCATAATTCTCATCTTCTTTTATCATTAAAAAACCGTTCTCTAGCATATCAAATTCACTCATGAGATATACGGCCTTATTATAATCATAATTATTAGCGTATTTGGATTCCTCAATAATTGGATGCCAATTATAAATACCTTTGAAAAAGGCATCGAAATCGTAACCTTTCGGTACGAATAATTTAGATACACTTCTACATCCTAAACCATAATACCTAAAGATATCATTTGATAATGCCTCCAGTTGAACTTCAGATTCTTTACCAGTGAGAATGGCTACCGAATTTCTATTTCGTCTAATAATTGAAGGCTTATTTTGGAAATAGTATTCAAAATATCGCGCTGTATTATCACTTCCTGTTGCTATAACAGCATCAAAGTTTTCTAATTTGTCATCAGTAAATGCGATACATCCTTTGAATGTAGGTTCTACATATTCTAAATATTTAGCTAAAAACGGCATGAGGTGTTTATCATTAGATGATTGTTTAACCAATACCTTATGTCCTGTAACTAATACCGAAAGAAAATCATGAAATCCAACTAATGGAATATTACCAGCCATTATAATCCCTATTGTTTTGGCTTCTTTAATGTTGAAGTCGTAAGGATTTAACCAAGTCTCAAGATTAGATAATGTCAATGCTTTTGACCATCCTGTAAATGCATAGCGCATACTGTCAGATGTAAACCAGCCGTTATGTTCTCCAGCAATTTTTATTTGGTGTTTGAAACCATCAAAAAATAGATCATTGTGCGCAATGCCTTCTTTCTTCTCGATTCCATCAGAAGAGAATTGACCAAGGAATTCACCCAATTTTACAAAAGCGTTAATTCTTTGTTGTAAATCCATATGCTATTTGGTTATAAACTGTTTAGGCTTTATTTTTGCAACTGATTTCATCTAAACGGTGAAATACGCATGCAAATTTACGCAATAAGAAAAGAAAAATTACTATGGCAATTATAATAACAGATGAATGTATAAATTGTGGTGCTTGTGAGCCAGAATGCCCTAATACCGCAATTTATGAAGGTGCTGATGATTGGAGATATAAAGATGGGACTAGTTTGAACGGAATGATAGTTCTGCCAAATGGAAAAGAGGTAGACGCCGATGAAACTCAAGAACCAATAAGTGACGAAATCTATTATATCGCTCCAGATAAATGTACAGAGTGTATGGGATTTCATGAAGAACCGCAATGTGCTGCTGTTTGTCCTGTTGACTGTTGTGTGCCAGATGAAGACAATGTTGAAACCGAAGAAGAACTTTTGGGAAAACAACGATTTATGCATCCCGACGATTAATGTTAACAATATTGATAGAGATCCCAAGCATTTGCTTGGGTTTTTTTATTTAAAACAATAAGATATTTAACTACATTTGCACTCGCAAAAACTTAATTTATGAAAGCTGGAATTGTTGGATTACCGAACGTAGGAAAATCAACCTTATTTAACTGTCTGTCTAATGCAAAAGCACAGAGTGCAAATTTTCCTTTTTGTACTATTGAACCAAATATTGGTGTTGTTAATGTTCCAGATCAAAGACTTCAGAAGCTGGAAGAATTAGTAAACCCGGAACGCGTAATCCCTGCAACCGTAGAAATTGTAGATATCGCAGGATTAGTTAAAGGTGCTAGTAAAGGTGAAGGATTAGGAAATCAGTTTTTAGGCAATATTAGAGAGACCGATGCTATTTTGCATGTGTTACGTTGTTTTGACAATGATAATATTGTCCATGTAGACGGAAGTGTTGACCCAATCAGAGATAAGGAAACCATTGATATGGAGTTGCAACTCAAAGATCTTGAGACTGTTGAAAAGAAACTTGATAAAGTTAAGCGTGCAGCAAAAACTGGAAATAAAGAGGCTCAAAAGGAGGAAGCTATACTCAATAAACTAAAAGAAGGGCTTGAAGCTGGTACATCTGTGCGAGCGATTGAGTTTTCAGAAGACGAACTTATTGAAGTAGTTAATCCAGCACAATTAATTACCGCAAAACCGGTAATGTATGTATGTAATGTTGATGAGTCAAGTGCTGTTTCTGGCAATACCTATGTGGAGCAGGTGAAAGAAGCGGTAAAAGATGAACACGCTGAGGTGCTTGTTCTCGCTGTTGGAACAGAAGCCGATATCAACGAATTAGATGATTATGAAGAACGTCAAATGTTTTTACAAGACATTGGACTTGATGAGCCTGGCTCATCTAAATTAATACGATCTGCTTATAAGTTATTAAATCAACAAACGTATTTTACTGCTGGACAGAAGGAAGTTAGAGCATGGACAGTAAGTATAGGAGCAAGTGCGCCGCAAGCTGCTGGCGTGATTCATACAGATTTTGAAAAAGGATTCATTAGAGCTGAGGTTATTGCCTATGATGACTATGTGAGCTACGGTAGTGAAGTAAAAGTGAAAGAAGCTGGTAAAATGCGCGTTGAAGGGAAGAATTATATTGTTAAAGATGGAGATGTGATGCATTTCCTGTTTAATGTCTAAACCTGTTTTTCGAGAATAAAACGAACGTCTAAAATCTGTTTCTGATGCGATAAATATGTATTTCTAGTCAATTCAAGAGATTTTATCAGAAAATTCATAAAAAAAGCCCAATGTTCTCAACAATATTGGGCTTTTATTGTTAATTACTTTGTGTAACGTCTATTTCATTTTTTGTAACGTTATGTTATATTAGCGTTCTACCAAATTTTTACTCTCTATGACACAGGAAACCAAATATACCGAAGATAATATTCGCTCGCTCGACTGGAAAGAACATATCCGTATGCGGCCTGGGATGTATATTGGTAAACTTGGTGATGGTTCATCTCCTGATGATGGGATATACATCTTACTGAAAGAGGTATTAGATAATTCTATCGATGAATATGTAATGGGAGCTGGTAAGACCATAGAAATCTCTATCCAAGGCAATAAAGTCATAGTTCGAGATTATGGTCGTGGAATTCCATTAGGAAAAGTGGTAGATGTAGTTTCGAAAATGAATACCGGAGGTAAATACGATTCTCGAGCGTTCAAGAAATCGGTAGGTCTGAATGGTGTTGGAACAAAAGCGGTTAATGCGTTGTCAACGTATTTCAGAGTCGAATCAAATCGTGATGGAAAATCGGCATCAGCCGAATTCGAGCAAGGCACTCTTACAAATGAAGAAATGCTCGATGATACTTCAAGACGTAAAGGGACTAAGGTGTCTTTCATTCCTGATGATAGTATTTTTAAGAACTACAAATACAGAAACGAATACGTTTCTAAGATGCTCAAGAACTATGTGTATCTAAATCCTGGATTGACGATAGTTTTCAATGGTGAAAAGTATTACAGTGAAAATGGATTAAAGGATTTGCTTTCTGAAAATATTTCAGAATCAGACCGATTATATGACATCATTCATTTAAAAGGCGATGATATTGAAGTAGCCATTACGCATAGTAGGACGCAATATAGCGAAGAATATCACAGTTTTGTAAATGGGCAAAACACAACGCAAGGTGGAACACATCTTGCTGCATTTAGAGAAGCATTAGTAAAAACAATTCGCGAGTTTTATGGTAAGAATTATGACGCTTCAGATATCAGGAAATCTGTAGCTTCAGCCATTTCAATTAAGGTTATGGAGCCTGTATTTGAAAGTCAAACTAAGACCAAACTTGGTTCTACAGATATGGGTGGTGGCTTACCAACAGTACGTACTTATGTGAATGATTTTATGAAGCGATATTTAGATAATTACCTTCATAAAAATCCGGATACTGCTGAAAAGATTCAACGTAAAATCTTACAAGCTGAACGTGAGCGTAAGGAATTATCTGGGATTAGAAAACTGGCAAAGGAACGCGCTAAAAAAGCAAGTCTCCACAATAAAAAACTTAGAGATTGCCGTGTGCATTTTGGCGACACAAAAAATGAACGAAACCTTGAAACTACTTTGTTCATTACCGAGGGTGATTCGGCATCAGGAAGTATTACAAAATCACGGGATGTGAATACTCAGGCCGTATTCAGTTTAAAAGGAAAACCGCTCAATTCTTATGGACTCTCGAAGAAGATTGTTTATGAGAATGAAGAGTTTAATTTGCTTCAGGCTGCCTTAAACATTGAAGAATCATTAGAAGATCTTAGATATAACAATATTGTGATTGCAACTGATGCTGATGTCGATGGAATGCATATTAGATTACTATTGATCACATTCTTCTTGCAGTTTTTTCCAGAAGTTATTAAAGAAGGGCATTTATATATATTACAAACACCGTTGTTCAGAGTGAGAAATAAGAAGGAAACGATCTACTGCTATTCTGATGAAGAACGACGCGCTGCGATACTAAAGTTAAAACCTAAACCAGAGATCACGCGATTTAAGGGATTAGGAGAGATTTCACCAGATGAGTTTAAACATTTTATAGGTGAAGATATGCGTTTAGATCCAGTGATGTTAGATAAAGACATGTCTATCGAAGAGCTGCTCTCTTTTTATATGGGTAAGAATACGCCATCACGTCAAGAGTTTATTATTGATAATCTTAAAGTTGAATTAGATTTGATCGAAGAAGAGCAATAGAATCATTGATTTTTTTAAGCTAGGTAATACATATGAGAACCAATAACGGAAAAGTCAAAAATACTATAGTGTCGATCTACTTCGTGTTGATCGTATTGGCTATGATTATGGCGACCGTATTTAAAAGCTTCAGAAACATCAGCGATAATTCGACGATTAATGTAATTATAATCGCATTCGGATTTGCGTTTTTATTTTTTTTAGTGCACTTCATATCTCGGTATTTTGAGTATGATAGTGATGGCATGAAGGTCGTAATAACAAATAGAGGATTATTATTGTCAGATCAGTTCAATTATAGAGAACGACAGATAGAATTTGACAAAGCAGATCTTCAAGGATATAAGTTTACAAACTATATCATATACAGAACATTGACGGTTTATATCAAAGACCAACGAGGAAAAACATTAAAAGATTCTTTCAATATTACCTTGGTAAGTAGACGTAAAAGGCGTTACATAAGACAATCCTTGAGTAAAATTGTAAAACACAATAAAAACAGAAAAGATTAATGAGTGACGAGAATACCGACATCATAAATAATCAAGACGAACCACAAGATAGTATTACCCGAGTTACTGGAATGTATAAGGACTGGTTCTTAGACTATGCTTCATATGTTATATTAGAGCGCGCAGTTCCTGCTATTGAGGACGGCTTTAAACCTGTTCAGCGTCGAATAATGCAGTCTATGAAAGACCTTGATGACGGACGTTATAATAAGGTGGCAAACATAGTTGGTCATACCATGCAGTACCACCCGCATGGTGACGCAAGTATAGCTGATGCCATGGTACAAATCGGACAGAAAGATCTGTTGATCGATACGCAAGGAAACTGGGGAAATATACTTACAGGAGACAGTGCTGCTGCCTCGCGATATATTGAAGCGCGTTTATCAAAGTTTGCACTAGATGTCATTTATAATCCGAAGATAACGGAGTGGCAGTCTAGTTATGATGGGCGTCGAAAAGAACCGATCAATCTTCCTGTAATGTTTCCATTGCTTTTAGCTCAAGGTGGCGAAGGAATTGCCGTAGGTCTTTCGACTAAAATATTGCCACATAATTTTATAGAGCTCATAGATGCATCCATAAAACACTTAAAAGGAAAACGATTTACTATTTATCCAGATTTCCCAACGGCTGGAATAGCTGACGTTAGTAATTATAATGACGGATTGCGTGGTGGTAAGGTAAGAGTAAGAGCGAAAATTGCACCACTTAATAAAAATACTTTAGTTATAACCGAAATTCCTTTTGCAACAAATACATCGTCATTGATTGATTCAATTCTCAAGGCCAATGATAAAGGTAAAATTAAGATTAAGAAGATCGAAGATAATACAGCTGCCGATGTTGAAATTTTGGTTCATCTTCCAAGTGGGATTTCACCGGATAAAACCATAGATGCGTTGTATGCCTTCACGAATTGTGAAATCTCTATTTCGCCATTGGGCTGTGTGATTGAAGATAATAAGCCACTGTTTATAGGTGTTAGTGAGATGCTTAGGCGCTCTACAGATAATACAGTTCAGTTACTCAAAAGTGAACTGGAAATCAAGTTAAGCGAACTAGAAGAGCAATGGCATTTTGCATCATTAGAGCGCATTTTTATTGAAAACCGCATTTATCGTGATATTGAAGAAGAAGAAACTTGGGATGGAGTAATATCTGCAATTGATAAAGGATTACAGCCTCATATTAAACATCTCAAGCGCAAGGTGACCGAAGAGGATATTGTTAGGCTAACTGAAATTAGAATCAAACGTATATCGAAATTCGATATCGATAAGGCACAACAAAAGATCGAAGCCCTTGAAGAGCAAATTGCTGAGGTAAAACACCATTTGGCGAATCTAATTGAGTATTCAATCGCCTATTTCCAACGACTCAAAAAAGATTACAGTCAAGGGCGTGAACGAAAAACTGAAATCCGCACTTTTGCAGATGTTGATGCCACCAAAGTTGTTATTCGTAATACGAAACTTTATGTGAATCGTGCAGAAGGCTTTATTGGTACTTCATTGCGTCGTGATGAATATGTATGTGATTGTAGTGATATTGACGATATCATTGTCTTTACCAAAAGTGGGAAAATGATGGTGACCAAAGTGGGATCAAAAACGTTTATTGGTAAAGATATCATTCATGTTGCTGTCTTTAAGAAAAAGGATAAACGTACCATTTATAATATGATTTATCGCGATGGATCCCGAGGGCCGACTTATGTGAAACGATTTGCTGTTACCTCTATAACAAGAGATAAAGAGTATGACCTCACAGCCGGAAATAAAGGATCTGTAGTTTGGTATTTTTCTGCTAACCCTAATGGAGAAGCCGAAATAGTAACCGTACACTTGCGTCAAGTGGGCAGTATTAAAAAGTTAAAATGGGATTTAGATTTTGCTGAAATATTAATCAAAGGACGAGGATCTAAGGGTAATGTCGTGACCAAATATTCTGTCAAACGTATAGAACTCAAGGAGAAAGGAGTTTCCACACTTAAACCTCGTAAAATTTGGTTTGATGACACAGTACAGCGATTAAATGTCGATGAGCGCGGTGAGCTCATAGGTGAATTTAGAGGAGAAGATCGTTTATTAATTATCTCACAAACAGGAATTGTGAAAACAATTTTACCTGAACTATCGACGCATTTCGATCAGGATATGATTGTAATTGAAAAATGGATTCCGAAAAAGCCGATCTCTGTAGTTTATTTTAATGGTGATAAACAACTTTATTATGTGAAGCGATTCGTGATTGAAAATGAAGGAAGAGATGAGTCTTTTATTTCTGATCATCCAGATTCTCAATTGGAAATTGTTTCTACAGATTGGAAGCCGGTTGCCGAAATTGAATTCAAGAAGGAGCGCGGGAAAGATAGAAAAGACAACGAAGTCGTAAATCTGGAAGAATTTATTGCAGTTAAAGGTATTTCAGCTTTAGGAAATCAGTTATCAAAACAAAAAATTAATCAGGTTAATCTGTTAGATCCATTGCCGTACGAAGCTCCAGAAGTCACGCCAGCTGAGGAGATTGAAGTTATCGATGAAACAGTAGAATCTACACATTCTGATGAAAACAACGCTAATGGTCAAGGCATTGAGGATCAGTCAGGTGATGCTGATGACACTGATGCGACATCAGAAGGTGAAGACCAAGGTCAAATAACCTTGTTTTAAAGATTTTCCTTCTTTTTATGTTTTCGACTTGCTTTGTAATTGAGGAATTCTACAAAAAGTGAAAAGGCAATTGCAAAGTATAGGTAGCCTTTAGGAATTGCGCCAACTTTATTTCCGAAGAACGTTGTATGTGATAGGTGTGCGGCTTCAGTTATAAGCATAAAACCTATTAATATTAGGAAAGCTAGACCTAGCATCTGGATACTCGGATTGTTATCTATGAATCGTCTAATCGGATTTGCAAATGCGATCATAATTACAATAGAAATCATCACGGCAATAACCATTAGTACCAGAGTATAATCATTGTTGGGATGAAGTCCGTTTGTCATTCCCACCGCTGTGAGGATAGAATCGATAGAGAAGATAAAATCAATGATAAGAATTTGAACTAGTGCATTAGATAAGGTTTTTATTTTCTTTCCTTTTATTTCCTCTTCATCATGCTCAGGTTCGGTGACTTTCTCGCGTATTTCAGACGTACTCTTGTAAATCAAGAATAAACCTCCAACAAATAGAATTAATGCTTGCCAACTTAAATGAAGTTCGAACCAGTCAGTTACCATATTGTAGAATGGTTTCGAAAGTCCGACTAAGAAGGATACAAAAAAGAGCAATACAATTCGCTGAACCATAGCGAGTATTAAACCAATATTTGTAGCCTTAGATCGTTGATGTTCAGGGAGTTTATTAGCGGCAATAGAGATGAATACAATGTTATCAATTCCTAAAATGATTTCAAGGAAGGTTAGTGTGAGCAAAGCTATTATGGCGTCACTGCTTAGTAAAAATTCAAGCATTTTAATCTAGTTTTCTTGCGGTACCCTTTTCTACGCGTTTCTTTTTAAATTCATCCTGTACAGCCAGTTGATATTCAAATGTATAAGAATTAGCTGTAGTACTCACAATTTTCATGTGAATTGCTTTTTCTTCACTTTTATTTTTTGGATTGATTTTTTTCTGAATAAACTCGCAGTCATTGATCCAGCGTATTGACGCTGAATCTATTTTATTGTCATAATAATCTATATTTAGATCATTGGTTCGAATAAACTTCCCTTTTTTTTCTACACCATCTAAGGTATACGTGAATTCGAAGGTACCTGTTTTAAAGTCCTCACATTTGCGTTCAGCTTTATAGCAGTTCGTTACTACTAAAAAAGAAAAAAAGGCTAAAAGTTTGCGCATGGTCATCATTTTGCACAAAATTACAAAACATGAGGTATATTAAGACTAAGCAATTTTAAATATCTATGGATCTATTGCGATTGTTCAAAATTCTTAAAGGTACCGTCTTTATAAAAAATTACAATACGCTCTATGGCTTTGCCTTCTGATTTATGATCCAAAGGTAATTCTGATGGAAGTTGCGTTTTTGCATTTTCGGTTTCAATGGGCAATTTTGATTGTGAAGATTCCTTTTTAGGGAAATTACCTTTGCCATTCATAAGCCAATATAATTCTACATCAGGATAGGAGGAAAGGACCTTTAAAACGAAGTCCAAACTAGGCTTATTTCTTCCCGAAAGAATATGCGAAATACTAGAGCGCTGTACACCTATTTTTTCGGCAAACGATGAGGCAGATTCACCATAATAATGAATCACTTTTTGAAGTCTTTTTATGAATTCTTCGTTGTTTATCATTGTAAACACATCAAGTTTAAAAATGTAACGTTACAAATGTAAACATATTATTACAACTGCTCTAATAAATGATGATTAATTCTAATTATATATAAACTAAGACTTAATATAAGTTTATATAAAATACTGATTATAAATAATATAAATATATTATATTTAATTAATTTAAAATTTATTAATAGCTGTAGGAATATCTTAATGAGTTTGTATATAAATGTATCAAAAGTTGCTCGTTTTTGTTGAAAAGAAGTGTTTACATTTGTAAATGATCAATTGTTTACCTTTGTCTCATAGCTTATAGAAACATGCTCGACAACGCACTTAAAAATTTGCATAAAACGCATAAAGAATTAACCTTAACTGGACGCTATATTCATCACAAAATGATAAGTCCGTTATTATCAAAATTACCTTCTAAATTTAAAGTGGAAGAAGTAGGTAAATCCGTTGAAAATAATCCCATTCATTCTGTGACATTTGGCCATGGTTCCAAAAAGATATTAATGTGGTCACAGATGCATGGTAATGAAAGTACAACCACAAAGGCTGTATTTGATCTTTTTAATACGTTTTCAAGTGAAAGCGATACAATCTTAAGTATTTTGGATAGCTGTTGTATCAAAATCATACCTATTCTCAATCCAGATGGTGCAAAAGTATATACTCGAATAAATGCGAATGCAATAGATTTAAACCGTGATGCACAGGATCGATCGCAACCAGAATCCCAAGTTTTACGCGATGTATTTAATGAGTTCAAACCAGATTATTGTTTTAATCTGCATGGTCAACGCACTATTTTTAGCGCTGGAAATTCTGATCATCCAGCTACTGTTTCATTTTTAGCGCCTTCTCAAGATTTAGAACGATCGGTCACGAAAACGCGTAAAAAAGCGATGGAAATTATAGTTAAGATGAACGAACATCTTCAGAAAGAGATTCCAAATCAAGTAGGCATCTATGATGATTCGTTTAATTTGAACTGTGTTGGTGATACCTTTCAATCTTTAGATGTTCCTACTGTTTTGTTTGAAGCTGGGCATTTTCAGAATGATTATAGGCGAGAAGAGACCAGGCGATTTATATTTGAATCTTTAATGGTTGCTATTGCATATATCTCAGAGACCCTAATCGCAGGTGAATTTCATGCGTCTTACTTTGAGATTCCAAAAAATGAAAAGCGATTTTATGACATTATAATTAGAAATGCAGCCCAAGGAGCGATTGCAATTCAATTTCAAGAGCAATTAATCGCTAATGAGGTTCATTTTATGCCAAAAATCAAAATAATTTCAAATTTGAATTCTTACTATTCTCATAAGTCAATAAACGCAAGAGGTTTCGAGGTTTTCGGACCTAATAACGCTTCCATATCTGTAGGTAACGAAATCGATTTCGTAATAGTGAATAATGAAAAATTCTCACTTTTTCCATAAAAATTTCAAATAAATATGCGATATCTTTAAAGAAAATGCATTATTTTTGTCATTAATCTATGAAAACTGAAAAAATGGGAAAATTTAAATTGGATGAAATCGATCACCAAATATTAGATATGTTGATCGATAATACGAGAATACCTTTTACTGATATAGCAAAAAAATTAGTCATTTCTGCAGGAACAGTTCATGTTAGAGTGAAAAAAATGGAGGAAGCTGGTATTATTCGTGGTTCATCTTTAACGTTGGACTATCAAAAATTAGGTTATTCTTTTATAGCATATGTTGGTGTGTTTCTTAACAATACGTCTCAGACAAAGTTTGTTTTAGAGCGTATTGCGCAAATACCATATGTTACGGTTGCGCACATTACAACAGGGAAATTTAATATTTTCTGTAAGGTTAGAGCGAAGAACACCTCGCATGCTAAGGATATCATTTTTATGCTTGACGACATTGAAGGTATTTATCGAACCGAAACAATGATAAGTTTAGAAGAAAGTATAAACGATAAAAAGCGTTTAATGCACACTATTTTCAACGAACTATAACTATTTTAACATTTATAATTTAGCCCTTATTCATGAGCCGTGGATAAGGGTTTTTTTTATTAACTTGTGCGCTATGATTGCATTTAAAGACTTAACGAAAGAAGAATATAATGCGTACTATCAAACGTATATTGATAAATCTGGCCACGATAACTTACTTGATGGATTAAAGTCAAATCTAGAAGCAATTCTGTCGTTTTATGAGGCAATCCCGGAGAGTAAACTTGAATACAGATACGAAGAAGGGAAGTGGACTGTCAAAGAAATTATTCAGCATTTGATGGATGCTGAACGTGTTTTTGCATACAGAGCTTTGCGTATCGCTCGTCAAGATCAAACCAATTTACCTGGTTTTGAGCAGGATGATTATGTCGTGACTTCTAAGGCGAACAAGAGAGCTATGCGTCATCTCCTAGAGGAATATAGGCTTATTCGATTGTCTACTATAATGTTGTTTGAAAGTTTGTCTGAAGCGGATTTAGCACTAATCGGTCAGGCTAGTGGAAGTCCGGCGTCACCAAGAGCGCTTGGATTCATTATTATTGGACATGAAAATCATCATAGAGGCGTTATTGAACAACGCTATTTATAAAAAAATAAAGCCACGACGATGCGTGGCTTTTTAAATTATATCTATTGAGATTTTAAAATCTATATCGTATACCAAGGGCGATATCAAAATCTAGATCATCATTAAAATCTCCAAATCCTAATTCTGGTCTGGCATCTAATGATAATTGAAGTGGAATATCAAAGTTGTATTCTATCCCAATATTTCCTGCTGCAAAGAAAAATGTTTCACTGTCATCTACACCTGGAGGTACATTGTCAAAATCAATCGAACCTAAACCACCACCAGCTCCTGCATACCAATTAAATGATCCGTCGAGTACCCAAACCCACTGGTATAGTCCGGCTAGTTTGAAACCGTCATAATTATTTCCGTTAGTGATCCCAAGATCAAGTTCAAGACGATTATTATCGCCTAAAGCACGCTGATATGAAATTTGAGCACCAAATCCGTCACTATCTCCTAATCTAAGACCAATGGCGTTATCAGATATATCTTGTGCTTGAACTGTCGCAAAGCCAATAAAGGCTAAGACTACTAAAAATAGATTTTTCATAAAGTTTAATTTTTGTTTACGTTAATTAATTGATATCGAAGTCTCTTTTAAGACCTTAATTTTTAATTCTCGATGATGGTTACAAAAATAACGCCAAAAATAAAGTTTTATTAAAAATCTTAGTAGTTTTATGAACAGAGTTATTCAGATATGATTAGTCAATCGCAGTTACAAAAATTAGCCAACGAATTATCAGGAGAGTTGCATTATGACGACCTCATGAAGCGCTTATATGCTACTGATGCATCTGTTTACAGAATGTTACCGCTAGCGGTTGCCCTGCCTAAGACGAATCAGGATATAATAGCTTTAATTGACTTCGCTAATAAGAATAATACATCCATTATCCCTAGAACTGCAGGAACCTCTCTAGCTGGGCAATGCGTTGGAAAGGGCATCGTGGTTGACGTTTCAAAATATTTTAATAAAATCCTAGATATTAATGAGACTGAAAAAACAGTAACAGTTCAACCAGGCGTTATTCGTGATGAGTTAAATAATTACTTGAAACCATTCGGATTATTCTTTGGTCCGAATACATCAACCTCTAACCGCTGCATGATTGGAGGAATGGTTGGAAATAATTCCTCTGGAACGACATCCATAAAATACGGTGTTACAAGAGATAAGGTGCTAGATTTGAACGTTGTATTAAGTGATGGTAGTGAAGTAGTATTTTCAGAATTGTCGAATGAGCAATTTTCCGAAAAGTTGAAGCTTCAAAATAGAGAGGGGGAAATTTACACAACGCTTTATAATGCATTAGGATCAGACGAAGCTCAAGAAGAAATCAAGAAGCAATTTCCAAAACCTGAGATTCATCGTCGGAACACTGGTTATGCTATTGATGAGCTTATCGAAACTCAGCCATTCTCGAATGCAAGTTCAAAATTCAATATGTGTAAGTTACTTGCAGGTAGCGAGGGCACATTGGCTTTTACTACGCAAATAAAATTACAATTAAATGAATTGCCACCCGAACATAGTGTAATGGTTGCAGCTCATTTCAAATCTATTCAAGATTGCCTTGATTCTGTAGCTATAGCAATGGCGCATGATCTATATGCTTGTGAAATGATGGATAAAACAATCTTAGATCTAACTAAGCATAATAAAAATCAACAGGAGAACAGAAAATTTGTAGTTGATGATCCTGAAGCTATTCTCATGTGTGAACTGCGATCGAATAATAAACCAGATCTCGATCAGCAAGTACAGTTATTGATTAGTGATTTAAATCAAGTAGGTTTAAGTTATTCGAATCCAGTTCTAGAAGGTCAAGATATTCATAAAGCAAATGAGCTTCGAAAGGCTGGCTTGGGATTGTTGGGTAATATGATAGGAGATAAAAAGGCGGTTGCGTGTATAGAAGATACAGCAGTTGCTGTCGATGATCTGGCAAATTATATTAAAGAGTTCTCTGCTTTAATGGATGGATATGGTCAAAAACCTGTGTATTATGCACATGCGGGCGCAGGAGAATTGCATTTAAGACCAATCTTAAATTTGAAAGATAAGAACGATATCCAGCTATTTAGAAAGATCACCACTGATGTCGCGCATTTGGTGAAACGTTATCAAGGATCAATGAGCGGTGAACATGGTGATGGCATCGTACGAGGTGAATTTGTTTCTTTAATGATTGGAGAAACTAACTACGAGATATTGAAGGCAATTAAATCGGCGTTTGATCCTAAAGGTATTTTTAATCCTGGGAAAATTGTTGATGCGTATTTAATGGATGAATCCTTAAGAACAGATCCTGATATTAAACATCCTAGTATAGATACAATATTAGATTTTAACGCATCTATGGGTATTCTTAGAGAGGCTGAAAAGTGCAATGGCTCTGGTGACTGCCGAAAACTACCTGAATTCGGAGGTACTATGTGTCCGAGTTATCGCGCTACAAGAAATGAGAAAGACACGACTAGGGCAAGGGCTAATGCTTTACGTGAGTTTCTTACGTACTCAAATAAAGTTAATCGATTTGATCATAAAGAATTGAAAGATGTATTCGAGCTATGCCTGAGCTGTAAAGCTTGTGCAAGTGAATGCCCAAGCAGTGTCGATGTAGCGGCCTTAAAAGCTGAGTTTCAGTATCAATATCATAAGGCTAATGGCACTTCATTTCAAGACCGGTTTTTTGCGAATGCAACTCGTTACAACCAATTAGCCTCAATAGTACCGAAGTTATCTAATTTCATTTTTCAAAATAAGTTTACCTCAAAACGTATAAAATCCATATTCGGAATACATGTTAATCGCAGTATGCCTTTAATCTCAAAAACATACCGTAAGCGTATAGAGATTCCACAGAACAATCACATTAAATCGAATGAAAACAAGTCTTTAAAAACGGTGTATGTGTTTGTCGATGAATTCACAAACCACCTCGAATCTGAGATTGCTTATGATCTTGAAGTGTTAATTGATAAGCTTGGCTATAAATCAATATTTATCAATGATTTAGAGTCGGGCAGAAGTTATATTTCAAAAGGATTACTGCAGAAAGCGAAAGACTGTGCAAATAAAAATATTAGTCGATTAAAAGGGATGATTTCTGAAGACAATCCACTCATCGGTATTGAACCATCAGCAATATTGACCTTTAAAGATGAGTATTTGAAATTAGCTGATGATAAAGTTGCGGCCAAACAAATATCAGATCACACCTATCTGTTTGAAGATTTTTTATGGAGGGCTTATCAATCAGGCGATATTTCGGTTGAAGATTTCACTACCGAATCGAAAACTGTCAAATTTCATGCACACTGTTATCAAAAGGCCTTAACGGATAAGCAATCTAGTGTTAAAGTGCTGAGTATTCCTAAGAATTATAATGTTTCAGAAATACCAAGTGGTTGCTGTGGAATGGCCGGAAGTTTTGGTTACGAGGCTTCTAAGTTTGAACTAAGTATGGCAATAGGAGAGCAAACATTATTTCCTGAAATTCGAGCGTCAAAGGGCGAAGACGTAATAATAGCCGCAAATGGGACAAGTTGCAGACATCAAATAAAAGATGGGACACAACGAAAAGCACTTCATCCCATAACAATACTGAGGCAGGCCTTAAAAACCTAAATTCTTGTTTTTCTTTTCTTTTTGTGGAATTACAGTCACTGCGGCAATGAGATCTTTTACTTCCATTTCTTTGATGGATTCATCAGCATAAAAAGCTCTGAGTTTATCTTTGTCGTAATGATATAGTTTCCAACGTTTAAACTGATATTCTAAAGCCGTAAAGTTCTCTACCCAATCGCCAGAATTTAAATAGGTTGTTTTTCCGATCTTATTTTCTACAGTCAACATTTTTGGTTGATGAATATGTCCACATATCACATAATCGTAGCCATTCTCAATTGCCAATTCTGTTGCTACTTCTTCAAAATCACTAATATATTTAATAGCACCTTTAACGCTTTCTTTGATCTTTTTAGATAAAGAATAGCGATCCTTTCCAAGTTTCTCTAGACCCCAATTTACGAATCGATTCATCAGAATAAGGAGGTCGTATCCGTAGCCACCTAGCTTGGCTAACCATTTGGCGTTTTGGATAGAGATATCGAAAACATCACCATGAAAAACCCATGCTTTTTTGTCATCTAACTCTAAGACTAATTTATCTACTATGGAGATATTACCGATTTTTAGGTCGCTAAATTTTCTAAGTAATTCATCATGATTTCCAGTAATATAGATGACTTCGGTGCCATTCGTAGCCATATCCATGATCTTCTTAATAACGCGCAGATGCGACTTAGGGAAGTAACGCTTTTTAAATTGCCATATATCAATGATATCGCCATTTAAAATTAGCTTTTTAGGTGATATGCTGTTTAGATAAGTCAATAGCTGTTCTGCATGACATCCATAAGTTCCTAGATGCACGTCTGAAATAACGACAATTTCAACTTTTCGCTTTGTTTTCAAGAGCTATAACCATTTTTACAGTGCAAAGAAATTGATATGGTTTTAAATAGAATAATGATCCTAATTATTAAACAATCAGCAAATTGTTAAACTAACGTTACGCATAATTAGTTAACATTTAAAAAGCGTTATGGGATTCTCTTTTTGTTTCTTTATTTTTACAACTTGATTGATCATAAATCAGGTTATATGGCTGGAAATACATTCGGTAATATTTTTAAACTAACTACTTTTGGAGAATCACATGGCGTTGCCATAGGAGGAATTATTGATGGTTGCCCTCCGGGTTTAGAATTAGACTTTGAGGCAATACAACATGAAATGGATCGACGTAAACCAGGTCAGTCAAAAATCGTCACCCAACGCAAAGAACCTGATACAGTAGAGTTCTTATCAGGTATATTTGATGGCAAAACTACTGGCACACCCATAGGATTTGTAATTAAAAATACCAACCAAAAATCGAAAGACTATTCACACATAAAAGATGTCTACAGACCAAGTCATGCTGATTATACGTACGAAAAAAAGTATGGCCTTAGAGATTATAGAGGAGGAGGACGAAGTTCTGCAAGAGAAACGGCCAGTAGGGTTGTTGCTGGAGCGATAGCAAAACAATACTTAAAATCTATTCAAATAAATGCATTTACGTCTTCGGTTGGTGATATTGAATTGACGAAGCCTTATCAGGAACTAGATTTTTCGCAAACGGATACAAATGATGTGCGTTGTCCTGATATTGAAATAGCTAATCTTATGATTGATAAAATCAAGGCTATAAGAAAAGAAGGGAATACAATTGGAGGTACAATTACATGTGTAATTCAAAATGTACCATTAGGCCTTGGTGAACCTGTTTTTGATAAGTTGCATGCCGATCTTGGAAAAGCAATGTTGTCAATTAATGCCGTAAAAGGATTTGAATATGGCAGTGGTTTTGCAGGTTCCAAAATGACAGGAACAGAGCACAATGATATGTTTAACCAAGATGGTTCGACTAAAACCAATATGTCAGGTGGAATTCAGGGTGGCATCAGCAACGGAATGGATATTTATTTCAAGGTAGCCTTTAAACCTGTTGCAACAGTAATTCAAAAACAAGATGCTTTGGATAATTCTGGCAATATTGTCGAAATGCAGGGAAAAGGTAGGCATGACCCTTGTGTAGTACCACGCGCTATTCCAATAGTTGAAGCCATGGCGGCCTTAGTGATAGTGGATTTCTATTTATTACACAAAATGTATTCTTGAAATAACGTATCATTTCACCACAAATAATAACACTAAATTAGATAGTATAAGCGCAATAGATTTATGAAAAAATTACCCTTACATTGGAAAATAATAATTGGAATGATTCTAGGGATCATTTTCGGATTTATAATGAATTCGGTTGATGGTGGAAAGTCATTTGTATCTGATTGGATCGCGCCATTTGGAACAATTTTCATCAATCTTTTAAAACTCATTGCGATTCCATTGATTTTGGCCTCTTTAATTAAAGGTATCTCAGATTTAAAGGATATTTCCAAAATTAAATCGATGGGATTAAGAACCATCATCATTTACGTCGGAACAACCTTAGTTGCTATTATTATTGGGCTTTCAATTGTTAATGTGGTCAAACCAGGTACAGGAATGCCTGAAGAAACTATTGCTAAAATTAAGATGAAATACGAAAATGATGCAGGCGTAATTGACAAGCTAGAAAAAGCTTCAGTTCAAACGGATGCTGGGCCATTACAAGCCTTAGTGGACATATTTCCGAGTAATATATTTACATCATTTGCTGAAGCAAAAATGCTTCAAGTCATCTTTTTTGCATTGTTCGTTGGTATCTGTTTACTGTTGATTCCAGAAAAAAAAGCAGAACCCTTGGTGAAGTTTTTCGACTCTCTTAATGAAGTTGTAATGAAGATGGTTGATTTGATTATGTTATTTGCGCCTTATGCGGTGTTTGCATTAATGGCTAATGTGATCATTGCCTTTGATGATACGGAGATCCTCCTAAAACTATTGAATTATGCCGTGTGTGTTGTTGCTGGATTAGCAATTATGATTATCTTCTATTTGATATTAGTTCGTACAATCACAGGTAAATCACCATTATGGTTCTTGAATAGAATATCACCAGCTCAATTATTAGCATTTTCTACGAGCTCGAGTGCTGCAACATTACCTGTAACTATGGAACGTGTTGAAGAGCATATCGGTGTAGATAAGGAAGTTTCAGGATTTGTATTACCCGTAGGTGCGACAGTCAATATGGATGGAACCAGTTTGTATCAAGGAATTGCAGCGGTATTTATTATGCAGGTTATTTGGCCAGAAGGTCTGACATTTACCAATCAGCTTATCATCGTTGGAACCGCATTATTAGCTTCGATTGGAAGTGCTGCTGTGCCGAGTGCAGGAATGGTGATGCTCGTTATCGTTTTAGAATCAATCGGTTTTCCAGCAGAACTGTTACCAATTGGATTAGCATTGATTTTTGCTGTAGATCGACCATTGGATATGTGCCGAACAGTCGTAAATGTGACTGGAGATGCAACAGTATCAATGATCGTAGCTAAATCACTTGATAAATTACATGATCCCAAACCAAAAGAATGGGATGATCATTATGAAGCTGTAAAATAGTTTTGAAAACTAATATTTCTTTTTACTTTTATCTTTCATACCAATCAAATTAAAACGCTATGAATGTTTGTTTTATAATGTATCCGTGGGAGAATATCGATCCGGAAAACGATACGAGTTTAGCATTAATAAGAGAATGTGCAAAACGAGGACATGGAGTTGCGATGTGTACACCAGCAAATCTTACCATTAGAGATAGTGTAACTAGTGCGTTCTGCATGGTTATTGGTCGTATGGATAAAGTACCTTCAACCTTGAAAGGATTTTACAGAAAAGCAGAACTACGAGAAGAGATGCTGCCACTTGCAGGATTTGATGCCATTTTCTTTAGAGCAAATCCACCATTAGATCCTTTAATGCTTAACTTTCTGGATTCTGTGAAGGATGATGTATTTATCATCAATTCGCTTCAAGGAATGAGAGAAGCCAATAATAAGCTATATACAGCTGCATTTGGAGATGCACATAGTAACATTATTCCCAATACACATGTCTCTAAGAATAAAGAGTATTTGGTAAAACAAATCAAAGAGTCTAAATGTGATAAAATGATCTTAAAACCTTTAAACGGTTTTGGTGGGTCAGGAGTGATTTTGATTGAGAAATCGGCAATGAATAATATTAATTCATTCATTGCTGGACTTTTATATTACCAGTGCAGATGGAACGTCAAATTATGTAATACTTCAAGATTATATTGAAGGTGCAGATCAAGGTGATGTTAGAATATTATTGTTGAATGGAGAACCTGTAGGAGCCATGAAACGTGTGCCTGGGAACGACGATCATCGATCTAATGTTACCGCAGGAGGATCTGTACAAAAACATACGCTCACAAAAGCTGAGAAGGCCTTATGTAAGCAGATAGGGCCGAAATTAGTTAAAGACGGACTCTATTTTGTTGGAATTGATGTTATAGGTGGAAAACTAGTTGAGGTAAATGTGATGTCACCTGGTGGTATAACGTATATCAATAAAGTTTACAAGACAAAAGTTAGAGTAGAAGAACGTGTTATTGATTTTCTTGAAAGTAAAGTGCTTGATCAACTCCAAGCATTTGATAGAAGAGCACGTTTAAGAAAAACTGTAGAAGAGGCATAATCTTCTTGCATGTTATTAGCTAAAGAATTCTGAATTAATTATGGGAAGTACCAATTGGAGTAAACAGGAACTTTTAACCTATTTAATGCTATACATTGCGCATTCCGATCTTCATGAATCAAGAACGGAATATGAATATCTGTTATCCCGTGTTGATGCAGAGACCTATGGGAATATTAAGGATGAATTTGATAAAGACAATGATTACCAGAGTATTTCTAAAATTGTTGACGCCGTTCGTTCTAAGCAACATTACAATGCTGACCTTACCGAGCTTTTTGCCGATATAAAACTGATGGCATTTGCCGATGGTACATTTGATCATATGGAAAATGCCACCTATAACCATTTAAAGAAAATCTTAAGCTAATATGATCGAGTGTCTTTCAATAGATGAAATCATCTCTAAAATCAATGCTGAAGAAACATTTCATGCTGTTGCAACAGATTATTCATTAACGCTAAAAATTGATGACTATGTGCACTATGCTTGTGGAGCAGTTCATGACGGTCATCAATTTAGAAAAGAACTATGGGATAATTGCCTTCATACCGATTACGAGCGCTGGTATGAAGAGGATCCTGAAACCAAAAACATGGTCATTTCACACCCTATTATTATCGCAGGTTGTGATTCGAGATTTGAATACGATCTTAATCGCGGACCTGATGATGCCGTGTTTGATACAGCATGGGGAAAAAAGTTATGGCGTAAACCGTTATCAGATGAAATGAAGCAAAAAAGTCTTCAAAAGCATCATAACTTTTATAAGGTTGTTCATGCGCTTATTTCAAAATTAGAAGCCAAATTCGGTCTTTGTATCGTCTATGATATGCATAGTTACAATTGGAAACGCTGGGATAGAGAAGTGCCTACGTGGAACCTGGGTACGTCTAACGTGGATAACGATAGATTTGGTGAGGATATAGAATTATGGCGTCAAGATTTATCTGAATTAAATTTCCCTCATGAAATTAAGTCGACTGCAAAGATCAATGACACATTTTTCGGAAATGGTTATTTCTTAAAATATATTACTAAAAACTTTCAAAATACCTTAGTTTTGGCAACTGAGATAGCTAAGGTGTATTGTGATGAATACGATTATGTTATTTATCCCGAAGTTGTTGCAGCTGTTGAAGAACATTTACGAAACCGTTTACCTGAGCATGCTGCTCGGTTTTACAAAAAGCACGCGAGATAATGCCGCAAATTACCAGTACTGATGAATTTCAGAACATTTTTGATATCGATGCAAATTTGAACCGTCTGGTTCAAAACATAGAACTCCTTAATTATATAAATCCTTTAAATATCCAAGGTGAAAAGAAACAATTCTTTTCAGCAAAATATAATTATGATCCGCAGTTTAAATATCCTAAGATTAATTTCAATGGGTATAAACTCCATCGCTTATTCTTTTCTCAACGCTTAGAACGTATAGAAAATGAGGCTATAAGGCAGCTTTATGAAGATGTGATATATGAATATTCTGGATTGATAGAGTGCATAGAAACTATAAATCACGGCCGAAAGTTCTATTTCAATAGTTTAAAAAGTTTTGGTACACCTACAGAAAAGCAAATTGATAATGCAAAATTTATTTTGCGTTTTGATGACAGCGATTTTGATGAAGAGATGTTACCGATCTATTCTGCTGATGAAGCAGTCGATTTTTTTAAAGACTATTCTAAGCGCTATGATTTTAAGTATAAGATCAAACTTTCAACTAATTTGTCGGCCGCTGCAATGGTTTTAAATAATACGCAAACTTTAGTTCTAAGTAAAAACCATAAGTTTAGTTTAAATCAACTTAAAGTTCTTACTAACCATGAAATAGGCGTGCATATGGTCACAACGTTTAATGGTTTATCACAACCTTTAAAGGTGTTTTCAAATGGTTTTCCTAACAATGTAGAGACTCAAGAAGGATTGGCGGTTTATTCCGAATATATGTCCGGGTGCTTGACGATGAAACGTTTAAAAGAACTTGCTTATCGCGTCATAGCAGTAGATACTCTCAATAAAGGCTATAGTTTTGCAGATACATTCGATCTATTATTTAGTCAATATAAATTGAATAGAGACAAGGCTTTTGCTATAGCACTACGCGTACATAGAGGAGGAGGTTTTACAAAAGATCATCAGTATTTAAGCGGTATTCACCGTGTTTATAACTACGCGAAATCAGGAGGTGATTTAGATGTTTTGTTAACGGGAAAAGTGAATATGGATTATATAGATACCATAAGCGAAATTCAGAATCTCGGATTGGCAATCTCATCTAAATACTACACAGATGCCTACATGACTAATGACAATTCTAATAAAAACCTTGATTTCATTCTTAAAAGCTTAAAATAAAGAAGCCTTAAAACATAGTTATTCTAATCAGGTATTCTTTTGAAACTCATTCCATGTTAGACCTTTCATGACATGAGAACTCGAGTCGATCTTAACTAACAGAAGTTAAGGGTCGAGTTAAATAAAATGTTTTAAGGCTTCCAGTTCAGCAATTAACTCTTCAATTAATTCTATTTCAATTTAGTCTTACATTTTTGATTATAAAATCTATTTTGAGCGTAACATAACTTTCATTGAGTGAAAGTATTTTTTGATTGAGTTATAAGAATTTACCTATAGGTATGCATCTTGTAGATGATTTTTGCACCTTGTTTTGTTTAATCAAAAAAAATGGTGTTATACCGATAATATGAATGTATACGCAAAGATAGTAGTAGTTTTAAAGTATAAATAATGTGCTATTAATCAATAATCTAGAAACTAGATAATCCCTCTTGATTATAAATTATTTAGAGTTAAATTAGTTTTAATTAGTTGTTAATTAAGAAAGTCCTTATTCCCGTAAGGACTTTTTTTATTGCAAAAATTTCGACTTTAATTCTGGAGTTGGAATCATACATTCATCACGTTTGCCATACCATTTGTAACGGTTTTTAGCTATATAATCATATACCCAATTTCTAATAAATGGTGGAACTATAGTAAAGACACTCAACAGATTTCTAGGGAATCCTAAGTGCTTTGAGATCTTTAGTGCAGCAGTTGATTTGATTGCTAATCCTTTGTCTTCTGAATACAAGAGAATTGAATCAGTTTTAGAGCGATCGATATTGAAGTCTTTAATAATAGATTCACCAATTTCACTTTGCAATGGCGCAAAAAGAAATCTGTTTTGTTTATCATGATTGATTACATACTGAACTGATGAATTACAAAGGTTGCATACACCATCAAACAAAATTAGCTGTTTACCTTTCGGAATCTGTGTCATTATGTTATCGTTCTACCAGCTCTAGTAAATCAACATTCACATTGGTAGTGAACATACCGTAATTTACAATTGCTTTTCCTTTTTCTAAACTATCAATACTTCCAATAGCTCTGCCATCATGCATTCTTACGCGATCACCAACTTTTAAAATCGGTTTTGGTTTTTCTGGTTTGATAGCTTTCTTCTTTTCAGCTTTCTTCTTTTGTCGTATGACTTCAACTTTCTTATCGGCTTCTTTCTTTACTTTTAATTCTTTTGCTTTTTCAGCTTTCTTTTGTTTTGCTGATATCTTCTTACGCTTTGAATTTTCTATTTGAACCAATTTGAAGAGTTCGGCCATTAGTTCACGTTTCCGTTTATTATCAAAATACTTGTCGGCAATGTCATTAAACTTCTGACCAAGATAGATTAAGCGCTGATTACTGTCATACAGTTCTTGGTAATTCTCTAGTTTCTTTTGAACTTTAGCATTTATTTCTTCTAGCTTATCAGCTTCAGAACGTTTTTTCTTCTCATTTTCCTTAAGTGAACGCTCTGTTTTTTCAAGTTTACTTCGTTCTTTTTGAAGTTTTGCGATGGTAGCATCGAATCTTACTTTACCACGTTCTATTTTCTTCTTTGCCCGATTGATCAAGCTATATGGAATCCCGTTTTTCTGAGCTACCTCAAACGTAAAAGAGCTTCCGGCTTGTCCTAATGCCAATTTAAACATAGGTTCTAAACTACGCTCATCAAACATCATATTAGCATTCTGCATGTACGGAAGTTCGTTTGCTAAAACCTTTAAGTTAGAATAATGAGTTGTTATAATCCCGAAAGCTTCGCGATTATAGAATTCTTCTAAAAATGTTTCAGCTAGGGCTCCACCCAACTCTGGATCACTTCCAGTTCCAAATTCATCGATTAAGAATAGCGTATTTTTATTACATTTCCGCAGGAAATAATTCATTTGCTTCAATCGATAGCTATAGGTGCTTAGATGATTCTCAATAGATTGATTGTCCCCAATATCGCTAATAATACGATCAAATAAACACACATTGCTCTTTTCATGCACAGGTATTAATAATCCGCTCTGTAACATGGCTTGTAACAAACCAATTGTTTTTAAGGTAATACTTTTTCCACCAGCATTCGGACCAGATATGACGATAATGCGATTGTCTGGATTTAACTTAATACTTTGTGGAAATGTCTTTTTGCCTTCAGTTTTATTCGAGATAAATAATAAGGGGTGAAACGCATCTCTGGCGTCATAAATTTTGTCTTCGTTTATTTGAGGTAATATGGCATTAATTGATTGACCGTACTTTGCTTTCGCGTAAATAACATCTAATCTAACTAAATAGTTTTGGTAGTCGTTAAACTGTGTATTATACGGTCGCACATATTCGGTAAGCTGTCTTAGAATACGATTGACTTCTTCACTTTCATCAAATTCTAAATTATTCAGTTCCCTAGCATATTGAAACGTTGTTTCTGGTTGTATATAAACGATACTTCCTGTTTTGCTGCTACCAAGGATACTACCTTTCACCTTTCTGCGATACATGGCCTTTACCGCAAGTACACGTTTGTTTTCAACAACAGATTCTCTAATATCATCGAGATAGTCAAGGTTGTGGTAGGTCGTTAAGGCCGAATTAAAACTCTGATTGATTTTTCCTCTAACAGAATTAATAGCTTGACGCAGGCTATACAAGGTATCTGTCGCATTATCTTTCACGTCTCCAAAGCGATCAACTATTGAATCAATTTCTGTAACGACATGTGGTAATAGATCTAGATTTGAGACGTACAGATGAAGAGAAGGGTAGTACTCTTCAAATTTTTTAAAGAATTTTGTGAGGTCCTGAATGATAATACATATTGAAGCTAACTTTTGGAAACTTTTCGTTTCTAAATAGGAGTTCTCAATATTTAATAATTTAACCTCTCTACTAATCGGTTCGAATCCGTGATTCGGAATACGATTGTCATTGTAGAATGAAGATATGAATTCATTTGTATGCGTTAAAGACCGCATGACATCTTCACGAGTTTCGAATGGTCGAATGAGTAGCGCTTCTTGACGTCCTAAATCGGTAATACAATATTCAGCCACCTGTTTTAAAACCGTGGTAAATTCTATATCCTGTAACGTTTTATCATGAATGCGTATCATCGACAACTTCCTTTTCATCTTTAAAGAATGCAAAGTTACTTATTAATGATATAGAAATAAAATCTTAATTTCTTAGTAGAATTTAGCGTTTTACGCGTTTGCCATCTTCGTTTATATAATGGCATACGCAATTCTTAGGACTGTATAATCCTAAACTATGTAAATTTCGTTTTATAAGTTCAGAAGATTTCATTTTAAAGTTGTCAAATGGAGTAAATCCAAAATTATTTGAACTAATAGAAACGTCTAAACCATAAACAACGTGCCACCAAGTTTGTGGAATAAATAGCATTTCACCTGGATGGATAATCGTGTATTGTACTGTCGCATCTTTGAATAATGGATGATGTTCCTCATCAAAATTCTCCATATTAACGTCGCTCAGACGTGATCCAGGTTCGTATTTATCACTTGGATACATTTTGTTGGTCTCTTTAGGACTTACCAAAAAAACGAGTTTTCGTCCTTCGATTAATGCCAATATGTTGTTTGCTAATCTATCGGTGTGCCATCCCGTAATAGTTCCTGGAGGGCCTATCCATAGGGAAGTAGAGTTGCGAATGGTATTATTTGAGATTAAAGAGAAATCAACGTGTTCTAATAATTCTGGAAACATTTTAGCAATAGGCATATTTCCGAGATAGGTTTCTGTATTATCGCTATTGTTTCTAATATCATTTAAGTAATCTTGAAATGCACCAAAATGCCAATTGGTATCATTTTGTCTAATATTACCTTGATACATGTAGGTCTCTTTGTCCTTACCAATTTTTTCAAAATAATCTAATGACCATAGTTCCATTGCTTTCCAATGGCTCATCATATGGGTCATTTTGACTGGCGTATTTGTCTTAATATGATTTTTATAGAAATCATCATGTGTGATGGATTCAATTGTATTGATTTCCTTTAAATCAGTATTTAAGATACCTTGAACACGTTCTAAAATCGCTTTTACCATGATTGATAGCTTTAACACAAACGAATATAGTACTTTTGCTAATATCAAATTATGACAATGCTCATGTTTTAGATGACTGGAGTTATTATTAGATAAAATGAACGTAAACATACATCCAAGCTGGAAACAAAAACTAAACTTTGAGTTTCAAAAGCCTTATTTTCAGAGCTTAACAGACTTTGTAAGAGAAGAATATAAAATCAATACCTGTTATCCACCAGGATCTCAAATATTCTCAGCCTTTGATCTGTGCACTTTTGATAACTTAAAAGTGGTGATTATTGGCCAAGACCCGTATCATGGAGATGGCCAAGCAAATGGCTTATGTTTTTCAGTTGCAGATGGCATTTCTCATCCACCGTCATTGATTAATATATTTAAAGAATTAGAATCGGATTTGAACATTCCTTATCCTACGTCTGGTAATCTTGAACGCTGGGCGACTCAAGGCGTGCTATTACTAAATGCGACACTAACTGTTAGAGCAAAACAGCCAGGAAGTCATCAAAATAAAGGATGGGAGCGCTTTACAGATCATGTGATCGAAATCATTAGTAACGAATGTAAAAACATTGTGTTTTTATTATGGGGAGGTTATGCTAAAAAGAAAATAAAACTCATAAACACACAAGATCATGTCGTACTAACTTCAGGGCACCCATCACCATTGAGCGCGAATAGAGGTTATTGGTTCGGTAATAAACATTTTAGCCGAACAAATTCAGAATTGAAATCTCGAAATTTAGGAGAAATTAGTTGGTAAGGATTAACTACCAGTTGGCGCTAATTGACTTGTTGCTAATTGTTTAGCAGGTTTAATTGGTTTAATTACAGTTTTCTCTTCAGTAACAACTCTCTTAGTTGTTTTATTACAACTAAATACCAATAACAAGAAATTAATAGCCACTAAAAAAGATAGTACAAGAGTAATTGTTAGAATCATATTCAATAGATTTAGTTAAGCAAGCACTTCGATTTGGTGCTCCAAATGTAACCAAATTTTTGATAAATCGAAAAATTAGAGCGTAAAAAGCTAAAATTATGTTAATTTTCTAACAATGCAAATAGCACGTTATCAATTATATAACATTTTTAATTATTGAATTTATCGACATTTAATCTATTTTTTTAACCAGTTCATCGTAATTCACTTTTCTAGGAATTATATCTAAACTATAAAGTGTGTCTTGAATGGTGTCTACTGTCTCTTCATCCATAATATGCTGTGACCATTCGGTAAGGGATAACCATTCTTGGACGTCTTCTAGTTTTTGTTCATATCGATTGGCTATTGTACGATCTATACTAGGTATTTGTTTAAATTCAATTGTAATATTATTAATAATCTCTAGTATCATCTTTAGATCGTCAAGATGGTCAGCAATATAGTCTTCCCTTACGGCAATAACAAAACAGGGCCAAGGCGTTGGGATGTTTCCAATTCTTCTAAATACGCCTTTATCAACGATTGGCTTAGTCGTAAATTTTTCCCATAAAAAATAATCGGCTTTACCATTTGTTAAACCTTCAACGGCACCATCTAAATTTCTAATAACTTCAAAATTGAGATCTTCATCTAATTCCCAGTCGTGCTGTTCAGCATTAACATAAGACATTAAATGAGACCCAGATCCATATCTGCTGATTGCGGCTTTTTTACCTTTTAAATCATCTATAGTATGGTAATTAGATTGATGAGCAACATGAATTCCCCATATAAGAGGAGACTTAACAAATGTCTGGACAATCTTGGTTGGATTTCCATCAATAATATCTTTGATAACACCTTCTGTAAGAATAACAGCCATGTCAATTTCGCCTTCGCGAAGTGCTTTATTCATTGCACCTGTACCACCATAAAAATCCTTCCATCTTAAATTAATGCCCACATCTTTAAACTCTCTATTTTTAAGTGCAAGATACCATGCAAGATTAAAGTGTTCTGGCACACCACCAATTTTAACTGTCCTCATACATTTTTACTAAATTCGATTCTTTTGAACTATTCGTCGCAAAATCCGTCACACATTACACATTAATTATGCGCTCTAACGCATATAAAATTAAATTTTCTACAGTCTGCTTGGGATCTTTACTGAATGTTCCATTGGGCCTATTGGCAATAATGGCATTTAATGATAGCGCTTCGTGACCAAGAAGTTTGGATAAACCATAGATAACAGAAGTTTCCATTTCGAAATTCGTGATTCTAAAATATTCATATGAAAATGAATCTAATTTGGCATTTAATGAATCATCTTGAAGTGGTAAACGCAGAACGCGTCCTTGCGGACCATAAAAACCTCCAGCTGTACCAGTCATGCCTTTATGGACTTCCGGACTATCAAAATAGTTTTCTAAATACTGACTATTATTTATAATAATTGGGCGTGCTTTATTAATATCCCAATTTGTGTGTTCAATAAAAGCGTTCTCTATTTTAGGGTTACTAATGTCATCGATTTGATAGAAGTGAAGCATGCCATTGATATCTAATCCGTGCGTACTAATTACGAAAGAATCCACAGGCACATCCTTTTGTAAAGAACCTGAAGTTCCAACGCGTATTATATTTAGACTTGTAAGGTCTTGTTTTGGTTTTCGCGTCTCCAGATCAATATTAACTAAGGCGTCTAATTCGTTTAATACGATATCAATATTATCTGGACCGATTCCAGTCGATATAACTGTTAGTAATTTATCCTTGTAATAGCCCGTTTGTGTTTTGAATTCACGCTTTTGAGTCCTGAATTCTATGCTATCGAAATGTTTTGTAATTTTTTCAACTCTATCTTGATCACCAACAAAAATAATGGTATCAGATATGTCTTCTGGTTTAAGATTTAAGTGGTAAACACTTCCGTCAGGATTTAAGATCAATTCCGAATCTTTAATTGACATGGATAATTGTTTTTATAAGTTTATTCTGTTCTTTGTTGAATTTGAAATCAGAGCAACAAACACCTCCATAATAAATGTTATTATTCATTTCTTTTTGATAATTGTGCTGATGATTTAATGCAAGATGCCCTTTTCTATTGAGCTTTAAAATTCCATCTTCCTCGATAAAGAATATATCAAGTAAATCAATAACGCGCGCTAATTGAAGGTCACCATAACCATAATAACCTTGGTAATGAAGTGTGTAGCCAACAAGATGATGTTTGGAAGTGATACTGTTTTCTTGAACTAATTTTAAAATGTTGTATTCTAAGGTACTTAATCCACTTCTTGTATCAGGAAATCGTTTGACATGCGCTTTAAGACAATTGCTCATATATTTAAAAGATGAAGGCCTTACTATTAAAGGGAAGAACTCATTGTGGTCATTACCGCAATATACTTTCCAAACACGTTTAGCCAAAGCAATATCGTCTACAGTTAATTTAACTTTAGATTCGTAATGTGCTTTAATATCTCCTGGTGTAAGTTCGGCCAAGCCTTTTAATCCCTTTTGCCCTTCTACACGGCCACTACATACCAAATGCATTGGTAGATAAATGCCTTTTTGTTCAAGTAAACTAATCACGGCCACCAAGTTAATGTGACAGAATAAATCGTACTCAAACCATAATATTATATCAGTGTATGCAGAAACATCATCAAGCTTCTGTAATTCACTTGTCATCTCTTTACGACTCAAAGTGATATCATAAAATGATTTAAAAAATTCTTTTCTAATTTTTATGAATTCTTGAGACGTCAAATCCTCAATGGTTGGTCCAACACATAAGGCTTCTTGCCATGTAATTGTATTGGTTTCATTTGCAAGACCAAGCTTAAACAAATAGTTTGTTAAACTATGGCCATTTGTGATATGTAAAGGCTTATAATCCATCAGCCACCAACGCGTTTAACATTAAACCCTAAATCTTTTAATATCTGCATAATTTTATCTCTGTAATCGCCCTGTATGATTATTTTATCATCTTTAAAACTACCACCAACACTCAGTTTTTGTTTTAGTTGTTTGGCTAGATTTTTGAAATCTTCGGTTGCTCCAGTATATCCTTCAAGAATGGTAATTGGTTTTCCTTTTCGTTTTTCGTATTTGCATATAATGGGATCATCTTGAAGCCATAGATCGCTAGATTCCTCCTTATTAACTTCAGATGAATTACTAGGAACGTGATCAGGAAATAATTGTTTTAATTGGTCTTGTAAATCCATATTACAATTTACAATTTTCTTTTAATGAATAGGATTGCATTATTTTTTTAATCCCAATTCTATGAGTCGTTCATTTAAAAATTCTCCTGCGGTAATATTATCAAAACGCTTAGGATTTTCGTCGTCTATGCAACTCTCCAAAACATCTAACTTCATTTCGCTAATTGGATGCATAAAGAACGGAATAGAGTAGCGCGAAGTACCCCAAAGTTCTCTAGGCGGATTAACAACGCGATGAATTGTAGATTTCAATTTGTTATTGGTGTGTCTAGATAACATATCGCCAACATTAATCATGAGTTCATCTGGATCTGCTATTGCATCAATCCATTCACCTTCATGATTCTGCACTTGTAATCCTCGTCCCTGGGCACCCATTAATAATGTTATGAGATTAATGTCACCATGAGCGGCAGCTCGCACAGCGTTTTCAGGCTCTTCTAAAATCGGAGGGTAATGAATGGGTCTTAGAATTGAATTACCATTATGAATGTAATGATCAAAATAGGTTTCTTCAAGACCTAAGTATAAGGCTAGTGCTCTCAAAACATATTTAGCCGTTTTTTCAAGCATCTTGTACGTTTGTTTTCCGACAGCATTAAACTCTGGAACTTCATTAACGGTTACATTTTCAGGATATTCTTTAGCACGTTCAGGATCGTCTTCGACATATTGTCCAAAATGCCAAAACTCTTTTAAATCGCCTTCTTTTTTTCCTTTAGCACTTTCTTTTCCGAAGGATACATAACCACGTTGTCCTCCTATACCTTCAATTTCGTATTTACGTTTTGTTTCAACAGGTAAACTGAAAAACTTCTTTACTTCGCCATATAAATTATCTACGAGTTCATCGTCTAAAAAATGACCTTTGAGCGCCACGAAGCCTATTTCTTCATAAGCTCTTCCAATGTCATTGATAAATTTTTGCTTTCTATCTGGATCTCCAGAGATAAAATCTTGAAGATTAACACTTGGTATACTATTCATCTAAAAAAGGGTTAGGTTGAACTACTTTAATACAAAAATAAGTAAAAAGAATCTTTTAGATTTTACGATTAGAATTGCTCAAAAATTTACCAGAGGAAGTTAAATAAGTCTATCAATTTTAATTACATTTGATTTACAAACCTAATTGACAAAAATAATGCTGACTACCTCGAAGAGTACTATTACCTATGACAAAAAGGGTCTGGATAATAAAACACTCTTACGTTTATACAAGAACATGTTAAAGCCTAGAATGATAGAAGAGAAGATGCTCATTCTATTACGTCAGGGTAAAATTTCAAAGTGGTTCTCCGGAATTGGTCAAGAAGCCATATCTGTTGGCGTTACGATGGCAATGCAGAAAGACGAATATATTCTTCCAATGCATCGAAATTTAGGTGTGTTTACCACACGTGAGATTCCGCTTCACCGTTTGTTTGGGCAATGGCAGGGAAAGGCAAGTGGATTTACAAAAGGTCGTGATCGTTCATTTCATTTTGGAACTCAGGAATTTAATCTTGTTGGGATGATCTCTCATCTCGGACCTCAATTAGGTGTGGCAGACGGAATTGCACTAGCAAGCTTACTTAAAAAGAAAAATCAAGTTACAGCTGTGTTTACAGGTGAAGGCGGAACGAGTGAAGGTGATTTTCATGAAGCACTCAATGTTGCTTCTGTCTGGCAATTACCAGTAATGTTTTGTATTGAAAACAATGGTTATGGCTTATCTACGCCTACTAATGAACAATATAATTGCAAAGATCTGGCCGATCGTGGAAAAGGATATGGCATGGAATCCTTCATATTAGATGGAAATAATATCATAGAAGTCTATACTAAAATGCAGAAACTTACAAATAGTATAAGAAAGCGTCCACGTCCTATCTTAATTGAATTTAAAACGTTTAGAATGCGTGGTCATGAGGAAGCAAGTGGTACGAAATATGTGCCAAAGGATCTCATGGAGCATTGGGCTAAATTTGATCCCATCGAAAACTATCAATCCTATTTAAAGGATCAAAAAATTCTAACGGAGAAGCAGGAAGTAGCGATTAAGGAAGGTATTATGCATGAAATTCATGAACATTTGGAAATGGCGTTTAATGAAGCACCAATTGTTCCAGATATGGAAACTGAATTACGTGACGTTTATAAAGCTTTTGAATTTAAGGCAATAGCACCTTCAAAAAAAACAGATGAACTTAGACTTATTGATGCGATTTCACAAGGATTAAAACAATCCATGGAAAAGCATAAAGATATGGTCGTTATGGGACAAGACATCGCTGAATATGGTGGTGTTTTTAAAATTACTGAGGGCTTCGTAAAGGCCTTCGGAAAGGAACGTGTGAGAAACACACCAATCTGTGAATCTGCGATAGTAGAAACGGCTATGGGACTTTCTATCGCTGGAATAAAATCTGTAGTGGAGATGCAGTTTTCAGATTTTGTGACATCAGGCTTTAATCCGGTAGTTAATTATTTGGCAAAAGTTCACTATCGTTGGAATCAGGAAGCCGATGTTGTAATCCGTATGCCTTGTGGTGGTGGTGTGGCGGCAGGACCATTTCATTCGCAAACAAATGAAGCATGGTTTACAAAAACACCTGGCTTAAAAGTAGTTTATCCTGCGTTTCCATATGATGCAAAAGGCTTGTTGGCAACTGCAATTGAAGATCCAAATCCAGTATTATTTTTTGAACATAAGGCCCTGTATCGCAGTATTCGTCAAGAAGTACCTAAGGATTATTATACGCTTCCGTTAGGTAAAGCATCGGTTGTGAAGGAAGGATCTCAGGTAACGATTATAACCTACGGAGCAGGTGTGCATTGGGCTCTTGAAACCATCGACAAACACGATCATATCAATGCAGAACTTATTGATCTTCGTAGTTTACAACCATTAGATCTTGAAACTATTTTCAATTCCGTACGCAAGACAAATAAAGCAATAATATTACAAGAGGATTCAATGTTTGGTGGTGTTGCAAGTGATATTTCAGCGTTGATCATGGAACACTGTTTTGAGCAACTTGATGCCCCAGTTAAACGCGTGGCAAGTTTGGAAACGCCTGTACCATTTATAAATCAGCTCGAAGAACAATACCTTGCTAAAGGGCGATTTGAAACCGCGTTGTTAGAATTATTAGACTATTAATTATTGATTACAATGGGAACTACTAAAGATTCAGATAAAGCGTTCAATTATGCCCTAATTACTGTTGGGCTATTCTTGGTTTTTTTATTGGTAAAATACTTAGTAGGCCAAGAGCGCATTGCAATAGAGAAGTATAGCTTTATTAGTGCATTTATTATGTTTCTGGTTGTTGTGAGTTCTATGATCGGTTTTTTTTACAACATAAAAGGAATTAAGAAAGACCCTGTCAATGCTAAAAAAGTAGTCAGTTTAATTTTAAATGGTATTTTCATCATATTGTTCATCACAACTACCGTCTCTAATGTGTTGGATCTGATAGACTATTCAAAATTATAAGTCGTAAGTAAGAACCAATTTGAATTTTATAAAATGCGTTTTCTAAGGCATACTTGTCTAGTGTTTATTGCTATTATAACCTTAACTTTAGGTTGTAAAGGTGAAACACAACCAGATCAATTTGAATGGAAAACAATAGAAGTTACTGCTACTGCATATAACTCTTTGGCGAATCAAACGAGTTCTGATCCTCATATTACGGCATTCGGAGACAGTCTAAAACCCGGATTACATTATATTGCTGTTTCACGTGACTTATTGACGAAGGGCTTAGGTCATAATACACTTGTAAAAATAGAAGGCTTTGACCAAACATTCTTGGTAAAAGATAAAATGAATAAGCGTTGGCGAAATCGCATCGATATTTATATGGGAACTGATGTTAAAGCTGCGCGATCATGGGGTAAACGCAAAGTTAACATCAGCTATAGAATTGAAAATATACTAGATTCAATTATAAATTAGACTTTATTTGGGCTTCAGAAAGTAAGAACGGATAAGCTTCTCTGATTTCAAGGATTTCATCTTTAGATAATTCGTCCACACTTTTATTAAATACGTTTTTCGCATATGAGCTTCTCAGGCTATAATAAGCTTTAGTAATTTCATCTTGAACATCGATATAAAATTGATAAGATGTTTGAGGATCGTTGGTTAAGGATATAATAGCTTTTTTTGGATTATCCGATAACGCTTCATCTCTTGTACCAAAACAGTGTGAGCACGAGCCATCACCATTATTGTCAAGAAAATTCATAGCTATCGCCTTTAGCTCAGATAATGGAATAATTTCTCCTTTAACGAATAATTCGTTTTTTGAGTTTATTCTAACTTCCAAAATATTACGTTGCGGTGTATCCACAGCATTGCAAATCTCTCCAGGTGGGCAAGGAGGAGGTAGTTTTCGATTTAATCCTTTGTCATTAGGAATAGTAGCAGTTACTAAAAAGAAAATTAGTAGTAAAAAAGCAATATCAGCTGTTGAGCCAGTATTGATGTCTGGTGTTTGTCGTCTTGAAGTTCTCATAGAATTAAAGTTAATAGTGAATGTTCAAGGAGTCACAAAAACAATACCAAGACAAATGAGTTAATGTAACCGTAACAAAAAAACCAGCATATTTCGCATATACTGGTTTCTTAGGATTGTTGATTGAACCGCAGTTCAATAGAGTTCTTGATTGATGATGATATTATCTTAACGTATCTAAATCATCATTTGTTGTGTGTGTTGTGTTTATGATTTTCGATAAAGCTTTCATGGTAGACTGATTTTTTGATTGATAATTTAATATAGATAGATGTTATCTATAACGTCTTTTTGAATTCCATGCATAAATTCTTGATTCTGAATTTTTGCTTGTTAACTGATTGTTGTCTAAAGTTCTCATGATTTAATAGTTTTTTGATTGATGATTGATGATGCTGAAATAGATGTAATTATCTATAACGTCTTTTTAAGTTCCAAGTATATGTTCTCGTTTCTGTAGAAGTACTTGATAATTGATTGTTGTTTAAAGTTCTCATAATTTTTGGTTTAAATAATTGATGTTATACCTTAATAGACGACGCTAAAAATAAAATGTTACAGTACTGTGCTATACAAAGTAGTAGTTTTAACACTAATTAACACTAATTTGCTCTTTTTTACTGTTTTTTAAGGGGTTAGGGGATTAGTGTTAATCTATATTTAACACAAAGTGGCTGAAATTTCGGATATATTTGATTTGAAGATGTTAAAAAGCACAGAAACATCATATTTTTTTCAATTGTTTTTAACAACATGCTTAGATAACCTTATAAAAGCTTAATTTTGTAAGAATTTTTTTTTACACGCTATTGATTATATGTCTAATATTTTAGAAGTCCAAGATTCCAAAGTCACCAAGAAGAAACTTTACGATTATCAGATTGCTGATCTCAATCGCATTTTCGAGGTATTTGATTCTGCACCAGATAACTACAATTTATTGTATCAGTTACCTACAGGTGGTGGTAAAACTGTCATTTTTTCTGAGATTGTCAGACGTTATATCAAAAAGCATAAAAAGAAGGTCGTTATCTTAACGCACAGGATTGAGCTTTGTAAGCAAACGTCGAAGGTGCTGCATGGATTTGACGTTAATAACAAGATCATTAATAGTAAGGTTAAAGAATTGCCTGATCAAGATCAATATGAATGTTTCGTAGCCATGGTCGAAACATTAAACAATAGGCTTAATGATGGTAAATTAAATCTGGAAGATATTGGATTGGTTATTATAGATGAAGCACATTACAATTCATTCCGAAAGCTATTTAAGTTTTTTGACAATTGTTTTATTTTAGGAGTAACTGCTACGCCATTAAGTAGTAATATTAAATTACCAATGAAAGACAATTACAAAGAATTAATTGTCGGTGATAATATTTCAACTTTGATTAAGAATGGGTTTTTGGCATCTGCGGAAATTTATAATTATGATGTGTCATTAACTACCTTAAAAATTGGTATTAATGGGGATTATACAGTTAAGTCATCCGAAGCGTTATATACCAATACGGCAATGCAAAGTAAACTTTTGCAAGCCTATGATGAATTGTCTAAAGGACGTAAGACACTCATTTTTAATAACGGTATTAATACTTCTAAAGAAGTCTATTACACGTTCAAGCGTGCTGGTTATAACATTCGACATTTAGACAATACATCAAGTAAACAGGAGCGAAAAGAAATCCTCAAATGGTTTAAAAACACACCAGATGGTATCTTAACTTCAGTTAGTATACTAACTACGGGTTTTGATGAGCCTTCAGTAGAATCCATTATATTAAATAGAGCCACACGTTCGCTTACCTTATATTTCCAGATGATAGGTCGTGGCAGTAGAATACATGGTATTAAAAATACCTTTAGGGTAATTGACCTTGGAAATAATGCCGTTAGATTCGGGCCATGGAGTCAGCCTGTGGATTGGCAGCATATTTTTAAAAATCCAGATTATTATCTCGAAAACTTGCGTAATGATGAAGACATCGAACGTGAATTTGTCTACAAAATGCCAGAATCGTTAAGGAAACGATTTAAAAAACGACCAAATGATGACTTCGATATCAAAGAAGAGTACAAAAAGGTGATTAGAGCAGGTAAAAAGTCGATGCAAGCTATTGAAAATAGTATTGCACAGCACTCCGAATTAGTCATCGCTAATAGTGAAGATGTGTTTGAAGCACGCGAACTAGCGAAGCTTTTACATGATGATATTTGTTATCGAATCAAGCAGTACTGTTATTGTATTATGAATAGTACGAAGAATTATAAAGATTGGTTGATCGAGGAATATACCAGAAAATTGAGACTCAGTTTTAACGGAAAGTTTTAACGTAATATTAAAATCTTTACGTATTATAGATGTTACATTTGATAAAGGTATGGTTTTTGTTTTAGCCATACCAAGACAAATTGCGATGAAGAATTTTCTATTTATACTATGCTTTTTAACAGGATCACTTTTGGCGTATGCGCAGCCAGATACTGAAAAGAAGAATTCGATTAAAATTCCTGCAATAGAAACCAAGAAACCAGATACCTCTTCTCAAAAACTTATAATAAAACCTAAATCTAATATTGGTATAACTAAGACCAAGAATAATATTAGTGGGATTCCTTTAGAAAGTAAATACAAATTAAGTAAACCTCAAAAAGAGTTTTCAATGATAGATAATTCTGGATTGCGTAATCCAGGTGAAATCTTTGAAAAGCGCTACAATGATAGAATCGCGACCGAAAGCGGCATTACTAAAAAAACAATGAAGGATGTCTTTCTTGGAGACATTAGTAGTGATGGTGTATTTGTAAAGATTGTTTGTCGAGATCATGAATTTCCTGATGGAGACATGATAAGGGTTTTACTCAATGACGAAATTATTATTTCTAGTATGTTGCTTACAAGTGGCTATCGCGGATTTGATGTTGTATTAGAACCAGGCGTGAATAAGATCGACTTTCTAGCCTTGAATCAAGGGGATTCAGGCCCAAATACCGCAGAATTTATAGTTTATGATGATGAAGGCAATATGGTGTCTAATAAGCGCTGGAATTTATTAACAGGCGTAAAGGCTACAGTAAACGTCATTAAAAGAAAAACCCAAGACACCTCCTCATCTTCAGAAGAAGCTAGTAATAATAACTAATTAGAGATTTTGAAGATCTCTAGATAAACTGTTGAAGAGCTTCGCTTTCGTTTTTAAATATTTGTTCTGAACCTCAATAGCTTTTAGCTGAGAATCAATCAAACTGCGTTCACGGGAATTTATTAGGAAAATAGAACTCTCTCCATAGCTGAACTTTCGTTCTTCTGCTTGTAGCATCGTCGTGTAATCTGTGACAATCTCATCGATTAGCTGATTTTGACGTTCAAATGATTCTAATTCTCTATAGATGGCTAATACTTTATTCTGAATAGCTATACGTGCATTATCGATTTCAAACTCTAAGTCTTGAAGTTTAAACTTTGCCAAATTAAGGTCACCGCGTTCTTTTCTTAAAAACAATGGGAAAGCGATACTAAACCCACCTTTATATTCAGCGGTATTAAACGATCTCGCTATATCTGGATCTTCTGTTAGAAAATTGTATTGCACATCGATCTTTGGTAATAGCTTATTCGCTTTAAGGCGTTTATCAACCAAAAGCCCTTCATATTTAAAATTTAAGGAGCGTAGTTTCGGATGATTTTCTAATACGAAATCGGTGAGTGGTAATCCCGAGATTTCAAGAACATCATCGACGGTATCTTCAATAAAAGTATCTGGAATAACATTTGGTTGAATTTCTACCGGAATATTATCATTTAACCATAAGAAGGTAGATAACTGAAGACTCGCTTTCATTAATTTTACCTTTGATTGTTCAAGTCCTAAAGCCCTATTTTTTACGGTGATTTTAGCTTCAACAGAATCAATTGCCGCTTTATCTCCTTGTTCTGCACTTCGCTTAACACCTTGGAATCGCGTTTCAGCATTAGCAAGAAAGGTTTCAATAGTCTGCACCTCGTTATAGGCTTGAAGCCAATTAAAGTAAGCGACAGAGGCATCAAATAAGATTTGATTGATAAGAATTTCTCGATCTGCTGCCGTTTGATCTCTAAAGAATTTCGCCTTCTTTAAATCGGCCATGCGTTCATTAATAAATAAGCCTTGACCTAAAGAAGCAGAAATTCCAGCACTGTATAATCCATCATCAGGAACGAACAATTCAGGGTTAAGAAAATCTCCAGAGTTTTGCTCAAAATTACCTTTAAGCTCAATACCATACCAAGTAGGTATTTTAAAAGTCGCATTTAATTGATCGTAGTATTCGGTATTCTTAAACTTTTTCCGATCATTATCAACTTCAATTTTTGGATCAAATCCGCCGCGCGCTTTCATTAAATTGGCTTGTCCAATTTGAATGGTTAGTTCAGCCTGTTTTGCGATAGGATGAAATTTCTTTACATAGCCGAGATACTCACTAAAGCTCAATACAATTGAATCTTGTTCTTGTGCACTAGTAAAGGATATAACAAAAAGTAAAAGTATACTAATGTATTTGTTCATAGCTATCTTATTTTTTATCCATTTTAGCTGTCATACCATTTTCTGGCTGATAATAGTTAGGAGGGAAGCCATTTAGTTTTCGCCATAATTCAAACCAAATAGGAACGTCTTCTAATAAGGCAATTGTTTTGGCACCAGAACCAACTCTAATATCTTCTGGCCAGGCATGATCGTCTTGATCAGGTGCAATAAGGATTCTAAACTTACCATTTGAGCTAATAAAATTCTCAATTGCCACTACTTTTGCACCATAAGTTCCGTAGGAAACATTTGGCCAACCACTAAAAACGATTGCAGGCCATCCATCGAATTGTACACGAACTTTTTCACCAATATGTACCAGTGGTAAATCAATAGGTTCTACAAACATTTCAACCGCCAGATCGTAATTAGCAGGCATAATTCCAACTAATTCTTCACCTTCCTTAAAAGTTTCACCCAATCCACCTTTTATAGCTTTATTAATGTAGCCATTTTGAGGAGCGCGTATATAATAGAGGTCATTTCGAATTTCATAGCTCGTGAAATCACTTTCTAATTTGGTGACTTGCGCTTCAGCATCAAACTGATTTGATTGCGCGGTGAATTTTTCACTTTCGGCTTTCGATATTTTATCTAAGTATTCTGCTTCAATACGATTGATCTCAATTCTAGCATTAATAACTTCATTTTTTGCCGCGAATAAACTGTTTTCTTGAGATACCAGTTTCGCCTGATTCTCTTGAAATTTTGACTTTTTAGCTTCAAATTCGGTTAAGGACTTCAAGCCTTCTTCATATAAACTTTGTGTGGCATCAATTTGACGTTTCGCAATCGCATTATCAATTTTAGCTGCTTCTAACTTAATACTGTCATTTTGAACTTTTAATTTTGCTTGATAAAGCTTGTTTTGTGCTTGTTCAAGCTTTAAACGACGCTCACGTTTTAGTGCACCAATTTGATTAGTTAGCGATCCAACTTTTGAGCTGTAAGAGCTCACAGCGTTTTCTTTAGCCTTAATCTGAATACCTGTTCGATCAACCAAATTTGGATCGAAGTATTCGTTTTTTATTTCTGATATAAATAAGATCGTATCACCTTGCTTTACAAAATCACCTTCTCTTACATACCACTTTTCAATTCGTCCTGGAATAGGGGATTGTATGGTTTGTGGTCGCTGGTCTGGAGTTAATGTCGTGACATTTCCTCGGCTATTGATATTCTGGGTCCATGGTAAGAACAGAATTATTATTCCTGTAATAGCAAAGGCCAACAAAAAGCGATTGAAGTGTTTGAAGTGTCGTTTGTGAAACACTTTCTCACCCGACTTATATTTTGTTAAGTCAACTTTCTTATTCAATTGATTTTTTGAAATGTTTAACATCGTTCTATTGATTTAGTTCAATTCTACCATTTTCCAGATTGATAATTCTGGTGCATTTTGTTTTCCAATCCATGTTATAGCTTACAATAACTAGAGCCCATGGGTTGCTAGGATCTGTTAAAAAATCCATTATTCTATGTGCCTCTTCATTCTCAAATTGCTCTAAAGGATCTTTAAGAAGTAATAACTTTGGTTTTTTAAGAATACTTCGAGCTAGGACAATCTTTTTAGATGCCGTTAGAGATAGCTTCTTACCTTCAGGATATAGCATAGTGCGCAATCCTTGAGGCTGAGACTTCACAAAATTTAATAGTCCAGTTTTTTGTAAGACATGGTTAATCTCTTCACTACTGATACTATCATCACCGAAGGTTAGATTATCTCTAATGGTTCCCTCAAACGGTGTCTCTTCAGGCAGTGATTGTCCAATCATTGACCTGTAGTCGTTAAGCTGCATACCTTTTAAATCAATGTCGTTGATATATATCGTTCCTTTTGATGGTTCTAAAATTCCTGATATTAATTTTAACAAGGTTGATTTTCCTGATCCGTTAGATCCATGTATCATAATTCGATCTTTTGGTTCGATGATCACGGAAATGTCAGACAAGATTGGATTCATTTTGTCAGGTACAGAATAGCAAACATGTTCTAACTCTACTTTAAATGTACTGTCAGAATGATCGATCATATCACCTTTTTGAGGCTCAAGCTCTCTATCAACAACCTCACCAAGTTTTTCCATTGAGGTTAAGACGTCATAAAAAGATTCTAATCCAAGTATTAATTTTTCTACAGAACTAATTACCAATAATATGATGATTTCTGCTGCAACGAATTGACCAATATTCATTTGTTGATTAAGTACTAAAAATCCACCAATAATTAGTAGTCCTGCCGTTACTAAGACCTTAAATCCTATAAGTTTTATAAACTGTTGAATCAATATTTTAAAATGCCCTTCTCTTGCGTCTAAATAATCAGCCGTTAACGCATCATTTTTATTTACAGCTAAACTTGTCTGACCCGATAGTTTAAAGCTTAGAACAGATCGTGCAATCTCCTGTAACCAATGCGCAACGCGATATTTCTTTTGTGATTCTTGTATACTAGTGTCTAACCCTTGTTGTGCCGAAAACTTGAATACGACGTAAACTAATAAAATCAATAAGATACCATAGATGATAAAAAACGGATGATAAAAGGAGAGTAGCATCAGTCCAAAAACAATTTGTAAAATAGCTGCTGGAAAATCGATTAGAATTTTTGATAATCCTTTCTGAACCGTTAAAGTATCAAAAAAGCGATTGGCTAACTCTGGTGGATAATAGTGACGAAGTTCACTCATCTTTATTTTCGGGAAACGATATGAGAATTCGAATGATGAGCGCGTAAATATCTTCTGCTGTACATTTTCAATAATACGCATCTGCATGAGTTGCAGCACACCAACGAATGCTACGCCAATTGTAACAAGAATAACTAATACAATCCATGAGGTGCTAATTTGAGCTCCTTGAATTAGGTTAATTATGGCTTGTATTCCTAGTGGTAATGATAAATTTACCACTCCTGCAAAAATCGCATAATAAAATATTTGCTTAATATCTTTTCGATCTAGTTTTAGAAGTCCTATTAAGTGTTGCCAAGAGGTTAAAATTTTAGTCATTTGGTGTTGTGTTTAAAGCATTAAATACTAAATGTTTAAAATAGTCAGATGGTTGTGTTTTATGATCACAGTCGGTAAGTGATTTAAAATGATCCTTTAAAAAGTGTTGATGTAATGCACCCTCTACAATAGTACTAGACAAACTGTGTGGAAATTTATAGCTAGGATCAACTTCGATAATCATATCGTGCAAACGATTTAAAAGTCGCTTGTAAATTGAGAAATACCCTTCTTTATTTTCGATATCAACCTCTTTTGTTAAATACGATTTGGAATATTCATTAATGACCACTCGGTTGAGTGTCACTTCATCAATATGCTCAAAAGTTGAGTCTGCTTCTATGGTCTGAGTTAATATATCAATCGCTTTCTCTAGCTTTAGTTTTGAGTCATTCATATTCGTTGTAGAAAACACGAGTTGGTATTCCAACCATGCCCAGTACCATGATGCTAGATAGAGTAGTAGCTTGTGCTTGCTATCGAAATATCTGTAGATCGAACTTTCGTTTGATCCGATGAGTGCACCTAGTTTCTTAAATGTAAAACTATCAAAACCGATTTTATCAATAAGCTTGATGCTATGCTCTATGATTCGCTTTCCAAGATCAGATGACTCAGGATCTTTTAAATAGATCTTATCATTGATCGATATCTTTAAAGTTGAAAGTAAAAACTTCATGTTAATAATATTTACGCGCAAATATAATAGTAATACTATTAATTAATAATAGTTTTAACTTTTGATTAACGATTATTGAAAATCGTTAAACATTATGATAATGTATTTAGATTTTTAATGGAAAATGTAGATTAGAAGCTTGGTTATATCAATTCTAACACTGATTGTACTTCACCCATTTTTAGATTATCAAGGGTTATTCTGCCAACTCTTACTCGAATTAGTCGTAATGTTGGAAACCCTACTTTTGCGGTCATTTTTCTCACCTGTCTAAATTTACCCTCTGTAATAGTTATTGTAATCCAAGACGTTGGGCCGTGACGTTCATCACGAATACGTTTAGAACGTTCAGGAAAGTTGGGCGCAATTTGAAGTTTATGGGCATTACAAGGTTTTGTTTTATAAATCTCATTATTGTGGCTAATATCAACACCGTTTCTCAATGCATTAAGCGCTTGGTCTGTGATTTCACCGTCCACTTGAACATAGTATTCTTTTTCAATGTTAGTTCCTGTGATCTCAGCGCTAACTTTACCATCAGTTGTTAATAATAAAAGCCCTTCAGAATCTTTATCTAAGCGACCAATAGCCATAGTGCCTGGAGGAAAATCATGAAGTTCGCCTAAGAACTTCTTATTGCGTTCGTGTCTGGCATTACTTAGAAATTGACTCAAATAACCAAACGGTTTAAACAGTTTGAAATGTTGATGCCCCATGTTATACTTCGCCTTTTAAAATCTGGGTGACCAATTCCTTGGTGAGTTGTTGTTCTTTTGCTTTTGATCGTACGACATCAAATCCCATTCTGAAATCGCATCCTGAGGTATAAGCACTACAGCCATATGCAGATTTCCCTTTAATGATTTTACCATTGTTGCACTTTGGACAAATCACTTGTTCATTTCCAGTTTTCTTAGAGGCTGTTTTAACTTTAGGCTCTAGGACCAATTCAAATGCTTCATTAAATCGTAACAGACCGTCGATTTTACCTTGTTCAGTAACAAAGCCTTTTAAATTAACGGTTGAACCTTTCTGAAGTAATCGAATGTATTGTTTTTCAGAAATCTTCTTACCGTGACTTTTAAATGGTAATCTAAAGTCACAACCTGATTTATATGCGCTACAACCGTAAGCTGATTTCCCTTTTATTATTTGACCTTTAGCACATTTTGGGCATGACTCTATTGTAATTCCTTCAGTTTTCTTCTTTTGATCAACTTGTTTTCGTTGCTCTAGAACTTGTACTTGAGAAATATTAGCTCTCTTTTTTTCGGTACGAACTTCATAGACAAGTTCGTCCACCATGCGTTTCATGTTTTTTATGAACTGTGCTGCAGAGTATTCACCACGTTCAATGTCTTTTAGCTGTTTTTCCCATTGTCCTGTAAGTTCCGCAGATTTTAATAATTCACTCTGAATCGTATCAATCAATGCCGTTCCTGTTATTGTAGGAAGGATTTGTTTTTTATTTCGTTTTAGATATTGGCGTTTAAATAGTGTTTCAATAATGTTAGCTCGTGTTGATGGTCGGCCAATCCCATTTTCTTTCATAAGATCACGCAACTCTTCATTATCAACTTGTTTGCCCGCAGTTTCCATAGCACGTAGGAGAGAGGCTTCTGTAAATTGATTAGGAGGTTTGGTTTGTTTTTCCAAAAATGAAGGTTCATGTGGTCCTTTTTCACCTTCCTCAAAGGTTGGTAAAATAGACCTATCATCAGATTTTTGATTCGTGGTCTTCCCAAAATCAAATACAATTTTCCATCCTGGTTCAATGATCTCTTTTCCAGTAGTTTTAAACTTTACATCATCTGCTTTCCCGATGACCGTTGTGTTCGAAACATTACAATCAGGATAAAATACAGCGATAAATCGTTTAACGATAATATCATATACCAGTTGCTGATTATGTTGAAGCTGTATTTCAATGCCTGTTGGTATAATAGCGTGATGATCGGTGACTTTTTTGTCGTTAAAAACCTTCGTTGATTTCTTTATCTTTTTGCCTATGAGTGTTTGTGTCAATGACGCATAGGCTGTCAATTTCCTTAATATGCCATCTATCTTCGGATAAAGATCACTTGGTAAGAAGGTTGTATCAACTCTTGGATACGTCACAACTTTCATTTCGTATAGACGCTGTACTATTTTTAGCGTCTCCTCAGCTGAAAAACCAAATTTTGTATTACAATACACTTGAAGCCCAGTGAGATCGAATAATTTCGGAGCGTATTCTTTACCCTTTTTCTTTGAGACTTGTATGATTTCAAAATCAGCCGATTTTACTTTATCTGCTAGTACTTCACCATCCTTCATTTTTAAAAATCTACCTTCTTCATAAGAGAAAAGCGTATCGCGATATGTGGTTTGCAATTCCCAGTAAGGCTGAGGAATGAACGATTCTATACTTCGGAAACGTTCAACGACCATAGCAAGCGTTGGAGTTTGAACACGACCTACCGAAAGTACTTGTTTATATCCGCCGTGTTTTACAGTATATAATCGGGTTGCATTTATACCAAGTAACCAATCACCTATAGCTCTCGAGAATCCAGCATAGTAGAGGTTATCATATAATTTACCATCTTTTAAATTCTCAAACCCATCTTTAATCGCTTCAGTAGTAAGTGAAGAAATCCAAAGCCGTTTTATCTCGCCTTGGTAATTCGCTTCGTTCATAACCCAACGCTGAATTAATTCTCCTTCTTGCCCAGCATCACCACAATTAATGATCACTTCGGCTTTATCAAAGAGCGATTTGATAATATTGAATTGCTTCTCAATACCACTATCGTTAACGATCTTAGTTTTAAAGCGATCTGGAAGCATTGGTAAGTTATTCAAATCCCAACTTTTCCAATAAGGTTTATAGTCAAGAGGTTCCATCAATGTGCATAGATGTCCGAAAGTATAGGTCACAGCATAGCCGTTACCTTCAAAGTAACCATCGCGTTTAGTCGTAGCACCAATTACTTGGGCGATTTCTCTCGCTACACTAGGTTTTTCTGCTATACAAACTTTCATTTCGCTTTATTATAACCGAAATGCAAAATAGTAACTTGAATGTTTTTTTTAATAGTCAATCTCGTTGAGTTATCAACAATATTTAAACGCTTTTCTACCAAGGTAATAGTGTATTGTCTTCAGCATCATAATAAGATCCCGTTTCAAATTCACTAATTAAAAATTTATAGATACGCTCTGCAGAATCTTCAGGCGTGAGTGGTGCAAGTTCAATATTGCTAAGCATGATGGTTGTTTTTACCCATCCAGGATGAATGGCAGCGACTTTACTCACGCCTTGAAGTCGAAGTGCTAAAGTCTTTGTATACATATTAAGCGCACTTTTAGACATTCTATATGCAATTGATCCAGCTGATCTCAAATACTCAACAGAACCCATTTTAGAAGAAATATTCAAAATTTTCCCATCGGAATTCATAAGCTCCAATAATGGTTCAGTAAAAAATACGACTCCTTCTACATTGACCTTAAAAGTTTCTTGAAACGTTTCTGGATCTGGAACTTCATATCCGAGATCTGGTCCGATTCCAGCATTATTGATTAAGATATCAACTCCATCTATCATTTCAGCAATAGTCTTTTGTGCTGTTGAAATACTGATAGCACTTGAAATGTCTAGTTGTATAGCTGTGAAATTTGGATGATTAATAGCTTCTATATGTTCAGATCGACTGGTTCCAAAAACCTTATAACCTTCCGATAATAGTCGCTCAGCAAGGGCTTTACCTATGCCTTTACTAGCTCCTGTAATTACGACAGTTTTTTGTTTACTCATAATTATTTGAATGTTCCGTTATCTACGTCTTTAATAAATGTTATGAGACCTTCGAAGTAAGTTTCCTGGTCATCATACATTGCTAGATGACTGCCTTTTGGACAATGTAAGTATCGGCCATTTTGAACTTCGGAAGCGATCCATTCCATATGTATTGGATCCATGGTGTCGTATGCACCACCTATTGAAAGTGTAGGAACTTCTATTTTGGATAGCTGATCGGTAATATCCCAATCTTTCAGTTTTGCATCACCAACAACACCAAATTCGCTCGGACCTTGCATCGTTAAATAAAGATCGTAATTAATATTGGCGAAGGCTCTGCTTACGGGATTTGGCCATTCTTCTAATGGCATTCTTAATACATGCTCTGGATAATAGTTGTTTAATACCAATTCGTTATATCTTGGATTTGTAAACTCACCTGCCGCTTCCAAAGCTTTTATCTCTTTAAGTACTTCAGGATCCATTTGTGGACCCAGAAAAGTTTCAGCATAATTGATATATTCAGGTATGGATGCCATCATATTTGATATGATAATGCCCTTTAGATTGTCTTGGTATTTTAATGCATATTCCATAGTTAATATTCCACCCCAAGATGATCCATACAAATAGAAATTATCTTTATCGAGGTTGAGACTTTTACGAACTTGCTCGACTTCATCAACATATCTATCGACGCTCCACAACGTACTGTCATTCGGCTGGTCACTATAAAATGACTCTAATTGGTCGTAGTAATAATATTCAATCTCGGCTTTAGGGAAAAATGAATCAAAGCATTCAAAATACTCATGAGTCGCACCAGGTCCACCATGAAGCAGCAATACTTTCATTTTAGGATTATTTCCAACGCGTTTGGTCCATACATTAAATTCACCTGCGCTTGTTTGAATTGGAATCATTTTTACACCACCACTTAAGGCATCATCTTTATCAGAGTAATCTAAATATGAGCTTTCGTGATTTTTTGTGAGCGTTGTTTCTTTTTCTTGTTGACATCCTATACAGAGCATGAAAACGACTACGAAGAGATACATTCTATTCATTACGGATTGTATTTTTAATTAGTTGTAGATTATCTAGAATAATAGAAGAGAGGGAGGATCAAATTATTGAACATTCTCTAAGATAACTAAAAAACTATATTCATAGAAAGAAAGATTTATAAATAAAAAAGGTCTCAACATATAATGATTAAGACCTTTTTTGATTTTATATCAAAGCTATTTAACAGCCCATTGAGCCATAAGATAATACTAATTCTTGTTCAACAGAATTACCATTTTCGTCCTTAGCAGGAGTCCATTTTCCTGAACTTTTTAATATAAATGTTTTCATCTTTTCATCGATATGTCCATAACCACATGAATTATCAATTAAAATATTTTGGAGTGTACCGTCTTTAGATATCGTAAATTTAAGTCTTGCAGGTTTTAACTTATCGGTATCGATCTTAGACCAAAGGGCTTTACTTTGTTCTTGAATTTCGCTGAGCAGTGTTTCTATTCCTTCAGAATATGTTGTTTGTGTTTCTGGAACAATTGTTAAATATGGTGTCCATGTTTCTGCAAATAGATCTTCGGAAAAATCAAATTTTTCATCATAGTCGGCCCACAATAACAGATTAGTCGAATGATCAAATGACTGTAACAATGCTAATTGTTTATTATTAAATGTGCCAGAAGTACCAGTTTCTTGAATGTCAGTTTGTTCGTCTCCATCTAATAAAATCACACTTAACCTTTTATATTTAATAATACGATTGGCATGTTCTTGTCCGATAAAATCTTCAAAAGACGTTGCTTTTTTGAGTTCGCTTTTAGTGATCGTATTGAATCTCGGTTTCAAACTATAAATGAAACCTGTACTTTTCATCAAGTCTTTTTTCTCATCTAAAGGATTTACAGTGGCCACTAATTCTTCATTGTCTGATATTTCAGATAATGCAATTGCTTCAACGGACGTTTTTTGTTTACACGCATTGAAAAGCAATACTATTGCTATCATAATACAGTTTCTAACTAACGATTTCATGAGTCGAAATTTTAATGATTATGACTCAAATATAACCTAAAACGCTACTGTAGTATTACAATTAAGTGTAAAAAAAGTGTAAAAAATGTACAACCGAATAGACCTAGCTAGAACTGCTAGCACTGTAATAATTGAAACTGTCGATGATTAATTCATTAGGAACAGAACAATTTATTTTTGGTTGTCCGATCTGTTCTAATAGCACAAAATTAACCTTCCCATGACTATTCTTCTTGTCATATTTGAGTAGATCTATAATTGCGTCATGATCTGTACTCTCAATAGTGATGTGATCATATATGGAATGGATTACTTGGGTAATATATTCAAGATCGGAATTAGGGAAATTCAATAATTTTGATGACAAATAACACTCGAGTATCATACCGACTGCTATAGCTTCACCATGTAATAGGTCTGGTTTTTCTTGATGGCTTAAGAAATAGGATTCTATAGCATGACCTAAAGTGTGTCCAAAGTTCAAGTGTTTTCGAACACTAAGTTCATTTGGATCTTCAGTAACAATGTCTTTTTTAATAACGACCGAGTCATAAATAAGTTTGTCCAGATCATTAAGTGTTAGCGCAGATAAATCGGTAAGACTGTCAAAATAATTTCGGTTGGTAATTAAGCCATGTTTAAGCATTTCCGCAAGCCCAGATCTTAAATGGTCTTTAGGTAGTGTTTCTAAATAAGAGGTGTCGACTAATACCATTGCACCAGAACTAATAACACCTACTTGATTTTTGAGTGTACCTAAATCAACTCCGGTTTTGCCTCCGACAGACGCGTCAACCATTGCTAATAAGGACGTAGGGATATTAATATATTCAATACCACGTTTGAATGTACATGCTACAAATCCGCCTAAATCAGTTACAACACCACCACCTAAATTTAGCATTAAGCTTTTGCGATCTGCACCTAGTTCAGACAAGACATTCCATACGCCTACACATGTATCGATAGATTTATGATGTTCACCAGCATCAATTTCAATAACCTCAATTGCATTATCAAACGTAAGATGCGACATGAACTTCGATAGACAATATTCATGCGTATTGCTATCAACCAAAATAAATACCTTTGAGAAGTTATTGTCTTTAACGTATGTATTGAGCTCATTATAAGCAATATCGTTGAAGTGAACTTTATATGTCTCGGTTATAATTGATGTCATACCTGTGTTTGCTATCTTACAAAGTGGAAAATTAGGGACTTTTAGTAAAATAATAACTACCTAATAATTATTTTTGTTACATAATTTTTTGAAATGACTAAAAACACGCTTTTTAATAATACTGAAGTCGCTTTTGCTTTAAAAAATGATTCGCAATTAGAACGGGCTTATTTCCTGTTTAAAATGATATCCCATGAGCCTTTAGTGCGAATAGGAACTGCTGCTACAAATTTTGCATTAAAAGCCAAACTGCCTGTCGAAGGCCTAATTCGATCTACTGTATTCGATCATTTTTGTGGTGGTGTAAATGAAGATGATTGTTTGCCAATTATAGATAAGATGTTTACTAAAGGCGTTTGCTCTGTATTAGATTATTCGGTAGAAGGAAAAGAGGAAGAGGCGACGTTTGATGACGCGAAGGATAAACTTTTAAAGATTATTCAATTTGCTGATGAAAAAGATGCGATGCCTATTGTAGTATTTAAACCAACTGGATTTGGGCGTTTTTATCTATATCAGAAGAAGGGTGAAGGTAAAGCCTTTTCACCAGAAGAACAGGCCGAATGGGATCGTATTGTTGACCGGTATGATGAAGTCTGTGGACTAGCCAAAAAAAAAGACGTAGAAGTGCTTATAGATGGCGAAGAAAGTTGGATGCAAGCTGCAGCCGATGAACTTTGTGAAGACATGATGCGCAAATACAATACAGAAAAGCCAATTGTTTACAATACATTACAGTGTTACCGTTGGGATCGTTTAGATTATTTAAAGAGTCTGCATGAACGTGCGCTAGCAGAGGGTTTCAAGATTGGGATGAAGATTGTTAGAGGTGCCTACATGGAGAAAGAACGCGATAGAGCAGAAGCTTACGGTTATAAATCACCAATATGTATTAATAAACAAGCGAGTGATGACAACTTTAATACATGCATGACGTATATTTTAAACCATCTCGATACAATTTCAATATTCATTGGAACACATAATGAAGATAGTTGTTATCTCGCGATGGAACTCATGCAAGATTTAGGAATTGAAAAGAAGGATAATAATGTGTGGTTTGGCCAACTCTATGGTATGAGTGATCATATTAGTTTTAATCTTGCAAATCAAGGTTATAATGTTGCCAAGTATGTACCATTTGGACCTGTAAAAGATGTAATGCCATATTTAATTAGAAGGGCAGAAGAAAACACCTCGGTTGCTGGGCAAACCAGTAGGGAACTTAATTTATTAAAGGAAGAAAAGCGAAGAAGACGCTTATAAAAAAAAGAAATCCGCTTATAATAAAGCGGATTTTTTATTTAAGAACGTTGGTACCATTTCTTTTTTCGTTGCGGATTATTTCCGTAGCCATAACCATATCCTTTCTTTTTCGTGGTTCCATTCAATAGGACGGTCATTTTTGGTAATCGTTTTTCTTCATATAAAGTTTGAGCGATGTGAAGTTCTCGCTTATCAATATTATCCACGCTCACCACATAAACAAAGATATCAGCATGATCACTTATTAGTAAGGTGTCTGTAACGAGACCTACTGCCGCTGTATCAACAATAATATAATCGTACGTTTTCTTTGCGATATCAAAAAGCTCTGAAACACGCTCACTCATTAATAGTTCAGCTGGGTTAGGAGGAATGGTTCCTGATGGAATCACATCAAGATATTTATTATCTTCAATATGAACCACGACATCATCCATGCTCAACGATTTATCTGAAATATAATCTGTTAAACCACGATCTGCTTTAATTTTCAGATAATCATTTACTCTAGGAACTCTAATATCCGTTTCTATTAATAAGACGCGCTTTTCTGAAAATGAAAATGAATTCGATAGGTTCGTCGATGTATGTGATTTACCTTCTTGCGCCTTGGTGGAGGTTACAAAAATTGTTTTGCATTTATTCTTACTGTCTTGCAATAAGAAGTTTATGTTAGATCGAATAATTCGAAATGCTTCAGCTTTAGGAGAATAATCGACTTTCTTCATGACCTTCAGCTTCTTATCCGATTTAGGAATATCACCAAGATATGGAATACTCACCAATTTCAAAAGATCTGCTTTAGTGTGAATTTTAGTATCCAGTAAACTTCGGGTGTAAATTGCTCCGAATGGTATCAATAAACCAAGGATAATAGAGGCTAAATAAACAACATTTTTATTAGGCGAAACAGGATTTACTGTAACATAAGCCTTGTCAACGATTTTAGCATTTGGAGACGACATACCTTGTGAAATCGCAGTTTCTTCACGTTTTTGAAGAAGATATAAGTAAAGCGATTCTTTGATGTCTTGCTGACGTTTTACATCTCTAAACTGTCGAGCCTTGGTAGGAGCAGTATATAGCTGTGAACTAATCCTTGCGTCTTCTCGATTTAAGGCATTTAAGGTAATTGAGTTCGCTGATCTAATATTATCAAGACTCTGATTTAAATTAAGTTTTAAAGCAGCAATTTGCTCATTTAAGTTTATTACCGTTGGGTTCTTTTCAGTCGAGTTCTTTAAGATACGATCACGCTGAAGTACAAGGTCATTATGACTTTTAGTAATCTGGAGTACAGAATTATCTGCGATACCAATATCGGCAGGAAGAAGATCATTTTCGACTTCGTCGCTGTTTAATCGATCTTTCATGTAATCGACCAACTGAATTTGATTGGTAGTATTTATAATCTTCGCATCATTTGCTTTTTCACTCTGAAGAAAAATATCAGCTTGCGAGTTTAATGCCGTAAGTCTGTTATTCTTCTGAAGCGTTTCAGCTGTAAAGTCAACTTGTTCTAATTCATTGGAAACAACGTTCAATCGATTATTGATAAAGTCAGAGGTTGCTTTAACAACTTTCTCTTTGTCTTCGATGACATCATCGTTGTACTTCTGAATGATTTTATCGAGAATTAAAGCCGCTTTATGCTTTATATTCTCCTTTAGACTGATCTTTATAATGTTTGATCCTGTCTCATTTAGCGTTAGTATTTTCTTTTGATAACTCTCAACGACACGTTCAATATTGGATAATTCGATCTTCAGACTCGTACCTGGTTTTATTGCCAAGTTTTCTGTATTTGGCGTAATGATAAAATCTCCAAAACCAGAATTGATGCGCTCTCCAAACGCATATTCTTTAGCATTAGAAGCTTCATAATTAAAAATCTCACTGCCTTCTTCATTCGATAGGCTGAATTTGTTAGGTGATTTTACTTTTAAATATAAGGTTGTATCAACGCGACTTATGATTGAATCACTTTCAAAAAAGTTTAGATTCACCGGAGGGTTTTCGTACACTTCCTGGTCTTTAATATTTCCTTTGACGTAATATTGAATGTTGAGTTTTAAGTCTTCTACTACTTTCTGAACTAAAGTTCGGGACTTAATGATTTCTATTTCATCTGAAATATTAGAGTAATTAGACGAAAATAAACCGTAATCCTGTAGTGCGGATAATTCCGCAAGCTGTTGCTGTTGTTGATTTTCACTCTTTATTTTAATGGTAGCTGTAGCTTCATATTCATAATTGGCATATCTCAAATAAACATATGCAACACCTATGGCAAGTAGCAATGCCAGAACTATAAATTTCCACTTAGAAATAAATAAATCTACTGTATCTCGCAGCTCGTTTTGAAAACCGTGTGCTTTATTGGTATTCATATGTGTTTTCTAATTGTTATTTATTAAGATCGCAGTAATAGTTGCTAAAGTAGCCACTGCAGAAATTATTACTGGTGTTGTTTGGTTATACGCCGATTGACGCACTCGAGAGCCATTGGGTTCTACATATACCACATCATTTTGTGACAAATAATAAACAGGTGAATTCACAACATTAATTGACGTCAAGTCATAGGTTGCATATTTCTTTTTACCATCTTCTTCACGAATTAAGAATACGTTGTTTCGTTTCCCATAAATAGTAAGATCACCTGCAAGACCTAGTGCTTCAGATAATGAAATACGTTCATCTTGAATGGTAAAAGTTCCAGGACGGTTGACTTCTCCTAAAACGGTCACTGTAAAATTGATCAATCTTATATTTACAATTGGATCTTTTACATAATCTTTAAGTCTTTCTTTTAGCATTTCTGTCACTTCTGCGCGAGATTGCCCAGCTATATTTAACGTACCTAAAACTGGAAACTCAATATTCCCATTAGGATCTACTAAATAGGTTTGGCGAATCACCTGACCATTTCCGCTTAAATTCGTCGTTCCAGGATTTGCATTATTATTGGAATACATGACAGCAGCCAAATTGAAAGGTCTTACTGCATCTGGATCTAAAGCAGAAACATCAATTGTTAAAATGTCATTCGGTTTATATTTTAGTTCGAATGAATTATCAAAATTGCTAGCTTCAGTTAAAGGTTCGTCTTGAAAATAGGCAAGATCCTTTGAAGAAGCACATGAACTCATCATTACAACGGCAATGATGGCAGTACATTTGATAATTTTGTTTAGGTCGATTAATCTAGTCATATCTTTAAATGTTAGGAGCTTTAGTCATTTGAATCCAAAACTTCATATTTGGAATTGTTTGAAATATATTCAGGAACGAGATCTTTTATGAGTGAAACAATTTCAAGTGTTTGCGATTTAGAATTCACAGTACATAAATTCGAAATTTTATCACTCACTGTTAGTACGTCTATATCTTTAGTTTTAGCGATCATTATTTTATCGTGATAGGTTGGACGTGTATTCTCACCATCTGCTAATAGTTCTTCATAGATTTTCTCACCAGGACGTAGTCCAGTAATCTTGATATCAATGTCTTCTGGATATCTCAAGCCTGAAAGTATGATCATATTTTTTGCCAGGTCAAATATCTTAACCGATTTACCCATATCAAAAACGAAAATTTCACCACCATTACCCATAGTAGCGGCTTCAAGCACTAACTGACACGCCTCTGAAATGGTCATAAAAAATCTGGTAATTTCTTTATGCGTAACCGTTAATGGGCCACCTGCATCAATTTGTTTTTTAAATAATGGAATTACAGAACCATTTGAGCCAAGTACATTTCCAAAACGAGTGGTAATAAACTTAGTTTTTCCTTTGCCTTGTAAGCAATTCACATAGAGTTCAGCTATGCGTTTTGTGGCACCCATCACATTTGTGGGATTAACTGCTTTATCTGTAGAAATTAGTACAAATTTATTTACACCATGCTTTACAGAAAGACTAGCTACATGACGCGTACCAGCAATATTTACGCTTACAGCTTCGTATGGATTGTTTTCCATTAGTGGGACATGCTTATAGGCTGCAGCGTGAAATACTATTTTAGGTTTATGCTTATGGAAAAGTCGCTCCATTCGTCTAAAGTCTCTCACATCTGCAACAACTGCAATAAAGTTCTTAATACCTTTTTGTACAAACTCCTGCTGTAATTCATATAGAGGTGATTCTGCGCTATCTAAAAGAATTAATTTTTTATAGGCATAGTTAGATGCTTTACGAGCAATCTCGCTACCAATTGATCCTGCAGCACCTGTAATTAATATGATCTGATTTTCATACTCTACTACACATGCTGGGTTCGTAATTGAAATAGGATCTCTACCTAATAGGTCTTCAATATTGACATCCTTAATCTGACCAATACTTAAATCGCCATCAATCCAATGCTGGACAGGAGGTACAATCTTCACTTTAAGTCCGAGCTCAAATAATAAGCCTGAAACTTGAAGTAATCGTGTGGATTCAATATTCTGTATCGAAATAATAACTTCTTCAATGCCTTGCTTCTCTACAAAGGCAGGTGTGATTTTTTCAAGTGAATACACACTAAGTGTATTGATCTTCTTACCAATTTTACTTTCATTATCATCAATAAATCCAACAACAATATGGCTATTTCTAGGATCATTAGTAATCGCATCATAAGTAATCATCCCTGAGCTTCCAGCCCCAAATACGAGAATACGTGTTTGGGTCTTAAAATCCTGCATCAGTTTATTATAAATAGATTTAATGAATAGCTTAAATCCAACTAAGAATAGAATGTTAAGTAAAAGGTGAATGTATATGATCGATCCAGATATATTGAATATACTATCGAAATGGTAACGTCTACTAAAGAATGTAGAAATGATTAATATGGTGGCTAAGATATTTACACCAATAATAATATTGATCACATCCTTAAACCCTGTAAACCGCACAACACCCTTGTAAGAGCCTACCATCATAAAGCTTAATAAAGCTGCAAGAAACACAAATGGGATTTGCTTGAACATCGTGATAAAATCGAAGTCCAAAATAAAATTGTATCGAATCACATACGCAGCAATGAAGGTAAATGCCACAATACTAAGATCGAAAAGCATTACCAACCACTTGGAAGCATATTTATGCGAAATATTTTGAAGTATCTGTCTTATCATACTCTAAAATACATTTTTATTGCTGAAATGACTCTATCTAGTTCATTTTCAGATAAATTAGAGCCGCTTGGTAAACAAAGTCCGCGGTGAAATAATTCGTCTGATACGCCATTTAAATAGTTCGGCGCATCTTTAAATACAGGCTGTTGATGCATCGGTTTCCATAATGGACGAGACTCAATATTTTGTTGATCAAGTGCATTGCGAATTCCTTCTCGAACATCTTCTGACGGCGTTAATACTGCTGTTAGCCAGCGATTCGAGTAAAACCCATCAGGTTCCGTATTAAATGTTAGTTCTTCTATATCTCTTAGTTCAGATGCATAGGTCTCAAAATTCCTACGGCGTGCTTTAACACGGTCATCTAAAACTTGTATTTGTCCTCTGCCAATGCCTGCTAATACATTAGATAGTCTGTAATTATAACCTATGGCTTCGTGTAAATATTCAACTGCCTTTTCGCGCGCCTGTGTTGCTAAAAAAATAGCACGTTCTTTCATCTTGAGGCTGTTAGTTACCAAAGCACCTCCACCAGAGGTCGTAATAATTTTGTTACCATTAAATGATAGAATTGCGAATTCTCCGAAAGTTCCGCACTTTCTATTGTTATAATGACTGCCGAAGGCTTCAGCGCTGTCTTCAATCACTGGGATATCATAACGTTCCGCTATACGGTGTATCTCATCAACTTGATAAGGCATGCCATAAAGATGAACAGCAATGATTGCTTTAGGCTTTTTTCCTTTTTCTAAACGGTCCTTGATGGCGTTCTCAAGTTGTTCAGGACACATATTCCAAGTCGAAGCTTCACTATCTACAAAAACTGGTGTGGCTCCCAGATAAACTATAGGATTTGCCGAAGCAGAAAATGTTTTACTTTGACAAATCACTTCGTCGCCATTAGTAACGCCAAGGAGTATTAAACTTAAATGAATAGCTGCAGTCCCAGAACTTAATGCTGCGACCTGTCTATACTCCTGAAGGTAATTTTGGATATCACTTTCAAAACCACTAACGTGTGGACCCAAAGGAGCGATCCAGTTAGTTTCGAAAGCATTGTTTATATAGGATTGTTCTTTTCCGCTCATATGCGGAGATGACAACCATATTTTTGATTCCATAATTAGCTTGTTTCGTAAGTTTATTAATCTTCGACGTTTATGTCTCCGACTGATTTGGAACCTACACACTTATTATACTTTAGTATAAAAACCGCATAGCGTCGTAAGGGTAAATATTAAGATTAATACCAAACCATTCAAATTATTACGATAAATAGCAGGTTTTTACGTTATACTCAATCGATCGCATTAATCAAATTACCTTGAATAAAGTCATTTTTTAGCGTCCATAAGTCCTTTGAAACCATTGTTTTGTGCTGTGTATTTCGTTCGAATATAGAATTATACATGGGATAAGATTTTTTTTAAAATTCAAATGCTATTGCCATTCAAAATATTAAATTTGCTAATGATTGAAATTAGCTTAATCTTATCTGCGTGCATCAGAACCCATTTACTTCTTCCCGTTTTGGAACCATATGGTCGAAACACTTCAACCAAGGAATGCCAATTTATGCTTTCGATTTTATAGAAGGTGTAAAGTTTGTAAAGAAAACACTACCAGGTCTGTACGTCAATGTTGGAAAGAACTTAACAAAGGGTATTAGCTATGATTTAAATACCAATCATAGTGACTTTAAAGGAAAAACATTTTTAATCTATGATGTTCCGAGTTATTTTAATATTAAACCCTTTGTTGTTCAGTCTGAATCAGCATTAAAGCTGAAATCTATATTCCAGTATCATGGATTTCTAATGGATATTACGAGTTATACCGATCACGAATCTTATATTAAAGATCAATTCAGTTCAAAAAATAGACGAGAATTTCGTTCAAACCAGAGGCGTTTAGAAACTTGTTTTGATGTACGTTATGAATTCATACATGAAGCGATTTCAGAGTCTAAATTTGAATTGCTATTTAATCAGTTTTATCAATTATTGACGGAGCGTTTTCAAGATAAAAAAGTTAATTATCACCATTTAAGTCAGCATAAGTGGGCCTTCTATTCAGAATTGGTATTTGAGATGCTGAAGGAGCAAAAAGCGTCGCTTTTAGTAGTTTATAAAAATGAACAGCCAATCGGAATTACTTTAAATTTTCATTCCGAATCTGTTCTTTTTGAAACGATTACAGTTTTCGATCCTGATTATTATAAGTTTAGTATTGGTAAAACATCGATCATAAAATTATTGGAGTGGTGTTTTGAAAATAACTATCGCGTTTCTGATTTTTCTAAAGGAGATTTTGAATACAAGCATAAATGGAGTAACCTAACCTATGACTTCAATTATCATATTCTTTATGATTCGAAGTCTATTCGTTCAAGACTTGTTGCGAATTTGGTTTCTAGGTACTTTAAACTGAAGTTATATTTAAGGACTAAGAATGTAAACGAACTATATCGCAAGCTAAAATTCATGTCTTCTGGCTCAAAATCCATTACAAAAAATACGCCTACTAAGGTTAGTTTTGAAAAACTTACAGATTATCATGCGGATCAGAACAGTACAGAAATAGAGCACAACGATCCTCAGTATAGGTTTTTACTTCAGTATGTTTATACGTTTTTATTTGCGAATCCAGAACCTGAATCTAACATTAAGGTCTATCAAGAGTTGAATAAGAAATCGTTTGTTATTTGTGGCTCAGAAAAAGCACAACGTATAATGTTAAATTAAGCGTCTTTTATTCTAAGCATTCTGTCACACTTCGCAAACGCAACACCTGATTTGTAGTTATTATATTTTGCGATATCTGTTTGGCCTTTTAGCCATTCGATATAGATTGCAGCAGTATCAATTCCTGCTTCATGTGAAAATGGATAACCTCCACCAAATCTGGGGTTTAACTCTAACACATAAAGTTGATTTTTTGCCATAAATACATCGCAGTCTAGGTTGCCAATATGTTTAAGTTGTGTACCAATGGTTCTTCCGATTTTTTCAAATTGTTCATCAATAACCGAAACGGCCTTATCAGTTTCACCAGAACGCATATTCAATTTTTTTCTCACAAAGCTACCAACGTAAGCGCCATTAAAATCATTTAACACATCCATTCCATATTCAACACCGTTGAGCTTTTCTTGGATTAATATAGCATTGTCAATATCTACCTGACTAGCTTGGTTCAATATTGACTTTTTAAGTTTTAAATGTTGCAAACGGAAGGCGAGTTCTAACTCTTCAACAGATTCAGGAAAGTCAATTCCAATGGAAGCGCTTCCCCAACGCGGTTTTACGACAAGAGGAAAGCTCAATTCACCTGATTTTAATGCCAATAATGCGGTATCTATATTGGTGTAGGTTAATGGAGTATTTAGACCAATGGACTTAAGGAAATTAAATGTTTTTACTTTATCAAATGCTATGGATATTATCTCAGGGTCAGAAATAACGACCGTTGCGCCAAGTTGTTCGAGTTCGTCCTTATGAGCCGATAAAACTGGTAATTCAAGATCATTCAGCGAAATGACGGCATTGATATTATGTTCTACAATTATGGTTTTTAATTCGTCGATATAATGGTTTTCATAAATCCCTGGAACTACAATTGCAAGATCGGCATCTACCATTGCAGGTGCGGTAAGACTCATATCTGCAGCAATTATTTGTCCGTTGCCTTTTAAGGCATCTTTAAAATAATTGATCAGGTAATTACGCCGTCCAGCGCAGGTAAATAGAATATTAATTGCCATTTTGATTTGATTCTTTAGTTTCGGTGCCCATAAAATCCGGTACAATATCGTTATCTACACTATAAATTCCATCTTTCTTAAATACTTTATAAATGGTTCTGAATAGTATCTTAATATCTAAAAGTAATGACATGTGATGTACATACCATACATCATATTCAAATTTTTGTTCCCAAGAAATAGCATTTCGGCCGTTAACTTGCGCCCAGCCTGTGATTCCTGGTTTAATATTATGTCGCTGCTTTTGAAAGTCATTGTATCTAGGTAGGTATCTTATGAGCAATGGGCGAGGACCTATTAAACTCATATCTCCTTTTATTACATTCAGGAGTTGAGGGATCTCATCCAAGGAATATTTACGAACAAAAATACCAGCTTTAGTGAGCCGTTCAGAAGGTGGAAGTAATGCGCCATTGCTATCAGTTTTGTCGTTCATTGTTTTGAACTTAATGATTTTAAAAATACGCTCGTCTTTTCCAGGGCGTTCTTGATAAAAGAAGGCCTTTCCGTTGTTTTTAAAAAGTAATACGATCCAAGTTGATAGAAACAGTGGAAATAGCAAAATAAAACCAATACTCGCTATAATGATATCAAAAAAGGGCTTTATGACAGTTTTATAGATCAATTAGTCTAGGTTTTGGTAAAAATTTAAAAGTTCATTCCATACGTATTCCTGCTCATAACGTTCTAGTATTCTTGATCGTGTATGTGGAATCATGGCTTTGCGTTCTACAGGATGATCTATCATAAATTGCATGGCATCCTCTAAAGTATTTTGGTCCTTAACAGGTATAATTAAACCATTCAGTTGATGTTCTATGACCTCATTACATCCATTAATATTTGAAACAATACAAGGTAATTCCATACAGCTACATTGCAAGACTACATTTGGAAATCCTTCTCGATAACTTGGAAATGTAAGCACGTGAGAAATGGTGACATAAGGACGTATATCTTTCTGAACGCCAACAGCTAAGATAGCATTATTCTTAGCAATTATTGCTTCAGTTTCTGGAAGTAAAGGATCTAGATGTGTTTCTCTTGGTCCTACTAAAAGTAGTTTGCAATTCGTATTTTTTGTTGAGAGATTATCAAAAGCATGAACCAATTCATTAATACCTTTATCCTTAACGATTCGACCAATAAAGATGAATACGAGGTCGTTTTCAGATATGCCAAGATCCTTTCGTAATGCTGATTTTTGAGCTTCAGTAACAGTTGAAGCATCGTAATGCTTTGTATTAATACCATTTGAACTTCCGTTACCAATTACAGTAAGCTTTTTGGCATTAGTATAGTTATTCTCTAATATAATATTCTCCAGTCCGAGAGAGTTAGGCAATATGTGCGTGGCGCAGCGATAGGTAAATTTTTCAACGGCATCTAGTAACATTCGTTTTTTACCTGATACTTCGAGCAAAGGCAGACCTGCGATTGTGTGCAAACGATACGGTACACCAGCTAATTTTGCTGCTAACATTCCTAAAGTGCCTGCTTTAGGTGTATGTGTATGAACGATTTCTGGACGTTCGGCTTTAAAAATTTTGTAAAGTTGATAGGTAGCTTTTAAATCTTTAATGGGTGTTATGGTTCTGGTCATTTCGACAACATGTGTCTTAATTCCTTCATTAGCTCTAACTTCAGCCAATGCATCACCATCACCAGAAATACCAATAACTTCATAATATTGACTCATAAAACGTGACTGTCCTTTAAGAAGTGTTCTTAAGGAAGAAGGCACAGTTGTTATACGTATGAGCTTTTTCAAACTATTGAGGATTCATTAATAATTATTAGACTTCAAATATGTTTTGGTGTACCATTTTTGAAAGCAGAAGAAAGACCAAACTTTGAATGTGTTATCTTCTTTGCCATTCAAGTGATTCATAACTAGAATTTTAATGTTCTTCATGTCAAAAATTCCTTGTTGTTCTAATAAAGCATCATCGATATAACTTAATAGCTCGTTCTTCAAGCCATCTCTGAGCCAATCGCCAACAGGAACTCCAAATCCTTGTTTTGATTTTTCTAGAAAGCCTTCAGGAAATTCAGATTTAAATGCTTCTTTAAGAATATGTTTTTTGCTCCATTTTTTCAATAGATAGTCTTCTGGCAAACTACTAGTAAAATTAAAGAGATCTCGATTTAAGAAAGGCGCTCTACATTCAAGAGAATTAAGCATACTTGTTCTATCTACTTTAACCAACATATCACCTTCAAGACTTAAATGCCTGTCAATGGTTCTGAAATCGTTTAGCGACTTTGGATTTGATATACCTGATATAGTCTTATAATATTCAAACAGATCAGATTCGCGATAATCACTATTTAAAAATGAATTAATATCATCCACATTAAAACCTAAAGATATAATATCCCAATAGTAGCTGTCATCATAGTCGATGGCGTTGATCAGTTTATTGAGCTTATACTTGAAGCCACGACTATCATCTTTACGCTTCAATGATCCTGAAAGGATTGACTTCACGGTGTTATGCGCAAACTTTGGTACGTATTTGGTGTAACGACTGTTTAGTTTTCCGATGTAATATTTATTATAACCTCCAAATACTTCGTCACCACCATCTCCTGTTAAAGCTACCTTTACGAATGATTTCGTTTTATTAGAAACCAAATAGGTTGGAAGGGAAGAGGAATCAGCAAAAGGTTCGTCGAAATTCAGTAGAATGTCATTTATATTCTCTGAAAGATCAGACTCCTTAATTATAAACTCATGATGGTTACTTTTGATCATATCAGCAACGACTCTTGATTTGTCGGTCTCATCATATGCAGCTTTTTCGAAACCGATAGAAAAAGTATCAATTTTCGCATTGCTTAATTCAGCTAAACAATAAGAGACCACAGAAGAATCAACACCTCCAGAAAGGAAGGTGCCTAAGGGTACATCAGATACAGAGCGTGATTCTACGCTCTTGAATACACGATCTTTGACTTCTTTTTTTGCTTGATCGAAGGAAAGATCTGTCTTTTGAGGCTTAACATCGTTATGAATTTGATGCACATTAAAATCAAATGTATCCAAATCATATATGACGTATCGATTTGGTTCGAGTTTATGTACATCTTCATAAATAGTAAATGGCGCAGGTATATAAGTGAGTCTAAAATAGAGATTGAGTCCTTTCTTATTGATCTGAGGTCGGTAGGATATAGCGCTTATAACCGATTTTAATTCTGATGCCCAAACAAATCGGTCACCTGTATTTACATAGTATAAAGGCTTTTCACCAAAATAATCTCTGGCGATAAATAGTTTGTTATTTTTTTGATCATGGATGCTAATACCGAACATACCGTCAAGCATCTTAAAGCATTCTGCGCCATAGGTTTCATAAAGCTTTAAAATAACTTCTGTATCACTAGTAGTCTTAAAACTGATACCTTTTGATTGTAAGTCTGTTTTTAGAGAACGATAGTTATAAATCTCACCATTGAATACGATACAGATGTTTTGATCGTCAGAATACATTGGCTGATGTCCAGTACTAAGGTCTATAATAGATAACCGTCGCATTCCCATACCAATAGAATAGTTTTGCGTATGATTCGCATAATCGCCTTGATCATCTGGACCACGATGAATAATTAGATCATTCATCTCAAGCAGTTTCTGATTGACCCGTTCAGTGCTTTGAACACTTTTATATACAATCCCGTTTATGCCACACATAATACGTTATTCATTGTCGATTAATAGCTTCAGCTCTTTATAGATCTCAGGAAGATCATACTTTTTGGCTTTAGTGAATCCTAGTTCACTATATTTTTTGCGCACGTCGTTGTTCTCTCTAAAATAAGTGATTGCCTTCACTAAGGCCTCTGTATCATTTACATTGATCAATATACCATATTTAGCCTGATAAAACTCACCTTGAGGAATGTCGACACTTTCATTATCGTTTAAAATTTCTAAAGGACCAGACATACAATTCGTTGAAATAACTGGCATTCCAACCGCCATAGCCTCCAATAATACATTAGGGAATCCTTCTGTAATTGATGATAATACAAAGACATCACTATTCAAAAGATATTCTTCTACATTTTTAACCTTACCTGGCATATCAATGTCATTTTGAATCTCATGGACTTGTATATAATCTTTAAGATGTCCTTTTAAATTTCCTGTACCCAATATCGTTAGAGAAACACGATTATCAAGATTTCTCAAGGCACTAAGTAATAATTCTTGATTTTTTGCATAAGAGTGACTTCCTACATTTATGAGTTTAAATGAGCGTTGGCCATCGTACGTGTCTTTAAATTGTTTTGGATGCACAATCTCAATCGGATTATAAATTACATTCATCGGGATCTTTATTCCAAAATTTGATTTAAGATCTTCATTAATATGAACAGAATTTGAAAATAATCGATCGTTCTTATTATAGAAAATAGGATAGAAGATTTTAGCCATTCTATATGCAAAACTTCCTTTACGATACATCTCTGAAGGGTAACAGCGTTCACTAATAACAGTGTGCGTGTCCTTATGACTTACGTGATTTGCGATAATACTGTTAATGATATTTGGTAATGCTAAAAATGATAAAGCAATATCAAATTTTTCACGCTTAACGATCTTATAATACTTGCGAATGAACATCACAGTACTTCTCAATTTGCTATGAGGAGGTTTGTTTTTCAGAATATTAGATTTGCCCAATACATGAACTTTTACTTGTTCGGGAATTTCAAATTCAATATCATCTGATAATAGTACCAGCGTAACGTCATAGTCATGTACTAGATGTTTCAATAATAGGCTTATCACGCGCTCAGCGCCTCCCATATTAAGGCTAATTGTTAAGATGCATATTGTTTTTCTCTTCATTTTTAGGGCTATCTGACTCTGTTTAAAGCATCCAATTTATGACGCAGTTTTAAATAAAAATTGATTTAAAGGCTTATGATAGTTTTTATAGTAAAAGCTCTTTAATGAGGTTTCTCTGGCATTTACTTTAATACTTTCGTTTAACTCTTTATAATTAGTAATGATATATATCAACTTCTCATACATCAAGTCATTATTATTCGGTGGAACAATAAATCCATTGATACCATCTTCGATAAACAATTTGTTATCGCTAACATCGGTTACTAAGATTGGTTTTGCATGATCTAAATAATCTGATAATTTCGTTGAAAAACCAAAATTGTTCTGAAGTGTATAACCTCGCGGTATCACAAGCAATTCCTGTTGATCTAAGAACGTCGATAATTCCTGAGCATTCAATTTACCATAGAAATTGATATTTTCTTTTATTCCTAAGGCGCTGGCGTGATTATCTAAAAGCAGCACTTTATGTGTGTCTTTAATCGGACCACAAAGATTCAAAGTAAATTCTATTTCATTTTCTTTTAGTCGGCCAAGGACTTCAAAGAACGCATTTAAATTTTCTTTGGATGGATGGATGCTTCCTGAAAATCCAATATTGAATGACTTGTCTTTGGCATAAGTATTTGATGATACCGATTTCTCAAAATATGGATTAGTTAAAATTGGAACTCTAACTGTCCGCTTATTAAACTTTTGACCGTATTTCTCAATTGCTGTAGAGATGCATATAAGACCATCATAGGATTTCAATGCTAATTCTAATACATTGAATACAGTCTTATAAACCATCTTTTTAATAGAATATAGTGGACGTCTAAAAGATACTGCTTGATGAAACGTTGCGGTATGTTTTCTAACTTCATTCAATTCATAAAAGACAGAACACTTTTTAAGAAACTTCAAATAGAACAACGCAATGATTTCCAAATAAACCAATGGTGAAGGATAGAATAGGTAAGCGCTGTTGTCTGATACTGTTTTAGAAAACCTGTAGTAGTTCTTGATATAAGCTATTGTTCCGAAAAAACTTTGAGTGGTCTTTTTAGTTTTCAGAACAAATACATTTGGAAACAACTCCTCGAAATCGTGTTTTGTAATGGATGAAGTGCAGCACGTTGCTAGATAGACAGACGTATCTTGATCTGCTATGGCTTGTGCATAGTACATCATTCGTGTGACTCCAGCATTCTTTACCGAGAAATCGAAATTACTATATATAAAAACAGCTTTTTTCAAAGGTTAATGTTTAGACCAAACAACACGATTAACATAGTCAATGTAGGAGATGATGATGCGAACAACCTTTTCACTAACATTCGGCATGGAATAATCGGTAACCAATCTGAAATTTCGTTCAGGATTTCGTTTTTGTACAGTAAGTGCAGACAGTCCTTGCATAATGCGTTCTGATCGCAATCCAACCATCATTACCGACGCTTCTTCCATCGCTTCAGGGCGTTCATGTGCCTCTCTAATATTTAACGCAGGGAAATTTAAAATGGATGATTCTTCTGAAATTGTACCGCTATCTGATAGTACTGCTAAAGCGTTGCGCTGTAGCGCATTGTAATCACTAAAACTCAATGGTTTCATTAGTTTTATATGATCGCTGATTGTAATGTTTTTTGAGTCAATCATCTTTCGTGTCCTTGGATGTGTTGACACGATAATTGGGTGTTTATAGGTGTCTGCAATGTGATTCAAACTTGCAATCAAATTATTAAAGTTTGCCTCACTACTGATGTTTTCTTCTCTATGAGCCGAGATAACGAAATACTTATGTTTTTCTAAGTTCAGACGATTGATGACATCTGAACGTTCAATTTTGTCAAGGTATTTATGAAGGACTTCATACATTGGGCTACCGGTTTTAATCACTCTATCGGCAGGTAATCCTTCTCTCAACAAATATTCTCGCGCGATATCACTGTAGGTAAGATTGATATCAGCTAAATGATCTACGAGGCGTCTGTTGGTTTCTTCTGGTACACGCTGATCAAAACAACGATTTCCTGCTTCCATGTGAAATACAGGTATTTTTCGCTTTTTAGCGGCAATTGCAGCCAAACAGCTATTGGTATCACCCAATACTAGGAATGCATCTGGATTTTCAGCTTCAAGTATTGGATCAACATTCATTATAATTTGACCTATGGTTTCAACAGCCGAACCTTTAGCTGCATTCAAAAAATGATCTGGTTTTTTCAAACCTAAATCTTCAAAGAAGATCTCATTTAGTTCATAATCATAATTTTGACCCGTATGAATGAGTACGTGATCTATAGCTGGATTGCTATCCAATGCTAAAATCACACAAGATAACCTAATGATTTCCGGTCTTGTACCAACAACGGTAGCTATTTTTAATTTTTTCATGACTTATACATTTTCAAAATACGTATCTGCATCCTCAGGATTATAAGGTTCATTGATCCAAAATAAGGTGACAAGTTCGGTATCTCCTATGTTTTTAATATTATGTGTATACCAGATCGGCATGTCTACATATGCTGGATTTTCACCATCCAGATAGTAGTCTATGACTTCATTGGTTCCTATACGACGTAATTGTATTAATGCTTTCCCGCTAATAACTGCAAATCGTTCAGCTTTTCTGGTATGAAAGTGATTACCTCTAGTGATTCCTGGTACCGTAGTCGAAAAAGAAAACTGACCACCAGAATTTGCTTTTGCAATTTCTACAAATGCACCTCTCGGATCGGTATGCTTTTCAATGCTAACAGGATAATGATCGGTTGGTATGTAGCATCTAAACGTATTGAATAGTGCTTTTTCAAATGGATCATCTAATGAAGGGAAAACACCATTTTGAAGGTATTTGTCCTTGAACGAAATCAGGAGTTCTAATATTTCTGAAACCTTATGAGCACTTGTATGCGGAACTACATATTCATAACTTGAACTAGCGAATTGTTCAGATTTCAGCGTTTCTTTTATAGCTGAAATGAAAATAGCAACTAGCTCATTAATATAAATGAGTTTCACCTGTGCATCGGTATGGATTTCAGGAGTTTCATTATGGGTTAATTTATGGCAAAATGTAGCGATAAAAGAGTTGTAGTTGGGTTTGCCGAAAGGACCAAAGACGTTGGGTATCGACAAAGAGGTTAATTTTCCGCCTGTTTCAATAGCACAGTGCGATAATATTTCTTTTCCCTCTTTTTTTGACTTGCCGTATAAATTGTCATTTAATTCTTGAATAGAAGAGGAGTAGACAATATGCGCTTTCGATTGCGTTGCCATACAGGCATTTGCGAGTTTTTTTGCCAACTGAACATTGGTATGATAAATAACCTCTGGATCTACATGACGATTCATTGCTGCTAAATGAACTATGCAGTCACATTTAGAAACGAAAGCCTGTAATAATGAATCATCATCGAAATAATGTCTTTCAAAAGGAATAAGTTCAATGGTATCATCTAGACTTAACGTTGTGTAAAGATGATTACCTATGAATCCTGCTTGTCCTGTTATTCCAACCTTAATCATATTATTACCATTTTGTTATCCATTGATTATGATCATATCGATAATCATCATCTTTTGATGCTTCCAATCCATAATCTGAAAACACAACTAGTTTTGAATCTTTTGCTTCAGATTTAAAGCCATTAGCATATCCGCCTGGGACATGAAGAATATGCGGATCTCCTTCATTTAAATAAATCGTTTCAATTTTCAATTCATCTGATGGTGCATCAAAATCATCAATTCTAATTAATTTGATTTGAAATGCACCTTTTGAGCAATAAAACCACTTGCTTTCTTTTTTGTGTGCTTGCCATGCACGAACAATTGTGGAATCTTTAGGAGCGATCTCATAAAAACGTACAATAGGCGAGAGATCGAAATCATTAATACTCGACAATAGACCTCTATTATCTTTAAAAATCTCACCTTTGATTAATTGATGACTAGGATTCATTCAAACTGTCTTTAATGAAGTTAAGATCCAACAATGTATTCTTTAAGCTGTCTTTTGTAAGTTGTATCGTATTGTGCGAATGATAATCCTCAATTGCACTGATATCTGTCACACCTTCAACGTAATATTTCTTGTAATTCAGGTCTCTATTATCGGCCGGAATTCTGTAGAAGTCGCCCATGTCCTCAGCCTTGAGCATTTCTTCTCTTGTGCATAAGGTTTCGAACAGTTTTTCACCATGTCGCGTCCCTATGATTTTAATTTCGTTATCGACGTTAAAAATATCCTTTAATGATGCAGCTAAATCACCAATTGTACTCGCCGGAGCTTTGTTTACAAAAAGATCGCCTTGATTTCCATTGGTAAAAGCAAATAGTACAAGATTGACCGCATCTTCCAATGACATTAGAAAACGTGTCATCATTGGGTCGGTAACCGTAATTGGTTGTTTTTCTTTTATCTGTTTTACGAATAAAGGTATTACTGAACCTCTAGAGGCCATCACATTTCCGTAGCGCGTTAGACAAACTGTTGTAGAATCATTAGGTATGTTACGAGAAGCTGCTATTGCAACTTTTTCCATAAGTGCTTTACTGATTCCCATAGCATTTATTGGGTAAGCCGCTTTGTCAGTGCTTAAACATATAATCTTACCTACATTATTCTTAACAGCCGCGTCAATGGTATTCTGAGTACCAAACACATTAGTTTTGGCTGCTTCAATGGGGAAGAATTCACAAGAAGGAACTTGTTTTAGTGCTGCAGCATGAAATACGTAATCTACGTTCTTCATAGCGCGATCAATACTATCAAAATCTCTAACATCGCCGATATAGAATTTTACTTTCTCATTTTGAAGACGATTACGCATATCATCTTGCTTCTTTTCATCTCGACTAAAGATTCGTATTTCTTTGATATCGGTGTCTAAGAAACGATTAAGTACAGCGTTTCCAAACGATCCTGTACCTCCTGTTATTAAAAGTGTTTTTCCCTTAAACATGGTTGATTGATTTAGTAAATTTTGTATAGTAATAATACATCATGAGTAAATATACACCACTTGCAATAATCTTTGTGGTAATAGCTCCCATAAGACCAAAGTAGTAAACTAATAAGCTATATCCTAAAATATTCACGAGTCCTACTGCAAATGCGGCATTTCTTAGTAATTTTCCTTGACCTTTAGCGCCTAAGAATCTATTGATCAGATCGCCAAATCCATGAAGCAGAAAACCTATGATAAGTAATTTAGCTATAGCTATTGTTGGAGCGAAATCATCTGTGTAAAACCATAGAAATACGCGTTCTATAAAGATGTAAAAAATGGCCAATGCAAATAGTGTTGCAGCGATCGAAAACCATACTACCTTTTTAGGTATTACATTAAGACTAGCAAATTTCTTAAAAAATGTTGTGCCCAGTACAGATGGTATGAGTATTAGTGGACTACATACCGTCATTGCTAAAGTGAAAAAACCGACTTGCGTGTTATCGATGAAGTATGAAATCGAAAAACCTACGATATGTGCTGTAGCAACACCTGCAAGACTTCCGAAGTATATAGGTTTGCCATTAGTATTGTTTTCATGTATTACATCCTTGACTAAAGCATTATTAATTTTAAACTTCGGTTTCAATTTGAAGATGATCACAATTAAGAATATTAACTGAATACCATAGAACAGCAATAAGATATCTTCTAGGAAAAGCGGATTCTCCAGATGTAGCGTGTAAGCGATGATTAGATAGGCCAAAGCAGGCACAGCATTTAATACGGATAATGTATGGATTTGGTTTAATCCTTTTAGAATTTCACGTAACGCAATATTACCTAGTACGGCAAATATTAAAAACGCATAGGTTTTGAATGTAGGTCCTAAATTATTCGAAAACCAAATTGGTTCTAAATATGAAAATATTAGTATTAGAATAACGCCAATAGTGCCAGCGACGATTAGAGCAAGTACAAAGAAGCCTAACAATTTCTTCTTGTAGTTTTTATCACCTGAAATTGCTAACATTCTTGTTATTGAAATGAAAACGCCTACTGAAACGATGCTTGCTAAAAATCGAAAAACAGTTTCGATAAATTTGTAATCACCGAAAGCTTCCTTTCCTAATACACGCGTATTGAAGACGCTTATAGCAAATCCCAATGCGATCCCAATGAACGATGAGCTATATAAGGATAAAACTTTTGATATGGTATCTCTATCAAACTTCACGTCTCAAGCTGTATTTATATAGAAGTCGTCCTTGGATTATACAAACGATAAAAAAGAAAAAATCGACTGACATCGTTGAATAGATCGCTAAACCAGCACATGCCAGTGTCCAAATGAGAAGGATAAACGATTCGACTTTAGTTTCATAATCTTGACCTTTCTTCATGAACATTTTAAAAGGTATAAACGCTGTGAGATAAAAATACATGAGCGCAGGTATTAACCCAGCCCACCAAATTAGTTTAAGCCATTGATTATCGATCATATTAGATTGTCGACCATCTGCGTAGTATACAGGGTCAAACCCTTGACCAACAATTAAATCAACAAAATTCAGCTGACTTAAGAATCCCATTAGTTGATTCGTTCTAGAATCTTCAATTCCACGTTTTACTAGTAAATCGAAGGAGCTACTAAATGATGCTGTATTCAGTAACATGTAGACGAATAATAATCCTAGTGCTCCAAAGCCTACAAAATAAATTGTCTTTTTCTTCGTATGAAAAAAGTCAAATAGTAAGACTAAAAAATAGATTAATAAGAACGATCTCGTGACACAGATGAGTGCTGTTATGATACCCATAAAAATCGCAAATACACGGATAAATCGAAGTTTTTTATCGTGCTTTGACATAAAAAAAACAAAAGGAGTAATCCACATTAAATTTGTCGCATAAATACGATATTTAGCAAGCGACTGTCCTCTGTAAATCCCTACACCATCTACTATTAGACTGTAAATAACATAAATTGAAATAACGATTACAGCTATTATTGAGAACTTTTTAAATAATTCATAGCGATGGTCATCATAGCAAACAAATATAAGACCAAATGCGATCCAAGGACCAATCCCTTTTGAGTCCATCAAACCAGTCAGGTCATCTATTCCAGGACCTGTAAGTAGATAGTTAATTGTGATAAAGCCTAGGATTAAAAAATAGGCTAGAAATATCTTAGGAAGGTATTTATACTTAGCCGCAAAAAAATTTAAAATAACCGTTACACTGATTAAAATAACTGACGCTGCGCGAATGTAACGCTCAGAACCTAAAGTTAAATCACCATAGGTAACACTATTAAACAGTCTACCTTGTTCAAAATACACAAATATCAGGTTTAGGCCGAGACCCAAAAAGAATAAAGATGTGATTAATTTGTTAGTACTGTTCAACGAAATAAAGTATTAATTATAGGTATTAGGACGTTAATACAAATTCTGTATTTATGTTTTAAACAGGATCAGGAGTTTTTAGTTTTTGTAATTTTCTTTGTTTGAAAAAAAATAAACTCAAAATTGCGAATCCGATAGCGTAAAATGTTTCTTTCAATTCATCGAATCCATTGGTGTAATTATGACCTGTAACATAATCATTCACATCATCCATATTTATACCAATTAAAAAAACAATGTAGTTAAGCATAAAAAAACTACCTATCCATAATGGCACAATTGGAATTCCAATAAAACGAATCAATCTTTTAAACTTGTTTGAAGCATAAGTGAGAATAGGGGTTATCACACAAAATAAGAACCAAAATATGTTGAATAATCTATTAAAATTCAGCATGTTTTCGAAGAACGTTTTTTGGGTTCCGTCTTTTTTGTAGCCTTGAAAGATCCATAAATTATGAATGTTGGTTTCTTTTTGGGCATTAATATCACCAAAACTATCAGGAGTGCTCCAGCCAAAAATTCGTTGCCCCCAACTTATTTCCTCACCAAACGCTAGGAAAAAGAGGATTCCGAGGAGTAAGAAGTAAATATTCCGCTTAGTTGATCTACCAAAAAAAGCGAATTCTTTATCGGTGTACTTAAAAAATAAATAGATAAATACTACAGATGCAACTAGAAAAGCTACCGCTCCAATACTCTCAACTAAACCGTCTTCAACCAAATAAGGACCAACGAAATCTAATTTCAAATTGTAAATCAGAGTGTAGGTAATTGGTAGTATTAGTAAAATCCAAAGCTCCCGTTTAATTTTCATGTATTTAGCTAATGTTGAGAGGCTAAACTAGTAAAACTATACATAATAACATCAAATGGGTCATTAATAATCGACGGAAGAACTTATATCGACTATGAAGTGTTGAAATCATTGAAAGTTACCTAGGATTGTGCATTTAGCATTTTCATTTAAAGGATAAAATAGTTATAAAACGCTAACCCAATGATTAAATATATCCAGTATTACCGAAATGATATGTTGAAATTTTCGGAATCTTGATGCTTTTGTATGTGAATACCTACGACTTCAAATGTAATTTGTAGGAATTATGGAATTAAATGTTAAACTTTCAAAATAGTCTTACCGTTCAACATCTAAAACGTGTCTTTTAACGTAATTATTTTGTGTTTTTTGTTTGTTGATTTCTTGCAATTATCGGTAAATTCTTATAAAAAGTAGGAAAAGTTATATAATAAAATACACTTAATCGAATATATTATACGTTAAACGACTTTTTCGATATTTAATTTATAGATTGCCCACATAATTAATTAGTGCCCCAAATTTAATAGAAAATGAAATCCCCAAATTTTCAGTATGCCAATGGCATCATGACATCTTATGAAAGAACTTTACTTATTTTAATAATTCTTTTTACAAGCTTTAATTTAAATGCACAACTCGCGTTTCCGAGCGCAGTAGGAGCTGGTGCTTATGCAACAGGTGGTCGTGGTGGTGCCGTTATACATGTTACCAATCTAAATAACAGTGGTCCAGGTAGTTTTCGTGAAGCATTCACGACACCAGGACCTAGAATTATTGTATTTGATGTGTCAGGTACAATCAATGTATATAGTTCATTGTCTACCGCTTATGATGATGTCACAATCGCAGGTCAAACTGCTCCTGAAGGTGGAATTACATTTACAGGAAATCTAGGAAACAGTCCAATTTTTGAAATTTCTGGAAGGGATAATATGATCTTTCGTTATATAAGAGTACGACCAGAGTATTATTATGGCGGAAGTAATGCTGATGCATTTCAAGGATATAACTGCACAAATGTAGTTGTAGATCACTGCTCTGTTTCATGGGGAGGTGACGAATGTCTTTCCTTTGGTGGTAATACATCTAATATTTCAGTTCAAAATACCATAATCGCCGAATCAAAAACCGGATCAATTATGGGTAATCCAAGTACGCCATCCAATGCTCAAAATTTAAGTATGGTTGGAAACTTGTTTTTTCAGATATCTCGTAGACATCCAAATACACCAACAAACGGACGAGTTGATGTTGTGAATAATGTCATTTGGGGATACCGTTACAGAACCAACAGACCAGCTAATGGACGTCCGAGACTTAACGAAATCAATAACTATTACATTACAGATACTGGTAGACCTTTCGGTGAAATGAATAAAATTGATTGGGAAGGCGTGGTACCTCAGATTTATACAAAAGGTAATCTACACATTCCTAATTCAGTAACAGATCCTAATCTACCTAATAACAACAATACCTGGACGGCTTTCGGAACATCCAATGGTGCCTATGCATTTAACTATAATGGACAAGCTTATTATGATGATGATCCTGCACCAGACGACTTTTTTACTTCTGTACAGCATCCGATTATTGGAGAAAATTGGAATATTTTAACAGCCTTAGAAGCATTAGAGCATGCTAAAACAGATGTTGGTGCTAACAAATCATTGAACGCAGCTGGTGATGCGACAATCAGTTGGGATTCAGTTGATGACTTTTATGTTAATCACGTCAATAACGGTACTTATTTAACTGTGAGCTCTGGATTAACAATGGCTGGGAAACAGCACTACGAGAACTTTTTAAATAGTGTTACAACTACACCAATTAATACTAGACCATCAGATTACGATACAGATAATGACGGAATGGCCGATCAATGGGAAATCAATAACTACGGAAACTTAAATAACAACGGTCTTTCAGATACTGATAACAATGGTTATATGGATATCGAAGATTTTATTAATGAAGTGGATAATGCATCAACAGCAGGAAGCCAGGTTAGTGTTAGTTCGAACGCTACTAACGATGCTATCTGCGAAGGTGAAGATGTAACCCTTACCGCATCTGGAGCAGACGCTTACTTATGGAATACTGGTGCTACAACTGCTAGTATTACAGTTTCTCCGGCGTCAACTGCGACTTATACTGTTACTGGTACACATTCAGATAATAGTACAAGTGAGGATTCAATAACGATTACAGTTAATACATTACCAAATGCCGATGCAGGTGCAGATGTAGAAACTTGTGAAGGAACTGCGGTAACGCTTTCAGCAACCGGAGGAACATCATATCAGTGGAATACCGGATCTACGTCACAATCCATTGTTGTAAATCCGAATACGACTACGACATACAGTGTACAAGTCACACAAAACGGTTGTACAAGTACAGATTCAGTAGTTGTCACTGTAAATGAACAACCAACGGTTGATGCAGGATCTGACCAAACAATTTTTATGGGAGAATCCGCAGTATTGACAGCTACAGGTGCAGATTCGTACCTTTGGAGTACAGGTGAGACAACTCAAAGTATTACTGTAAATCCAGTTTTAGATACGTCATATTCTGTAACCGGTACTATAGGAAATTGTGAGAGCACAGATACGGTTACAGTTTTTTTGCTAGATGACAGCGTTAGTGCCAATGCCGGCGATGACGCGGAGATATGTGATGGTGAGTCTATTACATTAACGGCATCTGGTGGTACAACATATTTATGGGATACAGGAGCTACTACTGCTAGTATTTCTGTGTCACCAAATACAACGACAACATATACGGTAACCGTATTTAGTCCATCTGGAAATAATACAGATACAGATAGCGTAGTAGTGACGGTAAATGAAATTCCAACAGTAGATGCTGGTGCTGATGTTACCATAAATAGTGGCGAAGATGTAACGCTCACAGCAACTGGTGCAGATACCTATTTATGGAGTACAGGAGCTACAACTGCTAGTATCACTGTGTCTCCTAATACTACTATTACATACAATGTTACTGGCTTTTCAAATGGTTGTGAAGCGACTGATTCGGTTACTGTAACAGTAAATGCCGAAACGATAACTGCAAATGCAGGAAATGATGTTGCCATTTGTGTTGGTGAAACTACGACGCTTACAGCGACTGGTGGAACCTTATATTTATGGAGTACAGGTGAAACGACTCAAAGTATTCAAGTTTCGCCTACAACAACGACTACATATACAGTTACAGCGTCTAATGCGTCGCAAACAGTTTCTGATACAGATGATGTTGTAGTAACTGTTAATGACCTACCAGAAGTTAATGGTGGTAATGATGTCACCATAATAGAAAACGAATCTACGACATTAACAGCCTCTGGCGCTGATTCATACCTGTGGAGCACAGGAGAAACAACAACAAGTATTTCAGTATCACCTAATAGTACAACAACGTTTACGGTAACTGGATTCTTAAATGGTTGTGAGGCGACTGATGATGTTACTGTAACTGTAAATATAGAGACGGTTTCAGCTGACGCTGGTGAAGATGTAACAATTTGTACTGGAGAAAGCGCAACATTAACAGCATCTGGTGGAACCACATATTTGTGGAGTAATGGAGAAACAACAGCAAGTATTACTGTAACTCCAAATAGCACAATAACTTATTCAGTTACGGCATTTAATACCAATCAAACGGCTTCTGATTCTGACGATGTAACAGTTAATGTGAATGCATTACCTAACACATCTGCGGGTTCAGATGTTACCATAATAGAAGGAGAAAGTACAACGCTTTCGGCTACTGGTGCAGATTCTTATTTATGGAATACAGGTGAAACAACAGCTACAATTCAAGTTAATCCACAAATTACAACGACATATAGTGTAACCGGATTTAACAACGGTTGTGAATCTACAGATGAGGTTACCGTAATTGTAGAACCATTTGAATTCACGGCTTCGGCTGGTGGAGATCAAGTGATTTGTCAAGGTTATGAAACAACATTAACAGCTTCAGAAGGTGATAGTTATTTATGGAGTACAGGTGATACCACTCAAAGTATTACTGTAAATCCATCAAATACGCAAACCTACACAGTAACTGTATTTTTAGGCGAATATCAAGACGATGCCGATGTAACAGTTTCTGTAAATCCTAACCCGATTGTTGTTATTGCAAATGGCGATCAAGTTGATATCTTAGAAGGTGAATTCATCACATTATCTGCTTCTGGTGCTAATAGTTATTTATGGAATAATGGGGCAACCCAACCTAATATCGCGGTAAGTCCAGCGGTAACTACAACTTATGAAGTTACAGGGTTCATTAACAACTGTGAAGATACAAAAGCTGTTGTTGTTAATGTATTTGAAAGTGTGATTGCAGATGCAGGAGAGGATGTTACAATTTGTTTAGAAGAAACCGTGACACTGACCGCTACGGGTGGTGATGAGTACTTATGGAATACAGGTGAAACCACACCAACTATCGAAGTATCTCCAGAATCTGATACCGAGTATTCAGTTCTTGTATACAACGCTTTGAGTAGTGATGAAGCGTTCGTTACTGTGTTCGTTGAAGAATGTAGTGCAGCTCAATTACCGCCAGAAAATGATAGTTTCGATTTCTTGGTGTTCCAGGATACGACTCAGGATATACTTAAAGTAAAAATTAATGGTCTTCAAAGCGTAAATGCGAAAGGTATTACCATTTATGATATTTCTGGTAAGGTTTTACATAATGAAACCTTCAGACAAGCAGAGCTTGAAAATGAATCAGAAATGCTAAAAGAAATTAACACAACACCTTATGCAAGAGGCATATATGTAGTGCGATTAGACTATAACGATACAAGTGTTATTAAAAAGATTCCGATTAGATAGTACTTCTCGTATTCTTAATTTGAATTAGTTAGTTGGTAATAACCATTGTTAGAAAACTATGAATCTGACAATGGTTATTATTTTATAGATAATGTTTGAATGGTTGCTGTAGAATCACAATTCTGAATTTGCATTCTAACGTCTTTCTCATCCCAATCATTTTCGAGAATATAAGTTTTACAACCTTCAGCGCGCGCATCACTCTCAGAAAAATTTATGGTTCCTGTCCTTATTAAGTCGCTAATTGCTAAAGTATCAAGGCCATGGTTAAGCATTGTGGCTCTTACATCATCATTATAGATACGCTTTTTTATGCCAATATTCTTAACGGTTCTGGCGTTTGGACCATAATCACAGGAAACTTTTTTTCCACCTAGGAAAAAGAATAGAATGACGAGTCCGATTGAAAAGCCACCAAGATAGTAGCCTATACGATGAATTAATTTCATTTGTAAAATTGAAAGTTGTTAATTAGAAAATCAACAAGTTGACGTCACTACAGTCAAGGTCAAACCAGTCTGCAACCGATTTGTTTGTTAAAATTCCGTGGTAAAAATACAACCCATTTTTTAAACCACGATCAAAACGAATCGCATTTTCTATACCACCATCTTCAGCAATTTTTAAGAGATAAGGTGTAAAGATATTACTAATTGAAACCGAAGCAGATCTGGAGTAACGTGCAGGAATATTTGGAACACAGTAATGAATCACACCATTGTGTTCAAAAGTTGGATTATCATGATTAGTGACTTCACTCGTTTCAAAACAACCACCCATATCAATACTCACATCAATAATCACAGCGCCTTGTTTCATAGTATTCACCATGGCTTCGGTAACAACGATAGGAGAGCGGTTCTTTCCTCTAATAGCACCTATTGCCACATCACAACGTTTAAGTGCTTTTACCAAGTTTTTAGGCTGCATCGTTGAGGTGTAGAGCGTTCTTCCTAAGTTGGATTGTATACAACGCAATCTAGTAATAGAATTATCGAAGACTTTAACATTAGCACCTAGTCCAATAGCAGAACGTGCTGCAAATTCACCAACAGTTCCTGCGCCAAGAATGACAATTTCTGTAGGAGGCACACCACTGAGGTTACCAAACATGAGTCCGTTTCCACCATTCACATTTGAAAGTAATTCTGATGCGATTAGGATTGAAGCCGTTCCGGCAATTTCACTAAGCGATCGTACGGCGGGATAAGCACCATCCTCGTCTTTAATAAATTCGAATCCTAATGCTGTAATGCGTTTTGACGCTAAAAGTTCAAAATATTTTTTAGTCTGAGTTTTTATTTGAAGTGCAGAGATGAGTAAAGTCTGCGGATTCATCAATTCAATTTCATCATGAGATGGCGGTTCAACTTTTAGGATAATAGGGCAGGAGAACACTTTTTTGGTGTCACTAGTAACTTCAGCACCTGCATCACTATAGGTTTTATCTAAGAAGTTAGCACCTTCACCAGCGCCAGATTCGATCATCACGCGATGGCCGTTACTGACTAAGGCTGAAACCGCGTCTGGAGTAAGGCAAACACGTTTTTCTTGAAAATGGGTTTCTTTGGGAATTCCAATAAAGAGATCACCTTTTTTCTTATAAACTTCTAAAGTTTCTTCTTGAGGTAATAGTTGAGCCTTAGTAAAAGGCGAAAGCGATTTACTCATTGATGTTTTAATTGGTAATTCAAATTACAAATAAAAAATGACTAATGGTAATTTGAGAATAACTAACGTTATTTATTTTCAATGTCTTTAATTTCTTGAAGAATCTCATTTAAGAGTGCTTTCTTTTCGTCAGACCATTGGGATTTTAAGCGGTCATCTATATAAGCTTCGATTTCTTGGGAACTTCTAGACGTTATTGCTGGCTGATCTTCTAAGAACATTTCACCTTTACCTGTAATTAACCATACAAGATTTACCTGGGGATATTCTTTTACAATTCTTTCGATGACGTCGCTTCCAACAGATGCGTTATTTTTTCGCATTCTCAGGATGTATCCGTTGGCAGTGCCTATGGAAATATCAAATTGTCTTGCACTCATGTTTAAGGCTGATATGAGCTGCATAATGCGATGTACAGTTTTGCTCATTATTAATTAGGATATAAGGGAGTTTATGAAATTTGTTACATACAAATGTATATTTTTTTTAATTAAAATATTTAATTGTGTAGAAAATTTACTAAATTCAGTTGTTGGTAACTCAAGATCAGTTAAATCAATTCTATACCAAATGGGAATATCTAGACTTTATAATCGAAAAGAATTTCTAAAAGATATTATTATAATAATTTTCATTTTGATAACGCCCTTCTTGTTTTATTTCTATCTATTCTTTCCAGAAACAAGTACTTTTGAGACGAAATTCTTTACGGTTAGTACAACATATTATGAAGATGTGCAGGCATTCGTATGGACATTTTCAATAAAGTTTTCGTTTATATTAATGTTCAGTATATGGTATGTTACATGCAAACATTGGTGGAGAGTGTGCCTACTAATCCCAATTATTTTTTATGTTAATCAATTAATAGTTGTAATAAACGATGAATTGCATTATGTAGATCAATACGAATTAGGCGTAAGTTTAATAATATCGATTCCTGTTATTACGGTCTTAATAATTCTATCTAAAAAACTTAAATATTATTCTGAATCCAAAAGTCTTGCTGAAGAATTAGACATGGAAATTAGTCAATTATTTGAACACGCAGTAAAAATAGAAAAGACTAATATTCAAAAAATAAAACTTGATATTAAAAATTTAAGGGATAAAAAATCCACTATGACAAGAGAGGAATATTTGAAAGGGCTTATTAGTATTCGAGATATGATAAACTAAAAATACTGTTTAATTGTACCCCAAAGTCCTTTAGGCTTCATCATAAATTCTTCTTCCAGTTCTTTCATGGACTTGTCGGCATCATTAATTTTGTTGAACATCCTTGCCCTAATTAAATAAATCGAAGGAACGATTATAGCCATTATTGGAACCATATAAATCCATTCTAATTCGTCTAACTTGCTATCACTGTACAACAGGTTAATGATTTGATATATATACATAACTACTGGAACTATTAATGCGTGATACCACCAGTGTCTGCAGGTTGAGAACCAAATTAGAAGTAAAATACATGGAATTAACTTTCCTGTTAAAATCCACATAGATAAATTGGCGTCTCCCCAACCTTTACTATCATATGTAAACAAAAATGTCTCCCAAACCTGAGTTTGAGGGACATTTTCGTAAAGGTAAAACAAGAAAGGAGTTATTGCTACATAAGTGCCAATTATACTCCCTACGAGTAAGTTTTTCCTACTAACGTTTTTATCCGTTGTTAGGAACCTTGAATTTTTTTCTGTCGATTTCTGTTTTAACTTGTCCATCTAAGTTGATTATGTCCGTAGCGTGAGCTGTAAACAACATACCACCGAAGATTGCGAGGGCTAGTACATACTTTTTAGTTTTCATAATATAAGGGATTAATTAATTAATTGATTCAAAGATAAGATGGCCTTATACTTTAAACCGTTAAGAGTAGTGTTAAAAACTATCTGATTAATCACCTTAGGCTTACGGTTTTTCCGTAGATACTAGCAATAATGCGGTGTGAGGTTGCTAATTTATTTTCTAAATTTTGTACTGCTCCATAGCGTTTTTATAGGTTAATGTTTCGTTTTGGCTCAATTTGAGGGATCTTGAGGTCTTATCGATCATCGTAATATCAATACGATTATAGTCTTCTGGCAATAAAGATTTTGCATTGTCTGGCCATTCAATAAACACCCAATTAGAGGTGTATAAATAGTCTTCAAAACCGAAGTTTAATGCCTCTTCTTCATCTTCAATACGATATAAATCAAAGTGATAAATAGACCTATCTTCTGAGATATATTCATTCACAATAGAGAAGGTAGGGCTATTAACTTCATCCTGACTTCCTAATGAGCTTACTAAAGCTTTAATTAGTGTCGTTTTTCCAACGCCCATATCACCATAGAATAATATAGTTCTAGAAGAAAAACCGCTAACTAGATCTTTAGCGATAGCATCGATATCATCGATCTGATATGTCTTTTCAAGTGTCGTTTTCATCACAAAGGCGCGCCAATTAATGGATCGCGACATGATTTACAGCACAATTATACATATTATTTATCAAAAAAACTAGAAAAAAGTGTATTTCATCGGATTTTTTTGCATTACACGGAGTTATTTCGGGTTCATAACCACAAACGGAATGATCATTTCTTCTAGGGAAACTCCACCATGCTGATAGGTATTTCTATAATAACTTACATAGTGATTATAATTGTTAGGGTAGGCCAAGAAATAGTCACTCTTAGCAAAGATAAAAGAGCTACTCATTGTAATGGCCGGAAGCTTAATGGCCTTAGGATCTTTAGCTACCAATACATCCCGATCTTCATAAGTTAAGCTACGTCCAGTTTTATAGCGTAAGTTTAAACTTGTATCGCGATCACCGATAACTTTAGAAGGGTTCTTTACGTTAATTGTGCCGTGGTCTGTGGTTAAGATAAGCTTGAAACCGAGATGTTGTGCTTGTTGAATCATTTCCAGCAACGGAGAATTTTTAAACCAACTAACCGTAAGAGATCTGTAAGCCTTGTCATTAGAAGCCAATTCTTTGACCACTTCCATTTCTGTTTTAGAATGCGACAGCATATCAACGAAATTATAGACAATCACTGATAGATCATTGTCTTTAAGGGTCTTAAAGTTATCCACGAGTTTTTTACCCGATCTTAAATTCGTTATCTTATGATATTCTGTTTTGAAATGATTTAAACCCAATCGTTTCATTTGAGCTTGTAGAAAATCAGCTTCATGTAAATTCTTTCCACCTTCATCTATGTCATTCTTCCATAGATTAGGATGCTGCTTTTCCATATCTAATGGCATTAATCCCGAGAATATAGCATTACGAGCGTATTGCGTCGCAGTAGGTAAAATGCTGTAAAACGGTGTTTCAGAATCTTTTTTGTAATAATTGTTCACGATAGGCTCAAAAGCCTTCCACTGATCATATCGAAGATTGTCAATAACAATCAATAAGGTTGGTTGATCCTTACTCAATTCAGGAACGACCTTATCATTAAACAACGTATGAGACAGAGTAGGTGCATCTGCACCTTGATCAAACCAATCTGGATAGTTTTTATCAATGAACTTTCCAAATTGCACATTTGCTTCTGTCTTTTGAGACTCTAATATTTCAGTCATTCCAACATCTTCAATATCTTCAAGTTGTAATTCCCAATAGATTAAACGTTGATACAGTTCGCACCATTCTTCATAATTATTAACCATAGACATGTCCATAGCTATCTTTCTAAATTCTTGCTGATAGTTAGATGTCGTTTTCTCCGAAACCAATCGCGAATGATCTAAATTCTTCTTTAGGCTTAATAAGATTTGATTTGGATTAACAGGTTTAATGAGGTAATCTGCGATCTTGTTTCCAATCGCTTCTTCCATAATATATTCTTCTTCACTCTTAGTGATCATAACTACCGGAAGATTGGCACGCTTTTCTTTAATTTCATTCAACGTTTCCAATCCTGTAAGTCCTGGCATGTTTTCGTCTAAAAACACAATATCAAAGTTTGTATCGTCAATAATATCTATTGCTTCTGTACCACTTTGACAAGTTGTAACCTTATATTGTTTTTGTTCTAAAAAGAGAATATGAGGTTTTAATAGATCGATTTCATCATCAACCCAAAGAATATTTATAGTGTTCATGTATATTTGTTTAATATTAATGTAAAAGTTAAGGTTTGAAGACCAACAACAAACTTAAGATCTTTAACGATCCAATTTACGGATTTATTACGATTCCGAACTCGCTAATTTTTGATCTTATTGAACATAAATATTTTCAGCGACTACGTCGTATTTCTCAAATGGGACTTTCCTACTTGGTATATCCTGGCGCGCATCACACACGTTTTCACCATGCGATTGGTTGTATGCATTTAATGCAAAAAGCCGTGAATGTTCTTCGTTTTAAGGAGGTTAGCATTTCAGAGGAAGAGGAACGCGCACTTTATGTTGCTATTCTTTTGCATGATATTGGACATGGTCCGTTTTCACATGCTATGGAACACAGTATCGTAAGTGGTATATCTCATGAAGATATTTCGCTTCGATTTATGACTAAGTTAAATGAAGAATTTAACGGAAGTTTAACGCTTGCCATTCAAATTTTCGAAGGAAAATACCATCGTCCGTTTTTATGTGAACTTATTTCAAGTCAGTTCGATATGGATCGCGCAGACTATTTAAAGCGTGATAGTTTTTATACAGGAGTGGCCGAAGGAAATATAAATAGTGAACGCTTGATCACGATGCTTAATGTCGTAGATGATAAACTGGTGGTTGAAGAAAAAGGTATCTACAGTGTTGAGAAGTTTTTAGTCGCTCGTCGATTTATGTATTGGCAAGTGTATTTGCATAAAACAGGTCTTGTTGCAGAACAATTACTAACACGTGTTTTAAAACGCGCAAAAGAATTAGCTAACGACGGTGTAATCTTAAACGCTAGTGAATCATTATCCTATTTTCTGAATAATGAAATTTCAGATAAAAACTTTGATGACCATACATTGGAGATTTTTGCACGTCTTGATGATACTGATATCATGGCTGCTATGAAAGAGTGGCAATATCATGATGATTTTATTTTGAGCAATCTGTGTGATATGATTATTAATCGTGATCTTCTTAAAATCAAATTAAAGAATAAGCCTATTAAACCTGCAACTTTAGATAAGCACTATAAGGCACTGATGGAAAAATATGATATTTCCGAAAATGAGGCTGAGTATTTCGTATTCATTGATAAAATTTCAAATCAGGCGTATCAATCTAAAAAACAGAATATAAAAATATTGCAGAAGTCAGGAAAGGTAGTAGATTTGGCAAAGGCTTCTGATCAATTCAGTATTAAAGCCTTATCGAAACCTGTAACCAAATATTATATCTGTTATCCTAAATAAAAATTAACACATTTTTCCTATTTTTGCGAGAATGAATTTTACGGCAGAACAAATAGCTGGAATTTTAGAAGGTGAGATCGTTGGAGATCCAATGGTTGAAGTCTCTAAACTTTCAAAAATCGAAGAAGGAACTAAAGGGAGTTTGACCTTTTTGGCAAACCCAAAGTACAAACCTTTTATCTATTCTACAGAAGCTTCAATTACTATAGTAAACAAAACATTTGAACCTGAAAATGAGTTAAGTACAACCTTAATAAAGGTGGAAGATGCTTACAAATCTTTCTCTAAACTTTTAGAATATTACAATCAGGTTAAGTTAAATAAACATGGTATTGAACAACCATCTTTTATTTCTGAATCCGCAGCGTTAGGTGAGGATCTTTATGTTGGTGCCTTCAGTTATATTGGCAACAACGTGGTGATAGGAAATAATGTGAAAATATTTCCTAATAGTTATATAGGTGATAACGTTACCATAGGTGATAATACGATTATTTTTTCTGGAGCTAAAATTTATTCAGAGAGTACCATAGGCAACAACTGTGTTATAAATTCAGGAGCTATTATTGGTGCTGATGGATTTGGTTTTGCTCCAAATGAAAAAGGCGAATACTCAAAAGTTCCACAAACTGGTAATGTAATTATTGAGGATTTTGTGGACGTTGGAGCTGGTACTACTATTGATAGAGCGACATTAGGATCTACAGTGATTAGACGCGGTGTTAAGCTGGATAATCAGATCCAAATTGCTCATAATGTTGAAATAGGGAAAAATACGGTTATTGCTGCACAAACAGGAATAGCAGGTTCTACTAAGATTGGTGAAAATTGTCAGATTGGTGGTCAGGTTGGAATAGTAGGACATATTACAATAGGGAATAACGTTAAGATACAAGCACAATCTGGTATCGGACGAAATGTAAAAGATAATGAAGTTCTTCAAGGATCTCCAGCATTAAATTATGGAGATTATAATAAGTCATATGTACATTTCAAGAATCTTCCAAAACTTGTGAAGACTGTTAATGAACTAGAAAAAAAATTAGATGGGAATAATTAAGACTGACGTCAAACAAAGGACAATTGAAAAGCAAGTATCGCTTACAGGTGTCGGTTTGCACACAGGTAAAGATGTGACGTTAACCTTTTGTCCAGCGCCTCCAAATAATGGATACTCATTTAAAAGAATTGACCTGGAGGGTTCTCCAGTAATAGAGGCCGATGCGAATTATGTAACCAATACGCAACGCGGAACTTGCCTAGAAAAAAATGGTGTAACAATTCAGACATCAGAGCATGTACTTGCAGCACTTGTAGGCCTCGATATCGATAATGCAATAATAGAACTCGATGCTTCAGAACCGCCTATCATGGATGGGTCTTCTAAGTTTTTTGTTGAAGCTCTAGAAAAAGCAGGAATCACAGAACAAGATGATTTTAGAGAAGAGTATGTCATTACAGATGTAATTTCATATGCTGATGAAGACTCAGGAAGCGAGCTCATCGTCATGCCAGCTAAGGAATACCAGATTACCGCAATGGTAGACTTTGGTACGAAAGTGCTAGGAACACAAAATGCAACTTTATCGCATATTTCGGATTTTAAAGATGAAATTTCAGATTCTCGAACGTTTAGCTTCTTGCATGAATTAGAAATGTTATTAGAACACGGACTTATTAAAGGAGGTGATCTCAATAATGCAATTGTTTATGTTGATAAGGAACTTTCACCAGAAACAATGGATAAATTGCGAGTTGCTTTCAAAAAAGACTCTATCGCTGTCAAACCAAATGGAATACTAGATAATTTGACGTTGCATTATCCAAATGAAGCAGCACGTCATAAATTATTAGACGTTGTTGGTGATCTTGCACTAATCGGCACGCGCATCAAAGGAAAAGTCATTGCCAATAAACCTGGTCACTTCATAAATACGCAGTTTGCTAAAAAGATTGCAAAAATTATTAAGAATGAACGTCGTAATAATGTACCACAAATTGATTTGAATCAACCGCCTTTAATGGACGTGAATCAGATCATGGATATGTTACCACATCGTCAGCCATTCTTGTTGATTGATAAGATATATGAGCTCACAGATTCACATGTAATCGGAATGAAGAATGTGACTATGAACGAAGAATACTTTAGGGGTCATTTTCCAGGAGCTCCCGTGATGCCTGGAGTTTTGATCGTTGAAGCAATGGCACAGACTGGAGGGATTCTAGTATTGAGTACTGTACCTGACCCAGAAAATTACCTGACGTTCTTTATGAAAATAGATAAGGTAAAATTCAAACAAAAAGTAGTTCCGGGAGATACCTTAATTTTTAAGTGTGACTTAATTACACCTATTCGAAGAGGTATTTGCCATATGCAAGGTTATGCGTATTCAAATGGAAAATTATGCGCAGAAGCTGAGTTAATGGCACAAATTTCAAAAGTAAAATAACATGAATCAACCATTAGCATACGTACATCCAGGAGCCAAAATTGCCAAGAATGTCGTTATTGAACCGTTTACAACAATTTATAATAATGTAACCATTGGTGAAGGAACTTGGATTGGAAGTAATGTAACGATAATGGAAGGTGCACGAATTGGTAAGAATTGTAATATTTTTCCTGGTTCAGTCATTTCTGCCGTTCCTCAGGACCTTAAATACAATGATGAAGACACACTTACGATTATTGGTGATAATGTAACGATTAGAGAATGTGTAACCATTAATAGGGGTACTACAGATCGTATGAAAACTGTGATTGGTAATAACTGTTTAATTATGGCTTATTGTCACGTTGCTCACGATTGTATTGTTGGAGATAACTGCATATTCTCTAATAATAGTACACTAGCAGGTCATATTACTGTTGGCGACTATGTCGTATTAGCTGGAATGACCGCTGTGCATCAATTCTGTTCCATAGGAAATCACGCCTTTGTAACGGGTGGATCACTAGTTCGTAAAGACGTTCCGCCATTTGTGAAAGCGGCACGTGAACCATTATCATATGTAGGTATAAATTCTGTTGGTCTGCGACGACGCGGATTCTCAACAGAAAAGATTCGTGAGATTCAAGATATATATCGTATCCTTTACCAAAAGAATTACAATAACTCGCAGGCTGCTGAAATTATTGAGGCCGAAATGCAAGCTACACCTGAGCGTGACGAGATCTTACAGTTTATTAAGAATTCGCATCGTGGAATTATGAAAGGTTATTTTAAATCAAACTAACAGAAAGACTAAATAAAATAAAATGGCAAATACTTCAGATATAAGAAACGGATTGTGCATACGCTATAATCATGATATCTATAAAATTATAGAGTTTTTACATGTAAAACCTGGTAAAGGTCCAGCATTCGTGAGAACCAAATTAAAAAGCGTAACTACAGGAAAAGTTATAGATAATACCTTTTCTGCAGGGCACAAGATAGACGACGTTCGCGTTGAGACACATAAGTTTCAATATTTGTATAACGACGGTGAGTTTTATCACTTTATGAACGAAGCTGATTATTCACAGATTCGATTAATGGAGGCAGCTCTAGATCGTCCAGATCTTATGAAAGAAGGCGAGATCGTTACTGTGCTCATCAATACCGAAGATGATATGCCATTATCAGTAGATATGCCAGCGAGTGTGATCCTAGAGGTAACACATACTGAACCTGGTGTTAAGGGTAATACTGCTACTAACGCGACTAAACCAGCAACTGTTGAAACAGGAGCAACCGTAAATGTCCCTTTATTTATTAATGAAGGTGATAAGATTAAAATCGAGACAGAAAAAGGAACCTACAAGGAACGTATTAAGGAATAAATGAAATTTCCGAGACAGCATACACTTAAGGAAATAGCGGAGTTAATTGACTCCCAGTTTGTAGGTGATGAGACCTTCCCGATTTTGGGAATGAATGAGATCCATGTTGTAGAGCCAGGAGATATTGTCTTTGTTGATCATCCTAAATATTACGATAAGGCATTAAATTCTGCCGCCACTATTATCTTAATTAATAAAGAAGTGGAGTGTCCAGAAGGGAAAGCACTATTGATTAGTGATGATCCGTTCAGAGATTTCAACAAATTGACGTTTCATTTCAAGCCATTTCAGCGTTCTAATCAATCGATTTCAGAATCTGCTCAAATTGGCGAAAACACGATTATTCAGCCCAACTGTTTTATAGGAAATAATGTTGTGATTGGAAGCAATTGTGTCATTCATGCAAATGTTAGCATATACGATGATACGGTAATTGGCGACAACGTTACGATTCATTCAGGAACGGTTTTAGGAGCTTCGGCATTTTATTACAAAAATCGCCCAGAAGGCTATGATCAATTGCTGTCAGGAGGTCGTGTGATCATAAAAGATAATGTAGATATTGGAGCCTTATGTACCATAGATAGAGGCGTTACTGGTGATACAACTATTGGAGAAGGATCGAAATTGGATAATCAAATTCAAGTTGGTCATGATACGATTATTGGTAAAAAGTGTTTAATAGCCTCTCAAACTGGTATTGCTGGTTGTGTAGTCATTGAAGATGAAGTTACACTTTGGGGTCAAGTGGGTGTCAAAAGTGGCATTACTCTGGCTAAAGGCACTGTGCTGTATGCGCAATCTGGACTTGGCCATTCTACAGATCCGAATACAGCTTATTTTGGATCTCCAGCAGGTGAAGCTAGAGAAAAATTTAAAGAGCTGGCATATATCAAACAAATTCCAAATCTCATAAAAAAATTAAAACAACAATAATGAGCCCAAAGGACGTCGTAAGCGCATTTTATAATTCAGACTTGGCAAAAGATGACCATGCCATGGATCTTGTACATAAGGATTGTCATCTTAATTGGAATAGCAGCAAAGGGTTTACAACACTTGATTATAATGGTATAAAATCCATGCTAAATGGACTTAAAAAAGCCTATTTATCATTTAACTATCGTTTAAGTCATTTGCTTGAAGATGGAAATATGGTAACTGCACGTTACACTATTTATGTAACACCTATTGAAAGTCCAGAATTAGAACAGGTACCATTGGCGCATTTTATTTCGATTTGGGAGGTAAAGGATAACAAATTATATCGTTGTTACGAAATTAGTCAGCTAGCAGACGATAGTTCAGAAAGTTTAGATTCCTATGGCGAAATAAAATTATAATTTCGTTTCTCTAATCGTAGACAAAGACCTATTTTTGCAATCGAATTTCAGGTCAAAAAATTCAACAAAAAACATAAATAAATAAAAAGAAACACAAATGAGCGTTTTAGTTAATAAAGATTCTAAAATAATTGTTCAAGGGTTTACAGGAAGTGAAGGTACATTCCACGCTGGACAAATGATTGAATACGGTACCAATGTGGTAGGTGGTGTTACACCTGGAAAAGGTGGGCAAACACATCTTGATAAACCAGTTTTTAATACAGTACAAGAAGCTGTAGAAAAAGTGGGTGCTGATACGACTATCATCTTCGTGCCACCAGCATTTGCCGCTGATGCAATTATGGAAGCTGCCGACGCAGGTATTAAAGTGATTATTACAATTACTGAAGGAATCCCTGTTGGCGATATGATTAAAGCGTATGATTACATTAAAGATAGAAATTGTCGTTTAGTTGGTCCTAATTGTCCAGGAGTTATAACACCTGAGGAAGCGAAAGTTGGAATCATGCCAGGATTTGTATTTAAAAAAGGTAATGTAGGGATTGTTTCAAAATCCGGAACCTTAACGTATGAGGCTGCAGATCAAGTTGTGAAAGAAGGATTAGGAATTACTACTGCGATCGGAATTGGTGGAGATCCAATCATTGGGACTACGACTAAGGAAGCTGTAGAGTTATTGATTAATGATGATGAAACAGAATGTGTAGTTATGATCGGTGAAATTGGAGGTCAACTAGAAGCCGACGCTGCGAAATGGTACCAGAATAGCGGAAGCAAAAAACCAGTAGTTGGATTTATCGCTGGTGAGACTGCACCTGCTGGTAGAACAATGGGACATGCTGGTGCGATAGTTGGTGGAAGTGATGACACTGCTCAAGCTAAAAAAGCGATCATGAGAGAATGTGGTATTCACGTTGTTGATTCACCTGCTGAAATTGGCAAAAAAGTAGCTGAAGTACTTGGATAACAGAATATTCCTGTTAAAATATTTATAATATTTAGGCGTTATTATTCCGTTGGCTTTAAATTAGTCAACGGAATTTTTTTTAAACACTAATTTTCACACTATGAGACTATCAAAATTATGGATCATTTTGTTCGTAATGGCTACCGCTATTAGTTGTAAAACGGATAAAAATGATCAGCTTGCTTATGCCTTAGAATCAAATACTGATGCTAATGGTTATGCCTACGAATCTGTATCCAATGACCCGACAGGATTAAGATTGTATACACTTGATAATGGACTTAAAGTCTATTTGAGTAAGAATATTGATGAACCAAAAATCCAAACTTACATTGCTGTTAGAGCTGGTTCAAATTACGATCCGAAAGAATCAACTGGTTTAGCACATTACCTAGAACATATGGTATTTAAGGGGACTGATGAAATTGGAACCGCTGATTGGGAAAAAGAAAAGGAATATTTAGATCAGATCTCTGAACTTTATGAACAGCATAGAGCTGAAACAGACCCTGAAAAGAAAAAGGCGATCTATAAGCAAATTGATGAAGTATCATTAGAGGCTTCTAATTATAGTATTGCTAATGAATATGATAAAATGATGGCTTCTTTAGGAGCTACTGGTACAAACGCTTACACATGGTTTGAACAAACTGTTTATACTAATAAAATACCAGCTAACGAGTTGAAGAAATGGCTCCACTTAGAAAGTGAGCGTTTTAGCCAGTTGGTATTGCGATTGTTTCATACAGAATTAGAGGCTGTTTTTGAAGAGTTTAATCGCGGACAAGATAATGACTTTAGAAAACGTTATGCTGCCATGTTAGATGGATTATTCCCTAATCATCCATATGGGCAACAGACTACAATCGGTATTGGCGAGCACCTGAAAAATCCGTCAATGGTTGATATTCATAATTACTTTGATAAGTATTATGTCCCTAATAATATGGCGCTTGTACTTGTAGGTGATTTAGATTTTGATAAAACCATTAAAGAAATCGATAATGCATTTGGAAAGTTTGAACGCAAAGAACTAACACACCCTGAACTTCCAAAAGAAGATCCGATTACAGAACCAATTGTAAATGAAGTTTTCGGACCAACAGCAGAGACTATTACTATAGCCTTCAGAACAGATGCGACCGGCAGCGAGCAAGAAAAGCTAGTAACTATGTGCGATATGATTCTTGCAAACGGAACAGCAGGTTTGATAGATCTTAATTTAAATCAGAAACAACTGGTTCAGAATGCAGGCTGTAGTCCAACGTTTTTAAAGGAATATGGTTACCATACGTTTAATGGAACGCCTAAAGAGGGGCAGACACTAGATGAAGTAAAACTGTTACTCTTAGCACAGATTGAAAAATTAAAGAAAGGCGAGTTCGATGAGTGGATGATGGACGCTGTGGTTAATGATCTTAAGCTTAGTGAAACGCAACAATATGAAAACAATTCTGCCTTGGCCAATATGTATGTTGAGGCCTTCATAAAGGATGAAAACTGGAAAGATCGTGTTCAGTTCTTAGATGACTTAAAAAAGATCACAAAACAAGAGTTAACCGATTTCGCCAATACGTTTTATAAAGACAATTATGTTGTGACCTATAAGCGTCAAGGAGAGGATCCGTCAATTGTAAAAGTTGAAAATCCGGGTATTACGCCAGTAAACTTAAATAGAGATAAGAGTTCTGACTTCTTAACGGCATTCGGAGAAATGGAGTCTGAAACTTTACAACCTAAATTTATTGACTATAAAGAGGCCATAAAAGAAACTAGCACCGAATCTGGTATTCAGGTATCTTATATTGAAAATGAACTTAATGATTTATTCAATATGAATATCATTTTTGATATGGGTAGTGACAATGATAAGAAACTCGGTCTAGCTGCAGGATATATGTCATACTTAGGAACTGACAAATACACTGCTGAAGAGCTTAAAAAAGAATTCTACAAATTAGGTGTTAACTATTATGTAAGCGCAGGAGCAGAAACAACTTATGTTGGATTAAGCGGTCTTAAAGAAAATCTTCCAAAAGGTTTAGAATTATTGGAACACCTTTGGAATAATGCTGTTCCAGATCAAGAAGCCTATGACAAATATGTTGAATCTATAGCTAAAGGCAGAAAAGATAATAAAACACAAAAAGGAAGTATTCTTTGGAATGGCTTAATGAATTATGGTAAGTATGGCGAAAATTCTAGATTAAGAAATATTTATCAAATCACTGAACTTCAGGAAATGGATCCTGCAGAATTGGTGGAAATCGTTAAGGATATGAAAAACTATGAGCAACGCGTTTTTTATTACGGTAAAGACGTCGAAGCCGCAGTTACGGCATTGAATGCTAACCATATGGTAGCAGACGAATTAAATACCTATCCAGAAGCAATGGCCTATTTAGAGAAAGAAACGGGTGGTAATGTATACTATGTGGATTTTGATATGGTACAGTCAGAAATGTTATTCTTAGCTAAAGGAGAGCCGTTTAAGCCAGAAAATATGGCCGCAGCAACCTTGTTTAATACGTACTTTGGAAGTGGATTGTCATCTATTGTGTTCCAAGAAATTCGTGAATCTAAGTCCTTAGCATATTCAGCATTTTCAAGCTACAGTATGGCTGGCAAGAAAGATGATGCAAACTATGTCATGGCCTATATTGGAACTCAGGCTAATAAAATGCCTCAGGCTGTTGATGCGATGATGGACTTAATGACTAATATGCCTGAAGCTGAAGAACAATTTGAAGCTGCTAAAGTTTCAACATTGAAGAAATTAGCTGCACAACGTATTACGAAATCAAATGTATTTTGGTCTTATGAGCGTTTAAAGAAATTAGGAATTGATAATGATAATCGTGAAGAGATTTACAACACGATTCAGAATATGACAATGGATGACCTTCGTAATTTCTTTAATACCAATATCAAAGGTGAGAACTATAATGTGATGGTTATCGGAAATAAGTCTGATATTGATTTTGACTCTTTAGGAAAATTAGGAGAAATACAGGAAATGGATATTGATTATCTGTTCAATTATGAAAAACCTGAAGCTTTAAAAATGTAGTGTTTCACGTAAATACGTTCTAAAATATGTTATAGAGAGCATACAAGTCTCTGTTAAAAACCTCACAAGAATTTGTGAGGTTTTTTTATTTCTTGCAACTTGTAATTGCTATATTTGACTACTAACTATTTAACAATTATAAATGAAACTTTTAGAAGGAAAAACAGCAATCGTTACTGGAGCGAGTAGAGGAATCGGAAAAGGTATTGCAGAAGTATTTGCAGCTCATGGAGCGAATGTGGCATTCACATACAGTTCTTCTGTAGAAGCAGCAAATGCATTAGAAAGTGAATTAAATAATCTTGGTATTAAAGCCAAGGGTTATCAAAGTAATGCAGCCAGTTTTGAAGAAGCTCAAAAATTAGCTGAAGACGTATTAGCAGAGTTTGGTAGTATAGATATTCTTGTGAATAATGCAGGTATTACTAAAGATAATCTTCTTATGCGAATGGGAGAGGAAGACTTTGATAAAGTCATAGAAGTTAATCTAAAGTCGGTTTTTAATATGACGAAAGCTGTACAACGAACGATGTTAAAACAGCGCAAAGGATCTATTATCAACATGAGTTCGGTGGTTGGAGTTAAAGGAAATGCTGGTCAGACCAACTACGCTGCGTCAAAAGCAGGAATCATTGGCTTCTCTAAATCTGTAGCTTTAGAATTAGGTTCAAGAAACATAAGAAGTAATGTTATTGCTCCTGGATTTATTGAAACCGAAATGACAGCAAAATTAGATGAAGAAACCGTAAAAGGATGGAGAAATGCAATCCCATTAAAACGCGGTGGTTCTCCAGAAGATATTGCAAACGCATGTGTTTTTCTAGCAAGTGATATGAGTGCATATGTCACTGGACAAACACTTAATGTTGATGGCGGAATGCTAACCTAAATAAATAAACACATGAAAAAAACAGTTTTAACACTACTTATTGCAGTCTGCTCTGTAGTATCAATGTCGGCGCAGATTTGGGAAACCTTTAAGTCACTCGATCATGAGTTCAAGGTTTTATTTCCTTACGAACCTCAGTTTCAAGTTCAAAAAGTACCAAGTGCTGTTGGTGAATTAGACATGAACATGTATATGGCAACAGCGACTGATCTTGACTCCGATAATATGCTTTACAGTGTGATACGTTCAGATTATCCAACTGAAATGTTTGAAAATCCAACTCCAGAATTTATTAAAAGTGTTTTGGATGGTGCCGTAAATGGTGCAGTCACAAATGTTCAAGGAAAATTATTGTCCGATGAAACCATTTCGTTTAATAAATTTCCGGGACGAAGTATAAAAATAGAAACCACAATGGGATTGTTATATATCAATACCTATTTAGTGAATAATTCAATGTTTATTACTCAAGTTATTTGTACACCAGATAAGGATAATAATGAGAGTATTAAAAGATTTCAAGAATCATTTGAACTCATAAAAGTAAATTAGATTTTTTGCAGGGAGATACTGTATTTTATATCATCTTAACTGGAATAATAGCGCTATTTTTAGCGCTTTTTCAGTATGCATATAAATCAAAAATTTCAGGCAAGCGGGCAATAATTTTAGGAGGGCTTCGATGGATTACCTATTTCTGTATCGGTTTACTATTGATTAATCCGAAGTTTGAGAGTTTCACCTATTATAATGAAAAACCAAATTTAGTTATTGCTGTTGATAATTCTGAGTCTGTTAATTTTCTAGATCAGAAGAGTAATGTAGAAGGTCTCATGAATCTACTTAAATCTGATCAACGTCTTAATAATCAGTTTGATCTCCAATTCTACAAATTTGGAAAGGAAGTAGATAATTCAGATGTCTTATCATTTGATGAAACGCAATCCAATTTAGCTGCAGTTTTTGAACGCTTATCAGAGGTATTCAGTACTTCTACAGCACCAACACTATTGATTTCAGATGGAAATCAAACATTAGGAAACGATTATGCTTACAGTAATAGAATATTCAAACAGCCTATTTATCCAATAATACTTGGTGATACTGTAACCTATACTGATATCAAAATTCAGCAGCTAAATGTGAATAGGTATGCGTATCTAAAGAATAAATTCCCTGTTGAAGTTATCATTACATATAATGGAAATACACGCGTTGATTCACAGATAAGGATCGTTTCTGGGAATTCAACACTGTTTTCTGAACCAATTACTTTAAGCAGCACTGAAAACTCCAAAATTGTCGAATTGACTTTACCGGCTAACAGAGTAGGAGTAATACCATATCGCGTTGAAGTCACTCCGCTTGATAATGAAAAAAATCAAATAAATAATTTTAAAAATTTTGCTGTTGAAGTCATTAACCAAAAAACAAATGTGGCAATTATTTCTGATATGTTGCATCCAGATCTTGGTGCTTTAAAGAAGTCTATAGAAAGCAATGAACAACGTACGGCCAATATTTTAACAAGTTCAGAATTCATTAATAGTGCTGATGATTATCAGTTGGTAATTTTATATCAACCATCTAATAATTTTCGACGGGTTCTCAAATCTATCGAAGATCAAAAATTGAATAAAATTATAGTGGCTGGACCTAAAACAAATTTCTCATTATTAAATCAATTACAGTCTAATTTTACTCAGGATCTTACAAATCAAACAGAAAATTATCAGGCCACTCTAAATCAAAACTATAGTACCTTCATTGTTGACGATCTTAACTTTGAAGATTTTCCGCCTTTAGAATCAAAATTTGGTGCAATCAATTTTACAATTCCATTTCAATCTATACTTTACAAAACTGTAAATGGAACACAACTAGACGAACCGTTAATTGCAACCTATGAATTTAATTCAAAGCGTGAAGCCTTAATCCTAGGTGAAGGCATTTGGCGCTGGCGTGCGCAGTCTTTTATCGATACAAAGTCATTTAATTCATTTGATAACTTTATTGGTAAGCTAGTTCAATATTTAAGTACCAATCAAAGACGTACACGATTAAATGTGAATTATGAATCTTTTTATAACGGAAATGACAATGTTCGTATCACTGCTCAGTTTTTCAATAAGAACTACGAGTTCAATTCAAACGCTAATGTATCGATAACTCTTACTGAGAAGACCACCAACACGCAAAACACCTATCCATTTATACTTCGAAATAATAATTATGAAGTAGACCTTAGTGGTGTAACTGCTGGTGATTACAGTTTTACAGTGGACGTTTCAGATGAAAATATATCTAAGTCAGGGGAATTGAAAATTTTGGAGTATAATGTAGAACAGCAGTTCTTAAACGCAAATGTTGCGAAACTACAGAATCTCGCAAATGAGAGCAGTGGTCAAGCTTATTTTATCTCTGATACCAGTACAATTATTAACGAACTCTTAACGGATTCACGTTATATTATCGTGCAAAAAAGCACTAAAAATGTTGTACCTTTGATAGACTGGAAATATCTTCTTGTTCTCATTGTATTGTCGCTAGCAATTGAATGGTTTATGAGAAAATACAACGGTCTAATTTAAAACACTAAACAATGGAAAAACTACCTAAAATTGCATTACCAGTGATCTTCGCGGTAATTGTTGTTATAATATTATTATCAAAATCTGCTATAACTATTGGATCTGGTGAGGCAGGTGTGCTTTATAAAACATTTGGAGGCGGAGTTGTTACAGATGAGCCACCATTAGGTGAAGGGTTTCATATCGTAGCGCCTTGGAATAAAGTCTACGTTTATGAAGTAAGACGTCAAGAGATTTTCGAAAAAATGAAAGTATTATCATCTAACGGATTAGATATTCAATTAGATGCTTCGGCTTGGTATAAACCAGACGTTGCAAACCTTGGTAAGTTACACCAAGAGATCGGTGACAATTATCTTAACCGTATTATCTTACCTACTATTCGTTCTGCTGCTCGTAGTGTTGTTGGGCGTTATACGCCAGAACAACTCTATTCAAGTAAGCGTGATGCAATTCAACAAGAGATCTTCGAAGAGACTAAAAAGATCGTAGATGAACAATATATTGTATTGGATGAGATACTGGTTAGAGATGTTACCTTACCACCAACAATTAAAGATGCGATCGAGAGAAAACTGAAACAAGAACAAGAGTCTCTTGAATACGAATTTAGACTTGTAACTGCTGAAAAAGAGGCAGAACGTCAGCGTATCGAAGCCCAAGGTAAGGCAGACGCAAACCGTATTTTAAGTGCATCTCTTACTGATAAAATTCTTCAGGATAAAGGGATAGAAGCAACGATAAAACTATCGGAATCAGATAATTCTAAAGTGATCGTAATTGGATCTGGAGAGTCAGGAATGCCGATCATTTTAGGTAATCAATAGGTCTTAACAGAAATTTAATAATTGAAAATTAGGATTTCTGAATAATAATTCGCAAACTTTGTTCAAAGAAAAAGAAACATGACTTTTATTCAAACACATCACCATCATTTTCATACTTGCCCTCAAGCGAGCTGAAAATGTATTGAATAAAATCAACACATATTTAAAACCCGTTTGAGCTAATCGAACGGGTTTTTTAATTCAAAAATTAGCTCAGGCATATTAAAATTAACAATGAGTAAATTAAAAATTGCAGTTCAAAAATCAGGTCGTCTTCACGACGATTCGATGCGTTTGTTGAAAGACGTTGGTATTTCGATTGACAACGGAAAAGACCAACTAAAAGCATCAGCACGAAACTTTCCCCTAGAGGTGTTTTATTTAAGAAATGGAGATATTCCTCAATACCTTAAGGATGGTGTCGTTGACGCAGCCATAATCGGTGAGAATGTATTAATCGAAAAAGGAAACGGCATCGCTACACTTGAAAAATTAGGTTTTTCATCATGTAAAGTTTCTGTGGCAGTTCCAAAATCTTCCAAGTACAACTCAATTCAGGATTTAGAAGGAAAGCGTATTGCGACGTCGTATCCAAATACGGTAAATCAGTTTTTAGAAAAACACAATGTAAACGCCAACTTGCATATCATTAATGGATCAGTAGAAATAGCTCCTAACATTGGATTAGCCGATGCGATTGTAGATATTGTATCCAGCGGAAGCACATTATTTAAAAATGGGCTCAAAGAGGCAGAAGTGCTTTTAAAATCAGAAGCCGTACTTGCGGTATCACCATTAATTTCTAGTGATAATCAAGACATTTTAGACCGTTTACAATTTCGATTACAATCTGTACTCAAAGGCCGACGTAATAAATATGTGTTGCTTAACGCACCTAATGAAAAGTTAGAAGCGATCATTAATATATTACCAGGCATGAATAGTCCAACCATTTTGCCTTTGGCTAAAGATGGCTGGAGTTCGTTACACTCGGTAATAAATAAAAATGAATTCTGGGAAATCATTGATGAGCTTAAAGCTAATGGTGCCGAAGGAATATTAGTATGTCCAATCGAAAATATGGTGATATAATGAAAACAGTATATAATCCAGAACGATCAGAGTGGACGATTTTGCTAAGGCGTCCAACACAAACTGTAGAGAATATTGAAAATACCGTAAATGAGATCTTCAATGATGTGAAGCGTCAAGGTGATCAAGCCATTCTGAAATATACACAGCTCTTTGATGGCGCACAATTGAGCGATTTGATCGTGAGTCAAGAAGAAATTGAATCAGCGTCTAATAACGTGTCAGACGAACTAAAAACGGCGATCAAAACAGCGAAGGCCAATATTGAAAGGTTTCACAAAGCGCAAAAAACAGATCGTATTTCGATTGAAACTTCAAATGGCATTGAATGTTGGCAGGAAAAACGACCAATCCAAAAGGTAGGCCTATATATTCCTGGAGGAACAGCACCATTATTTTCAACCGTATTGATGTTAGCAGTTCCAGCACAAATCTCAGGATGTAAGGAAATTGTATTGTGTTCACCTCCAAATAATAAAGGTGAGATTGCCAATGAAATATTATATACAGCGCAACTTTGTGGTGTGACCAAAATACTTAAAGTAGGAGGTATTCAGGCCATAGCTGGATTGACTTTCGGTACAGAAAGTATGCCACAGGTTTATAAGATTTTTGGTCCCGGAAATCAATTCGTAACTGTGGCTAAACAGTTAGCTACAAAATTTGGTGTAGCCATCGATATGCCTGCTGGTCCGAGTGAATTATTAGTCGTTGCAGATGATGCAGCGAACCCGAGTTATGTGGCTTCTGATTTGTTAAGTCAAGCCGAGCATGGGTCAGATAGTCAGGTGATCCTGGTCTCTACGTCAGAGCAGCTCGTTGAAGCTGTAAAGGAAGAAGTTCAAAAACAGATCCTCGCATTACCGCGACGAGAAATGGCTCAAAATGCCATTGATAATTCGAAATTAATTTATGTCGAATCTAAAGAAGTTGCGCTCGATATGATTAATGAATATGCACCTGAACACTTTATAATTTGTACAAATGACGATGATTTTTATGTGAATAATATTGCGAATGCAGGTTCGGTATTCATCGGAAATTATACACCTGAAAGTGCAGGAGATTATGCCTCTGGTACAAATCACACGCTACCAACAAACGGATTCAGTAAGGCATACTCAGGAGTAAACTTAGATAGTTTTAATAAAAGTATCACGTTTCAAAAGATTTCTGCGGAAGGAATATTGAATATTGGTAACACCATCGAGTTGATGGCTGAAGCCGAGGGTTTACAGGCGCACAAGAATGCTGTAACATTAAGATTAAAAGATTTAAAGTAATGGCAGGATTTAATTTAAATCGCTTGGTGAGATCCAATATTCAGACGTTGAAACCTTATTCCTCAGCACGAGATGAATTTAAAGAGGTGAGTACCGATATGGTATTTATTGACGCTAATGAAAATCCGTTTGAAAATGGTGTGAATCGCTATCCAGATCCAAAACAAAATAAGGTAAAAGCCCAACTTTCAAAACTGAAAGGTGTGCCTTCAAATCAAATCTTATTAGGAAACGGTAGTGACGAAGTCTTAGATCTCATTTTTAGAGCGTTCTGTGAACCGAATAGAGATGTTGTAATCACATTACCGCCAACCTATGGTATGTATGAGGTACTGGCTAATGTGAATGCTATTGATGTGATTAAAATTCCATTGGATAATTCATTCGAGCCAAAGGTTAATGATATTTTAGACGAGGCTAATGAGAGAACGAAGTTGTTGTTTTTATGCTCGCCTAATAATCCGACATCAAATAGCTTTAAGGCTGAAAAAATTGAATTGCTATTAAACCAATTTTCCGGAATTGTAGTGATTGATGAAGCTTATATTGATTTTTCACATGATGAGAGTTGGATAAATAGATTAGGTGAGTTTCCAAATTTGATTGTAACGCAGACTTTGTCAAAAGCATACGGGATGGCTGGAATTCGACTCGGAGTGTCCTATGCTTCAGAAGAAATCATTTCGATATTAGACCGAATTAAACCGCCTTATAATGTAAATGAATTGACCCAACTCAAGGCTTTAGAACGCTTGTCTCAGCAAGACACAGTTAATAAGGAGATTGAAAACATTTTAAACGAACGAACAAAGCTAGCCTCAGCACTGAATGATATTTCGATAATTGAGAACGTATATCCATCAGATGCTAACTTTATTTTAGCGCGAGTAGATGATGCGAATCGTCGTTACCAGGAATTAATCTTAAAAGGGATCGTTGTACGAAATAGAACCAATCAACCGCTGTGTGAGAATTGTTTGCGATTTACCGTTGGGAATGCGGAAGAGAATAACTTATTGATAAAAGCATTAAAAGAATTATAAAACTAAAACTATGAAACGAGTTTTATTCATAGACAGAGATGGAACACTAATAAAAGAACCAGCAGATGAACAGATCGATTCATTTGATAAACTAGTTTTCTATCCTAAAGTATTTCAATACTTAAGCAAAATTGCGAAAGAATTAGATTTTGAGATTGTAATGATTACGAACCAAGATGGTCTTGGAACGGAGGTATATCCAGAGAATACGTTTTGGCCAGTACATAATTTTGTATTGCAAACTTTTGAAGCAGAAGGTGTCGTTTTTGACGAACAATTTATTGATCGCACTTTCGCAAAAGATAACGCACCTACACGTAAGCCTAATACAGGTTTACTTACCAAGTATTTTGAAGACGGTTATGATCTAAAGAATTCTTTCGTCATTGGTGATCGACTTACCGATATTGAGTTAGCAAAAAATTTAGATGCGAAAGGGATTTATATTAATGATAATACTTATCTCGGAACTGATGAAATTACAGTTGATCGACAAGCACTAGATTCGTATATAGCTTTAGAAAGTAATGACTGGGAAGCAATTTATGCCTTTTTAAAAGCTGATGCTAGAAAAGGAAGTATAGAGCGAAATACCAATGAAACCAAAATTAAGATTAATCTTAATCTTGATGGAACTGGTCAAAGTTCGATTGACACCGGAATTGCATTTTTCGATCATATGCTTGATCAGATTGCTCGTCACGGACAATTGGATCTAACGATTAAAGTGGATGGTGATTTAGAGGTTGATGAACACCATACCATTGAAGATACAGCAATCGCATTAGGTGAAGTTTTTGCTTCAACATTAGGAAATAAGTTGGGAATTGAACGCTACGGATTCGCCTTACCAATGGATGATTGTTTCGCTCAAGCCGCAATTGATTTTGGAGGAAGAAATTGGTTGGTATGGGAAGCAGATTTTAAACGCGAAATGATTGGTAAAATGCCTACAGAAATGTTCTTTCACTTCTTTAAATCATTTACTGATGGCGCTAAATGTAATCTAAACATAAAAGCAGAAGGAACGAATGAGCATCATAAGATCGAAGCAATCTTTAAAGCTTTTGCTAAAGCCATTAAGATGGCTGTGAAACGTGACGTGGAAAAAATGATTTTACCATCTACAAAAGGAATGCTGTAATGGATATTGTTATTGTTGATTACGGTGCAGGCAATATTAAAAGCATACAGTTTGCTTTTAAACGCTTGGGTTATGAGGCGAAGTTTTCGAAAGATCCAGAAGTCATAAAGGCCGCAGATAAAGTGATTTTTCCTGGTGTAGGCGAAGCAAGCTCAGCCATGTCAATGTTGCGTAAAAGTGGACTGGATGAAGTGATTCCTGAGTTAAAACAACCGGTTTTAGGTATATGTCTCGGAATGCAACTAATGTGTAATTATTCCGAAGAGGGAGATACTCAAGGCCTTGGGATATTTGATGTTGATGTCAAACGATTCTCAAATGAAGTGAAAGTACCGCAAATGGGTTGGAATACTATTACGCATTTACGGTCAGATCTTTTTAAAGATATTAATGAAGGTGATTACATGTATTTAGTACATAGTTATTACGCTGAACACTGCGAAGAAAGTATTGCTAATTCATTTTATAAGCTAGAGTATGCAACGGCTTTGCAAAAGGATAATTTTTATGGTGTTCAATTTCATCCAGAAAAGAGTAGTACTGCAGGAGAGCAATTATTAAAGAATTTTATTGAATTATGAGAATCATACCAGCTATAGATATCATTGACGGGAAATGTGTGAGACTGACAAAAGGAGATTATAATACTAAAAAAGTATATAATGAAAACCCAATCGAAGTCGCTAAAGCTTTCGAAGGTGCTGGAATCCAGTATTTACATTTAGTCGACTTAGATGGTGCTAAAGCCAATCACATCGTGAATTATAAGGTCTTAGAAGAAATTACGACACAGACTAGTTTGAATATTGACTTTGGTGGCGGATTGAAATCGGATGAAGACCTTCATATTGCATTTAATTCAGGAGCTAAACAGATTACAGGTGGCAGTATTGCTGTTAAAAATCCAAATACCTTCGAAGGTTGGCTGAAGACTTATGGCAGTGAGAAAATCATACTTGGTGCCGATTGTAACAACGAAAAAATTGCAGTTAGCGGTTGGCAAGAAGAAAGCGAACAAGAGGTATTACCTTTTATTGATGATTATAGAACTAAAGGTGTTGATTATGTGATATGTACGGATATTGCTAAAGATGGCATGATGGAAGGTCCTTCGATCAACTTGTATAAACGTATTCTTGAATCATCATCAATCAAATTAATTGCTTCTGGTGGTGTGACTACTATTGATGATGTCGAAGCATTGATTGATATTGGCTGCGAAGGAGCGATCATTGGAAAAGCTATTTACGAAGGTAGCATCACCTTAAAAGCCTTAGAATCATATTTATAAATTATGCTAACAAAACGAATAATACCTTGTTTAGATATTAAAGACGGAAGAACCGTAAAAGGTGTCAATTTTGTGGATCTAAGAGATGCTGGCGATCCGGTCGAGCTTGGTAAACAATATGCTAGATTAGGTGCAGACGAATTGGTGTTTCTTGATATATCTGCGACTTTAGAGCGTCGAAAAACAATGCACGATATGGTGTTAAATGTGGCAGAGCATGTTAATATTCCGTTCACAGTTGGTGGCGGAATTTCATCTGTTGAAGATGTGGATGATCTATTACATTGTGGTGCGGATAAAGTGTCAATAAATTCAAGTGCTGTCAAAAGACCAGAATTAATTAACGAATTATCTCAAAAGTTTGGCAGTCAGTGTGTGGTCGTAGCCATAGATGCAAAGGAGATCGATGGAGAATGGTTCGTACATTTAGCTGGAGGAACCATTCCAACAGAAATTAAATTATTTGAATGGGCTCAAGAAGTCGAACAACGAGGTGCTGGAGAAATACTATTTACATCCATGAATCACGATGGGACAAAAGCTGGATTTGCCAACGAAGCATTAGCTCAACTATCGAGTTTGGTTAATATTCCAATTATTGCATCTGGTGGTGCTGGGAATGTTCAACATTTTGCGGACACCTTTAAAGAAGGAAAAGCTGATGCAGCCTTAGCTGCGAGCGTATTTCATTTTGGTGAAATTGATATTATTGAATTAAAAAAAGAGCTTCGAAACCAAGATATCGAAGTGCGATTATAGTTATGGAGATAGATTTTTCAAAACAAAACGGATTAGTACCTGCAATTATTCAAGATGCTATAACAAATAAAGTATTGATGCTGGGTTATATGAATGAAGAGGCATATCAGAAAACAGTTGATTCAAAACTGGTCACTTTTTATAGTCGTTCGAAACAGCGTCTCTGGACTAAAGGAGAAGAAAGTGGTAACGTATTGCGACTAATTGACATTAAGTTAGATTGTGATAAAGATGCATTATTAATTAAAGTTGTTCCAGCTGGACCAACTTGCCATAAAGGAACGGATACCTGTTGGGATGAACAAAATGCACAGGAGTATGGCTTTTTAAGTCATTTGGAAGCCATAATCCAATCCCGAAAAGACAATGCTAGTCAAGATACATCGTATGTGGCATCCTTATTCGCTAAAGGCATAAACAAAATTGCTCAAAAAGTAGGAGAGGAGGCTGTAGAAACTGTAATTGAAGCTAAAGATTCAAATGACGATCTATTTTTGAATGAAAGTGCAGACTTACTCTTTCATTACTTGATATTACTTCAAGCAAAAGGCTATCGTTTAGATGATATCGTCAATGTCTTAAAGCAACGTGAAAAATAAACTGCCGTTAATTTTTTATTAACGACAGTTTTTCTAATGTAGAATTTAGAAAGTTTAATCGCGCATTAGAAACACGTAACTTCTCTGTATTATTTATTTCGTATCGATCATTTCAATAATCTGTTCGATCCAATCGCTATCGAAATCTAAAGTAATATCGGGAGTTACGCCTTTGCCTTCATATGGATAGTACTTATGAAAATTCATATCCGTTGGAAGTACATCAAAATATCCAGATGGTGTCGTATATGTGGTTCCGTAGTTTAATCCGTAAGCAACTACTCCAAAAGTAGATTGTCCAACGTGTTTGGTTCCATTTATCTTTTTAAGCTTTACAGTAAATTGTTCGCTATTACTTCCTGTAAAAGAATTAGTTACAACATAAATATTAGCCTTGCTTTTTTTGAATAATTTAATAAAAGGATCGGATAGCTTGCTATTGCCACCACCATTGTTTCTTAGGTCAACTATAATATGTTTTGCATTGAACGTATTCTTATGTGCCTCGTAAAATGATTTAAACGCTTTGCGATTCGCAGTGCTAAACGAACTAAAGTCTCCGAAATAGACATATTGAATATCATCACGAAGTTGCTTAAATACCCAATTTGAATCATGTTTGTCAGCTAATTCATAGTTGTTATTGTTTCCAACTTTTTTGAAGCTCTTTAATCGCCCATTAGCAAAGGTCAATCCTTTGATCATTCTTAGCTTTTTAGTTTTGTCATCATAGCTCAGCATATCAAATTTACCGTATGCATTCTTCTTAGCAGTAAATTTTACCTGTCCTGGTCTCCAAATCGCAGCTTTACTAGTTAAAATGACACCTTCAATCTCCGTTGGTGATGTATAATAGATGCCTACAGTGATCTGTGAACCATATTTATAGATTCCTTCGATGTCATCTTGAGGCTTTTGCTGTAAGTTCTCAATAAGTGTATTCACGGATTGTGAAGCTTTTGGATGGGTTTTAAATCGTTCCGAATTAATAAAGGAATCGCGCTTGTCTTCATTGTCATAATCTTCTAAAGCAAAGTATTCATGATTAAAGTAAATTTTTGCATGATTATCATTAATGAGCATCATTTGCTCTTTTAATAAGGCAAAGCAGGTCTCAATTGAAATAGATTCGGTCATCTGCTTAGAAAGCCTTTTGTAGATTGCATTAAAATCATCTTTTTTCTCGCCTTTTATTTGTTTTTTATAAGACGGCATCTTCTTAAGCTTCTCAATTAAAAAATCTAAATCTGCTTTGCAATCACAGGTTAGCGTTTGAGCATTTAAAGACAAAGAAATTAAAAGAAATAGGACGAATGATAGTACTGAACTTTTCATAATTACGCATTTTTATTGATTAAACTTTCTGAAACAAATGTATTTCAGAAATTGATCTGATATCAATAATAATGGGCGTTTGGGGTGAAATGCACTTATACTGTGGTGAAATTTAGGCGCGCTTTCGTTTTATCGAGATATGTTTTTGAAATTGGGACTTCTATATTGTGGGATAGCTGAAGTAAATGTTTCCCATTATCAGTTTTCCATTGCTTAAAATGGAATGGATTAATAATAAAACTGCGATGCGTACGAAGTAATTCTGGGAACGTATCTGATATGATCGATAGTTTATTTCGAATCAATGTTTTTTTCAATTCCGATCCATCGCGATAAAATACTTCTACATAATTGTCAGCAGACTGTATGCAGATGAGATCATCAGGAAGAAGTCTAACACTTTCGTATTGTCCTTCACCTTCAATTTCAATCTTCTGTTGTTCCAGTTTTTTCTCCTTATACTTTCCGAAAGCAAACCGATTAATAATAACGATTGGCAGTGTCACAGTTAAGGCTGGTAAAAAAATAGTTTTAATATGATACCATAACGAATAAGGATTAGGTTGATCGGCAACAATTACAAATAAGTAATAGAGACGTGCAAAGGTCATCGTTAATACGACAAAGCAAATCAAGAAAATAAGTTCATGCTTAAGTCGCCAATCGTAACCACTTTTACGATATAATAAATTCTGTAATGGCATAAATAAAAGATAACAAGCAGCAGCTATTACACCATATATGGGCAAGTATATGAGTTTTTCTTGATCACCAAACTCGTTAACGTCCATAGGTTCTGTCACGTACAAGAATAAAAATATCCAAATACCTAAACCTAGGGCTATAAAGACATGATGTTTGAGTAATGGGTCAAAAGGATACTTGATATTCACAGTGCAATTTTGATCTTTAAAAATAAGACTATAACTGAACAATCGCAATAACATCAAGACCAAAAATTTTGTAGAATCTTAAAGAATAACGTTCTTGTTCCCATGTTTCAAAAACAGAGATATTATTACTTAATAAAATTCCAATATTTAGGATATCGATTTCACGGATGGCAAAAACAGCCAAAACTGAAAACACTGCATCTCATGGTAGATCGCACCCTAAATTATATTCTTGAAGGTAAAGAATTTAAGACGCTCGTTTCTGGAAGAACAGATGCTATGGTGTCAGCGAATGAATCAGCATTTGAACTGTTCTTATACCATGAATTAGAGGACTTAGAAGTCTTCTTAGATTTGTTTAATTATAATCTACCTCAGGATATTAGAGCGCTCGCCATTGAACAAGTTGATGCAAAATTTAATATCATTCAGCATTCAAAAATTAAGGAGTATGTGTATTTGTTTACTCACGGTCAAAAATGCCATCCTTTTTGTGCACCAATAATGACTACAATTTTAGATACCCTTAATATCGAAATTATGAAGAAGGGTGCTAAACTTTTTGAGGGCACACATAATTTCAAACCTTACTGTTATAAGGCAACTGATAACGGCTTATACATAAGAACAATTGATCATTGTGAATTGATTGAAAACACATTGTTTACTGCAAATTATTTCCCAGAATATACCTATACCTTGATTGTTAGAGGTAAAGGGTTTGGTCGTAATCAAATTCGATTAATGATGGGAGCACTAATAAAATTAGGTAAAGGAGATATAGATCTAGACTATATTCAAATGTCGTTACAACCAGATAGTAATGAAGTCATGGATTACATTGCTCCAGCTTCAGGATTGATTTTGAATCGAGTTATATTCGAATGAGCTTAACGCTTTCCTATTACATTTCTAATCACGCCGTAGACCAAAACAAGTACAATAAATAAAACGAGTCGTACAAGGATGAATGATGGAATAAAATAGGCTAAGGTTTCAATCAATTCTGAATCTTCACCTGCTTGCCAATAATCGCGATGAAATGAGGTTGTAATGATAATCATTCGTTCAATGATATAATTACTGAATAGACTTAGAATAAATAATCCTAGCGCAATCAATGATCTCTTAAGCTTATGTTGCCATATGGTTTTATACCAAAGTAATTGACTTAGAACAATGATTAATAATGATCTTACAATCATGAAGATTGTAATACCAGCATATTCTGAATCTGTAAGACTATTATATAACCGCTCAGGGTTTCTCAGAATTAAAAACAGAAAGAATAAGGTATAGAAAATACCAGCAATACGAACGACACCTATAGCATTTTCCCAATAACGATCTTTAATATCCTTCAAACGAGTGCTGTCGATTCGAGTAAATAGTAATAAGAAAAATGCACTAATGCCAAATCCGAAGTTAATGCCTTCGAGAATGAGATCAATACTACGTATTAAAGAATGTGACATAAAGATTATTTGAGCTTTCGTTTAGCGTGTTCTAGCCCAAGTTCAATGTAATGTAGAAGGTCTGATTCTGATTTGACGCCTTCTGGAGCTACATATATAAACTCTTTCAAAGGTTTTTTTGTGAAATCCATTGGACTGGTCCAATCTTTTGCTAATTCCCCTTCCATTTTTTCTGATATCACACGAACGGCGAGCTTATCTTTGACGATTCCTACAGTCATTTTACCACCAAATAAGAATGTCAAACCACCAAACATTCGTTTTTCCTCAAAGTTCTCTTCGTAAAACTCTAATTGTGCTCTAACTCTGTTCGCTAAAAACTCATCGTAAGCCATCTAATTAAATTTTTAAACGTGCTGATGCCATTACACTCTGATCGGCGTAATTGCCTTCCAAGAATTTCAAATATCCCACAATGGCAATCATTGCTGCGTTATCCGTTGTATACTCAAACTTTGGAATATAGGTCGTCCATCCAAATTTTTGTTCACCTGATTTTAAGGCTGCTCTAATACCAGAATTTGCAGAAACGCCACCACCTATAGCAATATGCTTGATAGCAGTTTGTTTAGAGGCTAATTTTAATTTGTCGATTAGAATTCCAATAATTGTATATTGAATAGAGGCACAAATATCATCAAGATGTTCGTTAATGAAATTAGGATTGTTTTTCGTTTGCTTTTGAATAAAGTACAAAATAGCAGTCTTAAGGCCTGAAAAACTAAAATTTAAGCCGTCTACCTTTGGTTTTGGAAAAGGAAACGCCTTTGCATTTCCGAGTTGCGCTCTACGGTCAATTTCTGGACCAGCCGGATAGCCTAAACCTAGAATCTTTCCACTTTTATCGTAGGCTTCACCAACAGCATCATCAATCGTTTCACCAATGACTTCCATATTAAAATAGTCGCTTACCTTCACAATTTGTGTATGTCCTCCAGAAATTGTCATTGCTAAGAAAGGGAATGGTGGTTTCACAAAGTCATCTTCTTCAATATAATGCGCCAAAATATGCGCTTGCATATGATTTACATCAATCAAAGGAATATTTAGTCCAAAAGCTAAGGACTTAGCGAATGAGGTACCAACTAATAAAGAACCCATTAATCCTGGTCCACGTGTAAACGCAATTGCCGATAAGTCGGCTTTGGTTATGCCTGCCTTTTTCAATGCTTGATCAACTACTGGAACGATGTTCTGTTGATGTGCGCGCGATGCTAATTCAGGCACAACACCACCATATTCTTCGTGTATTTTTTGACTAGCAACAATGTTGCTCAAAATTTTGCCGTTATGCATTACAGCAGCGGCAGTGTCATCACAGGAAGACTCAATTGCGAGTATGTATATATTTTGTGAACTCATTAATGAGATTTAGGCACGATAATTGTTAATTTTGAGGTCAAAGTTATAACTTTCAAATCGTATCAAAAAATTCTTAAAAATAGTATCTCGGGTGTTAGCAGTAATTCTACTGCTCTTCATCATTTTGGTGCTGATTCTCTCTATTCCCGCAGTGCAAACTAGCTTAGGGAAACGCGTCACAAAACGCTTGAATGAAGATTTTGGTACCAACATTAATATCGAACGTGTAGGACTACAATTTAATGGCGATGTAGAGTTGAAACAAATTTATATCGAAGATCATAAGCAAGATACGCTCATTGCAATAGCAGAATTAAATACATCCATCTTAAATTTTCGCAATGTTATTAATGGAAAACTCAATTTTGGTGATATTGATATCATGGAACTGGTATTCAATATTCACACCTACGAAGGTGAGCGCGATACCAATCTCGATATTTTCGTTGCGAAGTTTGATGAGGATAACCCGCGAGTAGGTGAGAGTGAATTTCTTTTATCGTCGAGTGATGTTTCCATTTATGATGGTAATTTCAAGCTATCAGATGAAAATAGGGAATCGGTTAATATTCTTGTTTTCAATGACCTTAACATTAATGCAACCGATTTTGTTATTGCAGGATCAGATGTTAGAGCACGTATCAATACCTTGTCTTTTAAGGATCAACGAGGAGGTCATGTTGAGAATTTAATGACTGATTTTGATTACACTTTAAGTGCAATGCGTTTTGATAATCTCAGTATCAAAACCAATAAATCAATTTTACGCGGAAATTTGAGGTTTGATTATAATCGCGAAGATTTTAAAGATTTTGAAGATAAAGTCAACGTAACGGCTAAGTTCACAGATTCGAATATAGCGTTGAACGATCTAAATATGTTTTACAATGAATTTGGTAGCAATCAAATGGCACATCTCAATGTAGAACTTTCAGGAACACTTAATGACTTATATGCTAAGAATTTAGTAGTTAATGCGAGTAATAGAACACGAATATTTGGCGATATAAATTTTCAAAACCTATTTAGTAAGGCTGATGGAGATTTTGTTATGGATGGAAATTTCAGAAATCTAAGCTCAAACTATAATGATCTTAGAGCTCTAATGCCAAATGTTCTTGGTGCTTCAATACCTTCAGTGTTTTCCAAGTTGGGCAACTTTACGATTACTGGTAATGCTTGTATTACAGATTCCACAATCGATACAGATATTGCTATAGATACACAAATTGGTGTTGTTGAGACGGACATGAGCATGACTCATGTAAATGAGGTTGATAACGCAGATTATCTAGGGAATCTGGTGTTTGAAGATTTTGACCTTGGCGTATTGTTAAATGATCCGATGATTCAAACCACGTCGTTTAATCTTGATGTCGATGGTTCAGGATTTACACTTGAGAATTTGAACTCTCAAGTAAGAGGTCAGGTTTTCAACTTAACCTATAATGATTACGTTTATGAAGACCTTGAAGTCGTTGGTAATCTAGAATATCAAATATTTAATGGACTTTTAGTAGCGAATGACAAAAACTTTAAATTCAGATTTGAAGGCTTAGCAGATCTCTCGAAAGAAGAGAAGGCTTTTGATTTTAATGCAAACGTATCTTACGCTAATTTAAAAGCCCTCAATTTCGTTGTTAAAGATAGTTTGGCAATTTTCACAGGTGAAGTAACAACCTCAATGCGTGGTTCGTCAGTTGATGACGCCTTTGGAACTTTGAATTTCAAGAATACCACCTATGTTAACGAATATGACGAGTACTATTTTAAAGACTTTAAGATAGAATCAACCTTTGAGCAAAATAAACGAACCTTAACTATTGATTCGCCAGATATTGTTCAAGGAAGTATGAGCGGTGATTTTAAGTTTAAAGACATAGGGAAATTAGTAGAAAACTCCGTCGGCAGTCTATACACCAATTACGTGCCTAACAAGATTGATACAGAACAATATGTTGAGTTCAATTTTAATATTTATAATAAGATCGTTGAAGTGTTTTATCACGATCTAAAGTTAGCACCTAACACAAAAATAAAAGGTCGAATTGAAACCGATGAGAAACAATTCAATGTGACCTTTAGCTCACCGCAGATTAAACTATTGGATTATTTTGCTAATGATATTTCAGTGCTAGTAGATAATAGTAACCCAGTTTTCAATACGTATGTCGAAATTGATACGCTAAGTACCAAGTTTTATAATATTTCCAAATTCAACTTAATTAATGTAACACAACGGGATACCTTATTCATTAAATCAGACTTTAAAGGTGGCAAAGGAAATACCGATGAGTTTAATTTAAACATGTTCTACACCATTAACGAATCAAATAATTCTGTGGTTGGTTTTCAAAAATCTGATATAACGTTTAAAGACAATACCTGGTCAATTAACGAGGAAAAGAATGACCTTAATAAAATCGCATTTACTAGAAACTTTAAAAATTTCGATATCAGCGACATTATTATGAGTCATTTTGAAGAGAAAATTGAGTTCTCCGGAAAAATTACCGAAGATCAAAATAAAGACTTGAATTTAAATTTCACAGAAGTTGATCTTACCAAAATCACACCACGAATTGATAGTTTGCTGCTAGAAGGCCGAGTGAATGGCGAATTGAAATTGCGTCAAACAAATGGCGTATACTTACCAAATTCTACTGTAGTTATTAGTGATCTAAGAGCAAATGATTTTGAGTTGGGTAATTTAAATGCTATTGTAACAGGAGACCAGTCATTAACAAATTATGTTGTTGATCTATCTCTAGAAAACGATAATCTTAAAACGCTTTCGGCGCAAGGAACAATTGATGTGAGTAATGCCAATTCCAGTATCGATTTAGATGTGGTCTTTGATGAATTCTTATTAGATCCACTAGATCCATTCGGAGAAGGCGTCATAACGAATATTAGAGGCTTAGTTACTGGTAATGCTAAAGTATCGGGTAGTCTAAATGAACCTGATTTTGATGGTATGCTCTTACTGGATAATGCTGGTTTGACTATACCATACCTCAATGTCGATTACAGTTTCGATTTTGATTCCCAAGTAAAATTAGAATCGCAACGATTTATATTTCAGAATGTAGAAATCACAGATTCTGAATATTTCTCCAAGGCAACATTAAATGGGTTCATAGGACATCAAAACTTTTCTAATTGGAGTTTAGGCTTAGAGATAGATACCGAACGTTTATTGGTATTGGACACAGAGTATGATGAAGAAGAATTATACTACGGAACCGCCTTCGTTACAGGTAAATCTGAAATTTCTGGTCCAACCAACGAGCTAAAAATTGAATTTAATGGAAGTACCGCCGAAGGAACGATCTTTAAAATTCCATTGAATGACTTTGAAACCTACGGTGAAAACTCATATATCCACTTCGTCACGCCAGAAGAGAAGGAAGCACGATTAAAAGGTGAGGTGGTAGAAAATACAGAGGTAAAAGGATTAGAATTAGAGTTCAATCTTTTTGTCAATCCATATGCTGATATTGAGATTGTAATCGATAAAAAACAAGGTAGTACTATTCAAGGAAAGGGTAATGGAAACTTACTTTTTGATATCAATACAAATGGGAAGTTTAAGATGTTTGGTGACTTCCAAATTGAAAGCGGTACTTATAATTTTGCTTATGGTGGATTGGTTCAAAAGAAATTAGAAGTTGAGCCAGGCGGAAGTATGCGATGGGAGGGAGATCCACTCAAAGCTAATATTGACCTAAAAGCCATCTATAGAACCGAAGCTAATCCATCGGTATTGTTAGACAATCCTATTAATAGAAGTATTCCAGTTGAAGTTGAAATTAACCTGTTAGGACGTCTTGAACAACCTGAATCTGATTTCACCTTTAATTTTCCGAATGTAAATTCAACAATTAAATCGGAGTTAGATTATCGACTTGAAACAAAGGAGAGTCGTTTTACACAAGGAACCTTCTTACTGGTTACAGGATCTTTCCAAAGTGATATTGGATTGGGGCAACAAGCATACGGAACAGTTTCAGATAGAGTAAATGCTCTAATTAATAGTTTGATTGCGAGTGATAATGAGAAACTGCAAGTTGGATTTGATTATCAGATTGGAGAACAAACCACAGATTATCAAACTGATGATCGTTTAGGATTAACCTTAAGTACTAAGATTAGTGATCGCGTACTTATAAATGGTAAGGTTGGTGTGCCTATCGGAGGCGTTGATCAAACTGTAATCGCTGGTGATGTGCGTATCGACATATTATTAAATGAGGAAGGAACGTTAAAGGCCTCATTCTTCAATCGAGAGAATAGTATTCGAAATTTTGGTGAAGAGATTGGTTATACGCAAGGAGCTGGTCTAACATACAACGTTGAATTTGATAACTTCAAAGAACTATTCGAGATTCTTTTTAAAGGGAAAAACAAAGAGAAGAATCAGAAAAAGTCTGAAGAACCAGAAAAAGAAGTCGAAGAAGATTTGACTCCAGACTTCATTAACATCAAGTCAAAAAAGAGCACGAAAAACAATTAAATCTTCATTTTTTTAGGGCTTTTATTTTTTTTTATTAACGAAAACGTTTGAAATTTTAGAGGTATGTTAAATAATCTTTAGGAGGCTCTATATTGTGATTTTTCTTTACTAGTTTTACTAAAATAAAAGAAAAATTCATGGTACATACTATTAAAAAAATTGGCGTTATGACCTCTGGAGGAGATTCTCCAGGAATGAATGCTGCCGTTCGATCAGTGGTTCGTGCTTGTGCCTTTCACAATATCGAATGTGTTGCCATTTATAGAGGTTATGAAGGAATGATCGAAGGCGATTTTAAAACGATGGACGCTCGTAGTGTAAAAGGTATCATTAATAAAGGTGGAACGATTTTAAAATCAGCGCGCTCTAAAGAATTCAGAACTGCTGAAGGCCGAAAGAAAGCTCATGAACAATTAGTTAAAGCTGGAATTGATGCTTTTGTAGTAATAGGTGGTGATGGTAGCTTTACTGGTGCCATGATCTTCAGCCAAGAATTTGGAATGCCAGTGATGGGAATTCCAGGTACAATAGACAATGACATTTTTGGAACGACACATACCTTAGGTTATGATACAGCTTTGAATACTGTGGTAGACGCCATTGATAAAATACGTGATACAGCATCGTCTCATAACCGGTTATTCTTTATTGAAGTAATGGGACGAGATGCAGGCCATATCGCATTGAACGTTGGAGTAGGTGCAGGAGCAGAGGAGATTCTTATTCCTGAAGAAGATTTGGGACTTGATCGTTTATTAGAATCATTAAGACGAAGTAAAGATTCTGGTAAGTCTTCTAGTATCGTTGTTGTTGCCGAAGGCGACAAGATTGGTAAAAATGTTTTCGAACTTAAAGATTATGTTGATCAACATATGACAGAATACGAAGTTCGAGTATCTGTATTAGGTCATATGCAACGTGGTGGGCCGCCTTCATGCTTCGATCGTGTATTAGCTAGTCGCATGGGAGTAAAAGCTGTTGAAAGCTTAATTACAGGTCAAACGAATAGCATGGTTGGACTTAAAAATGATGTTATGGCTTTAACACCTTTGGATCAAGCGGTCAAAGGAAAATCAAAAATCAATTTAGAGTTATTACGCGTATCGGATATTATGACGATATAAAAACTATATATAAAAGGAATACTAACAATTAGAAAATAGAAAAATGAAATTAGGTATAAACGGATTTGGTAGAATTGGACGAATCGTATTTAGAGCAACAGTAAGACGTGATGACGTTGATGTTGTTGCAATCAATGATCTTTTAGATGTTGAACATTTAGCGTATTTATTAAAGTATGATTCAGTTCATGGTAATTTTGATGGCACAGTTGAAGTTAAAGATGGTCATCTTGTTGTTAATGGTAAAACCGTTAGAGTAACTGCCGAAAAAGACCCAAGAAACTTAAAATGGGATGAAGTCGGTGTTGATGTTGTTGCTGAGTGTACAGGAATTTTTACAACCTTAGAAACAGCAAACTATCACATTGAAGCTGGTGCTAAAAAGGTTGCTATTTCAGCACCTAGTAAAGACGCACCTATGTTTGTAATGGGTGTAAACGATGATGAATTAACAGCAGATCATAAGATTGTTTCTAATGCATCTTGTACAACAAACTGTTTAGCACCAATAGCTAAAGTTGTTGATGATAACTTCGGAATTGAAGAAGCATTAATGACTACAATCCATGCTAGTACAGCAACACAATTAACGGTAGACGGTCCTTCTCGTAAAAACTACAGATTAGGTCGTTCTGCGATTATGAATATCATTCCATCAACTACAGGAGCAGCAAAGGCTGTAGGTAAAGTAATTCCTAAATTAAACGGAAAACTTACAGGTATGGCATTTAGAGTACCAACTGCTGATGTTTCAGTGGTAGATTTAACTGTAAGAACTAAAAGTGACACAACATTAGAAGAGATTAAAGCAGCATTTAAAAAAGCATCTGAAGGTGCTATGAATGGCGTATTAGGATATACTGAAGACGCCGTTGTATCTCAAGATTTCGTAAGCGATACGCGCACGAGTATTTTTGATGCTGAGGCTTGTATCGAATTAAATTCAAAATTCTTCAAGCTAGTGTCTTGGTACGATAATGAGTTTGCCTATTCTACAAAACTTGTAGACTTAGCTCAGAAAATTAATTCTTTATAATTATTAGTCGTTAAACATCCGTGGTTAGTAAAATAATCACGGATGTTTGCTTTTATATACTACTATGATTTTAATTACAGACGGAGGTTCTACAAAATGCGATTGGATTGCTGTTGATAAAGCTGGAAACCAACTATTAGATACTAAAATTAGAACCAAGGGACTTAATCCTGCAATTCTTAAGGAAAGTAAACTTGAAAAGATCATCAAGAAAAGTGATGAGCTTATGGAACTTAAAGAGCAGGTGACACATGTTTTCTTTTATGGTGCGGGTTGTGGAACAACAAATCCAAAATTGATACTCACTGGCGTTTTAGAATCTATCTTTACAAATGCATTGATCGACGTACAAGAAGATACAATGGCGGCTGTAAGAGCAACGCTTAATCATAATGATGAGGCAGCTGTAGTTTGTATAATGGGAACAGGTTCCAACTGTAGCTATTTTGACGGTCATAAATTACACCAACGTGTGCTGTCTCTAGGTTATTCTGTAATGGATGATGCCTCTGGAAATTACTATGGAAAGGAATTACTGCGTGATTATTATTTTAATAAGATGCCTGGTAAAATAAAGGTAGCCTTTGAGCATAAATATAATCTTGAAGCTGATTTTATTAAGTATAACCTTTATAAGCAGCCCAATCCAAATGCTTATTTAGCAAATTTTGCTGAATTCATGTTCTTAAACAAAGACTCTGATTATATAGTGAATCTTATTAAAAAGGGAATTCGAATATTCGCCGAAAATATGATCTTTCAATATGAAGAAGAATTAAAGACAGTTCCAGTTCATTTTGCAGGTTCAATAGCATATTTTGGTAAAGCTGAAATTCTATCTGTTGCTGAAGAATTAGGATTTAAAGTTGGAAATTTTGAAAGGCGTCCAATAGAAGGCCTAGTAGCATATCATATCAAGCAATTGTAATTATGGAAATCGCAATTATTGCTCACGATGGTAAAAAGGCTGAAATGGTTAAGTTTTTAAATGAGCATAAAGCTATTCTTCAGCAGAAAGATATCACATTAGTATCAACCGGTACGACTGGAGAAAAAGCCATTAAAGCGGGATTTGAGGTAAATAGCCAGCTATCTGGTCCGTTGGGAGGTGATGCTCAAATTGCGGCACGTGTTGCAGAAGGCAAATGTGATATGGTCTTGTTCTTTAGAGATCCTCTAGAAAAACACCCACATGAGCCAGACGTTTTAATGTTGATGCGTCTTTGTGATGTACATAATGTGCCACTGGCTACCAATCCTGCGACGGCAGTGTTGCTCATAAAAGCGATTTAATTATTCTCTAAATAAGGCTATAAGTCGTTCAATTGGTTCAATACCATTGATGGCGCCACGCGTTTGCTTAAGTGTTTTAAGATCTTTATCCAACTTTTCTAAAATGTACACCGAATTGGGTTGTCTCATGATCAATTGAACTGATTCTTTATATGTTTCCAGAGCTTTATTCGGATTATCAAGCGCTAGTTCTGCTAGTCCAATGTTAGCTTGTACCCAACCCAATTGGTAAACTTCAAAAGAACGCTGGCTATAATCTAAAGCCTTCGCAAACTCTTGCTTATCAAAAGCTAATTCTCCTTTTTCGGCAAGATTTAATGCTTCTAACTGCAAGGTTTCTAAGTTTTTTGAACTAGAGTCAGTTATAGCGACAACTTCTAGATTAGCATTCATTGATCGTGTCTTATTGACAAAATCAAAAATTAGAAATAAGGCACCTTCAGTTTGGTTATCAAGTACAATTAGATCATGACTCTTGTCTAATCTGGATCCTTCAGTGATATATCTATAATCACCATCCATGAATTGTTGAAAATTTAAAAATTTATCACGATTAGATTCATCAACTAAATACAAATTAAATTCAACTTTACCTGCTGGAACCATAAGGTTACTGAAAAGATCGCTATCGATGATCTTACGAGTACGCGTAGCTTTTGTGATTTGGGATTTTAAATTAAGAGATTCAGGCTTTGTATTTCCTGACGCCGTAGTATATCCGTAAAGTAAGTATATCGTATTTTTAGGAATATCAATTTCAAAAATCTTCCGATTTTGGATTCCGGCATTAATTGATTGATGGAATGGGCCTTTCAGATAAATGGATTCTTTAACTAATACTTCCTCAACCTTAACGTCCGTAGTTAAAACCTGAGCATACAGTTGGACAGAAAATACTATAAAAGCTAAAACTAAAGCGGTAGAAAGGCGCATTATACTCAAAGTTATTGAACGGTTATTGTTTACGTAACGTACGCACAATAAGTATACCACATGCAATTGTCACCACTAATAATCCAAGAGCTAAGAGCGTTTTACCATAAATGAAGTTACCTATAGCGAATAAAGCACAATACACACCAATAACACCACAAAAGAATCCTAATATCTTTGTGCCAAATCCTTTAAATTTGGATGTTTCACCAAAGATAAGGTGATGGAACGATTCCAAGGTTTGATCACCAGATGGTTTGGTAATTAATGTTACGACGATCCATCCGATAGTAGTAACTACAACACCAAACACTAATTGCCAGTGTCCTGCCCAATCTACAAAGGGTGCATCCATTTTTCCATTAATAAAAAAGAATAAGGCAATCCCGAAGGAAATGACCATTGCTGCGATCTCACTCCAAGGGTTAATTCGGTACCAAAACCAACGAAGTATAAATAGCAGACCAGTACCAGCGCCAATTTGTAACATAAGATTGAAGGCATCTCTTGCCTCTTCAAGTATCGTGGCAAGTAAAGCCGCAAGAAGCATCATGACTACTGTAGAGATTCGACCAACTAAAACTTGTTCTTTACCAGACGCTTCTTTTCGAATGAATCTAGCGTAAAAATCATTAACAACATATGAGCTTCCCCAGTTTAAATGTGTTGAGATCGTACTCATAAAAGCAGCAATAAGTGAGGTGATCACAATTCCGAGTAGGCCTGCAGGTAAGAAGGTGAGCATTGCAGGATAGGAGAGGTCATTTTTCACAAAACTAGCGTCCAAATTCGGAAATGCCGCTTGTAAACTATCTAGATTTGGAAATATAATAATAGAAGCTAAACCAATTACGATCCACGGCCAAGGTCGTAAGGCATAATGTGCAAAATTAAAAAATAGAACAGCCCAAGTTGCGTGTTTTTCATCTTTGGCAGCTAGCATTCGTTGTGCAATATAGCCACCTCCACCTGGTTCGGCTCCAGGATACCAAACACTCCACCACTGTACAGCCAACGGAACAATCAACAATGGAATTAACAATTCAGGTTGCGAAAAATCAGGAAGCATCGCAGTTTTAGAAGCGACTTCAGGTGTTTCTAATAATGCAGTCAAGCCTCCAATCTCAGGCATATTCACGATATGTACTGTAGCCCAAATACTACCAACCATCGCAATAATAAATTGAACAAAGTCGGTTAGCAATACACCTTTAAGACCACCAAGTGTAGAATATATAACGGTAACTATTGATGCAATGAACAGTGTTTGAAAGGTAGTGAAGCCAAACATAACATGACCAATTTTTATGGCAGCAAGACATACATTCGCCATGATCACAATATTAAAGAACACACCTAAATACAAGGCTCTAAAACCACGAAGGAAAGCAGCACTTTTACCACTGTAACGCAATTCATAAAATTCTAAATCGGTTGTAATACCGCTTTTACGCCATAGTTTTGCATAAAAGAATACTGTTAACATTCCGGTTAGTAAAAAACTCCACCATATCCAATTTCCGAATACACCATCTTCTCGAATGACACCAGCGACGAAATTAGGCGTGTCGGCAGCAAATGTTGTGGCTACCATACTTACACCAAGTAACCACCAAGGCATATTTCTTCCAGATAAGAAAAAGGCTTTAGAATCTTTACCTGCTTGTTTTGAGACGTAAACTCCAATACCAGCAAATAGAACTAAAAAGAAGATTATAATGATCCAATCGAGTGTTGATATAGTCATAGGAGAAATTAAGTGTTAGAGAAACAAATCTAAGATATATTATTAAAAAAGGCATCAGCTGTATGGCCAATACCTTGTTATTTTATTAAACTATTAATCAGTTAACTGATCCAACCTTTCTTAGTTGAAACTTTCGTAAAATAGAGTAGTAGTAGTCCAATTACTGCAACAACAGCCGTCATTATAGGAGCCGTAGAGCCCATGAGTTCGCCAGAGTTGATAACAACATGATTGTGATAGGCTTGGACTAAAATTCCGATTAGTGAAAACACAAAAAACGTAGTCGCTAGTTTTCGGCGTAATAATAAAAAACCACACGCAATTAATCCACCAAAAACGCCAATAGCAAAAGCTGCTGTTGACCAGGCTGGCGCATTCGCTATCACCTCTAATTGTTCTGCAGTGTACTGGCTTCGAAACCCTTCGGTGTTATAAGCTTTAATAAGATATTGATAAACGCCTGTAGCGTTCCATAGAAGGGCAACAATAGAAATAATCCAAAACCACACAGGTGGTTTACTTGTACTTTGATCTGTCATTTTACTCTTGATTTAGTTAGTTCTGGTAAACAATTTATAAAATTTAAAATTGTTACATAAAAAAAACTCAACCCAATTTTTTAAATTCTAAAAAATTAAGTTGAGCTTTTAGTTGTTTACAACTCGTATTGCTACTAGTTCTCTACAACATGTAAAATAGGTGTTTTATTTACCCATTTTCCGTTTTTAGATTCACCTAAAATGATAACGTCTTTGGTTAATTCATATTCCTTGACAGTTCGCATCATTTGTTCTTTGGTGTCTCTATGCAGTTTTATTCCGGTACTTTTACCTTTATTGCGTATTTCAATATAAAATCCATCTCTGAATTTAATTGGTTTAGTTGGAGGTCTTCCCATAGTTTAATTATTGTAGTAATAGTCTTGCATGATAAGGAAAATAATCCCAATATGCAAACGAATTTAAATTAAATCTAAATTAGAAAAACAGCTTCAAATACTGTAATATATTGAATCATAAATAATTATAGACGCATATAGAAAATCTATCTAATAAAGTTTTCATAATTTTAAGGCACTTCGCAATATTGCTTGTAGATTTGAATAAATAGTTGTCATTATGAATAGCACTTTACAGTTTTCAAAAGATATTTTAGAGTTCCTTAAGCGTTTGGAAAAAAACAACAATCGGGATTGGTTTAATGAGCATAAAAAGGAATTCAAAGCGCTCGAATCAAAAACGAAACTAATCTATAGTGCTATTAATGATGAATTGAATAAACATGATCTTATTGAAAAACATAAGATATTCAGAATATATAGAGACGTGCGATTCTCTAAAAATAAGCTTCCTTATAAAACCCACTTTGGAGGAAGTTTTGCACGAAAAAAGCCGGAGCTAAGAGGTGGCTATTATTTACATGTGCAGCCTAACGACGAATCGTTTATAGCTACTGGATTCTGGGAACCCAATAAAAATGATTTGTTTCGTATTCGAAAGGAATTTGAGCAAGATGCTGATGAAATGCGGTCAATTATCTCGGATAAAAAGTTTAAATCTGTGTGGGGTGAACTCGTTGGAGATGAGTTAAAGACGGCACCACGAGATTTTGACAAAGATCATCCTGCAATAGATCTTATTAAAAAGAAACAATACATTTTTGTAAAAAAATATTCTGACAAAGACGTACTAAGTGAAAACTTCATCAATGAGGTCAATGCATCATTCAAAGCCATTAGACCGTTCTTTGACTACATGAGCGATGTATTAACCACCAATTTAAATGGCGAGTCTATTATTTAGTCTAAACTGCTTTTGCAAGGGGTTTAAACAACTGAATATTACTAATTAAGCGTTCTTTAACGATATTCATCATACGCTTATTGAGCGCGGAAGAATTCTGAATATACGATTGGTATTCTTCCACAGTAAATTGACCAATAACCATACCTTTCAATGAATTTCTAAATTTCATATCCTTATGGATTGCGTTTTCTATGTAGTCTAACTGCTTTGTTAATGATAAATCGTAAAATACATTTTTATGCTTAGCAATGTAATTTTTGAATACAACGATTAATAAGTGATTTTGCATTTTAATTACAGGTCGAAGTGTTTCGTTTTGAAAACGTTCTTCGGCACTCATATCATCCCTCACGAGGGCTGAAGCGATAGTAGGACGTATCGCTTTCAAGTTAGTAGATCGATCATTCATGGCTTAAAGTTTTACTAAAAATAGACAATATGCTTACTGATATAATTGACCAGTTCAGATCTTGTTAACGGTTTTATTAACAAAAAAGCATAACGATCCATTTTGATCATTATGCTTTCTTAATGTATTGCGATTATTTTAGATCTGACTCAATCCACCATCAACTTCTATTTCAATCCCATTGATGTACGAAGCCGCATCGGAAGCTAGAAATAATGCTGTACTTGCAATTTCTTCAGATGTTCCAAAGCGTCCTAATGGTACTTGTTCAGCAAATCCTTTACCCATATCTTCAACGACTTCTTGTGGTAGTCCCATTTTGCCATATATTGGCGTATTGATTGGTCCTGGCGCTATTGAATTGACGCGTATACCTCTTGATTTTACTTCCGAAGTCAAAACACGTGCAAACGATCGCAATGCACCTTTACTCGCAGAGTATACCGACAAACCGTCGAACCCTTTTTGATTAACCACAGAGCTTGTAAATAATATAGTTCCACCATCATTGATATGTGGTAAGGCTTCCTTAGTAGCGATAATTGGTCCTTTTACATTAATATCAAATATTTCGTCGTAATGCGCTACTGTGATATCTGAAATTGGAGTAGGAGGTGCTATTCCGGCATTTAAAAATAAAATGTCAATTTTGCCGTAGGTGTCTACTGTGGTTTTGATAAGTCGTTCGTTATCATCAGATTTTGAGACATCTGCTACTACAGTAATGAAGTCTCCAGAGAGTGACTTGGCAACGTCGTCTAGAGCTTCTTTTCTTCGTCCAGCTAATACTACTTTGGCGCCTTCTTGTAAATATAGTTTAGCCGTTGCTAATCCTATTCCGCTATTTGCTCCTGTTATAACGGCAACTTTGTTTTGTAATGTATTCATAGTTAAACTGTTTATTTGAAACAATCGTTCCAAATTAAGTTAAAAAAAATTAAGTTAATATATCAATTGATGTATTCACCAATGTTTCTAATTTAGATTTATCATTTTCAAGTATACTCGTCATCCTTATCCCTTGTAAATTTGAAAAAAGAAATAGGGCATAATTTTCGGACGTCTGTTTTGAGTTAATAGAACCATCTTTTTGACCTTTATCTACAAGTTGTGTTAAAAGATCAAGTGTTTGTTTCTGATTAGTTTTTAGAAATCCAGTTATTCTATCACAATGATTCGCCATTTCAGATTTACTATTTGTAATCATACAACCTTTACCATCTTTGTCTTTTACAATAGCGGTCAAATACATAAGAAACATATTCTTGATAGCGTCAAAACCAGTATTTGAATGTAAAAGTACCTCAGAAGTATCTTGTTGATATTTGTATTGGTAAACGTTTAGGCATTCAAGAAACAAATCGAGTTTAGAGCCAAACGAATTATATATACTTGATCTATTTAATCCTGTTGCATCTACGAGATCCTGCATTGACGTCGCATTAAATCCTTTATCATGAAATACGTCTATAGCATTTTGAATGACTTGATCTCTATTAAATGTTTCTACTTTTGGCATATTTATTTGAAATGAACGTTCCAAAATTAAACAAAAAAATAATACCAGTTGTTAAAAAAATGTTATTCTTAATCTTACAGAAGTCTATAAAAGTCAAGAACCCCTTGTTTTTAGTTATCTTTCGGAAAAAATAGACCTATGAGATTTCACACACGAAAATGGGTAAAGCCAGAAGATCTAAATCCGAACCATACCTTATTTGGTGGTCAATTATTAGCATGGATTGACGAAGAGATTGCCCTTTATACTGTAATTCAGCTAGAGAATAATAAGATCGTAACCAAATATATGTCAGAAATTAATTTTATGGCTTCAGCCAAACAAGGTGATATTATCGAAATAGGTATTGAAGTCATTAAGTTTGGACGTACCTCTCTAACAATGAAATGCGAAGCTCGTAATAAAATGACACGTCAAACCATACTAACAATCGATAATATTATTATGGTAAACCTTGGTGAAGATGGTAAACCAAAACCACATGGAAAGACCGAAGTAACTTATGTCTCAGATCGTTTAAAAGACTAATTACTTAAAATGCCGTTTAATTCATAGATTTCCAGATCGAAGTAGTTCACTGCGGCCAAAGCGTGGTCAAATATATCGGCCATAATATATTCATAATTTACCCATCGCTTATCTTTACTGAAACAATATATCTCCAAAGGTAATCCTTGTGGTGTAGGGGCTAATTGACGTACCATTATCGTCATGTCCTTGTTTACACCAGAATGATTCTCTATGTAGGTCTGCATGTATTTTCTGAACACACCAATATTGGTCAGATTTCTCCCATTGATTAACACGGATTTATCAGCCTGGTGTGAGTCGTTGAAATTTGTGATTTCTTTTTGTCGTGTTTCTAGATATTGAGTGATCAATTCAATACGTTTTAACTGTTCAATATGATCATCCGTTAAGTACTTAATGCTATTTGCTTTTAGTATGATAGCACGTTTTATACGTCTTCCGCCAGAAGATTGCATTCCTCGCCAATTCTTGACAGAATCAGAAATTAAGGCATAGGTAGGAATAGTAGTGATGGTTTTATCAAAATTCTGAACTTTTACAGTCGCTAAAGTAATCTCAACAACATCGCCATCTGCACCATATTTCTCAAAGGTGATCCAATCACCAATACGCACCATATCATTAATAGATACTTGAATACTCGCAACAAAGCCTAAAATGGTGTCTCTAAATACAAGGATTATAACCGCCGAAGCAGCTCCTAATGTTGTAATGAATTCCCAAAATGAAATACCAGAGATAATGGCGAAAATTGAAAACAGTCCAAGAACCCAAGCAAATATCATAAAGACCTGTATGTAACTTGCGATAGGTTTATCTTTAAATTGTTCTAAGGTTTTTAGAAAATCTCTAATCGCATTAAGTACGCTTCTTACAATCCATAGCGTAAGTATGATAGCAAATATTTTCAATCCTTTTTCGATAATATTTTCAGCATACTCAAAATCAGAAAAGATTATTGGTGCGAATTCAATCGCTAACATTAAAGGAATAATATGGGCTATGTTTCTTGGTACTTTATTGCTAATTAGAATATCATCAAAATTTGACTTTGTGCGTGTCGCAAAGGCATTAAACATTTTAAGTAAAACGCGTCTAATTATAAAATCAATAATAAATATGACTATTAATAAAGCAATAGAAAGTGCCAGCATATTTAGATATTGAGCTGTTGTTTCAGCAACGCCATTTGAAACTAAATAATCATATATGAGATGACGAAACTTATTCATGAGAGCTTATTCTTAAGATATTTATAATCAATGTAGAAGGTTCCAAAGGGGATAATTGCAGCTGCCAAGACGATAATAGTCGTTTTTCTGGACCATTTAAACTGTTGTGCTACCAATATAGCTAAAGCAATATACAACACAAATAATATCCCATGATACATACCAAGGTGAGACACGTAACTAGGATCATCAGCCAAATATTTAATTGGCATAGCAACCCCTAGTAATAAAATGAATGATAAACCCTCAAGAAAGGCCGTGATTCTAAAACTATTTAATAATGAGAACATAAGGTGATTTTGATTACTGCAAAATTACCTTATGTCTTGCAAATAGTCTTAATATTTAATAACTTTTTTAACATAAACTGATTGATTATCTGCATTTCTAAGATGTATAAAATACATACCTGCATTGAGACCATCAGTTTTTAAAGTATTTTGACCAGAATCTAAGGAATGTTGCTGAACGAGTCGCCCATCCAGTGCATAGATTTCTAGGTCATATGGAGAATTAATCTTTACGGTTACATTATCTGAAAACGGAACTGGATAGATATTTACATCTGATTCTGCGAGCACATTCGGAGTGCTTAAGGTATCCTCAAAATACTGTAATGCTAAATCAAAGGCTTCATTTCCAACTTGATTTCCAATAATACGTCCTTTAATGTCATCAATAGGAGGGTGGATACCTCCCCAAATACGAGATAAACTGGTTTGATCTGAAGCATCTCTATAAGTTGCCCATTGTAAGGTCATGTTTTCCGAAGGTCCAACTTCAAATACAAGGAAATTGTTCTGTTGTATATCGAATGTTCCCATACCTCCTGGAAAAAATGGATCTCCCGTGAGGCGTGTCATTACTTCTGCAGCGGCTCTAGAAAATGTGGAATGCCCTGATAAGTATCCAGCAAATGGTGGTGTTACAAAAGTACCACGCTGATAAGGCCACCAATGCGTCCCAATAATCCAATCTACACCAGCGATATCGGTAGTTGGGTCAGTAATGAAATCTGGACCTTTCCATGCTCTGATCTTTATACGATCTACATTTTCATTAGAATCACCACGTAAGGGATCAGTATCATCAATAAGTTCAATTAGACCCGGTATTAATGGTATACCATGAGGATCATAACTAGGTAAACTCGCATCCGAACTTTGACCTTTTCCTGCCATATAACGAATAGCCGAAATCGGACGTACATAATCATAGTACCCTTTTATTCCCCACGTATTAACGGCCGCATCGTGCATTGCACCACCCATAACCAAATAAGACTTTACGTCCCATTCTAAATCATCTACAACTGCTCCCTGACCAGCGATCTGCTTAACCAACATTGGATGTTCACTAACATAATTTAATATAGTGAACCAATGTCCTGGTGGTGTTTCTGAATCTGGACCATCGGCCCAAAATTCGGCTAATACTCGGGCATAATCAGCACGCTTCACCATTTGAGGCACGTATGCTGCACCTGTTGATGGATTCATAGCATGTCCTGTACTTGGGTCTCCACCGTTGGTAAAATCATAAAATGCTTGGTATTCCGCAAAGGTGTTTGGATAGTTTGCTAAATCATAATTCCCTAAAGCGCCAGGTGAAATATCGATCATGGTCGGATCGGCTGGGTCTAGATGGGCAGACCAAGCAGCCACTAAAGCCATATGCCATTTGTAAGGGTCATCAATGCCGTCTTCATTGGAGTTTTGAATGTAAACAGGTGGACCTGGATCGTTATAAATGTAACTGTCAAAACCATTATTTAAGATTTGAAGATCATCACTTGACAATGCAAAAGGTGTAACGCTTCCCCATTCCGGACTTAAAAAAGCGGGAGTATTCAATGGGAATTCATTTCCACTTTGATCAACAAATACGTCAAAAGCTAATGGTTGCCATCGATCTGGATTGATATCATTTGTTTCATAATAGTTTTCCAATATTAATGGAGGATTTACAGGAATGTAGAAAGCATTTGCATATCCAAACTGTTCCAATGAATTATCCTGTAAACCGAAAGCAATTATTTCACTTGCTAGATAGTTCCCTAAGGCCGCATAAGAATTTGTACTATAATCAATTGAGACAAAACTTGGGTCATAACCATACGAAGTGAATAAGGTTGTGAATTCATCTAAGAGTGGAGTTCCACCGGGTGAATTCTCAAAACGATGATTCAATAATCGATACATCGCATAGCTTATGATCTCGTGAGTCGCAGCATCGGGGTCAGCAGGAGTCGCTATACCATTGAAAGCACAGTTATATCCACCAAATGTTTTACCCAGAAATACGGTACTTGCTTGATTATCAAAAATGGCCCAAGCATCATACATCATGACTGATGAATGGAATAGATTTCGAGCATGAACTGTAGGCCTGGCAAAATCTGCGCGTATGGCATCCAAAAGCATTTCATTCCAATCTCTAGCAACCGTATGTTGTGCTTGAGAAAATGAAGCAAAAAATACTAAAATGATTAGTGTAATTTTTCTCATATATGTAGGCATTTTTATTTGTAGCTCAATTTAAAAAAAGAAATATAATTGCTTTATGAGAAATATCAGATTTAATACGGTAAATGGTCAAAAAAAATTGATGACTAAACAAAGAAATTAAGAATTGATAAGATTTATTTTACAAAGTCTTCAATTTATCGTGACTTCATTACAAATTTGTTAATAATATTAGAGGATACTGAGAAGATATTAACAGTATTCAATTCATCTATTTTTTTGGTAACTCATCGAAAAATTTAATAAATCAGGCTTTTTTATCCACAATTCCTGCAACTCGCAGATTAAATTGTTAAATTTAAAATGCTATTAATCGACATACTTCACGTAGTGTTGGTTTCCCAATATTTACAATAAACAAGGAATAAGATTGATATAATGCGTATGCAAGCATTATGTTCTCAGTTATTTGTGGCCTAATATTTATGGATTAATAACTCATTAGATAACTAAATAACTAACTAAAATGAAAAAATCTTACTTTTTTCTAACGTCCCTTGTCTGTTTATTTATTTTCAATTTCTCATCTTTTTCTCAAAATTCTGGTATTAATACCACGTTTGTTGTTGTTGATAATCAATTTTATGATTTACAAGCAAACACTAGCAATCCAGATAATTTTCAGCTCAATCAATCGATTGGATCTTTTGATTGTAACGATAACCTAATTTTTAATGGCGGTGAGAATAATGTATTTAAATGTTCAGGAGATGACATCACAGCAAATGCAATTTTTTATCGTGTATTTAAAAATGGAGACACACCAGGATCTTTCAACCAAGTTAATCTAGGTTTTGCTTCTGGATTTAATAACGGCTGTGGCGGTGCAGATCAAAAATGGGATAACCTAAATGCCAATATCGATTTGTTATCTGGTCTAACAGATTCAGGTACCTATACTATAGAAGTGTTCTCTACAGCTACCTATACTGCCAATGGTGGAGGAACTCATTTTGCATCGAATAACGGATCTAATTATGCGGCCACATTCTCTTACACAGCCGAAACTACTTGGTATGCTGATAATGACGGTGACGGATTTGGAGATGTACTTGACCAGTTACAAGACTGTGTACAACCAACAGGTTATGTCTCAAATGATCAGGATTGTGATGATTCTAATGCATCTATCAATCCGAGTGCAAGTGATCCCTGTGATGGAATAGACAATAACTGTGATAGCTTTATTGATAATCAACAGGAGACCGTTGACTTTGCTAATATTCAATTTCCATTTTCAGAAACAATTTGTCTTAGTGAATCTTTCACAGCGTTCGGACAGGTTTTTGAATCTGGTCTCACAGATACAAATGCAGGAGTCGCTCCAGGTATTGTAGTTGAGTTCGGAACAAATACTACTAATTCAGATCCAAGTACATGGCCATCCACTAGTTGGACTTCAGCTATCCCAAATCCAGGGTATGACTTCTCACAAAATAATGATGAATATCAAGCTATTATAACACCAACAGCTACAGGAACGATATACTATGCCTTCCGATATGCATTAAATGGTTGTGATTTCGTATATGGTGCAACAAATAATGGGTTTTGGAATGGTACAGGTAATGATAATGGAGTTTTAACTATTGATTCTCAACCAACCTGGTATGCAGATAACGATGGTGATGGATTTGGTGATGTATTTGATCAATTACAATCTTGTACACAACCTACAGGGTATGTGTCGAATGATACGGATTGTGATGATACAGATCCTTTAATTAATCCGAGTGCTCCAGATCCTTGTGATGGAGTAGATAATAACTGCGATAGTTTTATAGATAATCAGCCTGAATTTGCAGATTTTGCAAATATTCAATTCCCTGAAAATGGTGCGATATGTGAGGATGATTCGTTTACAGTATTCGGTCAAGTGTTTGAAGCTGGATTAACCGATACGACTTCCGGACAAGCACCTGGTATTTCTGTAGACTTCGGATTAAATACTTCAAATGCTGATCCAGCATCGTGGTCTGAATCCAGTTGGTCTGCAGCTAGTTTTAATGTAGAAGCAGGTAATAACGATGAATACCAATTTGTATTGAGCGGTTTAGCACCTGGAACTTATTACTATGCATTTAGATATTCTATCGATGGTTGTGATTTCGTATATGGAGCAACAAATAATGGATTTTGGAACGGAAGCACGAATATGAATGGTGAATTAACGGTTAATGCAATACAAGCTTGGTATGCAGATAACGATGGTGATGGCTTTGGTGATGTTAATGATAAAATTGACGACTGCGATCAACCGTCTGGATACGTAAGTAACGACACGGATTGTGACGATAATAATGCGTCGATAAATCCAGGAGCTGCTGAAATATGTGATGGTATTGATAATGATTGTGATGGCTTAATAGATAGCAGTGATCCAGATTTTAATGATTCAATTGCACCTACGGCTTTATGTGTTGCAGATGTTACAGTAGAGCTAGATGCTACCGGAAACGGAATACTAACAACTGATGATGTCGATGCAGGATCATTCGATGATTGTGGTCCTGTTACTTTAGCATTAAGTCAAATAACATTCAATTGTGCCAATATTGGTGGTGGCTCGTCGGGTCCTGCAATTACAGAACTTTTTATATCAGAATATATTGAAGGTGGAAGTAATAATAAGTGTATTGAGATTTATAATGGAACAGGAGCTTCGATTGATCTAGCTGCAGGAAATTATGCCATCGTTCGATATTCAAATGGTTCCACAAGTGGGACAACAATAAGCCTTACTGGAATTATAGCCGATGGAGATGTTTATGTTGTTTGCAATAATAGTGCTACATCAGTATTTACTAGTGAAGCTGACCAAACATCTTCACAGATTAACTTTAATGGTGATGATGCCGTTGCGTTGACAAAAAATGGAAGCAATATCGATATTTTTGGAGAAATTGGCGATGATCCTGGATCACAGTGGTCTGTTGGCGGTAATATGACCGCAAATAGAACACTGGTTCGTAATCCAGAAGTATTATCAGGAAATACATTGAATTCGGTTGGTTTTCCAACGTTAGGAACAGAATGGACTGAATTTCCACAGGACACCGCAACAAACTTAGGTAGTCATACAGTAAATGTTCCAAGTGGTGGTGGTTCTACAGTTACGTTAACGGTCACTGATGCAGCTGGAAATGTATCAACCTGTGAAGCCAATGTAACAGTTGTTGATATAACAGGTCCTGAGCCAGATCTTACGACGCTTCCAGATATTATTGAACAATGTGAAGTAACAAGTTTGGCTGAACCTACAGCTACAGATGCTTGCGGTGGAACTGTAACAGTTTCTAGCGATGCATCGCTGCCAATATCTACTACTGGAACAACGGTAATCACATGGACTTTTACCGATCAGTATGGAAATGAAACAATGCAATCACAAAATATAGTTATAGATGATACGGAAGCACCTTCAATAATTTGTCAAGATATTACCGTAGAACTTGATGCTAGTGGAAATGCTGTATTAACCCCTGATTTGTTTGATGGAGGATCGACCGATAATTGTGATACTGATCTTACTTTGAGTATTGATATAACATCAGTAGATTGCTCAAACCTTGGAACTCCTGCTGCTGCAGGAAATGTAGCATGGATTAATGAATTTCATTATGATAATTCTGGAAGCGATGTGAATGAATTTGTAGAAGTTGCGGCTAATTTTGATGCTTCCTCTTATCAAATTATCTTTTATAATGGAAGTAATGGAACGAGCTATGGAACAGGGAACTTGGTATTATCATCTACAGATTCAGGATATAATTTCTACACGGTTAGTGGCCCTAGTAATGGAATTCAAAATGGTGCACCTGATGGCCTAGCATTAGTTGATGGTTCAAATGTTATTGAATTTATTAGTTATGAAGGTTCATTTACAGCAAGTAATGGAGCTGCTGCTGGAGTATCATCAACAAATATTGGTATTTCTGAAACGAGTTCAACACCAGCAGGTTCATCACTTCATAGAATCGGAAGTGGAAGTGAAGCTTCAGATTTTACATGGGCGAGTACAACTTCAGATTCGGCAGGTTCAATAAATGCAGGACAAACTATTAATTTACCAGTAAATGGAGGAGCTGTAGTAACATTAACAGCTACGGACGATGCAGGAAAACAAAGTTCATGTACAGCGAATGTTACAGTAGTTGATATTTTGGCGCCTTCACCAGACCTCGCACAGCTAGCGGATGTATTGGAGGAATGCGAAGTAATTTCATTAACACCTCCGACAGCTACTGATAATTGTGGTGGTGCTGTAACTGTAACTAGTGATGCCAGCCTTCCAATTTCAACTATTGGTACGACTGTAGTTACTTGGACCTATGAAGATGAAAGCGGAAATACCGCAACGCAATCGCAGAACGTAGTAATAAATGATATTACAGCGCCTGAAGCTATATGCCAAGACATAACTGTAAGCTTAGATGCTAATGGATTAGCGACCTGGACAGCTGCCGATATCAATAATGGAAGTACAGATAATTGCGGAATACAATCAATTTCAATCGACAATTCTAGTTTCGATTGTAATGATGTGCCAAAATTAGTGATCTCAGGCGTTATTGATGGACCATTAAGTGGTGGTGTTCCAAAAGCTGTTGAATTATACGTATTAGCCGATATTGCTGATCTTTCTGAATTTGGATTAGGTTCAGCAAACAATGGCGGTGGTTCTGATGGCGAAGAATTTACATTCCCTTCTGTGTCTGTTTCAGCTGGAACTTATATCTATATAGCTTCTGAACCAACTGGCTTTACTTCATTCTTTGGCTTTGCTCCAGATTATACTGCAGGGTTTGCAAGTATTAATGGTGATGATGCCATCGAATTATTTAGAAATGGAACAGTCGTCGATGTCTTTGGAGACATTAATACTGATGGAAGTGGTGAAGTTTGGGACTATGCAGACGGTTGGGCATATCGAAATGCGAATTCAGGTCCTGACGGTGATGTATTCAATGCATCAAACTGGACCTACAGCGGAACAAATGCCTTGGATAATGAAACTGATAATAATACCGCTGCTAATCCATTCCCAGCAGGTGGATTTACGGCAACTTCTGGAATTACATTCAGTACGTCGGTAGTTCTAACAGTTACAGATACTAATGGAAATACAGACACCTGTACTGCGACTGTAACTATTGAAGATAATATAGATCCAACAATTGCATGTCCTGCGGATATAACAGTTAACAATGATACTGCTGAATGTGGAGCAGTAGTTACCTATTCAGCACCTGTAGGCACAGATAACTGTGCCGGAGCTGCGACGACACAAACGGCAGGTTTAGAATCTGGTTCCTTATTTCCAATAGGAACAACAACAAATACATTTGAGGTTACTGATAGTTTCGGAAATAGTGTAGAATGTAGTTTTACAGTAACTGTAATCGATAACGAAGCACCAAGTATCACTTGCCCAGCAGATATCATAGTAAGTAATGATGCTGGTTCTTGCGATGCTATAGTGACCTATGCGTTAGTATCAAGTGATAACTGTCCTAATGCTTCCATTTCACAAACAGCTGGATTAGCATCTGGAGAGGCATTTCCAATAGGAACAACAACAAATACATTTGTTATTACTGATGCGTCTGGTAACTCAAACACGTGTAGCTTCACAGTTACTGTTAATGATACCGAAGCACCTGTTTTAATGTGTCCTGGTGATATAACATTAGATAATGATCTCGGACAATGTGGTGCGCAAGTGGTGTATAATGTTTCTGGTTCAGATAATTGTCCGAATGAAACACTTACACAAACAGGAGGATTACCATCTGGATCGTTTTTCCCAGTAGGTACAACCACCGTTTCTTACGAATTAGCCGATGCTTCTGGAAATACAGTAAGCTGTTCATTCAATGTGACAGTTAATGACACTGAAACACCTTCATTGAGTTGTCCGAGTAATATCGTAACGGTTAATGATACAGGCTTGTGTTCGGCAGTTGTTGATTATACGGTAACTTCGGGAGATAATTGTCCTGGTGCAACAGTAGTTCAAACCTCAGGTTTAGCTTCTGGTGCTGCATTCCCAATAGGTACAACCACGAATACCTTTGTGATCACAGATGCTTCTGGTAATTCTATATCGTGTAGTTTTGATGTTCTTGTAAATGATGCCGAAGCACCAACAATAAGCTGTCCGGCAGATATTGTAACATCTAACGATGCAGGAGCTTGCAGTGCTGTTGTTAACTATAATGTAACAGGATCTGATAACTGCCCAGGTACAACAATTACTCAAACTTCAGGATTAGCTTCTGGTTCTACATTCCCAGTTGGGATTACGACAAACACATTCCAAATTACGGATGCCGCTGGTAATACAGCAACTTGTTCATTCAATGTAACTGTGAATGATAGTGAAAGTCCTGTAATTGCATGTCCTGCAGATATTAATGTAGGCAATGATCCTGGCCAATGTGGTGCTGTAGTTTCTTATGCAGTTACAGGTGCGGATAATTGTCCTGGTGTTTCTATAACACAGACATCAGGGTTAGCTTCTGGATCTCTATTCCCAATAGGTGTTACGATCAATACATTTACAATCACAGATGCCTCTGGAAATTCTCAAACTTGTAGTTTCGAAGTAAAAGTAGATGACACGGAAGTACCAGTGATCGTATGTCCTGCAGATATCATTACTGGTAACGATCCAGGCTCTTGTGATGCTATTGTAACATACTCATTGACCACTAGTGATAATTGTCCTGGAGCAACTATTGTTCAAATCGATGGATTGCCTTCTGGAGCTCAATTCCCGATAGGAGATACAATGAATAAATTTGAAATTACTGATGCCGCTGGTAATTCGACGATTTGTAATTTCTTAGTCACTGTTGAAGATACTGAATCACCGATTCCTAGTGCAAGTTTACCAGATATAATTGCACAATGTGAAGCGACTGTATTACCGCCAATTGCACCAGATAATTGTAAAGGTGATGTAACAGGTACAACATCTGACCCAACCACATATACGGCTCAAGGAACCTATGTAATTACTTGGTTATATGACGATGGTTCAGGTAACACATCTACACAAACGCAAAATGTAATCATTCAGGATACGACAGCTCCAGAAACACCACTATTAAATCCTATTGTTGGTCAGTGTTTCGCCGCTGTACCAACACCAACAACTATCGATAATTGTGCTGGTGTTGTCGCAGGAGCTACAACTGATCCAACCAATTATACTGCACAAGGAACGTATATAGTGAATTGGACTTTTGATGATGGTAACGGTAATATTATCACAGTTCCGCAGACTGTTACGATTGATGATACATCTAATCCAGTTCCTGATGTCACTAACTTACCAACACTGACAGCTGAGTGTAGTTTAGATATAACTACTATTCCTACGGCTACTGATAATTGTTTAGGTGCAATTAATGCAACAACCACAGATCCGTTGACTTATACAGACCAAGGTACATTTACAATTACTTGGACTTATGATGATGGAAATGGAAACGCTGTATCACAGACACAAACAGTTATCATAGATGATGTAACTGCACCAGATGCGGTTGTTTTGGCAGACGTGATCGAACAATGTTCAGCTACAGTTACTGCACCAACCACAACTGATAATTGTGCTGGCGTTGTAACCGGAACAACATCTGATCCATTAGTTTATACGACACAAGGTAACTATTTGATAACGTGGAATTTTGATGATGGAAATGGTAATAGCTTTAATGCGACTCAAAACGTAATTGTTAATGATACGGAGGCACCAATTCCTGATAACGCAAGCCTTTCAAATGTAACTGGTGATTGTGAGGCAACAGTCACAGCAGTACCAACAGCAACCGATAACTGTGAAGGACAAATTTTAGGTACAACGACAGATCCGTTAGTTTACACAACTCAAGGTATATTTACCATTACTTGGACTTACGATGATGGAAATGGAAATGTATCTACCCAGACGCAGACCGTAGTTGTTGAAGATACTGTGGATCCTGTCCTTTCAAACTGTCCAACCAATATCTCTTTGTGTGGTGCACAGGCTGTAAATTGGACACCACCAACAGCATCGGATAATTGTGATTTCACTTTGACTAGTACACATGAACCAGGTGATTTATTTGATCTTGGAACAACAACAGTAGTTTACACAGCAACCGATAGTGCAGGAAACACAGCGACTTGCAGTTTCGATGTTACGATTAACGCAAATCCTATAATTACAATCGTGGAATCACCATTAGATGATTTCTGTCAAGGAATTGGGGAGTTAACTGTTGTGATAGCCAATGAATCTGAATTACAACTTCCAATTGATATTACATGGTCAACAGGAAGTAACGATGAGTCCATAATAGTTAATGACAATAATACCTATACGGTTACAGTATCTAGTGGAAATGGTTGCTCAGCAACTGCTTCGTATGCCTCAACTACAAGTCCGCAAGACGTTTTAAGCGGACATGTAATGATAGGCAAGCGAGGAGTTAGACTCTTTGGAAGCCGCGTATTTGGTAATGTTGGCGTAACAGATAATAATCGTACTGCTCAAGTGAGAGCGTTCAGTCAGGTATATGGATTTGTAAGATCAGATAATATTTTTACAGACTGGTTCAGCTATGTTCAAACACCAATATACAGCGATTCAGATGTAACGTTACCAACGTTCTATAATAATACAACGCCGAATAATTGTGGTGATGACATTACAGTTCAACCATATACAACGGTCACATTAGACGAAGAGCTTTATGATAATGTATATGTTCGTTATGGAGCAACTTTAATAATTGATTCGCCTGAAGTGTATATTAATCGTTTAACGACAGAATCTGGAGTTACGATAATATTTAATCAACCTTCAGCTGTAATGGTCGATAAACAAATGCGAATTGGAAGATATAATACTATAGACCGAAATGGTAATGCTGCTATTTTCTATGTCGAAAAAGACGTAACAATTGACCGCAGTGCAGATATCGATGTCAATATTTACTCTAAGCGTAGTATCAAAGTGAGACGCTCAAGTTTCTTTTACAGAACCACGATGCGCGGATTATTTATTGCACTTAAGAATGTTGAATCTTCATTCTTTGTCGATTGGTATCCAAGTTCAGGATGTGCTGCGACTCCTATACCTGACGGACCTTCGCCATGTAATAGTCTCGTAGTAATTGATGATGATGACGATGACGACGATGATGATGAATTTGAAGCTGATCGTGTCACCTTATTCCCAGTACCTGCACGAGATGTACTTAATGTAACTTTCGAAAGTCCTACAACTACGAAGGCAAGTTATATTGTTGCAAGTATGCGTGGTGAGGTTTCAATTCAAAGTGCCTGGGATGTTGAAAAAGGGCATAATGAAGAAAAAGTAGACGTCACACGATTATCGGATGGTATCTACAGTATTATCATTAATCTGAATGGAGAAACCATTAGTAAACAATTCGTTGTTAAACGGGGTAAATAATTAAAATAACCAATAAAAAGGCAGTTCTAATGAGCTGCCTTTTTTAATAAAAAAGACCGCTGGGATTAGCGGTCTTTTCGCGATTAATAAACCATATAAGTCTATAGGTCAAGTAAAATTGTTATTCTGTTTCAAGAAATTGATGGAGAATAACGATAATTGAATTTAAAATCAACTTTAACATGTTGATACTACCGAAGTTAAGATATTTAATATACTTCTCAAAATGTGTTCGATTAAAAGCATATACTTAACCATATTTTTCCTTGATTGATCTTCATTACTGAAGACAACCTTAAAATTTTGTGAAATGCATTTTATTCTATTTTCCAATCCTTAATTTTAATGCTTATTAAAAGAAATCATACCAACTATGAAGAAAACACTGCTCTACACAGTCAGTTTATTGTTGTGTCTAACCCCTTTAACACAGCAAGCTCAATCTAAAAGAAAAAAGAAAAAAGACGCCAAAACAGAAGTCGCTAAACCTGCACCAAAAAAGAAAAATGGTAAAATCAAAGATTACGACAAGGTTATTACAAGTGACGCCGTTAGTGATGATGGTGTATTTACCGTCCATAAAGTAGGAGAGAAGTACTTCTTCGAAATTCCTAATGAGCATTTGGGTAAAGACATGTTATTAGTGAGCCGTATTGCTAAATTACCTTCAGGTCTTGGTGGTGGTTATGTTAACGCTGGATCAAAAACAGCAGAGCGATTGATCGCCTGGGAACGATTCAATAATAAGATTTTAATCAAAGAACGTTCGTATAACGCTGTAGCTGACGAGGAATTACCAATTAGTATTTCGGTTAAATCGAATAATTACGAACCTACTATTTATGCCTTTGATATTGCTGCGTTTAGTAAAGATTCTTCAGCAGTAGTGGTAGATGTTACAAAGTTCTATTCAACGGATGTCAAGGCTATTAGTGGTCTTCCGGGACGATTCAGAACAACATACAAAGTGAGAAACCTTGATGCTTCAAGAAGTTTTATCACAGTCATGAAGAGCTTTCCAATGAATATTGAAGTTATTCAGGATATGACGTATAACGCGTCTCAACCGCCTTCCGCAGCCTCTGCACAAACAATTAGCTTGCAAATGAATCAATCTATGATTTTATTGCCTGAAGAACCAATGCAGCCAAGATTTGCTGATGATAGAGTAGGATGGTTTACGTTTAGTCAAGTCGATTATGGAAGTCCGAAATTAAAGGCCGATCGCAAAACTTATATTCGACGTTGGCGCTTAGAACCAAAAGATCCAGAAGCTTATGCGAGAGGTGAGTTGGTAGAACCAGTAAAACCAATTGTATACTACCTCGATCCTGCAACACCAGACAACTTACGTCCGTATATTAAAGAAGGTATTGAATTATGGCAAGGGCCATTTGAAAAAGCAGGATTCAAAAACGCTATTATTGCGAAATATCCACCAACCAAAGAAGAAGATCCAGATTTCAGTCCAGAGGATGTAAGATATTCTGTCGTTCGTTATGTGGCGAGTGAAACACGTAATGCCGTTGGACCAAGTGTATCAGATCCAAGAAGTGGTGAAATTATAGAAAGTGATATCATATGGTATCATAACCATTTGCGCTCGTATAGGAATAGGTACTTATTAGAGACAGGTGCTGCAAATCCTTCAGCACGAACTCTAGATACGCCAGCTGAAGAAATAGGAGAGATGATGAAAATGGTAATTGCGCATGAAGTTGGGCATGCATTGGGATTACCACACAATATGAGTGCGAGTAAAGCTTATGATGTAGAGAGTTATAGAAGTGGTGAATTCACGCAGAAATACGGAATTGCATCCACAATTATGGATTATGCGCGCTACAATTACATCGCGCAGCCTGGTGATCAAAATGTACGTTTTATTCGTCAAATGGGTCCTTATGATGATTATGCTGTTAATTGGGGTTATCGAATGATTCCTGGTGCCACATCTTCTGATGCAGAATTAAAAACGCTTGATGCATGGATTATGGAAAAAGCTGGCGACCCAAAATATGTCTTTGGTAGACAGAGTAGTCGTTTTGATCCAAATTCACAAACTGAAGATATTGGTAATGATGCCATTAAAGCGTCTAATTATGCATTGAAAAATTTAAAGTATGTTGCTGAAAATTTACCATCATGGACAAGTGATCAGACGAATAATTACAATGATCTTGAAGAATTATATGGCGAATTGTTAGGATGTTATAATCGTTATGTTGGTCATGTACTTGGTAATGTTGGTGGTGTTGAGGAAAACCTAATCACGCCTTCTCAAGGCGGTACAGCTTATGAAGCGGTTTCAAAAGATCTTCAAAAGGCTTCAGTGGCTTGGTTGCACAAAAATGCATTTGCTACGCCAACTTGGTTAGTAGATCGTTCTTTATTGCAAAATATTGATTATGCAGGTTATACAGAACGTATTAGACGCTTGCAGAGTCGTTATTTAAATGGCTTATTGAGTTTCGATCGTCTTGGTCGCTTGATTGATCACCAATCAATCGATGCTACAAATTATTCAGCATTGGAAATGATGCAAGATCTAAGAAAAGGTATTTGGCGCGAAGCGAATGCAACACAGAATGTAGATGTTTACAGACGTAATCTACAACGAGCCTATGTTGATCGTATGGCATATTTAATGACTGAAGACTTAAATCCGCAACGCTCACGACAGTACTTTAATGTGAGCCAGTCTGACATTCGAGCTTTAGTTCGTGGTGAATTGAATACGGTTAAACGTTTGGCAGCTAATGCTGCAAATCGACCAGTGAATTCTGTAACAAAATACCACTACAGAGATCTCGTAGAGCGTATCGAGATAATTCTAGATCCAAAATAATACGTTTTAAAATACAAAACTTGGCACCTTTCAGAATAGATACTGGAAGGTGCTTTTTTTATTGTCCGAACATTCTAGTATATTTATAATCAGGTCATCCAACCAAAAGATTCATGAGTATATTCAATAAAACACGTATGGGATTTTTATCAAAAAAGAAATTCGCCAATTACATTTTATATGGTATTGGTGAGATCGTTTTGGTGGTGATCGGTATTTTGATCGCCATTACGCTTCATAACAAAAAACAAGAGCGTGATGCTCAAAATCAGTTGCGCAGTTACCTTCAAGTATATCAACAAGATCTCGTTCAGGATTCAACAGTGATTCATACAGTTTTAAACGATTATATCGGTGAGCGAAAGCAGTATTTCAGAATGTTCTTGAGTGATACAGTTTCCGCAGAGATGTATGCTAAAAACCTTCAAGGATATGGCTTAATTCTATCGCATAGTCCGTTTACTTTACAACAAAAAGGGATCAATTTATTAGAGGATTATGTCAACAATAATGAAGTTGAGCAGGACACACTTATTTCAACTATACTGGCCAATCATAGAGGATTTAACACCTTATTGAATGAAACCAATAGACGTATTGCTGAAGATATTGATGATAATATGAACTATTTCAAGACCAATGAACCTTGGATCGCAGATATATTGATGGGAAAGCTAGATAATCCAGCAATTATGGAGTACTATCTGAGTGATAACTATAGAGCACGTTTGGCCATTCATTCGACGTTGGTTTATGGAAATCTAGAACCTTTTTTAAAAGGTTTACAAGACACCAACAGAGAAATCTTAAAGGAAATTAATAATCGCTTAGGCAAAGATTAAACTTGATAGGCGTTTATGTGTAACAATTAGAACATAAATGCATCTTATAACTATCAATCAAAACCAATCAAAATGCGTTATTTATTAGTATTTGCTATGCTATTTGTGTCTTCAATAGTGATAGCACAAGACCAGCTAAGTACAGAAGCTTGGCAAGAAGACCTTGATTTTTTACAATCCACAATCCATAAGAACTATCCATTTCTATTCAAAAAGATTGAATCTGCTGATTTTGATAGGGAAGTGGCTGAATTGAAAAACGCCATACCTAGTCTTGAAGCACACGAAATACCCGTACATTTTGCACGTATTGTGTCGCTATTCGAATATGGTCATACGACTATACCTTTCGGAACTGTGGCTAAAAGAGGTGTGTTACCAATTAATCTGTATGATTTTAATGACGGTGTTTATATTGAAGGTGTTCAAAAAGCTCATGCCGAAACCTTAGGTGCTAAGGTTTTGAAAGTAGGGGAGTTTTCGATCGAAAAAGCAATGGCAATGGTACGCCCTGTTGTTCCTGCTGAAAACGATCAGTATTTTAGGGCTTACGGACTTAAATTCGTGACAGTTCCTGATGTATTACATACACAGCGCGTCATTTCTGAAGTTTCAGAAGCCGTAACCTTAACCCTTGAAAAAGGCGGAAACGTATTTACTTACGATTTTCCAATAATTGATAGGAGTGAGGTATCAACGGCCTATACCTACACAGTTCCAAATGAGACTTGGGTAAGTATTCGAAATCAAGACGAAACACCGTATTACCTGAAACATTTGTTAGATAAGCGTTTCTATTTTGAATATCTCGAAGATAAAAAGGTCGTTTATGTACGTCAGAGTTCGGTATTTGATGATGAGAACGAAACTTTAGCTGATTTCTATAAGCGTTTATTTGATTTTATAGATTCGAATGAAGTAGAACGATTAGTTTATGATGTGCGCTTAAATGGTGGTGGAAATAATTACAACAATAAGCCGTTGATCAAAGGCTTAATGGCGCGACCGAATATCAATGCTAAAGGGAAGTTTTTCTTTATAATTGGACGAAATACCTTTTCTGCCTGTCAGAATTTAACCAATGAAATTCACAATTATACAGAAGCTATTATTATAGGAGAACCTACTGCTGAAAATGTGAACTTTTATGGTGATAACAATCGTGTAACGCTTCCAAACAGTAAGATCAACGCTTATTTATCATTTGCGTGGTGGCAGGATAAACCACAATGGGAAAATGCCGATTACACCATTCCGCATTTCGCTGTAGATATGAGTTTTGATGAATATCGCAATAATGAAGATCCTGTGTTAGAGACAGCGTTGACTTATGAAAATCACGGCTTTATTTTAGATCCGATGGCACATTTAACGCAATTATTTACTGAAGGTAAAATAGAGCAGTTAAAGACAGATGCAGCTGAGATTGTTCAGAATCCACAATACCGTTATTATGATTTTGAGGAGGAGTTTTCAAAAGCTGGAAATCGTTTATTAGGCGCTGGAAATCCGGAAGCACAACAGTCTGGTTTATTTGTTTTACAACTGGTTGCAGAATTATTTCCAAAATCAGCAAAAGCCTTATATAATCTTGCTTATGCACAGGAGTTAAACGAGCAGATTGCGCAAGCCATTTCGTCGTATGAGAAGGTTATTCGTTTAGACCCAGAGAGTAATTTAGCAATAGCCTCTACAAATCGTATAAAGGCATTAAAAGAATAGAAAAAAGAAAAAAAGAAAACAACACCAACGCCTAGCCGCATTGGATGTTGTTTTCAAAAATGTGTGTATTCTAATTAATAAATTAAGACCTACACACGGTTCCCTGACACACACCTTGAATGTAGCGATAACCACAAGTAAGGTGATGTGCATCTGCAATTTGTTGAACACCAGGAGTACCTTCAGTAAGTTTTTCCAAGATCTCTCCAAAACGTATTAGACCATTGGAGTAGATCGGGTTATTATCAATCACACCATTGCTATCGATATATTGAACGTTATTTGTACAAACAGGTTCATAATCGTAAGCGGCGGCTTTTAATAGGAGGTTTTTAATCACCTCTGGGAGTAGTGGAAACTTCGCTAATAAGTCAATAAACAACTTGCCAGGTGGTAAAAACGGCACCACATCTAAATAGTTCTCATAGTTAGTAGTATTTGGAAAGTCGTACTGATATTGGTTAGCAAAATCACCATTGCCTGGTTTCGGGCCAGCAAAAGTGATCACATTAGTAATGTTATGGTTGTAACGACGTTTTAAATACGATGCTGCGATAGGCGCCATTGCACCACCTTTACTATGTCCAGTAATATACAGCGGTTTGTTACCATAGGGATTAAGCGTTTGGACGGCATTCTGAATATCAGCTTGCATGGTTAGAAATGCTTGAAGAAAACCATCGTGGACTTCACCAGGTAAATACGGATTCGAGACGGTATTGACATAAAAGATATTTTCAATCCAGTCGGCGATCGAATTTATGGTGGCCGCAGGAGGTAGGGTCCCACGAAATGAAATGATGATACCTTCAGAAACTTCACCTACGAGGCAAGCTTCAATTTTGATATACGGATCTATTTTTACAGGTGATTTAACAATCACAAATGGATCTGAAAGCCATCCCACAGCATCGTATTGTTTTTGCATGCTAGGTGTGACCTTAGGGTTTAGATTTGTTGGATTAAAGCGACCAGAACTGGCAGTTGTAGAGATACAATAGGCTGATTCTGAAACGCATAATAGTTTACAAGACAGCGAAATAGACATAATGATTGGTTTTGATGTTACTCAAAATTAGCTAAATCATAAAGTCATATTTAGGGTAAAATTACCTGTTTTTAAATTCGGATAGTATTAGAATACACCCATATTTGAACGACAAATTAATTTATTTTAAAGATTGTAAGTAGGACCAAAATTAAAAGTCTATCTTTGGTATATACGGCTAAAACCTTCTGCATGTTAGCATTAATACGATCAATACGAGACTATTCATAATTACTTCAGTAGATTTTACGTAAAACAGAAGTAATTGATTATAACATTATATGGGTAGATCTCAACAGACATTCAATAAATCAGAAAAAGAAAAAAAACGCCTTAAAAAACGCGAAGAAAAACGTAAGAAAATGGAGGCTCGGAAACTTGAAAAAGAGGCCAACGGCTCATCAGGTATACAATTTGCGTATGTTGATGAATTTGGAAATTTAACCGATACGCCACCAGATCCGTCGACCAAGAAAAAAGTAAAGGCCGAAACGATTAAGGTGAGTATACCAAAATCTGAAAAACGAGAAGTGACATTTGATCCTGTTCGCGAAGGAAAGGTATCGTATTTTGATGGTTCAAAAGGCTACGGATTTATCATTGATTCTGAAACTAATGAAAAACACTTTACGCATGTAAGTCAGATCATTGATGACATTCAAGAAAATGATACGGTCACTTTTGAATTGGAAAAAGGACAACGTGGCATGAATGCTGTAAAAGTAAAGCTAAAGTAGCAGCGTTACAGTTGGCATAGACTTATAAACCTCTTAAATAGCAGTTTAAGCCGAATATGACTGGCCTTTATGTATTGATAACTTAAGTTGCAATAGATGGTTTGCGATAGAGGATAATTCAAATTTTAGTAACCGACTGTCTTTACGGTGAAAATCTTCTATATGGTGTTTATAGATGGATTCGACACCTTTTTTTATTGAAATAAAATAACTGTCGTCGTTAGCATCAAAGGTAATGGTACCTTTAAAATCGCTGTGTTGAAATAACCAGTACGTCAAACTATTGATCTGGTTGAATAAGGCAAGATTGTCGTCCATAATTCATAGGTTTAATAGTTTTGAGGGTTATATTAAAATTACCCACAGAATTATCGGTAACTATATTATTGGGATGAATAACGTAATTATTCGCTGTATCTACCATTTTAAAATTGATTATCGATGAACTGCACAGGGAAGTGTTAGATACTATACTAGATATTTCTATTTTACATAATATAAATTATAGTTGTTTTTAATAATTCATGTAATAGCTCATTTATGAGGTATTTGGCATAATTACAGATATAACATCAAATATTTGATTTATATCGATGGTAATTATGAACAAGTGAATTATTAAAGATATACCTTATACCGAATGTATTTATGTAAAAGCTTATCTTAATTATGAATAAGCGAATTATTCACTAGTTTATAATTTTCATATTCCATACAATCCTACGGAAACTTTTAAATACGCGATTCTCAGGAACTTTCTTTTTTAAAAGATTCGATCTCAGAAAACCAATACACTGGAAATGGATAATTTCGGTTATGATCAATAGCAAGAGTTTCTATGTGAGCTTTTAGTTTTTCAGATTTTGGCGGTTCTGGATATATAACACCAAAGATTACAGTATCGTTGAATTCGTTGATTATTTAGCAGGATCGATAGCACTCTTATAATCTAAGCCCCATTGGAGTCCTAATAAAGCAATGGTATTACTATCGCTTTTGTAATTTTTACCAAAACCACTGTTAAGCGTCAAAGATTCATTGATCTTATAGCGAATGGTTCCAATTGATCTGTATTCGTCATTAACATCTCTAGAGATGTACTCATATCCAAAAGACAAACTCTTGATCTCAAATTCTAGCTTACCTCCATATTCACTAGTGTTTTCAGCAAAGAGCTCATTGGTCATCATATTCATATTCAAACCATCTCGCAAATAGCGATATACACCATAGACATGTACATAACTATTTGGATTGATCTTAGGTAAATTAAAAGCGAGATCACCTGAAGCCCATATACCAAAACGCCCGAAGCCATTATCAATATTCTGACTCTTATCACCTAAGAAATGACTGTACGCAAGCGCCACATCTAATGCGAAAATGGGCTTTTTGTTGACTGCATTATTCATATCATCAAAAACCTGCTTCCAGCCTGGAAGTGCTACAAGCTTCTTATTGAGTTCATCTAATGACAGCCCTTGTCCCATTAAACTTATCACAGCTGCACTGCTCATAAAATTTTCGTAAGCTTTATAACTATCCTTAATAGCGCTAATGTGTTTATAATTGGCGAAGGTTAGCAGTCGTGTTCTAGCACCAACAGAAATGAAGGATTGTGGCGCATTAAAGACTTCAAATGTTCCATTGAGAAAACCACCGGAAACGGAAAGATTTTTCCATGCATTTCCGAAGACATTATAACCATTATAATCATCTACAGCAGGATTACTTCCAGCAGCAATATCTTTATCCGAAGTAAGGTTATTGTATTTAAAGAAATTCATATCTGTACGCTTTGCGTACCAATACGGTTGGAACTCGAAGGCATAGTTATTACTCGACATGCCATCACTACTATCGCCTGTGAAGGCACTAATGGTTTGCAGGGAGAATGCCTGGATATTTTGAGGAACAATAATGTTAGATGGTGTCACATCCATTAAAACAAACGCCGGGGAACTTGGTGGCGCTAAATTTTTAAGATTAATTTTTTGATCGTCTTGAGCCATTACGAGTAATGGAAAACAAAGCGCCAGAGCGCAAAATAAACGTTTACAATACATAGCTTTTAGATTAAATCAACTTCAGAAGTTATTAGACAGGTTTTACTCGAAAATTGGGATTCTACTTTCGTGGTTAGTTCGAATGGTGAAGGTGTGCCTCCATTGAGCTGTGCCACGTAAGTGTCTTTAATTTGCTTAATCGCGAGATTAAAAGTTTCTTCATTGGCAAAGTCATTAAAGAATCTAAGGAAGGTCACTACTTTTTCAGTCTTACCTTTAACTGGTTTACCTTTATTGATGGCCTTCCATCCAGTTTGTACACTAGGATTGAACGGTGGAATATCTGGTGTTCCGTCTCCAGTTTGATTGGTGGTTTCAATAAAGGTGTAGGTCATTGGGATGGCTTCTGTCTCTACGGAAACCTTAAGTTTTATTGGGCTATTCGTGCCCACTTGATATGAACTCATAATGATTGGTTTTTAGCGGTAATAGAAGTGTTCTAATTTCTTAATGAAATTAAGCTAAAACCCTGAGATACAAACACGTAAAAACACCTGTTTTCTGAAAGACAGACAGGTGTTAGAATTTATAAGTAAATAATTTGAATCTTAATTTGCACCACGACAAGAGTCTTCAAGCGTAACGGTAATGCGTTCTACTTCGGTGGCTCCATTCGGGATGTCTCCAAATTCAAGACCGACATATTCATTTGCTGTTTTCCAATTTGCAATGGTCTCACTAAAGTATGATGAAGCTTCAGGAGTTGTTTCATAGACAATAAGCTCGTAGGTTTCGCCAGCATCTCCTCCAAATCGCGTAACGACCTGCCACTCCCCTTTTTCTTTATAGGAGGTGTTGGTCCAATCACTTTGCGGATAATATTTGTCATCTGATGGCTTGAGTAAGACCCAAATATCTTTGTCATGCCCTTCAGGATAAACACCCATTGTAAGTATGCGACACTTTACCGCATCATTGTTAACTGGAGAAATCACCTGGACTTCTGTAATTGGATAATGTATCGCTAATTTGTTTCCAGTATTAAAGGTTTCGGCATAAGGTATTGGTTGCAGCGTTCCGTAGGTAAATCCGCCATAGGTCACCAGTAAAAATCCGATTGTACCAATAACTAAGCTGATACTTCGCTTTTTATTATAGAGTAATGAAAAAAGCAATAATGCTAGGCCTGCTACGACTGTGATAATGACTTCTGTTGACATAATTAAAATGCGTTAAAGTGGGTCGGAATTATGGTCGAGGGACTTTTAAAGATAGCTAATTTTGAGCTGTTTTCCAATGGATTAGCGGGTTATATTATACCATGTTAATAATTCTGATGTAAGGCTTTAACATGTGAAAATATAGGAACGCCGTAAATGTTAGCTTCAACTTCTGAGCTAATCATTTTGACGCCTTTAACATCATTAAATTGACCCTCAGGTGAAATCGCAACGATATTATAAAAAATGGTACCTCCAGAAATGGCTCTAATGTGAATAACATTTCCAGATTTACTTACACCTTTGATGGGCAATATTTCACCGCGTTCAGAAAGTGCTTTAATATCGATAATATTGCCATCTGGTGTAATACCTTTTAAGGGATAATATTCATTACCACTCTTTACAAGTAATTTTACAGGAACACGTTCTCCGTTCATTATTATTTTAACGTCAAGTACGCTCGCATCATCAGAATACTGTATGGCTTTCACATCATATTGTTTTCCGCGTTTATCAATGGCTTTCACTTTTAATAAAACGGCTTCTGGTCGATATGCTTTTACATCCCAGAGTATGTCAGGTGGTAATTCGGTTTCGGGTTTATTCGGATTCACATGCGCTTCTTCTGTTACTTGTGCACTAGCGATTGAAAAGCAAAAGATAAAAGCAATTAAAACATGAATTCGTTTACAAGTTTTGAAAAGTTGAATAGTAGTCGCCATAATAGAAATATTAATACTCTAAGGTATCACTACTAATGAAGAATTACTATGATAAAAGTCAGCTTAAAGTCCGTGTTGCTGCGCATAAGTTGACGGACGAACACCATACTTGTTTAGGAAACATTCTGAGAAGTAGGTCGGACTATTAAATCCTGATTGTTTGGCAATCTGAGCGATAGAGCCATGATGATTATGTAATAATACTAAAGCTTTATGGAGACGATAATCTTTAATAAAATTATTGGGGGTTTTACCAGTAAGTCGCGTGGTACGATGATGTAGTTGTGAATAGGTCATTTTTAGCGCCTCTCCGAGTCTTTCAACATCCAAATAAGGATTGTTCCAATTAGAAGTAACGTAGTGCATTAAATCTGTAATAAATTGTTCTTCGGAAATTTTAAGGGTTCGAATTTGGTCTTTATCAATTTCAGCATGTGCATTAGTTTCTTCATATAGGCTTTTGACTTTGGAAGTGATTACTACCTGATCTTGAACCTGTTCACAAAGTTGAATGGTAGCAGAGATTTCCTTATCACTTAATATTTCAGCTGAACGTAATGCTATTTTTAAGCGACGACTGAAGGACTTGTGTTTTGGCGTCACATACTTGAATTTATGCTTTATCTCTTGCGCACATTGTACCGCATCAGTTACGACGTTAAAGGTTGCGATATAATGGTTGTTATCTTGTCTGTGAATTTGACCACTAAATTTCTTTAAGGTTTTCGTAACGCTAGAATGAAATTTTGAGGTAAAAATGGTATACTGTGACGCTTCTACACGCGACAGAAAATCACTGATTTCTATTACCATAATTACCATGAACACCTATTTTACCTAAAGTTAGTGAATTCTAGGTAATTAGATATTTCAATTTAAAAAAAACAATGCAACGAATGTTCAGCATAAAAATATCCTAATACAAAACAGTGTTCTGCATTAGGATAATTTAATTATGGGATTTCTATTAGTTGATGTTCAACCCTTCAGAAGCCCCAAACACATAAAGAATACCCTGTTCGTGCTGTGTTATATTAATCGATAAATAACCAGCCATCCAGTATAGGTTTTCAGCCGATGTCAATTGATGTGTACCAGAAATAAAACCAGCCTGACCACCTTGATTTACAATATGGTTAGTGACTTGTTTTGCGATTTCTGTAGGAACACCGCTAGAAGAAATTCCCCAGCTTTCAAAATCGTCAGCAATTTGCTGAACAGCACATGCTGGTGCAGTTCCCATTCTTACAGAACTTAATGGTCCCATATATCCGCCGTCAATGTTGCTATTAGGCAATTGATTATTTGGGAAGGTCTTGTTGAATTTGGTGGTTAACATTCCCTCCATTTGCGATAATGCTTTCTGTGTTAAGGTCGGAACAGTATCACCAGGTTTAATTGGTTTTAATCCTGCTACCTTCAATGCTGCATTTACAGAATTGAAATAGATATTAATATTGGTTGTGTGGTTTACCGTTGGGCTTAAATTGTGACTCATAATAAATAATTTTTGGTTGGCCTACTCGTATGGCTTTTCGGTTACGCCTCGTTTTTATGCGGTTTCTGAACTCCTCTTTTTATTTACCAATAGCAAGTTTCTAGAAGTTTTAGCCATAGGTAAATGAATTGTATAATGCATTAACACCGCTAAATTAGCCCATGAAAAAACTGAATTTATACTATGATTTACTTGGATTTAAAAAAACGTACATGGGCGTAATCCATGTGTAATTATTGCAACATGCCATACAGGTACTTACACAATTGAAGAGGGCTGAAATACGTACAATCGCGAACGGGTGAATAATGCAAGACGTAAAAACGAATGTGCAATTATTAGCGCGAACATGACTATTGCGAAAAAAGTTATATCTATTTAGGAAATAAAAGGTAAGCCTTGACTGGCTTGGTAAAATGTATAAAAAATAAATGCCGCAAATATTAGTGCAAATACCGTCACGATAATGGTATGATTTCGATGACTGGATTTCCATTGTTTTCCTAATAACCATGCAAAAATTGGTATGATCTGTATACTATGTAGTCCAAAGAAATGTGCAACTCTCAAATCGCCAGCAACTGTACTCCAATTAAGAAGCGGTAATCCTTCTCCTCCATCCGCAATACCAACATTGTGTGCCATCTGACTTATCATTTGTCCGCCGACCCAACTTCCAAAAATACAGATAAGCCAACCCAATAAAATGCCCCATTGTACTGCTTTAGACGTATTGAGTTTCAGCCGAATCGTTTCAAAAGCCAAAAACACCATGATAAGCACATTGATACCTATCAAAATACCCATAGCACCAAACAAGGCGCCATTTAGTTCGGAACTAAAATTGAAATGCGATTGTTCACCTCTTACCGCTTGAATAGTAATAATGACTAATTCAAAGAGCATGGTCCATGATACCAGATTTCTGATGATATGTTTCTTTAAGTTTGAAAATGGATATAAGGTAATAAGGAAGCCAACCGTAATCGTATATATTGCTGTAGATACAAAGAATTTAAAGGGTTTGATCCAGATATTAATGCCTACAAGTTCGCGCTCATCAATAAACATTAAGGGTAAGCTAACTAGACCTCCTGCAAATAGTATCATTGCGATCCAATATAAAATCGGACTTTCAGATTTAACGGTTTTGAATATATATTTTAAATAGGTCATACCGATTTCAATTTAAATGCTCTAATACTCATAAACAATAGGAAACCAACAGGACCAAGCATGAAGGTTAAAAACAAACAAGGCACCATCAGTAGTTGATGAATTTTCAATTCTTTATTTAAATCTAGCATCCACATACCTACGAGAAGATCAAAAACCAGATAATGGACCCAACCTGCCAGAACAGCTTCTTCCATGGTAAACAAATCCATAACCGCACTTAAACTGCCAAAATCCATCGCTGGACCATCCAGCATTGCCATCACGATATAAATGGCATAAACAATAGCTAAAAGCAACGGAATCACTTTATAATCTATCAAGAATCGGGTGACTTTCCATTTGGGGAGAATGATCATTAATAGCCACATTGGCAATGCCATCGTATTTACGATGGAGAATACTTCAGAAGGCGTCATAGTTAAATATGTTAGGTTGTTTGTTAAGTATTTAGCGCTCTTTCAAGGATTTCATGTCGATTACAAAGCGATATTTTACATCACTTTTCAGCATACGTTCGTAAGCTTCATTAATCTCTTGCATTTTAATGACTTCAATATCTGACGTGATATTATGTTTTCCGCAGAAATCGATCAACTCTTGTGTTTCAGCAATTCCACCAATAAGTGATCCAGCCACTGTTCGACGTCCCATAATCATGCCTACAGAAACTAAAGGCGGATCTAACGGACCTAAATAGCCCAAAATGACCAATGTTCCATTTGTATTGAGTGTATTAATGTATGGATTAAAATCGTGTTCATAAGGAACTGTATCCAAAATGAGATCAAATCGTCCCATCGCGGCTTCCATCTGTGCATCATCTGTGGATATGATTACTTCATCTGCACCTAATGCCTTAGCGTCTGAAATTTTGTTGGTAGATCTTGAAAACAGGGTTACGTGAGCACCCAATGCATGCGCAAGTTTAATAGCCATATGTCCTAAACCACCTAAGCCAACAACTGCGACTTTGCTGTCTTTGTTAACGTTCCAATAGCGTAATGGCGACCAAGTCGTAATACCAGCACATAATACTGGAGCTAATCCAGCTTTATCCAAGTTGTCGGGAACACTTAGTACGAAATGCTCGTCAACTACAATTTTTTCGGAATAGCCACCATGTGTATTGGTATTAAGATGCTTATCGAAACCGCCATAAGTTCCTACCCATGAATGGCAATATTGCTCCCAATCATTTTGGCAATTATTACATGTTCGACAAGAATCAACCAAACAACCAACAGCCACAATATCACCAATTTTATGCTTGGTAACGCCAGATCCAATCGATGTTACTCGCCCAACAATTTCATGTCCAGGAACGACCGGGTATTGCGTCATACCCCAGTCATTACGTGCAAAATGGAGATCGGAGTGGCAAACGCCACAATAAAGAATGTCAATTTCAACATCTTGTTCTAAGACAGCTCGACGATCAATTTGAAATTGCTTGAGATCATGTTCAGGTGCATCTGTACCGTATGCTTTTACAGGAATAGTATTCATATTTCGGGATTGATTAATTAGACTCCTTAATTTACGAAAACTATTTGATATCTATAAGTTGAGATTTTTTATTTTTTGAGTTTGTCAACCAACCATAGCGGCTGAATATTGAAGTTTTTCCAATCTTGAACTAGGTTCTTGTAGAGCTCATCAATTGCACTACTATCCTTTTCTGGAATTTTATCAGCTTCCTTAAGTTTGAGAATGTAATCCATCAGTTCATAGCATATGGTAATTTCTCCACAAGCAATGAGGGCTTCCATTCTGTTTTTAGAGACATCGGTTTTATCCCACCAGAGCGTTGTTGGCATTTCAGAAGCAGTTAAACAGACACTCTCTAGTGCTTTACTAGGTTTTGGTTCTATATTTGGGTTTACCCCATTTCCTTTAGAATAAGGCGTCGGTTTACCATTTAATTTATAGATAGTTGCCGTAATTCTGCGATGTTCAAGTTCCTTTTTAGAATAGAATAAATCGTAATTTAAGCGACGAATTTGTTTTAAGAACACATCATTGATCATTGTCATTGCTGAAGTAAAACGATCGCTAAGCATACGTTGAATTAAGCTTATATCAAGTTTCTGAAATGATAATATATCATCCATTAGTGGCTCAGGAACATTACGTTTAAATATTCCTTTAATTTTCGAAACCAAAGTAGATTTGAGTACTGAGGCTACGATTCCAAAAATGGATAATAATAATCCAGATCCCATAATAGCACTACCCAAAATATATAGACCAGAATAGGCTTGCGGACCAAAAACGAGCATATTATTAAGTAACACTATAAGTAATCCAATTGTAAAAGTAATCCAGTATAATGGCTTTAATGAGAAGTAGTTAAGTGCTTTATTAATAATACGCTTTAATGATGAACCATTGCTAATTTCAGTAGTATCTTGTTCCCATGGTTTCATTTTATAGCTTCCTACGTCATTTACAATAATAAGATTCATACCATCATCCATTCGTTCATTGATAAGCATCATACTGCCAATACCTTGATTATCGGCGATACCACCATCCATAATGCCAACACCATCAATAAATAGATCAATTTCCTTTAAAGTCTTGTAATCTGGATCATTGTGATCTTCAAAATAGTCGTCAGGAAATATCATGGGTTCAAATCCAACAGGAAAACAAGATGACGAAGCAATAGCATCGCCTAAAATAATTTGATCCCTTAAGGCATTCACTTGTTTTTGATTAGTCTTGTAAAGAGGTGTATTCCCAAAATAACCTTGATTTTGAATACGAAAGGTCAATCCATAAGAGAAATCGGTTGCATTGAAACACACTTGTTCTAATTGATTAATATTGTTCTTTTTGAAATGCTTGAATGAACCATCAAAAATAGGCATGTCTGCATAGGCTAAGGCGAAGGCATTAATTAGAGTTCGTTTTTTAGAACTTTTCTCCCATACCGCGTCGTCTTCAAATTTTTTAATAGCAGTAGAAAGGAGTTGATCGTTTTGTGGTGTAAAAGTGTTATAGAAATCTTGAAAAAATGATTTAAAATTATAGCTTTTTTCCTGTAAAGCTTTTGCGAAGCCTACACCTGTCAAGGTCCCTCCACTAACTGTACTTAAGGCTTTTACAGACGCTAATAATGGCGAGTTTTTATAATTAATTTGTTCTAAGTAAGAAAGAACACCTAGCGCAAAAAAGGTAGCACGATAACCGCCGCCACTAAAGCAAAGACCAATTGTTTCAAATGGAACGAGCGTACGTGATTCTGTTGTCTTTTCTTCTGACATGGATAATGATTTGGATTACAGATCTAAATTAAAAATATATCTGAATTTGAATACAGGTATAATTACCTGAAATCCAAATCAAAAGTGTTAAAATGAGTTGACTATCTCATTGTAGTCATCTAGTAATCAGATACAAAGCAACTATATTAGGACTGACAATTGCTCCATAATTTGATTGGCCGATTCTAAATAAGCCTGGTCTCCTGCTTTAGCAGTTCCTTTAATAGCAGCATCAACTAGAGTTTGCCATCCCAAACCAGCTGTAAATACTGGAATCAATTGAATCCAATTTGGTTTATCTGAATCAAATGCAGTTTTATATATACCAGGAAATGCGATAAACGCTACTATAACCGCGAAAACCAAAAAATACCAGTCAGAATAAGCTTCTGCAAAATTAAAAGTACCTGTTGCCTTGTAGGTAGAAAAGAATGGTTGAATTACAATTCCGATAAATAAGGTCAACCATTGTAGACCAGAACTAGGTTTGCTTTTTGGTGTTGCAACTGACTCTAGATTGTTTGAGCCGTCTGTATACAGTTTAAAATAATTTTGATTTGCCATAATATTTAAAATTAATTAGTTAGAATTTAATTTTGTTTACGGAGTCTAATGGATGAATACTAAAGCTGCCAAAGACTGATTCTAGGTCAGAAAATAATGGATCACTTTCCTGAACGTCTTTAGAGAACGTGAATCCTGTCTGCTCTTCTATCATTGATATTGGTATTTGATAGGTTCTATAAGCTCCAAAGACGAATTCAATATCATCTAACCATTGTTTTTGGCTTAACATATATCCTGTTGCATGAATCTCATTATTTCCAGTATTTGTAATCACGACTTTCCAAAAGCTCTCAGGTATCTGAATATCGCGATAAAACATATCGTTATCTGAGAAGATAGGACCATTAAAAACGGTGACTTTCATACCACGCCCTTTTGCATTAGACAAAATAAACTCTTCTAAATCAAGCCAAATATCTTGATTTAGATTTTTGTGCTGTGGTGCACAATTGGTATAAAAGAAGGTGTCATCAGAAGCAAATTTTGCATCTTTAAAACTGTCGCCCCAAGCCGGATCTAAACGTCTTACTAAATGGCCTCGATCAAATTTATTGTGCACATAAAGTTCATTACCAACTTGAAATTTTCTATTTAAACGGGGATCTTTTTTCCATGAATCACTTCCGCGTACGACATGTCGCCATTTATTACCATCAATATTCACAGCAGTCACCAAAGACAATTTTTTCTTAGCACTCATTATCACCGAGTAATTGGTATATTTTAATTCGGTTTCATCGTGATTTTCTCCGAAGGTAGCAACTTCATCTTGTAAGGTGTCAGAGAGTTCAGGAAATGGAATTGTTTTATTTAGAAAGTCTTTATTATATCCATTACGATCTTTTAAATCCTCCTTCGAAATACGTTTCTCGAGATCTGCGAAGTCTTCAGAAATTGTCGTACCAGTTGATACCATTGTTTTTTTGGTTACGTCGTTAAGAAGTTGTTCTAATAAAACTGATGTCACGGCAAAATTGCCTTCGCGTTCACGTCCCGAGAAATGTAATCCGTAAACTTTCTTCGACTCAATATCTATAACAGGAGACCCAGAGTTGCCTCCTAGTGTCGTGCAATCATGAACAAAAAACTGTAAATGTTTATCTATATAATCAATCTCGCCTACGGCAAGTCGCTTCTTATTAAATACATTTGAAAAGATGCGTAATTGATCTTCAGGGATATTAGTTCTCGAGTCTCTAGCTGGATAACCAATAATAGCTATAGTTTCATCTTTTATAATCTCATCTGCTAAGATTAATGAAGCAAACTTTGAATTATTGTCGGTCCATTTTATTTTGAGTACAGCGACATCAGGACCATTTTCTGGTGCTATATACACTACTTTATGTAAAGCATATTCTACAGATTTCGAGCTTCCAATTTCTTCTTTAAAATCTATTTTACATTCGTATTGATCACCCCAAAATGTCTTCTTGAATACAAATTCAGAACCTCGCTTTCTTGCGAACTCTTTTGCTACATGACGATTCGTAATTATATAGTCATCTTTATAAAGCCAACCGGTACCAACCCAATCTAGATTTGGATGTCCGTTAACTTCAATTCTTCCGACAGATTTGATGACCTCATGAAATCCGTCGTTGTTGTCATCTAAAATACTTTTCCAAAAATCAAGTTCTGGTTCGTCAGTATTAATATTGTCATTTTCAATTTCCAATACAGGTCTACCAAATACTTCAATTATAGCTTCCTCTACAGGTCCGAAATCAAAATTGTGATCATCAAGTTTTTTATTGAATCCATCAGGATCAAATTTGGTTGGTCCATCACCAATAATGGCCTTTGTTTTAACACGCTCTACTGCGTCCTTGTCTTTTGATTTTCTCTTGATTTCTGAAAGTAAATCGGGTGTATTGGTGATTCTTTCGTAACGGCTAAATTTTTTATCGATCATAACTTATTCTATTAATTAAACAACACATGTAATTCAAAATCGCAATCCTCGAAATTGTACATGACAATGGAGCGTACAAGACGTACAGTTAGAAAAATTCAGCTATATATTTCTGGTTAAGGGAGATGCTGTCTTAATTAATTATAAAACAGACAATTAAAGATATAAAAAAATATAAGTTTCTTAAATGTTTAATATGAGAATTCTAAAAATTTAAATTAGAAACTTTAAAAGGAATACCTCATTCCAAAGAATTTAGTACATTCATAAACAGAAAGCTATTGATCAATGTCTAACCAAACAAAAGCACTAAAAACATTCGGCACATTTGGTGGCGTTTTTACACCAACCCTCCTCACCATATTGGGTGTTATCATGTACCTGCGTTTGGGATGGGTTGTCGGTAATGCTGGATTATTAGGAGCCTGGCTGATTATTATTATGTCATTTTTGATTACGCTATGTACGGCGTTATCAATGTCGGCCATTACGACTAACATTAGAATAGGAGCTGGTGGAGCCTATGCGATCGTTTCACAAGCACTCGGATTAGAAGTTGGAGGCAGCTTAGGAATTCCAAGGTATGTGTCACAAGGACTTGCAGTTACCATGTATATTTTTGGTTTCAGAGAAGGTTGGCTGGGTATTTTTCCTGACCATAATGCTTTTTTAGTCGATGTTATTGTATTTGGTGTATTGTTTACGATTGCCTATATCAGCGCAAATCTTGCAATAAAAACCCAATTCATTATAATGGGAATTATTGTTCTTTCCTTGATTTCGATTGTAATTGCTGCCTATGAAGGTTCTATGACATTGCCTACAAGCGATGCATTAAGTTGGGGTTCTTTTCGAGGGTCTCCTGAAAATGGATTTTCAGGGGGTTCCTTTTGGATGGTCTTTGCTGTATTCTTCCCTGCCGCAACGGGTATTATGGCCGGTGCAAATATGTCCGGAGAACTTAAAGATCCTAAACGAAGTATACCAAGTGGCACCTTGTGGGCTATTGGTGTAAGTTTCATTATTTATATGGCTTTGGCATTTTGGATAAGTCGTAGTGCTTCTGAGTCTGAATTGATTAGTAACTACTATATCATGGTTGATAAGGCCTATTTTGGACCTATGATCATCGCTGGAATCTTAGGCGCGACATTTTCTTCTGCTTTAGCGTCAATTGTTGGCTCATCCAGAATTTTATATGCAATGGGCGAACACAAGGTCCTGCCCTATTCGGATATTCTATCAGGAAAGAGTAAAAATGGTCAACCGCGAAACGCTATGATCGTCACTGGAATTCTCATATTCTTAACGCTTTTAATGCGAAACTTGAATGCTGTTGCACCACTTGTTACCCTATTCTTTTTAATTACCTATGCAATGATCAACATTGTAGTTATTATAGAGCAAAACCTTGGATTAATAAGTTATAGACCAGTATTTAAGATTCATCGTTGGGTGCCTTGGCTTGGATTAATCTCGTCTGTATTTGCAATGTTTATCATCAATCCAACCGTTAGTTTAATTTCAATAATGATCGTTTTAACGGTTTATTGGTATTTGTCTAGACAAAATTTAGAGACCCCTTTTGAAGATGTGCGCTCAGGACTTTTTGTATCCTTTGCTGAATGGGCTGCGAAACATACTTGGGGAATGAAGAAAATGCAACAACGGGCTTGGAAAGCGAACTTAATGGTTCCGGTTCGCGATGTTAATGGTTTAAAAGGAACATTTGAATTTTTAAGAAATATTACAAAACCTAAAGGATCAATCAAATTATTAGGCATAGAGCCCTTTACTGAGCACAGTAAACTAGCAGATCAATTAGACACGATATCAGCATCGTTTAGAGAAAAAGGTGTGTTCTCTTCTTCTACCGTTATACATACCGAAGAGTTTGCAAATGGCATCAATTATGGAAGCCAAGCCTTGCAAGGTGCATTTTTTAGACCAAATATTATATTCTTGAATTTACAAGACCATGATGATTATGAATATGAGCTAAAGCCTGTGATGAATGAATCTATTCGTTTAGAGATTGGAGTCTTACTTTTTTCATTACATAAAACCGCACTCTTAGGACAACGAAACACCATCAATGTTTGGGTAAGTGATCGCCGCGGAAACTGGGAACTAGGCTGGGATATTGGAAACTTGGATTTGTCAATTTTAATCGCTTATAAATTAAAAATGAATTGGAATGCTCAGATAAGGCTCATTATGGTTACAGAGCATGAAGAGGATATAGAAAAAGCTACTGATTTTCTTGACCGATTAATCAATTTAGCGCGATTACCTCAAACCATGACGGAAGTCCGATTAGGAAAGTTCATTGACATTGTCCAGGATGCACCATCTGCCGATCTTAATATCTTTGGAATGGAACCGAATTTAAAATATGATTTTATCAAAGATATGACCATAAAAACTAGCAGTTCTTGCCTATTTGTGAAAGACTCAGGTCATGAAAGTATTTTAGCTTAATTACATACTTATTTTAAAATAGCGCTCTATTGATAAGTTACTTATTGCTATTAACAATCCAACCGGAATTAACCACCAGGTTTGTGTAATATTCAAAAGATACGCGGTCAACAGTATGACCATTGCGGTCAAGTAGATCATTATATTGAGCCAAGATTTTTTAAGAAAATGTTTCCTTAAAAATAGAAAGCTCCCTATTAATAATACCGCAAGAAGAATATATTTCCATTCTGCCTGATAACCAATTTTCTCCAATCCAAAAATACTGAACATGGATGCATAAGCTGCCCAGCAAATAGGACATTTAGGAAACAGGAACAATACAATACCTGTGATCATGTTCAGAATGCTTAATCGCGCACCATTTTTAATCCTTTTGTTAGGTTTAGACGATGTATTGCAATTGCAGGAAGACGTTTGCTTCTTGTTCATGATTATTATGGATTATTGGCCGATTTAGGTTTGCCTTGTTCCCAGGACGCTTTTTTAAGTAACCAACTGAAATCACCAGATAATTGATTACCCTGAATTAATGAATCTTTAGACACATCATATCCTATATTCATATATGCACTTGAATGACATCCCATGCAACTTTCTGTTCCAAATATGGTAATATCCGATTGTGAATTTTCCATCAGTCCAGCGATCTGATTTCCTTTTTGGAAAAATGTTTCCATAGAGATATTCGTTAAAAAAATCATATTTGGGTTTCCTCCTGGTTTATTAACCACACTTTCGGGAAGATGATATTCTGTAGCCGTTGATATAGCTGGTGGCGCATTTTGATCTAATGGGTATTGCGTATCTATAAGCTGATAATATTGCCATACACTTCCTATGCTTTTGAAGTAATCTTGCATTTTCGAATTGATATTTTCTACACGAACAGGAATATCAATCATACGTTTTGATTGGGTTTTCATTACCGAACTATTTGCGAAATACTTCGAATCGTCTCCAGAGATTAACCAATAATCGCCATGTGTCCCTTTATTGAATGTATATGTTGAATTCTTAGCTGTGGCATCAACATTTACAGGACATATTTCGCAATTTGGATCCGTAAGTGTAGGATGAATGACAACAGTCTTTCCATTAATCTCAGTAGTGTTTTGATCGAGATTATCTATATGTTCAAATGTAGACCAAACCCATTGTTTTCCGGTTGGGGTCTTTTGACTAATGTGCATACCAATTAATCCAAGATCAACTTGTTCTAAATCACCAGTCGACTCATCAATGATATAACCCTGATCCGTATAGTAACGATCTTCAATATCTGAATCGGTCAATATCTTCCAAGCAAATTTTATTTCCGTGGCACCAACTGTATTTGAACTGTAATCTCCTTTAGGAAAGTCTGCGTTAACATTGGATTGCGTAAATGCAAGCTGACCGTTGATATTATATAACTTATTTGTAACAACATAATCGAATTCAGCTTTATTCATGAGCACCTCATAAACCACGACATTTCCATTTTGATCGAATAACTCACCAGCAAAGGCTTGATCTGTTTCATCCGCTATATTAATGTTGGTCATATTTGTAGCTGATGTACTTGATAAAACAATTCTAGAATCGTTATCTGCTATTACCGATGCATCAAGTCCCAGTCCTGTCGCAGATCTTGGACTATCCCAACCCGCTGGTGTTTTACCATCTTTCCGATAGACTTGAAAAGCCTCTTTCCACGTATTCCAAGTTGGATCTCCTACATCGGTAAAACTAGGCTGCGGATTTCCGATTGAATCTAATGGCCAATTTATTGCGACTAAAGCCTGCCAGCTATATAAATTGAAAACTTCATTTAACTGATAAATATCTCCAGCGTCCTTTAGAATCTTTTGCAGTTCAGGATCAACATCTACAGGAATATTTGGAGAAAACAAGACAGGAGCTTCAATTGCGACATAATCTTGAGTTTTATTATTGGTGTTACAACTTAAAGCGAATGTCATTAATAATATTAATACAACAATATGCTTTTTTAGTTTCAAGTCTTTGTTTAAGTATTTCATGATCTCTGAGAATTATTAATGTTATAATTACTTCAAAATGACTTATTCATTTCTAAGTAATAAGCGAACATTTATAGTTGGTTTATCCATAAGTTTATGCGGAAATCTATCACCGAACGGCTCATGGTCCAACGGTTCAATCCAAGTCTCCAGTTTACCCGTCTTAACGTCGTCTAGTGGTAACTTGAAGTCAAAATTTACAATAGGGTTTTCAACACAATTCGGACATTTTTCAACTTCAGATGGTTGAAAGAACGCTTTAGAGGCTATTTTTTTTCCATCCTTTAAAAGATGTACATTAAAACTCCCTGGTATTTTAATTCGATTAACGCCTTTTACTCTAACATTAACCATATCTGTATTGACATGAAATTTTTCGGAAGCTTCTACAGAGCCGCGTTGTTTGGTGTTAAATGCTGTCATAGCGAATTGTTTAGTATTATCATCCTCTGGTGCAGCATAATCGACATCTAAGGTGTCAGCAGAATTGATAATTTTAACCGTCGTTAAAAATGGTGTATTATCTGTAAATGGCGGTAGTTTTTCTAATGCTGAAATTGTAAAGTAATTTCTACTCATTTGGGAAGTCACAGTAGATAATAAACCATTAATATCTGTTGCTTTCATTTTCTTTTGCCACTCCCAAAGCATACGATCTATGTTACAATGATAGAACCAAAATATTGGATCAAAAGCAGCAACTTCTTGGACGCCCATTGTTGGTCCTATTGAGACATGTCCTCCATCATGTGCTGAAATCGAGGTGTCATTAGTACTATTGTCAAACGCCCTTCCGCCGTGATAATCTTCCCAATCTTTTTCACCTGCTGCACGTTTAAAATCAGTGATAACATCATAAGTTTTTAAATTACTGGCAATATCAGCTTCACTATAGCGCTGTGTTTTATAGCCTTTAGGGTACGTACTACTCAAGGTGACTGGTAAGGTGTAGGCATCAAATGGTTTTTGATTGAATATGTCTGGAAAATCGGAATAAATATCCCAATAAGGCAACGTAACATCTTCACAACCTTTCACAGATCTTAATGCATTCTCAAAAGCAAGTAAATAGGCACGATGCCACGGATTATAAGGTGGTATGTGATGCATACAATAGGCTTCTGGTAGACCATGATAGCCAGCCATTTTAAAATAACTATTTGGGTCGTTAGTGTCAAGGTCCATTAATCCTTGAAAGGCTTTTTTGAGCGTAGTAATTTCAGATGAAGATAAGCTCCTAACATCTTTTCTTGTCCTAGATGCTAGTGTCTGCGCTACTTTTAAACTAGCAAATTCAGCTTGTTCTGGCGGATTTCCTTTTGGATAATCATCCTTCATCCATTGTAAAAATAAATCAGCCTGATCAGCATTCCAGGGATTACCTGGAGGCATATTTTGTGATGCTACCTGTCCATAGATATCTGGTGCTCGTTCTTTTACAGCATCATAATCATTTAAATGAATACCGTGTGGCGCCATGTGCGCAATATCTTTTGGTGTGAATAGATCTCTAATTCCACCATACCATGTTGGTTTTGCATTTTGAATACTCATATTATTAGTTGGTTTTAGAAGAATTTTATTTACTCTAATTTGGAGATTACTCAAATTTATTAGGAATAGACGGGAATGCTAAGCGTGAAAATACCTGCTTTTTAAATTGGGTATTATTATGAAACGAAAAAACCACAGGTCCCTCAACCTGTGGTTTTAATTGAATTAGTTAGTTAGTTGCTAGTTAAGCTAGAGTACTTCTAAAAAATAGTCCATCATTTCCTCTTTTAGGTCATAATGTAATTTGATATAAGTACGCATATCTTCTTTTAAAGTGTGCTGTTCATTCTGAAACTTACCAGTAATGTTTTCATTGATTTCTGGATTCAACAAATTAGCTAATTTATTACGGCAACGATGCTTTAATTTAGAAATCGCATCCTTTTCTATCATAATCCTGTTTTGAAAAACTTCCAGTTTTACAAGTGCCACTGGATCTGTTTCATGTTTGGCTACTTCTTCTAACTTTTCCTCGAAAGTATCCATCTCATTGAAATGAAACTGTAATTCACGTTTCCAAGTTTCAATATTAAATCTTAAGTCGCTTAGATATTTTAATTTTGCATGCATTTTATTTTAGTTTTATACGGTTAATACTTCTTGATTTTTTATTAATTGTTTTTGTATATGTGATGGAACGGCAGCATAGCCTTCAAATGCTGTGCTATAGGTTGCGCGTCCTTGTGTTAGCGAACGCAATTGTGTCGAGAAATCAGTAAGTGCTGCACTTGGTATAGTACACTTCAATATTTGATAATGCGCTTCTGTCTCGATACCTTGTATGATCGCACGACGACTTTGTAATTCAGTCATTACACTACCAACCATTGCCTCAGGAATTCTAAGCGTCATCCGTTCTGTTGGCTCAAGTAATTTAGGATTTGCATTTAAAAAGGCTTCCTTAAATGCATGTGCTCCCGCAATCTTAAATGAAATATCATTAGAATCAACGGAGTGCATTTTTCCGTCGTATACCATCACACGTACATCTCTGATGAAGGATTGTGTTAGTGGTCCAGATTCCATTACTTCTAAAATACCTTTCATAATTGACGGTAAATAACGTTGATCAATTACACCACCAACAATACAATTATAGAAAACCAATTTGCCTTCCCATGGTAAGTCAACAACTTCTTTACCTCGAAGTGAGAATCCTTCTGGTTCTGGCATTCCTTCAAAATAAGGTTCTATCTTTAAGTGTACCTGTCCAAATTGACCAGAGCCACCACTCTGTTTTTTATGTCTGTAATTCGCCGTAGCACTGCGCTGGATTGTTTCTCGATATGAAATTTTTGGGTTGTCAAACTTAGGAACGACATCATAGACATTCTCTAAGAGCCAAGTTAATGTCGCTAAATGCAATTCGCCTTGCGTCCCAACTAAAGTCTGCTTGGTTTCATTGTTATAACTTAAATCAACCGTCAGATCTTGACTATGAATTCGTTTCAATGCTTCACTTAACTTTTCTTCTTCAGTTGTGGATTCCGCAGTAACCGATTTAATTAATCTAGGCTGTGGGAATTTAATTGGTTTAATAGTTCCTGCTTCGGGTTTCGATGCAAGTGTATCATTAGTATCAGTATACTTAAGTTTTGTAGTGGCACCAATGTCACCTAATGTTAATTTTTGAACACTGTGCTTTTGTTTTCCATCCATGATGTAGAGCTGGTTTAAAGTTTCAGCTTCACCAGTTCTGGTATTAAACAATTTATCATTAACACGAACTTCTCCAGACATGACTTTAAAGAAAGTAAGCTGTCCTAAATTTGGCTGGTAAATTGTTTTGAAAATAAACAGACTCGTTTCGGCATCTAACTCCGGTTTTACCAATTCTCCTTCTATGGTCTGTTCTGGTTTTAGATCGGATGCAGCTGGAGCCACATTATCAATAAATCCCATAAGTCGACCAGTTCCCATATCTTTTAGTGCAGAAACGCAGAAAACTGGAAAGATATCATGATTTAGCATGCCTAATTTGATACCTTGTCTAAGCTCATCTTCATTAAGAGTGCCTTTATCAAAATAGAGTTCCATGAGTTCCTCATCATTCTCAGCTGCCTTTTCGACCAATTCATTGTGAAGATAATCTGCATATTCCATTTCATCTTGCGGAATTGGTAGTTTTTCAGGTTTGCTGCCATTTGGACCAAACTTGTAACATTTCATTTTAAGGACATCAATAATGCATTGTGCGCCATCAATAATTTTTGGATATTGAATCAATACCGCATTGTTACCAACTAGTTCTTTTAAGCTATTGACACTCATTTCATAGTTGGCTTTTTCACTGTCAATTTTGTTAATTACAAACAACGTTGGTTTGTGGTATTTATCGACATAATTCCAGATAATTTCTGTTCCAATGTCTGCACCATGTTTGGCATTAATTACAGTTACAATGGTATCAGCAACGCGTATAGAAGACATTATCTCTCCAATAAAATCGTCTAGACCAGGTGTGTCTATAATATTGATTTTATAATTGCGCCATTCGGTATGTAAAGGTGTAGCAAAAACAGAAGCACCGCGTTGGTGCTCAAATTCATGGTAGTCAGATACCGTATTTTTTTGCTCTACAGAACCACATCGATTAATCAGTCCAGCCTCAAAAAGCATGGTTTCTGATAATGTGGTTTTGCCAGAGCGATGCGCACCAACAAACGCCACATTTTTGATGTGTTTATTGTCAAATACTTTCATATAATAAGGTTTTTCTGTTAAAGATTCAGTGAGTTTTATACCATTAAAGGTAGCTCCTAATACGCAGATAAAACATGATAAAAGTTAGGTTTTGAATGTTTTTTTCAATTCCTTTTCACTTTTAATTAATTGACAATGAAGTAGTAAGAATAATGAATTTATACGAAGCCTATATTTCGCGATAGGCTATAACAATACATTAACACAAAATTACGTTCATATTACTTAATTTCGCCCTTTGAAAATTAGCTATACTTTCAATATGAACTTTCGATTGGTCATCTTTTTTTCGTTCATGACTTTTGGTTTACATGCTCAAAAAAGCCCGAAGTTAGAATTATATGATTTTTCAGATTTCGATGACATCGTGGCCATCGATTCGTTAGCTTCAAGTGAAGTGGCTTTGCCTGACATTAAAGCAAAGTTCTGGGAGCACACAGTTTATAATCCTTATAAGTCCGTCGATGTTACCTTTCCTGTAAAATTAACCTTTGACGATACTACTTACGCCTCACCTATTGGTAAAGAAAAGGTGATAACGTCTAGATATGGCTGGCGCTGGGGACGCGCACACAAAGGCATAGATATTGATTTAATAACTGGTGATAGTCTCTTTGCGATGTTTGATGGTGTGATACGATTTGCACGATATAATTCAGGTCATGGGCGTACAGTTATCGTTAGACATTATAATGGTCTTGAAACCGTTTATGCGCATTTATCACGCTATGGTGTTAAAGAGAATGACACTGTGATTAAAGGCCAATATCTAGGTAAAGGTGGTGCTAGTGGAAATGCTAGAGGAAGTCACCTGCACCTTGTTGTTAACTATAAAGGTGTTTCTATCAATCCAGAATACTTGTTTGATTTTAATAATGAAGACAACAGAGTACGAGCTGAAGAAATCTGGGTCACTAAAGAATGGACAAGGCCTTATGCGCATAATTCTAGAAGACAGAGTAAAATACAACCAATCCTTACAGAAGCTGAAGCCTTAAAAACTTTAGTAAAAGAACGACGAGTTTATGTGGTTAAACGTGGTGATACCTTATCACGAATATCGCGACGAAACAATGTTAGTGTCGCATCACTTTGTAAAACCAATTCTATAAATAGGAATTCGGTGATAAAAATTGGACAACGTCTTATTATTGAAAACTAGTCTTGCGCTAGTATGATATCCTTTTGTGCTACAAAAAGTGCACCTTCTTTCTTTGGAGTTAATATTCTTGACGGATCTCCTTTCTTATTGATCTTTTTGCGACATTGCTTTGTAAGTAAAGGGTCGTCATTAAATAAAAATGATTCGATATTATATTCAGAACTATTAGGCGCCTTTACCGACACAAATAATTGCTGTAACATTTTATAACGACGATCACCTCCTGGAATATAGGTGTAGAATGTATAATTACCGTTAGCGTCCGTTAGTACCCATCCACGATTTTCTACATAACGTTTGTCATTGTGCTTCTTTAAATCAAAATTTCCGAATTCATCAGCTTGTTCTATATAAACAATAACGTCTTTTGCTGGTGTCTTCCCATCAGATAAATAAACAGTTCCTGATAGTTTTAACTTGTCAGACTTAGTATTATAACCTGGAATCGTATCAACGCTTGTTAATTGCGCAGTATAGTCATATATAGGATGACGTTCTAAATAATTTAATGTGGTATCAGTATTTAGTGCTATATCTTGAGCAGATGTTGAAAATGCACTAATAAAACAGAAAAGGGCTATTAATCGTTTCATTATGGTATTTGATTTGAGTTGCTCAAATTTCATAGTTATTTTGCCTGTAGCATTAAAAATCGCATCAATGCTTAAATTTTGACGACAAAAAGAAAAAAAATGTCAATTCTACCGATGAACTACAATAATAATAGTGCGTGGTGTCGTGTTTTATCGAGATGTAGCATCTATAATTTTACGAGATTTAGAGGTTCAATCGAGTAAATATTAGCTCAAAATTGCTAAAAGTATTTCATCGTATAAAAATGCGTTTCACCCAATAAAAACGTACTTTATCCATGTTTTTTGCATTTCATGGATAAAAAATATTTCGAAAAAATCATCAAAAATCGTTGGATTTCTTGATAATTTGTATAGATTTGTCTCACCTAGATCTATTAAAAACCCTAAAAATGAAAACAAAACCTACTTTAGTAATTGCTATTTTTCTATTGATGATAAGCTTCTGCTCCGCTCAAAAAAAAGATGCTCCTATCAACATAATTAGTGGTAAAGTCAATATTTCGAAATACCATAATCACGACGAACTTAATAAAATGTCGAAAGGTGAATTACTCGGATTATACAGTGAACGTATTGAAGTAATCGTTAATATATTACCGAATATTGCATTCGCAACTAAACCTGGTGTCACGATGCAATCATTAGGTATCCCAACGACAAAAGACAATAAAAAAGCTCTAGAAGCAAATCGTGAAGCTTCAGTGAGTTATTTTGATAGTACAATAGAATTCCAAAGCAAAATTTTACCGTACTCAGATACGCGTGATTTAATTGCGGCTATATTATTCTACGAAGAGACATTAAAATCGCTTCATACTTATAACGATTATAAAGCGGATTAATAGTTAGTATATTCAAGTTTTTATGTTAGACCTCAACAAAAATGTTGGGGTCTTTTTTTGATTAAAACTTAACGATATGGAATTTATTTGAGTTCAATCTACTCATCTTAAGTACTTTTAGCTACAGTATCTCTACTGATTTTATGTAAGAAAATACTTTAAAACATTAAAAAAAGATGCATTACATCGATATTTTTTGCATTTCGTAAGTCAAGTTCCTATGTTTGATAGTGTGTTATAAACCCCATAATCTAACAAATGAACTTAACTACTATGAGAACAATTACTTTATTCGCACTTCTTTTCACTTTAGTGCACGGCAATAGCATTGCCCAGCAAGAAAAAGGGATTATTGGATATAATAATTGGCTTAACCCTTGGACTGAATTCAAGCCTAATAAAATCGACTATGGAAAACCTACTCAAATTCTAAGTGGTAATATTTCCAAAGACAAAACATTACACAAGCGTGATATCTATCTACTTTTAGGCGATGTGTTTGTTACTGACAGTACAGTTTTAACAATTGAACCTGGAACTGTTATCATTGGCGATTATAAAACAAAAGGTTCACTAACGATTAGTAAAAATTCTGCAATAATTGCTGATGGTACACATACAGATCCAATAATATTCACGTCTAGTCGTAGTGTTAAAAAACCTGGTGATTGGGGCGGTGTATTTATTTTAGGTGATGCACCTACTAGTAAATTCGGAAATGAATCTTCACTTAACTATGGCCTACGTCCTACAGATTTCGAAAGCATAAGCTATGGAGGTGATAATCCTGACCACAGTTCTGGAATACTTAGACATGTTAGAATAGAGTTTGCTGGTAAACGTACTAAGGATTACGGATACTTCAATGGACTCACATTAGCTGGTGTCGGACAACAAACAATTGTTGAAAATATTATGGTAAGCTACTGTGACGGTAACTCGTTTCAGTTTTATGGCGGTAGCGTAATTTTAGATAAGCTTGTGTCTTACAAGTCGAGCAGAAACGATTATGATTTTAATTACGGAACACAATGTAAAATCATTAATTCTTTAGCTATCAGATCGCCTTATGTGTCGAGTTCAGATGTACCTAGAAGTATGTATGTTTCAGCCTACGATAATATTGAAGATGCTGATTTAACAAAAGCGCAAACTTATGTAAATGCAGAAAATTTAACTCTAATTAATCTTAGTTCAGATTTAGACTATGATATTCAGGTTGGATTAGTGAATGAAGCCATTTACGTTGGAAACGACACATCTTTTATGATCGATAAAAGTGTGATTTCCGGATTCAATCCTGCTGTTGTTTTTGATAATAAAATTATGATCAACAACGAAAACCTGTCGAAACTAAAATTTACGCGTACCTACTTCAATAATTGTAATGGAAATATTTTCCGTAAGGGATATACCAATAATGATGATCTTGAAAGCTGGTACGGAAGTCGCGCCTTTGACAATGTATATTCAAAAGGGCCAGATTCTGAAACCTTTATAGATGCTCATACTGCGACGCGTCCTGATTACAGATTACGAATCAATAGAATCATTGCATCTAATGATACAACAGATGATTAACATATTTAAATAACAACCTAATAAAGTTTATTGCTTATAGATTAGAACATTACACCCCAAATTAATGCCTACTACAAAAATTGCCCATAAAGTCATTCTAGTATTTTGTGTGCTCACACTTTTTTTACAACAAAAAGCCGTGGCTCAGGTAGTTATTGGTACACCAAATTTGGGATTTAGTCAGGCCTGTGCAAGTAACACATTTAATAGTTATAGTACAACATTTGTGTTTTCACCTGAAAATGCCTTAAATAGTTCAAATCAATTTACGATAGAATTATCTGATTCTGAAGGTGATTTTGAGGAATCTGTGGTCATATTTACATCTAATCCAGGAGAAATTACAAATTCACCTGCAACTGTTAATTTTTCTTTACCTACGACAACGGCAGGCGAAAGCTATAGAATTCGAATTAAAAGCTCATCACCTGCAGCGACAAGTGCTCCTTCTGCGAGTTTCGCAGCGTACTATAAAATACAAGATTCCCCATTCTCAATTAATAATTTGGTTTCAACAGGTGCTTATTGTACTGGTGGAAGTTATCTATTAACTATTGATAATCCAGGAACTGGATTAAATGACTCTCCATTACAATATCCATCTCTAACGTTTAATTGGTACAGAGAAACAAGCCCAACGACTTCAGAATTTATAGCTGAAGGACCATCGTTAATTGTAAATCAAGAAGGAACTTATTTCGTCGAAACTAATTATGGCACCTGTACTTCCGATTCATTTTCAAATCGCGTTACAATTAGTGAAGTCTCATCTGGACAAGCAGAAGCTGGAATAGCGTCAAGTCTTGGAAATCCATTTTGTCCTGAACAAGGCATGACTACCTTAAGTACCTTAGGTGGAATTTCATACCAATGGTTTAAAGATGGCGAACTTATCAATGGAGCAACTAGCCAACAATATCAAACGAACGAGACAGGGGTGTTCTCGGTTCAGGTTGATCTTGGAAGTTGTTTCGCTTCAGGGTCTATTGACCTCTTTAGCGAATTATTTGATGCAGATATCAATGTACCTGATGTCAATTGGATTGAAGAAGGTGAATCATTATTTATTGAAGTCTCAAATAATGCTATTGCACCTCAATACGAATGGTATCTCAATGACACTCTTATTTCAGAAGCAACAGAAGCGACATATGATGCTACTGAATTTGGTACTTACAGAATTGAGGTATTAGAAACCAATGGATGTCAAGGCACTCGAGAGTTCATTATAGAACTTAATGAAGCTATAGACCAATTTCCTGATGTCGCTAATATTCCAAATGTAATAAGTCCGAATGGCGATGGTATTAACGATACCTGGGTTTTGCCACAAGCTTTAGTGACTGGTACAAATACAAATATTATGATTATGACCAATCGTGGAAAGGTCATATTTCAAACCGATGATTATCAGAATGACTGGCCTCAAAATAATTTAAACCTCACCAGTATCAATCAGGTGTACTATTACATCATTACCACGAGCAATAATCAAACTAAAAAAGGATCAATAACTGTAGTCAAGTAAAATGAAAGCCTATCTATTCATATTGATTTTATGTATTTGCGCGCTACAGGAACTCTATAGCCAGCAAGATGATGGTGTGGTTGCACTAACACTTCCAGTTAGAAACTCGCTTACATTCAATCGCTTTGCTATGAATCCAACTTTTAGTTTTGTTAGAGAGCAGAATAAATATATAAGTATTAATAACAAACGAGAATGGGTTCAATTTGATGATGCTCCCCTTACCTATTTAGCCAGCTTTTCTGGTCGATTTGCAGAAAATATTGGAGCTGGAATTGGATTGTATCAACAAGATTATGGTGTTTTGACAACATTCGGCGGATTATTAAACTTTGCATACAACGCGCAACTTACGAGTGATAACAATTTAACCTTTGGTATGAACGTCGCTGCATACAGTAGTGGAATTAATACAGGGAGAGTTATTACTAACTTTTCAGATCCTTCTTTACAGAATGTTCCAGAGAACTTTTTGGTAACTATAAATCCTGGAATCAATTTCGGTACAACGTTCTTTGATTTTGGTGTATCAGCGAATAATCTGGTAAGTTATAATGTTCAGACTTCTGAAATTTTAGAAGATAACCCTGAAATGGGAATCCAAGGTCATATCATGTATACAGGTTACATGCGATCTAGCGGATTCTTTGATGATAGTAAATTTTCAGGATTGTTACGTTCAGAATTCAAACAAGACGAGACGATAGTTTCGGCATTGGCCATGATTATGGTACCTAAAGGTATATGGGCGCAAGTTGGTTATAATTCAGTCTTTGGTGTTTCTGGAGGTATTGGATTAAACATCACTCAAGAAATTGCTGTTGAATACAACTATGAACGTTCTATTGGCGACCTAACGGATTTCGGTCCATCACATGATATTACTTTAGCATATCGCTTTAAAAATCGTCAACGTTTTGATTATAGTAGTGGTGACGAAGTCGCTAGTTTGATTAGTCCAAAAAAGCGTAAGCCTTCTAAACTGAAACTTTCAAGAGAAACTACAGAAGCTAACAGACGAGCAGCGCAACAACGTAAAGCTGAACTACTCGCCCAACGTGAGGCAGAACAAGAAGCCAAAAAAGAAGCAGCAGCACAAGCTAAATTATTAGCGGAACAAAAAGCTAAAGAGGATGCAGAAGCTCAAGCGCAAGTCAAGTTATTAGCGGAGCAAAAAGCAAAAGAAGATGCTGAAGCACAAGCTAAGTTATTAGCAGAACAAAAAGCAAAAGAAGAAGCTGAGGCCAAAGCAAGACAAAAAGCTAAGCTATTAGCTCAACAAAAGGCTAAACAAGAAGCTGAAGCACAAGCCAAGTTAATAGCAGAGCAAAAAGCTAAAGAGGAGGCTGAAGCACAAGCCAAATTACTAGTGGAGCAAAAAGCTAAAGAGGAAGCCGAAGCACAAGCCAAGTTACTAGCAGAGCAAAAAGCTAAAGAAGAAGCTGAAGCGCAAGCTAAGCTATTGGCTGAGCAAAAGGCGAAAGAAGAGGTTGAAGCACAAGCTAAGCTACTTGCTGAGCAAAAGGCGAAAGAAGAATTAATTACCAATCCGAAGGATGAACTTGGTAAAGCGATGTATGCCTTAGCGCAAGAGACTGAAAAAGACAGTACAGCTCAAAATAACTTATTGAAAAAATTCAATGAGATCGTTGACATCAAAAACCAGGATTTAAAAGACCTTAAAGAAGAAAATGATCTTAGTGAACAAGGAATTACGGTTCAACCAAAGCCATTTAAGAGTATTACTGAAGAAAATAGAAGATTAGCTCAGATTAAAACAGATCTTGATAAGGTTATCGAAGATAGAAATCGTAAGATCAAAGAGTTAAAAAATATGTATGAGGACAATTTCTTAGCTGACACCTTATATAATGATGAAGTATATCTATACTATCAAAAGACCTTAAAACGACTAGAATCAGAACAGGCACAAGCCATTAAGGCGAGAACTGACCTAGATACAAGACTAGAGGAAATTAGAATTGCAACGGAGTTTGAGAAGCGTCGTAGAATTAAACGAGCAGCCTTTGATAACGAAGAAGAACGTTATGCACAAGATAGAGCTACTTTAAAAACTATTAAAGAAACAACGCAAGTCACAGGTCAGGATCTTACAGAATCTGATTTTGATTATGGCGAAGCACAAAGTGATAATATACAGATCCTCAAGAATGTAGCTAATACAGATGACGGCTATTACGTCGTATTAGCAGTTCATAATGATGTTGAGAAACGTAATGATTTTGTTAGAAAAGCTGTGGCTTCTGGAGAATCTGATATTGACTTTTTCTATGATATAAATACGAGTAAGTATTATATCTATTCAAAGAAAATTGAGAGTATTGAACAGGCTAATAGTCAGTTACAATCTAAAGACAATAAACCATATAACAAAAACATGTCCCTCGTGAAAATAGAGAATTAAAGTAATTAGGCCAATTTCCAAATCAAAGCCCTTTACGATTGGAAATTTAAAACATTAAGCACCATGAACAAATCTACTTTTTCTAAAATAATCGTCTTCATAGCGTTCATAAGTACGGCCCTCACTGCTTATGCTCAAAACTATGAACCATTTACACCGAGATTTGATGAAGACCTAAAAGGGGACATTATACTTATTGGTAACAACATTCTTGGACCTGACAACAACGCATTCAACAACAATGGTGTTTATAACCATAACGTTGATATGCAATACATTGATATTGATGGCGATCCTACGACCTTTAGTTCATCGAGTTCTGATCTAGACATTCCAAATCCAAATTGTTATAGAATCATTTATGCCGGATTGTATTGGGGTGCGGTTAATCCAGGCGCTGAGCCAATAACACAGGTTAAGTTTAGAGGTCCTGTAGGAGGTTATAATGATATTCAGGGAACAATTATATATGAAGCTGGAGGAACTACGGTTGATGGTGGTGACAGTTTTTCTTATGCCTGTTTCGCGGATGTTACTGACATAGTAACAGCATTAGGGACAGATCTTGGTACGTATACCGTAGCCAATGTATCTTCTGGTTTAGGGGAAACGTCTACGTTCAATCCATATAATGGTACTGGGCAATCTGCTGGATGGTCCTTATTCGTGGTCTATGAAGATCCGACATTACCTGGGAAATCGATTACGAGTTTTGATGGTTTTAGTGCGATTAGTGTTCCGGGTGGAAATCCTGCTTTAGATATTCCAGTTGATGGATTTAGAACAGTCCCTGCTCCTGCTCCAGTACGTGCAAATTTTGCATTTGCGACGCTAGAAGGAGACAGTCCGATACTTGGAGATAGATTATTATTGAATGGTGTTTCTTTATCGACGACGGATCGTCCAGTAAATAACTTCTTTAATAGTTCGGTGACACAATTAGATGCCACGCCAGTTAATAACCGTGTTCCAAATAGTACTAATACACTTGGTTTTGATACGGGAGTTTTGGCAATTCCAAATCCAGGAAATTCAGTAATAGCAAACGACGCTACCTCTGGAGTCATACGATTAGAAACCAGTGGAGATACTTATTTTCCTTATTTCTTTGCCTTTGCTGTAGAAATTATAGAGCCGGATATCGTATTAACTAAAATTGTTGAAGACGATGCTGGAAATGATATTGGTGGTCAAGTTGTTGGATTAGCAACGCCATTAAATTATGTGATTGGCTTTCAAAATATCGGAAACGACAATGCTACAAATTTCCAAATAAGGGATATTTTACCTATTAATATTGTCTATAATCACCCTGAAGATCTCGTTTTACCTCCTGGCGTGACTGTTGCGAGTTATGACCCTGTAACGCGAGAGTTAATCTTTAATATTGATGACTCATTAGTAGAAGAAAATGATCCGGTTTATGAAATTCGTATAGAGGTTGAAACAGTCGAATCATGTCAGCAGCTTGCAGATTCATGTTCTAACATTATTAATAACCAAGCATTTGCAACATATAATGGATTCTATAATCCTACGTTCCAAATTACCGACGATCCAAGTTTGAATAGTAATACAGGTTGTTTATTATCTCCTCAAGCCACAAATTTCTTGGCAGATCTTAATGATTGTTTATTTGCTGAAGATATTATTTTATGTGGTAACAGTGTGGAATTAACTGCTGCAAATGGATATGATTCCTATGCGTGGTCTACCGATGCTGCAGGGAATAATATCATCGGAACGACACAAACAATTACGGTGACTACGACTGGGACATACTATTCGTTCAATACAGCAATCGCACCTTGTCAATCAATAATTCAGCAATATAATGTTCAATTATTTGGTGGTGATATCGAAAACCCTGTAATACCTTATGCAGACCAAGTAGTAACATGTCCGAATGACGGTAAGCTTTTACCGAATATTTTCTTATGTGGTGCTGATGATTCTAGATTCATTCAAACAAATATTTCTGGTGCCACCTCAATTATATGGGAACAACTAGATGAAACAAGTTGTGCTGCTGTTACTGATCCAGATTGTGCAAATGAAGATCCTTCTTGTGTATGGAATGAAGTCACTACTGGACCAGATTTTATGGCCGACACGTCTGGTCAATTTAGATTAACCATTAATTATTCAGGAGGATGTTTTAATCAATTCTATTTTAATGTCTATCAAAATTTATTGAGTCCATCAGTTACAGCAACTGATATTATTTGTACTACTCCAGGTAGTATCACAGTGAATGATGTACCTTCTGGTTATGAGTTCAGTTTAGATGATGTTAATTATCAAACCAGTAATGTATTTACAATTACAGCACCTGGAACTTACACCGTTTACATTCGTCAGATTGGTATCCCTACTAATCCATGCGTTTTTACAGTTCCTGACGTTCAAATACGAGCAAGAGATTTTACAGTTTCAACTACGATATTACAACCATTATGTAATGGAGATTTAGGTAGTATTCAATTAGCTGCAAATGATGTAGAACCACAGTATTCTTTTGCTATATATCAAGGCGCTACATTGGTAAATAGTGTCGGACCAATTATAGAGAACACTTATTTATTTGAAAATTTAACTCCAGGAACATATACCGCTACCGTTGAGACGGAAGACGGCTGTTTTTACACGGAAGACTTAACCATAGTCGAGCCACCATTACTCACGGTGACTGCAGCTATAACAGTTCCTTTAACCTGTACTGATGGTGAGATTACCGTTTACCCACAGGGAGGAACGCCGCCTTATTTTTACTTTATAAATGGATCGACAGATTTCCAAACTGTTCCAGAAATTGTGGTGACCGCACCTGGCACATTTGATATTGAAGTTATTGATTCAAATAACTGTAGCGCGACTACATCAATTACTGTAAATCCTATCGATGAGCCGGAGTTTACAGTTGCAACTACAGATATTACCTGTCTTGATGCTGGGAATACAGGAACAATTACAATCAATGTAACCGCTACGAACGGTAACACGCTTGAATACAGTATCGACGGTGGAACTACCTACTCAAATTCACCAGTATTTACTGGACTTGCAGCAGGTGATTATGATGTAGTTGTTCAATATTCTATTGGAGGTTCATTCTGTGGCACAACCCCTCAAACAGTAACTATAATAGCTAATGATGCTATTTCTGGAACTGCTGACCTTACAGCGAACTATACCTGTACCTCACCTGGTACAATCACTGTCACTGCAGTAACTGGTGGAGATGCACCATATATGTATAGTATTGATGGCGTAAACTTCCAAGCTAGTAATGTATTTACAGGCTTAACAGCAGGCACTTATACTGTTACCATTCAAGATGCTAATTTATGTACAGCTGTTACAAATGATGTTGTAATTGATCCTCTTGATCCACCAACAGATATGACATTTGACAATTCACCGGTAACTTGCCCTACTAATACAAGCGATGTTACAATTACAAGTGTCACTGGAGGAACAGCGCCGTTAGAATATCAGATTATTGCTCCTGCAACTTATATTACAACATATCAGTCCTCAAATGTGTTTACAGGATTAGAACCTGGAACCTATACATTCCAAGTTAGAGATGTTAATGATTGTACCTACAGCGAATCGTATACAATAAATCCAATTCCAACACCAACAGTTAATGTTGTTTTGACGGAAGGATTAGACTGTACTGCAACTCCTGATGCTACATTAACAGGAACTATCACTGGAACTGCGCCATTTACTTATGAAGTATCTATTGACGGTGCAGCATATACTGCCCTTGGAGCAACAGGTACGACATTCACGTATAGTACAGCAACAGCGGGTACTTATCAATTCCAAATAACCGATAATAATGGGTGTACAGCAGTGTCAAGTGTGATCACGGTAGATCCAGTGACGGTTCCAAACTTGACTGCTGTCGTCCAAGCTCAAGATATTTTATGTAATGGTGATGCTAATGCTTCATTAGACATTAGTATAGATCCAACAGTTGGAACACCGCCATTCTTAATTAACGTAAATAATGACACAACTGGTGTGAATTACGGTACGCAAACCTCTGGTTTAACTGCTGGTACTTATACCATTACGATTACCGATGCAAATTCTTGTACAGGTACAGAAACGATTGTTATTAATGAACCTGACCCAATTGCTGTTAATTATAGTACTGTTGACATAACTTGTACTGCTAGTGGCGTTTCACAAGGATCTGTAATTGTCGATTCTGTAACAGGTGGAACTGCACCTTACAACTATTTCGTCACGGGTTCTAATGGGTATTCGAATTCTGAATTCAATACAACTGGTTCAACTTCGGTGAGTTTTGATGTCGTAGATTTCGGTTTATACCAGATCAATGTCGTTGACACAAACGGATGTTCTATACTAGTTCAAGATGTATTAGTTGCCTCACCTCCTACTGATTTAGACATAAACGTTACAGCTACTGTAGATTGTTCTACTGGTGGTGAAGCTGTAGTAAGCGTTGGTTCGACGTTAACAAGTGCTGGTCCGTTCTTTTTCAGTATTTATCAAGGTCCTATTTCTGTTTATCCGAATCCTCCAGGATCTTGGTTGCCAGAAGATTCGCCTGGTAGTGAATCGGCTACATTTACTGGTTTAACACCTGGTGTCACATACACGTTTATTGTTTATGATGCTTCAACGAATTGTACATATTATGAACCTGCAACGACCCCAATACCTACTAATTCAACATTAAGTTTATCAGCCTTAGGCTCCAACAATATTACTTGTACTGGTAGTGCTGATGGTAATGTTAGCTTCACAGTTAACAGTATTTATGGTGTGGCTGTAAATGTAGATTACGAAATATTTGATTCATTTTCATTGATATCAACTGGGATTACTGGTTCAGGAACTGTCAATGCTGGTGGATCATTAACCGTAACAGATTTAGGTCCGTTACCTTTCGGTAACTACTTTGTAACAATTACAGAGACTACAGGGCCAAACGCTGGTTGTGGTGTTGTTACAGCTCCATTCAATATCACAGAATCCGCATTCCTATTAGACTTAACCGTTAGTGTAGATCAAAATGCAAATTGTACGCCTAATTCAGGAGCCATAAGTGCAGTTGCTCAAAATGGTACAGCGCCTTATCAGTATCAAATGACAACGACTGCAGCAGCTCCTGCCATTAATGATGCGAACTGGTCTACTAATAGTACGTTTAATGCTGATGCAGGTAATTATTATGTGCACGTAATTGATGCCTATAATTGTATCGTTACTAGTCCTGTGATTGTATTGCCATCTGATCCAGAGCCGGTAATTTCGGCAATTGCTACAAACTTATGTACAGTGACAGAAGGTAATTACGAAATTGATGTTACCTTGGATATTGCGGGTATTGCACCTTATAGCTATAGTATTGATGGTGGTTCATTTCAGAATATGACTGCGCCATTCACAATCTCTAACTTATTCTCAGGAACCCATACAATAGAAATTCAAGATGCCAATGGTTGTGGTAATTTAGTTTCTGTAGATATACCTGCTCGATTAGATATCATTCCTTCAATTACTACACTTCCGAGTTGTAATAATGACGATGGAATCATTGATTTAAGTGTTACCGGAGGAACAGGAACATTTACTTATACGATTGCTCCTTATCCTGCGTCGATAACTTTAAGTGGAAACACATTTACTGGCGTACCATCTGGATTATATACAATAACAATTATAGATACAGTAACGTCATGTACAGAAGAGGTAACTGTTGTTGTACCAGAAGCAACATTACCTTCCGTTGCGCTTGCAGGCACTCAAGTGACCTGTTTTGGTGATAATTCTGGAAGTTTCGAAATTAATCTTTCTGGGTATATTGGTAATTATACTTATGAAGTATTTGATGCAACCAACACTTCAGTATTAGGACCAGTTAGTGTTAATACGTCAACTAACCCATTAATTGTTACAGGTATGACGGCTGGTACATTTAATGTTGTTATCACTGAAACGGATAGTCCATTTTGTTCAACATCTGGCACAGTAGTTATTAATTCACCTTCTGATACTTTGGCATTAACAGCTTCTGAATCATCAAATGTGAGTTGTGATGATAGTCAAGGAATAATTTCTGCACTCGCTACAGGTGGATGGGGTGATTACGAATATGAATTATCCGGAGATGCTAATATCGCGTTTTCATCGAATAATACATTTACCGACCTCTCAGCCGGAAATTACATTGTAACAGTAAGGGACGCAGAAGGATGTTTAGAGTCTGTAAATATTACTTTAACAGCTCCAAATCCAATAACTGCTACATTTACACCAAGTGCTTCAAGCTTAGCTTGTTTTGGTGATCAAAATGCTTCTATTACAGTTACTAACGTCACAGGCGGACAAGGAACAGATTACATTTATACATTAAATACAATTGCTCCTAACCCATCAACATCTGGTCCTCAAACGTCCAATGTATTTACAGATCTTGGACCTGGAACATATACCATCGATATATCAGATGGAAATGCATGTTTCACTACATCTGCGGATATTATAATTAATGAGCCTTCACCAGTTGAAGCGAATTTGGTAGTAGCTACTACACAAACTTGCTTGTTTGAAACGTCTTTAACTTTAAGTGCTACTGGTGGAAACGGCCCTTATGAATTTAGTGCTACGGCTGATTTCAACACAGTATTAGGTAACTTTAACACATCAATTACGTTTGATATGCCTGTTGGTGAATATCAGTATTATGTTAGAGATGCGAATGGTTGTATTTCTAATGTATCTAATGAGATTACTATAGACCCTTTACTAGACTTAACTATTAATTTAGCATCTGAAAACCCTGTAATTAACTGTGCTGGAGATAATACAGGAAGTATTGTTGCTACAGCTCAAGGTGGCCTTGGTGACTATGTTTATACGTTACAAGACACAAATGGAAATGACCTAAATGCCACTCAAAATACTCCAGGTGTTTTCACAGAATTAATTGCAGGAACATATGTAGTCTTTGTAGAAAGTGGTGATTGTGATGTGTTGTCAGCACCAATTACAATTACAGAACCTTCAGCACCATTAGACGCTAGTTTCATTGTAAATAATATTACCTGTAGTGGAAATAATGATGGTGTTCTAGAAATCAATGCAACTGGAGGAACGGGTATCATCAAGTATGCAATTTCGCCTCAACTAGATCAATTCTTTGAGACAAATATTTTTGACAACCTTGCTCCAGGTAACTACGATGTGATCGTTCAAGATGTTTTAGGGTGTTATATCACATTTAATTTCACAATAACAGATCCAGAGCCTGTAATACTGACGATTGTTCCTAATTCTTTATTCGAAGAAACCTGTGAAGGCGACAATAATGCCGAATTTAGTATTGATATTTCTGGTGGGAATTTACCGTATAGCGTAAGTCTTGATGATTACGATGGACCTTATACTACTGGTGGTCCTACACAAACCATTTTTGAATTTACTGGTTTAAGCGGTGGTGATCATATTGTTTATGTGCGAGATGCACAAAATTGTGAATCGGTATGGAACATTACCTTCCCAGATCCAATTAGTTTTACGCCGTTGGTAGAAGTAGAATTTGCTTGTGTTAATAATGCTTCAACTAACACAGTAACCGTCACTTTCCAAGAAGACAATTTAGATATGTCTGAGTTTGACTTTTCATTGGATGGTGGACCATTCCAATTAAGTAATGTCTTCACAGACGTTGCGCCAGGAACTGATCATTATATCGATGTTAGACACTCAAATGGATGTATACAAACCACTGAATTCTTTGAAATTGGTGATATAGTACCTGTTGCACTTATATTGAATGAAGGCGACGAAGCAGGCGAATTCGTGGCAATAGCAACAGGAGGCACAGGTGACTATATATACATAATGAATGGTGAAAACTATGGTGATACAAATGTATTCCTTGTAACTGAAGATGGTACCTACACTGTAACTGTTATCGATAGCAGTGGATGTGAAGCCACAGCGCTAATAGAGATAGAAATCGAAGGCCCTTGTATTCCTAATTATTTTACGCCAAATGGTGATGGTGTATCCGATACGTGGGCACCAGAATGTGTTGAAGATTATCCTAATTTAACATTTGACATATTTGATCGCTACGGACGAAAAGTTGCTGAATATCGTGTTGGTGAGTATTGGGATGGCCGATACAATGGAACCGAGCTACCTACAGGTGACTATTGGTACGTTGTAAGACCGAACAGTACTGCATTGAATAAAGAATATGTTGGACATTTCACCTTATACAGGTAAACCCTAATGACAAAAGCTTAACCAGATGAAAAGAACTATACTATATACGCTCCTATTTATGTTTGCTCTCGGAAATAGCCAAGAGTTGAATCTACCTGTATTTACACAATATCTGGCAGATAATGACTTTGTTATTTCACCTACATATGCAGGAATTGGTGACAATTTTAGAATTCGAGCAAATGGACTAACACAATGGGTTGGAATTAAAAATGCACCTGATAATGCAGCCTTATATGCAGATTTCAGAATTGCCAAACAATCTGGAGTGGGAATATCGGCCTACACAGATAAAAATGGTAATACGAGACAGAAAGGAATAAAATTCTCTTTTGCACATCATATTATCCTTGACTATAAGTCGAAACAGTTCTTATCATTTGGTCTGTCTTATAATATCAATAACTTTAGAATTGATATTGAGAATTTTGATAATGGTGATGGTACACCAATAGTTGATCCAAGTATAACGGATGATCGATCAACCAATAATAACAACTTTGATGTAGGATTCTTATACCGTTGGAACCGATTTTATTTCAGTTTTAATGCTAATAATTTCTTAGATAAAGATATTGATGATTTTATCGGAATTGAACCGAGTAATCTCCTTAATTATCAAATTTATACCGGTTACGTGTTTTCTCCAAAAAGTAGCAAAGCCGAATTTGAACCGTCAGTATTTTATCAAATGTTTGATAGTGATAGACGTTCAAGTACAGATATCAACTTAAAGTACAGACGATTCAATAAATATGGTGATTATTATTGGGTTGGTGGATCTTATCGATTCTTAAATGATCAATTCTTTAAACCCTTGAATATTGGTCCGATGGCAGGTGTTATGACCAATGGCCTCTACTTTGCGTATTCTTACCAAATTACAATAAATGATCTTTCAGGATTCAATACTGGTACACACATGATAACCATTGGTTTAGATTTCTTACAAGGCGTTAGTGATTGTCCTTGTACGCAAGGTACCAGTTGGAGAAAGTATAAGAATAATGGTGTAAACTAGAATACCTTAAACGGTTTTAACTTCTAATTTATAGCCCACGCCATGTACATTGGTGAACTTAATATTGGTATCGTCTTTAAGCTTTTTACGAAGTTTTGAAATGTACGTGTCAAGGCTACGGCCAACAATTACACCATTGTCTTCCCAAACGCGTTTGGTGAGCTCATCACGTTTAATGATTTCATTTGGACGCATGATAAAGATCGACAACAATTCACATTCTTTTTTAGATAAGCTAATCTCTTCAGCTTCTTTAACTAGCTTGTTCTGATCTGGATAAAATCTGAAACTTCCCAGTCGTTCATAATCCAAATTATTAGCCACACTGGCAGAAACAACAGTTCGTCGATATACAATAAACTCAATTACAAACAATAATAATCCGACGATCAGACACAGGACTAATAATTGACCTCTAGATAATGATTGTTGTTCATCTAAAAGTTGTAATTGAATTGTATAACATGACCTTGGTAATTCTCTATCTAAACATGCTACTATAGTGTCTTCTGAATCATTTACAATCTGATAGCTGTATGCTACTTCATTATCATTACATTGAAACACTTCTACTCTATAATCATTGTTAATCGCATAGGCATTTAAGCGCTCCTTGATGGTAGTAATTAATGAATCAGGGACAATGCTCAGTTGACTTTCGAAGGATAATTGGTACAAATGATTATCAACTTCTTTAACTGGCATTACTAATGACGTCTCATCATCATTATTCAGTAAAAGCTGATTTCCTACTTCGCGCAGAGCAATCTTACTTGTGGATTTCAATTCACTTTGTTTCTTTTCAGAATCTGTAAAAACGAACGAAAGTATAAGCGCTAGAATAACGATTACTAAAAGGTAAATTTGTATTTTTCTCATAACAGAATATAAAGAACTAATAATTTCCTGAATTTAGTTGAGATTTGACATTTAATTTACAATTTTTTGACAATCGTTAAAAGAAGAAATTACTGTTTGAAAAATGGATAAGGTATTGTTGGGGCGAAAATTTTACTTTAACGGCTTGGTACTTGTATCAGGATCAATTCCGGCAACATACCCAGTATATCGTATTGGAAAACGTTTATTTCCTTTTACGGTCATTTGACTTTTTAAATTCGGGTAAAGCGTAACAATCACGTCAAACTTTTCACTTTTACTTTTTGCATCAAACTTGATCGTATATGTATTATCTTCATTTTTAGTGGCACTATAATCTTCATATGCGCCATCAAATTCAATACTATTGTTGGAACCATTATAGCCTGAAGATTGTTGAATTTCACCAAAGAAAGGAAGTTTTGAAGTTATCAGATCTCCATTTATTTTCAGCTCATTCGGGTTGTTTATCAAACTAATACGACCAGGGTTTTCACCTGGAGCTAATATTCGGGAGTTTTGGAGCGCACTTAAACTATTCGTTACAAGAGGTAAGGCATATTCAGAAGTAATTACAAAGGACTTACTTGCAACCATTTCATCAAGGGCAGCAATCTGTTGAGGTGTAGCTTCAACTTTCTTCGAAGCACAGCCCAAAGTTAGTATACTAACAATACATATGATTAGAATTCTCAATTTCATAACCCAATATTTAATACCATAAATTACGATAATTAATTAGTATTTCCTTGAGGTTTAACATTTTATAAGTACTCAGAGGTCAATTCCTCAACCCGTAATCCATCTTCTAAAGTCATAATCAATCCTTCTGCGGCGCGTTCGCCAGATCGCATAGCAGCATTTAATGACCCGTTTAATAATTGATCGCCTGCTAAAAAAATGGTTGCTTTTAATTGAGTTTCTGTTGGTGAACAATCATTCTGTAATTGTCCAATATCAGGCAAGGCTTTAGGAATGCGATAGTGCTTTAAAAATATAGTATTGGCTATATTACATTTATGCTCTAATTCATTTTGCACTCTTTTTACCAATTCTTCATCCATTAGTCTATGATCTTTAACAACTGTAACCGATAAGAGCTCACCTTCTCCCCTTGATGCTGTAGCTAATGTGTTGTGAAAGAATATATTATTGATTAATGCATGGTCATCAGCAACTAATCCAATAATAGGTTTTTTGATCGTGCGGTCCTGACATTTAAAATACAGGTTATTGCATGATTTCCATGAATTCGAATCTGACAAATTTGAGATTAAACCATTAGCCTCAGTAGCTATAATAGTAAAATGTGTGTCTATTCGATTGCCATCTTCGGTAATAATATGATCATCATGAACTGCAGCAATTTTGGTATTAAATATGAAGTTGGTTTGTTTTAATTGTGATTTTAGTTGCTTCGGAATTGCTTCGATTCCAGATTCCGGCAAAACAGCATGACCTTCACCAAACATTTTATATACAAATTCAAACATTCTGCTTGATGTCTGAAGCTGATCCTCTAGAAATATACCTGAAAAGAATGGTTTAAAAAAAGAGGAAATGATACGATCACTGAAACCTTTTGCTTTTAAGTAATCCAGTGTTGTGATTTCTGGTTCTTTAAAAATAGAGGTGATACTTTTCTTTTTTAAAGATTGATTCAATTTAAAAATCTTCAGTTTATCACCTAAAGAACCTGCCGTTGCTAACAGCGTGGATAAAAGCAATGAGCCATCACGTAAGGGATCTCCAATAATTTGAGATTTTCCCTGCTTAAATAGAATTGCACCAGGTACAAATTGTTGTAAATTCAATTGCTCATAATCTAAATGTTTTTGTGCCAACGGATAGGCATCCAATAACACTTGAAACCCATGATCAAGCTGAAAGCCATCAACAATATCTGTCTTTACGCGTCCTCCAACTCTATCGGTAGCTTCTATAATTATAGGCCTATAGCCTCCGGCTTCTAAAGTTTTTGCAGCTATGAGTCCGCTTATACCGCCACCTACAATATGAATTTTATAATCTTTCCTTTTCATATGGTAAAGATACAGGCTGAGTAGAGCAATCACAAAAGCTCTTATAAAACTTAGGCTTATCTTAACATTTGAAACTATGAAACATTTATATTCTTAAGTAGCTTTATACTATGCTAAATGAACAGCATTTACACGATTTATACGATGCCTGTTGTAGGACAAACACCCTTTGGAAAAACTTTGATATAGAAGGGTTTAAACAATTTGACATACAAACGAATGTAACTGGGCAATTCAATCGAGCTATTACGAAACATATTCGATTAGGACAATTAGCCGAGCAGTTTATTTTTCATCATATTGAATCCATAGACGATTATCATTTGATTGCTGAAAATATTCAGGTAAAAGAAAATCAACGCACGCTTGGTGAACTCGATGCTATTGTTAATGCAAAAAATCGTTTAGTGCACTTGGAAATGGTTTACAAATTTTATGTGTACGACCCTTCTCAAGGGGCAACTGAAATTTCACGTTGGATAGGTCCAAATCGTAAAGATAGTCTTACTGAAAAGCTAACGAAACTAAAAAACAAACAGTTTCCGCTATTATATCATGAAGCTACTCAAAAATTAATTCGTGCATTAGGAATTGATGTATCCGCTTTAGAGCAGCAAGTCTTATTTAAAGCACAACTTTTTAAGCCCTATAGACAGAATATATCCTTTGAACAACTAAATCCAGAATGTCTAAAAGGTTTTTATATACAAAAAGAACAATTGAAAGCGTTTGATAATCATGTATTCTATATACCGAAAAAGTACGATTGGCTACTTGATCCTCATGACAACGTCAAATGGTTAACACTCACTGACTTCCAAAATGCTGTGGACATCTATTTGTCAGAGCAACAATCACCATTATTTTGGGTAAAATCACCTGAAGACAAATTTCAAAAAGGGTTTTTAGTGTGGTGGTAGAATTATAAGATTAGGCAGTTTTTAAGCGTGTCTTCGTAAATAGCTTCATATTTAGGAACTATCTCGTGTATGTCAAACTGCGCTGCTACTTTCTTTGCATTTTGCTTAAACTTATCTAAGCGCTCTTTATCAGATAAAATATAAATTCCATTTTTAGTCATGTCCTCAATGTCATTAATATCACTTAAAAAACCAGAAACGCCATTTTTATTAACTTCTGGTATACCTCCAGTATTACTTGAAATCACAGGAACACCAGACGCCATAGCTTCTAGAGCAGACAAACCAAAACTTTCAGTTAATGAAGGCAGCAAAAACAGATCGCTAAAGCATAATATTTTATCAATTTCATTACTATTTCCGAAGAAAACCACTTTATCTGAAATACCAAGTTTTTTACACATCAGCTCTGCAGGTTCACGTTCTGGGCCTTCTCCAACCATCATCAATCGTGCTGGAACTTCCTTTTGAATACGATGAAACACTCTTATCACGTCTGGGATTTGCTTTACCTCTCTAAAATTACTGATATGTGTTATGATACGTTCATCTTCCGTAGCCATCATAGCACGCTGACAATCGGTGAAATTTGGTTGATGACGCTCTAAATCGATAAAATTGGGAACAACATGTATATCATTTTTGACGTCGAATAATCGTAGTGTATCGTCTTTCAAACTTTGAGATACAGAGGTTACAGCATCAGATTTATTGATACTGAAAGTTACTGCTGTTTTATAAAACGGATGACTTCCAACTAGTGTAATGTCTGTTCCGTGAAGTGTCGTTACAATTGGAATATAAATACCTTCTTCCTGCAACATCTTTTTGGCCATATAGGCAGCGTAAGCGTGTGGTATAGCGTAATGTACGTGAAGTAATTCGATATTATGTAGCTTCACCATATCAACGAGCTTACTCGATAGCGCTAATTCATATGGTTGGTAGTGAAATAATGGATACTCAGGAACATTTACCTCATGATAGTGTACATTATGACTTAACAGCTCTAAACGAACTGGCTGACTATATGTAATAAAATGGATCTCATGTCCCCGTTTTGATAACTCTAGTCCCAATTCAGTTGCAACAACGCCACTTCCACCAAATGTTGGATAACAAACTATTCCTATTCGCATTTTAATCTAATATTGCTTCGTAAATTAATCGTTGTATTTCTGTTCTTATATTCTCTCTCAAAAGTAAGTTTTTTCCAGCTTTAGGATACGTACGATTTGCTAAAAAGATATAAACCAACTCTTCCTCAGGATCTGCCCATGCATAAGTTCCAGTAAATCCGGAATGTCCAAAACTAGTCATTGAAACACAGCCACAAGTCGGCCCTTCATCCCCTAATTGAGGTTTGTCGAATCCTACGCCTCGCCTTACATCATTTTCACAATAATGACAGGTATTAAACTTATCTATGGTTTCAGGTTTGAAATAGCGTTTACCACCATAATAACCTTTCTGAAGATACATTTGCATTATTTTTGCCACATCATTCGCATTGCTAAAAATCCCTGCATGACCACCTACTCCATTCTGCATCGCAGCTCCCATATCATGCACATAACCATGTACTTCTTGAAAACGAAAGTAATCGTCTATTTCGGTTGGAACGATGTGTTTATTGCTAAATTTTGCGGAGGGGTTATACGTGGTATAATTTGCCCCTAATGATTGATAAAAATGCTCCTGCACCAATTCATCTAGTGGTTTATCATAATACCCTTCAATATACTTTTTCAAAATATAATACGGTAAATCACTGTAGCGATATCGTAATCTTGAAAGCATATCAGATTCTTTTATGATCTTCTGAATAGTATCCGGATAATCATGTCTTAAGTACATTTCATCTGCCACTTGAATGCTGAATCTAGGTGTGCCTACTCGCCTGTAAAACTTAGGATCAGGTTTTTTTGATACCGAATCTAAAGTCGCAACATAAAACGGAATCCAAGGTTTTAATCGCGCATAATGCGACAACATTTGTTTTACCGTGACATTTTTCTTGTTTGATTCCAAATATTCAGGAAGCAGTTTTTTGAGCTTGGTATCGAGTGTTAATGCATTCTTTTCTTCAAGTTCCATCAACAAAGGTAGTGTGGCAAGAATCTTAGTTAAAGACGCCACATCATAGATATCCTCAAACTTTACTAGGTCATCGCCAGTATAAGTATGTTTGCCAAAATTCTTGTTATATATGACTTTACCCTTTCTTGCGATAAGTAATTGAATTCCAGGTGTCATTTGATTATCGACGGCATATTGAGCTACAGAATCTACCCTTATCAAAGCCTCAGAACTCATTCCTACGCGTTCTGGTCGTCCATAACTTAAATTATATAAGGAATTGTACTTTATACCATCACCAGCCGCATATAATGAGTCTATAGAAACTGGAATTGATCCTTTAGATGGTAGAGCTCCGAATAAGACTTGTGCAGATTTCTGCTGAAGAATCCTACTGTTTTGATAACTTAAAACAATACCTTCGATATTTTCGACGGTTTTAAAATCTAACAACGCATATGGTCTTGCAAAAACATCTAGAATTACAGTATTAGTTCTGGCAATTTCATATAACCAGACCAATTCCTTATCGGTAAATTTATAAGACTTCCATGGATTCGTATTTGATTTATGAAAACCAACAACAACCGTATTATAGTTTTGTAGTTTCGTGATCAATTCATCAAGCTTTTCGGCTTGGATGCGATGGACTTTCGTATATTTCTTTAGTTCATCATAAAAGTTAGAACCACTATCGTCTCCTAATGAAACATAAGCAATCTTTTTCGTTTCTAACCGACGTAAAGGCAGTATATCCGACTTATTCTTTAAAACTGTTATAGCACTCTCACTCAACTCTTCATACAGCAAATCATCAGTATTTCTATTGAGATCTGCAACCAATTCTGAGGTGCCAATAGGTTTATAATTATTTAGGCCTACTTTGTATTTGGCCATCAAGATCTTTTTTACAGAATGTGCTAATCGCTCCTCTGAAATGTCTTTTGCATTATAGGCTTCAACTATTTTTGTTATCGCTTTTGGAACATCTTCGGAAATGAGCAACACATCATTACCTGCTTTAAAGGCAGCAAGATCAATTTCACCAGGTGTGCTAAAATTTGAAACGCCTTTCATTTCAAGGGCATCTGTAAAAATCAAACCTTTAAAACCTAACCTATCTTTTAATATATCGCTTACGATATGTTCTGATAAGGATGATGGGAAGCCAGCTCTCGATTCAAGACTAGGCACGTTTAAGTGTGCTACCATAACACTTGACAAACCTTCTTTAATCAATTCTCGGTATGGATATAATTCTATGGAATCGATGCGTTTTTCATCAAATGCAATCGTTGGTAATGTTTTATGAGAATCACTATCCGTATCACCATGTCCTGGGAAATGCTTGGCATTGGCTAAAACGCCTGCATTTTGCATACCTTTCATAAATGCCGAAGCCTTTGAAGTCACGTTATCCCTGTCCTCACCGAAAGAACGATTTCCAATTATTGGATTTTTTGGATTGGTGTTAATATCTACAACAGGTGCGAAATTAAAATGTACACCAATACGTTTACAATGTTCTCCAATGTGATAACCTGTACGTTCTATCAATTTTAAATCATCAACAGCACCAAGTGTCATATTCCAAGGAAATGCATAGGTAGAATCAAGACGCATACTTAATCCCCATTCGGCGTCCATCCCGATAAGCAAAGGTGTTTTCGATATGGCTTGATATAAGTTGTTTTGTTTCGCCTGGCTAATTGGACCTCCCGTTGAAAATATAAGTCCGCCAATCTTGTAGTTATTGATAAGCTTAGCGATCTCATCTTGATTGGATTTCTTTTTATCTGAAAACGCACGAACCATGAATAGCTGCCCTATTTTCTCTTCAAGAGAGAGGCTATTATACACGCTATCAACCCATTTCTGTTGCGCTTCATAATCATCATGATATAACGGATGACTGGTATTTTGTGCTACAGTGGGTAGTGAAAGTATAAAAAAACAAATGAGGGACAGGAAATTGCGCATAGGTTCGATATCTTCTAGTTATTTAAAAATAGAACTAAAAACTATGCCAAAATAGTATTTTTAGATACAAGTATAAAAGACTTTATGATAGTTTTATAAAGAAGGTTGTAAACAAAATTTAAGACCAATGTTTTGGCCCTAATTAAGAAATCTATTGTGCCAACTTTCACTCGCTGGAACTTCCCAATTCTCTTTGAATTCAGCGATATTAGTAACTAAATTATTGAATACAATTGTGTTCTTAGATATGGCGCGATCTTTAGCCATCTTCTTAAAATCTAGAAGCGATTTATAAGCCACAAACTCACCTTGTTTGTAAGAGACATTCATTTTATCCATGAGATCAACACTATAATCATTCTCTAATTGTTGAATAAAATGTACTGAAGCATCGATGCTACAACCCGTAGCAGCATTTAAGTTTTGATTTAAAGCTATCACTATAAATCGTTTATATTCAATAGTATATCCAGCCTGTAGATCAGATCCATGTGCTGTCCATTGTTTGATGAATGTATCTAATTTGGCTCTAATCTCGTTCAATTCATTTTCAGTAAAAGAACGATTAGCCTGATAGATCCATACTCTTGATTCTTCTGGAAGTGTATTAAATTCTACTAACATAAGTTTGTGTTTCGTTTTGCAAAATTACGACTTTACATCCAATTTTTATTTTGTGTTTCTACACGATAAAGTAAAAAATTATAGATGCTAAATGCCTTAGATTCGTTTATGTATGGAATCTTTGTGTCCTTTGATGCCGTTGAAATGATTACCGAAGCAATTTTTCGACGTTTTTGAAATATAGATTGCTTGAATTCTACTGATTGTATCTTATGTATCTCTAATATTGTTGTTGTTGTATCGATCACACCGCTACCTACAGTTACAAAATCATCATCAATTTGATAATAGGCCTTTTTATAACTCAAATAAATATAGCCTACTGCAATTGGAAAGAGAACACAATTAATCCACCATTTTTCAGAGCCAAAAACGAAATAAGCTGGAATATTGAAAACTAAAATCATAATAAACATCTCTATTGCTGAAATGCGATTGTAATACCATTCTGGCTTATATTTCCGAAGGGTACTATTATAATTTTCTACTAACTTGTGGATAAGTTCGGATACCTGGTATTTTGCCAGAGCTACAATAACAAAGCTCTTACGTTGTTTTGCACTCACCATGGCCTGTTTCACCGAAACCGTATAAAGTCCCAAATACCGTTTTAATCGATTAGTTTTTACAACCAGATTTTGAATCCTACTCGGTGTTAAGCTCAATGACACCTTATTTATTAATCCTTTATTAATTTCTATTCGTTTCTGATGCTCGATAACTTCAAGATCAAAATTCACAATGAATGTTTTTACAACTGAAAACAGTGATGAAATTATTACGACTAGAAAAATGACGATCAAATTCGCTATTACAAAATTTAAAATGCTATCACTTTCCAATTGTACAGTGCCTTCAATGCGTTCTTGAATATTAAAATCTTCTAGATATTCTTTGAACTCATAATATAATCCGAAGAAAAACGACATGATGATCAGAAAGCTCTTAAAGTGATTTTGAGATAGACCTTCTAAAAGTAAACGTATGGGCGAAGCTTTAAAAAAGATCTTTTTATCATGCGTCATAACGGCTTCATCTTCCGTTTCAGATAAACGCTTAACAAACAGTTGTTTCTTTAATTCGAGAGCTATGTTTTTATCCAATGCGCTAATTTCAATTTCAGATTTATCATCACCAGCAGTTTCGATGTTCACTGAAACAACATTTATAATCTGCTGAAGCAAATTTTGTTTGATATATACGTTTTGGATCTTTGACTTTGGTATTACAGTCTTCTCCTTATTTATGATTCCTCTGCTTAGATGAAAATCATCTTTTGTGACATAATATTTGAAGTTCAAATACATTAATACGGCCACCGCAAGTATGATCAATAAAATGACAATTGTAATTACGATTATATGCGCTTGAGAAAGGTTAAAGAAAGAATTCTTTTTACTTAAAGACAGTCCGAAAGCGAGTAATAAAACAAAAAAACGTTTTAAGAATTTATATAAATTGAATCCGAAAATGACCAAAATACCTTTAGTCGATTGCCGTTGAGGATGTGTGAAATCAAATGGTTCCATTGACCTTCTCACTTATATAGTCATGTATGCGTCGAGCTTCTTCGGCTGGTAAGCCTTGAATACTTAAATCGCTACCCGATTCACCAGCTGTGAATATTTTTAATGTCGCTAACCCAAAATATCTAGATAACCAATTTCTTACTTCTTCAATATGCTGGATGCGTTTGATAGGTACGGTTGTGGTAGAATTCACAATAAGACCCTTCGAATAAATAATATCGCGTTCTCTCAACGCATATTTACGTTTTTTAAACGCTAATATTCCTACGAGTAAGTTTAAAACGAATATGACCAGAAAAATTTGAATGACATATGGTAAACCCTGTTGTAATTCATCATCATCAATAAACCATTTCATGGAAAATAGAATTCCGAAGAACATAGAAAAGAATAAGAGTTTATTAATGATAATTATTCTTAAATACTTTCTTGATATCGGCGTTAATGCTACGTCGTTTATTGAAGGTATTGAATTAATATCGATTTGCGAATTTGAAAACATTTAGTGCTTCTGTTGCTTATTGATGAAAAAGTATTTCCGCAGAGCGCCTGTCACCGCAAAAAATAAAAACCATAACGGCAGATAATTATAATAGATAATTCGGTTTTTTAAATACAATAAAATTAAAAGTACAACCGACCAAAACAATCCATTCTTGACTGCTGAAATTACAATGGTTTTTTGATTCGTTGTCATTCTGGTCAAGGTTTATTTTCCTTGTTATGCTTTTTAAAGTTACGATAGGTCAGGAAACCGTACATAATAACACCAAACACGAAGTAAAAGGCCAATCTTGTCCATTCAAAACCTCTTCCGAAAATGTAGTCAACAAATAGAACAACTAAACAAAAAATTGAACCTCCAACGAGGGCAGCTGTTATAATCTGCTTTTTATTGATCTTAGACATGATTTTATGGATTTAAAGATCCTTAGCGTTTGCAATTAATTCTGCAACGTCCATGACCGCGATTTGGCCCTCTTTTTCTTTATTCTTGACACCATCGGTCATCATAGTGTTACAGAAAGGGCAACCTGCCGCAATAATTTCTGGCTTAGTCTCTAAAGCCTGCTCAGTTCGTTCGATGTTTACCTCTTTATTTCCAGGTTCAGCATCCTTAAACATTTGAGCGCCTCCTGCACCACAACAAAGTCCGCGAGACTTGCAACTTTTCATCTCAACAAGTTCGGCATCTAGTTTTTTAATAAGATCACGAGGTGCTTCATACACATTGTTGGCACGACCTAAATAGCATGGATCGTGAAAGGTAATGCGTTTACCTTTATATTGACCACCTTCTATAGAGAGTCGACCATCGGCAAGTAGTGATTTTAAAAACTGCGTATGATGCATTACTCTATAATCACCTCCTAAACCTGGATATTCGTTTTTTATGGTATTAAAACAATGAGGACAGGTTGTTACTATAGTCTTTATCTCGTAAGCATTCATTACTTCAATATTAGTAACTGCTTGCATTTGGAATAAAAATTCGTTTCCTGCTCGTTTTGCAGGATCACCTGTACAACTTTCTTCCGTACCTAATACGGCAAAATCAACATTAGCCTTATTAAGCAGCTTTACAAAAGCTTTAGTGATTTTCTTTGCTCTATCATCAAAGCTACCTGCACAACCTACCCAAAATAAAACTTCAGGTTGTTTCCCAGCCGCCATAAACTCTGCCATTGTTGGCACTTTAAGTAATTCGCTCATGTGTGTTTGTTATATATTATAATCTATTTAGTGCTTGTAGATTAGTCATGATGACCATCATCAAACACTTGTATAGTAACATTTTTATCTACTAAATCTGTAAATTTCCCCTTATAGCGTGTTGCTTTCACTAAGTGATTATCAATCCAGTGGTAATTTCCACCTCTAGGTTTACCCATTAGAAGTGAATGAAATTTAAAACCGTGTTGGTTCAACCAATTTGTGGTCACTTCACGATGATCTTCAGTTCGTGATGTAAAGAAACATATCATATGGCCTTCTTCGTGCCACTTATTACATGTGGCCAATGCATCTGGATAAGGTGCACAGGTCGCCATTCGTTCTGGTTCTTCATTTGGGATATCATCGGTAATTGTACCATCAATATCAATTAAATAATTTTTGACGCCTTTAGGTAATACTGGACTTACTTTCTCTCCTGCTTCTACTTTGTCGTGTAAAAACTTATCAGCTTCTTCTCTTTTCATAGGTGTTTCCTTTTGGTCAGGAATTTAAATGATTAAACTTAGTTTGGTTTTATTGCTGCAAAATCTGTTTTTGCTATTCGTATGTAAATTGCTAATCGCTTTTTACCATTTTCTATTCTATTCTTCGGATCAAGACGCTCTAAGAACGCTCTGCGCTTCGCCTCTTCTCCTATTACTTGTTTTTGATAATCGGTACAATAGTCACATAATACCTTTAATAGTTTTATTGTTTTCACTTCGTTATTGACATACTCAATCTGGGTATACGATTTAATTTGTAGAGAGTCTTTCCTGTAGGATTGTCCATTTAGATTAAGACTACTCAAACAAAAGAAAACACCCAAAAACAGATGATATTTCCGAAGTAAAAGTTGCATTATGCTTCATTTTTCCAATTCAATCGGTCCATTTGATTATATGGCCAAGGTGCACCATTATTTTCAATATTGGTCATCATATTATTCAACTCCATTGGTGCCGCACTCTGTTCCATCACTAGGTATTGTCGCATTTGAACAATAATATCTAACGGATCGATGCTTATAGGACAAGCTTCAACACAAGCATTACAACTTGTACAAGCCCATAATTCTTCATGAGATATGTAATCACCTATTAGCTGTTTACCATCATCTTTAAATTCGCCCTTATTTGAATCTATATTTTTTCCTACCTCTTCTAAACGATCACGTGTATCCATCATGATCTTTCTAGGGGATAATTTTTTACCTGTTTGATTTGCCGGACATTCACTAGTGCATCTTCCACATTCGGTACAAGAGTAGGCATTCATCAAGTTTAACCAACTTAAATCTTGAACATCACTAGCACCAAATTTGGCAGGCATTGCAGTTTCTGCACCTTCGGGTGGTGCCGCAAACGGATCGACATTAGGGTCCATCATCATTTTTACCTCCTTAGTAACAGCTTCTAGATTATCAAATTGACCTTTAGGTTTTAGCTTTCCGTAGTACGTATTAGGGAACGCTAGCAAAATGTGAAGGTGTTTAGAGAAGTACAGATAGTTCAGGAATATTAAAATTCCTAAGATATGAAGCCACCAAGCTGTGCGTTCTACTATAATTAATGTACTATTAGATAAACCATCAAATAGTGGTAATAAAAACTGACTTACAGGAAATAATCCTGCTTCAGTATAGCCAGTAGCACCATTGAGTTGTAATTGATAATCGGTTGCATTCATAGTGAGAAACAATCCCATGAGAACCACTTCAAAATATAGGATGATATTTCCGTCATTTTTTGGCCATCCCTTCATCTCCGCGCTCAAAAAGCGTTTCAGTTTAATCACATTTCGTCTAATCCAAAATGCAATCACAGCTACGAGCACCAAAAATGCTAATACTTCAAATGAAGCAATCAATACATCATATATTGTGCCTGCTGGTGCAAAGATGCGATGGTTCCCAGTTAATCCATCAATAATAATTTCGAGGACTTCAATATTTATAATTACGAATCCTACATAGACAATGACATGTAAAATTCCTGCTATTGGACGTTTTACCATTTTACTCTGACCTAAAGCGATCATAGTCATGTTCTTCCAACGTTGGGATTTATTATCGTTAGCATCTACATCGCGACCCAAATTGATATTACGTGTCAATTTTTTGACATTTCTTGCGAAATAGCCAATGCCTACAATTAGGGCAATTGCAAATAATATTTGAGGTATATATTCCATAGAGTTGATTAGTTATTTTCGCTTTCTTCGGCTGGTGGTGTGTAAGGAATTTCCTTTTTTGATAAAATACGTCTGTAACGTGCTGGATGTAGTTTAATATCTCTTATTAATTCTTCCATCTCTTTTGATGCGGCCTCAAGATTTTCATAAAGTCCTTCATCCTTGAGTAATTTGCCAATGGTACCTTCGCCATTATCTATTTGAGACATGATCGAATTAACAGAAGCTAAGGTCTTATCGAGTTCAGCAACCGTCTGAGAGAGCTTAACATTTTTGAGATCACTAGTAATAACCGACAGGTCTTTAGTAATTGAATCTACATTAGTTAAAACAGAGGCTAGTTTATCATCATTCATTTTGACCATAACATCAACTGATTGCGCTACAGCTTTAAATGATTTCATTGTTGCGTTGAGCTCTGCTATGGCGTTTTGTAAACCATCTTCAGACTCATCAGCTACAATTTTATTTAAATTAACTAATAATGTATCAGCCGATTTTAATGTCGTTCCTAATTCTGTACCGACGTTAGAAAAGTTCTTACTCAAACTCGTCACAAGCCCTTGTTCTACTTCTGATTCTAAATAATCACCATAAACTGCTTGTTCGCCTTTTGTACTCACTATTAAAGCTAGAGCGTTCCCACCCATCAATCCAGTTTCATACAAACGTACGCGGCTTTCTTTCGAGAATTTAAGCTTTTCATCTACGCTAAAAGCAACTCGTGTTTTACCAGTTTCGTAATCGTATATAATGTTTTTCACCTTCCCAACGCGATTACCTCTAACAGTAACTGGAGAAGATTGACTTAAAGCATTGTAGTCAAATTCTGTGAAATAGGTATCCTGTGGTTCAAACAGGTTATCACCTTTCATATAATTAAATAAAAAAATCAACAGGAATATCCCCGAAAGGACAAGCACAGCCGTTTTAACTTCTCTTGAGATTTTCAAACTTTTTAATTTTCGGTTAAATTAGTGATAAATATATAAAGAATGTTTCTAATTAGAGGTGGATTTTAAAGCTTCCGAAACATCAATTTTTTTTCCATCTCTAAAGGCTACAACAAAACAATCTGAATACCCTTTTGTTTTAGCATTTTCTTGAAGTTGTTTGATTTCAGAATAATCAGAAGTGTAACCATAATAATAGCGGAACATCGAACCTACCTTTTCTCGAGAAATATCGCTCAGGCCCTTAAAATTATATGGTTTAGGCTCAATACCTTTCGAACTTGCAGCGATTTGAACTTTAAAAACAACATTTTTGATGATTTGCGGATCATCAATAACAATAGCTTCTGAATTGTCAGGCTGATACACATCAACACCAATATTTAGTTCTAATTCTTTCTTATACTCTTTGATCGCTTTTACAATCGATTTGGTGATATCGCGTTGTCCCTTTTTTGAATTTAAGTAATCACCTTCTTTTTTGTTGGTTATAAATCCAGTTTCAATCAATACGCTTGGCATATAGGTATTATGCAACACCCAAAACCCTGCTTGCTTAACCCCTCTACTCTTTCGTTTAATATCTATTTTGAAGTTATCTTCAATATTTCTGGCGAGCTGGATACTTTGATCTAAATATTCTTCCTGCAGTAGGTTTAAAGAAATTAAAGACTCTGGAGAATTAGGATCAAAGCCCTCGTAATTGCGTTCATAATTAGATTCGAGAAAAATTACCTCGTTCTCGCGTTTGGCAATTTCAATGTTCTTATTGTTTGCTCTAGTCGCCAACACATAGGTTTCTGTTCCGTAGGCTTGAGAATTATGTGCATTACAGTGAATGGAAATAAATAAATCGGCATCTGCTTTGTTTGCGATAGCTGCTCGTTCGTAAAGTTGAAGAAATTTGTCAGATTTTCTTGTATAAATAACTTTGATGTCTTCATTCTTTTCAAGTTCGGCACCAACAGCCAAAACTAACTTCAACGCGATATTCTTCTCTTTATAACCGTATTTGGTAGGACGACCAGGATCTTTTCCGCCGTGACCAGCGTCTAAAACCACAACAAATTTATCAGACCCATTTTGCAATGCATTGACTGGTGTTAAAATACTGGTAAATAAGCATGACGCAAATACCAAAATATATAGAAAAGTCGTTTTCATACGAGTTTAACGTTTAAAAATATCGGTTTATTTTAAGTGCCTCAAACGTCTCATTTTTCCAAGACTCTGACGCCACATATAATTTATATGATAATTAAAGTAATCATAAAAAATAAATGTAATTTTGGCAATTCAAAAACCGAGCCATACATTAGCAAAAATACATTAAAAGGATTGCGCACAAAAAGCTTACACATACTTTTAACCCTAAGTTTTACCATGTTTATTAACATGTTCTGCTTGGCTCAGGAATTGCCCAAACCTAAAGATCCAATAAAACCAAAACCAATACAAGATAGTACAGTAGTGAAAGTCGATTCACTTTTGGCTCGTCCCACCAAGACTGTAGAAATAGATAGCGTTAAACAAGACACCTTACCTAAGAAAGAAACATTATCAGACATCGTTAATTATACGGCGAAGGATTTTGTGCGAATGAACCAACGGAAAAATCAAACTACTTTATATAATGAAGCTCAGGTTGATTATACCGATATGAATATCAAGGCAGGTGTTATTGTAATTGATCATGGTAAAGACCTTGTATACGCTGGTCGCCTAAAAGACACTTTAGGTAATTATACGCAAGCCCCTGTCTTTACCCAAGGACAAAGTGTTATTGAACCAGATTCAATCATTTTTAATACGGTGACCAAAAAAGCTTTGGTATTTAATTCAAAGACTGAGCAAAGTGGTGGTACAATCATTGCCGAAACTACCAAAATGGAAAATGATTCTACGCTCTTCATAAAGAATGGTCAGTTTACCACATCGGAAAACTTAGATGATCCGGAGTACTATTTCTTAATGCGAACAGCGAAGGTTGTACCAGGTGTCAAAGTGGTCACTGGTTTAACCAATTTATTTATATATGATGTGCCAACACCAATAGGACTACCTTTCGCCTATTTTCCAATGTCTAGAAAACAAACTTCAGGTGTCATTGTACCGACACCAGGTCAGGATTTAGGTAATGATCGTGGTTATTTTCTACAAAATGGTGGTTATTATTTTGCGATAAGTGATTATGTTGATCTTGCTGTCCTCGGTGATTACTATACCAATGGAAGTTATGGCTTGCGTTTAGAAAGTAATTACGCCTTGCGTTATAAGTTTGGTGGAAATCTTAGTTTTAGATATGAGAATCTTATTAATAGTGAGCGCGGATTTCCCGATTTTAGTAAGTCTACCATCTATAATATTCGATGGTCACATAGCCAGGATTCAAAATCAAATCCCAATTCTAGGTTCTCTGCTTCTGTAAACTTGGGTAGTAGCCAGTTTTTTAGGCAGTCTATTAACCAATTAAATTTATCGAATACCCAAAATAATACGCTGGCGTCTTCCATTTCCTATTCAAGAACATTTCAGGGAGAACCTCAGGTCAATATGAATGTGACCGCTACGCATTCTCAAAACACAAATACAGAACAGATTAATATGACCTTACCTACCTTTCAAGGTAGTGTTAGTCGAATCTTTCCATTCGCACCGAAAGTTGGTGCAAAAAAGGGAATTATTCAAAATATCAACCTTCAATATAACGTAAGAGCAGAAAATCGAATCCAAACAACCGATTCGCTATTCTTTAAATCGGAAATGTTTGAAGATGCCAAAGTTGGTGCTGTTCACTCAATTCCAATTACCACAAACTTCAAAGTATTTAATTACTTCAGTATGAGTGCCAATGCCAATATTGAAGAAAATTGGACACTAAACACCATTAATAGATTCCAAGATGAAAATGGTGATATTATTACGGAAGATTTAAACGGGTTTGATCGATTCTTAACCTACAATTTCAGTGTTAGTTTAGGAACTACGATTTATGGTATGTTCAATTTCGAGAAGGAAGGAAAAGATCCGAAGATCCAGAAAATCCGACATGTATTACGTCCTTCCATTAGTTATAACATCAACCCAGCTTTTGATCAATACTATGATACTTTTGAGGTTGTTGATGCTGATGGAACAACGGCAGATGAAGTGCGACGCGAACAATTCACGAGATTTGAAGGTGCATTATTTGGAGTTCCAAACAGAACGTATTCAAGTTCTATGGGTATTGCAATCAGTAATAATTTCGAAGCTAAAGTTAGAGATCGTGACAGTACAGCAACCGAACCCAAAAAAGTTATGCTGCTAAATAACTTGAACCTGTCGACATCTTATAATTTTGCGGCCGATTCATTACAATGGAGTCCATTGCGAATTGCTGGAGGTACTACCTTATTGAACGATAAAATGAATGTCAACTTCGGAATGGTTCTGGATCCTTACGCATTAGATAATAACAACAGAAGGATTAGTACTTTTAATGTTGACAATGGCGGAAGTCTGTTTAGAATGACTAACGCAAATCTTAATATAAGCTACTCCATATCCAGTCGTGAACTTGCTGGAGGTGGCGCAGATGACGGATTGGACGCAAGAGCGCGTGAAGAATCGTTACGAAGTGGTGGTCGTGCTGATGACCTCTTCGGAAAGCCTCAGGATTTCGCTGATCAACGATTAACAGATGATGATAAAGGCGATGACGATGAGGACAAAGCCGAACTGTACAATTATAAGATTCCGTGGAACCTTAGATTAGCCTATGCCGTGAACTACAATAATACGGCACGACAAAATGAGATTTCGAGTAATTCACTCATGTTCTCTGGTGATGTTGAATTATCACCACGTTGGTCGGTTGGTGTCTCATCTGGTTATGATTTTGTGAATAAAGGATTCACGCAAACACAGTTTCGATTTGAAAGAGATCTGTTAAGTTGGCGTATGAATTTTTCATGGGTACCATTCGGACCATTTAATTCATGGAATTTCTTTATCGGAATTCGTTCAAGTCTACTTAAGGATCTTAAATACGATAAACGAAGACAACGTGATCAACAGCTATAATCTTTAAATTATGAAAACTATTATCAATACTCCTGATGCTCCTGCTCCTATTGGCCCATACAATCAAGCAGTTTTGTCTGGTAATAACTTATACACCTCTGGACAAATAGCTATCAATGCAGCTACTGGGGAAATGGTATTAGATTCAATAGCAGCAGAAACTAAGCAAGTCATGGAAAACCTTAAAGCTGTCTTAGCAGCTGCTGATATGACTTTCGAGCATGTAATTAAAACCTCTATTTTTATTAGTGACATGCATAATTTCACTAAGATAAATGATGTATATGCGCAGTACTTCAATTCAGAAACGGCTCCTGCCAGAGAAACTGTAGAAGTCGCTAATCTTCCGAAATTTGTAAATGTAGAGATCAGCATGATTGCTGTGAAATAAGTCACATAAAGAGTTATAAACAATAAATTCTTAAAAACTTCATTTGCCTTCTGTTTTAAGATGTGGTCAGAACTTTATTTTTGACTTAAATTTTAACACCTAACAGATGACTAAATCAATTCTTTGCATTTTACTTTTATTTTGTGTTTCTATAGCAACAGCACAAAAAGATTTCGAAAAATCTTTAGATTCCGTACAAACATTGGATGATGTTACAATCTTCCTTAAAAAGAATAAAACTGCAAAAGGTAAAGTAATCGTGTTTAATCGCGAAAAGCATAACACACGAATGGCCGATCGTATTTTTAGCATGCGCGTTGGAGCCAAACGAACATTTGGTGATGCACCACAAAAGACCTATTATAAAGTAATTGAAAAGTATGCAATCCCATATTACCGTGTAAGTGTAGTTTATTTAGACGGTAATAAAATTTCAAAGTCAGAAATTAATGCTATCAGATCCAAAGTCATAAGCAAGTATAATGAGGGCTATATGTTTAAAGATCTAGCGCGACAATATTCCATGGATAATTCGGCTAAACAAGGTGGTGATATTGGCTGGTTCACAGAAGGTGATCTACATCCAGAATTTGAACGTCAAATTATAGATGGTAACTATCGCGCTGACGATATTTTCACGATTGATGTCCCTGAAACTAATTCGTTTTATGTAGCATTAATGACCTATGACAAACGATTGATAGAAGAAGCTAAAGTTTTAAAAATCACGGAACCAAGAAAATAATGCAGTTATTTTATAACGCCGATTTAAATAGTGATGATAAGCAGATTCAATTTTCAAAAGACGAAAGCAGGCATATCATAAAAGTTTTGCGAAAAACAGCTGGAGATCAGTTATTTATCACTAATGGTAATGGGGTTTTATTTACTGCTGAAATTACCATTCCCGATTTAAAAAAGTGTATTGCATCAATAATCTCCAAGGAGAAAAAAGCCGCAAGACCCTACAAACTGCATATGGTTGTAGCACCTACAAAGTCTAATGATCGCTATGAATGGTTTCTTGAAAAAGCCACCGAATTAGGAGTTGATGAAATCACGCCAATCATTTGTAAAAATAGTGAGCGAAAAGTCATTAAAGCAGATCGCTTTGAAAAGATCATAATGGCAGCTATGAAACAATCCCTTTCGTGCTACTTACCAAAACTGAATGCTGCAATACCATTTAGCTCCTTTATAGAACAAAGTATTTCTGGACAGAAGTTTATTGCACATTGCGAAGATGACAAAAAGAGTGCTTTTAAATCTGAAATTACGCCTGGATCTACAGTAACCATTCTCATAGGGCCCGAAGGTGATTTTAACAGTGTGGAAATTGAGCAAGCCATACAGCAATTATTTAAACCTGTTTCCTTAGGCACATCTCGGTTACGTACCGAAACTGCAGCGATTGCAGCCTGTCATACAGTTGCTTTAATTAATGAAGTATAGCTTTACATTTTAAAATGTAACACATTGTAATAGTGTATATTATATGCAACTTTGTTTAAATGTTTCCGCTGACACTTATAATAAATATTAAATTTAGTTAAAAGGATATGTTGGGTGCCACATATTTCCTATTTTTGAGATATGACGAGACATAACACTGCCTTAATAACATACATAACTGCAATCTTTGTTAGTATTGGTTTTCAGCTAAATGCTCAAGATCTAGCCATCGTAAAATATAAAGGTGGTGGTGATTGGTATAGTAATCCTACAGCTTTACCAAATCTTATAAACTACTGCAATGCTACGATCAATACAAAAATGAATACACAGCCTGAAGTAGTTGAAGTAGGTAGTATAGATATATTTCAATTTCCCTTATTACACATGACGGGGCATGGTAATGTGTTTTTCAGTGATGAAGATGCCGAAAACCTTAGGTCTTATCTTATATCTGGTGGCTTTTTGCATATAGACGATAACTATGGCATGGAACCGTACATCAAAAAGGAAATGAAGAAAGTGTTTCCTAATGAAGACTTTATTGAATTACCCAAATCGCACGAGATATTTAAAGCTGCGTTTGAGTTTCCAGATGGCTTACCCAAAATTCATGAGCATGATGGAAAGCGTCCGCAGGCGCTTGGTATATTCTATGAAACACGTTTAGTGGTTTTATTTACATTTGAAAGTGACTTAGGTGATGGTTGGGAAGATCCTGAAGTCCATAATGACCCAGATGATGTTAGAGAGAAAGCTTTAAAAATGGGCGCAAATATTGTCAAGTATGCGTTTTACAATTAAGCATAGATCTGCAATTTTATCCTGTCATGCAATTAGACTACTACTCTTCTAAATTCCAAAAACGTCAATTTCCAATTACCATAGTATCTGAAAATGTAGCTAACGCTCCAAATATTGGAAGCTTATTTAGAACTGCAGATGCATTTGGAATTGAACAGTTGATTCTTTGTGGTTCACATATCCCAATGGGAAGAAAAATGTCTAAAACATCGCGATCAACTGAAAAATCCGTTCCTTTTGAAATCCATGAAAATTCAGATCAGGTCATTTCTGATCTTAAATCGAAAGGCTATCTTATAATTGCTCTTGAGATTACATCTAATAGCATAGCACTTTCTGAATTTAAGTTTAATTTGAACCAACCGATAGCTTTAATTATCGGAGATGAAAAGTTTGGCGTTTCAGAATCGTGCTTACAACTATGTGATCATGTCGTTCATATAGAAATGTTTGGTCAAAATAGCAGTATGAACGTGGTTCAAGCAACAAGTGTGACATTATACGAGATTACCAAACAACTTAACTAAAGTCTTTATATATTTATATCATAAATCGATCAAATGAATTCTAAAACCATTGCAAATGGAATTTTACGTGCTATAGGTATACTTGTGGCTATTTGTCTCGTTCTGTATTTTTTATATGCAATTAGATCTGTAATTGTATATATCTTAATAGCGGCTGTAATATCGCTTATTGGGAGACCAGTGATTATTTTTCTCAGACGTAAATTAAAGTTTAAAAATTTACTCGCTGTCATAACCACTATGTTGCTGTTGCTAGGTGTTTTCGTTGGAATTATAAGTTTGCTTATACCATTACTAATAGAGCAAGGACAAAACCTCTCGCTACTGGATATTAATGAACTACAAACCAATATTGAAGAACTCTATAAAGGCGCTATTTCTTATTTAGAATTAAATCATATCGATGCAGAAAAAGCGATTGAAGATTCTAAAATTTTATCAAGTTTAGACTACAGTATCATTCCAAACTTTCTCAATAATATAGCTTCAGTAATCGGAAATTTTGGAATCGGTCTGATGTCAGTATTATTTATCGCATTCTTTTTCTTGAAGGATAGTAACCTGTTTCAAAAAGGCATTTTAACGTTTGTTCCTAACGATAAAGAATTAAAAACGAAAAACTCATTTACCAAAATTTCTGATTTATTATCACGATATTTCCTAGGCTTACTATTACAGATCTTAATTCTATTTGTCATCTACACTATTGGATTATTGATCATTGGCGTTAAGAATGCCATAGTAATAGCATTCCTATGTGCACTGATAAATCTTATTCCTTATTTAGGACCATTAATTGGGGCTGTACTAATGCTGCTCTTAGTAATGACAAACAACCTTGGTGATAGTTTTAATGCAGTAGTGGTACCTAATTTATTGTACACCTTACTAATTATCGTGATTGCTCAATTGATTGATAATTTCTTCAGTCAACCCTTTATTTTTTCCAAAAGTGTGAAATCACATCCATTGGAAATCTTCTTGATCATTATTATCGCAGGCTTATTATTTGGAGTCGTTGGAATGGTAGTTGCTATTCCAAGTTACACTGCTATAAAAGTGATTTTAAAAGAATTCTTATCAGATAATCCAATCGTTAAAAAACTCACTCAAGGCCTTTGACCATAGTTTGAATTCTGACATTTTAAATACAGAGATACAGGACTTTATATCAGATAATCTAAATACTGAACCTACTTCCTTAGTCCTGAGAGGCAGTCCATTTCCGCATATAAGTATTCAAAAACTTGTTGAGCAAATCGAAGCTAAGCAAAAGTGTAAATCGAAATTACCAATTTGGTATGCGGCCAAAAACATCTACTATCCAAACAAACTTAATATTGAACAAACATCATCTGAAATCACAGCAGCTTATAAATCAGAATTGGTGTCTGGTAAATCTCTCATAGATATTACTGGTGGTTTCGGTGTTGATACCTATTACTTTTCTAAGCAAATTGATGAAGTTGTTCATTGTGAAATTAATACTGAATTGTCAGAAATTGTAAGTCATAATAATAATCAATTACAGATCTCGAATGTAGAAACTATTGCGCTAAATGGAATTGATTACCTACGATCTAATAATAAGAACTATAACTGGATCTACATAGATCCATCACGACGCCATAACAGCAAAGGCAAAGTATTTATGCTAAAGGATTGTATTCCGAATGTACCTGAACATCTAAATACGTTCTTTACATATGCTGATAATATTCTGATTAAAACCTCTCCTCTATTAGATATTTCTTTAGGACTGAAAGAATTAACTGGTGTAAAAGAAATTCAAATTGTAGCCGTTAATAACGAAGTTAAGGAACTTTTGTGGCTACTACGTAAAGGATACGATAATGACATAAGGATAACTGCAGCAAATATTAAGAAAGATTCTAAAGACGTTTTTAGCTTTCTAAGGCATCATGAAGCAGCTGCCAAGATTGAATTATCTCAACCGTTAACCTATTTGTATGAACCGAACGCTGCTATATTAAAATCTGGCGGTTTTAATAGTGTTGCAACAGATTTAGGTTTAACTAAAATCCATATGCATTCACATCTCTATACAAGTAATCAACGTGTTGCGTTTCCTGGGCGATGTTTTAAAATCGAAACTGTTTATTCATTCAGTAAAAAGGAAATGAAAGCGCTAACTAAAAGTCAAGCAAATATTACAACGCGCAACTTTCCAGAAAGCGTAAAGGATATACGTCGAAAGTATAAAATAAAAGATGGCGGTAGTAACTATTTGTTTTTTACCACCGACCATCAAAATAATCGTATTATTATAAAATGCACTAAACCTAATTAAAGGTTAACTGGCGTGCTATTTGTCAAGTTATTGTCTGGAGCAATCTCTATATCAAAGCTCATACACTGATTCATTGTGTAAAACAATTTCTCATCAGATTCTCCCGTAGTATTCTTTTCTATATTAAAAATAATTTCGCCTGGTGCAAAAGTTAGGTATCCAGAAACATTACCAGGAGCGAGATCTGCAACCGTATGCAAAATGGTTCCATCAACAGTAGCAATTTCTAAAGTTACAGGAATAGTTCCATTATTTGTTATACGTGCTTGAGGATCTTGATCCGAACAAGGTGGCGGATTTGAATTAAGTGTAGCAGCCGAAATAACCGCTCCATCTAAAGGAGCACCGTCAAGTGATTCAACGGTACAATTATAACAGGTTGAAATGATCGCAAACGCGACAATGAATTTAAGTAGGTTTTTCATCGATTTGGGGTTTAATGAAAATTATGCGTCAAATGTAATTCAAAAATAGATAACACACAACAAAAACATCGATAAAATACCCAATTTATCCGATGAAAAGCCTAAATATGAACGAATACGGGATGAATTGCAGTTACTTTTCAAGCTATTTATTTGCAGCTAAGCCTTTGTTTTTCATATCCTTAGCTTGAATAACTTTCATATAAACCGCTAACGTAGCCAGATCATTAAGATCGTCTTTTTTCAATTTATTTTTTCTAATAAATGACCAGATCTCATCTGATTTAGACGCATATAGTGATTTGACATCTTTCTTATTAGTGCTAAGTGCGATCAAATTACTGTTGTGATCAACGAAGAAATACTTCACATTTTCTTTATAATATGCTGGCTTAGCTCTATCATAGCCTGTAGTGGCAGGTTTAGCTTTTACGAATGTATATGTAGATTGTTTTAGTAGTATTTCGTTTTTTGCATCAGGCACTAAAAAATAATCAACCATCTCTTGACCGTAAACATTCTTGTATACCACACCCTTATAGGATTCATTAGTTGTATTGAATTGTACTGTCACATTATCAAGCTTTCTCAAATTGTAAATTTTATTGTCATCACCTTTGATTTCGATTTCATTAGTAATGGCATTATATCTAGAATTATAAATCTTAGAAGACCCATTAATACTAATTCTAGCGGCCTGAAAATCTTGTAATACTGATTTATTGGCTGCAGTTGTTCTAAAATTTATGGCCTGACTGGCTGCAAACTCACGACTGTAATCAACATTGGTTGTTGCACTTGCTGCAACTGCACAAGCCGAATCTCCACACGAATAAGTTGTTTGCGCTTGAAATTGAAATATTGAACCTGCTATAAAAAGTAAAGTAAAAAGGAATCTCATAATATATTGTGATTAAATTATATGAGAAATTAATAATTTAATTCCTAGAAATCAATTATTTAACATTATTGAGACGCCTTATCAAGAAGAATTATGGTTTTCTCAGTTTTGTAGAAAAAAGATTACGAATTCTTTAATTGTAAAAGCCTAATAAAACAAAAAAGCCTCACTATTCCTAGTAAGGCTTTTTGTGATCGCGACAGGATTCGAACCTTACAGTCTCCCTTTTAGGTAAATGTGCTTTTCGTCTAAATAGTATGTTTTCTATCCTCTAATATTCCAGTGAAATACTGGGCTCTATTTAATCTAATTATGCATCGCAAATTATCACAAGTGATTAATATTGTTTAATTTTTTATTAATTTTGTTAAACATAAGGTATAGTATTAATTATTTACATGATAATCCATAAATTATGAAAACTTCCAAACTACTACTAATATTTTACTTTCTAATTCTCAATGGTTGTCAGCTTGAAAAGAATCAAAATAATCAGTCATCTGTTAATGATAAAGGTAAAACTAGTCAGACTTTGTATTCAGGAGGAAACATCATTACGATGCACGGTAACACACTAAACTTAGTGGAAGCGATAGTTACAGAAAAGGAAATTATAGTTTTTGCAGGTGATAAAGCAGATGCCCTTGACAAATTTCCTACTGCTAAAAAATATAACTTAAAAGGAAAGGCGTTAATGCCTGGATTTGTAGAACCGCATGTGCATCCTTCTCTGGCAGCAACGATGCTTCCAAATGAAATAATTGCTCCTTATGACTGGGTACTACCTAATGGCACAAAAAAAGGTGTCATCGGATATGATGCATACATGGAACGAATTACCAACTCTATTACTAATAATGCAAAAGAAGGTGAAATGTATTTCATCTGGGGTTATCACCAATTATGGCATGGTGAGTTATCACGAGATATGATTAACGCTATCACTAAAGACAAACCAGTCGGTATTATTCACCGCTCTTTTCACGAGATTTATTTAAATGATGCTGCAATTACGCTTCTTGGGATCACCGAGGAGGATTTTAAAGGCAATCCACAAGTAGAATGGGAAAAAGGGCATTTTTACGAAGGTGGTTGGCTAGCATTAGTACCAAAAATGGCAACTATTATGCTTGAGCCAACGCGTTACATGAAAGGACTAGGAATGATGACCCAACTCATACAGCAAAATGGAATTACCACGGTTGCTGAACCAGGTTTCCCGAGTTCAGATTTTGATGGTGAGTTGGCCCTTCTTAAGAAAGAAATGGAGAAAAATCCTCCATATGATGTGTATTTAATTCCAAGTGGAACACAATTGTTCGCGATGAAAGGAGGCAATCAAGAAGCCATGGCTTTCATGGAGACCTTAGAAGGTACATATAGTACAGATAATATCCATTTTTTACCTAAGCAAGTCAAATTGTTTTCTGATGGGGCAATTTACAGCCAAGCAATGCAAATGAAAGATGATTATACTGATGGTCATCACGGAGAATGGATGACACCATTAGACTTATTTCAAGAACAAATAAGTATGTATTATGATAATGGTTATAAAATTCATGTACATTCTAATGGCGATAAAGGCATTCAACAAGTATTAGACTTTCTCGAACTAGATCTAAAACGAAACCCACGTTCAGATCACAGACTTACCTTACACCACATGGGTTATTTTACAGATGATATGGCACAACAAATTGCTGAAATGGGTGTTGAAGGATCTGTTAATCCATATTATCTATGGGCTTTAGCAGATAAGTACAGTGAAGTTGGTTTAGGAAAGGAGCGCGGAGAAAACTTGGTACGGATCAACAGTTTAGTCACAAGAGATGTGCCTGTTTCGTTCCATTCAGATTTTTCGATGGCTCCTATGGAACCGCTAACCTTGGCATGGACTGCAATTAATAGGGTTACTTCACAAAATAGTGCTTTTTCGCAAGATCAGCGTATTTCAGTTTACGATGCCATGCGTGCTATAACCATTGATGCTGCTCGTACGCTTAATTTAGAAAAGCAAATAGGATCTATAACAGTAGGAAAACGTGCTAATTTTGTGATTTTGGATAAAAGTCCATTTGTAATAGACCCTATGGAAATTAAAGATTTAAAAGTACTAGCTACAGTTTTTGAAGGTGACTTTAATATTATTAAATCTAATAACTTAAAAGGAAAATAATTAATACTTAGATATATGAAGCATTTGAAATATATTTTATTAGCCCTTGTATTATTAAGCTTAAGTTGCGATAATAGTACTTCTAAAGAAAAAGAATCAACACCTGTTGCAGAACCTTACAAGCTTCAACTTACCTTGTACCATGGTGGTGATATCGTTACTATGGCTGGAGAAGAACCAAAATATGTTGAGGCTGTTGTTCAACGTGAAGGTCAAATCATCTTTACTGGTACTAAAGCAGATGCTTTAGCCCGCTTTGAAGGTAAAGCAGACCTAGTAGACCTAGAAGGTCGAACCATGCTACCAGGATTTATAGATGGTCATGGCCATGTATTTAACGTAGGCCTTCAGGCGGTCTCGGCCAACCTACTACCCGCTCCTGATGGCGATGGTAATAGCGTTGAAGCTTTACAGCAGATTCTCACAGATTGGATTGCTAAAAATCAAGACTTTATTAATACAACAGGTTGGGCCATCGGTTTTGGGTATGACGATTCACAATTAGACCGCTACCCTACTAAAGAAGATCTAGATGCCATTTCTACAGAGATACCCATAATTATAATACATCAATCTGGTCACTTATCTGTAGTAAATTCTAAAGGTCTTGATTTAGTGAACTATACCGCTGAGACCGAAGATCCAAAAGGAGGTAAAATACGACGTATTTCTGGAAGTAACGAGCCTAATGGTGTCTTAGAGGAAGTGGCTCATTTTATGGTATTATTAACTGGAGTTCTGCCAAATATAACACCAGAATTACAAGATGATATGCTTGTAAAAGGGCAGGAACTTTACGCGTCATTTGGTTATACCACAGCACAAGAAGGTCGGAGCACACCTGATGGTTCCGCTACTATGGAACGTGCGGCAGAAAAAGACGCCTTACTATTAGATATTGTTTCGTATGTAGATATACTGAGCAATAGAAAAGGTGCCGATTCTAAATACCAAGGAAAAACATATACCAATAAGTATAGAGTAGGTGGTGTAAAATTAAATCTTGACGGATCCCCACAAGGAAAAACGGCATGGTTATCGCACCCTTATCATATTGTACCTAGTGGCGAACCAAAAGATTATCATGGGTATGAAAGTATGACCGATGAGGAAGCCTATAAACATGTTGCTGATGCCTATGAAAATAACTTGCAAATCATGGCACATTGTAATGGAGACTCCGCCATTGACCAATACATTAAAGCTGTAAAAAAAGCAAATGCCGAATTTGGTAATGACGATCGTAGAACCATCATTATACATGCTCAAACCGCTAGAGAAGACCAATTGGATAGTTTTGTAGAAGAAAAAATATGGCCTTCATTTTTCCCGATGCACACCTTTTACTGGGGAGATTATCACGTAAATTCGGTATTAGGAAAAGAGCGAGCTTACAAAATATCGCCTACAAATACTGCTTATAAAAAAGGGTTGCGCTTTACAAGCCATCACGATGCTCCAGTAGCATTACCGAGCTCTATACGCGTATTATCAGCGACGGTTACTAGAGCATCAAGAAGCGGTCAGATTATCGGACCTGATGAAAGAATCAGTGCTTATTTAGGACTAAAAGCTCTTACAGACTGGGCAGCATACCAACATTTTGAAGAAAATACGAAAGGAACTATCGAAAAGGGGAAAGTTGCAGACTTTGTAATATTAGATAGAAACCCATTAAAAATAGAACCTTCAGAACTTCAAAATCTATATGTGACGGAAACCATTAAAGCCGGAAAAACTATTTACAAAAAATAAAAATTGTGGAGACTCTAATTGGTCTCCACAATTTATAAGGGCAACTTTTTAAGATGAATCAATTGAGCTTGCATGCAACCTTTAAAAGTAAATTATTCAAATACTGAAATTTTTATTTCGGATTATTTTATAGATGATAGCTCTTTACAAAAGCAGCTTAGACAGACCTACAAACAAGCTTTTAAAGAAGTAAAATTCAATAAATTAGTAGAGCTTGCCGAAAAATCACCTGTTTTAATTAATGATGCATTAAATAATCTTCAAGGACAATTAAATGGTTTTAATTGGAGAATTGACAATAATGTGAATACATCCTTAAATCATTTAACTGAAGAAAGAAAGAAATTAATTGAGTTTTTATTAAGCGAAAGGATAGAGTTAGATAAAATAGTCGAAAGAGAAAGAGAAATACTCACCAACGAAGCCGACGAGCTAAGCTCAAAACTTGTTGAGCAAACCATGGGATATGCTCAAGAACTTATTAAAACCTCTTTAATATATTTGATAACTTTACTTACTGTTATTATCGTATTGCCGTTTTCTATGGGCTATTACCTAGGTAAAAGATTAAGAAATTCAAAAAACAACTAAAACAAAAAAGCCATCTCAGTTATGAAATGGCTTTATGTGATCGCGACAGGATTCGAACCTGTGACCGTCTGCTTAGAAGGCAGATGCTCTATCCAACTGAGCTACGCGACCCTTCAAGGATTACCTCGTTTCACTTCGGTCATCCTGATAATGTATTGTTGCAAATTGAAATACTACTTCAATTTTAATGAATCTTCTAGTCTTTATTTCGAAAGTAAACTTTCAACTAAAGCCCTGAGCTTCATTTGTCGGGGTGGCAGGATTCGAACCTGCGACCTCCGCGTCCCAAACGCGGCGCGATAACCGGGCTACGCTACACCCCGAGGATGGTTATCATCTCCAAAGTTTTGACTGCCAATAAACTGCCAATTTTGGAGGTGCAAATATATATCTTTTCTTGAAAATCTGACAACTTTTATTAGTAAATTTAAGCATTAAAATGATTTTCATGAATTATTTAAGATATTCCGTATTCCTGATCGTCCTTATTCATTTTTTTGCCTGTGCGCAGGATAAAAATCCTACTAATAACGATCATCATTACGAATTGGTTGTGCCTCAGTTAACGAACCCCTGGGGTTTTGTTTTTCTAACAGATGGTTCTATGCTCATAAATGAAAAATCTGGAAAACTCTTTCATTTTAAAAACGGTCGAAAGAAAGAAATTTCAGGTTTCCCTGATGTTTATTATAGAGGTCAAGGTGGTCTGCTAGATATTGAACTACATCCAGACTATGCAAATAATGGTTGGATATATTTCACTTATGCTTCACCTGAAGGTGAGCAGCGCGGCGGACATACAGCATTAATGCGGGCCAAAATAAATAATAACCAACTCGTGAACCAACAAGTCTTATATAAAGCGTCCCCTAATTCTACTCGTGGTCAACATTTTGGCTCTCGAATTGTTTTTGATGATGCAGGATTCGTCTATTTCACCATAGGAGAACGCGGTAATCGAGATGTAAATCCGCAAGATATAACGCGTGATGGTGGCAAAGTCTATCGACTTCATGACGACGGACGCATACCAGCTGATAATCCATTTGTTGGAAGAACTAATGCCAAAGCAGCTATTTATTCTTATGGACATCGCAATCCACAAGGAATGGTCATACATCCTGAAACACGAGACATTTGGACACACGAACATGGACCTAAAGGTGGTGATGAAATCAATATTATTACTGCTGGTAAAAATTATGGCTGGCCTATAATTACTTATGGCGTGAATTACATTGGAACAAAAATAACAGACGAAACCTCTCGTCCTGGAATGGAGCAACCACTCCACTACTGGGTACCCTCTATTGCACCAAGTGGAATGGCATTTATATCAAGTAATAACTATGATGGTTGGAACGGGAATCTCCTGGTAGGCTCCTTAAAGTTTCAATATTTAGACAATTGTTATATCGAAAATGGCAAAGTTGTTAAAGAAGAACGACTCTTAGATGGGATTGGACGAGTAAGATCAATTGAACAAGGTCCTGATGGCTATATTTATGTAGGCGTTGAAAATTTAGGTATTGTTAAACTTATAAAAGATTAACCTATACAGACCATTTACTGGTGAACTTTGATGATTTTTAAGTCAGAATTAGCGCTATATTTCGTAACTTTGTTAGTCTTAACGATCAATCATTTTTTATGCTTATAATTGGTATTGCTGGTGGAACAGGATGTGGTAAAACAACCGTTGTAAATCAAATACTTAATGAACTACCTGAAGGTGAAGTTGGCGTAATTTCACAAGATTCCTATTATAAAGACACTTCGCATCTCAGCTTTGAAGACCGCGTAAAGATCAATTTTGATCACCCTAGATCCATTGATTTCGAATTATTAGAAAAGCATTTGAAGGCCTTAAGAAAAGGCAAATCTATAGAACAACCGGTCTACTCTTTCGTGAAACATAATCGTACTGGAGATACAATCAAAACAAAGCCTCGTAAAGTTATGATTGTAGAGGGCATCTTGATTCTAACGAATTCTGAATTACGAGACATGTTTGATATCAAGATCTTTGTGCATGCTGATAGCGACGAGCGTTTGATAAGACGTTTAAAACGTGATATTACTGAACGAGGTCGCGATATTGATGAAGTTATTAATCGTTATCAAACGACACTAAAACCGATGCATGAGCAATTTATCGAACCGATGAAAGAATATGCAGATATCATTATTCCGAATAATAAATACAATACTGTTGCGGTTGATATAGTGAAAACCATTATTAATGAAAAATTGATCCGTTAGCATTGAAATACTTCAAGAACATATTTGTCATTGTCTTTATCGTATTTGCGATATGGATGATTTTTATTGATTCTAATTCTCTATTAATCCATAGAGAGTTAAATCAGGATATCGAAGATCTCGAAAATGAAAAAGAGTACTACAAAAGCGAAATTGAAAAAGATAAAAAAGCAATAAAAGAACTCAGTACTGACGATGGTGTAGAACGCATGGCACGTGAGACTTATTATATGAAGAAAGATAATGAGGATATTTACATTATCGAATACGAAGACAGCTTAAAAGTTAACAATAAAGATGAGTAAGCAATTATTTAAAGATTTTCCTGAAGTAAATTCCAAACAATGGAAACAAAAGATTCAAGCAGATCTAAAAGGTGCCGATTATAACGATACGTTAATTTGGCATACCAATGAAGGCATCGATGTGAAGCCATTCTATCATTCAGACGAATTTCATGCAACGCCTTTACCATCTCATACCACATCTAGTGCCTTTAAAATTACACAATCTATTGTCGTTGAAGACAATACTAACGCTAATGTAAAAGCTTTAGACGCGATCAATCGTGGCGCTGAAGCCATTATTTTTGAGGTTAATTCTAAAACCATGAGTCTTGATAATCTGGTTAAAGGCATTGATTTAGAAAAAAATCCAGTTCACATCAACTTAAATGTGATTTCAGAATCCATTTTAGATGAAATAAAAGGAAACTCGAAGTATTCACTAGGTATTGACATCATTGGTAATCTTGCTCGAACTGGAAATTGGTATAGCTCTTTAAAAGAAGATCATAGATTCTTTGAAGCCTTTGTTTCAAAAAGCAATACCGTAACTATTGATCTAGCGCTCTATCAAAATGCTGGTGCCAATATAGTGCAACAACTAGCTTATAGTATTTCGCATTTAAATGAATATTTTAACCATTTTGACGGAGTACTTACTTCAGATCAGAAAAAGGAACTAAACGTTGTTTTTAACGTTTCAGTAGGAACGAATTATTTCTTTGAAATCGCCAAGTTACGTGCATTACGATCACTACATACTTCGCTTGCTAAAGCATATAGCATGAATCCATCTTGCTCGATTCATGCAACACCTACGAAACGCAATAAAACATTGTATGACTATAATACTAACATGTTGCGCACCACAACCGAATGCATGAGCGCTGTTTTAGGTGGTGCCGATTGGATAGCAAACCAACCATATGATGCTATTTATCACAAGACTAATGAATTTGGAGAACGCATTTCGAGAAATCAATTACTCATATTAAAAAATGAAAGCTATTTTGATAAAGTTGATAATCCAACCGATGGCGCTTATTACATCATAAGCTTATCTACTCAGTTAAGCGAAAAAGCACTTGATATTGTCAAAAGTATGGAAGCTTCAGGTGGATTTCTTTCTCAACTCAAAGAAGGCACAATACAAAAGAAAATAAAAGAAAGTGCTAATAAAGAACAAGGACAGTTCGAAACTAGTGAATTGGTCTTATTAGGGACGAATAAGTATCCAAATCCAGATGATAAAATGAAAGACAATTTAGAAATTGATCCTTTCTTGAAATACAATCCTATAAAAACACTCATTGAACCAATCCTTGAGAAACGACTAGCAGAAACTATAGAACAAGAACGACTTAAAACAGAATAGAACTTATGCAAAACACATTTAAATTTATCGTTATCGTCTTATTATTAAGCGTAATGAGCTGCCAGGACTCACAGAAAAAAGTAGATCTTGACTTTATCTACACCAATCAAGGCGATGTGTTGAATTGTGAAGGACTTGACACAGCATTACTTCAAGAGGCGTTCTATTCTTTTGAAAATGATCTTACAACATACTACACACCTGAAAAACCTATTTATTCGCGTGCGTATAGCATTTTTGTGAGTCAAGCGCTAGCAGACCGCGTCAATTACTCGCTAATGGTTTCAGACCATACGAAGAATGTATTGGCAGCGCTCAAGCAAGATGAATCACTTTGGACAACTAATCCTGATGGTAGTAAAGTAAACTTTAGCCATCCTATTTTTGAATGTATTGGTGAGAATATTCAGGATGAACCCTTAAAACAAACGTTTAATGCTTTAATTCAAACCAATAGCATGAGCTTGCGTATGTTCGGGCAGGAGCTTAGACAAAAGACGTTTGGAATGAAAGACGATAAATATCTGGCAACTTATGTTGCGATGGAATTATTCTATGGTAAAATCTATGATAAGGATTTTTCAATTCCAGAAACAGATGACGTATATGCACCAGATACCAAAGTTCACAATCATACTAAAGATGACGGTCATAATCACTAAAACTTATGAGAAAAGATCTGCAAAATTTAAAGATAGCGTCAGCTACTGAAAAAAATGGTCAGACATCTGAGAATACGTTTAAAACGGCTGAAGACATTAAGATAAAGTCATCGTATTCTAAAAAAGATATTGAGCAATTCGATCATTTAAATTACGTAGCTGGAATAGTACCAAACCTTCGTGGACCTTACTCTACAATGTATGTTAGACGTCCATGGACCATCAGACAATACGCTGGTTTTTCTACTGCTGAAGATAGTAATGCCTTTTATAGAAGAAACCTGGCAGCTGGTCAAAAAGGACTATCTGTAGCGTTTGACCTTGCTACACATCGCGGTTATGATTCTGATCATGAGCGCGTGGTTGGTGACGTCGGAAAAGCTGGAGTGGCCATAGATTCGGTTGAGGATATGAAAATATTATTCGATCAGATTCCTTTGGATAAAATGTCGGTATCCATGACTATGAATGGTGCTGTATTGCCTATAATGGCATTTTATATTGTCGCTGCTGAAGAGCAAGGTGTTGCACCTGCGCAATTAGCCGGTACAATTCAAAACGATATTCTAAAGGAATTTATGGTGCGTAACACCTATATCTATCCGCCTACGCCATCCATGAGGATCATCTCGGATATTTTTGAATATACGAGTCAGAATATGCCAAAATTCAACAGTATTAGTATTTCTGGTTATCATATGCAAGAAGCTGGAGCCACCTGTGATATTGAATTGGCTTATACCCTAGCCGATGGTTTAGAATATATCAGAAAAGGATTAGATGCTGGAATGGACATTGATACATTTGCACCACGTCTCTCCTTCTTTTGGGCCATTGGCATGAATCACTTCATGGAAATCGCAAAAATGCGCGCAGCCAGAATGCTTTGGGCCAAATTGGTAAGTCAATTCAATCCTAAAAATCCAAAGTCATTAGCATTAAGAACGCATAGTCAAACCTCAGGTTGGAGTTTAACAGAACAAGATCCATTTAATAATGTTGCGCGAACCACAATCGAAGCTGCTGCTGCGGCGTTCGGTGGAACACAAAGTTTGCATACCAATGCTTTAGACGAAGCTATTGCGCTTCCGACAGATTTTTCAGCAAGAATCGCTCGAAATACACAGATATATTTGCAGGAAGAAACACATATTACTAAAACTGTCGATCCATGGGCAGGAAGTTATTATGTTGAAAGTCTAACACATGATATTGCTCAAAAAGCTTGGACCTTAATCGAAGAGGTTGAAGAATTAGGTGGCATGACAAAAGCTATTGAAGCCGGAATTCCAAAATTACGTATTGAAGAAGCTGCAGCAAGAAAACAAGCACGAATTGATTCTGGACAAGACGTTATCGTTGGTGTTAATAAATATCGCCTCGATGAAGAAGATCCTATAGTGACTTTAGAAGTAGATAATCAAACAGTTCGTAACGGGCAAATAAAACGATTAGAACAGATTCGAGCTTCTCGTAATTCAGAGGTAGTGCATACAGCTTTAACTAAACTAACCAATGCAGCGAAGACAGGTAAAGAAAATTTATTAGCTTTAGCAGTAGATGCAGCGAGAAAACGTGCTACCCTCGGAGAGATTAGTGATGCGCTTGAAGCTACATTCGGAAGATATAAAGCACAAATCAAATCATTCTCAGGTGTGTATAGTAAAGAAATAAAAGACGATGAAAGCTTTAAGAAAGCTAGAGAATTAGCCGATCAATTTGCTGAACAAGATGGCCGTAGACCTCGTATTATGATTGCAAAAATGGGGCAAGACGGTCACGATCGCGGCGCTAAAGTTGTAGCTACAGGATACGCCGATGTAGGCTTCGACGTGGATATCGGCCCACTATTTCAAACTCCTAAAGAAGCTGCGAAGCAAGCTGTAGAAAATGACGTTCATATTTTAGGCGTATCTTCCTTAGCTGCAGGACATAAGACTTTAGTACCTCAAGTTATAGGTGAACTTAAATCTTATGGTCGAGAGGACATAATGGTCATCGTTGGTGGTGTCATCCCAAAGCAAGATTATCAGTTCTTATTTGATGCAGGAGCAGTTGCTGTTTTTGGACCAGGTACGAAGATCAGTGATGCAGCCATAAAGATTCTGGAAATATTAATTGAATAAAGGACTTTCCACTAATTAACAACTATAAAAAAGCAGCTACTTTAGGCTGCTTTTTTTACATGTTATTGTTAACAACTTCCATTTCATAAACCCATTTTTAATTGTATTTTTGAGCGTATTAAAACCAAATCATTTAATGGGTAAAATCATTGCAATTGCCAATCAAAAAGGAGGTGTTGGAAAAACCACAACTTCTGTAAACTTAGCTGCCTCGTTGGGCGTTCTTGATCAAAAAGTTTTATTGATCGACGCTGATCCTCAGGCGAATGCTACATCAGGTCTTGGAATTGATGTAGAGCAAGTTGAGATTGGAACCTACCAGTTACTAGAACATACAGCTTCCGCAGAAGAATGTATTGTAGAAACCGATTCACCAAACGTAGATATTATTCCAGCGCATATTGATCTTGTCGCTATAGAAATAGAATTAGTTGACAAAGATGAACGTGAATACATGCTAAGACAAGCTGTGTCTCATTTAAAGTCATCTTACGACTATATTTTAATTGATTGCGCACCTTCGTTAGGTTTACTAACCTTAAATGCCTTAACGGCATCAGATGCTGTGATCATTCCAATTCAGTGTGAATATTTTGCACTTGAAGGACTAGGTAAATTACTGAATACTGTAAAAAGTGTTCAAAAAATTCACAACACCGACTTAGATATTGAAGGTATGCTATTAACGATGTTTGATCAGCGTTTACGACTGTCTAATCAGGTAGTCGAAGAAGTCCAGAAACACTTCAGTGATATGGTGTTTGAAACCATTATTCAGCGAAATGTACGTTTAGGAGAGGCACCAAGCTATGGTGAGAGCATCATAAAATACGATGTCAGTAGTAAAGGTGCTGCAAATTACTTAAGTTTGGCTAAGGAAATCATTAAAAAGAATATGTAATGGCGAAAGCAACAAAGAAACAGGCATTGGGAAGAGGACTTTCGGCATTGTTGAAAGACCCATCCAACGATATTAAATCGGCCGAAGATAAAAACGCCGACAACATCATAGGCAATATTGTCGAATTAGATATTGATAGTATTGAACTGAATCCGTTCCAGCCTCGTACAAATTTTAATGAGGAAACCTTAAGAGAACTTGCGTCATCCATTAGAGAGCTGGGTGTAATTCAACCTATAACTGTAAGAAAATTAGATTTTAATAAGTTTCAACTGGTTTCGGGTGAACGTCGTTTTAGAGCTTCCAAACTAATCGGACTATCCACAATTCCGGCATATATCCGAATTGCTAACGATCAGGAATCCTTAGAAATGGCATTGGTGGAAAATATCCAACGTCAAGATTTAGATCCTATTGAAATCGCTCTATCCTATCAACGTCTTATTGATGAAATCAATTTGACTCAGGAACAAATGAGCGAACGTGTTGGGAAAAAGCGTTCTACAATTGCCAATTACTTAAGACTTCTGAAATTAGATCCGATCATTCAAACTGGTATGCGTGATGGATTTATTTCTATGGGACATGGAAGAGCACTTATCAATATTGAGAACCAAACCGATCAACTTGATATTTACGAGAAGATCATTACCAATAAATTATCAGTTAGAGCTACTGAAGCACTAGTTAAAAATTATCATAATCCTACACCTAATAAACCAGCCGAAACGCAGGAACTACCTAAGTATGTTAAAAAAGGCATAAAAGAGTTCTCAGAATACTTTGGTCATAAAATTGGCGTTAAATTGTCGAAGAATGGAAAAGGACATATTACAATTCCTTTTCATTCAGAAGAAGATTTTAATCGCATAAAAAAATTAGTTCAGAGTGCTAAGTAAGATTGGATATAGCTTTCTTTTTCTTCTTATCTTTTGTGGTCAATTAGTGGCTCAAAACGATACGACTACCGATGAAGTAGATACGAGTATGGTTGTAGTGAAAGACACTACGAAAAAAAAGCGTGAACGTATAAACGTTCTCGCACCTTCGAAAGCGGCATTCTATTCTGCAGTCCTTCCTGGTTTGGGGCAAGCTTACAATAAAAAATATTGGAAAATTCCTATCGTGTATGCAGCAATAGGAATCCCTGCATACCTCTACATCAAAAACGATAAAGATTATAATTTGTATCGTGATGCCTATAAACGTCGTTTAGCAGGATTCCCACAAGGCTCACTTGGTGATCCTTTTCCGAATGTAACCGATGACGGTCTTATTCGAGCGCAACAGCAGTTACGTCGTAATAAAGAATTAGCATTATTGATCACTATTGGTGTATATGCGCTCCAGATTATCGATGCTAACGTAGATGCTCATTTGTTGCAGTTCAACGTTGATGAAGATCTGTCTGTTAGACCACATTTCAGATATAATGAAATGGAACATAATACCAATCTTGGTCTCACTGTAAATTTCAAATTCTAGTCATGAATATAGCGCTGTTAGGTTATGGTAGAATGGGAAAAGCAATTGAGGCTATTGCTTTAAATCGCGGTCATCACATCGTCTTAAAAGTTTCAAGTCATCAGGATCATATAGATTTCAGTAATGTAGACGTAGCTATAGATTTTAGTTTGCCAAATTCTGCAGTTCATAATATTTCTATGTGCTTGAATGCCAATGTTCCTGTTATTTCTGGTACGACTGGCTGGTTAGAACATTATGATGCTATTGTGGATCTTTGTAAACAGACGAATGGTACGTTCTTATATGCTTCAAATTTTAGTTTAGGCGTCAATATCTTTTTTGAGATCAATAAGTCACTAGCAAAACTCATAGGTCGATTTCCAGGTTACACGACCTCTATTAAAGAAATCCATCATACGCAAAAGTTAGATGCGCCAAGCGGTACAGCTATAACTCTGGCTGAAGGTATAATTGAGGAAACTGATTATAGCGAATGGACTATGGATAATCCTTCATATGAGGCAATTCAAATAATAGCCGAACGTGTTGAAAATGTTCCTGGTACACACGAGATCAACTATGATTCTGAAATTGATAGTATTGAGATCAAACATACAGCACATAACCGACAAGGATTTGCACTAGGGGCTGTTATTGCGGCAGAATATATAAAAGATAAAAAAGGCATCTTTACAATGAAAGACGTCTTAAATATAAGTTAATATGATAAACTCGTGTAACGAATAAAGTAGCACGATAACTCACATAAAAACCAACAGATTGATATGACATTTACGCAGTGGTTAATTTTTATTCTAATTATTCAAGTCGTTCACGGACTTGGTACTTGGAAGTTATATGTAAAAGCCGGTCGTCAGGCCTGGGAAGCCTTCATTCCAGTATATAATGCGGTAATCTTAATGAAGATTATCAATCGTCCGTGGTGGTGGGTTATACTACTCTTCTTCCCTATCGTGAATTTGATCATGCTCCCTGTGGTTTGGGTTGAAACAGCAAGAAGCTTTGGAAAAAATCAAATAGCCGACACAGCTCTGGCTGTTATAACACTTGGATTCTATAACTATTATTTGAATTATGTTGCAGATGTGAGTTATGTAGAAAATAGAGACCTACATCCTAAAACCAGTTCAGGAGACTGGGTGAGTTCCATCCTATTTGCTATCGTTGCAGCGACGATTGTCCATACGTATTTTATTCAACCATTCACCATTCCGAGTTCATCATTAGAAAAATCTTTATTGGTTGGTGATTTCTTATTTGTAAGTAAGTTTCATTATGGAGCACGTGTACCAATGTCAACCGTTGCGGCACCAATGGTACATGATACTATTCCACTGTTAAACAAGAAATCATACTTATTCAATGATAAATTAGAAGAAAACAAAACCTCTTTAAAGAACAAATTTCAGTTACCATATATGCGTTTACCTGGTTTCGAATCTATTGAACGTAATGATATCGTAGTATTCAATCAACCAGCGGATACCTTATTACGAATGGACAGATTTAATCCAGATCGTAATTATTATAAACCTATTGACAAGAAAACGAATTTAGTGAAGCGTTGTGTTGGTGTACCTGGAGATTCGCTCGAAGTTCGTGATGGCTATGTGTACATCAATGGTGAAAAGAATGCATTACCTGATCGCGCAAAATTACAGTTTGCATATGACATCACGCTCAAAGGTAATGTGAATACATTTGAACGACTCATTGCAATATTGAACCGCTATGATATTACAGATGCACCACAAGCCTTAGCTAACGGAACTATTGTAGTTCAAGCGACAGAAGATGCCGCATCAAAATTGAAAAACCATCCTAATATTGCCAGTGTAGCACGTCGTATTACACCTAAAAATACAGATCAAAATTTATTCCCAAGAGTTCCTCAGTATCCTTGGAATTATGACAATTTTGGTCCGATTTATATTCCAAAGGAAGGCGAAACTATTGAACTTAATATGGAAGTATTGCCATTATACAAGCGTTTGCTTTCAGAATACGAACGCAATGAAGTTGTAACTAGAGGTAATCAGATTCTAATCAATGGTGAAGCTGTAACCTCTTACACCTTCAAGCAAGACTACTATTGGATGATGGGAGATAATCGTGATAACTCAGTAGATTCACGAGCTTGGGGTTATGTGCCATTTGATCATGTAGTTGGAAAACCTGTGTTTATTTGGATGAGTTGGGACGGTATCAAAAATCCACGTTGGGCACGATGGTTTACAACTGTTGGAGGTTCCGGAAAGCCTGTTTCCTATTTGATTCCATTTTTAGTATTACTGGCAGTTGGTTACGGATACAATAAGTGGCGTAAAAAGAAAAAAGCAGCCTAATATCTGTCGAATGGAGGTGTTATTACATCCAACGTACTTTCCAAATGTTGCTCATTTTGTAGCAATGCTTAATGCGCATCGTATCGTTTTTGAGGTTTGCGATAACTATCAAAAACAAACCTATAGAAATCGTACGTCGATTTATGGTGCGAATGGAAAACTAGACCTCAATATTCCGGTTATATATTCCCAAAAGAATAGGCAGAAAACTTCCAATATTGTCATTTATAATGAAGAACAATGGCAAGTTCAGCATTTAAAGTCTTTAGAGTCTGCATATCGAACTTCACCTTTTTACGAGTTCTATATCGACGATCTTATGCCATTATTTGAAAGGCCTTACAGTAATTTAATGAATTTCAATTTTGATTGTCTTGCTGCTATATTTGACTGTTTACAATTACCTTTCGACTATTCTAAAACATCTAGTTTCGAGTTAAAACCGATATGTGAGGATGCAAGAGGTCTTGCTGTTAGTCGGAAAGAAATCGTACAGCACTTTTCGAAGTATGCGCAGGTCTTTGATAACAAACATGGATTTATCCAAAACTTAAGTATACTAGATCTACTTTTTAATGAAGGTCCGAATACTGAGTTATATCTTCAAGCGCAACACCTGAATCTCTAATGCTACAATCAGTTATACATTATGGGATACATATTATGCTCCCATTAGTCATAGCGTTTTTATTTTTTAGAAAATATTGGCTAAAAGCTTATTTGATCATGCTTTGCGGAATGCTCATCGATTTTGATCACCTATTAGCAGATCCTATATTTGATCCTAATCGTTGTAGCATTAACTTCCACCCTTTACATACATATTGGGCTATAGGCGTTTATATTTTTATGACGTTTTTTAAAAGAACACGACTTATCGGACTAGGCTTAGTCATTCATATTATTGCGGATCAGGCTGATTGTCTGATGATGTAGAGTTCAAGCTTACCTTAGCCTGAATTGGATAGTGGTCAGAATATTTAACATCAAAGGTTTTGAAGCCATTGATACTAAATTGTTCATCTACCAATATAAAATCAATTCGCACTGGAAAGAATTTAAAATCATAGGTACGTCCAAATCCGTTTCCAGCCGTAACAAACGCATCATTTAGATCTTCCTTGATGATTTTATAGACATACGAATACGCAGTATTATTAAAATCACCACAAATGACCATTGGATAGTCACATTGCACTTTATGTTTCAAAAATAATTCTGCCTGTGATTGCTGCGCTTTAAATGTCGAACTCACGCGATTGATCAAATTCTGCTTGTCTTCATTCTTTAAATTTTCAACTGTTGGATCAATTCCTGATGACTGTAAGTGCACGTTATAAATACGAATGGTATCTTCTTCTTTTACGATATCCGCAAAAATGGCATTATTAGAGGTGTTTGGGAATTCTATCGATCCAGAATTTACGATGGGATACTTGGTAAAAATCGCTTGTCCGTTTTTAACCTGTTGCCCCGAAAGTTCTTCGTATTTACTATAACCGCTAAGTTGAATGGCATCGTCTGGGCGGTATTCCTGCATACAGATAATATCTGGTGATTTCTCATTTAAAAAGGTATTCATGTCACCTTTTAAGTTGTCATCTTCGATCCAATTAAAAACATTGAACAGACGCACATTATAATTCATTACTGACAGATTGTGGGCATCTTCAATATTGGTTGATGATGAAAACTTATACAAAGAAAACACATGGTTATAGCCTATCGCCAAAACAATCAATGACAAAAGTAACTGACGTTTCACTTTGAGCAACCAATAAATAAGAAATAAGATATTCAGAATAATAAGTGCTGGCACGGCAAGACTTAAAACTGATAAAAAGGCAAATTTCTTAGGCTCGAAATATGGCAAGATATAGGATAAGAGTAATGCAAATGCCATCAATGAATTGATCACATACACTAACTTTTCGAGACCCTTTAGTTTTCGCATTGGTATTAATCCTTACCAGCTTTGAAAAGAAATTCCTTTTCTTCTTTAGTTAAGCTGTCATAACCGCTTTTACTGATCTTATCTAAGATCATGTCGATTTTCTTCTGCTTATTAAACTGGTTAAATTCGTCTTTATTATGACCAGCGTAGCTTTTCTTCTTTGTTTTATGAACCGTTTTAAGATTGGATTTTCCACTAAAGAGATTCGTAAAACGATCCATCAATCGTCCAAAGCCTTCACCGATGTCTTTACCTTTCTGAAGTTGTACAGCATAAAAGTAGCCTAATAAATTACCTCCTAAATGTGCTACGTTACCACCAATATTTGGTGTGAAGAGACCGATTAAATCAAAAGCCACAAGAATAGCACCAATATACCATAGTTTAACGGTAATCATAAAGAATCGCGTCTCACGATACGGCATATAGGCACATATAAAAATAAGAAGTGCTCTCACCCCTGCTGAAGCACCTATTAACGGACGGTTCGCTAAAGATAAAGCTTCGGCAAACAAACTGTATAAAATTAAAAATGCCACGCCTCCAACAATGATTCCGAGGAAATAAATATTAAGACTTTGACGTACAGAAAAGAGATTCGACATCGTTCTTGCTACGAAATATAAGATCAGCATATTGAACAATATGTGATAGAAATCGTAATGAATAAAACCATAGGTAAGAATGGACCATGGTTGTAAAAGAAAATCAAAAGCATCAGTAGGTAATTCAAACCATGTGAATACAGACGTTCTCGGTGGAATATCACGAACCATCCTAACGATACATGCAATAATATAGATCAATACATTTAGACCAATGATCTTTTCAAAAACGGAAAGACGTCTTAATTTGTCTCTAATGTCATCATTCAATGAGGTCATAGATCCCAGCGATTATTGTTGAACTGTGTTTTCTTCCAATACCATACCATTAAGAAGCCAGTTAATGCACCTCCAATATGTGCCCAATGTCCGACGTTAAATCCGAAAGCACCACTTCCACCAGTAAATCCAGAGAAAATCTCATAGCCTAATAACAACGGAATGAAGTATTTTGCTTTGATAGGAATCGGCAAAAAGATGAGCATTAGCGAGCTATTCGGGAAGAACATACCAAAGGCTACTAATAAGCCCATTAAAGCCCCAGAAGCCCCTAAACTAGTTCCATTAAAGGTACTGTTGAGTAACATGCGATCTTCGACACCAATAATATTGTCCCATTCTACATAGTACTTGCCTTGGTCTAGGATTGCTGTGATAGAATCCATAGTATATTTTCCGCTGGCAATTAAATCATCGGTAATGGTATAGAAATTATAATAATCAATAGCTAATGGTAATATCGTAGCGCCTAATCCGCAAGTAAAATAGAAAAGTAAGAATTTGTTTCGTCCCCACATATGTTCTAAAGGTGAACCGAACATCCAGACACCTAGCATATTAAAAAGGATGTGAAATATAAAGATCGACGGACCGGTTTCTAACCCTACATACGACGCATGCATAAACATATGCGTAATGATCTGCCATGGTTTGAATCCTTCACTCATTGGGAAATGCATCGCAAACAGATCATTGAACACAGAACCATACTGACCAATGGTTAAGGTACCAACCCAAAAGACCACGTTTAAAATGATCAAATGCTTTACTGTATCTGTGATTCTCATCATAAGGTTTCTACTTTACATAAATTTTTTATCAAAATCATCGACTCGCATTGTGATGAAAGTGACTCTATTAAACGGCGATACCGATGGTTCCTTACATGCAAATAAACTATTGACCAAATGTTCTTGTTCGGTTTTAGTTAACGTCTGTCCGGTTTTGATGGCTAAACTTTTAGACATCGACTTGGCAAGGAGATCGGTTGCACTAAAATTTGTATCAGGTACTTCCTGCTCTACATCACTAATGAGCTGCTCAAAAATTATACTGACTTCACTTTCAGGCACATTTACAGGAACGCCTTTAATCTCAATGCTATTCTCTGCAAACGAAGAAAAGATAAATCCAGTATGTTCTAAATCTTCTTTTAATTGGGTTAAAATGTCCATGTCTGAATTTGATAATTCCAATTTCAATGGAAATAACAATTGTTGACTGGTAGCTTCTTTAACGGTTAATTGCTTAAGGAATCCTTCATATAGAACGCGTGAATGCGCACGATGCTGGTCCATCACGATCATACCCGATTTGATCGGACTGATGATATATTTATTATGAAACTGATAAGTGGTCTGTCCTTGACTCATTGCCGAATCATCAGAGAACAATTCCTGTTTCTCAGGATCACTTTCAAATTCAAGATTACTGAAGTCGACTTCGGTTTTCGTACTTTTTGATTCTAGCCCTACATACAAACTTTCCCAGCCAGCAGTAGATTCTTTTTTAAACTTAGAAGATAAGCCACCGGACTTCGAGCTTGGTGTATCCGATTGAAACGGATTAAAAGAATGATCGACTTCAATAGAAGGTGTGCTAGACGATTTATCCTTATACACATAAGGCGTATCTAAGTTATTATCACGATCGAAATCCAAAACTGGCGCGACATTAAACTGCCCCAAACTATGCTTTACTGCAGAACGCAATATGGCATACAAGGTGTGTTCGTCGTCAAACTTAATCTCCGTTTTTGTTGGATGGATATTAATATCGATGGTCTTTGGATCAACCGTTAATTTTAAAAAGTAACTTGGATAGCTACCTTCTTTTAATAAGCCTTCATAAGCCGCATTGATAGCATGATTGAGATACGGACTCTTGATAAAGCGATCGTTCACGAAGAAGAACTGTTCGTTCTTACTACGCCTTGAAAACTCTGGTTTACCAACAAATCCAGATATTTTTAAAACTTCGGTTTCCTCTTCTACAGGAACCAATTTCTCATTGGTTTTTCCACCGAAAATATTGACTACACGCTGACGGTAATTACTATCAGGAAGATTAAACGTTTCACTTCCATTATTGATCATAGAGAATGCAATATTGGGATGTGCTAAGGCCACGCGATGAAATTCATCAATAATGTGGCGTAATTCAACGTTATCCGACTTTAAAAAGTTACGACGTGCAGGAATATTAAAAAACAGATGTTTTACAGCAATCGAGGTTCCTTTTGGTGTTACAGTAACTTCTTGACCTTTTACAACGCTACCTTCGATCTCAATACGCGTACCTAATTCTTCCGATTCACGTTTTGTTTTCAATTCCACATGCGCAATCGCGGCAATACTTGCCAAAGCTTCACCACGAAATCCTTTGGTATGTATACTGAACAAATCTTCCGCAGAACGAATTTTGGAGGTCGCATGACGTTCAAAGCTCAAACGCGCATCGGTATCACTCATCCCCTTTCCATTATCAATCACCTGAATGATGGTCTTTCCAGCATCTTTAATAATAAGTTGAATGGAGGTTGCTTCAGCATCTATGGCGTTTTCCAATAGCTCTTTAACAACAGAAGCTGGTCGTTGAACAACTTCTCCTGCTGCAATCTGATTAGCAACATGATCGGGTAACAATTGAATGATGTCTGCCATTAGCGATCTAAGGAAAAAATGGATAAGTCAAAATCGATAATAAAGAGAAATATTAAAACGAATAAAGCGATCAGTATTAATATTGTTCTATTAAATCCTGAGTTTCCTCGATTTCTAGATTTTAATCTCGTTTCGTGCCATTGTCCTGAAAAATCACTGTCGTTATAGACATCTGCATAAGCATCAAATTTCGTTTGATATTGAGATAAATCTACATCTTTGACTTTTTTACCTTTATAATAAATTGGTGAGTAATTATACCGCTTATTCTTTGGTAGTCGTTTTATTAAAGTAAATTTTATTGGTCCCATCTTTCAACTATTTGATATAACTATTAAGTACATACATTAATATCAAAAGCAATGCCAGAAAAGCTATTAATACTGGTAATGACGTTAATATATTCCCTCTGCGCTTTGTGTTATTTCGGAGTTCATCCCACTTAGATTCTATATCATCAATAGATTTACCATCAGAATCTTTGAGACGAGATTTATATTTAAATCGTTTATTTCTTCTATTACTAAACAAGCTAAATAATAATTATACTTGATATATCTCAAAAGTACAGAATTTAGGAGGAACATTGCGCTTACAAGTCCTAAAAATTGTTAACAACAATAATGATTTAATTGAAGTCTTAATTTTACTTCTGACGACGAAGATCTGCCATTTTGATCGCAGCTATCGCTGCCTCAGTTCCTTTATTTCCTAGCTTACCTCCTGAACGATCAATAGACTGTTGCATCGTATTGTCAGTAAGAACACAGAAGATCACTGGTGTTTCAGTTTGGACATTAAGATCTTTAATACCTTGTGTAACGCCTTCACAAACAAAATCGAAATGTTTGGTCTCCCCTTGAATGACACAACCAATAGCAATTACTGCATCCACTTGATGGTTGATCATATGCTTACAACCGTAGATCAATTCAAAACTACCAGGCACATCCCATTTCAGGACATTCTCAGGTAAAGCACCACAATCTATTAAAGCATCATACGCACCTTGATACAGACCATTTGTTATGGTATCATTCCATTCAGAAACAACAATCCCAAACCGATATTGCTTCGCGTCTGGGATTGTGTTCTTATCGTAATGTGATAAATTGTGATTTGCAGTTGCCATATTAGTTGCCTGCTTCTGCGCGCCCAATAAAGGCATCAATATTTTTTGCTTGGTCAGATTCACTGAACTCAGCTTTCACACGTTTGTAGTATTCTAATGCTTTAGTTGAATTTCCTAAAGTTTCAGCAACACCTGCAGCTTTCATTAAGTATAAAGGCGTTGTGTATTCATTTGTAGAAGCTTGGATCGCTTCTTCGTAATAACCTAAGGCATCTTCCAATTGGTTTAATTGGACGAATGCATCACCTACACCACCTTTTGCAATCGGACCTAATACAGCGTCATTCGTATCAAAAGCACTTAGATACTTTACCGCATTCGTATAATCTTTAAGATTTAAATACGACATTCCAGCGTAGTAGTTCGCAAGGTTACCAGCAGGTGTACTTCCGTATTCGTTTACGATGTCTACCATGCCATACTTACCTTCACCACCATTGATCGCTAATGTATATAATGAATCTTGGTTTTGTGTAGCGTTAACAGCTTCGTCAAAAAACTTTTGAGCTGTATACATTTCGTTCATCGCTTCCTCAGCTTTAGGTTCAGCAATAAAACGATCGTATCCTAAATATCCTAAAATTACAACAGCTACAATTGCAATCAATCCGAAGATCGCTTTCTGATTCTTCGCTACGAAGTCCTCTGCTTTATTAGCACTCTCGTCAAGGGTGTTAAATACTTCAGCAGTAGTTGATCCTTCTTCGATCTTTTCAACCTTTTCTTTTACGTTTTTCGGTTTGTAGCCTCTTTTCTTATATGTTGCCATAATTCTCTATTTGTGCCCGCAAAAATAAAATTTTTATTGGGATTTAAAAGGTAAATTATTTGTTATTTTTACTTCCGCTTTGAATAAGGCCAACCAGATTAAGAATATTCCTAATAGATTTATGATTTTAAACACGTTAAGCTTAGTTAATTATAAGAATTTTGAAAGTCAAGATTTTGAATTTGATACTAAGATCAACTGTTTTGTTGGTGCCAATGGCGTTGGAAAAACGAACGTTTTAGACGCTATCTATCATTTGGCCTTCGGAAAGAGTTACTTTAACCCTGTAGCTACCCAAAATATTAGACATAATCAGGAGTTCTTTGTAGTGGATGGTGTCCTAACTAAAAATGATAAAACGGAAAAGGTAATTGTCTCCCTTAAACGTGGTCAAAAGAAAGTGATCAAGCGCAATGCGAAAGCCTATGAAAAGTTTAGTGATCATATTGGGTTTATTCCGCTAGTAATCATCTCTCCTGCCGATCGTGATCTCATCATTGAAGGTTCTGACGTACGCCGAAAGTTTATCGATAGTGTGATCTCGCAAAGCGATAAAGGCTATCTGAATAATTTGATCAATTACAATAAAGTTCTATCTCAGAGAAATGCGTTACTCAAATATTTCGCACTCAATAATACGTTTAATAATGCGCAGCTAGAAGTTTATAATGAGCAATTGCATACCTATGGTGCCGAAATCTTTAAAACACGAGATGCATTTCTAAAGACCTTTATTCCGATCTTCAAAGAACGTTACAAGGCTATTTCTAATGATAATGAATCAGTAAATATCACTTATAAGAGTGATCTGTACGATGGTGATCTCGATGAGCTATTACGCTTGAACGTAAACAAGGACAAGGCATTACAGTATACTAGTGTTGGAATACATAAGGATGATCTCATCTTTCAAATAGGTGACTATCCTATTAAGAAATTTGGAAGTCAAGGTCAGCAGAAATCATTTTTGATCGCATTAAAATTGGCGCAATTCGATTTTATCAAAGACCAAAGTGGTGTCACACCTCTTCTATTACTTGATGATATTTTTGATAAATTAGATGAAAACCGAGTGGCGCAAATTATCAGTTTGGTGGATAATGAGAATTTCGGACAACTATTCATTAGTGATACGCATGCCGATCGTACCGAAGCCGTTGTAAAACAGATCCACCAATCCTACAAACTCTTTAAACTATGAAACGACTTTTATACGCTTTAGTTCTTGTATTATGCTTTAGTTGTTCCAATGATCCTTCGGTTTATATAGAACATGTAGAAGGCTATTGGGAGATTGAGGCTGTGACGACGAGCGACGGACTTAAAAAAGAATACACCTTCAGCAATACCATCGATTTCATTCAGTTTACGGATAGTTTGAATGGCATTCGTCGTAAGATGAAACCAAATTTACTTGGGAATTTTGAATCCTCCTTGAGTGTGGAATCATTCGAATTAAAGATAGAAAATGACAGTCTGAATGTGTACTACAAAACCCCTTATTCTGAATGGAAAGAGACCATTATTGGTGCCACAGAAAAAAATATGGTTGTAGTAAATGCCAATAATGTTATGTATCTTTATAGACGCTATGAACCTCTAGATCTTGATCTGGAGTGATTCAGAAAAAGAACCCAAATGAAAAAGCGTTATAACGATAATCAGCCCATCAGTGATATTCTCAAGGAATTCGTTGAGGCAAACAACCTGCAAACCGGACTCGACAAAGTTAACATCAGAGAGGCTTGGGCCAATATGATGGGCAATGGCGTCAATAACTACACAACAGATGTCAAACTTGATAGAGACACCCTATATGTCTCTTTAACATCAAGCGTACTTCGAGAAGAATTGAGCTACGGAAAACAGAAAATCATCGATATGCTAAACGAATCGGTTGGTAAAGACGTGGTCAAAAAATTGGTGCTGCGCTAATACAATGAACTGGTTGAAACACATCTTCTCCACTACTCCGAAAGATGAACTCCTTGGCAACTGGGAAACACATGGTATAAATCACTTTAAAGTAGATCAAGGCTATACCCTGAAATTCAATACCGATGGTACAGGCACTTTTGGAATTATGGATAAGGTAAACGGAAAAACACCATACACCGAAATTGCAATTATATGGGAACGCTTATCTGAATGTCGTATTCGCATTGCGAAAGCAGATGGTTCTGATGCTGTTGAACTTAGTTATATCATAAAACCAGCCATAGACGAACAATTCTATAGCTTATGCTTAATGGCAGATTCTAATGAGTGCATTGGTTTTTGGATCATCGATCAGGCTGTTTATAAACGCTCATAAAGAATCTTAGAATTCTCGAAATTGTTTTGTAATTTCAAGCCTCAAAACAATCTCCTCTATGAAATATTTGAAACTAATCACAACTTTGGTTCTCACCTTAGCTGTGTTTTTTGTGCTCAATACCAAACTGGGCAGCATACCTCCTGTTGGAAAATTTTTAGATCCTGTTAATGGTGTTTGGCAAAATGATACTGGTGAAAACATCACTGGTGAACTGGCGCTCGACGGACTCACAGCACCAGTGACGATCCATTATGACGAACATTTAATCCCACATATTTTTGCGGAAAATGATAACGATCTGTACTTCGCACAAGGTTATGTCACAGCACAGCATCGTTTATGGCAAATGGAATTTCAAACGCATGCGGCAGCAGGACGACTTTCGGAAATTGTTGGTGAAGGTGCCATTGATTACGATAAACGTCAGCGTCGATTAGGCATGGTCTATGGTGCTGAACGTGCATTGGAAGGTATGAAAGCAAATACTGACGCCATGAACTTTTTACAAGCATATAGTGATGGTGTGAATGCCTATGTGAATAGTCTAGACGAAGCAGATATTCCTGTGGAATTCAAATTACTGGATTATAAACCTGAAGGTTGGTCGATGCAAAAGACCGCTTTGCTTTTAATGTACATGACCAAGACCTTAGCCTCTAGAGAACATGATCTGGAATATACCAATGCCTTGCGTATTTTCGGAAAGGAAAACTTTGATAAGCTATATCCAGATTTCTTTGATACTACCGATCCCGTGATTCCTAAAGACACCGACTGGAGTTTTATCACTGCGGAACAAACTGCGATACCAGCAAGTGAATTACCTTTAGATACGATTGCTGAAACCTTACCAAAACCACATCCTAATAATGGTAGTAACAACTGGGCAATCTCTGCTGCAAAATCGGCAACTGGAAACCCAATGTTGGCAAATGATCCGCATTTGACCTTAAACCTCCCTTCTATCTGGTATGTGATGCAATTAAGCACACCTGAGTATTCTGCAATGGGTGTAACACTACCAGGCGCCTTAGGCGTGATCTCCGGATGGAATGAAAATATTGCTTGGGGTGTGACCAATGCAACGCGCGATCTATTGGATTGGTATAAGATTGATTTTAAAGATGAAAGTCGCACCGAATACAAGTATGGTGATGGCTATCGTGAAACGACAGCACGTATAGAAGAGATCAAGGTTAAAGGTGCGAAAACGGTAATAGATACCGTATTATACACGCATCACGGTCCTGTTGTTTACGATCACAATTTTAGTGGTGATTCTGAACTCTCGGGTTATGCGATGAAATGGATTGGTCATTTAGGTGGCGATTGTCAGAGTCCGTTTTTGAACTTAAATCGCGCGAAAAACTACGAGGACTATAAAAATGCAATTAAACCTTATGTGGCACCTGCGCAAAACTTTGTCTTCGCCTCTGCTGAAGGCGATATTGCTTTGTGGATACAAGGTAAGTTTCCTAATAAGTGGGAAGGACAAGGAAAATTCTTGATGGATGGTTCAAATCCAGATCACGATTGGCAAGGATTCATTCCACAAGAGTTTAATGCCCATACGAAGAATCCCGAGCGCGGATTTGTGAGTTCAGCCAATCAGCATCCAACCGATGAAACTTATCCCTTCTATGTGATGAATGATGGCTACGATACCTATCGCAGTCGGGTTATTAATAACTTCTTCAGATCAAAGGATAAATTCTCTAAGGAGGACTTTAAAGCTTTACAGAACAATACCTTTAATTTAAAGGCTTCGGAATTACTGCCTTATGTGTTTGAGCATATGGATACCGTGGAGTTGACTACTGAAGAACAAGAAGTTTACGACCAGATTCGCAACTGGGACTTCTACAATGACATTGATGGTGTGGCGCCAAGCATCTGGATGAACTGGTGGCCAAAACTATACTGGAAAGTATGGGATGAGTATGCAGCGCAAAAAGATGTGGCGCTGGACTCACCGTTCACCTATCGTACGATTGAAATGCTCACTACGATGCCTAATGATGAATTTATGGACATCAAGGAAACGCCAGAAACAGAAACCGCTCAGGATCTGTTTGTCTTAAGTTTTAAAGAGGCTGTAGAAAGTTTAAATGAATGGAAAGCTGAAAATGGTGACTATAATTACCAAGCCTATAAAGCGACATATGTTGGGCACTTATTACAAGGCATTCCAGCCTTTTCACGATTTGAATTGCCGATTGGTGGCGACGGCAATACCGTGAATGCCATGTCACAAACTCACGGACCCTCATGGCGTATGATCGTGGAGTTGAGTTCACCACCGAAAGCTTTGGGTATTTATCCAGGCGGCCAATCTGGAAATCCAGGCTCGAAGTACTACGATAATTTTATTGACGATTGGGCGGCTGGCAAGTACCACAGTTTAAATTTTATGCCATCTAATGAAGCTAATGACGGCATTATGGCCTCACAAACCCTAACACCAAACAACTAATATGAAAGCTAAACTTATCAATTTTATAGTTACGATCATTATCGCCTTGATCCTATCCCAATTCTTACCCTGGTGGTCGGTAATGGTCGCTGGATTTGTCTCGTCCTTATTCTTTAGTTTAAAAAAGGCATCTGTATTTTTCGTGCCCTTTTTGGCTATCTTTTTTTTCTGGTCGGTTTTTGCCTATGTTGGTGCCAGCCAAAATGATTTTACCCTGTCTAAGAAAATAGCAGAGCTCTTACCTTTAGGTGGTAATGAATACCTTTTAATATTTGTCACAGGTGTAGTAGGCGGTTTGGCTGCTGGTGTAGCAGCCTTGCTGGGGAAACAACTGAGCTCTTTGGCTAAATAAAGGTAAACTATTAAAATCTTTGTGTTAATTAGGTAGAAATACCTATTGATTGTTGTAGGTATATTCAGTAGTTTTATAATCGCTACCTAAAACTCCTGTTTTTTTGGGTCATAAGTGATCATAAATAGGAATTAAAGTGCGCATATAACCAGTTGTAAGCAAGCTGAAACCAGCCGCACAAACAGCACATTTGGTTTTTTGCCGACACAAAAGCCAACGCTGAAAAAACCAAAAGAGCTGTTTTTAGCCAACGCTCGAAAGAAATGAGGAGAACCGTAAATTGAATAAGTAAAATATCTGTATTTTAGAAACTTATTAAAAAAAACTGATTTGCAAAAAGAATGACAATTGACGAAATCTATAAAAAGGAAGAAATAAGTGTTAGGTCATACCACGTTTGCAAATACAACGAATTAAACTCTATATCTGATTTAAAGAGGTATTATTACAAAAATAAATCCTTCGAAAAACTTCGTAATTGTGGTAGAAAATCAAATGAAGAACTCATTGAGATATGTAATAAATACCCAGACGAATATTTTGAAAACAAAGAAATTGAAGTCAAAGAAGAAAATCCTTTTAAAAGCATAATTTCAAACTTAACAAGAGTTCAAAGAGAGGTAATAAATAGCTTTATTTTTGTAAATACTAATAGCCTATCCGTAAGGAGTAAAAATGCAATCTCTTTACATTTAAAAAACAATCTTAAGGTTAAAAACTTTGCAGAAAAAATTTTACTCTCTGAAAGTTTCAATGTTCAAAATATAAAAAACGTTGGTGCTAAATGTGTACCTGAAATAGAAATTTATATTTCAATTATTAAAGATTTCATATTTGAAGTAAACCAAACAAGAGATGAAAAGTATTTAATAGCATTAAAAAATAAATTTTTAATACAACGAACTTTCGATATTCCATTGGTTCCAAATGAAATATTAGAATCAGAATCTATTTTTCAACTTACAGAGTTTCTCTTAAATCAAAACGCACTTTTTAATGAAACTCAAACGGTTATTGTCAAGCGAGCATTGAAGTTATTCAATAATCAAAAAGAACTTACGCCAGATGAGATAGCTGAACAAGTTAACCTTTCAAGAGAAAGAGTAAGACAAATTAGAAAACTTTGTCTTGAAGATTTATTTAACAAACTACTTTTTATTTCTAATTTCAATGACGATTTATTTCAAAAATACAGCATAGATGTTGAATCAATGTATATTGATATAAACACAGATATTTTAAATAAAATCAATCAATCAAATAACACAAATTTTTCTAGAGAATTTATCACTTTCATACTTTCAACATATCTAAAAGATAGTTTTTCTATAGTTGGGAATTATGAAGATGTATTACAACCAAAATATTTTAATTCACGCAACAGACACAATTGGAATAACTTCTATTTAGTAGAAAAAGAATTATCTCTGGAATTTGATTTCACTTCTTTTACTAATGATATTTCAAACAGGGTTAGCGATAGAATTGAAGAATCGTATTCCTTTAATTTCAAAAGCTATTTATCAAAGTTTCTATCAAATAACAATATAGATTTTCTAGACTTGTTGTTCCCAATCTGTGAGAAAATAATTAATGAAGAATTTGAAATTTATCTTGATTTAGAAGAAAACATAAATTTCAAAAGAAACACTACTCGACAAGCACACGAATATGCTTTTGAAGCACTTGAACATTTAGGAAAACCTTCAAAGGTTAAAGAGATTTTTGAAAAGGTAATAGAACTACATCCTAACTATGACACAGAAGAAGCAAAAATCAGAGTTTCAATGAAACGGAAAAATGGTTTTGTGCCAATTGGTAGAAAAAGTGTATTTGGTTTAAAAAAATGGGAAAGTGAATTGGACAATTTCAAAGGAGGCACAATACGAGATATTGTTGAAGAATATTTAATGCAATTTGCTGTACCGAAACATATTTCAGACATAACAGAGCACGTTTTAAAATATCGTCCAAAATCAAATCAATATAGTATTCTTCAAAATTTAAAACTTGATGAATCTGGATTGTACATCTTTTTTAAAGATTCGCATATAGGATTAACAACTAAAAAATACGATTCTGATTTTAAGAAAATATCGGAAGTCCAGAAAACCGATAGGAAAACTTGGGAGGAAAGTTTAGAGATTCTAAAAGTATTCACGGATAAAGAAAAGAGACTTCCATATTCAAGTGGTTGCCCAAAAAGTGAAGAAAAATTATATCGTTGGTTCAATATTCAAAAAAGAAAATGTAATGATGGAGAACTCGAAAAAGAAAAAGAAAAACTGATAACCGAAATAGTTAATCAATTTCCCAGCATAAACAAAGATAAGAGTTCAAATACCTTCTCAATAAATAAGCCGAGGAAAAACAATACTAATCGCAATAAATACAGTCTTTCTGAATTAATCAACTTCATTAGAAAACATAAAAAAATTCCAGATTCCAGGATAATTGGAGAAAAAAATCTTTACCAATTTTATTATAGAAATAAAAAAAATATAGAAAAAAATGACACTCATACAATTGAGGAGGCAGAATTAATTCAATTAATTGAAAAATATGGTTCAACCAACCGTAATTCAAAATACTCTATTAATAATCTCATTAACTTTTTAGAAAATAACGAAAGAATTCCTCATCCAAAAGATGAAAATGACTTGTATCATTATTATCACAGACAAAAAAGAAAACTCTCAAATCTTAGTGTTTTTTCAGACGATGAACTTAAGTTATACAACTTAATCGAAAAGTATAAATCAACAAGTTTAAGAGTTGTGCATAATATTCAAGAATTAATCAAATTTATTTCTATAAATAAAAGGCTGCCTAGTTCAAAAAAAAATACTGAATCAAAACTATATCAATTCTATTACAGAAAAAAACAGTTATTTAATCAGAATAAACTAACCAAAGAGGAAGAAATACAATTTATAGAAGTTGCTAAACTTCTTCAAAATATGAAATATGAAAATAAAAGAAACTAAACTATTGCAAAGCCAAAGACTAAAAGAGATTTGTAATGATAAAGAAGTTAATTTTGAATCTATTGAAACTTTATTGGATTCAGTTAAAACAAAGAAATTGCTGAAAAGAAATAATTACCATCAGCAAAAAATTAATGATGTTATTGAAAAAGCAATAAAATGAAGTTCTCAAATATAAAAATCAACAACTTTAGACAATATTACAATGATGTAAATATTGATTTAACAACTGATACCGACCAAAATATTGTAGTTATTGGTGGTAGAAATGGCTATGGTAAAACAAACTTCTTACTATCTATAGTTTGGTGTCTTTATGGCGAGAAAATTTCTCAAATTGATGATAACTTTAAAAAAGAAATTCAAAAAGAAAAAAACTATTCATCTTTTATGCAACAGTCTATAAATTGGACAGCAAAAAGAGAAAATAAGGATACATTTTCGGTTAGTATTAAAGTTTCAGAAATAGAATTACCAGAATTGAATAAATTAAATTCAAACTCTGATAGTGTTATCATAACCAGAACATTTAATGTTACTAGTATGAATGAAACACTTTCTATTTCAGATACTAATTCATATATGGAAATCTTTGATGATGAAACTGATAAAATTAATTTCATCAATGATTATATAATCCCCATAGATGCTGCAAAATTTGTGTTTTTTGATGCAGAAAAAATCTCTGAAATAGCAAATTTATCTATTAAGGAAGAAGGTAGTTTTATAAATGATGCATTAGGCAAAATATTAGGGCTTGATACATACGACACACTAATTGAGGATATAGAGTTTTACATTAATACGTTGAAAAAAGAAGGAGCGACAAAAAACTTACAAGAACAAATAGTTGATAAAGAAAAAGCAATTGAGCTCTCTGAAATAGATATTGAAAAGCTTGAAGAAGAAAATGCAGAAAAACTGAAAGAGATTGATGATTTAAAGAAAACCATAAGACAATACGATAACCTCATATCGCAACACAGTAAACAAGGGAATTCGACATTTGACAGAGAATCAATTTTATCTGAAATTGAAAAGCTTAAAGCAAAGGAATTTGAACTATCTGAAAAATTCAATGAATTAAGCGAAATAATTCCGTTAGCTATTCTGACAGGAAAACTTGAAGAAGTAAGCGAACATCTTGAAATTCAAGAGAAAAACTCAATATCTCAAAATTCTTCAAAAGAAAATTCTGAAAAAATTGAAAATTTTATAGAGCTACTTTTTAATAAACCACCTGAACCTGAAAATTCTACTATGTCATTCAAGGACAAGCTTTTTTATTACGATAAGGCCAAAAATTTAGGTTCAGAATTGTTTGCTTCTAATGGAGATTATCAAGATTTAGAATTTGAACACGATTTAAACAATTCTGAAAAAAGCTTAATCTATGATGCAATTAACCTTGTAAGTTCTCAATCAAAAGACTTATTCGAAACTACAATTGAAGAATTCAACAAGACAAGAATCAAACTTTCAGAATTAAACAAAACGTTAAGCAAAGTTGATGCTGATATGGAAGATGAGTTGATTTTAGACTATTCATCAAAAAAAGAAACAGCAGATTATAATATCACAGAAAATAACAGAAAAATTGGAGAGAATAATCAGCAAATAAACAAACTTAAAGGTGATATTATAAGACTGAATCAACAATTGTCTGTATTAGTTAAAAAGGTTGATGTTAATGCCCAAAACAAAATTAAAATTAAAGAAAGTCAGAAGTACATTGACGTTTTAAATTTATTCCTCGAAGAACAGAAAAACAAACATAAAGACAGTCTTGAAAAAACAATTTTAAGCGAGCTAAAAATATTAATGCACAAACTTGGAAGCGATGAAAATAGTAGCAAATTTATTGAAGATGTAAAAGTTACCATTTTAGCATCTGGCCAAGGAATGAAAATAACTCTTTTGGACCAAGACGATAATGAAATTAGAAAAGAGAGTTTATCTTCTGGAGAAAAACAAATTTATATTTCTTGCTTAATAAAAGCAATCTTGAACGAATCAATACAAAGTTTACCAATATTTATAGATACGCCTCTTGGAAGGCTTGATGAAGAACATAGAGATAATATTACTAAAAAATATTATCCTGCTCTATCTGAACAAGTTGTATTATTCTCTACAAATAGTGAGATTACACCTAAACGGCATAAAGACATTTCAGCAAATATTTCTAAATCCTATTTATTATTTAATGATGGGGCAAACACAAATTTAAAAACAGGTTATTTCCAAGGTTATGAGAATTAAAATAAGCAAAGAAAATGACGAATTATTGTATAAGTTAAAAACCTTATACAATTTTAAAAATGACGGAATAGTTCCTCGTATTGCATTTTCCAATAGTTTGCTATCAGGTAAAATATTTGACATTGAAAATGATATTATTCCAAGCTCTGATGGTAAAGAATTTAGAGATGATAAAGCAATTTTTGGTACTGTGATAGGAAATGGTTCAAATACAATAATTTTTAAATCTATTCTTGACCAACATTATGGCAGAAATACATTTGAAGATGAATTTATAAAACTGTTTAAGCTTCATCTAAATCACGGATTAGAAATTTGGAATAGTAAAATTGAAAAAGCCAACATTTCTAAAGGTGACCACATTGATATTCTTTTAAAAGTCGTAAAAAGTGGACTGGATTTAAGAAAAAACGTTGTTAAAACAAACATTTCCTCAAAAAATATTAATTTCAAAGAGTTTGAAGACCTTTTAACTTTTGAATTAGGCCAAACGGAAGAAGGCGAAAATGTTGTTATAAAAATTAATGATTTAAGAGAGTTTGACAATAGAAACATTGCAATAGCTGGAATGGCAGGTTCTGGGAAAACGCAATTAATGAAAGATATTTTATATCAAATTTCTAAAAACACCAGTAATGAACTGAAGTTTATCTTCTTTGATTACAAAGGAGAAGGAAACCCAGAGCAATTAAAACCTTTTCTGGATGCTACAAAATGTGAGTTTGTTGATATTGTAAATGATGGTGGTATTGAATTTAACCCATTTTTATCTATAAATCTTGACGATAGACAGAGACCTTTTAGCATTAGGGCATTTGTTGATACAATATCTACTTTCGTTCCTAGAATGGGCGTCAGCCAAGAGAATATTTTAATTACTCTAATTAATGATTTATTAGACAGTAAAAATGGTGGATATCCTACTATTTTAGAATTATTTGAGGAATTAGAAAATTACTATGAGGAAAACAATATTAGGCAAGACACATTATATTCAATCATTCGTGATTTGTCTACAAACATATTTAATTGCAACCCTAATAATCCAAACATTTTAGATAAAAGTTTATATCTTAATCTTCCACCTGCTTTATCTGACACTTTAAGACAGCTAGTTGTATTTTTATTATTGAGATATTTCAATTCTTTTTTTAGTTCAACAAATGATTGCGAACCAAAAGACCATATTTTCCCATTACGTTATGTAATTGTAATTGATGAAGCTCATATATACTTAAAAAATAAAAATGCTAGAAAAGCACTTGAGGAACTTTTGAGATTATTAAGGTCAAAAGGCGTTATAATCGTTATGCTTTCACAAGGAGTTGAAGACTACAAAACAAAAGACTTTGATTTTGCTTCGCAAGTAAAACTTCCTATTTGTTTAAATGTTCAAAATAAGGACTATAAAGCTATTAGTAACTTTGTTGGAACACCAAGCAGTAAATATAAATTGGAATCTGAAATCAAAAAACTTGAATCAGGAAAAGGACTTATAAACATTGGTGAACCGAAAATGATTGAATTAAGACAATGGTGGAAAACGAAAAAAAATGAAAATATATAGGCCAACGCTAAAAGCCATACACATTTGCAATTCACATCAGCCAAAACACGAGCCAAAAATTGCAAAAGAGTATGTCTTTGCCAACGCTGAACACCAAGCTGAAAGAAAAAAGCCAGCTTACAACAATGTATAAAAATAATAGCGGTTTAATCGCTAAAACGAAAGTAATAAAATATAAAAAAGGTCTGTGTTAATCTGAAAAGTTAGTGCGTAAAAACCCGCTACTATTCTTATACGAGACCGTTACACTCAAGTAATTTTAGATTGGCCTGAAGGAAGCGAGCCTAATCCTTTTGACAAAGAATACTATTATGCATATAATAGAGGACACAACTCTTCTATTATTGAATATTATTGTGGTAAACTATGTGATATAGGTTTTGACAAAACGTTGTATTATGCAAGATGTAATCATTCAAATATTCTTCAATTAGCTGATATTATCATAGGCGCTACAAGACATTGGATAGAGACAGAACTAGAAGAAAGAGAATATTCAATTGGTAAAGAGTTGGCAGAATTGTTTTTTCCAAAATTTTATAAATATCAAGGTAAAATTCTAGGCTACGGTATTAATGTCGCTTCAAATAATGAAAACTTGAAAAGTGAACTTGAAAATATTATAAACAAAAATTTAAATAACAGGTAATACAATTAAAGTAGTTGTTCTTACTTATTAATTAGATAGTTGAAATAATTAAAAATGATTGACACGGATGTTATATTACTTAATGTTGAACTTTAAATACACTTTAAGAATAGTATGAAAAGAATAGTTTTGATTCTCATTTTTTGTATCACTAATTCTACCTTCTCTCAAAATGAAAATTCAAATTCAGATACAAGGAAATTTATTAGCGATGCTGAATTTACTCAAATAAATAGAGATTGGAATCAAGTAGCACGATTTACGTCTGGTCTTGGTGAACAAGTAAGTTTTTTTCCTGTTGAAGCGATTAATTTAAAAACGAATGAGCGTATAAATTCGCTTCAAATGGATATGACTGTAACAAGTAGCGGCTATAACTATTACAAGCAATCTTGGATCGATTTGGATGAAATCGATGAGTTCATATTCTTTCTTGAGGAGTATATTATGCCAAATCTTGAGAATAAAACAGGTAATAAGCAGTCTGTAACTTATATTTTTAACTCTAAAGAAATTGTATTTGAATTCCAGATCAGGAAAAACAAGAAACGAACTTCAATTTTCCTAAAAGATTATGGTATCACCGACACACGTCATTATTTTTGGACAGAGACTCAAGTGACTAAAATACCTAGATTATTGACTATGCTAAAAGAATTGAAATGAAAATAGACTTTACGGATATCAATACAATTGCCGCTCTTGCAGGCATCATTGCGATACTTCGAATTTTATAAATAATAATAGAGTTTAATCTTAAAATCAATTCAATGAAAAAAAATTCGCTATTAATCATTACATTACTATTATCATCAATTAGCATTGCACAGAAACTCGACTACAAAACAAATCTAGACAATGCATTACAGAATTATGAAAAAGAGAATAGTGCCATCCAAGACAAGCTTTTTAAAGAGAATATTGCTAAGGCATTCAACCAAGTCATTTTCTCGAGTTCAGATCTCGTAAGTAACGCATCTGCTTTCGGTTATACACAAAATGAAGAGAAAACGAATGTATCTATAAGTACTAACCTAAGATTAGGTGATGAATCATCCACTTGGTATTTACGAACAGGAGCGAATGCGACAGGTAGTAAAAATGTTTTTGAGTTTTATTCGGATGACTCTTGGAATAATAATGTGAGCTTAAATATAGGAATTATAAAAAAAATTGGAAATTCAGGTGTCTTCTTTAATGGCGATGCTAAAAAGTTTAATGAGGTACATACTAAGCGTCGCATTAATGCAAGTGAACCATTATATAAAGCCCAATTATATACATCAAACAGACTCACGGATATTAAGAATCTTAAACAGGATATTTTGAATCTAAATAATCTTAATACTATTAGTTCTAATTATGCCGCATTACTGAATGAATTACCTGAAATAAAGAAATTGATAGAAGGAAAAAAATATGAAGACACCTATGATCAATTAAGTCTAGAAGAGAAAAATATTCAAGATTATTTAGACGCTCTTAATGATCAAAAAAAAATGGATGCGTTAATTAAAAATGATATTCTCTATAAGTTCGATAAGAATAACGATATTACTTATGGCTATAGTTTGATGTGGTTGGACCTCAACTTAAACCTTGGCAATAGTACTTATAAGTTTTCTGAAAGTAATATTGATGCGACAATTATCGAAGATTTTGGTAATACATTTAATATATCTGAAGACATTAATAAATTAAAATCAACGCTGTCAGTAAATTTTAATTACACACGTAATTCAGAGAACAGAATATGGTTTGCTCAAGGAGGTATATCAGCTACTTCTGGTTCTTTTTTAGAAAATGTACTCATAAACGGAACGCCTCAAATAATTCAAAATCAAGACCAAGAGTATGTTTTTCAAGACGAGGATGATCAAATTTTAGGAAGTTTTGACAATATTAAAGAAACCTTCACTACAGGAAGTTTTAACGCGTATGGCGCTATCTTCATTACAAAGAAAAAAAACTTTGGTTTTAACATTGCACTCAGTCATAATTACTTAATAAATAAACCTGATGGAACTTTTTTCAAAAATAATTTCACTACACTATTTGGGCCTATTTTCAGACAAGAAAAAGATGGGGAAACAAAATTAACATTTGGTATAGATTTAGGTTGGGAAAATGCTTTATATAACACGAGAATATCTGATAATTTCACTGGTAGAATACGTGTTGGTATTCCATTTAATATTTACTCAAAAAAGAAAAAATAATGTTAAGTGCTTTGTGAGGTTCTTAATTCCACCAAGTGTATTATTTATAGCTATAGAATACACAAGACTGTTGTAATTACACCTTTAGCCTTTGACAATCTAACTCTAAATATTTCTGTAGAGCGCTTAAATTTATAACTAAAAGGCTCCTCTAAAACATCCACACCACTCCCCTGTTTTAGTCGCGTTCCTTGTCCTGATATTATGTCGAGATTGGGCGTAAAATCACCTTCTGGGATGTGCTCGGTTAGAATGATGTATTTGAAGTGTTTAAGCTTAGGTAAGATCTGTTGGATCTCCTTGTTAGATAAGTGTTGCATAACCTGTCGCATGATCACCACATCACCTATTGGTAAGTCATCTGTAGCAATATCTAAGCAGTGAAACTCAAGATGATCTGCTTGGAATTGGGCTTTGTTGTAAGCGATCAACTCTTCTACAATATCGACAGCGATGTACTGCTTCGCAAAAGGCAGCAACTGCTTGCCGACATTAAAATCGCCACAGCCTAAATCCACTACCACAGGTGGTTTGTCTAATGACTGAAAGAACTCAGTCACCACCTTTACGTATGGATCAACCAGATCAGGATGATGTGAGCCTTCACCAGAGTAAAAGCCAGATGCGTTGCGACCCCAAAGTCCTTTCTCGTAGATCTGTGCCATGGCCTCCTTGGTTGGCCATGGTGTTTTAGTTTTCTTACTAGACATCACTCAAAGATACATCTAATCATTAAGTCTCTACAAGTCTCATTTTATTTACTAACTTTAAGCAAACCAACCAAACACACATTACTTCATGACATTCAAACGTATCGCACTTACGCTCGTTCTTGTTGCCGTAGGTCATTTCACTTTTGCCCAAGGTGGCAAATATCCTGTAAACATTAAAGTAGACATTTCTGAAGATATAAAAGCACAGGTCAAAGACGACGGTCGCTTATTCTTGTTCTTATCTAAGAATCTCAATGCTGAGCCTCGTACACAAACCTGGCCGTCACCGTTTGCACCTACCTATATTTTTGCTAAGAACATCTCAGATTTTAAATCACAATCTATCACGATTACCGACAGTGGCGAATGGTACGCAACAGTCGACTGGAATCTTAACGAAGTGCCTTATGGCAACTATAACGTGCAAGTCCTATGGGATCAGGATACCGACGAATCGCGTATCGATGCACCAGGCAATATCTACAGTGAACCACAGCAGGTCAAAGTATTTTCAGCACAGGATCTTAGCTTGACCTTGTCAAAACAAATTGCCGATCGTAAAGTGACAGCTCACAAGCTGTCTAAGGAAGTTAGTATGAAGAGTGAGCTCCTCTCTGCGTTCTGGAATAAACCGATGTACCTCAAAGCTTCTATCCTTTTGCCTCATGGTTATGATAATTCAAAAGCTTATCCTATTCGCTATAATGTTGCAGGCTATGGTGGACGATACACTAGGATCAATAATTTATTGGGAAGTCCTAATTTCATGTCCTGGTGGAATACCGAAGCAGCACCAGATATCATAACCGTGTTTTTAGATGGCGAAGGGCCTTTTGGAGATTCGTATCAAATGGATTCTGATAATTCTGGACCTTATGGTGAAGCTTTGATCAAAGAGTTTATTCCTTATATCGAATCACAGTTCCGAGGCACAGATACTGCCACTACCCGATTCGTTGACGGTTGTTCTACTGGTGGATGGGTGTCTTTAGGTTTGCAACTTTATTATCCCGATACGTTTAATGGGTGTTATTCTTATAGTCCAGATGCCATCGAATTTGAAAACTATCAACTTATAAATATTTATAAGGACGCCAATGCTTACGAAAATGAGTTTGGCTATCCGCGTCCGGTGATGCGAGGCACAGATGGAGAACCAATGTTGACCATGAAAGCTTTTGTTCAGTATGAAAATGTGTTAGGTGCTTCGAACACCTATCTTAATTCTGGAGGACAATTTAGTGCGCATACGGCTTTATACAGTCCTAAAGGCGACAATGGTTTACCTAAACCATTATGGGATCCAAACACTGGGGAAATTGATAAATCGGTCGCAGAATACTGGAAGAAATACGATTTCAAGCTCTATGCTAAAGCGAACTGGGCTGAGCTCGGTCCTAAGCTCGCTGGTAAGATCTACATCTGGATGGGCGACATGGATCACTTTTACCTTAATGGTGCAACACGCGTCTTTGCCGATTTTATGGAAAGTACAACCAATCCAAAATCGGATGCCAAGATTGAGTTTTCTCCTATGGAAGGCCATTGTTCGCAGTATTCTCATAAGGAGGTCTTGTTAATGATACAAGATCGTTTGGGTGGTATGAAATAGAAATGCTGGTTTAAAGGAGTTAACATTCAAATATAAAAGCCGTATCTTTACAAATAGTTGAGCATCATTAAGTGGCTCAATAACCACCAATCTAAACGATCCATTTAGCGACCAATAGCATGCGCCATGGAAACTTTTACACGTTTAGGAACTCAATTATTACAGATCTTATTATCAGAACGAACGCGTGAACGCATTGAGCGCTTTATACTCATTTTGGCGTTACTGAGTTTCTTGATTCATCTCGTATTAATCTACCTGATCAAATTTGATGCGATCACTGTTTCAGGTGAAACCGGACTCTTAACAAATCCCATTTCTGCCGTATACACACCCTTCTCATTCATTCTGATCTATGAGGTTTATCTACTGATCTTTTACTTACCAAAGTCGTTTACCACCTATGTAGTCAAACAATATGAGATTATCACGCTCATTATCATCAGGCGGCTCTTTAAGGATTTGTCGGCCTTAGAGCTTACATCAAATTGGTTTGATATAAAAGGAGACCTTCAATTTACTTATGACCTACTCGCCTCACTGATGCTATTCTATTTGATTTATCAATTCCAAAAACAAGGCAAACGAAAGCTTTCTAATGGAATAACCTCTAATGTTGAAACTTTTGTAAAGATTAAACGTCTATTGGCTGTAGTGCTCTTACCATTGTTTTGTATCATGGCCATCGTTACTTTGGTGCAATGGTCTGCTGGACTTTCGTTGGGATCTGAGCAGATCTCCTTCGAAGACATAAACAATTTGTTTTTTGATGATTTCTTTACAGTTTTAATTCTTGTGGATGTAGTTTTACTCCTCATCTCCTTTTTCTATACTGATAAATTTCATAAGATCATTAGAAATTCTGGGTTCATTGTATCTACGATTTTGATACGAATGTCATTTGGAGTTAGCGGAATTATGAATACTGTGCTTATTTTGGTTGCTGTTTTATTTGGACTTGCGATCATCATTATTCATAATCAATATGAAAAAGAACCGACTACAAATTCGTTATAATTTAGGTATATCTACGCTATTGTGATCGGTTTATTGAATTTACCTTTAAGCATGACACAAAAACTAACAAATACGAAAAAGCCTTTTACCATTGTAATACCGATTTATGATGGTGTAGATTATATGGATATTGCAGTTCCGCGCGAAATGTTTTATTGGCTAAATCACGACAAGGAATTCAACAGAACTGTAGATATTGTCTACGTAGGTGAACAAATGGGTACATTCACAACCAATAATAGTGTAAGTATTGCTGTGGAAGGTCTATTTTCAGATCCGCATCTGCAGCAACCCAACTTGATATGGGTGCCTGGTGGTAGACCTAAAACTTTATCTAAAATTTTAAATGATAAACATTCGGCATTCACGGCTTATGTTAAGAAAGCTGGCGCTAATGCGGATTGGGTGTGTTCCGTTTGCGAAGGCGCTGTATTATTAGCTAATACAGGACTTTTGGATGGACATGATATTACCACACATTGGAACTTTGTACATTGTTTTGCGAATTACCCAAAAGTAAATGTTGTTCCTGGTAATCCTAGATATATAAAAAGTGGAAATCGCGTAACAGGTGGAGGTATCTCTTCTGGAATGGACGAAGCCTTATTCTTAATTGAATTGATTGCAGGAACTAATAGTGCCATTAAAGTGCAACAAACCATGCAATATTATCCACGTCCGCCAGTAATGAGTACTATACCAAAGTCAACATCTTGCCCTATTCCGTAGAATTATTCAAAATATTTTTCTTCCATTACACTGATTTAAAATCAATTAGAAAATTAGGTAAATATACCTATTGTAAACCAAAAATAAATAACATAATTTTATTCTTGAATCACTATTTGTGGTCGTTAGTGGCTAGCCCCATCTGATGTTATCATATTGTTGAGAAATAGCATTCAAACAACTATTAGCTAACCTATAATCAATTGTTTAAATGAAAACCCATTACTGGATTTTTGTTGTGTTGCTTATGTTCACGGTGAAAATCTCCTCTGCACAGACCACCTGCAATGAAATTATTAGATATGTTAAACTGGAAAGTAAAGGTCAGACTTACGACAGTCCTGATAGCAAGTTAATTTCAGAAGTTACATTTTACAACTACATAGATAGTCGCAACAAAACGTCTGTCTATGCCGTCGTGCTAACTAAAAATTCGAGCCAAAAGTATGTATATCTGATTAATACGTATGCTAGAGCAAGTTACGTAAAGCATTATAAGAAAAATACTAGGAAAGCATTTTTAGATTACATTCATCCGTACAACAATCAATTAAATTGCGGATTGAAGTCTATTGATTGATTATACGAAAAAAGCACTACAATTATGTAGTGCTTTATTTATCGATTGGTAATAACGAATCGTCTTAGAACATCTCTCTACCAGAGAAATGAAAAGCACCTTCGATTGCTGCATTTTCATCGCTATCACTTCCGTGAACTGCATTTTCTCCAATAGATGCCGCATATAATTTACGGATTGTTCCTTCAGCCGCTTCAGCTGGATTCGTTGCTCCAATTAAAGTTCTGAAATCTTCAACCGCATTATCTTTTTCTAAGATCGCCGCAACAATTGGTCCTCTAGTCATGTATTCTACTAATTCACCAAAGAATGGACGCTCTTTATGAATTGCGTAAAATTCTTTTGCATCATCAGTTGTCATTTGCGTTAATTTCATCGCTACGATTCTGAATCCTGAAGCAGTAATTTTTTCTAATATTGCGCCAATATTCCCTTTTTCAACAGAATCTGGCTTAAGCATGGTAAATGTTCTATTTGTTGCCATTATAGTGTTTTAATTTTTTCCGCTGCAAAAGTAACATATTTCTTTAACAATTCGATACTTTCCGATATTAAAAAATTGTATCTTCGCTCACGATGAAAAAAGATGATATTAATAGCATTAAGACGCTTTTGAGTACACCTCAGGCCGTCGTGGTTATTCCACATAAAAACCCAGATGGCGATGCCATCGGTTCTACGCTCGGACTCTTTCATTACCTGAAGTCATATGGACATCAAGTAACGGTCATTGCACCTAATGATTATCCCGATTTCTTGAAATGGATGCCTGAAGAATCAACTATCCTTAAATATGAAACTCAAAAGGAAAAAAGTGATCAATTTATAAATGAGGCTAACATCATTTTTACATTAGATTTTAACGACTTGAGTCGAATTGGCGATATGCAGGATATTGTTGCCGAATCGACCGCAACAAAAGTCATGATCGATCATCATCAACAGCCAGGCGACTATGCTGATTATATGTATTCTGATGTTTCAATGTCATCTACCGCTGAAATGGTGTATCATTTTATAGATATGCTTGATGATAATGACAAGATCACAACTGAAATTGCAACTTGCTTATATGTAGGAATCATGACCGATACTGGATCATTCAGGTTTCCTTCAACTACAAGTACAACACACGAGGTCGTTTCTGATCTAATTTCTAAAGGGGCAAAAAATTCAGAAATTCATAATAATATATACGACACGAATAGTTATAGTCGATTACAATTGTTAGGGCGTGCATTGAGTAATCTTAAAGTTATTCCTGAATATCGAACGGCATATATTACACTTTCTCAAGAAGAACTGAACACCTTTAACTTTAAGAAGGGCGATACAGAGGGTTTCGTGAATTACGGCCTTTCTTTAGAAGGTATTATTTTCGCGGCTATATTTATTGAAAGTCAACAGGAAAAAATCATTAAAATTTCACTTAGAAGTAAAGGTGAATTTTCAGTTAATGAATTATCACGAGCACATTTCAATGGCGGAGGACATACCAACGCGGCTGGTGGTCGAAGCGAACTCAATATGAAGCAAACCATTGATAAATTTATTAGTATATTGCCTTTATATACGGAAGACCTCAAACAGTAAGCATGAAAATAATATTCAGAATAATTATCCTACTCCTACTCGTCGTGAGTTGCAAGTCTCCTGAGGCAAGAAAACCTGTAACTGTGCAATCAGGTTCGTTTATTAAAGAATCTGCAGAACGTAATCGCAAACTCAATGAGCGTGAACAAAATCGTATTGAAGCAATTATGTCGCAAAATCCAGAATATGACTATATCGCTTCCGAAAGTGGCTTCTGGTATTATTACCATACAAAAGTTGAACGTGATACGATTATGGCAGGTTTTGGAGACATAGTCAACTTTGATTACGACGTGAAAGACCTTAAAGGAAATACCATATACACCCAAGAGGAATTAGGTAATCAAGATTACGCAATGGATCAAGAAGAGCTATTTACAGGACTACGAGAAGGCTTGAAACTTTTAAAACCTTCAGAATCAGCGACATTCCTATTCCCGTCTCAAAAAGCTTATGGCTATTACGGAGATAATAATAAAATAGGAACTAATGTTCCAATCATCTGTAGAGTAACCGTAAACAGTATAACACTAAACCAATAAACAACAAATAAAATCCAATGAAATTGATTAAAACAACATTACAACTGCTTTTGCTTTGTGTGTTCATTAGCACAACCTCATGTAAAGAAGAGTATCCAGATTTAGAAGATGGCCTTTATGCCGAGATTGTGACTTCTAAAGATACTATGATTGCAAAATTATTCTATGATAAGGTTCCTGTTACTGTTGCTAACTTTGTAGCGCTAGCTGAGGGTAATCATCCGTTAGTAGATGACGTTTATAAAGGAAAACGTTTTTACGATAGCTTAACTTTCCACCGTGTTATGGATAAATTTATGATCCAAGGTGGAGATCCTATGGGCACTGGAGCTGGTTCTCCTGGGTATCGCTTTACTGCTGATTTTGATGCCTCATTAAAGCATGATAAGGCTGGCGTTTTATCAATGGCGAATTCAGGTAATGTCAATACGAATGGTAGTCAGTTCTTTATCACTGAAGTGCCTTATCCTTCATTAGATGCCTTTAATGAAGATGGTACCTTAAAGCCTTGCGACCAACCGCGTGTGTCTTGTCATTCAGTATTCGGACAATTAGTAAAAGGTATAGAAGTTCAAGATGCAATTTCTAATGTACCTGTAGCCCGTGGAAATAAACCTGTTGAACCTGTATATATTACTCAGGTAAATATTATTAGAAAAGGATCTGGAGCTAAATCATTCAATGCGCCTAAAGTATTTGAATCGCAGCTACCAGAAGTAGAGACTGAAATACAAGGTCTTTTAGATGAAGGAAAACGTATCAAAGAAGAAAAACTAGCTAATGCTATCGCTGAAACAAAACCAATGTTAGATGAGTACACAGCAAACGCTGAGGAATTTCCTTCAGGGTTAAAGAAGTATTTAATCAGCTCTGGAACAGACGAAAAGCCATCAACTGGTCAAGCTGCCATGATTGCTTATGAAGGGTATTTTCCTGACGGACGCTTATTCGATAGTAATGTTAAAGCTATAGCAGAAAAATATGGGATGTTCGATGCTCGTCGTGAAGCTATGGGTGGCTATGGAGCGACACGTATGGTTGTAAGTCCAGATGCTGCTTTAATTGCAGGATTTAAAGAAGCAATCGCATCAATGACCGTAGGTGAGAAAGCCTTTTTCTATTTACCGTATCACCTAGCCTATGGTGAAGGTGGACGACCAGGTATTCCAGCAAAAGCTGATTTAACATTCATTCTAGAAATGAAAGAAATCACCAAATAAAGAATCATTTGAAATAAAAAAGCCTTTCAATTCGAAAGGCTTTTTTTATGCTTAATTTTTGGATGGAATATTCTTTAATATTTCTAACACAAATTTCCAATACTTCTGAGCGGAAGAGATCTGAGCTCGCTCGTCTGGAGAATGTGCACCTTTGATATTCGGACCAAAACTTATCATGTCCATTTCAGGATAATTAGTACCCAAGATACCGCATTCTAAACCTGCATGACAAGCGGCAACATGAGGTTCATTTCCATCGTTAAGTGATTTATATAATGGTACCATCACTTTCAATATTTCAGAGTCTACATTAGGCGTCCAACCAGGATAATCACCACTAAATTCAACCTCACATCCCGTTAATTCGAAACACGCTCTTAAACTATTGGCCAAGTCCCATTTAGAACTCTCTACAGAACTTCTAGTTAAACAACCTATCTTAATATTACCATCCATTACTATCACTCGCGCAATATTGTTTGAAGTTTCAACCAATTCTGGAATATCCGCACTCATACGATACACACCGTTTAATGCTGCATAAATCGCTCTTGTCAAGCCTTCTTGAACACCCAAATCCATGATCTTTTCAGGAGTGGCAATTTTTTCTACTTCAATCGTAAGATCTGGCTCCATTGTTTTGAGTTCAGTCTTTAACTCTTGACTAAGCTCTTTCATTTCAGCAATAAAAGCTTCCTCGTGGATGGCATCAATAGCTATTGTAGCAACACTTTCTCTAGGTATTGCATTACGTAAACTACCACCATCAATTTCAGCTATTCGCATGCCGAAGTTTTCAAAACCATCAAATAACAAGCGATTCATCAATTTGTTAGCATTACCTAAGCCTTCATGGATTTGCATTCCTGAGTGACCACCTTGAAGTCCCTTGACAGTTACTTGATATCCCACTTTGAATTCTGGCGTCTCCTCTTCTTCATACTGTCGTGTCGCTGTGACATCAATACCACCAGCACAACCAACGCCAATCTCATCATCTTCTTCAGTATCTAAGTTTAAAAGAATCTCACCACTTAATAAGCCGCCTTTTAATCCTTTAGCTCCTGTCATTCCAGTCTCTTCATCAATCGTAAATAAAGCTTCTAATTCTGGGTGTGCGATCGTATCGCTTTCTAATATGGCCATGATTGTTGCCACACCTAGTCCATTGTCTGCTCCTAAAGTGGTTCCTTTTGCTTTTACCCAATCACCCTCAACGAACATTTCGATACCCTGTGTGTCGAAATCGAATTCCGTATCGTTATTCTTTTGGTGTACCATATCTAAATGAGACTGCATTACAATGGTCTTTTTATCTTCCATTCCTGCTGTCGCTGGCTTCTTAATAATGACATTCCCGACTTCATCTTCAATAGTTTCTAAACCTAGTTTAGCACCAAAGTCTTTCATAAATTGGATCACGCGTTCCTCCTTTTTTGAAGGTCTTGGAACCGCATTTAAATCGGCAAACTTATTCCATAAAGCTTTAGGTTCTAGTTGTCGTATTTCTGAGCTCATATATTCTTGTTTTTAGGATTACAAAGGTACATTCTTTTTAGTATTTTTGAGGTATGTCAAATCGCAAATCGCTCATCATTGCACTAGCCTTAATTCCGCAGATCATTCTGGTTAAACTCCTCACCTTTTTTCCAGAAACTGTTGAAACTATTTATAGTAATGGTATCTATATCTGGATATCCAAAGCCATGCGCTATGCATTTGGATGGGTTCCTTTTTCGGTTGGTGATGTGATCTACACCTTAATCGGTATTTATGCCATTAGATGGCTCATCATTAATAGACGGCGCATAATTAAGGATACAAAGCAGTGGTTTATTGATATTATTGCAGCCGTTTCCGTAGGGTACTTTGCATTTCATTTACTTTGGGCGTTTAATTATTATCGACCGCCATTACACGAATCTCTAAAAATCGACAATGAATATACTACTGAAGAATTGGTAGAGCTCACAAAACGTTTTATATCAAAAGCTAACACTAAACATGTACAACTAACAGAGAACGATACTGTAAAGGTAGTGATGCCTTATACAAAAGCTCAGATCTTGAAATTAGTACCAGAAGGTTACGAAGAACTTTCAAAGGAGTTTCCCAATTTAGCCTATGAACCAAGAAGTATTAAAAGGTCCCTTTATAGCTTACAACTGACTTACATGGGATTTTCGGGCTATTTGAATCCTTTCACGAACGAAGCGCAAGTAGACGGATTAATACCATCATTTAAATTTCCTACTACCGGAAGTCATGAAGTTGCGCACCAGATTGGTTATGCCGCAGAAAACGAAGCCAATTTCATAGGTTGTATGGCTGCAATGCATCATCCAGATCGTTATTTTAAATATTCAGCATATGCCTTCGCCTTAAGACATTGTCTTTTTGAAGTGTATAAGCGCGATTATGATGTATACAAAGAACTCGCTGAAACAGTCAATAAAGGAATTTTCAAAAACTATAAGGAAGTAAATGATTTTTGGGCACAATATCAAAATCCTACAGAGCCCTTATTTAAATCTACATATAACAACTTCTTAAAGGCTAATAATCAAGACAAAGGCATCGAGAGCTACAGTTATGTGGTGGCCTTATTGGTGAATTACCACAAAGAAAACCCAATCAAGTAACGTTAAAATCGTAAATAAATTCAATGTATTACTGTTCGAATGGTTATCTTTAGAACAAATACATAATCCCGTTTATTTATGAATAGAATTAAATATGCAATTGCATTATGCTTTTGCAGTTTTGCCTTATTCGCGCAAGACTACTTTCCAAAAAATGACGGTGTAAAATCAAAGAACACCAACTATCACGCATTTACTAATGCAAAAATTTATGTCTCAGCCAACCAAATTATCGATAAGGGCACTTTATTGATCAAAGATGGTAAGGTGGTTGCCACCGGAACTTCGGTGAGTATCCCTCAAAATTCCACGATCGTTGATCTTGATGGAAAAAGTATTTATCCATCATTCATTGATCCATACTCTACCTTCGGCGTAAAAAAACCGGAACGCGTAAGAGGTGGTAATGGTCCGCAATATGGTCCAAGTCGTACAGGTTTCTACTGGAATGATCATGTAATGCCAGAAAACAACGCCATAGACAAATTCAAATTTGATTCAAAATCAGCTAAAGCACTTATGAAAGCCGGTTTTGGTGTTGTCAATACACATATTGAAGATGGCATTATCAGAGGAACTGGCACTTTAGTAGCTCTTAATTCAGAAGATGATAATGCTACTCGAATTTTGGATCCTAATTCAGGTCAGTATTTATCTTTTAGTAAGAGTGCAACCTCCCGACAATCCTACCCTGGATCTATTATGGGAAGCATTGCTTTACTAAGACAAATGCACTATGATGCCGATTGGTACGCTAAAGGATACAGTGAAACTCGAGACCGTTCTCTAGAAGCCTTAAATCGTAACAAGAGCCTTGTTCAAATTTTTGATGCTGGGAGTCGTGTTAACGGATTAAGAGCTGATAAGATTGGTGATTTATTCGGAATTCAATATGTCATCCTAGGTGGTGGAGATGAATACGAGCGTATCGATGACGTCAAGGGTACGAATGCAACTTATATTATTCCAATCAACTTCCCGAATGCTTATGATGTAGAGAATGCGTATTTAAGTCGTTCACTATCCTTAAGCGATATGCGCGAATGGAATCAAGCACCTGCAAATCCTAAGCATTTGGCAGATAATGGAGTCGCTTTTGCGTTTACAACGCATGAATTAAAGTCACCAAAATCTTTTATGGCGAATGTGATAAAAGCCATTGATTATGGTCTATCTAAAGAAAAGGCTTTAGAAGCCTTAACTTCAGTTCCTGCAAAATTATTAGGAAAAAGCTCAGAAATAGGTTCCCTAAAGAATGGCGCTTATGCCAATTTCTTAATTGCTTCAGGCGACATTTTCGAAAAAGGAACTACTCTTTATGAAAACTGGGTTCAAGGTAAAAAGACCATTCTTGAGGACATGAGCGTATTGGATATTCGTGGTGATTATAAGTTCAATCTTGCAGGCGATGATTACAATATGACCTTAAGTGGCTCTTTGAGTAAACTAAAATCTGAAATTACTAGCGCTGACAAAAAGCGTGGTTCGAAAGTGAGTTATGCTGACGATTGGGTTAATATAGCCATGACTTCTAAAGATTCTACAAAGCAAGAATTTATTCGTTTAGTCGCTAATGTGAAAAACACAAACGGTTTTAATGGTCGTGCAATCTTTCCAGATGGAAACGAACTCACATTCTATGCGGCTAAGCAACCTAAAGATGATAATTCTGAAAAATCAGACAAAAAAGATAAAGAGCGAAAGGTTAAAGAAACAGTAGCAATTACCTATCCAAATATGGCTTACGGATTTGCTGAAAAACCACGCCAAGAAACCTTATTATTTAAGAATGCAACCGTATGGACCAATGAAGACCAAGGAATTCTTGAAAATGCCGATGTTCTAATTAAAAACGGAAAGATTGCCAAAGTAGGTACTAATTTATCTGATAGTGGTGCTCGCGTTATTGACGCTACTGGAAAGCATTTAACAGCCGGAATTATTGATGAGCACTCGCACATTGCTGCGGCCTCAATAAATGAAGGCGGTCAAAACTCTTCAGCAGAAGTGAGTATTGAAGATGTCGTTGATGATGAAGATATAGGGATCTACCGAAACCTTGCAGGTGGTGTAACATCCATACAAATTTTACATGGTTCTGCCAATCCTATTGGTGGACGTTCTGCAATTATTAAATTGAAATGGGGTGAATCTGCCGATGACCTAATTTTCGACAACTCACCAAAGTTCATCAAATTCGCTTTAGGTGAAAACGTAAAGCAATCAAATTGGTCGAGCTACTCAAGATTCCCGCAATCAAGAATGGGTGTTGAGCAATTATATATGGACTATTTCACTCGCGCAAAGGCTTATGACGATGCTAAGAAAAGTGGTAAACCATACCGCATAGACGTTGAAATGGAAGTGCTTGCTGAAATTTTAAATAAAGAGCGTTTCATCTCATGTCACTCTTATGTGCAAAGTGAGATCAACATGTTGATGAAAGTCGCTGAAAAATTTGATTTCAATATCAATACATTCACTCACATCTTAGAAGGTTATAAAGTAGCCGATAAAATGGCTGAGCATGGTGTGGGCGGATCAACCTTTAGTGACTGGTGGGCGTATAAATACGAAGTAAACGATGCCATACCTTATAATGCTGCAATCATGCATGATGCAGGTGTTGTTGTTGCGATTAACAGTGATGATAGCGAAATGTCACGTCGATTGAATCAAGAGGCTGCAAAGTCGGTAAAATATGGTGGCGTTAGCGAAGAAGACGCTTGGAAGTTCGTAACGCTTAATCCAGCTAAACTTTTACATATCGACGATCGTGTTGGAAGTATTAAGGTTGGAAAAGATGCTGATCTTGTACTTTGGAATGCACATCCAATGTCAATTTATGCAAAAGCCGAAAAAACTATTATTGAAGGGGTTACCTATTTTGATCTAGATCGTGATCAGCGAATACGTCGCCAAATTACCAAAGAGAAAAGTGAATTGATCAATCAAATGATGACCGCTAAAAATAAAGGCTTGAAAACGCAGCCTATTAAAAAGAAGGAGAAAGACGAAATGCACTGTGATTATTTAGATCACGCTAATCATGCACAACACTAAAACTAAGATTATGAAAACAAATTATATAACATTATTGTTGGTGGCATTGCTTAGTATATCTACAGTAGTCGCTCAACAGACACCAGCAAAAGCACAAAGCAAAACAATAGCCATTACAAATGCCACTGCTCATCTTGGCAACGGTCAGGTGATTGAAAAGAGTTTGATAGTATTTGAAAATGGAAAACTTACTAATGTTGCCGATATGTCGATGGCAAAGATGGATCTCGGCGGTATGGAAGTCATTAATGCAGAAGGTAAACATGTATATCCAGGGTTTATAGTACCTAATTCCACATTAGGTCTCGTAGAAATTGGAGCGGTTAGAGCAACAGATGACGACTCTGAAATTGGAAGTTGGAATCCACATATTCGCAGTCTTATTGCTTATAATGCCGAATCTAAGATCGTTGAATCTATGCGCCCTAATGGCGTACTTCTAGGACAGATCACACCAAGAGGCGGACGCGTTTCTGGAACCTCTTCAATTGTACAATTTGACGCCTGGAACTGGGAAGATGCTGCTATTAAGGTGGATGATGGTATTCATATGAATTGGCCAAACAGCTTCAGCAGAGGACGTTGGTGGCTAGGTGAAGATCCAGGATGGAAAGTGAATAAAAATTATGATGGACAAGTTTCAGAGATCAAAGACTTCTTTTATAATACAAAAGCTTACATGAAAGGCAACAAAGCAACAAAGCATTTGCCGTACGAAGCAACTCACGGCCTGTTTGATGGTACTAAAACCTTATACGTTCATGTTGATGATGAAAAAGGAATCATCGATGCCGTGAATGTTTGTATTACACATGGTGTTCAACGTATGGTTATTGTAGGAGGTTATGAAGCTCATAAAGTGTCTGATCTTTTGAAAAAGAACAATGTTTCGGTATTACTGCAGCGCGTGCATTCAAGACCAAGCAATACCGACGATGATTATGATATGCCTTTTAAATTAGCTAAACTATTAGTAGACAAAGGCGTTACGGTTGGTTTGGAATCAAGCGGACAAATGGAACGTATGAATTCACGAAATCTTCCATTTTATGCTGGAACGACCGTAGCTTACGGGTTATCAAAAGAACAAGCTTTGCAATTAATTACAGGTAACACCGCAAAGATCCTAGGTATTGATGATCAATATGGAACACTTGAGATCGGAAAAAGTGCAACGCTCTTTATTAGTGAAGGTGATGCTCTAGATATGCGTACAAATAATTTATCGCATGCCTTTATTGATGGTAGACAACTGAGTTTAGAAACCCATCAAACAGAGTTATGGAAGCGTTACTCTGAGAAACTAAAAACTCAAGACTAATCCAGTCATAAAATAAAAAGCCTGTCAATTTCGACAGGCTTTTTTTATTCTATAATCTTCGAACCAATTGGTGTTTTGAACATTTCAGGATTTGGTCGATCCTTCAAAAGTTTCACGTCGAAGAACTCAATCGTGTTTCGTTTTTCTGTTGGTTGTTTATCTTCGTAATTATACCAATCTATGCTTTTAGGAAGTATTAATCCATTTATTTCTTGCCAGTCATTATATCTGATAAAACGGAAATCTGTACTCTTACTATCTTTTCCGAAGGTAACAGTATATCCTAACCACTGCATCTGTCCTGTAGCATCATCATAATAAATGATGTATTGATCATCTGGTGAGGCTCCTACTCCAGCTTCATACGAAGCTAAAATTCCTGGATAAGACTTCTCTTCAAACACTAATGGCTCTACATCTTCATAAATAATTCCATCATCACCAACGATAAACGGCATCGCATAAAAGTACATAAATAGACCTTTATAGAATCTAGCGTTTCCTTTATACGGTGTTTCATCTTTTTCTGTTACCCACATGTCATTACGATCTGCACCCATAGTATACGTAGGTGTATCGATTAATTCATTCCTTGATTTAAGATCTGTTGTAGTCACTTCATTACCATTTGGCTTCTGCATTGTGAACGACAATGTTCCAAACGCGTTCCAGTTATCTATGCCACCATGGGCATCGAACACCTTTGTTATCGATTCTGGATAAGTACTCGTTGTAACATCTAAAGTTTCATTAGCATAATCAATTGAGGTAACTGGTTCTTGGGGTTTATCCTTTTTACAACCGAATAATGATACGGCTATAAGAAGCATCAAGACTTTTAATTTCATTTGTATTGGTTTTAGTTTGCAGCTTAGACGAAGTTAATTAGAATAGTTTACATAAAACCGTAAATTTGAACCAGATTAAATAGTAAAATTCACTGAATGTCATTAAAGCTCATTACTAGTACTCAAAATCCTTTAGTAAAACAAATTCTTGTTTTAAAGGAAAAATCTCGAGAACGCAGAAAAAGTGGACTATTTGTGATTGAAGGACAACGTGAATTACAACTAGCAGTCCAAGCAAATTATAAGGTTGAAAAAGTACTTTTCTATCCGGAACTAATTTCAGAAGCTTCAGTAAATAATCTTGTTGATGGTAATGTGGAGTATATTGAAATATCTAAAGAGGTCTTTCAAAAATTAGCGCATCGCGACACCACTGAAGGTCTTATTGCTTTAGCACAGTCAAAATCTCACGAGCTAGCGAACTTGGATTTCAGTAATGATCATCCTTTGATACTAATCGCTGAAGCTCCAGAAAAGCCTGGTAATATTGGTGCCTTATTAAGAACTGCTGATGCTGCTAACGTGGACGCTGTGATCATCGCAAATCCGAAATCTGATCTTTATAATCCGAATATCATTAGATCTAGTGTGGGCTGTGTTTTTACTAACAATATTGTTATGGGTTCAACCGAGGATATTCTAAACTATCTGAAGGATCAGAATATAAACATATACTGTGCGGCATTAAAAGCTTCCGAAGCATATCACAAGCAAGATTTTAAACAAGCTTCCGCTATCGTCGTTGGTACCGAAGCAACAGGACTAACTGAAGAATGGCTTAATAACTCAACGAAAAATATTATAATTCCTATGCAAGGGAAAATCGACAGTATGAATGTCTCAGTCGCTTCAGGAATTCTTATTTTTGAGGCTAAACGACAACGTAACTTTAATTAATTCATGAACGCGACACAGCTCTATTATTTAATCATTGCAATTATTATCATTGACTTTGTTATTGATAAGGTTTTGAACGCTTTAAATGCGAAACACTACAATGATCCGATACCTGATGAATTAAACGATGTCTATGATGAAGAAGACTACAAACGCTCTCAAGATTATAAATTGACTAATTATCGATTTGGTATCTGGAGTTCGCTTTTCTCCGTGACACTTACTTTAGGATTTTTGTTCTTTGACGGTTTCGAATTTGTAGATAATATTGCGCGCTCGTTCAGTAAAAATCCGATGGTCATAGGATTGATTTTCTTCGGAATCATAATGCTAGCAAGTGATATCTTAACCACGCCGTTTAGTTATTACAAGACCTTCGTGATTGAAGAACGTTTCGGATTTAATAAAACAACTAAAGCAACCTTCCTATTAGATAAACTCAAGGGTTTATTAATGATGGCGATTCTGGGCGGTTTGATTTTAGGGGCTATAATATGGTTTTATAAGCAAACTCAAGAGCTGTTCTGGCTTTATGCTTGGGGAATTGTGACTGGCTTCACGATTATAATGAATATGTTTTATTCAAGACTTATTGTGCCAATGTTTAATAAACAAACACCTTTGGAGGAAGGTTCATTACGTGATAAAATTTCAGAATATGCGCAATCGGTTGGTTTTAGTTTAAAGAAGATTTTTGTAATCGACGGTTCCAAACGCAGTACCAAGGCTAATGCCTATTTTTCAGGTTTTGGAAGTGAAAAGCGCGTGACATTGTACGATACACTTATCAATGATTTAGATGAAGAGGAAATCGTTGCCGTTTTAGCGCATGAGGTAGGTCATTACAAGCGCAAGCATATTATTTTTAATCTGTTTGCCTCCATCGCTTTAACAGGATTAACATTTTTTATTTTGTCGATCTTTATTTCCAATCCTATATTATCAAACGCCATCGGAGTTGAAACACCTAGTTTTCATGTTGGATTAATCGCCTTCGGATTATTATATGCGCCCATTTCAGAAGTTACTGGCTTGTTGATGAATTTTATCTCACGTCAGTTTGAATACCAAGCTGATGACTATGCCAAGCAAACCTACGCTGCAGACCCTTTAATTACCTCGCTAAAAAAACTAAACAAAACTAGCTTGAGCAATCTTACGCCGCATAAATCATATGTGTTTGTACATTACTCACATCCTACATTGTTAGAGCGTGTGATGAATTTGAAAAAGCAATAAAACTTTAGAAATAAAACCTTTGATTTCTCATTGCACATTAACTTAGATATTGTTACTTTAGTTCTATGACTGAAGTAGATGTAGAAAAAGAAAATGCTGAGATTGCAAAGGCCTATAAAGAGCTCTTAAAAGTTAGTTATCAAACGCTTTCCACTGCGGATAAAAAGCTCATTAGACACGCCTTTGAAGTTGCGCTCGATGCGCATAAAGATCAGCGTCGTAAATCGGGAGAAGCCTATATCTTCCATCCAATAGCTGTCGCAAAAATTGTAGCCAGCGAAATTGGACTGGACGCCACGTGTATTGCTGCTGCCCTACTTCATGATGTTGTAGAAGACAACGAAGATTACACAAAAGATGATATCGAACGCTTGTTTGGTGAAACCGTTGCTAGAATTGTCGATGGCTTAACTAAAATTTCCTCTTTAAGCAAAGATGCAGACGTATCTACACAAGCGGAGAATTTCAGAAAAATGCTGCTTACGCTAAACGACGATGTAAGAGTAATCATCATTAAGATTGCAGATCGTCTTCACAATATGCAAACCATGGATTCGATGCGACGCGACAAACAAGAGAAGATCGCGTCTGAAACCTTATACATTTATGCACCTTTAGCCCATCGTATCGGCCTTTATAATATCAAAACCGAACTAGAAGATCTCGGACTTAAATACACCGAACCAGAGGTATATAATGATATTGCCGAAAAGATGGAAGAAAGCAAAGAGGAACAAGATAAATATATCAAAGCCTTTGCGAAACAGGTTAAGGCTTCTTTAGATAAAGAAGGTCTGAACTATGAGATCAAAGGGCGTCCAAAATCCATCTACTCCATTCGTAAAAAGATCATCAAGCAAGGCGTAGAATTCGAAGAAGTCTACGATAAGTTTGCGATACGAATTATTTACAAGTCTGATTTCAAAAATGAGAAGTTCCTAGCTTGGAAAATCTATTCTATTGTCACCGATAATTTCACACCCAATCCTACACGTTTAAGAGATTGGATCTCATCACCTAAGTCTACAGGTTATGAAGCCTTACACATCACAGTAATGGGTCCAAAGAATAGATGGGTTGAGGTTCAAATTCGAAGTGATCGCATGAATGAAATCGCAGAAAAAGGATATGCCGCACACTATAAATATAAACAAGGGAACTCCGAAGATGCTTTAGACACGTGGATTGACAAGCTTCAAGAGGCTCTTGAAAGTAATGAAACCAATGCCGTAGATTTTGTAGAACAATTCAAATTGAATCTCTACTCTAAAGAAATCTTCGTATTCTCACCTAAAGGCGACTTAAAGTCCTTGCCTAAAGGAGCTACACCACTAGATTTCGCTTTTAGTGTACATACCGAAGTTGGTATGCGCACTCGTGGCGCCAAAGTAAATGGTAAATTAGTACCACTAAGTCATGAATTACAAAGTGGTGATCAGGTCGAAATATTGACATCAGACAATGTTAAACCAAATAGAAACTGGTTAGATTATGCGACGACTGCCAGAGCACGCAGCAAGATTAAATCGTCATTAAAAGCAGAAAAGAAGGAAGTTGCAGAAGAAGGTAAAGAGATTCTCAGACGAAAATTAAAACAACTCAAAATCTCATTAGATGAGAAGTCTGTGAATGAAATGGTGAACCATTTCAAACTTAAAACCAGTCTTGATCTATTCTACAGAGTTGGAATTGGTACCATAGACAACAAAATGCTGAAAGACTACGCGTCGTCTAGAAGTAATATGTTTATGACCTACATTAAGAGTAGAATTCGTAAACCGACGGTTTCTCCTGATATAGATAAAGATGAAATAACATCTAAATATGATCAGCTTGTTTTTGGTAAAGAAGAGCAGAAATTAGATTACAAATTATCTGAATGCTGTAACCCAATTCCTGGTGATCCAGTGTTCGGTTTCTTGACGATAAATGATGGCATAAAAGTGCATAAAAAGAACTGTCCTAATGCGCTAAGCTTACAGTCCAATTATGCATATCGAATTATGCAGGCAAAGTGGATCGACTCCTCGCAGCAAGAATTCGCAGCACAGATTCAGCTATCAGGTATTGATAATCTTGGCTTGGTAAATAATATCACCAAAGTCATATCATCAAATATGCACGTGAATATGAAGAGTATCAGTTTTGAATCTGATGATGGCGTCTTCAGTGGTAAAATTAATGTGGTTGTAACCAACATCAACATGCAGAATAAACTCATTCAAAACCTTAAAAAAATTAATGGTATTCATAAGGTGTCTCGAATTTAAAAATTGTGTAAATTTGCACCTTAGTTATGGATAAAAAAATGGAACAGAGTCAACAGGAAATTGTAAAGAATGTATTTACACAGTTTCTTGAAGAAAAAGGTCACAGAAAAACTCCGGAACGCTACGCTATACTACAAGAGATTTATGATAGTGAAGAGCATTTTGATATCGAGTCGTTATACATCAAAATGAAAAACAAGAACTATCGTGTCAGTAGAGCAACCCTTTACAATACCATCGAAATCTTAATGGAATGTGGTTTAGTACGTAAGCATCAGTTTGGTCAAAATCAAGCGCACTATGAAAAGTCTTATTTTGATAAACAACACGATCATGTAATTCTAACAGATACTGGAGAGGTAATCGAATTCTGCGATCCGCGAATACAATCCATTAAAAAGACGATCGAAGAAGTCTTTGATATTTCGATCGCCAATCATTCACTTTATTTTTACGGAACAAAAAACAAACCAACTAACTAATTTTTTACAATGGCAGTAGATTTACTACTAGGATTACAATGGGGTGACGAGGGCAAAGGAAAAATTGTTGATGTACTCACTTCCAAATACAATATTATTGCGCGCTTTCAAGGTGGACCAAATGCAGGTCACACATTAGAATTTGATGGCATAAAGCATGTTTTAAGAACAATTCCATCTGGAATTTTCCACAAGGATTCAATTAACGTCATTGGAAATGGTGTTGTTATCGATCCTGTAGTATTTGTTCAAGAGTTAGATGGTTTAGACAAATTTGATATCGATTACAAATCGAAGCTTATCATTTCTCGCAAAGCTCATGTTATTCTACCAACACATCGTTTGCTTGATGCTGCGTCTGAAACCGCAAAAGGAAAAGCTAAGATAGGTTCTACTTTAAAAGGAATTGGACCAACGTACATGGATAAAACAGGTCGTAATGGAATTCGTGTAGGAGATCTAGAACTAGATAATTGGAAAGAAAAATACCGTGCGCTAGCGAATAAGCACGAAGCTATGATCGGATTCTATAATGTAGATATTCAATACGATCTCAAAGAAATGGAAGCCGAATTCTTTGCAGCAGTTGATCGATTAAAAGAATTGCAGTTTATAGATAGCGAAGAATATTTGAATCAGGCTCTAAAAAATGAGAAACCAATTTTGGCGGAAGGCGCTCAGGGTTCTTTATTAGATATAGATTTTGGGACCTATCCCTTTGTAACCTCTTCAAATACAACAGCTTCTGGTGCTTGCACTGGTTTAGGCGTAGCTCCAAATAAAATTGGTGAGGTCTTCGGTATATTTAAGGCCTATACAACGCGTGTTGGTTCTGGCCCATTCCCAACAGAATTATTCGATGAAACTGGAGCAGAAATGGCACGTATCGGACATGAATTTGGCGCTGTTACTGGACGACCAAGACGATGCGGATGGTTAGATCTAGTAGCACTAAAATATGCTTGCCAAGTTAATGGTGTGACGCAATTGAGTATGATGAAAGGTGATGTATTATCCGGGTTTGAAACGTTAAATGTATGTACGGCTTACGAATATAAAGGTGAAACAATCACACACTTACCTTACAATATCGAAGCTGAAAACGTGACACCAATCTATACCGAATTCAAAGGATGGAAGGACGACTTAACGAAAATGCGTGATACGTCTGAATTTCCAAAGGAACTTAATGACTATATCGACTTTTTGGAAAAAGAATTAGAGATTCCAATTACAATTGTTTCCGTAGGTCCTGATAGAACGCAAACTATCAATAGATCCTAAGGTGCTATTATTAAAAATCTGTTAAGGCATAACATTCCCAAGGGATATTAGTTATTTTTGGATGAAAACCGATTGAATTTGATCAAAGCTATCAGATATATTATACTATTGGGATGTTGCTTTACAACCCTCCTATCCTATTCTCAAGAACAGAAACGAATCTTTATAGAATACTCTGGTTTTACGGTCAAAGATTCTCTTAGTGGCGAAAATATTACCAAATTTATTCGAAGTGATCAAGGCCAAATACACATCATACATGAAGGTGCTGAAATGTGGTGTGATCAAGCACTTTATTATCAGGACGAAGATTTTATAGAGGCCTATAATAATGTTAGAATGGTACAAGGTGACACCATAAATCTGACATCAAACTATGCGGAGTATAGCGGAATTACCCAACTTGCTTTTGCGGCAGGAGATGTTGTTCTAACAGAACCTCAATCGAGGTTAACTACAGATACTTTATACTTTAACCGAGCTAGCCAACAAGCATTTTATCAAAGCTATGGTAAAGTCGTACGAGACTCCTCTGGAACGATCACAAGTAGAGTTGGTAGATATGACATTAATTTGAGTAAATATCGATTTCTGAAAGAGGTCGTACTTGTAAATCCTGATTATACGTTAAATACTAACCAGTTAGATTATTATCCAGATACAAGTGAAGCGTACATGTATGGACCTTCTACTATTGTAGGCGACTCCAGTAAAGTATATTGTGAACGCGGATATTATGATACCAAGAACGATCTCGGTTATTTTATAAAAAATTCAAGGATTGAGTATGATAACAGAATCGTCGAAGGTGACAGTTTATACTTTGACCGAAATCGAAGTTTTGCTTCGGCATCAAATAATATTAAGGTTACTGATACTTTAAATAATAGTATTATAAAAGGCCATTATGCAGAAGTACATCGTGCTAAAGACTCAGTGTTTATAACTAATAGAGCCTTAGCAATTACAGTTCAAGAACAGGATTCCGTTTATATACATGCTGATACTTTAATGGTAACAGGTAAACCTGAACATCGAATCACCCGGGCTTTTTACAATGCGAAGATGTATAAAAGCGATATGAGCGGAAAAGCCGATTCAATTCATGCGGATCACAAAACCGGTCTTACACAACTGATCAATTTAAAGCGCTTTTTTAAAGGTGATGAATTCTCAACAGCACGACGACCTGTATTATGGAATGAAGGAAATCAAATGACTGGAGATTCTATTCATCTCATTTCAAATGTTGAAACAGAAGAACTTGATTCTTTAAAAGTATTTGATAATGCGTTCCTGATAAGCAAGGATAGTATAGGAGATGGTTATAATCAAATAAAAGGACAGAAACTTATTGGTTTATTCAAGGATAATGAACTATATAACGTTGACATTATCAAGAATGCTGAAATTATTTTTTACACCAGAGATGACAAGGATACGCTAATAGGTATTAACAAATCAAAGTCTGGTAGTATTAATATGCAGTTTGACGGACCATATAAAATAGTTACGCTAATCAATCAGGTAGATGGTGATATCTATCCTGAATCCATGTTTCCAAAAACGGCGCGGCAATTTAGGGGCTTTGACTGGCGTGGAGATGAGCAACCAAAGAGTGTTGAGGATCTCTTTTCTGATGATCCACCACTAGATTTACCTACGATTAAAGGATTAGATCCGTTTGTACCTGAAGAAGAGTTTTTTGATGAAGCCTTACTGCAAAAGATCGAAAAAATTGAATCTAATACTAAAACTAAGGAGAGTAAAGCCGGACGAAATATTCCAAAAAAGATTCCGAAAGACAAAAAAAACCCCGTTATTTTGCCCAAAACATTAAATCAACCTTTAGTCAATAAAAAGGAAAAAAAAGGTAATTGATGAAATCTGATTTCTTCAAATATCAGGCGCAAACTACACCACATCCTCTAGCAATGTCAATCTCACATGCTAATGGATCTTACATCTATGATACAGATGGTAAATCTTACCTCGACTTTGTAGCTGGTGTATCAGCATGTAGCCTAGGACACCAACATCCTAAGGTTGTAAAGGCTATTAAAGATCAGCTCGATAAGTATTTACATGTTATGGTATATGGTGAATATATCCAGGAATCTGCTGTAGAATTAACCAAACTATTGGCAAGTGTTTTACCTGAACCTTTAGAAAAGACATACTTAACCAATTCTGGTACAGAAGCTATAGATGGCGCCATAAAATTAGCGCGACGCGTAACAGGAAGAAGCGAAATTATAGCTGCTAAACATGCCTATCATGGTAATACAATAGGAGCGTTGAGTATCATGGGGTTTGAAGAACGAAAACGACCGTTTAGACCCTTAATGCCTGATGTAAGATTTGTACAATTTAATGCTTTAGGTGATTTAAGTAAGATTACTGAAAAGACTGCAGCCGTTGTACTCGAATCGATACAAGGTGGTGCTGGTTTTATTGAACCAACCGACAATTATCTATCAAAAGTAAAAGCTAGATGCGAACAGGTTGGCGCCTTATTGATCCTAGATGAAATTCAACCAGGATTTGGACGAACAGGTAAACTTTTTGGATTTGAACATTTCAACTGTGTTCCTGATATATTAGTAACAGGCAAAGGTCTTGGAGGTGGTATGCCAATTGGGGCGTTTACGTCATCAGCTCAGTATATGGATACATTATATGATAATCCGAAATTAGGTCATATCACTACTTTCGGTGGTCACCCAGTAATAGCGGCTTCCGCTCTGGCTACTTTAAAAGAAATCACCGAATCAAATCTTATTGAACAAGCCTTAGAAAAGGAAAACATCATACGCGAAAGACTACGGCATCCTCTAATTGAAGAAATACGAGGACGCGGACTTATGTTGGCTGCAATGACACCTTCGGCAGAAATTACAAACGAAGTCATATTGCAATGTCAAGATGCTGGTCTGATACTTTTTTGGTTGCTTTTTGAACCAAGAGCCATACGAATTACGCCTCCACTTACCGTTTCAAACGATGAAATTATTGCTGGATGTGATATAATTCTCAGAATTTTAGATTCAATTAAAGCTTAATATTTCATTCTATTATTCTTATTTATTCAATTGATTAAAAGCAATTTAAATTACTCTATCTGAACTTAAATTTTAAGTGTTAATATTTTTGTTGAAAACAATAAACCATATACATTAAAATCTTAGCCTTTAAGATTACTTTTAATTAAACCAATAACGGTATTGCCTATGGAGTTTGGTCTACCCGAAGACAACAACAAAGTTTCGCTTACAAGATTTGAATCAATGCTCAAAACAAATAATGTTTTATTCTTTGATTCTGCCGAATTTGAAAATATCATTCATCATTATCTAGAAGTAGGTAAAATTGCCTTAGCTAAAAAGGCTGTAAAACTGGGACTCGACCAACATCCATCTTCAGTAAATTTAAAATTGTTCCAAACTGAGTTATGTATTCTTGAAAACAAGTTTGACGAAGCCAATGTAATTTTAGATCATATACACACGTTAGAACCTAATAACGAAGAGATCTATATTCAAAAAGCGAATGTACTTTCAAAGCAAGATTTGCACGAAGAAGCCGTAAAAACTTTATTAATTGCTTTAGATCTTGCTGAAAATGACGAAGGAATTGGCGATTTATTTGCATTAATTGGTATGGAGTATTTGTTCTTAGATCAGTTCCATAATGCTCGTACGTATTTCAAGAAGTGCTTAGAAATTGACAAGGATGACTACTCTGCCCTTTATAATATTATTTACTGCTATGACTTCCTTGATGAAAATCAAGCAGCTATTTCATTCTTAAACGATTATCTAGATAAGAGTCCGTATTGTGAAGTTGCCTGGCATCAATTGGGTCGACAATACTTTACGATCAATGAATATGATAAGGCACTAGCAGCATTCGACTTTGCCATTATATCTGATGATAGTTTTGTTGGCGCTTACCTAGAAAAAGGTAAAGTACTGGAAAAGAAACAATGCTATGCCGAAGCGATAGAAAACTATAAGATCACACTTGCGCTAGATGAACCGACATCATTTGCATTACTTCGTATAGGGCATTGTTATGATAAATTAGGTGAGAACGATCTTGCCGTTCAATATTTCTATAAAACTGTACACGAAGATCCTTTACTAGACAAAGGATGGATAGCCATTACAAAGTTTTATAATAAAAAACAAAACTATCAAAAGGCCCTGTTTTACATCAACAAAGCCATTAATATTGATAGTGAAAATGTGATTTATTGGAAGTTATATGCACAGATCAATCATCGACTGAATTTTTTAGAAGAGGCAGAACGTGGATATAAACGAACACTCGATCTTGGTAACTACGAACTCGAAACCTGGCTGAGTCGATGTGATATTTTGATCTTTTTAGGTGAGTTTAATGCAGCAATATTAAATCTTCAAGATGCTGCTGAATTCTATCCGGAAACTGCCGAGATTGAATTCAGGCTCGCTGGATTATATTTCAGTATCCTTGAGACTAGGAAAGGACAATTCCATCTTAAAAATGCCATCCTTCTTGATGAAGAGTACGAATTTATATTAGAAGAATTATTTCCTAATGTACTCTTAAAACCATCCGTACAAAATCTTATCATTCAAACAAAAGAACAGTCTTAATTCATTTTGTCTGAAATTACTCATAGCTATTTCATACCTTTACCTTCGGAATTTTATAAGCTATGCTAAGACGTTTTAAGGATTATCTTATTGTTACTTTGAAAGGTATTGCCATGGGTGCTGCAGATGTGGTTCCTGGTGTTTCAGGTGGTACAATTGCATTCATTTCTGGAATTTATGAGGAACTCATTTCTAGTATTGATAATATAAACCTTGGCGTATTCAAGGTCTGGAAAAAAGACGGCTTTTTGGCTGCCTGGCGTTCCATAAACGGTGGATTTTTACTAGCACTTTTCACAGGTATCGCTATTAGTATTTTATCGCTAGCAAAACTCATTAAATGGCTTTTACATAACGAACCGATCTTGCTATGGTCGTTCTTTTTTGGACTAGTCTTAGCAAGTATTTTATACATAGGAAAACAAATCAATAAATGGTCATTGGTAACGGTATTAGCTTTGATAGTGGCGTCTGTCGGATCCTACTTTATCACATTAGCTGAACCATTTGCTTCTCCGGATAGTTCATTGTATCTACTCTTTTGTGGCTTCGTAGCTATTATTGCTATGATATTGCCCGGCGTGTCTGGTGCATTTATTCTATTACTATTAGGTGCTTATGAAACTGCTATAAATACCGTTAATAATTTGCTTGAAGGACTGAGCACAGGTAATGTTGACCTGCTCAAAGATGCCTTGTTTAAGTTTTTGATGCTTGGAATAGGAGCGATAATAGGATTAAAATTATTCTCCAAGATTTTGAATTGGATGTTCAAACACCAAAAAAACCTAACACTTGCCATCTTGACTGGTTTCATGATAGGTTCTTTAAATAAAATCTGGCCTTGGAAACGAGTATTAAAAACTAGAATAAATTCTGAAGGTCAAGAAGTGACACTTCTAGATGAAAGTATTTGGCCTACTAATTATCAAGGAGACAATCAACTCACAATAGCCTTGGTGCTTGTCCTTGTAGGATTCTTAACAATCTTAATTTTAGAATACTTAGGACGCAAAAAACCTAATGCCTAATGGAAAGCGTAAGAACTCTAAAAGATAAAGCTTTCCTTATAATAAAAGGATTAGGAATGGGTGCTGCTAATAAAGTACCTGGAGTTTCAGGTGGTGTTGTTGCTTTCGTAGCAGGCTTTTATGAGGAGTTTATTTATTCACTTCAACGCATCAATAAAACCGCTTTTAAACTGCTCTTTAATGGTCGTTTTAATAGTTTTTACCGCTATATCAATGGAAAGTTTTTAAGTCTATTGTTCCTTGGTATGATCATAAGCTACTTTAGCGTTTCTAAAATCCTAGACTATTTCTTAGTGCACTACGAGTTATACGTATGGAGTACATTTTTCGGAATGATCGTAGGATCTATATATTACATTAATAAAGATTTTGATGATTGGAACTATAAAAGTATCATCTCATTACTGTTGGGAATTGCTTTAGGTATTAGTATCAGCTTTTTGGACCCAGCTACTGAAAATGACAATTTGTTCTTTGTTTTTTTCTGCGGAATAATTAGCGTCTCTGGAATGACGTTACCAGGTTTCTCTGGTTCTTTCATTCTAATATTACTAGGTAACTATGTTCTTCTACTTGTAGATTCAGTTAATGCCCTTTATGACACTTTTGCAGAAATATTTACAGGAGACTTTAGTTTTATTGAAAATGAAGTGAGAGTACGCTTACTCAAAGTTCTAGCCATGTTTACGCTCGGAAGTGTCGCAGGTTTAGTCACGTTTTCTCACGTATTGAATTATGTATTACACAACTACAAAAGCATAACAATTGCATCCATAATTGGATTCATTATTGGTTCTTTGGGAGTTGTTTGGCCATGGAAACACACCTTGTATAAAACTGCTGATGATGGAAGTTTTGTTCTAGATTCAAGAGGCGAACAAATTATTTCGCATTATGAGCGATTCTTACCAGAGTTGACTTCTGAAACCTTTATTGCAATAGCTTATGTGCTTTTAGGAATTTTAATTGTTTTAGCGTTAGAATGGTACGGAAAGCGTACAAAACAAATCAAATGAAACGACTTGGGCTTATAGGCAAACATATATCATACTCCTTCTCTAAGGGTTATTTCACTGAAAAATTTAAAAAGGAAGACTTAGATTTCAGCTATGAAAATTTTGATCTTGAGCTTATTAATGAATTTCCTAGGCTATTAAATTCTCAAAGCGATATCATTGGCTTTAATGTTACAATTCCATATAAAGAAGCGATTATTCCTTATCTAGATAACCTCAGTAAAAAAGCTAAGAAAATTGGCGCGGTAAATACCATAAGGATTACAAAAAAAGGCAAATTAAAAGGTTACAATACAGATTTTTACGGATTTTCTGAATCACTAAAACCCTTCTTGAAAAAACACCACAAAAAAGCCTTGATCCTTGGGACCGGAGGCGCTTCAAAAGCCATAAGTTTTGCACTTAAAAAACATAGTATTAAACATGACTATGTTTCTCGTAATCGCAAAGCAAACGTCAAGTTTACTTATGATTCTTTAACTAAAGAAACGATTGCATCTTATCAGATAATAATTAATTGCACACCACTAGGCACCTATCCAAAAGTGAATGACTGCCCTCCTATTCCTTATGATGGCATTTCTGATCAACACCTTTTGTATGACCTCATTTACAATCCAGAAGAAACTAAATTCTTAAGAATTGGAAAGTCTCAAGGCGCACAGGTCACAAATGGCTACAAGATGCTCATTTATCAGGCAGAAAAGGCGTGGGATATATGGAACAAGGTTAATTAACGTGTTTATTACTTCTAGTTTTTTGTAAATAAGTTGCTGGTTAGTATATTAGCCTCTTAACATTTAACACATTGAGAAATGTCAGAGAAGGACAACCTGCCTAAAGCAGATGGATTATCAGAAAATAGCGGTGACACAACACCAATGACACCCGATGAAGTAAAAGACACTAATGTAGAGACTGCAAACACAATTCCAGAGCCTACAGAAGCACCAGTTATGGAGGAAGCTGAAGCGGTATCAGAAGATGCTAAAGACGAAGTAGCAACAACTGATGATGGTGTTGATGCTCATGTTGAAGAAATCGAAGAAGCTAATGCCGAAGATGCGGAAGATGAGTCTAACGCAGAGCGTCACACTTTAGAATCAAAAGATTATCATGCGATGTCTATGGAACAACTCATTATTGAGTTCGAACACCTCTTAACTTCGCATAAAGTTCAAAATATAAAAACACAAGTCGACGAAATAAAATCAGAGTTTAATTCAAAATTTGATGCGATCGTTGATGAGAAAAAGGAAGAATTCATTTCTGAAGGCGGAAACGAAATCGATTTTTATTACGCCTCACCTTTGAAAAAGCGCTTTAATGGTGTTTTTAAATCTTATCGCAATAGTCTCAATGCGTACTACAAAGAACGCGAAGACAATTTAAAATCCAACTTAGACAATCGTTTAAAGATCATAGATGAGATTAAAGGTCTGATTAATGTTGAAGAGAACATCAATACGACATATAAACATTTCAAAGAATTACAAGAACAATGGCGAAATGCAGGTCCGATTCCTCGAGACCGCTACAACAATGCATGGAATTCTTATCATCATCATGTTGAGATTTTTTATGACTTCTTACATCTGAATCGCGATTTACGCGATATGGATTTCAAACATAATTTAGAGCAAAAGACCAAAATTATTGATCAAGCTGAAGCGCTAGCAAAAGACGATAATATCAATCGTGCATTTAGAGAATTACAAGTACTACATAAGCTTTGGAAAGAAGAATTGGGGCCTGTGGCAAAGGAACATCGTGAAGCTATTTGGGAACGTTTTAGTAATGCCACAAAAACAATTCATGATAAACGTCAAGCATATTATGCTGATCTTGATAAGGCAAGAGAGAAGAATCTTGAACGCAAGGAACAAATCATAGCACAAATTCAAGAAGTCGCCAATGAAAGTACAAGTTCACATCAATCTTGGCAGAAAAAAATAAAAACTATCGAATCACTTCGAGAAGATTTCTTCAATGCTGGAAAAGTACCTCTAAAAGTAAACGAGTCGACTTGGGCTAAGTTCAAAGATGCTGTAAGAGGGTTCAATCGAAATAAAAATGCGTTTTATAAAAATTTAAAGCGTGAGCAGTACGATAATCTAGAAAAGAAGAAAGCGCTTATTCAAATTGCTTTAGATAACAAAGACAATGAAGATTTCGAGGCAACAACACCATTAATGAAAAAAATCCAGAGTGATTGGAAGAAAATCGGACACGTTCCAAGAAAGGATAGTGATAAGATCTGGAAAGAATTTAAAACGGCGTGTAATGCTTATTTTGACAAACTTCACGCCGAACGCAATGAAGCTAATAAGGAATTAATGGCGGCTTTTGAGAAGAAGTCTAACCTTCTAGCAGAAGTAAAGACTTTAGAGCTAAGTGGAAAGTCTGATGCAGACATTAAAACTATAAAAGAAAAAATTGCCAGTTGGAAAGCAATCGGTCATGTTCCGCAGAATAAGCGATTTATAGATGGTAAATTCAATAAAGCTATCGATGCTTTATTTGGTAAACTTGATATGGATAAGGCCAAACTAGAGATGATTAAATTCGAGAATAAATTAGAAACGCTTTCTCAACCTAATGACACAAGATTATTAGATAACGAACAAAATTTCATTCGAAAGAAAATAGGTGAAATTAAAAGTGAAATAAATCAGCTTGAGAACAACATGCAATTCTTTTCTAATGTCGATGAAAACAACCCTCTGGTTAGAGATGTTATTAAAAACATTGAGAAGCACAAGCAAGGTTTAGTCGTTTGGCAAGAAAAACTCAAAAAGGTTAAGTCTATGTACTAGAATAATCAAAATTTATAGAATGAACCACTCTTTATAAGAGTGGTTTTTTAATTTATATAAAGGAATAATGATTACATTTAAATCATGGAAGATACAATTGAAAACTTTTACAAAGCCTTTCAGGCGCTCGATGCTGAAACAATGAGCAATTATTATCACAAGGACGTTGTTTTTGAAGATCCAGCGTTTGGAACACTTAAGGGCAAAAGCGCGAGCAATATGTGGAGAATGCTCTGTGAATCACAAAAGAGCAAAAACTTTCAACTGGAGTTTTCAGATATAACTTATGATGGTTCAACAGGTTCTGCTCATTGGGAAGCTAAATATAAATTTAGCAAAACAGGTAGAAAAGTCCACAATAAAATAGATGCAACATTTAAATTTAAAGACGGGAAGATCATTCATCATATAGATGATTTTAATTTGCATCGTTGGGCCAAACAAGCTATGGGGTTTAAAGGTCTATTACTCGGTGGTACGAAATTTTTCAAAACGGCACTCCAAAAACAAACCAATCAATTACTCACCAAATTTGAATCGCAAATAAAAAAAGCTACCTAATTGACTTAAGTAGCTTTTTTATATGATCAAATTCTGTTTCTTTTTAGGGACTTAACGTTTACTTTATGTTTCAGTATTTGATAACACATATAGCTCAAAATGTATGCCAAAATCATGTTATCAGCCAATCAATAATAACTCAATTTTACGCGCTTTAAATCATCTATATTATGAATATTCAGGTTTTTTACCCTTGACATCTCTATAAAAGTCGTGCATAAATTTAAAATCTGCGTCAACATCGTCTGTTGGGTAAAATGGTTCTGATATATGATTTTGCTTATTCTGAAAGTCTAAAGTGAACATAATAATTGGCACATTGGCCTTTTTAGCGATATAATAGAATCCAGTTTTCCAAGCCTTTACTTTTTTTCGTGTCCCTTCTGGTGCTAAGGCTAACCTAAATTCTTCGCGTTCACTAAATATAGACGCAATTGCTTCAACTTTGTTCTGTCCAGATGTGCGATCTAAAGGCGCACCACCTACCCATCGAAAATACCAACCAAATGGCCATTTAAACAATTCTTTTTTACCAACAAAGTTTACGCGCACATTCACAATCTTTCTTAATAAGAGTCCGATATAGAAGTCATGCCAGCTCGTGTGTGGTACAGCAATGATCACTACCTTTTTTAATTCATCTTTAGAAAAACTTGTGTTTCCGGTTATGCGCCAACGTAATAGTTTGAAGTATATAAATTTTGCCAGCCAACGCATCTTACATCTTTTGATATAATTCTTTGAGTCGTTCGCGAGTAATACTTTGCTTCCAGTTTTTACCAATAGCATTTTCCCAAAGTGGTTCTAAGCCTAAGGCTACATCAATCATAGTATTAATTTCGTCTTCACTCAATTGAGAGCAAATTCCCAGAGGCAATTGAATGTTATGTTTTGTCTTCATTTCCTTAAAAAGCTTTACGCCTTCTGGGTAAAACTCCTCTAAATGATCAAAAACGATACAATTTCCAATTCCATGTTTTGTACCTAAAACGTAAGACAATCCATAACTCATTGCATGTGCTACACCAACCTGGGAGTACGCAATACTCATACCTCCATGCCATGAGGCCATCATTAATTTATCCTGAGACTCCTTTTCCGTAAGTGTATTTGTCAAAAAGATTTCTTTACAAAGTTCGAATGCTTTTTCACCATAACTTTGACTGAAGGCATTCAAAAATGTTCCGTTTAAAGATTCCACGCAATGAATATAACAATCCATTCCTGTATAAAACCACTGATCTTTAGGAACACCAAATGTTAATTCTGGATCTAATATTACCTGATCAAAAGGTGTATAATCTGAATTAATTCCTAATTTTTTAGATGGACCTGTAAGAACGGTTGTTCTTGACACCTCAGCTCCTGTTCCAGATATAGTTGGAATACCAACGTGATAAATAGCAGGCGTTTTTACAAGATCCCATCCTTGGTAATCCTTTGCCTCACCTTCATTTGTAAGCATTATTGATACAGCTTTCGCAATATCTAAAACTGTACCACCACCTATTCCAATGATTCCAGACGGTCGGTCTTTATGTGTTAGAATAATTTGTTCCACCAATTCATCAATCTGACTCGTTTTGGGTTCATGATCTGCAGAAATATAAATCAACTGATCATTATAGGCTAACGGAACACGCGCCGTTAAATCTGGATTTCCTTTAAAGACATCATCAACTAAAAATATAAATGGCGCAGTACTATTTAATCGCTGTGGTGATATAATATCGCCTAACTGATTAAAACAGCCTCGTCCAAAAACAACTCTGGACACCATTGGATAGTTTTTATAACTCATTTACTTTTATTCGTGTGGCAAAAATAAAACATCAATGCCTATATTTTATATTTAAAACTTTGTTAGAATCACATTCTTAAAAAAAGAATAGATTTAACTAACCTAATACACCTCTAAGCTCATTTAAGCTCGAAATTGTTTTATACTCTTTATCTTTTTTCTGTTGATCACTGACTTGTTCATGCAACCATGTTGTATGAAATGGCACATGAATCGCCTTAGCTCCTATTTCGATTATTGGCAAAATATCTGATTTAAGTGAATTTCCAACCATTAAAAACTCAGAAGGCTCAATATCCAAATGGCTTAGTAAGCCCATATAATTTGTGGTTTGCTTATCACTTAATACTTCAATATGATGGAAATATGAAGTCAAATTAGACTTTTCAAGTTTACGCTCTTGATCTAAAAGATCTCCTTTCGTCACTAAGATTAATCTATGCGTTTGTGATAATTCCTTGAGTGTGTCTTCGACGCCATCTAATAACTCCACTGGTTTATTCAACATCGCTTTACCAATATCTAAGATCTTTCCTATGGTTTCAACAGAAATCGTATGATCTGATAATTCCAAAGCCATTTCCACCATTGACAGCACAAAACCTTTTACACCGTAACCATAGAGTTCCAGATTCTTCATTTCCATTTTAAACAGCTCCTGATCAATTTTATTCGCTGTCTCATAAGATGCTAATAAACGTGCAAATTCTAATTCAGCATCTCGGAAATACGTTTCATTAACCCACAATGTGTCGTCGGCATCAAAACCGATAACTTTTATATGTTCGAATTCTCTTTTCAAATTATTTCCATAGTTTTTTTGCGCGTTCTAAATCTTCTGGTGTATCAATCTCAACGCCTTCTACAGTAGTTTCGACCATTTTGATACGTTTTCCATATTCAAGATATCGAATACATTCAATCTTTTCAGTAGCTTCGATAAAGCGCATCGGTAATCTATAAAAATCTAACAATGCTTGCTTTCTAAATGCGTAAATTCCTTTATGCTTAAAATAACGTGCACCAGCAGTCTTATCTCTTGGAAAAGGAATTGGGCTTCTTGAAAAATAAAGCGCGAAATTGTCTTGATCGACGATAACTTTTACTGTATTTGGATTACTAATTTCATCCCAATCCGTTATTTCAACCATTAATGACGCTAAGTCAATCTTATGATTCGTATCATCTTTAAAAACGTCTAGCACTTTCTTCAAACTTTCACGTTCAGTAAATGGTTCATCGCCTTGAACGTTTACAACAATATCAACATCTAAATGCTCAACTGCTTCTGCAATACGATCACTTCCCGAGTCATGTTCTTTCTGACTCATTATAGCTTTACCACCATGTGACATGATTTCATTATAAATAACATCACTATCAGTTACAACATAAACTTCATCGAATAACTTTGTTGCGACGGTAGCTTCGTAGGTTCTTAGAATAACTGTTTTTCCCGCAAGGTTTTGCATGAGTTTACCCGGAAATCGAGACGCACTGTAACGTGCAGGAATCATAGAAATTATCTTCATCAGTTATTAAATGCTAGAACATCAAAAATAAAACATTTGGAGGAATATACTGTCATATAAAAACATAATTTCAACGAAGTCTTTTCTTTAATTTATGACAATCATTCTTCGAAAAACTCATCCTTAAATCCGATAAGATATAATTGTTCTTTCGCACGCGTAACTGCGGTGTACAACCAGCGCATATAATCACGATCTATACCATTTGGCAAATATGGTTGTTCGACAAAAATAGTATGCCATTGACCTCCTTGAGACTTATGACAAGTAATTGCATATGAGAATTTCACCTGCAATGCGTTAAAGTGCTTATTCCCTTTGATTTTAAGGAACTTTCGATAATTTGAAGTCTCATCTTCATAATCTTTCTGAACTTCTTGATACAGTCTGTTACTATCGTCATAAGTTAAGGATGGAGATTCGGCAGTAATCGTATCCAACAGCAATACCGTTTCAAAAGGACGCATTTTAGGATAATCAACCATCTGCACTTTTACTTCAGCGAATCGAAAACCATATAAACTAGAAATTGAAAAGATTTCTAACACTTGAATAATGTCACCATTAGCTATAAATCCAGCTTCAGACGTGGGTTTGATCCAGAAGTAATTATTCTTAACTACCATTAAAAAATCACCAACCGTCAATTCATTTTCATTAAAAAGAATGCGTTGTCGAATCTGTTGGTTATATAGGTTGGCACGTTTATTACTTCTAACGATAATTGCAGTTTCCTCATGACCATGCTTGCTGTAGGCATCATTAATAGCATCCATAATCTCATGTCCATCAATTAGTCTTACGATATCTTTAAATCCATTAATGTTAAACTGAAACGAATCGTAGAATTCATCTTCTAAAACCTCTCTAATCCGTGTGGCATTACTTAATATGCCTGAACTTTCGCTTTGTCGTACCACTTCGTCCAATTCAATAGCAGTCACACGTTTATTATAATTGAGATCTAATTGTTGCGCATTTAACGCTGGTGACAAGTCCGATTTTACAGGTGGCAACTGGGCCTTATCACCTATAAGGAGTAATTTACACTTATGACCAGAATACACATATTGAATCAAATCATCCAATAATGAACTCCCTTCGAAGCTTTTTGAGTCTGAAGGCGTGTCAGGTATCATTGAAGCCTCATCAACAATGAATATCGTGTTGCGATGTTTATTTGGCTGCAGCACAAATTTGACGCCTCCTCCTCTATCTTTTTTGGGAAAATAGATCTTCTTGTGTATCGTAAACGCTTCTTTATTTGAGTAATTTGAAATCACTTTTGCCGCACGTCCGGTTGGAGCCATTAAAACAGTACTTTTCTTGGTTTCCCATAGATTTGACACCAATGTTCCGATAATACTAGTCTTACCAGTACCTGCAAATCCTTTAAGCAAATAAAGAGCATTAGGTGCATTATCGAATATGAAGTGCACAAGTTGGTCTAATGCAACCAACTGTTTTTGAGTTGGTTCAAAAGGAAATTTATGAAGTAAAAGTTTATAAAAATTGGATGATGACATCTATATAATTGAAAGACAATTGAAAACGCAAGATAAGACTTAATACGCTAGTATAGTATTGGATTTAGGCATAAAATTTGTTGTTGAAATTAAAAGTTATTTTATATCTTTCACCTTTGATTGATTTTTATCTACATTATTTTAACGAACAAAAAAAAATTGTAGATTTGCGTAACTCCTTTAAACTAAAAAAAACTAACTATGTTAAACGTAATTCTTGTAGTTGTAGGCCTTATTTTACTTACGATTGGTATTGTATGGCTGATTGACAAATTTGTTCCAAAAAAATTGAAGCCTGTACTTAATATTGTTTTATGGGCATTAATTGTTTTTCTTGGATACATAACAGTAATGTCAGTATATGGTGAGATTCAATTTAATAAGCTAAAAAATGAACGTTACGATCAGGTAATTGCAAAATTAAAGGATATAAGAGATGCACAGTTAGCGCACCGAACAGTTACAGGTGAATTTTCTGGTAATTTTGACGATCTAATTAAATTTATTGATACTGCCGAATTTACAATTACACAGCGTAAAGATTCTACAATTATTGATGAAGAATTAACGCGTCGTTTTGGAGGCGTTGAAACAACTAGAGATATTGTAGTTATAGATACCTTAGGATTTGTACCAGTAAAAGATTCATTATTTGGCGCTGACTCTCGATACAGAACGATGATGAATTTACCAGTTGGAGAACCAGGTGCTAAATTTGAGTTGAAAGCTGGACGATTAGCCGAAAATGGTATTGCTGTATTCGAAGCTTCTGTGGACAAAGCAGTGATTTTATTTGATCAGGATGAAAATCTAGTGGCAAAAGAAAAAGAAGTGGTATCTGTAGACGAAGTAAACGGACCAACACTTAAGGTGGGCTCAATGGATGAACCTTACACTAAAGGTAACTGGCCTAAAAACCTTAGCAAAGACTAAACTTTTGAAACATAATAGCATAAAAGCATTGTCCATTCAAATTAATTTGAGTGGACTTTCTTTTTGTATCCTAAATAGAACTACGCATGCCATAGAACTACTCGAACGCATAGTTCTTGAAAAAAAGGCAACACCTTTTGAACTTTTAAATCAACTTAAAAGTTTTATATCGGTTAATGAAGCCATGAATCAATCGTTTGATACAGTGACTTGTATTTATCAAAATGAGCTTGCCTGCCTTGTACCAAATTCGATATTCGATGATTCAAAACTAGCAGACTATTTGAAATTCAATGCAAAAATTTTACAATCAGACTTTATTAGTTACGATTCCTTGGTTTTAAATGAAAGTGCTAATGTGTACATCCCTTTGGTAAATATAAATAATTACCTATTTGATGTCTATGGTAGTTTCGAATACAAACACGCGTCCTCTGTGCTCATCGAAACATTACTCCAACGATCAAATACGCATTCTGAGGATGCCCTTTATATCAACGTTAATGAATTACATTTCGAAGTCGTATGTGTGCGCAATAAACGTCTTGAGTTTTATAATTCATTTGAGTATACGACCAAAGAAGATTTCATTTATTACATACTGTTCACTATTGAACAACTTAAACTGAATCCAGAACGCATTAAGACTTATTTAAGTGGACAAATTCAGGAAACTGATGAATTGTTCGAAATTGCTTATAAGTATATTAGACACGTAAGTATGGTGGAGACATCGTATTCTTTCAAAGTAGAGGGAACCGCCAATCGCGGAAACGATCATGACCACTTCATTCTTTTAAATAGTTTTTGACAATGCGTATCATTTCAGGCCAATATAAAGGAAGACGCATAGTTGCACCAAAAAAATTACCTGTAAGGCCAACGACAGATATGGCGAAGGAATCGCTGTTTAACATTCTTAATAACCACTACTATTTTGATGAGCTCGCAGTACTTGATCTTTTTTCAGGTACTGGAAATATTAGCTATGAATTCGCATCGAGAGGAACAGAGCAAATAACCGCGGTAGATAGTCATTATGCCTGTATAAAATTCATTACTGAAACTTCCGATGAATTCGAAATGAATATCAATACGATAAAGAGTGATGTTTATAAATTCTTGGAATTATCCCAGCAGAAATTTGATGTGATTTTTGCCGATCCACCATATGATTTTTCAACAGAACAATTTGCTACTATTGCCGAATTGGTATTTAAAAATGAATTACTTCATTCTGATGGGTTTTTAATAATTGAGCATTCAAAACACACTGACATTTCAGATGTGGATCACTTTTCATTTTCGAAAAGTTATGGCGGTAGCGTGTTCAGTTTCTTTGAATAAGCACATCGTTTAATTATCATAATTTCAAGAAGTTAGATCAGCATATTTATTTGTAAGAATAGGTTTGTTAAGATATTTTTTTTATCTTTCCATTTCTCCACTTAATTACACCTAGAATCTTAAGGCTACTTATCTCGAGAATACCTCATTTTGACAACCTATAAATGATTATGGTTTAAGTTTTGGCTATTTAGCATTCAACATATTAACCTAAAACCAATCATTATGAAAACGTTAAAATTTCGTTGTTTGCCCTTTCTTACCCTCCTACTTTGTTTCAGCTTCACATTTGCTCAGGATAAAGCACCGAGCATGTTTGTAGTTCATACAGATCATGTCAAATTCGATAAGATTCCTGAATATGAGGCCATTGCCAAAGAAATGGCCGAACTAATGGCGAAACATCAAATTAAAGATGGACACTACACAACCATTAGTGTCGAAGATGGTAGATATGTCTATGTATCTCCAATTTCCAGCATGGCAGATCTCGATAAAAATCCGATGGGTGATCTTTATGAAAAAGTTGGAGAAGAAAAATTTCAGGCCATGTTCTCTAAAATGGATGAATGCTATGATAAGCATCATGATAATATTGTCTATCACATGGCAGGTTTGTCATACATGCCAGAAGGCTATTCTACTCAGGACAAAAATTACAGAGAGTACCATTTCTTATATTATGCACCAAGACATAGTAAGGAAATGAATGAAGCTATGGCTGGTGTCAAAAAAATGTTCGAATCAAAAGGTATCAAAAATGGTTATGAAGTTTATCATAGCGGTTTTGGTGACGATGAAACTTATTATATGGTATCCATTGCAGGATCTGATGCTGTTTCAATTGCTCAAGGCGGAAAATCTAATAATGAATTAATGGGTGATGAAGGTCAAGCGGCATTATACAATGTTATTAAACTTGCTAGTAGATACGATCAGGTGGAAGCGAATATGCGTCCAGACCTCAGTTATTTACCTTCTAATAACTAATCTATATACGGATGAAAACTTTTGTATATTACTTTTTAGCCATTATTCTATTTACATCCTGTGGCCAAAAAGAACAACGTTATTTCGCAGATTCGGATGAAATCAATACACTGAAATCTGGAATTGATGCTTACGAATCAGGAAACTGGGAAGCATGGAAAAGCAACTTTGCTGATACCGCAAAAATATTTGTCAACAGTAAAGAAGGAATGTCAGTTACCGATCGACTAGTAAACCTTAAAGGTACCGCTGGAGCATTTTCAGAATATGGCTTCGATAGAGAAAATGAGTATATCGAAATGGTATTGGATAAAGAAGATGAAACCTGGGTTTATTACTGGGCACAGCACAATGGCAAGCTAGCAGGTAATAATAAAGAACTCTCATTCCCTGTACATCTAGCAGTGCGATTTATAGACGGTAAAATTGTTGCGGAACACATCTATTTTGATGGCACAGAAATGAACAATGAAATGGCTGCCATTGCCAGTATGTCTGATATGGATAAAGCCGTTAATGAAGGTATGAGCAATATTCATCAAGCATGGATCATCAATAACACTGAAATATTAAACTCTTATCTGGATGAAAATATTTCCAGAAGTGTAAATGGTATTACAGAAGTGGAAGGTCGAGCCAACTATTTAGCAATGGTTCAAGCCAATCACGACATGCTATCAAATGTGGATATTGTTTTGAGCGATATCGCTATAAATGACAACGTAGCACAATTCAAATGGACGTTCTCAGGTACACATGACAAAGACACTGATGATCTGAAAGCAACTAATAAAGATATTAGTGTAAACGGAATGGCCATGTGGACTTTTGATAGCGAAGGAAAAGCCACGCATGAGGCAGTCTATTTTAATCCAACTGAAATGAACTTGCAAATGGGCTTTACTTTACAACCACCTAGCGAATAATGTCAATCTAACTATATCTTACTAACTATCTAACCAACTGAAAAACCCTTTACAATTGTAAAGGGTTTTTTTATTATTAAGTATGTCTATAAGCCGAATTCTGTAATAATGGAAAACCATTACTCCTTATCATTTATCTGCGTTCATTATTACTAATAAACTTTAGCTGCCTACCCTCCAGCATTGCGCGTGCACACTCAAACGCTGGTATACATGACATTGCACCACATAGAGTTTACCTGATTTCACTACAGCTTAACCTGTACATTCTTTCTGTTGCACTTTTCCTCACCTTTCGGTGGATGGCTGTTAACCACTATGATTGCACTTTGGTGTTCGGACTTTCCTCCATTCAAAACTGAACAGCGATAAGGCGACATACTTATGTGCAAAATTACAATTAATTGTTAATAACTCCTTTTAAATTATATACGCATAATTCCTATTTTTAGACTGAATTCTTAACTTTGTTTTCTTAACTTTTTTCGATGGAACATTTCGTAGTATCAGCGCGTAAATATAGACCTCAAACCTTCAAAGACGTTGTTGGTCAAGAGGCTATTACCAATACGTTGATTAACGCCATTGAAAATAATCATTTAGCTCAAGCGCTATTATTTACAGGACCTCGTGGTGTTGGAAAAACGACATGTGCTCGAATTCTGGCTAAAATGATAAATAGCGATGGATCTGAGCCTGAAAATGAAGATTTTGCGTTTAATATCTTCGAATTAGATGCCGCGTCAAATAACTCAGTTGATGATATTCGAAGCTTAACCGATCAAGTTAGAATCCCTCCTCAGGTTGGAAAATACAAAGTTTATATCATTGACGAGGTACACATGCTATCTCAGGCTGCATTTAATGCCTTTTTAAAGACATTAGAAGAGCCACCAAAACACTGTATTTTCATTCTGGCAACCACAGAAAAGCATAAAATCATACCTACCATCCTATCGCGTTGTCAAATATTCGATTTTAAGAGAATAACGGTTAAAGACGCAAAACACTATCTTAAATATATTGCTGATGAACAAGGGATTACAGCAGATGATGATGCACTTCATATAATTGCTCAAAAAGCTGATGGTGCCATGCGTGACGCACTCTCGATATTTGATCGTGTTGTAAGCTTCTCGGGCAAAAATTTAACGCGACAGGCCGTAACGGAAAACCTAAACGTACTCGACTACGAGACCTATTTTAGAAGTACCGATTTAATTCTTGAGAATAAGATCCCTGAATTATTAATCCTTTTCAATACAACCTTATCGAAAGGATTTGATGGTCATCACTATATCGCCGGACTTGCTTCGCATTTCAGAGATCTATTAGTGTGTCAAAATGATAAAACGGTCGATCTATTAGAAGTGGGTGAAGAAACCAAAGAGAAATATTTAGAGCAATCAAGTAAGGCCAGTTATAATTTTCTGGTCAAAGGAATAGAGCTAGCCAACGATTGTGACTTAAAGTATAAGAGTAGTAAAAATCAGCGTTTATTAGTTGAACTCTGCCTTATGCAATTAGCCTCTATCACATTTGATGGAGAAAAAAAAAATAGCACACGTTTCATAATTCCTGCGTCGTATTTTAAATCAAAAGGAATTCATCCAATTCCAGTAAATCTTCCTAATACAACAATCCAACAAGAAGCGGATGTTACTATTCAACATGACGAACCTACGCCAGACGCATTAGAAACTAGCAAAGTTGAAGAAATACCAACACCTAAAATTGAATTAAATCGAGATGAACGAACTTCAGGCTTATCATTAAAAAGCATAAGGGCCAAGAAGGAACATCAGATCAAACAAATGGATGTTGTAATCGATGTTGAAAATTTACCACAAGAGCCTTTCACCGAAGAACAATTTTTAAATGCCTGGAATGCTTACATTGCCCAACTGCATAAAAAAGGAGAAAAGATTATGGCTTCAATACTCGAGATGGGAGAGCCTAAAGTAGCAAAAACAGACATACAGCTAGAGTTTCCGAATGAAACCCTGAAGGTTGAGTTAGAGCGTGCGCAGCACCCGTTAATGGAGTTCTTGAGAAAGACATTAAAAAATTACAGCTTAAAATTGGATATTACGGTAAATGAAGAAATCTCCAAAAAATATGCATTTACCACGCAAGAAAAATATGAAAAACTAAAAGAAAAAAACCCTAATATTGAAGTATTAAGAAAAACTTTTGGACTTGATATATAATTCATAAACATGAGACAGATTGCTATAATTTTGACATTTATTTCTGCTGCCATTCTAAGGTCTTGTTCCTATTCGGAGACTAAAAATGAACGTTTTAATCGTGCGATAACAGAATTCAATAAAAAAGTAAAGTCAATTGAACTAAATAATTATTATCCAAATAGTTATACTGAAGTAAAAACCGATTCTATCATTGCTAATACATTTGATGTGCGCATTAAAACTTTTAGTGCAGCAACAGGGTATATTTTAATAGAAACGACTACAAACAACCATCTTACAGAACAACTTTTTCACAAAGATTTTTATTCAGAAATTAAGGTTCACGTTTCAGATAGAATCGTATATCAAAAACAATTAAAGGCAAGTTTATTTGACAGAGCTTCTGATCCTATTTTCTGGGACAATGCAACACTCGAACATGTATGGATCGACCAATGGAGTTCAAACACGAATTCGCTGGCTTTACATGTGTCATTGATGAATCCTTTGGAAAACACTTTCAAATTATATGAAATTCGCATTGACAGACTCGGAAACGAAACAATGCGTTTAATAAATCAAAATAGTTAAAATGTTAGGATTAAAACTACCTACAGATCCAAGGTGGGTAAATATTGTAGAGAAGAATATAGAGGATATTTTGACCGATCATGCTTATTGTGAGCAAAAAGCGGCTAGTACTGCAATTTCTCTAATTGTTAGTTTTCCTGAATATACAGACTTGGTTAAAGAAATGACCGCATTGGTCAAAGAAGAGATTAGCCATTTTAAAATGGTGCACGATAAAATACTAGCCAGAGGTTGGGTTTTGGGAAGAGATCGTAAAGATGATTATGTCATTCAGTTATTAAAATTCTTTCCAAAAGGCGGAAGTCGTACCACACAACTTGTACACCGTCTACTCTACGCTGCATTGATTGAGGCCAGAAGTTGTGAACGTTTCAGATTACTTTCAGAAGAATTAGAAGATACTGAACTTGCAGAATTTTATCGCAAACTCATGGTAAGCGAAGCCAATCACTATACGATGTTCTTAACGTTTGCTAGACAATATGGTAATCGCGAAGAAGTAGATAACAAATGGCAGGAGTTACTGTCATACGAAGCCGAGATCATGAAAGGTCTTAGCAAATCGCAAATGATTCACGGTTAGGAAATTACAATATTTTGTGGTAAATTTCTTTCATGAAATACTTTTACACGCTCATTCTCTGCATTTTATGTTCGGCGCAATTAGCTGCACAATCAGATTTACTAGGGCAATGGTATCTTGATTATATTGAAGTGGATAATGTTATCCATAACAACTACTACAATGAACAACACGATATGGGGATTAATTTCACCAATACGCAATCATCTCCGACTGACCTAATGTTCTCAGGCTTATCGTCTTGCAATGCGTATGGTGGTGATTACAATGCAACATCAAGTACTATTACCATTAACACAATGTTTGTTACCACTGTGGATTGTGGAGCATCTCCGCGCGGCGCCTATGAATTAAGTTATATGGGAGTTTTACAAAACAACTTTCCTGTTAGTCCATTTAATCTTACGTATACTGTTACTGGTACTGGGATGGATCAAGTGCTTACCTTAACCAATCCTAGTGGAGATTCTGCGGTATTTGGCAAGACACCTAGCACTATATTATTAGTTCAAACCTGGTATTTATCACGTATCGAGATTCCAGGCAATCCAAATATTGATGTTCCTGTAAGTGACACGCCAACAATGACACTCACAAACAACATTGATTCCGTAATTTTTCAACCTGAAGCTATAGGATTTGGAGATTGCAACGGATTCGAATTCGACTATGACATAGGTTTTAATACCGATGGTGATGTCATCCAAGTCTTAAACTTCGCTGAAACCCTTGCATTTTGTCCATCTAACTATGAATTCATTTATTTTGATATTTTAGGTAACCCAGCTTCAAACTATTTTGTTTTTGAAATTGTAAATAATGGACAGACCTTGCTAATGACTGATTTACTTGGGGTAACGCTGGTGTTTGGTGACAGTGCTTTATCGGTAGAATCTGTTACTAATAACGATCTATTAGCGCTAAAAGAAAATCCAATTACTACTAGCATTGATTTTATGGGATACTCTGAAACTATAAGTGATAGTAGTTATAGCATCATTTCAGTTTCGGGTCAAACGATTAAAACTGGATCGTTAACTTCAGAACGCATTGATACTAGTTGGTTGGATACTGGTGTATATATTTTAAGAATTCAACTTGAAAACGAAAAGTCTCAAGTTTTTAAAATCATTAAAGAATAAAAAAAGCTTCAGATAAACTGAAGCTTTTAAACATATTTAAGATTGACATTTTATAATTTAAGTCCAACACCAAATTGGAACGTCGTATTCTGAGCTTCCAAATTTCCGTTAAGATCTTCGTCCAATATGTTTGATAAACCGTAATGAACACGCGCATCAACGAATAACTCGTCGGTTATCATATATTCAAGTCCGCCTACCCCAGAAAAGGTAAATGTTGAAAATGCATCTTGTTCTTTCCAAGTCTTTAAACTTACCATAGGTCCAACACCAACTTTCAGTTTATCTCCTATTCCAATTCGTGCCATAATTGGCATTTGAATGTAATCTGCTCTAAGGTCGTCAGCTTTAGCACCTTCCGCAGAATATTGAAGTTCTACTAGAGCTGAAAAATTATCTGATATTCCGAAGTCAGCAAACGCAGCAAACGCAAATCCGTTTCTATGCTGATTATCAAAAGTAGCATCTGGATCAAAATCTAAATTTGAAATATTTAGTGCTGCTCTAACCCCATAATCGGTGTCTTGAGCAAAACCAAAAGAAAATAGCAGTATACAAATGAGTGTAAGTAGTCTTGATTTCATGATATCTATTGTTTTATTTGGGTTAGCATTTCAACTTGAATGCATTTCAAACAATACTAATTCATAGCAAAGATTTGAGAGGTTAAATATAAAATCTAAAATAAAAACGGGTACAAAATTCGGTCAGGCGGTAAAAAAAGACGCTAAATTGACTTTAAATTAGATAATTACACTAGAAACCGTATTGTGATATACACTTTTAATTATCCCATCTGAAAGTCCAATTTTCGGTACATAAATGTCTTTCGCACCACTCCATTTCATTGCCGAAAGATAAATACGAGTTGCAGGTATAATTACGTCTGCGCGATCTTGATTAAGTTCTAGTTCTGTGATACGTTCTTCGTATGAATAGGATTGAAGTTTATTGTAATATGTGGTTAAATAAAAGTACGTTAAAGGTTTACCAATTGCTTTACCGGAAATTTTAAAAATCTTGTTTATGTTACCACCAGATCCAATTACTTCTAATTTATCATAGCCTGCAGTATTCGCTTTAATCCAAGCTTCTAATTGTGACCATGTCTCTCTCTTCACCATATCATTAAGTAATCTTACCGTTCCTATTTTAAACGAGCGTGAGGCCATAATAGCGCTGTGATGAATAACCGTAAACTCTGTACTACCTCCACCAACATCTACATATAAATAGGTGCGATCTTCTTTTATGAATTGATGTAGATCTGTTGCTGCAATTATTGCTGCTTCTTCCTCTCCATCTATAATATCGATGGAAATATTTGCCTTTTCAGAAATTAAAGCTGCAACTTCATGTCCATTGTCAGCTTCTCGCATTGCAGACGTCGCACACGCCTTATACTTCTCGACTTTATGAGATTTCATTAATAAATAAAATGCAGTCATGGTGTCAAGCATACGTTGTTGATTCTCTTCTGAAATCTCTCCGTTTATAAAAACATCCGACCCTAAACGTATGGGTACACGTACTAATGAGCTTTTCTTAAACTTCACAGGTTCGCCCTCCTGTTCTATAATATTTGAAATTAGTAGTCTTACCGCATTCGATCCTATATCAATTGCTGCATACTTGGTAATTTTTAACATACTAAGCTTTTAATTTGTCATTATAATATTCGTACAGTGCAAACTGTGCTCTTACTTTAGTATTATGATCTGTCTTATACTGATTACTTTGTGATTGATCAATTCGTCTCGCCTTTACGTTATCACTCCAACAAATATCGAATACTTCTAATAGTTCATTTTTAATATCATCTTGATAGATAGGACAACTTACTTCAACTCTATTTTCAATGTTTCGTGTCATCCAATCGGCCGAAGAAATATAAACCTTCGGATCGTCATTATTTCCGAAGATATATAGTCTAGTATGCTCTAAAAATTTATCTATAATACTGATAACTTCGATATTTTCACTCATTCCCGGAACTCCAGGAACTAAGCAACAAATACCACGAACAATCATTTGTATCTTAACACCTGCCCGACTCGCCTCGTAGAGTTTGTCTACCATTTTGTAACTAGAAATACTATTAAGTTTAAGCTTAATGTATGCTGGTCGACCCATTTTTTTATTCTCGATCTCATTATCGATCAATGCAAACAACTTCGATTTTGAATAATGCGGAGACGTGATGATATGTTTGTAACGGTGAATTCTATAATTTGTATGAAAGAAACTAAATACTTTATTGATATCCTTAAGTATTTTTTGATTCGCAGTAAACAATGTGAAATCCGTATAAATTTTTGCCGTCGACTCGTTAAAGTTTCCTGTACTCACAAATCCGTATCGCTTAATGCCATTGGCCTCCTCGCGCTCAATAACACACATTTTACTATGGACTTTTAGACCTACTACACCGAAAAGCATTTCTACACCTTCATCTTGCATTTGTTCTGCATAATCAATATTAGCTTGCTCATCAAAACGCGCTCTTAATTCAATTACCACAGTCACTTTCTTACCATTTTTTGCGGCATTGATTAAAGAACTAGCAATATGTGAAATTTGAGCTAAGCGATAAATCGTGATTCTAATCGTCTTAACTTGTGGATCTAGTGCTGCCTCCCTTAAAAACTTAACAACATAAGAAAAGGATTGATAAGGGGTATGCAATAAAAAGTCCTTGGTAGAAATAGTATTAAATATACTAGATTCGAGACTTAAGCCTTTAATTCGCAGTGGTTCGATCTTTTTATAGAGTAAATCGGTTCTCCCCAAACTTGGAAAGCCCATATAATCACGTCTGTTGTGATAACGACCACCTGGAATCACAGAATCTTTTGAATTAATACCCATTTTCGCCATCAAATAATCTAAAGTATCGTCATCAATTGTTTTATCATATACAAAACGTACAGGATCGCCAATCTCCCGATCTTTAACACTATCAGATATTTTTTCAATGAAACTCTTACTCAAATCACTATCGAAGTCCAATTCTCCATCCCTCGTGATTTTTATCATATTCGCAGAAATGCTGTCATAACTGAAAATATTGAAAATATCATCTAAACAGTATCTGATGAGATCATCGACTATCATTATGTACGATTTCCCTTCTTTCTCAGGCAATACAACGAAACGATCCATCGCTCTAGATATTTCAATGAGCGCAAACTGTTTGGTTCCTGAAGTTAAAGCCATTTTAACAGCCAAATAAGCTTCACTATCTTTTAATAGAGGAAGTTCTACATTGTCATTTAGAATAATGGTAACTAATGCTGGGCTGATTTTCTGAAGAAAATATTCTTTAATAAATTGTTTTTGCTCTTCATCTACCTGATCCTCGTTGATAATAAATATATTTTCTTTTTCTAATTCCTTCTGAATAGCATTCAGAATAACTAGACTATGCGCCTGTTGCTTTATAACGACTTGAGTTATGAGTTCAAGGAGTTCAGCGGCTCTGATTCCCAACTCACTTTTCCCACCTTTTCCAGCTTCGTCAATACGCTTTACTGTCGCATATCTTACTTTAAAGAACTCATCTAGATTATTTGAAAAAATACCTAAAAAACGAAAGCGCTCTATTAATGGAACACTTTCATCTTCTGCTTCTTGCAATACTCTTGCGTTAAATTGCAACCAGCTGAGTTCTCTATTTATATATTGATTTTTGTCTTTAGTCATTTTTTAAATCTCGTGGAAATATTGTTAATGCTGTATGACCAGTATTGATAGCATTCCATTGCTCAACATTTAACTCGATTGTAACGAGTCCGCTTGTAGGTAAATTATCAATATAATCGTCCCCAAATATATTGCAAATTGACGTGAAAGCATGATTATGACCAAAAATCATAACGTTATCGTAATCTTCACTCATATTCTTTAAAAAATCAACCACCTGATGACCACCAAAATCGTATAAATCTTCTACTATTTTGAGTTTTTCATCAGAAATTCCAAGATTATTTAAAAAAATTCTACACGTTGAAAATGCGCGATTTGCTGGACTCGAAAAAACAAACTCAGGTAGCATTCCTTTGTCTTTAAAGTATTTAGAAACCAAATTGGCATCATTTATTCCTCTTTTTTTTAATGGTCTTTCCCTATCAGAAACATCAAATTCCCACGAGGATTTGCCATGCCTTACAAGTGTTATGATTTTCATATTTAGTCGATTAAATGCAATTTTTATCGATAAAATGTTGCATATTTCCGTTTTAACGATTATTTTGGCCTATTCAACATTTAAATTTGTCAAACGTATGCGTTATGAGTTCATTTGTTGTATTAATTAATTCGAACCCAAATCAAAAATAAATTAATAAATCCATTTATTAAGCATTGGTTACCAATGTTCTTCCCTCACAAGTTTAAATTTCTGAAGATGCCCCATAAAAGCTGTATTCAGAGAAATTTATTTTTTAAACAACATCGCTTAGCGAACATATAGTTAAATAGTATACTATGAAAAGAATTACAATGACTGTACTAGTGTGTCTAGTCGCATTATGTTCTTACGGACAAGAGACTTTAGAGCTAAAGGTTAAAAAATCATCTGATTTACCACTTACAGCTCGTGAGCATACTTACGTAATAGAGATTAACAATACCTCACAGCAGGCTATTAGTTTCAAATTAGAAACTAATGATGTCATTTGTGAAAATAAAGATCGCTCAAAATTAACAGAATTAAACCGTGAGATTTTGAGTAATGATGGATTGTCGAGACTTACTACTCGAAGCATACCAGGAAAAGGTCGCATGGAATTTTCTGTGAAAATATCTAGAAAACCAAATACACCTTTGGCAACTTATAACTGTTTAGGAATTAAAGCTGTTACTGATAAAGAAGAAGTTATCAGTAATACTTTAGTCATAGAAACTTGGATCCCCGACCCTAAAAACTTTCAATAGGTATTTAGGACTACTATACTATCAAAATGTTACTTATGAAAACTGCTATTAATCATAAAACAATTAAAAACACCTGCCTAATGCTCTTATTATTGGCAGGAAGTTATGCTTCTGCCCAGGTGTTAGATCCATTTACCCCTCGTTTTAATGAAACGGTTAATGGAGATGTAACAATGATTGCCAATAACATGCTGTCCAGAACAGCTACTGGTGATTATAATGGAAGTTCTGGAAATCACTCCTTTAATAATAACGTATACGTTGATATTGATGGGATGTATGATATGAACAATGATAATGTTGATGATACATTCAATTCGAGTAGTGCTGACTATAGTAATCCAGAGACAACTTTACAGTGTTTGTCAACATACAAAGCCTATTTATACTGGGCTGCTGCCGATCGTGCTCCTGGGACAGATCCAAACTCTGAAAACCAGCCGAATTGGAATTACAATGACATTATGTTAATGATGCCAGGTGAAACGCAGTATACTACATATACAGCAGATGATGTCATCTATCGCGGGAAGACATTTCAAATTGCAAATGGTCCTTATATCTGTGTAAAAGATATTACAAATCAGGTTTCTGCATTATCTAATCCATATGGAACTTACCAAGTAGCTAACGTTGAAGCAAAAACTGGTAGTTTAACTGGATACCAAGGAGGAAATATTGGTACTTCTGGTGGTTGGCAAATTGTATTTGTTTATGAAAGTCCAAAATTACCAGCAAAGAATATTAGTTTATTCGATGGTTACGCGAACGTGACGGCAAGTACAAATAACTTTGATATAACGTTTGGAGGATTTCAAACAGTTCCAACAGGGAATGTTAATACTAAGATTGTAATTGGTTCATTAGAAGGAGATAGAGATTTAAGTGGTGATCAACTTCAAATAAGAAATACTAGTGGGAATTTTGTTTCACTAACTGCACCACAACGTTCTAGCAATAATTTCTTTAATAGTAGAATCACTATAGGTAATAGTGATTTTGTTGATAGAAATCCTGCCAGTCAAAACACATTAGGATTTGATGCTGCCTGTTTTGACCTAAGTAATCCTGGTAATAGCTTAATTGATAATAATCAAACATCAGCGACACTACGATTGACATCAAATCAGGAAACTTATGGTTTATACCTAGTAGGTTTAAGTGTTGATGTATGGGCTCCAGATCTTGATCCAATTGAAATCGTAATGGATTCTGGGCAAACTCCAGCTGATCCAGGTAGCTCACTCGGGTTTAATTTCAATATCGTTAATAAAGGTAATGACGATGCTATAAACCTAAGTATCACAGGTACATTACCACCACAAGTCGCTAATGTTAATATGGTAAATCTCCCAACAGGAATTACCTATACATTTGACACGAATACCAATGTATTGACATTTAATGTACAAGATGGCTATGTAGATGTTGGAGATCCGGCATTAAGCGTTGATTTTGATCTGGTACTACAAGACGAATGTTATTTCCTTGAAGACAATTGTGATCTTAGTTTTGATCTACAATTTACAGCCGTATATAACGGTGTACAAAACCCAAATAGTCAAAGCACGTTAAGTTCGGCCTCATTAGATGATTGTTTGATTGGTGACAAGCTACCATTAACTATAGATATTAATCAACCTGTTGTATCATGGACTAACGCTCCGGGAGAACTGGATACTACAGTTGAATGTTCAGATCCAGCGGCTTTAACCGCTGCTCAGGCTTTAGCACCAACTGCCGATAAGTGTAATTTTATTCCAACTAAAACAACTGGAGCATTTGTTGTTGATCCAAATTGCCCAAGTGCCGGAACTTATACAAATACATGGACTTTTACTGATGCGTGTAACGTAACAATAGCGGCATACACCCAAGTAATTACTGTAGTCGATAGTACACCTCCAGTACTTACTGTTCCTGCTGATATTACGGTCGAATGTACCGAAAGTACTGATCCTATTGAAACTGGAACAGCTACCGCTACCGATGGATGTGGTTCTGTTACAATATCTTTTACAGACGTAAGTGTAGGTGGTTGTGGAGAAACTGAAACAATTACCAGGACTTGGACTGCAACTGATGATTGCGGTAATTCAGTTTCTGAAGATCAAATTATTACAGTTGTTGATACGACACCTCCGACATTAGATATTCCTGATGATATTACTATAGAGTGTTCTGAAAGTTCTAATGTAAGTCGTACAGGAAATGCCACTGCAACCGATACATGCGGTGATGCGATTATTACATTTGTAGACGACATCGTTACTGATTGTGGGAATTCTGGAACAATCACCAGAACTTGGACTGCTACTGATGAATGTGGTAATTCAGTTTCTGAAGATCAAGTTATTACAATTGAAGATAATACACCACCGACATTTACAGTACCAGCTGATATTACTATCGAATGTGATCAAGATCCTTCTGATCTTACCCTCACTGGTGATGTAACTGATGAAGCAGATAACTGTTCTACTGGCTTAGATGCTACATTTAGTGACTCAGTTGCTGCTGGATCATGTGCTAATGAATCAGTGATCACAAGAACTTGGTCGTTAACTGATGAGTGTGGTAACACAACAACTCAGGTGCAAACCATAACTATTGAAGATACAACGGCTCCTACATTTACAGTGCCTGCTGATATAACTATTGAATGTGATCAAGACCCTTCTGATTTATCACTTACTGGTGATGTAACGGATGAAGGGGACAACTGTTCTACTGGCTTAGATGCTACCTTTAGTGATTCTGTTGCTGATGGAGCATGTGCTAATGAATCAGTAATCACAAGAACTTGGACACTTGTAGATGAGTGTGGAAACACAAC
>JAEPNY010000002.1:102401-438969 GCA_017643165.1 Psychroserpens sp. | reverse complement strand
AGTTGCTGATGGAGCATGTGCTAATGAATCAGTAATCACAAGAACTTGGACACTTGTAGATGAGTGTGGAAACACAACTACTCAAGTTCAAACTATAACTATTGAAGATACTACAGCGCCTACGTTTACAGTGCCTGCTGATATTACTATCGAATGTGATCAAGATCCTTCTGATCTTTCACTTACAGGTGATGTAACTGATGAAGCGGATAACTGTTCAACTGGACTTGATGCTACATTTAGTGACACAGTTGCTGATGGAGCATGTGCTAACGAATCTGTTATAACAAGAACTTGGACACTTGTAGATGATTGTGGTAACACAACTACTCAGGTGCAAACGATTACTATTGAAGATACAACAGCACCTACGTTTACAGTGCCTGCTGATGTAACGCTTCAATGTAGTGATGATCTAGCTGATATATCACTTACTGGTGATGTAACAGATGAGGCGGATAACTGTTCTACTGGATTAGAGGCTACATTTACCGATGATATCGCAGACGGAAGTTGTGTTAATGAAGCTATTGTAACTAGAACTTGGACATTAACCGATGATTGTGGTAACACAACTACCCTTGTTCAAACCATAACCATTGAGGATACGACGCCACCAACGTTTACTGTACCAGCCGATATTACTTTGGATTGTGATCAAGATCATACAGATCTATCGCTTACTGGTGATGTAACTGATGAGGCAGATAACTGTTCAACCGGATTAGAAGCTACATTTACTGATACAATTAATGATGGCGAGTGTCCTGGAGAGTTTACTGTTACACGTGTATGGACCTTAGTAGACGAATGTGATAATGCGACTTCATTCATCCAAACAATTTCAGTTGAAGATAATACTGCACCTACTTTAGTTGGAGAATTCGACGATGTAATTGATGTGGTATGTAGTGAAATTCCAAAAGCGCCAAACCTAGTATTTGAGGATGCTTGTTCTACAAATATTACTGTTGATTTCAATGAAACTTCAACTTCTGATGGAACTGGTTCAGATTATCAAATTATCAGAGATTGGTTTGTAGTGGATGAATGTGGAAACGAAGCAATCTTTACACAAACGATTAATGTAACCGTACAAAGTGATATTCCGACCGATGACGCCGACCTATGTATAGGTGAAGATTTTGAATTCGATCTATTCGATCTATTACTTGGTGATTTCGATATAAACGGTGTTTGGACTGTAACATCAGGAAATGCAACCATTGATGGAAGCTTCTTTAATCCTTCTTCATTATTAGATAGTGAAGGTGATTACACTGATGATCAATTGGGAGAATATGAATTTACATATACCTATGAAGGTCAGTGTCCAGGAAGCGTTACAGTGACAATCAATATAAATGATGATTGTATCGTACTTCCATGTGGTGAAGATGATTTAGTGATTTCGAAGGCTGTAACGGCAAACTTTGATGGAATCAACGAATTCTTCACAATTACAGGAGTCGAAGATTGTGGTTTTGTATTTGAAGTACAGATCTTTAACCGTTGGGGAGCTAAGATCTATGAAAACTTTAATTATCAAAATGACTGGAACGGAACAGCTTCTAGCGCATCAATCGGTGGTTCTGATTTCGTACCAACAGGAACATATTATTACGTATTAAATATTAAGAATAGTGGATTAAGACCTATTACTGGTCCTATTTATGTCTCAACAAAATAAAACTTAACCTATGAAATTAATCAAGTTTAACATAATAGCATTTATACTATTTAGTAGCTGGATGGGAGTCGCACAGCAGCTTCCGCAGTTTACACAGTATATGTACAATACTATTTCGATTAATCCAGCCTACGCAGGTAGTCGAGAAACGTTAAGTATTGTTGGTTTACATAGAAGTCAGTGGGTTGGCCTAGAAGGCGGACCTCAGACACAAACCCTTTCTATTCATGCTCCTATGCGAAATGAAAAGGTAGGACTGGGATTATCCTTTATTAATGATGAGTTAGGTTTTCAGAACTTCTCATACTTATATGGCGATTTCTCATATACCATTCGTACGGGTGAGAAAAGCGAATTAGCCTTTGGATTAAAAGCTGGTTTTACCAGTTATAGTCTTGATGCTGATTTTCAGCAGTCTCAATCTAATGACCCTGTGATTTTCGGTTTTGAAAATCGATGGAAACCTAATATAGGAACAGGTGTTTATTGGCATAGTAATAAATGGTACCTAGGGCTTTCGGCTCCAAGAATATTAAATACAGATTATACTGGTGATGCAGAGTTTGAAGCTTTAGAACGTATTAGTTATTATTTCACTGGAGGTTATGTATTTAAACTTAGTGAGAATACAATGTTTAAACCAGCTGTCCTGTTAAAGGCTACTAATGGTGCTCCGCTATCATTTGATGCAACTGCAAACTTTTTATTCCATGATAAATTCTGGATTGGTGCAGGATATCGTGTAAATGAACGTGCTGGCGCTATCGGAGGTATTGCTGACTTCCAGGTATCAAAACAACTACGAATTGGCTATGCTTATGAATATCCTATCTCAGATCTAAGACCATACACTAGTGGTACACATGAAGTATTATTAATGTTTGAAGTCTTTAAAAGTAAACGAATTAAATCACCTAGATACTTCTAAAAAACAAATCTATCATGAAATCAAAGTTTTTAATCTTATTATTTGCACTTAGTAGCACATATATGGTTGCCCAAGAAAAACTTGCGGATAAGTTTTTTAGCAATTTTGGATATGTCAAAGCAACTGAATTATACGAAGAAGTACTGAAAAAAGGTGATACAAGCTTACACGTGCTTACACGCTTAGGTGATTGTTACTACAATAATTCAAATTCAGAAAAAGCAGCTTACTGGTATGATTTGGCGTTGGACATGTATGGTCACGATGAAGTGCATCCTGAATACTTATATAAACACATACAATCTCTACGTAGTCAAAGTAAATTTGATGATGCCCACGAGTGGATGAAGAAATTTACAGATATTCAAAACGATGACTCGCGTGGAAAACGTTATAACCCAGAACATATTGGAAAGTTCGATGAACTCTCAAAAACTGAGAATAATAAGGTCGTTAAATTGGTAAATTTACCAATCAATTCGCAGTATTCTGACTTTGGGTCATTTATACATGACGGTCAGTTGTATTTTGCTTCTTCAAAAGGTGCTGATACAAAGAAAGTCTACAATTGGAATGAAGAACCATTTTTGGATATTTACCAAGTTGAAGTAAATACTGATACAGATTCAACAACTTATGGTTCGTCAAGTTTTATTAATGGCGACAAAGTTAACTCTGATTTCCATGAAGCGTCTATTGCTATCACTAAAGATGGTAAGACGATGTACTTTACTCGTGATAATGTGAGTAAAAGTGCAAAGAAATTGAAATACGATAAGAAAGGAACAACACACCTTAAGCTCTATAAAGCTACGTTCGATGGCGAAAAATGGGCAGATGTGATAGAGTTGCCTTTCAATGATGATATTTTTTCAACAGGTCACCCTGCATTGAGTGCTGACGAAAAGCAACTTTACTTCGTGTCAGATCGTGAAGGTGGTATTGGAGGAACCGATATTTATGTAGTGGATATCGAAGGTGATTCCTATTCAGAACCTCGTAATTTAGGTAATAAAATCAATACTGAAGGACGTGAAATGTTCCCATTTGTTGCTCAGGATAGTACGTTTTACTTTTCGAGCGATGGACATATCAATCTTGGTTTCTTAGATATCTTCAAATCTAATATCATTAAAGATGAAACTGCAGAACCTGAAAATTTGGGTGCTCCGTATAATAGTGGATTCGATGACTTTGCGTTTTTCTTAAACGAAAGTGATAACGAGAATGAGAGTACAGGTTACTTCTCCTCTAACCGACCTGACGGACAAGGAAGTGATGACATTTATAGTTTTGATGCTTCAGTATGTATTCAAACAATTTCAGGAACAACAAGAAATCTAACGACTAATGATGTCCTTTCCGGCTCAACGGTAAAACTTGTTGACGAAATCGGGAAAATAGTAGCCGAAGTTGAAACTGGAGTTGATGGTCGATATAAGTTTGAAGTAGACTGTAATACAAACTATACAGTAATTGCCACCAAAGATGACTTTAAAGAAGATCAGAAGAAAGTTGATACAGATAATGAAAATGAGAAGGAAAATGAAGTGGATCTACTGCTCGAACCATTAATCAAAGACAGCCAAATTGTTATCAATCCAATTTTCTTTGATTTCGATAAATGGAATATTAGAACTGATGCACAATACGAATTGGAAAACATTGTTGACGTCATGCGTGCTCACCCATCTATGGTTATCAAAATTGAATCGCACACCGATAGTCGCGGTCGTGACAAATACAATATGAAATTATCTGACAGACGTGCTAAATCTACTATGGAATACTTATTATCTCGTGGTATTTCACCAGATCGAATTGAAAGTGCTATCGGATATGGTGAATCTCAATTATTGAATAAATGTTCAAATGGCGTTAAATGTACTGAGGAAGAGCATCAACTTAACAGACGTTCTTACTTCTATATCATAAAAGAATAATTACCCTCTAAACTAAATTTGAAAAAGCAGGCTTTTAATAGGTCTGCTTTTTTATTTGAAATAATAATTATTAGATTAGAACACCATTATTTTAATTAATAAGCACTAACGCCAATATTTATGTATCACCCAGCAAAAGATGTTTTTAACGCACTAGAACGGCACTATTCAAGGGAAGATGCAATTATATCCTTATTAGAAAGCTATTTAGATAGGTTTGAGCAATTACATTCAGATCGTGTTATTCGATGTATTATATATTTAAGTCAAGGCAATAGCACTGTTTTTAAGCGCTATTTGGATGCTGCTGTAAAAGATCCTAGAGATGTCATGTTTTGGGCAGAATATGAAGACCATAACTCAAGATCACCTAAAAGGGTTAGAGATTTTACCTTCAGTTTTTAACAAAAAAAAGCCGCAGTAAAACTGCGACTTTAAAAATAGTGATTTGCTATTAATCAATTTTTAATGATTATTGTTTGATGAAGATATTCGTGAAGTACCACTTCCCTTCTTCGTTTTGTTCTGCTGAAATATCAAAATCAGTGTAATCACCTTCAATGTTAGCTCTATGACCTTCGCTTTCGAGCCAGGCGTTTACAACTGATTCTGCTGAGTTAAACGCATATGCTACATTCTCTGAAACTTTGGTAGCTGAAGCATTTGCGATTAAACTGTTTTTGCGCTGGAAAAAATTGTCATGCGACACATTATCAACCTCTACCATATAATCTGTATGCGTATATGCAACAGCCTTAATGATATTATGGTTGTTTAATGGTGTTAATCCTTCGGTAATTCTGTGTGCATTAATTAATTCTAGAATTTCGATTTCTATGGTTTTCGCGGCTGGGGCTGCCGGAATTGACATACTTTCTAATGATTCATCAGGAATACTTTCCGTAGAACATGAGAATGATAAGAAAGCCACTAATGCCATAACTGACAGTATCTTTGTAGGTTTCATAAAGAGGGTATTTTAGATTTGGGATTACTAAAATAGAAGCCTCTTTAGCTTTGTTCTGTTAATAAAATGTTAAAATCGATAAAATACATGCATTTTGTCGATTATTTATGCAAATAATCGATGAAATGCACTTTTTGTAAGAATTTTTATGTATTTCAGCGAACATTTTATGTCTTTTGTCGATAAAAGTGAGTTACGGAGATAATCTATCTAATTGCCAATTATAGTCTTCATCTAATAAATATCTTAACCGATCATGCAACCGGTTTGGTCGTCCTTGCCAAAATTCTATTTCCACCGGCTTTACAATAAATCCACCCCAAAATTCAGGACGTGGTATTTCTTTTCCTTCATATTGCTGCTCCAATTCTTTCAAACGTGTTTCAAGAACAGAACGATCTTTGATGATTTGACTTTGATTAGAAACTACAGCTCCCAATTGACTGCCTCTCGGACGTGACTCAAAATAGCCATCGCTTAAGTTTTCTGCAATCTTTTCTGCTTTTCCTTTAATAATAATCTGACGTTCAGCAGAAGGCCAAAAAAATGACAAACATACATTTGGATTCGCTAATATGGCTCTACCCTTCTCACTTTCATAATTGGTGTAAAAAATAAAACCCTCGTACGTGTATTTTTTAAGTAGTACCACTCTACCCTTCGGAAAACCATCCAGTCCAATGGTACTAATGGTCATGGCATTGGTTTCATCGACATCATAATTTGAATCTACTTCATGAAACCATTTCTGGAAAAGTTCCATGGGATTGTCACTAACATTACCTTCTACTAATTCTTGTTTCTGATATGACTTTCTGTAATCCCCTAAGTCTCTATTCATTAGACTAATATATTTTAATAAGTACTATTTTTCTTTCTCGCTTCAATAATTTACTATAAATTTAAAGCAATAATCCCTACTAATGAAATTTGAAGACAGCAAATATTCGAAACGCTTACCTTACAAAAAAATAGATTTTTCCTTCGGTACTGTCTTCGCTACAAACCGGTTTATTATTTCTGAACTCGACGAAGGAATTCATGTAGATCATGAGATAGCAAGTGAACTTATCGCTGCATTTACGGAAGATATTAGAAGTGGCGCTCGTGTTGGATATATTGCAAACCGAATGAACTCCTACTCTTTTGATCCGCAATTATGGCAGCACTTTAATAACGACTATGATTTTTTAATTGCTACCGCAATTGTATCTTATAATGATTTTAGTTATATCAATTCAACGATAGAAAAGCATTTCTTCAAAAAAAGTTTGAAGCGTTGTCATAGCTTAGAGGAAGCTATTGAATGGATGTTACAACTTGATGAATTTAAATCTGAAATTAGTCGTAAGTAAAGCTCTTACCATCCTTTGCCAATTCAACATTCTCAAAAATTGTTTGCGCCTCTTCTTTAAATAAATTCAAATCATCGTATCGCGTTGAATAATGTCCCAAGATTAATTGGCCAGCATTCGCTTTTTTAGCAATTGTAGCCGCTTCTTTCGCCGTTGAGTGCTTAGTTGGTGCTGCTAATTTCTTGTTCTTCTCTAAAAATGTAGATTCATGATATAACACGCTTACATCTTTAATTATTGGAACAATGGACTCATTATATGCCGTATCGCTACAAAACGCATAGCTTTTTGGAGGTTTTGGTGCTTTAGTAACCAATTCATTCTTAACGATGTTGCCTTTATTATCAGGAACATCAGCGCCTTGTTTCAATTTTCTATAGTAAGCAACATCTATGTCGGCATTAAGAACTTCATTCATATCTAGTCTGCGCTCGCCTAGTTTTTCTTTAAACAAGAATCCGTTCGTATAGACGCGGTGATCTAGAGGTATTGTATGTACTTCAACTTTATCATCTTCATAGATCAACTCTGAGGTATTCGAAGTAAGTTCATGAAATATAAGTTTGTAATTGGTCCAAGAGTCTGATAACTTCATTTGAAGTGTAATTACCTCCTTCAACCCTTTTGGTGCGTAGACATGAAGATCAGCTTCTCTTGTCAACAATCGGAATGTTGAAATCAAACCTACGAGACCAAAACAATGATCACCATGCAGGTGCGAAATGAAAATATGTTTGATTCGATTAAATTTGATTTTGTTTCTACGAAGCTCAACCTGGGTGCCTTCACCGCAATCAATTAGAAACATATGATTATTGATCTCAAGAACCTGAGCTGTTGGGTTGGTATTTGTGCGTGGCGTGGCACTGTAGCATCCTAGGACGTGTAACTTCATTGATCTTAGAATCCTAAATCGCGTTCAATTTCTTCCATTTCTATGATATCATAGGCTTCTTGTAATGTAGGAACAACAACAATTTCATCAGGAGTCTCGTCAAGATCAATTCTACTGGTTACGATAACAAAGGAATGTCTAGCTTTTCGATGTGTATTTGAAATTTGTAAAAACTCAACAATTTCTGATAAATGGACTTTCTCTAAACTGGTTAGGTTTACAATGATATTATTGTTCTTATAGCGCTCATAAAGCACTTCGATCTTTTTAACAAGCTCAACGGTCGATTCATTCTCTTGAGTGATTATGGTAATATTTCCGTTTTTATCAAATATCATTATTAAACGTGTTTAATTTTTGAAGCCAACAAATAAATTATTGCCATTCGTATAGCCACACCGTTTTCAACTTGATCAAGAATGATCGCTTGATCTGAATCGGCGACGTCACTTGTAATTTCTACACCTCTATTGATCGGTCCAGGATGCATGATTGTGATCTCTTTATCTAAAGATTCTAATAATGCTTTATTCACACCATATTGTTGTGTATACTCTCTGGTTGAAGGAAAATAACTTATGTCCATTCGTTCATTCTGAACGCGTAACATATTTGCAACATCACACCAATTAAGCGCCTTGCGCAAATTCGTTTCTACTTTTACACCAAGATCTTTAATATACTTAGGTAATAAAGTTTTAGGGCCACAAACCATTACTTCGGCACCTTGAAGTTTAAGTGCATATATATTAGATAATGCTACACGACTGTGCAGGATATCACCAACTATAACAACCTTTTTACCTTTAACATCACCAAGGCGCTCACGTATAGAGTAACTATCCAGAAGTGCTTGTGTTGGATGTTCATGTGCTCCGTCACCAGCATTAATTATACTTGCATCGACATGCTGTGATAAAAACACACCTGCACCAGGATTGGGATGGCGCATAACTACCATATCTACTTTCATAGATAAAATATTATTGACGGTATCGATTAAGGTTTCTCCTTTTTTAACTGAAGACTGCGAAGCGGAAAAATTAATCACATCAGCAGATAAACGTTTTTCAGCAAGCTCAAAAGACAACTTCGTTCTTGTTGAATTTTCAAAGAAAAGATTAGCAATCGTTATATCTCTAAGCGAAGGCACTTTTTTAATTGGTCGATTTATAACTTCCTTGAAATGATCGGCCGTTTCAAAAATAAGTTGAATATCTTTCTTATTAAGATATTTAATTCCCAGTAAGTGATTAACACTTAATTCGCTCATAATCGTTAACTATTTATCAAATATACGGCGTCTTCGCCTTCATTTTCTAACCAATTCACCTTTACCTTTTCTTCATTTATAGCATCTACCTGTCTGCCTCGATAGTTTGGCTGAATTGGTAAATGTCTACTAAAACGTCTGTCAATTAGTGTCAATAATTCTATTTCATTTGGCCTTCCAAATGATTGTATAGCTGTCAATGCTGCTCTAATACTTCGACCAGTATAAAGCACATCATCAATAAAGACGATGTTCTTGTTTTCAACTAAAAAGTTGATTTCAGTGGTGTTTGCTTCTAGGATTTTTTCACCTCTTCTAAAATCATCTCTAAAGAAGGTGATATCTAAATGGCCGAGTTGCACATTTTTGATCTTGTAATCGTTCTTTAGCATTTCCGCTAGACGATTAGCCAAAAATTTCCCTCTAGGCTGCAAGCCTATTAGCACTGTATTCGCAAAGTCGTTGTGATTTTCAATTAATTGACAAGCCAATCGGTGAAGAATGATGTTTACCTCTTTCGCATTAAGTAACACTTTTTGACTCATAAGTTTTCCAAACGTATTTGGAGCACAAAGTTAAGCTAAATAATTAGGCTTTGCAATCTCTTTTAGTAAACACAAAAAAAGCCTCTCATTTCTGAGAGGCTTTCTAATTTTAAATTTCAGGAATTATTTCTTTCCGTCCATTTTATCTTTAAGTGCTTGTAAAGCATCATTAGCATCACCTAAAGTTGGTTTTGCTTCTGCAGCCTGAGCTTCTTGCTTCTTCTTAGCAGCTTTGATATTTGCTATTTCTTCTTCTTTGAAGATCGCAGTGTGAGATGCTACAACTCTTTTGAATTCTTTATTGAACTCAATGATTTTGAATTCTGCAGCTTCACCTTTTTTCAATTTGCTTCCGTCTTCTTTTTCTAAGTGACGTGAAGGAACAAATGCTACGATATCTTCGTTGAAGTTGATCGTCGCTCCTTTATCTACGATTTCAGCAATCTCTGCATTGTGTGTAGATCCTAAAGCGAATTCAGTTTCATATTTATCCCAAGGGTTTTCAGTTGTTTGTTTGTGTCCTAAAGATAATTTACGTCCTTCAACGTCTAACTCAAGTACAACAACATCTAACTTATCACCTACGTTAGTAAATTCACTTGGGTGCTTGATTTTCTTAGTCCAAGATAAATCAGAGATATAAATTAACCCATCAATACCTTCTTCTAATTCTACGAAAACACCAAAGTTAGTAAAGTTACGTACGATACCTGAGTGCTTAGATCCTACAGGATACTTAGACGTGATATCTGTCCATGGGTCTGGCGTCAATTGCTTGATACCAAGAGACATCTTACGATCTTCTCTATCAAGTGTTAAGATCACTGCTTCGATCTCATCACCTACAGATACGAAATCCTGAGCTGAACGTAAGTGTGTTGACCAAGACATTTCACTAACGTGAACTAAACCTTCAACGCCTTCTTCAACCTCTACGAATGCACCGTAATCAGCGATAACGACAACCTTACCTTTAACTTTATCTCCAACTTTCACGTTGTCACCTAAAGCTTCCCAAGGATGCTTGCTTAATTGTTTAAGACCTAATTGGATTCTTGACTTGTCTTCATCGAAGTCTAAGATCACAACATTTAATTTCTGATCTAATTCAACGATCTCATTTGGATGGTTGATTCTTGACCAAGAAAGATCAGTAATGTGAACTAATCCGTCAACACCACCTAAATCAATAAATACACCGTAAGACGTAATATTCTTAACAATACCTTCTAATACTTGACCTTTTTCTAACTGACCGATAATCTCTTTCTTCTGCTCTTCGATATCAGCTTCGATAAGCGCTTTGTGAGATACAACGATGTTTTTGAATTCGTGATTGATTTTAACAACCTTGAACTCCATAGTTTTATTTACGTACTGGTCGTAATCTCTAATTGGCTTCACATCGATTTGTGAACCTGGTAAGAATGCTTCAATACCAAATACATCTACGATCATACCACCTTTAGTTCTGCATTTTACAAAACCATTAACGATTTCACCAGTGTCATGTGCGTTGTTTACGCGATCCCATGCTTTGATCACACGAGCTTTTCTGTGAGATAATACTAATTGTCCTGTTGCATCTTCACGAACGTCAATTAATACTTCTACTTTGTCACCAACTTTAAGATCTGGATTGTAACGGAACTCATTTAATGAGATCACACCTTCAGACTTAGCGTTGATATCAATGATAGCATCACGATCAGTAATGTGAACTACTACACCTTCTACGACTTCATCATCTAAGGTATCCACAAAATTTTCAGATACTAATTTTTCAAATTCTTCTAATTGCTTGTCATCAACTGGATCAATTCCTTCTTCGTAATTGTGCCAATTGAAATCTGCTAAGTATTTTTCTGGATTTGCTTGAGCTTCAGAGATTTGAGGAGCTTCAGCTTTAGGAGCTTCAGTAGTTGCTACTTCTGCTTTTTTTGTTGCTTTTTCAGACATGTGCTGAATAAAATTTGTATTCTGTATGTTTATTGGAATGATTTAAGCGATAACACACAGAAGCGTTATTGTTTGTTTATTGATTCCTTTTATCATTCCGTTATTCGCTAAAAGGAGCGCAAAAATAAGCTTTTTTAGACAATTAACAAAAATTAAACAGAAATAAATTGAGTACCTAACTTATTAATTTACATTAAGATAGAACCAATAAGAATTCATGTTATTATATCTCTACTTCAGGAACCATTTGAATCAAACCTTAATCTGAATAAATCATTATAACATAGTAGTTTGTTATTAGATTAGTAATTAATTCATTGTCAATACATAACCAGAATTAATTTTTTTGATTTTTCTGATTTTTTGGCACATAAATTGGTATATTTAGAACAGTAATAACACTTAATTAAAAACAAATATTATTATGGTAAAATCAAAGTACCAAAGCGTATTAGACTTAGGTGAGAAATTAAGCATCGAAAATGGAGATGTTCAAGAAGAGAACGGTGTTTTAAAGGTAAAAGGTACAGCTAAAACACAGTATGAAAAGAATTTAATCTGGGATGAGATTAAAGCAGTAGGTGGTGATAATCCGTCTGATATCATGGCTGATATTCGCGTAGCTGATGATTCTGTTTATCACAGGCATACTGTGAAAAGTGGGGAAACTTTAGGAAAAATAGCTAAGCATTATTATGGCGATGCTATGAAGTATAAAGACATCTTTGCTGCAAACACAGATATTCTTAAAAATCCTGATCTTATTCATCCAGATCAAGAATTAATCATTCCGAATTTATAAGGACATTACATCTAAAAATAAAAAGCGACGTTTTCGTCGCTTTTTTTATGTCGTTTTATTTATTTTTTGAAGTGCATACTGATATACAATTTCGAATTGTTCCTCTAAGGTCATTTCAGAATTATCGATTTCAACGGCATCATCGGCCTTCGTAAGTGGAGAATCCGCCCTAGTCGAATCAATATGATCTCTTGATTGAACATTTTGAAGTACATCTTCATAATCGACCTCATCACCTCTTGCTATGAGTTCATCATAACGTCTTTGTGCTCTTTTTTCGGCTGTAGCAATCATGAATAGTTTCAACTCGGCATGAGGAAAAACAACAGTTCCAATATCTCTACCGTCCATAACCACGCCTTTATCTTTTCCAAAGCGCTGCTGCTGCAATACCATCTTCTCTCTGATATCAGAAACGGTCGCAATCTGACTTACGAATCTCGAAACTTCCAATGTGCGAATTTGTTTTTCAACATTTATATCGTTAAGAAACACCTCAGCAAAACCTAATTCTTCATTAAAATGAAATGTAATATCGATATTGTGTAATACAGCGATTAGTCCTGCTTCGTCAAAATAGTCCTCGCCGATATATCCATTATTCATTGCATACAAAGTGACAGCGCGATACATTGCACCAGAATCTACATAGATATAGCCTAATGTAGCCGCAAGTCGTTTTGCTACTGTACTTTTTCCAGTCGAAGAAAACCCATCGATGGCTATTGTAATTTTATCCATTATCGCAAATCAATTTGTAAACCGAAGAAACTTGTATTGGACGCTCCCGAATATCTCGCATGCGTATAGCTGAATCGCATTTTATTGAGTTTAATTCCTATTCCAAAAGACAAACCAGAAAAGTTTCTTTGATCTAAAATACGTAATTCTTCTGCTCTTCTGAAGTTATAACCCATTCTTATGTTGAATCCGCGATCAGGAAACAACTCAGCGCCAATAATAGTATGTCTCAAAAGCTCGTTAAAGAAACTGACCTCTTCTTGCGTTTGATTACCATCCAAGTCTGTTGTTGCTCTAGCTGGATTCGAAAATCCTATTGGCCAAGTTTGTAAATTTTCAAATGTCAAATGCCAGCGCAACGGCATATTTTCTAAAGTTTGCGATAATCCTAAATTTATCTCTAATGGCAATTTTTCATTTAGACCTGCGTAAGTCACGATTTGAGTTCCTAGATTACGTACGACTAAAGCAGCATGGAAATCCAATTTTTCGTTGATATACATTGCGCCAAAATCGGCAGCTACACCAATAGAATTATAAATCTCTAATTTAGATGTAATCAGTTTTAAGTTGGCGCCTACATAAAAATCAGAGTATGGAATTTGATATGCATAACCAAAAGAAAGCGCCGCTTCATTACCGGTGAAACTACCTGTGGACACTCCATTGAGATCATAACCGTCGAAAGTTCCATAGTTAATATATGTCATTCCAACGTGTAAGGTTTGAACATGACGATCCCATGTGTAGGCATACGCTGCGGTTCCGTAACTAATACCTCCTAAATAACTAGAATAATTAAGTGCCAATTGATTATCCATTTCGGCATTAATTGAGGCTGGATTAAATAAGCCACCTGTCACATCATAATCAAAATTTGTAAGGACCTTTCCTCCTAGTGCCGCTTGTCTTGGAGACGCTATTAGATTAAGAAATTGATACGTCGATTCACCACCAACTTGGGCAAAACAGTTGGCCGTCACTAATAGACAGAGGATCGTGGTAAATTTCTTTAGCATATAGGTGTGCAAAGTAAATAAATCTATCTTAAAACGGCTGTATGTGGATTTTATTTTTTGCGCGGTTAGTTTTCTATTTTAGACGTAGTATTTGTCCAATTTTAATCAAACTAGAGGATAAATTATTCAGTCGCTTCAATTCATCTACTGTTGTGTTAGTGCGTTTCGCGATATTATAGAGTGTATCACCTTTGATTACCTTCCAGGTATTTGAATCATATAGCGCATCAAAATTTTGAACTCTAAGCACTTGTCCTGTCTTGATTAGGGTAGTTTCTAGATTGTTTGCACGCTTTAATTCTGTTAATGTGGCTCCATAACGACGTGACAAGCCATAGAGCGTTTCGCCCTTTTGAACTGTATGGTAGTCGGTTTTGGCTAAAGCTTCCTTTGAGGGATTAATCTCATAGACTAATGCAGTTTTATCCTTAAGTTCAGCATTTAAATCAGATTCTTTGCTCTTAGAATTAACGGAATCTGAGACCACCATTTTTGGTGGGACATTAGCAATCGAATCTGAATTCTTTAAATTCTTTTTGAGGTCAGTGACAAGACTTACTTCCCCAGTCACAGTATTAAGTTTTGCTGGCTTACCATCGAGTAACACATCTTTATATATAGTAGTCTGAGCAACAGACTCTACACTGAAGGCTGTTGCCAGTATTACTACTACTATATATTTAAAGTTTTTTAGCATTCTTAACTTTCTGACTTGTGAGTGCTATATCTAGCACTTCACGCATCTCTTTCACATAATGAAATTTGAGACCTTTTAGATATTCCGGTTTTATTTCTTCAATATCACGTTTATTATCTTCACAAAGTAAAATCTCTTTTATTCGTGCACGCTTGGCAGCTAAGATTTTTTCTTTAATTCCACCAACAGGTAATACTTTACCTCTTAGCGTAATCTCACCAGTCATAGCGAGACTATTTTTAACCTTGCGTTGTGTAAACAAAGATACTAAAGAAGTTAACATAGTTACACCTGCACTTGGTCCATCTTTAGGTGTAGCACCTTCAGGAACATGTATATGAACATTATAGTTGTCAAATACATTGGCGTCAATATCGAAATGCTCAGCATTTGCTTTAATATATTCCATGGCAATTGTAGCCGATTCTTTCATCACCTTACCTAAATTTCCCGTAATTGTAAGATTGCCTTTGCCTTTAGATAAAATAGATTCAATAAATAGAATATCGCCACCGACTCTAGTCCATGCAAGACCAGTTACTACTCCCGCCACATTATTATTCTCATATTTATCACGTTCCAGTTTAGGAGCGCCTAATACATTTATAATATCTTCATTTGTGACTTTAAGATTATAGTCTTCCTCCATCGCAATATTCTTAGCAGCGTGACGTACCATTTTAGCAATTTGCTTTTCGAGTCCACGAACACCAGACTCACGTGTATATCCTTCTACAATCTTTTCGAGCTGTGGTTTAGCTATACGCAGGTGCTCGTCACTTAAGCCATGCTCTTTCAATTGTTTTGGAAGGAGGTGACGTTTTCCAATTTCTACCTTCTCCTCTATTGTATACCCTGTCACATTAATAATCTCCATACGATCTCTTAATGCTGGTTGTATGGTATTCAAACTATTTGAAGTGGCTATAAACATGACTTTAGACAAATCAAAACCGAGCTCTAAGAAATTATCATGAAATTCGCTGTTTTGTTCTGGATCTAATACTTCTAATAATGCCGAAGATGGATCACCTTGATGCGAATTAGAAAGCTTATCTATTTCGTCTAATACAAATACTGGGTTTGATGTTCCAGCTTTCTTAAGACTTTGAATAATGCGCCCTGGCATTGCGCCAATATAGGTCTTACGGTGTCCCCTTATTTCAGCTTCATCTCGCAAACCTCCTAAAGACATGCGCACATATTCACGTCCGAGTGCCTCAGCAATAGATTTACCTAACGAGGTTTTACCAACACCAGGAGGTCCATACAAACATAAAATAGGAGATTTCATATCGTTACGTAGCTTAAGTACTGCTAAGTATTCAATGATACGATCTTTAACATCATCAAGACCATAATGATCACGATCAAGTATCTTTTTGGCGCGTTTTAGGTCGAAAATATCATTACTGTACTCGTTCCAAGGAAGATCTAAAAAGAGGTCTAGATAATTACGTTGGATAGAATACTCAGCGACTTGAGGATTCATGCGTTGCATCTTGGCTAATTCTTTATCAAAATGCTCAGCAATGCTTTCATCCCATTTTTTCTTCTTTGCACGTTGACGCATTTCTTCAATCTCTTGCCCTGAAGATACACCACCACCAAGTTCTTCTTGGATAGTTTTCATTTGTTGATGCAAGTAATATTCACGCTGTTGCTGATTCATATCACTTTGCACCTTCGACTGAATTGTATTCTTTAATTCCAACTTTTGAAGTTCGATATTCATCAATTTTAAAGTTGTCAACGCACGTTCTTTGAGATCATTAATCTCAAGAAGGTCTTGTTTTTCTTTAACCGTTAGGTTCATGTTAGACGACACAAAATTGACTAAGAAAGAATTACTCTCAATATTTTTGATAGCAAATGATGCCTCTGTTGGAATGTTGGGACTATCTTTTATAATTTGAAGCGACAAATCCTTAATTGAGTCAATTATCGCAGTGAACTCTTCGTTGTCGTGAGCAGGTTTGGCTTCGGAAACATCTTTTACAGTAGCTGTAAGATAAGGATTGTCAGAAACGATATCCTGAATCTCAAATCGCTTTTTACCTTGAATAATAATTGTTGTATTCCCATCAGGCATTTTTAGCACCTTTAAAATTCGTGCTACTGTACCTGTTTTATAAATATCTTTTGCAGTTGGATCTTCAACCTCCTCATCGACTTGAGATACCACACCAATCACCTTACTACCATTATTGGCATCATTGATAAGTTTAATTGATTTATCGCGACCAGCAGTAATAGGAATTACAACACCTGGAAAAAGAACCGTATTTCTCAATGGTAAGATTGGAAGTGATTCGGGAAGACTTTCATTATTAATTTCTTCTTCATCTTCTGGAGTCATTAAAGGAATTAATTCTGAATTTTCATCAAAATCCTGTAATGACAAACTGTCAAGCTTTATGAAATTAGACTTTGCCATATTATTTTTTTGGTCAATCTGTCATTTAATTAAACAGATGATTTAATTTACTTTTTATCTTTCATATGCTGAAACCCCTGTAATTACTTAGGTTCAATAACTCAACATATTTATTTACCTTTATATAAAGTCAATAGTTATGCCATTACCTTTCTTTGAAATGAAAACTTTTTTTAATGGAAGTGTAACAATTACTTCAACTCTGTATCTCTATACTAAAGCATTTGTTTTTTGACACTAACCAACCAAAACATAGAGCAGTTATTACAGCACTGTAAATCAGGCGACCAACATGCGCAAATGGAAGTCTATAACAGATATTATAAAGCTATGTATAACACTTCTCTACGTATTGTGAAAGACAGTTACGAGGCGGAGGACATCATGCAAGAATCGTTCTTAACTGCATTTACGAAGTTAGAAAGTCTTAAAGAGACCAAAACCTTCGGATCTTGGTTAAAACGAATTGTGGTGAATAACAGTATTTACCATTACAAAAAAAGTGGACGATATCAAGATGTACCTTTAGATGACGTCATGTACAAGGTTGAAGATCATGGATCAAATGACCAAGATCAAAATCTTAATCATCTCAAAGCTAATCAGGTTTTAGAAACCATGAATACGCTGAAAGATAATTACAGAATGTGTCTGACATTGCATCTTATTGAAGGATATGATTATGATGAAATTTGTCAAATTATGAATATTTCATCTGCCAATTGTAGAACCATGATTTCGAGAGCCAAAGACAGTCTAAGAAAAAAACTAGTTCCGCAAGGACAATATTAAACTAAGGTATAGTTTATGGAAAAAGATACTATTAACAAGTTATTTGATCAGTTGGAGAACGACTTTGATATTGCTGAACCAAGATTTGGTCATGAGCAACGATTTCTCACCAAACTGAAACAAGAAAAAGAAGCACCTAAAGTTTCAGGATCCTTCTTTGGGAATTTATTTTGGAAACCTGCACTGGCTGTAGCGGCAACATTGGTAATCTGTTTCAGTTTACTAACGGTATTTCAGAATAATGATCCAGAATTGTTAGATCTGGCTAATGTTTCTCCTGAAATGTCAGAAACACAATCCTTCTTTATGGCGACAATAAATAAGGAAATTGCAGCTTTAGAATCTGAAAGATCACCAGTAACTGCAGAGCTCATTGATGATGCGATGAAAGAACTGAAGATCTTAGAAGAGGTTTATGAGAACTTAAAAGTTCAACTAACTGATAGTGGAAATGACAAGCGCGTTATTTATGCCATGATCAATAACTTCCAAAATAGAATCGACGTTTTAAACACTGTACTAGAACACATTGAAAAGGTAAAAACATTTAAAAACAACCAAAATGAAAACACAACTACTATATAAGCTTTTATTCGCTTTTATATTAATTCCTACACTCGCTTTTTCGAATAGCACTAAAGAGTTCAAAGGAAAGCATACACGCGAAAAAACGATTAGCAAGAGCTATGACGTTGATTCCAATGCCACGTTAAAAATTATGAACAGTTATGGGAATATTAATATTTCCACTTATGAAGGTTCAACAATTACGTTTGAAGTCTACATCAAGACAAATGGCAATGATCTTGAAAAGGTTGAAAAGAAACTTGAAGATATTGATGTAGAATTTAATGCTTCGAATGATATGGTCGTTGCAAAGACAACGTTCAATAAAAACAAGTCGAAGTCGTGGTGGAATTGGGGTAAAAATAACAAGATCAATATGGAAATTAACTATATGATCAAGATGCCAATTACCAATAACGTAGATCTCAGTAATGATTTTGGAAGTATCGATTTAGATAAAATCGAAGGTCGTGCTAAAATTAGCTGTGATTATGGAAAAATAACCACGAAAGAATTAATGGCAGATAATAACGATATCTCTTTCGATTATACGAATAACTGTTACTTCGAATATATTAAAAGTGGTAAGATAAATGCGGATTACAGCAGCTATAGCATTGGAACAGCAAAAGGATTAGAAATTAATGCTGACTATACAAAATCTGAAATTGAAATCGCAGAAAATATAGATTATAACTGTGATTTTGGATCACTGAAGATTAATAAAGTAAATAACGTTGTTGGTAATGGTGATTACTTGACGCTTAGGTTAGGTGACGTCTTTAAGAATGTATCGATTAAGGCAGATTATGGATCGATCAAAATTGAGAAGATGGCAGCAAATGCAGGAAATATTGAAATCGAGTCTGATTTTAACGGCATCACGATTGGTTATGATCCGGCATATAACTTTGACTTTGATCTTGACCTTGAATATGCCTCGTTGAGAAATTCTGATGACTTTGAATTCACGAATAAACGCGTAAAATCATCTGACAAATATTACCAAGGTTATTATGGAAGTTCTAATAGTGGAAACATGATTAGAATCAAATCAGAATACGGTAGCGTTACATTTAAAAAACAATAACAATTAAAGCAATTATTAACATGAAACGATCAATTTTTTTATCCATCCTATTTGTAATGAGCATTTCTATTTCGAATGCCCAGTGGAAGAAAATAAAAGGTAATGGAAAAATGACAACTGAAACACGAACAACATCTAGCTATGATGGTATCAAATGTGCAGGAAGTTTTGACTATATTTTGGTATCAGGAACAGAAGGCCAATTAACATTAGAAGGTGAGTCTAATCTTTTAGAGTACATCGTTACCGAAGTTAAGGATGGTAAATTACACGTAAGAACTAAAAAGGGTAAAAACCTTAGTACGAGTTGGAATAAAACAATTAAAGTTACTATCCCGGTTGAAGATATATCACAAGTATCATTATCAGGATCTGGAGATCTTTGGAATGAAGGAATGACGCTTTCATCAAATAATCTAGATGTATCATTATCAGGTTCTGGAGATGTTGTATTAGACGTGAACACACAAAGTGTATCTGGAAAAGTAAGCGGTTCAGGAGATTTAACCTTAAAGGGAAGCACCAATAGCCTTAGAGCCAGTGTTGCTGGTTCTGGAGATTTCCACGGATTTAATTTAAAATCTGTGAATACAGATGTATCTGTAAATGGTTCTGGAGATGCAGCTGTGCATTGCTCAGGAGATCTCAAAGCAAGAGTATCTGGGTCTGGAGATATTGAATATAGAGGTAATCCTAAAACGAAAGACACCAAAGTATCTGGGTCTGGAAGTATTGATAACGATTAAATCTCATCAATCAAAATAAAAAGCCACTCAATTTGAGTGGCTTTTTTTATATGTTTAGAATTCTTATTATTCTACTTTTTGCCAAACAGACGTTGATACCGTAGCAACAGTCGCTTCAAAACCAGCTTCATTTTGTGTAACCGTCTCATCTTGGAAGAAGGTTAACGTTTGTCCGCCATTACTTAACTGAAATTCTGCAGTTTGTTCTCCAGAAGCAACATCAGTTGGAGCACCATCAAGTTCGAAATCAAAAAATTGACCATCTACAGTCATGATATTACCATTAGTACTATAATTACCACCTCCAGTCACATTTGTATAAGAATCTGTGTACGATTCAGACACTCCATCAAAAGTTGAAGTAATTGTCAATTCATAATCACCAGCTACCGTGTATGAGTCTTCATCAAAAACTAATGTATAATCAGAATCGATTAATTCTAGAGTAAACGCACCCGAAAAATCGATGCCTTGGAAACTGGTTGTAGTCGTTATATCAGCGTCCATATCAACTAATGTCCAAGTTCCTACAAGTGAACCATTCGCTTGGTTATTAGGATCATTTACATCTTCTGTAACAAAGTCACCTTCTAAAGGCTCATTTTCACACGTAAATGCTGAACATAAGATAAATAGGCAAAATAAATACGTAAATTTTTTCATGTCAATACTGATTTGTTAGACTACAAACATAAGTAATTATTTGATATTCCTTGGAACTCTGTATAATAAAACTATTCCTACAAGAAAAAACAAGAATAAAAAGAGTATGGCGTTACGCATTGTACTAACTTGTACAGTTGTAGCATAAATCGCCATCCCGATTACAATTCCTATCTTTTCAGCCACATCGTAGAAACTAAAGAATGATGTCGTGTCTTCGGTCTTTGGTAAGAACTTAGAATATGTTGAACGAGACAACGATTGTATGCCACCCATCACCAATCCTACCGCTGCAGCCGTTACATAGAAATGCTCTGGTAAGGTTATAAAATAGGCGCAAACACATAAGCCCATCCATATGAAATTGATAACTATCAGTGTTCTTACATTTCCAAATTTTGCCGATGATCTCGATGTTAGAACAGCGCCAACAATGGCCACGATTTGAATTAATAATATGCTTATTATTAGTCCGAATGTTTTATGACTATCATCATCCCAAGCAATCTCTCGTTCACCGAAATATGTAGCCACTAGCATTATAGTTTGAACTGCCATACTATACACAAAAAAGGAATAGAGGTATCGTTTCAATCGTAAATTTTCCTTTAATTGATACCAAACCTGCTTTAATTCTTTTAATCCGTTGAATACCACAGAACGCGTCACTTTATGACCCGTTGAAGCCCCTTTTGGTAGCATGTAAAAGGTATATTGGCTGAAGGCTATCCACCATACGCCTACCATTAAAAATGAAATTCGCATAGCCTCTATAGATGCCGTATTTTTATCGGCTTCAGTTTCACCTACATCAAATCCGAAGACTTCTGGATACATGACCATTGCCAAATTCAATATTAATAACAATACGCTTCCTGCATAACCCATTGAAAAGCCTTTTGCACTAATGGCATCTTGTTGTTCTGGAAATGCAATATCAGGCAAGTACGAATTATAAAAAACCAAACTTCCCCAAAACCCGATTAATCCCATAAAATAGAATAACAAGCTCAGGTAGATCATTTCTTTATCAAAATAATAGAGACCAATACAACCTAAACCTCCAACATAACAGAAAAAGCGCATGAAGTTCTTTTTATTTCCAACATAATCTGCGATCCCAGATAATATTGGTGACATAATCGCAACGACTAGGAAGGTAAATGCTGTTAGGTAGAATATTAGCGCTGTATTTTCAAATTCAAAACCAAAAGCTCTTATGGTTTCATCTTCAGTTTCAAATAAAGATGAATAGAATATTGGAAAAATCGCTGAGGATATGGTTAAGGCATATACGGAGTTAGCCCAATCGTAAAATGCCCATGCATTAAGCAGTTTTTTACTTCCTTTTTCTAGGTGTGCCATAGTCTAAAAATAAAAGCTGCCCTTCATTGGACAGCTTCTAAAATACTATATTTTTTGTGGACTACAATTAAAATTCACCTAAAGGTCTAAATGAGTCTACTCCAAACTTCTTGGCTTCAAGTTTTGCTTTACCTGCTAATGAAGTTAGATTATTTATTCTAGATTCATTAGAAGGGTGTGTACTAAGGAATTGTGGTGGCGCTTTTCCACCACTATTCGCTTGCATACGCTTCCATAACTCCGCAGCTTCATCTGGATTATATCCTGCAATAGCCATTAGAACGATGCCTATTTCATCAGATTGTGTTTCATGACTTCTACTAAAAGGAAGCATCACTCCTACTTGGCTACCAACACCGTAGGCTTGATTAAAAATATCTCTTGATTGTTGATCCTTAATAGCGACATTACCAGCAACAGCACCTAATTGTTGTAACATTCCTGCACTCATACGTTGTTGTCCATGATTCGCTAAGGCATGTGCAACCTCGTGACCCATAATTGCAGCAATTCCAGTTTCGTTTTGAGCAATTGGTAATATTCCAGTATAGAACACAATTTTACCTCCTGGCATGCACCAAGCATTAACCGTTTTATCATTTACCAAGTTATATTCCCATTTGTAATCTTTTAGATAGCCTTGATGACCATTTGCATCTAACCAGCGCTCAGCAGCAACTGCAATTCGTTGTCCGACACGTTGTATCATTTCAGCATCAGATGTTCCTTTAACAACGTTATTCTCAGATAAAAACTGATCGTATTGTGCGAACGCTGTAGGGAACAATTCGTTATTTGAAACTAAAGCCAAAGTTTTTTTTCCTGTGAAAGGATTTGTAGCGCAAGATAAAAAGATAGCGAGTGTCCCTATTGCAACTACTTTATTTTTAATACTCATTAGGTTATGATTTATAGGTAACCGTTTAAAGTTACAAAATGATTCTTTATTGTGAGACACAATAATTGATATTTTGTCACAATTATTCTCTAGGATTACTCACCAATAAAATGAAGCTCCGTAAAGTCTTTATCTATTATCATTTTTGAAATACCATTGGTTTTAATATGCTTTAGTGGAACACTAACATTATCCAATTGAATTTCCTTGATCGTAAAAGGCAAGCCATGAATTCGCAATTCAAAAGATTTATATTCTGTTACGAATTTCCCTTCTTTATGCTGTTGAATAATCAGTTCATTAGACTTTCCAACTAACTTAAAAGTACGGTGACTGTAGCGCCCTTTTGTATAATCATATCCGTCATGTGCATCATCGAACAATTGTGAACGCTCCTTACCTTTCTTATAATAAACATCAAGACCTACGGTATCAATAGTCTTTTCACCAACATATTGTTGTTTTGGATATTTCGGGATGATAGCGCCTTCTTTGACAAATATTGGCATACTATCGATATCGGCATCAACCCACATTTCTTTACCTCCCTTTACAACCTCATCGTTCCAGAAGTTATACCAATTACCTCTCGGTATATACATTCTGCGTCCTTTAGCATTTGGTTCTAAAACAGGGCAGGCCAAAATTTGATTGCCAAAGATAAATTCGTCGGTTCTGTAATGCGTATGCACATCTTCTTGATCATAAAGCACTAATGATTTCAATAAAGGTGTTCCATCCTCTACATAGTTCCAGAAAGCCGTATACAGATAAGGCAGCAGTTCGTAACGAATCTCAATGAACTTACGAACGATGTCTGTCACATCACTATCAAATGCCCATGGTTCTTGATCGCCGTGGTCACCTGACGAGTGTACTCTAAAGAATGGATGGAAAATTCCTAATTGGATCCATCTTGTAAATAGTTCCCCTTGTGGTTGCTCGGCGAAACCTCCTATATCACTTCCTGCAAAACTGAATCCAGACATCGCCATACGCTGCGCCTGTACATTTGCAATCCATAGATGTTCCCAAGTTGCTACGTTATCACCCGTCCATGTAGACGTATAGCGCTGTGTTCCTGAATACGCAGCACGCGTAATCACGAATGGACGTTTAGGATAAGAGAATTTTTTCAGTCCTTGGTAAGTCGCTCGCGCCATTTGCATTCCGTAAATATTATGCGCTTTTCTATGACTACAAGGATTTCCATCGTAATCGTGTCGAACATCATCTGGAAAGGTTTTATTTGGAACTTCCATCACGGCAGGTTCATTCATATCGTTCCAAACGCCCTTAACACCCACTTCTTCTATGAGTTCCTTAAATAACCCAGACCACCAATCTCTAACTTCAGGACGTGTAAAATCTGGGAAATGGCATTCTCCAGGCCATACTTTCCCCTTCATATAAGGACCATCGGCACGTCTACAGAAATAGTCTTTATCCATCGCTTCCTTAAATACAGAATAGTCTTTATCGATCTTTATTCCTGGATCTATGATTACTACGGTTTTGAATCCGTCATCCGACAATTCTTTCACCATTCGTTTTGGATCAGGGAAATACTTCTTATTCCATGTAAAGCAGCGGAATCCTTCCATGTAATCAATATCCAGATAAATAGCATCACAAGGGATCTTAAGCTTCCTAAACGTTGAAGTGATCTCTTTAACCTTAGATTCTGGATAATAACTCCATTTACATTGATGAAACCCTAATGCCCATAATGGTGGTAACAAATGAGGTTTACCAGTAAGATCGGTATAACTTTCGACCACCTGAGTCATTTCAGGACCATAAATGAAATAATAATTCATTTCACCACCTTGAGCCCAAAAGCTAGTTACATTTCGACGTTCTTGTGCAAAATCAAAAAAGGAACGGAATGAGTTATCGAAGAAAATTCCGTAGGCTTTATTATGATGAAGGCCTGCATAGAATGGAATTGCCTTATAAATTGGATCTGTATCTTTACCGTAGGCATAAGAATCAGTAACCCAATTCTCATAACGCTTTCCTTTTAAGTTTAAATGATTAGGTTTATCGCCCAATCCAAAATAACTTTCACCATCGTGAGATATTTTACTCATCTTGACAATATCTCCTCCAAAATCATAACTCTCTTCCCAGTGAAATCCGATCTCATCTTTGTTAATGCAGACCTTATCAACGGCATCGAATATTTCAACCTTAAGTGTATCTTTAGCTATTTGGCAAATTAACTTTGATGTTGTTATGATGTAGTGCGTATCATTATCTTCTATCTCGAGGCGATTATAGCCTCTACTGGCATATTTCGTAATGGCATAAGAAAAATCATTTTCAAATTTACCAGTCGTTGTATATCGGAAACGTAACACACTGTCTCTTACGATAGTTAACTGTAGTATGACATCATTATCGGTTGTGAAGTAAAGTGTATCTACGTCTTTTTTGAATTCTATGATCTTGGATGGGAAAAGATTCCCTTTATGCTCTAACTCAGTATTTACAATCATGTAGCAATTCTTTATGTAAAATCATGTAAAAAAACGGAAAAATGCGGACGTACAAAAGCCTAACAAATACTTATTACTAACAATTATTAACTATAACGATTTCGTAAGTTAGTTACTGAATTAGTCGTAGGAATTAAGGCTTCAAATTACAATTTAAACGTATTTGAAGGCTGCCATACCTAGCGGTGGAATTGTAATTTCTACTGAATCATCTCGAAACTGCCAAGCTACTTTTTCAGAAGTACGCTGTTTATTTTTAAAATCACCACTTCCAAAATAAGAGACCGCATCGCTATTGAATACTTCTTTCAATTTTCCTTTCTTCGGAAGACCTATTCTGTAGTTTTCTCGTGGAATTGGCGTCATATTGCAGGCCACAATAAGATCATCTTTACGTTTTTCTCCTTTACGGATGTACACCAATACAGAGTTTTCAGCATCATTATAATCTATCCATTCAAAACCTTCTGCAGAAAACTGTTTTTCATGTAATGCAGGTTCTTCTTGATATAAGGTATTTAGATCTTTAAGTAAGTTTTGAACGCCTTGATGTGGTTTATACTCTAATAAATGCCAATCTAGACTCTGCTGGAAATTCCATTCTTCACTCTGACCAAACTCTGCGCCTTGGAACAACAAATTTGTTCCAGGATGCGTGAACATATAGCTATATAGTAATCTTAGATTTGCAAAGCGCTGCCACTCATCACCTGGCATTCTGCCTAGGATAGATCGTTTTCCATAGACTACCTCATCATGACTAAGTGGTAACATAAAGTTCTCAGTAAAGGCATAAGTCATTGAGAACGTCAGATCATTTTGATGATGTTTTCGATAAATAGGTTCTTTTGCAAAATACTGAAGTGTATCATGCATCCATCCCATCATCCATTTCATACCGAAACCTAAACCACCAAGAAACGTAGGTTTTGAAACCATTGGAAATGATGTGGATTCTTCAGCAATTGTCTGGACGTCAGGAAATATATTATAAACTGCTTCATTCATTTCACGAAGAAATGCCATTGCTTCGAGGTTTTCTCTTCCACCATACATGTTCGGTTCCCATTCTCCTTCCTCTCTACTATAATCTAAGAATAACATTGAAGCTACCGCATCTACTCTTAAGCCATCCGCATGGAATTGATCTAACCAAAAAATCGCGTTACTTATGAGAAATGATTTGATCTCATTCCGACCATAATTGAAAATCAAACTTTTCCAATCTGGATGATAACCTTTACGTTTATCTGGATGTTCATAAAGATGAGTGCCGTCAAAAAAGCCCAATCCATGGCTATCTTCTGGAAAATGCGATGGTACCCAATCCAAAATAATACCGATATCATTTTGGTGTAACTGATCGACTAAATATTTGAAATCTTCTGGATGTCCAAATCGAGATGTCGGCGCAAAATATCCTGTTAGTTGGTATCCCCAACTTGGATCGTATGGATATTCCATAACTGGCATGAGTTCGACATGGGTAAAATTCATTTCTTTAACGTAGCTTACCAATTCGTCAGCTAGTTCACGATACGTTAAAAAACGATTTTGAGCTGTATTTCGTTTCCAAGATCCAAGATGTACTTCATAAACAGAAAAAGGCGCATTTAAAGCGTTATGCTTTTTACGCTTTTTCATCCATTTAGAATCTTTCCATTTATAAGGTTCGTCCCAAACTACTGAGGCAGTTTTCGGAGGATGCTCCGATAATCGTGCATAAGGATCTGCTTTCTCAGTTTTTATATCATTATGATGACTTTGGATCTTGTATTTGTACTTACTTCCCTTTCCAACTCCTGGCATGAAGCCTTCCCAGATACCACTTTCATCCCATCTTACATTGAGTTTATGTTCACCTTCAACCCAAAAATTAAAATCTCCAATTAAGGAAACCATTTTAGCGCTTGGCGCCCACACTGCGAAATAAGTTCCTTCTACACCATTAAGAGTCATCATATGTGACCCCATTTTTTCATATAGTTTATAGTGCTTTCCTGCCTTAAAAAGATCAATATCAAAATCTGTGAAAAGACTGTGTGCAATAACTTCTGCCATAAATCAATTATTAATAATATTTGAAATTCCTTTCAAAGGAATGACTGCCCAACGTGGTCGGGAATTTAATTCATATCCAAGTTCGTAAACGGCTTTTTCCAACATAGCATACTTCAATAAAAAGATACGTTCTTTGTGATAGCCTATGTTTAAGTTAGCTTCTTGAATGTGTTCTATATAGGTTCCTAAAAAGACACTTTTTAAGTACTGGTATAAGACTTCGCCAGCTTCAAAAAGCTCGTGCTGTTCGTGTTTGTATTCCTCTAAATTGTTAAAGATCGTCGCATAAATAGCATAGTGAAATGAACGGAATAGTCCGGCTACGTCCTTTAATGGTGGTTGCTTCACTTTACGATCTCGAATTGTACTTTCGGGCTCTCCTTCAAAGTCTAAAATATAAAAGTCGTCATCTTTAACTAAGACTTGCCCTAAATGGTAGTCACCATGCACGCGAATTCGTTCTCCCTTAAGCTTTGTCCAATCAAACCTTACAAAACGCTTTCTAATCTCATTCTTGCGATCTAAAAACTCATTAGCTAGTTCTAGAGCTAATCCGTCTAACTTGTGTAAACTGTTCTCAATGGTATTTAATCGATTTTGGAATTGATACAGTAATCGATTTTTCAACCACACCTCATAGTCGCCATTAAAATGCGAAGGCGTAAACGCCGTATCTTCAAATTCACTTCCAAGTGCCACGTGCATTTCCGCAGTACGACGTGCCAAAGTTTGAACCTTCATAAAAACATTTAGTCCAACCCAATCAATAATCTGAGCAGGAACATCTGTTATTTGAAGTCTTCCAAAATCCTCAGTTCTAGGCAAACTTGCTATATTGATTCGTTTATTTTCAAGCGTAGAAAACACTTTATGAAATTCTTTCAACATGTATTCCCAAGCATCACCTTCATTATCAACCAGCTGTTGCATTAACCCAATGGTGATGTTCGTGTTGTCTTGATCTTTAATCTGAACTGATCCTAGGTAGGCTGGTGTATTTCTAAAATCCTTTTTTTCCGAAAGGAAACGACTCATCTCATAATCGGGATTTCGATCGGCATAGATACGTCGGAAGAACTTTAACACATATTGATCATTATAAACGATGGAAGTATTACTCTGCTCCATTCCCATGAATCTTGACGATTCATACTCACAATCCCTAAATAATTCGCTCTTGTGATAACGCACTCGTGTTTTGTCGTTTGGTATAGCCGTCAAGATACGCTCAAAAACGACTTTTCTAAAGGCTTCTAAATTTATTGCATCAATTATGAAGCCTTCCTGATCTTGAATACTAATAGGCAATATGCGATCATCTTTCGCAAAGCTTTCATCTGAAACGAAAGCTATTGGTAAAAAATAATGTTGAAAAAATGCCTCAACAAAATTGACTTCGAGTATTAAACCGTAATAAACTTCGCCGTGTTGTTGAATTCTAAAATATTCGGCTAATTCAATATATTTAAGCTTACTGGCTTTACCACCATACCAACGCTGTTTGACGATATAATCTTCGAGCACATCTGAGAGAAATACTTTTATAAAATCTTGATTTTCTAAAAGCTCTTCCCACCTATCATTAAAATTGAAAGGGGCTTGTAATGCTGCAGATTTTTTACTCGCCTTAGCCATTTTACTTATTTATTTTAAAGATATGAAATGGCAATGTTGGATGCAACTCAACAAAATTCCATTCGCTGTGCCAATTATAACTACTTCCAGTTACAAGATCTTCCACTTGGATTTGCTGACCTTCATGGATCCCTAATTCGTGCATTGGCAGTTGGACAGTCCCTTGTTGCGCATAATATTGATCTAAACTTATGATGATCAATAGTTCGTTCGTCTTATTCTGATCCCATTTATAAAAGGCCATCAAATTATCATTTTCTACATGACAGAATCTGATATTATTTGTTTGTTGTAAAGCAGCATTCTCATGTCTAATCTTATTAATCTTAGAGATCAATAATGTGATCTTATTTTCAATAAACCAGTCGTAATGCTTTACTTCAAATTTCTCCGACATATAGTACTCTTCTTTTCCAGGAATAGCCTCATGAATCATTTGTTCGAACACAGGTCCATAAATTCCAATACTAGAACTTAAGGTGGCTGCTAAAGCATAGCGCTGCAAATATTTGGACTCATTAGCTCCTTGTAAATGATAAGGATTAATATCAGGCGTATTAGGCCAAAAGTTTGGTTGCATGTACTCGCGTTGATCGGATTGCGTCAATTCGATCATATATTCGGTAAGTTCGTGCTTATTATCTCGCCAAGTAAAATACGTGTAAGATTGTGAATAGCCTTCCTTAGCTAGACGTTGCATTACTTTAGGTTTCGTAAAAGCTTCCGCTAAGAAAATCACATCTGGATGCTTCTTTTTAACTTCAAGCATCACCCAATTCCAAAAATAATAAGGTTTGGTATGAGGGTTATCTACTCTGAATACATTGATTCCGCAGTCGACCCAATGTAATAATATATCTAAACACTCTTGCCATAAGGCTTTATAGTTATCGTTTTCCCAATAAATTGGAAGGATATCTTGATATTTTTTAGGTGGATTTTCAGCATATTGAACCGTACCATCTGGACGCCATTTAAACCACTCAGGATTTGAGATCACCCATGGATGGTCTGGTGCTGCCTGCAAGGCATAATCCATGGCTACTTCTATTCCTAGTTCCTTAGCTTTCTTAACCAAACGTTTAAAATCGGCTAATGTACCTAATTCGGGATGGATATCTTTATGTCCGCCATACTTAGAACCTATTCCCCAGGCTGACCCAGCGTCACCTTCAAAGGCTTCGGTTGTATTGTTCTTTCCTTTTCTATTCACTTCACCAATAGGATGAACTGGCGGGAAGTATAAGGTGTCAAATCCCATGTCAGCAACACGTCCTAATAAGCGTTCACAATCTTTAAAAGTTCCATGCTGTCCTTCTTTTTCAGATGCAGAACGCGGAAAAAATTCATACCACGTACTGAAACGTGCTTTCTTTCGGTCTACATATACTTGCAGTGTTCGCGATTCATTGGCAAGTTCTTTTTCTGGATTCGTATAGAAAAGATGATGTAAAGGTTCACTTACAGCAAGTTCTACCGCTTTATCATATTGTGATTCATCTTTAAAACACGCTAGGCATTCTTGAACAAATTCCTTTTCATTCTTTTTTACCTTTTTCAGAAGTGGCTCTAGATAAAGTGCACCTTCAAGAAGTTCTGAGATGACGTGCTGACCATCATCAATCTTACGTTCGATTCCATGCTGCCAATTTAATGCATGATCAACCCAGCCTTGTACTTTATAATCGTAAAAACCTTGTTTTTCTACAATAAACGATGCTGCCCATTCGTCGTTCCCGGTGTGATGCATTCTCACCTCCGACCATTTTCTAGCGTTTTCATGCTTAAATAATACCGATGCGGCTATGACATCATGTCCATCAACTAGGACATTTGCATCGACATTAATAATTTCGTTTACGATACGTTTGATGAAAAAATCTCCACCATTAATTTGAGGGGAAACTGCATCGATTACAACACGTTCTTGTTTTTGCATTTTGTTGGCTAATTGTGTGTTAAAAATGTGAAATTAATAAAATTAGCCGCAATTTAAATGATAAAATTGAGAATCTGAACAGAACTGATTACTACAACGTTTGAATGTTCAAACATTTTTCAAATCGCACTAAATAATTGTGCCCTTTGGTATTGTCGCGCCTTTTTTCACGACCACAATTCCGTCTTTAATAAAATAGGTATCTGTTTCTAAATCTTTAAGATGAGCACCACCATTGATACGTACATCATCGCCAATTCTACAATTCTTATCTAGGATCACATTTTTCATAAAACAACGTTCGCCTATACCCATAAAAATTTCGATCTTATTAGTTTCGATTTCTTCAAGGGTTTCGTAGAAATCACTACCCATCATGTAACAATTGATGACGGTAGACTCTGCTCCAATTCTCGATCGAATACCAATAACCGATCGTTCAATTTTTGCAGCATGTATGAGACAACCATCGGCAATAACTGTGCGATCTAAAAGTGTACCCGAAATTTTTGAAGTTGGTAAAATTCGTGCATTCGTGTAAATACGTTTTGTATTGTCAAATAGATTGAATTTTGGAATATTATCGGTCAATCCTAAATTGGCTTCGAAGAACGAATCTATATTTCCGATATCAGTCCAATAGCCTTCATATTGATAACTTAAAGTTTTATGCTTTGGGATAGCACTAGGAATAATCTCTTTCCCGAAGTCTACAGTATCAGGAACGTTCATAAGTTCAATTAGCAAATCCTTATTAAAAATATAAATTCCCATAGAGGCTAAATACTCGCGTCCTTCATTTTTCATTTCATCACTGACTGGTGAAGTCCAATCTGGTAATAAAGATGCATCAGGTTTCTCTATGAATTTGGTAATAAAATTTTCGTCGTCCGTTTTAAGTATGCCGAATGAGGTAGCATCTTTTGCGTTCACAGGTTGCGTTGCTATGGTGATCTCAGCACCACTATTAGCGTGACGTTCAATCATATCATTAAAATCCATTTGGTACAATTGATCACCTGAAAGTATTAAAGCGTATTCAAAATCATGCGCTAAGAAATGATGCATACTTTGTCTTACCGCATCTGCCGTTCCCTGAAACCAGTCACCACTATTTATGGTTTGCTCAGCAGCAAGGACATCAACAAATGCTGAACTAAAGAAACTAAAATGGTAGGTGTTCTTAATATGTTTATTAAGTGATGCCGAATTAAATTGGGTCAACACAAACATTCGTTTAATATCCGAGTTGATACAATTCGAAATCGGAATATCAACCAAGCGGTATTTTCCAGCAATTGGAACCGCTGGTTTAGATCGCGTAGCTGTAAGTGGATACAATCGTGATCCCTGTCCTCCTCCTAATATGATGCTTAATACTTTAGAATTTATCATGAGTTATTTTTTTAATGTTTTATAAAGTTCATAAACCTGCTTTGATATGGCAGCCCAATCAAATACATCTTCTACACGTTTGCGACCAGCTTTCCCCATGGCTTGCTGAAGTATTTTATCTCGGATCACCTTATTGACGGCATTCGCTAAATCCTTCGAAAACTGTTCAGGATTAATGGGTTCAAAAGGCGCACTATTTTGCTGTTCTACAGGAACAAGTAATCCGGTTTCCTCATGCACCACTACTTCTTTTATTCCACCAACAGCACTAGCAACTACGGCAGTCTCACAAGCCATAGCTTCTAAGTTAATAATTCCGAAAGGTTCATATATGGATGGACAACAAAAGACCGAGGCATGAGAATACAATTCAATAGTATCTTCTTTTGGAAGCATTTCTGCAATCCAAATCACGTTGTCTCGATGTTCTGAAATTTGAGAAACACTCTCTTCCATTTCTTTGGCAATTTCAGATGTATCTGGAGCGCCAGCACATAAAACCACTTGAGTATCTTCATCCATGTATTTTATTGCATTCACTAAATGAATGATCCCTTTCTGTCTCGTAATCCGACCAACGAAAAGAACATAAGGTTTAGTAGTGTCAATGTTGAATCGTTCTAAGGTTTCAGTTGTGGTTTTAAGTTTGTATTCCGTAAGATTAATACCATTATAAATGACTTTAATCTTATCTGGATTTACATCGAAATGTTCGAGCACATCCACTTTAGTTTCTTCAGAAACAGCAATAATGGCATCCGCCATTTCAATAGCAGTGCGTTCGATCCATGATGAGGCCTCATAACCTCTACCCAGTTGTTCACGTTTCCATGGTCTTAATGGTTCCAATGAATGTGTTGTAATCACTAATGGAGTTCCATAACAAAGTTTGGATACTATTCCAGCAAAATGTGCATACCAGGTGTGACAATGCACAATATCAGCCTCTACTGGATCAATATTCATATTAATACATGTACGCAATGATTGAAATATGGCTTTTAACTTTTTATCTGCTGAATCGAAATCGGTGTGATCATATGTAAATCCTTTGACACGCATTTCTTCAGTTGCAACATCTTGGTCTCCAAAACTTCTTACTTCAATAGGTAATAATTTTGACAATCCTTCTGCCAAATATTCAACATGCACACCTGCTCCTCCGTAGACATATGGTGGAAATTCTCTTGTATAAAATAATACTTTCATGAAGCTTTTAATGGATTACGATTTTTCCTGCATTAAATTTACTACACTTCGGCCGAAAAACCTCATGTAAATTAAGTATATTTTAAGATAAAGAATGTTAATGTAATGTAAGTTAATGTTTAATTTTACTACCAATAAAGTGTTGTGAAAAAACAAGGAAATTATGAGAAGATTATTTTATGTTTTAGCATTTGGATTACTTTTTAGTTGTAATACTTCGGCTCAAAAAAATGAGACCAAAACAGCGGAAGAATTTCCAATAACCAAAACAGAAGCCGAATGGAAAAAACAATTAACCAGTGAGCAATTTTATGTGTTAAGAAAAGCTGGAACGGAACGCCCATTTACAAGTCCATTAAACAAAGAGTACCGCAAAGGAACGTTTCATTGTGTGGCTTGTGACACGCCATTATTTAAAAGTGAACACAAGTTCGATTCAGGAACAGGATGGCCTAGTTTTGATCGCGAAATCAAAGGGAATGTGGAGTATTCAACAGATTATAACGTGGGGTATGCACGAACAGAAGAACACTGCGCAACCTGTGGTGGCCACTTAGGTCACGTATTTGGGGATGGTCCACGAAACACCACTGGAAAACGTCACTGTATTAATGGTGTTGCCTTAAAATTTGTTCCAGAAGGATAATAAAAAAAACCTCCATTAAACTGGAGGTTTTTTATTTATTGATATAAATTACTCTCGAGCAATTGCTCTCATTGTGTAATATCCCATTTCATCAAAGATTTTCCCATCTTCATCAAAACGATGCATTAACAGCACAGGAATTTTTACACGTTTATCATCAGATTTACGTTTCAACCTTAAGTTCCACCAGGATTGTACTACTCTAGTATCATTTAATTCATATTCTAAATAATCAGGATAGCCAACAACATCAATACTTTCAATATCCCAAGATTCACCTAACTTTTTGATGTTTTCTTTTTCTTCCTCTACGGTAAAAAATTCGTCATCAGCTAAGTCTAAATTTCGAAAACGTGCGTTTTCGGTAAAATAACTAAAGCTTTTTTCCATATCGCCATGTTCTAAAGCGCGAATCATTTTTCGAACCGTATTAATATTTTCATGGGCATTATAAAGTTTTCCATTGGTACGCGTATTGAAAGCTTCTCGCATGGTCGCCCAAACTCCTCCATCATCATACGTAATGATCATATCAATCTTATTGTCATCGTTTACTTTGACAATTCGATGTAAAGGCATCGTTAATTTCACACCAGTTGTTTTATGCACACCTTTCAACATATCCCAAGTTTGCACCCAAAGACCAGATTCTTTGTATTCTAATGCATCCGGATATCCTCCTGACCTTGAAATACTGAGGTAATCCACATTATTGATCCAGCCTATAGAAGAGCGCACAAATTGACTTTTAGTCATCCCTTCATTATCAGGGTTTGTTTCCATACCATTGTAAGCTCGAAAGTCCTCGGATAAATACATCGCCAATTGAGTTGTGTCACCCTTAACAAATGCTTGTTGCATTTCTTCAACCATTGTAATGGCTGGATGATCAACGTAGATCGTACCGTTCTTTTTCTTTTGGGGATACATAATGATCGTGAACATCATTATGAAAATAATCGCATAATTTTTCATAATAATAAATTGATTGGTTAGACTAATAAGTTAATGATTTATTCGTTATTTTAACAGTTATTATCTGACATTCAATAACTTACGTGTTATTTTTCTTACATAAACATAGCTCTTGTAACGACTTTCTTACAAACGATATCATTAAATCTGATCGAATTTAGTTGTGAAGCACTCTCGAATTAGCCTAAAAGTTATTTAGCAATCGAATAGAGATTTTATTCGCCCTTTGAAATGTGATATACAAATTGAAAGCAATCTTTATTATTACAATTTGGTTTTGTACCTTCGTAACCTCAAATTTCAAGACAAAAATAGACTCATGAGTAAATACGATATTATAGTACTTGGTAGCGGTCCTGGAGGTTATGTGACGGCTATTAGAGCATCACAATTAGGATTCAAAACTGCCATTGTTGAAAAAGAAAGTTTAGGTGGTGTATGTTTAAATTGGGGATGTATCCCAACGAAAGCATTATTGAAATCAGCGCAAGTTTTCGAATACCTAAAGCATGCAGAAGATTATGGACTAAAAGTTAAGGATGCAGAACACGATTTCGATGCTGTTGTTAAAAGAAGTCGTGGCGTAGCGGATGGAATGAGTAATGGCGTTAAATTCTTAATGAAAAAGAATAAAATTGACGTTATTGAAGGTTTTGGAAAAGTGAAACCTGGTAAAAAAGTTGAAGTAGACGGAACGGACTATAGTGCAGATCATATTATTATTGCTACAGGTGCGCGTTCACGTGAATTACCTAGCCTTCCACAAGATGGTGAGAAAGTGATTGGATACCGTCAAGCAATGACACTTGATAAACAACCAAAGAAAATGATCGTCGTTGGATCTGGTGCTATTGGTGTTGAGTTCGCGTATTTCTATAATGCTATGGGAACAGAGGTAACCGTAGTTGAATACCTTCCTAATATTGTACCAGTTGAGGATGAAGACGTATCAAAACAACTAGAGCGTTCATTCAAGAAGAGCGGTATAAAAATCATGACCTCTTCAGAAGTTACACAAGTCGACACTTCTGGGAAAGGAGTTAAAGCCACTGTTAAAACTAAAAAAGGTGAAGAAGTATTAGAGGCTGATCTTGTATTATCTGCAGTAGGTATCAAGTCAAATATTGAAAATATTGGTTTAGAAGATGTTGGCATTGCTGTTGATAGAGATAAGATCTTGGTTAATGATTACTATCAATCGAATATCCCTGGATACTACGCTATTGGAGACGTTACACCTGGACAGGCCTTAGCGCATGTTGCTTCAGCTGAAGGAATTCTTTGTGTTGAGAAAATCGCCGGACATCATGTCGAAGCTTTAGATTATGGAAATGTACCAGGCTGTACATACTGCTCACCAGAGGTTGCAAGTGTAGGATTAACCGAAAAACAAGCGAAAGAACAAGGGTACGATATCAAAGTTGGTAAGTTTCCATTCTCAGCATCAGGTAAAGCAAGTGCTGGAGGGAATAAAGAAGGTTTTGTAAAGGTTATTTTCGATGCTAAATATGGAGAATGGCTTGGATGCCACATGATAGGCGCAGGTGTTACCGATATGATCGCTGAAGCCGTGCTAGGTAGAAAACTTGAAACGACTGGCCATGAGGTTCTTAAAGCGGTGCATCCACACCCTACGATGAGCGAAGCTGTGATGGAAGCAGTGGCAGATGCATACGATGAAGTAATTCATTTATAACGATAATAAGAAAGCGAATCATTTAGATTCGCTTTTTTTTTAAGACCATTCTAATTGATCAATTCGAAAAGATTTTTTGCTTTAGATGCATTTAGAGGCATCGCTGCATTATTGGTGTTTTTGTACCATATGCCAGATCTTTCTATATTGACTAGCAATGACTTTTGTTCCAAATCAGGCATTTTCGTAGATCTCTTTTTTATTCTTAGTGGATTTGTTATTTACCATAACTACAAGAATAAATCGTTTGATCAAACTATGAGGCTGACCTTTATTAAGAAGCGACTAAAGCGTTTACTGCCATTACATTTTTATACACTCTTTGTTTTACTAGGTCTGGAGATAATCAAATATTTAAGTTATGATTACTTGCCCTTTAGTCAGGCACCTTTTTCAGCAAATTCTTGGGATTCCTTCTGGCCACAGTTGTTGTTGGTAAATTCAACTCCATTCTTCGTAGATTTTTCTTGGAATGGCCCAAACTGGTCCATAAGCGCAGAACTTATTTCTTATTTGTTTTTTGTTTTAACCTCCGTTCTATCCTTCCGTAAATTACAAATAAGCTTTTTAATTTCAGCATTCGTTGTTGGATTAGGATATCTGTTCTTCTATATTAATTATGATACTTTTGATACCACTATCGACTTTAACTTCAGCTTTATTAGAGGACTTATTGGGTTTAATCTTGGTGTTTGCACTTACATTATTGCAAGTCGCTGCCAAATGATTTATAAGAAAATTAGTAAGACAGTTGCAACACTTTTTGAGTTAATAGCAATAATAAGCGTCATAAGTCTTGTCAGTGCCATAAATCCTGAAATCAAAGACAATTTTTACATCTTACATCTGGTTTTTTCACTACTCATATTTGTGTTCTCATTTGAAGGCGGAATTCTATCAAACATGTTTAAGCTCAGTGGATTTCAAAACATAGGCCATTGGTCCTATTCCATTTATTTAAACCATTTCTTCCTTATTGCAATATTTCAAATGGTCGCTGTTAAATTGCTTAAGCTTCAAGGCGCTTGGATTCTTATTGCTGAAAATGTATTGCTTATAATACTGTTGTTCTATTCGAGGATAACTTATAATAGAATCGAGAGACGGTTCTATAATCGGCTGAACAAGTAAATCTTTACAATTTGCGTCGACCTGTTATAATTTTAGGCCCAATCCGAAAAACAAGCCATTAGGAGATATTTCTTCAAAACCCAAAGTGTATTTGGCATGCACGTCTAAGTTTTCTAAGATATTATATGCCGCGCTCACATCACCACGGACTTTGAACTTATTGTTGAAAAAATCGAAAAAGTAATTCAAACTTGGACCTACAAGTAATCTGAAATTTTGAGCCACTTCATATGTCGCATATATAGGCGCATTAATAAATTTGAAATCACCAAGTCCTATATAAAGCACTTCAGGTTGAATTGAAAAGTCTTCGTCTATCTTAAAATCTACAAAAACGCCACCATAGTAACCCACTTCGGTTTCGGTATTCGGACCGAAATTAGCCTCATTCACCTGAAAAAAAGTAAGATTAATTCCACCCTTAACTCCAAAATCCGCCTTGGTTTGAGCGAAATTAAAATGTATTGTAACTAATAAAAAAAGTAAACTTAAAATCCTGTAATTTCTCATTACGACTGTATTTATGAAAAGCTTTGAATGGCCAACTCATAACTCTGCAATCCAAATCCTAAAATTACGCCTTGAGCATGCGGTGCGATATAGGATTGATGTCTAAAAGATTCTCTAACAGCTGTATTAGAAATATGCACCTCTATTACTGGAGTTTCAATGGCTTTAACCGCATCTCCTATACCTACTGATGTATGCGTATATGCTGCAGCATTCAAAATAATACCATCGTATGAATATCCCACTTCCTGAATCTTATCAATGAGTTCGCCTTCGATGTTCGATTGATACTGTTCTAACGAGATCGTAGGAAATTTATTGACTAACGTATTAAAATATTCATCAAAGGTTTGTGTTCCATAAATAGACGTTTCACGTTTACCAAGTAAATTGATATTGGGACCATTTATAATTATGAGCTTTTTCATATGGTAAAAGTATGAAAAATTAGGCATAAAAAAAGCAGGGTTAAACCCTGCTTATGTCTTAAGAAATCGGCTCTTAGTTAAACTTGTAAGTCACACCAAAGTTAATATCAGAAAGATCTAAGTTAAGCGCGAAAGTGTTTACAGCTTCAGCTCCATCAAAATCAGCTTTAGACGTTGTGTACGATAAAGCTCCGATAGACGCTCTTAATGCGAAACAATCAGATACAAAATAGTTTATACCTGGAGCAACAGCTACACCAAAAGTGTCAACTTTTACTTCACCACCACCAGCAGGTTCATTCTTACTGTTAATGTAAACAACACCTACACCAGTAGTAAATGAAAAACGTTCAGCAGGCGTAAAGAAATACGTTGCACCGATTCCAGCACCGAATTGATTTAATTTATCTTCTGCACCTCCAAATTCACTTGTAGCAGAACCTACAACTAAATTAAGTTCTAATGCAATATTTTCATTTACAAAGAATCCTACAGCTGGAGAAAATGTAAATTCATTCTCTTTCGCTTCACCTTGTGAAATACTGTTGAAACCAACCGTACCAGATGCATAAACATCACCTTTTGCGAATCCGCCTTTAGATTCATCCTCTTGTGCATTTACATTTGTAAATCCGAAAACTGCGATTGCAGCCATTAATAACAATTTTTTCATAATAATTAAGTTTAAAATATTTGGTTTTATTTATAAAATGGTCGGCAAATATATACGCCGCATCTATTATAAACAAGAAAAAACGCATAAAATTATGCGTTTTATCGATATTTTATTGTATTTCAACTGATTTATAGCAAAAAAAGAAGTCCTAAGGACTTCTTTTTTTATCTATTTAATTTGGGTTTAGAATCCGAAATTAACACCAGCATTGATCGTTGAGAAACTTCCTCCGTCAACACTAATACCGCGGTATGATACAGTAACCTGAGTATTATCAGAAACACTATAACCAACCATTGGTCTGTAATAGAATCCTCCATCACCATCTCCGACAGCAATAGCATATCCTAAGTCAGCACCTACTTGAAATTCCTCAGATGCATTGAAACGTCCAGCTGCTGCTAAAGGAATGTACTGAAAATCGTCTACATCAGCAGTTACAGTAGCACCTCCAAAAGAAAATGATGTTTCATCTCCAAACGAATGGTTGTAACCAGAAGCAACACCAGCCTCAAATGAATCAGATACTTCCCACATGTAGTTTAAGTCTAAACCTACATTGAATGTGTAAAGATCACCTGCATCACCAATTGGAAGACCAAGCGTGATACCAGCTCCGAAATTTTGAGCATTCATATTTGTTAATCCAAATACTGCAACGACTGCTACTAACAATAATTTTTTCATAATAAAAGTTTTAAAATTGATTAATACAAACTAAAGACTTTTTTTTCAGATTGTAAACATTTTTTTACATCTTATTAACAGCTTTATGAACAAAAATATATAAGCATTTGATTTACAGTATTTTAATAAAGTAGTTTATTAACAATTTTTAAGGAAAATACGACATATGTCGTAGTCAAAATTCTATAAAATGACCGATTTTTATGGTATTTTTGACTTATAAACCCGTCAACAAGTACCTATTATATGAAGTGGCAAAATGCACTCGACGACTTTAAATACTATCTCAAAATTGAGCGTGGTTTGTCTGCCAATTCAATAGAAAATTATGAATTAGACGTGCTTAAGCTTATTCGGTATTTGGAGTTTAGAAATATGCAGACGTCACCGATTGACATTTCTTATGAAACCATTCAAGATTTCGTCTACCAATCTGCGAAAGAATTAAATACCCGATCACAATCCCGATTAATATCTGGATTAAGAAGTTTTTTTACATATCTCGTTTTTGAAGATTACCGTAAAACTAATCCGCTTGATCATATTGAAACCCCAAAAATTGGACGAAAACTTCCAGATACCTTATCTACTAAAGAAATCGACGATCTAATCAGTGCCATAGACTTAAGTAAAACTTACAATGGCGTTTGTATTGGAGAACGTAATCGTGCACTTCTAGAAACACTATATGGTTGTGGATTGCGTGTAAGCGAGTTGATTAATCTTAGATTATCAGATCTATTCTTTGATGAAGGTTTTATAAAAGTTACCGGAAAAGGTGATAAACAACGATTTGTTCCAATTGGATCTAATACACAAAAGTATATTGATATTTGGATTGCTATTAGAGCACATATCAAGGTTCATGCGGAACACACAGATACATTATTTCTTAATAACCGAGGAAAACAATTGACACGTGCCATGGTATTTACCATTATTAAGGACTTAGCGAAGGCTATAAATCTGAATAAGGTTATTTCTCCGCATACCTTTCGACATTCTTTCGCCACACACTTATTAGAAAATGGTGCCGACTTACGAGCTATACAACTTATGTTGGGCCATGAAAGTATTACGACTACAGAAATCTACATGCATGTTGATCGCTCACATCTTAAAGATGTATTGATGACCTACCATCCTAGAAAATAGCCTATAATTTTGTGACTTAGCATTCAAGGTTGTGTCAAATGTTCAAAACCAACTTATGCTAAACTATCTTAAAAAACACCTTAGATCCCTACGTCAAATACAACCTAAAACACAAACTCAAGAATCCTCAAAATGGCAAATAGCTTTAGAATACTCTAGTATCGGTTTATGGGAATATGATGCAGAAAAAGATCGTGTTTTGTTTTCCAATGGTTCTTTGCAAATTTTAGGCGTTGATAATTACAGTTTTGGTCAAAATCCAAATGATTGGAATGATCGCGTTCATGATGATGACAAAGAAAAATACCATAAAGATTTCAAAGATCATATAACACATAAAACTGCCATGTATGAAAACGAGCATCGTGTACGTTGTGAAGATGGGAGTTACAAATGGATTCGAGATCGAGGCAAAGTAATAGAATGGCAACCCAACGGCTCCCCTAAGCGTATCATTGGGACACACACAGATATCACTTCTAGGATAGAAAGAGAACAAAAATTAGAGGAATATCTTCAGCTCATTACTAGTCAAAATAAAAGACTACACAATTTTACACATATCGTTTCTCATAATTTAAAAACCAATATCGGAAACTTTAAAAATATATTGGAGTTTTATGACGACAGTGATAATAATGAAGAGAAGGAAGAACTCATTAGACATCTTCATACTATTTCTGAAGGTTTAACAAATACCATAATTGATTTAGATGACATCATAAGTATTAAATCCAAAGCAAATGCTAAACAATTAGATGAGGTTATTAATATTTCAGAATGTGTTCAGAAGGTCGTAAATAATTTGGATTTGGAGATTGATTCCAATGACGTAAGCGTAATTAATAAAATTGATAATGACCTCAATATTACAGCTAACAGCGCCTATTTAGAAAGTATTTTTTATAACTTAATTTCTAATGGTATAAAATACAAACATCCTGAACGCGATGCATTTGTGCATCTCAAGTCTTCAGAATCAAGTAATCATATTATTATAGATATAAAAGACAATGGCATTGGTATAGACACTAAGAAATTTAAAGACCAACTATTCGAAATGTATCATACATTTCATGGTACAGACAGAACAGATTCGAAAGGAATTGGATTATACATCACTAAGATTCAAGCCGAAGCTATTGGTGGGCATATAGACTTAAAAAGTGTTGTTAATAAAGGAAGTACCTTCACACTTACGTTTAAAAAGCAAAAAAGCACTCCATAAGAGTGCTTTTTTGTTTGGAATAATATTTCTATTTAGCAATATTCACTGCCCTTGTTTCTCGAATTACAGTGACCTTCACTTGACCTGGATACGTCATATCAGTTTGTATTTTCTGAGAAATCTCAAACGATAAGTTCGCCGCCTGTTCATCAGATACCTTTTCACTTTCTACCATCACTCGCAATTCACGACCTGCTTGGATCGCATATGCTTTATTTACACCGGTGAATCCAAATGCGACTTCTTCAAGATCTTTAAGTCGTTGGATGTACGAATCCAATACTTGTCGTCTAGCTCCTGGTCGTGCACCAGAAATAGCATCACAAACTTGTATAATTGGTGATAATAAGGTTGTCATTTCAATTTCATCATGGTGTGCTCCTATAGCATTACACACTTCAGGTTTCTCACCATGTTTTTCAGCCCATTGCATTCCTAGAATGGCATGTGGCGTTTCCATATCAGCTTCTGATGATGGTACTTTTCCAATATCATGGAGTAATCCTGCACGTTTCGCTAGTTTCGGATTTAATCCTAACTCTGCAGCCATCACACCACAAAGCTTCGCTACTTCACGTGAATGTTGTAATAGGTTTTGTCCATATGAAGATCTATACTTCATACGTCCAACTAATTTTATCAGTTCTGGATGCAATCCATGTATTCCTAGATCGATAACCGTTCGTTTTCCTACTTCTACGATTTCCTGCTCTATTTGTTTTGTCGTTTTTCGAACCACTTCTTCAATTCGTGCTGGATGTATTCTACCATCAGTCACCAATTTATGCAGTGATAATCTTGCTATTTCTCTACGAACAGAATCAAAACATGATAATATAATTGCTTCAGGAGTATCGTCTACAATAATTTCTACACCTGTTGCAGCTTCAATGGCTCTAATATTACGTCCTTCACGACCAATAATTCGACCTTTAACATCATCTGATTCTATATTAAATACAGAAACACAATTATCAATTGCTTCTTCAGTTCCAATACGCTGAATGGTATTTATAATTACTTTTTTAGCTTCTTGTTGTGCGGTAAGTTTTGCTTCTTCAAGTGTGTCTTGAATATAGCTCATAGCATCCGTTTTAGCCTCGCCTTTTAGCGATTCCACGAGTTGCGCCTTAGCATCCTCGGCCGAAAGCCCTGAAATCACTTCAAGCTGCTTTATTTGCCCTTTATGCGCTTTGTCAAGTTCGTCCTTTTTCTTTTCTAAGAATTCTAAACGAAAGTCATAGTCTTTGATCTTAGATTCTAAAGACTGATTTGTTTTTTTCTGTTTTGCAAGTTCGCTGCTGATCTGAGACTCTTTATCGCGTGTTCGTTTTTCGGCTTCAGCCATTTTCTTATCACGTGATAATATGACCTTCTCATGCTCAGCTTTGAGCTCGATAAACTTTTCTTTAGCTTGAAGAATTTTGTCTTTTTTGATCGACTCACCTTCACTTTTTGCTTCTTTTAAAATTGAATTGGCTTCAGACTTTGCATCCTTAATCATCTTAGATGCGTTCTTTTTTTCTAAAGCTTTAGCAATAATATATCCGAGTACTAGTCCTAGTACAACTGCACCAACAATCATTATAATTGTGTTCGTATCCATATTTAGTTGAATTTATATATAAAAAAAGCCTACATCAGTTGTGGATTTTGTATAAACTCCTTAAAAACAAGTTTAGGGCTAACAAGCTGATCAAAAATCTGCCCAAATGCTCGAAAGCATTAGCAGCACGGTTTTACAACTTAAACTCACCCTTTTTAAAGAATTAACGTTGAGTTTATCAAAAAAAAATAACTAATGTAGGCAGTAACCTATTGTTTATTTTAAAGAACGTTATGCACTTAAATGTTGATGAAGTATATCATTCAAAGCTTCAAGCTTTAATTCAACCTCTTCACTAACATTGGCTTTATCTATTGTTTTTTGTTCCACCTGAGAAGCAAATTGTAATGCACACATGGCTAAAACATCCTGCTTATCTCGCACGGAATAATTCTGCTCAAATTGATTAATCATGGCTTCAATCTTCTTTGCCGCCTTACGCAAACCTTCTTCCTGATCAGGATTGATGGTTAAAGGATATACGCGATTGGCAATAGAGACCTTTATTTTTAAACTATCCGCCATTCAAATTGGTTTACCTTATTCAGATAATTGAGCTATACAATGATCAATATCTCTGATTAATGTGTTTATTTTGAGCTTTGTTTCTCTGTTATTTTCGTCACTGCCCAGCAGCGAATTTGCAACTTTAAGCGCCTCATATTTTTCAACCCAAGAACTAATTTCTTCTTGATATTCAAGGCTTTTTTGTTGTTCTAATGCTAATTCTTTAGACAATTTAGCATTGGTTTGTTTTAACACTTCTAATTTATGTAAAACCTTGCTAATTTTATTCTCTAACGAATCAACAATATCTTCAATTTTACTCATTTGCAAATTTCAATACTGTTGAAACAAAGTTAACATACTCACTCAAAATTCACAATTGTTTTGACATTAATTTTGAATGATAGCTCGTATCCTTTGTTATTATTGGTTTTCATTGTTCCATATAAATATTGAACAGGCTATTAATATTTCCGTTTCTTTTATATTTTTAGCACTGCTAATGATAATCATTAATCATCTATAGAATATTTTCTATATTTAAATAAATTTTAATATTTTTACGTTAAGTAAGACGTAATCTTCATAACACATGAAATATATTTTTGGTTTTCTATTTTTAACACAGCTATGCATAGCGCAATCTCCCTACCCTCAAGACTACTTCAGAAAACCATTAGATATCGATATCATATTATCAGGAACGTTTGCTGAATTGCGATCAAATCATTTTCATTCAGGAATTGATATTAAAACACAACAACGTACAGGACTAAAAGTCTATGCAGCCGCCGAAGGCTATGTGAGTCGCATTAAAGTATCACATTTTGGCTACGGAAAAGCCTTATATATTACACATCCTAATGGTTATGTTTCGGTGTATGCCCATTTGAAGAAGTTTTCACCACGCATTGAACAATTCATAAAAGCTTGTCAATACGAGAAAGAAAGTTATGAGGTAGAAGTCTTTCCATCTCCAACAGAATTACCAATAACTAGTGATGAGATCGTTGCTTACTCAGGAAATACTGGAAGTTCAGGTGGTCCACATTTGCATTTCGAAATTAGAGATAATGAAGAGCGTCCAATTAATCCGATGTTATTTGGTATCCAAGTAAAAGATTCTAAAACCCCAATGCTTACTGGAGTCTATGCATATCCAAAAAACAGAACATCTCACGTCAATAATTCTCGAGAACGCCAAGAACTACGGCTAATCCCTAAAAAAGACGGTGACTATGCCACTGAGGCTATCACAGCAACCGGAGATATAGGCGTTGGAATCGTAAGTTATGATCAACAAGATCTTGCCAGAAACAAAAATGGTGTGAGCAACATACAGGCTTTTTACAATGGAAATAAGACTTTTGAAATGGACTTCAAACGTTTCTCATTCGATGAGTCTAAGCATATTAATCGCTATATCGACTTCGAGGTGTATAAAGAAAAGAAGTCAAGAATCCAGAAGTTATTTGTGGAATCAGGGAACACATTAAGCATGTTAAAAGATGTTTCTGATGATGGTTATCTGAAAATTGAAGACAGCACAGATAATATCTATCGTGTAAGAATTAGAGATTTTGAAGGTAATGAGTCTTGGTTAAACATTCCAATTGCTGGTCAACCTATCAAAGAAAAACTAGAAGCTCCAGACTTAAAACCCTCAACTTATATCATTGCTGATCAAGTCAATGAATTTACAGATGGTAACATATCCGTTTATATCCCGAAGAACACCTTCTATGAAGATTTTTACATGGATTACAATGTTGCTAATGACACATTAACGTTGCATCGCGATGTGGTACCCCTACAAAAAAATGCATCGATCAAATTTGATATTAGCAATTATTCTGACGCAGACAAACAGCAGCTATATATTGCAAAGCTATACGGTTATTACAAACGACCTGGATACGTAAACACCAAACGTTTGGGAGATTTCTTATCGACCAGCACCAAATCACTTGGTACTTTCACTATTGCTCAAGACTCCGTCAATCCTACAATTTCACCTGTCAACTTCCAAGAAGGTAAATGGATGAGTAAACAACAGGTTCTAAAAGTTAATATTGAAGATGAAGATTCTGGAATAAGCAATTATCGTGCTACTTTAAATGGCAAATGGATCTTAATGGAATATGAATACAAAAAAGGCACACTTACCTATGACTTTTCCGACAACATAATTTCAGATACAGAAAACAATCTCAAAATAATTGTTACCGATAATGTTGGAAATAATGCTACATTTGAAGCAACATTTTATAGAAAATAAATTAGAACCGCTTGAAACTAAATTTTTCACTACTGTTAACACTATTGTGTTTTTCATTCTTCGGAATTGCACAAACCGCGACGATCAAAGGTGTCATACTAGACGATGCCAATCAACCCATCACTGATGTAAGTATCACCATTAGCGGAACTGACAGAGGAACAACATCTAATGAAAATGGATTTTACATCCTAAAAATTCCAGCGGGCCAAGACGTGCGTATTGTTTTTACACATCTATCACATGAACGCCTTGAGCAAAGCTTTAACCTCAAAAACGGTCAGGAATTAGAGTTTAATCCTGTACTTAAAGTTGATGTTGAACAAATAGGAATTGTGGTGATAAACACCAACACGCGCCAACGCGTTGACGGTGTAACGTCAATAACACCTGAAATTCTAAGAACTATCAAGGGTGCACAGCCAGGTGTGGAAAATATCTTAAAAACCTTGCCTAGTTTTAATGTTTCGAATGAATTGAGCACGCAATACTCGGTACGTGGTGGGAATTTTGATGAAAATCTGGTATATGTAAACGAAATCGAAGTGTATCGTCCGTTTTTAATTCGCTCTGGACAACAAGAAGGATTGAGCTTTGTGAATACCGATATGGTTCAAAATGTGGATTTTTCTGCAGGAGGATTCCAAGCTAAATATGGTGATAAATTATCTTCAGTTTTAGATATCACGTATCGCAACCCAATAAATTTTGGGGTGCGTGCCGAAGCAAGTTTACTTGGTGGTTCGGTAGCTGTTGAAACAGTGAGTAAAGATTCGAAGTTTTCAAGTATTACTGGTTTGCGTTTTAGAGATAACAGTTTATTCATTAATTCTTTAGAAACCGAAACCAATGTAAGACCAGTATTTGCTGATGCTCAAACTTATTTGACTTATCGTTTCTCAGATAAATTTCATTTGAATTTCCTCGGAAATCTATCCTTGAATAAATACACGTTCAGACCTAAAAACCGTCAAACTAATTTTGGTACTCTAGACGAACCAGTGGCATTGTTAGTGTTCTATGACGGACAAGAGAAAGACGAATACCTGACGACATTTGGAGCGTTTAAGGCAAACTACTTTGTAAACGATGATCTGACGTTAAAACTTATTGGTTCAGCGTATCATACAACTGAAGAAGAATACTTTGATATTCTCGCTCAGTATCGTTTAGGTGAAGTTAATAGTAATATTGGTGACGAAAATCTTGGTGAAGTTGAGTTTTCTGAAGGTATTGGGTCACAACTTACTCATGGTCGTAACGATCTGGATGCTTTAATTGTGAATGTCGAGCATCGTGGTGATTATAAAATCGATGAAGAAAGCACTTTAGAATGGTCTGTAAAGTATACACACGAAGATATCAGAGACCGTTTGGTTGAATGGGAAGTTATTGATAGTGCCGGTTTCTCAGTAAGGCCACCAATTTTTGATATTCCTAACAACCAACCGTACGAACCTTTTGAAGGTCCGCTTGTCGCATTTCAAAATGTAAGAGCTACAAATAGTGTTCAAATAGATCGTTTGCAAGCCTTTGCACAATGGAGCAAACGTAGTACGCTTGGTAATAATGAAGTGTTTTACAATGCAGGTATACGAATTCACAACTGGAACGTCACTAGCGAAGTACCAAATCAAAACGGTGTGACAACTTCAAGTCAGACTGTATTTAGTCCGAGAGCCCAATTCGCTATTAAACCAGATTGGGAAAAGGACATGCTTTTTAGAGTTGCAGGTGGTTTGTATTACCAACCACCATTCTACAGAGAATTAAGAGATTCATCTGGTGTCGTACAACCCGATGTGAAAGCACAAAAATCTTTTCATATTGTCGTTGGAAATGAATACAGTTTCGAGCTTTGGGATCGACCTTTCAAGTTGGTATCTGAAGCGTATTACAAAGGCTTAACAGATGTCAATCCATACACACTAGAGAATGTACGTATTCGTTATAGAGCGCGAAATAACGCGACTGCCTATGCTTACGGTCTTGATCTTCGATTAAACGGAGAGTTTGTTCCTGGCACCGAAAGTTGGTTTAGTTTTGGTTATTTAAAAACTGAAGAAAATATAGATGATCGCGGATATATCGCAAGGCCAACAGATCAAAGACTAAAGTTTGGAATCTTATTCCAAGATTATGTGCCAAATATTCCTGACTTGAAGATGTACCTCAACCTAGTTTATAATACTGGTGTTCCTGGTGGATCGCCTAGTTATGCCGATCCATACGATTTCCAAACACGATTGCGCGATTATCGCAGAGCTGATCTTGGTGTTTCATATGTTTTGGTGGATCCGAATAAAACCTACAGTTCGCGTTGGAAGCAGAAATTCAAAGAGCTTACTATTGGTGTTGAGATTTTCAATATGTTCAATGCGCAAAATACGATTACCAATACTTGGGTTCGAGATGTGTATTCGCAGCGCCAATTTGCAATTCCTAATTTTCTAACGCCACGTGTGTTTAATGTAAGACTGAGTACGCGATTTTAAACAAATTCTTTTAGAACATCAATAACGTAATCCACTTCTTCTTTAGTATTATACTTACTAAATGAGAAACGAACTGACGGTCGTTGTAGATGTTCTTCATCAAGAATCTCGGTCAATACATGTGAATTTTGTGAACTCCCGCTTTGACAAGCACTACCTTTAGAACAAGCAATCCCTTTGAGATCTAGCTGAAAATGCAGCATGCCAGCTTTTTCTGGAGCTATTGGCAAACAGACATTGACCAAAGTATATGTACTCTGCTCAATACTTTCCGATTGCCCATTAAAGCTAACGTCCGAGAAGGTATTTTTAAGTTGATCGATAAAGTATGTTTTTAACCCTTCGATGTGCTTACGCTCGTCATCAAGATTTTGATAAGCAAGATCTAAAGCTTCATCCATACCAACAATATTATGAATCGACTCTGTTCCAGCTCTAAGCCCTCGCTCCTGCTCGCCTCCAAATATGGACGCTCTAAGTCCGCTATTCTTGCGAATAAAGGCAAACCCCACGCCTTTTGGCCCATGAAATTTATGAGCACTTGCAGCCAAATAGTCAATTGGAATCTCTTGAAGATCTAATTTGTAGTGCCCAACAGATTGCACTGTATCACTATGGAATAACGCATCATTAGCTTTACAAAGCGTTGCTATACCTTTAAGATCTAATTTATTACCAATTTCGTTGTTAATATGCATTAGCGATACCAATTGCTTTTTCGGCGATGCTAATAATTCTGTTAATTGTTCGACATCGATATCACCATTTGAATTTACATTAAGGTACTGTACGGATATACCGAATTCTGTTTTTAATTCATCTAAGGTGTGCAGTACAGCATGGTGCTCTATTTTAGTTGAAATAATCTCGGTTACACCTAAGTCTTTAACAGCACTTCTAAGCACGAGGTTATCAGCTTCTGTGCCGCCAGATGTAAAGATAATTTCGGCCGCCGACACATTAAAATGCGAAGCGATACGTTTTCTTGAAGATTCTACTAATGCTTTAGATTGGCGACCATAACTATGTGTAGAAGAAGGATTTCCGAAATTATTTTTCATAATTTCAGACATCTTATCAACTACAGATTCCCGTATGGCTGTGGTAGCCGCATTATCAAAGTAAATGGTCTTCATAATGTATCATTCAGAATTGCAAAGATGCAACATTCTATGGGTTTTTAAAACTTGTAGAACTAAGGCTTAAAATATTTTGTTAAACCATCTCGTTAAACAAGCAAATCTATTATTTTTGTCACTAAACCATTTGAGATGCAACGACTACTTTACATACTAATGATTGGAATTTTATGCTATTCATGCGATGATGGCGATGTTTTTGAAGTAACTCTGGAATTTGATGATACTTTTGAAACTTGTGGAAGTTTAGTTCTTTTCAAAACTAAAGATAGTCCTCCCGAATCCTTATCCATTCAGCTTCAAGGTAGAACAATAGACGAATTTCTTGAAGTTGGTGATGATAATGTATTTACTCAAACTTATGAGTTTTCATCCAATAGTAATGCCTTTAATTATCGTACCTACTCCACAGCACCTGATCCAGATTTCGTGTTCTGCAATGATATTCCACCAGCGAATATTGATATTATCGTCGATTCTGAAAGTAGTTCTGGTACCGCAACAGTTACAACTATTTTGGTCGAAGACGACGATGATGGTATTCCGGCAGACCTTGAAGGACGTGGTGCACAGGCTGAAGATGGATCGTATCCTGATGCGATTGACACCGACAACGATGGCATTCCAAACTACTTGGATGTCGATGACGACGGTGACAATGTTCTTACAACAGCAGAAAATCCTGAATACACCGAAGAAGATGGATTAGCCAATGCGCAAGACACAGATAATGACGGTATTCCTGATTATTTAGATAATGATGACGATGATGATGGTATTCCAACCAGAGATGAAGAAAGCATTAATGCAGATAACAATCCTTTAAATGACGTTACCAATCCAGATATTGGTGCCGATTATTTAAATGATGAAGTTATGATATCGGTTCCAGCAACGGCGTTTATTGAACATCCAATTCAACAGACCTACACCATTAGTATTTTTGTTGAGAATATTCAAATTCCTAATCTTACTCAGGACGAGTTGGACTTCGGAACTCTAAATGATTCCAGTATTACTAATGATACAAGAATCGGAGAGCCTGTTTTTAACTAGGCGTATTCTGATAGATATATATTTCCGTAGCGCCTAAACCATACTTCTGGTAGTCTGCTGGGTAAAATTTCACGTTATCATAACGCTTGAATAAGTATTCTAATTCTGCTTTAAGAACCCCTTCTCCAACGCCATGAATGAATACCACCTTCTGGATCCGTTTATGTATTGCGAATTCTAATTGTCGTTTCGCTGTATCCAATTGAAGATTAAGTATATCGAAATTGCTCATTCCTTTATAATGATTTGTGAGTTGATGGATATGCAGATCTACTTCCATCTTTGGCTGATAACGTTCTTTTGGCTTTACTCTAACCGATTTCGGTTTATGCGACTGCTCTTTTTCTTTAATGATATGAGTCATATCAGGTTCAGAAAACAGTTTTGACGACATTGTATGTTCAATAACAAGCTCGTCCTCTGTAAATTCCATTTCAAAACCGTCTTCAGTTTCGATGATCACAATTGCTGCAGTAATTCGTTTGACAACACCAATAATATCATCATCTAATACAGACACCTTATCACCAATCTGAAATTTCATAGCTTGACGTTTGGCGGATTATAATCATCTTCGTCATCTTGGTTCTTACTAGGAATATTTCTTGATATACTATAAATCCCTACCATAAGAATCACGATACCAGCAATTAGTACCATCTGGTTTTGTAATTCTCCAGCTTGGGCATAAATAGCAACTATTCCACCCAATACAATCAAAATATAACTAACAACTCTAGGCATAATTTAATGTTGTTTTCAATTTTAGAAGTCGGTTCGAAAATACAACTATTTTATTACATTTGTGCGTCACAATTAACGTACAATGAGCTCTCCAGAAGAATACATGCTTCCTTGTTTAAACAAAAAACTATTTGGTATAGATTGCATGGGTTGTGGTATGCAACGCTCGATAGCTTTAATTGCTCAGGGTGATTTTATCGGAGCATTTCACATGTATCCAGCCATTTATACATTACTACTGCTTTTAGCAGTCATTGTAGTAAATTACTTTCGTAAATTTAAAAATGCTTACAAAATAATTATTACTTTGGCAGTAATAAATGGTGTTATCATTTTGGGTAACTTCATTTTTAAAACATTTATCAACTAATATCAAAACTATGGATCACAATCAACCTCAAGAACAACTTCAGAATTCAACGTTAATTCTGGTTTTAGGAATTTTATCTATCGTCACATGTTGCTGTTATGGTGTACTAGGTATCATTTTGGGTATCGTAACAATTGTATTAGCACAAAAAGCTACTAAAATATATGCTGAGAACCCAGACTTATATACAGGATTCCAAAATGTAAAGATTGGAAAGATCTTAGCAATAATTGGGTTAGTATTGAGTATTCTATACCTCTTATTTACGGTATGGATGATCGTGACTTTTGGATGGGAGACTATGCAAGATCAAGAACTAATGCAGGAAAGAATGCGTGAAATGATGGAAGGTTAAGCCTAATATCAGATACTATAAAAAAACCTCAACACTTCTGTTGAGGTTTTTTATTGCTATATATTTAAAGCTATACTTCGAATTCTTCTAACGTTCTGGTAATAATTGCGATACAGTCAAGCAATTGGTCTTTCGTCATTACAAGCGGTGGAGCGAATCGAATGATATTACCATGTGTTGGTTTTGCCAATAATCCGTTATCGCGAAGTTTCAAACAAATATTCCACGCGGTATCACTATCTTCATCATCATTAATTACTATAGCATTAAGTAAACCTTTACCTCGAACGAGATTAACAATATTTGATTTCTCAATATAACGGTTCATTTCACTTCTAAATAATTCACCTAGCTGATACGCATTTTCGGCTAAATCCTCATCTTTAACAACCTCTAGTGCTGCAATTGCAACCGCAGCTGCAATAGGGTTTCCGCCAAACGTACTTCCGTGATTCCCTGGTTGAATAACGTTCATAATTTCATTACTTGACATTACTGCCGATACAGGATACATTCCGCCACTTAAGGCTTTACCTAGTACAAGAATATCTGGTTTAACGTCGGGAGTATCAGAGCAATCTTTATTTGGGCAACTGCAATTTCCGCAGGTTGCTAGAAGTCTTCCGGTACGTGCTATTCCAGTTTGAACTTCGTCTGCAATAAAAAGTACATTGTATTTTTCACATAAGGCTTTAGCTTCCTTTAGGTAATTTTCACTAGGAACATAAACACCAGCTTCACCTTGGATCGGTTCTACCATAAACCCAGCAATATTCGGATTGGTGTCCAAAATTTCTTCTAAAGCTTGAAGATTATCGTATTCTACCTTGATGAATCCATCTGTATAAGGTCCGAAATGCTGTCTTGCAACTGGATCATTTGAAAATGAAATAATCGTGGTAGTTCGTCCATGAAAGTTATTTTTACAAACTATGATCTCAGCTTTGTTAAGGTCAATACCTTTCACTTCGTAAGCCCATTTACGACACAATTTAAGTGCTGTTTCTACAGCTTCTGCTCCCGAATTCATCGGTAACATTTTGTCAAACTTGAAATACTCGGTCGCGTATTTTTCGTACTTCCCAAGCATATCATTATAAAATGCTCTTGAAGTCAATGTCAAGCGTTGTGCTTGTTCAGTTAAGGCATTAACAATCTTTGGATGACAATGCCCTTGGTTCAAAGATGAATAAGCGGATAAGAAATCATAATACTTCTTACCTTCAACATCCCACACAAATACACCTTCACCTCGAGATAATACTACTGGTAACGGGTGATAATTTTGTGCGCCATACTTGTTTTCTAAAGCCATCGCTTCTTGCGATGAAATGTGGTCTAAAACAGCCATTTTAATAAAAGTTTTAAATAGTAAATAAAATGTCCATTCCTACTGTACCTTTATTCTTCCGAAGATGTGCTCACAGCAATTTTTGAGTATGTGAGGCTCGAAAAAGCAGCGTGGGAGAGAAATCATCCCTAGGACCTGCAAAATAATGAATATTCGTTGGTTCTTAAAATAAATCGTGTTACAATTTTCCTAACAACGATGACATCTGCAGTTCCAAACGTTTCATCTCTCTGAGTATCGTATTCTTATCCATTTGCATCCAGGCAAATACCTTTAACATACTTACACCTAATAGAAATACAATACTTCCTATTCCCCATTTTAAAAGTGCTTTAGTCTCATTCGCCTCAAAAAATTGAACTACACAATACAAGAACAATCCAAAAAACACAAGGGTCATGACGTTCATTAAAATAAGAATCCATTTATTCTTTCCTGTAAATAACCCGAACACTTGATTGAACATATTCTGTTCTTCTAATGATTCATAAAACTTGATCTCTTCTTGAGATAAGGTTTCTTTAATCAACTTGTCAATATCTTCCATATTAGTTTTCATATCATTTGTTTTTAATTGATAACTTTAATTTTTCTCTGGCATGAAACAATCTAGATTTGACTGTACCAACCGATATATTTAAAACTTTAGCTATTTGCGAAATTGATTGTTCTTCGAGATAAAACAATCGAATAACCATTTGCTGTGGTATTGGCAGCCCTTCTATTTCAGCTAGAAGTAACTTTATTTTTTCTTCCTTATCTGAATCGGAACTAACTATAGAATCTTCATTACTTGAGCGCAATAATTCATTGTGTTTCTGAATGGATTGCTTAAGCCGAAGTGCATCAAAGGATTTAACACAGACAATTCTAAAGGCCCAACTTTTAAAACTTAAAGGATTATTTAAGGTGTCTAATTTTTTAATTATTACCTGCCAAGTTTCTTGTGCTACATCCTTTGCGAGTTGAGAATCCTTTACAATCCAATACGACTTATTACAAAATTTTAAATGCCATCGCTTGACCAACAAAGCCATTGCTTTTTGATCACCATTTAGAAAATTATGAATAATTTCTGCATCAATATGTGGATCTTCTTTCAACTAATTAGTTCTTCAGTTCTTTAAGGACAGATAGCTAGAGTACTTATGTTCTTTATCTTAATGACGTAAGAATTTCCAAAAGGTTCAATAATTCTAAAGTTTTTTTAAAGATAATTTTATTTCGTTGTAACTATATTTAAGGCTATTGTTATTTTTGCCACATGTCTAGAAGAAAAAGTAAACGACAAATATTTGAACAATTAGAAGTTATCGATGCTGGTGCTAAAGGAAAAACAATAGCCAAGGCACCTGACGGTCGCGTCGTTTTCTTATCAAATGCTGTACCTGGTGATGTCATTGACGTACAAACTCATAAAAAACGTAAAGCTTACTTTGAAGGTAAAGCGATAAAATTTCATAAGTTATCAGAAAAACGAGCAACACCTAAATGTGTCCATTTTGGCGTATGTGGCGGTTGTAAATGGCAACATATGTCCTATGAACATCAATTACATTACAAGCAGCAAGAGGTGACCAATAATTTGGTTCGATTGGGACATTTGGAACTTCCTGAAGTCACACCTATTCTGGGCTCGAAAGAACAATACTTTTATCGCAATAAGATGGAATTTTCATTTAGTGATTCACGTTGGTTAACACCTGAAGAGATCGCATCAAATGAAGATCTTGGAGATCGCAACGCGTTGGGCTTTCATATTCCAGGCATGTGGGATAAGATTCTTGATATTGACAAATGTTGGTTACAAACTCATCCTTCAAATGCCATTCGAAATGAGATTAAGCAATTTGCCATCGATAATGAATTGGACTTTTTCAATACGAGGCAACAAACAGGATTACTTAGAACATTAATGCTTCGAACAGCATCAACTGGCGATCTTATGGTACTTATTCAGTTTTATAAAGAAGATAAAACAAAACGTGAGTTGCTATTAAATCATCTCGTAGAACGCTTCCCAGAAATCACCTCATTACAGTATGTCATCAATGGTAAAGCAAACGACACAATCTACGATCAAGACGTGATTTGTTACCACGGAAATGATCACATTTTCGAGGAAATGGAAGGTCTGCGCTTTAAAATTAATGCCAAATCGTTTTATCAAACTAATTCTGAACAAGCTTATGAGCTCTATAAAATTACTCGTGATTTTGCTGGACTCAGCGGTGACGAATTGGTTTACGACTTATACACAGGAACTGGAACGATTGCGCAATTTGTTGCGAAAAAAGCACGACATGTTGTTGGTGTTGAAGCTGTTCCAGACGCTATAGCTGCAGCAAAAGAAAATGCACAATTAAATAATATTGATAACGTTGACTTTTTTGTAGGTGATATGAAATCTGTATTTAATGATGGGTTCATAAAAGAAAATGGGCATCCAGACGTCATTATTACCGATCCGCCTCGTGACGGAATGCATAAAGATGTTGTTAATCAAATATTAAATATTGCACCGAAACGAATAGTTTACGTAAGTTGTAACAGTGCTACTCAAGCGCGAGATTTAGCATTATTAAAAGATAATTACGAAATTATTAAAACTCAAGCTGTGGATATGTTTCCTCAAACGCATCATGTGGAAAATGTTGTACTCCTTGAGCAACGATAAATGAAAATTGAAAATTTGAAAAACTTAATACTCAAAGCTAGTTTCTTATCCCTTTTAGCCTTAGCTATTTGGAGTTGTGAGCGTGATGATATTTGTGCCGAAGCTACCGCAACAACTCCCAACTTGATTATTCGTTTCTATGATATTAATAATCAAGATGAATTTAAAAGTGTTAGACAATTAACAGTTCGCGGGCTAGATGATTTTGGCGTTCCTGGTAATGAAATAACGCTTCCTTCAGTTAGTCCTGATTCTATAGCGTTACCATTGCGATTTGCTAACGAGGACATAGAAACCATTACGCGTTTTCAACTTGAGAAAGACTCTGATTTTGCAACAAATGGAAATGACACGAATGATTCAAATATAGATGTGATTGAAGTTCGCTATACGCCTGAATTTGTATATGTATCAAGGGCATGCGGATTCAAAAGTATTTTTAATTTCGGGAATACTGGAGGGGTTTCAATAGACCCAGATGGAGACAATTGGATAATAAATACAGATATCATTAATCAAACAATTGACAATGAAAATGCAGCGCAAGTTATTATATTCCATTAATCTGATGCTCGTGATGTTATTTTCACTAACATCAAATGCGCAGGAAGAACAATCAGAAACTACAGCAGATACACTAGTTTACAAACAAAAATATGGTATCCGTGTAGGTGGAGATTTCGGAAAGATTATTAGAACCTTAATCGATGAAGATTATACAGGATTTGAGATTAATGCTGATTATCGATTAACCAAAAATATTTACTTAGCTGGCGAAATAGGAACTGAAGAACGCAGCGTTATTACCGATTTTCTAGATGTAACCGCAACTGGAAGTTATTTTAAAGCTGGTTTCGATTACAATTCATATACCAATTGGCTTGATATGCAGAATATGATATTTTTTGGTTTTCGAGGCGGTGTAAGTAGTTTTAGTCAGGATATCAATCAATTTACAGTCTATAATACAGATCAGTATTGGAACGCGCCATTCACAGATACGACAACACAAGAATTCAAGGGCCTTACTGCAATTTGGGCTGAATTAATAATTGGAATTAAAGCAGAGCTCGTAACCAATCTCTACGCTGGTTTGAATGTACAGATCAAAAGTATGATCTCACAAGACCAACCTGATGGATTTGAGAATTTATATGTACCTGGCTTCAATAGAACGTACGATAGTGGACGCTTCGGAATTGGTTTTGGATATACAATTTCGTACTTAATTCCAATCTTTAAAAAGGACAAAACTGTGGTCTTAGATTCTGAGGAGAATTAATCTTTTGAATTTTGGTACTTGGCTTTTTTACTGCCTTCATACATTACATATTTCACCAAACGAGACTCTAGCTTTGCGTTAAATAAGTGAATTTTTCGCGACGGTCTTAAGCCCACATATTTCAGTGCATCCAAATTTGATGTAATAAACCATGCATCGGTTCCTGGATATCCTTGTTTTAAGGTGTCTCCTATTGCCTTATAAAACGCTTGCATATCAATATTTAATCGTTCGCCATAAGGTGGATTAAACAGCATATGCAATTTGTCTTCACCTGCTTTTCTTGTTTTAAAAAAATCTTCGTGTTGTACTTTGATAAAGTCTTCTAAATGCGCATTTTTAATATTTGCTTTAGCTTTAGAAATAGCACTAGGTGATTTATCATAGCCAATCATCTTGTGATGAAAATCTCTAGTTTTTTTCAATAAAGATTCCTCGATCTTTTCAAATAAATCGACGTCCCAATCATCCCATCGTTCGAATGCAAATTCTTTACGCATCAAATTAGGTGGGATATTGCATGCAATCATTGCTGCTTCAATTAGAATAGTCCCACTACCACACATTGGATCCATAAAATCAGTTTGTCCGTCCCATCCCGAAAGCATAACTAGACCAGCAGCCAACACTTCATTTATTGGTGCAATATTAGTAGCTGTCTTATACCCTCTCTTATGTAAAGATTCTCCTGATGTATCTAACGAAATTGTACATACCTGCCTGTCAATATGAACGTTGATTTTCAAATCTGGGAAACGAAGATCTACATTTGGACGTTGTCCAGTGGTATTTCTAAACTTATCTACGATAGCATCCTTTGTTTTTAATGCTACATATTTTGAATGCGTAAAAACTTTAGAGTGTAATGTGGCATCTACTGCCAAACTACCCGTAGGTTTTAAGTAGTTATCCCAACGCATTTTATAAACCTGATCATACAAATCTTGCTCGCTGTGAACTCGAAATGTTTTTATGGGTTTTAAAATCTTAATCGCAGTACGGAGTCCCATATTTGCTTTATACATGAACCCTTTGTCCCCAACAAATGAGACATTACGAACACCCTTCTTAATGTCCATTGCACCCAATTGTCGCAACTCTTGCTCAAGTAAATCTTCAAAACCATATAAGGTTTTTGCAAGCATCTTATAATTATTCTCCATATACTACGACTAATAAAATGCAAAAATAAAGTATTTTTGTTGCCTGAAAAGAGAAATGAACTTAGATTGATTATCCAAGACTAAAAATGACGAATACAACGGAACAATGGTTTGCCTCTTGGTTTGATACACCATTCTACCATATTTTATATAAGGACCGGGATCATAATGAGGCTCAGGGATTTATGGATAATCTTACTTCTTATCTTAACATTCCTGAACATGGAACTATTTTAGACTTAGCCTGCGGAAAAGGCAGGCACTCTGTTTATTTGAATAGCCTAGGCTTCGACGTAACAGGTGTTGATCTTTCTGAAAATAGTATTAACTACGCGAAGCAATTCGAAAACGAGACACTACATTTCGATGTGCACGATATGTGCAAACCTTATCATAAAACCTTTGATGCTGTTTTTAATTTATTCACTAGTTTCGGTTACTTCGATAAGGAAGAAGACAACTTAAAAACAATTAAAGCCATTAAAGCCAATTTGAATGACGTGGGATTTGGTGTTATCGATTTTATGAATAGCGATTATGTTGTCAACAACCTGATTGCTGAGAATGTTAAATCTGTTGACGGCATTGACTTTCATCAAAAAAGAACTTTAGAAAATGGATATATTGTAAAAGATATCTCATTTACTGCCGAGAACACTGATTACCAGTATCAGGAACGTGTTAGAGCTTTCACCTTGACTGATTTTCAAAAATTGTTTGAAAAGGCTGGTGTATATTTATTGGACGTTTTTGGTGATTACAAACTTCAGAAGTTCGACAAGAACACCTCTGAACGACTCGTAATGATTTTTAAATAAATAATTACCTTGCACTTCTAGCAACCTAATTTGAATGAATAAATTCCTTTTTCCAGTATACGCAGTTATTTTAGGCGTGATTATAGCTAAGGTTTCTAAGCAAAAGAAAACTTGGAACACCAAACTCTTATTGGCTTTTAGTGGTGCATTCTTATTGGCGCTTACACTCTTCGATCTTCTTCCTGAAGTTTATGAACAGTTAGCGACTAAAACTACTGGATTGCTCATCATGTGTGGTATCTTATTACAAATCATACTTGAATTTTTTTCAAAAGGTGCTGAGCATGGACATATCCATCTTAATGAAAAGGGTAATAGATTTCCATGGTTGCTTTTCATAAGCTTATGCATACATAGCTTACTGGAAGGGTTTCCAATACATCAACATAACGATATGGTCTACGGTGTATTAGTACATAAGATTCCAATCGCAACCTTACTTGCTATGTATCTTTTCCAATCGCCTTTTACACGCATACAAATCGTATTATTTTTACTGGTATTCACTGCAATGACTCCTCTAGGTACTTTATTATCTAATGAGATCCCGGGAATGTCGAATTATGTAAATCATATTAACGCGGTAGTCATCGGTATTTTTTTCCATATCTCTACAACCATATTATTTGAAGCTGGCGAAGGTCATAAGTTTAATCTGTCCAAGCTAGTGGCCATAGTGTTAGGTGTGGCAATAGCCTATATATTTTAATTAGTCATGTTTTCTAAAGAAGAATCACGATTATTACGTCAGGAATTCTGGACCAGTTTTGGTAAATCATTCCCAAGAAAATGGATTTTGTATGATACTAAAATCAAAGGATTTTCATTTAAATTTCATTTCGACACAAAAAAAGCTCTGGTCGCATTAGATCTTGAAGATGATCTCGAAAACCGCATTAATTATTGGGAGAAACTACTTTCGATGCGCTCAATTTTAGAGGATGATTACATCTCAAATCTCATTTTTGAGGAAGAGTATTATTTAGAAAACGGCAAAGAAATATCCAGAATATTCATTCCTCTTGATAAGAAAGTTTCGATACACAACAAAAACTCCTGGCAAGACACAATGGAATTTTTTAATGAATATATGAGTAAATTTGAAGCGTTCTTTGAAGATTATAAAGAAATAATAAAAAATTAAAATCTAATATGTCAGCACGCCGCCTTCTATTCATTTTAGCTCTAATTGTTTTTGTAGTTACATTAGTACTATTGGTGACTGGTTCAAAATGGTTAGTCATTTCGTTAAGCGATACTCAAAACATTCCATCAGGAACATTCATCACGTGGTTAGGATTGATCGCCTTACCCGCATCAATTATTTTAGGAATTAACGGTCTCTATTTTCCGAAGAATAAACGAGATAGACTGTTTAAAAAAATAATGCTCTTCGCCGTTATTCTTGCCATACTTTGGGTTCCTATCTCCTACTTACTGGCAGGAAATCTATCATTTAGCTTTACAGAAAAAGCTGTGTTTCAAGGCGGACAAGATGCAATGCACTGGTTTTGGAGATACACCTATGGCATTCCGATATTTAGTTTAGGAACTTTTCTGTTATATGGAATCCTTTCAGCGTTCCGCAAAAAAGAATAATGCCTATCTTTAGTTATCTAACTAAATCATTATAACTATGACACTAGGTGCCTTTTCAATCAGTCTTGCCGTTAAAGACATCCACGCTTCGAAAGCATTTTACGAATCTTTAGGGTTTTCTCAATTCGCGGGAGAATTAGACCGTAACTACCTTATCATGAAAAATGGAAATGCCTTAATCGGTTTATTTCAGGGCATGTTCGAAAATAATATTCTCACCTTTAATCCAGGTTGGGATGAAAGTGCCAATACCCTAGAAAACTATGATGACGTTAGGGCTATTCAAAAGCAAGTAAAAAAAGCAGGAATAAAATTAGAAACAGAAGCGGATGAAAACTCAACAGGACCTGCAAGTTTTGTTATAATGGATCCTGATGGAAATCCTGTGCTTATCGATCAACATATCTAGATCACGAAAAAGTAGATCATAAAAAAATGACATATGGCTCCTCCCAGGACGAACAAGTGCCATATAACATGATTAAATGGGATTTTTTCTATGGCGTAAAATATAATTCCAACCGTATAAGCTGCGCCACCAGCAAACAATAAATACAAGCCATTAGTTAACATACGATCAGATAATTGCGAGTAATCAAATACGATCAACCAACCCATTACGAGATAAAGTAATGTAGAAAAAGTCTCGAAGCGACCTGTAAAAAATAATTTCAGAACTACACCAAAAGCAGCTATTCCCCATACAATCCAGAATAATAACCACCCATGACTATCAGGTAACATGATTAATAGTACTGGCGTATATGTACCAGCGATTAATAAGTATATACTAATGTGATCTACGATTCTAAAATAGTGTTTTCTATTAACACCTCTGACAGAATGATATAAGGTGGAAGCTAGAAATAAGATGATTATTGAAATACCGTAGACAATAACACTAAATAATCCGAAAGCGATGTCCTTCTGAAGGTGGACAATTAATAACACTAGACCAGCAATTCCTAACGCAGCTCCTATACCATGGCTTATTGCATTTAACTGTTCCTCTAAAACCGATTGCTTACGCATTAATTCTTAGTTTCCGATGTTATTTTCGTGTTCAACCATTTATCTGAAAGATCGTAATAATCAAATTCAATAGCCGGCTCTTGTCGTTCTATTTGCCCATTTTGAAATGCGCGTTCTAATATATCTTCAATATAAAAATCTTCTTTAATATCCATGGGATTAAACTCGCGTTTCAAGGAAATATCAAATAGGCTAGCCGTACTATTAAACCAAAATGCACGCCAACCACTTCGGAGCTCTTTAATCAATTGAAAGGTTGTTTTTCCTGTTTGCCGATGTATAAGTTTTACAAGAATCTGTCCTTCGGTTCGCGTCAATTTTTTTAACTCTTCAGCAAACTCATCTTCAATATACTTTTGTATGCGCTTCGCGTACTTTTTCTTTTTCCGTTTAGTTGGCAGTGTTTCTAAACGTTCTTTTAAAGCGACCAATCGTTCAGCAGCCAATTTGGCATAAGGATATACTTTTATCGTTTTACGTCGTAGTATGAGGTACTTGATACGTTCGTCGCGATCCTTAAAATTCAACTTATTTAATACAATGACCTCATTTAGATCAATGGCATCTGTAGCTATAGAATCGCCTTCAACATAGATATAATGCACTTCAGTAGAGTCCTTAACCACCTGAGCAGAACACAACAATGGAAGACAACATAATATGTAGATAATTGATTTCATCACAGTATATAGAACAAAAACTATTCCTTATTCAAATGTAGATATTTGTGGTATTCTAAACCCTTATTTCATGTTAATATTATAGAAGAATTTTAATTTTTTAATAATTCCGTATTTCTAATTAATACTTCAGACAAGATAAATTTTAATTCAATCAGATTTTAATACTGAATAATTCCTGTTATTTTTACAAATCAGAAAATAAAACTCATGGCAAAAAAGCGAATACTCAATAAAAAATCACTTGACTTTCTAGAAAATTATTTAAACAATGCTGCACCTACAGGTTATGAATGGGATGGCCAAAAATTATGGATGGACTATCTCAAACCTTATGTAGATGAATTTATTACAGATACTTATGGTACTGCTGTTGGTGTTATTAACCCTAAAGCCGACTATAAAGTTGTTATTGAAGGTCATGCCGATGAAATATCGTGGTATGTAAATTATATATCAGACAATGGTTTGATCTATGTCATTAGAAACGGTGGTAGTGATCACCAGATTGCGCCAAGTAAAGTGGTAGATATTCATACAAAGAAAGGCATCGTAAAAGGTGTATTCGGATGGCCAGCTATACATACGAGAAGTAGAGCAAAAGAAGAACCACCAAAGCCTGATAACATCTTTATCGATTGTGGATGTACTTCTAAAAAAGAAGTTGAAAAATTAGGTGTACACGTTGGTTGTGTAATTACGTATCCAGACACCTTCCACATTTTGAACAAAGATAAATTTGTATGTAGAGCGCTCGATAATCGTATGGGTGGATTTATGATTGCTGAAGTAGCACGATTACTTAAAGAAAATAAAAAGAAACTACCATTCGGATTATATATCACAAATTCCGTTCAAGAAGAAATAGGATTACGTGGTGCTCAAATGATTACAGAAACTATTCAACCAAATGTAGCAATAGTAACAGACGTAACTCATGATACGACAACACCAATGATCAATAAAAAGAAAGAAGGTCATTTAGAATTAGGTAAAGGTCCTGTTGTAGCTTACGCACCTGCTGTTCAACAAAAGCTTAGAGATCTGATTACAGATACTGCTGAAGAAAAAAATATTCCATTTCAACGATCTGCTTTAAGTCGTGCAACGGGAACAGACACAGATGCATTTGCTTATAGCAATGGTGGTGTTGCTTCTGCACTAATTTCGTTGCCATTACGTTATATGCATACAACAGTCGAAATGGTACACAGAGATGATGTCGAAAATGTAATTCGCATGATCTATGAAACACTGCTTAAAATAAAAAGTGGTGAGACCTTTTCGTATTTCGAATAATTAACGATTGAAGCTACTTGTTCTCATTCTTATATGTCTCAAATCCGGATGTTTGATCGGACAAAACTATATAGGAAGAGATACTGGATATTATAAGGCACTCAACATTAATGCAGGTTATAGCTACAGCTTCGGAGATCCGCTTGACAAAAAATTCCATATCCTTGATTTAGGAATTAACAGATCAAAATATGGTGGATTACGTGGTGGCGGTTTTCAATATGGTATTGGGTCTGAGTTCGTTTTAAATTCTACAACCTTTACTATCGGACCAAAATTAAGTGGAATTATGTATTACCAAATCCTTGCTTTTGGATTGGAAATTGTAACTTATACTGATTTTAATCAAAGTACACTGCGATTGGCACCTTTAATAGGCATAGGTGGTGATAAGTTTAGACTTACTATAAATCCACATATTAGATTGACCAATAAAGATTTTGAACCCATTAATCGAGGATTAATTAATCTTAGTGTAAATTTAAGCTTAGAACGTGAAAAAGACTAAATTTTGATCCATAACCAGAACCAAATAAAGCTGTCAAATCAGAAGGAATTATTTGATATTCCAGAAGACATCACTTATCTCAATATAGCTAGCCTATCCCCTTCTTTCAAAACTGTAGAACAAGCAGGACTGCAAGGTGTATTAGATAAAAGTAAACCATATAGGATTACGGCATCAGACTTTTTTGAACCCGTTTCAGAATTAAAAGCGTTGTTTGCCCAACTTGTAGATACCAATGAACCAGAACGTGTAGTCACAATACCTTCAGTCTCATATGGCATGGCAACAGTGGCTAATAATATTATATTAAACAAAGGTGATGAAATTATCGTAGTTGATGAGCAATTTCCTAGTAACATTTACGCTTGGCAAAAACTTGTGGAAAAATATGACGCTAAGATAATTACGATCCACAGTCCTGAGTTATCACAACTTAATGCCGAAACATGGAATCAGGAAATTCTAAACGCGATTAATGAACGCACCGCTTTAGTTGCTCTTGGAAATATTCATTGGTCGAATGGTTCTATCTTTAATCTCAAATCCATCCGCGAGAAAACAAGAGCTTATAATGCATTACTTGTTGTCGATGGAAGCCAAACAATAGGCGCTTTTCCATTTTCAATTAATGAGATTCAACCCGATGCGTTGGTATGTGCCGGTTATAAATGGTTATTTGGTCCTTACGGATGTGCCTATGCATACTACGGACCTTATTTTGATAATGGCGAACCAATTGAAAATAATTGGGCCAACCGTATGGGCAGTGAAAATCTTGCTGGATTGACTAATTACCAACACGAATATAAGCCTTTGGCTAATCGCTACGCTGTTGGGGAAAGCGGTAACTTCATCTCAGTTAAAATGCAAACTGTAGCTTTAAAACAAGTCCTCGAATGGTCTCCAGAAGCTATACAAGACTATTGTAAATCAATTTCATTAGATGCCGCTAATGAATTAGAAGCCTTAGGCTGTAAGATAGAACACTCCGATTATAGAACGCATCATTTGTTTGGTATTAAATTACCTGAGAGCTTATCTATGGATAGCCTAAAACATGAACTTCTATCAAAGAACGTCTTTGTGTCATACCGAGGCGACTATTTAAGATTATCATGTCATCTTTATAATACGAGTGCTGATTTTGAGCCAATAGTTGATTGGATAAAAAGGAATAATTCGTGAAAGAATTTATTGATATTGTAGATTTAGATGGCGTACCGACAGGCGTTTCTGTTTCCAAATCAGAAATACATAAAAACGGACACCTCCATAACACAGCACATGTTTGGTTATTTAATGCCAATGGTGAAATATTATTACAACAACGATCATCAAAAAAAATAATTTGTCCGTTACTTTGGGACGTTTCTGTTGCTGGGCATGTTGATGCCGGTGAAACACCAGAAGAGGCTGCTAAACGCGAGGCATTTGAAGAAATTGGGATTGATCTTAATTCGGTAGAATTGCGTAAAATAGGTGTCTTTAAATGTTTTCAGACTTATGAAAACGGCATTCAAGACAATGAATTTCACAATACCTATATCGCTAAAATAAAAGCTACGATTTCGGATTTAAGACCGCATCCAGAAGAAGTTGAAGCACTGAAATTTGTAACAATACAAACGTTCAAAGAATTATTAAATGCCTCAGGTAATAACAATCATTTTATACCAAGTAATAGATCCTACTATTTAAAAGTTTTGGAAGCCATAATAGCTGAACTCAAAATCAATTAACCCAAATGGAACTCGTCCTTTTAGCCATAGCACCTGTATTTATAATCATTTTATATGTCTATTTCATGGACAAATATGATAAAGAACCTAAAGGACTATTATTCGCTAGTTTTCTTTTTGGAGCTATTGTTAGTATAATAATAACGACTGTGATCTATATTGGTTTTGATATGGTTCTGCCGATTACTGATAAATTTAGTGCTTGGCAAATGTTCATAAAAGCATTTGTGATCGTTGCATTAACAGAAGAGTTCAGTAAGTATGTTATAGTACGTTACTTTGCACAACCAAAAAAAGCGTTCAATGAGCCTTATGATGGAATAATGTATGCAGTGATGGTTTCAATGGGATTTGCTGCGACTGAAAACATCATATACGTGGTACAAGGTGGTTATGTTACAGGAATATTGAGAGCATTTACTGCCGTTCCTGCACATGCAACTTTTGGTATTTTGATGGGATATTTTATGGGTATAGCTAAATTCTCTAATAACCGAATAAGACTTAATCTAACAGGATTATTATTAGCAATACTTTTTCATGGATTTTATGATTTCTTTTTGTTCTTAGACTTCATACCTGGAATTTGGATAGGTGCCTTTATATCGCTATTCATAGGAGTTTTTCTGTCTCGAAAAGCCATTAAAATACATCAGGAAGATTCACACTTTAAAACTTAGTTAATGTTTCCATAGAACATGACTTTTTTCATGTTTTATAGGTGTGGATTTCGTAATTTTGTTATATCCGAAAATTCAACTTTATGTATAAAATAAAAGTTAATAATTCACACAGTTTTGAAGTTTCCAAAGAAGACCTAAACGAACTGAATGTGATTGAAACTACTTCCGACAATTATCACATTTTACAAAACAACAATTCACTTAAAGCATCGATATTGAATTCAAATTTCAATAAAAAAAGTTATGCCGTTAAGGTAAACAACAACACATATGACGTTGTTATAAATGATGCGCTTGATCAACAAATAGAGGCTTTAGGATTCGAAATTGGAGCTACAAAAAAAGTGAATAGCATTAAGGCGCCTATGCCTGGATTAATATTAGAGATTAATGTTGAAAGTGGTACAGAAGTTCAAGAAGATGATACATTACTCATTTTAGAAGCCATGAAAATGGAGAATGTAATAACCTCACCTCGTCAAGGCGTTATTAAATCTATTAGCGTTACTAAAGGAGAAACCGTTGATAAAAATGCCCTTTTGGTCGAATTCGAATAATTTATACTCATTAATGACCATGCGTTTGGCATGGGCTTAAATATATCCTATGAAAAAAATACTAGTTGCCAATCGTGGAGAAATAGCAATTCGTGTGATGCGCACCGCAAAAAAAATGGGCATCAAAACTGTTGCAGTATTCTCTGAAGCAGATAGAAATGCCCCTCATGTTAAATATGCTGATGAAGCTGTATGTATCGGTCCTGCGCCATCGAATCAGTCTTATCTAAAAGGTGATAAGATCATTGAAGTAGCGAAATTACTTGATGTTGATGGTATTCATCCTGGTTATGGGTTCTTAAGTGAAAATGCAGATTTTGCCGAATTAGCAGAAAAGAATGATATCATTTTTATCGGTCCAAGATCAAAAGCCATTAAAATGATGGGTGATAAACTAGCGGCAAAAGATGCCGTTAAGGATTACAATATCCCTATGGTACCTGGTGTTGACCATGCAATTAGAGACCCTAAAGAGGCCGTACAAATAGCTAAAGACATTGGATTCCCTATTCTTATAAAAGCAGCTGCTGGAGGTGGTGGAAAAGGAATGCGCGTCGTTGAAAAAGAGAAAGATGTTGAAGAACAAATGAAACGTGCTATTAGTGAAGCCACGTCAGCTTTTGGTGACGGATCTGTATTCGTGGAAAAATATGTTACCTCTCCTCGTCATATCGAAATTCAAGTTATGGCAGACAGCCATGGAACTATTTTACATTTCTTCGAACGCGAATGTTCTGTACAACGACGACATCAAAAAGTGGTAGAAGAAGCACCTTCGGCAATATTGACACCAGAACTTAGAGAACGCATGGGACAAGCGGCAATTGATGTGGCACGTTCATGTGATTATTTAGGCGCTGGAACAGTGGAGTTTTTAATGGACGCCGATCATAATTTCTATTTCCTTGAAATGAATACTAGACTACAAGTAGAGCATCCAGTATCAGAATGGATTGCTGGCGTAGACCTTGTAGAATTACAAATCAAAGTAGCACGTGGTGAAGCACTTGATATCAAACAAGAAGATCTTAAAATTAATGGTCATGCACTTGAATTACGTGTATACGCTGAAGATCCAATGAATGATTTCTTACCAAGCGTTGGAAATTTAGAGGTCTATAAATTACCGGTAGGTGAAAACATTCGTGTTGATAATGGTTTTGAAGAAGGTATGGATATCCCTATTTATTACGACCCGATGTTATCAAAGCTTATTACATATGGTGATACTCGTACAGAAGCCATAGAATTAATGATTAAAGCCATCGATAACTATCATATTAAAGGTGTACAAACAACATTACCTTTTGGTCGTTTTGTTTGTGAACATGATGCATTCCGAAGTGGAAATTTTGATACACATTTCGTTAAGAATTACTACTCACCTGGCTTACTAGAAGAACAGCACGCTGGAGAAGCACAAATTGCTGCGAAAATTGCGTTAAAGCGCTATCTGGAAGACCAAAACCTATTAAGATTACCAAACTAAGAACGATTATGGATACTAAAATAAAAACGCTTAACGATAAAATTGAACTGGCAAAATTAGGTGGTGGTCAAGCCCGAATTGATAAGCAACATCAAAAGAAAAAATTAACAGCACGTGAACGTATCTTATATCTTCTCGATGAAGGCTCATTTGAAGAGATTGGTGCACTCGTCACACACCGTACCAAAGATTTTGGCATGGAGAATCAAAAGTTTTATGGTGATGGTGTTATCACAGGTTATGGTACTGTAGACGGGCGATTAGTTTATGTGTTCGCTCAAGATTTTACGGTGTTTGGTGGTTCTTTATCAGAAACACATGCCGAAAAGATTTGTAAAATCATGGATATGGCGGTAAATGTCGGTGCTCCTATTATTGGATTAAATGATTCAGGTGGCGCTCGAATTCAGGAAGGCGTGCGTTCATTAGGTGGTTATGCTGATATATTCTATCGTAATGTACAAGCTTCAGGAGTAATCCCGCAGATTTCTGCTATTATGGGACCTTGTGCTGGTGGTGCCGTTTATTCTCCAGCAATGACTGACTTTACCATAATGGTTCAAGATACGAGTTACATGTTTGTAACTGGACCAAATGTCGTAAAAACAGTAACTAATGAAGAAGTGACTTCAGAAGAATTGGGTGGTGCGTCAGTACACTCTACAAAATCTGGTGTTGCTCATAAAACGTCAGGAAATGATATCGAATGCCTCGAGGATGTAAAAACATTATTAAGTTATCTTCCTCAAAGTAATCGTGAGATTCCGCAAGACTTAGCTTTTGAATTAAAAGATGAAATCAGAGAACATTTAGCCGATATAGTGCCTGACAATCCGAACAAACCTTATGACATGCATGAGGTAATTGAAGGTGTTATTGATCAAGACTCTTTTTATGAGATCCATAAAGATCATGCTGAAAATATTATTGTAGGCTTCGCGAGACTTGGTGGTAAATCGATTGGTATTGTTGCTAATCAACCTATGTTTCTTGCTGGTGTATTAGATGTAAATAGCTCTAAAAAAGCGGCACGCTTCGTACGATTCTGTGATTGTTTTAATATTCCATTATTGGTATTTGAAGATGTACCTGGATTCTTGCCTGGAACTGATCAAGAATGGAATGGCATTATTGTTCATGGTGCAAAGCTATTGTACGCGTTTAGTGAAGCTACTGTACCAAGAGTTACTGTAATTACCAGAAAAGCCTACGGAGGAGCCTATGATGTAATGAACTCTAAACACATTGGAGCAGATATGAATTTTGCCTGGCCTAATGCCGAAATTGCAGTAATGGGTGCTAAAGGTGCTGCAGAAATTATATTTAAACGAGAAATTACCTCTGCTGATGACCCTGAAGCTAAATGGAAAGAAAAGGAAGCAGAATACGCCGAATTATTTGCAAATCCTTATAGTGCCGCCGAGCGTGGTTATATTGACGAGGTGATCTTACCAAGAAATACAAGACGGAAATTGATCAAAGCATTTGCTATGCTTGAGAATAAAGAAGTAAGTCACCCAAAACGAAAACACGGAAACATCCCGTTATAAAACTAAAGCCGGTTTGAAAATTCAAACCGGTTTTTTTTATAATATTTCATTTAGAATCTGATTCGTATTATCTAACAGTTGTGTTAATAAGGATGAATCGTATGCGTCTTGGTGCGCTCTAGAAAAAGAACCTTTATCATTATCAAAATAATTTTTTGTCCCTGTTTTGAATGATTTCACTGTTGCTAATTCAAATAATATATCAGAACCTTTAGTTGCGGGAGACCAATGATTTCCAAATGCTTCTTTTACCATTCGTGTATTAAGTAAGGATCCAGGATTAACAGCGATCACCTCAATATCTTGCAATTCTTCTGATAGATAAAAGCTCCACATCGTTAATGCAAGTTTACTTTGAGCATATGCTTCACTCGCGTTTAATCTAGCTCGTCCATTTAAAGCACCAATATGTACTTTAGACTGTGCCGCTGAACTCAAATTTATGATCCTTCCTTCATCAGCATTTTTGAGCAATGGTAAAAGACTATCTGTAAGTACAAAAGGCGCAAAATAGTTTACAGCAAATCGAATATCTAAGCCATTACTTGAGGTCTCTATCGGACTTTTATATATTCCAGCATTATTAATAAGAACATCTATTTTGGAAAAGCGCTCATTAATGTCCATACCTAATCGTTTAACCGCTTTAAGATCAGATAAATCAGCTACAAATCCTTTAATATTTTCGTTTTTGGAGCTCGCTTTAATTTCGGAAACTACTGTTTTAACTTTATCAGGGTTGCGCCCATGTATTAAGACTTCATAGCCTTCATTAGCTAATCTTATCGCTAATAACTTACCAATACCATCTGTACTCCCCGTTATAAATATCGTTTTATTCATTGTATTAATTCTTTAGCTTCAGAATGAAATTCAGGTAAAACCTCTTCTGAAATTTTCATTAATGTTTCTTCTATTGGTCTATTATTAAATCTAAGATTCAAGGCAACATGATTTACACCTATTTCTTGTAGGTTTTGAAAATAATCTCTGAGATACTTGATTCCTAATTTAAAGCCTAAATGTATGGGTTGTGGCTTATAATCGTCCAACTCGTGCAAGTCAATATAAAGCGGTTGCATAAATGGTTTATTATTGCCCTGTGGAATTAAACTTCTCCATTCACTGATAGTTAGTTGCTGTTGGTACAAGTTACGAGGATAATACATCCAACCGTCTCCATTTTGAGCATTCCACTCTAAGGATTGTTGACTGTAACCTGTTATTAGCATTGGAATTTTGTGTGATGTACTCTTAGGCAAAACATCAATATGTCCTTCTATTTTGCCATAAGATTCACTTTCAAAAATTGGAAAATCATTCTGTACTGCTCTTATATATTCAAAAGCTTCACGGAATAAACGACCTCGGTTCTCATAAGAAATATTCATGGCTGGATATTCGTCAAAGCGATCACCTGAAGCTACACCAAGTATTACTCTTCCACCCGAGAGCTGATCAATAGTTGCTATTGATTTAGCCACATGCACAGGATAATGCAATGGCAATGCGATACTCGAAATTCCTAAGGCAATCTCCGATGTATGTCCAGCCAAAAATCCTAAATATGTAAACGGATCATACATTTGACCAGCATCTCCAAACGATGGCACATGAAATGGAACATCTCGAATCCAAACCGCCTTGAACCCAAGATTCTCGGCGAGTTTAATTCTTTGTATATGTGATTCCATTACTGGTATGGCGCTGTTCGCATAATTCTCAATAGGTACGACTAGACCAATACTCAGTTTACCATAATTAAAAGTAGTATTGAAACCTGTATTTATATGTTCAAAATTTTCCATTAATGATATGATAATTCATCAATTATTTTTTCCATGTCACAATCTCTTCGAGAGGTCTTCTTGATTTTGCATATGGTGGTTCAGCTTTTCTGTATCCAAATGCAACCATATATGATAGACCATATTTAGTGGTGTCTACGCCAAACTTTTCTTGTAGAAGTGCATTGACTTTTGCTTCGTGAAAACCTTCAATAGGACAACTGTCAATTCCCACTAAGGCTGCAGAGGTCATCATATTGGCCAAAGCGATATAGGTTTGTTTAGAGGCCCAATCGAACATCTTTTTTTCATTGTCTAAATTGAAATCACGTTCTTGAAACTCGCGATAAAATTTTGAATACATTTCAACCACGTCCTCAGGAAATTGTTTTACATCTTTCATCATATGCATAATGTATTCTGAATCCCATTTTGTCATTGGCGCTTTCATACTTAATCCTAAAATAAAATGACTTGCAGTATCAAGTTTTAATGGTGCTCCCCAAGCTACTGGTTTTAATAATTCACGTAATTCCTTGTCTTGTACAACAATAAAATGCCAAGGCTCAAACCCAAAAGAACTTGGTGATAAATTTGCAGTGGTTAGAATAAAATTGATATCATCATCAGTCAGTTTTCGATCTGAGTCAAATTCTTTAGTAGCATGACGGTACTGAAACGCATTTAATACAGCTTCTTTTGAAATGTTTGATGCATTCATTTTTAAAATTTTTTATCAACTATACTTTTTATAGTAGCAAAACTAAGTATAGTTTTTTATCTTTGCAATAACGGTCAAAAATGATAGTACTAAAAAAATGGAAACTATAACAAAAGAAACGTACAATTACAATGGTAAAAATTACCCATGTTGTGCTAGTTTAACTATGGGTGTTATTGGTGGTAAATGGAAAACAGTAATTCTTTATCATTTAATTTCTGGAACCCTACGATACAACGAGTTGCGAAAATTAATGCCAACAGTTACTGAGCGCACATTAAGCTTACAGCTGAAAAAACTTGAAGAGGATGGCATCGTTGCTAGAAAAGTATATACCAAAAAGCCACCTTTAAAGGTAGAATATACACTTACAGAATTAGGTAAAACCTTAGTGCCTATTATTGAGTCTATTGCAGAATGGGGAAATGCAGTTACTCAAAATAATTAATTCAAACAATCTGCACATTGTCCAGTAAGTAACACGTCTGCTGATTCAATAAGACGGTTTTTTAGTTTGGGAATGGTAACCTCTATTTCTAAACATTCTACTTTTCCACAATCCCGACATTCAAAATGTGGATGCACATCATCGTGCTCATGTTTCGTGCAAGTCGAGCATTTTGCATACCACTTTAAGCCATTTGATCCAATAAACGAATGAATAGTCCCCTCACCTTCCAAGCGTTCTAATATGCGATACACTGTTGTTTTATTCATTTGCACTTTTAGCTGCTCAACGAGATCTACTACTGATAAAGCAGAACCACTGGCTTCAAAAATTGACATTAAGGTCTTTACGGACTTTGTTTTTCTTACAACACTCATAGTACAAATTTAATGCAACTTAATTGCATTATCAAAATTAATTTATATTTTTGCAACTAAGTTGCATTAATAATATCATGATTACACTACAAAATATATCCAAATCTTATAAAGATCAAACTGCTGTTGATAATCTCAATCTAAACGTAGATTCTGGAGAAATATTAGGATTGCTTGGTGCGAATGGTGCTGGAAAATCCACCACCATCAACATGATATTAGGACTTATCAAGCCGGATTCAGGGAAAATTACGGTACATGACATTGACGTAGATAAAAGTCCTGAATATTCAAGACAATTTATAGGCTATATTCCTGAAAATGTAAACTTATATAATTATTTAACTGGAATCGAGAACTTAAACTACTTCTGTTTGTTAGCTGGTTTAAAATACAGCAAGCCAGAATTACAAGACATTCTTGAAACATGTGGTTTAGACAAAGATTCACATCATAGAAAAATCTCAACCTATTCTAAGGGAATGCGCCAAAAGGTTGGTATAGCAATAGCTTATGCAAAAAAAGCAAAAGTGTTGCTATTAGATGAACCTGCGAGCGGCCTCGATCCCTTGGCAAGTAATGAGCTTTCTGTTCTGCTAAAGCAGTTGGCGTCTAATGGAACAAGTATATTGATGGCTTCTCATGATATATTTCGCGTAAGAGAAGTGTGCAATAGAATAGGCATTTTAAAACAAGGTAGACTAGTAAAGACACTAAACAGTAATGATGTTAGTGCAAATGAGCTAGAGTCCTTATACCTTCAATACATGAAAAATTAGGGACAATGAAACGAATTATAATAAATGAATGGCGATTATTATATAGAAATAAGACACAATTCGGGATTATGTGTGGTTTTATGATAGTCGTAATAGTCGCTATTTTTCTTTCGCATAAACAATATAATGTACAGTATGACTCCTTCAACTCCGCTAAAAATGAATTAAGAGCGCAATGGGAAAATATTGATGCTATGAATCCTCATAGTGCTGCACATTATGGAACTTATGTGTTTAAGCCTGCTAATCTATTAACGCACCTCGATGAGGGCGTTAATAGTATTACGGGAAATGTTTTACGTGTTGAAGGCCATGTCCAAAATGAAATGGTACATTCTGAAGCTTCACAAATGATGTTTACGTCAAAATTTGGTAAACTAAAAGCCTCACTAATTTTTCAATATATAATACCACTGCTTTTAATTTTTTCTGCTTTTGCATCTGTATATTCAGAAAAACAAAATGACAGATTAAAGCTAATCGTTCTTCAAGGTATTAGTCCAAATCGCATAATGTTCTCAAAGGCACTTGCCATTTGGTTGTACAGCAACATTTTACTCATTATCACTTTGTTAGTTTATTTAATTTTTAGTACATCCAACCTCTCAAGTGATTTGTTACTCCGACTCGTATTATTCTTTGTGAGCTATAGCTTGTATTATTTTATCATTATCGGCTTAACCATCTTTTTATCGGCTAGAATCAATAAAACTGCAATTGCACTTACTAGTATGATTGGTATATGGATGTTATGGACAGTTTTTATACCTAGTATGGTGCTGAGCAGCGTAGAAGACTGGCATCCCCTGCCAAGTCGTAATGCCTTCAAATCTGCCATGAGCGAAGACCGTTCGAAAGGAATTGATGGTCATAATCCTTCAGATGAGCGTGGAAAAGCCCTCGAAACGAAAGTATTATCCGAATATGGTGTCGATAGCTTATCACAATTACCAATAAATTTCGATGGTATACGTATGCAGGAAGATGAAGAATATGGTAACCTCGTATGGGATAAACATTTTGGCAACTTAAACGACATCCTACAGGATCAAAAAAATACCGTTCAATATTTCGGTATTATTAATCCATTTACATCTCTACAGAATGCCAGTATTGGTCTAGCGGGTAGTGACAATTTACATCATCAAATGTTTTTGAGACAAGTGGAAGACTATCGTCGTGTTTTCATCAAAGCACTTAACGATGAACATGCCTATGGTGGATCAAAAACTGGCGATTGGGGTTGGAAAGCCAATAATGATTTCTTTAAATCAGTAGCCGACTTTGACTATCAACCTATCATGTTCAAGACAGTTTTGAAGCATTACCTATTAGATATATGCCTTTTAATACTTTGGACTGGAATAGTAATAGTCCTGATTATTTTTGGAACCAATAAAATTGCAATGACATGAAAATTTTAATGATTCTAAAATTTGAATGGATACATTTTATTAGAAATCCATTTAAATTAATTGCGATTTTATTGTTCATGCTTGCCGCTGCATATGGTATTAACAATGGTTCTAAACTTTATCATAAGCAGATTGATGAAATTGATCGAATAACTACACAATCATCGGAAGACTTAGAATCAGTAATTGCATACTATGATAATAATCAAAAAGGTCCTGAAAGTAGGCCTTGGGTAGATGTTACTACGCCATTTTGGGCAATTTGGTATGCCTCACAATATAGTTTTAAAGAACCATCAAAACTAATGGTTTATGGTATTGGACAAGCCGAACAATACGGATACTACAAGAAAGTAACAATGTGGAGTAGCCCTTATGATGCCGACATGGCAGAAGAAATTGCTAATCCTGAACGCTTAAATTCTGGGCAATTGGATTTCACATTCGTCATTCTATTTCTAATGCCTTTGTTGTTAATTATATGCTTATACAATATCAAAGGAACAGAATATGATCGTGGCATTTTATCGCTTATAAAGATTCAATCAGGAACGATCAAATCTTGGGTTTGGACTAGACTACTATTCTATGCATTGATTATAATCATCGTAAACTTCATCCTATTACTAATTGGTGGAACACTTACTGATGTCTTTTCTTCAGATATGTCAGCTTTTTGGTTATACTGGCTATGGATCAATGTATATCTATTCATTTGGGTAATTGGGTTTGGATTGATTATTCAATACGGTCAATCAAGTGTATCTAATACTCTAAAAATGATCGGACTTTGGTTGCTTCTTGGGTTTATTATCCCAGGGTCAGTGCATCAATGGATCAGCACCTCATACCCTACAAACCTTATGACCGATTTTATCGATTCGCAACGTGACGAAAGGAATGAACTTTACGATTTACCTGACGAAATTTTTCAACAAAAACTGAATGAGCAGTTTCCAGATATTTTAAACAGTGTTGTCATTAATGATAGTCTAAAGATTGGAAATGCAAGAAATAGGTCTGCCTCTGCCTTAGCGAATGAATTGACAAAAGCAAGTATCGTTCCTATCGAAGATAGTTTCAAAGCCAAGAATAAAGCTATTAGTGCAACTTATTGGTTTAATCCGGTGACTTTCTTTCAAAACAGATTTAATCAGACCACTAAAACGCATTTTGATGATTATCAAATATTCAGAAATAACATACAAACACGTATTGATCGACAAGTCGAATTAATGGTAATGGATATTTGGAATGATGAAACAGTTGATAAAAATCGATTCTTAAATTATTTAGAAGAATTAAATGGCAATACTAAGTAATACAAATAATTCAGATTCTATCGGTGCACTGGCTAGCGGATTATGTTTGATGCATTGCATTGCAACACCGTTTATTTTTGTTGCTCAGACCTGTGCAGCCAGTTGTTGTGAAACAGCGCCTACTTGGTGGCAAAGTATTGATTTTTTGTTTATCGGCGTTTCGTTTTTTGCAGTGTTTTGGTCCGTGAAGTTTAGTTCAAAGCAATGGATTAAACATGCTTTATGGGCGAGCTGGTTTTTATTGTCAGCATTCATTATAAATGAAAAAGTAGAATTTATCCATTCACCTGAATGGGTTATATATCTTCCTGCAACAGCCTTGATAATACTGCATCTTTATAATCGAAAATATTGTCAGTGTGAAAATGAATGCTGTTAATAAAATATTGAAGACAATGATTTTGAGTAAATCGTTAGTTAGTTAAAGGCTAGAACAGTCTTCTTTAAACAATTCTAGCTGAAAAAAGCCTGCTAATAGCAGGCTTTTTTTTATTCTTCACTTTCTTCTTCAGATGTCTCATGTTCCGTCATAATCTGTTCATGATCACTTTTCATAGTAGCATGTTCGCCTTCCATAGCTTCATGATCCGATTGCATACGCTCATGTTCTTTTTTTATCGCCTCATGTTCAGCTTTAACATCCTCTGTAGACATTTCGCCGGTTTCATGCATAGCCTCAATCTCTGCATGTTTTTTAATTAATGCTTCGTGCTCCAACATTAACTTTTGATGTTTTTCAATAAGTGCTGTATGCTTTCCTTCCACTTCCAAGTGTAAGGAATCTGTTTCGGGAAGAGCGGCATGTGCTGCAACCCATGATGCATGTGCTTTCTCAAGATCTTCATGTGCAGTAACCATAGAGGCATGTTCGGCCTCCAATGCCTCATGCTCAGCAGCAATTTCTTTGTGTAATTCAGCATCAAATTTTGGTTTACACGACCACGCCAATACAACGATTAGGCTTAATAATAGTTTTAAAATAGTTGATTTCATAATAATTAAATTTAGGTATGATAAATATAATGAAAATTGTTAATGTAATGTTAAAACAATATTATTAATCATTGATCAATAAGCGTCTATGATAATTTATTTGACCTAAATGATATGTCAAATGTGTGCATAAATGGATTAAAAAATATTCCGTACGCATTGGCTTACCAAAAACCTGTTTTGGATATTCACTATCCAATTGCTCCACCGTCAAGTTTGAAATAACTGATGTAAGCATTTCAAAAGTATCATCGATCTGTTTTATCAATTCTTCTCGAGGGACATGTTTTTGGCTAAATTCGAGATCACGTTGTCGAATATAGCCTGTTTTTCCAATTACTGCCCCAACAAAATGATTGAGATTTCCAACAATATGTAAACTTAAATTACCGGCAGAATTTGAAATATCATGTGAGGTAAGCCATAGATCATTCTCATCAGTATAAGACAAGATTTCGGTTTTTAAATTATTAAGATCTCGATCAAAGAACGCAATTAGAGTTTCAGTAAGCATAAATAAAATTTTGATTAAATATAATTAAATAAGAGAAGTTAAGCATGTCAAGGTGAACATTCGTGTAGATCGCATACAACAAATTAACAAGCTATATTTTTTTTATCTTTAAACCATAACCGCAATCTAAATACAATGAAAAAACTAGTTTTAGCTTTAATTTTAATGAGCTTTTGCTCAATTAATTATGCCCAGACTCCTGAAGAAATGAAAGCTTGGGAGGATAGCATGACCCCTGGGAAATACCACAAATGGTTAGCGTCATTTGATGGCGAATGGCAAGGAGATGTCAAGATGTGGATGGATCCCACACAACCCCCGATGGCGTCAACGATGAAAACAACTAACAGAATGATCATGAATGGTCTGTATCAAAAATCTACCCATTCTGGAGAGATGATGGGTAAACCATTTAAAGGAGAAGGCACTGTTGGATACGATAATATCAAAAAACGCTTTATCACGACATGGATTGATAATTTTGGAAGTGGCATCATGCAGATGGAAGGCGAATTAAGTAGTGATGATAAAGTCATGGTCACAATAGGTAAAATGTCAGACCCAATGTCAGGTCAAGACATGACTGTCAAACAAGTGCTTACTTATATTTCTGATGACCGTCACCTCTTTGAAATGTATATGGTGTTAGGTGATAAAGAGATGAAAACCATGGAAATTAATTACTCTCGAATGAAGTAAACAATCAGTCTGTTTTTAAAATACGAACTCCCTATTCAGGGAGTTTTTTTATTAGTTTATTTAAGAAGACTTTATGACGGCCATTCTTTAACATTAATGGAATACTAGTACCTTTGCAAAATGAAATCCAAACCAGCATTTAAGTCCGAATTTATTGCACTCATGGCTTCTCTAATGTCTATTGTAGCCTTGTCTATTGATGCAATGTTACCGGCTTTACCCGAAATTGGCAATTCCTTAAATGTGGTTAATCCTAGTGATAATCAACTTTTGATTACAATGATCTTTTTAGGTTTAGGATTTGGACAGCTCATATTTGGTCCGCTCTCTGATAGTTTTGGTAGAAAACCACTTGTTTACATTGGATTTGCAGTTTTTGTGGTGGCGAGCATTGTATGCGTGACTACAAAGAGTATGGAGATGATGATTATTGGTCGAATATTTCAAGGTATTGGTTTATCCTCGCCACGAACTATGGCGATTTCCATGACGCGCGACACCTACAGCGGAGATTTTATGGCTAAGATTCTTTCGATTATCGTAATGTTCTTCATTTTAGTTCCGATAATTGCACCAACATTCGGGCAGTTATTATTGGATCTATTTGATTGGAAAGCCATCTTTAATGCCAATCTAATTATAGGTTTATTGATCGTGCTTTGGTTTTGGAAACGTCAGCCAGAAACGCTTGAAGTTGAAAAAAGAATTCGGTTTTCACCTTCCATATTTATCTCTGGCACCAAAGAGTTTTTTAGATATAAAGACGCAGTTGGATTCACTTTAGTATCTGGATTTATAACCGGTTCTTTTATGGTGTATCTAAGTACATCCCAGCAAATTTTTCAAGAACAATATCAACTGGGTCAGCTTTTTCCATACATATTTGCGAGTACTGCATTCTCAGTTGGGTTTGCTACGTTTACAAATAGCCGATTAGTTATGAAGTTTGGCGCATTTAATATCGCATATGCAGCGACAATTGCTTACGTCTTGATTTCATTATTATATGTGGTATGCTTCTATAATGGATTCAATCCGAGTATTGAAATCTTAGTATTGTTTTTCTTGATTCAATTTTTTTCAGTTGGTTTTCTCTTTGGAAATTTGAGATCTTTAGCAATGGAGCCACTTGGACATATAGCTGGTATTGGAGCCGCGATCAATGGTTTTATTTCAACCGTTATGGCAGTCCCAATAGCGAATTACATAGGAAGTTTCGTAAACACGTCTGTTCTTCCTCTTTTTATAGGATTCTCGGTATTTGGTTGTTTGTCACTTCTTGTATTTCTATATCTAAAACGACGTCGAAAGATCATTTACAGAAAAACACAGCATATTTCTTAAGTAGCTATTCTGACTTGATCGGAACCATACTATTCAATTGCGCCACAACCTCTGCAGTTTTCAATCTAGCTTCCATAGAAAGTACCGCCTTTTGTGACAAATAACGTCCTAACGGAATTATCGGTTTAACCTCTTCCTGTTCCACCATCTGCCTTATAAACGACATTTCAGAAAGATCTTGTGGAATTTCTGTACGTTTCGATTGGACATTAGTAACATTCGACATACTTTTTTCCATTTCTTTCGGATGTGCAAACGTCGCGTTCCAAATCATAGATGCTGGAGCAGTTAGCTGACTCGAATACGAAAGCTCTGACTTAGCTTCAAAATTGGTAATTAATAAATGTTTGATTTCATACTTACCCGTTAAGGCAGAATCTTTTAACAATGCACGCTCTAAAGCAAAACTTAAACGCCTACTAACCGTTCCACCTACATTGTCGTAATAGCCCGCATCACCAAATTGCCCAACATCTTTAATCCTTGCCGCAGGACTCAAATATGGAAATCTTGCATTCATAGACATCGCTGTTGATCGCTTTATCATTTCAGAAGGTCTAGGATACTCAAAAATCAAATCCTTAAAAACACCCATATTTTCATTGTCTTCATGAGTACTAACTGGAGACATCACTGCATATTGCCCAGATTGGAGATGTGTCGTGTTAGTAATCAATATTGGACGTATGTATTCGTATTGATCTGCTCTAGGCATCATTTCTAAGTATGCTTCAGCTATCGGACTTGTACCAGTATACATAAACGTTTCCTGAAAACTTTGCTCCCACTCATTTTCAAGTAATGCTCCACGATCTGGAAAGCAAAACCAGTTCGTTATATTTTCGATTAAATCACGACCTAATAAACTCGCAACCGATGTCGATAAATAATCTTTATTATAAATCTCACTTGCGCGGTATTTTAATGAGTCTTTACGTGCATCCTTATACTTTAATGGTACATTGCTTTTACCGTCCAATAAATTATATACTTGCGCATAAAACATATTATTTCCACCACCGCCACCAGAGGCACCTGTCATAGAAAATAGGTGTTTTTCAAAATAATCCGGATTGCGATCATAAAGGTAACTCTGAACTAGAAATGACCACAAACCTGCTCGTGATCCTCCGCCTTCTGCAGAAACTAAAATAATTGGGAATTTAGAGTCACTCGTTGAATTTAAAATATCAACTCTGCGATCTTCAATCCACTTATCAATATATGCATCCAACTTCATACGATCGGAAGCCTTTAAGGAAGTGGTGACATGGGTTGCATCATAATGATCAAAATCAGGCTTACTTGCGGTATTGATAGACAAACCAATCGCAGCGATAATGACGATTGTCAATAATGGCACCTGCTTTTTGTGACCAATTAACTTTATAAGATTACACAACGTATAAATACCGATAATACAAATCATCACAATAGATAACGGTGTAATAAATTTCAATGCCTGCGGATTAAAAACTAATATCAAGTAGGATGAAAAAATAGCGATAACGAATAATATGATAACAGGTGCACCAATCCATTTCTTAATTTTCAAAACCAATGTATTATATGATACAGATACCACCAAAAAAAAGGATGCCAACAATATCAATGAAAAGAACAACCGTTGCGCATCCCCTTGAGATCCACCTTGATTAAATAAACCCAATAATACAATACCTAGTAAGGAGATTACAGCAATTGCTATAGGAATATAGCTTGTCCAGTTATAACGTGATATATACTTCATGATAAACGTCATAAGTGGCTGATACAAACTAAAAAGTAATAGCACTAAACATATCAGAAATCCATAATTTCCAAATGAGAATGATATATTTTCTAAATACACATCATAGTAGGTGTTATTTACAGCATATGCCGCTATGAGTATTAGGATTGTTCCAAGATATTTCGGGAATAATCGCTTGATATACTCCGCTTGTGTTTCAGAAAACGAAGTCGTTTCGGCTATCGTAAATTTCGTTTTGGATTCTAAGTATTGCTCTTTTCTATCTCTAGGAATATAATTGAACTTAAACTTTCGCTCAGACAATTGTGTATCATCATTTGCTTGTAATTCGCTTATTTCTTCAGGAATTGGCGGGTCAAAATAAGAATTGATCGTACTGATCAAAAATGCTAAAACACTTAGAGATGCAAAAAATGCGAATACAGCTATCCAGTCATCATCTGCCTGATTGATCACAATTATGAGATCATTTATCTGTGGTACAACCCACAACATTAAATACAAGATTAAAATAAAAACTATCGACATGATGTGATTCATCATTTCATTAATGATGAGTTTTAACCATGTTGATAATGAACTGATTAAAGTTAAAATTTTACGCATAACTTGGAATATATTTGAGTACCATAAGTAGCGTTTATTCATAACCTCTCGTCAACATATATAAACGCAAATTTGCATTTATGACGCTTAAGAATAATATAAATTCTTACTTGATTGGTTTAGTTAAAATTTAAAATAGTTCAAGTATCTAAATCTAAAACCATTTTTAGCAAATGTGATTTAGATACTTTTGAACTCTTCATTTATATGTGCTCAACCACATATAAACACTTGTCATCAACAAGATTAACTAATTACTAAGGGAGATTGCGCAAGCCTGCGCCAATCCCTATAAAGTTATAAAATAATGGCGTGACTTTTATAAAAAAAGAAAAACTTATAAGCAGGTTATTAACTGAGATAATTAAGAGTACTCCGAAACTGTTGTTTATAAAGTATTTTGAATAATGTTTTGGACGACTTCTGGGTTCAATAATGTACTTGTATCTCCTAAATTACTGATATCCTTACCAGCAATTTTCCTTAAAATACGTCTCATTATTTTACCACTTCTCGTTTTGGGTAATCCATCAGTAAATTGAATCTTATCCAGTTTGGCTATCGGACCAATTTGTTCTGTGATAATTTGATTAATCTCTTTTCTTAAATTATCCTGATTTCTATCTTCTCCAGAATCTTTAAGCGTCACATAACCATACAATGCATTTCCTTTTATGTCATGAGGAAATCCTACAATCGCACTTTCAGCTACCGCTGGATGCTCATTAATAGCATCTTCTATCGGGGCGGTTCCTAAGTTATGACCAGAGACTATGATGACATCATCCACTCGACCTGTAATTCTGTAATAACCAACTTCATCACGAAGCGCACCATCTCCAGTAAAATATTTATTCTTATAGGCCGAAAAATAGGTGTCTTTATAGCGTTGGTGATCTCCCCATATTGTTCTAGCGATACTTGGCCATGGGAACTTAATACACAATCGACCATCTACTTGATTTCCAATTATTTCTTGAAAATTCTCATCCATTAATGTCGGCTGAATACCAATAAAAGGTAAGGTCGCATAGGTTGGTTTTGTTGGCGTTGCAAATGCTATTGGCGTTATCATAATACCGCCTGTTTCTGTTTGCCACCAGGTATCAACAATAGGCGCTTTCTTTTTGCCAACATTATCATCATACCAGTGCCAAGCTTCTTCATTAATTGGTTCTCCAACCGTTCCTAATACTTTCAAAGAAGATAAATCATGTTTTTCAAGATGTTCAACACCTTCTTTCGCTAATGCTCTAATTGCCGTTGGTGCCGTGTAGAATTGATTTACCTTATGCTTTTCTACGATTTCCCAGAATCTCTCAAAACTAGGATAGTTCGGTACGCCTTCAAACATCACGGTTGTTGCACCATTACACAAAGGACCATAAACGATATAGCTATGACCTGTAATCCAGCCAATATCTGCGGTACACCAATACACATCTTCTTCCCTATATTGGAAAACATTCTTGAATGTATAGGCTGTGTAGACCATATAACCACCAGTGGTATGAACCATTCCTTTAGGTTTTCCTGTGGATCCAGAGGTATAAAGAATAAATAATGGATCTTCAGCATTCATGATTTCTGCTGCACAATCTGTATCAGCATTATCAAGTAAGGGTTGTAACCAAAAATCACGGCCTTCTTTTAATTGTATTTCTGAATTAATTCGTTTCGCAACTAATACCGACTCTACACAATCGCAACTATCCAAAGCTTCATCCACAATACCTTTTAAATCTATTGTTTTTGCACCGCGGTAAGAACCATCACTAGTTATAACCATTTTACAATGGGAATCATTAATACGTGTTGCTAAAGCAGTTGAAGAAAACCCTGCAAATACTACGGAGTGAATTGCTCCAATTCTTGCGCATGCCAGAACAGAAATAGCCAATTCAGGTATCATTGGTAAATATATACACACGCGATCACCTTTGGTTATACCTTTACGTTTAAGAACATTTGCAAAGCGACAGACTCTTTCATGTAAGTCTTTATAGCTTATGTGCTCAGCGGATTCATTAGGGTCATTTGGTTCAAAAAGAATTGCAGTTTTATCACCTCGTGTTACTAAATGTCGATCGATACAATTTTCAGTAATATTTAATTGCGCTCCTTCAAACCATTTCACTTCTGGTTTACTGAAATCCCAACTTAATACATTGTTCCATTTTTTTCGCCATAGGAAATGTTCTTCAGCAATTTCTTCCCAAAATAATTCGGGATTTCGAACCGATTTGCGATAGACTTGATAATACTCTTCTAAATGTTTTATATGATAATTACTCATTATGGTATTTATTAAAGTTTGAATAAATGAGTCTCTAGACCCTAGTTTCAATTCAATTTTTTAGCAGTTTTTAAAAAATCAGTGCCACATGCATTATTAGATGATAATTCTCAACTTTTTGGATTCATAATTTACAAGTTTTTTGACACTTCAATTACTTTCTTATAAAGTATTTTAAGACTAGTTGATTCCTTTTCCTATGGCCTCAATCTATTAAAATAAGATTTGGTTTCCTTTACCACCTTTGGCGCAAGTAAAATAGTTGCCAGCATTGTTGGAATGGCCATAAATGCAAAAATTCCATCTATAAAGTTGATCATCACTTCAAATTCGGTAGTTGCAGCAATAACAATACTGCCTATATAAAAGATGTTATAATAGTGTTTGTTCTGTGCACCTATTAAAAAGGACAAGCACTTTTTACCATAATAGGCATACGAAAACAAAGAGGATATGCTAAAAATAAATACGCAAACCATTAATAGGTACTGACCATAAGGCATAGCTTCTTGAAATGCGGAAGCCGTGAGACTCACACCATTCTTGGCTGTTGTTTCCCAAACACCAGTTACTAAGATTGCTAATGCCGTTAATGTACAGACAATAAGTGTATCGATCACTGGACCAAGCATCGCTACTAGTCCCTCTCGAACAGGCTCATCTGTTTTCGCTGCACCATGGGCCATTGGCGCCGTTCCAATTCCAGCTTCGTTTGAAAATGCTCCGCGTTTTATTCCAAGTAATATCAAAGCACCAAGCATCCCTCCCATTACCTCATCTCCTGAGATGTAGTTGGCGTCAAAGGCATCGGTAATAATTAGAACAAAATAATGTGGTACCTGATCATAATTCACCGCCAATATGATTAATACCAACACAAAGTAAAGGAGCACCATTGAAGGCACCATTTTAGAAGCAACGTTACTGATTCGTTTTAAGCCTCCCATTATTACTATTGACGTTATTATCACTAGAATAATAGCTATAAGTATATTGGTATAGAGATCAACCTCAACGCCATTTGGAATCAATATAATATCATTTATCGCCTGTTTAAGTTGATTAACATTTACAACTGGCAAGGCGCCAAGCATTCCAAAAACTGAAAACATTATAGCTAGTGGTTTCCAGCGTTTCCCTAGTCCTTCTCTAATAAAATACATTGGACCACCTTGCAATTGGCCGCTGGAATCTTTTCCACGATATAAAATTGCCAATGTGGATGTAAAATATTTAGTACTCATCCCAACAATGGCACTAATCCACATCCAGAACATGGCTCCTGGTCCTCCTACTGAAATGGCCAAAGCTACTCCTGCGATATTGCCCATTCCAATTGTACTTGATAAGGCTGTTGTAAGCGCCTTAAAATGACTAATTTCTCCTGGATCATTAGGATCATCATATTTACCACGCAACACACTTATCGCATGGGAGAAATATCGAAACGGCAGGAATCTTGACAGTATCAATAAATACAATCCTCCACCAACTAAGAGTATTAATAGCGGAATTCCCCAGGCGAAAGAAGAAAATTGTTCAGAAAAGTTTTCGAGCTGCTCCATGTATATATAATACTGAACTAAGATATTAAACTTCCCGAAGCATAAAAATTAAAACTATATTTATGACCATAAATCTTTGATTTTTGAAAACCGACCGTATTTATTTTATCGATGCAGTGCGCGCCTTTGCGATTCTTATGATGCTACAAGGTCATTTCATTGACACACTGCTCAATCCCATCTATCGCGATGAGACAAATATGGTATATCAGATTTGGTCTTATTTCAGAGGTATTACTGCACCTACATTCTTCACTATTTCCGGTTTGGTCTTTTTGTATTTATTATTGCGTGCTAAAGCCAAAGGTAGTGATCGTCCAAGGATCAAAAAAGGGTTATATCGTGGACTTTTACTGCTTGGAATAGGCTATTCCTTACGCATCGATTTTTTCGGATGGTTTAGAGGTGAGTTTAGTTCTTACATTTTTGCAGTTGACGTCCTACAATGTATTGGATTATCACTCATTATTTTAATTGGGTGCTATGTGTTATTCAAACATTACATTCGTTTGCTATCATTGTTTCTACTGATATTAGGCTGTTTAAGCTTTCTAACTGAACCCTTATATAGAGCGCTTGAATTGGAGAATGTCCCTTTGTTTTTTGCAAATTATATGACAACTACTAATGGCTCAGTGTTTACTATACTACCATGGTTTGGTTATACAGCCTTTGGAGGCTACCTAGCTACGGTGTTTTTCTCTCATGTCCATCGAAACAAATTCCGCATGTTTACCGTAATCTCATTTGTAGTCATAGGATTATTACTCATCAATTTTTCATCCCTAGCACTAATGAAAATATATTTGTGGACAGATATCGAACTTTTTAAATCTTGTGCATTCTACAATTATCTCTTTACACGCTTCGGAAACGTTTTGGTTCTATTTGGAATATTCTATGCGGCCGAACCTTTTCTGAAGGGATCATTGATTGGAAAAATTGGTCAGAAAACCTTATCGATCTATGTGATTCACTTCATTATTATCTTCGGAAGTTATACAGGATTAGGCTTAAAGCAATTTTATTATAAATCGCTTGAACCCACTGAAGCCATCTTAGGTGCAATTATATTTATGATCGTCGTTTGCATAATTTCATTCCATTATGTAAAAACCAATCATTTCATCTATCAAGGTGTACGCGGACTGATACAAAAACTAAAAAAATAACATATGGACTTAGAACAACATAAGGCGAATGCCATCGCATTTTACAAAATGGCCTATGAAGGCAATCCGAAACGCGCTGTAGAACTATATATTGGCAAAGAATATATTCAGCATAACCCTGATGTAGCTGATGGTACACAAGGGTTTATTGACTATTTTGAACGTATGCAAAATGAATACCCAGAAAAATCGATTGAATTTGTGAGGTGTATTGCTGAAGGTGATTTGGTAGCCTTACACACGCACCAAACGTGGCCAGATAATGACGAATACATTACTATGGACTTTTTTAGATTTGATGATAACGGGAAAATATGCGAGCATTGGGATGCGATTCAACAAATCCCAAAATCCTCTGCTAATCCAAATACGATGTACTAGTTTAAATAATTAAGCACATTCTTCTCGATTCTGTTTTGAATATCTGAAACGTCTGCTTTCTCAAATGGTTCACCCATAATATTCTCATACAGCTCAATATAGCGTTCGCTTACGGTTTCAATGTAAGCGTCAGTCATATGTGGCACAGTTTGACCTTCGAGGCCTTGGAAATTATTAGAAATCAACCATTGACGCACAAATTCTTTAGATAACTGCTTTTGCGGTTCATTGTTATCCTGACGTTCTTGGTAACCATCAGCATAAAAATAGCGTGAGGAATCTGGTGTGTGGATCTCATCGATAAGAACGATCTTGCCATCTTTAGTTTTTCCAAATTCGTATTTAGTATCAACGAGTATAAGTCCGCGAGACGCTGCAATCTCTGTTCCACGTTGGAAGAGTTTGCGAGTGTAATCCTCAAGAACAAGATAATCCGCTTCAGAAACAATACCACGCGCTAGAATATCCTCTCTTGAAATGTCTTCGTCATGATCACCTTGCTCTGCTTTGGTCGCTGGCGTGATAATAGGCTCTGGGAATTTATCATTCTCTTTCATACCATCTGGCATTGACACGCCACATAACATTCGTTTTCCTGCTTTATATTCTCGAGCTGCATGACCAGAAAGATAGCCTCGAATCACCATCTCCACTTTAAATGGCTCACATAGATGTCCGACAGCCACATTAGGATCTGGCGTTGCTGTTAACCAGTTAGGCACTAGATCTTCAGTTGCTTTCATCATGCTTGTGGCAATCTGATTCAGGATCTGTCCTTTATAAGGAATCCCTTTTGGCATGACAACGTCGAAGGCCGACAAACGATCTGTTGCGATCATTACCAATTCTTGATCATTGATATTATAAACTTCTCTAACCTTCCCTTTGTAAACACTTTTTTGATTTGGGAAATTAAAATTTGATTCTGTAATTGTATTATTCTGGTTTGCCACGTTTATGTGTTTTATACGAATGTATACTATTTTCTAGCCCAGATGGAGGCATTTGTTGGAGCTCATCTCTTTTGCTCAATAATGTAAAGAGATAGCGACTGCCGAGAGCTGGAAAAAGCTACTAAAAAAATTAATCTCTATTTTCAATACTCTTATATGCGTCGATAACTTTCTTCACAAGTTTGTGACGGATAACGTCTTTATCATCAAGATAAATCATACCAATGCCGTCAACATTCTTTAAAACGAGTAATGCTTCTTTCAATCCCGAAATGGTTCGTCTCGGCAAATCCACTTGACCAGGATCACCTGTAAGAAGAAACTTAGCATTTTTTCCCATACGCGTTAAGAACATTTTCATCTGTGCATGTGTTGTATTTTGACCTTCATCGAGAATCACGAACGCATTATCTAATGTTCGACCACGCATAAACGCTAAAGGCGCAATTTGTACAGTTCCATTCTCAATGAAATTTGCCAATTTCTCAGCAGGAATCATATCACGCAATGCATCGTATAATGGTTGCATATAAGGATCTAATTTTTCTTTTAGATCACCAGGTAAGAATCCTAAGTTCTCTCCTGCTTCAACTGCTGGACGCGTGAGTATAATACGTTTTACTTCTTTATTCTTTAAAGCGCGTACAGCCAAAGCAACGCCTGTATAGGTTTTTCCTGTTCCTGCTGGACCAATAGCAAAAACCATATCGTTTTTACGCATGCTTTCAACCAGCTTTCGCTGATTAACCGTTTGGGCTTTTATGATCTTTCCATTCACGCCATGAACGATAGCTTCACCGCTACTCGCCGATGTCGCGTAATCATCGCTACTTCGACTTGTAAGGACACGTTCTATAACATTCTCATCAATCTTATTGTATTTTCCGAAATGCACCATGAGCATTTCCATACGACGGTCAAATTCTTCTAAGAGATCTTCATCGCCATAAGCTTTTATCTTATTACCTCTTGCTACAATTTTTAGTTTTGGAAAGTATTCTTTAAGAGTTTTGATATTTGCATTTTGAGCTCCAAAAAATTCTTTTGGAGTTATTTCTTCCAGTTCTAAAATAAGTTCATTCAAAAGCGCTGTGAATTATAAATTAATCGTTTTTGTTTTATTAGATTTGTGATGTTATAAAACCGCTATGTTTTTAACCTACATCATAATCAAAAATAATTAAAGTATTTTATTCATAAGGTTTCGTTAAGGTTAAAAAATGATTAGTTTTTAACAGTTTTATAACACAAATAAAATTAGGGTAAGTTTAGGTTAATTTTTTCAAAGGTCATTTATGGCAATCATCACGCTAACAACAGATTTTGGTGAAAAAGATCATTTTGCTGGAGCCATAAAAGGGGCTATTTACAGCGAACTTCCAGATGTTAGAATTGTTGATATCTCCCATTCGGTCGCGCCATTTAACGTACCTGAAGCGGCATACATTATTCAGAATGCTTATAGTAGTTTCCCTAAAGGCACTATTCATGTGATTGGGATTGATTCAGAACTCAATCCAGAAAACAAACATATTGCCGTTAAACTCGATGATCATTACTTCATTTGTGCAAACAATGGCATTATGAGCATGATCTGTACAGAGATTGCACCACAAAAGATTGTAGAAATAAATATTCATGATCGCGTTGCTACGAGTTTCCCTGTGTTAGATGTGTTCGTGAATGTGGCTTGTCACATTGCACGTGGTGGAACTTTGGAGGTGATTGGTAAGCATATTGAAACCATTAAACCGATAAAGAATTTAAATCCGTTTGTCAATGACGAGAAGAATCAAATCATAGGAAGCGTCATCTATATTGATAATTACGGAAATGTGATAACTAATATTAAGCGGAAGTTTTTCGAGGGTGTCCAGAAGACGCGTTCCTATGAAATCTCAGCGCGCAGTTATAAGTTCAAGAAGATTTATGATAAGTACAGTGACGCGATCAATTTTGATGTTCCTGAAGATAAGCGTTATGATGCCGGCAAGGGTTTAGTAGTCTTTAATTCCTCTGGTTATCTTGAGATTGCTGTCTACAAAAGTGATAATGCCACTGTTGGTAGTGCTTCATCGCTTATGGGATTAAAAGTGATGGATACGGTAACTGTGAACTTCTCAAAAACCTAATTTATGTTCGTTAGAATCGTAAAAATGAGCTTTGAACCCGATCATATCGATCAGTTCTTAGAAAATTTTAATCTTAATAAAACAAAGATCAGAGCCTTTCCTGGTTGTGAATTCCTAGAATTGTATCGTGACAAACACAATACTAATGTATTTTTCACGTATAGTTATTGGCAAACAGAATCTGATCTTGAGAATTATCGTCACTCTGAGTTATTCAAAAGTGTATGGTCTAAAACCAAACCATTGTTCAATGCGAAACCTGAGGCATGGAGCGTCGACAAAGTTGCAACATTGGAGTAACAATGAATATCTATGATAATGCTCGAAGAAGTTTAAATTAATGTCTAATTTTACGTACTAAATTAACTACATGCTCGCCATACTTAAGAAAGAAATCAATACATTTTTCACCTCTCCTATTGGCTATTTGGTGATTGCGGCATTTTTATTATTGAGCGGACTCTTTTTATGGATCTTTAAAGGTGAATTCAATATTTTGGATAATGGATTTGCAGATTTATCGGCTTTTTTCTTGTTGTCGCCATGGATTTTAATCTTTTTAATTCCAGCTGTAACGATGCGTAGTTTCGCGGATGAAAAAAAACAAGGCACGCTGGAGCTTTTGTTGACCAAACCAATTAGCCACCTTAATATCGCTCTTGGTAAATATTTTGGTGCACTAGTGCTTATCATCATAGCCTTAATACCGACCTTACTGTACGTGTTTTCATTATGGACATTGGGGAATCCGCAAGGAAATCTTGATACAGGTAGTCTCATGGGCTCATATATCGGATTATTATTTTTAGTAAGCACCTATACTGCTATTGGTGTATTTGCATCTAGCCTTACCGATAATCAGATCGTCGCATTTATTCTAGCCGTGTTTATCTGTTTCTTTTTTTATTTCGGGTTTGAAGGATTATCAAACTACAATGTGTTTGGCGATACCTTATATATCGAAAAACTGGGAATGGAAGCACATTTTAAAAGTATGAGTCGCGGTGTACTTGACACAAGAGATATGCTCTATTTCTTAAGTCTGACTGCAGCGTTTATACTTTTAACTAAGTTCAATCTCAATAAAGCAAATTCATGATTATCACTATTCCATTAGTACTATTTATGAGTATTGTTTTTATACTCACATATCTTTTTGTGAGAACCATAGATAGGCGAAAGTGGTTGACACTTTTAGTAAGTCTTGCGTTAACACCTGTTATCTATTTTTATGTGTTCTATCCGATGGTCAATATATTCAGTAATTATCATCATCAAAAGTATTTCTCTTCTGAACATTGGTTGGAGAAACCAGCTTTACGCTATGAGTTATCTGACCACATGATCGCATCAGATCTACTTATTGGAAAGACCAAACAAGATGTGGAAGGCTTACTTGGTGAGGCGGAATGGCTAACCTGGGACGATACATTAAAATCACATGATGCAAATCGCTGGAACTATGGATTAGGCATTGAACCAGGTGCTTTTAATGAAGAAAAAGAATGTTTAGAATTAGTATTCCAAAACGAAAAACTAACGGAAATTATTCCATATAAAGAACAAATAGAGTTTGAAGTCCAAGACTAAATCATATGGCCTTAAAGTAGCACTGACATTAGTTACCATAATTGCAATTAATTATATAGGTAGTTATATATACCAGCGTTTTGATTTAACTGCCGACAAGCGTTTCACGTTGTCGGATGCGGCACTTCAAACTATTGATGATGTTCACTCTCCTCTTATAATTGATGTGTTCTTAGAAGGTGAATTCCCATCAGAATTTAGGCGTTTACGCGATGAAACTAGACAATTATTGGAAGAATTTAAAATCTACAATAGCAATGTAAATTTTGGGTTTATTAATCCGTTAGCAGATGAAGATACAAGGCGTCAAAATCTACAACAGCTAAATCAGCGTGGCCTCCGCCCTTTTCAGATTAGTCTAAAAGAAAGTGGAAAAACAACACAAGAAGTCATCATTCCATGGGCTTTAGCCAGTTATAATGAACAAACCGTAATTATTCCACTCATAAAGAATAAAATTGGAGCAACAGACCAAGAACTCGTTAATAGTTCCATCCAAAATTTAGAATATGCTTTTGCTGAAGCTTTCAAAAAACTCGTAACACCTAAGCAAAAGAAAATAGCTGTCCTTAAAGGAAATGGCCAACTTAAAGATATTTATCTCGCAGATCTACTTAGAAAACTTGGCGAACATTATTTTCTAGCACCTTTTACTTTAGATAGCGTTTCGAATAATGCCCAGAAGACTTTAGATGAGCTTAATGATTATGACCTGATCATTTCAGCCAAACCTAGCGAAGCATTCTCAGAACAGGAGAAGTATGTGCTAGACCAATATACAATGAATGGCGGTAAGAGCTTGTGGTTAACAGAAAGTGTCATTATGGATCGCGATAGTCTTATGAACGATAGCGGAAAGGCTATTGCTGTTATCAAAGATCTCAATTTAAACGATTTCTTTTTTAAGTATGGCGTTCGAATTAATCCAGTCATTGTTAATGACATGTATTCTGCACCAATTACACTCGCCATTGGTGAAGGCAGTAATTCGCAATTTCAACCCTTACAATGGCAATATTCTCCATTGGCGGCAAGCAATCCAAATCACCCTATTACCACTAATTTAGATCCTGTCAAATTTGATTTTGCAAGTCAAATCGATACCCTTAAAAATACGGTTGATAAAACGATATTATTACGAAGTTCTCCATTAACTAAACTGGAAGGAACTCCTCGAGAAATTAGTTTAGATGTGGTAACCAAAGAAACTGACGCTCAGACTTATAAAGATCCTAATCAAACACTAGCTGTACTATTGGAAGGCACGTTCACTTCGGTTTATGATAAACGTATAAAACCTACAAAACTTAATTCCGATAAGACAATAAGCTCACCAACCAAAATGATCGTTATAGCTGATGGCGACGTGATTAAAAACGAGGTTATTAAGAATCAGCCTCAAGAACTTGGATTTGAATTCTTATCAAAACGTAAATTTGGGAATAAAGAGTTTCTCGAAAACGCGATAAATTATTTACTAAATGACGACGGACTTATAAACATTAGGACTAAAGAGGTTAAGCTAGCTTTCCTTGATCTTGAAAAGGTTAAAGAAGAAAAGTCAAAGTGGCAAATCATTAATATTGTTTTACCCCTTGTAATCCTTGGTATTTTTGGATTGCTTTTCAGTTATCTTCGAAAACGCAAATACGCGAATTAGTCGAAATATCTGCTTCTCTCCATAAATTAAGAGACAATTGAAATGTTAATAAGTTTGTTTCATAAAACAGTAGCTTTAAGATATATTTGTACTGCATGTTAAGGCATGTACTTTACAGTAAATACAATCAATTAAAAAGAAATGAAATTTATAGTATCCAGCACCTATTTACTTAAACAATTACAAGTTCTTGGAGGAGTCATTAATAATTCTAATACGCTTCCAATTCTCGATAATTTCTTATTTGAATTAAAAGCGTCGAAATTAACGGTTTCTGCAAGTGATTTAGAGACAACGATGTCATCAACGTTAGATGTAGAAAGTGATAATGACGGAAGCATAGCGCTTCCTGCTCGCCTATTATTAGATACTTTAAAGACATTTCCAGAACAACCCTTAACCTTTGTTGTTGAGGACAATAACACGGTAGAAATTAGTTCTAATCACGGTAAATACGCGTTAGCCTATGCTGATGGTAACGAATTCCCTAAAGCCGTTGAATTAGACGATCCTAGTACTACCACAATTGCTGGAGACATACTAGCAACTGCAATAAGCAAAACAATATTCGCGGCCGGTAATGATGATTTACGTCCGGTAATGAGTGGCGTTTTCTTTCAGTTTTCTACTGAAGGACTAACCTTTGTTGCTACAGACGCCCATAAATTGGTAAAATACACACGTAATGATGTTAAAGCAGATCAAGTTGCTGAGTTCATTATGCCGAAAAAGCCATTGAATTTATTGAAGGGAATTCTAGCAACAATGGACGATGCTGTAACGATTGAATACAATGATTCTAATGCGAAGTTCACATTCGAGAATTCTGTTTTAGTTTGTCGTTTGATCGATGGGAAATATCCTAACTACGAGGCTGTTATTCCGAAGGAGAATCCTAATAAATTAACTATTGATCGCACACAGTTTTCAAATTCTGTGCGTCGTGTTAGTATCTTTTCTAACAAGACAACGCACCAAATTCGATTAAAAATCGCTGGGGCTGAATTAAACATTTCAGCTGAAGATATAGATTACTCGAATAAAGCCGAAGAACGTTTAAGTTGCGATTATCAAGGCGATGACATGCAAATCGGATTTAACTCACGATTCTTGACAGAAATGTTGAATAACCTGAATTCTGACGAGGTGATGTTAGAAATGAGTCTTCCGAACAGAGCTGGAATTTTAACACCGATAGATGGTTTAGACGAAGGTGAACAAGTAACAATGCTTGTTATGCCTGTGATGCTGAACTCTTAGAAATAGATATTTATAACAAAAAACCACAATATTGAACAATCAGTATTGTGGTTTTTTTGTGACCTATTTCGTTAATTATCTAGAATACTTGCTATCCCAAATAACGTCGTTAACACTCTTCCCTCTTGGTATTGCATAAAACATAATAACCGCAATTATACATTTGAAATTAAATAAGAAAATCAAAAAGAAATTACTAATAAAGTTGTCATCCTGCAAGGTCAAGAAACTATTAAATACATAAGAGATAACAAAGCTTACAATTAAGGCCGTGATCATTAAATTATCAAGATTCTTAACCGGTTTCACTAGCCATTTTCGTAGTGGATGTAAATCATTTCCCCATTTATGTATTAAATAATAATATCCATTTCCGATTGGGGCGAATAGTAATGGATCATCTGGATTTTCTAAACGAAATAACTTTGAAGGCGCCATTACTTTAAACCCTTCTAATTTCGTATGATGCGCATTTTCTAGATCTTTAATTTTATCAAGAGCCTCTTCTGGAAACTCATTCTTAAAATACTTAGAATCCAAAAAACGCAGTCTAAAATCAATACAAATACTCTTGATCATATCGATGTGATAGATACGATCAGATTCTAGCAGATCAATGTTAAAGTCATTGGTTGATCCACCATTAGATTCACTTAAGGTGTTTTTGATTTCTTCTTCTCTACTTGCATTTTGAGCAATATCAGCTAAAAGTGCATCTACAAAATCTTTTTGAGAAGACGTGCGGCCTTTAAGGGCCCGAAGCTCTTTTTCAATATCAGTTGATGAAAACATAGTTTTTGTTTTAAAAATAAAACACAAAACTCGTTTACACAACACTTTAATAAAAATTATAACAAAAAAACGCCCACGTTAATGTGAGCGTTTTTGTTTACCTCTGACAAAAATAATAACTAACTAATAAAATTAAGAGATAAAGGGTATCTTGGTATTTCTCCTTGACTCGCTTTAATTGCATTAATGATTGGAAAAATAAATGATATAAAGGCTAATAAGAATAATCCAGCTATGCCAATAAGAATGAATACTAGTGGAATACAAATCAAACTATAAATTAAAATACTTAATTGAAAGTTTACAATATTCTTTCCGTGCTCATCCATTTGATAGATTTTCTCTTTCTGTGTCGCCCAAATAACTAATGGTACAATGAGTCCGCCAAATCCTGTAATAAAGGTTAGCAACTGACTCAAATGCGTCAACACTAAAAGTTGATTATCCTGTCTCATTACTGTTGCTTTTGTTTCCATACCTGTATGACGCAATTTTTTTAAAAACGTTACAACTATTTAAATAACATATTGCAATTCTATAAAAAAAGAAGAGCACCTAATAGATGCTCTTCTTTCGATTTAAACAAACGTATTTCAATCTTTGGCTTCTGAGTTCTTTTTACTTCCGCTAGTCATAAAATTAACCAAAAAACCTATTAAGACTAGACAGACTAAACCAAAAACCGCAACCAAAGCTATGGTTGCACTTGAACTGTATAAAGCTATATTTTGAAATGCCATAATTTTAATTTATTAGTGTAAAAATACTATCAAAAACATCTATAAAATATGACATAAGTCATTTATTAAAAATTAATGTAATACTACCTACTTAGTTTTCATTACACTAATAAAAACTTCTTTCCCATGTCGAGATTCATGAGAATTGTATGATGGTGTTATTCGAACAATATTAAAATAGATTTTGAATCGGTTTTCATACTCTAATTTAGTCCCTCCAAATGGTGGTCTATCAGAATACAACGGCGCATCAAACAATAAGCCTACTAGCTTCCCATTTGTATCCAATAAGCTATGTATTTTGGCTACATAACGATCTCGTAAATTTGGGTCAAGTGCGCAAAAAAAGGTTTGTTCAATTATTAAATCGAAGGTCATGTCAAGATCAAAAAAATTAGCATGTATAAGCCTTTCTTTGGGGAAGTCTGGAACGCGTTCACTAAAATTTTTTAAAGCTGTAGCTGAGACATCAATGACATAAACATTTGTAAATCCTTGCTCATGTAAATACTCGGCCTCATAGGAATTTCCACCGCCAGGTACTAAAATTCTGATAGCCTTATTTGTGAGTTGGTCAAAATACGCTTTTAAAGGTGGTGATACATCACCAAGATCCCAGCCAGTATCAAACGACTGATATCTGTTATCCCAAAAGGTCTCATCTAAATTCATGATTTAAACTTAGTGATAATATTTACTAATTCCTCTTTCTGGACCAATCCTGATTGTCGCCAGAGCTGTTTACCAGATTTAAACAATAACAATGTTGGCACACCTCTAACCTGATAGGTTGCGGCCAAACTTTGATTTTTATCAACATCAATCTTAAGTATTACAACGGCATCACCTAACTGATCTTTTACTTGTTTCAAGATAGGCGTCAACATTTTACAAGGTCCACACCACGTTGCAAAGAAGTCAATAAGAACTGGTTTGTCTTGATTAATAAGTTCTGAAAATTTGCTCATACCTAACAATTATAACAATCTTATAACTTACTATGCTTACGGCCGTTTTTTCCGTGATTTTGCCGCCTATGATTCCGAAACCAGCTAGGCTCTTCTAACTCATTATTATAAATGAATTCTGATATCATTTGAATATCGGCTTCAGAAAAGGTTTGTTTTGGCATAATTCCAAACTTCCTAACTGCTCCAGGCATTTTAACGTTTTCCTTAGTTGGGTGTTTTATCCAATTTTGAATACTTTCTACGAATTCAGACCTGGACATTCCGTCTTCTAGATAATGATTTTTAACGGCTATCATTGGAGGAGCGATGCGGTCATCATGACTTGATTTAGGATTATGGCAGATGTAGCACTGCGTCTCCATTAGCTTTTTGCCAGGATGTCCATCATTTACTCGAGCATAACTTATTTCTTGCTGATTGTCATTTCTAGATTGTTTACAACCTAATACAAATAGTGACAATACCAGTATTGATAAAACTCTTAACATTATTTATAATTTATAATTCCTCCCTTTAAGTCATATATTTCCTCAAAACCCAATTTAGATAGCTTTTTAGCAGCTTGTCGACTTCGCCCACCGCTTCTACAATAAATAAATATGGGTTGTTGCTTATTTAGTCGATTGAAATCTGTTGTAAACTTTCCGGAGAAATAATCAATATTAATTGCGCCTTTGATATGTCCTGAATTGAACTCTTTTTTTGTTCTTACATCCACTAGCTGAACCTTTTTACCTTCTACCTCTGATCTGAATGCATCAGCATTTAATACTTTTATTGATTCATTTGAGTTCACTCTTTTTCCAAACAATAGTGATAATAACGACATATAATTTAAATATAATTTCTGCTTCTATTCTGTAAATTTAATCCATTTCAAAACGATTTACCGTAACCATTGTTACAGAAAAAAGGCATGTCCCTTAGCAGTCAGACACACCTTTTTAAACCAAAAAACTATGTAAAATCTATTTTATAGTAGACGGGCAAACAAAATCTGTTCTTGGAATCCCTGTTTTTCTAATTGCTCCGAAACCTCCAGAAACATCAATTAGGTTATGGATTCCTCTAGTTTTTAATATCGAGGCTGCGATAACCGATCGATAACCTCCAGCACAATGAACATAAAATGTTTTGTCATCAGGAAATTCACTCAAATGCGAATTTAGATAATCAAGTTGCGTATTTTTCGCGCCATCTACGTGTTCGGCGTTAAATTCATTAGCTCTTCGAACATCATATACAACATCTTTAATCTCTGTGTAACGCGATTCAAGCTCTTCTGCGGATATGGATGTCAAAGTATCGTATTCCATTCCATCTTCTTTCCATTGTTCAAATCCTCCATCTAGATATCCTATAACATTGTCAAATCCCACGCGTGATAAGCGTGTAATTACTTCTTGCTCTCTTCCTATAGGTGACACAAGTAATATTGGTGTCGTCACATCTACAATCATTGCACCAACCCAAGGTGCAAAATCTCCGTCAACGCCAATGAATATAGATCTTGGGATATGTCCTTTACTATATTCTGTTTGATGCCTTACATCAAGCACAACAGCATCTGTTTCATTAGCTGCAGCTTCAAACGCCTTTGATGATAATGGTGTGTGAGATTTAGACATGATATTATCAAAGCTTTCGTAGCCTTTAATATTCATCATTACATTCTGTGGAAAATATCCAGGAGGTTCTGTTAAACCATCGATAAGTTCTGCAATAAATTCTTCCTTTGACATATCTGCTCTTAAAGCATAATTGACCTTTTTCTGATTACCTAAAGTATCTGTAGTTTCCTTACTCATGTTTTTTCCACAAGCCGAACCTGCACCATGGTTAGGATATACAATTAGATGGTCTGGAAGTGGCATAATTTTGGTCCTTAATGACTCATAGAGTAAAGCGGCTAGTTTTTCTTGTGTTAGATCAGCACTAATTTTTTGTGCTAGATCAGGACGTCCTACATCACCAATAAACAGGGTATCTCCAGTAATAATCCCGTGTTCTCTATCATTTTCATCAATTAGCAAATAGGTGGTGCTTTCCATTGTATGTCCAGGTGTATGCAATACTTTAACCTTATAATCTCCAACTAAGAATACTTGTTCATCTTTTGCTACAAGAGCGTCATAGTCAGGTTTTGCGGTAGGACCAAAAACGATCTGTGCACCTGTTTTGTGTTTAAGGTCTAAATGCCCTGAAACAAAATCAGCGTGAAAATGTGTTTCAAAGATATATTTGATCTTCGCATCATCCAGTTTTGCCCGTTTTATATAAGGATCAACTTCACGTAAGGGATCAAAAATTGCTGCCTCGCCATTACTCTCTAGATAGTAAGCTGCATGCGCTAAACAGCCAGTATATATTTGTTCTACTTTCATTGTTTATTATTGAATATTTAATTAGTAATGAATGAGTTAAAAGTAGTACATCTGTACAAGCTATGCTGTAACATAAGTTACATTTACTATTTCTGTAATTCTTTGAATATAATATAGACACCCATGATAAGTACAAACCAGCCAAATCCCTTTTTCAGTTTTTTGCCTTCGATGAATTTAGACAAATAGATCCCAATGAAAATACCAATTACGGCAAGTGAAGTAAATATTAATAGGAATTGCCAATCGATAGTCAAATTTTCAACATCACCTAGAAAACCAATGAGTGATTTAATTGCGATTATAAGTAAGGAGGTCGCAACGGCTTTTTTCATAGGTAACTTAGCCAATAATACCAAAGCTGGAATTATAAGAAATCCTCCTCCAGCTCCAACGATCCCAGTAAGCACGCCTACAACAATTCCTTCAATTATTATTAATGGATAATTATAAGACACGGCGTCAGACTCTTGATTATCTTCACGTTTACTTTTAATCATTGAGATTGAAGCTACTAGCATCACTACAGCAAAAAACAGCATGATTGCAATATCCTTGGTAACCAGAAAATCACCAATATTAAATAAGGTATCAGGAATCGCAGGCACTAAAAACTTTCGTGTGGCATAAACCGCAATAAATGCAGGTATAGCAAAGACAATTGCCGTTCGAAAATCTACCAAGCCTTTTTGCATATTGCGTATAGCACCAACCAATGCCGATACACCAACTACAAAAAGTGAGTATGCTGTAGCGGTAACTGGATTAACGTACATCAAATACACCAAGATTGGCACCGTTAAAATGGACCCACCACCACCAATAAGACCTAACACTATACCGATAAATAAGGCTCCCAGATAACCTAATAACTGTTGAATATCCATGTAATATTTATTTCATTCAAAACTAATTAGTTATTGAATGCGAACGTGTAACACTTGTTACATTTAGAGGTCAATTACCTTTATATTGCTTCTTTGTAATTCTATTTTACCACTAAGAGATAGTTTTTTTAATAATCTCGAAATCACAACTCTTGAGGTATGTAAATCCTGAGCGATTTGTTCATGGGTAACATGTACAACATCATCATGGTTTACCATTGCTTTATCTTTTAAATATCTAAATAGCCTTTCATCCATTCTTAAAAAGGCTATAGTATCTACTGCCTGCAATAATTCTGTCATACGATCGTGATAACTTTGAAGAATAAAACGCTGCCAGCTTTTGTATTTTCCCAGCCACTCCTCCATCTTCTGCACAGGCACCATGATCAATTTTGTATTATTTTCTGCAACCGCTCTTATCTCACTTTTAGATTGTCCTAAGCAACAGGAAAGTGTCATAGCACATGTATCACCTCGCTCTAGGAAGTACAATAATAACTCATCACCATTCTCATCCTCTCTTAGTATTTTAATTGCACCACTCACAAGGAGTGGCATTGACTTTATATAATCACCTATTTCGATTAGCCTGTGGCCTTCAGGAACATCTTTATAAGTACCTACTTTATTGATTTCTTGAAGCAACTCTTCTTCGAATAAATAGCCATAATTTGCTTTTAGCTCTTCAATCATTTAGTCCTAAAATTTTGATCGACTAAAGGTAGGAATTGTTGCTTACAAATAACACTTTGAACATATAGATTTTTAGAAATGATATGTTGCAAAGGCTTATTTAATGATAAGTTTTTTATAGGAATAGTTTGAACCGTCTTGAATCTTAAGAATGTAAACTCCGGTATTTAAATTGAACTGTATAGTGTCTTCGTTTTGCACTCGACGATTAAAAACTTCCTGCCCAGTTATACTGAAGAAAGTTATTAGGGTCGAGTTTTTTAATCCATTAATAGTAATTTGGTAGTCGCTAGGATTAGGAAAAATTTTGACTTCATTTGGGTTATTAGGTATTTCATTACCAAGTGTATCTTCAATTTTGAATAACTTACTTTCAAAGTTTTGATTTCCGCAATCATCAGTCAATGTGAAATTGACTGTGAGACTTATTGGACAAGTAATCATTGTGGGACCATCGTGTGTGACAGTCGCATTTCCGCAGATATCCGAACCTGTAAAACTGCTTAACCAATTGTCATAAGTTTCTTGTATATCTGGAGCACATTGTGTAGTTAAATTATTACCGACGCTATCCCATGAAGGCATGGTTGTATCCACAACAGAAAATGTTGCAATTGAAGTAATTCGATTTCCACATTCATCTTCTAAGTGAAAGGTCACCTCTTCTTGCACAGCATTTCCACAGGTATTCAAAAGACCAGTGCTGTTATGAATTACACTTGGATTTCCACAAGTTACAGTTCCGTTAAAACTCGTTAACCAAGTATTAAATGCGGCGTTTATATCTGTTGTATTGTCGCATTCTATTATCATATCTTGAGGTGCGTTAACCCAAGTTGGTCCTTCAAAAGTTATCCGAAAAAGTGTGCCATTATAGATATTTACATAGTACACAAAACCATCAAGCGGATTTTGCATCATATGAACAATACCTGATCCAAAATTGATAGGAGCTAATTCTGAAATATGACTAATCCAGTTTTGCGATCCATCGGTTAAGGTTGCTACGTTAATCCAATTTCTAACATAATCTGTGAACAAGTATTTGCCATTCATACTACTTCCTAAAGCATCGCCTTGAACATAGATACCTGCAATAGCCGTATTTCCTCTAAATTCTATTCCAGTAACCGGAGACCCAAATCCGTTAACACGTGGGCTTGTAGGAGCTCCAAAGAAAAATGATGGAACGCGTGCCTCATTTTGCCCGCCATGACGCCAAGCCACTTCAGGTCTGTCGTGAACATATCGTCGTAAGGTTGGATCTGGATTGTCATTAAAAGAAGTTGGTTGCGGACAATTATCAACGAACAATGCGTTTCCTTCATCCGGATTTGTTGTGCCACTATTATAATAGCTATTTAACTGTGTAAGTCCTTCGTATAAAGGCCATCCGCCATTAAGACCAGCCTTATCAAAAATATGAAGGTCTTCCCATGTACCCCAACCTACATCCGCAACATGAATAACACCAGGATCTCCATCATTAGGATTTGTACTTCCTGAACCCGGTTGAATAGACATTCTAAAGGGATGTCTCAATCCCATTGCCCACATTCGTGATTTTGCAGAACGCGGACTTCCAGACTCATAAAAAGGATTACTTGGAATACCATCTCCAGTTGCTGGGTCAAGCCTCAGAACTTTACCACATAAAGACGTTGGCATTTGACTTCTGAACGCACCCACATTTTCTTCTGGCCGCATAATTCCATCATCAATAGCCTGCTGAAAATAGGTTTCAGAAGCGCTCCCTACGTCGGTTGAACTATAACTGGCATTATCACCAGTAGATACTAATAATGTGCCATCATTCGCAAAAATAACGGTTCCTCCTGCATGAGATTCGTGTGTTAATGGTACGCCTGTTGAGACAGACTCTCCTAACAAAACAGTTCTAGATGCATAATTTGTTGTCAATGGATCACTACCAATATTTAATTGATATCGTGTAAGTCGACTTATTGAAGCTTCATAATAATCATTGTCATTTGGATCATAGTTTGGTGTCCCGTAGTCCATAAGATGTTCACGATCTACCATGTAATACATATAAACCAAGCCGTTATTATCAAAATCAGGATCCAAACAAAAACTAGCAAATCCAAAATCTCGCCAATCACCGACCTCATCTGAAATATCTAAAACAGGTGTTGATTGCTTTACATAATTGGAACCGTCCCAATTCGACACATATACATGTCCGCGTTTTTCCCATACAAACATTTTGGAACCATCTGCATTAAAGACGACTCCCATGATTGTATTATAACCAGATTGCACCTGTTCGGCTGAGTATCCAGCGGGTAGTTGACCAAAAGTTACAGATGTAATTAATAGGAAAAATGAAAAAAGAAAAGATATCCTAAATTTCAATTGATAGCAGCACATAGCTTTGTTGTATGATTAAGTTTTAGTTGTAAAATGCTATCAATCAATACTAAAGATAAAAATATTTTAGGTCCTAGCTAAATAAATTCGAGGAATTTATGATTTATTCTTTTAACTAAAATTCATAAAAAGATGTGTCAGTAAATGCATAATAACTATTAGACTTGCGTATGCTTTCTGTGGCTAACCCTGTAAAAAGACTAAATGCTGGCAGTACAAGTTGCGTCTTACACAATTTGAAACACGGGAGTGTTATTCCAGGACGACCGCGAGCTTTAAGACGGATTCCTGGATGTAAATGTCCAGATATTGTAAAATCCTTGACTGCGTCAATAGGGATATGAACAAATATAAAAGGCGTCAATTTGAGTTCGTCATCATATATATATAAATTATTAACAGCTGGGCTGTTTGATGATATACGATCATGATTTCCTTTGATAAGATGAACCTCTAACAATGGAAAACGTTCCAACCATTTTTTAAATATCGAAACCTCGTCTTTATGTCCAGAATGAAACAAGTCGCCAACAATGATTAATCTTTCGGGCTTATATAGCGTGATTAAAAAATGTAATCGCTCTAAATCACTTTCCTGTACTTTTGAACTAATAGGAATTCCGTGCTTTCTGAAATGTTTTGATTTTCCGACGTGGAGATCAGAAACGATAATAGATTTGTGGTCTGCCCAAAACACGGCACGAAGATTATTCAAAATTAATCTCTGATTATTGATATGTATTTCTTTTTCGACGTAATTCACACTTTTGTTTTTTTATAAATTTCAGACTGAATTCGTTGAATACGTTTGTCCAGCTTTTCTGATGAAACCGACTGTCGAAGACGATCTACTTTAATTGGAAAACTTAATGGTGTAAAAGTATTAGATCGCTTTATTATAAGTTTACTTTCGCTAATACGATCAAATGCCGCTCTTAGTCTCACTTCTTCTATTTGTTGATCGAATACTTCAGTATAAGCTTGTCGAAGTAATAAGTTATTTGGTTCATTTTCTTCAAGAACTCTAAAAATCAATCCAGATGAAGACTGCAAACTCTTATTTGTTTTATTAGCTCCAGGTGCAGATTGCACTACAAGACCAGAGATGACGGCAATATCTCTAAATTTTCTCGAGGCCATTTCAGCAGCATTTATACTGGCTATTACATCATCCATTAAATTCTCTTTGCTTAAAATCATATCTATATTCGACTCATTAATTGGAATATCTTGATCACTAAGCAGTTCAAAACCATAGTCATTCATTGCAATGGTAAAAGTAAGCGGCTTTATCTTACTAATTCGATAAGCGATTAGTGCTGAAATTACTTCATGCACCAATCGACCTTCAAAGGGATACATATATAAATGATTGCCTTCTTTAGTCTGTATTAACTCGACTAAAAATTCATTTGCCCTTGGTATTTGTGAGTATTTTGCTTGTCTACTAATTAATGGGTGTAAAAATTTCAATTCACGCTCTCGTATTCCGGGCTCGAGTGCATCACTTAATTTTTTTCTTAAAAAGTGACTCATATATGACGTTAGCGGTAGTCTTCCTCCCATCCAACTTGGAGTTATTGCTTTTTTAGATTTACTTATTCTTACATAGGCAGTCATATCTTTAATATGAATAAGTTCGAGAACACGACCAGCAAGTACAAAACTATCACTTGGTTTTAGTTTAGATATAAAGAATTCTTCAATCATACCTACATAACCACCTGACAGGAACTTAACTCGCAACATAGCATCACTCACTATAGCACCAATATTCATGCGGTGCAGCATACTAATTCGTCTGTTTTTTACTTTAAACAAGCCGTTATCGTCTTTATACACTCTATGAAACTGTTCATATGACTTTAAAGTACTACCGCCTTGCGTTATAAATTGAATTGCCCAAGCAAATTCTTCATCGGTGAGTGCATTAAAGGCATGTGTTGCTCTTACTAAGTTTAAAGTGTCTTCATGGCTAAATCCTTCACCAACTGCTAAGGTTACCAGGAACTGTACTAAAACATCGTAACACAATATTTGAGGCTCTCTATCTTCTACTCGAAGTTCTTTTACGGCTTCTTTTAATGCAGATGCCTCAACCAATTCTAGCGAATGTGTAGGTATCATATAAATTTTGGAAACTTCATAAGGCGAATGACCACTTCGTCCTGCGCGTTGCATAAATCTTGAAATCCCTTTTGCCGATCCAATTTGGATAACACAATCCACAGGTTTAAAATCCACGCCTAGATCTAAAGATGATGTACAAACAACGGCTTTCAATAGACCTTCAGAAATACTTTCTTCAATCCAATTTCTTAGTTTCTTATCTATAGAGCCGTGATGAATTGCCAATAAACCAGCTAAATCAGGATCTGCTTCTAATAGAATTTGATACCAAAGTTCTGATTGTCCTCTGGTATTTGTAAAGATCAACGTCGTTTTATTCTCATGTATAATTGGAATAATTTTGGAAGCCATTGAACGTCCTAAATGTCCAGCCCATGGCAGAACTTCTACCTCATCTGGAAGTACTGGTATTACTTTGATTTTTTTCTTTTCTCTGGCTTTAATAGTGACTACTTTTAAATCAGGAAACGGAATCAATACTTTTGACGCTTGATCCAGATTACCAATAGTAGCAGTAATTCCCCATATTCGGACCTGTTTTGAGAGCAGTTTAATACGAGACAAGGCCAGTTCAACTAAAACGCCTCGTTTATTACCAATAAGCTCATGCCATTCATCTACTGCGATACAAGAGATTGATTTAAACCAGCGAGAATTATTTTTTTGTGAGAATAATAAATGTAAGGTCTCTGGTGTGGTGATTAATACATCAGGCATCAGTCGTTCTTGCTGTCTTCGTACTTTCTGAGGTGTATCTCCATTACGAACGGCAACTTCCCAGTCTATACCAATATCTTCAATTGCTTCAGACATAGCTTTTGCAAGATCTTTAGCTAGTGATCGCAATGGACTAATCCACAACAACTTGATTCCTTTCTTATAATTATTTGGATGATTTAAATAATCAATAACCACTGCAAGAAATACCGAAAACGTCTTTCCAAATCCAGTTGGAGCAACCACCATACCACTGTGTCCTCTACTAAACTTGGCCCAAGTTTGTTCCTGGAATTTGAATGGCTCATTGCCATTTGATGCCATCCAAGATTTAATAACCTGGAAGCCTTCTGATGTTTTAAATCCTGTACTCAATGCGTTGAATAGATCAGTTGTTTAACGGTTTCTATTGTATCAATTTCCTCAACTGGCTTATCCTTGCGCCATCTGGATATGCGAGGAAATCGCAGTGCCACGCCAGATTTATGTCTGTTGCTTAATGCAATTCCTTCGAATGCAATTTCAAAAACCAATTCTGGTTTTACTATACGAACTGGACCGAATTTTTCGATAGAGTTTTGTTTTACAAATCGACTCACTTCTAGTATTTCAGCATTGGTTAAACCTGAATAGGCTTTAGCAACGGTTACAAGTCCATCATCTTTTTTGACTGCAAATGTATAGTCGGTATAGTGCGCGCTTCTGCGTCCGCTCCCTTTTTGCGCATAAATCATAACAGCATCAATGGTTAAAGGATCAACCTTCCATTTCCACCAGTCTCCTTTTTTACGACCTGTATGATAGGGAGATTCTTTTTGTTTAAGCATTAAACCTTCACTATCTTTTGATCGAGCTTGAGCTCTAATCTCGTGGAGTTCTGCCCAAGTATCAACAGTAATCACATCAGAAAGAAAAAGCCTTTTCCCTTCCACCGAATTACTCTCAAAAAGATTTTCAAGTCGTTGCCTTCGCTCGCTTAATGGATATTCCCTAATGTCTTTATGCTCCCATTCCATCATATCGTAAGCATAAAAACCAATTGGCACTTCCTCCATCAATTTTTTAGTTATGTTCTTTCTATTTAATCGTTTTTGAAGATCATTAAAAAGAAGAATACCGTTGTCTTTAAGGGCTAATATTTCACCATCAATAACAAAATCACCATTGAGGGATTGAATTACTTCCACCAACTCAGGGAATTGTTTTGTTACTAATTCTTCACCTCTGGACCATATAAATACTTCATTATTTCGCTTCACAATTTGTCCGCGAATACCGTCCCATTTGTACTCAATCTGCCAATCCTTTATCGATCCTAGTTCATTTAAATCCTTTTCGAGTGCGTAAGCTAAACAGAAAGGATATGGTTTAGAATTATCATAATTGATATGCTTTCCATGGATTAAGGCATCGAACGATATTGAATTCACGTCCCAATTACCTATAATACTATGCATAAGCTGATTCGCTTCAAGACCAGAGTACTTAGCCAATGCATTTACTAAAGTTTTCTTTGACACTCCAATTCTAAAACTACCACCTATTAGTTTATTAAAAATAAGACGTTCCTGCATGTCTAGACTTGACCAAGCGTTTCGAATAAAAGCTTCTTTCTCTTGATCTGATTTGGTTCTCAAATCAACAATATCCTGCATCCATTCACTAAAGGTGCGATCGTCGCTTCTTGAGGGATTTGGTAATAGCAAGGCTAAAGTCTCACCAAGGTCACCAACTGTGCTATAGCTTTCAAGAAATAACCATTCTGGTATACCGGCTATTTCCATACACCATTCTCTCATCAATGTAGTTTTCACCGGTCTCTTAGGGCGTTTTCCTGTAAAAATTGCAATAAGCCACAACTTATCCTTATCTGGTGCCTTAGAAAAATAATCTACAAAGGCATCAATCTTATCATTGGTCTTATTTGTGAGTTCTACGGTATTAATGAGGTTCGCAAACTGCTTCATGATTCCTGTAAAACATTTTGATCATTATCGATAGTTTCGTCTCCATACTCTGTTTTGACCTCTTCAGAATAAATTCCATTTTCATTTAAGTATTTCGAAAATATTGCTTGAGAACCATGCGTAACGTACACTTTTTCGGCCTCTGTAGCTTTAACTGCTGTTATTAGGCCATTCCAATCGGCATGATCACTAACAGGAAATCCAGCATCAACTGATTGCCATCGTCTGTTTCCTCGAATTTGCATCCAACCAGAACAAATAGCCGTTGCCATATTTGGAACGCGTTTGATCATTTTTGAACCTAGTAAAGCAGGCGGCACAATCAAAATATTGTTCTGTAAGGCTTGCTTTTGGGTATTAACCGTCCAAAGCTCAGTAGTTGGTAATTCGATACCAGACGATCTAATTGCTTCATTTGTATTGTGAATAGCGCTATGCACATACACATTGGCCACACCGTCTAATAGTTTCATCAATCGTTGCGCTTTGCCTAATGAGTAACCTACGAATACACTGGTTCTATTTTTTGCTTGATTACTACTTACCCAATTATGCAGGCGTGATCTTAAGACTGATTCTTCTTCCCAGTTGTAAATTGGTAATCCAAACGTACTTTCAGTAATAAATTCATTACACTTGACAGGTTCAAATGGTATGGTAAGTTCGTCATCTTTAACTTTATAATCACCAGAAAAAACAACTACATATCCTTTGTATTCCAATCGGATTTGTGCCGAGCCAATAATATGTCCTGCGGGATAAAAACTAACTGAAACACCGTTAATGGTAATCGGTTTACCATAAGGCAAACTCTCAATAGAAATATCTTTCCCAATTCGATGTTTTAAAATCGCCTTAGAGTCGTCGTGACACAAGTAATGCTTCATTCCCGATCTGGCGTGGTCTGCATGCGCATGTGAAATAACGGCATAGTCAACAGGATACCATGGATCGAGATAGAATTTTCCGGGAATACAGTAAATACCTTTCTTAGTAAATCGAACGATCTTCAATTGTGTTAGCGTTTTTTATAAAGATAACGCTTATTGAAAGGATTATATAAATCTATCGAATCAGATTTAAAAGTTTTATGAAATCTTTCACAAAATAAAGTGCGTGACTGCAAGTTCGCTTTATTTCGTAGTACCCCTTAGAACCAGATTTGTTTTAATTGTTTTAGTCTTCATCTTATCAGTTTCGTCTTCATTTTTAAGTCGATCAATAAGCAGACTTACTGAAGATTTACCAATATCAATTGTGTGTTGCGAGATGGTAGACAATTTAGGATACGTAAACGGTAAAACATTCTCATCTGAAAATCCGATTATCGATAGGTCTTCTGGAACCTTATAATTAAGCTGTAATGCTTTTTGTAAAGCAGCGACACCGGAGACATTATCGATCGATATTATAGCATCTACTTTGGGATTTTCATCAAAAAGTTGTGTTACCACATCTTCAACTTTATCTTTCTTTTTAATTGTATAAACTTTAGGATTTTCACTATAACCTGAGGCTTTTTCTATTGCATCGAGATAACCGTTAGTTCTAAGTTTTCCAACGCTTAGGTTTTCAATATCACCAATCAGAATTATATTCTTTCTGCCTTCCGATACTAAATGGTTAGTCGCCTCATTAGCAGCTCCAAAATCATCTATTACCACTTTATCGCAATTAATTTCATCGGAAACGCGATCAAAAAGTACCAGCGGAATATTTTGTCGGATAATAGCATTCAAATGGTCAAGATTGTTATTGATTTGAGTTTCTTCAGCAATAGATACTATGAAACCATCAACACTTCCATTTGAGAGTAATTGCAAACTATCAGTTTCTTTAGATTGTTTCTCATTTGACAAACAAGTAATTATATTATATCCATGTTTACTTGCTTCTTGTTCTATAGCAAACAGTGCTTTTGCAAAGAAATGATTTAAAATATTTGGAATTATTACGCCAATCGTATTGGTTCTACTGCTTTTTAAACTGACCGCTAACCTGTTGGGTTTATAATTTAAGAATTTGGCTAATGCCTGGACGCGCTCAATGGTTTCAGGACTTATTTCCTCGCTATTCTTTAAAGCTTTTGAAACTGTAGACACAGAGACATTTAATTGTTCGGCAAGATGTTTTAATGTAACCATACTGAATTTTATTTTCACACACTCCGAATTATACGAAGTATGAATGCTATTTTAACAACTGTTTTAAGGCTTGTTCCGTATCGATAACTGGAAGTTTACAACTCCCATTAACACACACATAAATATAAGTATCTTCTTCGTTGAATTTACTATCCAATAGTGGTAATTTACTATCTTTTGTAGTTCCAGCAATTAATATATTTGGATTATAAAATCGATTGATCTCTTCAAGTTTAATTTTGGCTTCTTGTCCTGCTATAGCCACCTCATAATAAGGATTTGAATAATTTAGATAAAGCTCTAACCAATTGGAATATCCGGAAGGTGATCTCATTAGACCATCATTCATATTCTTCAGCATTTGCTGAGCCTTATCAGAATAAGAACGATCTGCAAAATAATGTCCTAGTTTAAACAGATTTTCTGCCATTACAGAATTTGAAGAAGGTATGACATTGTCTATAAATTCAATTTTTCTAGTGATCAAATCTGTCTCAGAATCCGAAGTAAAAAAGATCATACCTGTTTTTTCGTCGCCATAGTGATCAAGACAATACTCCGTAAGCGTCTTAGAAATGTCAAGCCATTTTTGATCTAATGTTGACTGATACAATGCAATAAAGGCTGCGATCGTTTGAGCATAATCTTCGGAAAAACCAATAATAGAGCTTTTACCATCCTTAAAACTATGATATAATAATCCATCATCTGTTAATTGATTATCGATAATGAATTGTGCATTTGTTATAGCCTTATCTAAATATGCTTTATCTCTAAAGACTTTGTACGCATCGACATACCCTTGTAACATAAGCGCATTCCAAGACGTCAATATTTTATCATCAGTAGCTGGACGTTCACGACTATTACGAGCATTTAATAAGATGTCTTTCCATTCGCTCAATTTGGACTGAAACGCTTCAATAGTTAGGTTATTTGCGGATGCAAAGTCGATATCGCCTTCTGTTTTGTAAAGTATATAAGTGTTCTTTTCCCACTTACCAATGGCATTGATATTATAATAAGCGCTAAAGAGTTTATAATCGTCATTTAATAATGATTGTAATTCATCCTTAGTCCAAAAATAAAAAGCACCTTCTTCCTTTTCACCTTGAGCGTTTTTACTATCAGCATCCAGTGAAGAGTAGAACGTTCCGTTTGGTGCTGTTAATTCACGATCGACAAAATCGAGAGTCTCTTTTACGATAGTAGCGAAATTTTCATTTTTAGTGAGTTGATAGGCATTCGCATATAGACTTACTAGTTGCGCATTATCGTATAACATTTTTTCAAAATGAGGAACATGCCATCGGTCATCTACTGAATATCTAGAAAAGCCTCCTCCTATTTGATCGTACAAACCACCATTTGCCATTTTTGTCAATGAAAGCTCAACACGTTCATGCAAATCTATATCTTCTAGTTGAAAACTTGATCTTAACAAGAAATTCATAAGATCAGGCATAGGAAACTTTGGTGCACCTTTTTGACCACCTTCCTTCAAATCAAGGTTAGTTTTAATTTCATTCACTAAAGCGGTGAATTGATCTTTTTTGAAAGGTACTTCCTCCTTATTTATGGTAATAAGATTAGAATTTTTAATGCCTTCCGTTAAATTGTCTGCGAAGGCTAATACTTTATCAGGATCGTTACGATAAAGCTCGGACATATCTTCGAGTATCTTCTGCCATTGTTGCGGAGAAAAATACGTTCCACCAAATACAGGTCTACCATCAGGAAGCGTAATACAATTCAATGGCCAGCCTCCACCACCAGTCATTAATTGAACGGCATTCATATACACTTGATCAACATCCGGACGTTCTTCTCTATCTACCTTGATATTGATAAAATTGTCGTTCATGATCTTGGCGATGCTATCGTTTTCAAAGCTTTCTTCCTCCATTACATGACACCAATGACAGGCCGAGTATCCAACAGAAATTATAATAAGTTTATTTTCTTTTTTAGCTAATTCTAGTGTCTCTGGATTCCAAGCCTTCCAATCTACGGGATTATAGGCATGTTGCAACAAATACGGACTTGTTTCATTAATTAAGGCATTTGCAACTCGTTTATCTTCACTCACTTTTGCATTGGTATTTTCAGCACAATTAAAAACGAATCCTAAAATCACTAGTAGCAAGAAAATATTCTTGGTCATATCTATTTTATTTGAAATCACAAAAATAAGGTAAAGCATACGGTTCACATAAAAAAAGCGTGTTTGAAACAAACACGCTTTATATAATTATCAAAAAATATGAATTTTATTCTTTAATCAACTTTACTGTTTCAGAACCGTTTTCACCTTCAATACGTGCGAAATACAATCCTTGAGATAAGGTCGATCCATCAACTTCAACTTCTGTTGCACTTGGCTTTAAAGCAAAGACTTGTTTTCCTAATACATCGTATACCGCAACAGTCTTAATAATATTATTACTTGTAATATTCCAAGAATTTTGAGTTGGGTTAGGGAAAGCTTTGAATTCAGATGTTGTCAAATCTTCTGTTCCTAATAAATTTCTGTGGAAGTAAACGTTATCATACCAAGCATTGCTAAGGTTAGATGTAATAACAAACTGTGCTAAATCACTACGAGTTGGACTACCGGCGAATATAGGATTCGTGAAGTTAATCTCAAGATCAACAGAAACCCATGCTCCAGTAACTATCCCAGGAGTTGTACCAGCATTTACATTTATCTCTAATGCACTATTTTCCATTGAGCCACCAGCCCAATCAGAGAATTTCACATTAAATACTTTACCCGTAAGATCTGGGTCATCGGTGTAAAAATCAAAGTGAATATGCGAAAACGAAGACGCGTCAATTCTGTTATTTGTAAATTCCCATCCTATACAAGGAACACCAGAATAAAGATAAGTAGGATTACCAGCAATATCTACTTCGGTAGATCCGCCAAATCCGCAGAATCCTGCATCATAAGTTTCTATAGTCGTATTTGCATAAGCACCACTATATAACGAAAGTACATCCGCAGCATCTCTACTTGGAGGAGCAGGTGCTCCCATTGTTGGAGGTGCTGGACAAGCCGGACAATCAGGTCCTCCACAATCAACACCAGTTTCCATTCCATTCATCATACCATCATTACATGTTGGGCCACCAAGCGCAGCACCAGCAATACCAGTAATGTTATCGATATATATTGTGTTTGGAGTACCTACACCTGGTGCACCAGTCACCCAGCCATCTGTAGCATTATTCCAACCTGGGAAGAACGCTAATAATTCATAATCTCCATTCGCTGTAGTAGTTCCATCTAAACCTTGATTTAAGGTTATTGTAATGGTTTGCCAACCGGATCCACCTACATAATCAACATTGGAATCGCTATCACCTGCTGAACGAGGTGCCATTCCTGAAGGGTTCTCAGCTGCTACTAACATACCAAAAGAAGATGTTGAGTAAATGTCTAATTGAACCTGAGGATTAGGACCTGTAAGATCAATGAAATTACTTTGCAATAGCATACTAGCTCCTTGCCAAGGATTTCCTGATGCTTCAGAAACAATTTCTAAAACGTTTCCGTTCGTTCCTCCCGGAGCAGGATCTGCTACGATGCTCGCACTAGATGTTCCCTCAAAATTATTAAGGTCACCTGCTGGATACATCGATTCAAAATCTTCTAAAACTACTTGAGAATACCCCAAACTAGCTACTAAGAAGCAAAATAAAAATGTAATTTTTTTCATATTTTTTTACGAATTAGTTAATAATACATGCAATAAAATCAATTTAATTCAATTTATACTTATATGCCACCTATACAAAAACTATACAAGCAATACAAAACTCAAAATTTAACATATTAACAAAAACCCCAAACACCTGTTTATTAAGGTTTTATAGTCTGCGTTCGGAAATATATAAGAAAATCCTACCTATACAAAGCAAAAATGAGTCCTTAACCTCGAAATAACGAGAGTTTTTCGTTGTTATTAGAGACAATAATTAAGTCGGTATCACCTTGCTTAATCTTCATGATATTTCGACTATCGGTGGGAACGTAGAATCCACTTTTAGATGGTGATAAGAATTTAAAATTATTTGCACCATCTCCTAATAAGACCGTTCCAAATCCTGCATCATATCTCGTTGTTTCAACCTCAACGCCGTAGTGATTACCTACAGTAATTATATCCATATTTCCATCTTTATTCACATCAGTGACTATTGAGGATTTTAATGGGGAAATTTGTGCCTGTATTGGGAGAATTTGTCTACGCAATTGCCCGTTATCATTAATAAGGACAATACTTTCAAAACTTTTTATTTCATAGATTACAGCTTCATCTACTTTATCTTCAGGAAGAATATCGATAAGTTTTGAGGATGCGAAACTGTGATAGTCTTTAAACTTTTCAGCTACATAAGGCATTTGTTGACTCGTGCATTCTCTTCCTCTCACCGGTACATAATCATCTTTGTAATATTTTGCCAACACAATATCATTAGTTCCATTATTATCAAAATCATTAGCAAATACTTTAAATGGATGCTCTTCTGACGCTTTAAACTTATTGTTCTTCCCTAAGTTTCCTACAATGTAATCTTCATCGCCATCGCCATCGAGGTCACTTGCGGTAATAGACCACCACATTCCTCTTGTATCTTCTAAACCATAATTAGTGCTAGCGTCTGAAAAACTACCAGCTTCATTTTCTAGAACCTTTATCTCCATCCACTCACCTACTACGATAAGATCTAGATCATTGTCCTTATCAACATCTGAAAATACAGCATCTGTAACCATTCCTATATTTTCAAGGACAGATGCTTGATTTGATGCCTTTCTTGAGAATTTTCCATTTGTGTTTTCCAAGAAATAACTTGTCGCTGGATACGCATAAAAACCAGGTAATATGCGTGTTCCAACAAATAAATCGATATCACCATCACCATCGATATCTGCTGCTTCAACACATTGCGTACTTTCTTTGATTTTTGGCAAGGCTGCATTATCCTTTACAAAAACACCATTTCCATCATTTATATATAAACGATCTTGTAACAAGATATCTCCAGCATCAACTTCAGACCCTCCACTAGCTACAAATAGGTCCATATCGTTATCATTATCAACATCAATAAAGACACAACCTAAATCTTCAGACCCTTTATCTTGTTCCCAAGGTTGTGATGCACTCTCAGTGAACGATCCATTAGAAGTTTGAATGTATAACATTCCGCTTTGTCCAAATGCACCACCTACGAACATATCTTCCAAACCATCACCATTTACATCTTCACTAGCAATAAAAGGTCCGTTTTGTGATACATTATGTGGAAGTAAGATCTCATCGACATATTCGTCAAATTCATTCTCCTTGTGTGTGAAATTAACACCTAGATCTCCAGCGTCAACCGATGCTAATAATTTAGGATTTTCGGTATTTACTATTGAAGTAGCTTTTGCATCTGAAAATTTAGCCGTTATTGTTTTATTGGCTCCTACATTTTCAAACACATTGACGTTTCCGTTAGGCCAAATCACCTCTACGCGATCAACTTCAGTTTCTTTACCCAAACCGAAAAAAGATCCGTGTTCGACCGATGATATAAATCCTCTAGTCACTGAATTCTCTTCAACCTGAATTTTATCTTTATAATAGACCTTGGCTTTCGCGCCAATACTAAATTTGTTATTTTCTGGTCCTTCATACTTTATCTTTAAGAAATTACCATTGGATTTGTTTTCATAAACAAATGCTACATCATCAATATTGTTGGTAATTATATCGAGGTCTCCATCATTATCTAGATCTCCATAAGCCATTCCATTGGAGAAACTTGGTGTATCAAATCCCCAATCTTTAGCTACTTTTTCAAATTTCAGGTTTCCTTTATTCTTAAAAGCATAATTTGATATTTTTTGAGAAGGTGTATTCTTACTTAATTCAAATAAGTCTTCAAGGGTCGCTCCCTTTCCTAATGCACTGACTTTAATCCGATAATCATTATTATCAACATCCTTCTTAATACCATTGGAGATCACAATATCTTTTAAACCGTCATTATCAAGGTCTACTAACAAACTTGCCCAACTCCAATCTGTAAATGAAATTCCGGCAACATTTGCAACATCTGAAAATGTTCCTAGACCTGTATTGACTTGAAGTGTATTTGTCATGTACTGATAATGAGCGCCAGCCTCTACCATGGTGTGGAATGCTTCCGTACTCATTGAGGCCATATTCGTTTTTGAGCGATAATGATCTTCAGGTGTCATATCTGTGGTTATTAAATCAATAAGACCATCATTATTGATATCACCTGTATCAGAACCCATACTAAGTTGTGTAATATGTTTTAGCTGCTCATTGATCACATTGGTAAACGTTCCGTCTCCGTTGTTGAAATACATAAAATCTGGCTCGGCATAATCATTCGCCACATAAAGATCGGTCCATCCGTCATTGTTGAAATCGGTGGCATTAACACTTAATCCATAGGCCACATTCCTTGAAATCCCAACCTCGTCAGAAACATCTTTAAAACGTCCATTATCATTTCTATAGATGCGATCTCTAAAATATTTGAATTGATCTTGAGGAATCTTATTGATTAATAATAATTTCTTATCTGCGACCTGATTTACTTGGTACATGTCCAAATCTCCATCATTATCCATATCGAAAAATACAGCCTGAGTTGAAAATCCTACATCAGCTAAACCATATGCTATAGCAGATTCGGTAAATGTTAAGTCTTGATTATTAATATACAGTTGATTTCTACGATCTTCGAGATTTGCAGAAGTACCATTTCTACTTACATAAATGTCTAAATACCCATCGGCGTTAACATCGGCCATGGTCACACCCCAAGTCCAACCAGAATTGACAGCCACTTTTGATTTTTTAGTAATGTCTTCAAATTGAAATCCGCCTTTATTTAAATATAAGCGATCTGCAACTTGGTTACCTCCGAAAAAGACATCTGCAAGTCCGTCGTTATTGATATCGCCAATAGCGACACCAGATCCAACATACATCTGACTGTAGAAATAATGATTAAACGTAGGGCTTTCGTTGATCTTATTATTAAAATCAATTCCGGTTTTTTCAACACCTAATAATTCAAATCCACCTGTTAATTCTTGTGGATATAAATCGCGTTGTACTTCATCTTGACAACTAAATATTGTCATTAAGGCTAGACTAAAGTATAAGTATTGAAATTTAATATTCTTCATGGTCAATTCTATTTATTCAATTGAGTAAATATAAGGATTTCTGGGGGTGATATTAATACAAAGCACACATTAAATGTGTGCTTTGATATGATTTAGAATTTTAAGTTTTCATGCTTATCCCATAGGCCCCAATAAGCGCCTACATCACCTTCATCACCTGTTTTCCATGACTCGTCAAAAGAAGAAAAATAAAAGGTTTCGATATTCGCTTTTTTCGCCCATAGTTGGGTGTTAATAAAATACTTCATAGCATTTTCCGCAGAAGACATCGCACCTCGTAGACTACCACCTTCACTAGGCCATCCGGTTTCAGTTATAATTACCTTTTTGCCATTTGCGGCATGCGTGGCTTGACCGAACATTTGTTGCATATGCGCTAATGAGCCATCAATGTGACATCCTTCCCAATATGGATAACAATTACTTAAAATGACATCACTTATTTCTACAAGTTGTGGATGTCTTGAAAACTCATAATAGGCATCTACATAACCAACAGGCACATCAGGAATGGCTTGTTTTACACGCCATATATAATCTAATAACTCATCTAGAGTAAGATCATCACGATACAACACTTCATTTCCAACTGCTGCAATATCTACAACACCTTCCTTAGCCAATTGAATCAATCCTTCGATTTCTTTTTCATTATCCTCCTTATCATCTCCTAACCATGCTCCAACTAGCGTTTTCATACCGTGTTTATGCGCCATACGAGGTACGTGCTCATTGCCTTCAATACATGAAAATGAGCGTACCCATTTTGAGTATGGTTTTAATATTTTGATTCGACGCTCAACTTGCTCTTCAGTTATTGTATCACCTGGCACCTGCCCATCCTCATACATACTAAAACAGATACCGTGCATTCCTTTTTTCAAGGTTTGCCTCCAAAGTTTGGTCAGCTCTTCTAATGAATACTGACTAAAATCAATTCCTGAGTGTTCAATGAAATTCACGCCATCATACGCGCGATAATCTTCGTCTCTATACGACATTCTAAAGTTTTGTTTATTTAATTATTAATTTTATAATTCTCCTCTTCGCTCAACGAGCTCTGCTTTTATCTCTCTGGCTCTTTCTTCAGATAAACTATACTTCCACATTACCCAAACCGCTAGGGCAGCTGTTAATGATGGAACGATAATATCGGCTATCCTTAAATTATTCATGGTTTCCAGAGATTGTTCTGTGACATTCGGATCGAATCCAACAACACTTAAGATTACACCACCAAGTACTAATGCAATTGATTGACCAATTTTTACCATAAGCCAATAAATAGCACCGAATGTTCCTTCTTTTCGAGGCATACCATTCTCTAGTTCATCAAGATCACAGACATCTGCAGTCATTGACATCATTAAGGTAAATAAACCTCCCATACCAAAAGCAAATAACGGAATTGGTAAGAATATTAACCACGGAACGTCGCTGCCTGTATCAATGCTAAACCATGACATTCCAACACTATCTAAGAACGGATTAATAGATTCGAAGATCGAAGACACCCCTGAGTTAAGACTTTCTCCTAAGCTGGTTTCATTAAATTTGTTATTTAACTCTTTATCAAATCCCCACCACTTAAGAATATACCCAACAATAGACAGTACTGTAGAGATAATAAACGCATTTTTCTTTCCCCATTTTTTAGCCATTCTAGAAATTATTGGAATTACAATAAATGCTGTAATCATTGCATTAATTGTATTAAACCATGCAGGCCAAGTTCCAGCTAATTCGTAGCTCCCATTATACATGTAGAATACGATGATAAAAACTCCAAAGGCCGCTACAAGTTGGAACCCGTTAAATACTAAAAATGTTGCACCACACAATTTCATGAATGGTTTGTTTTTAGACACTTGTATTATCCCTTGCCAAAGTTCCTTTAGGTTAGACATTAGGGATTTAAAATTGATTTCTTTTCGATTCTCCATATGCGACGCATCAATCCCTTTACAGAATAAAGCTGGTAATATTCCGAAAACGACACACATTCCACCAACAATTAATGCCATTGTACGTACCCCTTCGGTTTGTGTATTAAACGTATTTGAATCTGGTATTATAACATACAACCAAGGCACAATCATCCAAGCAATTTGACCCATCGTATTTGAAAAAGCCATTAAACGCGTACGCTCATTGTAATCTGATGTCATTTCATATCCTAATCCTACGAGAGGTGTAGCGAACATCGTATTACCAATTAAGAATAATAACTGAATGATCATCACATGCCAAATGATATAGCTTTGTGATGCGTTATCATCAATTTGCCACATCAAGGCGAATAGGATACCAGAAATAATGGCACCTACGAAGATATAAGGTCGTCTACGACCCCATTTTGATTTCGTGTTATCAGAAATGAATCCCATTATAGGATCGGTGATAGAATCAAAAATTCTTGGTAAACCACCTAGAAGCCCAGCCCATAAAGGATCAACTCCCCACGCGGTTAACAAGAAGAATTGTATAAATACCCCAAGAGTCCCAGGTAGAATATTCAGAATAAAATGACCAGCACCAAAGGCCGATTTCTGACCAATAGGCACTCTGTCTTTCGCTAATGTTTTAGTATTTGACATCGTCTTAATTTTTGTTAGTTAGTATCTTGATCTTGAGTTGGAATTACCACTGTTTGAATGGCTTGACCATCAATTTTTATATTCACAGATTTTCCCTCAAGCGTTAGTTTAAATGATTTAGCTTGTTCACCCTCATTAAATAAAGCGACTGCTATCGTATTGTCTGGATTCTTTACTGCAGCCACCATAAGTTCTTTGTCAGGATTATCTACACCAATCACATGTCCTCCAGGTCTCATAAACTTGCTGAAATGCGCCATTGTATAATACAAGGGCGTAAAATAAACTTCATCGGCATCTGGATCTACAATTACTGGTGCAACACACCAATTCTTGAACCAGTTTGGTCCGCCTTGGCGGTCAAGTACCATATTCCAATCTACCCAGCCATCGACCCAATTATTAAGGCATCCTATGATATCTCTAGCATAACGATTTACAGGGGCATATTTCGGGTGAAGATACTTTTGATCCTCTGGTGCCCAATCCCAACCCCAATCAGTGGCCTCTTTAGACCAATACCAAATATCATCTTTCCATTTTGGTATTTCAGAGTCGACACATCCTTCCGTTTCTATTAAATATTTATCAGGAGCCTTATGATGTGCATATTGTAAAGCTTCAGGAAAATAATCATACGTACTTTCATACCAGTGAATAGCTGTCCCGTCAAAATATTTTGATGTTTCTTCATCTCTAAACATGACATCTACCCATTCTTTGAGTCCTTCCCTATTTTGATCATATCCTAAAATAATCTTATCGCCTTTACCATCCTTTTCTAATTGAGGTCCTAAGTAATGCATTACAAAATCAGTCATTTCTTCTGGTGTAAAGTGCATACTTTCCCAATTATTCCCATTACCATGCGGTTCATTCTCAACTGTAAATCCCCAAATAGGAATCCCTTGTGCTTCATAAGCATCAACATATTTCGAAAAGAATAATGCCCAGGTATCATAAAACTCAGGTAATAATTTTCCGCCTACCCAATCCTTGTTATCTTTCATCCATGGCGGAGCTGTCCACGGCGAAGCAAAAATTTCGAAGCCATCTTCGGAAATCATCATAGCGTCCTTTATCATTGGAATAAGATCATCCACATCATCTTCAATGGTAAAATGTTCTAACATCATATCGCCCTCGATAGGCGCATATGAATACTGATCTAATGAAAAGTCACAAGAATTCATATGCGTACGTGTCAACGAATAATTTGCCCCTTCTCTACTGAAATAGGCCTTTAAGATGGTATCACGATTTGCCTTACTCAGCTTATTCAAAAGATAAGCTGATGACTCGGTGAATGCACCACCAAAACCTGTGATTTTTTGAAATTTCTGTTCTGGGTTAAGACTTATAGTAATTAGCGAATCTCCAACAGTAAACTCATTATTAAGTTTCGTCAAATTATTTCCTTTAGCAGATGTCTCATAGACATCTACACGCAATTGCTCTTGTTCTTGTGTTTTACTACAACTCATTACGAGGACTAATAAAATGGGATAAATAAAATAGTTTACAGTTTTCATATAGCATTATACTTTCATACATCATCTATGCGACATAACTTCTTGAATGGTAGGTGGTACCAGCACATCCTCCATCAACAAATCCAGGTTGCCATCATAGGTTTTTGTGATTGGATTTCCATTTCTGGTTAATCCTTTAAAAATACCTTTGTCTACAAGGTCCCAAATTGGATATTTTGCTTGACCTTCTAATGTGAACAATCCAAAATGATTTTCTGATCCTTTCGGATTATGAGCATCTTTCCAACGTTCATTAAACGCTTCAAAATAGAAGCATGAAATATTATTAGAATTTGTCCAGTCTCGCATTAATCTATAATAAGCACCTTGTTTGTATTCATCTGTTGCTTTAGAACCTGTTGGGCCGTACTGTCCACTAGAAATGGTAGCCCATCCTGTTTCACCAATATGAATTGGTTTATCAGCGCCAATGCTTTTCATGTAACTTTTAACGCTATCGTATTGTTTTTTCGAAAACTCAATGGCGCGTTCCATTGCAGCATCAATTTTATTCAAATCTGTGTCTTGTTGTTCATTTTCAGGGACGCCCCAAAATTCTGGATTATAATGTGTATTATGATACGGATAGGTGTGCATCGAAATATAATCAACCGCCTCGATCAATTTATTTAGATCTTCCACATGATATTGATCTTCACCACCACCCCAAGAGGCAAAATCATCAGAACTTGTTATCCAAAGGTCTTTTGGTAATTTTCCGTCAGCCTTCATTTGTTGTAGATGATTTACCCATTTGAGTATTACATTGGGTTGCACGTAATAGCTTGCAGCCCATTTTACCATTGCTTCATTACCTACAGCTACAACCTTTACAATATCTGGAAATTGATTCGCTAATGCCGCTGCTCGTGCAATTTCACTTTCATTATGCTCACTTTCAGCATTGTGATCAGGCGTTAAACCTGTCCAAGCGTTTTTACAATCAATCCATGCGCCTAGCATGACATACATCTCAAAATTGCTGTCTTCTTCCTTGAGTTGACGAATTGCAATTAAAAGATTAAAAGCCTGTGCTAATTGAACATTATACGTTCTGAGAACTTTTATATCCATCGCACTTAGAATCCTTAAATCCTCTTTGAGCTCTGCAATTGTTGGCTGGTACTCGCGTGAAATTTCTCGATAACCTCCATATGAGATAGCCTGGTAATTAGGATTTCCTAAAATATCTTTTGCGGTCATATACTTTTGGGGAGTCATTTCTTTTTCTTTTTTTGGTTCGTTTTCACAAGACCAAGCACATATTGCTATTAGCGCTGCACATACTATTGTTAATCTTGCTTTCATATTAGTTGGTTTTTATTTTAGAATACTTTTCTCAATAAATACTTTGATAAATTCAACTTCATCCGTTCTTTCAAACAGTTTTTGACTTAATTCAGAATTGAGCGTGAGGCTTTTCATAGATTTTGATGATCCATCTCTATTAAACACCTCTATGCTATCTTCAGACGCCATACTATAAATAATAGGCACTTGACAATAGGTAAATGCTAATTCATGTCTGTACAATTGAATTTCTTTGGTATTTCCACCTATGTCTACATAACGAAACGATTTCGGTTCAGTTAAGAATTCTTCTGCTCTGAGCAGACATGGATTAAATGTGAGTTGTCCTTCAACCACAAACACACCGAGTTCTCCAATCCTAGAAAGTATATCCTCTTTAACCTGTCCGGTCATTCCTGGTTGCTGTGCTCCTCGACCCGCTGGTGTATGTGAATAAGGATCTGTCGGGAAGGCACCGTATAATTTAGGAGGTTTATGCGCACCTATTCCTTCATTTATTTCGTAATAATGTTCTAAGAGCCTTCCAATTACTTCAGGACTTTCTTTATCGTGAACAGCCTTTAAGCAACATTCCTGAACTGCAAGAAGAAGTTTAGAAACCATATGCCAATAAATTGATCCTAATCCTTCATAACCATAGAATGTACCTGATCTTCCCGTGAATGCTTTATGATTAAATACATCTTCAAAAATTTGAAGCAATAGGTACTTATCTTGTTCAATGAGTGTACCATACTCACTTCTATCTAATTGATCTAAAGCGTCTTCTAAACTACTGGCATTATTAAAATTACCGTTGAAATGATAAACATTATTAATGTCTTTTGTAATAACTCTTCGATTACCATCGTTAAGCAACTTTTTAAGTAATTCTGATTTTTCTACTGCTTCAGTAGGTATCGTATTTTTTACTGTAAATCTTGGTAAATTTTTATTCGGATACAGGATATAACTATATTGATCATGTCTAAACAGCGCACTTTGCTTCAGCGCATCAAGCAGTCTTAAAGTTTCAGATGACTCTAAATATCCAGAACTCAATGCTGCCACCTGACCTTCTAACATTTCATCCAGATAGGAAATAGCTATCTCTGAATCGCCATTTAATGACATTATATTATAGGCATGGAATAAATTGTCATCTCTTTTATTCGCATTAATTGTGTGCTCTAAGTATTTCTGCGTAATTGAAATGAAATGCGATAGTTCTTCCATGGTAATAGAAGACTTATGACCTGTAAAGGCTTTATTATAAATGGTTTCTCGGTAATGACTTCCAGCTTCACCTAATCCATCTAATACCGTTTTTCTTTCAGTATCAGAAACAGTACCTTTAAGTATATCCTTGTTCCTATCTAAAGTGGATACAACAGCACTGAAGAATTCAAGAAGTTCTTCGGATATTTCTGTTCGATCTGTATTTGAATGGCTGATCGCACCTTCAAAGAAATGTAAAAAGCGTCTCAAATAGTAAAGTGTTACCATTGAGACTCCATTCCCAACAAGAGCGTTGTTAGCATCATTCCATTCTGGTCGCTGTGTATTTAACCAAATACCTCCTTCAGGAATAAAATTAGATACCTTAGCTAAAACAGTGGCTAATATCTTTTCTATAAAGTTGACTTTACAGATGAAGAAATTCTGATCTCTTAACAGCGCACCATCAGCTCCTAATTCAGTACGCTTAATTCGTATTTTCTCATCTAGCTCATCGTCAAAATCTATAGTATCCTTCGGATTCTTTAGTGTATCTTGATAGCTTTTAATCTTGTAAGGTACATTGGCATAAACAAATAAATCCTGTTCGAAGTAACTTGCCAATTTTCCTGGTTGATGATCTTCTATGAATTCTAAAAACTTCAGCAAGTAAATGATCTGATGATCACCCCAATACCCAATATATGACCATGGATCGTCTGGTTCAATTGTCTCCCAATCGAAGCCATCTTTAGTTACACGATAAGGGTTGTATCCATCAAATGTTGTAGCATTCAGAAATTTATGAATCATACTTTCTATAAACTCAGGATACGCGTGAGCTAAGGCTTCCCAATTTTGGAAAATATCTCGCCAGTTTCCTTCATAATCGAGTATTTTCGAACCGTCAACTTCGCTTCGTGTATTAATAGAAAACTTGTTCCAAGGTCTGCTCGGATCACCATGACGACGACTAAACTTTAATGGCATGTATTCTAAACAAAGTCTTCTAAAGTTTTTATCATCAGACTTATAGGCGATGTCTTTTAAATGTGTCACTGAAAATAACTCTGGTAGTGTTTTAAGTATTTCCTGTGCTTTAGAGTATACCTTTTTATTCGCTTTGGCGAGGTAATTTCTAAAATCCCAAAGTTCTATATTATAGTGATCATCAAAAATACCGCCACGCATGATATTAAATAGCGTATTCGCAAAATGCCTTGTATCTCTTTGTTTATCTGCAGTTAATTGTAATCCATCTGATGAAGCATTCAACTTTATTAAACGCTGTGTGCCGTTTTCAATATCTTCATTTACTTTATTAAGTAGTTCTCTGTCTGTAAGAATGCGGTGTTTGATGGCTGCGATTCCATCATGATCTTGATTTACATTTCCAATAATAAGCCACTCACCTTCTGAATTCCCATTTAAAGTGATATCGGCGTTAACGAAATATGCGCCTTTCTCAGCACGTACATCGACTTCTTCAGCCACACCTCCATGATGTCTAAAGTCTTTCAATTGAAGCGAAGACAAGAGATATCTTGGATGTTCTAACCCAAGAGACCAAGCGATATTAGCTTTAAGAGCCTCACTAGGTTCGGCTTTATCGACAATAATTGCACTAAGGGCATATATGCCAAGTCCAGCATCTTTTTCTAGCTCACTTTTTTTGTAAGCATCTACTAAGTTACTCACACGTGTTTGTGTATCAGATGGTACGCCATATGGCATAATATTTTGGAATCCATCAACAAATGATACTTCTACATTAATATCGGAGTTATTAATCAATGTTGAACGCTTAACAAAACCAAATTCATTACTTGAATTCCACTGGTAGCGGAAGGTTAGTTCTAAGTCGTGATTAATTTCTTCAAAAATCACCTTATTCCCGTAGGTGTTTTTATATAAATTCCTAGTGGTTCGATAAAGTCCTTCTTGACGTATTGAAAAAGGTTCCCACAAAGACACATCGTGATATCTTCTTACTCTGAATATCGATTTACTCCCCGTAATTTCTGCAGATTCTGTAATCTTATCATCTGTGTAATACGGAAAAAATGAATATTCACTGTTTTTGCGTCCAGCACTTAAACCACCATTGCTTGAAATAAACATCCAATGGTTGGAATCACTAACAATACTCATAAAAAATGGACGCATGTCATCACTATTTGTGATTTTATAATAGTATTCATTATTTATTAAGACATGCTCCATTGAAGCGTTGTTTAAATCGTTTTCGCTCATTTGTATTTCGTTTGTCAAAGACAGATTTGCCATTATTAAGATTTAGGTAAATGGGATTGGTGTTCTAAAAGAAAGGTTGAGATTACGCCCAACCTTTCTATAGCTTTATAGTTAATTATTATTGATATACGCGCACGTAATCAACTTCCAAAGTTTGTGGGAATACTGTGTTCTCGTTTGGTGGTCCTGGGTAATTGCCACCAACAGCAAGATTAATTATGATGTAGAATTCTTGATCATAAACCCATGTATTCCAAAGATTATCATATTCGGCGCCAGGTAGAAATTCGTCTAAAAATTCTGGTTCTGGACCAGTTGGAAGATCGGCAGGTGTCAATTGATTATACAATACATCATCTACATAGAAATTAATGTAGCCTGGACCCCATTCAATTCCAAAGATGTGAAAATCTGTATCGAATCGTTCGTTTTCTAACTCGTGAGCTTTAGTAATTGCATCACCTCCAGCATAACCAGGACCATGAATTGTACCATTCATTAACGTAGGTTCTTGACCACGATTTTCCATGATATCAATTTCTCCACAAAATGGCCACACAAGTGTATTAGGATCATTATCTGCAACTGCTTCTCGGTTAGAACCTAATAACCAAAAGGCTGGCCACATACCTTGTCCCCAAGGTAATTTCATACGGGCTTCAAAACGTCCATATTTTTGCTCAAACTTAGCTTTAGTGACAATTCTTCCCGAAGTATAACCAGACCCTTCAAATTGTTCTTGAATGGCTGTAATTTTAAGGACGCCATCCTCAATTCTCACATTTTCTGGTCTATCGGTATAATATTGAAGTTCATTATTTCCCCATCCTGGGATTCCTTCTGCAGATCCGTCACCAATATCAAACGACCAAATTGCCGAATCAAGTGGTCCATCTACATCAAATTCTTGAGCTAACGTAACATTTGTTAAGGTAGCTACAGTTTGAGTTTCGTCATTTTCACAGCCTGTAAAACTAACTACACTCACTGTGAAAAATAAGGCTGCAGCTATGGCTGCGCCAGTGATTTTAAATTTTCTTTTCTTATTCATTGCTTTTATTCATTTAATAATTGGATATCGTCAAAATAATAGGTTGAACCGTCTCCTGCCAAACCATCTATAAACTCAAAGAACACAATAACTCTTTGATAATCCAGAGCAGGGTTATAATTACCAGCAAAGTCAAATTCTAATTCTTCCCATGTATTAGCAGTTGTGACATTGGCATCAATAAATATTTGATTACCACCACCTGCGGTCTCTAGCGCTACTCTAATAGGTATATTGGCTTTAGGCGACCAAACTTTAATTCTAAGTTTCTGAGTCGTTGATAAATCCATTGGTGCATCTAAGTCTAGTACATTTCCTGCGAAGAATTGAGCTCCAACAGACTTCTCAGTAGCCATTACTGTCCCAGTCGGATTAATTCCCGTAGCATCTGGATTTGGTATTATACTTGGAAACGCTCCTTCAAATCCGAAGAAATTGTAAGTCAATGTTGTTGATTCAAATCCAACTGGTAACGCAACTTCAGTTGCTCCAGAATCGTCTACATTAGGTGTTGGGTCTAAAACTTCTTTATAATAATAAATGTTGTCTACATAGATGTTTGAAATTGTTGCATCAGAAATAAAGAATAATAATCCTACTTGATCTCTTGCAGACAATCCAGCAAATTCACCTAAAGGAATATCAAAACTTTCCCATGCATTATTCGTTAGATCATTACCACTAATAGTACGTGATCCTGATATTTCATTCGAGGTTTGAACACCGTTCAATATCTCAAGTCTAATAAAATCTCCCGCATCAATTGCTTCTTGAACATTAATATCTACATGTAAATGTGTCATTTGCGTTATATCGATAGGATTAACGTTTAAGAAAGTTCCAATACCAACAAAATTCAGTTCTGTATAATTTATAACCTGATTTCCACTAATATCAATTGGAGGAGCACCACCCAATGTTGTTTGGAAAGGTGCGAAGAATCCATTATAATAATCTACAGGTACATTCTGATAAGCGTCACTAAAGATAGATATTACATTCGCTGGATCTTCATCAGGTGTTGGTGCCTGAGTGAAATCACCTAAAGATTCTAAGGTCAATGATCCTTCAGCTTCAAGTCCTGCTAACTCTGCTGTAATGGTTGCAGTTCCACTAGTTAGAATAGAAACAACACCAGCTTCGTCAACTTCTGCCGACAAGACATTAGAAGAACTAAAATCAAAATAACCAGGAGCTGGTAAAACCGTGACATCTTGACCATTCGCCAAATTCCATGTCTGCTGTAAACCGTTAACAGTTCGTGATGATCCATTAAATGTTTGCTCAACTATGTCCTGACCACCTACGATAGCTGGTCTTGGTTGAGCAACCGTTCCTAAGTTTTCAAATCTAATTTCATCAATCCAGATCGTATAACCTAACCCACCAGTACTTGCTGTTCCTGCCGCGAATTTGAACATTCCACGTTCTTGAACTAGTTTTGAAGGATCTGGGATTGGAATAATAACCTGTTTCCAATCTGTAGAAAGTGTTACACCATTAATGTCAGCTGCATAACGGTCTTGAACAAAGTCTGTTCCAAATCCGAATACATCCACGACCGCCGTTGTTGAGCCCTTTACCCAAAAGGTCAAGGCATCAAAACCAGTAAGGTCTCTACCAGCGCCACGATCTAAAAATATACCGCCAACAAAACCTCCATCTGGATCATTTGGTGCTGGTACGTCTATTCGTATTGAGGACTGGCCTTCATATGCTTCATTATCATCCGTTCCAAATGCATTAGGATTAGCGCCTTCTGTTGGACTAAATGAAATAAAGAATTGATCTGTTAAATTCACTGGATTATCGGTGTAGACTTCTGCAATATTTGGAAAAGTCGCATCGACTACCTCATTGGTAAAATCTCTTTCACAACTCGCTGCTGTGATCAAGAGCAACCCAAGTGCTGCTATTTTGTTTAAATTAAGTCGTCTCATATTTTTCATCATTTGCTTTTTTTATTTTCCAATATTGATATGTATGTATGTTCTGATCTCCCACTCTGTACCATCTCCGAAACCAACTGGACTCAAAGGTGGATCCATATTTAATTCCGCCTGATTTGGTAAGTATCTTGGTGAGAACTGATCTAGCGATCGCCATGTTCCTCTAATACCAATACGTGTACTCGGTAAGATAAACCAGTCTGGTTTTCCTAACGTCGTAGACACATCTAACATTAATTGTAATGGGAATGTTAAGTTGAAATCTCTATGATAATCAAATGGACCCCAGTCATTAACTTTGACATGAGACTCTACTCTAAAGTTCTTGTAAAGCATTCTTACATCACCTCCAAATCTGGTAATCTCTCTGGTACTATCACCATTACCTTGTCCATTTCCATAGTAGAAGTTTCCGATGATTCCTAATTCATTAGATAATTTAGAAACCATTCTCGAGTGTACTTCCCATAAGTCTATTGCTGGTGCAGAATTTGGAAATGCAAAAAACTCACGATTTGCATTGAAACCAATATGTGCATCCATTGTAGTTGGTAATGATCTATAAACAAATCCTAAATTCATTGCAAATTTTGCATCTTCTGCTCTATCATTATCCCATTCATACATCCATGTTCCTGGAGTAGGATCATAAGTTAAGAGGATCTCACCAGCTGTAGTTTCACGATTCCATCGTACAGCAAATGGATCATCAATAAAGTTTCTTAAACGACCAGGTGCTGGCCCATTATTAGGCATTGCATCAACAATAGGCTTTTGCCACAAGAAGTTAGGTGCAATTTGAAAGTCTCCAACAGTATATGTAAAACCAGTTAAGAAGTTCGTTTGGTTTCCACTGCCTGTATCTTTTAATCTCCATCCAGTGAATGTTTGCGTCTGATCGGCTCCACCGTTAGCAACAAGTCCCATTACAGCTCCTTGAGCATACCAATTGAACTTACCACCTTGGTACATAACTTTGGCTTTACCACCCCAATTATCGGCACCTTCGATTTTATCTACTACGACATCACCGTTACTATTTATATCTTGGAATGAACTCCCATTTAATGGATTTCCAGACCAGATACCTCCTAACTGAACGTCGAACTTTCCTAATTCTCTTTCTACTACTAACGTTGCTCTTTCAGTAGGCCACGCTGGAATAATACCCGATCGTACTTGATTAGGATCTAAGATACGTCTACCAGATGCATCGAACTGAAGATCTGTTTCTACGTCTCTATGGTAAATACCAGTTAAATCATAATTTCCTACGCGTTTATGATATTTAAAAAGCATTGTTGGGTTAGCGCCCCACCATAATTGTGGTCCAATAGCAGCTTTCAAGCCATTAAGAGCTCTTTTTCCATCTATTTCTACACCAAGGATCTCACCACCATAAATATCTAAATTAGGACCATAATTCGCTTCAGGATAAAGTCCGAAGAAATCACCTTCATATCCCCAGTGATAATGTCCAGTACGATAGAATCCTCTAAGATCGAAGTCTTTAGCGTTCCATTCGAATTCTGCTTGATACACATTTAATCTGTTAACATCCTCTAAATCGACTGTACCTTGATCGGTCACAACACTTACATTACGCGCTCTGTTCTCATAGAAAATCTCATCAATTGGATTTTGCGCCACTCGACCAATAAAATTAAAAACAGCTTCAGCTCTCATATTTGGTGCTGGATTTCCTTCCACACCTAAGAAATATGATTGCATATGATCGAATCCTAATTGATTCGGGAACGATGTCCCATCAGGATCCTCATTTTCTGGAGTTGTAATCAATGAACCGCCAGTATTAAAACTAGTCCACTCTGCCGTTAAACGACTAAGTCTAATTTTTTCACTACTACCTCCACCAAGTGCCGCTTTATCACCACGAGCTCTTAATACAGCATCCATTAAATTAATTTCTTTAAAGTAGTTTTGAACGAAGTCCAAGTTCTGACCATCTGCATATACATCTAGTGCATGTGCTTCCTTAAGCGCATAGTATGCTGCTCTTGGGTATAACGTGTATAATCCTCTTGGAGTCGTTGGTCCTTTCGCACAAATACCAAACCACTCCTCATTCATATTATTTGCTCCAGGAAAAGCTTCATCCCATTTATATCCACCTGCATTCCAAGTTGACTCAGTTTGATGCGTATCAGCATCTTTTCTATCATCAAATCCAGCTTTCCACCAACCATCAGAAAATTGAAATGTAAATCCACCAATTGAATTGTTTGCTTTTCCTAATCCAGCGGCATTCTCATAGATTTCTTTCCAATTGTTGACCATGTAATAGGCCTGCATTTTTTGATCTTCTTGATTTTCGATCGCATTATAGGCATCTGAACCAAACTCTGTGAAAAGTACTGGTTTCCCATATTCATCTCGTACTCTAGTGAAGGCATCTCCAAAAGATTCCCCACGATACATATTCGTACCATAGATATCTACATCTGGACATTCTTCAGCAATGATATCTAAGAACAATAGATCACCGTTACAAATAGCAACTGGGTGATTAGGGTCGATGGCCTTAATCGCATTAGTTGCATCATTCATAAGTTTATACATCGCGCGACCTCTCAATTCTCCAACGGCACGAATTTTCTCTTCACCATCAGGAAAATCTTCAGTTTCTGCACCTTGCCAGAATAATCCATAGTTATTTTCATTACCTAAAAGCCATAGTAAGATACCAGGTGTATCTTTATACTCTTCTACCAATGTGGTAACTTCAGACATTAATAATTCGGCTGTTCTTTCATCATCATAAATTGTAATTGGTGTCCATACACCATCAATCGTTAAACCGTATCGACCGAATGAATGATTCAGCATGGTATAAATTCCGTATTCTTCATAGATATATTGAATCCATCGAGCTGGTACTCCAGTATATTGACGAATCACATTAACATTCATATTTTGAAGTAGTGACATTTCAGCGTCTAAACCTGCTTTAATAATATCATCTGGTTTTTTCCAGAATTCAGCAGTTAAGGTATTTGTACCGATTGGAATAAAATCCCAATTCATACCGTTAATCATAAAATCTTCCCCATTTACTACAAGCTTAGAGCCGTCTGCATTTGTAACAACCGAAACCTTATCGGTTTGTGCAAAGACCGTCGCGGTAATAAATAATAGAATTAAACTTAGAGCTTTGTTTCTCATAATTTTATTTTTTGAAGTTGGTAGTTAATAATAGATTTTTGTTGATGAGGCTCAACTTTCTATGCGAATGGCATATGAAAATAAAGCATTAAATTAAATATTGAAAATTCTTACGTATGTTTAACATATTAGGATTCTCGAATTAATCAGGTTGTGTGGTTGAAAATTTAACATACCACGCAAGATTGGAATCTAACCCATCTAATGTCCTTAAATGAATGGCATCCTCAGTTATTGATAGTATTTCATAAGACGACGAAGACACATAATAAGACATAAAGCCGTCGTTAGTGAAATTAAGCACAGTTCCTCTTGGTGAGAAATCTGGATCTCCTACTTGAGACCAATCTTCAGCTGTAGGCGCCAGCGTCACATCACTTACTCCAGACGTGTCAAAATCAAAACATTCATCTCCGCTACCTGCACCTCCAACAATGGCTTGATGATTCACATTAAAAAATGTTTGACCGTTGTTATTTAATTCGAACGTAATATTGTTATCCGTATCGATTGTAAATGTCAATTCATCATCACAGAAGCATGATGAGTTATCATCACCACAAAACTGTCCTGGAGCAGCGGCAAAAAACGCTGGGAACCAATATCCACTGGCAACACCACCATTTATCTGAAGATCAAATGCTAATGTTGGTCCAACACCAAGGTGACCTGATGAGGCCGTATCGAGATACCATGTTTTGCTAGATGGTTCTGTTAATTCTAAACTCAAGTTTCCATTGCCGTCATCGGTAAGCGTCGCACCTGTTAAGAACGCTCGTGCTTCGACATCGTCAAAGGCACTAAAAACGTCAATCTCAAATGTTGTTGTTGTCGGTGCTCCTCCCGTTCCTGTCGCTACAACGTTTACCGTGTATGTATTTAATCCTTGAACAGAAAATCGATGTGTAATACTTCCGGAAGCTGTTACTTCTTCAGAAGTATTATCTCCAAATGAGTATTTATAAACTAATGCATTATCAGCCGTTGCAGTAAATGTCACAAGACCTGATCCATCACCATTAGGGTTTTCGGCACTTTGACCTTCTAATGTAAACGAAACACTAAGGTTCGTTGGTGCCACTACATTTCCGAATTCTTGATCCTCATCTTGACAAGCTGAGAAAGACAATAACGCAAGTAGCGATAAACTTATATGAAATAATCTTTTTGTTATCATGTTTAAATATTTTTTACGCTTAGAGTTTTATAAGCTTATATTGCCAAAATACACCTGGACCAGCTTCGATGTAAACTTCGATAGTATTATCATCAACAAAGGTCACGTTATAAGTAATCGAACTAGGTAGTGCCACACCAGGTAATTCTCCAGCGTTCACAGCCTTAGGTAATCCAATGTAAGATCCTTCACCATTTATAGTAATCGTTCCAGCATCGGCATCATATGCATATGTTGCTGGATTAGAACCGTCATGAGGGAAGACAGGTGCGCCACAACTATCGCCTCCACCTTGCCATCCTTCGATCCAAGATTCTGCTCCTAGATCATTCATAAAGCTACCATCTGCTCCAAAGACATACAGATCGTCAAAATAGCAAGCTCGTGCTGCCACACAGGCATCATCACAGCTAAACCATTGCGTATCACCTACTGATGGACCAACGCCTAATGAATTCGCTTCTGCAGCCATTTGCCATGTTCCAGCTAATGGATTTGGCGCTTCAGATTCTTTAACTAATTTATATTGCCAGAATACACCTGGCCCTGCTTCGATATAAACCTCCATATTGAAGTTATCGATAAGGTTAACATTATAAGTGATTGAACTTGGTACTGCAACACCTGGTAATTCGCCAGCATTAACCGCTTTAGGCAATCCTATGTAAGATCCCACGCCATTAATTGTAATCGTACCTGCACCAGCATCATAATTATACGTTGCTGGATTGGAGCCGTCATGTGGCGCAACTGGAGCTCCACAAGCATCACCTCCACCTTGCCATCCTTCGATCCAAGATTCTGCTCCCAGATCATTTTGGAATGTACCATCAAATCCGAAGAAGTACGTATCATCAAAATAACACGCTCTTGCTGCGACACATGCATCATCACAGCTAAACCATTGTGTATCACCAACAGATGGTCCTACACCTAATGAATTTGCTTCAGATGCTAATTTCCATGTTCCTGTAATTGTTGGTCCCATTGCAGGCGCTTTGTAGAAATAAATATTATCAATAAATACAGAACCTGCACCTGATGGTTGTCCTTCAAACTTAAACTGAATGATATCTGAGAGATCTACTAATGGATTTTGATCTGTAAAGAACGATAATGGAATATCAAAAGACGTCCATTGCTCTTCTACAAGATCAAGATCATAAGGTGTTTCGTTTGGTCCTGGACTAATTAAGAACACTTGTGCATCTATATCGTCTGGTGTCCATACATCAATATGCAGCATTTCCATGCCTGACACATCAGTATTTGAACCCAACTGAATCCCTTGATATGACAAATTCGTATACTGTAACATCAAGTCGCCATTGAGGTTAAATTCATTAGCTGCATAACCCGGATTATTTTGTCCCCAGAATGGGAAAAAATCATTCGCAGGATCGTAAGCATATGCTTCACTAAAGATACCTATAACATCTTCTGGTGCTCGTGATGGTGGTGTTGGTGCAGAAGCCATAGGTTGGACATTAGCAGTCACTTCGAATTCTTCTACATACACTGTTGGTGCGTTAGCAGCACTAAATGCAGAAACGGTTATTGTATAAGTTCCAGGTGCTTGATATTCAAAAACGATTTCTTCACCAATATTGGCAGTTCGTAAGTCATCATCACCTGGCTCTCCAAAATCAACTTCATAAAAAATTGCAAATTCAGCTGTTGCATTTACTCGCACAGTATTTGAAACTACACCATCGTTTTCAATGGTCACCTCTAAATTCTGAGGTGAAATAAACACAACATCTATGGATCTTTCAATTTCTGTTGTGAGACCATTTAGAGCAGTTGCTACTGCAATAATTGTATAATTACCTTCCTCGTAGATACGATCAACACTTTGACCTGGATTCAATGTAACTGAATCACCTGAAGCATCTCCAAAGGAAATATCAAATTTCGAAGCACCAATGGCGCTTGGCGTCATTGTAATCAAACCAGAATTATCCTGTGTTGTTCTGAATTGAATTTCAAATTCAGAAGGCGCTTCAATAGCGTCAAGATACTCTAATTCTCTATCGTCTTCTTCACAACCTACAAAGGCTATAAGAAGTAAGGCTGTTAGTATAAATTTAAATTTCTTCATAGTCATTGTTTTTTAATATCCTGGGTTTTGTTGCCATTGATTTCCGGCCAATTGAATTTCAACTAACGGAATTGGAAACAATTCATGCTTTCCTGATTGGAAACCATTTATTTCTTGTGCTGCTCTACCCGTTCTTACCAGATCGAAGAAATGATGTCCTTCTCCAACTAATTCTACGCGACGCTCACGGTAAATCGCATTTGTTAGTGCTGTTCCAGTAGCAGTTATATTATTATTCGTATTTCCAAATGCACGTTCTCTAACACGATTCAGATACATTTGGGCTTGCATATCATTTAATCCTCCTCTGTTAAGCGCTTCAGCTGCCATTAGTAAAACATCAGCAAATCGGATTGCTCTGTAGTTATTTGGATTTGTTAAGTTCGCATCTCCTGTATTAAGATCACCTTGACGCGCGATATACTTTCTATTATAGTATCCTGTATGTTCATTACCTGTACTAAATGTAGCTCCAGTTTGTTCAGCCCAAGCCTCTATATCTAATATGGCAGTTTCCAATCTCATATCACCAGGCTCAAAAGCGTTGACAACCTCCTGAGTTGGAACATTAAAGCTGAACCCAGATTCGAAAACTGGTCCGTTATAAGATCGAATACCGTTAAATCCTACGGCAACATTTCCTTCACTACATTGTAAACATCCAAATCCAGCACCTTCAAGATCGGTGTATTGGACTTCAAATACAGATTCTATATTGTTTTCATTATCATTCTCAAACATTGTGCTGTAATCTGTTAACAGATCATAAGGACCATTGTTAATTAGATCTTCTAGCACATTTGCAGATTCAGCAAATTTATCTTGATATAGATATACTTTCCCAAGTAGAGCTTGTGCTGCACCTTTGGTGACGCGCCCAGTTTCTTGCTGTACATAAGGTAGATTATCTGCGGCATAGATCAAGTCTAACTCTATTTGTTCGTATACTGTTTCTTTTGCTGTACGAGGAATTTCGAATTGATCTCCAAATTGAAGTCGAGTATCAACAGCGAAAGGAATATCTCCAAACCACTTGACTAATTCAAAATAATAATATGCTCGTAAGAACCTGGCTTGTGCAAGTACACCCTCTTTTCCCTCAAAATCAGTTTTATTCTGAAATTCTAGTATGTAATTAGCACGATTTACACCTGCATACATCCAACTCCAGATACTTCGAAGTTGTTCGTTTATCGGTGTATGGATCATATCGTCAATTTCTTGAATTCCAGGAACATCATTAGGATTCTCTCCACCTGCTAGTGTGTTATCTGATGCGATTTCACCTAGCATTACATTTAGATAAGTGGATTGTAATAGATCATATGCCGCAATTAATGCGTTTTGGTAATCTTCTTCAGAATTGAAGAAGTCTTCTGAGTTTTCATTATTCGGACTGACATCAACGAAGTCATCACTACATGAAGCCATGACAATCAGTAAAATAAAAACGAATGTGATTTTTAAATTTTTCATGGTCTTATTATAATTTTAAATTCATTCCTAATAAATAAGTTCTTGGTGTTGGATAGAAACCATAATCAATTCCACCACCAATAGGTTGGCCAGTGGAAGCAGTCGGATCAAATCCGCTATATTCAGTCAACGTAAACAGGTTACTAGCAGACACATAAATTCTTAACTTTTGAAGACCCCAACGCTCTAATATTTCCGAAGAAAACGAATAACCTAATTGGACATTTTGAAGTCTTATAAACGATCCATCTTCAACGTAAAAGTCAGAGAACAAGGTATTATTTGTTGCTCCTGTAGTCACTCTAGGAAAGCTATTAGATGTACCCTCACCTCTCCAACGATCTAAGAAGTAAGTTGTTCGGTTGGCATTTGGTAAGTTACGCTCATAGTTTCTTACAATGTCATTACCTACTGATGCAAAAGCGTAAGCACCGAAATCAAAGTTTTTGTAATCGAAAGAGATATTTAGACCCATTGTTGCATCTGGAATAGGATCTCCAATATATGTTCTATCATCGTCATTAATAATACCATCACCATTAATGTCAACAAAAATCAAATCACCTGGTAAAGTATTATCATTTAAAACTGGTGAACTATCAATTTGTGCTTGGTTTTGGAAGATCCCAGCAGTTCTAAAACCTCTGAAGTATCCAATAGGTTGCCCAGCTTCCATTCTTGCTGGTTCAAGCTGTCCGACTCCAAATTGCCCACCAGGAATAAAATCACCTGAAGCACTCACCGATACAACATTGTTGTCAACCGTAGCGACGTTATACTTAATACTTAATCTCGTGTTTTCATTGAAACGCTCTGTGAAACCTAAGGATAATTCGAATCCTTTGTTTTCTACGATACCCGCATTAATAAATGGTGATGATGATCCAGGACCAGAGGCACCTAGAATCCCAGACACTGGAGGAGATACTAATAAATCTTCTGTTCTCTTATTATAATAGTCTAATGTAAGATCTAATCTATTGTCCCAGAATCTCATATCAAGACCAATATCTAATGTCTTTTGTCTTTCCCATTTTATCTCAGGGTTAGAAATCGCACCTGGCGTAGTACCAAACTGTAAATTATCATCAAATACATAAACACCTTCTCCGTCTAAGACAGAAACGAATCTGAAAGCGCCAATTCTATCATTTCCAAGAATACCATAAGATCCTCTTAATTTCAAAAAGTTTACGAATTCACTTTTGAAGAATGATTCTTCAGAAACGATCCAACCTACAGAACCAGAAGGGAAATATCCAAACTTGTTCTCAGGACCGAAATTACTTGAACCGTCGCGACGAATCACAGCGGATAATAAGTACTTTCCTTTGTAATCATATTGTACTCTAGCAAAATATGATAATAGTCTTGCATCGAATGTGGTATCAAATGGAAAAATATTTTGAACACTTGAAGCCTGCTCTATAGATGCGTTAGCAATAGAATTACCTGGTATTCCGAATCCTACAAATCCAGTGTTATTTCCTGTGGATTTAAATACAGAGGTACCCAATAATACGTTTACATTGTGTGTGTCATTAAATAGACGCTCATATTTAATGAACGCATCAAACGTATAATCTCTAAAAAAGTCTCTTGTCTCAAGTACCTGACTTCTATCTAAATCAAATACTTTATCTACTGTACCTTGTATACCGTAGTCAATTTGCGGAGAGAATAATGTTCTATCTACCTCAGCATAGTTAAATTGATAACTGGCTTGGGCAGTAAAGTGCTCCAAAAACTTATAAGACAAATTGATGTTACCATTAAACTTATCTACTAAGAATCTATCGAATGTATTATCAATTTGACGACGCGGATTTACTATTTCGAATCCTAAACCTGTCGCAGCGTCATTAACGCCAAAGGTTGGCGCCATATTAATAGCATTAAACAGAACAGATCCAATACCATTCTCTGGTAATTGGCGTCTAGATGTCGTCGTCCAAGTGATACCAGAATTAAGATTAAAATTTTCTAAAAAGTCTAAGCCATATGCGAGACGATGTGTAAATCGTGAGAAGTTTGATTTGTTACCACCTACAATACCATCTTGTGTTAAAAATGAACCACTATATGCATATGTTGATTTCTCTCCACCACCTTTAATAGTGATAGCGTTACTCACGATTGGTGCAGTTTCGAATACTTCATCCTGCCAATCTGTTCCTTGTCCTAATCCAGATACATCTGGAAATGGTGAAGGATCTCCATTTGCTGCGTAAGCTTCGTTGAGCAACAACGCATACTCTGTAGCATTCAACAACGGTAATTTTCGAGTTGTTTCCTGAAAACCAGCATAACCATTGTACTCAACGGTTATTGGCATACTCTTTCGACCAGTTTTTGTCGTTATAAGAATTACACCATTCGCCGCACGAACACCATATATACCAGCAGTTGCATCTTTTAATACATTAACCGATTCTATATCATTCGGATTGATTACACTTAAATCTTCAACCACAGTACCGTCAACTAATATTAACGGACGCGTATCTCCATTGGAAGATACACCACGTATACTGATAGTTGCAGCAGCCCCAGGCGAACCGGAATTTGAAACAATATTTACACCAGCCACTTGTCCTTGCAGTGCCTGCTCAATACGTGTTGGTTTAAGATCTTCAATGGTTTCACTCGAAACCACGGAGACAGCACCAGTAATTTCTTTTTTCTTCTGCGTACCATAACCAATGACTACGACTTCATCAAGCGATTGTGAATCTTCGTCGAGAACCACATTTAGTGGTTGATTATTTACAACAGTCACTTCTTTTGATTGATAGCCTAGGTATGAAAAGACTAGCACAGAATTGAGTGGTACATCCGTGAGGCTAAAATTTCCATCAAAATCTGTGGATGCACCTCGAGATGTGTTCTTGATGAGGACATTGACACCTGGGAGCGGTTGTCCTGAAGTTGCCTCAGTCACAGTTCCTGTTACATTTACGTTTTGAGCGTAAATTGTGGTGGAACATAGGATTAATAAAAATGTTAGAACTTTTGAATACATAATTGTGTTAGTTATAACATGCAACTTATAATATTTTGTTAAGGAATCCTTAAGTTTCCCCTATACAAAAAACATACATCATAAAAAACAGGGTGTGTTTTTGTCAAATTAGCAATTAAGAGCCTTGAAAATGAACAACTTCGCAATATCTTGATGAACAATTTACAACGTTGTAGTATATAAAAACCATCTATTGTATAGGTAATGTTGTAGGTAATAATGTAAATGTATAGCTCCTAGATTTCCAAAATATAATTTGTTAAGCTAGATTCATGCGGTAAGTTCATTTTTTTTCGAAGCCTATATCGCTTTACTTCAACGCTTCTAGGAGAAATATTTAATAATGGTGCAATCTCCTTTGATGTAAGATTAAGTCTGAGGTATGCGCACAATTTTAAGTCGTTTGGTGTTAACTCTGAATGTTTTGCTTTTACTTTTTTAAGAAAGTCCTTATCTGCATTATTGAAAGCTTCTTGGAAAAATCGCCAATCATCGGTATTGTTAAGGTCTTTATCAATTACCTTAATAACAGCATTAATATCTTGTGTTTTTAGAACCTCTTTGAGCTGATTCTTAATGGTATTCAAGAATTCATTTTTCTTGATTAAGCTCATGGTTGATATTGCAAGTTCTCGATTTTTACCTTCTATATCCTGTTGCAGTTTTTCATTCTTAAATGCCATTAACTGTTGTTCATTCTCAAGTTTTTTTAGTTCGAGCTCTCTTTGAGCAGTTTTAAGAAATTCTTCACGTTGACGTCGATAATACCCTTTGTAAATATTATGAGTCGCCAGTATTATAGCTATAATTAGTAAGGCATAAATAATCAGCATTACATTTGTAATATACCATGGCTTAGCGATTGAGAAGCTATACGTCGCAATATTAGCGCTTATACTATCTCCTATTCTAGCACGCACTTTAAAATTATAGTCGCCGTGAGGTAAATTTTTAAATTGTTCTTGCGCTGTAGTAGACCAATTTGACCATGTATCATATATACCTTCCAGTTGATATTGGTACTCTGCTTCGATGTACTTATCGAACTCTGATACACTATAACTTATCTGAAAGTCATTATCTTGATTTTTAAACTCACCTACGCTATTCAACTCTATTAAAGTCTCATCATTATTTTCTGTTGTATTTTTAATCGAGTTTATAGCGATCGCATACGAATTATGATTGAGTTTGTCTAAATCAATAATTAAGTATCCTGATGAAGAGCCAAACAAATATCGCTGTTTATCTATATAACTAATATTCTCATAGCCACCCATATTATTTCGAATAGCATTAGGCAACGAAATATTCTCGATTTTAGGCTCATTACTTAATTTGCCTGAAGCGACATAGCTTATACCATTACTTGAAAACGTCCAGAGTTTATTGGTTTGTTCTATATGTACCAATTTTCCAGAAGTGTAGGTTCCTTTATCAAATACTACACTATACATACTATCTCTTACAAATTTATCGGTGTCATATCGGAAAATACCATCTTTATAAGTGTATAGTATATCATTATTATACTTCAATAAACTAGAATGTAACCCTTTTGATACGGAGGTTTCCTGTTGAACTTCAAGCACTCGTCTCAAATCGTCATCTACTTTAATCTTGAATACACCTTTATATTCATGACTTACAAAAATTTCATCTGCTTTATTGAACTCAAAATACCTTGATGATATATCAAATCCTTCGACTTTATTACGAATTTTCCATTGATCATTTGACTTCTGGAGAATATTAAGTCCATTATATGTCCCTTCGATAAGAAGATCTGAGCGATTATATACCGTTTTTACTTTCCAGGATCCATCACTATCTGTTATCTTCTGAACACGATCTCCGAGCACTAAAAATGTTCCATTATTATGCGCACAGAAAAGTTGTGAATTTATTATATCTAAGGACCAAACCTGACCTTGAGTACCGCGTATAAAACTAAAATTGTTCCCTGAATTCAGCTCCTTATAGAATAATCCTTGATTGGTACCAAGGTACAAAACACCTTCATATACTATCGATGTATAAACTGTTCCGATTGTTCCTTTTTGATCATTGTAAATACTGAAGGGCGAATTCATGTTTACGCAGTTTATACCATTATCTAAGGCGAGCCAAATATTATTATCAATATCTTCAAAAAGTGATAATACAGTATTATTCCCTAAACCTGTTGACTGATTAATCTGATAATCTAGATCACCATTAGGTTTTAAATAAATTAGTCCATTTGAAATCGTTCCTAAGGCAAATCCCTTATTATCAAGTTGAATACTACTATACACACTTACGTTACCCAATAATTCGTTAGAATTAATATCCCAAGGAATGATGCCATTCTCATAAATATAAAAACCGTCATTTTGAGTTTGAATTAAGAATTTACCTTGATGGTCATATAGATTCACAAGTGTGTTTTGTTTTACGATTGGGTCATCTAAAAACATTAAGGCCTCTCCTTCTTCTATTTTGAAGAGTCCAATGCCCAAACTTTGAAAATAAATAGTATCATTTACTTTAAATGCTTTGGTCAATTTAGTTTCCGAATCAACAATCTTATAGGTCGAATCTGTTGGGTTGTAAATTATGATGCGATCTAAGGACTGAAAAAGTACCCAGTCATCAAGTTCAAGAATGGTCCAAACTTCTTCATCTTCAACAAATGGAATGTTCAATTCTTCAGATAAAGATGTATAATTCAGACTGCCATAGATATCACGTTTCCAATAGCCAAATTCCATATAACTTCCGGTGTAAACGCGATCTTCAATGACATGTACGGAACGCATAATAGTCTCTTGAGGTGAGTTATACAGGCGCCAAGATTCTCCGTTGAATTCGAGTAAACCTTTATTATTGGCTACATATATAAATCGATCAGAGGATTGACAAACGGCCCAATTCTGATTTTCGCCTTGGTATTCTTTAGTCGTATAAACTTCTACAGGTGGAAGTTCTTGCGCATTTAACTGCAGTCCAAAAATAAATACTATAGCGATTAGCCATTTAAAACCTATTGAAGTCATAGAGTGATTTTCATATTGTTCATTTGCAAGTACAAAATAGCATATATATCCAACAATACAAAACCTATACAATTAATGAAATAAGTTTTTGATTTCTCTATGTTTTCTATGTCTTTGAAGAATTAGTATTACTATACAGGTAAATTACAATAGTGGATTCAAAAAATCAGAATGAATGCTATTTTATTATAATAGCTGACTCCTAATTTTTATTAGGCACGTAACGACGTGAAATTAAAATATAATATTTAAAACTTCTCTTTGACAAGTTCTTTCCTAATTCCTTTAATTAAGTCTTCATTTGTTACAATTTGTTCAGATCTTTCAGCCGCCTTAATTGCCGCATAACGCAGTACATTGATAATATTACCACCAGTAACTTCATAGCGATCCGCAATAGCTTTTAAATTAACATCAGGGTGCAACTGAATACGACCAGAAAAAATATTAGTCCAAAGTCGATGACGCTCGGCATTTGATGGCATTCTAAAGCGCATCAAAACTTGAAATCGTCTGGTAAATGCCTCATCGATGTTATTACTGAAATTGGATGTTAAAATTACAACACCTGAATAATTTTCTATGCGTTGTAATAGATAACTTACCTCCTGATTTGCGTGTCTGTCATTGGCTGATCTGACGTCGGTTCGCTTTCCAAATAAGGCGTCGGCCTCATCAAAAAATAAAATCCAATTATTCTGCTGCGCAATATCAAAGATTTCTGATAGGTTTTTTTCGGTTTCACCAATGTATCTAGTACTTAAGATGGAAAGGTCAATACGATGCACTTCCCTATTCGCTTCTTTGCCTAGCAAAGCAGCGGTTAAAGTTTTACCCGTTCCTGACGGTCCATAAAACAATGCACGATAACCTGGTTTTAACTTAGAGTCAAGTTGCCAATCATTCATCAGCGTGTGTTCATGTTTTATCCAACTTTTAATCTCATTAATCTGTTCCATGAGGTCTTGGTGTAACACCAAGTCATCCCATTCGAGTGTCGTACTAATTTTGCTGGATGGAAGTTGCTTATGATTTCCCATGATTTAATAAGATTGTATTTATTGAGTAAGGATTCGGCTATTTCTGTTTATTAGATTAAAAACATACATTATAATGGTAATACGGATTTACCCTGCATTATATGATTCTTAAGATCTTCAAGGGTCGTCTGTTTTAATTTCAAATTTATCGCATTTTTCTCAGTGTAAACTAAATGATGTAGCGAACAAGGATTTTCGCTATTACATTTATCCAAACTTAACAAGCAAGAATTAATACGTTCTTCTCCATCAACAGCTTCCACTATATCCATAATTTTTGTTTGATATTGCTGCTCTTTTAGATAAAACCCTCCTTTCGGACCTCTTGTTGAGGAGATTAAATTCTTACGCGAAAGCGATTGTAAGATTTTACCAATATATGCTTGAGGTACATTTATCGGTGCTGCGATATCCTTAATAACTAATTTATTATCCTCAGACGAATTAACGGCAAGATACAAACTTGCCTTAATCGCGTATTTAACTGTATTAGAAAACATTACATCAAATTATTTACTCACAAATATAAAAAAGATATTTTTATCTTAAATATGATAAATATCATTTTTTTAGAGGTGTAGCTGTAATACTTTTGAATCATAAAATCTATTAATTATGAAACTGATTTCAAAGTTATTTCTATTACTCATTCTAACCACAATCTTAAGTTGCTCTGGCAAAGAAGAAAAGAAAAAGGAACCTATTAATTATGGAAGAAAAGAGGCTCCTGTCACAAAAGTAGAACCCATCGATAAAAGCACACCAGCTTCAAAAAAAATTGACTTAACAAACAAAGGTGTTGGTCCTATTAAATCTCTTGCCTTAAACGAAACGATCGACTCCGAACTCGCAGCTCACGGTGCAGAAGTTTATAAAAACTTGTGTACTGCTTGTCACCGTATTGACAAAAAATTCATAGGTCCTGCACCTAAAGGCATATTAGAAAGACGAACGCCAGAATGGGTTATGAATATGATTTTAGACCCAGAAGGCATGGTTAAAAATGATCCTTTAGCTAAAGAACTATTAATTGAATTTAATGGTTCACCTATGGCTAATCAAAATTTATCTGAAAATGATGCTCGCGCTGTATTAGAGTATTTCAGAACACTTTAGAATCTAGACTTTATAAAAACTAATTTCAATGAAAACACTAACAAAATTAATTCTTTCACTCCTAGTCTGTATATGCTTCATAGCATGTAATAACTCAGTAAAATCCTCTGATCAGAATAGTAAAAACTCACCGTCTGAGGAACTATCTAATGAAAAAACCGGACAAGCCTTTATTGAGGATGAAGGTGGCACTCCCAATGCATTGCAATTAGCGATGCAATCTGAAGATCATACAACCCTTGTCGCCGCGGTTCAGGCCGCTGGCGTTGAGAACGCTTTAGTAAACGTTGGGCCATTAACGGTATTTGCACCGAATAATGCGGCCTTTGCAAAGATTGATGAAACAACACTCAACGATCTACTAAAGCCTGAAAACAAAGGGCAACTTGCACTCATTTTAACAAATCATGTCGCGCCTAGTAATTTCCCTGTGGATATGCTCAAAAAAAATGCAGCAAAAAACAGGAAACTATATATGGCTTCTGGCGAATATGTCACAGTAACTGAGAAAGACGGGGACATTTTCGTTGGAGGAACGAAAGTAATCGCAACTGTAAATGTAAGTAACGGTTGGGTGCATGTTGTTGAGGATGTCATTTTACCTAAAAATTAATTAAATCATAAAAAAAATTATACTAATGAATACACTAAGTAAATATGTATTAAGTATTATTGCGCTTCTATTCTTCACGAACTGTGGCAATAATACTTCGGACAAGTCTGGAGCACTAAATGCGAGTAAAGCCGAAAAAGTTTACGTCGCTCCAGGAGAACATGATGAATATTATGCATTTTTCTCTGGTGGATACAGCGGAAACATCACTGTTGCTGGTCTACCGAGTGGAAGACTATTAAAAGAAATTCCTGTTTTCTCACAATTTCCAACTTCGGGATATGGTTATTCAGAAGAAACGAAACCAATGTTAAATACCTCTTTCGGTTTCGTTCCTTGGGGTGATGCTCACCATCCTGATATTTCTCAAACAAATGGTGAACTTGACGGACGTTGGATTTTTATTAATGAAAACAATACACCAAGAATTGCACGTATTAGTTTAGCAACTTTTGAAACTGAAGAGATCATAGAATTGCCGAATTCTGCAGGTAATCACGCTTCTTCCTTTGTTACTGAAAACACAGAATACATTGTTGCAGGTACTCGATTTGCCGTTCCTAACCCACAAAGAGATATGGCAATAAATGAAATGAAAGGTGAATTCAAAGGTCCATTATCGTTCGTAAGTATTGCTGAAAATGGAAGAATGAACCTAGAATTTCAGTTAAACATGCCAGGCTTCAATTACGATTTAGCACATCCTGGTCGAAATAAATCTCACGGCTGGTTCTTCTTTACAAGTTATAATACAGAGGAAGCAAATTCCTTGATGGAAGTTAATGCTTCTCAAAATGATAAAGACTATATCGCAGCTGTTAATTGGCAGAAAATAGCAGAATACGTGAAGAATGGTGGTGGTGAAAAAGTTGCTGGTACTTATGCTCACAATGTTTACGATGATAAAACGCACATGGCAACTTCGACGATGAAAGAAGGCGTAACTATGGTAGATCCAAGAGAAGTAGCAGGTGCCGTATTTTATATTCCGATTCCAAAATCACCTCATGGTTGTGACGTTGATCCTTCTGGTCAGTTTATTGTAGGAAGTGGTAAGTTATCAACTGATTTAAGTGTTTATGATTTTGATAAAATGATTACTGCGATCGAGAATAAAGATTTCGTAGATGAATCTTATGGTATACCTGTATTAAGCTATGAAAACACACTCGCTGGTGTCGTAACGCAGCCAGGCTTAGGCCCTCTTCATACAGAATTTGATGGTAACGGTAATGCCTACACGACATTCTTTATCTCATCTGAAGTAGTAAAATGGAGTTTAGAAACATTTGAAGTATTGGATCGACAACCAACGTTTTATTCGGTTGGACATTTAATGATTCCTGGAGGAAATTCACGTAAACCATTTGGTAAATATTTAGTGGCAATGAATAAAATTACAAAAGACCGCTATTTACCAACTGGACCTGAATTAGAGCACTCTGCTCAATTATATGATATTTCTGGCGATAAGATGGAATTACTATCGGATTTCCCAACTCACGGTGAACCACATTATGCAGCCGGTATTCGAGCTGATATCATTAAAGATAAGAGTAAGAAGTACTATGAACTCGCTGAAAACGAACACCCATACGCTGCAAAAAGTGAAGCTGAAGCTAAGGTAACTCGTGATGGCAATGAAGTTCATATTAGTATGACGACCATTAGAAGTCACTTTATGCCTGATAATATTGAAGGTGTAAAAGTTGGAGATAAAGTATACTTCCATATTACCAATCTGGAACAAGATTTTGATGTCCCTCACGGTTTCTCAATCATTGGAGCTAACACATCCGAAATTTTAGTTATGCCAGGACAAACTAAAACCATAATATGGGAACCAAAGCGTGAAGGTGTTTGGCCGTTCTATTGTACCGATTTCTGTTCTGCCTTACACCAGGAAATGCAAGGCTATGTTAGAGTTTCAGGCAGAAATTCAGATACACCCCTAAAATATACATTAGATGAATAATTGAGTTAATAGTTTTAGTGTTTAATAATGAATTAACTCAGATATGGGCGAGTAAATTGCTCGCCCATATTCCCTAAAGACGTATGATATGAAATCCGCAAGTATTTTAATGATATTGGGTTCTGCCCTCCTACTTGGACTTTTTATATTCCCTTTATGGAGTATTAGTTTAGAGGCACCACAATATCCAAGTGGTATTGGAATGAACATTCATTTAGATGGTTTAGAGGGCAAAGAAAAACATGATTTACAAAATATAGATGGGCTTAACCATTATATCGGTATGAGCAAGCTTCCTAAATCAGATGAAATGTGGGAGTTTACAGTATTCCCTATGGTTGTTGGAGGAATGGCATTAGTTGGAATTATAATAGGTGTTTTGGGATTTGTAAAAAACATATCACCCAAATGGTTTTTGAGTTGGTTAATCCTCATGTTACTATTAGGAGTTCTAGGCATGTATGATTTTAATGCTTGGATGGTTGATTATGGCACTAATTTAGATCCTAAAGCGATTATGAAAATGACCGATGCAGACGGGAACCCTCTAAGCTATAAGCCTCCTTTATTCGGTACAAGGCACATATTGAACTTTGTTGCGCATTCATTCCCACACATCGGTGCTTACATGATGGCATTTGGCATGTTTTTAACCCTTATTGCTTATTGGTTAGGTATTAAAAAATTAAAATCGGCAACCTTATGAATCGAATTGTCTATATCCTAATTTTTATTCTATGTTTTGCTTGCAGCAAATCTCCTGAACCCATTAGCTACGGAACCGATATGTGTCATTTTTGTAAAATGACTATTGTCACGAAAACGCACTCTGCACAATTAGTAACTGATAAAGGAAAACAATACAAGTTTGACGCTATAGAGTGTATGGTTAGATTTCTAGAAGACAAAACAGGAATCGAACAAAAGAGTAATTTATTAATTGCAAATTACAATAATCCAGGATTTATGATAAACGCGAAAACCGCTGGTTATCTAATATGTGATGAAATTACAAGTCCGATGGGAGCCAATCTTTCTGGGTTTGAGTCTATGGAAACAGCTCAAAATACGATTAATAGTGAAACAGCTCAGTATTTTGATTGGGTAGGAATCTCAAATAAGCTCAATAAACATTAATTAAAATGAAAAGGACCTTTCTAATAGTTCTTTTAATTATTACAACCTGCTTTGCATCTGCAACTACAATAACCATTTGTGAGGCAGGTTGTGATTTTCAATCCATTCAAACTGCCGTTGATAGTTCTAAAAGTGGTGACAGCCTCTTCATTAAGGCTGGGGTCTACAAAGAAGCCAATATCATCATTTACAAAAAATCACTACATATTACAGGTGAAGACGGCACCATAATTGACACACAGAATAAAGGCTATGGTTTTTCAGTAGAAGCAACAGATATCATTATAAAAAACCTTACGCTTAGAAATATTAAAATTAGTTACACCAAGGAATATGCTGGGATTCTTTTATTCAAATCCTATGATTTTGTAATTCAAAATGTCACTGTAGAAAATGCATTTTTCGGATTTTTAATTCAAAAATCAAAAGATGGAGAGATTAGAAATAACGTAATATCTGGTCAAGGTACAGCCGAGGCTGACTCAGGAAATGCAATCCATCTATGGCATTGTGAAAATGTTAGAATTATTAATAATGACGTTAGGCGTATGCGTGACGGTATCTATCTAGAGTTTGGGAATAGCAGTTATATCGCTGATAACTATTCAACAGAAAATATGCGCTATGGTCTTCATTTCATGTTTTCTAATGATAACATCTATGAGAATAACATTTTCGAAGCCAATGGTGCTGGTGTTGCTGTTATGTTTTCAAAACGCATTAAGATGTTTAATAATCTATTTAAACGAAATTGGGGAACAGCGTCATATGGAATACTTCTAAAAGAAATAAATGATGCCGAGTTAAAACACAACGTTTTTGAAGACAATACCATCGGAATCAATGCAGACGGCACAAATCGCATTAGCTATTTTGAAAATGTCTTTAAAAATAATGGCTATGCTATTAAAGTTCATGGCGCTTGCTATGACAATATATATACTAGAAATAACTTTCTACACAACTCGTTTGACTTATCGTATTCTGGTAAACTAAACAGTAATAAATTCGAGAATAACTATTGGAGCAATTATACAGGCTATGATTTAGACAAAGATGGGATTGGTGATGTACCGTATAGACCTGTAAAGTTATTTTCCTATTTAGTAAATCGCACTCCAGAAAGCATTGTGCTTTTAAGAAGTTTGTTCATCGATATAATAAACTTTTCTGAAAAAGTATCTCCAGTATTCACGCCAGAGAATTTAATAGATAATAAACCGCTAATGCATCAAGCCTCATGGTAGAAATAAAAAACTTACATAAAACGTTCGGAAAAAATAAGGTGCTCAATGGTGTTGACCTTTCCATCAACAAAGGTGGTATTTTCGCGGTTCTTGGTCCTAATGGCTCAGGTAAAACCACCATTATTAAAAGCATTCTAGGCATGGTGATTCCTGACAGTGGTGATATCACTGTTCTTGATACGAACATAAAACAAAACTCAGAATACAGAAAAAACATAGACTATCTGCCTCAAATTGCCAATTTCCCTAGTAACCTTAGGGTTATTGAACTTATTAGAATGATTAAGGATTTACGCAAACAAACGGATGATGACGTGCGCCTTATTGATGTGTTTAAACTGCAACCATTTTTAAATAAAAAGCTGGGCACATTATCTGGAGGAACTAAGCAAAAGGTAAATATCTTACTCGCGTTTATGTTTGATAGTCCCATTATTATACTCGATGAACCAACAACAGGCTTAGATCCAATTTCCTTGATTCGTTTAAAAGAATTAATCGCTAACGAAAAGAAAAAAGGTAAAACCATTTTAATCACATCTCATATCATGAGTTTTGTAGAAGAAGTGGCCGACGAAATTGTTTTTATTCTTGAAGGCAAAATTTATTTTAAGGGAAGTATTCAGGAACTTAAAAACAAAACGAATCAAATGGATTTTGAACACGCTATCGCCAACATATTAACTGAAAACCATGTTTAAAATATTAAAATATTGCTTTTTTGATTTAATGCGTAGTAGCTGGAGTTATGTCTATTTTGGGTTCTATTTACTGCTAGGCATAATGCTGCTGTTTTTAAATAATGATTTATCTAAAGCTGTGATTACATTAATGAACATAATTATTGTGTTAGTTCCGCTCATTGGTACAATATTCGGTGTTATGTATTACTATAACTCTAAAGAATTTACAGAGCTTCTATTAGCACAGCCTCTAAAACGATCATCTATCTTTTTAGGTCAATATTTAGGCGTAGCCTTCTCCCTATCCATGAGTTTAATTTTAGGACTAGGTATTCCTTTCATAGTGTATGGTTTATTTAAGTCTAACGCCATATGGGACTTCTCATTACTACTCATAGTGGGCGTATTTCTGACTTTTATCTTTAGTGCCTTGGCATTTAATATTGCCTTATCTCATGAGAATAAAATAAAAGGCTTTGGCTATGCCATTCTGTTATGGTTATTTTTAGCGATCATATATGACGGCCTATTTTTAATGTCGCTAATTCTATTTGAAGACTATCCATTAGATAAGGTATCACTGATTGGTACAATGCTAAACCCGATAGATTTATCAAGAACCTTAATTATTCTGAAACTAGATATTTCAGCTTTATTAGGTTACACTGGTGCTGTTTTCAAACAATTCTTTGGTACCAGTTTTGGATTGATAATATCTTTCTCGGCATTATTGATCTGGGTAGGATTACCAGTCATGAGAATTATAGTTAAATCAAAGAAAAAAGATTTCTAGATGATTTTTATCATGTAATAAAAGACTATTTCGTAAGAAATTTGCAAGGTGATAGGACAATTACTACATAGAGCAACCGCTATTTTACTAATATTTGCATTGTCTGCGAATAATATTAACACTATTGTCATAGTCACCGATTTTATTATAAATCAGGATTTTATTGCTAAAACACTCTGCATCCAAAAAGAAGAACAAAAAGGTTGTAATGGTAAGTGTCAACTTCGTAAAGAGCTCAGTGAAAACAATACTTCAAAGGATTCAGAAAATCCTATTCAAAACTCCGAACGTAACCGTTTAGACGTATTTATCGTGATGGATTTCTCAAAAGATCTTCAGATGCCAATCGTTGTCTTAGACAAACGCAAAAAACTAGTTATATCGCATCAAAGCTTACCCGTAAGTCCATTCTACGATATTGATACACCTCCACCTAATTTGAGTTAGTTTATATCAGCGTGCTTCTGGCACAGACATTCTCTACGTGAGGTCATACAGACCTCATGCAGGATTATTATGTAAAAAAACAACTTAAACTCAATTCAAATGAAACTTAAATATTTAATACCATTAATAACTATTGCATTTTTATTCTCATGCTCTACAGATGATAATGATGATATTCAATCCATAAACGAAGTAGCTGATTTATTACTTATTAAGGAAATTGTAAATGGTGACCAAACTATAGAATTATTCAATCAAAAAGGCATGCTTGAAACGGGCTACAATCAAATTAGTATGCGACTTAAAGACAATACCTCTAATACCTATATCGAGGATGCAACATTGTCTTGGATGCCTATCATGCAAATGCCGACCATGCAACATTCTTGTCCTAATTCTGCTATAACAAAAGCTATTGGTAAAAATACCGTGTACGAAGGCTTCATAATTTATCAAATGACCAATCTTGATGGTTCTGGGTGGTCAATAACCATTGATTATACCATTGAAGGCATAAATTACACTGTTACTGATACGATAGAAGTATTCCAATACGAAAATCAAAATGTATCAAGTTTTATGGCTTCAGATGATACGAGGTATGTATTGGCTTTAATTGAACCAAAAAATCCAAGTATCGCTGTTAATGAAATGAAAATAGGATTATTTAAAATGGAAAATATGACGACCTTTCCAGTGGTGGACAATTACACAATCGAATTAGACCCTAGGATGCCTGGTATGGGAAATCACAGTTCGCCTAATAATTCGGATTTAACGTTTAACAGTTCTGACAATTTCTATTATGGTGATTTATCATTAACAATGACTGGCTACTGGAAACTTAATCTTAAACTTTTAAATAGCAACGATGATGTTATTAAAGGTGAAGATATTACAGACGAAAATGAAGCTAGTAGCTTATATCTCGAGTTAGAGTTCTAAACATCCACTAGTAGTACAAATGCGTCGATTTAAAGTCGAGAGATTAATTTCTCTCGACTCTAATCACGCATAATTCACCCAACAAATTAAATCCGTTAGCTATGAAAAAGCTACTCACAATAATTCTATCCAGTATTTTTTACTTCGCTGGTTTTGCACAAAACCACGAGGCAAATGAAACTAAAAAAGATACAACCAAACTCGAAGAAGTAGTCATCTCAACACGTCGAAAGCTCAGTAATCACAGGCAAGAAAAAACACTCTCCAGTATTGATGAATTTTTAGAAAAGTCTAATAACATAACGATGATAAAACGTGGAAACTATGCTTGGGAACCTGCAATAAACAATATGGTTAGCGACCGATTAATGGTAACAATCGACGGCATGCAAATTTTTGGAGCTTGTACTGATAAAATGGATCCTATTACATCATATGTAGATGTCTCAAATTTAGAAAAGGTCTCAATTGCTTCAGGACAATCTGGTACAGAAAACGGTCATTGTGTTGGTGGTGGAATAGATCTGAAATTACCTAACTCAAAATTTTTTAATTCAGGTTTAAAATCCAGTGCCGACTTAGGTTTTGAGACCAATGGTAATTTCTTCGCCACAGGGCTTGATTTAGAGTATTCTGGTAATGATTTCTTTATTAGTGCTGATGGCATGTTTAGAAACTCGGATAATTATAATGCTGGTGGAAATGAAGAAGTACACTTTTCTCAATTTCAGAAATATAATATTTCGTTGCAGGCTGGTTACAAATTATCTGAAACCCATCATATGGACACCAATATTATTTACGACAGAGCTACAGATGTTGGCTATCCCGCCCTACCGATGGATGTTTCCTTAGCCGAAGCATTGATAACTTCTGTAACGCACTACTACAGACCAGAAGAAAAAAGTTTGAAGTCTTTAGAGACCAAATTATACTTCAATACCATTACACACATTATGGACGATAGCAATAGACCTGATGTTCCAATTCGAATGGATATGCCAGGCTGGAGTGATACTTATGGATTATACAGCAAAGTTGATCTCTTAAATAACCGTCATCACTATAATTTTAATCTTAACGGCTACTACAATCGGTCACTCGCCGAAATGACGATGTTTTCAAATAATCCGAGTGAACCTGATATGTTTATGCTCACATGGCCTGATATAAGAACGTTTTATACTGGTGTTTTTGCAAAAGACGATTGGCACATAAGCGAGAATAAGACACTTTCAACATCCATAAGATTAGGATATCATTCAAATAGAATTGCAGACCCTGTAGGTGTTCAAAGTCTGCAAATTTTTCATCCAGAAATAGAAGACCAGCAAAATCGTTTTCTGAAGAGTGTAACTTCCAATTATAGTTTTAAAAATGATGTGTTTGGTTTTTCTTTCGGAGTTGGCTATGGAGAACGTGCGCCTTCCGTTAGCGAAGGTTATGGTTTTTTCTTATTCAATAGTTTTGATAATTATGACTACATCGGCAATCCGAACTTAAAAAATGAAAAAGCTCTCGAAGCCAATATTAGTTACAGCAGAACATTCAACAAATTTAAACTCGGTATAGAATCATCATATTTCTATATTCTGGATTACATCATTGGTGAGATAGAACCTAATGTAAGTTCAATGACAATAGGTGCTAATGGTGTGCGTGTATATGACGCTTTAAACAATGCTTCAATTTTTGATATATATCTTAATGGTAGTTACAAAATTTCTGATCGCTTGACCGCTAATGCAACGGTCGGTTACAACTATGGAATAGGAAGTAATGAAGAGAATTTACCGCTAATTAGACCATTGAGTTACTTTGCTGAACTTAATTACAACGTGTCTAAATTTAACGCAGCGATACAATTAGAAGGTAATGGTAATCAAAGTAAATTCAGTAGTTTTTATGGCGAAAATGAAACACCTGCCTATGCTGTTTTAAATCTTAATTTGGGCAATGCCTTTTATGGTGATTATGGCAAGTTCTTTTTAAAATATGGTATTGAGAATATTTTGGATAGCAATTATTCAACATTTGCAGATTGGAATAATATCCTAAGACCAGGACGAAATTTCTATGTAAATCTGTCTTATGTGTTACCCTAAAACATGACGTTTCTCAATCATTAACGTAGGAGAACACTATAGATTTAGAAATGAAAATTATAGAATGTTGTTATTTCCCAATACAGAATATATTATTCCTTTATTTATCTATACTATTAAAAACTTAGGTACAAATAAGGTACATCTATTATAAAAAGTATTAATAATATACTTATTTCTTTCTGTGGCTATAATATAAAATCACATACCTGTTGTACCCGTTTTGGCCAAACGAACACCCAAGTTTAAACCCGAACGAATATTAAACATTTTAATAAATAATTCTATTGAATTAACTGACTGTGGATGAGTTGCATTTACCCCTCCATGAGCAATATCATTTCTTATACCTCTAACAACATCAAGTTCAGGTTTTAAAGAGTTAATAATCGAGCCAACAGGAAACGTATTTATTATTTTGGCAATACTTAAAAATCTTGGAGTACCATCTGGAAAATACTGAATATTTCCACTGCTATCCATCTGATAAATTGGAACTCCTAAAATACCCGCATAATAGTTAATCCATTTTTCAAGTTCAAACCAAACTAAAGCGATTGATACATCATAATTTTCTAAACGATGTTCTGATAATATCTTAGAAGCAAGTGATGCAAGTGATATTAAATCTGAGTCATATATAACTTTCCAATAGTGTATTGCATCTTTGAAAATATTTAATTCTATTAAATTTCGAGAACGATTACTTTTTTTTGAAGTTAACTTTCCACCCCTTAAATAAAAAATCAATTCATCTTTTAATTTTATATTCATTTGATAGAATATATCATCAAAGTCTTCTGATTTAATCTTGTCCAATCTATATAAACGTTTCTTCTTATCTCTTCCAAAACTACCTAAGCTTACACATTGATTATCTTGGGAAAACTCCATAGCTAAACAATCCCATAAGCTAACTTCTATAAAGTCATTCAAAAAATCAGTATTACGCCCAGTGAAACAAGAAGCGTATAATAGGAAGTAAAAAGAATTTAAAACATCTATATACTTAAATTGAACTTTTCGGGTAGCACCCAATGTCATATTTACGACCTCTGAAGTGGCATTATGATTCCGTTCATTATCTAATTGTATATGGTATTCCTCTAAATAAAACTGACATAAATAATCCTTGGAAATAATCACCTCCCATTTATTCTCAATATGGTGATATAAGTTTTCAGATAAACTCGTTCTTGATTCCTCGTTCATTCTTCCTTTTAGATCATAGGAAACCTCAACTTCCGAATAAGAATCATTTGCAGGATAAAACCCGAAAAATGTTTTGTTTCTAATAAGCGCCATTATATTTTTTTTGCTATTTCAGCGAGTATCATATTGGATAGAGGATATAAAAATTGATGTGCATGTATCCCAAAATTTTCCGTTAATACAATCTTCTGAGTTGTAAAACTTTCAACACCCAAAATAGGATTAGGTCCAGCCATTACCGAATCGAAAGAAGCCCTATCTTCATTGACCCTATCACCAGAAAATCCCTTATGACCTGATAAGCTTATATGCCTATATGCTAAAATACGCTCCAAGTCATTGGCATCAACAACCACCTCATGCCAATAAGCCTTAGGAAGGACTTTTTCAAATCTTCCCATTAAGTGTGCCACGGAAAACAGACCAACAGCATGATTTAATTCACCTTGTATCCTTTGTCTAATCGCAGAATCTCCTATAGTAACCGCATATCTTAATGCAGTTGACATATAGCCAAAAACACCCTGTAATTCCTGTTGTAATTCTCCTGTAAACTTACTGAACTTATCCAGCAAGTTTTGGTCATATGTTAGCGTACCTGACATAATAATTTGTTAGTTTTTTTAAATGTACTATTAATTTTTATTTATTAAAGATTAGAACATTTCTACATTTCTTAAACGCCATCTTAATAAATTCAATAATTTCATTCTTTACAAATTGGCATATTTGCCAATTATGGTAATTTTATTTATCTTTATTCTATTAATTAAAAAGTGGCGGCAACACGATAAATGCGGCATACAATAAGATGAATCAAGTAAGTAAAGAATTTTTCGCGAGCGAAAAAGAATTTTTAGCATTTGAGTTTAAGTCAAAAGCAAGAATTATCGACGATAAATTAGTCGAGGTAATTGCACCAGATGAGGAAGTTTTTTCTGTAATGACCTCTACTGGTAAATATACTGACGAAAAATATCGTCATTATCAATTACATGTTATAGAGTGGATTTTTGACCTAAGTTTCTCTGAAGACAAGGAACTAATGACCCAAAAAATTTGGAATGGTCTAATATTTAATGGAGTTCCATTTATGGGCATGAGTTCCGGTAATAAGCAAGGAGAAAGAACTCGCATTGGAGCTAAAATTCGTGAAATTCGTGAAGAGAAGGGTATAGAAGCAAAAGACTTAGCAAGGTTAGCAAATATAGATGCTGCTAATCTAAGTCGAATTGAAAAAGGTAAATATTCCGTTGGACTTGACATTCTTTCAAAACTTGCATCTTCCTTAGGATACCATGTTGATATTGTCCCTAAAAAATTGTAGTCGATATGGAAATCTTATTAGAAACTTATAATGACATCAAAGAATGTAGCTATAAGAATGAGCATTACTCAGTTCGGGATAATGGATCTGTACTTAGACATGCCCAAAAAAATAGACGGATTCGACCAACAGACAACAAATGGACTTTTGGTAAATTAAACAAAAGGACTGGTTATTTAGAAATTGCATCAGTTCGTATACATAGAATAGTAGCAACAGCCTTCCATGGAAAACCTTCCTCAAAACTTCTTGTTGTTGACCATATTGATACAAATAAGCATAACAACAGACCAGAGAACCTACGATGGGTTACAAGATTAGAAAATGTATTGCTTAATCCGATAACTTTAAGACGTGTTGAACTTATTTGTGGAAGTGCTGAAGCTTTTCTGGCGGACCCATCAAAATTTAGGGACAAATTCCAAAACCCAAACTACCAATGGATGTGTGCTGTCAGTAAAGAAGAAGCAGAGTTAAGCAAAAAGAGATTATTAGCTTGGGCAAAAAGCAATAAACCATTACAGGGAGGCACTTTAGGTGATTGGATCTATAATAGAAATTTGTCAAATGAATTTGATGAATCTGCGAATGAAGTTTTGGAGTTTATAAATTCTCTAACTCCAAATGCTGTTCAAATAGCTCAAAATTGGAAAACACCTTCTGAATTTCCTTGTTGTCCATCTAAAATCGATTCTAATGCGCTCACTGAGTATTATAAAAATTTAAATATTGGTAAAGTATTTTCCAGAAATCAATATACGAGTTCGATTGTTCAAGATGTTGCCATCTCTGAGGATAAAAACATATTATGGATTATGTGCAAAAGTGGTGAAGAAAATCCGATAAAACCTTATTCTTTAGCAGAGATAACCTTCAACAACAACGTTTTTGTTCATGATAGTCTTGGAACATTTTTCGAAAAAATAGGAGCTGAAAAACAATTCACTCTAAAACAAGGACTTGAATGGATGGGTGGTGACTCTATAGATGATTACTGTTAAAACTGAACCATGAATACTATGCTGAATCGCTAATAACCTGTATAATTAATTGCGACTTAATCTGGGCAATACAAAATATATGGTTTCAATCTTTTTAGCGCTGTCCTGAATAAAGGGTACATTAATTGTCAACAAACGCCTTTTTATGATGGTTTTTAAGGTACCCTTTTATATGTACTCAATTATTGGTAAATCAGCCGGTGCCATTTTATAATTGTTGAATTCATTCTTACTTATCCATGCATATTGATCATGATCTGTCATTTCATACGACGCCTCTTTGAATTCACATAGGTATGCGATTAAGAAAACTTGAATCTCATCGTAATTATGTGTGTTACTTGTAATACGATTAAGAACTTTGACCTTCATTCCTAATTCTTCATAAAGCTCTCTTTTTAGTGCGTCTTCAGCATTTTCAGAATGCTCTATTTTCCCACCAGGGAACTCCCAATATCCTGCAAGTGACTTATCTTTTCTTTTTTTTGCAATAAAAATTTTGTCACGCTTTTTAATTATACCACAAACTACCTCAATTTTTTTCATCAGATCCTTTATAAATGGCGACAAAATCCTTTGGAACAAGTTCATAATTATTTGCCAAAGAACCTCGTTGGACATAAAATTTTGCTGCATTCTTTGCTGGGTCATATTCATATAGGCGATAAATGAAATACTTCTCCGATAAATTATTGGAAACAGCTACTTCATTTGCGGAAATAAAAAACGGAGTCTGAAGCGTACCTTTTGTTGTCTTCACTTCAATATAAATTTCTTCTCCCTTCTCATCATAAGATAAGATATCATAACCTGCATTATCATCTTTTTTAGCAATATGAATAGGTTCATTTTCTATACCAAACTCAATAAGTTTTTGTCTTTCTTTAGCAAGAACCAATAGTTCCCCTGCATCACCTATATTCTTGCTGGTTTTAGCCTTTGCAATTTGATCAATTTTACTTTTACGCTGTACGTACGAAGTCTCCCTTCTCTTCTTTCGTTTATTGGGTTTATTGTTTAATTCTCTCAATTCATTTCGGCTTAATTCTTGTTCTGAATTAACATCTGGAACCAATACGTTCTCATTCTCATCGAGAATCAAACCGATTTGATCGAAAAGTTCTGGTTTATTTAGCCAGTCTTCAATTTGCCAATTAAACCAAACAGGTCGTTCCTTATCAGGATCATGCCACAAATAGTCCAATACACCTAAATAAGTATACTCATGGCCTTTATGAGTACGAAGCATTAAATGAATATTTGAAGTTCTTGAATCGTGATTAATAAATCTTTTGATTTGAGGATGATGCAATCTTTGCTGAGGTTGGCTTTGCCAAGTTAGGACACCATCTTCAGTTATTCCCTCATCAAATTGATGATCCCCTTGTTTATGTCCAAAGCTTACAAAAAAAACATAATCATCTATTGTACCAGGAACTGTTACAATTCCTCTAAGACCCCAAACTCCCGCACCTTCAACAAATTCATTTGGTAGTCCTGATAGAATATGCAAGTCTTTGCGTGAATATTTATTGTATCTAATTAAGTTCATTTAATATTATTCAAATAACTCATTCATTCTCTTAAAGGCCTCATCGAAGTTAAAAACGATAGATTGAGCATTAAAGTAACTGTCTTTTACATCATCAATCAGCAGATTAATGTGGAACAAATCCGCGCCATACTCTCTTAATCTCTCTTTAATTTTTTCTAACAATACTTTAATTTCTTTGAACCTGTTTTCGTCAACTGAAAGATTTGAGATATATGTTCTTAAAAACGAGCTGTAGTCACTATATTCGAATCGATCAAACTCCTTATTATAAATTAAATTGAATAATCTCTCTATAATTTCATAACCATTAAAAGCATTATAGTTTGAATACTTGATCATTCTAATAGAACTTATATTTTTCTTTTCAGCAGAATCTACTAAATACTCTATTGCCCTTATATCATTTAACTCGAACAAATTTTCCAGTGCATCATTTTTATATCTTGTCTCATCACTATTTATATAATCAATAGATTTTCGCAAACAGAATTCTTTATTCATCCCCAGTTTTATCATTATCTTAATTGATGTCCAGTAAAGTCTACTATCCGGATTGGTACAGCATTCAAGAAGTAAGTCCTGGTCACCTGATATCTCTATATATTTCTCCAACTTTTTACTTTCGTTATATGTAGAGTCATCTTCTTTAAAATACTCTCTTATTTTCCCAAATGCTTCTGTTAGATTATTGTTTAATGCATATTCTACGTGCTTAGATAATGAAAATGCAAATAACTCTTTATTGATAATATTATCAACTATTTTGTTGTTAAAAGATGTTTCATCATTAATTTGAGATTTAAGGTTTTCAAATCCTTCATCAATTTCAGAAGTTCTGTCAAATTGATGAAATTCAATACAGTTTAACAGAAACTCCTTATCTAACTCAAATTTTATAAGATCTTGAAAATAAAAGATTAATTCAATCTTCTTATAAGCATCGTTAATAAATGAGAATGAACCTCGTTTATGTAATTTGATAATATTAGCGAAATCTATTTTTTTAGAAGTTTCAATAGACCACTTTTTTATGACATCTTTATGTTCTTCTAACAGTTCGTATTTCCATTGAGAACTCTTGTACTTTTCTATAAGTTTTTTCAACTCAAAAAATAGTATATCCTCATTATTGACTATTCTTTTTACTTCTTCAAACTTTAGCTTATAATTTCCTCTTGGCATTATTGTGTCAATAATATCCAAGGGACTATTTAACAAGACATTTCCATGACCATTTTTTTCATACCATCTTTTCCTAATATTAGAAATATCATCCCAGGTTAAAACATTATCATCTCCTTGTTTGAATACAATTTCTATCCTCTTTAAAAGCTCTTTTTTATTAAACAAAACATCTAATTGATCCTGAATGTTTTCAAAATGTTTTTTAATATCTAATTCGCGTTTCTCATCAGTATAAACTTCTTGCTTAAAATCTACCCCTTTATCCCTCATTAGTTCGTCGAATTTTACAGCAATATTTCTCTCAAAATGATTATGACTGCCAATCATATTCCTGAATCCCTCAATTTCTTTATTATCAATTTCTTGTTCAGATATTATTTCAACAACTTGATCAACATTTGTAAAATCGACAAATCGAGCAACAAAAACACTAACGTTTCTAAATTTCTCATTACGTAATAAATACAATAATGACGATGTTTTTGCATTACAGTCGATTATAACCCGACTGAGAAACCTGTCATGAACGTGAAACCTATGATGCTCTTTAATCTGTGATAGCAGATTAACGACAAAATCATCATCATCTTTACTAAAATGAATACACCTTTCGAGTAACTGTTCTGCAAAATCATTATTGTAACTAAGATTAGTGTGGTCAATGAAATAATATTTCATTACTTCTAAGAAATCCTCGGATGATTGTAGTTTGATAATTAGCTTTTGAGATTTATATGAATTACCTCTTCCAACTTCATCTTCTTCATCCCGTTTTTTCAAATTATGAGCTCTCAAAAACTCTTCTTTTATATAGGCTGAAAATCTTTCAATATCCTCGAAATCGTTAATTAATGATAAAAGAGCTGTATTAATTTCTTTATTAGTTTCTGTTTTGAAAATCTCAAAAACATCCTCTATTAAATCATTATCATTCAACAATTCTTCTTTAGAATTAATCAATCGAATTAATTGTGCTTTTATTGGTGCTTCATTATCATTATTTCTTATTTCCTCTAAAACACTTTTTCTAATATTAAGAAGTTCTCCATTTGGAATCCCAAAGAAGGCCAATATTTCAAGTGCAGAATACCTTATTCTAAAATGTAAACCTTTGTCTTCATATATCTTGACTAAATATTGAAAGTTATTTTTACAATCACTAAACTTCGCTATTTTATCTAATTCATAAGTTCTATTTGTATTAATCCATAGCGTTTTCTCAATACATTCTTTTTGAAAATAATTCTGAAATACTTTTTCTTTAACATCTGAAGAAATACGACCAACGTCGGCTCTAAATAAAAGTTCAGGTTCGTTGTTAACAAACCAATTTACCAGATCATTATACTTATCCGAATTTTTATCTAATAAATTGATTAAAAAAGTTATCGTATTAAATAATGATGGATGAGTCCTTGAAGTATCACTTATCTGAATAAATTCTAATATATTTTTAAATTCCTTTTTTGATACTGCAAGAGCGGCAAAATATTCTTGGATATTTCTATGTTCAAAGTTCCAAACTGGTTTGCCTTTATGTTTTTCAATCAAGGGGTTCTTTCTAAATTCTTCAAAGTTCTCTCTATTATTCCCAACAATTTTAAAGAGATTATCTTCATTAAAAACATTTGTTTTCATTAATTCATTGACTAATGATAATTTCCTGGAATAGGTTTTAATTAATGGAGGATTAATTGTCTGTTTTTTTAATTTTTCTTCCTCATCTAATATTAATCTTCTGTCTATATATTTTTCCCATAATTCAGAAGTACTTTTGGGTAAACTATTATTAGAATTTATATACGAAGAGACAATATCAACCAAGAATGGATTCTTTAAGAAGCCTTCATATTCATCATTAATATCCGAATCAATAACCTTATCATTTGTCTTTTGCTTCAAAAGTTTTAATCCCTCCTGAAAAGACAAATCTCTCAAATAATAAACATGAAATTCTGTAATGCTCTTTACTATACTTTCGTAAACATTAGTTCTACAACTGACTATAAACCGATAATCAACTTTATTCTTATCTAAATTGGAAATGAAGGTTTCTAACTTGGATGTAAAATCTTGAATATTCTGTATCTCATCAATTCCGTCAAAAATGAAAAGTATTTTATCTAAAGGTTTCCATTTGACTAATAGATAAGAATTAATAGTATCTTGAAGTGTAAAATTCTTCAGGTTTCTATAAACTGGGATATATTCACTTTCATCAGCGTACCAAATATTATATGCTACCCTTTCTAATTCTGTTGTTTTACCTAATCCTGGATTCCCTAATACTACAACTTTCTGTTTTTCTTCAACTGCCGTTAAAAGGTCTACATCATTCAGCCTCTCATTAAAAAAAAAACCTAATTCTTTAATATTTGAATCCTCTAAATTGTAGAACTTTCTATCAATTAAATTATCCTTTAAATCTATCTCTCCAATAAAACCTTGATAATCTTCTTTATTTATCTCCGACTTTGTTATTTTCTTATCAACATAGAAACTATCAAGATCATCCTTCGATGCTATTGTGAGTTTATCAACTACTAAAGCCTTCGAGTTTGTGAGATTCTGAATAGTTACATCTCCTAATTTATCTTTTCTTGATTTAAATAAAGATCGAATTTTACCAAACATTTATTTCCTTTCTATTTTAACATCAGACTTCTTCTTTATATTCTTTACCTCGATATGGCTATCATCATCTTTTGATGTCTTTATCCTAACCTTAGAATCCGATACTTTACTTACTAAATTTTTTGATAATTTCTTTTCGAATATTAATATTAAGATAGAAGCTGTTTGTCCAAGAAATACTATTAATGGTTCTATCTCAGAACTTTCGTAATACCAATAAACTGCAAGTATTAACATTATAGCATTTACAGTTATAAGGACTGCTTTAAGAGTTTTGTTCATTTTTAAAAAGATTTAAGGTTAATTATTCATCTATTCTTTTGATATATATTGAGTTATATCTCTCAAAGATAAAAAATCCGAACAGGATTTTTAATAGTTTTCTATTCAATGACTATTTTTCTAATGATTTTTATAACTGCAAATAGTACTTAAAAAAATCAATATCAGAACGTTAAATAATAATAGGAAAAAATAGTATCATCCATTATTTACTAATAGTAAATATTTAACTGTTATATCTACGAATAGTGTTGTTAGATAGCACTAAATATGACGTTTAAGTGAAATCGATGTCATTAGATGATTTTTAGTTATTACTGGACGTGCCTAAGTACGGTTAGAAAGAAAAACTTGAAACATTTGGAGCTTTGTAAAAGAATTATGAAGGGTGTGCTTTTTTAATATCCGATTTCCTTCCTAAAAAATAATCATGAAATGATTGGGCTAAGAACCGACAGAGATCTTAATCGAGTTTATATAAATAAATTATTCAATTAGCAACTTTATATTCAATATTCATATCTAAAGATATTGAATATTGAATATTATGAGTTTAATACTCTACTTACCGTAGGCTGAGATATTTTTAGTTTTTTAGCTATTTCAACTTGCTTATAACCTTTTTCGGATAACTCCCTAATATCGCATTCTAACTTCCAATTAGTGGAAGAATTGAGCTTGCTAAACAAAACTCTTTCCTGCGTATAGCTGAATAACATATTCTCATTAAATTTTAAAACAAAACTTTCCTCTTTAAATGCCTCTGGCAAATAATTCCCTTTTAATACACATAAATGCCTTAATGTTGAATTACAATTATCTTTTCTTAACTCTAAAACAACTCTCATCTTAGCCTCAAATCCCTGTGACCCTAAAAGATTGTGTTTGCTGGGCTTCAATCCTTCTGTTCTCTTTCCAACATGGTGCAGAAATAACACCAGGCAATGATGATTGTAAGCTAATGCATTAAATCTGTTTAAAAACCCTCTTACTTGGTTTGAATCGTTCATACTGTTACTGTATAAATCTGTAAATGAATCCACAACAATTAAATCCACTTTCTTGACACTTAAAATGTCATTTAGCTTTGACCATAAGCCAGAGATTTGAGTAATAAAAATTAGTTCATCATTCAGTTCATCAACATTATACGATTCATCATTCTGCGCTTTATTTATAAGATAGGAGATCGCAATATCATCATCCTCCGTACTAATATAGATAACACTTTGATGAATTGAATTAATGTTAAATCCTAAAAAATTCTTCTTGCCTAATGTGATAGATATTGCCATTTGTCTTAAAAGACTGCTTTTTCCTGTGTCACTACTACCAGCTAATGCGCAAATTCCAACACTCGGTAAAATTGGTTCAATAAGGCACGGAATTTCATTCGTTTGTCTGTCAAATAGTTCTTTTATTGAATAAACACCTTCCATTGAGTTTATATCAATATTTCTCTCAACACCTCTATTACTTCTATCTGGTTCAGGTAGACTAAAACTAAACATGATTACCTCCTTTCTCTTTAAGGTAGTTTTCTGCATCTATCATCAAATCAGATAAACTTTTTCGTTTACTCAACTTAATCCACCCTATGATTTCTTGTCGAAAAAAATAGAGTCTATTACCAACCTTTGAATGAGGGATTTTATTCTTTTGACAATAGCTATAAATAGTCGGGACTGATAGCATGGTAATTTCTGAGACTTCCTTTATGCTCAAAGGATTCTTTGCGGTGCGATCATCATCAATCTTTTCAAGAATTATTGATTTTATTTCATTTATTTGAGTTCTTAACTCAGCGACTGCATTTGGCAGTTGCTCAAAATTGGGTGTTTTCATTGCGTATAGTTTTATTATCGCAATTTTAATGAGTGTTAATATGGAGGAAAAGAAATACGTACTTTATGTACTTTCCGTATGAATTCTGTATGTGTTAGTCAGAAAAATTGCCATCTACTCTGGGAGTGCTAAAACCATGAAAATAATCCCCTAAAAGTGATGCATACTTTTCTTTATTTCTGTACTTATTTGGCGAACTGCTATAGAACTTATAGAATATTCGCCTAATAGTATTGATCTTAAATTCTCTTTTAAATTCAAATCGGATTTTGGGTTTTTCCAATTTATCAAAGGCCAATTCAAGCCAGAGATAGAAATCTTCGATAGTAAGGTATTTAGACTGTACAAGCGCCTTATAGAAGTAATCATGAACCTGTTCTTGACTTCTGGAATCAAAGTTGTTTGAGAAGAGTTTATTTAATTCTAAGGGCTCTTTTTTTGAAAATTCTGAAGTATGGCTATTAATCCATTTATTTATCATCGAAATTTTTTCTTCAAAATTATCTGTGAAAGCTTTTTTTACAGAGTACTTCCACCCATATTGATCGTCTAACTCAGATAGTGCTTCTATCTCTTTACTTTTACTTCTTAATTCTGATTTAATAAATATTTTCTTCGTTTCAAGAAAATCAACTATTATGTTTAAATAGTCAGGATAGTCATTTAAGCATTTATCTAATTGAATTTTGATTTTATTCGGATTAGTAAAAGCTAAAACACCATCATTATTATCCTGAAAATCGAAAATTTCATCTAACCTATATTTAGGTTCGACATAATTGTAAAATGTCTTTTCACTTACCTCCATCTCCAAAGTCTATCACAATTTTATCAGTTGTTCTTCTTTTAGATTCATTTACAATCTTTGAATATACCTGGGTTGTTTTTACATTTTTATGACCTAACATTTTGGATACAGTATAGATAGAAGTTTCTCCTTCGAGTTGCAAAACTGCATAAGTATGTCTAAAGCAGTGAAATGTTATATGCTTCTGTATTCCAGCATTCATTACCCATTTCAATAGTTGATTATTTAAATGAGCCGAGTACTTTAGCCCTTCAAATACTGTTTCATTAGGACTTTTTTCATCACCCAATAATTCATAGGCTTGCTTTGAAATTGGATGGTATTCTCTTCCTTCAGTTTTCTTTTGACTAAATTGAATGAGGTATTCACCTTCGCTATTCTTTACTACTTCTTTCCATTTTAGCTTTTCAATATCGCTATACCTAAGACCTGTCAGAATAGAAAATAAAGAGGCTTTTTTTAGAAGATAATTTGGACATTCCGCATTAGCCAACCTGTTAACCTCTTCTGCAGTTAAGAAATTACGATTTGTTTCCTTCTCTTCTATTCGAGGAATTTTTGAATTAAGATCATAGGATAAAATATTATCCTTGAAAGCTTGTTTGAGTGTGGCTTTAAATTTATTGAAATAGGTATGAGCAGTATTCTGACTTAAATTTCGTTTACCTCTCCTCCTGCTTTTAGCCATCAGTAAATAATATCTGTAATCATTACAAAACCTCTCATTTACTTCATTAAATTTTAGTTTTCCACCTGTGAATTCTTTTAAATAAAACAAAGCAGAGAGCCAAACGTCATAATTCTTTCCTTGATGCCTGTCCATTAATTGCTCATAATAACCAATAAAAGACAGCTCTCCTTTTTCCTTGGCTTTTAATTGTTCCAACTCAAAAGCGGTATAAATTTCAGGTTTATTTAATTCATTCTCTCTTTTTTGTCTTATTTGCTCTGCCAACAATAATGTTTGCTTATTATCTTGTTTTTCAAGTGGATTCGCTGGTTTATCATGGATGTAAAGGCCCAAAAATTGTCGTCTTGTAGTTCTGTTATCTCCATTAACTATTATTGCAGGATAAAAGTCTAAATAAAGACTATGCCTGTTCTTACTAATTGGCTTTCTTCTCAAAGTAACTTTCGTGATCATGATATTTCATTTAAGTAGTTATCCAAATCAGCACGTCTTATAAGAACTCGACTGCCTATCTTCTTTGCTATTATTTTGTGCTCTTTAATCTTACGCCACACAGTCCATCTACTCACAGATAACAATAAACATACATCTGCAATAGTTAGAAACTCTTTAGCTCTTAATCTCTCATGTGGAATATTGATTTTAGTGAGAGTATCCTCATCACTCTTCTCTAATTTCTTCAAACGTATGCGCTGTTTGTAAGCTTTTTTTGCGCAATTATCGCCACAATACTTAGTAACAGTAGTTTTTGCAACAAATTCTTCGTTACAGAATTGACAAATTCTATTAATTCTAATATTACTACTCATTGTTTCAGATTGTTGCATGATGTTGCACTAAGTTGCTCATTGTAGCGCAAAACAATTCTCAGCGTGAAGAAGTTTAAATTTTTGTACCTCACGTAGTTAAAGGTACAAATCTGGTACATTTTTGTACCTAATTAAGAAGTATTACTTATTAACAGCAATTAATTAAATATCTTTAAAACCTCTATATATATTGATCTATACTGAATAATATCTATCAAATTATTTACTCTCAGTAAATGTTAATTACTTTCCAATACAGAAATTCGCAAAGATATTGCCTAGAAGGTCGTCGTTAGTAATCTCACCGGTAATCTCACCAAAATGATACAAGGCTTGTCGGATATCTATCGCCAATAAATCTCCTGATAAGCCGGTTTCTAATCCATATTTTACTTTTTGGATTTCCTCAAAGGCCTTAAGTAAGGCGTCATAATGGCGTGAGTTGGTAACAATAGTTTCGTTATTTCGTAAAGCACCAGTATTGATAAGTTCCAATAATGAATTAGTTAATGCTTCTACGCCGAATCCGGATTTAGCCGATAAGAGTTTGATGCCTTCAATTTCATTTTGCAACGTTGCTAATAGCAAATCATCAAGCTGATCAATCTTATTGGCAATTATTAATAAGGGCTTTTGCGGATATTTATTCTTAATTTTTTCGATCTCTACCTTGACGCTAGAAAGTTCTGAGATCATCTTAGAACTATCGAATAAATAGATCACCACCTGCGCTTGATCGATCTTTTCAAAAGTTTTCTGGATACCTATGGTTTCAACGACGTCTTCAGTCTCTCTAATACCTGCAGTATCTATAAATCGAAAACCAATTCCTCCTATTGATATTTCATCTTCAATCGTGTCTCTCGTTGTACCTGCTATCTCAGAGACTATGGCACGCTCTTCATTTAAAAGTGCGTTAAGTAACGTGGACTTCCCAACATTGGGTTCACCCACAATCGCTACTGGAATTCCATTTTTGATCACATTTCCAACCGCGAATGAATCGATAAGTCGCTTCAAAACAAATGTAATACGTTCTACTAATTCCTTAAACTGTGAACGATCAGCAAATTCCACATCTTCTTCAGCAAAGTCCAATTCTAATTCAATCAAAGATGCAAAATTGAGTAACTCTTCACGCAGTTTGGCAATTTCCGAAGAAAATCCGCCGCGCATTTGCTGCATAGCAATTTGATGAGACGCTTCATTATCACTTGCTATTAAATCTGCTACGGCTTCTGCTTGCGATAAATCTAATTTTCCGTTTAAAAATGCTCTAAGTGTAAATTCTCCAGCATTCGCCATTCGGCATCCTTGACGCAAAAAAAGCTGTAAAATTTCTTGCTGAATGAACGGGCTTCCGTGACAAGATATTTCAATTACATCTTCTCCTGTATAGGAATTAGGATTCTTAAATACAGACACTAAGACTTCATCCAATTCGCGATCTCCATCAACGACATGACCGAGATGTATCGTATGTGTAGGTTGTTTGACCAATGTCTTATGTGAAGTAACCGATTTAAAACAGGAATCAGCAATAACAATGGCATCAGAACCAGATAATCGAATTACGGCAATGGCACCACTCCCTGAAGGTGTGGCTAGCGCTACTATAGTATCTTGATGCGTCATTAAAATAAATTTTATACAAAAGTATTGGAATTTTCTTTTCTGAGCTTATTTCATTGTTGGCTTTAAGTTTTTATTAATAAAGAGTATTCCAAAACTTGCGTCTATCTTATTATATTTGCAGCTAACAACGCATACAAATCCTAATTATTGAACGCATTACAATTACACATGAAAAATTATATCGCATTACTATTAACTCTCGTTTTATTAGCATCGTGTAAAACAGAAGAACCAAAACCAGAAGGTTATGTTATATCTGGAACTGCACCTGGACTTTATAATGGTATCCGAGTGTTTCTACAGGCTCCTGGCGAACGCGGCCGAAAAGTGAATATGGACACCGCAATCGTGATGAATGAAGCTTTTAAATTTGAAGGAAAAGTGGATAACCCAAAGTTGTGGTCTATTTCTGCTAATAGTGTAAACGGAAGCATGCCTCTAATCGTCGAAAATGATGTTATTACCATTGCTTTCGATAAAGACAGAATTGATAATACTGTTATTACTGGAACACGATCTAATGAATTACTTGCGAACTACTATGCCGATCTTAGAGAACTGGCAAACAAGCGTGCAAAGTCGATAGGTCAATTTAGAACATCGGACGACCCAGCGGTTAAAAAGCAAGCGGAACAAAATGTTGTGAATATCAATTTAGAACAGTCAAAATTACCCTTTAAATACATGTCGGAATATAAGGAAGATATTTTTCCATTGGTCTTGATTAATGACATGCTAAATAACAAAGATGCAGATCTCAATAAATTAGCTGCTGCTCTTGATGGTTTGGATAGTGATGTGAAGTCGGAAGGATTCGGACAAATGGTAAGCAATAAACTTGAAACGATTAGAAAGCAGCGTGCCGCTTTAAGTGCTACTGAAATTGGCAATAAGGCGCCTGAGTTTACTGCACCTACTCCCGATGGAAAGCAATTAGCTTTAAATGACGTCCTAGGTAAAGTAACCATCGTAGATTTCTGGGCAGCTTGGTGCGGACCATGCAGACGCGAGAATCCGAACGTAGTAAAAGTATATGAAAAGTATCATGAAAAAGGCTTAGAGATCATTGGTGTTTCTTTAGATGGAACTACGCGACAGAAAGATCCAAAGGCGTCTTGGTTAAAAGCAATTGAGCAAGATAATTTAACTTGGCATCAAGTCTCTAACTTAAGCTATTTCAATGATCCCGTAGCTAGGAAATACAACATATCTTCGATTCCAGCGACATTTATATTAGATGAAAATGGTGTCATCGTTGCTAAGAATTTAAGAGGCCCACAATTAGAAGCTAAGATTGCTGAAATGTTAGAATAAAAGTCCTTACTTACAAATACTAAGATCGTTGCAAAACAAAATGTAACGATCTTTTTTTGTTTTAAATCTTACCAAGCTTGTGCATTACTAGTAAGATCACGATTGGAATGGCTAACACAAAAACCATTACAGGTTGTGTCTCAAAAAGGGAAGGTTTCATGATAAGCGTGATGAGATAACCTCCTACTGCCCCACCAAAATGGGCGTCATGACCAATATTTCCAATTCGTTTTTTCATTCCGTAAATGGAATAGATAAGATACCCGATACCAAATACGTAGCCTGGAATAAACACATTGATTCGCATATTTGGATCTAACAATATTGCAGAATAAACAATACCCATCACAGCACCACTGGCACCGACAGCACTATAATGGTATTCATCTTTATGAAAGTAATAAGACAACAAACTACCTAGTACTAAACTACCAACATACACAGCAAGGAAATTAACTTGACCTAAATGAAACACAACACGATCAGCAAAAAAGAATAAAGTGATCATGTTAAAGAGTAAATGAGATCGATCTGCATGAAGAAATCCAGAACTAAACACCCTAAATTGATCGCCTCGCTTTATAGCTCCAACATTGAATTTATAGCGTTCGAAAAACCCATAATCGTCAAAGCCCTTAAAAGAGATGATCACATTTATAACAATGATCAGAATTGTAAATAAACTAAAATTACCCATAGACCTTATTTATACATATATTTGCCTCTGCAAATCTAATATTAATTAATGCAACTTCTAATTTACATTATTGTTTATCCGTTTTTATGGTTGATCTCTATTCTGCCTTTTAAGTTGTTATATGCATTTTCAGACCTTATCTGTTTCTTTTTATATCGTGTATTTGGATATAGAAAGAAAACCGTTCAGCAGAATTTGAAATTAGTATTTCCAGATATGGATGAGGCTGAAATGAATCGCATTACCAATCGGTTTTATCACCATCTCTGTGATATGATGGTTGAAGCCATAAAATCCTTATCCATTTCCGAAGCTGAAATGAAAGAACGATTTACATTCAAAAATATTGAGCTAATTCAAGAATTAGAAGCGAAAGAACGAAGTATAGTCTTGATGTGCGCTCATTATGGAAGTTGGGAATGGATATTTATCCTACAGACCTACGTTAAATCTAGAGGAAATGCCATATATAAGCGAATTGAAAATAAATATTTTGATAGATTAGTAAAGGGCATTCGCGCCAAATACAATACTCATCTAATTACCACAAAAGAAACGATTCCAGAATTACTTCGATTAAAAAATGAAGGTGTGCTTACTGTAAATGGTTTTGTGTCAGACCAAACACCAAAACCATGGAAAGCTCATCACTGGACTGAATTCATGAACATTAGAGTTCCAGTGCATACAGGTGCTGAAATGCTTGCAAAACGCTTAGATATGTCTGTTGTGTTCTTTAGAGTTAAGCGCCTAAAACGCGGTTATTATGAAACTACTTTTGAAACTTTGGCAGAAAATCCAAATGATTTCAAGGATTACGAAATTACGGACCAATTTTTGAAATTAGTTGAGAAGCAAATCTACGAAGCGCCAGAGTATTATCTATGGACACACAAGCGTTGGAAACACAAGGATAAGTCGCCAGAAGACTATCAATAATTAGAGCTTAAACCAAGCATCTATTACCTCATCTTTTTGTTTTGATTCTGACAGCAGTGATTTGTGTATAAACTCATTCGTTTTACACTGATACTCATAGTCTTTTGCCCATTCAGTGTGATGCTCGGCTAGCGCTTTGATACTTTCACACACGAATGCCATTTCTTCATCAGTTGTCGTTGGGTGGATGGACATGCGAATCCATCCTGGCTTTCGAACCAGATCACCAATTGAGATTTCATTGGTCAATTCATGACTCATTTGCTGGTCAACATGCAATAGAAAATGTCCGTAAGTTCCCGCACAACTGCAACCACCTCTAGTTTGAATACCAAATCGGTCGTTCAATAATTTTACGCCAAGATTATAATGCAAATCATCAATATAAAACGAAATCACGCCTAATCGATCTTGATGCTGACCTGCCAAGATATTGATATTATTTACAGGCCCTAATTCTTTAAATACTTTAGAGATTAATTGATGTTCGCGGTCTAATATATTTGACACGCCCATTTGCTCTTTTAATTTGATCGCAAGAGCTGTTTTAATTGTTTGTAAAAACCCAGGAGTTCCTCCATCCTCGCGGTCTTCTATGTCATCAATATATTTGTGTTCTCCCCAAGGGTTCGTCCAACTAACAGTACCACCACCCGGACAATCAGGAATCATATTCTTATATAATTTCTTATTAAAAATCAATACACCTGAGGTGCCTGGTCCTCCTAAAAATTTATGAGGTGAGAAAAAGATAGCATCCAAATACTGTAATTCATTTTCGGGATGCATATCAATGTTTACATATGGTGCTGAGCACGCAAAGTCCACAAAACAAACGCCACCATGCTTGTGCATAAGTTCGGCGATTTGGTGATATGGTGTTTGAATTCCTGTAACATTAGATCCTCCAATAACAGAGGCAATTTTCAATGTACAATCTTTGTATTGTTCTAAAAGTGTTTCTAAGTTCTCTAAACTAAATAAGCCATCTTTATCTGGTGGAATCACTTCTACCTTAGCAATGGTTTCTAACCAAGAGGTTTGGTTTGAATGATGTTCCATATGAGTAACAAATACCACTGGCTTGATCTCTTCAGGAACATCAATGTATTTTCGCAGATTTTCAGGAACTTTTAGTCCGAGTATTCTTTGAAACTTATTAACCACCCCTGTCATGCCATTTCCAGAAACGATTAAAACGTCGTCCTCATTAGAATTTACATGACTTTTTATGATATGTTTTGCCTCGTGGTACGCTTTGGTCATTGCAGTTCCCGATACCGTCGTTTCGGTATGCGTATTGGCAACAAAAGGACCAAATTCGTTACAAAGCTTTTCTTCAATTGGTCGGTACAGACGTCCCGACGCTGTCCAATCTGTATAAATGATCTTTTGTGTCCCGAAAGGCGTCTCAAACTCCTGATCAATACCAATTATATTGGATCTGAACTGACTAAAATACTGTTCAAGATCTGATGATGTAGACTTATTTACTTCCGTAGAAATCATTGATGCAATTTTTTGCGAAGATACTAAATATTTGCCACAGCTTTTATTTCAGAGATAAATCGATCGGCCAAATCATCGGCTTCTTTCTGCGATGGTGCTTCGGTATATATTCTGATGATAGGTTCCGTATTACTCTTCCTTAAATGCACCCATGAATTCTCAAAGTCAATTTTAACGCCATCAATGGTTGTGATGTTCTCATGAGCATAGTTTTCTTCCATTGTGCTCAATAAAGCATCAACATCCAAATCCGGCGTGAGCTGAATTTTCTTTTTACTCATGTAATAATTCGGATATGAAGCGCGAAGTTCACTTACAGACATTGATCCCTCTGCCAACAAACTTAAAAATAAGGCCACACCAACAAGTGCGTCTCTTCCGTAGTGTAATTTAGGATATATAATACCTCCGTTTCCTTCACCACCTATAACAGCATTATTCTTTTTCATCAGATTGACTACGTTTACTTCTCCAACCGCACTGGCTTCGTAAGTACCTCCATGTCTTTCGGTGATATCGCGTAATGCACGAGTAGAACTCATATTACTAACGGTATTACCAGGTGTTTTACTTAAAACATAATCGGCGCAAGCAACTAGTGTATATTCTTCCCCAAACATTTCACCGTGTTCATCCATAAAAGCCAAACGGTCTACGTCTGGATCGACAACGATACCAAAATCAGCTTTTTCTTCAACCACAGCTTTTGACAAATCAGTAAGGTGTTCTTTTAATGGTTCCGGATTATGAGGGAAATGACCATTAGGTTCACAATAGAGTTTGATTGGTTGAACACCTAAGCGCTCCAACAATAATGGAATTGCAATACCTCCTGTAGAATTAACACCATCAACAACAACTTTAAAATTTGATTTTTTGATTGAAGCTACATTAACTAAATCCATTGCCAATACCTCATCAATATGCATATCGATATAGGCATCATTTACTGTAATCTTACCTAAACTATCGACATCGGCGAAAGACATATCATCCGCTTCTGCTATCTTTAAAATTTTAGCACCTTCCTCAGCATTTAAAAATTCACCCTTAGTATCTAATAACTTTAATGCATTCCATTGTTTTGGGTTATGACTTGCTGTTAAAATAATCCCACCATCAGCATGCTCCATAGGAACAGCTACTTCGACCGTAGGCGTCGTTGATAAGCCTAAATCTATCACATGAATTCCCATACCTACTAGTGTATTCATTACCAGATTCTGAATCATAGCACCAGAAATACGTGCATCTCTTCCAACGACAACATGATATTGTTCTTTTTGACGTTGTTGTTTGATCCAACTACCGTAGGCAGACGCAAATTTAACAGCATCAATTGGTGTTAAGTTTTCTCCAACGGCTCCTCCAATGGTTCCGCGAATTCCTGAAATTGATTTTATAAGGGTCATTATCTAAATTTTGATTTTAATTTTAAGAAATATGTTTCAAAATATTTATAGGAAATATGTGCGAAACATATTGTTATTGCAAAGGTGAATATATAAATAAGAACAAGCATCATTTCTGCATTAAAAATTTCCTGATCCTGCAGTTTTAACATTATAAAAACCACCAAATTCAAAGCAATAACATGATACATATATATGCCGTAAGAAATTTGTCCAAAGTAATTCAAAACTCTATTTGAAATTATTCTTCCTGAATGATTAAACGCTATGGTATGAATAAACAAACTAAAGAGAACTGCTGTTATTAAATTAGTTATCCAAAGCGTATCAAATCTAAGATAATCTGTAAAGAAATAGACTAATATTGTCACGACGATAAGCACGGGAAACAAGACTTGTTGTTTTAATATTTCTAACTGTTTACGCTCTTCTAGTAAGGCCACTAATCCTCCAGCAAATAATAAGAAATAGACAAATTTAAATCGTCGAAGATCTTCAAAAACATCTAGATGGAAAACAATAAAATAACCGATAGATAGCAATGCAAGAACTAATACTATTTTGTGCTTTCTCACGATATACAACAATGGAGCAATTATTAAATAAAATTGTTCTTCAATGCCTAAAGACCATAAAATTTCAAGAATACCACCTGGTTGATACAATTTCGCGAAAATATTTGGCAAAAAGAATACCGTCAATGCGATACCTTCACTTAGGTTGTAATTATTCTCATATGGTATTTCAAGAATAGGTAGAATAATCCAATAAAAGATAAAACCAAAAGTAACGACCAAATAATACAATGGAAAAATCCGAAGTATTCTACGCATATAGAACTTACGAATAGAAAATGAATCACGCTGTTTTTTCCTGTAGATCAAACGTATGATTAGAAAACCACTCAATACAAAAAACATATATACAGCCTCGGTTCCTCGATTAAAGATAGGTGCATCAATAACATATGGCAAACCTTGATTACGACACAGCTGTGGAATATGAAATAGCATCACCAAAAAGGCTAAAAAAAATCGAAGCGGATCTAAATTTGGTAATCTATTCAATTTTGCACATTTACAACCCAAAAATACATATATTTATTCAATGAATTTTCTCGCCCATATTTATCTATCACAGGACATCGATGACATCATCATCGGAAACTTTATTGCTGATAATATTCGCGGGAAACGCTATCAAAAATACTCAGTTGGTATTCAGAAAGGAATTCTATTACATCGTCAAATAGACAGTTTTACAGATTCTCATCCAATTGTACGTTTAAGCACTAAACGATTACATCAAAATTACGGACATTACAGCTCAGTAATCGTTGACATATTATACGACCATTTTCTGGCCAAAAATTGGGATAGCTACTCTCAAATAGATCTTGAGTCTTACACAAAGAATTTTTATAACCTCATAATGTCGAATATCGATGATCTTCCAGAAAAGACTCAAAATATGATGCCATATATGATATCGGGAAATTGGTTGTTAAACTATGCCAAGATTGAAGGAATTCAAAGCGTTTTGAACGGAATGAACAGACGTACCAAATTCAAATCTAATATGAATTTAGCAACTAGAGAACTTATACAATACTACGCTGAATTCGAGTCCGAATTCACCGAGTTTTTTGATGTGCTGATTCAGTTTTCTAAAAAGACTTTAGATGAGATACACCTAAAATTTGAAAATGACTAATCGAAATACCCTTCTCTTACTACTACTATTCGGCCTTTGTTTTAATTGTAAAAAAACCACTACTGAGGAAACAACTTATGGACATATTACCGAGAATGCTATGGTGGTTTCAGCTCGAGTTGAAGCCTCAAAGATTGGTAGTGAAATCTTAGAAAAAGGTGGTAATGCATTTGATGCCATGTTTGCTACTGAAATGGCCTTAGCTGTCACTTATCCTTACGCCGGAAATTTAGGCGGTGGCGGATTTATGGTGTATCGTTTAAATACAGGAGAAACAGGTGCGCTAGATTATCGAGAAAAAGCACCATTAGGATCATATAGTGATATGTATCTTGATTCCCTCGGAAGTGTTATACCTCAAAAAAGCACAGTTGGCGCTTACGCTGTTGGTGTTCCAGGAACTATCGCAGGAATATTTGCAGCTCATGAAAAATTTGGATCTCTGCCTGTAGCTACACTTTTGGAACCAGTGATTGAGTTGGCAGAATCAGGATTCTATGTCACAGAAAAGCAACATAATCGCTTTGCAAAATATGACAGTATATTTTCTGTAGTAAATGACCATAGGATCATATTCAATTCCTCAGTATTGACCAATTCAAAATTCAAAAACCTTGCACTAGCCGAAACTTTAAAACGTATAGCAGCTCATGGACGTGATGAGTTTTATTCAGGTCAAACTGGAACACAGTTGGTAGATTTTATCAATCAGCATGGCGGAATAATTACAATGGATGATTTGTTATTGTATGAGGCAAAATGGCGTAAACCCATTACGTTTCAATACGATGATCTAACGATTACGTCAATGTCGCCTCCTTCTAGTGGTGGCATCTGTTTAGCTCAAATTATGAAGTTGATTGAGCCCTACGATATTGACAAATATGGCCCTAACTCATTAGAAGCTATTCAGGTGATTGTAGAAGCTGAACGACTAGCCTATGCTGATCGCAGTTACTATCTAGGTGATCCTGATTTCGTCAATATACCAAAAGAAGCCTTAATGAATGATGTCTATCTTCAGGAGCGTATGCGTAATTTTAGTTTTGATGAGGCCATCGCTTCGGGAAACGTATCCTATGGCACTATTCCAGATTATACCATGGAACTATCTGAAACACCACGCTATCATGAACATGAAGAAACGACACATTATTCAATCGTTGACCAGTTTGGTAATGCCGTTTCTGTAACATCAACGCTAAATGGCGCTTATGGTTCTAAACTTTATGTAGACGAACTCGGATTTTTCTTAAATAATGAAATGGATGATTTTAGCAGTAAACCTGGTGTACCAAACATCTATGGTTTGATAGGCGGTCAGGCCAATGCCATTGCTCCTCAAAAACGAATGCTAAGTGCAATGACCCCAACTATTATTGAAAAAAATGGAGAGCTCTATATGGTTGTCGGAACGCCTGGTGGTTCTACAATAATTACCTCTGTTTTACAAACTATACTTAATGTACACGAACATGGTATGACAATGCAGGAAGCAGTAAATGCGCCGCGTTTTCATCATCAGTGGCTACCTGATGAAATACGAATGGAAGTTTCTCGATTTTCAGAACCTTTATTGAAATCGCTTCAAGAAAAAGGATACTATATAAATTTTGATGCTGCGCCTATAACCGCTAAAGTAGATGCTATACTGGTTCGAGACGATGGAAGCCTTGAAGGAGGCGCTGATCCTCGTGGCGATGATGCAGCTGTAGGGTTTTAACATAATTTTTACTTAAAAATACAGGTCTCATTTCTATCTTTAAGATCAAATTAAACCAACTGCATTATGAATCGATTTCTTCTCGGGCTAATTGGCCTATTCTGTATTTCTACAACGGCTCAAAACACAAAACTCCTTAGACAACCAACCTTACACAACAATGACGTTGTTTTTGTCTATGCGAATGATCTCTGGAAAGCATCCGTAAATGGCGGAACAGCTATCCGTTTAACTAGTGATGACGGCTACGAATCAAATCCACATTTTTCGAATGACGGACAATGGATTGCTTTTACCGCGCAGTATGATGGGAATATTGACGTGTTCGTTATTCCAACATCTGGAGGTGAACCTAAACGACTCACCTATCATCCTTCTGGAGATTTCGTGCAAGGATGGACGCCTGATGGTAAGATTCTATTTAGATCAGGTCGAGAAGGTCGACCAACTCAGACCAATAAGTTTTTTACAGTAAGTACAAATGGAGGGCTACCTGAAACGCTGGATATTCCGAGAGCAGCTTATGGAGAAATTTCATCAGACGGGAAGCATGTCGCTTATACGCCAATTACAAGTTGGGATCCAGAATGGCGTAACTATCGTGGTGGTCAAGCCATGCCAATATGGATCGTAGATCTTAAGACAAAAGCACTTGTTAGAACACCTCAAAGTGACGGCGAACGTCATCTTGATCCTGTATGGCTAAATGGTATTGTTTATTATTTATCCGAACGAGATTATACTAGTAATATATGGTCATTCGATCCCAAAACTGAGACAGAAACACAAATGACCTTTCATAAGAAGTTTGATGTTAAAAGTCTTGATGCAAGTGCTAATATGATCGTTTATGAACAAGGTGGTTCATTACACACGTTGAATCCATCAGATAAATCATCAAAAACATTAAATATTGAGGTTAAGGCAGATCTCAACTTCTCAAGAGCACGCTGGGAAAATGTTTCTGGACGGCAATTAACCAATCCGAATATTTCACCTAACGGAAAACGTGCAGTCTTCGAACATCGCGGTGAGATTTTTACAGTACCTAAAGAAAATGGAACATGGCGAAATCTGACGAATTCTTCTGGTGTTGCCGACCGCACACCTATTTGGTCGCCAAAAGGTGATAAAATTGCTTGGTTCTCTGATAAAAGCGGTGAATACCAACTGGTCTTAGCTGATCAAGATGGGCAAAATCAGGAATATGTAAAACTTCCAAATAATACCTTCTATTTCCAACCTGATTGGTCTCCAGACGGTAAACACATCGCTTATACAGATACCGATTATAATATTTGGATCATCAATTTAGAATCTAAAAAGGCAGTAAAAGCGGCAACTGATAGATATGCACATCCAAATCGCGCTATGAATCCTGTTTGGTCTCCTGATAGTAAATGGATTGCATTTGCAAAGCAAAACGAAAGTCATTTCAAATCGATCTATGCATATAATGTAGATTCTAAGAATACAGTTCAACTTACAGATCCAATAGCTGATGCCATTAGTCCTGTTTGGGATGCCTCTGGTAAATATGTCTACACCTTGGCAAGTACCAATTATGGCTTAGCAACAGGCTGGCTTGATATGAGTTCATACGATCCTGAAACTACAAGAAGCTTATACACTATTGTACTTAACTCAACAGATAAGGCACCTAATCATCTTAAAACTGACGAAGAAGCCGTAAAAAAAGAAGATGATAAGACGGAGGATAAAGCGGAGGATAAAAAAGAAAATGGTGTTACCGTTACTATTGACACTAACGGCCTTTGGGATAGGGCTGTTGCAATGAATCTTTCAAATGGTAATTATATTGCTTTAGGAAAAGCTCCTAAAGGTCATATTTTCGTCGTAGAAGCTGGAGATAGTGGTCTAAAAGTTCATGATTATGATGTTGAAAAGGATGAAGCAAGCGATTTTGCCGAAGGTATTGGTAATATGGTCATTTCCGAAGACCGTAAATCTACATTAATCAGCAAGAATGGTAGTTGGGCAATTGTTGGTACATCTGGAAAAGCAAACTTCAACAAAGGCAAGCTCAATACAAATTTGAAATTAAAAGTCAATCCTCAAGAAGAATATCACCAAATTTTCAAAGAAGGTTGGCGTTATATGAGAGACTTCCTCTATGTAGATAATGTACATGGCGCACCATGGGACGATGTCTATAAATGGTATTCACCATGGATTGATCACGTAAGACATCGAACAGATTTAAATTATGTGGTAGATATTATGAGTGGTGAAGTTGCTGTGGGACATTCGTATGTTTCAGGAGGTGATTTTCCAGACGTAGATCGTGTACCTGTTGGACTATTAGGTGCAGACATTAAAACGGCTAATGGTAAATATCAGATTACTAAAATATATTCTGGTGAACGTTGGAATCCGGGAACAAGTGGACCATTGGCACAGCCAGGTATGAATGTCAAAGAAGGTGATTACATTGTTGCTATCAATGGTGTTGAGATCACTAAAAATGAGAATCCATACCAACTATTAGAACAGACCGCTGGACGTGAAATCACTATTTCGGTAAACAACAAACCATCTATGGATGGCGCCGAATCTGTTCTGGTAAAACCAGTGAGTAGTGAACGTAGTTTACGCTATGTGGACTGGGTTGAAAGCAATCGACGTAAAGTAGATGAACTCTCTAATGGTAAACTGGCTTATATTTATGTACCTAACACAGGTGGCGGTGGTTTTACTTCATTTAATCGTTATTATTTCTCACAACAAGAGAAGAAAGGAGCTATAATCGATGAGCGCAATAATGGTGGAGGATCAGCAGCAGACTACATGATCGATATCATGAACAGAAAGTTATTTGGATACTTCAATAGTAAAACCAATGATAATCGTCCTTGGACCACACCAATGGCAGGAATTTGGGGACCAAAAGTTATGATCATTAACGAACGAGCTGGATCTGGTGGAGATCTACTGCCATATATGTTTAAGATGGCTGATATTGGTCCTTTAGTTGGTACTCGAACTTGGGGAGGACTCGTAGGAACTTGGGATACACCTCGATTTATTGATGGTGGTCGTATGGTAGCACCAAGAGGCGGATTTTATGATGTTGATGGCAACTGGGCCGTAGAAGGTGAAGGTGTTGCTCCAGATATTGAAGTCATACAAGATCCAAAATCTGTACTCAACGGAAATGACCCACAATTAGAGCGTGCCGTTGAAGAGGCCATGAGATTATTAAAGAACAACGAATTCGAATTGCAACCTGAGCCTGCACCACCTATTAGATCAAAACGACCTAAAGGCTATAAAAACGACAACTAATTTGAAAAAAGATTATGACGTTGTTATCCTAACAGATAACAGATATCTTAAGGATTCAACAGATCCATATAAACACAACGTCTATTATGAAGACCGTTTAGTTTATCACGCATTGGAACAGGTTGGTCTCAGAACTCTGAGGCTAGCCTGGGACGATATGTTCTTCGACTGGTCCACCACTAAATCGGTATTATTTCGTACAACCTGGGATTATTTTGATCGTTTTGATGAATTTTCTAAATGGCTTGAACAGGTGTCAGAACAAACAACCTTGCTAAATTCTGAGGCCTTAATCCGCTGGAATATTGACAAACACTATTTACAAGATTTAGAAAAGGGAGGCATTCATATTGCAGAAAGTCACTTTATTGAGCAAGGTGCAACGGTAACACTTACCCAATTACATGATATTCTGAATTGGAGAGAGACTGTGCTTAAACCCTGTATTTCTGGTGCAGCACGACATACCTACAAACTAAATTCAGAAAACTTATCTGAACATGAGTCTATCTTTCAGGAATTGATTTCTGAAGAGGCAATGATGCTTCAACCATTTCAGCATAATGTTGTAAAGAAAGGTGAAGTATCCATGATGGTATTCAACGGTATGTTCACGCATGCCATTCTAAAACGTGCAAAAAAAGGGGATTTCAGAGTTCAAGATGATTTCGGCGGAACAGTTCATGACTATAATCCTACCTCAGATGAGATACAATTTGCTGAGGCTGCTGTAAAAGCTTGTCCTGAACTACCCATTTATGCAAGAGTTGATATCTTTGAAGATAATGAAGGTTCTATTGCACTGTCTGAACTCGAACTTATTGAACCAGAGTTATGGTTTCGTAATCATAAACAGGCAGCATTGGTGCTTGCCGATGGTATTAAAGCACGACTAATCTAACTTATTATAGATGCCTAGACCCAAAAAAATATTTAAAATAATTGGTGGATCGATCATCTTCTTCACCTTACCTACACTATTGTTCTTTGCATTTATGTATTTCAAATACAACGAAGACCTACCTACCGGAGAGCAAGGTGAAACGGCTGATGTACTCGCATTGAAAATGCTTGATGCACTAGATCACGAAGCTTATAAAGCTACAGATTATATTGAATTCACATTTAAACAAAGACATCACTTTAAATGGGATAAGGCACAAAACACCTGCGAAGTGTATTGGAAGAATGTGAAAGTAGATTTAGACCTAAGTAACACTAATAACTCCGAAGTCTTTATATCTGATATTAATTACGACGGTATTGAAAAGCAAGATTATATACAAAAAGCGCTCAATTACTTTAACAATGATACCTTTTGGCTCGTCGCACCTTACAAAGTATTTGATGATGGTGTTGAACGTCGTTTAGTAATAACAGAAGAAGGTAAGAAAGCCTTGCTGGTTACCTACACTTCTGGAGGTTCTACACCAGGCGATTCGTATCTCTGGCATTTAGACGATAATGGTAAACCCATAAGTTATCAAATGTGGGTAGAAATATTACCTATCGACGGACTTGAAGCTTCATGGACAGACTGGACATTAACCGAAACTGGTGCACAACTTCCTACCTTCCACAAATTATTAGTGTTAGGATTAGAGATTGAAGATTTAAAAACTTCGCGCTCAGATTATCTTCAGACTAATACAGAATGTGAATCGGCAGATATTGCTAATGAAGATCCAGAATTAGCAGAATTTCCACAATTAATTGAGACCTGCAAATTTGGACAGTATATCTCTATTTCAACTGGGGATGCAAGTTATCAAGGAAAATATTATTATGATTACCGTTTGTTTATTAGTAAAAAAGATAGCTTGATTCCTATTAAGAATTCAGATATGTTTAATAATGAAATTGCGTTCTTAGAAAAAGTAATTAATGGCGAATCGTCTGCTTATTTTGAACGTTTAAATGAGATTCCAGAACTAGAATATTGCACGGCTTTACTCACTATGAAGCATCATCCAATTGACAGCATGGGGATAACTTTTGAAGCAGAAAATAAAATTTCATTTCATATTAATTATGGGCTACCAAGCTCTTGCGATAATATCAATGGATCAATACACACTTTCCCTCTTGAAGAAATTGAATCGTTCTTCAAAAAGAACGTTTTTTACAATTGAAATATAAACCTATTTACTGCGCTGTCCCACAAACTGCTGTGTCTTTAATTTAAAAAGCACATTGAATGTTGTTAAACTACCATAACTACGCGTAATATACTGTTGTAGATCGATCTTTTCTTGTTCATCTAGGTTATTACTTGAATTAATCTTCTGCTCCATCACACGCAGGCGATCACGTACCATTGTGATCTTATGAAAAAATTGATTAATCGGTAGTTCTTTTCCTTGTAAGCTGGTATCTCCTGGCTCCAAAATGATTTTACCTCCCTTCCATTTATCAGCAATAGGAACGACTTCAGAAACATCACTCCAACGTTTCAAAATATGCACAAGACTACTTTCAACTTCAGCAAAACTTATGGTGTCTACATCATCTTCGCAAGCTTCGATTACCTCGAAATCACTATCGAGGTCTATGGTCTCTAATCCTCGATCAATAAATGTTACCCAATAATGTTTAGAAGTGACATTTGTCACTACTCCTTTACCATATTCTGTGTGATCTATTCGTGACCCAATCCCAAGTAATTGCATATGCAGTATTCTTTAAAGTGAAGTACAAGTATAATAAATCCAAGATGAAACTTCACAAGAAATTAACAACTAAAATTGTACCTTTGCAACTTTGCGAGTAATCTACAGATTTTCAATTTATTTATGAGCACATTTGAGCATGCTATTGAGGTAAAAGGAGCACGAGTACACAACTTAAAAAACATTGATGTTACTATTCCTCGAGAGCAATTAGTGGTAATTACTGGACTTTCGGGTAGCGGAAAATCTTCTTTGGCTTTTGATACAATATACGCCGAAGGACAGCGTCGTTATATCGAAACGTTTTCAGCTTATGCTAGACAGTTCTTAGGCGGATTAGAACGGCCCGATGTAGATAAAATAGATGGATTATCACCAGTAATCGCGATTGAGCAAAAAACCACGAGTAAATCTCCTAGATCAACGGTCGGAACAATTACTGAGATCTATGATTTTTTACGATTGCTTTATGCAAGAGCCAGTGATGCCTTCAGTTATAATACTGGTGAAAAAATGGTAAGTTATAGCGATGAACAAATTAAAGATCTTATCAACCAGAGCTACCAAGGCAAGAAAATAAATATCCTCTCTCCTATCATAAGATCAAGAAAAGGCCATTACCGTGAGTTATTCGAACAGATCGCTAAACAAGGTTTCGTTAAAGTGAGAACAGACGGTGAGATTCGTGATTTAGAAAAGGGTATGAAGTTAGATCGTTACAGAACTCATGATATTGAAATTGTTATCGATCGCTTAAAAATTGATGGTACAGAAGATAACGATAAACGACTTAGCGAAACTATTAATACCGCAATGTATCATGGCGACGACGTACTAATGGTTTTAGATCATGACACAAATGAAACACGATTTTTTAGTCGAAATCTCATGTGTCCGAGTTCAGGGATATCTTACCCAAATCCAGAACCTAATAATTTTTCATTTAACTCGCCAAAAGGTGCCTGTCCAACCTGTAATGGTATTGGAACGCTTCACCAGGTCAATGAAAATAAAATTGTTCCAGACGATAGCATTTCGATAAAAGCCGGAGCGTTAGCGCCTCATGGTCCTCAAAAGAATAGCTGGATTTTTAAGCAATTCGAAACAATTGCTCAACGATTTAATTTTAGCCTGAGTGATCCATTCAAATCCATTCCTGCAGAAGCGAAGCAAATGATAATGTATGGCGGCAATGATAAATTCTCAGTTGAGAGTAAAACCTTAGGTGTTACGCGAGAATATAAAATCGATTTTGAAGGGGTTGCCAATTTTATTGAAAGTCAATATAAAAATGCCGAAACAACCTCATTGAAACGCTGGGCGAAAAACTACATGGATAAAGTAGATTGCCCAACCTGTGAAGGCTCTCGATTAAGAAAAGAATCGTTGTACTTTAAGGTAAACGGTTTAAATATTTCTGAACTGGCCAACAAAGATATTGTTCATCTTGCGGAATGGTTCAATAATTTAGAAAAGCATCTATCGGCTACTCAATTAAAAATTGCAGAAGAAATTCTAAAAGAAATAAAGGCGCGTATTCAATTTCTGTTAGACGTTGGACTTGATTATTTATCGCTCAATAGAAGTTCTAAATCCCTCTCAGGTGGTGAAGCACAACGCATTCGATTAGCAACACAAATCGGATCGCAACTCGTTGGTGTGCTATACATTCTTGATGAACCGAGTATTGGACTACACCAAAGAGATAACGAAAAATTGATCAACTCTCTAGTGTCTTTAAGAGATATTGGCAACTCTGTCATTGTAGTTGAACATGATAAAGATATGATCGAACGTGCAGATTATGTTATTGATATTGGTCCGAAAGCTGGCAAATATGGTGGAGAGATCATAAGCATAGGTAATCCAGAAGAATTATTAACTCATGATACCTTAACTGCCGATTATCTCAATGGTAAAAAAGAGATTCCAGTTCCAAAAAAGCGCCGAAAAGGCAATGGCAAATCGATTGTCCTCAAGGGTTGTACTGGAAATAACCTTAAAAATGTATTTGTGGAATTTCCATTGGGGAAGATGATTGGTGTTACCGGAGTTTCAGGAAGTGGGAAATCAACGTTGATCAATGAAACCCTCTATCCAATCATGAATGCGCATTACTTTAATGGTGTTAAAAAACCGATGCCATATAAGAGCATCAAAGGTCTTGAACATATCGACAAAGTGATTGATATCAACCAATCACCTATTGGTCGAACACCGCGAAGTAATCCAGCTACGTACACTGGCGTATTTAGTGAAATCAGAAGCTTATTCGCTAAGATTCCTGAAGCCATGATTCGAGGTTATAAGCCAGGACGCTTTAGTTTTAATGTCAAGGGTGGACGTTGTGAAACCTGTCAAGGTGGTGGCTTACGAGTTATAGAAATGAACTTCCTTCCGGATGTTTACGTAGAATGTGAAACCTGTCAAGGGAAACGATTTAATCGTGAAACCTTAGAAATTCGTTATAAAGGAAAATCAATTAGTGATGTACTGAACATGACAATTTCTGAGGCCGTTAACTTTTTTGAACACATTCCTAAGATCTATAAGAAATTAAAAACCATAGAAGATGTTGGACTGGGCTACATAACGCTTGGTCAACAAAGCACAACGCTTTCTGGTGGTGAAGCACAACGTATCAAATTAGCCTCAGAATTAAGCAAACGCGATACCGGAAACACCTTTTATATCTTAGATGAGCCAACTACGGGTTTACATTTTGAAGATATTAGAGTCTTAATGTTAGTACTTAATAAACTTGTAGACAAAGGCAATACAGTATTAATCATCGAACACAACCTCGATGTTATAAAAATGGCCGATTACATAATTGATATCGGTTACGAAGGTGGTGAAGGCGGCGGACAAGTGGTTGCCAAAGGCACACCTGAAGAAATAATAAAAGATAAAAAGAGTTACACAGCTAAATTCTTGAAAAAAGAATTAAATTAGTAGGTTGACTTTAGATAAGAAATATATATGAGAAAAGAACTAAATCATAAAAGCTGGAACGAAATCAAGACGAATGATTCTTGGGCAATCTTCAAAATAATGGGAGAATTTGTTGGTGGTTATGAGAAATTAAGCCGAATTGGCCCTTGTGTTTCCATCTTTGGATCGGCTAGAACAAAGCCAGGTCATAAGTATTATAAACTCGCTGAGGAAGTAGCCTCTAAGATTGTTGATCATGGCTATGGTGTCATCACTGGAGGTGGACCAGGTATCATGGAAGCTGGAAATAAAGGTGCACATATTGCAGGTGGAACTTCGGTTGGATTGAATATTGACTTACCTTTTGAACAGCACGATAATCCTTACATTGATAATGACAAGAGTTTAGATTTTGATTACTTCTTCGTAAGAAAAGTGATGTTCGTCAAATACTCTCAAGGATTTGTTGTAATGCCTGGAGGGTTTGGAACTTTAGACGAATTGTTTGAGGCGATTACCCTCATACAAACGAATAAAATTGAAAAATTCCCGATCATTTTAGTAGGTACAGAATTTTGGACTGGACTACTTGATTGGGTGAAGGATACATTACTGGAAAAGAACAATAATATAAGTGCAAAAGACCTTGATTTAATTCATATGGTCGATACGGCAGATGAAGTCTTAGACATACTAGATCAGTTCTATAAAGAGTACGATCTAAGTCCGAATTTCTAGGCCGTCTTAACAACATAAAATTTCGAGATTACCGCTATGATTAAGAAATTATATCTATTTGCTATGGCATGGACTATAGTGACTACCTCGCTCAGCGCGCAGGAGAACATTAAGCTCATGTTTTATAACGTACTGAATTTTCCTCTCGAAGATGCAGTGCCAAACCGATTGCAATATTTAGAATTGATACTTGACGATTACAGACCCGATTTGTTTATGATTTGTGAATTGAATAATGAAAGTGGCGCAGATTCCATTTTAAATGCACTTCAATTCTTGAATCCGAATTATGATAGGGCTGTTTTTGAATTCAACACCTCAGATGATACCTTGAGTGATCAAAATGATTTACAGCAGATGCTGTATTATGACAGTTCGAAATTTATTTTGGAAAGCCAAACACCTGTCACTACCATCTTTCGTGACTTTAATCATTATCAGCTCAAGCTAAATACTGTAAATCAAAACACAAATCCAATACTCCTGGATGTTATCGTTTGTCACCTAAAAGCTTCCAGTGGTTCAGCGAATCAAGCTTCGAGATTACAAATGGTAAACGATTTACAGGTCTATTTAAACACGTTTCCTGCCGACAGTAATGTCGTATTAGCTGGCGATTTAAATGTGTATACCAATTCTGAGCCAGCTTTTCAAGAACTTATTGATGTTACAAATAATATCACATTTGTTGATCCAGCGAATCGTATAGGAAGTTGGCATAACAATCCAAATTTTATTGACGTTATGACACAGTCTACCAGAACACAAACCGGTTTAGGAGGAAGTACTGGAGGATTTGATGATCGTTTCGATTTTATTATGACTTCTGATGCAATGATATCCAATCCTGAGTTGTCATTTGTTTCTGGCAGCTATGATGTTTATGGTAATAATGAAAATTTTCAATGCTATAATCAAGAGATTAACTCATCCGATTGCTCTGGAAGCGATTATCCCTTTTTTATTCGTGATGCATTATACCTATTTAGTGACCATTTACCAGTACTATTAGAACTTCAAACAAATCAAACCTTAAGTACTCCAGAATTCATATCGACTAAGGCCATATCGTTTAGAGGTACGAATATTGCTGATGAAAAAATAGAAATAGAAATTAAACCTGAATTGGTAAATGATCTTTCGATTGAGATTTACAATAGTTACGGACAATTGATCAATCGTCTAAACGTTAATTCGTCGTTAATCACAATTTCAACGTCTAGCTTATCAAATGGTATCTATTATATTGCAAATTCGAAATCGAAGTTTAAACCATTAAAATTCATTGTTGCCCATTGAAATTAAGATTTGTCTTATTATTCAACCTTTTGTTATTAGGTGTATTCCATTGCGGAGGTCAAAATAGGATTGATCTGAATGCAAAAGTGGATGTTGATATTAAAACAATTCAAATTGAGCAACAAATCGTTTACAAAAACCAATCAAATGATACTTTGTATACCGTATATCTCAATGATTGGAACAACTCCTACTCGACAAAAAAAACACCTTTAGCGCAACGATTTACGGAAGAATTTAATGACAAATTTCACTTTGCCAAAAGTGAACAACGCGGATATACAGTTGTTACGCGAATGCTGAATGATGCGGGAGTTAATTTGGACTTTTCAAACTTAGAAATGCATCCAGATGTTATCGAGGTGACATTACGCGAACCGTTACTTCCCGGAGAATCCTATGATATAAGTTTGAATTACGATGTTGTACTTCCCGATGATAATTTTACTGGTTATGGCATAGGTCCAGACAAGAACTTGAATCTTAAATATTGGTACATCACGCCGGCTGTATATGACGGTGCATGGCAATTCTATAGCAACAAAAATTTGGATGATCTCTATATTCCAAATGCAGACATTAACATACAAATTGAATTTCCGTTAAACTATCAATTGGTTTCAGAGCTTAACACCGTTGATGTCAAACAAACCAAAGACAAACAAACGTTTATTTTACAAGGAAAGAATCGCGTCAATACGGCACTTGTTCTCTCTAAATTTTCGAATTTCAAGTTTGTACAGACTGATAATTTCACGATTTACTCTGACCTTTCAAGTGAGGGAGTTCCTAATGAACAAAAAGCAATAATCACAGATAAAATCACCAAATTTATTACAGAAAACCTCGGTGAATATCCTCATGAACGCTTGTTAATTACAAGAAATGATTATAAGAAAGACCCATTATATGGACTAAACCAACTACCTGATTTCTTATTACCATTTTCAGATGTATTTCAGTACGAATTAAAACTACTAAAAACATCGCTAAACAACTATCTGGAAAATACCTTATTAATAAATCCAAGAAAAGACTATTGGTTACGAGAAGGTATCCAGATATACTATCTCATGAAATATGTAGAGACCTATTATCCGGATACAAAACTACTTGGTAAGCTTGCTGAAATTTGGGGAATTAGGTCGTTTCATGCTGCAGATTTAAAGTATAATGATCAATTCACGCTTTTCTACATGCAAATGGCGCGAACCAATCGTGATCAACCATTAACGACCTCTAAAGATTCGTTGCTCAAGTTCAATGCAAATATTGCCGGTAAATATAAATCAGGTATTGGACTCCGATATTTGGATTCTTATATAAACGCCAATATTTTGGAAAATACGATTTCAGAATATTTAAAAACAAACAAGATCACTTTAACTAATTCTGAAATTTTCGAATCATTATTGAAATCAAAAACTTCAAAAGATATTGATTGGTTCTTTAATGATTATGTAGATTCTAGAGTAAAAATTGATTATAAAATTAAGAAGCTTGAAAAAACCGAAGACTCGATTACATTAGTCATAAAGAACAAGCGAAATAACAGCATGCCTGTATCTTTATTTGAACTTGAAGATGATTCTATTCTATCTAAATCTTGGATCGAAAATGTGAATGGTACCAAAACCATAACAATTCCAAGAAATGGCATCGACAAATTGGTGTTGAACCACGATAATTTAATACCTGAATTTAATTTACGTGATAATTATAAATCCCTTAAAGGATCTTTTTTAACGAACAAGCCCTTTCAATTTAGGTTATTTAAAGACATTGAAGACCCATACTATAATCAGATCTTCATTATGCCTCAGGCCGAATTTAGAAATATCTATGATGGTATAACCTTAGGTGCAAAATTTTATAACAAGTCCGTTTTACGTAAACGACTTAATTATAGAGTAGCGCCTGTTTATGCTACCAAGTCACGTTCTTTAACAGGTAGTGCCAGTGCGTTTTATACACATTATTTAAATGACATGGATCTGTGGAATATCACTTATGGCGTTAATGTGAAATACAACTCATTTGCCGAAGATTCATTTGTTACCATTTTTACGCCTAGTCTAAACTTTTCATTTAGAGAAAATAATGACTTCCGTTCAGATAAATCTCGTTTTCTAAATCTTAGATTCGTAAGTATATCAAGAGAAGTGGGAGAAAATGCCATAATTGAAGACCTTGACGAGCCAGACTACAGCGTTATCAACTTGAGGTATATAAATACAAATCCTGGTTTAGTCGATTTCTATAAATGGTACTACGATGTTCAATTTGCTAATAATTTCGGAAAGGTTTCTATCAATTATGAATACCGAAAGTTATCTGAAAGCAACCGCCAATTTAACTTACGTCTGTTTGCTGGAACATTCTTATACAATAAAACAGATCCAAATTCAGACTATTTCAGTTTTGCTCTAGATCGTCCTACAGATTATCTATTCGATTACAATTATCTAGGACGATCTGAAGATTCCGGTATTTTTAGTCAGCAAATTATTATTGCAGAAGGTGGATTCAAATCTGTTTTAGAAACACCATTCGCCAATCAATGGATGACTACAGCCAATGTGAGTACAACCATATGGAAATATATCGAAGCTTATGGTGACATCGGACTTGTAAAGAATAAAGGTCTAAATCCTGTTTTCGTTTATGATTCAGGTATCAAAGTTGACCTTGTTACAGATTTCTTCGAACTTTATTTTCCAGTGTATTCAAGTTTAGGTTGGGAAGTTGGTCAGAGCGATTATGACCAACGCATTCGTATCAAATTCACCTTAGATCCCCAAGTTTTATTCGGTTTATTTAGACGTAAATGGTATTAAAAGATTCTTAACGAAAAACTCATTTTTAAGAGTTTTTTAATAATATCATTATTTTTTACCCTGTTTTTTGATAATTATTCAAAATAATAACGTTTTTCGGCGTTGTAACATATACAAAAAATAGCTAAATTTGCAACTTAGACGATTTAAGATATGCCGACCAAAACACAAGCCAATACCAACATGACATTTGAAGACTTCAAGACAGAAGTCATGAACGATTACAAAATCGCTGTAACAAGCAGAGAATGTAGTTTATTGGGTCGACGTGAAGTCCTAACAGGTAAAGCAAAGTTCGGTATATTTGGTGATGGTAAAGAGGTTCCTCAATTAGCTTGGGCTAAAGCATTTAAAAATGGTGATTTTAGATCAGGCTATTATCGTGATCAAACTTTCATGATGGCGATTGACCAACTAAACATTCAACAATTTTTTGCTGGTTTGTATGCGCATACGTCTATAGATGCAGACCCTATGAGTGCTGGTCGTCAAATGGGTGGTCATTTTGGTACACACAGTCTAGATGAGAATGGCGAATGGAAAGACTTAACTGCACAAAAGAATTCTAGTGCTGATATCTCACCCACTGCTGGTCAAATGCCAAGATTACTTGGATTAGCTCAGGCATCGAAAATATATCGAAACGTCAAAGGTATTAATGCTGCTAAGTTTTCAGTAGAAGGCAACGAAATTGCATGGGGAACTATAGGAAATGCAAGTACAAGTGAAGGATTGTTCTTTGAAACCATAAATGCGGCTGGTGTATTACAAGTTCCTATGGTTATTAGCATATGGGATGATGAATACGGTATTTCGGTGCACGCGAAGCATCAAACAACTAAAGAGAATATCTCAGAGATTTTGAAAGGTTTACAGCGTGATGAAGATAATAATGGTTATGAAATTCTGCGTGTAAAAGGATGGGATTATCCAGCTCTAGTTGAAACTTATCAAAAAGCAGAACATATTGCGAGAACTGAACATGTACCTGTAATGATTCATGTCACTGAATTGACACAACCTCAAGGACATTCAACTTCAGGTTCTCATGAGCGCTATAAAAGTAAAGACCGATTGGCTTGGGAAGCAGAATATGATTGCGTAGTACAAATGCGCCATTGGATGATTGCCAACAATATTGCGACGGAAGATGAATTAAATGATCTGGATAAGGCAATAAAAAAACAGGTACGCGACGGTAAGAAGGCGGCTTGGAATGCTTACTTAGATCCAATTATCAATGCGCAAAAAGAAGCATTAGCTTATATGACTGCTGCTGCCGAGCACAGTTCAAATAAGGTATTTATTACGAAGCTAATCAATGAGCTTTCAGATAATAAAGAACCAATAAGAAAAGACGTTATCTCCGCGGCTCGAAGAACCTTACGTTACTTGGTAGGTGAAGATTCTGCTGAAAAATCGGCATTACAACAATGGATCAACACTACAATTGATAGTATTCAACCTAAATATAGCTCGCACTTGCATAGTGCTTCAAAGTATTCGGTTTTAAACGTTACCGAAGTTGCGCCTACTTACGATGATTCGAGTGATATGGTAGATGCACGTGTAATCTTAAGAGATAATTTTGATGCCATCTTCGGAAAATATCCGGAGTCATTGGTATTTGGTGAAGATGCAGGAAATATTGGAGATGTAAATCAAGGGTTAGAAGGCCTTCAAGAAAAATACGGCGAATTACGAGTTGCTGATGCTGGAATTCGCGAAGCAACGATTGTTGGTCAAGGCATTGGTATGGCAATGCGTGGTTTACGACCAATTGCTGAGATACAATATCTTGATTATATTTTGTATGCATTACAGATCATGAGTGATGATCTTGCTACACTTCAGTATAGAACTAAAGGATTACAAAAAGCACCACTGATTGTTAGAACAAGAGGTCACCGATTAGAAGGTATATGGCATTCAGGTTCGCAATTAGGTGGTATTATTAATTTAGTACGTGGAATTCATGTTTTAGTTCCTAGAAATATGACTAAAGCGGCTGGTTTCTATAATACACTGTTAGAAAGTGATGAGCCTGCTATAATTATCGAATGTTTAAATGGGTATCGTCTTAAAGAAAAAATGCCAACAAATATAGGAGAGTTTAAAACGCCATTAGGTGTGGTTGAGACTGTGAAAGATGGTAACGATATTACTATTGTTTCCTATGGATCAACGCTCAGAATTGTTGAACAAGTAGCTAAAGAACTACTTGAAGTTGGAATTGACGCAGAAGTAATTGACGTACAAACCTTACTTCCATTTGACTTAAAGCATGACATTGTAAAAAGCGTCGCTAAAACCAATCGACTTTTAGTGGTGGATGAAGATGTTCCAGGTGGTGCTTCGGCGTATATTTTAAACGAAATTTTAAATACACAAAAAGGCTTTCAGTATTTAGATAGCGAGCCAAGAACTTTAGCGGCACAACAACATAGACCTGCTTACGGAACGGATGGTGATTACTTCTCTAAACCTTCCGCAGAAGATATTTTTGAAACAGTATATGATATTATGCATGAAGTGAACCCTTCTGATTTTCCAAGATTAAGGTAATAGAACCAACAATAAATACTAAAAACCTTTCTGAAATTCAGAAAGGTTTTTTTGTAGTTGCTAAGCTGACATAAATCATAAATTTTTTGAAGTCTAATCAATAATTTTAGTGATGAGATAAATCAAAAATTTTATGATAACCGAAGAACTGCTCAGTGATCTCAAAACTAGAGATAGCTTACTCAAATATTTAGAAACTAACATAGACGAAAATCCAATGTATCAAACGGCCATTGAGGTTTACGATTATGAACAAGAACTTTTGCCACTTCAAGCCGAACTTGTTGAATTTCAAAGATGGGTTCAAAAAGAAAATAAGAAAATTGCGATCATCTTCGAGGGTCGTGACGCTTCAGGTAAAGGCGGCACCATTAAACGATTTAAGGAACACTTAAATCCCAGAGCAATGCGCATCGTAGCGCTCAATAAACCAACAGAAGTAGAACGCAATCAATGGTATTTTAATAGATATATAAAAGAATTACCTAACGCTGGAGAAATTGTCTTTTTTGATCGTAGTTGGTACAACAGGGCTGTTGTGGAACCAGTTATGGGTTTCTGCACTAAACAACAGTATAACCGATTTATGATACAAGTTCCTGAATTTGAAAACATGCTTTATGAGTCTGGTACTACTATCATAAAATTTTGGTTCTCTGTGTCTAAAGATGAGCAACAAAGTCGTTTTGAAAAACGACTAAACAATCCGCTAAAAAAATGGAAGTTTAGCCCAGTTGATGAAAAAGGTCAGGAATTATGGGATGATTTCACTTTGTATAAAAACCAGATGTTCTCGAGAACACACAACTCCTTCTCCCCTTGGGTAATTATTAAGTCGAATAATAAGAAACGTGCACGTTTGGAAAGCATCAAATATGTCTTGAGTTTATTTGATTACGACAATAAGGGCAAAAACTGCAAAACTATTTTACCAGATCCTAACGTCGTGCAGCGCTATTTCAGAAACACTATTCAACTTGACCAATAAATTCTAATGACAATGACAGATAAAAATATAGCTATATTAAATTCAAAAAAAGGACTTGGTGCTTTACTTCGTCAAGAACGATTAGATCCAAAAAAAGCGCTACGTAACGTCAAATACGAAAAACGACTTGAAAAACTTCAGGAAGAAATGCTTATTCTGCAACAATGGGTTGCGGCCAATAATAAAAAAGTTGTTATTCTATTTGAAGGACGAGATGCGGCAGGAAAAGGTGGTGCAATTCGACGTATCATACAACATCTTCCGCCTCGTGCCATACGGGTTGTGGCCTTACCTAAACCAAATGAAACCGAATTAGGACAATGGTATTTCCAACGCTATATCAATAAGCTTCCGAATAATGGTGAGATCGTTTTCTTTGATCGCAGTTGGTACAATAGAGCTGTAGTTGAACCAGTGAATGGATTTTGCAAGCAAAAAGATTATGAGATCTTTATGGGACAAGTAAATGAATTTGAAAAAATGATTCAGGATTCTGGAATTTATTTGCTCAAACTATATTTTTCTATTACTAAGAAAGAACAAGAGCGACGATTTAAAGATATCATTGAATCGCCAATCAAAAAATGGAAGTATAGTGATGTTGACAAAAGAGCCCTTTCGTTGTGGGATGAATATACGCGCTATAAGGAAGCTATGTTCGAAAAAACCCAAGTACATGCACCATGGAAAATAATTAAAGCGAATCGAAAAACAAGTGCTCGAATTAATGCCTTTGAATACATTTTAAAACAAATACCTTACGAGGTTAAAGACTTAGAAATCATCAGACATAAGCCTATGAGAACTATTTTTAACGAATGAAATGCATAAAAAATATGTTTATATTGGTAGCACGTTAAACCATCAGTGTTTATTGAAGTCTTAATACGAAACCTAACATATGAAATCATTTTTCTTAGCCTTATTTTGTATAGCATTAGTATCTTGTTCTGATGATAATGCAACAGACACGTTGATTCCTGTTGATCCCAATAACGGACTAGATTTTTCAGATATTTTGAATATCGATTTCGACAATCTTCCCGATTATAGCAATCAAACAATACCAAATTATATCACTAAGGATAATACCACTCCAGGAAATACTATTACAGATGAAGCGGCAACACTAGGACGTGTATTATTTTATGACACGCAACTTTCTTCAGACAATACGATCGCTTGTGCTAGCTGTCATAAACAAAATCTGGCGTTTGGAGATAATGCGCAAGCCAGTGAAGGCGTAAATGGGTTTACGGGAAGGCACTCTATGCGTTTAGTTAATGCAAGATTCTCCTTAGAACCTAAATTTTTCTGGGATGAACGCGCTGAAACACTAGAAGCACAAACGACCATGCCAATTCAGGACCATATTGAGATGGGATTTAGTGGTGAAGATGGTGATCAAAATTTCAATGATCTTATTACAAAACTGAAAGCTCTTGAATATTATCCTGCCTTGTTCAATTTTGCATTTGGCAGTGAAGATATTACAGAGGATCGTATTCAAGATGCACTTTCGCAATTTATAAGAAGCATTCAATCCTTCGATAGTAAGTATGATGAAGGGCGTGCACTCGCTGCGAATGACGGTCAACCTTTTGTGAACTTTACTCAAGAGGAAAATATGGGCAAGCAATTATTTTTAGCACCGCCAGAGTTTAATAATGCTGGTCAACGTATCGATGGAGGACTCGGTTGTGCAGGTTGCCATCAAGCACCTGAATTTGATATTGACCCAAATTCGCTTAACAATGGCATGATTGGCAGTATAGCAGGTGGGATTCCTGACTTAATTGTTACGCGCTCTCCAAGTCTGAGAGATGCAGTTAAAGCCGATGGATCATCAAATGGACTATTTATGCATAATGGTACATTAGTCACCTTAGATCAAGTGCTTAGCCATTATAATGATATCAATCTAACCAACAATCCCAATCTTGACCCTCGATTAATGCCTGGTGGTAATGCACAAGAATTGAATTTAACACAAGTAGAAAGAGATCAGGTTATTGCATTCATTCAAACTTTAGGCGGCAATGATGTGTACACCAATGTTAAATGGAGCGATCCATTCATCAATTAACTTTTGGCAACAATATGAGACCTATCGGTTTTTTTAAAATCATATAATTCTCTTACATTTAGGTTTTAATTCCGAGTTTATGTTTCCAGATTTTAACCGATGGAGTTTGCCACTCTTAATTCTTGTTTTACAAGGGTTAGTTTTTGTGGTACTTCTGCTTTCTAGGTATTATCGTAAACGTAACGTTTCAGATTTATTATTAGGTCTTATATTACTTTTGACCTGTTATAGCCAAACCTGCTATACAGTTGGTTTTATGGGATGGTATAACGAATTTCGAACTACGAAAATCAATTATTTTCTAATCAACATAGCTCTGGGACTTGCACCTCTTATATACCTCTACGTTAAATCAGTTACAACCTCAAACTTCAAATTTAATCGATCACATTGGTGGCATTTTGGTTTAGCATTCGCAGTGATCGCCTATAGATTTGGTATTTATACCTACGATGCGCTTCAACCAGGATTTCACGAAACACAAAATGGTATTTTAAAAATTGAACTTGACGAAGCTTACGTACAAACTATTATGGGCTACATTGAAACGCCTTTCATGTTGTTATATCTAGCCTTTACGTTTCAGCTATTCTACAGTTACCGAAGGAAGATTAAACAATATTTCTCTAATACTTATAAACTAGAATTGAATTGGATATTAAGTTTTTTAATTCTTTTTAGCGTTCTATTTGTTTATGGAACAATACAAGATATTATTGGTTCGCGATTTATGGATTTAGGCTACGAAAAACGATGGTGGCTCAATCTATTGACGGCCATAGTTACGCTATACATAGGAATCAAGGGCTATTTTACTGATACCACAAAACTTAATAAACTAGATTTTAGTTTTTCACCAAAAACAATCGCAATACCCGAAGACGATTTAAATACACCTTCAAAATCCTATGCTCCAGAAGACTTAGAGCATATTAAAAATCTGATGGACGTTGAAAGCGCATATTTAGATCCCGAATTGAATCTTTCTGATTTAGCAAAAATGGCAAAAATGACACGCGGTCAAGTTTCAGAAATCATTAACTCTGGTTTTGGAAAGAACTTTAATGACTTTGTAAATGAATATCGCGTTGAAGCTTTTAAAGCTATGCTTAAAGAGGATAAACATCAACAACTTTCATTACTTGGAATAGCGCAGGAGTGCGGATTTAATAGTAAGGCTACATTCAATCGTGTATTTAAAAAACTAACGAGCTTCTCACCTACCGAATATTTAAAATCTCAAGTAAATTAAGACGTCTCAAATCGTATTTAGGACGCTCTAGTACGTTATAAGTCGCGTAACGAGTAAGCTTATCTCACCTTTGTATCATCAAACCAATAAAACCTATTAATGATGATACGAATCAAACACATTTTAAAATTAATCGTAACACCTGTTATTCAAAAACAATGGTATAGCGATCTCCTAATTGTTATTCCGAGAGTATTATGCGGACTATGGTTAACTGCTATGTTTGGCGCCGATAAATTTGGGATGCCTTGGACGGCAGATAGTCAAAACCTAAGCTTATTTGAAGTCTCTGCTTGGTTTCCAGAAGACGTGGCTAGCTATGGCGGAATTTTTGCAATGTTCCCAGTATTTTTTGCTTGGATGGGTGCCTTTAGTGAAGCCGTAGGTGGATTACTATTGCTTCTTGGACTAAAAACGCGTATCGCTTCCTTTTTAATTATGTGCACAATGCTAGTTGCCATATTTATGCAGAAATGGGATCAAGGGCTTTGGGGGATGTTACCAGCACTCGGGTTCTTATGGGTTGCGCTTTATAATCTTATTCTTGGATCAGGTCGTTTTGGCCTTGATTATTTAATCAGTAAAAAATTAAAATAATAACTACGATGAAAACTTTAAAACACACATTCATAATACTATTTACACTTCTATCTCTGTCTTGCGTTCAGGAAAGACATTCAAAAACGATCACATTCAAAGTTGATATGCGCCAAATAGAAACTGTTAATAATGTTGGAATAAGAGGAAACTTTACCGAAGATAGCTGGAATGAAACGATTCCTATGTTGGATAACAATGGTGATGGAATCTATGAAACCACTATTACGCGTGAAACCGCATTTAATGCTATGCAGTTCAAATTTGTTAATCAAGAATCAGATTTTGAATTAAAAGACGCCGACAATAGAATACTTGAATTTGAATATAAACCTGAAGTCATTACTTATGAAGCCAAATTCAATTCACCAGAATCAATAATTACAAAACAATAAACACATGAAAAAGTTAACAGTAATGTTTATGCTTGTTGGGATGGCAAGTATGGCACAAATCAAAGGGAATGGTGCGATAGAAAAGCGTCAATTCGAAGTAAACGGATTAGAATATCTTAAAATTAATCTCTATGCCAAAATTACAATTGACCAATCGGCAACAGAAGGCATGAGTATAACAACAGACTCAAATCTGTTTGATCACATTACAACCGAGGTAGACGAAGGCATGTTAAACTTAAACCAAAAAGAATGGATCTCGGCTTCCCAACCTATAGTCATCACGATAGGAGCTCCTAATTTATATCGATTAGAATCTGGAACACACGACGTAACAAAACTGATAAACGTCAATAACGAGTTACTAAAAATTAATGCTCCCATTGGAAACATTTCTGTTCAGGGACGAACAAAAGAATTAAGAATTGGTAGTGAGTTGGCAACTATCGATGCCTCAAAATTGATAGCTGAAAATGCATTTGTAAATCTTTGGCACTACGGAACCGTAAAGATCAATGTGATAAACACACTATGGGCAGAAGTCTCCAACGATGGAAAACTCATTTACACAAATAATCCTAAAGAACTTAAGGTTAAAAAAAGAAAAGGTGGAAAAGTATTAAGCGCTTCACAAAATAAGCAAATTAAACCATCAAAAACGGAATACATCAACTTTAAGATTAAGAACAATTCAAGCAATAGAAATCAATTCTATGTTGTGGGTCCTAAACCCGACGGATCCAAATTTAGTTATGGTTTTCCTATGATGCCGAACTCCAAACGACATGAAAATTGGACCGTTGGCACTAAAGTTTATAAAGTGAATTCCTTAGGGTTTAAAAAACTCTTAGTGACGATTGTAAAAGAAAATGAAAATCAAGTCGTCGACCTTTTCAACTAAACAATTTCGATTTTATCGTCAAAATCCATCAGACTTCTGATGGATTTTTTATATTTAGTTAAACTTAATCAATCATGCTCTCTAAACAAGACAAACAAGGTCTTCGAGGAACTATTTTTAGACATCTCGATGGCATTGCAACAGCCACCTCTGCCTATTCCTTACATAAAAAAGGCGTTCTTGAATACATTTTAAAAGAAAAAAAAGTAGATCTCAAGGTACTTTCAAAAGAATTCGAGGCTAATGAAGGGTATTTAAATATTGCATTACGAATCTTATGTTCGCAAGGTTGGTTAAACCAACAGTTAGATACAAGTAACGATAGTGTCCATTATGAAACAAACGCAAAGAGTGAACGTGCTTTTGCTTTGGTGCCGTTATATGAAGAGCCAGTCAATCTATTAAAATATTTAGTAAAGTTAGCGCATGAGCCAATAGGTATTGATGCTTTTACGGTGTTAGAGCGCATATTTTCAGCATTTGAATCTAAATTTGATTTGGACGTTTCTGACGAGAATTCGATTGAATTTCAAATATATAAGCATATCGAAGGCGTTATCGTTGCACCAATCATTGTTAGATTAGGAATGAATGGATTATTCCATAAATATTTTATGGAAGCCTCCTTCACTGCAGAAGAGTATCACAAAAATCCAGAGAGTTTTAAAAAAATACTGGACTTCTTTTGGCATCTCGGCTGGTTTAATAAGAAAAAGAATACGTACCAATTTACTGATGAAGGACTCTTTTTTGCCAAACGTGCGAGTGCCTATGGCGTTACGGTTTCTTATCTTCCAACATTTATTCAATTGGATGAATTGATATTTGGTAACGCTATGATATTAAAAACCAGCACACCCGATGAAACAGAGCTTCATGTGCATCGCGAAATGAACGTTTGGGGAAGTGGTGGTGCACATTCAACTTACTTTAAAGTAATCGATGAGATTATTATCAAACTATTTAATAAGCCTATCGACGAGCAACCGAAAGGAATTCTAGATATGGGCTGTGGCAATGGTGCCTTCATTCAGCATATTTTTGATGTTATAGAATATCAAACCAAACGTGGCAAAATGCTTGATGATCATCCGCTACTTCTGGTTGGAGCAGATTTTAATAAAGCCGCTTTAAAAGTGACGCGCGCCAATTTGATCAAAGCAGATATTTGGGCTAAAGTAATCTGGGGAGATATCGGAAGACCAGATATTTTGGCAAATGATTTAAAAGAAGATTATAATATTGAACTTAAAGATTTATTGAATGTTCGTACATTTTTAGATCATAATCGAATTTGGGAATCACCACAAACCCAAACGGATAGAACAAGTGATTCATCAGGTGCATATGCATCATTAGGAGAACGTCTCAATAATAATCTTGTTGAAGATTCCTTATTAGAACATCTCAATAAATGGAAACCCTATGTTGAACGCTTTGGTTTATTACTGATAGAATTACATACTGTTAATCCGAATTTAGTAGCTCAAAACATTGGTGAAACTGCAGCTACTGCTTACGACGCTACACATGGATTTAGTGATCAATACATACTGGAAGTCGATGTATTTCAGAAAATAGCGCATGAAGCAGGCTTAGAACCTGACATGAATTACTTTGCAAAATTTCCTAATAACGATTTGGCTACAGTAAGCGTTAACTTATTAAAAGGCAACTAATAATCACAAATAAATATGAAAACTAATTACGCAGATTTAGCACTTCTAATACTCAGACTTGGATTTGGAGGATTTATGCTAACACATGGCATTCCAAAACTTGAAATGCTTTCAGATCCTTCGCAATTCGGAGACCCAATCGGAGTTGGAAATACAGCATCACTTATACTTTGTTTGATTGGCGAAGTGGTCGCTCCCATTTTAATAATTATTGGGTTCAAGACTAAACTTGCAGCTATTCCTGCTGCTATTACAATGGCTGTTGCAGCATTTGTTGTACACGCGTCTGATAGTCTTGGTACTAAAGAACACGCCTTATTATATATGCTGGCATTCATAGTCATATTTTTGGCTGGACCTGGAAAATATGCAATTGATAAAGCTTAAATCTTATGCCTCAGGATAATAATTTAGTTACCAGAGATTGGCTAGCCGTTGAACGAACGAAATTAGCGAACGAGCGTACATTTCTAGCTTATTTTAGAACTTTCTTAGTCTTTTTAGGAACGGGAGTCACTATTATAAAACTGGAATTCTTTTCCGATATAAAATCCTATGGCATTGTATTGGTTATAGTGGCTGCTATCTTATTATTTATAGGCGTGTACAGATTAATCTCCATTAGGAAACGTATAAGGCGCTATTATAACTGTTAGCATTATCTCATTTATTATTGTGATAGTGTTTGGCATGAGTTAATCCTTGTTTATCGAAATTTGTTGATATGAAGGTTTGTATTTAAGAGTTTAGCTGAGAATTAAAAACCAAACATTATGAAACGTAAAATTGTATTCTTGCTAATGGTCATGATCTTATTTAGCTCATGTATTGTAAAATCTATCCAACCTTTTTATACCTCAGATAAACTGAGTTATAATGCTGCAATTGTAGGCGAATATACGGATGGCAATAAATCGAAATGGTCTATCTATTCATTTAAAGAGGAGTGGGAAGCCGAAAATACAGACCCTACTAAAATCATGAAAGAAGATCAAGATGCCTTCGATCGTTACAGTGAAGGTTATGTAGTGAAATACATTAAAAAAGAAGCAGAATCCTTTTTTCTTGCCATGCCTTTTAAAGTAGGTGATCACTTGTTCTTAGACTTTACGCCGTTTGAGTACGAAGATGACGGATTGAATCCATTAGTAGCACAACATCTGCTGCAAACGCATTCAGTAGCGAAAGTTGATTTTAATACCGATGGTTCTATTAAATTATCCTGGTTATCTGAAGAAGTTATCAATCCGTTATTTAATGAGAATAAAATTAGATTGAAGCACGAACGAACTGGTGTATCTGAAGACCTTGTTCTTACAGCCTCAAGTGAAGAACTCCATAGTTTTCTCGTGAAATTTATGAAATCGGATCTTGAAAAAAAGTGGGATAAAGATGATATGTTTACGTTAATTCCGGTTAACACAACACCTTAATATGTTTTCTAACCTTAAAAAATCCAATTACCATAGGCCACTATTCTTTAATAGCGTCCTATGGTTGTTGGCGTTTGCAATCTTGATTTTTATTTTTTCGAAAGGAAAAACACCAATCAATATTGATTATATCTATACCATTGCTTTTCTATTATGTATGGCAATTCCCGTAAATATTAACTTCTACGTCTTAATGCCACTGCTGTTAAAACGAGAAAAATATATATGGTATGGTCTTGCTTTTATGCTGAATTTAATTCTCTTCGCTAATATTAGTCTTTGGATCTTTCAGCCTGCATTAGATAAATTATTCCCAGGATATTTTTTCATTTCGTATGTTTCGAACTCTAACCTATATCTGGTGTTTTCGATTTTTTTAATCGGTACTACATTACTGAAACTTGCGGAAGATTGGTTCTATTTTAATCGCTCGGAGAACATTCAATTACGATCCAAAAATTTACAAGTTGAAACGCAGTTATCGTCCTTAAGAGCACAGATAAATCCACATTTCTTGTTTAACGCCCTAAACGTGGTTTATGCATTGGCTTTAGAACAAAAGGAACAAACAACTAAGGCAATAGTGCAACTTTCAGATATTTTAAGATATGTGATTTATGACTCCGATGTAGATCGCGTAACCCTTGAAGATGAAATTAACTTACTTCAAAATTACATTCAATTTCAGAATCATAGAATTAATACTGAAAACAAAATTGAATTTGATATCGATGTTGAAAATAAAAGATTCACACTTTATCCTATGCTACTCTTACCGCTATTAGAAAATAGCTTTAAATATGGCATCTCAACAACTGAATCATCTGGACCGATTAAAATGAAGATTTACCAAAAAGACAAACATTTCCAATTTCAAATAAAGAATGATAAGTTGGATACAAAAAATACGATCGATGAGGCGCATTCTGGTGTTGGACTTACGAACTTGAAAAATAACTTAAATTTGGTTTATCCTGATAAACACAAGTTGTTGATTTCAGATAATAACCATTTCTTCGAAGTGACTGTTGATATTTATGACGCATAATAAGATTAATTGTTTAATTGTTGATGATGAATTGTCATCTCAGAAAGTCCTAGAACATTTTGTTCGTGATACAGATGTGCTTGACCTTAAAGCTATCTGTAACAATGCTTCCGAAGCCTTTAAACATCTGCAATTACACAACAACATCGACTTGCTATTTCTTGATATTAATATGCCTAAACAATCTGGCTTAGATTTCTATTCAAGTTTGAAGCATCCTCCTAAGGTGATTTTTACAACTGCCTATCCGCAATACGCTGTTGAAGGTTTTGAAGTTAATGCAGTTGACTATTTATTAAAACCAATAAGTTATGAGCGGTTTTTAACGGCCATTGGTAAAATTGTTCAACAAAGAGAGCAACACAACACTAACGACAACTTTATAATGCTCAAAGAAAATAAGGCACTACACAAAGTCTACTTCAAAGATGTGTTGTTTCTAGAAGCATTTGGTGATTATGTAAAAGTTGTACAAAAAGAAAAAACGATAGTCACTCATAGTACGTTTACAAAGCTTATAGAAAGCCTTCCCGAAGGATTTTTGCGCATTCATAAATCATTTAGTATTAACTTAGCGCATCTAAGTCTATTATCAGGAAATCAAATAACAATTGACGATTACACCTTACCAATTGGACAAACCTATAAACAAAAGGTCTTAAGTGCCTTGAAATATTAAAAAAATAAATGAAAGCGGTTTCAGTCGTTACCATTAGAAAAGAACTAAAGTACAAGTCTAAAGAAGAATTAGCTGAATTATGCTTACGCTTATCACGGTTCAAAAAAGAAAACAAAGAACTCCTCACCTATCTGTTATTTGAAGCCGATAGCGAAGATGGTTATATTGAAACCGTAAAATCGGAAATCGATGAGCAATTCGAACTCATCAATACCAGTAGTTATTTCTATATTAAAAAGAGCGCTCGTAAGATTCTAAGAACCATTCGAAAGTATATCAGATACTCTTTAAATAAAGAAACTGAAGTCGTACTACTTCTTTATTATTGTGAAAAGCTGAAAGCAATGCAGCCCTCAATTTTTCGAAATACGACTTTAACGAATCTCTTTGACCGAAACGTTGATGCTATTACTAAGAAAATTGAAAAGTTACACGAGGACTTGCAATACGACTATACAATTATTTTAGAAGCGCTTAAAGACTAGAAAAGCGCCATCGGATTTTAAAGTTTTTAGATGACAAAGAATATTCCGATATTTAAAGTCATTAGATTAAACGCATGTGTTACGATATCAAAGCCAGCTTAGAAGCGCAGTTAAATCGTGCAAGACGACGAGGCGATCTCATTGCTATCGCTGAGATTGAAGAAAAATTAATTCCATACACTGACCTTCCCATACATCATGCCTCTGGATTTTCACACCCAGAACTTCTAATATACACTGATCGCTCTCCAGAATTCCCAGAAGTTGCCACTTGGGGACTTGTTCCACATTGGGTCAACGATCAAGACCAACTCAAAAAAATTTGGAATAATACCCTCAATGCACGTGGCGAAACCATATTTGAAAAACCAGCATTTAGAGATGCTGCTAAGCACAATCGCTGTATAATCTATATAGACGGTTTTTACGAACATCATCATTTTAATGGTAACACCTACCCTTTTCTCATTCAAAAAAGAGATAAAAATCCTATTGCATTAGCAGGACTTTGGAGCGAATGGACTAACCCTGAAACTGGAGGACAAATTAAAACATTTACAATTGTCACTACGAAGGGTAATTCTATGATGTCTAAAATCCATAACAACCCAAAACTCAAAGGTCCGAGGATGCCATTGATTTTGCCGGAAGCATTAGAGGACAAATGGTTAGATCCCATCGATGATGACTTAGATATTCAGTTAGTTCAGGATCTAATACAATCCTTTCCAGAACAGGAATTACAGGCGCATACCGTTCGCAAGCTTAGAGGAAAAACCTACCTTGGTAATGTGGAAGAAATTGCCCAACCCTTTATCTATGAAGAACTAGAGTTTGACTAATTGAATATTTTAACTAATAGTTCTTTCAATAGGTCTCCTTGAGGAACAGCATTAGCATTAACGCCTTTACCTTTCACATCAAACTCACGCAATGTTGCAACTACTTTACTTACTTTTCTCATAGGAAAGTTTCGTGCTGCACTTACGTATTCATTTACGAAATACGGATTGATTTTTAAGGCTGAAGCCACATTCCTTGGGTTCTTATCATGTAAGCCGTGGAAATGTAATAATTGTGAGAAGAAATTAAACAATAAGGACACAGTTACCACCATGGGATTATCCTTCGGGTTATCTGCAAAATAATTGACGATTCTAAACGCCTTCTCTGTATTGCGTTCACCTATTGCTTTTCGTAACTCAAAATTATTGAAATCCTTACTGATACCGATATTCTCTTCAATATGTTCAGCGCTTATCTGTGTGCCTTCTGGTAGAATGATTCGTAACTTCTCTAGTTCGTTGTTGATTTTCCCAAGATCTGTCCCTAAAAACTCAACAAGCATTTGTGCTGCCTTCGGTGAGATGGTATAACCTTTACCAGATAAGACACGTCTAATCCAATCCGCGACCTGATTTTCGTAAAGCTTTTTAGACTCGAATACCAAGCCTACCTTTTGTAACGCTTTATACAAGGCCTTACGTTTATCGATTTTCTTGTACTTGTAATTGATAACTAATACTGTTGAAGGTTGCGGGTTTTCAACATAACTCACCAATTTTTCGATGGTGCGAGAAAGGTCCTGTGCTTCCTTTACGATAACGACTTGACGCTCTGCCATCATAGGAAATCGCTTTGCATTACTTACAATATCATCTACTGAAATATCTCGTCCATACAGTACAATTTGATTAAATCCTTTTTCCTCCTCGGAAAGTACATTCGACTCAATAAAATTGGAAATGGCATCAATATAGTATGGTTCCTCTCCCATTAAAAAGTAGATCGGTTTGATCTTACCATCCTTAATATCTTTTACTATCTGCTTTACTTCGTTCAATGTAATTGATCTAATTTGAATTGCTGTTCCAAAAAAAGCGATAGCCCTTTGGAAATCTCTCTTAGTAGCGTAACTTTGAGGAAAATCATACAGTGATCTTGATGCAAGCACTTAATTTTCCGAAGTTCTCATTCCGATTCAAAAGTAACGAAAATAAAGTTTCTATTTTCGATGAGATTCGTAAAAAATTTATCATTTTACAACCTGAAGAATGGGTGCGACAGCATTGCATACACTACCTAATCCAGGAAAAAAAATACCCCAAATCTTTAATTAACGTCGAGAAAGAACTGAAGGTCAATAATCTTAATAAACGCTATGATATAGTGGTCTATAATCCTGACGGTACGATTCATCTTATTGTTGAATGCAAATCCTATAATGTCACTATCGATCAGTCAACATTTGATCAAATTGCGCGATATAACATGACCTTAAATGCAAGTTATCTTATGGTAACCAATGGGATTAATCATTATTATTGCGTTATGGATTTCAAAAATCAAGGTTATAATTTTTTAAAGGAACTTCCTGCTCATAAATGAAGATTGCAGTTGTCATATTAAATTGGAACGGTAAAACGTTGTTAGAACGTTTTCTACCTTCGGTTGTAAAACATTCAAGTGATGCTGATATATATGTTGCCGATAATGCCTCAACTGATGATTCAATTTCGTTCTTAAATTCGAAATATCCCGAAATACAGATTATTCAAAATAACGTAAACGGTGGATATGCCAAAGGTTATAATGATGCACTTAAACATGTGAACGCCGACATCTATTGTCTATTAAATAGTGATATTGAAGTTTCTGAAGGATGGCTAAGCCCAATTATTAATGAATTTGAAACGCATACTGACACCACAATTATTCAACCAAAAATAGTAGACCAAAAGAATAAAACCTATTTCGAATATGCAGGCGCAGGTGGCGGATTTATTGATAAATACGGATTTCCTTATTGCAGAGGACGTGTATTTGATCACATTGAGAAAGACAACGGTCAATACAACGATACGATTCCTATTTTTTGGGCCTCTGGTGCTTGCTTGTTTATTAGATCGGAAGCATTTAAGTTTTTAAATGGTTTCGATGAATCCTATTTTGCACATTTTGAAGAAATCGATTTGTGTTGGCGTGCCTTCAATTATGGATTTACGACCAAATACGTAGGCACCTCAACCGTATATCATGTTGGTGGTGCAACTCTAAATTCTGGAAGTCCGAGGAAAACATATCTCAATTTTAGAAATAGTCTATTTACAATCACTAAGAATTTACCATCACCTATTATTGGTACTCTATTTATTCGAATGCTTCTAGATGGCATAGCAGGTTTGAAATTCTTACTAAGTTTTAAAGGCAATCACTTCCTCGCTATATTAAAAGCGCACTTTAGTTTTTACGGACAGCTCTCAAAATTATTTAAGGCAAGACGAAATATTCCGCAGCAAAAAAAATACTACAATGAGCGATCAATTGTTTGGTCTTATTTTGTCAGAAAACGTTATCGTTCGTAATTGTTCATAAATGTGTTAAAATTTTAGTTAAAGATCATCAATGCGTATGTTCTTTTGTATAATTTTGAGCTATACTTTAACAACAAATTAGAATTGAAATTATGAAAAAATTAATGCTATTAAGTGTTGCTGGGATGCTCATTATGACGTCATGTGTATCGAAGAAGGATTATATGGCACTAGAAGAAAAGCAAAAGGAAACTCAAGATTTATTGAATTCTGCGACGGTTAAACTAAACAGCTGTTTAGCCGATAAAGCTGCTGCAATGGCGCGCGTAGAAACAATGAAAGACCAATTAGAAGATTTAAGAAAAGCGAATCAAGACCTTATCGACACAAAAGGAAACTTGACTACACTTACTCAAAAAGGTGCTGAAAACTTAGAAAAATCATTAGAGAGTTTAAAAGAGAAAGATCTTAAAATATCTCGATTACAAGATGCTTTGAGTAAAAAGGATTCAGTAACATTGGCAATCGTATCGAGCCTGAAAAAAGAGGTTGGCATTAATGACCCAGATATCGAAGTTAATGTAGAAAAAGGTGTTGTATTCATCTCTATAGCAGATAAACTATTGTTCCAAAGTGGAAGTTACAACGTTACTAGCAAAGCGAAGGAAGTTTTAGCTAAAGTAGCTAAAGTAATCAACAGTAAACCTGACTTCGAAGCTATGGTAGAAGCACATACCGATAACGTACCATACAAAAAAGGTGTGCTTTTAGACAATTGGGACCTCAGTGTAAAACGTGCTACGGCAGTAGTTAGAGTATTAGAGAGTTTAGAAGTAAACCCTCAGCAATTAGTTGCTGCTGGACGTAGTTATCATGTTCCATTAGTGGCAAATGACACAGCTGAAAATAGAGCAAAAAACAGAAGGACTAGAATTGTCGTTCTTCCGAAGATTGATCAATTCTACGAAATGATAGAAGAAGAAATGAAAAATCTTTCCGCAGCTGGAAACTAAAACATACAAAAAATAAAAAAGCCCAATCTTGAGATTGGGCTTTTTTTTGTAACTATTCAAGCAGTTAAAATATTTCTGTACTACCTTTTCCTTCTCGAATGATAAGTGGCTCGTCTTGAGACAGATCAACAACAGTTGAAGGTTCATTATCGCCATATCCTCCATCGATCACCAGATCGACAAGATTATCCCATTTTTCTATAATGAGTTCAGGATCAGTGGTATACTCAATAATCTCATCTTCATCTCGTATTGAGGTCGAAATTATAGGATTTCCTAGTTGATTTACAATTTCTAATGCGATGTTGTTATCTGGAACTCGAATACCTACGGTCTTTTTCTTTTTAAATGGATGTGGAAGACTCTTTGAACCTGGAAGAATAAAAGTATAAGGTCCAGGTAAGGCACGCTTCAATATTTTAAAAGTTGCGGTATCAATTTGTTTAACGTAATCACTTAAATTACTGAGATCTCTACAAATAAAAGAGAAGTTCGACTTTTCTAATTTAACACCTTTAATTCTTGCAATTTTCTCCAACGCTTTAATATTAGTGATATCACATCCTAATCCGTAAACTGTATCGGTTGGATAAATAATAAGTCCACCCGACTGTAAAACATCAATAACCTTCTTGATCTCTCGCGGATTTGGATTGTCTTCATAAATTCTAATCAGTTGCGCCATAATATGTATCTTCCTTTTACGTTAACAAAGTAATCAAATAAATCATTATGAAGTTCATTAAAAATACTTTCCTCTTACTTTTTTTAACGGTTGGCTTTGTTTCGTGTTCGGATGATGATTCAAACGGATTAGATCCCAATGCTCTAGAATTTCGTCAAGAACTGAATGTGTCGTATGGTACTGATCCCGATCAGGTCTTCGATATCTACCTGCCTGCCAATCGTACCCTTGACACAAAGATCATGATCTTAGTTCATGGAGGTGGTTGGACATCTGGAGATAAATCGAGCATGAACATACTTAAAGACCTTATTCTACAGGAAATTCCTGATGTTGCAATTGTCAATATCAACTATCGTTTAGCAGATCAAAACAACCCTCCTTTTCCAATGCAAATTGACGATATATCAGCAATTGTTTCCTATTTGAAAGATCAACAGAGCACCTATGTTATATCAGATGATATCGGGTTTATCGGCACAAGTGCAGGTGCTCATTTATCAATGTTGTGGAGTTATGCTCATGATGATAATGCCGCTACTAATATGGTTGCTAGTATTGTTGGACCTACGAACTTCACGGATCCAGCTTATTTGAACAATACAAATCCCGAACTTCAAGAGATTATTGATATTTATGGTATCGATGCCTCTATAGAATTTCTTGAATTGGTAAGTCCTTATCATCAAGTTACTATCGATGCACCACCAACCATTTTGTTTTATGGCGGACAAGATCCTTTAATTCCAACTAGTCAAGGTGTAGACATGCAGGCTAGACTAGAAACTTTAGGTGTTACACATCAGTTTATCCTTTATCCTAATGCTGGTCACGGATGGATTGGTTCTGAGTTTATTGACACCTGGACAAATTTAAAAGCGTTTATTGGATCGCATCTCTAATTTAGGCGTAACAAGGCATACTATTTTTCGTCTATAAAGTATGCGAAGACATATGTTCATAATATTGGTTTTTCTGTATTCAGTTGGTATTAGTGCCACCGGTAAAGATAAGCTCGTATCCTTTCCAAAGGCAGAAATATTAAGTGAACATGCAACGCGTATTCCATTTAAACTCATTGATAATCTGATAGTAATTGAAGCAGAGCTATTAGATCAGCGTGGAAACTTTATAATCGATACAGGCTCTGAAACCTTGATATTAAATAAATCACATTTCAAATCAAAGGCCTCCAAAAATCAAGACCAAAGATCTACATCAGGAGTGATTGACCTCATTGATAATCCACTCGAAAAACGACTAAAAGAATTTATCATTAATGACATCACATTAGAAAATAAAGATTCTGATGTTATTGATTTAAGTCATATTGAATCTAGCAAAAAGATACACTTATTAGGCATTATAGGCTACAATATATTAAAGGACTATGAGGTGTTTATTGATATGTATTTAAATCAGATAACGCTTACTAGAGTAGATAAAAATGGTGAACGCTTAGACACGCGACCATTACTGGAAACCGTAATTGATTCCGTAGATTTCAAATTAAAGCGTCATACAATAGTACTCGAAACTTATGTCGATAAACATAAGCTTAAATTCGGATTAGACACAGGAGCCGAATATAATCAACTTAATAAACGATCTAGCAAAAAAATACTAAAGTACTTCTATCCCTCACAACGATTGATGCTAATGGGTGCCAGCGGCAAGAAGATTGAAGTTATGGCAGGGAAATTGTATCGGGTTAAACTCACCAATACGATTTACTTTGCACCTATGGAAACTTTATTAACCAACTTGAATCAAATGAACGAAGCATTCGGTACCAATCTTGACGGTGTATTAGGTTATGAGTTTTTTAGACAACAGCGAACAATAATTAATTATAAAAAAGAAAAGCTTTACTTTGTAAAGTTCCCACATAGAAACTAGTGAAAAGACTGCTTAAACATATCATCATCAGTTGTATTGCGCTATTAGCATTTGTTAGCTATTCGCAAAATGAAACTAAAGGCTATCGATTTGAGGGTAATGATATTGTGTTTACGTTTCATAAGTATGACTACGAAAAATTCTTTCATGATACGTCTCATGAAAAGATAAAATTCGAAGACCTCACAATTGACAATGTTGTGGTTGCGGGTGAATTCAACAATTGGTCACGTTACGACTGGAAAATGCGTAAAGTAAACGAAACCACTTATGAACTGCGTAAGCATATAAATGAATTCAAAGATGAGTTCACTTGGGAGTTTAAGTTTCTTGTAAATAATGAGTGGTGGGCAGAACCTGACGAAACGGACCCTAATATTAAACTCGCCGATAAAAAAGGAAGTGAATTAAGCGTTTACAATCTTAAAATGAATACTAGAGCTGCTATTGAAAGTGCTGATGGAAATGTTCGCTTTAGATTAAAAGGTTATGACGACGCTCAAAACGTCATTCTTTCTGGATCATTTAACCGATGGAATGAAGAAGAACTTAAGCTACATCGCATTAAAAATGGCTGGGAAATCACGCTCGATATTAATCCAGGAGAATATGAATATAAGTTTATCGTAGACGGTAACTGGATTGAAGACCCAACCAATCCTTCTAAAGTTTGGAATGAGTTTGGCGGTGTTAACTCTCTGATAAACGTTGGAAAATACGTCACATTCTTATTAGAAGGTTATCAGGATGCTGAGCGCGTCATTCTTGCTGGCTCATTTAATGACTGGAATGATGACGATATTGAGTTAGACCTACAGGACAATGGTTATTGGAGTATTCGTTTACCACTTCCCGCAGGTAAGCATTATTATAAATTTGTGGTAGATGGCAATTGGATATTAGATCCAGACAACCCTATCAAAGAGTACGACGGCGAGGGTAACGTCAATTCTGTATTTATGGTTAAATAACTAACTTAGGATATCAAGCTTAGCAAATTTTAATAATAGCTTCTTAACACCTCCTACTTCAAAATTTATTTCGGCTTTCATATCTGGACCTTTACCTTCTATTTTAAGAACTTCGCCTTTTCCAAATCGCGTATGCTCCACAATATTACCAACTGCCAACTGACCGTCAAATAAATTCACGGATTGAGATGCCTTAGTTTTTGAAATGGGTTTTAAATTCTTCGGTGCTACAAATTTCGGCGCTTTAGTTTCCGATTTACGTTTTACAGGCTTTTTAAAGCGAATACGATTAGGCTCAACGTCGCCAAAAATATCTGCACTAAGCATTGGGTTTTGACGTGGTTCGTGTAATGGTGTGATCACATCTAGATATTGATCATCAATTTCCTCAATAAACCGACTTGGTTCCGCATCAATTAATTTTCCCCAACGATAACGCGACAAGGTATAGGTTAAATAAGCCTGTTTTTCAGCACGCGTCAAAGCCACATAAAAAAGCCGTCGCTCCTCCTCTAACTCACTTCTTGTATTCATGCTCATCGCACTTGGAAACAAATCTTCTTCCATTCCTACGATATAAACATATGGAAACTCTAATCCTTTAGCGAGGTGAATGGTCATTAGGGCAACCCGCTCATCATCACCTTTATCATTATCCAAATCGGTCGCTAGAGCTACATCTTCTAAAAATTCTGCGATATTACCTGTGGCATCGGCTAATTCTTTCTGACCTTCAACAAAGTCTTTAATACCATTAAGAAGCTCTTCAATGTTCTCTAGTCTGGTAATATCTTCAGGTGTTGACTCTTTGTTATACGCTCTAATAATACCTGAAGCTTTGGTCACGTGTTCGGCCAATTCAAAAGCATTTGCCGTTTTATTCATAACCTGAAAACTCTCGATCATGGTAACAAAATCCTTGAGTTTATTTCGAGTACCAGCATTGACATTGACTTCAGTCTTATCAATTTGTTTCATCACTTCAAAAATTGAGCGATTATAACCATTTGCAGCAACTACCAACTTGTCAACAGTAGTTTGCCCGATACCTCTCGCTGGGAAATTGATAATACGCTTTAAGGCCTCTTCATCTGATGGGTTAATTATCAAACGTAAATAAGATAAAACGTCTTTAATCTCTTTACGCTGGTAAAACGACAGTCCGCCGTAAATACGATAAGGAATATCACGTTTTCTCAAGGCGTCTTCAATAGATCTCGATTGCGCGTTTGTACGATACAATACAGCAAAATCACTATCCTTAAGTTGATGTTGCATTTTATTTTCGAAAATGGAGCTAGCTACAAATCGACCTTCATCACCATCAGTCATTAAGCGATTTACCTTGATCTTAGGTCCTTCTTCATTTGCAGTCCAAACGATCTTGTCAAGCTTAGTTTGATTCTTATCAATTATAGAATTGGCAGCATTGACTATATTTTTCGTAGATCTATAATTCTGTTCTAAGCGATAAACGTTAACATCATCGTAGTCGCGTTGAAAGTTCAAAATGTTATTGATGTTCGCTCCTCTAAAAGCATAAATAGATTGTGCGTCATCACCAACCACACATATATTCTGAAAACGATCAGATAAGGCTCTAACGATCAAATACTGAGAATGATTGGTATCTTGATACTCGTCTACTAAAATATATCGAAAACGGTCTTGATATTTAGCTAAAACATCAGGAAAGCGCGTAAGAAGCTCGTTAGTCTTTAAAAGAAGATCATCAAAGTCCATCGCACCTGCTTTAAAGCAACGGTCAACATAGTTCTTGTAAATATCACCCAATCGTGGTCGTCTCGCAGCGGTGTCTGCCTCAATGAGTTCCGGATTCTGAAAATATGCTTTTACAGTGATTAAACTATTCTTATACGACGATATTCTAGATCGAATTTGTTTGTATTTGTAGACGTCCTTATCAAGTCCCATCTCCTTGATAATAGATGAAATCAGTCGATCCGAATCTTGAGTATCGTAGATGGTAAAATTACTAGGAAAACCAAGTCGGTCAGCTTCGAATCTTAATATCTTAGCAAAAACCGAGTGAAAGGTTCCCATCCAGAGGTTTTTAGCCTCACTAGTGCCAACGATATCAGCAATTCGCCCTTTCATTTCTCTGGCAGCTTTATTTGTAAAGGTTAAAGCCAAAATATTAAATGGATCTACACCTTGACTCATTAAATACGCTATGCGATACGTCAAAACTCTAGTCTTGCCTGAACCCGCACCAGCAATAACAATCATAGGACCATCTTTCTGCAAAACGGGAGCTAATTGTGCGTCATTTAACTGGCTTAAATACCTTTCCAAATCGAAATTCTTTTAAAACGTGAAATTAACCAAACCTCAACTTTTAATGAAGGATTTTACAAATAATTATAAACAATTTAGGGGAACAATTCAATTGACTAAATTTTTAAATATCTTTAGGCTTTCACTAAATATTACTAAGTATGAAGTTACGCCTATTATTATATGTCTTATTGAGTAGTTCTGCGTGTTTTGCACAATTAAACCTGGATCAGGAATACCAAGAGATAGAAGCCAAAGTTATTGAATGGCGCAGAGATTTTCACCAAAATCCAGAGTTGTCAAATAGAGAATTTAATACCGCAGAAAAGATTGCAGCACATCTCGAATCTTTGGGAATTGAAGTTCAAACTGGAGTGGCTAAAACGGGAGTTGTCGGTTTATTAAAAGGTGATCTACCCGGAAAAGTAATCGCGCTGCGTGCTGATATCGATGCATTGCCAGTCACGGAACGAAATGACCTTCCATTTAAGAGTGAAGTCGTAACCGAATTTCTCGGCACTAAAACAGGTGTCATGCATGCTTGTGGACATGATACGCATACCGCAATACTAATGGGTACGGCGGAACTCTTATCAAGACATAAGGATCAAATTCGCGGAACCGTAAAATTTATTTTTCAACCTGCTGAAGAAGGACCTCCTCCAGGAGAAGAAGGAGGCGCTAAGTTAATGATCAAAGAAGGCGTCTTAGACAATCCTAAAGTTGATGCCATATTCGGATTACATATCAATTCTGGAACTCCTGTTGGAACTATTAAATATAAAACTGAAGGCATTATGGCAGCCGTCGAGCGTTTTGTAATCAATGTCAAAGGAAAACAAACACATGGCTCTCAACCTTGGTCAGGCGTGGATCCAATTTTAATCTCTGCTAAAATCATAGATGGTTTACAAACGATTATTAGTAGAGAGGCACGCTTAATAGACGAAGCTGCCGTTATCACAGTTGGAAAAATCACTAGTGGTGTGCGTTTTAATATTATTCCTGAGAGTGCAGAATTGATCGGAACCGTAAGAACCCTAGATCCAAAAATGAAAGAAATGATCATTCGAAGAATGACAGAGATGACCGAAACCATTGCCGAAGCCTATGGTGGCGAAGCAACCATCGAGTTTCAAAACAATACTTCAATTACCTATAATGATGTAGCGCTGGTCAATCAAATGTTGCCAACAATACAGCGCGTAGCAGGAGAAGACAATGTGAATCTCATGAAAGCAACCACAGGTGGTGAAGACTTTTCTTATTTTCAAGAAATAGTTCCAGGTTTCTATTTCTTTTTGGGAGGAATGACTCCTGGTAATACCAACGCATTTCCTCATCATACACCAGATTTTAAAATTGATGAACGCGGTTTGCTTCTTGGTGTAAAAGTAATGACTGAATTAACGTTTGATTATTTAAATCATTAGCCTTTTCGAATGGATTCAATTCTTGACACACTATCTTCTATACCTTGGTGGCTTTGGATTATCATTGTTTTAGCATTAATCGCTATTCGTGATGTACTTCAAAAAAAGCACACTATAAGTCATAACTTTCCAGTAATTGGCCATATTCGTTACATGCTAGAAAGTATCGGACCAGAACTAAGACAATACTTAGTAGCTAATAACCGAGAGGAATTACCATTCAATAGAATTGAGCGCAGTTGGGTATATGCCTCTTCAAAGAGTCAGAATAATTACGAAGGCTTCGGTACTGATAGAGATATTTTTGCTCACCAGCATATTTTCGTCAATAACGCTATGTTTCCTTTCAAAGTTGAAGAATCGCACCCTAACGCTATTGACAATTCTTTCTTGCCTTGTGCAAAAATAATCGGAGCATACAACAATCGTAAACGACCTTATCGTCCAGCATCAATTATCAATGTTTCTGCAATGAGTTACGGTTCACTGTCGGCACGAGCAATCGATTCCTTAAATAAAGGTGTTATACTAGCAAACGCCTTCCATAATACAGGAGAAGGCGGACTATCACCTTATCATAGCAATGGTGGTGATGTCGTTTTTCATTTTGGAACTGGGTATTTCGGAGTACGAACTGAGGACGGAAATTTTTCGATGGAGAAAATGAAACAGCTCGTTGAGAGTAATCCGTTTATACGTGCAATTGAAATAAAACTTTCACAAGGCGCTAAACCAGGTAAAGGTGGTGTACTTCCGGGCTCTAAGATCACCAAAGAAATTGCGGAAATTAGAGGTGTAGAAGTTGGCAAAACTGTATTATCGCCGCCTAACCATAAAGCATTCTCGACGGTTCCTGAATTAGTAGACTTCATTGAAGCTATTGCCGAAGAAACAGGATTACCCGTAGGCATAAAAGCAGCCATAGGAAAATTAGAGCAATGGGAAGAATTAGCCGACGTTATGAAAAAAACAGGTAAAGGCCCAGACTTTATAACCGTTGATGGCGGTGAAGGTGGTACAGGTGCTGCACCTCCAAGTTTTGCCGATCACGTTTCCTTACCATGGGTTTACGGTTTTGGTGATCTTTATAAACTATTTCAGAAAAAAGGTATTTGCGATCGGGTTGTGTTTATTGGTAGTGGTAAATTAGGATTTCCGGCAAAAGCAGCTATGGCCTTCGCCATGGGTGTTGATTGTATAAACGTTGCCAGAGAAGCTATGATGAGTATCGGCTGTATTCAAGCACAGATATGTCACACAAATCGTTGTCCTAGTGGCGTAGCAACACAAAGTAAGTGGTTGCAGAACGGAATTGATCCTTATTTGAAATCTGTGCGTTTAGCTCAATACTTTAAAACCTTCAGAAAAGAATTTTTAGAGATTACTCACGCCTCTGGATATGAACACCCGTGTCAATTCACCATGGATGATATTGATGTTAATGTTGATGATCATAATCTTTCAAAAGAATTAGCAAATACGTATCAGTATCACAAGACGCATGTTCCATTCAATTCAATGCAAGAATTAAAAGACTGTTTGCATTTAGGTGGAAAATACACGAACAATAATTAAAAAACTATTAAGTTTACACTTCAATTAAATAGCTAAAAACCAAACTATGGAACTTGAAATTATTGGATTATTACTCTATTGCATTCCAGCATTAGTTACTGGAGCAGTTGCATTTTTATTTTTTAGAGAGCATGTTGAAAATGAAAATCGAAGACGCGATTTTTTGATACAGAAAGATTTGCAAAAAGAAGCATTACCAATGCGCCTTCAAGCCTATGAAAGATTGTCCTTATTCCTGGAACGCATTAAACCGTCTAAATTACTTTTAAGAGTTAGTCCAAATGGCTCAAATAAAGAAGATTACGAAAACTTACTTATAGCAAGTATTGAACAAGAATTTGATCATAATATTGCACAACAAATCTATGTAACAGACCAATGTTGGAACATCACATCAACAGCTAAAAATGCTACAATTCAAATGATACGAAAAGCAACAATTTCAGAAAAAGTAGATTCGGCTGACAAGCTTCGTGAATCGATTTTAACTGATATGATTGACAAAAGATCTCCTAGTGACGCCGCACTATCTTTCATCAAAGAAGAGGTATCAAATATTTGGTAAAGGATCGTTGTCGAACTTACCATTGTTGTGTTTTTCTTTGGCATAAGAATATCCTTGTTCCCACCATTTCATCATTAGCGGCTTACTGAAAATTAAAGAGTTTTCAGTCAGATTGGTTGGCGTATAATATAGATTAAGTTTTACGCCTCTATTCTTTGCAGCTAATTGACCTATCACAATATCATTCTTCTCAACTTGATCAAGCAAATGACCGAATAGGTTCATCATCAAGGAAAACGGATTTTTACCTAGAACTCGATTACGCTCCATCTGTTCAGCTTCTAATACAATAGCATCGACTTCTGTTGCTCCACGCAAAATAGCCTCCCTAATTGGAATTACACACCCCAAACCTCCGTCCGCATATTCATAACCATCAACCGTCGCTAAAGACATAAAAGGAATGTAATTACACGAAATCCAAATCCAATTACAAAATTCCTCATAAGTAAAATCACGTATTGACTTGTACTCTACGCGATTCATTGATAGATTAGACACTGTCACCACTACATCTTCTTTAGTCGAGCGAATCTTATCGAATTCTTCTCTTGTGAAATTCTGACGAATATTTCGCTTCAATGCTTTACTCTCACCAAAGGTCCGTTTCATTCTTATGAATTGCCATAACGAATTGAAGAAATCAATCGAAACATATTCACGATCCCCTTTTTTACGCTGCACAAACGGACTAATACTAAAGATATCATGCTGCTGAACATTGGTAAATATATTATAGAGTTTCCCAATATCATGAACCGCCAAATGCGGCACCAAAAGGCTTCCAGTTGAAGTCCCTAAAAAAAGATCATAATCCCTTCCTAAGCCCTCCATGAGATACTGAGCTACACCACCAGCAAAAGCACCTTTACTCCCACCACCAGAAATGACTAATGCTCTCATGATTGATTTTTTAATTTACCGATTAACAACTTATAATTATCATCCTGCTCCAATTCTGAAAGCATATCTTTTGCAAATTTTGAAAAGCGCCAGTTATGATGTTTAGTAGCTTGAATCAAACTTTTCATTGAAGTAATCTCGAAAGCACCAATTAGTTTAATGTATCCAAATGCATTCATACGCAACTCAAAATGTTGATTAGGAAGACTATAACTTATCAGCTCATTAAGCATATCAATTTTTTGCTTCGATTGATACTCAGGCGTATTTAGATGCAACACGAGCCATAGCAAGCGCACATTAAGATCATTAAAGCCTTGTACTGATTTTGTTTGACTCAAATATTTGGCGCGCTCTTCAGGAAAATTCAACCATAAATTATAAAGTGCAATCTCTTTTGTTACGTAAGAAGGGTCTTCTAGAAGAGATTCGTATTGAACTTTTAGAGCGTCTGGGATATCCGTCAAATACCTTGCTATCTCTTGCCTAACCTCTAAGCTATTTTGGAAGGCAACACCATCAATACGATCAGTAATCTGACTAATAATCTTAACTTTCAATTTGTCTGGAATATCTGTATTTAAAGCATTTACACAAACCAACTTATCCTTACTACAATCCAATTCGAGATAAGTTTTCATAAAATCATTGCGCTTAAGACTGCTAATAACTGCATCTTCAGGAAATTCTACTTTAATCAACCATTCATCAACAAATCCTGTGAGATCTTGCCCACTAACAGCTTCTACTTCAATTATGAAATCAGAAGTCTCTACTGTTGCGAACTGATGTTTTTCTAAATACTGCTTTACAGCAGTTTTGAATACACTATCACCCACTTTCTCCCTCAAAACATGTAATGCCCAGGCGCCTTTCTTGTAAAATGTTGTGCTACTCGATTTTGGATCTAACAAAGACGTGCTATTTCCAGCCGATTCTTGAGCAATCAATTCTTGAGCGTTTTCAAATAATTGCCAGTAATAGTGTTCATCGCCATAAAGATGACGTTCAGCTAATAGCGCATAATAGGTCGCAAATCCCTCTTGTAACCAATGATGCTCTCCTGAAGTAGCGGTTACTAAATCACCGAACCATTGATGCGCCATCTCATGTGCATTTACTGTAACATAGTTCTTGTCGTTAAACCCAATAGAATCAACAACAAAACTATCAGAGAAGATAGTTAGAGAGGTATTTTCCATTCCGCTATAAAGAAAATCTTTAACTGGAACCTGCTTATAATTTTGCCATGGATAAGGAAATCCAATTTCCGTTTCCAAATAATCGAATATCCTTTTTGTGTAACGATACGTCGGTTCAACTTTAGCAGAATCTTGTGGATAATAATAATATTCTAAAGGAATGCCGCTTTCAGAATACTCAACTTTCTTTTTATAATCACCTATTGCTATGGCAGCCAAATAACTGGACATCGGCGCTACCATATCATAATTCCATGTTGTATATCCATCCGAAAACTCCTTATTAACTAACTTCCCATTTGCAATAACTTGTGGTCCGCTTTTATGTGTCACCTTGAAATCAAATTCAATTTTATCATTGACATCATCTAAACTTGGCAACCAATGACTTGTGTATTTTCCTTGACCTTGGGTCCAGACTTGATCTCCAATAAAATACATCGCTTTTTTAGGCCTTACGCGATATTTAAGCGCAATTGAGTTTCCTTTTGAAGCCAATACTGGGATCTGAATGAGCTCTTCAGCAAAAATATTTGCTCCTGCACCTATCCAATCAATACCATTGAGTGAAAACTGTTCTATGATCAAATCACGCTTGTTGATTACTAATGTATCTGATTGAGACGCATCAAATTCTAAACGCACCTCGCCACTTACCTCTTTTTTATCTGAATTAATAAACAAATTTGCCTTGATGGATTTAACATCAACATGAGTAGCCTGCTGCGCTATTAAGACTGCTGGAAAAAGAATGTAACAAAGACTCTGTAAAACTAACTTCATATGTAGATTCAATCAATGACTAGACCAAAATACAATTTTAAAAACAATTTATAACCTCCACGAATAGACGTCATATTTTATGTAGAATTGACTAAATTCGTCCTATGAGTTTTAATCTTCAAACCTCAATAGATTACTTAAAAGGCGTTGGTCCAAATCGCGCGGATTTACTTCGCAGCGAACTAGGCATACACACCTATCAAGATCTTATCAATCTTTTCCCTAATCGCTATCTTGATCGTACAACATATTACAAGATCAACGAATTGCAGCGTAATAGCTCAGAAGTTCAAGTTATTGGAAAGATTACAGGACTTAAAGAGGTCGCTCAGAAACGCGGAAAACGCTTAGTAGGACGATTTGAAGATGATACCGGAGCAATGGAACTTGTTTGGTTTAGGGGTCAAAAATGGATAAGGGAAAGCATAAAACTCAATACACCTTATGTGATTTTCGGAAAAGTAAACTGGTACAACGGTATCTTTAGCATGCCACATCCAGAACTAGAATTGCTTAGTGAGCACAACAAAAGCTTAAGATCGTCTATGCAGGCCGTTTATCCTTCTACAGAGAAACTATCTAACAAAGGCATCACCAATCGAGTTCTAATTAAAATTATGCAAAGTTTGTTTTTAGAAACCAAAGGTCACTTCTCTGAAACACTTTCTGAAGACCTGATTGACGAGCTAAAGTTACTATGTAAAAGTGACGCTTTATTTAACATCCATTTTCCCAAAAATCAAGAGCTATTATCACGTGCTGAATTTCGATTAAAATTCGAGGAATTATTTTATATCCAACTGCAATTAATTCTCAAAAATTTAATCCATAAATCAAAAATTAAAGGCTTCCCTTTTGAAACAGTTGGAACCTATTTCAACAAGTTCTACAAACATCATTTGCCGTTCGATTTAACTGGTGCACAAAAACGTGTTATAAAAGAAATAAGACAAGATTTGGGAAGCAATGCTCAAATGAACCGATTATTACAAGGTGATGTTGGATCTGGAAAGACCATAGTCGCCTTCATGTCAATGCTAATCGCACTTGACAACGGTTTTCAAGCATGCTTAATGGCGCCAACTGAAATTTTGTCAGTTCAACACTACAATGGATTATTAGAATTATCTAATAAATTGAATATCAGCATAAAACTTCTTACTGGTTCAAGTACTACTTCAGAACGAAGAGAAATTCACGAATCACTCGAAAAAGGCGAATTACAGATCTTAATTGGGACGCATGCGCTACTTGAAGATAAAGTAAAATTCAAAAATTTAGGGCTTGCAATTATTGATGAGCAACACCGATTTGGAGTCGCTCAACGTTCAAAATTATGGAAAAAAAACACCTCTCCTCCTCATATTTTAGTCATGACCGCAACGCCAATACCAAGGACATTAGCAATGTCTGTATATGGGGATCTAGATATCTCAATAATCGATGAATTACCACCTGGTCGACAAGCCATAAAAACTGTTCATCGTTATGACTCGAATCGACTAAAAGTATTTCGATTTATTCGAGATGAAATTGCAAAAGGAAGACAGATTTATATTGTCTATCCATTAATTCAGGAAAGCTCAGCATTAGATTATAAAGATCTAATGGACGGTTATGAAAGTATCTCAAGAGAATTTGCTCAACCTGATTATCAGATTTCAATAGTTCATGGTAAGATGAAGCCAGCTGATAAAGATTATGAGATGCAACGCTTCATCAAAGGAGAGACGAATATTATGGTCGCCACAACCGTAATAGAAGTTGGTGTAAATGTTCCTAACGCCTCAGTCATGATTATAGAGAGTTCCGAACGTTTTGGTTTATCACAGTTGCATCAACTTAGAGGTCGTGTAGGACGAGGTGCAGAACAAAGCTATTGCATTTTGATGACTAGCCATAAGTTAAGTCAAGATAGCAAAGTACGACTTGAGACCATGGTACGGACTAGTGACGGATTTGAAATTGCAGAAGTTGACCTTAAATTACGCGGACCAGGTGATGTGATGGGTACGCAGCAAAGCGGTGTACTAAATTTGAAAATCGCAAATATTGTTAAGGACAAATCAATACTTCAAAGTGCTAGATTTTATGCTAAGCGTGTTCTAGACAAAGATCCTTCACTGGGATTTCCAGAACATCGTGACATTTTAAATACTTACAGAGCACTCAGTAAATTCAAGAATATCTGGAATTATATTTCTTAGAAATAAATAGTTTTTATTCAGATAATAATTGCTTCACAAAGTCATCAAATTCTTCTTTAAACTCAATGTACTTCATACCAGTCGCAGGTCCATTAAACCCTGTATGAATCTTTCTAACATTTCCCTGTTTATCAATAAAAACTGATGTTGGATAAGAAAGCACATGATTTAGCATCGGTAATTTCTCTTGAGCTTTAGACTTGCTCGATGTTCCATACTGAGCTAATAATATTGGATATTGTATTCCTACATCGTCCTTTAATCGCTTAATACTTCTGAATGCCTTTTCTTCAGTCTTCGCATATTCGAAAGCTAAGGCTATAAATTCAATGTCCTTTTCGGCATTGTTATCATAATATTCAGAGTAAAATCTACTTTCATCTAGACAGTTTGGACACCAGGTTCCCATTATTTGTACCACCACAACTTTATTATTAAACTGAGCATCATCTAAAGACACCATTTGACCTTCTGCATTAGGGAAGCGAAACGACAAGCGTTCATATCCCTCATTTAAGTAAGTCAATGAGTTAGCATCTGGAAGTTCATAAGCCTCATTGCGTTTAGCAGTAAAAGGTTCTTGCCAGTGATTTCCTGAATAAAACATTCCAGTCATTGTGCTATCAGAAACTTTCGCAGTAAATAAAAAGGCATGTGCACCATCAAAAGTTGATAATTTCATGGTTTCACCATCCATCATACCTTCCAAATAACGATAATCTCCGGTTGTTGTTCTAAACGTACCTGTAACGCGATTTCCATCCTGTGTAAAAATTCCTTTTGCAATATATCTATCGTCTTCACTATCAGGACTAAACACAGTTTCCCAGACTCCTGTTACATTTGAATTGCTTACTGTATTAGAACTATTAAATCTAATGTCTACACCAAATTCCGCTGAGAATGGTACAACTCGATCAAGACTTTCCTTTATAAACTCCCCTTCTAATCGATCCTTTTTCAATACGGCTTTAATATAGCCTTCAAAGACAGGCGCCTTGAATACTACAGTATCACTACTATAGCTTAAATCGGTCACCATGATCACCTCATCTGCATTAAATATTTTGAGTGCATCAGGTGAAGTGACTTCAAAGTTAAACGGAAGCACCTCGGTTTCGGTTACCTGTAACTCTGCTCTCCACACACCTTCATGTAAGGTTATTGATTTGTCATTTCTACAACCAAAAAGCAAACTTAAAATCAATAAAAAAGATAAATATCGCATCGTGTATTTTTTTAGATCCTAATAGTCTTGACAAATATAGGATACTTACAAAGATTGAGTTTTTCTTTGAGCTTTTTAGTTAAGAGGATAATAATTATTGATTTTTATTAAAAATCTGATTTATAATGCATTTTTTACGCAAATCAAAGGCTTGAAATTGATAGTATTATTATCTTTGGCACTTGATAAAATGAGATAATGAAGATATCATACAACTGGCTAAAACAATTCTTAAATATTGATTGGCCTGCCGAGAAAACAGGAGAATTACTTACAGACCTAGGTTTAGAAATTGAAGGTATAGAACCATTCGAATCAGTGAAAGGTGGTTTAAAAGGAATTGTTGTGGGTAAGGTTATCACCTGCGAACAACACCCTAATGCAGATCGTTTAAAAGTGACGACTGTCGATATTGGCGAAGACGAACATCTTAAAATCGTTTGTGGCGCACCTAACGTTGCGGCTGGACAAAAAGTTCCTGTAGCTACAATTGGTACAACGCTTTATACCGAAGAAGGAGAAGCTTGGAAGATCAAAAAAGGTAAAATAAGAGGTGAGGTAAGTGAAGGTATGATATGCGCCGAAGATGAATTAGGTCTTGGAACATCTCATGATGGTATTATGGTGTTGGATGAAAATATTAAAATAGGCACACCTGCGGCTGAAATTTTTAATATTGAAAATGATCACGTATTCGAGATTGGCTTGACACCAAATCGTGCTGATGCCATGAGTCATTGGGGAACTGCGCGCGATCTTAAAGCCGGATTATTACAACAAGAAATCAATACGGAACTCATTACACCATCTGTAAGTTCTTTTCACGTCGATAGTCGAACCTTAAAAATTGATATCGACGTCAATGATTATGATTTAGCACCACGCTATTGCGGGTTGACGATAACTGGATTAAAAGTCGATGAATCACCTACATGGTTGCAAAACCGCTTAAAGGCTATAGGCTTAACACCGAAGAATAACATTGTAGATATTACTAATTACGTATTGCACGAATTAGGACAACCATTACATGCATTCGATGCTTCGAAAATATCAGGAAACAAAGTGGTTGTAAAGACTTTACCTGAAGGGACTAAATTCACAACGCTTGATGAAGTGGAACGCGAATTAAGTGCCGAAGATCTTATGATCTGTGATGCTGAAAAACCAATGTGTATTGCGGGTGTATTTGGAGGTATACATTCGGGAGTTACTGAAGAAACTACAAGTATTTTCTTAGAAAGTGCTTACTTTAATCCTGTAAGTATTAGAAAGACTGCAAAACGTCATGGATTGAATACTGATGCATCATTTCGTTTTGAGCGTGGTATTGATCCAAATATTACAGATTATGCTTTAAAACGTGCGGCTCTGCTTATTTTAGATATTGCTGGTGGAGAAATTTCTAGTGATGTGATGGATTTCTATCCTAAGAAAATAGAAGACTTCCAGGTACGCTTAAGTTTTGACAATGCTAAAAAGTTGATTGGAGAAGAAATTCCGAGAGAAACAATAAAGAGTATCCTTACGTCTCTTGAGATCAAAGTCAATAATGTTACGGAAGCGGGACTAGGATTAACAGTGCCAGCCTACCGCAATGAAGTTCAAAGAGAAGCCGATGTAATTGAAGAAATTTTGCGCGTTTATGGATACAATAATATTAATACAACCGAAAAACTTAACGCCTCGATTTCTAACACATCTAAATTTGAAGATTACAAACTTAGAAATGTCATTGGAAATCAACTGGCATCACAAGGTTTTTACGAAATATTATCTAACTCATTAACAACGCCGAAGTATGCAGAACTGAGTAAAAATCTTAACTCAGAACATAATGTAGAAATGCTCAACCCGTTGAGTAATGATCTTTCGGTATTACGTCAAAGCTTATTATTTTCAGGATTGGAAGCTGTTAGTTATAATATTAACAGAAAACGTGACAATCTAAAACTTTATGAATTCGGAAAGTCGTATCATAGTTATGATAACGGACATGAAGAATTAAAGCACTTAGCGCTTTTTGTAAGTGGTAACAAAAGTACAATGCGTTGGAATGCGCCAATCCAAAAGAGTGACTTCTTTTATCTAAAAGGCGTTGTAAATAGTACCTTAGACCGTTTAGGTTTGGGTGGTCATAAAGTATCACCTATAAAAACCGACATTTTCTCTGAAGGTATCGCATTGTCGTTAGGCAAAACAAAACTCGTGGAGTTTGGAATGATTAGTAAAACGATATTGAAGCATTTCGGAATTACTCAAGAAGTTCTTTATGCAGATTTTAGTTGGGATAACATACTTGAATTGGCCAAAGGAAATGATATCCAGTTTAAAGACATTCCTAAATACCCTGAAGTACGACGAGACTTTGCCTTATTGATAGATGATACGATTAAGTTTGAGGATATTGATAAAATCGCAATGCAAACGGAGAAGCATCTATTAAAAGACGTGGATTTATTTGATGTTTATCACGGGAAGAATTTGCCAAAGGGCAAAAAGAGTTACGCCGTAAGTTTCACATTACAAGATGAAAAGAAGACGCTAACCGATAAACAAATAGACAAGATCATGTCTAAACTCCAAACGAATTTCGAAAAACAACTAGGAGCAGAATTACGATAATAAAAAAAGCCTTTTCAAATTGAAAAGGCTTTTTAGTTATGAGCAAAAGCAATTTATATATTAGTTGTTAACTAATCAACATTCTCGCCGTGTTGTGATAAATCAAGACCGCGTTCTTCTTGATCTGGCCTAACACGAAGTGGCAATGCAAGATCTACCACTTTTAATAAAATATAACTTCCTACAAAGGTAAATACAGCTACGCCAACCAATGCAATCATGTGATGCATAAAGGTGGTCGTTTCTCCATAAATAAGTCCAACATCTTTAGCTAAAACACCTGTTAAAATCATACCTACTATACCTCCAACACCATGACTTGGAAATACTTCTAAGGTATCATCAATCTGTGATTTCTTATTTAATTGAATCGCAATATTACTTACCAATGCAGCTACAAAACCAATTACGATACTATGTCCGATAGTTACAAAACCTGCAGCTGGTGTTATTGCAACCAATCCAACAATCGCTCCAATACAGGCGCCTAACGATGACATTTTACGATTATAAAAACGCTCGAAGAATAACCAAGTCATCATACTGGTTGCAGAAGCGATATTTGTATTAGCAAAAGCAATTACGGCATCTGTGTTGGCACCAAGAGCTGATCCCGAATTAAATCCGAACCAACCAAACCATAGAAGACCTGTTCCTAAAATCACATAAGGAATATTAGCCGGTTTTTCTAATGTCACTTTTCGTTTGCCTAAATATATTGCGGCCGCTAAGGCAGCAAGTCCAGCAGACATATGCACTACGGTTCCACCCGCAAAATCAAGAACGTCCCAGTTTCTTAATAAACCATCGGGATGCCAGGTCATATGAGCTAAAGGAGAATAAATGAAAATTGAAAAGAGTACCATAAAAAAGATATAGCTTCTAAATCGAATACGCTCGGCAAAACTACCAGTAATAAGCGCAGGTGTAATGATTGCAAATTTCAGTTGAAATAATGCGAATAATAAAAATGGTATTGTTCCTGCAAAATCTGGATTTGGTGATACTGTCACATCTTTAAAACAGAAGAATGTACGAGGATCACCTATAATTCCACCAATACTATCACCAAAGGCCAAGCTAAAGCCGATAAAGACCCAAAGAATACTAATCACGCCTAAGGCCACAAAACTTTGAAGCATTGTCGAGATGACACTTTTCTTATTAACCATTCCTCCATAGAAGAATGCAAGTCCAGGCGTCATTAAAAAAACCAATGCCGACGCTACCACCATCCAAGCGGTATCGCCTGAATCAATATCATCTACATTACTTAAGATTTGATACTCTGTTCCACAAAAAAGGGCTACTAAAACGAGTAGCGCCAAAATGATAAAATTTAGTTTTTTCCCCATAGTGTTAGTGTTAGAATCCAAATGTAAAAAATGAATCTAAACTTCAAAATAAGTGTAAACAATAACCTTGAATAATTACGATAAATTCAAAAAATCAAAGTTTTTTTTATCAGAATCATAATGTATTTTACGATTTCAAAATTGTTATAAGCCCTCTTAAAGAGTTTATAATTTTTTTAGACAATCTAAATTTGATATTTCCTATTTTTGCTCAATCAACGACTTTAAATAATTCACTTGCGAAATAAGATATTATTTTTATTCCTCACTCTTTTAATGAGTTTTCAATCCGTTTCAGCCCAATCATTGGATGAAGCAAAAGCAAAGGATACCACGAGAGTTTGGGATTTGTTTAAACACGACGCTAGATATACTTTTAAGAGTGTTGGACATTCACTAACACGACCATTGCACTGGGAAGGCGATGATTTTGCTAAACTAGGAATATTAATAGGTGGAACTGCTATTCTCAGTCTTGCTGATGACCCAATACGCGATTTTTCTCAACAGAATGCAGGAACTTTCCCTTCGGTGATTCGTGATTTCGGATGGTATTTTGGGAGTCCTCAAAACTATTTTATGGCGAATGCTGGTCTATACGGTTTCGGACTTTTTACTAAAAATGAAAAAGTAAGGCGAACGAGTGTTTTGATCATTTCATCTTCAATAACTACTGGACTTATTCAAACTATTAGTAAGAATGCCATTGGACGTGCACGACCTAATTCTGGCGGTGGAAGTCTGGAATTCAGACCATTCGCGAATGATGCTGGTTTTCGATCTTTTCCCTCTGGCCATACCGTTTTATCTATGACCATGGCACATTCTATAGCAAAGCAATTTGACAATACATGGGTTAAAGTAGGTATTTACTCCGTTGGTGCCATACCTCCTATTTCGAGACTTATTGATGATGCGCACTGGTTTACCGACATTGCTTTTAGTACTGTTATGAGTATTTTTGTTGTGGACTGTATTGATAAGTTCCTTTTTGAAGAAAAGGCCTATGATATGCCTCGAACAGAAAAGAAAATTTCATGGAATTTCCGATTCAGTGCTAATACGATTGGTATTGTGGGGACCTTCTAATTTGCGATCTGTTAAACTATTGCAAAGAGCGTGGTATAATGGGCTAATATTTGCTTAATTTTAAGCTCTAAAAAATCAACTTAAAAAAGAAAACAATGGCAACAATAACATTAGGAGGTAATACAGCTCATACCTCAGGAAATTTACCTGAAATAGGATCGCAACTTCCGGATTTTATACTCACAACTGTAGATCTTGCTTCACAATCATTACAGGATTTTTCTGGTAAGAATTTAGTATTAAATATCTTCCCAAGCGTTGATACTGGTGTATGCGCGCAATCTATAAGAGAATTCAATAAAGCAGCTAGTAATCTAGACAATACAACCGTATTATGTATTTCGAGAGATCTACCATTTGCTATGGCTAGATTTTGCGGCGCTGAAGGTTTAGATGATGTGGTATCACTAAGTGACTTTAAAGATGGTAATTTTGGTGAGAATTACGGTGTAGAAATGATAGACACGGCTTTTGCTGGATTATTATCACGATGTGTCATTGTCGCTGACCAATCTGGAAAGATATTATATACAGAACAAGTGCCTGAGATCGGTCAAGAACCAAATTATGAAGCTGCATTGAGTGCGTTAAATTAATTCATTCATAGTATATTTGAATCTGCTAAATTGATTCAATGTCTAAAAAAGAACCCTTTCTAATAAATCGCCTTAAAAGTGTAGGTTATGCTTTTAAAGGCGCTTTATTTTTAATTCGAACTGAATCTAGTATTAAAATTCAGGTTGTCATTGCAATAGCCGTTACCATAGCTGGTATCTATTTTGATATTTCAAAAACCGAATGGATAGCTCAAACCATTTGTGTTGGATTAATCATGAGTATAGAAGGAATGAATACAGCCGTAGAATACATGTCTGATTTTGTACATCCTGACAGACACGAAACTATAGGTCGAATTAAAGATATCGCAGCAGGCGCCGTATTTATTGCTGCCATTTGTGCTGTAATCGTAGCTATGTTTATTTATTTCCCTAAGTTGTTTTAAATACTATTACGTTAGGATAAACGTTAGTAATTTGTATTTTTGTTTTTATACTAATAACCCTTGAATGGCGAAGAAAACAACTAAATCTAAACGCAAAACTAAAACAACGCCGAAGTTCAAAAAACCAAGTCTTAAACTCTCGAGTCAACAGAAACTCATTTTTGGAAGTTTATTGATCATTATTGGTGTTTTGATGTTTATTGCTTTCTTATCATTCTTCTTTACGGGTAAAGCAGACCAAAACACCTTATCAGAATTGAGTTCAAGAGAGGTAGATGCACAGAACTGGCTAAATAAACTTGGCGCTTGGGTTAGCGACTTATTCATTCATCGAGGATTTGGTGTGTCTTCATTTATTTTTTCAGGACTTGTGTTTTTATCTGGAATCTACATTACGCTTGATATTAACAAAGTGCGTTTACGTCGCCATTGGATCTGGGGAACACTTATGGTGATTTGGTTGTCTGTGTTTTTTGGATTTTTCGCGCATAAGTATGATGTACTTGGCGGTATGATTGGATTTGAAATGAATTCTTTCTTTCAAGATTATATCGGAAAAATTGGAACAGCCTTACTCTTATTGTTTGTGTTTATCTCCTATTTAGCAATTCGCTTTAAGGTTACAGGCGAGTCATTCGTTAAGCTTTTTAACAGTGCAAAGCAAGACTTAAAAAAGGAGATACAAGCAGTGGATAGTGAACCGAATATTACAGTTGATAATAATCTTACTGCTGAAGCCGAAGAGATTAAATCGGCATTCGAACTTAATGTTGAAACGCCAGAACCCGTTGAAGAGTCGCCAGTGACCGTTCCTCAACCAGAAGTAGAAAAGGAATTGGAACCACAGTTAAAAAGCGAAATAAAGCCTGAAATTAAACAAGAAAGCGATTTAGATATTCAAATTGAAACTGTTGAAGAAGAAATTTCGGAAACAGATAACTTATCTGGTAAATTAGTCGAAGACTTTGGTCAGTTCGATCCAACTTTGGAGTTGAGCAAATTTCAATTCCCTCCTTTGGATTTATTAAAAAAATATGATACCGAAGGGATCACCATTAATCAGGAAGAACTTGAGGAAAATAAAAATCGAATTGTTGAAACACTAAGCAATTATAAAATTGGAATCGCGAGTATAAAAGCCACAATTGGCCCAACAGTTACTTTATATGAAATCGTACCTGAGGCTGGAATTCGTATTTCCAAGATCAAGAATCTTGAAGACGATATTGCTCTCTCATTATCGGCATTAGGAATTCGTATCATCGCGCCAATTCCAGGAAAAGGAACCATTGGTATTGAAGTACCAAATAAAAAAGCAACCATTGTATCAATGCGTTCAGTGATTGCATCACAGAAGTTCCAAAAGGCCGAAATGGAACTACCAATCGCCTTTGGAAAGACCATTAGCAATGAAACATTTGTGGTAGACTTAGCGCGAATGCCGCACTTATTGATGGCAGGTGCTACAGGACAAGGTAAATCGGTTGGATTAAATGCTGTACTGACGTCTTTACTGTATAAAAAACATCCAGCAGAAGTCAAATTTGTTCTTGTCGATCCAAAGAAAGTTGAGTTGACATTATTCAACAAAATTGAACGACATTATCTTGCAAAATTGCCAGATAGCGAGGAAGCTATTATTACCGATAATACTAAAGTGATCAATACCTTAAATTCACTTTGTATTGAAATGGATAACCGATACGAAATGCTTAAGAATGCTATGTGTCGGAATATTAAGGAATATAACGCCAAATTCAAGGCGCGAAAACTTAATCCTAATGACGGCCATCAATTTCTGCCTTATATCGTACTTGTAGTAGATGAGTTTGCCGATCTTATAATGACGGCAGGAAAAGAAGTTGAAACACCTATTGCGCGATTGGCGCAATTAGCGCGTGCCATCGGTATTCATCTAATCATAGCAACACAGCGACCTTCTGTTAATGTTATTACAGGTATCATTAAAGCTAACTTCCCAGCGAGAATTGCGTTTAGAGTAACTTCTAAAATTGATTCAAGAACTATTTTAGATGGCTCTGGAGCAGATCAGTTAATTGGGCGTGGTGACATGTTATATACCCAAGGAAATGACATAACACGTATACAATGTGCTTTTGTAGATACACCTGAAGTCGAGAAAATCACAGAATTTATTGGTGGTCAGAAAGCATATCCAGACGCGCACTTATTACCAGAGTATGTTGGTGAAGAGTCTGGCACAAGTCTTGATAATAATATTGAAGATAGAGATAAACTATTCAGAGAAGCTGCAGAAATTATTGTAACGGCACAACAAGGTTCTGCTTCGCTTTTGCAACGTAAACTAAAACTAGGCTATAATCGAGCCGGACGTTTAATCGATCAGCTTGAAGCCGCTGGTATCGTTGGAGGATTTGAAGGTAGTAAAGCCCGACAAGTTTTAGTTCCAGATTTAGTAGCTCTAGATGAATTATTAGCAAACGAAATTTAATTAATTTAATTCCTTACCGGAACAACTGAAGAACCATGAAACGCATAGCTGTATTAATAGCATTTTTAGTTAGCTCAATTACCATAGCACAAAGCTCAGACCAGGCACAGGCCTTATTAGATGACGTCTATAACAAAGTTAGTTCATACGATAACATCGCGATAGATTTTAAGTATGTTCTAGAAAATTCAAGCGAGAACATCAAACAGGAAACCCGTGGAGATGTGACCATGCAAGGTGAAAAATACGTTTTGAATATTTTAGGTGTAACGCGTTTATATGACGGCAAAAAATTATATACGATTAGTCCTGAAGATGAAGAAGTCACGATTTCATCAGAGAGTTCTGACGATGAAAACACGATCACGCCAAGTGAAATGATGTCGTTTTACAAAGATGGCTATACCTACGACATGGACATCGTTCAGGATGTTAGAGGACGTAAAATTCAATTTGTAAAGCTTAATCCAATAGATACCAACTCTGAAATCAAAGAAGTTTATTTAGGGATTGATGCGCAAACCAAACACATATATAGATTAATAGAAGTAGGTAATAACGGAACAAAAACAACCCTAACTGTTAATTCTTTTAAAACTAACGAACCGATTTCAAAATCCTTATTTACATTTGATGAGAAAAAGTATTCAGATTACTACATCAATAATATAGATTAAGGTCAACCATCCTTTATGAAAATACTAGATAGGTATATATTAACGACCTACCTAAAAACATTTTTGAGCGTGTTTATTATACTCATGTTCATTTTTGTTTTACAGGCTATTTGGCTATATATCGGAGATCTAGCGGGAAAGGATCTTGATACTTTCGTCATCATTAAACTACTTCTTTATCTTACCCCTACGCTCATACCTTTAATATTACCGTTAACGATTTTAGTGGTATCAATCATGGTTTTTGGACAGTTTGCTGAAAACTACGAGTTTGCCGCTATGAAATCTACTGGGATTTCACTTCAGCGAGCGATGAAAAGTCTGAGTGTATTTATTGTATTATTAGGATTAGTTACATTTTTCTTTTCTAATAATGTGATTCCATGGGCAAACTATAATGTCTATAATTTAAGAAAGAACATCGCACAGGTAAAACCTGCATTAGCTATTGCAAAAGGTCAGTTTAATGAAATAGGGACTTACAATATTAAAGTCGAAGACAAAACTGGTGAAAATGGCCAGTTTCTGGATAATGTCGTAATTCATAAAAAAGCCTTTAATAATGCTAAAAACAGAACCGTTATTATTTCAGAAAGCGGTGAATTGAAGAGTAATGAGAATTCCAATATTCTTCAGTTAGTATTATATAATGGACATTATTATGAAGAGATTTTTAGTAGAAATCCGAAGCAAATTCAGAAAAAACCATATGCACGGAGCTACTTTAAAGAATATACTATAAATGTGGATCTAGAAGGCTTGAATGACGTCGATATCAATGACAAGAGCTATGACAATCGCTACAATATGTTGGACGTAAGCGATTTGAATTACACCATCGATAGTTTATATGAGCAAAAGACTGAGCGACTAAAAACGTTTTCGAATACACTATATAATAGAACAAGTGTCACGTCATTAAATGAAAATATCGTTCCTGCTGAAGATAGTATCTATGACGGAAATGACGTGATCTCACTATTTAATGATAGAACGAAAGTACAGCTATTGAATTTGGCACAGAACACCATTAATAGTACCAAACAAATCATATCAACGAACAAACAAAATTTTGCCGCGCAAACGAAATGGCGCAACAAGCATGTGCATACGCTACATGATAAATATGTGCTTGGACTAGCTTGTATTATTTTGTTTTTCGTGGGTGCGCCTTTAGGAGCACTAATCCGAAAAGGAGGTATCGGGCTTCCTTTAGTGATTGCGATTTTGTTATTCTTGACCTATCATTTTATTGGGATTTTTGCTAAAAACAGTTCGCTTGACGACTCCATCAATCCAATCTTTGCAACTTGGATGTCGACAGTTATTATGTTACCATTGAGTATCTATCTCACCCAACGCGCTACAAAAGACAGACCGTTGTTTGAATCTGAAGGCTTATTGGCTCCGCTTAAGAAACTCTTCGGTATAAAAAGTAAAACACTAACGTATGATACTACGTTACTCGATAGTCACTCTGAAGCCTACCAAACGTTAAGTTCATATGATGACAAAAAACTAATAGATGTCATTAAGCATTTCAGAAAGTATGATTATGGAATCGAGTATAAGAATTCATCTTTAGCTATTTTGAATTCAAGAGGAATTACCGAACAAGAATTAAAAATAGGTGGTAACCTATCTGACCATAGCTATGAAGAATCAATACGATTAAAGTATTTATATGAGGAAAACTCGAAACTAGCTTTCGTTTTATACACTATCGCCATAGTCATTGGTCTTCCAGGTGCTGTGTTAAATAATAATGGCTATCCAATGACTGGAACGATTATGTTCTACACTGGCTGTTTCTTTTACATCCTCTTCATATTTGCACTAATAAAATCATTTATTGATCATTCTAACCTTTATAAAAAATTAGATAAGCATAACATTTCGAATGCTTTAATTTTTGCATTGGTTGGTCTTCCACTCTATTTCCTATTTTACGTTTATCAAAAGAAGAAGATTAAAGAAGATCTTAAAGTTTCCGCAGTTAAGAAAGTAGCCACTACGCCATCTGCTGTAAAGGACTTGGAAGCGTATAAGCGATTATTAAAGGACTATAAAACATACAATAAATTTGCCTACATATTCTTTAGTGCTGCATTGCTATTTGTAGTGCTATATTTTGTTTTTAATACAGATGACCTCGCAGCTGCTAAGTCTGCATCGATCGAACTTTCTGGAATCTCAGCTTTTATATTCCTGATATATGCACTGGTTACGGGATACAAGTTTGGACAGCTTCAGGAACAAGTTAAGCAACGTAAAGGATCTTCTAATGCATTATGGACACTTTTAAGTCTTATCGCTTATCCAATAGTCAATTCTCTGAGGCACAATAAAATCAAGAGAGACCTTTCTACGTAGTAAAAAATAGCATTATCTTTGCAATTCTAAAATTAAAGTCATGATGAGTAATACGGTAAAGAGAACAACCGACATTCAATTGAATACTATTGAAGAAGCAATCGCTGATATCAGGCAAGGCAAAGTGATTATAGTTGTAGATGACGAAAACCGAGAAAATGAAGGTGATTTTCTAGCAGCCGCAGAGGCGGTTACTCCGGAGATGATTAATTTCATGGCTACAAATGGTAGAGGATTGATCTGTGCGCCACTAACCGAAAGTAGATGTAAAGAGTTGGAATTACATATGATGGTGAACAACAACACTGATCCAATGGAAACTGCTTTCACGGTTTCAGTAGATTTACGAGGAAATGGTGTTACTACTGGAATTTCGGCTAGTGATAGAGCAAAAACAGTAAAAGCCTTAATTAAGGAAGACACCAAACCATTTGAATTGGCACGACCTGGACACATCTTCCCTTTGGTTGCTAAAGATGGTGGTGTATTAAGACGAACTGGTCACACAGAAGCCGCAATCGACTTTGCGAGATTAGCAGGATTAGCGCCTGCAGGAGTTATCGTAGAGATAATGAATGAAGACGGAACCATGGCGAGACTACCACAACTTATGGAGGTTGCTAAAAAGTTCGATTTGAAAATTGTTTCCATAGAAGATCTAGTCGCGTACCGCATGGAACACGACACGCTTATCCAGAAAAAGGAAGATTTTCAAATTGAAACGCGTTTCGGTCAATTTAGATTACGTGCCTATCAGCAAACAACAAATAACCAAATCCATATAGCATTAACCAAAGGCACTTGGACCAAAGATGAACCTGTGCTTACCAGAGTAAATGCGACCTTGGTGAATAATGACATATTAGGGACTTTAACCAATAACGCTGAACAAAAGCTCGATGATATGTTTCGCGTTATAAATAACGAAGGGAAAGGCGCTATCATCTTTATTAATCAGCAAGCGCAGTCAATGAATCTTCTTAAGCGCTTAAGTATCTTAAAAGAGAATCAAGAGGACGGAAAGATCACAAAAGCACCACGTATTGAAATGGATGCAAAGGATTTTGGAATAGGTGCTCAGATCTTACACGATCTCAACATTCATAAACTACGCCTTATTTCCAATAGCCAACAAACTAAACGGGTTGGTATGATTGGTTACGGACTCGAAATAGTAGATTACGTCAACTATTAATTCACAAGGATTTTTTTAGAAACAGAACGATCTCCTGATTGTATTTTTAATATGTACATCCCAGAGTTCAATTCTGATACATTTACACGCTTCAGGTTGTAACGCTTTTCAAAAACTAGTTGACCTAGCACATCGTATATATAAACGGCATCAATAGCCTCTTGTGTCTTAATATTAATGATATCAGTTGCTGGATTCGGACTTACAACAAACTTTGTTTCAAATTGATCAGTTGTACTTAAGGTATTTTGATACACACGCACATAATCTATCACCATACTACTTTGTGTAAACGTTGGATCTATAGTACCAGCGACACCTCCCATTGCAATATTCAATAACAGATATTGATCTAAATAAAATGGCCAAGTATCATCATTTTTCACCGCTGGATTGTATGTATAAAAACCAACACCATCAATTAAGAATGTAATTTGATCAGGTGACCAGTTAACTGAATACACATGAAAATCATTAGCAACATCATTTAATACAAAATACTCAAAGTTGGAAGTCGCACCAAAACAACCAGCGCATGGCGAATGCAACGCACTACTCACCCAATTCACAGGTCCAAGACCATGCTCCATTATATCTATTTCTCCGCATTCTGGCCAAAATACAGTTCCATATTGACTACTCCAATAACCACCTGTTTCAATGATATTTTTACCTAGCATCCATATTGCAGGCCAAGTACCGTCACCAAAAGGCAATTTTGCTCTTACATCCACTCTACCATAAGTAAAGGCGAATTTTGAATTCAATCGTGCGGATGTATATGCTTTCGTTTGCCCTTGATCTGTAAAGTCTTCTTTAATTGCTACAATATTTAAAAAGCCTTGATCTACGTATGAATTTTCAATTCTATTTGTGTAGTGCTGAACTTCACCATTGAACCAGCTTACGCCATTTGGTAGAATCGTTTGATGAAACCATTTACTTGAATCAATAGGACCATCTACATCAAATTCATCTGCCCAAACAAGATCTGTATATTCCACATCAATCTCGTTTGGATTCGATGGTGTTGATCCATCACTTATATTATCTATAAGATATGTACCAGGAGTAAAACTTCCGCCGTCAATAAAAATAGTGACACGGTTATACGTTCCTGTGGCATTAATTGGTGTTCCATCAGAACTTAATTGAGCATTCGCAAAATCAAAATTTAGTGTTATCCAATCTGAAGGTGATGGCACTGAAAAGTTTTGTACCACCTGAACATCGGCGTTACTCCCATTCTCTAGTTTAAGAATAATGTTATGATTATTAGGATCAAATGAATAAAACTCTAGAGACAGTGTTTGTTGGAAGTCGAGATCAACAGGTTGATTTAAATCTAAATAGAACCCTTGGAATTCTTGTGAGCCATCATTAAAGAATTGACCAACCGTATTACTCCCATCTTGTGGGTCGGTATTAAATGAGTAACCGCTATCTCCAAATGCGACAAAATTATCTGCTGCATCCTCAAAATCAATAGGCATCTGTTGTCCGAAGGCAGACATTACTAGACAAAGAAATCCGACACATCCAAAGTATAATTGCTTCATAACACTAATTTTTCAGCAATATAAGACTTGGGTGATGGATTTAAAAAAAGAGCACCACTACTTTAACACAACATCAGGAAGTATTATCGAAATATTATGAGTTTAAAGCATCTTTAATACACTTGACCATCTTAGCGGCTCTTTCATGAACCTCTTCTTCAGTCCAAGATAATTTAATAAGGCAAGAGATATTTCGACCAATATAATGATCAGATTGCTCAAATTTCTTTTTCTGTAATACTGATAGAGCCTCTTGAATTTCAGAAGATAAAGGGTATAATGATTTGGCCTCTTTTAAATGTTCCCATTTACGCACATAATGCCAATTATTATCGAAGTAATGAAAGCAAGTATCTACGCCATTTGCCTTGAACGCTTCTGAGACTTTGCGTGTATCGATCAGGTCTGGTAAAAAGAAGTTTAGAAACGCATAGCTTTCTTCTCCACCTTTTGGCACCCTTCTGAAGGTTACACCAGGTATTCTGGCAATAGCATCTCTAAGAATGGTATAGTTCTTTTTCTGTAAAGCTATAAATTCTGAAAGTCGTCTTACTTGCGCTAAACCAACAGCTGCGTTCAATTCAGAGATTCTAAAATTATATCCTAAAAACGGATGTGTTTCTGCCCCACGATCATTTCCGACGTGATCATGACCATGATCGCTATAATGATCTGCATTCAAATAATAGTCTTTATTATTCGTGATGACAGCTCCTCCTTCTCCACAAGTTATGGTTTTTACAAAATCAAAAGAAAAACAACCCAGATCGGCAATACTTCCAAGAGGCTTCCCGTCGTAAGTACCACCAATAGCTTGGCAAGCATCTTCTACAAAAATGAGGTTATGTTTTTTACAAATCGCACTTAGTGCGTTAAGATCTCCCATACTACCACACATCTGAACCACCATTACAGCCTTAGTCTTAGGCGTTATCGCTGCTTCTACAGCTTTCGGGTCTAATGTAAGTGTGTCATCAATATCAACTAGAACTGGAGTAGCGCCTAGCATTAAAATGGCTTCAAAACTTGCAACAAACGTAAAGGTAGGCATGATCACCTCATCACCTGCACCTACTCCTGCCGAAGCAAGTGCTACTGAAACTGCCGCAGTACCACTCGACACTAACTGCACATGGTTTACCCCAAATGCTTTGCTTAACTCTGATTCTAATTCCTTGGCTTTCCAATGGCCATTACGCATACCATCAAAACCATAGCGCATAAGCACGCCATTATCTAACACATCATTGACTTCCTTGCGTTCAAGGTCACCAAACAATTCAAATCCAGGCATTATATAGCTACAATTTTGAGTTTATGAATCCTAAGAAATCTGATATAGATTCTGAGGTAAAGGACACAAGAGGATTTCCAATAGCGTCGTTATCAGCACCTACTAAGGCAAGTCCAGGAGCTGTACGCTGATTGGTATAATGGATTCCCATACGTGCATTATAAGATTGTTGATCGGATACATCAAGTTTTAAAAGGACCAATTTTGAGGCCATCGCCTTAAATGATGCTGACGCAAAGAATTCGGCTTTAAGTAATTCTGTTGCTTCAGATTGCTGCTGATTCACTACAAAAGCCAAAATTGGTTTATCTTGAGATTTCGATAATTGTAAGGCAGATTTATAGTCGGTGTTCCAGGTATATTGTTCTTGAGCAGCAACGTTTAGCGTGAAGACGAATAGAACAAAATAAACAAGTTTTTTCATAGTCAATTAAATTAAGTTGTGAAATGTTTACAGTTTCAGTAAAAACAAATATAATTATTTCACAAGCACCTTAAAAGCTTTTCATTACATTTCTATAACCGATTCGTGAAGTGGTTTTCTAACTTTTTTAAAGTCGGCAAACATATCATCTTCAGCTCGAAAACCTACTGGCAATAGTAGCACAGATTTCAATCCTTTATCCTGAAGACCTAATAAGGTATCAAATTCCTTCGGTTGGAAGCCTTCCATCGGACAAGCATCAATTTGCTCTATGGCGCAAACAGTCATAAGATTTCCTAACGCGATATAGGCTTGGCGAATCGACCATTCTTGGCGCTCATCAACCGACTTATCGTTCATCATCTGCTTAAGATTATTTCTAAAAGGATCTAAAATCTCATCTGGCGTAGCTCTCGTATCTTTAACATTATCGAAGAAATTGTCAACGTCACGTTCTTCTATATTATCCTGTATACATAAAATCAATAGATGCGATGCATCGACCACTTGATTTTGATTAAACGCATGTGGTACAAGTTGCGCTCTAACGTCTTTATCTGCAATTACAATTAGACTCACAGTTTGTAAGCCAAATGATGTTGCCGTTAAATTGAACGCATTTTTAAGCAACTCAATTTGAGAAGGAGATAAGGTTTTATCATTATCGAACTTCTTTGTGGCGTATCGCCATTTTAATCGCTCTAAAGTATCCATAGGACTTTCAATTTTTTTGCAAAAATACGCCATAGTTATGAATGGTAATAAAAGGGAATCATAAAATATATCTATGGCTCTATTAATTGATTTAAAAAAAGGGAATAATTATTTGAAAGAATTAAAAAAGCGTTCTATATTTGCATCCGCAATCGGAGGAATGGCAGAGTGGTCGAATGCGGCAGTCTTGAAAACTGTTGAGGGTCACACCTCCGGGGGTTCGAATCCCTCTTCCTCCGCAAAAAACCCACAACGAAAGTTGTGGGTTTTGTTTTTTATATCCTTATTGTTGAGATGCACTAACTTGAGCAATATCATTTCATATACTATGCTTTCTTAATAGTTTTATCGCGTATAATCATTACAAACTCGATTATGAAAGTCCTAGTATATAGCGCTAAAGCGTTTGAAATTCCATATTTAGAAAAGGCCAATTTAAACAAACATCAACTTACCTTTATTGAAGATGCGCTTTCCTCAGAAACCGCCATGCAGGCAATTGGTTATGACGCGATCTCATTATTTTCAGCAGATGATGCAAACTTCCTAAATCTGGAACTCCTAAAAGAATTCGGAGTTAAATATATTACATTACGTTCAGTGGGCTTTGATAATGTCAATCTCAAAGCAGCAGAGCGTTTAGGCATTAGAGTGGCCAATGTTCCGGCATATTCACCTTATGCCATTGCTGAACATGGTGTAAGTCTATTACTGGCATTAAACAGACATCTGATCGACTCTAATCGTCGTTTTAAACATTATAATTTTAATCTCGACAACTTAGTAGGCATTGATCTTAACCAAAAAAAAGTTGGTATTATTGGAACTGGTAACATTGGCTCTGTAATGGTGAAGATTATGCACGGTTTTGGCTGCAAGCTTCTTGGATTTGATATTTCCGAAGATCAGAAACTTGTCGAGACCTATGGTCTCAGATATACGAACTTAAAGACCTTATGTGAGCAGTCGGATATTATCTCCCTCAATGTACCTCTCAATTCTGAAACACATTACTTGATCAATGAAGACCTGCTATTTCTGATGAAAAAGGATGTTATAATTATCAATACGGCTCGAGGCGCAGTTGTCAATACTGAACATTTGTTAGAGGCACTTAAATCGAAACGTATTGGTGCTTATGGCGCTGATGTATTTGAAAATGAGCGCGGGATATTCTTTAAAGATCGATCTAATGAGATACCAGACGACGACCTACTCATGCAATTAAATGCGTACCCTAATGTATTAATTACAGGACACCACGCCTTCTTGACTGAAGAAGCCTTAACAAATATTGCCGAAACGACCATTTGGAATTTAGACCAATGGATGAAAGGTCTAGAAACCGAGAATGAATTAACGGTGTTCTGAGTTCATTGGTTAATCTTATAAATATCTTTTAATCTAATGGAATCACCTTCACCATTAGCAATATTGAGATCATAACGTATGTTGATATTAGTCCCTAAAGGTGCATGATAGTAGATTATCCAGGCATCCGCTTCCGAGGTTCCTATACAACCATTTGAATATGCTTTGCCTAATGTTTCTGGATTTGTGGTTGAATGAATGAGTTGTCCGTGACGTAGACCATTTAACTCGGTTTCAATAAATGGTATCTGAGGAAGTTTAGTCAGCTTACCATCATCTCTTCGTGTTACTTCATACTCTTGATTGTCTACTGGATTAACATATCTAGGATACCGATTATGCCCAACAATAGTGCCTTTGCCTGTTCTTGTGCGAAGGTCTTCCATCCTACCAGACATTTCTAAAAACTTCTTTTCATTCCTACCTACCCTAATTGGAAATTCATAACACACAACTGAATCTTTCAATATCCGAAGTTTATATTCAGGTATATTAATATCAATTGTAGTTACCGAGAAGGTTTTTAGTAGCTCTTGAACTTTTATAGAGTCCGGAAGCAATATTTTAGATGCTCGTGGTAAAACGATCATAAGGCTTTGATCATAGACAAAAGAATCCTTTGCGATGCGCAGGTAGTAATCCGTTTGCTTTAATGAATCAATTATCCAAGGATTAGTTCGAACTAGAAGATGCTCTGACAATGTATATGAGGTCAACGAATCATAATGATATATCAATGAATCAATAAATTGAAAATAATCGCGCACATTGATATCGCGATGCACTTTAATTGTATCGTGATGATCCTTATACCACGATCGATCAATTGTAAATGGTATCGTATCTGTAGTATATGAAGTATTATTTTTTAATCCAATCTGAATAGTGAACCAAAACAAAATAACAACTCCAAGGATGCTATTGAATTTGATATTAGTCATCTTATATTAAACAGCTTCAAGTAAATACTTAATGACATCAGCAGTAGAGACAATGCCAACGACTTTTTCGTTTTCAAGAATAGGCACCGCATGATAATTTCCTTCAGTTAAGACTTCAGAAACGTCTTCAACCGTCGCATTAGTGGTCATATAAAATGGATTTTTTGTCATGATGTCTTTAACTTTGAGTTTCATATAAACCTCATGATCATCACTTAACCCTGCACCAGAGATATGATACATAAAATCAATCAAACTTACCATTCCAATTAACTTATCATTTTCTACAACTGGGATATGATGATGAAACTCTTTTTTTTCATATATATGTTTAACATCAAGTAGCTTTTGATCAGGACCAATACACACTACATTTTTAGTCATAACATCAGTAATATTGCGCGTTTTCATGAGCTTATGGTTTAAAATTAGACCTAATTAAAAGTAAGACTTTAATAATTCATTATAAATGATTTAAATCATTTTAAACTTTAGCGTTTAGTGATACATTTAAGCTAGATTACTAAGACTATAGTTATGAAAACGAAAACTATTTTAGAATTACTCACCTTAAGTTCTAGTCTGTATTACATAGCCAGAGACACTCAATTATTGGACCGATTAGGTGAACTATCAGAACAAGGAAAAGAGAATCTAAACAAAATCATGTCTGAACGACCTCTAGATGAAAATGGAAAGGAAATGGAGTTCGTAGATCGTATCATTGTAAAGACTCAGGAACTTCGCGAAGAGCTCAATGAAAAAATTGAAAAGCAGGTCGTCAAATTCTACAAAAAAATCAATGTTGCGCATCTAGACGAAATAAAAGCACTAAATGAAAAACTGGAAGCATTGGATGCTACTGTGGCGTTACTAGAGGCGCGAATCAATCATTTGGAATCACAATAGAATGGGCATATTATCTGGTATAGGACGTAATTTTAAATCCATTTCTAGATACAACCAAATTCTAAAAGTATTGTTGAAATACGGATTTGAGGATTTGGTACAGCATCTGGAGGAGAAAAAGCGTCTTACATTTTTACGCAAGCTCATCCCTAAATCATCCAGAATGCATGCTATGGAATTTAGCAAGTGGGCAAAAATGCGTTTGGTTTGCGAAGAACTAGGTCCCACATTTGTAAAATTCGGTCAAATCCTTAGTAATCGTCCCGATCTTGTACCATTAGAATTGACTTTTGAACTAGAAAAGTTGCAGGATAATGTACCTCCTATGGCGGAAGACGAAGCTCGTCGTGTAGTGGAAACTGAGCTCAACAACACCGTTGAAAATTTATTCGCCTGGTTCGATCCTAAGCCATTTGCATCCGCTTCTATGGCACAAGTGCATAAGGTAACTTTGAAATCCGGAAAGCGCGTAGCGCTTAAGGTTCAGCGATCTGGAATCGAGGATGTTATAACCGAAGATATCAAAGTCATGCATAAAATTGCCGAAGTCCTTGAAAAGCGAATGCCATCATTGAAGAGCTTTGATCCGATAGGATTAGTGAAAAACTTTGAATCTTCGATTTTAAAGGAAATTGATTTTATAAATGAATCTATTAATGTTCAGCGCTTCTATAACAATTTAGAGGCCGATAAATCGCTCGATCAATTTGCTAAAGCGCCGAAAGTCTATCCAGAATTCACAACTTCAAAAGTTCTAGCATTGGAATTCATCTCAGGAATAAAAATCGATCAGTTAGATGAACTTCAAGCCAAAGACTACGATATAAAAGTCATTGCGAAACGATTGGCAATAAGCTATTTTAAACAGATCTTTGAATATGGATTCTTCCATGCAGATCCGCATCCTGGCAATCTTCTTGTTCAAGGAAATAATCATATCTGCTATTTAGATTTCGGCATGATGGGTAGTATGCTTCCTCGAGATATTTCCATTTTTGGAAAGCTATTTATAGCCATTACAGAAAAAGATGTAAAACGCATAATACAAGCTTTACAGCATCTCTCTAACAATGCGCCAATTAAGGACATGCGACATCTGGAGTTTGACATCAATGAGTTTGTGGAGAAATACTATGTACGTGATGTCCATGATAATGAAATGAGCACCATTCTGTTAGAACTTAAAGATATTATAATAGGTCATGGTTTGAAGGTTCCTACGTATTTCTTCCTTTTTGCTCGTTCGTTAGTTACACTTGAAGGTGTTATTAACAAATTATATCCGGATATGGAACAGTTTGACATTGTTAAACCTTATCTCAAACGCAGCGCTACACGCAAATACAACCCGGTTCTCATGGGTAAAAAAGTGGCTAATTCTCTCGTAGAATTAACAGATTACATGGAAGAATTCCCTAAAGATCTTAAGAATGCTATTAGAAAGATCAACTCTGGAGAAGTTAAAGTAAACCTTACACACAAAGGTATTGACCCAATGGTTCATACGCTACAGCGGATAACCAAACAATTGATCACTGCGTTTATCATGGTGGCTCTTATCATTGGAGCTTCATTGTTTATCATCTTTGAAATTGCACCGCTTTGGAAGGGTATATCTGTTCTCGGTATGACAAGTTTCACACTGGCTGTTATTCTGGGAATCGGTATGCTAATGAATATTAGTAAAGGTGATTACGATACATAACTAAAAAAGTGCAATCATAATTGCACTTTTATTTCATTTATTCAGGTTTTGTAAATGCCCTCTTAAAATGATCAAAGGCTTCTGAAATTTCATGCTGAAAATGTTCAAACTTTGTCACTTCTTTTTTCTTTCCGTATTTACCTTTGAAGTTTTCGATAAATGAATTGAAATCCGCTTTTCCTTTTTCAAATGTATCTTTCGCCTTGCCCTTTTCCTCATTAAATCGCTGCTCTAAAATCTCAAGTTGAATTTTGAATTGTTCAATTTCGATAAGTGCTAAGGCATACATGCGATTTAAAGTATCATTAGTTCGTATTTTAACTTCGATCTCGTGTATCGTTGCCAAGATCTGCTTCTTTTGTTTTTTAAAGATCTCTTTAGTTTCTGCTTTACCTAATGCTAATTGTACTCTTAGTTTATCAAACATTGCATTAACCTCTTCAATCTTTTCTTTAATCCCTTTTACCTTAAATTCACTATCGTGAATAAAGAGATTAAATCGTTTTTTAACTTCCTCATATTTGTCTTTTGCTTCAGCTTTGCCTAAAGCGGCTTGCACTTGGAACTCCTCGAGTTCTATAGCTGTTTTTCGTAATGCTCCAATAACCTTATCTACAAAGTGCGTATCGTCTTTCGTTTTCATGATGTTACTATATTTTGATCCTACTAAATGTCATAAATTCTATATAGGAACACAATGATAAATATCAGATATACGCCTGATTCCGTGGCAATCCAAATGATAATTGTCATTTTATAAACCTCGATTATAGTCTACATTTGAGTAGAATCTTAACTAATAATGATTGGATTAAGGCAAATAAAATCCCAATTAATTAACTTCTTCATTGAAGTAGGTGAAATCTCCTATTTTACTAAACGATTCTTTATTGAAGTTTTCAAACGACCATTTGAAACCAAAGAGTTTTTGCGACAGTGTTATCAAATGGGCAACCGCTCTTTATTATTAGTAGGCATTACTGGGTTCATTATTGGACTGGTCTTAACACTACAAACACGACCCACCTTAATGGAATTTGGTGCAGTCTCTTGGATGCCTTCAATGGTAAGTATCTCCATTGTTCGCGAAATAGGTCCTATTATCACAGCTCTGGTCTGTGCAGGTCGAATTGGATCAGGAATCGGTGCAGAGCTAGGCTCAATGCGCGTGACAGAACAGATTGATGCGATGGAAGTTTCTGGCACAAATCCGTTTAAATACCTCGTAGCTACAAGGGTACTCGCCGTAACCTTAATGCTTCCTCTTCTCGTATTATTTGGAGATGCCATCGCACTTTTTGGATCATATTTGGTAGAAAACCTTAAAGGCAATGTCTCATTCCTTCTGTATTTTAATAAGGTTTTTGATGCCTTAGAATTTGGAGATATCCTTCCAGCCACCATCAAGTCGTTTTTCTTTGGATTAGCCATAGGCATTGTTGGATGCTATAAGGGCTATAATTGTAAGAAAGGAACAGAAGGTGTTGGTAAAGCCGCCAATACGGCTGTTGTACTTTCATCATTATTGCTTTTTATCATCGACTTTATTGCTGTTTTTGTAACCGATATATTTTATGACCTATGACAACTAAAACTCAAATAGCGAATCGAGATATCGTACTTCAAATTAAAGATTTGAGGAAGAGTTTTGGTGATAATGATGTACTTAATGGTTTCAACATGGAATTATATCAAGGGGAAAGTTTAGTGATCATGGGAAAATCTGGATCAGGAAAATCGGTTATGATCAAATGTCTCGTTGGACTATTGGAATCAGATAGCGGATATATTAGGGTTATGAAGAATGATATCACTAAACTTGATCAGGAAGCGCTTGATATCCTTCGCGCAGATATCGGATTCTTATTTCAAGGAAGTGCACTCTATGACTCCATGACCGTACGTGAAAATTTGGAATTTCCATTGCGAAGACACACGAAAAAATTTGGTGAACACATTGATGCCGAAGCTTTAGTTATTGAGGCTCTGGAGAACGTAGGACTCGTAAGTGCCATAGACTTAATGCCTTCTGAACTCTCTGGTGGAATGAAACGAAGGATCGCCTTAGCGCGAACATTGATCATGAAACCTAAGATCATTCTATATGATGAACCAACGAGTGGTTTAGATCCAATTACAGCTAAAGAGATCATTCTCTTAATGCAAGATATTCAGAGAAAATATGGTACCTCATCACTAATTATTACACATGATGTAGATTGTGCTAGAGTTATTTCTGATCGAATGATTTTACTCATTGATGGAATCGACTACGCGATGGGAACTTTTAATGAGCTCGCCAAAATGGATGACCCAAAAGTTAAAGCATTTTTTAAACATTAATTATGAAACGGACAAACAAACAAAAAATTAGATTAGGACTTTTTGTAACCTTAGGTACCATCATATTTGTTGTTGCTGTTTACCTAATAGGTCAGCGTCAAAACATGTTTAATAAGACCTTTACAATAAGCTCCTATTTTCAAAATGTAAACGGTTTACAACGCGGCAATAATGTGCGTTATTCAGGTATTGATATAGGCACTGTGAAAGATATAATCATGATAAATGATTCTACGATTCAGGTCGATATGAATATTCAGGAGAAAATAATTACACACATTAAGAAAAATGCAATTGCTACTATAGGATCTGATGGTCTCGTAGGAAATATGATTGTGAATATCGTTCCAGGAAAAGGGCCTTCTGAATTAATTAATAATGGTGACGTTATCGAATCTTATAGTAAGATTGGTGCTGATGATATCTTAAGCACCTTAAGTGTTGGCTCTGAAAACGCAGCCATACTAACGGCAGACCTACTTAAAATCACATCAGCAATGTTAGAAGGTGAAGGCACCGTTGGTCTACTTTTAAATGATACAATTATGGCACAGGACCTCAAGCGTTCTGTAAGAAATTTGAAGCTCGCGAGTCAGGGCGCCACCAATACGATCAATGAATTAAATGCTATTATTTCGTCATTAAAAACGAATGATGAGACCGTATTAGGCATGATATTGAATGACACACTATCTGGAGAAAAACTTAAACTCGTGGTGTCTAATCTAGAAAGCTCTAGTCGCGAAATCGAAACTGTTCTAGATAACGTCAACGGCATTATGAATGATATCAAAACAAGTGAAGGTGCATACAATTATATTGTTAAAGACACAGCTCTAGTGAATAGTCTTCGATCAACGTTAGACAATATCAACGAAGGCACCGCCAAGTTCAATGAAAACATGGAGGCTTTAAAACACAACTTCTTATTTAGAGGGTATTTTAAAAAATTAGAACGACAGGCAAAGCGCGAAGAACGCAAGAATAATTGATCTAATTTCATTTTTAAATACACAAAATTGTCGAAAGTACGAGTATTAGTACTGCAAATAGCAGTCTGTATTGAATTTTCATAATAGCACACTTTAGTAAGATTCTTAAATATACTTAGGTTAAAAAGTGTCTAAAATGATTTATATCAGTCTAGGAATAGTGAACAAAAAAAGCCTGAATACGTCTAACTACTATCATCTGTATCCAGGCCTATTGCAATCTGGAAGTTCGTTTATGCGGTCTCTGTTTCCATTTTTCTATTCTGTACTAACTTCTCAATTAACTCAGGAACTTTTTCAAATGCTGCAGCTAAACCATGTGCTTTACCTGCTTCAATAAATGAAATTTCTTCAGATTTGGTTACCAAAAATCCAATAGGTTCAATTCCAACACCTGCTCCAGCTCCCATGCCTTCACCGCGTTGTCCTTTAGCCTGAGTTCCTTCTCCTCCACCCGAACCAAATCCCATACCTACTTTAATTACAGGTACACATTTAAACTGTCCAAGTTCGAACTGTTGTCCAACAACAGTTTCTGTCTTTGCTTCAGATTTTATAAAATCTGTAATTTGTCCTAATAATTCTTCAAAATGTAATTCCATAGTAAAAAATTTAAATGTTCATATATGCTTTTAGTAGACGTATTGGCCTATTTTGAATGGTCAACACGAATCTATTTCTCCCTTGATAATTAATGAACATCTGACTGCCCAAATAAAAATTAGACCCTGAAAAAACAGGATAAAGTTTTGAATTTGTAATACAATCACCCGTATCTATATCAATTAGAAATTGTTTTACTTCAAACGATCTTATCACTCTTAATATCTTTTTGAAAGGAAGCGCATTCTTTTTCGCATTATCAGTATTTTCTTTAATACGATTCTTCGGTTTTGATTTCGGCTTCTTACGTAGTGGAAAGACTTCATAATTAAACCCAAGTATTTTAAATTTTAGCTTTATTAGTTCAGCCTCATCATATAAGAAATTTGCTTTAAAAATACCTCCAATTTGAATATAATATTGATTAGTTGATGTATCTACATGCAGTATTAGCGGAACAACTAACAAGTAGAAGATCAACAACAACAATAGGATCAAAAAAACATAGAGAATCATTGCGTTCGTTTTCAGCAAAGTAACTGATAACAAAAATGTAACACAATGATATTGATCAGATTAGACTAATTTACGATAAGTTTTGATTTCTATTATTGAATCTTCAATTCCTCGCGTAGAATATTTTTAAAACGTGTAGCACTGATGTAATGATCTTCCAATAACTTACCATTATGCAATAAATTGAAAACGCCAAATCCCGATGGTGCTTGCTTGGCCTCTTCTACTGAAGCGATCTTCTTAATCTTAAGATCTATGCCGAAATCCATTGCTGTATTTAAAAGATCGAACGCCGATTTTTCATGCCATGGACACTGATCCGCATAGACTAAATTCCAACCATCGTAGTCTTGTTGTCGTGACGTCCAGTCGATTAATTCGGGGCATGCAGCCATATCATCCCATTGCTTTACCATTAACTCAAAACGATCTTTTGTTTCTGTAACTTCAAACCCTAAATGTTCAAAAATACTTTTATTGGCCATCCATGAGCCTTTTGACGTCATCACGCATAAACCTGACATATCAAGGGCTTTAGCAGCTTGCTCTGCCACATCAACTAATAATGTTCCATAGCCTTTATTTCTATCTTTTTTAGAATACACGTACATGCAATGAATAAACATAAAGTTATCACCTTTAATAGGGCGCCAAGCCTTAGAAACTGGCGTATATTCAATGAAGCCAATCATCTTATCTTGATGATTTTTAAGTATCTTAAGTTTTAGTCCCTCGTTATAGCGCTTTTCAAACCATTTTCGTTTACTTTCAAACCCTGGACTTTTAATGTCTTTAATACAAAAAAGTGTTTGTTCATAAACATTTTGAGGCGTCACTTCAATGAGTTTTAATGTTTCCATAGTTATTCTTTTCGTCGTTTATCAAGGTACCAACTCAAAATAAAAAGTAAGCCCATAATCGGTATTAAACTTGTTAAGAAAAAGGTGATCCACCAAAAATTAGGTCCACTAAAATTAAAGAAATAAACGAACCACAGTCCGCATAAGAAAATTAATGATCCACCAAGCAATTCATACTTCCAGGCAACGAAGATTAAAAGTATTAGTACCAACCACGGAATTGCGTTCGGACTATTTTTTAGTAGCCCTGTAATCCCACCATCATAATCTTCAGAACCAGATACCACTGAAAACACTAGTAACAAACTTGCGACGAGCAGTAAAGTATATCGCGCCACATATTTTAATATATTGACATAAGATATTGTATTTTTCATAGTATTAAGCTTTAGTCATCAGTTTCTGAATGTCTGCGCATTTTACCAGTCATCTCTTCGATGTGTATTAAAAAAATAATTGGAAAATCATCTTTGTAAATCTTAGAAGAAAATTGACTAATAAAGTCTAATTTTCGATGTTCTCTCTTCATGATCAAATCCTTAACGCCTAATGAAAAATCGTGCAAATGTGCTTTCGCTGTACTACCAATTAATTCTTCATATCGACCATGTACCAAAATAGAATCCCAATGATTAATAGAATCAATCTCAGATACACCCATAGACACTAAATTATTTTTTCGCATAGCCTCTATTTTATGCCCTTCTGCTGAATACCCAATAATGGCATTTATTTTTGAATCGTAGAAATACGTAATAGGTGCAACGTAAGGACGTTTTTGCCGAATATAGGCCAATTGACCAATATAATTAGCTGCAAGGATTTTTTCACATTCTTTTTGATTTAAACTTCTAATCATGACATAAATACTTTAAGGTGTTCGCTCTAAAATAGACTGTAACCGTTTGATCGCATCTTCAGCCATGGGACGAATATTTTCTGGTTTAGACGGTCCGGTAATAGCATCCATACCATCCATATGATATGAACCATCACCAGAAGTCGTGATCACAACTATTTTATCTTGATTTATTTTCGTTCTATGTATGAATTTTTCTATTTCTTTAGGAGGTTTCCAATTTTCCCAAGTATGAATTAATAATAATGCAGTGTAATCGTTAGGATCTATCTTAGCTAAACCTGAAACGTCAATAACTTTAATCGCTAATGAATCTGCTTTAAATTGTGTCACTACCTCTTGCACTACACTATCTTTAAAATCACTGCCTTGTGTAGCTATGAGCAATCTTTTAGACGACGCGCTTGCATGAATTTCATAACTCTCTGCTACGTCCATTGAATAGGTAACCTTATACCATAATGCAATGCATAAGAAAACACCTAGAACTAATAAAACAAACCATAAAATCTTTTGAAGTTTTGTCATGATCTGTAACGAATTTGTGATTAAGTCAAGTTAACTAAATAGAAAAAATTGTACTATGATATAAATCAGTTATTTATTACTTGCGCTGAAGCTCTAACAGAGTAATTTCTGGGCGCATTCCTAGACGTCCAGGAAAGCCTAGCCATCCGAGCCCTCGATTTACATTAAGATATTGCTTCCCCTCTTGATAAAGACCAGCCCAATACTTATAATTATACTGTATTGGACTCCATTGAAAACTCTTTCTTTCAAAACCGGCCTGCATACCATGTGTATGACCAGACATAGTCAAAGCAATATCTGTCTTATCTAGAACTTGTTCTATCCAATGCGAAGGATCATGAGATAACAATATTTTACAAGGTATATCAGTTACGCCTTTTAGTGCGTTTTCTAGATCACCATATTGTTTAAATGGTGGTTTACCCCAATTTTCTAGGCCTATTAGAGCTAATTGATCTTGTCCTCGCATTAGTACTCTGGAATCATTTAACAACAAATCAAATCCGATGGTTTTAAAGAATGATTTAATGTCATTGAAATTTTGCTGTTTTTCATCATGGCTTGCCCATTCACTATAATCACCATAATCATGATTTCCCAGAATAGCGAATTTGCTGTACTTCGCTTTCATTTCTTTAAAAACATTGGCCCATCCTTTGAGCTCCCAAGCATAATTATTAACCATATCACCAGTAAAACAAATGTAATCTGGCTTAATATTATTAATTCTATCAATAACAGGGCCTAGAATATGATAGCGATAATTAAAACTTCCCAAATGAATATCTGAAAGCTGTACAATTTTTACGCTATCGAATGATTTAGGCAACGATTCTAGTTTGATCTTATGATGATAGACTTTGAAGCGATAGGCTGATTTAAAGATTCCGTAGACAATAAATCCAAAAGGTAAAAGTCCAGAAAACAACCCTATTAAAGGGACAATTATTAGAGATTCGCTTTCAGAAAATACATAATTAGCAAAATAAAGAATTGAAATAATGACAACGAATAAGAGCTTGGGAACAAATGAAGACACAGTTAGACCATAAAGCGAGGAAATAAGTCGATGCTTGCGCCTAGGATCCATTCCATCAAGACGTATCTTTAAAATCATTATGGCAGTAACCAATCCTACAGTGAACAACCAGAACAGTATATGAATTAGTGTTTTTAAAAATAAAGATGCAATAAGCTGCGTTATGGATTGCAACCAGTAAAACGCGAATATATCAATCGTAACTATTGCCAAACAAAGTAATACAATAGAAAAGAAAGAATAACGTCTCATGATTCTTGTTTTTTGGACGTCTTAATACTCTTATAGGCCCAATAAATACCTTTGATATCTGAAACCCAGTGCTTATGCATAAATATGAGGACTATTTCTTCGAAGGTCTCTAACAATCCTATAACGATCATCACATAAAACAAGGTGTAGTTCGGATCAAAGAAAAGTGCATATAAAATAAACGCACTTTGCATAATAGCGGAGGTCTTCGCCAAGTAGGTATGAAATGCCGTTGCTTTACCATATTTGATGTAAGCCAAAATCATTTGAATGATATAAGGAATAAACACAATAATGATAATGGTAAGATTCTCCATTATAAAGGTCTTTTCAAAATAGAAAAGTCCAATTAATCCAATAATCAAAGTGATTTGATCTCCAAAAGAATCGAGTTGAGATCCTCTAGGACTTACTAGTTTCAATTTACGTGCTAAAAATCCATCGATCGCATCTGTACTGTAGCTTACAGCCAATAAGCAAGCAAAAATAAATTGCTCATCTAACCATATTAATCCAAATAAAAAAGGAGATGCTGCAATTCGATAGAATGAAAACCAATCGGCAATATTATAATTCTTAAATGTAAGCATATACAAGTCAATACTTTAATTTTCAAAAGGTATTTAAAAGTTAGATCTTAATTATATCAGTAGGTGTTTCAACCAAAATTGCAATGTCACCTCGAAGAGCTATAGGTTGTTTCATGATCTCTGGATGGTGTTGGATCATTTTAATCCAATCATTCTCAGAAAAATCATGCTGCTCGAATTGCCTCGTATATTCTGGATGATTTTGATTCACAAAATCTTTGACCTCCATTTTTAGGCGATGTGCAAGTTCCACAATTTGTGTTCCTGTGAGTTTCGTTTTTAAAATATCAACCTCTCTGATTGGTAAACCTTCAGCTTTTGCATAAATCAAGGTTTGTTTGGCTCTCACCGACTTTGAACTATAAAAAAGTGTTATTTGACGTTCTGATGTTGCAATCTCTCCCATGACACTAGAGTTTATGAATTGATACTAAAAATAATTGGAAATAAAGTAATTAGAAATGATTTTGATCAGCTTAAACCTGCGGAAGATTTATTAGTTTTAAGACATTAGAATTTTACTTATCATGAAAAAGAATAGTATTTCTGTAATCTTTTTAACGCTGGGCATCATTTGGCTATTTGGTGGATTATTGTTGTATCCAGATAGTGGAATTTGGCCTTTGGGAGTTATCTTCTTAATCGTTGGAATGATCATTAAGATTGGCGCAGTAAAACTTTAAAAATTAAATGTTTTATTGAAGTATTTTGCCATCACCCATTCGGATGATGCGGTCTGTTTTGTTTGCAAAATCTTCATCGTGCGTAACAATAAGTAGTGATAAGCCTTGTTCCACACTCAAACTCTTGAAAATATTGAATACATTATCTGAATTGTGACTATCAAGATTACCCGTTGGCTCGTCTCCCATGATAATTGAAGGATTATTAATTAAAGCTCTTGCAATAGCTACTCTTTGCTTTTCTCCACCTGAAACACGAGAAGCTTTTTTATGTGCCAAATGATCAATGTGTAATATCTTTAACTTTTCCATAGCATCCTTTTCTATTTCCTCAAGCATCTTCTCCCCTAACTTCTTTGCAGGCAACATCACATTTTCTAACACTGTAAATTCAGAAAGTAAATAATGAAATTGAAAAACGAATCCGATATGCTTATTTCTTAAGTAGGAAAGATATTCATTTGGTTTTCCTGAAATCAATTCATTGTTTAAATAGAGCTCACCATCATAATCTGTGTCCATAGTTGAAAGAATATAGAGTAATGTAGATTTTCCACATCCCGATTTTCCCATAATTGAAGCGAATTCACCGGACTTCACCTGAAAACTAATATCCTTTAACACATGAAATAATGTCGGTTTCCTAAAATACTTATTGATATGTTTTGCTTCTAATACAATACTCATATTATTGTCCTCTTATTATACGAACCGGATCGATTTTTTTAGCTCTTTTAGATGGTAGATATCCTGCCAAGAATGTTGAAAATATGGCAAATGTAAATCCGATCACAAAGAACAGGGGATTCATATTGATAGGATACGTCTCTACTGTTGGTAATGCTTCAGTTTCAAAAGGTATCGTACCTATCAAAGTAGCTAACGCGTATCCAATAATTAAGCCTAATATTCCTCCAACGAAACCAATGATCATAGCCTGACTCATAAATATCAACTGAACATCTCTGCCCGAAAAGCCTGTAGCTTTAAGAATAGCAATGTCATTCATTTTCTCATAAATAAGCATATTCAAAATGTTATAGATTCCGAATCCGGCAACAATCAAAAGCGTTATAGAGACCGCATATGTTATTAGATTTCGAATTGTTGTTCCTGTTTCAAATTGTGCGTTGGCCGTCTTAATATCAATTGCTTTCAAGTCAAACTGCTGTTCAATTCGATTAGCCAATGGAACAGCATCTTCTATATCATAGAGTTTAATATTGATATCTGTTATATAATTTTTGGACTCGCCTAAAATGCGTTGAATTGTTTTAACAGTCGTAAAGCTTTGTATGGCGTCGAGATCAGCGATACCACTTTGGTAAAACCCAACGATCTTCAAAGGAAAAATTCCACCATTTAAGGGACTAACTTGAACGCGATCTCCTACTTTCAGCGACATTTTTTCAGCAATGCCGATTCCCAATAGAATACTATTATCTGTGGTCTCAAGTGCTTCAGCAGAACCTTCAACTATATAATCACTCATATTGAAATATTTGCCTTCATTAATTGGTTGAATCCCTGTAATATTTCCTCCGAGTTCTATAGAACCAGCAATGTAAAATATTTGCGTTTTCACCTGTGGTAATGCTGCTCTAACCTTTGGATTAGATTCTAAATAATGAATAATTGGTAAAGCGTTATGTATTTTCTTTTGACTGCGCTTAGGCCTAATTGAATGCACAACATTGAAGCTTCCTTCCACTGTATCATATAAAGAAATGGGCTGCCTCTTCGAAGGTTCAATTTCATTATAAATATGCACATGAGGTGTTTGGTTTAAAATAAGATCATCGAGCATGGTGTTCAACCCAGTCATGAAACATACCAATGTAATATATGATCCTATTCCAAAAGTTACACCGAGTGCAGCTATAGAAGTCTGCTTGATCTTAGTGAGCAAATGCGTCTTTGAAATATTTAAAATAACACTCCAATTAGCCATTATTCTGGTTTATAAAGATAAGTTTCTGCCGTCAGTCCTGATAGGATTTCTACGTATTCCATATTTTGCAGGCCTATAGATATGTCTAAGATCCCATCATCTGTCTGCACTTTGCTTCCATCGATAACATAATCTTTCGGAATCGTTAGGACATTTGATTTTTCGCCAACAATAATATTTGCCTCTCCAGATAATCCTGGGTAAAGTACTGATGGTGGATTTAGAAATTCAGCCTCTACTCTAAAGGTCTGATTTCGTTCATCTTTTTTTGGATAAATCTTACTAATCATACCTTTAAATAATTGCGATGCATAAGCATCAAGGGTTATAACAACTTCCTGATCTTCTTGCAATTTCACAATATCGACCTCATCAACTAGCATTTCAATGATAAAATGTGTTTCACTGCCTAAAACTGCTAAAGGTTCAACCGAGTTAACGATTTCTCCAGGCTCTTTATTTAAAGCATACACCTTACCCTTAATCTTACTTGTGATTGTAAAATCTTTAGTATTTACAAGCGTAGATTCGTAATTATTTCTGGCTTGATCTAAAGCTGTTTTGAGTTCATTTTCAGTTTGATTATACCTATTATTAAGTAACTGAAGATTATTTTGAGACAATTGGAAGTTTAATTCTTTAGTGTCATACTCTCCTTTTGAACCAATGTTTTGCGTCCATAGTTTCTTTTGACGGAAAAAATTAATTGAATCATTTTGAAACCTGAGTTCAGCTGCAAGGATCTCATCTTGTAGGCTCTTAAGAATAGCCGATGACCCATTGTAATTTTGTTCTGCTAATTGTAAGGCCAGCTTCGCGTTACTACTATTGAGTTTAGGTGTAGTATTTATAATCTCCATTAAGGCTTGGTCTTTCACTACCAAATCTCCTTCTTCAACTTTGTTCAAATCTAAAATACCAGACACAACAGAGTACACCTGATATAAACTATCTGGTTGAATGGTGACTGAGGCATAAACGGACTCAACCAGTGTTTGTTCTGTTGGCAGAATTCGGTCTTGATTAGAATTACAAGTCCAAAATAAACAGCAAAGTAAACTGTAACGAAATAACTTCATCATAATTTATTGAATTGCAACTACGGTCCATGTTCGATCTTCATTCAAATACGCATATAAATAATCAGAAATGCGCTTAGATTTAATCTTTGGAGGTCCTTTTAAATAATCTTTATCCAAAATCACATTCACCCGCTTAGGTGACACATATTGAACGATGTTACCGTCAACATTTATGATGGCTTCAAGATACTTGTCATAAGCTATTGTTTTACCAAGTGCTGTATTCTCACCAACCTTAACTTTTATTAACTCAAGAACTATAGCAAGCCCATTATCATAATTTGTAGCATTCAAATACTGAGGTTCAACGATCACCTCACCTGATTTATTAATATATCCGTAATAGGAAATGCCTTCTTTATTCATTTCTATTAAACAACGCTCATTCATAAACGCTGGATATTGACCATCTTCAAAAGTTGTAGCCACTAAATCCCTACGAAAGTCAATAATCAACTGACCTTTTTCATTTATAAAACCCCACGTATCATTGCTTTTTACAGCAGCAACGCCATCCTTAAATGGCGATATAAATTCTAAATTCTCAATGGGTTGAGCGATTCCAAGAATTGGAATGAAGAAAACACAAAAAATAAAAGTTCTAATCGTTTTCATGATGGCATCATTTTAAAATTACAGTTCAAATATAGATGGATACCGCGGTTTCTAAAATGATTTTCATCATTCTAAATAATGAATTTTATCAGGTCTTCAGTATTATCATAGACGACATATTTTCAATGGTTTGAGTAGCTAAATTGCTTTAAATTTCGTAACTTTAATAGAACGAAATGTCTAACCATGTTTCCACAAGATCAAGAAATATTCAACATCCTTTTAGCTTCTATTTCCGAGGGTGTTGTGATTGTGGATAATCAACAAAATATTGTCGAAATTAACTCCGCAGCAGAGTACATTTTTGGGTATTCTAAGGAAGAGATCGTTAATAAAAAACTAGATATTCTTATTCCATCAAATTATCATAATTCACACAAAAAACATTTCGATACTTTTTTAAAAAAAGGCAAACGTCGAACCATGGGTGAATCTCATGATATTTATGGCTTAACCAAATTGGGCGACATTAAAGAGATTGAAGTAGAACTCAATCCATTTACGGTATATCATCGTCAATATATTATGGCGCTGGTAAAAGATGTCTCTGAACTGAAGCAAACTGAAAAAGATCTTATGCTTAAAAGCAGTGCGCTTCAATCGGCTAATAACGGCATCATTATCACCGATGCCTTAGTAAAAGACAACCCAATAATTTACTTTAACCCAGCATTTCAAAGACTAACTGGGTATTCAAGTAAAGAAATACTCAATCATAACTGTCGCTTCTTACAAGGTAAAGATCGTGATCAGGAAGGCTTAGTCACACTTCGTAAGGCTATTAAAAAAGGAGAAAGCTGTCAAGTTACACTTCGTAATTATAAAAAAGATGGATCGCTTTTTTGGAACGACCTATACATCATGCCAATAATCAATAAAAATGGAATCCTCACCCATTTTATAGGCATTCAGAATGATGTTACAAAACGAAAACATGCAGAGGCCGAACGCAACCATTTTGCTAATATCTTCCATGAATCACTGAATGAAATCTATGTCTTCGATGCTGAAACACTACGCTTTATAAATGTTAATTATGGAGCTCAAAAAAATATTGGTTTCCAGCTTTCAGAGTTGCAAACGATGACACCAGTGGATATTAAACCAGAATACAACGAGAAGGAATTTAGAGAACAAATTGATATCCTAACGAAAGATAAAGTGCATAAATTGGAGTTTGAAACGCTACATAAACGAAAAGATGGCACTACCTATCCTGTAAATGTTCATTTACAACGCACAAAATTAGGCGATAAAGATATTTATATAGCCATCGTCTTGGATATATCAGATCAAAAGAATTACACCAAAAAATTAGAAAAAACTGTTGCTGAGCGCACCGAAGAACTTCAAGTCGCATTAAAATCGGAGCGTGAACTAAATGATCTCAAAACAAAGTTTTTATCCTTGGTATCTCATGAGTTCAAAACTCCTTTAAGTGCGATTCAAACCTCAGCCATTTTATTAAGCAAGTATGCGTTAGAATCGCAACAGGCTAAACGCGATAAACACATTAAAACCATCTCAGATAAGGTTAATTACCTCAATAATATTATTAATGACTTTCTCTCCTTAGAGAAGTTAGAGAAGGGCAAAGTCGAATACAAGTTTTCAACCTTTAAAATTAGCAAAGTTATTAATGAGGTTATCTATAACGCCAATATGGTATTAAAGGATGGACAACACATAAATTATCCAGACGATGTAGACGAACTGTCCATGTATCAAGATGAAAAGATTTTAGAATTAGCACTCACCAATCTCGTCAATAATGCCATCAAGTATTCGTCAGAAGATACTGTAATTGATATTGACATTAAACAAAAGAATAATAAAACCATTTTCGTAGTGGGCGATAATGGAATTGGTATTCCTAAGAAAGACCAGAAGAACATATTCCAACGCTATTTTAGGGCTGAAAACGTGTTGCTTTCACAAGGCACAGGAATCGGTCTCAACATAGTTAAAGAGCATATTGAAAATTTGGATGGTAAGATATACTTCACTAGTGAAGAAGGTGAAGGTTCAGTATTTACGATTGAATTACCTAATGCAGCAACGTCATGAATAAAGTATTATTAATAGAAGACGATCAAGTCTTACGCGAGAATACAGCAGAACTTCTTGAACTTTCCAATTTTGAAGTACTTACTGCTAACAATGGTCTTGAGGGGTTAAAGGTTGCCAATTCTGAAAGTCCAGACATCATTGTATGCGATATTATGATGCCAAGAATGGATGGCTATTCAGTATTAGAAGAACTTACCGAAAAACATTCTACTAAGTATATCCCATTCATTTTCTTATCTGCTAAAACCGAACGACAGGATGTAAGAAAAGGAATGAATCTAGGAGCAGATGATTACATCACTAAACCGTTTACAGAAGATGAATTGATTAGCGCTATTAAAAGTAGACTTGCAAAAGCTTCAATTTTAAAAGATGAGCGAGAAGAACCTGAGAATTTAGATATTCAAACCGACAACAATCTGAAAACACTCAATGATCTCAAGAACTATTTTGATGACAATGGCGATCTTTTCAGTTTTAATAAAAATGACGTTATCTACACTGAAGGTCAAAGTTCCAGTTATATTTATCTCATACTCAAAGGCGTTGTGAAATGCTATATTTTTGATGAGAAAGGAAAAGAACTTACAACCGCTTTGCATAAAGAAGATGACCTTTTCGGGTTCACCTCTTTCACTCAAAATATTCCATATCAAGAGACTTCAACAGCATTAAAAGACACAGAACTTGTGGGTATTACAAAAACCGAATTAGGCGCTGTATTAGCTCAAAATCAAAAGGTAACTCTTGAACTTATTCAATTGTTGACTGATGATCTCGTTGGAACCAAAGAACAGTTGTTACAAATGGCTTATAGTTCAGTGCAGAAGAAAACAGCGTATACCATTTTAAAATTTGCTGAAAAGATGAATCGCAAACCTGAGGATCCTATCAAAATCTCACGAAGTGATTTGGCCAGTGTTGCAGGAATAGCTACAGAAACGCTCATTCGAACAATGACCGATTTTAAGAAGAAAGGTCTTATTGAAATGGAAGGACGTAATATTAAAATTGTGGATCTTGAAAAATTGCGACAAATGTATTAACCTAACTTACAATTGAAAGTTGACTAATATCATTTTATAATATCAAGAGTCAGATTAGTTTTGTTTCATGCAAGACTAAGATGAAAAGCGATTGATAATGAAGAATGTTTTACTTCCCACAGATTTTTCAGATAATTCATGGAATGCCATAGTATATGCACTACATTATTTTAAGCAAGAACAATGTAATTTCTATCTCTTACACGTAAACACCCTCGATAATCTAATTGTTGGTGATACCGCTTATATTCCTACACAAACCGAGATACTAGACGTTTATATTAAACCTGCAAAACATAAATTGAGACAACTCTTAAAACGCGTAAGTGATTCAGTCAAACCAAATTCAAAACACCGTTTCTACACGCTTACAGACCATAGTTTTATTATAGAATCTATAAGGAAGCATGTTAGAGAAAAACATATAGACATCATAGTAATGGGAACAAAAGGTGCTTCAGGATTAAGAGAGTATATCATAGGAAGCAACGCAGGAGATGTCATCACAAAAGTTAAGTGTACGACGCTAATCGTTCCTGAAAATGCACAGTTTAAACCGCACCAGGAAATCGCGTTTCCTACAGACTTTACCATGTCATATGACATACAAACATTACAACCCATTTCTGAACTACTATCCCATAAATCAGCCGTATTGCGCATTTTACACATTACGAAAAAAAGCGCAGCATTAAATAAAGAACAAGAACACAATCGGGAACTCATTGAAGAATTCTTTGATGAATTTGACTATAGCTTTCACTTTTTAACCAATTCAAAATTAGAAGATGCCATACAATGCTTTGTGGAGAGTAGAGACATTGACATTATTGTGATGGTAGCAAAAAACCTGAACTACTTTCAACATATTCTATTCCATACACGGGTTGAAAAGATTAGTTATCACACAGAGATCCCATTTTTAGTATTACATGAATAGCACAATATAATTATGGATATTTCAATTTTTTTAGCAAAATTCTGGGGTTGGTACCTCCTTATCTTTTTTTTGATTTTGAGTTTAAACCCAAAACGCATTAAACAAATTTTTTCCGATTTAAACGATGAGAAATTTCTTCTAATTACAGCGTTCTTAGCTATTCTAATTGGCCTTATAAACATACAGTTCCATAATATCTGGGAACTTAATTATAAACTTATAATTACTTTAATTGGATGGAGCTCCTTATTTATCGGATTAGCCTTGTTTATATTCCCTAAACCCACTGTAAACTGGTTGGCTTTTATAAATGTTAAGCTGGTACAAGTCATTTATATGCTGCTGTTTTTTGTGGGATTGTTTCTGCTAAATACAGCTTATGATATTATTCTAATCTGACGACGTACAAAAACTGATTTATATCATTTCTTTTCATTACACCTATGCCTATATTTGATTGTCATTTAAATATGTCTATTGAGAGTGGGGATTCTCTATTATTTTAAGAAAGCCAAGCTTATGTGTAAGCTTGGCTTTTTTTTGCGCTTTTATATTTGAATAGCATGATATTCATCATTGTTTTCGTCTGAATTCCTTGGTAAATTGAAATCAAAATAGGAGTCATGAGAAATATTCTAATACCTACCGATTTTTCAGATAATGCGATGAATGCAATCAAATTTGCATTAGAGTTGTTCAAATATGACAAGAGTAATATTTATTTCTTACATACATATCAAGATGAAGTGTATAGGGAGATCGAACTCCAAAAATCAGATCACATCGAAACCATAATAAAGGATCGACAAAATCACGCTGATGATCATTTAAATCAACTCCTTCAAACCGTTAATAAGGTATGGGCCAATCCTAGACATCAGTATCATAAAATATCATCTTATAACGCTCTGGTTGATGAAATAGATCTCATTTCAGAAGGAAAAGACATTGATATTGTTGTTATGGGAACTAAAGGTCAAACTGATGATAGATCTGCCACATTCGGTAGTAACACTTTACAAGTGCTTAAATATGTTAGCTGTCCAGTGTTATCTATACCTGCAAATTATACCTATACGCAACCAAAGCATATTGCTTTTCCTACCAATTACCTTATTCCGTACAAACGTAGAGAATTAAAGCTTCTTTGTGAAATGGCTTCACCTTATCGCGCTATTATTGACATTCTCTACATATCTAGTAGTGATAAACTATCTAGAAGACAAGATGACAATAAACGTTTCTTATCAGAAGAGTTATGCAAAAACAAGCTCAACTTTAAAACCATCGCGAGTAAATCGATAGTAAATGCAATATTCACTTATATAAAAGAACACGAAGTAGACATGCTGGTCATGGTGAATACAAGACATTCTTTCTTAGAAGATATCTTATTCAAATCGACTATAGATGAAATGTCATTACACCTTGACATTCCATTTTTGGCCATGCAGAACATTAAACGCACCAGTGCATAAAAACGATAGTTATGATACGTATACTCCTACCCACCGATTTTTCAGATAACTCATGGAACGCCATAAGTTATGCACTTCAGTTATTTAAAGATGAACACTGCACGTTCACACTGTTAAACACCTATACGCCTATTATCTATCAATTAGAGTCGGCTGAATTAGGAACGGCCCAATTCGGGCTTGAAGATGCGATGCGAGAAGCGTCTCGAAATGGATTGGACAAACTAGTCTCACGAATTTCCAAAGAATATGATAATCCTAAACATACCATTGCGAGTCTTTCGTCATTTAATACGATCACAGAAGAAATAAGAGAGTTATATGATGGCAATATGATGGACATGATTATTATGGGTACCCAAGGCGCCTCAGGATTAAAAGAAATTTTATTTGGTTCTAATGCCATCCATGTTATAAATAAGGCGAAATGCCCTGTTTTAGTTGTACCAAGTGAATACGCGTATGAAGCGCCTCATGAAATACTATTTCCAACGGATTATCTTATTAATTTTGAGGAGCGACATGTACAAACCATTACAAAAATTGCACGTCTCTTTGGCGCACGCACCAATGTAATGCACGTATCGACTTCAGTAGATCTAACACCTGAGCAAAAAGAAAATCAAGATAGGTTAAAAGAACTTATAAAAGGTACAAGTCATTTGTTCTATGATGTTAGAAATAATCAAATCCCAGAGGCTATTGCAGAATTTCAAGTGCGACATAAGATAAACCTGTTAGCAATGATCAACAATAAACATTCGTTCTTTGAAAATCTATTTTTCAAATCGAATATTAAACATATTGGGTTCCACCTAAACGTACCATTTTTAGTAATTCCGTCACGTATATAGTGTGCATTAGCAACTATCTATTTGTCATAAAATAACTAAGCCATGAAAAAACATATTCTATTACCAACGGATTTTTCAGATAATGCCTGGAGTGCCGCAGTCTATGCGTTAAAATTATTTGCACATGAAGAATGTAGGTTCTATTTCTTGCATTCCACTAAAATGCATATCTCGACGATGTCAAATATGACCAATAAATTATTAGATCATATGTCTAAAGCCGCATTAAAAGATCTCAATGAGCTTAAAGAAATGGCCGAACATACCAATGTTAATGCAAATCATGAGTTTGATATTATACTCAGTGCCGATAATCTTGAAGATGCCATGAGTATGGCGATTGCCAAACATCATATTGATTTGGTCGTTATGGGTACTAAAGGATCTACTGGTGCAAAAGAAATTTTCTTTGGAAGCAATACGGTACGTATCATAAAGAAGACTAAACAATGTCCGCTTTTAGTTGTACCTGACGATTTTGACTTTGCAATCCCAAGTCAAATTGCTTTTCCAACAGATTTTACAAGGGATTATGCCGATCGTGAATTGAAATACTTAAGATCTCTAATAGAGCTTTACGATTCAAAAATTAGAATCGTATGCATTTTATCTAAAGACAAACTCACAGGTGTTCAGGAATACAATATGACCATGTTAGAAAGCTATTTAGAGGACTATGATTATAGCTTCCATTTTATGCCTAACTACGCTAAAAAAACAGAAGAAATCAATGATTTTATTGAAATGTTAGAAGTCAACATGTTGGCTATGGTCAATTATAAACACAGTTTCATTGAAAGTATTGTAAAAGAACCTGTAATTAAAAAAATTGGGTTCCACCCTATTGTTCCATTTTATGTGATCCCAGATTAATAAGTTGATAATTATCATTTTTATTACGAGGACGAAGCTTTAAATTTATTTCTATAATCTAAATCTAAAAACAATGCGTCGTAAGGTCTTACTTCCTACAGATTTTTCAAAGAATGCGTATCACGCCATTCAGTATGCGCAACAGTTGTATAAAAATGAGAATTGTGATTTTTATCTTCTGAATGTGTTTTCAGCGACCAGTAACATCTTTGACAGTCTTCTAAATATGGAGCCAGGAAGTGAATTGTATGAAACAGCTAAACTACAGTCTGAAAATGGTTTGGCTAAGGTTTACGATATGATCACGATGAGTGATTATGATAATCCAAAACATCGTTTCGAAACCATTTCCATGTTCAACAACACTATTGAAGCTATTAAATATGTTGTGGAGAAAAAGGATATTGAAATGATTATTATGGGTACGAAAGGTGAAACCGATGCTGATGAGTCATTCTTCGGAAGTATTGCCGTTTATGTCATGGAAAAAGTTCGAAACTGTCCTGTTATTGTAGTGCCATCTCGCGCTAAAAAAACCCTTCCAAAAGAAATTGTATTCCCGACAAGTTACAAGACGCATTACAAACGACGAGAATTGACCTATCTCACCGATATCGCAACGAAGTGCAATGCACGTATTGCAGTATTACACATTTCTAAGGATGATAAACTAGATAAAGAACAAAAAGAGAATCAAGATCTTCTTAAAGAGATTCTTGAAACGGTTGAATACAGTTTCCATTTTATTTCAGGGAATTCAGTAGAACCTGCAATAAACATTTTCGTTGAAAGTCGGGATAGTGATATGGTAGCATTTATAAATAAAAAGCATATGTTTTTCGGAAGTTTACTAACGAAACCTTTAGTAAAAGGTATAGCCTTTCATTCGAAAGTTCCGATACTCGTTATGCATGATTTAAGAAACTAAACTTTAATACGTATGAAACGCGCAGGAATTTGGATCGATAAAGAAAAAGCCCATATAGTAACCCTTGAAGGTGAATTAGAACAGATGGCAACCGTCACTTCAGATATCGAACGATATCGTGTCAAAGGTGGCACAGGATCGCGATTTACTAGTGGTCCCCAAGATGTAATAAAGGATAGTACGTTCTTAAATCGTGAAAAGCAACAATTCAAGAACTACTTTAAAGCTATTATTTCCAAAGTTAGCGATGCGGATCAATTGGTCATATTTGGACCTGCAGGTACAAATGAAAAGCTGAAATCTGAAGTAGATAATAATTATAAAACTTTAAGCTCAAAAGTCATAGCTGTCGTAAAAGCCGATGCAATGACCGATAATCAAATCAAAGCCTGGGTAAGAGATTTTTTTGCGTCGAATTAAGTTTCGACAATTATTAGTTGGTGATTGAAACTGCCATGACTGCTAAGTGTTGTGGCAGTTTCTAATTTCTACTATTCCACATATTTAAAGAACTGATATTAATCATTTTAATACCCTTAAGCGTTTCGTATTTTGGGTAGACTATAAGTTTAACTCTAATATGTAAAGATTATGTCACTCATTAAATTTAACAAACGAAACAGATTCTTCCCTTGGACAAATGAAGGTCTAAAAAGCTTTCTTAGTGATGACGCTTTCTTCACACATAATTTTCTTGAGGAAGATAGCCTTATGCCAGCGATGAATGTCAAAGAACATGACATGGATTATGAAATAGAATTCGCGGCTCCCGGTTTCTCTAAAGAAGATTTTGAAGTAACAATTGATGACAACATTCTTAATGTAACGGGTGAGAAAAAGAAAGAACTAGAAGAAAAAGAAGAAGAATTCACAAGACGAGAATTTAGTTATAGCTCTTTTAAACGCTCATTAGCTTTACCTAAGTCTGTAAATATGGATCAAGACGTGAAAGCGACTTACAAAGATGGCATATTGAAACTTAAATTACAGAAGAAAGAAGATTTTAAAGAACAATCAAAGAGGGTGATTGAAATTCTGTAATCATTTGATGGCAGAGCGTGAATTAGAGGATGCACGCTCTGCCTTTTTCCTTAGTCATAAAACTAAATTATCATGCTATATAAAAATGCCAAATACATCGAATGGTTGAGCGCTGATGAATTACATGCCGCTTCACAAGAATGGTTGTCTGAATTGAAATTTGCACTTGATGAGCATCGATTTTTCGATGACCTCATTACAGAATATACGCGCTTGCTAATAAAAGAAGAACAATTTCCTTCTAGTAAAATTCTTATAGAAGAATTGGATGCCTCTAAAAAACAAAACATCTTACTCATTGAAGCCGTACAAACGCACGAAAATGAACTAAAAATAATGCTAGATGGTATTGATGAATTAAAAAAAGAAGACGCCTACACCAAAGATCATTATGAGTTATCATTGTTGATACGTGAATTTTTGAGTGCGTTTAAATCCTTAAAACAAAATACATTTTCCGTAATTATAGAATTAAAAAAACAAGACAAACATAACCGATTCATCGATAAAAAATAAAATCATGAAAAAGATCATCTTATTACTGTTAACACTTATTGTATCAAGCTGCACCAGTACACATCTCGTTGAGAGTTGGAAAAATCCAGATATCGATAGTTATGAACCCACTAAAATTCTAATCGTTGGTTTAACTTCAGATATAAAAGTCAGAAAAAAATTTGAAAAACAGCTCAAAAAAGAGTTTCAATCACGCGGCGTTGAAGCTATGATGAGTATAGATGTGCTAGACGAAGCAAAACTAAACGAACGCATGACTGAATCTGATCTCAATGCACTTGAAACACAACTAATACTAGACGAATATGACACCATACTGCTTACGAAAATTATAGGTGTTGATGATCGAATCGCCTATAGGAAAGACTATGGTGGCTATGATGAAACAAGACGTCGATTTAATGAAGAATATTTGATGTATCAAGATGTGTTTTACAACCCTGAATATTATAAAGAATATACCATCTATCATGCGGAAACATCTATGTTCTGTATCTGTCCGACTAAAGATCGTGAGTTGATTTGGAAGGGTTATATCGATATAACCGATCCAACAAACATTGAACAAACAGTGAAAGATTATGTGCGTTTGGCTGTTGTTGTTTTGGAAGAAGAACAGCTAATACGCTCAGTTGACGCTGATACTAAAGATGATCTCAAGGATACCATCAACTAAGATTCCGTTGCTTACAAACTATTTTAGGTAGAAATTCCCAGTGTTTTCCATGACTAAAAGTGGAACTTTCGGATTGAAAGCAAAACTTTCGGCAGCATGTCTCGCAAACACGCGTTCTATGAAGGAATGTTTCCTGCTCATCATGGCCAATAAATCAACGTCGTTCTCAACAATATAATTAGTGATTTTCTTAAATAGATTTCCTTGCTCAAGGTCAATAAATTCATGATGTTGGTTTGAAAAACATTGATCTAAAAAGGCGCGATTATTTTCTTGATATTCACTAAGATGCTCTTCGTCTTTAACATGTAAGACACTTACTTTACTATCCGTTTTATTGGTAAGAGCCAGTAAAGGTTTAAGATCATCAATATTATATTCAGTAAAATAATTTGACGGAAATGCAATGTGTTTTATACCATTAAAGGTATAATCATTGGGAATGGCCAGAACCGGACAATTAGCTCGTTGTATCACGCGAGCAGCATTAGATCCAAATATGGTCTTAGCAATGTTAGAGGCTCCTTTTGTGCCCATAACAATGAGTTCAATACCTTCTAATTCAATAACCTGATTTATGGCATCAATAAAATTGTCATAGTCAACCTTAGATTCAAATTGATGTAAAGTGTTATTGTACGTTTCCTTAAGCTCCTTGATAAATTGAACTACCTTCTGCTTTGATGATTCTATTAAACTCTTAAAAATAGTATCTGAAGGATGCATCGCCATAAGATCGTCAGTAACAAAAGATGATACTTTTTGAACATTCAAAATAATGAATTTACATGGCTCGGTTTCAAAATATTCCAATGCATAGCGTATAGCGTTCTTAGAATTTTCAGAGAAATCGGTAGGTAATAAAATAGTCTTCATAATAATCGTACTATTGATGATACTCTAAGTTAATAACAAGGATGCTAATAAATAATGATAAAAGTCAGCTTCACGCAGGATTGAGTTATTTAAAACTTCATTTAAAATTAGTTTGAAAACAATTAGCATTGTATTTTCGGCACAATAAATGTTATTATTCTCGTTAATAAAACTAAACTCATCAAGATGAAACAACTAATTACAGCGCTTCTATTCTTCTGCACCGTAGCAATTTCAGCTCAGAATAAAACCATCGCTGCAGGCGAAAAACTGGTTTTTAGTGCCACTTACAACATGTCTGGTATATTAAACGAGATCGCTCAGGTTACTATGGAAACTAGTGAAGTTAAAACGTCAAAATCTACTCTACTCAAATTGAAGTGTACTGCTGCAACCTACAGCAAATGGGACAGTTTTTTTAAGATTAGAGATTTATACGAAAGTTATGTAAATCCTTCAAGTCTAAAACCTTATCTCTATAATCGAGACATCTATGAAGGCGGTTATGAAAAACGAATGAAGTATAAGTTCAATCATAAAACACGTACTGTTGACAGTGAAAAACGCAAAAAAAATAGACAGGATGAATATTGGACTGAAAAGAACAAAGTAAGAATAGGATCTAATACCAGAGATTTGGTGTCAACACTTTACCATATTAGAAACCTAGATATCGACAAGGCTTCAGTTGGTGATCGTCAGAACTTTACAATTATTTTTGATAATGAAGAAAGGAATGTCACCATAACTTATGTCAGTAAAGAAACTATTAATACCGCTTTAGGAAGAAAAGAATGTTATAAACTTTCGATAGGATTAGCGAATAGTGACGTACTTCAAGGTAGCCAAAACAACCTCATTTGGCTTACAGCGGATAAGAATAAAATCCCAGTTTACGCCAAATTCAAAATTCCAGTTGGTAATGGAGAGCTAAAGATTAAGTCGGCTAGCGGATTAAAATATTAAGATAAGCTATGAAAAAACTATTTGTTATACTCGGTTTTACTGCGGCAATTTTAGCCTTGATTTTATCTGCGACACCATTGTCTAAGATCGCCTTTATGCCATCAGGAGCAGCCCTTATATGTGGTATCGTAGCACTTTTTATCAAAAAAGGCGATTCGAGTTCCAAGAAATCAATTCAACTCATGTTCTTAATGACAATCATTGCACTTGTTGTTACGACCTATAAAGCAGTTTTCAATACTGTTGAAGTTGGTGACACAGAACAACTAGAACAAAAAGAAGAAGAGCTTGAAGAAGAGTCACTTAAGGATTTAGAGGGCATGGATTTTGAATAAAATAATTATTAAAATTAAATAGGTAATGCTTCGGTTTTACCTATTTTTTTGCGTTATTTGAATCATTATCAGCTAGTTATTTAATCCAACCATGAAAAACTTACTTGTTGCCCTCTCATTTACTCTTGTTGGTTCTTGCGTATCCATGCGTCATTCTGAAAAAATTGATCAACTCAAATCAAGCATAAAATTCGAAGATACCGAAACAATATCATCCTATCTTAATACAATTACTGCTTCAGAATTAGAATCGCACGTCTATGGTTTTTGCAACGAAGAATTTCAAGGAAGACGCACTGGTGAACCAGGTCATCACAAAGCATCAAAGTTTATTAAAGATTACTATATCAGTGAAGGTATCAAATCCCCTTTAGGTTCAAAATATTATCAATACATTCCTGAATCTCATTTTTCAAATGGTATAAAAGACTCACAAAACGTGATCGCATTTATTGAAGGAAGTGAGAAGCCTAATGAGGTCATTATTTTATCCGCACATTCAGATCATGAAGGCTATACAGATTCTGAAATTTATTATGGAGCCGATGATAACGGTTCTGGAACAGCCGCAGTATTTGAATTAGCGCAAGCATTTAAAATAGCAGCGGCTAATGGTCATCGTCCAAAACGAAGTGTGGTATTTTTACATCTTACAGGGGAAGAAATAGGCTTAGAAGGCTCCAGATATTATACTAAATATCCTGTGTTTTCAATGAAGAATACGGTAGCTAATCTCAATATTGACATGATTGGACGCGTAGATGAAGCACACACAGATAATGAAGATTACATATATCTTATTGGTTCCGATCAATTAAGTACTGAACTACATTATATTTCCGAAGAAGCTAATTCTATTTTCACGAATTTAGAATTGGATTATCGATTTAATAAAGACAACGATCCTAATCAGTACTTTTCCCGATCTGATCAATATAATTTTGCACTTAAAGGCGTACCTGTAATCTTTTATTTTAATGGTGAACATGAAGATTACACAGAACCAACAGACACGCCAGATAAGATTAACTATCGTTTACTTGAAAAACGCACCAAGCTTATTTTCGCTACGGCATGGTATCTTGCTAATGCCGACAATCGTCTCGAAGTAGACATCGACGCCTAATAAAGTTGTTAAACTTTGCTTAAAGACTTAAAGCATGAAGCTGTAATGATCAGTATTTTTCGTAATATTAGGCTGCAAATTCCAAAATCCCGAATTGGCACGTTTTATTATCTAAACAACTAACTGATTATCAAAATATTGCGATTATTTTCGCAATAATTTAAACTACATGTCTATGAAAACCTCACTACGCATTTTTGCGGCAGCGCTGTTATTAGTTGCTTGCGGCAGCTCAAATAATAGCACGACTGCCAAAACAGCACCTAAACCTCCCGCAGATCCTACTGTATATGGAAACACCATTACCGCTGAAGAACTTAAAGAGCATTTATACATTTATGCTTCTGACGATTTCGAAGGCCGTGATACAGGTTCGGCTGGTCAAAAGAAAGCTTCAAACTATCTAAAAGAGCAATATATGACCTTAGGTATTCCATCACCTTTATCGGGTGAGGACTATTTTCAAGAAGTTCCTTTAGAACGACAAAAAGCGCCAACAGTAACGATGGCTGTCAATGGTACGTCATTTAACAACTACGATGATTTTTTAGTACTGGGTAGCGCAGATTCTCAAGAGTTAAATATTAACGAAGTTGTATTTGCTGGGTATGGTATCGATGCAGAAAACTATTCTGATTACAAAGATTTAGATGTAAAAGGAAAGATCGTATTAGTTAAAGCCGGAGAGCCAAAAGATGCTAATGGAAATTATGTAACCTCAGGAACTGCTGAAAATACGAAATGGAGTTATGGACGTCAGTCGCTTTCATCGAAGCGCGATGCTGCTCGAGATAATGGTGCAAAAGCCTTGCTATTTATGAATCAAGATATGATTGGTCAATATGGCGCATATTACAGACAAATGGCAGAATCAGGACGCGCAGGACGAATTTCTTTAAAGAGTAATGAGCCAAGCATGATGTTCGTCATGGTTGGTGAAAATTTTGCAAGTGCAATTCATCCAGATATTAATAGTTCAAATGAGGCCAAAATGGTATCAACTAAAATCACAGGTACTATTTCTAGTCAAGCGGAAAAAGTTGATTCCGAAAATGTTGTAGCCTTTATTCGTGGATCAGAAAAGCCAGACGAAATTCTAGTAATCTCTGCACACTTAGACCACGTTGGTGTTAATGACGGCGAAATTTATAATGGTGCAGATGACGACGGATCTGGTACAGTTGCTGTTGTTGAGATTGCGGAAGCCTTTAAAGAAGCGGTTAACGACGGTTACACGCCTAAACGTTCTATTTTATTCTTACATGTAACTGGTGAGGAGAAAGGTCTTTTAGGATCTAGACATTACACAGATAATGATCCAATATTCCCTCTTGAAAACACTGTAGCTAACTTAAACATTGACATGATCGGTCGTATCGATCCAAAACGTACAGGCGATAGAAACTATGTTTACTTAATTGGAAGTGATAAGTTAAGTACCGAGTTGCACAACCTTTCAGAAGAGGTGAACAATAAATACATGAATATCGAATTCGATTATACATACAACGATGAAAATGATCCAAATCGTTTCTATTACCGAAGCGATCACTATAACTTTGCAAAGAATAATATTCCAATTATTTTCTATTTCAATGGTACGCATGATGACTACCATCAACCAGGAGACACACCAGACAAGATTGAATATGATCTGCTTGAGAATAGAACGAGATTAGTATTCTATACCGCTTGGGAAGTTGCAAATCGTGATACGCGAGTTGTTGTTGACAAAGCAGAGGAATCACAACCATAATTAAGATTTCTTTTCAATAAAGAATTAAGCGTCACCTGAGTGACGCTTTTTTTATAAACAAAAAAAACCAGCCCTTTTCAGGACTGGTTTTAATTCTCTGGGTGGATGATGGGATTAATGGCATTGATCCCATCATCTGAATTGCCTTTAATTATGCTTCGATATAACTAATGAAGTTGAGAATGGCGCATAAAAAAACCAGCCCTTTTCTGGACTGGTTTTAATGCTCTGGGTGGATGATGGGATTCGAACCCACGACCCTTGGTACCACAAACCAATGCTCTAACCAACTGAGCTACAACCACCATGTAATTTTATTTTAAGTTTAAAAAACTTAACAAAGGAATGCTCTAACCAAATGAAAGAACCACCATGATTCTGCATTTTTACAATGCGTGGGCAAAGGTAATTTATTTCGTAGTTACTACAAAGTTTTTTTAAAAATTATTAGATCAGATCAAACAAACTATCCACAGCAGCATGACGCTCAACATTGAAGCCTTCTGCATATTCAGTTCCAATAATTCGTCCTAGATCTCTTGCTCTATACTTGACGCTATCCGTGAAATTTTTGCTGGAGATCGGTGTTTCTGGCTCCTTACTCTTAGGATCATAAAACTGCGTTTGATATGCTAAAACGGCTTTCATTTTAGTATCCATAAAACCAGTAACATCAACGGCAATATCAGGATCTAAGTTCTTCCATTGAATATAATGATAGACCTGCTTTGGTCGCCATTGTTTTTGATTTTCACCATCCAATTGAGTTTCGACTTTCAACAGTCCACTTAAAAAACAAGCATCACTCACTAGTCTACTACCCTTTCCATGATCAATGTGGCGATCTTCAATCGCATTACAAAGTACAACGTCTGGTCGGTAGGTACGAAGTACTTTAATAATTTCAAGTTGGTGCTCTTTATCATTCACGAAGAAACCATCTGCGAAACCTAAATTCCTACGAACCTGAACACCTAAAATACCAGCCGCAGCTGCAGCTTCAGCATCACGTGTCTCAGCAGTTCCTCGTGTACCTAATTCTCCTCTGGTCAAATCAATGATGCCTACTTTCTTTCCATTTGCAACCTCCTTGGCAATTGTTGCACCACATCCTAATTCAACATCGTCAGGATGTGCTCCAAAGGCTAATATGTCTAATTTCATAACAAAGTTATCTTTAATTAAAGCCAATAATTGACTTTAAATTCGTCGGAAAAAATGCAAATTATTACGTTTTGCATTTCATACTATTCAAAAATCTAATAGAAAACAAAGCTACTATTTATAACTCAATACTACGAATTCGTTTTCGTTAAGAATATCTTCAATAGAATAGGTCAAAAATAGGCAAAATCGCAAAAGTTACCTAGACGTTAAATCTATGATATATGTCATATGAATTGGGCACTCATAAGGCTAACTTTACTATATTGATATACAAAACTATCGCTTATGTATCTCATGCTTATTATTTTAGGAATCACTATCGTACTTTTCATTTGGGGGAAATTCACACCCGACATAGTCGCCCTCTTATCCATGATAAGTTTGTTTCTTTTTGGCATACTTGATCTAAATGAAACTCTAAGTGGTTTTAGTAATCCTACTGTGATTATGATTGCCGCTTTATTTATTATAGGCGAAGGATTATCACAAACAGGTTGGACAGCAGTTGCTGGGCAGAAATTCATGGAACTAGCAGGAAAAAGCACCTCACGGTTATTAACGATCACAACTTTAGGTGCAGGATTACTTTCTGGCGTTGTAAGCAACACTGGTACAGTCGCAACCTTATTACCTGTAACTATTTCCTCTGCTTGGAATATAGGAACACTTCCATCAAAATTATTAATGCCTGTCGCATTTGGTTCGAATACAGGTGGGCTTTTAACACTAACAGGGACACCTCCAAATATTATTGTGAATAATACAATGATTGAAAGTGGACTTGAAGGATTTTCATTCTTCGAATTCGCACTCATTGGATTACCACTCTTAATCATAACACTTTTATATTTTAGATTTATTGGCTATCGTTTATTACCGAGCAATAAAACAAATAATAAGCCCGTAGACATTAGTACAACACTTCACAAGTGGATTGAAGCCTATAAAGTAGACGATGATTATTATCGTTTAAGAGTACGTTCTGTATCGCCGTTATTAGAAACTAAGATTGGGAAATGGAGTTTCGAAAATGATCATCAGGTTTCTATTATTAGAATTAAACGTAGACATCCCAACCGATTAAAAGGGAATGAACCATTTATTGAATTCCCAGATGACAATACCGAGTTCAAATATCATGACATCATCACTGTTAAAGGCGATACTCAAGCGATTAACGCCATCATGATTAAGTTCAGACTAGGACTTTTACCATTGGAGCCAATAGCTGACGAGCTTCGTAATAACCTCATCAACCAAGAGGTTGGAATGACTGAAGTAATTGTAACTCCAAAATCCGTATTGGTTGGACGTAAAATCCGATTAGGTAATTTCTTTAAACGATTCGGCGTGCAACTCATGGCGGCTTCAAGAAATAATAAGCCACTTACTGATCGAGAGATTACAGTTAAAGCTGGTGATGCTTTTCTTATTCGAGGTATATGGAGTGATATAGAACAACTACACGAGCACCATGAAAATTTAGTGATCTGTGGAAGTCCAGAAGGTATAGCCAAAACCGTTACAAACATTACGATCAAATCTTATATTGCCTTATTCTCATTGGTACTAATGATCGTGTTGTTGGTACTCAATATTGTACCAGGTGCTGTTGCGGCTTTAATTTCTGCAGGTATTATATTGATTTCGGGATGTGTCCCAATTTCTAAAGCGTATAAAGGCATTAGTTGGATTAGCGTCGTAATGATTGCGGCAATGATTCCTATGGGATTGGCACTTCAAAAAACCGGACTCGCAGAAGTTATGGCTAATGGTCTTGTAACCTCTCTTGGTAGTGTGCATCCTGTAGTATTATTAGCCGGTGTATTTTTATTAACCACCACATTTAGCCAAGTCATCAATAATTCGGCAACAGCAGTTTTAATGGCGCCTATCGTCATTCTGGCCGCTAATGCTTTAAACATATCCGCTGCTCCATTTATGATTGCGGTAGCGATTAGTGCATCAACAGCATTTTTAACACCAGTAGGAACCACTACCAATGCAATGGTATTGACTGCAGGTGGCTACAAATTTTCAGATTATTTTAAAGTTGGGTTCCCGTTACTATTACTGTTTCTGGCCACAACTCTAATTATAGTGCCATTAATTTGGCCATTTTAAACTATTAACCTTTTAATTTTTATTATCATGGAATATCCAACAATGCATCCCAAAACGCCCGATCTCAGTGTCTATAACCTGAAAGATGTTAAAGCGCATTATCAACTTCCACCAGAAGAATTGCAGCGCATTACTGTTGAAAAAGGTTTAGGAAAAGAAACTTCAGATGGCACGCTCGCTATCAATACAGGAAAGTTTACAGGTCGTTCTCCACAAGACCGTTTCTTGGTTGAAGATGATTATACGAAAGACCGTGTTTGGTGGGGAAAAACCAATAAAGGAATCTCACCTGAAAACTTTGATTACTTACAATCACAGATCGAACAGTATCTAAGCGGAAAAGAAATCTTTGTAAGAGATGGTTACGTTTGTGCTGACCCGAAGTATAAAATGAACGTTAGAACCATTACTGAGTATCCATGGTCTAACATGTTTATCTATAACATGTTCTTACGTCCTACGGAAGAAGAACTCGAGAATTTCCAAGAAGAATGGTTAGTGCTTTGTGCGCCTGGTTATTCATGTCCTGAGCCTGATAAATATGGCTTACGTCAAGGTAATTTCTCAATCTTAAACTTTACTAAGAAGATTGCCCTTGTTGGTGGATCAGCATATACAGGTGAGATGAAGAAAGGGATCTTCTCTGCCTTAAATATGATTCTACCAGTAGATAAGAACGTATTACCGATGCACTGTTCTGCTAACGTAGGAGAAGCTGGAGACACCGCCTTATTCTTTGGGTTATCAGGAACAGGAAAAACAACCTTATCAGCCGATCCAGATCGTAGATTGATTGGTGATGATGAACATGGATGGACTGCAGAAGACAGTATCTTCAATTTCGAAGGTGGCTGTTATGCTAAAGTAATTGATCTTACCGAAGAGAAAGAACCAGACATCTACAGAGCGATCAAACCTGGTGCGATACTAGAGAATGTGATCTTTAAGGATAATGGTGAAGTGGATTATATGGATAGTACCATCACACAGAACACTCGTGTGAGTTATCCAATCTATCATATTGATAACATCCAGACACCATCTTATGCTGAGAATCCAACAAACATATTCTTCTTGACTTGTGATGCTTTTGGTGTACTACCTCCAGTATCTAAATTAACACCTGGACAAGCAGCTTATCATTTTATTTCTGGATATACAGCTAAGGTAGCAGGAACAGAAGCAGGAATTGACGAGCCAGTACCATCATTCTCTGCATGTTTTGGTGAGCCGTTTATGCCATTACATCCAACTAAATATGCTGAAATGCTTAGCGAAAAAATGCAGGATGCTGGCGTTAATGTATGGCTGATCAACACAGGTTGGAGTGGCGGACCTTATGGTGTAGGTTCTCGTATTAAACTGAAATACACTAGAGCAATGATCACATCGATCTTAGAAGGTAAATTAGATGACGTTAAATTCGAGCAGCACCCAATCTTTGGATTGTTTATGCCAACCGAATGTGACGGCGTTCCTTCTGAAATGTTAGATCCGATGAATACTTGGCTACAGAAAGGTGCCTATGTGAGTAAGTCCATACAATTGGCACACTCGTTCCACTTGAATTTTGAAAAATTTGCGAGTCAGGCATCACAACAAATTATCGAAGGTGGTCCATTAATTGATGAACACCATCACCTAAACGATCACGTATAGATTCTTTTTTATGAGGCTGGTGATCATAGCAATAAAAGGTTAATTCATAAATATCATTTGCCAGCCTCATTTTTTAATATGAAGTAGCGTATGGCTTGGGCTATCGAAAGGTCCAGGCCACTACTCTACTTTTTTTATTGCCTAAACTTAAGTCCAATACCTTTACCTCTTTGACACCTAACTTTTTAAGTACAACTTTCATAGGACGCACATAATCTTTTCTAGATACCAAACTGGTGAACCATCTTACATTTGATCTAAATTCTGCACTTTCGGTCATATAATGTTTTAAAAAGCGTTCTTCCCCTCCTGGATACCACAACTCTTTGGCGGTACCACTAAAGTTTCGGATGGTAGCTTCGGAAGACTTACCTAAACCTTTAAGTTTTCGACTTGTATTCGCTATTGCTTCTGCTTCGTTCTTATAAAATGGGGGATTACATAGTGTAGCGGTAATAACTTCTGAAGGATTAATGATATCCCTCAGTATATGTTTTGGATGTTTTTGAAGTCGTAGTTCAACCACATCTTGCAACTGATTCTTATTAATAATCTTTTGCGCGTTCTGAAGGGAATGTTCATCCACATCACAACCTATAAAATTCCAACCATAGGTTGAATTTCCCAACAAAGGATAGATGCATGTGGCTCCTGTACCAATATCAAGAATTGTTCTCTCTTCGCGAATGTCAGAAGCGTCCAAGAGATCTTTAAGTATATGAATGTATTCTACACGACCTGGAATTGGCGGACATAAATGCTCATCTGGAAAATCCCAATAGTCAATCCCATAATGATGTTTTAGTAATGCGGCGTTTAGCACTTTAACAGCACTGGGATTCGCGAAGTCAATACTCAAATTACCTTGTACATTATGAAACGTATAGTCTTCAAGTTCTGGACAACTTCGAATCAAAGCTGGAAAATCATAGCCATCGCGATGTACATTCCGACTATGCAAGGACCTCAACTTTTGTCTTAGCAATCGCCTGTTTGATATCGTTTTTGAGGTCTTTAAAGGTTTCAATACCTACAGAAAAACGAATGAGTTGATCACTTATACCCAAATCTGCACGCTGTTCTAGCGTTAACAAGGCATGAGAGGTTTCCGAAGGTAATAACATGGTACTTTCTACACCTGCTAAACTCATTGACGATTTAATTAATTGCAATTGCTTCTGAAATGCCATAGCATCGATCCCTTCATTAAGTTCAAATGATAGCATTGCCCCGAAATCGTGCATCTGTGATCTCGCCAATTTATGTTCAGGGTGTGACTTCAATCCAGGATAGTACACCTTTGCGACATCATCATGCTCATCTAAGAATTTTGCTAGTTTCTTGGCATTCTTCGTCTGTGCTTTTACGCGCAGTGCCAGGGTTTTCATACTGCGCTCTAACATCCATACCGTAAAATCACTTAGACTGCCACCAAGATTTTTAGAGACATTCCAAATGCGATCCATATGTTCTTGGTTACTGGCAACAGCTCCAGCTAGGATATCGCTATGACCTCCAAGATATTTGGTCGCGGAATGCATGACAATATCAATTCCAAGATCGATGGGATTTTGATTGATCGGACTTGCGAAGGTATTATCTATGGTCGTCGTGATTCCACGTTTCTTAGCGAGCTTAGCTATACCTCTCACATCGGTTACGGTTAGCAAGGGATTAGAAGGTGTTTCTAAATGGATCAGTTTCGTATTGTCCTGAATTGCTGCTTCAAAATCTTCTACTGCATATCCATCGGTAAAGGTAAATTCAATACCATGCTTCGGAAACTCTTCACGAATAAAATTCGTCGTTCCGCCATATAATGCATTTTGAACCACAATATGATCGCCTTGTTTCAAAAAGGCGAAGAACATATGACTGATCGCAGCCATTCCACTTCCAAAGATCATGGCAGCTTCAGCATGTTCTAAAGCTGCAATCTTCTTTGATAAATATTCTTGGTTGGGTGTATTAAAATAACGTGGATAGCGTTTAATATCCACGTTATCAAATTCGTATGAGGTCGACAAATAAATTGGCGATATAGCACCTTTAAATTGTTTATCCTTAATCTCTCCAACGTGCGTGCAAATCGTATTTGTTCCTAGTTTTTTCTTAGACATGAGTTCTTATTTTTTCACGTCTAAATTTACGAATAATTACTAGACCTGTTTCAATTTCCACTTCCCTTTTCTGAACCAGATAATTGCAATAACTGAGATTAAAACTTCAGCCAATACAATCGCTAAAAAGACACCAGTTGGCCCAAAATCGAAGGTGATCGCCATGAGATAAGCAAACGGTAATTGGAATAACCAGAAACAAATGAAATTAATAATGGTTGGTGTTTCGGTATCACCTGCGCCATTAAAGGAATTGATTACTACCATTCCGTAGGCATAGAATATATAACCTGCCGCAATGACACGTAAGCAGAGACTTCCATTCTCGATAACATTCGCTTCGTTTGTAAACCAGCTTATGATTTCAGGTGCAAAGAATAAATAAGCTAAGGATACTAATCCCATAAAAACGGCACAGTACTTACCCGTTTGCCATACCGACTGCTCAGCACGATCAGGTTGTTTGGCACCAAGATTTTGACCGACTAGAGTTGCTGCTGCATTACTCATTCCCCAAGCTGGCATAAAGGTGAACATCATGACGCGAATCGCAATGGTATAACCTGCAAGCACTTCGCTTCCAAATTCACTCATGATACGCATTAAGAATACCCAAGATGATGTTCCGATAAGGAACTGTCCGATACCACCTAAAGATACTTTCACCAAGTTTAGCATCACACCAACACGTAAAACGAGATCTTTAAATCCGATCTTAATCTTGGACCAGCCATAAAATAAGACTGCCAGTTGGAATAATACTGCAGATCCACGACCTATTGTGGTAGCAATGGCAGCACCTTCAACACCGAATGCTGGAATTGGTCCAAATCCAAAAATAAACATTGGGTCCAAGATGATATTAAGTCCGTTGGATAAGATCAAAGTCCACATGGCAATGGAGGCGTCTCCTGCACCACGGAATACAGCGTTGATGAGAAACAGCAGCATGATGGTGACATTTCCACCGAGTAAGACTTGCGTATACCCATAGCCTTCCGCAATAAGGTCAGGTTCGCCACCCATAAGAGCTAAGATATCTTTCGGAAATAGAATTCCGATAACACTAATAATAGCTGCCACAGCAACTCCTAGAAAAATCACTTGTACTGTTGCTTTAGAAGCCCCTTCTCTATCGTTCTCACCGATACGTCGCGCAACAATGGCCGTTGCCGCCATACTAAGTCCGATAGCTACGGCGTAAACTAAAGTGACAACTGATTCTGTTAGTCCGATTGTTGCTACGGCATTCACGCTTACTCGTGAAACGTAAAAGATATCGACTACGGCAAAGATAGATTCCATGAGCATTTCGAGGATCATGGGAATAGATAGCATGAAGACTGCGCGTCTAATACTGCCTTTGGTAAATTCTTGTTCCTTGCCAGAAACAGCGATTTTAAGGTTTTTGAAAAATGATTGTATAGTTGGTAATGATTTTGACATGATTGTTAGATATAAATAAACATTGCGAAACACAAGATGCTTCGTTGCTATAGGTATCACATGACTGTGATGCGTTCTGAAGGGTGGATTTAAACAATCATAAGGTTCAAAGCTCGGATTTTATTTTGAGATATCAAAATATGATAAGTCGATTTATTTTTACATGTTCAGTCTTCGACTTCGCTCAGACTGACATCTAACTTTAATTTATGTCACATTGAGCGGAGTCGAAATGTGAGTATTCGATCATCATTCCGACGTAGACGGAAAACACCATCATCAGCTCTTCATAGAAAAAGCTTTGGAGAAACACACTTCATCGGACTTAAATTCACATAAACGACCAAATGCAAGAAACTGACCCCAAACGTATTGATAATCAGATGATATTTCTATATCTTCGTTACGCTATTAAATCAACCAATTATGTTCAAAGCAGCTTTATTTGACATGGATGGTGTCGTGGTAGATTCGGAACCACTACACAACAAGGCATACTATCAAATGTTCGCGGATGTCAATATTCAAGTCTCCGATAACTTATATGCGTCTTTTACCGGAAAAACCACATTAGAAATCTGTGAAGATCTGGTTAAGCATTTCAAATTACCTTTAGGTCCACAAACCTTGGTTGACATCAAGCGTTCCCATTTCAAGCATTTATTTGAAACGGATGCATCCTTAGGATTAATTGATGGTGTATTAGAGCTAATTCAAGATTATCATCGTCATGGTTTGCAATTGGTACTCGCTTCTTCAGCCTCAATGCCGAATATCGAGCGTGTGTTTAAGCGTTTCGATCTGGATCAGTACTTTGTTGGCAAGATCTCTGGCGCCGATTTAAAAGCATCCAAACCACATCCTGAGATCTTTATCAAAGCTGCAGAGATTGCAGGTCACGAACGTAGTGATTGTTTTGTGATTGAAGATTCTACTAACGGAATCGCAGCAGCCAAAGCCGCGAATATTTATTGCATAGGCTTTGACAGTTATCACAGCGAAGATCAGGATTATACCAAAGCCGATTTGGTGGTATCTGATTTTGAGGCTATATCTTTTGATAATTTGGAGAAGATATTAGCTACAGCTTAATATTGATTTATACTTTTTTTCCCAACGATTTTCAGAACTAACGATAAATCAAGTGGAAGTGCAATGTGAAGCATTACGCATGCAACGCAGATTTGAGAGGTTTGCGTTAGCAAAAGTTCCTAAAATCGTTTTGATTTTTTTGCTTCGTTTTTTTATCAAGAAAAAAATGAAGAGAACAAATATTAAGACTCCCAAACTCAATACAATTAACTACATTTACAAAAGCAGCTCTACATAAAACAACCAAATGTCAAAAAACAACCTAGCCGACGCATTTCAAAAACTAATCGAAGCCATATTAAAAGCTTTAGGCCAAGACATTGGCCGCAAACGCACCTGGCACCAACACGTAGTACCACACGAAAAAGGTTGGGCTGTACGTCGGGAAGGTAACAAGCGTATTACTTCAAAACACCGAAAGCAAAGCACGGCAATTCGTAAAGCTAAAACTTTGGCGAAGCGCTATAAGGCGGATGTGATCATACACAGAGAAAGTGGCGGGATAAGAGATCGCATAAGTTATCGAGAAGATTAAATTGATTTTATGACATAAATCACTTTCTAGTCATCACGGTTTTTTTATCTTTATGTTCTCCCTTTTTAATAAATAGCAAATACACTTTAATTAATATTCAAGACGAAATATTAATAATATGAAAAAACACTTTGCGACGATTATTTTTATTATAATAAATGTTATAATAGGGATTATACTTTTTTGGAAATTCTCTTTTACTATCGCGTTCCTGAGTTTATTAATATCTAATATTGCCCTAACTTATCTATATCTTAAAAAAACTGGCAATTATGACTACACTTTAGGCAAGTGGAAAAAGATAGAAAATAAAGCTATGAGCACTGTTTTAGGAGCAATTATAGTTAGCTGGCTAGGTACGTTTTCATACGGTTATATATTTCCTGACCCTATCAATAACGTATTAGATGGTCAAGAGGTCATTAAAGAAAAGATCGTCTTACCTATACGCAGAAAAAGAGAAAAACTTCAAGTTGAAAACCAAAAACTTGCTTCCTTACGCGATTGGTTATTACCCATGCTTATGAATGGGCAGGTTACCGTTGGTGGGGCAAAGGACAAGCTGGAGATGGTTGCAGAAGATAATAGAAATTAAAAAACACTTAATGAACAAAGAATTCCTAGCGTCAACTTCTGTATTTGCTGAAATGGCAAATAACAGAGTTGATTTACAAAAAATTATAAATGAGTTTATAATAAGTACATATATACTGAATGAAACATATTCGCAGGACTCAAGCCAAATACGCAGTGAACTTGTTAGTCATTTCTATATAGATGTTCCAGAAGCTATTGTGAGGACTCAACTCAAGAAACTAATTAAAGAAAATGTACTCACTAAAACTGGAGGTCAATTTGTTATTAATGCCTCAGATAGAAATGCAAGGTCCTATATAACAGAGGATCTAAATGAAAAAAAGGAACTTCAATCTAAGATTGTAAATAAGCTGATTGATTATGTGGAGTTTCATCAGGGCACACTACGAACAAAAAACAAGGATCTTCTTGAAAATAGCTTTATTGAATATCTTTTTGATAATTCAAAGGACGATGATTATACCGCATTGATAAGTGCATTTATTGTAAAAAATGAAGACGACTCAGACTTTTTAAAAGAGTTGAATTTAATCAGAGAAGGAGCTACTATTTTAAAAGGCATCCATTACACAAATGATTTTAATGATAAAAAATATGGAAAAATAAACTAACAATATTTTTAGATACCGAACATCTATTAAGCCTAAGTGGTTTAAATGGTGAAACATTTAAAGATATGCTGATGGATTTCTATAATCTAGTGAGAGAAATCAATTCTAAAGTCAAGGATAAAAGTGGAAATATAATTCGGTTAGAATACACTGTAAATGCAAAACGAGAGGTAGAAAAACTATTTTATGTTGCCAAACTAATAGTTAATGGGAAAGCTACACTTCAACCAGGAAAAACTGCAATTAAAAATATTGTGGAAGGAGGTATTACAAACACGAAGGTTCGGATACAATAGAAATTAACCACCTATCGATCCCTATCAATCCGATCATAGGCTCTAATAATCACCACAGCCCAAATCACAACGCATAGCGCCACAAAGCCCGAGAAGTATAATACGATGTCGTTAGCGCTCATTTTTGATCTGTTTTATAAAGATGACTATACCGAGGAGGGTCGGTGCCCACAGTCCGATAAATATCCCGTGAAGTTCATCACCTCGTAAGAATAAGTATTCGGCCACCACAATAATAAGCGCCGTAAGCGCCAACATAAAAAGATTCGTGGGTCCTATTTTTTTTATGAAATTCATTAATAATGGGTTGATTCCTATGCAATTTAGAAAAAAATACGATTGCTTTAACATTTCTTTGTCAGAATTCTCTATCAGGTTATAGCTTTTTTAAATAGCAATTCCCAAATTGGTGGTATCTTTGCAAAAAGCAATTGCCACATGTCTAAAGCGAAAAAACCAGACCAAGTTGTATTTGATGAGGAGCAACAGACCTACGATGCCGCACTAAAGCCTTATGCCACAAATGTGGGTGCTCCCGCAATCCAAGTTGAAGATGTCACTGCTTGGAAAAAGCGCAATATTCACAAGGCTAACAAACAGCTTAAGACGAAATACCTCGAGATCAAAGCGCAGTATGATGCCATGCTTGAGGAATTGGAATATAACAATCTCGTCTACTCGGCACGCTTTAATTTTGAACCTATTGTAGGTGAAACCTACCACCTCTATCGTGATAAGAAGGAACAACCGTTTCTATCAATTATTGCGCCTACGGACTGTAATTTTGACTATATCGGGAGTTTTGAATTGAATTCGGAACAGATGTGGAAAAAGGTTTAACTTCACTTTTTTGCATCGATCAAAAAAGTAAACAAAAAAATCTAGACTTAGATTTTCGGCGGTCTTCCATCAAATCACTACCTAAATAAAATGAACTCACTCTCCTACTTCGCCAGCGTCCTTCGCCGAAATGGCTATGTAGGCTGAAAGGCTTCGTAGGAAGAAGTTCAGACAGCATTTTATTTTTAACGTCCGTTTCTTTGTGTTGACACTCGCCTGGCAAATCTTAAGGTCAATTATCTAATTAGAACTCAATGATTAAAAGAACTAATGAAAAATCAAGTGGAAGTGCAATGCGAAGCATTAAGCATGCAACGCAGATTTGAGAGGTTTGCGAAGCAAAAGTTCCTAATAATTATTTTGATTTTTTGCTTCGTTTTGCATCAAGGCAAAATGAAGATAAATAAGTCCTTAACTTTGAAATGAAATTTAAAACATAAATGACAATAGAACTCACAAGACTACTTATAGACTTCGGATTGGTAATACTCATCTGGATGGTGCAATTGAACATCTATCCGTCATTTCTATACTACGCTCGTGAAGATTTGGTACAATGGCACCAGAAATACACCGTAGGAATAGCGGTAATTGTGATTCCGTTAATGTTCGGACAGTTGGGTATTTATGGCTATCAGCTCATTCAATCACAAGACCCCTTCCCTATTCTTGGTTTTGCAATAGTCCTAATACAATGGATTCTAACCTTCGCGATTTTTGTGCCACTGCACAATGCCATTGGTCAAAACCTGCATAGCGATAGAACACTTCAGAATCTTGTAAAGCGCAATTGGTGGCGCACTTTTCTATGGTCGGGCTTGTTCGTGTGGAGTCTGGTGGAATTTATAAATACTAAGATGATTTGAATGCTGAAATAATCTCTAGTAGCACATTTTCTATAGACTCAAACACGTCTTTATTCTCAAACCGAATGACTTTAAATCCATGTTTTTGAAGTAAACAAGTACGTTTTGCATCATATGCTTGCTGAAGAATGTCATTATGGTATTCACCATCGAGCTCAATGATAAGTTGTTCTTGTGGACAATAAAAATCAACAATAAAATACATGATACTGTGCTGCCTACGAAATTTCCGACCCTGTAATTGTCGTCCTCTTAAATATTTCCAGAGTTGTGCTTCTGCTGGTGTTTGGTTTTTCCTTAGAGCTCTACGCTTGTCTTTAAGTACTTTGTAATTATGTATTCGCATAAGTACAAATATAGACTATTTTCTATAATATTGTACAGACCCATCCGTCCAGCGGACACCTTCCCTATCCTATGGAAGGATCACTCTGTAAATTTTATTAAACATCCGAAATAATTGTCCGCCTTGTAAGGAGGACCAAATTCTGAGTTAACACTCAGAATTTGAGGAGGTGTGATTTTAGGAGGTCAGAATTTGAGGAGGTTACTTCCTGTAAAACTTCGCATATTTACGGTACGCAAAGAATCCAATAATTGCTATAATCGCAAGGGTAATACCTATGTATTGATAACTCAATATCTGCTGCCCTGATTGGTAAGAGTGTAATCCCGACAGATAAAAATTAACTCCAAAATAAGTAAAAAGGATACTCGCAAATCCTAGGATCGCTGCAAGATTGAATCCATAACGTCCGCGTAAACCTGGAATTAAGCGCATATGAATGATAAAGGCATATACCATAATACTAATAAGTGCCCAAGTTTCTTTTGGATCCCAGCCCCAATAGCGACCCCAACTTTCATTTGCCCACATACCTCCAAGGAAATTACCAATCGTTAACATCACCAACCCAACGGTTAAGGACATCTCATTAATGATCGTCAATTCTTTAATATTTAAATCCATTTTGGCTTTGTTCGACTTCGTTGTGAAAATCATTAATAATAACACTGTGAGTCCTAATACCATACCCAAAGTAAACGGTCCATAACTACCTACAATAACCGCAACGTGAATCATTAACCAGTAACTATCCAACACAGGTTGTAAGTTAGCTATTGCTGGATCCATCCAACTCCAGTGTGCTACCATTAAGATCATCGAGGTTACAAATGCTGTTGCGGCCATAGTGAGCATACTCTTTCGTCCGAAGGCCAATCCAAAGAACATCGTAGCCCATGCCACATAGATCATCGACTCATACGCATCACTCCAAGGTGCGTGACCAGAAATATACCAACGTACAATTAATCCTGCAGTATGCACTAAGAAAATCACGAGAATCCCTATACCAAAAACTTTGATCAGGTTATCTAAGAACTTATTTTTCGAGCTAAAGATTTGTGCGATTAATAAGATAAATAAAACGCCACCTGCAATCATGTAGTAGGCGAATATCATTTTAAAAATGTCGTACTTGTTGTATAGAATTTCGGTTCTGATCTTATCATCTGAAAGCATCACCTCGCTCCCAGCCTGCTGTTGATTCTTTTTGAAACCATCCAATAAGCGATCAGCTGTCGCCCAATCTCCGGTTTCTCTGGCTTTATACAATTCACCTAAATAATAGCCGAAACTATTCTCAATAAACTTTCCGTAGAGCGTATCTTTTATGCGCGTATTGTACGTCTCTCTATATTCTACTGAAGAAATCCATGTATTCTTATCATCTTCTGGCACTGGAAAGATCTTCATCGAGCGTCCGTCGAGCGTATTAAATAACAAGCTCATACGATCATAAGTTTCTCTAAATTGCGTTTGAAATCCATTAGGTACTTCAGCAGCATAAGCTTCTTCAAGATATGGCCCAAGCTTATTTCGACCGTCTTCCGTCAAGAAATCTGTGATTGCCACATACTTTTGATCTGTTGGAACACCAATAATTTTTCTAATGGAATCACCTTTACGTTTTGCCAAGTAAATGATAGGCACATTATACCAGAACAATGGACTTTCCTGCATCGATAGCAACACTTGATTGGCATCAAGGTCTTCATAGTAATCACGCTTACTAAGTTTTCGAACCACTTCTGAAGCAAATGTATTCATCGGCATCATTCGTCCGCTGTAATCTTGTATCACCAATTCAGCGAAGCGATCAGAATGTTCTTTCGGCACCACATTAGCGCGAATAACAGAATCGATTGTTGCTTTTGCAGGCTTTTCAAAAGCTACTTGATCACCATGATCATGACCATCGTCTGCAGTATGTTCTTGAGCGAAGCCCGACAAAGCTAAACTTAGAAACAAGACCATCATCAATTTTGATTTCTTGTTTTTTACCTTGTCCAGCATACGTTTCAAATCTGCAAAACGCGTTTTACGATCAAATAAGATGGCCATCAATCCGAAGTACAATAAGAAATAACCAAAATACGTCACCCAAGTTCCCCATCGATCATGATTTACCGAAAGTTTTGTGCCTTGCTCATCTGGGAAGAAACTCGCTTGGAAGAAGCGATATCCGCCTTCATCCAATATATTATTCATAAAGATGCGGTAATCATATGGCTCTTGGTTTGGCTTGACCACTGTTACTTCACTTGCGAAAGCAGAGAAATTATCTTCAGTACCAGGATAGCGTTCCGCAATAAAATCGTTCAATTTAATACTAAACGGTAATTCTTTAACGATGGAACCATACTTTACAGCTACATCCAAACCGCCAACTTTAGCTTGCTCAAAACGTCCATTAACGTATAAGCCTCCTAATAGATTCAAGGTCTTGGTTTCGCCATTTGCAGTCACATCAACAACAACACCATCCTCACGACTCCTGAGCAATTGCGATTTTTTTACGATTCCGAATTGTCCTTTGATAACTGGTTTCGGAAATACCATTGCCATAGTTCCAATCTGATATCTAGAACGCAAAGCTAATGGCTGAATTGAATCTGGGTAAACCTTGCCTGTGGCTTGGGTCGCCATGGTCATATAATCGCCTTCAAACGGCGATTCCATGAATAATTGTCCGTCCTTTTCGGTAATATTGATGGCGCCTGGCTTTGGATTGTTCAATGTAAATACCACGTTATGGATCAACTCGTCATCACCATCTTTGATAAAGTGGCTATGTGAACCACCATCATCACTTGCCTCAACTAATTTTAGATACGACTCGCCTTCATCTGCTGGAAGAATATCTAACTCGGCATCCTTGACAAATTTCTTTACTTCAATGGTTACGTCCGTACCATTATAGTTCGTTGTATGCTCATAATCATTATCCAGTCGCTCTGAAAAATCAACACGCTCCTGCACCACACGACGCTGCTGCTGACCATTGATTACAAGGTCACCATCCACATAAGTGGTAAGATAGATATCACGTGTTAAAAATGAATTCTCTGTTTGACCCTCACGGATTGGCATCCAACCTTCATAACCAATATATCTTGTAATTCCGGCACCAAGCAAAATAAAAATGAAAGCCAGGTGTAAAATAAGCGTCGCCCACTTTTCCTTACGGAGTAAACGATAACGAAAAATATTTCCAATAAAATTAATCATGAAAAGAATCATGATCGCCTCAAACCACCATGCATTGTATATGTAATGCCTTGTAAAAGGTGTTGGTGAGGTTTCCTGACCTGCATCTAGGAAAGTCCCTACGATCATGGCTACCGCATAAACAATAAATAATATACCTGTAAGACGTGTTGAAAATAAAATATTCGCAAGTTTCTTTTGCATAGCTGGAGGCTTAATTTTTCGTTGTGCAAAGATAACCAATTTAGTTATTTTAAGCTTGGCGAAATGCTATCAAATATCTGTTAAAAAAACAGCACTCAGTTTCGCTTTTGTCTGGCTTCGAATATCTTCAGATAAATAAACGTTCCCATTTTGCGAGCTCTTCGCTTGGCATTATCGGCAACAGGCCCTTGAAAAAGGGCTTCTATCGTTTCATACCAGAGATTTAACCAGACGCCAAAATGCATTTCAGTAATACGTTCTTCAAACTTATGATCAACATCGATATGTGCTTCAATTGGATTTCCTTGATAACGTTGCTCGAGTTGTCGTGTAATAAACAAACTACTTTCCCAAAATGTCGTAAGTAATTCAAAGTGCGCCTCCCAATCGCTTATCGTCTCATTAAAAAACGGACCTAAAAGGTCATTAGCACGTACTTTTTTATAAAAGGTCGTGACGAGGTTTCGAACATCTTCTCGAGATTGAATATCTGCTTTCATGGAATACGAAGATAAGTCATAACTTAGAATTGACTGTCACCTGTTTGAAATTCGTATTTCTATTGTATTTTAGCGCTATGATTTCAGTAGTACTTCTGGGAGCTGGTAATGTAGCTCATCATTTATATAATGCCTTTTCTGCTTCAGAAAATGTACAAATCAAGCAATGGTATAATCGTTCGATTAGGACGCTGGAACCGTATAAAACTACGGTGAATGTTACTGATGACCTCAACAAGTTGTTAGACGCTGATATTTATGTCATTGCCGTAAGTGATGATGCAATCGCACAGTTGTCATCAGCATTACCTTTCGAAGATCGATTTGTGGTTCATACCTCTGGTAGTGCTAGTATTCATGATTTAGATAAAAAGAATCGTCGCGGTGTTTTTTATCCGTTACAAACCTTTTCAAAAGATGTGGATTTAGATTTTAGTCAAGTCCCACTCTGTCTAGAGACGTTAAACAAATCGGATTATCAAGTCTTAAAATCCTTAGCAGAAAGTGTTTCGAACACCGTTAAGCGTGTTAACAGCAATCAGCGTGCAGCTTTGCATCTTGCCGCTGTTTTTGTAAATAATTTCACGAATCAGCTATTTCGTGTAGCACATGAGATCACAGAATCAGAAAGTACAGAATTTGATCTTTTAAAACCACTCATCATGGAAACGGCTAATAAAATTCAGGAATTGTCGCCGTATTTGGCACAAACTGGACCAGCCAAACGCCATGATAAAAAAACGATAAAACGACATCTTAAGCTGCTCGAAAATGAGCATCATAAAGACATATACGAGCTATTAACGGCTTCAATTCAAAAAACACATGGACGATAAAAGTTATAAAGAGTATTTGGAACATATAACCACCTTCATATTTGATGTGGATGGTGTGCTCACTGATGGTACAGTCACCATAATGACCAATGGCGATATGCTAAGACGCATGAATATCAAGGATGGTTATGCACTCAAAACTGCCAAAGATGCTGGTTTTAATATTTGCATCATTTCAGGAGGCTCGAATTTAGGTGTGCAAAAGCGCTTGGAAGGTTTAGGAATTACTGATATATACCTTGGTGCACATAATAAAATCGAACAGTATAATGATTATCTCGAAACCAATGACATCAGTGCTGATCAAGTGTTGTACATGGGCGATGACATTCCAGATATTCCAGTAATGAAATTAGTCGGATTAGCCACTTGTCCACAAGACGCTGTTCCTGAAGTAAAGGCTGTATCTAAATACATTTCACATCGTCATGGCGGCAAAGGCGCGGTTCGCGATATCATCGAACAGGTGATGAAAGTTCAGGATAAATGGGACGGAAATTTTGATGCTAAATACGATTAATCCTAAGACCTCTTAATGCTAAACATCTTAAATCTTATTCGTTGGAAAAATCTGTTACTAATTATTGTTGCTCAGATTTTGATAAAATATGCCTTATTCGATGCTTTTAATGTTCAGGTGACACTTAGTAACTTTGGCTTTACACTTTTAGTGATTGTAACAGTTTGCCTCGCTGCGGCTGGTAATATCATTAATGACATTTACGATGTGGAAACTGACATGGTCAATAAACCAGAAAAGGTCATCGTTGGCAAATGCGTATCTGAAAAACTTGCCTACAATCTTTTTTTTGTTCTGAATATCATCGGAATTGTCATTGGCTTTTACATTTCTCATAGCGTCGGTAAATCAGCGTTCTTTACTATTTTCGTCTTGATCTCAATTGCACTGTACACTTATGCCTCATATCTAAAAGGAACTGTGCTCTTCGGAAATATTCTAATCTCGCTTTTAGTAGGTATGAGTATTTTGATCGTTGGCATCTTTGATCTCTTACCAGTAATTATTCCGCAGAATAGAGACACACAATTGACATTCTTTGAAATCGTTTTGGACTACGCCATATTTGCGTTTTTAATCAATTTGATCCGTGAGATCATTAAAGACATACAAGATGTGGATGGTGATCACAAAGCTGAACTTAAGACGTTACCTATCGTATTAGGCCGCGATCGTGCCACAAAAATTGCGTTTATAGTAAGTTTGATTCCTATAGCTGCAGTTATTTATTTCGTCGTGACTTATTTGTACCAGCAACAAGTTATTGCCATTTACTTTCTTGCAGCAGTTGTTGCACCTATGATTTATGCGACAATTAAAACGTTTAGTGCCGAACATCAAAAGCACTACAAACACATTAGCAATATTTATAAGTTGGTGATGTTACTTGGTATCTTATCTTTGTTATTGTATCCTTTTTTTCTGAAATCTTAGCACTATGCTTAATAATCGTTTAAAGAACTTCAATATCATCTTAGCGTCAGGTTCTCCGCGTCGTCAACAGTTCTTTAAGGAGTTAGGTTTAGATTTTGAAATTCGGTTAAAACCTGTCAAAGAAGAATATCCACATCGGTTAAGGCATTTTGAAATTAGCGATTATTTAGCGCAACTGAAATCCTTACCTTTCAAAGAAGAACTAAAAGAAAACGATATATTAATTACTTCAGATACCATTGTATGGCATAACGAAAGTGCATTAGGTAAACCGAGATCGCATGAAGAGGCATTTCAAATGATAGCTTCGATGAGCGATCAAACGCATGAGGTTATTACATCTGTATGCTTCACAACCAAGAACACTCAGAAAACGGTAAACGCCATAACAAAAGTGACCTTTAAAGCCCTTTCAAAAGACGAAATCAACTACTATATCGACACTTACGAGCCTTACGACAAAGCAGGTGCTTATGGGATTCAAGAGTGGATCGGACAAATAGGAATTACAAAAATTGAAGGCTCGTACACCAATGTCGTTGGATTACCAACACACCTCGTTTACAAAACGTTAAACAGTATGGTAGACTAATCTTTCAGTCGTAACTTTGTAATTTAAGTGTTACGATATGAAAAAGTTAGTTACGTACTTCAGAATTGCCTTAATAGGTATCCTCATTATAAGCGTTCAAAATTGTAAAGAAGCCACTTCAGAGGCGTCTTCTGAAATGTTAGCAACGTCTGAAACCGATGTACCAGCAGCTACTATCACCAAACCAGCCTTTAAACAATCTGAAGCCTTTAAAGCGTACTGGTATGCAGGTGAAGCCGAATTATCTTCATACAAGTTAGAGCAGGCGCGTTATGGGGAATTACGTGACGGAACTGCAGTATTGGTTTATGTTACGGAAGACTTCTTACCAGATGCACAAGTTAAAGCCGATAATTATAGTAAATCGAATACCTCTGTATTAAAGTTAAATGCTACTAAAAATTTTAATACTGGCGTTTATCCTTATTCAATCATGCAATCTACCTTCTATCCTGTGAGCAATAACAAGCATGCGATCAAAGTGAGTTGCTCTGTTCAAGAGTGGTGTGGACATGTGTATTCACAACTTAATAATCGGGAGCAATTTGAAATTAAAGGTCATAGCTATTTCGCTACAGAAGGTGATCAAGAATTTAACCTAGATAAAGCAATTCTTGAAAATGAGCTTTGGACGCAATTACGAATTGATCCAAAGAGCTTGCCAATAGGAACTATTGCTGTTATTCCATCTTTTGAATTTATTCGTCTGAAACATATCCCACTAAAATCCTATACTGCAAATGCAACTTTATCTGATGGGAATTACACTATTACTTATCCTGAATTAGGACGAACCTTGTCTATTTCATACAATACTGAATTTCCATACGACATTCTAGGCTGGGAAGATTCTTATCGCGATGGTTATGGCTCAAAGGCAAAAACATTAACAACAAAAGCGACAAAATTAAAGACGATCAAATCGCCTTACTGGAGCAAAAATTCGAATGCTGATGAAACACTTCGCGAAACGCTTCAATTAGATTAAATTACTTTTAAAATAGGTTGTATATTTGAGTAAATATCCAACGCTTATGTCTTTTTTTGAAACCTATCAGTTTGAGTTAATTGCCACCGCCATACTCTTTGTTGTTCTTTTAATAATACGCGGATTAAGTCATGCGTTAGTAAAACGCATAGGAAAGAAAAGCGGAATTAACGAAGCTCGTATCAATCTGATTAAAAGATATATAACAGTTACACTATTAATAATAGCTTTAACTATTCAAATCGCGATTTTAGGTGTTGAATTTAAAGATTTAACACTCATAGTATCGTCAGTTTTCGCTGTGATCGGAATTGGTCTTTTCGCCATTTGGTCTATTCTTAGCAACGTCACTTCTGGGATCATCATGTTCTTTTCATTTCCTTATAAAGTGGGTGATAAAATCCAGATTCACGATAAGGATTTTCCATTAGAAGCTGTTATCGAAGATATTCGTGCATTTCAGTTACACCTACGATTGGACAATGGTGATTTGGTTACCTATCCCAACAATCTTATTCTACAAAAAGCAGTAACCTTATTAGAAAAAGATGCTATAGAAGCCTAATTTGTATTTGCAATGAAACAAACAAATCATCAAATAGATTACATCGAATTCAAATCAAACGATCTTACGAAGACCAAAGCATTTTACACTGAAGTCTTCGAATGGACCTTCACTGATTATGGCGATGGCTATACAGCCTTCACAGATGGTAGTCTTGATGGTGGTTTCGAACTGAGCGATGAACCTGTAATAAACGGCGCTTTAATTGTGCTCTATCACAACGACCTTCCGAAGCTAAAAAATAAGGTAATCAATGCTGGTGGTAAAATCTCAGTTGACATCTTTTCCTTTCCTGGAGGACAGCGTTTTCAGTTTCTTGATCCCAGCGGAAATGAACTAGCTGTTTGGTCAGAATAACACACGGCTTAACAGATCTAACGTTAAAGAAAAACTAAATACTAGGCATCCACTTTTAGACTTCATTATATTTGGTCGTCACTAACTAATACAGCCATGCATAATACATTACGCTTACTGTTCTTTTTTCTTGTGTCATCGTTCATCGTTCAGGCACAACAACCTAAAAAACCATCATCATCTGAGATTTTTGAGTCTATAAAAAAACTGAATTTCTTAGGTTCTGTATTATATGTTGCTGCGCATCCCGATGATGAAAACACACGCCTTATTTCCTATATGGCAAATGAGGTCCACGCAAGAACAGCGTACTTATCTTTAACACGTGGTGACGGTGGACAAAACCTCATCGGACCTGAGATACGAGAATTATTGGGTGTGATTAGAACTCAGGAATTATTAGCAGCCAGACGTACCGATGGAGGCGAACAACGCTTCACACGAGCTAATGATTTCGGTTATTCAAAACATCCAGACGAAACTTTTGCAATCTGGAATAAAGAAGAAGTCTTAAGTGATGTAGTTTTGGCGATTCGCCAGTTTAAACCAGATGTTATAATAAATCGATTTAACCATCGAAATCCAGGAACCACACACGGTCACCATACAGGTTCAGCGATGCTAAGTATTGAAGCTTTTGATTTGGTGGCAGATGCAAATGCCTATCCAGAGCAATTGCAAACAACCGAATTATGGCAACCTAAACGCCTTTTCTTTAACACATCATGGTGGTTTTATGGAAGTCGTGAAAACTTTGAAAAAGCCGACAAAACCAACTTATTAGAAATAGACACTGGTGTCTATTATGCCGATTTAGGATTGAGTAATCCAGAAATTGCAGCACTAAGTCGCAGTCAGCATAAATCGCAAGGCTTCGGAAGCACAGGAAGTAGAGGTACTCAAAACGAATACGTCGAATTAATTAAAGGTGAACTTCCAAAAGATAAATCTAATATATTCGAAGGTGTTGATACCACCTGGAATCGCGTTGAAGGTGGTGCTGCTGTAGGAGAAGTTTTAAATGCCGTTCAAAACAATTATGATTTTAAAAATCCAGCAGCCTCGATTCCAGAATTGGTTAGAGCGTACAGCTTGATACAAAATCTAGAAGATAGCCATTGGAAACGCATCAAAACTGAAGAGATCAAAGGAATTATAGAAGCTTGTGCAGGATTATATTTGGAGGCAACAGCAAATACAAATCATACGAGTCCAGGATCGTCTATCAACTTAAACCTTGAAGTTATCAATAGAAGCGACTCAAATATACGATTGGTTAATTATGTTACGCCAAATGGTACAGCCGTAGAAAAGGGTATTAAACTAGATAACAATACCGGTTTTGATTTTAAAGAAACAGCCTTATTACCAGATACTCAAGCCGTATCTACTCCTTATTGGTTAACCAAGAAAGGATCGTTAGGAATGTATAAAGTTGAGGATAAATCATTAATAGGGAATCCAGAAACGCCACGTGCATTAAATGTAAGGTTCAATTTAAATATAGAGAACGTACCAATTTCCTTTACCAAACCTATCGTTTATAAAACAAATGATCCGGTTAAAGGTGAAGTCTACAAACCTTTCGAAATCATTCCAGAGGCTTCGGCTAAAATTTCCGAAAAAGTGATTATAATTGATTCGGATGCACAGCGTGATATTGAAGTCATCGTAAAATCTGGTAGCGATAACCTTGAAGGCTATGTTCAAATTGCACATCCTAACGATTGGAGTGTTTATCCAAAACAACAAAAAGTCGCCATTAAGAATAAAGGTCAAGAAGCGCGTTTAATTTTCACGGTAATTCCTCCAAAAGGTCAAAGTGAAGGACTCTTCACGCCTATGGTACATATTGGCGAGAATGTTTACACACGGGAACTCATAGAAATAGATTATGATCATATTCCGTTTCAAACCGTTCTTTTACCAAGTGAAAGTAAGATTGTACGTTTGGATATTCAAAAACGTGGTGAAAACATAGGTTATATAGAAGGTGCTGGTGATGTTGTACCAGAGAGCCTAAGGCAAATTGGCTATAACGTCGCTATTATTAAACCAGAAGATATTACTGAAGAGAATCTCAAACGATTTGACGCAATTGTTGTAGGAATACGTGCTTATAATACCGTTGACGAATTAAAGTTCAAACAAGACATTCTCTTTAATTACGTAGCTGAAGGCGGCAATATGATTGTTCAATACAATACGAACCGACGAGTTAAAGTAGATCAGATTGCACCATATAACCTTAGATTATCAAGAGATCGTGTTACCGATGAATATGCTAAAGTAGATCTCATTGCCAAAGACCATGAAGTATTAAATGTTCCGAATAAAATAACTACTAAAGATTTTGAAGGCTGGACCCAAGAACGTGGGCTTTACTTCCCTAATGATTGGGCTGCTGAGTTTACACCTATTCTTGCTATGAATGATAAAGGCGAATCTTCAAAACAAGGAAGTTTATTAGTCGCGTCATATGGCAAAGGTCATTACATATACACAGGTTTAAGTTTCTTTAGAGAATTTCCTGCTGGAGTTTCAGGAGCTTATCGCCTATTTGCTAATATGCTGTCTTTAGGAAAGAACGACATTACACCTAATAATCAAATCAAGAACTAATGAATAAGTACAAATGGAACCGCATGTACACGCTTGTGCTTGTGGCAAACGCACTTTATATTCTTGCATTTTATTTTATAACTAAAGCGTTTTAGAATGCAAACACTAGACTGGATTGTACTTATTGGTACGCTATTGCTCATTGTCATTTATGGGACCTATCAATCTCGCGGCAGCAAGAATGTAAAAGACTACTTAAAAGGCGGTAATACGTCTAAATGGTGGACCATAGGCTTATCGGTTATGGCTACTCAAGCAAGCGCCATTACATTTTTATCAACACCTGGACAGGCTTTTAATGACGGCATGGGATTCGTCCAATTTTACTTCGGATTACCCATAGCCATGGTCATCATTTGTATGGTGTTCATTCCTTTATATCATCGCTTAAAAGTATATACGGCATATGAGTTTCTAGAAGATCGTTTTGATCTAAAAACGCGGTCTTTAACAGCAATCCTTTTTTTAATCCAACGCGGATTAGCGGCCGGAATTACCATTTTTGCACCTGCAATAATACTTTCGGCAGTACTTGGATGGAATCTACTCTTATTGAATGTGATTATTGGAGTACTGGTTATTATATACACCGTTTCAGGTGGAACTAAAGCCGTTAATGTTACTCAAAAACATCAGATGGTCGTGATCTTTACAGGAATGATCATAGCATTTATACTTATCATCAATAAACTACCGGAAGGCATTACGTTTTCCAAAGCGCTCGATATTGCTGGCGCTAGTGGCAAAATGGAAGTCTTAGATTTCTCTTTCAACCTCAACAATCGTTACACGGTTTGGAGTGGTTTCATTGGAGGCACTTTTCTTATGTTATCATATTTCGGAACCGACCAAAGTCAGGTGCAACGCTATCTCTCAGGTAAGTCATTGAAAGAAATGCAGATCGGTATGATGTTCAACGGACTATTAAAAGTTCCTATGCAGTTCTTTATTCTACTCGTAGGAGTTATGGTGTTTGTATTCTATCAATTCAATGCAGCACCACTCAATTTTAATCCTACGGCAACAGAGGTCGTCATGAGCTCAGAGTATGCGAATGAATATCAATCACTTCAATCGAAACAACAACAAGTCTTTGAAATGAAGCGTGACATTATCAATGAATTTTCAAATACCGATGGAAAAGTTGATCCAGAAATGATCACTATTTATAATAACGCGAGTGATTCTCTACGAGCCAAGGCTAGAACATTAATTGTAAAAGCTGGAGATTCTAAAAACCTAAAGGTAGAGAGTAATGATAAAGATTATGTCTTCATTCATTTTATCCTAAATAACCTTCCGCGTGGACTAATTGGTTTACTGCTAGCAGTTATTTTAAGTGCCGCGATGTCCAGTACGTCTAGTGAATTGAATGCACTTGCAAGTACAACCACCATGGATCTATACAAACGTAATACATCAAAGAAGAGTGATGCTGAAATGGTTAAAGCCTCAAGGTTATTCACCTTAGGTTGGGGAATTGTTGCAATTGGTGTAGCATGCGTTGCAAATCTCGCAGAGAACTTGATCCAACTTGTGAATATTATTGGATCTATTTTCTATGGTAATGTTTTAGGTATTTTCCTGCTTGCATTCTTTTTTAAGTTTGTAAAAGCGAATGCCGTCTTCACTGCTGCCCTAATCACACAAATCCTAGTCATTGCGCTATTCTTATTGAACGAATATGAAATCATTAATTTGCCATTCTTGTGGTTGAATTTTGTGGGTTGTTTGATAGTCATCGTCATCGCTTGTTTAATACAATCAGTGACTCCTAAAAAACAAATAGCATAAAAAAAGGTCTTAGCACTAAACTAAGACCTTATGTATATTATTCAATCGAAACGATTACATAGCTCCCCATTCTTTTAAAGAATCCATGTTCATTTTGACATATCCTTGATTACCAGCTGCCTTTGCGCCCTCTAAAGACTTTTTAGCAGTAGCGATCGCTTTATCTTTTTCACCAGCTTTTGCATAAATTAATGATTGCTGTCTTAATTGCCAGAATCCTGGTTTTTCTATCATAGACATAGCTTTCTCCATCCAAGCTTTTGCTTGATTGATATCTTTTCCTGCATTCATGTAATACACAGCAGATGCATAGTAATCAGCAGCACCTGGCCCATTCATAACCTTATCAATAGCAGCCGATACCGTTTTATCTGTTGGTACTGTAAAAGGAATTGCTGCATAAGATTTCTCCCAGATCAATTCTAATGATCCTCCGTTATCTGTAATGTTATTAATGTCTATTGCAAATGTCTCTACGTTAAATGGGATTTCCATTACGTTTACTTTTGCTGTAGCTACAACTTTAGAGTCGTCCCACTCTCTTGGTACGCCCCAATTGTTTGTATCACTGTAAAGCATAACATCCCACTCTTTTGCAGAGTTTAGTTTTGTGAAGATTGCATAAGAACCTGCCTTTACATCTTGACCGGCAAATGTTACATCATCGCTAAATGTTATCGTAGTGTTTTTATTAGCACCTGTTCTCCATACAGTTCCCCAAGGCTCTAAACCACCAAAAATAGTTCTTCCTTTCACGCCTGGTCTAGAATACTCTACAGTAATATCGGTAAGACCAACTTTCTGTGTCAATTTCGCAGCAGGACTAGGCTGTGGTGTTTGAATTTGTGCATTAGCATTGAACGTCATCGCACATATAGCAAATGCAAGTAATAATTTTTTCATTTTACTGGAATTATTGATTAGTTTTAAATTACACGTAAAGTTACAAACATGCCATTCCTCTGGCTGTTAACAAAAACTTAAATTAAAGTCATAGCATCATGTTAAATTTTGTTTAACCATTTTTATAAAAGGTTAAACATTTATATCTTTGTGTTATAAAATGATGAACATGGCAAAGAAAAAAAATATCAAGAGCGACGACATAATCAGTTTTTACATGGATTATGTGCTCGAGCATAATACGCAGCCAAAGACCGTGTATGCCTTCGCCAAAGCGAATAACTTCGAAGAACAAAAGTTTTATGAATTCTTTGGTTCTTTTGAAGCAATTGAAAAACACGTGTTCAAAGCATTTTTTCAAAACAGCATTGATGTATTGGAGAAAAGTGAAGATTACAATTCCTTTGATGCACGTAATAAATTGCTGAGCTTCTATTTTACCTTTTTTGAAAACTTGACAGCCAATAGAAGTTATGTTAAGTATGCCTTAGAAAAACACAAAAATAGTATGAAAGGCCTAGCATCTTTAGCCGAATTAAAGCATGCCTTCACTACTTATATTGAACACCTAGGTATTGAATTAATTGATATTAAACAGGAACAAATTGATCGCATTCAACGTCGTGGTTTAAAAGAGACCGCTTGGCTTCAATTGTTATTAACAATGAAGTTCTGGATGGATGATACATCGAAAGGTTTTGAAAAAACAGACATCTTTATTGAGAAATCTGTAAATACGAGTTTCGATGTTCTAAATGTAGCACCTGTTAGAAGTTTGATCGATCTAGGAAAGTTTTTGATCAAAGAAAAAATGCACATGAATTAATTTGCCCTGAATGAAAACCATAGACAAAATACCCACTTCTAAAATTCAAAGAGCCACTAAGCTAGTTTCTACAGGAGCTAAGGTTGGTGTTAACTATTTGAAATATTATGGAGATAAGCTTACAAAATCTGAGTCGGAAGCTAAAGAACGTCTTAACCAAAATAATGCTGATGACATTTATGATGGACTAAAGCAATTGAAAGGTAGCGCACTCAAAGTTGCTCAGATGCTAAGCATGGAAAAAAGTATTTTGCCTCAAGCCTACGTAGAAAAGTTCTCGCTAGCGCAGTTTTCAGTTCCACCTTTATCACCGCCTTTAGTGATGAAGACATTTAAAAAATATTTCGAAAAATTGCCGAGCGACATATATGATACCTTCAACGCAACTTCTGTGAACGCTGCTAGCATTGGACAAGTCCATGTTGCAGAGAAAAACGGGAAAAAACTTGCTGTGAAAATCCAATATCCAGGAGTTGCTGAAAGTATCGCTTCAGATCTAGCCATGGTCAAACCAATTGCCATGAGCATGTTCAACATTAAAGGAAAAGACTCTGACAAGTACTTTAAAGAAGTTGAAGGTAAATTAATTGAGGAAACAAATTACATTCTGGAAGTCGAGCAAAGTAAAGAAATTGCTCATAAATGCGCTCACATCCCGAATCTTTTGTTTCCTCAATATTATGAAGAGATGTCGTCCGAACGCATCATCACAATGGACTACATGCACGGAGAACATCTTTCTGAGTTTGCGGCGCACAATACGAATCAAGCATTTGCAAATCAATTAGGTCAGGCCCTTTGGGATTTCTACATGTTCCAAATCCATAAACTCAAAAAAGTACATGCAGATCCTCATCCTGGAAATTTCCTCATATCTAAGGAAGGCCAACTAATCGCATTAGATTTTGGATGTATGAAAACCATTCCAGACGAGTTCTATGTACCGTACTTCGAGCTTGCACGGAAAGAAAGTATAGAGAATCGTGAGTATTTCGTTCAGAAACTTTATGAATTGGAGATTTTAAGGGCAGATGATAGTCCGAAAGAATTGGAATTCTTCACTGAGCTTTTCCACGAGATGTTAAGTTTGTTTACACAACCTTTTCATGCAGAAACTTTTGACTTTTCAGACAACAGTTTCTTCGGAAAGATTGGTGAGCTAAGCGAAAAATACTCTAAGAATACTGAATTGCGAAAGATGAATGGTAATCGTGGATCTAAGCACTTCATCTACATGAATAGAACCTTCTTCGGATTATACAATTTGATGTTCGACTTAAAAGCACAAGATATTAAGATCAATAATTTCAACACGTTATAATGACCTATATCAGCAATGAACAGCTCGACAATTTCCATCACATCTATCGCATCAACTTAATCAACAGTTGCTCTGGTTATAAGTCGGCTAATTTATTGGGTTCAGTATCTAAAGAAGGCATTGAAAATGTTGCAGTATTCAGTTCAGTAACACATATTGGTTCTAATCCGCCAATGCTCGGTTTTTTCCTAAGACCAACAACCGTTTTAAGAAACACCTATGAAAATATCAAAACCACAGGCGTATATACGATCAACCATATTCACGAAGCAATACTAGAAGATGCACATCATACATCGGCAAAGTATGACGCCAATATTTCAGAATTTGACAAAACCAATCTGCATCCAGAATATAAAAATGATTTTCAAGCACCATTTGTAAAAGGAGCTCCCGTTCAATTAGCAATGGAATATGTCGAAGAATATGAGATTAAGGCAAATAACACTATCCTATTAATAGGAAAGATTACAGGATTATATGTTGATGAAGATTTGTTAGAAGACGACGGATTCATTAACTTATCAAAAGCTAAAGTATCGGCAATCAATGGCTTAGACGGTTATGCGATACCAGAATTAAAAACACGTTTTGGCTACCAAAGACCTAAATAAATACTCGCATGAAGATTCTCGTGACAGGAGCGACTGGATACATAGGAAAGCGACTAATTCCGTTGCTAGCCAATGAACACCATCATGTCACCTGTGCCGTTAGAGATGAGTTACGAGCCGATAAACGCTATTCGGATGATGATTTCATAGACGTCATAGAAGCTGATTTCTTAAAACCGAATACCTTTCACAATATTCCAAAAGACATTGATGTCGCGTATTATTTAATACACTCAATGTCAAATTCTTCAAAAGACTTCGAAAGTTTAGAAGCCCAATGCGCTCAAAACTTTAAGAATTATATCGAAACAACAAATGTGAAACAGGTGATTTACCTAAGTGGTATTACCAACGAGGATCAACTTTCTAAGCATTTGCAGTCTAGAAAAAATGTTGAAGAGGTTCTAAAATCTGACGCTTATGCACTAACGATCTTTAAAGCAGGAATCATTGTAGGATCGGGAAGTTCGTCGTTTGAAATTATAAGAGACTTGGTTGAGAAATTACCATTTATGATCGCACCAAAATGGTTAAATACGAAGACGCAACCTTTATCTGTAAGAGATGTGTTATACTTTTTGTCTCGAAGTGCTGGTAAAACCGAAACATTTAATCAATCTTATGACGTTTTTGGGCCGGAAGTTTTGACCTATAAAGAAATGCTCCTTCAATTTGCGCAAGTCCGAGGGCTCAAACGCTATATCTTAACGGTTCCTGTAATGACGCCGAGATTATCGTCGTATTGGTTGTATTTTGTAACATCAACCTCATACAAACTTGCAGTATCTTTAGTAGACAGTATGGGCGTTCAGATTATCGGCAAGCCTAGTAACATCAATGAATTATTAGATGTAAAACCACTCACCTATAAGCAAGCAGTCGAATTGGCTTTTGTAAAAATCGAGCAAAACAGTATTGTGTCTAGCTGGAAAGATTCAATGATAAGTAGCGGACGTTTAAAGAAAAACTTACATCGTTATATCAATGTACCTAAGTTTGGATGTTTTAAAGACATAAAAGAACGACGCGTAAGAGATGCTGAAAAAACTATCGAAAAAATTTGGCGAATAGGTGGCAACCAAGGCTGGTATTACGGAACTTTTCTTTGGAAAATACGCGGATATATTGATAAACTCTTTGGTGGTATTGGCTTAAGAAGAGGTAGAACAAGTCCAACCAATCTTGATGCAGGTGATGCCTTGGATTTTTGGCGTGTAATATTTGCCAGTAAAACACAGCAAAAACTGTTGTTGTATGCCGAAATGCGCTTACCTGGTGAGGCCTGGTTAGAATTTAAGATCGAAGATGGCGTATTAAAACAGACCGCGACATTTAGACCACGCGGATTATGGGGACGATTATACTGGTATGCTGTTCTACCCTTCCACGGCTTTATTTTTTCAGGAATGATAAACAAATTGGTAGATGTCTAAACATAAGAAGCTGTATTTGCCAGAAAAAATATGTGTCACCTGTGGACTTCCGTTCAGTTGGCGCAAAAAATGGGAAAAGAATTGGGAGCACGTAAAATATTGTAGTGAACGATGCAGAAGAAACAAAACAACATAGGATTAGTCTGGTTTAGAAATGACCTAAGAGTCCAAGACAATGCCGTATTACAAAAAGCGATTGCAGATTGTGAGTCAATCATAGCCTGTTATTGTTTTGATCCAAGGCATTACGAAATGACCAAGTATGGTTTTAAGAAAACAGAACGGTTTAGAGCACAATTCATTATTGAATCCGTGCACGAACTTCGGAAAAATTTAAAAGAACTTAATGTTGAATTATTCGTGTTTCATGAATATCCCGAAGTTGTTCTAGAAAAATTGACCGCTATCTATTCAGTTAAAAATATCTATTTACAAAACGAATGGACTAGCGAAGAAATTAATGTACTTGATAAGGTGAAAAACAATTTGCCAGCTCATATTGCTTATCATGAGATCTATGATCAATTTTTATTTCATCCAGAGGATATTCCAATGGCCATTTCAGAGATTCCCCAGGTATTCACAGTTTTTAGAAAGAAAGTAGAAAAATACAGAGCTGTTAGACCTTCTATTACTGTTGCAACTACAAATGCAATTCTTGAGATTGAAAACCACACCACCATTCCAGATCTTTCAGATCTTGGGCTTTCAAATTTTGAAGCTATTCCAGATTCTGCGTTCCCATTCAAAGGTGGGGAATCGCAAGCACTTGAACGTCTGAATGATTACTTTTTCAAAACAAAGAAGTTGGGTGTGTATAAAAAAACTAGGAATGGATTAATCGGTAAAGATTTCAGTTCTAAGTTTTCACCATGGCTAGCAAATGGTTGTATCTCCGCACGAACCATTTATCATCAAGTTAAGCGATTTGAGCGCGACTTTTTTAAAAATCAATCCACGTATTGGCTTATTTTCGAATTGATATGGCGTGACTATTTTAAATATGTCTCACTCAAACATGAAAATGCCATTTTCAAAATTGGTGGTATTCTACATAAAGATTATGAATGGAAGAGCGATGAACGCCTTATAAATAGTTGGATCAATGGTGAAACGCGTTCCAACTTTGTTAATGCCAATATGATAGAATTAAAGAAAACTGGCTGGATGAGTAATCGCGGACGTCAAAATGTAGGTTCATTTTTAGCCAAGGACTTGTTTGTAGACTGGCGTATTGGTGCAGCGTATTTTGAAGCTATGTTGATTGATTATGATGTCCATAGCAACTATGGAAATTGGATGTATGTAGCTGGAGTTGGTAATGATCCTAGAGATCGAAAATTCAACGTTGATTTGCAAGCCGAACGTTATGATGCGAATGGTAAGTTCCAAAGAATGTGGCTACAAGAAACCTTATTTTAATATACCTACTTAATTTAAATGACTAAAGAAGCAGCAATAGTATTCCCACATCAACTTTTTAATGATTCTCCAATATTAAAATTGAATTGTGATATCTACTTGGTAGAAGAATTTTTATTCTTCAAACATTATAAATTTCACAAACAAAAGATCGCTTTTCATCGTGCTAGTATGAAATCGTATGCTAATGATTTAGCATCCAAAGGCCATTCCGTTACTTACATCGATTCGACGTCATCACTTTCTGATGTTAGGCAACTCATACCACACCTATTTCATGAAGGTGTTCAAACGTTTCATATCATCGATCCTACCGACAACTGGTTAGAAAAACATATCAAATCAGTGTCGGCAGGCGTTGCTCTTACTTGGTACGAAAACCCACTATTTATCAACAACAAAGAAGACTTACAACCCTTTTTCAAACCCTCTAAAAAGAAGTTCTTTCAAACCGCTTTTTATAAAGATCAACGAAAAACACATAACATATTAATGGTTAATGGTAGTCCAGAAGGTGGTAAATGGACCTATGATGCCGATAATAGAAAGAAATACCCAAAAGGAAAAACACCACCAAGTATCCAATTCCCCGAATTATCCATATATCATAAAGAAGCTATAGCATACGTTCAGCAAAATTTTGAGACGCACTATGGCGAATTATCTGATTTTGTGAGTTATCCCATAGATCACGAATCTGCCGAATCTTGGCTCCAACAATTTTTTGAATTCCGTTTCCACGAGTTCGGCATCTATGAAGATGCTATCGTTAAAGAAGAGCATTTTTTGAATCATAGTCTCTTATCACCGCTCATTAATGTAGGCTTATTAGACCCGATGTACGTTATCAGGACAGCTATAGACTACGCGATAGCTCATGAAGTTCCGCTTAACTCTACTGAGGGATTTGTGCGACAAATTTTGGGTTGGCGCGAGTTTATTCGAGGAGTTTATGAAGTTAAAGGTTCGGAAGAACGCACGAAGAACTTCTGGAATTTCAATAGAAAAATTCCGAAGTCATTTTATGACGGCACAACAGGTATCACACCTATCGATGATGTCATAAAAAAGGTACTTAAAACAGGTTATGCACATCATATTGAGCGCTTGATGATTCTCGGAAATTTTATGGTGCTTTGTGAATTTGATCCTGATGACGTTTATCAATGGTTTATGGAGCTTTTCATTGACGCCTATGATTGGGTGATGGTACCAAACGTATATGGTATGAGCCTATTTGCAGATGGCGGACTCATGTCGACCAAACCATATATTAGTAGTAGTAATTACATTATGAAAATGAGTAATTACAGTAAGGGGGATTGGCAAGCTACATGGGACGGACTTTTCTGGACTTTCATGGATAAACATCGTGAATTCTTCTTATCTAATCCCAGACTAGGGATGCTCATAAGAACATTTGACAAAATGAAACCAGAAACCAAAGAAGGACATTTTGAGAATGCTAATAAATTTATGACCCAACTAGTATGATAAAGCGAGAACAGATAAATGTAGTTTGGTTAAAAAGAGATTTGAGACTTGAAGATAACGAAGCTATTTTCAATGCCTTATCCAGTGGAAAGCGTACATTATTAATCTATGCATTCGAACATATCCTATTAGAAGATGATCACTACAGCCAACGTCATTGGAATTTCATCAAAGAATCCATTAGAGATTTAAATGCGCGATTAGAACCTTATAATTCGAAAGTACTAACAATCGAAGCCGATATTATCGCCACCATTAATCAGTTGATGGAAGTTTATAATATTAAAGATATTTATTCGCATCAAGAAACTGGAATACTTGTCACTTACAATCGCGACAAATTATTTAAGCGATTCTGCAAGAACAATCTAATTGAATGGCATGAAAATATCAATAATGGTGTACAACGCGGCCTAAAAGATCGCACCAAGTGGACTGAAGCTTGTAACACGTATTTTGCAATTGAACCTCTTAGATTTGAACCATCCGAAAATCAAATGCTGACCATTAAGGAAATAGAAGCTTTAGAATCGTTCTTTACCATCCCTTCATTAGAAACTCCTGATGATAGCCCATTTCAAAACGGCGGAAGAACATATGCTTTACGTTATTTGAATTCATTCTTACAAAAACGCTATGTGAATTATATGTTCCATATTTCAAAGCCAGAGCTGGCACGAATGAGTTGTAGTCGATTGTCGCCTTACATTGCTTGGGGAAATTTATCCGTAAGAGAAGTGTATCGTAAAGCATTCCATTTAAAACAGACTTCTGAGCATAAAAAGGCATTAGAAGCGTTTATGTCAAGATTACGTTGGCAATCGCATTTCATTCAGAAATTTGAAATGGAACATATAATGGAACAGGAAAGCATTAATAAAGGGTTCCGAAAGTTGAAAAAAGAGATTTCCAAAACTTACCAAGAAGCGTGGAGAACCGGCCAAACTGGTTTCCCTTTAGTCGATGCAGCGATGCGTTGTTTAAATGAAACGGGGTACCTTAACTTTAGAATGCGTGCCCTTACGGTTTCTTTCTTCACTCATAATTTATGGCAACCGTGGCAAGCCGCTTCACAACACCTATCACGTATGTTTCTGGATTTTGAACCTGGAATTCATTTTCCGCAATTGCAAATGCAAGCTGGTGAAACAGGAACTAATTTACTTCGCATATATAATCCTATTAAGAATAGCATGGAGCATGATCCCGACGGAACATTTATTAAAAAATGGGTTCCTGAACTCCGCAATCTAGAAACTGCTTTTGTACATGAACCCTACCTCATGACAGAAATGGAACAGCAGCTCTACAACTTTAAACTTGGTATAGATTATCCTTGGCCAATTGTTGATATTGATGAAACCCGAAAGAAAGCGAGTGACATTCTCTGGAATCTTCGAAAAAACAGAACTGTTAAACAAGAAAGCCGCCGAATTCTTAATAAACACACACTAAGAGGCTCAAACCAACAAACTTAAACCCCTGTATTACTGATGCTTACGTGTGTTATAATTAAAATCTATAGCATTATGTTAATTTTTGTTTAAGATATACAGTTAAAGGTTAAACATTTTTTATATTTGAGTAGAAATTACGGTATGATACTTGATTCTACACATACAAATAAGGAACATAAACACATGATTAATGATCTTGTTGGCAAGCCTTATTCGTTCATGGAATCTTGGAAAATGGGAGGTGTTGGTTCAAAACGAATGATTATTGGTCAGGTAAGCCCTAATCTCGAAAAGTACTTAAATGATGTGTCGGATATTAACTATGCAAATATCGAATTAAGATCTGGCGGAATCATTTTATACATTAACAAGGGATTAAAAAATTTCACATGGATCATTCCGTATTATCAGTTAGTCTTGTATAAAACGAATGGTGCTAGTATTCATGCGCAAGGAAAGTTTGTTCATTTTAAGAATACTAAAACATTTAAAGAGAATAAAAGTTTCTTTAAAAAGTTACTAGATGCCAAGGTTAAGTACGATGAACAATATGATTTTCAGTACATATAACGTATGGAATTGGACGAAAGAACGACTGATAGAATAATAGAAATGGCCTGGGAAGACCGAACCACTTTTGAAGCAATTGAGTTTCAATTTGGTTTAAAAGAACAGGAAGTTATTGAGCTTATGAGACGTGAAATGAAACCTAAAAGTTTCAAAATGTGGCGAGCACGAGTTCAAGGTCGAAAAACGAAACATGAAAAACTGAGAACATTTTCAGAGGGTAGATTTAAATGTTCGAGACAAAAACAAATTACCCACAACAAAATATCGAAACGATAACGTGCTTTGTTCAGGGATACAAGCCTTGAGACAGCACATAAAAAAGACAACAGATGAGTACAGACACATTAAAAATTAAAAACGGTCACGAGTTAAACGGATTTACAACTTCTGAAATAGGAGATGATCATCTATTCACTGGTTTAGAAACACCAATGAAATCAGATGCCTTCAAATTAAGTGATCAAGAGAAAAAAGAGCGCATTGCAATTCTTTTTGAAGAAATCATGGATGTGATGGGATTAGACCTCACCGATGATTCATTGAAAGGCACACCGCAGCGCGTTGCTAAAATGTATATTGACGAAATTTTCTCCGGATTAAATCCTGCAAATAAACCTAAGGTGGCCTTATTCGATAATAAGTATCAGTATAATCAAATGTTGGTTGAAAAGAATATAACATTCTATTCCAACTGCGAGCATCACTTTGTTCCAATCATTGGGAAAGCACATGTCGCTTATATCTCTTCGGGTAAAGTGATCGGGTTATCAAAATTAAATCGAATTGTACAATATTATGCTAAACGTCCACAGGTACAGGAACGTTTAACAAACCAGATTGCTGAAGAATTGAAAGCGATTCTTGACACAGAAGATATCGCAGTGATTATAGATGCAAAGCATTTGTGTGTATCCTCTAGAGGAATAAAAGATGATACATCTGCAACTGTGACAACCTATTATGGCGGACAGTTCAATACTCCAGAAAAAATCACAGAATTACACAACTACATAAATAATTAGAATCATGGAATTAATAAACAGAGCATTGGAATTTGAGAAGAGAAAAATGAGATCGCTTTCAACTAGTGATCGTGTGAAAATTTCTCGTGAAGCGAAAGCGTTAATTTTAGATTTAAACCAAATCTATAAAGAACGAAAAGATGAAAACATTATGGATATCATGAAACGTTTGACAGCTATTAAACGTAAAGTCGAAAAACGTTTGAAAGGTGCTCCATTAACAGTATAAGCCCTACTCTCTCTATATCAAGCCGAGCGTAATAGGTAACTATTAATTATCTGTTGCGCTCGTCTAACTATAAAGCAAATTGTAATGAAAACATACATAGTAATAGGTGGCAGCAGAGGCATTGGAAATGCCATCGTAAATAGTTTATTGAGTCATTCAAAAGTGATTAATATAAGTAGAAATGCTCCTGAACTAACACATCCTAATCTCGAACACTATGATTGTGATATTCTTACTGATGATCTACCGGAAATTGAAGCAGCTGACGGTTTAGTCTACTGTCCAGGAAGTATTAATTTAAAGCCAATTGGTCGTTTTAAATTAGACGAATTCCGCGACGATTATGAGATTAATGTCATAGGCGCTGTAAAAGCCATCCAGACGTATTTAAACATCATAAAAAACAGTGAAGATCCTTCCATTGTTTTATTTAGTACTGTCGCTGCAAAATTAGGGATGCCATTCCACGCTAGTGTAGCAGCAGCCAAATCAGGAGTAGAAGGTTTAGTAAAATCTTTAGGAGCTGAATTAGCCACAACGCTAAGAATAAATGCAATAGCACCTACTGTAACAAATACTGACTTGGCTTCAAAATTGCTTCGTAATGACAAAATGGTAGAAAACATTAAGGAACGTCATCCAATGAAGAAATTCTTACAACCCGAAGATGTTGCTGGAATGGCCGAGTTTTTACTATCTGAAAAAGCGGGATCAATTTCGGGTCAAGTATTTGAAATGGATTGTGGGATTGTAAGTTTTAAAATTTAATTATGAATCCGTTCAAAATGTTTTTAGGTACGCTTTTATCGAAACAATCATCAGAATCTATAGAAAAGATTAATCTGTACGATATTCAAATAAACGCTTTAAATGGTAAATCTTTTGAGCTATCAAGTTTTGAAGGCAAGTACATTTTGTTTGTAAATGTCGCATCTAAATGCGGATTTACGCCGCAATATAAAGAGCTACAACTTCTTTCAGATACATTTAAAGAGAAACTCACAGTGATTGGAGTGCCATGTAATCAATTTGGTAATCAAGAACCAGGAGATGCAAATGCAATTGAAACCTTCTGTGAAGTTAATTATGGTGTAACATTTCCAATAACAGAAAAAATCAATGTCAAAGGCGCTCAGCAACATCCATTATATGCATGGCTAACTCAAAAACAAAAGAACGGTTTAAAAAATTCCAGTGTGAAATGGAATTTTCAGAAATACTTGGTTAACCCAGAAGGCGACCTTATTGATTATTTCTATTCTATGACGTCACCTACAAATTCAAAAATCACAAAACACTTAAAATAAACGATATGTTAGGAATTTTTAAAAAGCGCTCTGCGTTAGATAGGCTGCAAAAACAATATGAGAATTACATGAAGGATTGGCATGCTTTATCTACGACTAACAGAGCTGAAAGTGACAGAAAATATGCTGAAGCACAGCGTATCTTAGATCAAATAGAAGAACTTCAAAAGTAGATAAACTAGTATTTCTAGAAGCTAACTTTGCACATTTCTGGTATGGGTACAATATCTCATGCCTAACTATTGTATTTTATAGTCACAATGAAAATATATCGACTTCACAAAAAACAACAACTTCCAATATCTAAATCTGAAGCTTGGACATTTCTGTCAGACCCAAGAAACCTTAAAACGATTACACCAGATTACATGGGTTTTAATATTTTGTCTGGCGCTGACAGACCCATGTTCGCAGGACAAATTATTCAATATATTGTTACCCCTTTATTAGGAATAAAAACCAAATGGGTTACCGAAATCACCCACGTTGTTGAAGGTGAGTACTTCGTGGACGAGCAGCGTTTTGGTCCTTATTCACTCTGGCATCACAAGCACTTTATAAACGAAATTGAAGGCGGTATTGAAATGGAAGATATCATCGACTACAAGGTACCATTAGGTTGGTTAGGACAATTATTTCACCCTATTCTGGTTAAACCAAAACTGGAAGAAATTTTCAAATACCGTACTGAAAAATTAGAAAACCTTTTTGGAGCAATGCCAACTAAAAATTAATAAATATGAAGCAACCTATAGCGGTATTTTGGTTCAGAAGAGACTTACGTCTCGACGATAATGTCGGTCTTTTTCATGCATTAAATAGTAGTATACCTGTACTGCCTATATTTATATTTGACACTGAAATATTAAATAAACTACCAAAAAGAGATGCGCGCGTAAACTTTATTCATGACATACTGCAAGAGATGCAAAATCTCTTAAAGTCAGAATACAATCGAAGTTTAGCTATTTATAGTGGACAGCCTATTGAAATATTTGAACAGCTGCTTTCTGAATACAATATTCAATCTGTTTACACAAATCGCGATTATGAACCTTATGCTGACGAGCGTGACTCCGCTATTGAAAACTTATTAAGCGCTCATAATTGTGAATTCAAAACCTATAAAGACCAGGTCATATTTGAGCAAAATGAAGTCGTAAAAAAAGATGGTAATCCATATGTAGTTTATACGCCCTATATGCGTTCCTGGAAAGCCAAGTTTCAAGATTCAGATATAACATATTTTGATTCAAAAGCCTTGTTACAGAATTGCATTGAAGACAATGACTTAGTAAATTTAAGTTTGTCAGATATTGGCTTTGAACACTCTGATCAAAAAATTGCTCACTACTCCGTAACACCTCAGTTGATCCAAGAGTACGAAGCAACCCGCAATTTCCCTGCGTTAGATGCTACATCCAAATTAGGTCCTCACCTACGCTTTGGAACCGTGAGCATCAGACAAATGGTCAAAAAAGCGATTGCAGAAGAGAATGAGATCTTTTGGCAGGAGTTAATTTGGCGCGAATTCTTTATGCAAATATTATGGCACTTCCCCTATACAAAAGATCGATCGTTTAAAGCAAAATATGATCGTATCGAATGGCGAAATAATGAAGAAGACTTTAAAAAATGGTGTGATGGTAACACAGGTTATCCTTTGGTAGACGCTGGTATGCGTGAACTTAATGAAACTGGCTTTATGCACAATCGCGTGCGTATGCTCGTGGGTAGTTTTTTATGTAAACACTTACTCATAGATTGGCGTTGGGGTGAAGCTTACTTTGCCGAAAAATTACATGACTATGAAATGGCGAGTAATGTTGGAAATTGGCAATGGGTTGCGGGCTCTGGTGTTGATGCCGCACCATATTTCCGAATATTCAACCCCACTTCGCAAATACAAAAGTTTGATAAAAACCATGACTACATTAAAAAATGGGTTCCTGAATATCAAGAATTAACTTACCCACAGCCAATGGTAGACCATAAATTTGCAAGAGAACGTTGTTTGACAACATATAAAGCAGCTGTCAGTTAAAAATAAAAGCCTCGATAAAAAATCGAGGCTTTTTAATTGCTATTTCATTTGGAATTCTAGTTTCCTTCTACGCGCTTAATATGTGCTCCAATTGCTCTAAGTCGTTCATCTATATTCTCATAGCCTCTATCAATTTGCTCGATATTATGGATTGTAGATGTACCTTTAGCAGATAAAGCAGCGATTAATAGTGATACTCCAGCTCTAATATCAGGCGAAGTCATTGTCGTTGCTTTTAATTGCGACTTAAAGTCGTGACCAATAACGGTAGCTCTATGCGGATCACATAAGATAATCTTTGCTCCCATATCGATAAGCTTATCTACGAAGAACAAACGACTTTCAAACATCTTCTGATGTACCAAAGCACTTCCTCTTGCTTGGGTCAAGACTACCAATACAATACTCAATAAGTCTGGAGTAAACCCTGGCCAAGGTGCATCTGAGATGGTTAAAATAGAACCATCTATGTAGCTTTGAACTTCATAACCATCTTTATGTGCTGGAATATGTATGTCGTCACCCTGACGTTCAACTGTGATTCCTAATTTTCTGAATACATTCGGAATTAGCCCCAAATCATCCCAACTCACATTTGTGATTGTAAGTTCACTTTTAGTCATTGCCGCCAGCCCAATCCAACTTCCAATTTCAATCATATCAGGCAGCATTCGATGTTCTGTACCACCGAGTTTATCAACACCTTCAATAGTTAATAAGTTTGAGCCAATACCGCCAATTTTCGCTCCCATTCGATTGAGCATTTTACACAATTGCTGTAAATAAGGTTCACAGGCAGCGTTATAAATCGTTGTTGTGCCTTCAGCCAATACTGCAGCCATGACGATATTCGCAGTTCCAGTTACGGAAGCTTCATCAAGAAGCATGTGTGTTCCGTGGAGTTTTTCGGCCTCAACACCATAAAAGTGATCTTCTCTGTTATATCTAAATTTCGCACCTAGTTTAATAAAGCCTTCGAAATGGGTATCTAATCGACGACGTCCAATTTTATCTCCTCCTGGTTTTGGGATATAACCTCTACCAAATCGGCTTAACAAAGGTCCGACAATCATTATAGAACCTCTTAACCCGCTTCCATCTTTTTTGAAAGCTTCAGACTCTAAATAGTCTAAATCAATTTCATCAGCCTTAAAGGTATATGACCCTTTTCCAACGTGATTGACTTTAACACCAAGCTTCTTTAATAAAGAGATAAGTTTATTGACATCAACAATATCTGGGATATTATCAATTCTAACTTCTTGATCAGTTAATAATACAGCACATAAAATCTGTAGTGCTTCATTTTTTGCACCTTGAGGTTGAATTTTTCCTTTTAGTTGGTGCCCTCCTTCAATAATAAATGTAGACATGAATAGGGATTAGTAACGTTTTCTATTTCGATTAGAACCTTTTTTATGCTTTTTACCGCCTGAATATTTCTTTTTATGGCGCATTAAACTGCTTGAATCTGAAAGATCTTCATCGCTAGATTTCAAGTTAATTTTTCCATCAGAAAGTTCGTATAAATGTTCAAAAATAACCGCATCTTCTACGGTGTCTTTATTCCAATTTAGGAAGCATTTCTTCATATGGTTGGCAATCGTATACACCAACGCCTCTTTCATTTCGCCCTCATCCCAGGTATTAGCAACATCAATCATCGTCTTAATATTATTACCGTAAAAACGATATTTCGGATGGTTTTGAGGATATCTAAGAGGCTCAGGATTTTCACTTAACTCTTCTTTTGAAGGTTTAGGATATGGAGAATCGGCATCCAATTCGAAATTGGACATGATAAATAGCTGATCCCACAATTTGTGTTGGAAATCTGGCACATCTCTGAGATGTGGCTGCAGATTACCCATGACGTTAATAATGGCCTTAGACACCTTATTACGCTCTTCTTTTGTTGGCAACGCTTTAGCATGATTAACCATCTTTTGAAGATGTCTTCCATATTCTGGAATAATCAAATGCTCGCGTTCTGTATTGTATTCTAAATCGTCTATCAAAATATAAAATGTGTAGTAAATAAATATTGTGCATGAAGTTCTACTGCATCAGCTGCAAAATACAAAAAAGATCATAAGAGACCCTATTTTTTACAAAGAAATAACACCCTCTACTTTTGAGGCTACTTCCTGATATTTAAGTATCACAGCCTCAGGATCTTTCATCTGAAGATTCACCGATACACTTGTATATGTCCCTTTTCCTGATGCCTTCGTTGTTATAACAGCTCCAAGATTATCAAATAGGTCCTCAATCTGACGTATTTTTTTAGGGTCCGTCGGGACAATAAATTTGTAAAGATAAATTGAAGGCCACGTTGTAGTTTCATACAACTGAACACGTAACTTTTTATAAAATTCTTCTGATCGTTTTTCTGGGCTCATAACATATTCTTGGGATGCAAAGATACATTTTAGTTTGAATTTAACTTTGCATTATTATTAGTAATTTTACAGCCAAAACCTTGCCAAATTGAATACCAAACGAATTGTCATTACTGGTGGACCAGGAACCGGTAAATCTTCAATCATAAATGAATTGATTAAACGTGACTATACGTGCTTTGAAGAAGTTTCAAGACAAGTGACCTTAGATGCACGAAAAGATGGCATAGAACAGCTGTTTCTTACCAAACCGTTATTATTTAGTGAACGATTATTGGAAGCTAGAACGCAGCAATTTATCGATGCCGAATCAGTTGATGCGAATACCGTGTTTTTAGATCGAGGATTACCTGACGTTCTGGCGTATATGGATTATGCAAAAAGTATATATCCAAAATACTTCATTGAGACCTGTGAACGGTACAAATATGATAAGGTATTTGTACTTTCTCCATGGCAGGAGATCTTTGTAAGTGATAGCGAACGTTATGAGAATTTCAATCAAGCAGTAGAGATTCATCATGCTTTATTGAACACTTATAAGAATTTTGATTATGAATTGTTAGACGTACCTTTTGATACCGTTGAAAAAAGAGCAGACTTTATTATAGATGCCTTAAATCAATAAATGGCACACCCAATAAACATATTAGAACAGTATTGGAACTTTACCTCATTTAGACCATATCAAGAAGAGATCATCAATGCGGTATTGGATAATGAAGATACCTTTGCCCTATTGCCAACTGGTGGAGGAAAATCAATTTGCTTTCAAATACCAGCCCTGATCAAAGAAGGTATTTGCATTGTTATCTCTCCATTAATTGCTTTAATGAAAGATCAGGTGAATAACTTACAAAACAAGGGAATTAAAGCGATGGCAATTACTAGCGGAATAAAATATGCCGAATTGGATACGCTTTTAGATAATTGCATATACGGTAATTATAAATTCCTATATCTTTCCCCCGAACGTCTTCAGCAAGAAATCGTAAAACAGCGCATCGCACAAATGAATGTGAACCTGATAGCTGTAGATGAAGCTCATTGCATAAGTCAATGGGGCAATGACTTTAGGCCTGCATATAAGCATATTAAAATACTTAGAGAATTACATCCAAGTGTTAATGTTATTGCACTAACAGCAACCGCAAAACCTGAAGTCGTAGCCGAAACACTTTCGGAGTTAGATTTTATTGATCCGAAAGTTTTTCAAGCATCTTTTAGTCGACCAAATCTTGCATATCAAGTTAATTACTCTGAAGATAAACTTTATGACCTTGAGCAATTATTGCTTAAGCATCCAGGTTCAGCAATTATATATGTAAGAAGTCGAAAATCGACTATTGAAATCCATAACGCGTTAGTACAAAAAGGATTTAGTTCTACGTTTTATCATGGAGGCATTCCAACTAAAGACAAGCAAGATCGTCTTACACAATGGATGAATGATCAAAAGCAAATCATGGTAGCTACTACCGCTTTTGGTATGGGAATTGATAAACCTGATGTTAAAAACATTATCCATATTAATTTACCAGAGAGTTTAGAAAGTTACTATCAGGAAGCAGGTCGTGCAGGGCGTAATAACAATGATGCGTTTGCTACTATTTTAACAAATAGCTCAGATGAACAAATATTAAAGAAACAGTTCATACTAAACCTGCCGTCTATTAATGATATAAAAATGGTCTATCGGAAACTCTGCAATTTTTTTCAGATCTCTTATGGTGAAGGTGAATTAACATCGCACCAGTTCAATTTTAGTGAGTTTTGTAAAGCTTACGATTTCAAAGCAGGAAAAACATTCAATATTCTTCAACTATTAGATCGCAATAGCATCATTAAAATGTCTCAGCAGTTTAACTACAAGACCAAATTGCAGTTCATTGTTAGCAACACTGCTATGTTTTCTTATTTAGAAACACATAGTCATTTTAGTCTTGTTATAAAGACGATACTGAGAACTTATGGTGGTATTTTTGAGCATCAATTAGCAATTAACTTAGGTTTGGTTGCAAAAAAATCAGGATGTTCAGAAAAGGAAATCATTGCCATTTTACAGCAATTACATAAAGATGAAATCGTAGATTTCTTGTTTTCAAATTCAGATTCTGAAATTATCTTCCTCCAGCCTAGAGAAGATGACAAAACAATAAATAGAATTGCTAAGGTTGTTGAACAACAACAGCAACTAAAACAAAATCAAGTAAGGTCTGTAATCAATTATATTAATAATGATGACAAATGCAAACAGCGACTACTATTAGAATATTTTGGAGAATACCACTCAAGTAATTGTGGAAAGTGTACTGTTTGTCAAAATCAGACTAATACTGTAAGCAGCGATACTGAAGCAATGCGCATGGCAGTATTGGAAATTCTAGAGAACGAGGCATTAAGCTCAAGAGCTATAACAGAAAAATTAGGTGAAGATAAAAGTGACATTTTAAATGTTATTCGTGATCTTCTCGAAGAGGAAATAATTGTTGCGACTTCGACTAACACATATATAATTAAACATAATGAATAAGGAAAAATTAAGAATAGTATTTATGGGAACGCCAGACTTTGCAGTTGCGACGTTGAAGGCGCTTGTAGATAATAATTATAATATTGTTGGGGTAATCACCGCTCCGGACAAACCCGCTGGACGAGGTAGAAAACTAAACGAGTCGGCCGTAAAAAAATATGCGGTATCAAACGGTCTCAACTTGCTTCAACCAACCAATTTAAAAAGCGAAGCATTTATTAATGAATTAGAACAACTAAATGCAAACTTGCAAATTGTTGTGGCTTTTCGAATGTTGCCAAAGGTCGTATGGGACATGCCTAAGTTCGGCACATTTAATTTACACGCTTCATTATTGCCAGACTATCGCGGTGCGGCACCAATACATTGGGCTGTTATTAATGGTGAGACAATTACTGGAGTTACTACGTTTTTTATTGATGAGAAAATAGACACAGGTGCCATGATTTTACAAGAAAAAGTCAATATTGCCGAAGATGATACTGTGGGTGTATTACATGATCGCTTGATGAATACTGGAAGTGCACTCGTAATTAAAACAGTTGAACTAATAAGGGAGGATGCAGTAGAAACAACAATACAACCTAAATCTGATGATTTAAAAACTGCTTACAAATTAAACAAGGAGAACTGCAGAATTGACTGGAGTGAAAATGTAGATAAAGTGTACAACAAAATAAGAGGACTTAATCCATTTCCTGCGGCATGGTGTTACTTAATCAACGGAGAGGAAAAATTAAGTGTTAAACTTTTTGGTGTTACTATGGAATCGGATACTCACAATTTAAACCAAGGCACAATAACTATTTCCAAAAACAAACTAAAAGTTGCAGTACCAGGAGGTTATATAAATGTCATAGAAATTCAACTGCCAGGAAAGCGAAAAATGGATGTTAAATCTTTATTGAATGGGTACAAATTTGAAGAAAATGCAAAAATGCTCTAAAACCCTTGTATATACTGATATTTGAAAAAAATCCGACGAAATGCAAGCCGTTATTAACAAATGCTCTAAGTTATCAACAAATATTCGTATTTCCCTTGCTATTACTTGCGTAGCTGGATTTTACGTATAAATTTGTAGACGGATTTAACGATAACGTTTTACCCAACTATTTTTTTAACAATTTAAAATATACATTTTATGAACAAAACAGATTTAATCAATGGGATGGCAGAAAATGCTGGAATTACAAAAGCAGCTGCTAAGAAAGCATTAGATTCATTATTAATTGACATCGAAGGAGCTTTACAAAAAGGAAATAGAGTTTCTTTAGTAGGATTTGGTTCATGGTCAGTTTCTAGAAGATCTGCAAGAGAAGGAAGAAACCCACAAACAGGAAAAACGATACAAATCAAAGCTAAAAACGTAGTAAAGTTTAAGGCTGGATCTGATTTAAGTGATGCTGTAAACTAGTATTTCTTTAAAAACTATAAAAAAAGCCCACTTTCGAGTGGGCTTTTTTAGTTATACCACCTTAGAAATCAACGATTTTGTTGGTTATTATAAAAATATGTTTTAGATTTAAACGTAAATCATGATCATATGATTATCTCAAAGCCCAAAAAAGGTCATCTTTTGATCGCCGAACCTTCTATCATCGGTGACATTTCATTCAACCGTTCTGTTATTCTATTGGCAGATTATAATGAAGCGGGCTCAATCGGTTTTATTCTTAATAAACCTTTGGAATATACGCTTAACGAACTTATTCCCGAAACAGATTCTACATTTAAAGTTCACAATGGTGGACCTGTAGAACAAGACAATCTTTATTTTATTCATAGAGTACCAGAATTGATACCCGAAAGCATAGAGATATCAAATGGTGTGTTTTGGGGAGGCGATTTTAATGTAGTTTTGCAATTACTTAAGGAACAAAAATTAACCAGTTCTGATATTCGTTTCTTTTTGGGATATTCAGGTTGGGATGCAAAACAGTTAGATGACGAACTTGAATCAAATGCTTGGATCGTTTCTGAGAATAGTTATAAAAACGAACTTATCGAAAAAAGTTGTGATTCATTCTGGAAAGAAAAAATGTTAGAACTTGGCGGTGATTATTCGCTTTGGTCAAATGCTCCAGAAAATCCGAGTTATAATTAAGCTAATCGCAATTTTAAATTTAAACGACGTAATAAATCTTCCGTTATGGTGGTCGTAAACGATTTTTTACGATACTTCAGAATGGGCTGAATACCAACTATGACATTTGTTATGAATATCTCATCCGCTTTTTGAAGTTCAAATGGAGAAATCGAAGACTCATCTAATACATAATCCCCAGAGTTAAGAATTACATCAATTAATTGTTTGCGCATTACGCCCTTTAAACAACCATCTTCTAGCGGTGGTGTTTTTATGGTCTCACCTTTGATTAAAAAGATATTTCCATTAAGTGCTTCTACCACTTGTTTATTGGTATTTAACAACAAACAGTTTTGCCAACCATTTTCATTAGCGTATATACTTCCAAGTACGTTAATGGCTTTATTATTGGTCTTCAAAGTTGATAACAGGTCAGGAGACACATAATAATCTTTATATAAATCAACCGTATAATCGTTATCTGTCGTAATGGTATAAAAGTCTTGGTCGTAAGCCTCAGCAATAATATTATAACTAATCGAAGTTTTTTTAGGTAGATATTTTCCGCCATCACCTCTATCAACATTTAATCGAACTCTAGCAGTTGACTTTAAGAGACCATTAGCTTCGACGGTATTTATAATTTCCGACTCTAAAAACTCCATTGTAAAATTCATTGGGATTTCCATACGCATAATACGCATAGCCGACATTAATCTGAAATAATGATCTTCCCAAAATAGAATCTTGCCATGCACAACTTTAATGGTTTCAAATACAGCATCACCAAATTTGTAACCTCGATTTTCATTAGTGATTACATCTGTTTTATCAACAAGTTTTCCATCAAAATTTATCATAAAAAAAGTCTCGATTAAATTCGAGACAAATATAAAACTATTATCAGGGTTAATTCTTAAGCAGATCCTAAAACTTGTTTTAAATCGGCGATCTGATTATCCCATAACATCTTCGCTTCATCTACTTCATCATCTTCAGCAAAATCTGTTACTATCAGTGAAACATCTTTTGTGATTTCATCTACTTGAATACGTATTTCAAAATAATAGGTAGCGCCATCCTCTTCATCACTCGACCATCTGAACTTCACCCGTTCTCCACTTTTCTTACTTAACAACTTCGCTTTTTCTTCACTCCCATCCCAAATGAAAGTAAACAACTCTCCTCTGGAATTTACATTATCAGCAAACCACTCAGATAATCCTGAAGGTGTCGATATATATTGATATAAAAGTGACGGAGAAGCGTGGATTACGAACTCCATTTCAAATTTAACTTTGTCTTCCATAATAGTGTTGTTAGGTTGCTCAATATATACATTAATTGTTGAGTTTAAAACTAATTGTCAAAAAAAATAATTTGCTGTTTTTATGTTTGTCCTGACAAATTTTGTTTTTATATTTGCACCCTCATAAACGGCGAGGTAGCTCAGTTGGTTAGAGCGTCGGATTCATAACCCGGAGGTCACGAGTTCAAATCTCGTTCTCGCTACAACAGTAAAAGTCCAATACGATTAGTATTGGACTTTTTCATTTATTGCTAAAAAGCTTGCTTTACAATGTATAAGAATAAAAATAGTCATGCAACGCATTATCCTATGTTATTGTCAAGACAACTATGAAGGATTCTGTAAATCTAGTTCTAGTTACAGCAAAAAAAAAAGCTAAGATTCTTAGTCTTAGCTCTTCTTAAAATGAAATTTTAATTCAACTAAATATTTCATTCTTTGTTCTAAGTATGGCGTTAACATGATAGTCTACTATTTGTTGACGACCTTCCCTTGTATTAAGTATGGTTTTAAATTCTTCAAAATTATCCATAAAGAAACTCTCAGTTAGAATTGCAGGCATTTTGGTTTTAGTCAATACATAAAAGCGACGTTCTTTGTCCAAATCGCCATCAGACCAATCTTCACGGAGTTTTCTATCCGGAAATACACTTTTATACTCCTGACCAAAGATTGTAGCGATCTTGTCACTTTTAGTATCTCCTGGTGACGTAAAGATTTCACTGCCATGTCCACCACCAGCATTACTATGAACACTTAGATAGAAGCATTTACTTTTTGGATATTTATTAGCACGCTTTACGCGCGTTTCTAATCTGACATCCCTATACTCAGGAGCTAAATTAACATATGGAATCTTCAACTTTGTTAGCGCCTCTATAATTCCTCCAACTATTGCCCTATTAAATTCGCCTTCATATATAATACCTTCATTTCCCCAATCAAATCGTTTTCCAGGGGTTTGATACTCTGTGTTAATTACACCGCCATGTCCATTATCTAATAATACAATCATCGGTCTTTATGTTTTAAAAGAATTGCCAAAATCAAATTAATAATGTAATTTATAAAATTTAAGCACAATACATTCAGGTATAAGTACCTGTTTTACAACAAAACAGTGTATAAATAACGTAAGAACAACTTCGATTTACACAAATTAACAGATGTTAAAAAAATGCATTTCATCGGTTTTTTTTGCTTTTTATGGATAAAAATTCAAATAAAGTGATATATTAGCAGCCTAATTAATCAATAAAATTCATTAAACCCCAAACTAATGAGAAAAATTACTTGCTTAATTGTGCTATTAATCCTAATAGTGCAAACCTCCTTTGCGCAAGACAAATATTCTCGAATCAAGATTCAACATCCTGACCAGCGTATGGCAAATACTATGGGTTCTTTAGGACTTGATTTAGAATGTGGTGCAAAGCACGATCACGACGATTTAATTCTAGAAGTTTCAGAATTAGAATTAAACGCCCTCAAAGAAAACAACATTGCATTCACAGTACTTATCGATGACATGCAAAAGTTTTATGCTGATAGAGCCAAACGCGATATGCCTCGTGCAATTGCAGAATTAGAAGCCGATAAAGCAATGACTGCAAATAGAGCATCGGTCTCTAGTGTCGTTTTAGATAACGTCATACAGTATACGGGCTGTGATGAGATAGACTGGGCAACACCAGCAAACTTTAATCTAGGGTCCATGGCCGGTTGTTTGACATTGAGTGAAATGGAAGCCGAGCTTGATGAAATGTACACCTATTCTCAAACTAATGGTTTGGATATTGTGGCTCAAAAAGCAGATGCGTCTTCTACAGGTGTTACAACTTGGGGTAACCCATCAAGTACCATAACAAATAACGGATTGACATATTCTGGTCAAGGTACTTCAAGATGGGATCCTAATACTGTTTATTATGTTAGAATAACAGGAAATCAAAGCACGACTCCTGAAAACTCTAAACCTCAAATGTTATTTACATCCATGATCCACTCGCGTGAGGTGAGTGCCTTGATGAATAACATTTTCTTCATGTGGTACATTATTGAAAATTATAATACAGATCCTGCTATTCAGGAATTAGTAGATAATAACGAATTATACTTTGTACCCGTAGTAAATCCTGATGGGTTACGATGGAATGAACACTTGAGTTCATCTGGTGGTGGTTTACAGCGTAAAAATTTACGCCCAAACACTGGTGGAACAGGTAATACATCAAACAACCGTGGGGTTGACCTGAACCGTAACTTTGATTACTTCTGGGGTATAAATAATATTGGGTCATCAGGAACTCAGACGAGTAGCACATATAGAGGACCAAGTCCTGAATCTGAGCCAGAAACTCAGATTATGGTTGATTTTATTGAAAACCGATTCATTAAATCTGGGGTTTGGAATCACTCGTTTGCAAATTCCATACCGCATCCATATGGTGGTGTCCCAACTCAAGCTTCTAACCGAGAAGATGAATATTATCGATGGCACGAAGAAATGTCACGATATAACCGATATGTCTATGGTGCAACCATATTTTACGAGTCAAATGGGTTACCAGATGATTGGATGATGGGTGGTGCTCCTGATAATAATGGTTCTACTGGATTCAGTCAAAATGTTATCGCAACAACACCTGAACATGGTAGTACTGGATTTTGGCCGTCACCTTCAGATATCGTACCTATTGCCAAAAGATCGATGCGTATCTCTTTAGGAACTGCTTATTACGGAGGAAAGTATGCAAAGCTTCATGACTTAACACAGAGTAATATTTCAGGAACAACGAATGTTCCATTAGATTTCGGAATTGAAAGAATTGGTCAAACACAAAGTGATTTCACTGTTACAGTAACGCCAATTTCTGCTAATATCACTTCAGTCACCAATCCGGGAGCAGAATCTGGAATTCCAATTAATACAACAACGAATCCAACTCAAAGACACCAAAGAACAGTTACAGCTACAATCGATTTAAATCCAGCCATCGCTGCTAACGATAAAATTGAATACAATGTAACCTTAGCTAATGATGATGGTGTTATTTATAGTGTCAACTACGAAAAGTATTACCAACCTACGCTTTTATTTGATCATGATCCAGATGCATCTGGATTAACAGGTTGGTCGACATCTGGAACTTGGGCAGTTGAGAACTCGTCCTCTAACAACGGTTTCGATGTGTATTCAGGTTCAGGAGCGATCAGTTCAGGATCTTATCCAAACAATACAACTAAAACATTAACAACAACTAACTCGTACGACTTTTCAAATTCTACGGAAGTACTCATTCAGTTTTATACAAAATGGGACATTGAAAGAAATTATGACTACGTCGAGGTATTAGGATCTCCTGATGGTGGATCAAGTTGGATTCCATTATGTGGAAATTATACAAAACCTAACGCAACAAGTGATACTACAAATCATGATAATAAAGGTGGTGCCTCGAATTTCCAAGCGAATAGTGACGGTCAAATTTATGACGGAGATCGTATGGATACTTGGGTAATGGAAGAGATAACCATCGATAATACCTATGCGTCCTTATTGAGCTCTAATAACGTTCAAATCCGATTCTTATTCAGAACAGACGGAAGTAATGTAGATGAAAACTACACCACCACTAACGACGGTTTCTTTATCGATGATTTTAAGATCATCAGCGTTCAGATTCCATGTGTAACTACAGTACCTACAAATGTTGCAGTTTCAAATATTACAACAGTAACTGCTCAGGTAGATTGGGACGCTATTCCTTCCGCTACCTACGACCTTCGATACAGAGAAACTGGATCTGGTGCTGGAGGTTGGATTACTGTATCAGATATAGCTACAAATTCTTATTTAATTTTTGGATTAACGGCTTCAACCGATTATGACGTAGAAGTTAGAACACGCTGTACAACGGCTACTTCTGCATACTCAACAACAGAAACATTTACAACAGACGCAGTTGTGCCATGTACAGGGTCTGTAATTGATACATTCCCATATTCGGAAAGTTTTGAATCTGGATTCGGCTTATGGTCACAAGATGGTAGTGATAATTTTGATTGGACACGTAAAATTGAAGAAGGTGATGGGAACTCAACACCTTCAAATAATACTGGTCCTGCCCTGGCCTCAGACGGACAATACTTCTTGTTTACCGAGGCATCAAATCCAAACTTCCCTAGTCGTACGGCAAACTTATTGAGTCCGTGTATCGATTTTACAGGAAGAGAAAATGCATCTTTTTCTTATGACTATCATATGTTTGGTGGATTCATGGGAGATTTATATTTAGAAGTAAGTTTAGACGATGGTGCTTCCTTTACAACGATTCCTGCAGCCACACTTTCAGGAGAACAAAATACAAGTCACACCGATCCATGGAATACTCAAGTCGTTGATCTGAGTGCGTATGATGGTGCCGTAATTAAATTACGATTTAGAGCAGTAACGAGTTCAGACGGAACAACAGGTTGGCAAGGTGATATCTCAATTGATAACTTCGGAATTACTTCTGATGAAGTAACAGGATCAGCACCTCCAAATGCTGTATGTCAAAATATTACTGTACAACTAGATAGCGCTGGTAATGCAACAATTGTTGCTACGGATGTCGATGGTGGTTCTACTGATGATGTTGGAATTACGAGCTACAGTATTGACATCGATACCTTCGATTGTTCTAATATTGGTACACCTGTTGACGTTACCTTAACTGTAACTGATGGTGACTTACAAACTGATACTTGTGTTGCACAAGTGACTGTCGAAGATTCTATAGATCCTCAATTTGTTGGTGTTCCTGGTAATATATCATTAACCTGTGGAAATAATCAACCAACTTGGACCGATCCAACAGCAACAGATAACTGTGATACCACACTAACTGTAGTTCGTACCGATGGTACCGGACTCAACAGTGGTGACACATTCCCTAATGGTTTAACAGTAATTAGTTATTCTGTTACAGATGATTCTGGTAACACGGCTACAGCATCTTTTAATGTTACAATTGTACCGGATACAACTAACCCAGTTGCTGTTTGTCAAAATGTTACAATCCAATTAGACGGATCTGGAAATGCTACTATTACACCAAGTGATATCAATAATGGATCATCAGATAATTGTGGAATTGCATCAATATCTGCATCTCAAACAGCATTTACTTGTTCCGATGAGGGAACAAATAATGTAACTTTAACTGTCACTGATACAAGTGGTAATATTGATACTTGTATTGCTGTAGTAACTGTAGATTTACAAGATGCTCCAACTGGTCTTGAATGTTGGGAAACTGCAACTTATAATTATACAACATGTGCTTGGGAAGTAAGTGGAACTCAGCCTCCGGCGCCAACTGGATTAGAGTGTTGGGAGACTGCAACTTT
>JAEPNY010000002.1:0-102304 GCA_017643165.1 Psychroserpens sp. | reverse complement strand
CCAACTGGATTAGAGTGTTGGGAAACTGCGACTTTCAATAATACAACATGTGCTTGGGAAGTTAGTGGAACTCAGCCTCCTGCTCCAACTGGATTAGAGTGTTGGGAAACTGCAACTTTCAATAATACAACATGTGCTTGGGAAGTAAGTGGAACTCAGCCTCCGGCGCCAACTGGATTAGAGTGTTGGGAGACTGCAACTTTCAATAATACAACATGTGCTTGGGAAGTTAGTGGAACTCAGCCTCCGGCGCCAACTGGATTAGAGTGTTGGGAGACTGCAACATTTAATAACACAACATGTGCTTGGGAAGTTAGTGGAACTCAGCCTCCTGCTCCAACTGGATTAGAATGTTGGGAGACTGCAACATTTAATAATACAACATGTGCTTGGGAAGTAAGTGGAACTCAGCCTCCTGCTCCAACTGGATTAGAGTGTTGGGAGACTGCAACTTTCAATAACACAACATGTGCTTGGGAAGTAAGTGGAACTCAGCCACCAGCTCCAACTGGATTAGAGTGTTGGGAGACTGCAACCTTCAATAACACAACATGTGCTTGGGAAGTTAGTGGAACTCAGCCTCCAGCTCCAACTGGATTAGAGTGCTTCGAAGTTGCGACATTCAACAATACAACTTGTAGCTGGGATGTCACAGATAATGGTACTGGAATAACGTATTACGCAGATACGGATGATGACGGATTTGGTGATCCAGATGTATCAGTAGTTGATTGTTCACAACCAACCGGATTTGTCCTTGACAATACTGATTGTGATGATACCGATGATACTATTTATCCTGGAGCTACGGAAATTCCAGATAATGGGATTGATGAAAACTGTGATGGACAAGATGATAACACATTAACAACTCCAGAAGTGAGTACGAGAGATGTGAAGATTCAACCAAATCCATTCAGCACAACTATAGAGATTTCATTACCGTTAAGCCTAAATGGTAGCGTATTTGAAATAAATATTTACGATCTAAACGGTCGCGTGGTTTACAAACGTACTAAGATTAGTACTGATGGAACTATCCGCCTGAATGATCTAGATCGACTAGAAGAAGCACCATACTTCATTAAAATTACTGGTACTTCTAATGGTATAGATGTAACTAAGAAACTAATCAAGTTTGACTAGTACATAATGAACAAAAATTAAAGCTGAATCTCACGATTCAGCTTTTTTTATTTACTCTAAATACTTGAAATACTACTAATTATAAATGATAATTTCTAAAATAGCACAAAATTAGCCTATTCTCAAATCACTGTTTATCAACAACTTATAATTTTTTTGTGCATTTCATCGATTTTTTTTGCATTTCATGGAGTAACCTCATAGATTTGTAATGTAAATTTATTAGTCCCAAACTTAAATTTAACCGCTTATGAAACTTTCTACGCTTTCGATAAGAAAGTATTTACTCGCATGTATAATACTTTTCTTATGTCATTTAGGAAACGGTCAAACCGTAGCTTCGTATAACTTTGATTCAGGAACTGATGGCTGGTTCGATGGTGGAGCTCAGGCCGGAAGAACTGCCGGAGGATACCATTGTAATAATAATGGTGCCTTATTCACTTATTACGATTATGATTTAGATAATTCAAGTGATTGGACCTCTCCAACATTGGATTTTTCAACTTATTCAGAATTAACAGTAACATTTTGTGTATTATCTAATAATCAGGAAGATGGTGATGGATTCGATTTAGAATATTATGATGGTACAACTTGGAATTCGGTTCAGCAATATAGACGTGGTACAGATTATTTTGGAAATGGTACTGGAACAACAACCACATTACAAGCAACAATAAGTAGTGGAACCTATACCATGTCATCAAGTGCACAAATTAGATTTATTGGGCAATGTGATGCTACTAATGAATTCACGGTTTATGACGACGTACTCATTGCGACACCTGCAATTTGTCCAGCTGCTGGAAACACATCTTACAATACGGGTATTACAAATGTTACTTTCAATACAATCAATAATTCTGATGGATCTCCAAAGGACAATGCCTATGAAGATTTTACAGGAATATCTACAACAGTTCAACAAACAAATTCTTATAACTTAAGCGTAAGTCTTGATACTGATGGAAACTATACTATTCATGCATTTGCATGGATCGATTGGAATCAAGATTTAGATTTTGATGATGCGGGAGAAACATATGACCTTGGATCCGCCACCAATGTGTCGAGTGGATTATCATCTGCATGTCCTCTATCTATTACAGTTCCAGGAACGGCTGCTGTTGGAAACACAAGAATGCGTGTGGCAGCGAGATACAATACTGACCCAGGAAGTTGTGACAGTGGATATGATGGTGAAGTAGAAGATTATACGATAAATGTGATAACAAGTACACCATTACCTGAAATTGATATTCAGGGTAATGCCACATCAATTGCAGATGGAGATACTACTCCAGATGTTGCCGATGATACGGATTTTGGACTCGTTAATTCAACTGGAGCTACCGACGTAAATACGTTTACTATCGAAAACCTAGGTACTGCTGCACTAAGTTTAACAGGATCTTCACCATATGTGACTATCTCAGGTACAAATGCAGCTGATTTTACAGTTACTGCTATACCCTCTAATACAATCGGTATTGGAGCAACAACTACATTTGATATTACCTTCGACCCTAGTGCAGATGGTTTAAGAACGGCGACTATCTCTATTGCCAACGATGATGGTGATGAAAATCCATACAATTTTGATATTCAAGGAACAGGATTTACGCCAACACCTGAAATAAATATTATAGGAAACGCAACGTCTATTGCAGATGGTGATACTACACCTAGCTTAATTGATGATACCGATTTTGGAAATGTTGATATTGCTGGTGGAACTAATGTTAATGTATTTACCATTGAAAACCTTGGAACGGCTGACGTAACGCTTACTGGTGGTTCGCCTTATGTAACCATTGGTGGTGCTCATGCTGCTGATTTTACACTCACTGCTATTCCAAGTACACCTATTGCAGCTAGTGGTAGTACAACATTTAGTATTACATTTGATCCTAGTGTTTTAGGCTTACGTACAGCGACTGTCTCAATTGCTAATAACGATGGTGACGAAAATCCTTATAACTTCAATATCCAGGGTACAGGTTTTGTGCCTCCTCCTTGTGGATCAACAGTACTTCATACAGCCGATTTTGAAACTGGAGAAGACGGATGGACTTCAGGAGGTGTTGATGCTGCTCGTGTTAACGATGCAACCTGGTCATATCAAGGTAGCTATAGTTTAAGAGTTAGAGATGACGACCCAACTGGTAGTGCATCATCTTATATGTCACCATTATTTGACATTTCATCTTATGATAAAGTTGATTTTAAATTCTTCTTTATGCCAGATAGTATGGATTCAACTTACGATGGTTCGAATAATAAAACTGCATTTGAAGATTTCTTCGTAGAGTATAGTAGTGATGGTGGTGTTAACTGGACAATAGTTACAACTTACGAAAGTGGTCAAATTGTATTTAAAACTGCCGATTTTGAATCTACCTCTACACCTATTGCATATGGTAGAACTGCAACAATTTTTGCATCAGATGTTACCTTCCCAGCTGGGACAAATGCTCAGTTCAGAGTACGTTGTGACGCTAGTGCTGATGATGATGAAATATATTTTGATATGGTCACTATTACTGGAATCTCATTCTGTACGCCAACGGAAGCCCCAGGAGGAATTACTGCAGATCTAGACCTTTGGTTAAAAGCTGACCAACTAGACGGAACTACATATGGTGTTGATGGCGCTTTAGTATATAAGTGGATGGATAACGGTAAAGGAAATAATGCTGAAACTCGCGTTACAGGTCAAGAACCAGTTTACAGAAATAGCGTAGCAAGAAACTTCAACTTCAATCCTGTTATTGATTTTGAAAACGATAATACAACGGCCAATCGAGATATGACCTATATCATTAACGATGGGTCTAGAGATGAGCTTACAGGTACTGGTGGATTCAATTCAAACGATATGTTCGTTGTGATCATGCCTGATCCTACTATTACAACTTCAATGATTCCATTAGATACCTTTACAAGTTCGGACCCTACAGGATTTACTTATTCTGAAGATGTTACGGGATTTGGTTATGGTGCTTATACGGCACGTGTAGACAATGAACGTCTTACCTATTGTATTGGTACTACTAACGAAGCTGGTAGTGGTGGTGAAAACGGTTATGGTAGATCAGATACAAGTACTGGAACGGATTACAATCAAATCCATATTGTAAATGTGAGACAAAATGCTGCAGATACAGATATGGAATTATATTTCAATGCTAACCAAGTTGGTACTGAAACTAATGACATCTCCTTATATGCGATGGTTAACAATACGAGATACTGGGTTGGAAGAAGTCAATACTGGAATGGTAGTTTTGATGGTAGAATCGCCGAAATTATTACTTATGATTCTAGAAAAGATGATGCTAACATGACACAAGAACGTAATCGAATTCAGTCATATTTAGCAATCAAATACGGTATTACATTAGGCGTAAACGGTACTTCTCAAGATTATGTAAATAGTGATGGTAATGTAATCTGGGATCAATCATCTAATGCTGGATACAATTATGACATCGCAGGTATTGGTAGAGATGACGTTTCAGAATTAAATCAGAAACAATCCCGAAGCGTTAATGATGCGACTGACGGTACTGGACGAATAGAAGGAATTCTTACCATGGGATTGAACGATATCTACGATACCAATAGTGAACATATTGCAACAGATACAAATACATTTAACGATAAAGAATACCTTGTTTGGGGTAATAATGGTGCAGATTTAAATCTTGCTGCTTCAACAATAACAGTTAATATGAGTGCAGGAATTACGCCTGCCCTAACTACAGATGTAACATTCACCGGAATGCAACGTGTTTGGAAAGTTGTTGAAACAGGAGGAGATATAGGAACTGTAAATGTTCGAATTCCTCAAGATGCGATTCGAAATATTACACCTCCAGGTAGCTTTTATATGTTTATTTCTGAAACTGGAATTTTTGACCCTACTGCCGACTATAGAGTTATGGTGGATGATGGTAATGGAAATCTTGAAACAGATTATGATTTTGACGGTACGAAGTTCATTACCTTCGGATATGCACCTCAAGTTGTTGTTGAGCGTTCTGTATATTTTGATGGATCTGTTGATTATATAGATATGGAAGATGCGTTAGATCTTGATGGAACTGGATTTACAATTTCAGCTTGGATCAAAAGAGATGCCGCAGATACTGGAACTAAGTCTATCGTTTCAAAACGAGATAACCCATTTACAACGGGTTATGATTTTAGAATTCTAGATAATAACCGATTACAATTTTTCTGGAAAAATGGAACCGATCAATTATTACGTTCTGATGCTAGTATTCCAGATGATGAATGGCATCATGTCGCTGCAATCTACAATGGTACAAGATTATATCTCTATATAGACGGAGTTTTGGATGTTGAAGAAGATAAAACAGCTCCAATTGTTACAGATGAATCATTCTATATTGCTGCAGCTGGTAAAAATACACCTACGCAATTCTTTAGAGGAAACATTGATGAAGTACGCGTATGGGATACTGCCTTAACAGTGACGCAACTGAGATATATAATGAATCAAGAAATTGAGGACAATTCAACCTTCGTTGGAGGTAGAGTGTTACCAAATACGATTACTAAGAATGATATAGGTGCTATTCCTTGGACTGAATTAGCAGGATATTACCCAATGTCAACTTATACATACACAAATACAGAAGATGCTTCAGGTAATAGCAATCAAGGTGCTCTAAGAAACCTTGATACGGTTGATCGCCAAACAGCACCGTTACCATATGAAAGTCAAGCCAATGGTGATTGGACGACTTCTGGAACTTGGTTAAATAATGCGGTTCAGGCACTTCCTAATGAACTTTCTGTGGTAGATGGTGTTACACCAATCGATTGGAATATAGTGCGCGTCGCACATGATGTACGAATCGATACTGAAGTTGTTTTAGGTCGGGATCGAGAAGTACTTGGTCTATATGTAGATGCAGGTGAATTGACTGTAGATGGAAGTAATTTTGATTCTACGGCAGGTAACGGACTTACTATAACCCACTACCTAAAACTTGACGGTAAGATTGATCTTGAAGGACAATCACAACTTGTACAAACTACAGGTAGTGATCTAGATCCTACGTCTTCTGGTTCTTTAGAAAAAGACCAACAAGGTACTGCTGATGTGCATACTTATAACTATTGGTCTTCACCTGTTGGAGAAATTAATGCAACTACAAATAATAATTCTTATACGGTAACCGATGTTATGCTAGACGATGGTACGCCGATTAATTTCAGTAACGCTAGTTATGATGGTGCCGACGGTACTCCTGTAACTATAGCTGATTATTGGATTTGGAAGTTTGCAGACCAACCAGATGGCGATTATTCAGCATGGCAACATGTAAGACAGAATGGAACCTTATTAGCTGGTGAAGGATTTACTATGAAAGGTCCTGGTTCTGGTACAATAGTCGATACTCAAAACTATGAGTTTTTAGGTAAACCTAACAATGGCGATATAAGTCTAACGTTGAATGCTGGTAATGACTACCTCGTTGGTAACCCATACCCTTCTGCAATAGACGCTAATCAATTCATTACTGATAATGGTCCGAATATTACAGGAGCTGGAGCTGATCCTTTAATTAGTGGGACACTATATTTCTGGGAGCACTGGGGCGGAGGATCTCACGTACTTCAAGAGTATCAAGGTGGTTATGCAACCTACAACTTCTCTGGAGGAGTTGGTGCACCTTCATTAGGTACCAATGATCCAGATGTAGCTACAGGTGGTACACCTACGAAATTACCAGCAAGATACATCCCAGTAAGTCAAGGATTCTTTGTTGTTGGTGAATCAAACGGAACAATTAATTTTAATAATGGACAACGTATCTATGAATTAGAAGGACCAGGAAACTCTGTATTTGTTCGTTCTGATGGATCAAATAATACAGCTGACAATGGAGATGCACTTACAGATGATAGAATGAAATTCAGAATTGGTTTCAACTCAATAAATACAATTCATAGACAATTATTATTGACAATTGATGAAACGACTACCATGGGTTATGATTGGGCATTTGATGCTAAAACCTATGATGATCAAATGGATGATCTATTCTGGATGATCGACAATGATAAGTATACTATTCAGGGAAGTAACGAAGCTGAACCGGATACAGTTTATCCTTTAGGTATTAAAACTAGTGATGATGGATTAAATACAATTACTATCGATAGTTTAGAAAACGTACCTGACGATATCGAGATCTATATTCATGATTTACTAGATGATACGTATCATAACTTACGCGAAGGAGATTTCCAATTCTTCCTTGCGGCAGGTGAATACTTAGATCGATTTGAATTAACGTTTAGTACTGAAGATTCATTGAGTGTCGAAGAACAAGAATTACAATCAATTGATGTGTATTACGATAATGAAGTCCAAAGCATCGTAGTCTTCAATCCAAATTTTGTGGAGATCAAATCAATTGAACTATATAATATTTTAGGACAAAATATTATTGATATAGAAAACATTTCAGAACTGGACTATTCTGAATATGAAGTTAAGAATCTTAGCACCGGAACTTACATTATCAAGATGGATACTTTAAGCGGTTTGTTATCTAAAAAAGTAATGGTGAAATAAATAGACCCAAATCTACCGTGATCTTAACTTAAAAACGGCCTCTCTCCTATCGGATTGAGGCTTTTTTTATTGTACTGCAGAAATTAATCCGTTTAGGTCTACTTGCGATTGTTCGCCAGAACTCATGTGCTTGAGCGTATAGGTATTTGATTGCAATTCTGAATCTCCTAATAGAACGACAAAAGGTATATTTCGTTTATTGGCATAATTGAATTGTTTCTTTGTGTTTTTCTTATCAGGGAATAATTCGGCACGAACTCCATTTGCTCTTAATTCTTTAATCGCTTTCATACTAGCGAGCGCTTCCTGCTCTCCAAAATTGATGAATAAGACCTTCACTGAATCTGAAACTGTCTCAGGATATAAGTTCAATTCTTCTAGTACTAACGCAATACGATCAAGTCCAAAACTTATACCAACACCACTCATGTCTTTAAGTCCGAAGATTCCTGTTAGGTCATCATAACGACCTCCACCGCCTATAGATCCCATAGCTACACCTTCTGGAGCTGCAACTTCAAAAATGGCACCAGTATAATAGTTCAATCCTCTGGCTAGGGTTACGTCTAGTTGTAATTGAGCAGTGTTCAAACCTAGTGCTTCTATACCTGTATTTATGAATTCCAATTCTTCAATTCCTAGAGTGCCTTCTTCAGAAGCCTTTAAAATGGTCTTTAATTCAGTCACCTGCGATCCAAAATCACCAGACAGACTAAATAACGGTTGAAGTTTATCAATTCCTGATTGTGGAATGCCTTTCTCCAGCATTTCCGCTTTGACATTCTCCTCTCCAATTTTGTCCAGCTTATCTAAAGCTACCGTAAAGTCTATAAGTTTGTCTTTAGCACCAATAACTTCAGCAATTCCAGATAAGATCTTTCTGTTATTAATCTTTATCGTAACACCAGATAATCCCAATTTGGTAAAAACGGCATCATACAATTGTACAAATTCTACTTCCTGCCATAAGGAATCGCTTCCAACGACATCAGCGTCACATTGATAAAATTCTCTAAAGCGTCCTTTCTGCGGGCGATCGGCTCGCCAAACAGGCTGAATCTGATAACGCTTAAAAGGAAAATCTATATCATTTTGGTGCTGTACAACAAATCGCGCAAAAGGCACGGTAAGATCATAGCGTAAGGCTTTTTCAGAAATCTTAGATGTAAGTTTACTAGCGTCTTTCGATGCATATAAATTCTCGTCAACCTTTTTTAAATAATCACCCGAATTGAGGATTTTAAATATCAATCGGTCACCTTCCTCACCATATTTACCCATCAGTGTGCTAGAATTCTCAAAGCTTGGTGTTTCTATAGGTTGAAACCCAAAAAGTTCAAATTGTTGCTTTATAGTACTAAATATATAATTACGCTTCGCAACGTCCTGTGGATTAAAATCTCGTGTCCCTTTAGGTATACTTGGTTTTTGTGCCATAAGTTTTTCCTGACTAACAGGAATTCATTTTAGTGTTATCCTCTATTGAATCACAAAAATATTATAAATTTTAAAGGCTTTCGAAAGTTATTTCATTTTTATAGTAACTTTATGCTTGTTTTGTAGTCTTACTATAAAAAGCAACCAACTTTTAAAGATTACTATGTTTTCATTAGTTCGCGAAAATATTCGAATTGCCTTTGACTCTATTAAAAGTCAATTACTTCGAACCATCCTTACCATTTTAATTATAGCCATAGGTATCACTGCGTTAGTTGGTATTTTAAGTGCCGTTTCTGCCCTTGAAAATACAATTTCGAGCGATTTTTCATCTATGGGTGCGAATACGTTTAATATACAGCGTTACGAGTTCACGACGCGTCGTCAAGGTGATGAAAAGCCTAAGATTAATCCTGTGATCAGCTATAGAGACGTAAAAACTTTTGAGGAGGACTATAAATTTCCGTTCACAAAGACTTCTATTGCATTTACAGGTACGCGCACTGCCGAAGTAAAATATGAAAATGAAAAAACGGATCCTGAAGTTCAGGTCCTAGGTATCAATGAAAACTTTTTAACAAACTCTGGTCTAGAACTTGAAGTCGGACGCGGACTAAACTACTTTGATGTTCAAAATAGCAATAGCGTTTGTGTTATTGGAAGTGATTTGAAAAAAGCCTTGCTTAATGATGTGAATCCTATTGGAAAAACTTTGAGTGTTAGAGGTGCTAAATTCAAAGTCATTGGTGTTCTCAAGGAAAAAGGAGCAACCTTCGGAAATAATCAAGATCTACGTATGTTGATGCCGCTGCAAAAAGCGAGGACCATTTTTACGAATGCCAACATCAATTACAATTTAAGTATCAAGACAGACAAGAAAGATATGTTGGAAGGTGCACAAGATGAAGCTATTCTAATATTCCGAAATATTAGAGGATTAAATCCGATAGAGGAAAACAATTTTGGGATAGAACGAAGTGATGATCTTATCAATCGCATTGGTTCAATTACGGGAGTTCTTGAAACAGCGGCTTGGGTCATTAGTATCATTACCATCTTTGGGTCTACTATCGCGCTGTTAAATATGATGCTCGTATCTGTGACTGAACGAACCCGCGAAATTGGTGTTAGAAAATCACTAGGTGCCAAAAGACGAACCATCGCTTTCCAATTCTTTATTGAAACCATAATCATCGGACAATTGGGAGGTCTTCTAGGAATCATACTCGGAATCTTGTTAGGCTATGGCTTTGCTGCAATTGTAGATTTTAAATTTGTTATTCCTTGGGGAGCTATGATTTGGGCAAGTGCGATTACCTTCTTGGTAGCTGTAGTTTCAGGATCGTATCCTGCTAATAAAGCTGCTAAACTAGATCCGGTTGAATCTCTGCGTTACGAGTAATAATCTATGAATCTCACTAAAGATCAGATTAGCAGTATTAATAAAGCACTCGACTTTATAGAATCACATCTTGAAGACCATCTTACCTTAGCTGAAATTTCTAGCCGAGCACATTATTCACCCTATCATTTCCATAGAATATTTAAGTCGTTTACTAGTGAGACCTTAAATAATTATATCGCGAGAAAACGCGTAGAGCGCGCATCTGCAGATCTTTTGCATCGCGAGAATCTGACAATTTCAGAAGTTTCGAATCGTTATGGTTTCACGAGTAATTCGTCATTCACAAGAGCCTTTAAAAAGTATTATGGGATGAGCCCATCAGATTTCCGAAGAAATAGTAAAGGAAAATATAGCAAGATTCGTCAAGTAAAAGGCAAGAATGGTATAATGAATACGACATTTGAATCCTATGTTTGTAGTGAAACTAATAAACACACACAAAACATGACATCGAATATAGACATCTGTACTATAGATCCCATTAACATTGCCGGAATCACTTGTATTGGAAAACAAGAATTATCAAGTGGATTTGAACGCTTGTTGAGTTGGGCTGGTCAAAAAGGCCTATTGCGACAACCAGATTTTAAAGTAGCTACTGTATTTTACGACAGTTTTAAAATCACTGCACCAGACAAAGTACGCATGACCGCAGGATTAGTGGTGGATACACCAATTAAGTCTGATGGCGAAGTATCCAATACAGCACTTGAAGGCGGAAACTATATTGTTGGCCATTATACAATTAACGTTGGAGAGTTTCCAACCGTTTGGTCAAATCTTTTTAAATGGATGAACGATAACGGTTATAAAAAAAGAGAACAACCGCCGTTCGAGATTTATCATAACGATTTCAATCAGCATCCTGAAAAGAAATGTATCGTTGATTTATACATTCCAATAAAGTAGTTTAACCTACTAAATTTTCAAAATATTGGAATAACTGACCTTTCGTGATATTAGCACCTTCCTGGATCAATTTGAATTTATCAACACCTTTATCTTCAGAATAGTCCTTTTTTGCTGCAAAAAACTCAACTTCATCAGACATTAAGTTGTCACGAAACCAGTTGTAACCATCTTTAGTTGTAATATCAATGGCATCATTGGTTACTTTTAGTGCTATAAGGCGCATATGATCCTCTGTGCAATAAAATAAATGCATTTGTTGTGGAGAAATATGCTCGAGGAATTCTACTTGAGACAAGACACCTTCCCATATCAAATCACTAAATACGTCCAACTCCTGCTCTGCCACTTCGGGTTTATTCGCCTTAATATCGCTCCACTCATCGCCCGTAATGGATTGTGTTGCGAGGAAATTGATAAACTCCTGATGTAATTCTTCAAATTGTTCTTTTGTTAATCTTGCATATTTCATAACAGATGACTAAGTATTATGGTATTGAAAAAGCCTCAACTAATAAGTTGAGGCTTTACGATATATTTGATTTGAATATTAAGCTTCAGCTACAACTTCAAATGGTAAATCAACAGATACTTCTCTGTGTAATCTTACTACAGCATCGTACTTTCCTAAACGCTTTACAGATCCACCAGCTACTGTGATAAATTTCTTATCAATCTCGTGACCAGCTTTTTGTAATGCATTTGCTAAATCCATATTGTTTACTGATCCAAATAATTTGTCTCCAGTTCCAACTTTAGAAGCGATTTTAATTTCAAGCTCTTTAATTGCATCTGCAGTAGTTTGAGCAGCTTCAATGATTGATTTCTCTTTAAATGCTCTTTGCTTTAAAGTTTCAGCTAATACTTTCTTAGCAGAAGGCGTTGCCATTACAGCATGCCCTTGTGGAATTAAAAAATTTCTACCATAACCGTTCTTAACTGTTACAATATCGTCTTTAAATCCTAAATTCTCAACGTCTTGTTTTAATATAAGTTCCATAGTTATTGGTATTTTATTTTAATAAATCTGCTACGTATGGCATTAAAGCTAAATGACGTGCTCTTTTAATAGCAACAGATACTTTTCTTTGATATTTTAATGATGTTCCTGTTAAACGTCTTGGTAAAATTTTACCTTGTTCGTTTACGAATCCTAATAACCAGTCTGGATCTTTGTAATCAACATACTTAATTCCAGATTTTTTAAAACGACAATATTTCTTCGTTTTGGCTGTATCGATGTTTAACGGTGTTAAATATCTGATTTCACCGTCTTTTTTTCCTTTTGCTTGTTGTTCTATTGAAGACATAATTAGGCGTTTTGTTTGATTTTGTTTCTTCTCTTTTCAGCCCAAGCAATCGCATGCTTGTCTAATTTCACAGTTAAGTAACGCATAAAACGTTCGTCACGTCTAAACTCTACTTCTAGTGGGTCGATGACATTTCCATCAACAGTGTACTCGAATAAGTGGTAGAATCCACTTTTTTTGTTTTGGATCGGATACGCTAATTTTTTTAAGCCCCAATCTTCTTTTGATACCATCTTTGCTCCTCTAGAAACAAGAAAATCTTCATATTTCTTTACTGTTTCCTTTATCTGATCTTCAGATAAAACGGGATTTAAGATGAAAACAGTTTCATAATGATTCATAAATCTTTTATTTATTGTGTTAAAAATGAGTGCAAAAATAACTATTAATTATCTAACTCACAACACATTTCGGTGTAAAAATTATTAAGTTTCGTTGTAAAAATTATTATGTTAAATATTTCTTAATTTCTTGTTAAAAAACACATTTTACCGATGTTTTTTGTTTTTTATCCGAATTTTTCGTACTATTGTCGATATCTTAACCTAAAATATAATAATGTTATGACTTTAAACTGTGTAGTAGTTGATGATTCTGCGATTCAACGATTATCGATAGTGAAGCTCATTGAGAATCACTCATCGCTTAATCTGATAGCGGAATATAGCAGCGCTCTAGAGACTAAGAATGGACTTAACACTCATAAGGTCGATTTGATCTTCTTGGATATTGAGATGCCCGTTCTTAACGGTTTCGAGTTGCTAGATGTACTCAACAACAAACCCCAAATTATTTTCGTTACAGGTAAAACTGAATACGCATTTAAAGCTTTTAATTACGATGCAACCGACTACCTTCAAAAACCTATCACAAGGGAAAGATTCAATCAATCTGTTGAAAAGGCGTTAGAACAGCATAAATTAAAGCTAGATTTTAATGAAACTGATGGTGAACACATTTTCGTTAAAAGTAATCTTAAAAAACGTAAAGTATATATTAAGGACATTAAATGGATCGAAGCTCTTGGAGACTACGTGAAATTGGTGACAGAAGAGAATAGTCTTGTTGTCTTGTCTACGATGAAAGCTTTTGAAAAAGAATTGCCAGAAGGTAAATTCTTAAGAATCCACAAATCTTATATTGTGAACCTCGATAAAGTTGACCGATTTAACAGTAAAAACGTTGAAGTTGGCGCTTATGAGATTCCATTGAGTAGAAATAAGAAAACTCAACTTGTGGATGCACTAAACAATATTTAGATGGTATAGAGTCTAATGTAGTTTGAAGATATAACGTTAACCCTAACTTAACTCTAATAATTATCGACATTTAAAATTACTCTTACCGCCCGAAAATCTTTTATACTATGGAAGCTGTTATTAATTTTAATAATAGCTTCCTTTGTTTTTCCTAACGATTGCTGCTGTGGTATTTTTACCAATATATGTTTCAAATACTGATTTCTGATACGCGCAACTGGTGGAAACTCTGGTCCGAGCACATGTCGGTCAAATACCGTACGTAATGATTTCGCATACCAATCGGCGCCAATATTAACCTTTTGGTAGTCTTTATGCTTTAAAGTGATTCGGATCATACGATAGATCGGAGGATATTTAAAAGAATAACGATCATTTAATTGCTCTTCATACATCTTTTTATAGTCATTGGTAGACACCTGCTGTAAGATGTTGTGATATGGATTATAGGTTTGAATAAGAACTTTACCACGTTCTTCTGTTCGCCCTGCCCTTCCAGATACCTGAGCCATTAACTGATAACTACGCTCATGTGCTCTAAAATCTGGAAAATTCAACAAATTGTCAGCATTCATTATACCGACTAATTTCACATTTCGAAAATCCAATCCCTTAGTTAGCATTTGCGTTCCCACTAATATATCAATCTCACCTTGTTCTAAAGCTGTAATGATCTTCTCATAACCGTGTTTCCCTCTGGTTGTATCAAGATCCATACGTCCTACCACATGATCAGGAAACAACGTTTTAACCTCTTCTTCTACCTGTTCCGTTCCTAATCCTTTACTATCAAGTTCCGCACTACCACAGGCCTCACATTTGGAATGCATAGCTGCATTATAGCCACAATAATGACAACGCAACTGGTTCTTATACTGATGATAAGTTAAGCTCACATCACAATTAGGACATTGTGGTGAGTGACCACAAGTATTACACTCTACTATAGGTGAAAATCCACGTCTATTTTGAAATAAAATGATCTGATGCCTAAGCTTTAATGTTTCAGTCATCTCTTCAATTAATCGATCACTGAAATGTCCATTCATGCGCTTACGTTTGTGTTTATCCTTGATATCAATCAATTCAATATCAGGCATTAGCACATTATTATAACGGTAATTCAATTCTACGAGACCATACTTGCCCTGTTTTGCATTATAATAGCTCTCCAGACTTGGCGTAGCAGATCCTAATAGGGTTTTGCATTTGTAAAAGGCTGCTAATACTATTGCTGTATCTCTTGCATGATAGCGTGGTGCTGGATCAAACTGTTTATACGAGGATTCATGTTCCTCATCAATTATTACTAGTCCGAGATCATGAAATGGTAATAATACAGCTGATCGTGCTCCCAATATCACTTGAGCCTTGCTCCTATTGTGCAATACGTTGTTCCAAACCTCAACGCGTTCGTTCGAGGAATACTTACTATGGAAAACAGCAACTTTCCCGCCAAAATACTCTTGAAGACGATCTACAAGTTGTGTGGTCAACGCAATTTCAGGAACCAGGTACAACACCTGCTTCTTTAATTTTAATTGCGCTTCAATGAGCTTGGTGTATATCTCGGTTTTACCAGATGATGTAACGCCGTGCAACAAAGTAATATTATGATCCTCAAAGCTTTGTTTAATCTCACTTAGTGCTGTTTGCTGATGTTCATTTAAAACTTTAGAGGCTTCAATATCTTGACCCGTATACTGAATCCTATCAGTTTGAATATGATATTCCTCTAGAACACCCTTATCAATTAATGCTTTTATGATTGCACTAGAGGCGCCACTTTCTAGTGAGAGATCTGACACTTTAACAGGTTTCTTAGTTTGTGCAGCAATCGAGAACATGGCCATCACCACGTCGCGCTGCTTTGGCGCTCGTTTTAGTTCATCCAACAATTCTTGTAAAGCCACTTCCGAAGAATATGCAACATGTAGCTTTACATACCGAACTAATTTAGGCTTGTACTTTTCATAGATCTCTTCCTGAATCTGTATTGCATTCTTATCTATCAATCGCTTAATTACCGGAAGTACGTTCTTTTTATCCAATATCGCGATCAAGTCTTGTATTTTCAAGCTGGTTTGATGATGTAAGGCTTCATAAATAAGAAACTCATCATCTTTCAGATCTTCATCATTAATAATGTGATCATTATTCTTACTAATGATAGTCTCGCTTTCAAGAATAAATGCACTTGGTAAAGCCGCACGCATAACCTCTCCTAAAGTACACATATAATAACTGGCAATCCATTCCCAATGCTTTAACTGCATTGGGGTTACTATTGGTTCTTCATCCAATATTTGATGGATCTGTTTGGCGTCATAAATTAATGGCGCTGTATTATGTATGTCGTAAACAAGACCAGTATAGATCTTTGATTTTCCGAAAGGAACAGAAACACGCATCCCAGGAGAAAGAAATTCAGCTTCTGCTGGTGTTACGGCATAGGTAAAGCTTTTTTCAAGAGGAATTGGTAATATGACATTAATAAAGTTATTCACTAGCCTTCTACTCTTATCCAATACTGCGTTCGATAAAAGAACGCAATGTATCCTCGTACTTGTAATCGATTTGGATCATCATCTAGTTTGATTCGGCAATCGTAAACCTTGCCGTCTTCCGGATTAGTGATGGTACCTTTCTTATAAGCATCTCCAGATTTGACCATCTCTTTAATGATGTTCAATCCTAAAACAGGTTTATTATAATCTTCGCCTTTACAATACTTGCACGGCGCATTTCTTTTTGCGTCATCAAAGATCTCAACAACCTTTCCAAAGACTTTTCCATCATTCTCATAGATTTCAACGATTGACTTTTCTTCACCAGTCTCATCATCTATGGTTTTCCACTTTCCAAATATGGATTGGGACGAGACACTTAGTGACATGAATAGCAATATGAACGATAATAAGGATTTAGGTAACATCTGTTTTGTTTTTTCTTTTTAACAATCTTATAGTCGCATTCAACTCATAACCTAACAATAAAATATTGGCATTCAGCCACAAATAGAATAGCAATATTAATAACGCTCCAATAGATCCATATAGTTTATTGTACTGAGAAAAGTTTTCAATATAAATTCCGAATAAGTATGACGTTAGAATAATTAATAAGGTGGTAAATAATGCACCAATTGAAAAGAATTTCGAGTGCCTACCTTCCTTAGTTCCAAAGTAGTATAATGTTGCTGTTGCTATGTATAACATGATTACGAAGAAGAGATACTTAAAGAATTTCACCCAAAATAAATTTGAGGTTAAGGCCGCATGCTGACCAGCTTCAAATTGCTCATAAAGTGGTTGTATAATATAAATTTGAAAATACCCAAAAACAGCTACCGTTAAGATAACCAAAACGGCGAGCAGCAATGCCACACCCAAGGCATATAAGAACTGCTTGAATACATTACGTGTAATCACTTCATGATATGAATGTTCGAATCCTGAAAATATAGCACTTACGCCATTCGCCATTAGAAAAATCGATAATGCAAATACTGAGGATAAGAGCCCACCACGTTCGGTATTATCTAAATTCTCAAAAATATTTACCATAAAAAACTCTGACGTTTGTGGAGGTAACGATGAGTCTAAAAACAACAGAAATTCGGTTTTAAAATCGGCGATAGGGATATATGGAATTAAGATCAGAACGAACAACAAAAATGGAAATATTGCTGTAAAAAAGCTAAATGCAATTGCACTAGCACGCGTGGTCAGGGCTCCTTTAAAAATACCAATAGCATAGAGTTCTAAAAGATCATACAACGATAAGCCTTCAAGAAAGGAAAGCTTAACGCGCCTCAGTGCTGCAACAATGAGGTTGATTACTGGAATCTTTGATAACCTTTCTCTTAATGACATTCTAAAGAATTTTATAATTCTAGATTAAACCGCTTTCAAACTAAGATCCATATTGTAAACGGAATGTGTCAAGGCGCCCGAAGAAATATAATCGACGCCGCATTCGGCATAATGTCGAACAGTAGATTCGTTAATTCCTCCTGAAGATTCAGTAAGACATTGATCGCCTATCATTTTAACCGCTTTTCGTGTGTCTTCATAATTAAAATTATCGATGAGAATGCGGTAGACACCACTAGACTGAAGGATCTCTTCAATTTCTTGAAGATTTCTCGCTTCAACAATAATCTTTAAATCTCTACCAGTATCTTCCAGATATTGCTTTGTTTTATTGATCGCTTTGGTTATACCTCCTGAAAAATCAATATGATTATCCTTTAGCATGATCATATCATACAAAGCAAAGCGATGATTTTCGCCACCTCCAATTTTTACTGCCCATTTTTCCAGTGCACGAATTCCAGGAGTGGTTTTACGTGTATCTAAAATTTTAGTGCCAGTACCCTCTAAAAGATCAACAAATGTTCGCGTTTTAGTGGCTATAGCACTCATACGCTGCATCGCGTTAAGTACTAGTCGTTCGGCCTTCAAAATAGATTGAGAAGCACCTTCCACATAGAATGCAATATCACCATATTTTACTGTAGCACCATCCTCAATCAATGTTTCTATGGTCATATCTGGATCAACGTATTCGAATACCTTTTTAGCAAATTCAATACCTGCAATAACGCCTTCATCTTTCACCAAAAGTTTGGCTTTACCTCTAGCTGTATCTGGAATACATGCCAATGAACTATGGTCGCCATCACCGACGTCTTCTCTTATAGCGTTTCGGATAATTAGGTCTATTTCGGTGTCAAATTGTGCTTGTGAAATCATATTCGGATATTTAGCGTAAAAATAACAATTGATTTCTGATTTTATATAGTGAAATGTCACAAGATTAGATTTCGATCGTCAACATAATAAACCCCACCAATGCCTAAGTTAGATATATTAATCGCTGATATGAGAGCACAACTCATATTTAAAATATTCACTTGGGGTACACGCCTGTTACTTTTCATTGCATTTTTACCTTCTGGATTGAAGAAAGTCATGGGGGAACGCTTTACTTTAATCCCAATTGAAAATCCAATCGGGTTTTTCTTTGAGGCCTTATATCGCACAGGGTTTTATTGGAATTTCCTCGGATTAATGCAACTCATCGCTTGTCTTCTCTTATTAATACCGCGAACGTCATTCTTTGGTGCACTACTCTATTTGCCCATCATCATTAATATTTTCATTATTGTGAGCTCCATGCATTTCAAAGGCACACCAATTGTGGCCGGATTGATGCTACTGGCCAATATTTATCTATTATTTTGGGATTATGATAAGCTAAAACGGATGCTTTCTGTTATTTTTGGTAAGAATTCGTGATATGACCATCAAACTACTCGCCATAGGAAAAACAGATCAGAAAGATCTTCAAGCGCTAATTGATATTTATCAAAATCGATTGGGTCATTACATCAACTTTGATTTTGAAATCATTCCCGATATTAAGAATGCCAAGAATTTAAGTGAAGCCCAGCAAAAGCAGAAAGAAGGCGAGCTCATATTGAATAAACTCAAACCCACAGATGTCTTGATCATATTGGATGAAAATGGGAAACAATATGATTCTGTAGCTTTTTCTCAGTATTTGCAGAAGCATATGAATTCAGGCATTAAGCAATTGGTATTTGTAATTGGCGGACCTTATGGATTCTCGCCAGAAGTATATCAAAAAGCCCAAGGCAAAGTGTCATTATCTAAAATGACCTTTTCACATCAAATGATACGCCTATTTATGATCGAACAATTGTATCGTAGCTTCACAATTCTTAGAAACGAACCTTATCACCATCGTTAATCCTGATTGTTTCAAAATATTTCATAAAAAAACCCTGCGAAATTCATGAGAATTCACAGGGTATTTATCATTTATGAAAAGTTATTAATGCGTTTTAAAAACTTCTTTACGTTTTTTTAATTGGCGTTCAAGATCACTAATCGTCTCCTTAACTGCAGCTTCGTATTGATTTTCGTTGGAAGTTGCAAAAATACGTGGACCAGGTAAACTTAATTCCATGTCACATATTTTACCTTTTTCATGACTATTTGGATCTTGTTTAAAGCGCACAGCGGCACTGATCAAAAATTCATAACGGTTAAAAAGTTTCTTTAATTTGTCTTCAGTATAAGCGTTTAAAGTCTCGCTAATATCAACATTGACGTATCTAATATTCACGTTCATAATCGATCTTGTTTTAAGGTTAATTTCTTTACTTAAAGATACGATTTTTAAGGCTTGTCATAGGTGACAATTGTCATAAAAAAAACTAAAATTTAATGCCATTAGAAAGTTATGTCCTCTTTTTCCGTCTACTTATTCAGAACGCATATAATTATGGCACTTAATATTCAAAAAGACATTATCATATTTGACGGTGAATGCAATCTTTGCAACGGTGTTGTAGGCTGGTTAATGAATTTCGCACCTAAAGATCATTTTCAATTCGTTGCTTTTCAATCAACGTACGGTCAGTCATTACTCTCAGAACACGGTTTTGAAACCGATAGATTAGATACTGTGATTTTAATTGATGAAAAAGGTGTGAATACACATTCCGATGGTTTTATCAGAATTATTTCAAAAATGCCAAAATGGAAACTAGTAGCATCTCTCCTCGCCTTTATTCCTCGAATGATTCGGGATTATATCTATAAAACAGCTTCCAGAAATCGTGTGAAATGGTTTGGACAATCTAACAGCTGTACCATAGATTTTAATTAATGCTTCTTTAAATCGGAATGTACAATACCATTAGCGTTTGAATGATAAAGAAAATCACGAATGGTATTACGAGATAACCCATTATATCTCTCGCTTGGAGCCTAACTCCTGCACCCATAACTGGTAGGACGAGTAGGATAAAGAACGGTTGAAGCAGATTACTTAAACTTTCGCCATAAGCTACAGCCAATGACGCTCTTGAAATCATAGAAATCGTTTGATCCTGAGGTAGTCCAACAGCAATATCTTGTACCGCATTAATAATACTTGGGCCTACGACCGCAAATTCTCCACCCGCAGATGGTATTGCAAAATTAACCACACCTCCAGTTAAATAGGCAAAAAACGGATAGGTCTCAGTGGTCATAACAGACACCAAACCAAGTGCCAACTTTTCGCCAATTCCTGTGTATAGCATGATACCCATAATCCCAGCATAAAACGGATATTGAAATAAGATCCCAGAGATGTTGCCGCTGGCTCTTTTCATAGCCACGCTATAGCGCATTGGTGTTTTATGCAGAAACAAGCCCAACATCAAGAAGATGAAGATCATAATGTTAAAATTAAGATCAAATCCTTTAGTCCAAAAGTGATACACGATATAAGAAAAGGCCATTGCTGTAATAAGCAGTGGCAATACCATAGTATTGTTAAGTGTATCAGATAGCGCTTTAAATGGCAATTTAAAACTCTCGGCTTCCTCTTTAATACTAACCTCTTCAGAATGATATCCAGATTTTAACATTTCACTGAGCTCCTTACCCTGTGCCGATTTTGGAACAAAAAGCATGAATATCAAAGGCGCAACTACTACAAAAAGCACGATCATAGCCAAATTTAATGTGGATCCAAGGGTATACTCGGTTGGTATTCTCTGATCTAATACACCAGCTTCGATCAAGAAGTTGCCTTCTGTATTTAATAACAACGGAATTGAGCTTGATAAGCCATTTACCCAACCACCTAACGAAAAATAAGCACAGGCGATCAAGAATGGATAATTAACGCCTTTTACACGCATTGCTAACTCTCGCGCAAGAACACAAGTGATCACAATCCATCCAAAACTAACTAAGGATAATAATGATCCAATAACGATCACAAAGAAATACACCTGTTTTGGCGTTTTAATAAAGGTTGTGAGTTTATCAATCCCTTTGCTAATAGTTGAGGATAAAGCAATGCTAAACCCTGTAATAATGATCAGAACGATTTGCATGCCGAAGCTCAATAGATCAAAGAATCCGTCATACCATGCCGATATGATTTCTAAAGGACCGGCGTCACCCCAAAAGCTAGCACAAACTGCAGTAATAAGCGTTAAAAATAAGGCAAAAACGAATGCACTTGGCATGTATTTTTGAAAGAGATCGGTAAACTTTTTACCCAGTTTGGTTAGCATAATTGATGTGATTAGATGGTTACCAAATTACGCATTTTTACCTACTTTTGATTTCAAACTAAAAATCTATGGAGATCGTCTTTGCAACGAACAATCTAAATAAACTGAGAGAAGTACAAACTTTGGTTCCAGATCACATCGAACTATTAAGTTTAAAGGACATTCATTGTACTGAGGATATTCCAGAAACACAACCTACTATAGAAGGAAATGCCATTCAAAAAGCAGAATATGTCAAAACCAAATATGGTTATGATTGCTTCGCTGATGATACAGGATTGGAAGTAGATGCACTTAAGGGAGAACCTGGTGTTTACAGTGCACGTTATGCTGGTCCGCAACGCGATGCTAATGACAATATGGATAAACTGCTCAATAATTTAGAGCCCTATGAAGATCGTTCAGCACAATTCAAAACCGTTGTGGCTTTACATCTTAATGGAAAATTAAAAACCTTTACTGGAATTTGTCGTGGTGAGATCACGACGTCTAAGCACGGTGAAAAAGGATTCGGTTATGATCCTATATTCAAAGCTGAAGGTTATGCTGAAACCTTTGCAGAAATCTCTATGGAAGAGAAAAATAAGATTGGTCATCGTGGAAAGGCTGTCCATAGTTTGATCAATTACCTCAATACGTTGTAATAAAAAAATCCAGCCGAAGCTGGATTTTTTATTCCTTTGCTTAAAAGCTTATTTCTTTTTAATCACTGAATGCATAGCTTTTGTAACTGCATCAACGTATTTTGCATCAATACCTTGTTCTGTCAGACCTAGAAACATCATACATAATTCGTCTTCGATTTCCATACAATAAATTTCGCTTTCCATTGTAACACCTTCAGCCGAGCTCGTCCCTTTCATAAACAGAACTTTAACACCATTAATCTCCGTTTCTCCTTTATCTGAAACTTGAAACGCTGGATCTGCGTTTTCGTTCATTTTTTTCTTTGAGTTTTCATAAGACTCAGGAACGTACATTGCCATGATTACCGCTTTCGGGCTCTCTGAAACGTAAGTATTAGGCGTTGCTTCGATGAATAACGCTGTATCGACTTCCATTTCGATTTTTTTACTCATGAGCTCCATATATTGCGCCATCTTATCTTCATCAGATTTCGTGTCTTGGGCTTGAATAGTAAGGGTCATTAGACCAATTGCAAATAGTAATATTAATTTCTTCATAATTTAATTTTATTGAAGTCACAAAGTAGTAATTAAGAATAAGAAATAAGACTACTAAGCAGTTTTTATTTTTAGCGCTGCATTTGCGTTAAGGATGGAGCCATTGTTGGAGCTCATCTCTTTCGCTCATTTAGCTGTAGAGATAGCGACTGGCGATAGCCTGACCCTCTAGCATTTTAATGCGTAAGAGGGTAACGCCCACAAATACAATTTCCTAAGGCAACTAGCGAAACATTGCGTATTGAAATAAAAGCCTATCTTTGCACCTTTGAAAATCTGCATTAGCAGAAATGACGTTCCTCAGCGTGAGGATGTGTTACCAGGAAGTTTAAGTGTTTTGTTTGTCGATCGCTTCTCATGTAGCACAAATTGTATAACACTATTTAACTTAAACGAATGAGCACATTCAATGACCTTGGTCTTAATGAAGACCTATTGGCTGCTATTAACGATCTTGGATTTGAAAAACCAAGTGAGGTTCAACAGCAAGCTATTCCAATTTTACTTAATGAAGAATCAGACCTTGTAGCTCTGGCACAAACAGGAACAGGTAAAACTGCAGCTTTTGGCTTTCCGATGCTACAGAAAATTGATATCGATAGCCGAACTACACAAGGACTGATCTTATCTCCTACTCGAGAACTCTGCCTACAAATCACTAATGAACTAAAACTTTACGGTAAGCATTGTAATGGTTTGAACGTTGTTGCGATCTATGGTGGTGCGAGCATTTCAGAACAAGCGAATCAAGTTAAACGTGGTGCTCAGATTATTGTAGCCACGCCTGGACGAATGAAAGATATGATCAATCGTAAAATGGTTGATATCTCTAAAATAGAATATGCTGTACTTGATGAAGCTGATGAGATGTTGAATATGGGTTTCTATGAAGACATCACGTCTATTCTATCACATACACCTCAGGATAAGAGTACTTGGTTATTCTCTGCTACAATGCCTAAGGAAGTTGCTACCATAGCAAAAGATTTTATGTATGATCCAACTGAAATCACTGTTGGAAATCGAAATGAAAGTACGGCTCAGGTATCACATGAATATTATTTGGTAAATGCCAGAGATCGCTATTTAGCTTTAAAACGACTGGCTGATGCCAATCCCGATATATTTTCTGTGATCTTCTGTCGTACTAAGCGTGACACTCAAAAAGTAGCCGAAAATCTAATTGAAGATGGTTACAGTGCAGGTGCATTACATGGTGATTTAAGTCAGAATCAACGTGATCTAGTGATGAAAGCCTTCAGAAACAAACAGATCCAAATGTTGGTAGCGACTGATGTTGCTGCACGAGGTATTGATGTAGATGATATTACACACGTTATCAATTACCAACTCCCAGATGAAATCGAAACCTACACACACAGATCTGGACGAACTGGACGTGCAGGAAAAACTGGTGTTTCTATGGTTATCGTCTCGAAAAGTGAGGTCAGAAAGATCAAGAGCATCGAGCGCATTATTAAAAAGCAATTTGAAAAGAAAGATATTCCTAGTGGTATAGAGATCTGTGAAGTACAACTCATGTCTTTGGCAAAAAAGGTACACAATACAGAAATCAATCATGAGATCGATCTTTTCTTGGCGAGTATAAATGAATTATTCAAGGATACAGATAAAGATGAACTGATAAAGAAGTTCTTTTCGGTGGAATTTAGCAGATTTTATAATTATTATGATAAAGCTAAAGATCTTACCGTTAATGAATCTTATCGTGGTGATGACGATAGTCGACCAGGTGGAAACGGCAATGAAACGCGTTATTTTATTAACGTAGGACGCAAAGATGGTTACGATTGGATGTCTTTAAAGGACTTTTTGAAGGCAGTTTTAGAGTTGGGTCGTGATGATGTGTTTAAAGTGGATGTTAAAGACAGCTTTTCATTTTTTAATACCGACAAGAGTATTGAAGATAAAGTATTAGCATTTTTTACTGATTTTAAACATAACGGTCGTTTCGTTAATGTAGAAGTGAGCGAAGACAAAGGCCGACGTGGTAAGCGCTCAGGAGGTCGCAGACGTCGTGATGGGAAACCAAGATCTGAACGACGTTCGGACGGAAGACGCAGTGAAAAGCGTTCGGAAAATTCTAAAACCAGTAGAAAAGAACGCCGAAGATCTGAAGGAAAAACAAAGTCGTCAAGACGATCTGGAAAATCATCAGTTTCCGATAGGCCAAGACGTTCTAGACGTAAATAAGACGCCACCCGTTCGAGATAAAAAATGGGCTTAATTTATAAGGATGTTGTTAATATTACGTCAAATTTATAGTGGCAACGGTTATGAAATGCCAATTGTTTACTATTTTTAGCAGATATAAACTCCAAATGAAGTACGTTTTTACATTACTCTTACTCTTAGCCTGCTCTACATTAAGTTTTGCGCAAGAAGACACCTATGTTAAAGGTACAGTTATTGATCTTAGTACCGACAAGCCTATAGATCGTGTAAATATTGTTAATTTAAATCAGGTCATTGGAACGTCTACTGATGATGAAGGAAACTTTGAGATAAGAGCACAACTAAATGATACGCTTCATTTATCGTATTTAGGTTATAAATCTATTAAAGTTCGTGTAACGAACGATTGGTTGAAATACGGTGAAACTAAGATTGGTATGACCGAGTTGGCTTTGGCATTAGAAGAAGTGGTCGTTAACCAATTAAAACTTACGGGTTATCTTGAAGTCGATGTGAAACAAGTTCCGATTAAATCAAACTTTAGATACAGTATTTCTGGATTATCAAATCGTGGTTATGAAGCTGGAGATAGACGACCTAATGCAGTTAGTAAGGTATTAGGAGCTATTTTCAATCCTGCCGATTTTCTCCATAATGTATTTGGTAAAAAACCTCGAGAGATGCGTAAGTTGAAAAAGATGAAGAAGGACGATGTTATACGCAACGAACTGGCTTCACGCTTTGACCGCGAGATGTTAATGGCCTTATTGCAAGTAGATCGTTTTGATCTCGACGAAATCGTTAATCAGTGTAATTATTCGAAAGACTTTATACAATCTGCGAACGATCTTCAAATTCTTGATGCTATTAGCGAATGTTATGAAGAATATAAGGTTTTAAATCGAAGTAATTCAGGCCGTTTCTAATCGTTCCCCTCTAATAAATTGTTTGGCAGTTCTCGCGAAATAGGTGATCCAAGCTACGAGTCCTACGAATTTGGCACCATCTTCCAGTAAATTAGTTATTAGTGGTGAACGTTTCCAAAACAAGTTATCGATGAGTATAGATGTCGCGAAACAAATGAACGCGATAGCCATAAGTAAATAATCTGTAGACAAAATCGTTTTCCGATAATTCCAAAGAAATACAGCCATGAGTAAACCATAAGATGCGATAACAATCTTTTGGTGTATCCCGATCGCTGGGAACACTGATTCATGTAACAAAAACGCATCATCAATTCCAAGATACAAGGATATGGCTGACGCTATTATTAAATAACGTTGATTGCCTTTACTATGTAGCACTTGACTGGCAAACAAACAAATTGCGGCAGTGGCTGCCCAAATAAAAATTCCAAGTTGTGAAAGTAAGCCTATGTAAACAGGTAGGTCACCTGTGGATACTATGTCTCTTGTTAATACTTTTAATGGGACTTGCTCAACTGCATGAAATAAGAAAATCGCTCCTATTATACTAAACGATATAAAGCAGATAAGAAAGATCGACAATTGTAAAGATTTAAATTGTCTTTTTAACATAATTCTCCCATAAAATAGCTAACTGGTATCGAAACTAAATGATAATAGGAAAACTCACAAACAAGTAATATAAACTACCTATTTTAACGATTAACCACGTTTAGAACTATCCCTTATTTGAGTGCAATGCAACACGATTACCCTCAGTATCAATAAATACCGCCATATAACCATGCTCTGGAGAAATTTGTGTTTTGGGTTGATAGATTTGTCCGCCGGCCGCTTCTACCCGATCCAATTCAATTGCAACATCTTCGCTATTGAAATATATGAGTGTGCCTTCTCGACTTGGAATATAACTATCGTGTTTTATTAAAGTTCCGGAAGCACCTGATAGACCTTCAGCAAATGGAAACCAACCCATAAGCAGTCCTCCAAAATGCTGTATCTCTATTTTAATATCGAATACAGCTTCGTAAAATGCTTTAGCCCGATCCATGTCGTTAACAGGAATTTCGAACCATACAACCATACTATGTTTCATAATTATTTAGTTTCTAATATTTCCTTTAAACATTCAAGTCCTTCATTGAAGTCTTTACCTACATGCTTATCCACATTATAGAGCATCATAAAAATATTAATTGGAACCTTATTTTTTCCAGAAAATCCCCAGGTTACTTTGGTTTGATCATTGCCTGAGGTTTCCGTTTTAATAAACGCATCAGATTCGGATTTCCAAGGCTTTAAAAATCGAAGTTTAGATTCGATACGGTCATTCTGATGTACCGTTAAAATCTCTTGCTCTCCTGTTCCGACATCCTTATTTCCTGCCCATTTAGAAATAAATCCAACTTCGCCATCGGTACCTTCAAAATTCTGAATCATATTCGGATCTCTTTTTTTCCAAGGTGACCACTCATCCTGATTTTTAATAAATTTTATATAATTAAATACTTCAGAAACAGAACGATCAATAACAATACTTCGTTGCACATGATAGTTTTTGGGTGCAATAATTGCGAGTAATATTAGCAGAACTAGAATTCCGCCAAGAATATATAAGAATAGCATAATAATTGAAATTAGTTAGTCTCTTAAAGATACGACATTATTGTTCTTGATAAAAACGCGCTATTAATTTGTCATAACTTTTGATGGTCTTTTTACACCAATCCAAGCGTTTTTCCAAAACGTCTTCATCGGATAATTTCCAATTAATATCAGTTGATTTCAATCTAGTCGTTATATCCTGAAGAATAATAGCTGCTGAAACCGAAATATTTAAACTTTCAGTAAAACCTACCATTGGAATCTTCAAGAAGCTATCTGCTGCATCAATCACATCTTGCGATAAGCCTTCAGTTTCTCTACCAAAAAAGAAACAGGATTTCTGAGTAACATCAAAGTCCTTTAAAAGTGTATCATTTCGATGTGGCGTGGTTGCAACAATCTTATACCCTTTAGATTTTAAATCAGCTATTGATTCCTTAACAGAATTATAGCGATTGAGATCTACCCATTTCTGAGCTCCCATCGCGATTTCTCTATCAATGCGTTTGGTATTGACTTCTTCAATTATATTAACTTCTTGAATACCAAACACATCACAACTTCTGATTACAGCACTTGTGTTATGCAGTTGATAGACGTCTTCTGTGGCGACAGTAAAGTGTTTTGTACGTCCTGAAAGCACCTCTGCAAATCGTTCTTTGCGTCGTGGTGAAAGATAGCTTTCAAGATATTCAATAAGTGCAATGTCAATCATTAAAAAAGTTTATATTAGACAAAAGATAATAAGTCTATGAGATTAAAGCAACTTAAACTGTTTTTTTGGGTTTTTATAATTGGGCAATTAGTAGTTGTTGCACAAAATAAAACACCTCAGGCAAATGATACTATTGGATTTAGTGAGGCAAATACTGAAAAAGTTATTGCATTAGGATCCTTTTTAGAACAATCTATTCATGAGAATGATGTTACATCATTTTTATCAAAACTGAACGAAGATCTATTTTTCGAACGGATATTGAGTCATAACCCAACGATTGACATGAAAGATAGTTTCGTAAAAGGCTTTTTGTTTGGAATGAAACAATCCTTAGACGCCTTTCCCGATGAAATTATTAGCGAAGTGGCTAATGGTGCTTATTATGACTTTATCAGTTATCGTTACGATTCGGATGATGGCACGTATTATGCGCTCTTTAGGCTGTATTCTTCAGAAACAGGAATGAACTATCACGATTTTAGAATCTGTAAATCAGGTGATGAGTTTAAGTTTTCTGATATGTACACTTATCTTACAGGAGAACATTTTACGCAGACATTGGGTAGAATGATGAATTATACCTTACCTGAAAAAAAATCATCTAAAAAGCGAGACCGACAACTCAGTAAAGATTATAAAGCGATTTTCAAAGCCTTAATGTATAATGATTCGGGGAAATACACTAAAGCCTATGATGAATTGAATAATCTTAAAAGTGAGGTGTCTAAAGAAAAATTTCTACAGATATTAAAGGTATTAATAGCTAGTAATATTGATGAGGATAAATATCTGAAGTCTTTAGAAGAACTGATGGCCACACATTTTGATGATCCAACTATTGCCTTAAATAAAATAGATTATCACATTTATAAAGAAGAATATTTTGAAGCGATTCAAGTTATAAATCAGCTTCAAAATGAAACCGATGATGACTTTCTAAATTATTTAAAAGCCTGTGTGGCATTTGAAGATCAAAATTATGATCTAGCACTTAATATGTTTCAATATACTGCGGAAAACTATGTAGATTTTTTTGATGGTCAGGCAGGTTATCTGAATACTTTAGTGATGATGAAAAATTATGATGACGCCGTCACTTATTTAGAAAAACTCGTCGCAGATGGTTACGATAAACCTTTAGTCATATCCTATATAGAAGAGGATGATGAATACGGCAATAATATATTATCAGAATTTGCCGCGTCAACTCAATTTACAGACTGGAAAAAGAAATAACGCTTGATTATGAAACATCTTGTGGTACTTACTGGTGCGGGAATGAGTGCCGAAAGTGGTGTAAAAACATTCCGTGATGCTGGCGGGCTATGGGAAGGTCATGATGTTATGGAAGTGGCCTCACCACAAGGATTTGCAAGAAATCCTGAGTTGGTATTAGACTTTTATAATCAACGAAGAAAACAACTTCTTGAAGTAGAACCAAATAGTGCCCATTATGCCATTGCAGAATTAGAAAGCCAATTCAAAGTATCCATAGTAACACAGAATGTCGATAATTTACATGAGCGTGCTGGGAGTAATACGGTAATGCATCTTCATGGCGAACTAACAAAAGTAAGAAGTACTGGTAATCCAGATAATGTGCTAACCTGGACAGGCGATCTGAATCTGGGTGACACCTGTGGACAAGGGCATCAATTACGTCCACATATTGTTTGGTTTGGAGAAGAAGTTCCAATGATCGATCACGCAATTCGCGTTTGTGAATCGGCAGATATTTTATTGATCATCGGTACATCGATGCAAGTATATCCGGCTGCAGGTTTAATGAACTTCACGCCATATACAACACCAGTATATTATATAGATCCAAATCCAGCAATTACAAGTACAAGTAGAGTTACAGTCATACCTAAAAAAGCGACCGAAGGTATGATCGCATTTCAGAAGTTATTGAAAAATTAGTTTTTTAACTAAAGAGATCTAATAATGCAGGTTCTAAATGATGAAATTTGAATTCAAATCCTGCGTTTTCAATTTTAGCAGCACAAACTCTTTGACTTTCGAAAAGCAACATATGCATCTCACCTAATACTAATTTCATCGCCACTTTTGGAATATTCGGTAAAATCAAAGGCTTGTGAAGAGTTTTAGCAACGGCCTTAGTCACTTCACCATTGGTCATTGGATTAGGAGCCACACCGTTATAAATTCCCTCAAGATTATTATCTACAGCGAAAAGAAACATTTCGGCAAGATCATTAACATGGATCCAAGATTGCCATTGTTCTCCAGTACCAAAAGCCGCTCCAGCTCCAAATTTTGCAGGCTTTGCAATTTCAGGAAGTGCACCACCATGCATAGACAGAACTAATCCGATTCGAATTTTGGCTACGGTAATTCCCAATTCAGAAAAGGCTTCGACTGCAGATTCCCATTCAGCAACGACCTCACCTAAAAAAGAGCTTGACTTTTCATTATAACCCTCTTCATAATAATTCGTCATAGAACTCGGATAAATTCCAATGGCACTAGCCGATACTACATGCTTAATTGGATAGTTATTGGCTTTAATTGTACTCACAAGTAATTTTGCAGTTTCAGTCCTACTCGTAAGTATTTCACGTTTATAACTGTCAGTCCATCGTTTTGAGATAGATGCGCCAACTAAGTTAATAATGGCATCTACGCCTTGAAGGCATGAATGATCAATTTCGTTTTCAGAAGGATTCCAATAAAAACCTTTATAATTAGTCTCATCGCTGAGCTTAGACTTTGAAGTTGTTAGATAGTGAACTTTATAGTTTCGAGCATGACACGCCTTGACGACTTCTCGTCCGATCATACCCGTAGCACCCGTTATTAGTATCGTTTTCATTAGATTACAAAGTTACGATAAAGGGTGACGTGACTTCCAGACTTTAATACGGGTTTAACGTTTTATGGCTCTGAGCATATGGCGTTTCCCTGGAGGACCTTGTAATCGCTCAACCTCGAATCCAAGTGCGCTCAATGTTCGACGCACTTCTCCTATTGCTGCATAAGTGGTAAGAACGCCATTAGGCTTTAGTGCCTTATACATAATCTTAAACATATCAGCTGTCCATAATTCTGGTTGTACGCGAGCACCAAACGCATCGTAATAAATGACATCAAATTCATTTTCAAAAGTTAATTCTTTGAAGAACTTTTGAAGTTTAGTAAGCTTAAAATAATCTGAAATCTTGTATTGGGTCTCCCAATTAGTACTATGAAGTTGTTGAAATAATTTAGGGTCTAAATCAATGTATTTAGGATAATCTAACACATTGAGTTCTTCAGGTTTTACAGGATAGGCTTCAACACCTATATAGTCTACATTACATTTTAAAGTGTTAGCCTTCTGAAGGGTTAAAGACGCATTCAAACCTGTTCCAAATCCAATTTCTAATACTGAAATAGGTTGCATGCTATCTCTATGGAATTCAGAAATAAAAAAAAGCAAACCATGCTCTAAATAAACATGATTTGCTTCTTGAACAGCTCCGTGCTTTGAATGGTATTGTTCATTCCATTCTTCAATTTGAATGGTTTTAGAACCATCTGCCGTTGTAATAATTTTTCGTTTCACTACTCCTCTGAGATCAGTAGTTTTTTAATTTTTGGAATCGGTCCAGTACACTCTGTTTTATGGCAGGCAATACACATGTCAATGGCATCATTATGACGCTTTACTAGAGTGCTAACCGTATCCTCGACAAAAACTAGACGCTGCGCTTCAATATACTTCCCAGAATATAGTTGAAAATTATCAGTTCGTGTTTTAGTATCTGATAATTCTGCCGTATGAATTTTAAGAAATTCATCAGGAAACTCAGTTGACAAAGTGCCCTTGGTAATATCCTTCTTTACTTTTTCATTGTAGGCGTACATCCCTTTCATAAGTGAGGACATTTCAGACGGTTGATACACTTCATATAATGTACTGCCATCAATGATTTTAACGGTCTTCTCTTCTTTGGAGGTCGACGTGCAGCTTAGAACGCATAACGCAAGAAAAAAACTAATGAATGTCTTCATTATTCGGTTTTAAGAAGTACACCATCAGCGGTAAATGAATAGGTCTTCTTTGGTTCAGTAATTTCAGCAATTTCTTCAGGTGTTGCTCCAGCATCTTCAGCATAGTGACGCTGTTCATCGACTGGCACTTCATTAACAAATGCTTTTCCATTTATAATCACTTCTTTACCTGCAATATCTTTCGGCATAAAGAAACCGTAATCTTTAAATTTTACCATGACTTGTTCACCATCTGGAAGATCTAATTTCATCCAACAACCTTTTGCTTGACATACTTCATCAACTTTAGCGATCATTTTCACGATAGTAGAATCACCTACTGTCATATTTGCATATTTATCAGCCATGATTGCAGCGGTCAACGCATCTGCATCATTGATCTCCTTACCAAAAGAAGCATAGGCAATTTCTTGAGTTTCGGCCTCTGTAACTTCTTCTGTTTGTTTCGTTTCTTGTTTACAAGCTACAAAGATTAAAGCGATAAATACTAGTGAAAAAAAGTGTTTCATTTTGATAAGATTTATATAGATAATTTAAGCTATAAAGATACGGATTTTTTTAGAAAATATTATGTTTTTTAACCGCTCATAAATGACTAATTTTGCAGTACTAAAAACAACCAAGAATGGCAGAAACATATACAAGTAACTTACACATAGAAAAAGCAAGTTCATCGCGACTTCAAGATGTTAATTTCAAGGATTTAGCATTTGGAGTCACCTTTACAGACCATATGTTCATGTGCGATTTTGTTGATGGCCAATGGCAGCAACCTAAAATCGTACCTTACGGACCAATGCCTATGGAACCATCAGCGCGTGTGTTTCATTACGGTCAGGCCGTATTTGAGGGTATGAAAGCCTATAAAGATGAGCAAGGAGACGTGTTCTTATTCAGACCAGAAGAGAACTTTAAACGTATCAATAAGTCTTGTGCGCGTTTAGCCATGCCAGAATTCCCAGAAGACTACTTTTTTGAAGGACTTAATACATTATTGAATTTAGATAAAGATTGGATTCAATCTGGTGTTGGAAATTCGTTATACGTTAGACCGTTTGCTATTGCGACAGAACCAATCATTTCGGCAGCACCTTCTGAAACGTATCGCTTTATGATAATCTGTTCTCCAGTATCACCTTACTATAAAGGTAAAGTAAAGGTGGTCATCGCAGAACATTTTAGTCGTTCGGCTGATGGTGGTGTCGGATTCGCAAAAGCTGCTGGTAATTATGCAGCGCAGTTCTATCCTACGAAATTAGCCCAACAAAAAGGATTTCAGCAAGTTATTTGGACCGATTCAAGTACGCATTCTTATTTGGAAGAAGCTGGTACTATGAACGTATTCTTTAGAATAAATGACACCCTAATAACGGCACCTACAAGTGATCGAATTCTTGATGGTGTTACGCGTAAGAGTGTAATCCAATTAGCAAAAGACAACAATATAAACGTTGAAGTTCGACCTATTAAAGTCCAAGAGATAGTGGATGCAGCTAATAATGGATCCCTAAAGGAAATATTTGGTTCTGGTACTGCCGCTGTTATTAGTGAAATATCAGCTTTTGAGTATCAGGATAAGATATATGAGCTTGACGATCTTGGCACTACTGGTTATGCAGCAAAAATGAAAAAGGAAATGCTACATATTCAGCACAATTTAGCTGAAGATAAACATAACTGGAGATATCCAGTAAAATAAAAAAAAGAGCCAGTTGGCTCTTTTTTTTATGACTCTAAGATTTCTTTGATGTGTGGTTTGAAATAGTTTGGCCCTTTAAGAACTTTGCCATCTTCACGATAAATAGGCTCACCGTCCTCACCTAGTTTACTCATATTACTTCGTTGAATTTCATTAAACACTTCTTCAATTTTATATTGCAACCCATGTTCTATGATGGTTCCACATAATATATATAACATATCACCTAAGGCATCGGCAACTTCGACTAAATCATTATCATTAGCCGCTTCCAGATATTCTTCATTTTCTTCGCGCATTAATTTATAGCGAAGCATGTTTTTTTCGATACCAAGGTCGGCCATTGGTGTTTCTCTGTGTCCTATTTTAAATGCTGTATGAAACGCTTTTACCGCGTCAATTTTATCTTTCATATTTCGTTCGTGGTTAATTTTTTGACTTTTAATCGAAATTACAGACCTATAGCCCGTCATCATTGCAATATTCACATTTTATTTAGATAATTTTATAAAAGGAATAATTATTTTTACAGAAATTATAAAGATATGTTTACAACCGGACAATGGACATTTGGAATTTTATTTGCCATAGCATTTATAGTGATCATATTCTTTGCATATCGACGAGATTTAAAACTTCACAGACGCTACTACAAAGGCAGTGTTTGGGTGTTAATCGCATTTATTGCCTTCATTGCCATGATCGCAACTATAAAGTTTGTGTTCGTTTAATACACAAATTTTAGTAACTGCAAATAAAATCAAAACAGGATGTGAACGATTCACATCCTGTTTTTTGTTTTTCAATTTGATTATCTTTGAGTACCTAACACTTTCAAACAAATCAATCTTTACTATGAAAGCGCTCAAATACATATTCTTCTTATTGCTCATCTTTATAATTGGATTTGCAATTTATATAGCTGTTCAGCCAAATGATTTTTCATTTGAACGTCATAAAGTGATCAATGCACCTGCAGAAGTTGTTTACCAAACCGTTAATGAATTCAAGGAATGGCCACGTTTTTCACCATGGCTCGAACAAGACACTTTGGCTAAAATTACCTATGGCGAAAGGACGAGTGGCTCTCAGGCGAATTATTCCTGGAATGGTGATATTCTTGGTGTTGGTAGTATGACCACTTTACAAACGGTCGAAAACGCATCTATTGATCAACGTATCGATTTTGTTGAACCTTTCGAAACTTCATCTAACGTAAATTGGTCTTTTGAACCACAAGCCAACGGAACTAAAGTGACGTGGTCTATGTCTGGCGAACAAGATTTTATGACAAAAATGTATGTTGCATTTAAGGGCACTATAGAAGAGAACACTGGACCAAATTTTGAAAGAGGACTATTCAAGTTAGATAGTATTGTGCAATCCGACATGAAACAATTTTCAGTTGATGTAGAAGGTATAACACAACATAGTGGCGGCTTTTATTTATACAATACTACTTCCTGTAGGATGTCAGATTTTAAGGAAAAAATGCAAGAAATGATGCCTAGAATTGGAGGCTACGCTATTAGTAATAATATTAAAATGGCTGGCGTTCCTTTTGTTATATATCATAAATGGGATGAAGCAAATGATGCTGTTATTTTTTCTTGTTGTATTCCAACATCATCTAAAATGACTTCCACTGAACCTGATATTTTAACGGGTCAGTTAGAACCGTTTAAGACTGTAAAAACAGTACTTACTGGTGATTATGAAAATTTAAAAACAGCTTGGGAAGAAACGATGACTTATATAGAGGAGAACAATTTGGTATTAATAGATGCTGGACCAAAAATTGAAATGTATCTCACAGATCCAATATCCACACCAAATCCTGCACAGTGGAAAACAGAAATCTATTTAGCGGTAGAATAAATGAAACAAGTATTATTAGTCTTTTTTGGTGGTGGCATTGGTAGTGTACTTAGATATATCATAGGCAAATATCTTAATAATCCAAGTGATGGCATTCCTTATGGTACATTCGCTGCTAATATCCTAGGTAGTCTTCTTATAGGCATTATATTGGGGTTAGCAGCTAAAAATGATTCGCTTACTACTAATCAAACCTTATTACTAGCAACTGGATTCTGTGGAGGTTTTACTACCTTCTCAACCTTCGCGTATGAAAATCACGTTCTATTGAAATCAGGAGATTTCACCTCTTTTGCACTCTACACTATAGGAAGTTTTATAGTGGGCTTTCTAGCCGTTTTTCTTGGAATGTTTCTAGTGAAGTCTTAGTGCTTTTTAAATGCTTTAACACCAGCCCTAATATCAAGATCTAAGTAATTCTCACGAGGTACTATTGGACAAGAGTACTTTTCATTGTATGCGCAATAAGGGTTATAAGCCGTATTGAAATCAATAATCACAGATTCACTTTCTGGAATTCTCATTTCTATATATCTACCACCACCATAACTTGAATCGCCATTAGTATTATCCAAGAAAGGTAAGAATAAGTAATTCTCAAATCCTGGTTTATTAATTAAATTTTGATTTTGGTAGACATTTAATTGATATGACTTCCCGTCAAGCTCAAATGTTAAAATTCCATATTTCACATATTCTGGTAATCGATCGGTAGTCGTTTTCATTTTGAATACACGTTCTTCAGGTGTTCTAACGAAGGCTGCTTTCACGACATATGTTGAATCAAACTTAAAAAAATCTAAGCCTTTGAATTTCTTTCGATCCTTATCTTTAAGTGGTGATTTTGTCGCATCCTTGAAATCTGCATTCATTTCGCGTTGGAATTCAGTTTCGCCAGCAATTGGTCTTTTTTCTTGAGCACAACTCAGTGCTGAGACCAATAAAAAAAGTATAAATATGTGTTTCATAACAGAAGTTTTCATTTCAAAAGTACAACTTCAAAATATTTTTAATAGCTTTGGGGAACAAATAAAAACCAAAATGAAAAATTACGTCATTACATGTAAGCAAAGACAAACCTCTTTCGGGAAGAGTCGGGCACACTATATGCAATGATGATATAATTATTTAACCAATCAATTGTATAAAGTCCGACGTTAGCGTCGGACTTTTTATTTTTAATAACCTGCTGATTTACAATTAGCAAAAATGATCTTTTGTGATGAAGACATTATTTACAAATTATTTTAACACCTTTAAAGGGCTTTCAACAGAAGTTTGGTGGTTAGCATTAATTACATTAATTAATCGTGCTGGAACAATGGTAATTCCATTTTTGTCGCTTTATTTAACAGATGACCTCGGATTCTCATTAAGTAAAGTGGCTTGGGTAATGACAGCTTTCGGATTAGGTTCAGTTGTTGGAACATGGATTGGTGGCAAACTTACCGACAGAATTGGCTATTACAAAGTCATGGTTAGAAGTCTGCTATCAACAGGTATTTTATTTGTTATACTACAGTATTTGCAAACCTTTACATCATTATGTATAGGGATTTTTTTAGTAATGGCTGTTGCCGATACGTTTAGACCTGCCATGTTTGTGGCTATGAGTGCTTATAGCAAACCTGAGAATAAAACACGATCAGTAACACTAATACGTTTAGCCATTAACCTCGGATTTTCAGCAGGTCCAGCCGTTGGTGGTTTGATAATAACGACGCTGGGTTATGGTGGCTTGTTTTGGGTCGATGGTATAACATGTATTCTTGCGACTATTTTGTTAATGCTCGTCCTGAACCCTAAAGTATCTAAGCCAATTGACGAAGTTATAGTAAAGGAACCAAAGTCTATTTACAAGGATAAACCATTCTGGATCTTCTTTGCAGCCATGTTGTTGTTTGGAATCATATTTATGCAATTTTTTTCAACCATGCCGCTGTATTACAAAGATGTACATTCGCTTACAGAATTAGAAATAGGACTATTGCTCGGATTTAATGGTATGGTCATTTTTATACTTGAGATGCCATTGATCAAATGGTTAGAAAACAGTAGATATACTAAAGCTGGTCTAATGTTGTTTGGTGCAATTTTGCTAGGTTTGAGTTTTCTTGTACTCACAATTTCACCATGGGTAGGTATACTCGTTGTTAGTATGCTTTTTATGACGGTTGGAGAAATGATTACTTTTCCATTCTCTAATGCGTTTGCATTAGAACGTGCAAAAGGAGGCAATCAAGGAGAGTATATGGCAATGTATGTCATGGCATTCTCAATAGCGCATATTTTTGGGCACAATGCAGGATTGCAGTTAGTAAATTATACAGGATTCGATAATACATGGCGAATTATGTGTATCCTTACCGTGTTTAGTATTCTGCTACTATTTGTATTAAAGTTGAATTTGAACAAGGCAGATATTAAAGATTTTGAGGAACTAAAAGACACTGAAAATGATCTTAGTTCAAAAGAAATTATATTTACATCAGACTTAGAAGAGAATCGATAAGAACCGATATAAAATCTTAGATAAAATGTTTACAAGATTATTTATAATACTAGTTGTAATGCCCTTATTCTTTAGTTGTAATACTACTGATAAAAAGGTCGAGCAAACCGCAACGTCAGAAATTGAGAATGACAAATATTCAAATTTGGATACGCCTGACATTGTTGCTGGACGTTATAATGTCGCCTTTCTAATAATGGATGGCGTCTATAACACCGAGTTAACTGCGCCTTTTGACATATTTCAGCATACAATTTTCAGAGAGAATATTAAAGCAATGAACGTCTTTACAGTAGCCAAGTCTAAGGCACCTGTGAAGACGTTTGAAGGCATGTATATTTTACCGGACTTTGATTATCTCCAGGACCAGTTACCTATCATTGACATATTGGTAATTCCTAGCGCGGAACATCATTTAGATTCTGACTTGGAAGACGAGGAAATGCTGAATTTCGTTAAGGCCGTAGATAAAAAAGCAACGTTTATGACGTCACATTGTGATGGCGCTTTTGTTCTTGCAGAAACTGGGCTTCTGAATGGAAAGGTGTCAACAACCTTTCCAAGTGATATTGATACTATGCGTGATCGTTATCCTGAACTTGATATACGAAAGGATGTGCTATTTGTTCATGACGGAAAGTACATCACCTCAGCTGGAGGTGCAAAATCATTCGAGGCAGCTTTATATTTATGCGAATATTTATATGGAAAAGAAATTGCCGAAAGTTTGGCTGCTGGTCTAGTAATCAATTGGAAACTTGACGACGTTCCACATGAGGTAATAGAGCAATAATCAACTCAGCGGTTTTATCTCATTATGATTGATAACATGCGAGAGTACGATCTGTGTCTTGGTTTCTCCATAGACTATCAATTGATCAATAAATGACTCGAGATGTTTTTGGTTTTTTAAAACCACTTCCATAACGATATTTTCATTACCTGTTATACGATAGCAATTCACCACTTCCCTATATGTTTTTACTTTAACTAAAAACGGTTTTAACATACCCATAAATGCTCTTAAAGTAATAATCGCTTTCAATTGATAACCTGCCTCTATAGGAGAAACTAAGGTGTTATAACTTTGAATCACACCAGCATCTTCCATCTTTTTAATGCGCTCAGAAACCGCAGGAGAACTAATACCTACACGCCTACCTATTTCGGTATTTGACAGTCTAGCATTCTCTTGTAAACACTTTAAAATCTTCCAATTTAAGGCATCAATATACATTTAAAGAAAATTTAAAATATACAATATATTTTAAAGCAAATATACAATTTTACTTTAATTATTAAAGTCGATTTTCATTACTTGTCACTAATTTTGTAACTCTTGCTATTGAAAAAATGAACTATAATATCCCATCTCATTTGTCAGAACTGCCTATATATCAGAAGGCTATGGAGATTCTTGTGCTTTCAAGAAGCATTTCTACCTATTTAAATCAAGATTTGTCGTATTTACGTCCGGATGGTTCGGAAGATACTGATATTTATTTTTCAGGAGATATTGTACAGCAATCTGAATCACTAGCACCTGAAATAGTGAAAGCGGAAGCTGAACGCCATTCAGACAATAAACATAAACACTTTGCATCCCTCGAACGCTTAATATATCGTTTAAATTTGAATTGCAATCGTTTACAACACTGCAATAGTAACGGTAAGGACTATTTACCAATTCTGCAGAAAGAATTGCAAAAGTTTAAACGTCTGCAGCGCAGTTGGATGATGACTTTATAAAAAAACCGCTTTTTAGAGAAGCGGTTTTTTTATTGGTTATGTGTTTGTTACATATTTCTTCGATATTGACCTCCTACCTCAAACAAGGCTGAAGTAATCTGTCCTAAAGAACATACTTTACATACTTCCATTAAAGCTTCAAAGATATTTTGGTTATTAATGGCTTTGTGTTGAAGATCTTTTAATAGTTCGAACGTATCATTCGAGCTATGCAGATTTTCTAAAGTTTTGATCTGAATTTGTTTCTCTTCTTCCGTAGCTCTGATCACTTCCATTGGAACAACCGTTGGCGAACCTTTACTACTTAAGAATGTATTCACACCTATGATTGGAAATTGTCCGTTATGCTTCAATGTTTCATAGTACAAACTTTCCTCCTGAATCTTACTACGCTGATACATAGTTTCCATTGCACCCAATACACCACCACGCTCTGTGATTCGGTCAAACTCCATAAGTACTGCTTCCTCAACAAGATCGGTGAGCTCTTCGATGATGAAGGATCCTTGGATAGGATTTTCGTTCTTTGCTAATCCTAATTCTTTATTGATAATTAACTGAATCGCCATAGCACGACGCACAGACTCTTCCGTAGGTGTTGTAATCGCTTCATCATAAGCATTGGTATGCAATGAATTACAGTTATCATAAATGGCATACAACGCTTGTAATGTAGTACGAATATCATTGAAATCTATTTCCTGCGCATGTAAACTACGTCCGGAAGTCTGAATATGATACTTCAGCATTTGTGCTCTTGGGTTTGCACCATACTTATGTTTTAATGCTTTCGACCAAATCTTACGTGCAACACGTCCAATTACTGCGTATTCAGGATCGATACCATTGGAGAAAAAGAACGATAAGTTCGGTCCAAATTTATTAATGTCCATTCCTCTTGATAAGTAGTATTCCACATATGTGAACCCATTAGCTAAGGTAAACGCCAATTGTGAAATTGGGTTCGCTCCTGCTTCGGCTATATGATATCCAGATATCGAAACAGAATAGAAATTACGAACATTGTTATCAATAAAGTATTCTTGAACATCACCCATTAAACGCAATGCAAATTCGGTAGAGAAAATACAAGTATTTTGTGCTTGGTCTTCTTTGAGAATATCGGCTTGCACAGTACCTCTTACCTGAGCGATTGTTTTGGTTTTTATATCGTTATAGACATCTTGAGGTAATACTTCATCTCCAGTTACACCTAATAGAAATAATCCTAATCCATCATTACCTTCAGGCAAATCTCCTTGGTATACTGGACGTTCAATACCTTTCTTCGCGTAAATCTTTTTAATCTTGGCTTCTATCTCCGCTTCTAAACTATTCTCCTTTATGTAGATCTCACATTGCTGGTCTATAGCAGCATTCATAAAGAAGCCTAATAACATAGGTGCTGGTCCGTTGATTGTCATACTCACAGAGGTCATGACATCAGCTAGATTAAATCCAGAATATAATTTCTTGGCGTCGTCCAAACAACAAATAGAAACGCCAGCATTTCCAATTTTTCCATAAATATCTGGTCGATGATCAGGATCATTACCATATAGCGTAACACTGTCAAACGCAGTCGACAATCGTTTCGCTGGCATCCCTTGACTCACATAATGGAATCGTCTATTCGTACGCTCTGGACCACCTTCTCCAGCAAACATTCGGGCTGGATCTTCACCTGTTCTTTTGAAAGGATATAGACCGGACGTAAACGGAAACTCTCCTGGAACATTTTCTTGCAATGTCCAACGTAAAATATCTCCCCAAGCTTGATACTTAGGCAAAGCAACTTTTGGTATTTGTGTATGGGATAGTGACTCTGTATGTGTCTCAATCTTAATTTCTTTATCACGTACCTTGAAGGTATAGATAGGGTCTTTATAACGGTTCACCTTATTATCCCAACCTGTTATAACCTCCCAATTGTAAGGGTCTAAATTAAGTTTTACACGATCGAATTCAGCAATCAATAACTTCAAAAAGTCATTATTAGCTTCTGACGAATTTTGCAAACTTGCACTATCAATGCCTGATTTATCCAAGCTAGGAGTGGCCTCAAGAACAGATTCAATTGTTTTATAGATTCCGTATAATTTTTGAGCTACTTCAACTTGTTCGTTAGCAGTTTTATCGTAAGCACGATTATTTTCGGCAATTTCTGAAAGGTAACGTGTTCTCGCTGGAGGAATAACAAAAATCTTCTCACTCATTTCATTGGTAATATGAAATGTAGATTTTAAGTCGGTTTCTGTTTTTTCAACCAACTTATCCATAATAGCCTTGTATAGGGTATTCATTCCTGGATCGTTGAACTGAGAAGCTATAGTTCCAAATACTGGCAATTCATCTTGTGGCGTATCCCAAAGATTATTGTTACGCATGTACTGTTTTTTCACATCGCGAAGCGCATCTAAAGAACCACGTTTATCGAATTTATTGATGGCAACTAAATCTGCAAAATCAAGCATATCAATCTTCTCAAGTTGTGTTGCCGCCCCAAATTCTGGTGTCATTACATATAATGAAACATCACTGTGCTCAATAATCTCGGTATCCGATTGTCCAATACCTGATGTTTCTAAAATGATCAAGTCAAACTCGGCCGCTTTTAAAACTTCAACAGCTTCGTTCACATATTTTGAAAGCGCAAGATTTGATTGGCGTGTTGCCAAACTCCTCATATATACTCTAGGTGAGTTAATCGCATTCATTCGAATTCTATCTCCTAATAAGGCACCACCTGTTTTACGTTTTGACGGATCAACAGAAATAATCCCTATTGTTTTTTCAGGAAAGTCGATTAAGAAACGACGAACAAGTTCATCCACCAAACTGGATTTCCCAGCACCACCAGTTCCAGTAATTCCGAGAACAGGTGTATTAGAGGTTTTATTTTTAGAATGAATTTCATCTAATGTCGCTTTTGCCACTTCTGGAAAGTTTTCTGCAGAAGAGATTACTCTCGCGATAGCCTTAGGATTTTTACTAGGCAACACATCTAATTCGCCATTTAAAGCATCGCCAATGGCAAAATCTGATTTCTCAACAAGATCGTTGATCATTCCTTGTAATCCCATTTCACGTCCATCGTCAGGCGAATAAATGCGGTCGATTCCATAATCCATTAACTCCTTAATTTCTGAAGGTAATATTACACCACCTCCGCCACCAAAGATCTTGATATGACCAGCACCTTTTTCTTTAAGCAGATCATGCATGTATTTAAAATACTCATTATGGCCGCCTTGATAAGATGTCAAACATATGGCATTAACGTCCTCTTGAATCGCAGTATTTACCACTTCTTCAACACTTCGATCATGACCTAAATGTATAACTTCAACACCAGTGGCTTGAATGATTCGACGCATAATATTTATGGATGCATCATGACCATCAAACAACGATGCCGCTGTTACAATTCTAACTTTATGCTTAGGGTTATAAGGCGCAACTTGCTTCATTCGTAATTTTTTGAGTTTTTCGGTGCACAAATTTACGGAATATTCAAAAAACACCACATGTATTTAAGAAATATATAAGTAAACTTATAACAGGGTATTTCGTTAATAATTCAAACTCTGAATTTCCCTATTGCTTTGGTTGAATAACTATATTTGTTTTTTTTTAAACCCTGATATCATGATTCGTAAAGTAATAGCCTTTATTTTAATTTTTAATTTGACCGCTTGTGCCGAATTACAAGACGTCGTTAATAGTCTTCCGCAACAGACAGGAACAATAAGCAACGCTGACATTGCATCTGGCCTTAGACAAGCTCTAAATTTCGGAATTGATAAGCAAGTGAGTAAACTGACTCAAAAGGATGGTTTTTTTAAAAACGAACTAGTTAAGATCTTACTTCCAGACGAATTGAAGAAAGTCGATAAAGGATTACGAGATATTGGTTTAGGGAATTTGGCCGATGAAGGATTAAAAGTACTTAATCGTGCTGCTGAAGATGCTGTCAAAGAAGCAACACCAATTTTTGTTGATGCTGTTAAAGGCATTACATTTCAGGATGCTAAATCTATTCTACTTGGCGCCGACAATGCTGCTACATCCTATTTATCTAACAAAACTAAAACGGCCTTGTACGATAAATTCAAACCAGTAATTAACAACTCATTCTCTAAGGTAGGAGCTGATCAAATTTGGTCTAATTTGATTAACAAGTATAACAACATTCCTTTCACAAATAACGTTAATCCAGACCTCACGGATTATGTAACTAATGAAGCTTTAGAAGGTGTATATACCATGATTGCGGTTGAAGAAAAAGAGATCAGAAACAAAGTTTCATCGCGCACAACAACGTTACTTCAAAAGGTATTCGCGATGCAGGATTGATAATTTTGTTTAAGTTTTTTTAAAAACTTTTAAACAATTTTAACACTTTTCTTGAATAATTCCTCTAAATTGAGAGAAATTACTAAACCATCCGTTGTGATAACTATTGATAATCTTATTAAAGAAAAGCAATTATTAGTTGCCCAATATTCGGTTCTTATTGAAGACGCGTATAATTATATGGAAAACGATAATGAGCTGAGCGATATTTTTGAGTATGAAGCTACTCAGGTAATGCATCGCATAACGCAATTAGATACGAAGCTTAGCTTGAGCCTAGTTTAATTTTGCTTTTTCCTATATAAACCATCGAAGACGACGGTAGAGGTACTATTTTCGACGATAGTTTCCCATAGCTGTCTTACGGAGCCATCATCGTTTGCAGTCCACGTAACACGATGAAAAAATGTTTTTCCGTCTTGATTAGTGGCATCATCTGTTCGTAAAATCATTTGATTCCCAACGCGATTTCCTTTCAATTTTAGATTTCCTCCTTGATTATCAATCCAAAGTTGTTCCCATTGTTTTGTTTGACGATTGTAGAAATTCTGACTCATTCCTGTTGATTGACCGTTAGAACTTACCCAGTTTTCAATTAATAAACAATTGGCTTGGGTTTTAATAATTTCGTTCTCTCCTACTTTCACGCCTTGCGGATTGGTCACTTCCCAATCACCTATCCAAAAATCGAATGCTTCATGTTGGGATGTACAACAGTTACAATTGTCATTTTGAGCTGAAACCGTTAGCCCAAATAAGAGGGCTACTAGCGTAATTATTTTATTCATAATTAGGTATTTACTTAAAATTATTAAATGATTTTTAATGATATGCTAATATTAACATAACATTACATATTGAAATAAACAGCATCTTTGTAACAGTTAGTAAGAATAATGCCTCTCATTATTCATTTTGAATTAGAAAAGTTAGTTGCAAAAATCGATCTTGTCCTGAGGTCGATTTTTTTATTTTAACACCCTTGATTTTAATTTAATTTGCGCTGTATCAATATTTTGTATACATTTAATACAGTTAACTAATCCAATGAAGTACTCTAAAAAATATATTAACCATCAAGCCGTGTTACTTCAGCGCTACAAGCGACTTATGGAAGAGGCATATAATGTAAGACATACTGACTCTGCACTAAGTGATATTTCTGAATATCGCGCAATTAAGTTACTTCACAAGATCAATAAATTGGAATATCTAATTAGAGGATTAGATACGGTTCAGCAGAATTAATCAATTCAGGTTCTTAGTGATCTGAAATAGTCGAAGGCCCTACGCAATCGAGATCCGTACCAAGAAAAGTACTCACCATCAACGATCTTTATTTTGGACTTTGGAAATTTATCATATACCTCCTTTAAATGTTTATCCTTAAATGGAAAAGGCTCACTAGAAAACAACAACAAATCGACAGAATCATCTATATCTTCTAATCGTATTTCTGGGTATCGTTCTAATTTGGAGAAGTAATTATCGAATTTATTGAGGGATAACATTTCATCTATAAATGTTGAATTTGCGGCGACCATCCAAGGCTCCTTCCAGATAAAATAGACAACTCTTAATTTGGATTGTTTATGAATCCAAATACTGAATTCTTTATAAGCTGCTTCAATTTCAGAAATCAATTTCGAAGCGTTTACCTCAGTATTGAAAAGATCAGCATACATACGAATAAGTTCCAAAGCATCGTCAAGAGTATAAATATCACTAATATGAACAGGAGCGATCTTTTCTAACTCAAGAATCATGTCCTCTGTGTTTTCTTCCTTATTACATAGAATAATATCAGGATTTAAATCACGAATCTTATTGAAATCAACTGATTTAGTTCCACCAACTACTGTTTTTATAGATCTTAAAGATTTAGGGTGAACACAAAACTTGGTCAAACCTACTATTGACGACTCTAAACCAAGATCGACTAGAAGTTCGGTTTGGGATGGCACCAAAGAAACAATTCGTTTTGGTGTTGATGCAAAACTAATTTCACGTTCTAACTGATCTATAAAGTTCATTGTACTACAGCGTTCTTAGAATAGCTGACATATCTGATTGAAGTGCTTTTGCTTTGGCTGCTGCAGCTTCTGCAAAATCAGATGCTTGAGAAGCATAAAGTATGCCTCGAGACGAATTAATGAGTAAACCAATCTGTTCCGTCATACCATATTTACATACCTCTTGTAGACTTCCGCCTTGAGCCCCAACTCCTGGCACCAATAGAAACGCATCTGGAATTATTTGCCTTATTCCTTCTAGATATTCAGCTTTTGTTGCGCCTACGACATACATTAAGCGATCGCTATTATTCCAAGATTTTGAAGTCTCCAATACCTGTTTATAGAGTTCTCTGTTTTGAATTTCTTTTGTTTGAAAATCAAACGCACCTTGATTAGAGGTTAGAGCTAAAAGAATAGCATGTTTATTTTCAAAAGCTAAAAATGGCTCAACAGAGTCTTTCCCCATGTAAGGTGCTACTGTAACGCTATCAAAGTTTAAGTCCTGGAAAAAGGCCTTAGCATACATGGTACTTGTATTTCCAATATCACCGCGTTTAGCATCAGCAATCGTAAAGTGGTTTGGACAATTTTCATCTAGGTATTCTATCGTCTTTTCGAGTGCTCTCCAGCCTTCAAGTCCATAAGCTTCATAAAACGCTGTATTCGGTTTATAAGCAACACAGAGATGATGAGTTGCATCGATTATTGCTTTATTAAAGGCGAAGATCGGATCGTCTTCCTGAAGTAAGTGTTTTGGGATTTTATCTAAATCCACATCTAAACCAATACACAAGAAGGATTCTTTAAGTTTTATCTGTTCTACAAGTTGGGTTGTTGTCATAATAAAAAAGCCTCAATAGAGGCTTAAGATAATTAAATATGTTCGTCGCTAGCTTTTAGCTTTTCGGTGTTTTCAGCTAGCATTAATTCATCGATAATCTTTTGTATATCACCATTTATTATATTTTGAAGATCGTATAATGTAAGACCAATTCTATGATCGGTAACACGTCCCTGAGGATAATTATAAGTTCGAATCTTCGCACTTCGATCTCCAGAGCTCACCATACTCTTTCGTTTTTCGGAATCTGCGGCCTGTTTTTTTGCCAATTCCATTTCGTATAATCGAGAGCGTAGTACTTTTAAGGCTTTTTCTAAATTTTTATGTGATGATTTTTGATCCTGACACGATACGATCATACCTGTTGGTTCATGATGTAATTTGATTGCAGAATACGTCGTATTTACAGATTGACCTCCAGGTCCTGTAGACGTTGTACGCTCAATTCGCACTTCGCTCATGTCTAATTCAACATCAAACTCTTCAGCTTCTGGCAAAACAATAACTGTCGCTGCACTCGTATGCACACGGCCTTGTGTTTCGGTTTGTGGAACACGTTGAACACGATGTACGCCTGCCTCAAATTTCATTGTTCCGTAGACATCTTCGCCACTAACCTCAAAAATAATTTCTTTATAACCACCAGCGGTACCTTCATTTAAATCTACAACGCTGACATTCCAACCTTTACCTTCACAATATTTGGTATACATTCTAAAAAGATCTCCGGCAAATATACTAGCTTCATCACCTCCTGTTCCTGCACGAACTTCTACGACAATATTTTTCGCATCATCCGGATCCTTAGGAATCAGCAAGAATCGAATCTCCTCTTCAAGTTTAGGCAGACCTTCCTTGGCTTCATCATATTGCATTTTAGCCATTTCTACCATTTCGGCATCACTTCCATCAGCGATAATCTCTTCAGCCTCCTGTAAATTATTTGTAAGCTCTATGTATGAATCACGCTTATCCATTAATAAGCGTAGATCTTTATATTCTTTATTAAGTTGTATGTATCGTTTTTGATCAGCAATAATATCAGGTTGTATAATGAGATCACTAACCTCATCAAAACGTTGCTTTACGATTTCTAATTTCTCTAACATCTATCTTCAAAAATTGTGCATCAAAAATACGATAATTTATGAATAAGCAATAGTGAAAAACTTCTTCGTGTTATTAAAAATAATCTTAAGTGAAGTTGCGTTATATGCACATGCGAAAGCAAGTACGATCAATACTCAACTATTACAAATCAATGGTGTTATGGTCATTTCTAGTGACCATTGGAATTACTGCAATTAACCCTGAACTAATCTTAGCGTTATCAACTAAGTTGTTTCTAGTCTTCGTGTTATGGTTTATGATAAGTGACCGAAAGATTAGACAGCGTCTTCGTTTTTATCGAATTAGAGGTGTTTCTAATATTAAATTTTTTACCATCATATTCTTATTTGATGGTGCTTGGACTACGGCTTTTCTGTTACTGATAAAAGGATTTATCTAATATTCAAAGTCACCATATTCACTTGAGATCGTTAAGCGTTTAGTATTTGAAGCTTCTACGCGTCCAACGATTTGTGCATTAACATTAAATGATTTTGAAATAGTGATGATATCCTCTGCAATATCAGGATTAACGTATAATTCCATGCGATGACCACAATTAAATACCTGATACATTTCTTTCCAATCTGTATTAGATTGCTCTTGGATCAGCTTAAATAGTGGAGGTATCGCAAACATGTTATCTTTTATAATATGCAAACTATCCACGAAATGTAAAATTTTGGTTTGTGCTCCACCCGAACAATGAATCATACCATGGACATTATCAGCGTTGTATTTAGATAATATTGTTTTAATAATTGGTGCATAAGTTCTTGTAGGTGACAATACTAATTTACCAGCATCTATTGGTGAGCCTTCAACAGCATCTGTGAGTTTCGTTTGACCTGAATACACCAGATCTTCCGGTACAGCTGAATCAAAGCTTTCAGGATAGGTTTCGGCTAAATATTTGTGAAATACATCATGCCTAGCTGAAGTCAGCCCATTACTGCCCATTCCTCCATTATATTCCGTTTCATAAGTTGCTTGACCGAAACTTTCTAAACCAACAATAACATCGCCAGCTTGAATATTTGCATTATCAATTACGTCTTGACGTCTCATACGAGCCGTTACCGTTGAATCGACAATAATTGTGCGCACTAAATCACCTACATCTGCAGTTTCGCCTCCTGTAGAATGAATGGTAACACCGAAAGCTTTTAGATCATTTATTAACTCCTCAGTGCCATTTATTATTGCTGAAATAACGTCACCTGGAATTACATTTTTATTTCGACCTATCGTGGACGACAGCATTATGTTGTCAGTAGCTCCAACACAAAGCAAATCATCAATATTCATAATTAAAGCGTCCTGAGCAATCCCTTTCCATACAGATAAGTCACCTGTTTCTTTCCAATACATATAGGCTAAAGAACTCTTTGTTCCGGCGCCATCCGCATGCATGATCAAGCAATACGCATCATCATTCGTCAAATAGTCCGGGACAATTTTACAAAATGCCTTAGGAAATAGACCTTTATCAATGTTCTTTATAGCATTATGCACGTCTTCTTTTGACGCAGAAACACCTCTTTGTGCGTAGCGCTTACTCGTATCTTCACTCATGGAATTCAATTAAGCCACAAAAATAAGAATTGTTATGAGATTTACGGATTATTTTCCACGTCCAATATGGAATATGTATTCCTAACTGTTGGAATATCTTTTAATGCTTTAGCTTTTTTATCATTACCGCCAAAATAAATGTTAGCGCCAAAGGCGACGCGCCAATATACGTCATCTGCTGCTCCTGCTTCTAAACCATCTAGAGTATCACTTGATACATAATTATAATCTGAAAAAAGTTTAAGTGCTACACCATCAGTTACAATGTATTCAATACCGATACCACCTTGAATTTTAGGATCGCTCTGACTAAAGTGATTAGCTGCGTTATATCCTGCTCCAGCGAATATATATGGAGAGAATATATGATGTGGTCTTAAGAGCACCTCAATATTGAGGTCGAATGACATAAAGCCTTCATTATACAAATCCACATAGGCAAGATTGAATTTATGATATCCAATATCGACTGCTAGATGTGGTGTAAAATGGCGTTTATATCCTACATGACTGTAAATTTCCCACATTGGATCAACAAAATCACCATTAATAACTGAAGTCCCAATTGCGACATCAAAGGCATTGGTACCTCTAAGATCATAAAACTTAGTGTTCGGAATAGTTGTCGTTTCAACAGCGTCTTGAGCCGTCATCGACATAAACGTTAAAATAATAGATAAGAATGTTAATCTAAAACGAAAGTTATGTGCTATCATCAATTTCTGTTTTGGTTAATCATAACCAATAACAAAGTGACTTTAGGTTCAAAGATTTGAGGAATTGGGTGACAATATAAAAAATTAATTATCAACACCTTATATTTTATGAGTTTAATCTTTTGTACAAAAAAAGACAAATGTATTATAGAAATGCATTTGTCTTTTTAATTGGCAATACGCATACTGCCAAACATTTTTGTAAGCGTAAAAAGCTTTACGATTCTGATTGAAATCTCGATTCAGTTTTAACGACGTCATCTTGAGTAAGATTTTCTTTGACATCCTTAGAATCGTCCTGAGAAAACAACAAGGTCGCGAACATAAGAGCCGCCACACTTAGTAGTAACTTCTTCATTTTACAAAAAATTGATTAATAGCATTACAAACATAAGTATTTATGCATGTCGTGACCTAGCTTTAACGAAAAAATCGACTAGATGAATAAATTTCGCGTTGAAATACAAACAGAAAATTTTCGCATCCTTAGATATACGTAGTCTTAAACCTACAGAATAGTGCTTAAAAGCTCAGTAAATGAATGTTTTAACGGTAAGTTATTTTGTAAATAACAACTCTCTATATTTGGTTAAAGGCCAAATTTCATCATCAACAAGAAGTTCGAGTTTATCACAGTGATATCTTATAGGATCGAACATTGATTTAACCTCATTACAATAGGATTTTGCGCGCTTTTCTATGCTATCGATAGCATTAGCCTGCTTACGTGCAGCGATCATTTTGGTAACATTAGCATTAATTCCATCAATATGTCCAGAAATCTCTTCGATCAAGTTCAGTTGTTCTTTCGCAAAAGCTCTGAAATCCTTTTCATAGATCTCCTTAAGTCCTTTTACGTTCTCGATTAGCATATTTTGATAACGAACTGCCGTGGGTACTACATGGTTTCTAGCAATATCTCCTAATACTCGACCTTCTATCTGAATACGCATCACGTATTCTTCCATCTCTATTTCAAAACGCGCCTCTGACTCTACTTTATTCATGACACCTAAATCTTGAAAAAGGCTAACTGTTTTATCCGAAACCTTAACTTTCAATGCCTCAGGTGTTGTCTTGTTATTACTTAGACCGCGTTTTTTAGCTTCTTTTTCCCAAAGTACATCATAACCATTTCCTTCAAATAAAATAGCTTTAGATGTTTTAATATATTCGCGAAGCACATTAAAAATCGCATCATCTTTTTTCATGTCTTTTTTAGAGATGAGTGCATCAACTTCATCTTTAAAATCAGTCAGTTGTTTTGCTACTATAGAGTTAAGAACGGTCATCGAATTTGCACAATTCGCGCTAGATCCCACGGCTCTAAATTCAAATTTGTTTCCTGTGAAAGCAAAAGGTGATGTTCTATTGCGATCAGTATTATCTAATAGCACATCAGGAATTTTGCCCACCACATTTAATTTTAAATCTGTTTTTTCTTGTGGTGACAATTTGCCATCTGTAACATTCTCCAACTCATCCAACACTCGTGTTAACTGTTCTCCAATAAACACAGACATAATTGCTGGCGGCGCTTCATTTGCACCCAAACGATGATCATTGCTCGCCGATGCGATAGAAGCTCTTAGTAATTCTTCATATTCTCGAACGGCTTTAATTGTATTTATAAAAAAGGTAAGAAACTGCAGATTACTCATAGGTGTTTTACCTGGACTTAACAGATTTACTCCCGTATTCGTGCTCAAACTCCAATTGTTATGTTTTCCAGAACCATTAACGCCGGCAAAAGGTTTTTCATGAAAAAGGACTTTAAAATGATGACGTTCTGCAACTTTATCCATAACATCCATTAATAAGGAGTTATGGTCTACCGCCAAATTAGCTTCATCGAATATTGGTGCTAATTCAAATTGGTTTGGTGCGACTTCATTATGTCTGGTTTTAACTGGAATTCCTAATCGCATACATTCAAATTCTAGATCTCTCATGTATGCCATGGCTCTATTTGGTATAGTTCCAAAATAGTGATCGTCTAACTGTTGCCCTTTAGCTGGTGCATGTCCTAATAGTGTTCTACCTGTAAGAACTATATCTGGTCTTGACATGGCAAGCGCACTATCTATTAAAAAATACTCTTGCTCCCAACCTAAAGAAGCATTAACCTTTCTTACATTTTTATCAAAATATTTGCAGACGGCTACCGCAGCAGTATCAACTGCTTGTAAAGCTCTCAAAAGTGGTGTTTTATAATCTAAGGCTTCTCCAGTATATGCCACGAACACAGTTGGTATACATAAAGTAGTTCCATATATAAAGGCTGGTGACGTTGGATCCCATGCCGTGTAACCACGCGCTTCAAACGTATTTCGAATTCCACCACTAGGAAAACTTGAAGCATCAGGTTCCTGCTGCACTAATTGCCCTCCTCCGAATCGTTCTATAGCTTCACCGTTACCTATTGTTTCAAAAAAGGCATCGTGCTTTTCAGCTGTAGCTCCTGTTAAAGGTTGAAACCAATGTGTATAATGTGTAGCACCTTTTGTCAACGCCCATTCCTTCATGCCTGTTGAAATATGATCAGCAATGGTTCTATCAATCTTCGCTCCACTCTGTACCGCATCAACAACAGCATTTAAGGCATCCTTGGTAAGGTACTGACGCATGGTCTTTTCGTTAAACACATTCGCACCAAAGATTGAAGAGCGTTTATCTTGTTCTTTAATTTGTAGTGGTTGTCGGTTGTGTACCGCTTTTAAAGCGTGAAATCGCAAAGTAGACATATTCGTATTACATATTAAAATAGTAGGGCAAAATTAAACAAAATATGAGATTGTTTTTACTATACCCCTATTTTTTTAGGGTATAAACAATTGTTAATAACATTTCACATAATTTACCCCTATTTTTTTTGACCTCTCTGATAAATGCATTTTATTTGTGCTTTCATTTAAAAAAATTAAATCAGCATGAGCAAATCTAAGTTAGAGTACATTTGGTTAGATGGATACAAACCAACTCAAAACATGAGAAGCAAAACTAAAGTCGAAGACGATTTTAGTGGTAAATTAGAAGATTGTCCAGTTTGGTCTTTTGACGGAAGTTCAACACGTCAAGCTGAAGGTGGATCTTCAGATTGTTTATTAAAGCCTGTAGCGATATATCCAGATCCTGCAAGAGTAAATGGGTACTTAGTAATGACTGAGGTCTTAAATGCAGACGGTACTCCACATGAATCTAATGGTAGAGCTACCATTGATGATGACGATAATGATTTCTGGTTCGGATTTGAGCAAGAATACTTTATCATGGACAAGAAAACCCAATTGCCTTTAGGTTTCCCTGTTGGAGGATATCCAGCACCACAAGGATTATATTACTGCTCTGTTGGAGGAAGAAATACGCACGGAAGAGATTTAGTTGAAGAACATGCTGATCTATGCATCGCGGCTGGATTAAACTTCGAAGGAATCAACCAAGAAGTAGCTTCAGGACAGTGGGAATTCCAATTATTTGCTAAAGGTGCAAAAAAAGCAGGTGACGAAATTTGGGTAGCCCGTTATTTATTGGATCGATTGACAGAAAAATATGGAACCTATATTGAATACCACCCAAAACCGTTAGGAAAAGAAATGGACTGGAATGGTTCTGGAATGCACGCCAATTTCTCAAACACAACGCTTAGAACTTGCGGAAGCCAAGAGATATACGAAAAGATCTGTGAAGCCTTCAGACCAGTCGTGAAAGAACATATTGAAGTCTATGGAGAGTTTAATGATCAGCGATTAACAGGAGAACACGAAACACAATCTATCAATGAATTTAGCTACGGAATCTCAGATCGTGGTGCTTCGATTAGAATTCCAATCATCACAGTCGAAAAAGGCTGGAAAGGTTGGTTAGAAGACAGAAGACCAGCATCAAATGCAGATCCATACAAAGTTGCTGGACGTATCGTAAAAACAGTAAAGTCAGCAGGCGTTAATTAAAATAGAAAGATTATAATTATACTGTTTGTTCATAAAAACGTCTTCATTGTATTAATGAAGGCGTTTTTTATTTGTAGAATGACATTATTATAAAAATTACATAACCTGAGACAAGAACAAACCCTTTTATTCTAGAGATACGAAGTCGAACTGGTAACAGAATTAAAGGGATAAGAATTGCGGCGAAGGCCAACATCCAAAAAATATCTCTTGACAAAATTGAAGCTTCAGTTACTGGAATCGACTTAATTATAGAGGTTAAACCTAAAACCGAACCAATATTAAAAATATTAGACCCGATCAAATTCCCGAGTGATAGTGCTTTTTCTTTTTTAAGAGCAGCAATTAAAGAAGCGGCCAATTCTGGAACACTAGTACCAATTGCAATAACTGTCGCGGCAATAACCGCATCACTAACTCCCAAAGTTTCCGCCAAATCTTTTGCGCCATTAACAAGCCATTCTGAACCAAAATACAACGCCAATGCACCAATTATTAGCCACATTACTATTTTAAAATTTGAAACTAAAGCTAACGCTTCGTTGACCTCTTCAGGTATGTGCTCTTTTTTAGCAGCTTTAATCAAAACAATTAAGAAGACGATAAGAAATGCAAATAAGATCAATCCTTCGATTCGCGATAACATATTGTCATTTGACAGGAAATAAAAGAGCGCTATCGAAAATAGCATCATTACAGGCCAATTCAATTTATAGAAAGACTTGTCGACTGCAATTGCACCAAGTAAAGCTGTAATTCCCAAGACCAATCCAATATTTGCAATATTGGAACCTATCACATTATTAATTGCAATTGCCGGAGATTCGGTAAGTGCCGCATTTAAACTTACTAGTAATTCAGGCGCTGACGTTGCAAAACTAACGACTGTCATACCAATGACCATTTTAGAAATGTCAAACTTAAACGAAAGCGCAACTGAAGATCGCACAAGGAACTCTCCTCCCATCACCAAAAGAAACAATCCTAATATGATCCAAACAACACTCATATATAACTTTTAACGCTACAGTAGCGATCTAGACTGCGAATATAGTATAAAATGCGCTCTATACTATGACTAAAATCAATTGGCCAATTATTCTCTATTTAATGTATTGATTATTAAGGCTACATACCTTAAAATTTAGTTAAATAACTATTTTAATAGTTGTATAACTACAAAAATAGTTATATGTTTGTTTCAGCATTTAAAAAACACGCAGTATGCAAAAGTTAACGAACAAAGAAGAAGAAATTATGCACATCTTATGGCGATTGGAAAAAGCATTCGTCAAAGATGTACTTGCAGAAATAAAAGAAGATAAACCACATTATAATACATTATCAACCATTATCAGAAATTTAGAAGAAAAGGGGTATGTAAGTTATAATGCTTATGGAAAAACACACCAGTACTACCCTATCGTGAGCAAAGAGTCTTATAAAAAACGATTTATGAATACAGCCATTGAAAACTATTTCAATAATTCATATAAGAACGTTGTCTCATTTTTCGCTAAAGAAGAAAAGATAAGTATTGATGAGTTAAAAGAAATCATTACGTTAATCGAACAAAAACAATAACTATGGACTATCTATTAAAGGCTTCCGCAGTTTTATTGATTTTTTACGGCTGCTACCAACTATTTTTACAGCGTGATACCTTTTTCCAAGCTAACCGCTTGTTCTTATTAATAGGATTAATTGTGGCTTCTTGTTTGCCACTTGTTGTAATACCAATTTATATAGAATATACACCAATTGATCTAAGCGCATTTGTGGTAGATTCTACCGCGTCTAACGAATCTATTCCTGTAATAGAGGAAGAACCTTTCGATTTTAGTACGATTCTATTTGCAATTTATTCTGTTGGGATACTATTTTTCTTAACAAAGTTAATTATCGAGTTCGTATCACTGCACCGCATTTTAAATACTAGTAACGAACAAGCAAATGGAGCGTTTAAGATTGTGGAAACGCATGAAGATGTCGCGCCATTTTCTTTCTTTAATCGCATTGTATATAATCCGAAACATTTTAATTCAACCGAACTTGAACACGTCATAACTCATGAGAAAGTACACTCTAAACAATGGCATTCTTTAGATACGTTGTTTGCTAATATTGTGTGTTTATTGTTTTGGTTTAATCCTATTGCATGGCTCTATAAAAAGGCCTTACAACAGAATTTAGAATTCATCGCAGACCAAAAAGCACAGTACATCTCTGAATGCAAAAAAAGCTATCAGACCGTATTATTAAAAGCCAGTGTTAAAAATCACGAATTGGCATTTACAAATCAATTTTATACCTCATTAATCAAAAAACGAATCGTTATGTTACACAAATCAAAATCACACAAACTAAACAAACTCAAATTCTTACTAATTGTTCCGGTTTTAGCACTATTTATGATGAGCTTCAATACTAAAGAAGTCTATATAGAAACACCTGCTAAAACCTCAACAATCGCAGCTCCATCTGAAGATGAAGGAAAAGAAATTGAAATTATTTTCAATAAAGATATGAGCGATGATGATCTAAAAACCATTCAAAAAGACCTGAAAGCAGAAGGGGTAACTTTTGAATATAGCGATCTAAAACGCAATAAAAATGGTGAGATTACAGGAATAAATACAAAATTCACAAGTGAAACTGGCAGTACGACGTACAACACAGACAGTGATGAACCAATCAAGAAGTTTTATTTCCGAATGAGTGATAAAACTTTTGGTGTGGGTCAACTCAATCCAAATACCTTCACGTTCAAATCGAAAGACGGCGGAACCACGATACAATCTACAACGGGAGATATTATTGTAGTTGAAGAAATCGACGAAGAAACTGATGATAAATCAGGAAAAGTAAAGATCGTTAAACGATCAAATATTGATACCGTCTATTTCAATTCAAAAGGGGGTAAAACCTATTCGTGGACTTCTGATGATGGAAAATCTGTTGAGATCGATGCTTCCAATAAAGACAAAAATACATTCTACTACAGAACTAAATCTGACGAACCAATCTATATTATCGATGGAAAAGTTGTAACTAAGGAAGCCTTAGAAGATGTGGATTCTGACGATATCAAATCACTTAATATTTTAAAAGGCAAAGCTGCTGTTGAAGTTTATGGTTACAAAGCTAAAAATGGCGCGGTTATTCTTAATAAAAAGGACGCGAAAGGTTGGACAATAGATCACGATAAGAAGAGCAATTTCAGTGTAGAGTATGAATTCTTTGACACCGATGATGGTGAAACGCCTTTGATCATTATGGATGACAAAGTGATCACAAAAAAAGACATGAAGTCAATGGATTACAACTTAATTGATAAAATTGAAGTTATTAAAGATACCAGAGCCATTGAGATTTATGGTGACAAAGGCAAAAATGGCGTGATCATTATTGATTCAAAAACTGGAGATATCAATGCCAATAAAATTAAATTAAGAACATCTAACGATGGTGACTATAAAGTAAGAGTTAAAGGCGCAACCTATACAGATGACGACGGAAACGTTACTAAAGTTGTAACTGGTTATAATAATGTATTCTTTGTAGACAACAGTAGCGCCATGCGATTGGTTGACAAAGAGACTCCAAAAGCCCTGCTAGAACGCGATAAGCAAACACTAAAGGATGATCATGGTCTAGATGTACGTTTCAGTAAAATCAAGCGCAATAAAAGCGGAAAAATTACTAGAATTAAAATTACTGTAAAAGATAATAACGGTAATCGTGCAAGTGCGACTTATGAGTCAGCAGACGGCATTCCTCCAATAAAATATGGTCATGACTACAGAGGTCAAGTCGTAGTCAGTTCTCAACTATAATTCTTTAAAAGCGTTTCGAAAGAGGCGCTTTTTTAGTTTACGATTAATTTCTTAACAATCTTTTTGTCTTCGGAAACTAGCTGAACGAGATAAATACCGGAAGGAACATTTAGATCAATACTGCGATCTGAATTCACGGTCATTGCGTTTAAGCGTCTACCATCTATTGAATAAATTATTAATTCTGTTCGACCTATAATACCAGAGAGTCTAATTACACCATTAGATGGATTAGGAATGATCTTTACATCACGAAGGTCATCCTGAGATACACTCAATACTTGTGACCAAGGATCACCAACATTATTACCCCAAATGTACTCTACAAGATCTGGTTGATCTATAAATGGATTTCGATTGAATTGCCAAGTATAAACTACATTATTTCGATTCATCTCATAATCGTCTGGAGGATCGTTACGGTGCCAATCTAACAAGGTATTAAGGTCTCCTAGTTGTCCGGTCATACTAGGGAAACCATTTACAATTTCTAAACCATTATACCTAATATCCATGTACAACACGGCTCTTGCAACATCACCATAAAAACTACCTTGGTTCGCAACAGGTCCAGTATATTGCCCGTAATGCTGATTCCCACGAGTGCTATTCTCTGGTCCGTCTGCAGCACGTAAAGCATGAGCATCTGAATTCCCATGTCGCAATGAGTCTGCCTTGGTCGTCCAGAATACATCAATACCATCGGCTATATCATCCGCTTCAATATCATTGAAACCACCTCTTGATCTAGGAAACGTATGTTCACGATTCCATTTTCCATTATTATTCGAGCCTGTTTGCAAATCTAATTTCGCACGTCCCTGTTCGGTATAAACTAACCAGACTTGATTGCTATTAAGCGGATTTTGATCAGCTTCTCTTAAAATATCCAATACATCTGCATAGGTTTGCGCACGAACCACATTCTGGTTCGCTATAATATCCTGTAATGCCTGTCTTAAGGCCGCATCGGCAAGTCCGTCTAAAGAATTGTAATAACTTCCAGGTTGTGTGCTAGTAACGTTTCCGAAGGTAGGATTAAGAGGTGTCCCGAAATTCGCTACCGTAAAATCGTTATCAACAATGCGCACTTCTAAATTATCATTCAAAGCCAGATATGTTGCCGGTAAACTTTCAAATCGAATACGAGTAACCTCATCCCCTTCGTCATCAGAATCATCAATAAGTGTTATAGTCGTAGATGCCGATGATTGATTTATAGGTATAGTAATGGCCGTATTTCCACTAAAATCAGAACTATCAAAACCGTTATTGTCTAACAAAATATTGAAGTTCAATGTTTCAGCGACTGGAGATTCTGAGGCAAAAGTAATATCAAAACTTTGATCTTCATCATACTGTGATTGTGCTACACTAATACTGATACCATTAAGAACAATGCCACTCCCATCATTTAACTGACGTGGCGTTGGTGTCGTTGCTGAATAGCTTACATTATCATCCATATCGACAAATCGCTGGATTGAATTGGTGTTGTTACCGGATCCTTCATTAATTTGTTGAATGTTGGTAAATCGCGGGTCTTGATTAAATATAGCGATCATATCGGCATCATCAGCATCTGCAGTTCCATAGATTAACACGTCAATAAGATCATCAATTGTCGCTACGGTGTCTTCAGGAAAATCGGTGTCATCGGCTTGATAAATCGCCACTGCATCAGCACCATTTTGAATCACATTAGCCGAAATTAGTAACTGCGGAGACGGACTTACCGAATTACTTCCTATTAATAAGAGTCCGTTTATATCAGTAACGTATCCATCTAGATCAATCGTAAAGTAACTGGAATTCATTCCTGACGTAGAACCATTAAAAAATACGAGTACATAACCATCTAGAGGGAAATTTGGTGTATCACTAAGAAGTTCAACAAATTCCATATTATCAACACCAGGTGTATCGCAATCGAGTTCATTAATTACAACTTGCGAAAAACCAAAATGCATAAAGCACATGGAAATGAAATAAAGTAGCGGTCGTTTCATTTTCTGTTTTTTACAAATGTAATCATCTTTTAAAGCTATTCTATATGATCCCTAAAATATGACCTTACTTTAACAAAAATTCGTCAATATTTTTATGTTATTAATCACGACAACCATTTTAATAAATTCAGGACTCAAAAAGATGAAAAGGTCATTTTTCGTCATTTTTTAGACGAAATGCCCCTTGGTCAAAAAAAATTACCTCAAAAACCCCCTTGAATTATTACATTTTGAAACTATTAAGTGCTTTTTAAGTTATTTTTATTAACTCTCTTTAAGGTAGTCACATTTTTATTGAAACATATTTCATTTTTTTAGTTATGAATTCATATTCAATTTCATAGATTTTAATTAAATCGTTTGGAGGTAAGATTTCCGAAATTATATATTGGAAACTCAATCAAGAAATTGAACCAATTAATAACCAAAAAACCAAATAATTATGTTAACTCTAGCAAAGCTGTTAATCGATGTTTTATTTTCGATTATCTAAACCAAGAACCATGACTGTAGAACTTAGTCTAGAATAAGTTTTACATCATTAAAGAACAATCATCAATCAATCAATCAATCATCAATCAAAAAATCTTCAACAATCAATTACAAGAAATTTTAATTTGATCAACAGACTTACCAGAAGCGCAAAAGAGATATCCTGGTATGTTTGCTGAAGATATGACCAAGAAGGAACTTGTTAGGCTGTATTAAATCCCGTACTTTTACGTATACCATTCTTATGTATACGATATGAAGCGATCGGTTTTTCAAATCCTAGCCAAGATCAATAAGGTTATTTTACCTAGTTATACTAAACGGCAACTTGACATCACCAAAGCCTCTAAATTGCAATTGGCAATTATTGGCTGGCGTGCATTTGTCACGATGCGTGCACTGGGATGAACAATACATTTGATAATAATAATTATCAATTTGTATGTCCTTCGTATTTTAAATAATTTTGTTTTGTGGTTCTTCTAAAAAGAAATATATTTGCAGCCACAAAAACGGCCTCGTGGCGCAACTGAATAGCGCATCTGATTACGGCTCAGAAGGTTACAGGTTTGAATCCTGTCGAGGTCACAAGTGAATTTGAAAAGCAAGCTAAATATTAGCTTGCTTTTTTGTTATATAAATTGTCTAAGATAATTGATAATTTAATGGAACTTTCCTACCTTGACCATACCATGAAATCTAACAAAACAACTAAATACCTACTTATCGTCATTTTCATAACATCACTTTTCTTGATGTTCGTGAAGGATGACCTTTTTGAAAGACAAAAAGAATATTACACTGAATTTGATATTGGCATTATAGACACATCATATTGGTTTGTGATCCTTGGTATTAACCTCACTATACTATTTGTGATTTTTATTACTAATATCAAATCTTTTGGTTCAAAGACCTTTTGGAAGGATACATTTCAAAGTATATTGAGTTTCTTACTACTCTTGAATATTTTAGTGTTTTTCTTTTGTAAAGAATTATTTATTACAGGTTACTTGTACGCTAATCGACAACATGAAGAACCGTTAATTACCAAAACATATAAACTAACAGATAATAATCAACGTGAATTTGATAGAACATTTTCTAGCGAAAATGGAGAAACATTAATGTTATTTGATTTAGTAAGAATAGGGTTAATGGACAAAACCAAATACAAAATGATTAGCACATTAAGTCCTGGAGATACAATTTCATTAGATTTTAAAACAGGCTATTTTGGAACGCTGCATTCTCCACGATTCAATAATGATCAAATAGCAACTGGTGACATGAAATAATAGACTAATACATCTTATAATGAAACTTAAGCTCTTTTCTTTCTCAACTATACTTGTAGTGCTTTTTTGTTACAATGTCAATACAAGGCATACTAATTTATCTTTATGTAGCTCAAAAAATGCTGATGCTTCGCATTTAAATGGAGACTCGCTTATACAATGGAAGATTTATAAAGATTCGCTTTTAGTTCTTGAAAGCAGCAGTCTAGACAAATCCTTGTTGACCTTAAAGATTAACAAGAATGAGTCATTTGAAAATCTCATTTTTCATATCGCTTATGAATCTAATGATAAACGAATAACTAGGAAGATTCAATTATTAGATCTGAAAAAAACCTTTGCAACATTTGTCGATGAAAAACCAACTGGTGCGCCTTTCTATATTGACAAATTTACATTAGATAGAATACCAATGGGAACAGTTTTACGTGAATTTGACGTTCAATACACCGACGCTAATCACAAAAATGGCATCATTATCGCAACTCTAAAATTTATTGAGGAGTAAATTCACTTTACTCTAATAGTATTGAATAATATATTGACAGAATGGAAGTTTAAGATTTTTTTCTACTTTTATAAGTGTAGCTAATAATCACAAAAAATGACGTCCTACGAAGAAAAATTGATCCGATTAAAATCGAAATGGTTTTCAAATGAACATCAAATAGCTTCGATAATTAAGACACGTCTATATATTGACAATAATTTGCATAAAAATTTAAATCTTGACCTTCTATCCGAAATGCGATTTACATCGAAGTTCCATTTACACCGGCTTTTTAAACGGTATTATGGTTTAACGCCAAAACAGTATTTAACCGATAGGCGAATTAAAAAGTCGAAAGAGTACTTAATCAATGGCATGTCAGTAACTGAGACTTGTTATGCCGTTGGATTTGAAAGTTTGGGTTCGTTTAGCAAACTCTTTAAAGACAAGATTGGTAAATCACCGAGTGTATTTCAAAAAGAGCAAGAATCGAGAAGTTTAATAGCTACAGATTCATAATCTTTGAGATGTAAATTACATCATTATGAAAGTATCATTAATCAGTATACCCGTTAGAGATCAAGAAAAAGCTGCAAAATTCTACACTGAGAAACTTGGATTTCTAATTAAAAAAGACGCGCCTTTAGGTGGCGGAAATAGATGGTTAACGCTTGTATCTCCAGAATGGCAAGACGGTCCAGAATTACTGCTAGAACCTGCTCCAATGCACTTTGAACCAAGTATGGTATTTCAAGATGCGCTTATGGAGGCGGGTATTCCATACACACAATTTGACGTGGATAACGTCGATAGCGAGTATGAAAGATTGAAAAGTTTGAATGTTGAATTTAGCGTAAAACCTACAGAAATGGGAACCGTTAAATTCGCAGTATTCAATGACACTTGTGGGAATAATATCCAAATAGTTGAACAACTTTAAAATAAGTGTTCATCATCTTTCAGTATCTCCCAAATAGTTACTTTATTAGAAATTTGACCTTAGCATTTTTTTAAGCTTTTGCTTCAAGCTATTTGCTATCTTCGCAGTATTATAATTCTACAATCATTCTTAAATATCATATGCGCGGGTTTCATCTTTTCATTTTAATTTTAATACTGCTTCTAGGTCTATCTTGCGATTCAAATACGAAGAATAGGAATACGTCTACGGAAATTGAAGACATAGGAATTGATGGTACTTCATTCCAATTAATGGAAGGTGATCTGCTCTTTCAAGATAGTGATTGTGGTCCGTTTTGCGATGCCATTGAAAAAGTTACTGAAGGTATTAATGGTGCCAAATTTTCTCATGTTGGCTTAGTTATTCGCAATGATGATAATGAATTAGTTGTGATCGAAGCAATCACTGATGGTGTAGTAATTACATCATTAGATAGTTTCTTCGCGCGCTCATATGACAACAATAATAACAGTAAAGTTGTTGTAGGTCGCTTAAAGGAGCAGCACCGCAATCTTATTCCTGAAGCAATAGAGTTTAGCAAAACTAAACTTGATCTTCAATATGATGATGTATTTAATATTTCGAATAATAAATACTATTGTTCAGAACTCATTTATGAAGCTTATAAACACGCAAATGATGGGCAACCTATTTTTGAGTTACAACCGATGACTTACAAAGACCCTGAAACTAATGCTACGTTCTCAATATGGGAGGATTATTTTAATAATCTCAATGTACCTATACCAGAAGGAAAACCCGGCTTGAACCCTGGTGGTATGTCTAAATCGACATATATTGAAATTGTATTCCTTTATGGCAAACCACAAGGTTATAAAACGAGTTAGGCTAAAGTATGATTAAAACTAAACAGCTTACATATCAGTATCAACCGAATGAACAAGTGTTCAGTTTTCCTAATATTGACATCTCTGATCAAGACGACTTACTGATTGTTGGTAAATCTGGGATTGGTAAAACAACATTGCTTCATCTTTTGGCTGGAATCTTAAAACCAATCGACGGAACTATAACTATTGAGAACACCAACATCAATGATTTGAAATCCAACAATTTAGATAAGTTTCGTGGGCATAACATAGGCTTAGTATTCCAAAACAATCATGCAATCACATCATTGTCAGTCTATGATAATTTAAAAGCACGTCTATTTCTCAGCAAACAAGATATTGATACTTCTAAAATTGATGGCTTGTTACAGGATTTAGGACTGATCGAATTCAAACATCGTAAAACTAATGCTTTAAGTGAAGGACAATTACAACGCTTAGGTATTGCCTTAGCAGTTATTCATGGGCCTAAAGTAATTTTTGCAGACGAACCCACGTCGAGTTTAGACGATGAGAATTGTAGAATTGTGATCGAACTTCTTAAAGACCAAGCAAATATGAACAACGCCAACTTAGTTGTTATCACACATGATCATAGAGTAAAACCATATTTTGAAAAATCCATCACCTTATGAATATCTGGAGAATAAGTGTTCAAAATATCAAATCAAGACCGCTCTATACATTTTTGAGCATTCTTGTTTTGTCTCTTAGCATTGCCTTGTTACTTGGCATTCAACAATTGAAGACCTCGTTCGAATACCAGATGGAAAACAACTTGGGAGACATTGATCTGGTAATTGGCGCCAAAGGAAGTCCACTACAGCTCATCTTAGCCTCAGTATTGCATATAGACAATCCCACTGGAAATATTTCTTATAATGAAGCGCTGACTATTGGAAACAGTCCAATGATCGAAAAAGCAGTGCCTATTTCTTATGGTGACAATTACAAAGGCTATCGCATTGTTGGAACCACGGAATCTTTTTTATCATTTTATGAAGCGGAATTAGATGAAGGTGATTTTTCAAATCGAGCAATGGAAGTGATTTTGGGCCATAATGTCGCTCAACAACTCGAGCTTAATCTTGGTGATACAATCATAAGTTCTCATGGTTTAATCGATAATACGATCGAGGTTCATGATGATGAATTAATTGTTGTTGGTATTCTTAAACCCACGCAGAAAGTCATAGATCGCTTAATAATTACAAATCTCGAAAGTATCTGGGATATTCATAATCACGAGGATCATGATCACGACGAAATTGATCCTGACCAACATGAGGATGATGTACATAAAGATCACGATGATGATGAAAATCATGACGTACATGATGAATATGATGCTGATGACGATCATAATCATGATGTACATGATGAGCGTGATACAGGTGACGAACATAATCATGAGGCACATGATGAACATGATACAGATGACGAACATAATCATGACGAGCATGATACAGATGACGATCATAATCATGATGTACATGATGAGCATCATGAAGATAAAGAGATTACGTCCTTATTGATAACGTTTCGAAATCCAATGGGTCTTCTCACCCTCCCAAGAACTATCAATGAAAATACAAATATGCAAGCTGCATTACCAAAATTTGAATTAGATAGACTCTATCAGTTTACGGGTGTTGGCTTACAAACGATTTCTTGGATAGCATATATCATTCTAGTAATTTCAGGATTAACAATTTTCTTAAGTTTGTATAAACTGATTAAGGAACGTGCGTTTGATCTTGCCCTTATGCGAACCTATGGTGCAAGCAATACACAACTAATAAAAATGGTGATCTATGAAGGATTAGTTATTATAGGTTTAGCTTTTGTTGTAGGATATATCTTAACCAAAGTAGGTCTCCATTTCATTATCAATTACATTGAAAACAGTCCGCAACAAAATATGCTCCAAGAATTACCACTTAATAATATCTTACAAATTATTGGTTTAGTTTTTGCAATGATTATTTTGGCAATAGCAATCGCCATATATCCTATAATTAAAATGAATATTTCAACAATATTAAGCAATGAAAAGTAAATTCTTAATCACCATAATATGCCTCATCGGCGTTACTAGTTTTGCACAAAAGAACATTACCTGGGATGATTTAGCAGATGTTGAATTTGAAACTAAATTTTTTCCTGCATATGAAGGTTATTTTTTATATCCTTATTTCTCACCGTCTATTATTGCTTTGGAAGGCTCCAGAGTAACTATTACTGGCTATTTTTTGGATATCGATCCGAAAGGAAAACTGTTCATTTTATCTAAAGGCCCAATGTCTGCTTGTTTTTTCTGTGGAATTGGAGGTCCTGAAACAGCTATGGAATTACAATTTGATAGCAAGCCAAAATTCAAGTTAGACGATATTCTTAGTGTTACTGGAATCTTAAAACTGAATCGTGACGACGTGATGCACTTCAACTATATCTTAACAGATGTAGAAGCAAAATTAAAAAATGAATAACAATTTTAAGTCCACTTTGTTGGTGTGTCCGCCTAATTCGTATCTACCTAAGGTCTTGTAAACAGAAAATAATCGCGATATAAATATTTCATGATCTATTTTATGTAATTAAACGCAACCGAGTTGCGTTAATAAAGATTATGTATTAGATTTGTAGTTCTTAATACTACATTTAATAGCGCTCATGAATAATAAATTACCTGTAACGGTTTTAAGTGGATTTCTAGGAGCTGGAAAAACTACACTACTTAATCATATTCTACATAATAAGGAAGGTCTCAAAGTGGCTGTCATTGTTAATGACATGAGTGAGGTCAATGTCGATGCTGAATTGGTCAAAAGTGAAAACACATTATCTCGTACCGAAGAAAAACTGGTCGAAATGAGTAACGGCTGTATTTGTTGTACACTTCGCGAGGATTTAATGATTGAGGTTGAACGTCTGGCTAAAGAAAATCGCTTCGACTATCTTCTTATTGAAAGTACTGGAATAAGTGAACCAATTCCTGTGGCACAAACCTTTTCTTTTGTAGATGAAGAAAATGGAATTGATTTATCACGTTTTAGCTATGTGGACACCATGGTCACTGTTGTTGACGCATTTAATTTCTTTAAAGATTTTGGCAGCCCTGAAACGCTAATGGATAGGGAACTAACCGACATCGAAGGTGACTATCGTACAATCGTTAATCTATTGACCGATCAAATTGAGTTTGCAAATGTGATTCTTTTAAATAAAACAGATTTAGTATCCAAGGATCATCTTGCTATATTAAAAGCCACCATCCATAAGCTAAATCCTTCTGCCCGAATCATTGAATCAAGTTATAGTAAAGTAGATCCGAAGGAGCTTTTAAATACAGGTTTATTTGATTTCGAAGAAGCCGAACAAAGCGCAGGATGGATTGAAGAACTGAAAAAAGACGAACACACCCCAGAAACAGAAGAATACGGAATTTCATCATTCGTGTATCGCACTAAAAGTCCGTTTGACCCGACCCGTTTTCTCAACTTCGTTCAAAATAATTTTCCCATCAATATCATAAGAAGTAAAGGTCTTTTCTGGTTAGCCTCAAGACCAGACCAAGCTCTAGTATGGGGACAAGCTGGTGGTTCATTAAAAGCCGATAGCGCCGGAGTTTGGTGGAGCAGTATGCCATTTGAAAAGCGTATTGAGCAATTAGCATTCGTGGAAAACAAAGACCTTATAGAATCTGATTGGGATATCACTTTTGGTGATCGTAAAAATGAAATTGTATTTATCGGACAAGAATTAAATGAGTCTCTAATCCGATCTCAATTAGATCAATGCTTAGCTACGGAGGAAGAATTATCCACTCAAAACTGGCAAGCTGGATACAGTGATTCATGGCCAGTAGAACGCGCCTATGCACTTTAACTTTAACAACCTTATTGACTTCTAATTATATTATAAAATGAAAAACTTAAAACTATCTCTGATTGCCATCTTTTTCTTTATCCCTATCTCATTATTTGCAAATGAAGGGATGTGGTTCTTAATGCATATCGAACGTCTTAATCATCGCGACATGCAGAAAATGGGCTTACAATTAACGCCTGAAGAAATTTACAGCATTAACAATCAAAGCCTAAAAGATGCTATTGTACAATTTAATGGTGGTTGTACAGCAAGTATCATTTCGAGTAATGGCTTAGTACTTACAAATCACCACTGTGGTTACAATGCCATTGCAGAACTTTCCACTGCTGAACAAAATCATCTAAAAAATGGATTTTGGGCAAAATCCTTTGATGAGGAGCTAAAACCACAAAGTCTTTATGTGAGATACTTCGTTAGAATGGATGATGTTAGTGAGCGCATATTATCGCAAGTGAACAATAGTATGTCTGAAAAAGAACGTGAAGCTGCCATAAACAAAGAAATTGCCAAAATCCAAAGTGAAAATGATGAAGGTGGTAAATATACCGTCTCTGTTCGATCATTCTTTCAAGGCAATGAATTTTACTACTTCGTTTATCAAGATTATACCGATGTTAGATTAGTAGGTACACCAGCCGAAAGTATCGGAAAATATGGAGGAGACACTGATAACTGGGAATGGCCACGTCATACTGGTGATTTTTCACTTTTTAGAGTTTATGGAGATGCTAATGGGCAACCTGCTTCATATTCAACAGAAAATGTACCACTAAAATCAAACTATCATTTACCTGTTAACATTAGTGGAGTAAAGGAAAATGACTTCGCCATGATACTAGGTTATCCAGGACGTACGAATCGTTGGATGCCAGCAGAAGGTATTGAGCAAAATGTGAAGTATGCTTACCCAGCGTGGGTTGAAGGATCTAAACTAAGTATGGATGTAATGAAAAAGTATATGGATGAAGATGAATCTATAAACTTAATGTATGCTTCACAATATGCAGGAATCGCCAACTATTGGAAGAACCGTCAAGGAATGATCGATGCGCTTACTAAACATGGCACAGCTGAAACCAAGAGAAAAACAGAATCAAAGTTTAATAAATGGGCTCAAAAGGCCGACAATATTGGTACTTACGGAAATGTGATTAACGATATCAATAATTACTACGCTCTAACGAATGAAAAAGCGCAACACGATAATTATTTATTGTCTTTACTACGCTCAAGTAAGTTCTCTGTTTTACCTTACAGATTAGGAAGCGGTTTTGAAAATTACGCAAATGCTAATGAAGCCAAGCGACAAGAACTCCTACCTCGATTAAAGGCCTTTATCAACGGTGCCTATACAGATTACCATTTACCGTTGGAGAAAGAGGTATTAGCAGAACAGTTAAAACTATATACTTCAAAATCAAATTATGGATTACCGGATTTATTATCGGAAATGTCAGGAGCTAATTTTGAAACCTACGTAGAATCAATTTTTAATTTAAGCATGTTCTCATCCAAAGAAGGTGCAATGGCTTTCCTAGATTATCCAGATCCAGAGATATTGGCTAACGATCCCCTGTACAAGCTGTCTTCTGCCTTATTAACGAAATATAGAGAACAACCTGAAGCTCTTGAACAACCATTGAATGACTACCAAAGATCTTACCGATTATTAGTTAATGGATTAAAAGAGTCTGGCATAAGTAAAATTCAATATCCAGATGCAAATTCTACATTACGTTTGACCTATGGTAAAGTAAGAGCTTTACCTAAAGACAGTAGAAATGACGCTGCAGTTAATAATTATACCACATTTAAAGGCGTTCTTAATAAATATGTTCCTAATGATGATGAATTCGATCTACCAAAAGACATGCTAAATGTCAATAAGGGTAAAGATTATGGAAGATATGCGAATGAAAATGGTGAGTTATCTGTTAACTTCTTGACCGATAATGATATCACTGGTGGAAATTCTGGATCTCCTGTACTTAACGGTAAAGGTGAACTAATTGGTCTCGCATTCGACGGAAATATAGAAGCTATGGCTGGTGATGTGATCTTTGATAAAGATTTACAGCGCACGATTAATGTAGACATTAGATATGTCTTGTGGTTGATTGACAATTATTCGAACGCGAAGAACATTGTTGATGAATTAACTATCGTAACAAAGTAGCATATTTCAAAATAGAAATTAATTAGTTGGCATTATGTATTATGGATATTAATTGGATTTCATTTCACAATTAAATAACTTTAAAACATATTCACTAAAACACATTAGAAATGAAAATTAATAATCAGCCGTTGTATACCTTACTACTTGTTGTAATCGTATTATTTTCGGCTTGTAAGCAAGAAAAAGAAACTCAAACAGAAGAAACTGAAGTTGAAACTGAAGTTGAAGTAGAAACGGTAGAATCAAAAATTACTCTCGAGAAACTTGACCAGTCACCTGCCTATGCTGACGCAGTATTACAACTACAACAGCCAGCCGAAACTAATAATTTAGAAGGCGGAGACGTTGACTTTGTCTTTCAGGTAGAAAATTATGAACTTGGAGCGCAGACTCAAAGTCCAAATGCACAAAGCCTTGCAAATTCTGGGAAAGGACAACATATTCATTTTATTCTGAATAATCAACCTTATTCAGCACATTACGAAGGTACTTTCTCTAAAGAAATTCCTGATGGTGTACATCACCTCGTAGCATTCTTAAGTCGATCATATCACGAATCTGTTAAAAATAAGAATTCAGTAGTCGTTAAAAAGCTTGAAGTTGGAGCTAATGCGACGGATTCTATAGGTCTAGATATGGAAGCACCTACTCTAATTTATAGTAGACCTAAAGGCACATACGTTGGTAAAGACACAGAAAATCTATTATTAGACTTTTTCGTACTTAACACAACACTTGCTGAAGGCGGAAATCAGGTAAAAGCCACTATTAATGATACGGAATTTATGATTTCTGAATGGGCACCGCACGTTGTAAAAGGTTTACCTATGGGTGAGGTTACAATCACGTTAGAATTGGTAGACAGCAGTGGAAATCTTATTCCTGGTCCGTTTAATACAGTGACACGAACGGTGACACTAAAAGATGAATAATATCCTGATAGAATGAATGGATCTGAACAATCATAGGTTACAATAAAAAATTAACTATGGTTGTTCTTCCGTTTTTTGAGTTGTGAAAACTCGTCATCGGTAAAATAGCCTCTTGTACTTCCTACTTAATTCAATTCTTAAATAGGTTGAATCAGACCGTAAAACAATCCTCACGGATGGCTTAACTGCGGTATGTTTTAGCCATAAATACATATTATATGAAAAAGAAAAATCTCGGATTAGGTTTATTAACACTTTGTGTTTTTTTTGGTCTCAGCAAGGTTTTGGCTCAAGGTTTTGAAGGCTATTATCAATATCCTGATATTAACAACAATACAATTGTATTTACCGCAGAAGGTGATATCTGGAAAGTTTCTATTCAGGGCGGACTTGCACAGCGTTTGACGACTCATGCGGAAGAAGAACGTTTTCCTGTCATTTCTCCTGATGGCAGAACCCTCGCCTATTCCGCTAGCTACGAGGGGCCAAACGAGGTCTACACAATTCCTGTTGATGGTGGAATGACCACACGATGGACTTATGAATCTGATAATTCAGCAGTTACTAGCTGGACTCCTGACGGAAAAATTGTGTATCAAACCTATGCGTATAACAAATTACCGGATGAGCAATTGGTAACTATTGATCTCAATTCTAAAGTAAAAACAGTAATCCCTTTATATCAAGCTAGCGAAGGAATACAAAATGAAGATGGACTTTGGTTTTTTATACGTCCATCCGACCATGGTGATGCTGCTAAACGTTATGTTGGAGGAACCGCACGTCAATTATGGAAGTTCGATGGAAGCAATGAGGCCGTCAAATTAACAGCAGATTACGACGGTGAAAGTCATCATCCAATGTGGTATAACGGGCGTGTTTATTTTATAACCGATCGAGATGGTATCATGAATATTTGGTCCATGAATCCAAATGGCGGTGATTTAAAGCAGCATACCGAACACACTAAATATGATGTACGTTATGCCAATGTTCACAATGGAAAAATTGTTTACCAGCATGCTGCAGATTTATGGTTATTAGATATCAACTCTGGAGACTATAATAAAATTGATATCCGATTAGCTTCAGATCTCGAACAACTTAGAGAAAAATGGGATGACAATCCTTCGAGGTACATAACCGCAGTTCATCCCGATCCAAAAGGTGAAAAAGTAGTCGTCACAGCGAGAGGTCGCGCATTCGTAGTTCCCGTAAAATCTGGCCGAACAGTAGAATTTACCGATCAAAAAGATGTGCGTTATCGCGATGCAGTATTTTCTTATGACGGTAAACATATTATTACACTTTCCGATGAAAGTGGTGAATTTGAATTTGTAAAATTTGCTACTGATGGTTCTGGTGAAATTACACCAATAACATCAGATGGTGAATTGTTTCGATATCAAGGTATTCCATCACCCGATGGAAAATGGATTGCATATGATGATTTGGAATCTAACATGTTTGTCTTAAATATAGCAACTGGAAAGAGCACGAAAATCTCCACCAATCAAGAAGGAATCAGAGACTTTTCATGGTCACCAGATAGTCAGTGGATAGCTTTCGTACAAGCCGCATATAATTCGATGGCACAGATTAAAGTGTACAATGTCAATGACAAATCAATTTTCGACCTTACAACAGATAGAGCCAATAGTTTTAATCCGAATTGGAGTCCAGATGGAAAATTTATGTACTTCTTATCAGATCGAAGTTTTACAACCTTAGTTGGAAGTCCATGGGGTACTAGACAACCCGAACCATACTGGGATGCTAGTGAAAAAGTTTATCACGTCGCCTTGAAGAGAGGAACAAGATCACCTTTCAGAGAAAATGATGAACTGATGAATATGAACAAAAGTGCCGATAAAGAATCTGTAACTGACAAAAAGAAAAAAGATAAGTCAGATGAAACAAAAAAGCTTAATGTCGAAATTGATAAAGACGGAATTCAATCTCGAATTGTAGAAGTACCTGTTCCTGCCGGTAACTATTACAACTTATCGGTAAATGACAAAGCGCTTTATATGATGGCCGCTGGAACTGGTATCAGAGCAAATACTGACTTAAAAGTTGTTAAAATCACTAATGAGAACATTAAGGTTAAAGACGTGGCAACTTCTGTTCGTGGATATGAGCTTACACAAGATGGTAAAAAATTACTCATACGTAAAGGCAGATCTTATTTTATGGTTGCCGCCGGAACTGGAAGCGCCAAACTAGATGACGGTAAGATCAACTTTAATGGATGGATGTTCTCAATAAATCCTAAAGACGATTGGAAACAGATTTATACAGACGCCTGGCGTATGGAACGCGATTATTTTTATGATAAAAATATGCATGGCGTAGATTGGGATGCCATGCATAAAAAATACCTTCCTCTCGTGGATCGTGTCACAACAAGAAACGAACTCAATGATGTAATCGCAAGATTAATTGGAGAACTCTCAGCGTTGCATACAGCTGCTCGCGGTGGTGACACTCGTAGTGATAACAAAAGTATTCAAGTGGCCAGTTTAGGAGCAGAGACGACAAGAGATGAAGCCAATGGTGGTTTTAGAATTGATTATATCTATAAAGTAGACCCCGATTATCCAAATTTAAAGTCTGTATTGGATGACCCATATCTAGACGTGAGAGAAGGCGATGTTATTACAAAAGTCGATGGAAAAGAAGCTTTAAGCGCCTTGGATATCGGAGAATTAATACGAAATAAAGCTGGTAAGCAAGTACGATTGAGTCTTAAAAGAGGTGATAATACAAGAGATATTATTGTAAAACCTCAAGGCAGTGAGTTTTGGCTTAGATATGGAGATTGGGAATATAGTAATCGCCTTAAGGTAGAAAAAGCAAGTGATGACCAAATAGGCTATTTGCATTTACGAGCCATGGGAAGTTCAGATATAGCTCAATTCTACAGAGAGTTTTACCCTATCTTCAATAGAAAAGGATTGATAATTGATGTACGTTACAATTGGGGTGGAAATATTGATAGTATTATTCTCGAGAAGTTAATTAGAACCGCATGGATGTATTGGAAAGGAAGATCTGGCGAACCGTACTGGAATATGCCGTACTCATTCAGAGGTCACATTGTGGTGCTGGTTAATGAGAACACATATTCAGATGGCGAGGCATTTGCAGAAGGATTTAAAAGGTTGGGGCTTGGAACAACTATTGGAATGCGCACTTGGGGTGGCCAAATTTGGTTGAATAGTTCTAACACACAATCGGATAATGGTGTTGCTCGTGCTCCAATGTTCGGGGTTTATGGACCTGAAGGCGAATGGCTTATAGAAGGACGCGGCTATGAACCAGATATCGTTCTCGACAACTTGCCTCACGAAACCTTTAATGGAAAAGATGCTCAGCTCGAAGCTGCAATTGAACTATTAAAAGATAAGATTTCCGAAGATCCAAGAGATGTTCCGCCTGTTCCAGATTATCCAAATAAGTCATTTAAAAACAATACTAAGGATTAATTATGAGTGATTTTAAACGTCGAGAGTTTATCAAACTAAGTGCATTAGGTTTTGCAAGTATTGCATTACAACTTAACGCGCTTACGACCTATGCGCAGCAGGCAAATGCGCATCTTGGGAAATGGAATGCGAATACTATATTAAATTGGGATGCTTTCCTACAGCAACTTACTAAACTCGCTAAATCCCAACATGAAATGCCTTGGAATCAAAAACAGTATACTAATCAAGTTAAACAACTATTATTAAGCTGTAATTTTCCTGAATTTGAGAATGTAAAAAAAGAAATAGATGCCTATGAGAATAAGCGCCCAAATTGGTTTGAATCTGCAAATCTGCATCATGAAGTTGACTTCCAGGTATCTTTATTCCAATTTGAGAAAGGTGAATATATTCCTCATCATGATCACCCTAATATGACAGGTGTTTTAAATGTAGTCTCGGGCAATCTATTAACCAAGAACTACAGTATTGAAAAACAACTCAACACGACACGTGAAGTCATCAATGGTGATAAAACTTATACGATGAAGAAGTGTGTGATTCGCGAAGTTGAAAATGAAATACTGAAAGGTGGCGATGTTGGTATTCTCACTGCGAACGAAGGAAACATTCATTCCATCATGCCAAATGAATTTACCCAAATGATCGATGTTTTCACTCCGGCATATCATAGTGAAACGAATGCGTTATGGTACAACGTCAATGAGGCTGACAATTATCAAGACCAAAAATTCTTATTCGAAGCCGAATACGCTATATCTTAATTGTAACGAAATTGACAAATATCCAACCAACTTCAGGAACAGAGCGATTACAGGTCATTGATGCATTGAGGGGTTTTGCACTCTTCGGAATATTATTTGCCAACCTCTACAGTTTCATAGGTTATAATACATATACTACCGAAGAGATCGTTGCATTGCCTTTGTCTGATAGAGCGATGCTATTTTTTATAGATTGGTTTATCGAGGGGAAATTTTATAGCATTTTTTCGATCCTATTCGGTGTTGGATTTGCCTTACAAGCGGAAAGATTTCAACACAAAGGTGGAAACTTTTCTGCATACTGGTTTAGGCGAATGCTAGTTTTATGCTGTATTGGATTAATTCATATGTATTGTGTTTGGAATGGGGATATCCTGACACTATATAGTTTATTAGGACTATTATTACCCTTATTCGCAGGGTTATCCAATAAAGTCTTACTAAGATGGATCTTAGTCTTATTAGTATGCCCAATAGTAATGCATGCTGTACTTTATTTAACGCCAGAATCTTCCTTTTGGGGATCGCTAAGTAGAATTTCATCCGATTTAAAATCAGAATGGGGATATTCAGATTTGTCGCTTTTAGAAATGCGAACTTCTGAGCAAGCTTCCGAAGTTTTCGCCATAAACGTACTATCTGCTATTCCAAGAGCTATGAGTTATTTGATGTTCGGACGTTATTTTCATGTATTAGGTTTATTTCTAATCGGTATTTTACTTGCTCGTATTTGGTTACCTAAAATTCGAAATAAGAACATTACTGTATCAAAAACGATTATTTGGTTTGGCATTATCGGCTTGATAATAAATTTCGGTTACGCATTTATTAAATCAAATCACGGATGGCCGAGTGGTTTTAGCGATATTGGTTTCTTTATGGGCGTAGTCTATCATTCTGGAGCGACGATTTTCGCTTTAGCCATTTGTATGCTAATACTTAAGTTTTGGTCTACTGGAAAAGCACAATCTGTATTTAAAAATTTGGCCATTCTCGGGCGAATGGCCTTATCTAATTATATTTTTCAAAATGTAACAGCAGTCCTCATTTTCTTCGGTTATGGTTTTGCTCTTATGCGAGACGTGGCTTTTTCATCGCTTCCATTATTTGCTTTCGGCATACTATTAGTACAATGGCTATTCAGTCGTATTTGGCTAAGTAAGTATAAACAAGGCCCATTAGAGGCTATATGGAAAAAATTAACTTACAGAAATGATAAATCAACATAAATAGTTGTCTTTATGATTTACTAGCTCTTAATTAGAATTCAAGTCATTTTCTTAATTTTATATAGTTTCAACTTCGATTTGAAATAATTATACATGCCACCTAACTATTAAATCACGATCAATGATCACTATCTTTCGCAAAATCCGGCAATCTCTTATTTCAGAAAATAAATTCAAGAATTATCTAGTTTATGCTATTGGTGAAATCATTCTAGTGGTAATTGGGATATTGATCGCATTAAGTATTAATACATGTAATCAAAACCGAATAAATAATAACAAAGAAATCTATTACCTAAATCAACTGAAACAAGAGTTAACCAATCAAAATGAAGAGATCAACAAACGGCTTGAACGTTCTGCGAACAGCATAAAAGTGGTAGACACGTTGCTTTCTCAGTTGTATAAAGACGGAAAATTTACAGCTTCTTCTGAGCTTAATGGTAATCTTTTTCAATTGATTGGCGGAACGAATTTCAAACTATTCAGAACAACCTTTGATGAACTTATTTCTACCGGACAATTCACATTAATCTCTTCAGATTCGTTACGATCAAAAATACTGTTTTGTTATCAAGAAATTGAAAAGAGCAAAAATGATATCACAAATAATTCGGAAAACGTTTTTTATAAAGATATATTCCCAGCTTTAAACGCTTCAATTAATTTCCAATATCCTGAACATATCAGTGACTTGTTTATTGCAGAACTAAATTCCCCTAAAGAACAGTTGCGACTGGCAAAAGCCATATCACTCAATAAGCTTAATTTATGGTCCTACCAAAAAGCCCTTAAGGACTGCCAAGATGAAGTAACCAGTACCATTGATATGATTGATGCTTTATTATCTTTGTAACAATTATTACATAAGGTACAGCTAATGCCAGTTATCTTTGCAAAAAAAATTAAATGGAATATATATTAGAACCATGGCCATGGTATGTTAGTGGACCCTTGATCGCATTGATCATGTTCATTTTGATCTATTTTGGCAAAACCTTCGGAATGTCGTCCAACTTACGAACGCTCTGCGCCATTGGTGGTGCTGGAAAAAAAGCGAAATTCTTTGATTTTGATTGGCGTTCACAATTGTGGAATCTTACAGTTGTTGCTGGGGCGGTTATTGGTGGCTTTATTGCGCATCATTTCTTATCCGTTCCTACAGATATCAATCTCAATCCCGAAACAATCGCCTCATTAGAAACCTTAGGATTTGATAATGCTGGTAAAAATCTTTTACCAGCCGAACTATTTAGTTGGGAGAATGTGTTCACGCTGAAGGGTATGTCTATACTCATTGCCGGTGGATTTTTAGTTGGATTTGGAACGCGTTATGCAGGAGGCTGCACATCGGGTCATGCCATTACAGGGCTAAGTAGCTTGCAATTGCCTTCATTAGTCGCAGTGGTTGGTTTTTTCGCTGGTGGTTTAATCATGATTCACTTATTGTTTCCTCTAATTTTTGACTAGTATGAAGTATTTAAAATTTTTATTCGTTGGAATCGTCTTCGGAATTGTATTGGTCAAATCTGAAGCAGTGTCGTGGTATCGTATCTATGAAATGTTTAGATTCGAATCGATTCACATGTATGGAATTATAGGAACAGCTGTAATCACTGGAGTAATTTTGCTACTTATTACCAAGCAAAAAGAACTAAAAAATATAAATGGAAACTTAATGAAAGTACCACCAAAAGACCGAGGATTGACACGATACATCATTGGCGGAAGTATTTTTGGGCTCGGTTGGGCGCTATCTGGAGCCTGTCCCGGACCAATGTACATTTTAGTTGGCACTGGTGTATTCTCAATGCTAATTGTGATTGCGGCAGCTATATTGGGAACATTTGTTTACGGATTAATAAAAGACAAATTACCGCATTAATTAACAAGAACTTATACACGCACTTGAAGATTACTTCGTATCTTTAAGGTTGCCTAATTTTTGACATTATGATAATAGAACAGATATATACGAATTGTTTAGCACAAGGTGCTTATTATATAGAATCTAATGGTGAAGTGGCCATTATTGATCCGTTGCGGGAGACACAACAATACATTGATAAAGCCCGTAAGAACAACGCCAAAATCAAATACATTTTCGAAACGCACTTCCATGCCGATTTTGTTTCTGGACATGTCGATCTTGCAAAACAAACTGGAGCTACAATCATATACGGTCCAGGAGCTGAAACGAGTTATAACATCTATTCAGCTAAAGACAACGAATCATTTAAGCTCGGAAATATTACCATTAAGGCTTTACATACGCCAGGTCATACCTTAGAATCAACCACCTATTTGTTGATTGACGAGAATGGGAAAGATCACGCTATCTTTTCAGGAGACACGCTATTTCTTGGTGATGTTGGTCGACCTGACCTTGCTATTAAATCAGATCTTACCAAAGAAGATCTTGCGGCAATGCTTTATGATTCATTGCGACGTAAGATCATGACCCTATCCGATGACGTTATCGTTTATCCTGCTCATGGCGCTGGTTCAGCCTGTGGTAAAAACCTCAGCAAAGAAACAGTAGGTACAATAGGAGATCAAAAAAATACCAATTATGCACTACGCGCCAATATGACGAAAGCAGAGTTCGTTGAAGAAGTATTGGATGGCATTGCACCTCCTCCTCAGTATTTCGCTAAAAATGCGATGATGAATAAAATGGGTTATGAAGAATTTGAATCGGTTTTAGAAACCGGTAATATTCCATTATCTCCAGAAGATTTTGAAGCACTTGCAAATCATGAAGAGGCGTTAGTGTTAGATGTACGTCCGCAGAACGACTTTATTAAAGGTCATATCCCTAATTCAATCTTTATCGGACTTAACGGTCAGTTTGCGCCCTGGGTTGGAGCCTTGATCACAGATATCAAACAACCTATATTATTAGTAGTTCCAGAAGGAAAAAGTGAAGAGGCCGTAACGCGTTTATCTCGTGTTGGTTATGATAACACCTTAGGATATCTTGAAGGCGGTATTGATGCTTGGACCAATTCTGGTAAGGAGATTGACACCTTAGAATCAATTTCAGCTGACACATTCGCTGAACGCGTAAAAGAAGGTCATATTGATATTTTGGACGTTAGAAAAGATGGTGAATATAAAAGCATGCATTTGGAAGATGCGCAGCATTTCTCATTAGATTTTATAAACGAAAATATGAATGCTATTTCACGCGATAAAACCTATCATATTCACTGTGCAGGAGGTTATCGCAGCGTTATAGCGGCATCTATTTTAAAGGCACGCGGTTTTCATAACCTGGTTGATATTGCAGGTGGATTTGGAGCCATCAAAAAGACAGATCTTAAAACTACGGACTTTGTTTGTCCGTCAACATTATAACTCATGGAACAAACGACATTACATATACAGAATTTAAAATGCGGTGGTTGTGCACATACGATCACCACTAGACTCACAGACTTAGACGGTATATCCGAAGTAACTGTAGACAATGATAAAGACGCGGTTAGTTTTGACTATTATTCTGAAGATGAATTAAATAAGGCTATTGCTTTATTATCCTCATTAGGTTATCCAATAGAAGGTCAAGCCAATCCACTAACTAAGAAAGCAAAGTCATTTGTAAGTTGTGCTGTAGGTCGGATGAAGAGTTAAATAATCTCTGCACTTAAACCGGCCTCAAGCAACATAGAGCAACGCGGCTCTAATTCTTTGTATTCACCAGTTTTAACAGTGCATTTGCCTTTATAATGAACAATTATTGAACATTGTTCAGCTTGTTCAGGTGAATGGTCACATGCATAAATAAGTGTATCAATGACGTGATCAAATGTATTAACATCATCATTGTACAATACGATCTCATTTAAAGGGAGGTCGAGCACTTCTTTCTCGACTTGTTCTTGGATTTTTTCTTTTGTACTCATTTCAATTTTCATAGGGAAATATAAAGATACGAAAAAGACTTCTATTCATAGAACAGAAGTCTTTCGATTTTATTGTCGCATTAGCTTTAAACTAATGATTTACAATAATTTAGCAAGAACCTATTAGAATCCATCCACCACTTACACGTTCGTAAAGGTTACCGAAATAAGTGACGCGATCGCCAATACTATAGAATACACCACTCTGCCATTCTGAAACACCGTCACAAGGCGAAGTGCTTGCTGGATACATGCCGCGTAACGCTGTAACATCATTACTGTTGAAGTTACCACTTACACTAGTAGAAAAACAAGCTTGCATAACTGAAGTTAGATCTCTTCCCGTAGGCGTTCCAGATATATGGACAGCGCCATCTGATCCAGTCCCTTCATTTCCTTGACTAGATGGAGGACAACTTAAACGATCGAACCAATCTGAATGACGAAACCCAATAGAGTGACCAATTTCATGTGTAATTACATGCTCATTGACGTTCGTAGAGAATTGCTCTATTCCATAAATCTGAACAAACTTATTTGGTTCTCCATTAGCATTTGGAAATCCAGCAACGCCTCCATTTCCACCATTATTGATAGAGTTATCATACACTACCATATCTGCAGCTTGGTAATTAGTTCCGAAAGTTAAATTAAACTGTAGTGTCATATTGCTTATATTATTAAAATTAGCAACAGCTCTAGTTAAGGCAGTACGTGCCTTGTTAGATAGTGCTTGACTACCACCAGTATATCCAAGGATATTAATTGTTTGGTTATTAGGCGATACTAGGTTAAACGTTCTATACTGACGATTTAATCCGTCACCTGCTCCTAGCAAGTCGTTTAAATCATCTCTCGTGAAGACAATATCACTTCCAATATAAATACGTTCTTCTATCGTTCCATCTGGTAAGTGAAAATCGCCTATAGAAACAATTCCAACATCTATATCTAATGAACGAATAGCGTCTAATAGTTCGGTGTCGGTAACCACTGTTCTATTCTCGACGTTGTTCATATTGATAACTATATCCTCTTCTAGAGCAGAAACTTCATCTGAAATTGCTTCCTTTTCACAAGATTGAAAAGAAAAAATTAGGCATAGACCAGCTAAGGTCAAAAATTTGATTTTTTTCATTTTTGAGTAAATTAAGTTAATAAAATGTATTTACGTAAATGGAATGAGCTAGATCAAAATAGTTGCTATTAATTAAAAACTAGTTCACGTTAGTTAGTGATAATTACCACCACTAAGTTAAAGAATTGTTAAATAAAAAAATTACGGTTTTTCCGTAATTTTCGCGTTTTTGAAACTTTTAATGTTAAACTTTTGTGTAGTTTATCGGAGTTTTATAAAAAATGTCAAAAATCCTTATTTTTTGAATTTTAAAGCTACCCAATCATTGCGTTTTAAAACATCGGTTAGTCTTAAATTATGTTTAGCACATTCGGCTTCAATAATTGGGATATCTTCCTCGTAAAATCCACTGAGAAATAAATTGCCATTTTCATTTAATGTTTCCACGTAAGTTGACATGTCTTGCAATAAAATATTACGATTGATATTGGCAATCACGATATCGTAAGTTCTGCCAGGTAGCAGACTTGCATCGCTTTCCATAACTGTTATCGCTTTGCAATTATTACGTTCTACATTCTCTAGGCTATTAATATAGCACCAGTTGTCGTAATCGATCGCATCGATAGGATTTGCGCCTTTCATTTCGGCGAGTATGGCCAATACGCCTGTTCCACACCCCATATCCAAGACCGACTTATCTTGAAATTCATTTCTTAGAATATGTTGGATCATCATATGTGTGGTTTCGTGATGTCCTGTTCCGAAGCTCATCTTTGGCTCTATTATGATGTCGTATTCTGCGTTGATCTTCTCATGAAAAGGCGCACGAACATAACACTTATCATCAACTAGAATAGGTTTAAAATTGGTCTCCCAGGCTGCATTCCAATTTGTTTGTTCTATTTCCTCAAACGTAAACGTGATCTTAAACTCATCTGAGTTTAATATGTGAATATCATCAAGTACACTTTCAGACCAATCCGCTTTTTTAATATAGGCTGAAACGCCATCTTCAGTTTCGACAAAGCTTTCGAATCCTGCATAGCCTAATTCAGCAATAAGAATTTCCACTCCTGGCTTAAGCGGTGTCACGTTAAAGTAATATCCTATATATACCATGTTAGCCATATCAGTTCTTTATAAAACGCTAGCGGTTGAACGGTTTGTTTAAGCTCATCTCCTTAGCTCATAGCTATAAGGAGATAGCGCGTAGTGAAAACGCGACCATTCGATGCCTAAGCACCGAATGGTAACGCCCAAATAAAAATTAAAATGCATTCACAATAGCGAAAAAATCTTCTGCCTTCAAAGAAGCACCACCAATTAATCCGCCATCCACATCAGGTTTTGAAAAGATTTCTTTCGCATTGGCAGGTTTCACACTACCACCGTAAAGAATCGTCATGTCGTTTGCAACGTCTTTACCGTATTTAGCTTCTAACGTTTGTCTTATAAATGCATGCATATCCTGTGCTTGATCTGGTGTAGCGGTCTCACCCGTTCCAATAGCCCATACTGGTTCGTAAGCTAATACTATATGCTTAAAAGCATCTGCATCTAAATGAAACAACGCGTTCTTAATTTGTCGTTCAACAATGTCTTCATGATTTCCTGCTTTACGATTAAATAATTCTTCTCCGAAACAGAAGATTACGCGCATCTCATGTTCTAAAGCTTGATCTACTTTTCTAGCCAGAGACTCGTCGGTTTCATTGAAATAAGCACGTCGCTCACTATGTCCAAGAATTACTGTTTTTATGCCAATACTTTTCAGCATACCAGCACTAACTTCTCCCGTATAAGCACCATTATCAGCAAAGTGCATATTTTGTGCGACGACCTCAATTGGGTCTTGACGCGTTGATTGAAACGCGTGCCATAAGTTTGTAAAGGATGGTGCTATCATTACCTCAGCATCTGAGGTTTTAGTTTGTTGTTTCAATTCAGAAATAAGGGTTTCAGTTTGAATCAACCCGTTATTCATTTTCCAGTTTCCTGCAACAATATGTTTTCTCATAGTTTTATGTTTATGGTTTCCGAAGAAACATGATATGTTAGTTCAAATTTGCGCGTATACGTTCGTCTGTGAGTTTAACAGCTCTGTATACTTTTATACTGCCATCGGTATCGATAATCATATATCGTGGCACCCAATCTAAATCAATTGATTCACTGAAAGCGCTATCCCAGCCATCCTGCATAAAATAATGTTCGCCTTCAATGTTATACTTTTTAATTCCTTTCTTCCAACTTTTAATACTTCTATCGATCGACAGAAATACATACGCTACATCCGGATAATCGGACTGTATCGCCTTTAAATCTGGCAAACTCACTATACAATCTTTACACCAACTTGCCCAGACATCAACGAGTATGATCTTTCCTTTATGAGATTCTAACACAGATTGAAACGAAACTGATTCATCATCGAGATTAAGCAATGTATCATTTAATGCTTCTGAAGTGAATGCAACTGGATCTGGTTGTGCTTCGCAACTCAATACGCATAATGCTATCAAGAGAAATTGAGTGAGTTTTTTCATTTTATTTTAATTTGACTTTAGGGTCTAACCAGCCATATATAACATCGACAAATATATTAATCACAATGAATAATAATGCAATAACTAGAACAGATCCCATAATAACTGGAAGATCTAAGGTATTTAATGCGTTCACAATTTCTTTACCAAGACCATTCCATCCAAAAATATATTCAACAAATACCGCTCCTGCCAGCATAGAGGCAAACCAACCTGAAATAGCAGTGACAACTGGATTTAGTGCATTTTTAACCGCATGTCTTTTGATGATTTGAAATTCACTTAAGCCTTTTGCTCTAGCCGTTCGAATATAATCCTGATTGAAAACTTCCAGTAACGAATTTCGCATCAACTGAATTACCACAGCAAGAGGTCGAATACCTAAGACAATTGCCGGAAGTATTAAATTTTTCCATTTGATTTGTACGCGTTCACCAAAATCATCTAGCTCATATAAGCTTCCTGTCATTTCTAAATTTGTATAGTCATGCAAAACATAGCCAAAGAACCACGCAAAAAGTATAGCACTAAAAAATGAAGGAACACTCATACCTAATGTACTAAAGATCTGTATGAATTTATCAAGCCATCGATCTTTAAACAGTGCTGATACAATTCCGAGACAGACGCCCAGTATAATTGCTATTGCGATTGCTGAAACTGCAAGAACGAACGTGTTGGGTAAAGTCTCTCCAATGACTTGAGATACTTTTTTTCCTTGTTTGGTGAAGGATTCTCTTAGATAGGGGAATTTCAAAACTGTATTTGTATTCCCGATTTGAAATAATTGACTTGCCGTATATTTTCCTTTTTCTAAATACGTATAATCTTGATTGTTTGTGGAATGAAAGGATATTGGAGATAAATCGTTTAGATAATACGCATATTGCGTCGCAATTGGTTTATCAAATCCATATTTGGCTTTTACGATGGCGATCTGTTCGCTGTCTTCGTTTTGACCAAGCATCATCTGAGCAGGATCTCCCGGAAGTACATTAAACAAAAAGAAGATTACGGTTACTACTCCTAGAAGAGTTAGTAAGGCATAAGCTATTTTATTTAATAAATATCTAAACAGATTGTGTTGCGTTTAAGTTTAAAATTCTAACTCGTCAATATCATTATAATGCGCCTTTTGTGTTACCGTACCTTTTTCAAGCACTACTACTCCAGGGTTCGCTCTTACAATAGTTTTTAGGACCTTCTCATCACAGAGATAAAAATCAAAATCTAATCCGTAGGCCTTACGTACTTCCGTTTTCATGGCTTCACCAGAAGCTGTTAAACCAATGACATTATAACCCTGATCTTGCGCATTTTTAACCATGTCTTTTAACTGTTCCATACCTTCGGCTTCAGCTTTTTCAAGACTGTAAGATACCACCATAACCAATTTATCGAGTTCTAGGAACGTTTGCGTGAGATCCTCATCTTCAGATTCAATTGAGAAATCCTGAATTTTAGGTACATCACCTTCTTCTATAACTTTAGTCTCCACACCTATGATCTTGTCGTAGGTTTTAGGACCACGACCACGATCAGTCACAGTTTTTTCTTCTCCATTTAACGTGTAAGTCCAGATGTAATCTGTCACCGCTTTTTGAGCATCAGGAGGTAACTTCATATTCTCTTGAAGATTATCACCAATCTTATAAGCTCTGAAATCAAAAGCCGGTAAATGCATTAATACGTAATACCCAAACCACAGACTTATTATAAAACTGAGTAGTGCAACCACAGAGGTACCAAAGGTTGACATTATAGGTTTTATATGGCGTTGACCAATGAAAAGTATAAGAATTAATACCAGAAGTATAACATCTTTCCAGAAAGATTGCCATGGTGTTAATTTTAGAAAATCACCAAAACACCCACAATCTTTAACCTTATCAAAATAAGCAGCATAAAAGGTTAAAAATGTAAAAAAGATAATCATAGCCAATAAACTCCATACTGTGAATTTCGGTTTATACCCTATCAAAAGGAAGACTCCTAATACCACCTCAAAAACAACAACAAAAACAGCAAGTCCAAGTGCATAAGGAATTAATGACGGAATATTGAGAACATCATAACTAAAGTATTCTTGTAATTTATAAGAAAATCCTAAGGGATCATTCAGCTTTATAAATCCTGAAAAAATAAAAAGTGCACCTACTAAAATTCGGCTAATATTGACTAATGCTTTCATAGGTCGTATTGTCTAGTTGTTTTGGTCGTTTAAATGAATCATCGCAAATACAGCATAATTGATCATGTCCTGATAATTCGCGTCGATGCCTTCACTTACAATGGTTTTACCTGAGTTATCCTCAATCTGTTTCACGCGTAATAATTTTTGCAGAATCAAATCAGTTAAACTGCTCACCCTCATATCACGCCATGCTTCGCCATAATCATGATTCTTATCCATCATAAGTTGTTTCGTGATGGCAATTTTATCATCATACAATACAACAGCTTCATCTAATGAAAGATCAGGTTGTTCCACAACTCCCTTATCGAGCTGTACGAGTGCCATAGTACAATAATTTATGATTCCTATGAATTCACTCATCTCACCTTCATCAACTTTACGTTCAGAGTTTTGTTGCAAACCTCTAATGCGCTGTGCCTTGATAAAAATTTGATCAGTTAGCGATGGTAATCTGAGAATGCGCCAAGCACTCCCATAATCTTTCATTTTATTAATAAATAAACTTCTGCATTGTGCTATGACGTCGTCATATTGTTTTGAAGTATTTTGCATCTAAACCATTTAATTTTCCGTAAATTTCGCATAAATTAATCAGATTTAAAAACTTTAATCTCACTATATAATTTTGAGCAAAAGCATCAATTGTAAAGGACAATTAATTGACCTCAGCATTCCAAAAGTTATGGGCATTTTGAATGTAACTCCAGACTCGTTTTATGATGGTGGACGATTCAGAAATAAATCTTCAATTCTCAAGCAGGTAGATACCATGTTAGATGAAGGTGCCACCTTTATCGATATTGGTGCCTATAGTTCTAGGCCTGGTGCTGATCATGTTAGTGAAATGGAAGAACTAAATCGCATTCTTCCAATTATTGAGTTTTTGGTTAAAAACTTCCCAAATATTCTGATTTCCATAGACACCTTTAGGAGCAATGTGGCTAAGGCCTGTGTTGAAGCAGGAGCCTGTATGATTAATGATATTTCAGCTGGACAACAAGATGATAACATGTTTGCAACGATTGCAGAATTAAATGTACCCTATATCATGATGCATATGCGTGGTACACCGCAAACAATGCAAAAGTTAACCGACTATGATGATTTAATCAAAGCGATTACTCACTATTTTTCGGAACGTATTGCGAGTGCCAGAGCATTTGGAATTGTTGATCTCATTATTGACCCTGGATTCGGATTTGCTAAAACCTTAAAGCAGAATTTTGAATTACTCAATAAATTGGAATTGCTTAAAACTATTGATTTACCAATATTGGCTGGCGTCTCCAGAAAATCAATGATTTATAAAACATTAGATACATCTGCCGAAGGCGCATTAAATGGAACTACTGCATTACACATGGTTGCGCTTCAAAAAGGGTCGTCCATATTGAGAGTCCATGATGTCAAAGAAGCCGTGGAATGTGTCACTTTATTTGAACAATTAAAATCTTCATGAAGAAACTACCAATATTACTATTACTTCTAATTTGCAGTTCTTGTATCAAAGAACGTTTATTATATCTACCTGAAATACAAAATTCGAAGATCTCTGAGATTGCCGATGTTTCACATGCCTATTTATTTTACGATGAAACTGAAAAAGACAGTGTAGATCTGAATAGAAAGAACCTGATTGGCACGACCAACTGGCTAATCAATGTAGACAAACGTCTCACTTTAAATCAAGCCATTCCTAACATAATCTACCTTCAAAATAAGAAGCGCAATGCAAAAATGCATAAAAACGAAGATGCTAAAACGTATTATACCTGTAATGATACGAGCATACAAAATCTAGGATTTATTGAGTTTACTCAGGTGTTTTATCATGAACGCCCTTTAAGAGATGTATTGAATTACAAATCTCATGATGAACTATTGAGTATCACACTAAACGCGGTCACAGCTGAAAGTTTTGCCTTAAACGCGACATCGAATAAAATTAATCATTCTGAGGTATATCAAAACTTAAATGATGTTATAAGTAAGATTGAAGAATTTTACGTTACCGAGAATTCTACTATGGTGTATTTGTTATTTGATTCTGAACTAAATTTTCAGGACTATATTAGGATAAAATCCAAATTGGAAACTGGGTTAAATCCCGAAATTCAGGTCTCAAAAGACGAATTCATATATTAATCAATAATTAGTACATTTACATAAACAGCACACCTTGGAAAAATTCAAATTTTGGGAATTTGGGATTGTAGATTTTATCGACGTTTTCTTGGTCGCTATTCTGCTCTATTACGTTTACAAGCTCATAAAAGGTACCGTTGCTGTTAATATATTCATCGGAATTATTATTATCTATCTCGTTTGGCGCGTCACTGATTTTCTTGAAATGCATATGCTCCATCGCATATTTGATGGATTTATAAAAGTTGGAATTATTGCGCTAATTGTAGTTTTTCAACCTGAGATTAGAAAATTTTTACTGATGGTAGGCTCAACCAATTTAGGTGGTCGAGGCAAACTATTTCGCAAAATCAATTTCTTAAAGAATGAGGAAGATTCTGAGACTGACGTCGTAGCGATTGTTTCAGCATGTCAGAAGATGAGTAGTACAAAAACAGGTGCGTTAATTGTTATCGAACGTAACAATAGTTTAGACTTCTTGGTGAACACGGGAGACGAAATGACAATTAAAGTCACACAACCCATTATCGAAAGTATCTTCTTTAAAAATAGTCCACTACATGATGGTGCTATCATCATTGAAAATAATGTGGTTAAAGCAACGCGCGTCATTCTTCCAGTCAATAATGAGAAGACAATACCACAACGCTTTGGGTTACGCCACAGAGCAGCAGTAGGTATTACAGAAAAAACGGATGCCATAGCACTTGTAGTAAGTGAGGAAACCGGTCAAATCTCCTATATTAAAAATGGTGAGTTTATCATGTTTGAAGATTTTCAAGAACTTACAACATTGCTCAATAATGAATTAACATAGCATGGAATGTAGAAATTGCGGCAGTTCATTAGATCCAAGAATCAATTATTGTCCAATTTGTGGTGCAAAAGTTGTTAGAAGGCGTTTATCTTTACGAAATATCTGGAATGATATTAATGAACAATTCTTCAATCTAGATAATAAACTCTTAAAGACCTTTAATCACCTTTTTATAAAACCTGAATTAGTTATTAACAGCTTTATTGCTGGAACTCGAAAACGGTACATCAGTGTCATCCAATATTTTGCAATCGGGTTAACCTTTGTCGGATTACAGGTGTTCCTGATGGAGACTTTTTTTGCAGACTTAATTAATGCAGAAAGCACCTTTCTTGAAGGATTAAACGATGCACAAATAAACGAGAATAATCCATTTAAGGACACGTCTAATAACGACTTCAATAAATACCTAAGTGTTGTCTACACACTTAGTGTTCCATTTTCCGCTATTGCAACATGGATGGCCTTTAATATTGTTGGCGAACGACGATTTAATTTTACAGAACATCTTGTCCTCAATTTATACTATTCAGCTGAAACGATAATCATTTCTGCAATTGTTACCATTACGCTATTATGCTTTCGCTTGGATTACGCTATCATATCCATAAGTACTGGCTTGTTCACTTTGATTTACTTTTATTATGTTCTGAAGCGTGTTTTTAAAGCAACACTATTGCAAAGTATTGCCTACTTTCTATTGACCATGGTAGCTTTCGGAGTTATCTTTATAGTTATTTTGTTGTTAATGTTTATATTAGGATTCATTTATGGCTATTTCATAAAATAATTAGTTATTAGATCATGTCTATGAATTGTAAAAATTGTAAAGCCGAGCTTATTTCAGATAGTGATTATTGTAACGTTTGTGGTGCAAAAGTCATCCGTAACCGTTTAACATTTAGAAATCTTTTTGAACATATTTCAGAGACATTTTTCAATTATGACAACAAGTTATTAAGAACGATAATTGATCTTTTTAAAAAACCTGAAGCCGTTATTGTCGGCTATATCGACGGGGTTCGCAAACAATATGTCAATCCAATCAGTTTCTTTGGATTAGCATTAACACTGAGTGGACTATATATGTTAGTCTTGAATAAGTATTTCCCTGAGACTTTTGATTTTTCTATGCTGACTGTTGAAGGCCAAGAGGAAATGCAAGCGCGTAATATGTCATTTATTCAGAAGAACATGTCGTTAGTAATGATGTTCTATGTTCCTGTTTATGCCTTAATAGCCAGGATAACATTTATTGATCTGAAACGCTTTAATTATACCGAATTATTGGTTGTGTTTATGTATTGGCAAGCTCAAATTTCAATTATTTCAGCTTTTGTTACTGTTCTTATCTGTTCAATATTCGGTACATCTCAAGGTATTTTGAGTATAATTTATATGCCGATAATGGTAATCTATGCCGCTTATGTTCTCAAGCGAATTTATAACTTAAACTTTGGTCAAATCATTCTTAGAACCTTATTCTTTTTGGTGATAGCAATCGTGTTCATGATGATCCTATCTGTGATCATGGCAATCACAATGTTCTTCAATGGTGATATGGAACAAATGATAGAAGCGCAAAAAGCAGCCAAGGAAGCTACAGCTTATACTGCTTCGACTTTTAAAAATTGGACTTCATAAAGATTACGATAATAGCCGTTTTCAACTTTAAGAAGTTGCTTATGCGTTCCCTTCTCAACAATCTTACCAGCGTCCATGACTATGATCTGGTCAGCCTGCTGAACCGTTGCGAGTCGGTGTGCTATTACTATAGATGTACGACCTTCCGTAATTTTATCCGTAGCATCTTGGATCAACTGTTCAGAATATGAATCAACTGAAGATGTAGCTTCATCTAATATGAGAATACTCGGATTTGTAACATAGGCTCTTAAGAATGAAATTAATTGTCGCTGTCCGGACGATAACATGGCACCACGTTCTTTTACATTATAATGGTAGCCATTTGGTAAGCTCGTAATAAAATCATGTATCCCTATATCTTTTGCTGCCTGAATTACCTGTTCTTCAGAAATACGTTCATCCTTAAGCGTGATATTATTGAGAATGGTATCGGCAAAAAGGAAAACATCTTGCAAAACCACTGCTATTTGTGAACGCAAGGATTGTAATGTAAAGTCTTTGGCATTTTTTCCATCGATACAAATAGTTCCTTCATCAATATCATAAAAACGATTTAATAAATTGATGATAGTAGATTTACCAGCTCCTGTAGCACCTACGATCGCCACGGTTTCTCCTGCTTTAACATCGAGATCAATTCCTTTAAGGACTTCTTCACCTTCCACATAAGAGAAATGCACATTCTTAAAAGCAATATCACCTTTAAATGCACTGGCAGTATCATCTCCCGAATCGTCGATCTGAGACTCTGTATCTAGAACTTTAAACACACGATCGGCTGCTACCATACCCATTTGCAACGTATTGAATTTATTGGCTATTTGATTCAGTGGCCTGAACAACATAGGCACAAACATGATAAAGGCGAATAATTCACCTTCAGACGCGGTGGTTTGCACCATAACCATTAGTCCGCCAACCCATATAATAGAACCTAAAGTAATTGAAGATAACAATTCGGCAATTGGAAAAAATATGGAATTGTACCATACGGTTTTCAACCAACCCTTTTTATGGCGCTCATTAATTTCTTTAAACTTTTTGAATTCGGTATCCTCACGAGTAAATAGTTGCAGAATCTTCATTCCAGTTACGCGTTCCTGAACAAATGAGTTTAAGTTAGAGACTTCGTTTCTAACTTCTTCAAACGCGCGTTTCATGTACTTCTGAAAGATCTTAGTCGCAAATAACACGATTGGCATGGTCAAAAAGGCTATCATACTGAGTTTCCAATTCATAAATAGCATAGCTCCAGCAACAAAAAGCATTTTTAATATATCACTAAAGATCATAAATAATCCTTGTCCGAAAATATCGGCAATTCGTTCCATATCTGTCACTGTTCTAGTAATCAGTACACCTACAGACGACTTATCAAAATATTTCATTCGGAAGCGAATCACGCGATCGTAAAGTTTTACACGAATATCCTTTACTACCGATTGTCCCAACCAACTCGCAAAATAGATAAACAATAATTGACTGACCACTTCTAAAACGAGCAAGGCGAGCATTGCTAAGATGTAAAACAAGAATCCATCGTAGACTTTAAGTGCAATATGTTCATCAATCGCTTTTTGAAGAACAAGAGGACGAAGCATTCCAAAGGCTGCCAAACCTATCACACATATTAACGAACCAATAAAGATCAGTTTATAGGGTTGTATATAATGAAGTAAACGCTTGAATAAGGTAACATCAAATGCTTTTGTTTTTTTATCCTCCATTTATTCGCTTATCTTTTTAATATGTTCAGGGTATTCAATATCAATTAAATATAATCCGTGAGCAGGCACCGAATAGCCAGCCCTACTCCGATCTTTTGATTTTATTATATCATGCAAACTCTGCAAAGGTATTTTATTTAGTCCAATATTGATCAACGTACCTACAATAGCGCGAACCATATTCCTAAGAAAACGATCAGCCTTAATAGTAAATACCAATTCATTCTTTAATATGGTCCAGTTTGCTTCTTTTATATCACAATGATACGTTTTTACGTCTGTATTTGATTTTGAAAAGCATTGAAAATCTTTATAACTTAATAAGATTTCACATGCTTCATTCATAAGATCGAGATCTAATGGTTTATGAAGCGCGTAAGCAAAATCATGATTGAATACATCTTTACGCAATGCAATTCGATAATTGTAAGTTCTACTTGTAGCATCAAATCGCGCATGTGCATCTGACTTTACTTCAAAAATCACATGAATTGCGATATCTTTTGGCAAATATGAATTGAGTTTAAACACGAGATTATCATCGAGACTTGATGTCATATCGAAATGCGCAAACATCTTCGAGGCATGAACACCTGCATCTGTACGACCAGCACCCATGATAGAAATCTGTTCTTTTAATAATATGGACAATGCTTCCTCAATAGTTTGTTGTACAGAGATCGCATTAGGCTGATTTTGCCAGCCATGATATGCTTTGCCATTGTATGATAATTCGATAAAATATCTCAAAAGAAACCTATACTTTTGTAAACGCACAAAGATAACCAGATTTCATTGGAATCGATTTAGATTAACATAATTAAAAGATATTCTCACAGAAGTTATAATTAGTAATGAAAAAAATATTGCTGCTATCTGATACCCATAGTTATATCGACGCGTCTATTTTAAAATATGTTCGCCAATCAGACGAGGTATGGCACGCTGGAGATATTGGTGATATATCTGTTACAGATCAAATCAAAGCGTTGAAACCATTAAGAGCGGTTTATGGAAATATTGATAATGCCATGGTAAGAACAGAATTCCCTCTGGATTTACGTTTTATGTGTGAAGATGTAGAGGTTTGGATAACTCATATTGGTGGTTATCCTCCAAAATACAACCAGAGAACTCGAGATCTGATTAAGCAAAATCCACCACGATTATTTATTTGTGGGCATTCCCACATTCTAAAAGTCATACCTGATAAAACACTTAATCTTTTACATATGAATCCTGGCGCAGCGGGAAAGCACGGTTTTCATAAAGTGAGAACTATGTTGCGATTCACTATTGATGGTAAAAAGATTGAACATCTGGAGGTCATTGAATTTCCAAACCGCTATTAACGTAAAAACCCAAGGTCTTCACCTTGGGTTTACGCACTAAAATAATTAAGATAATAGGTTTTATCGTAATCGATCGACAGATTTTACGAGATCTTCATCCTTCTTTATGGCTTTATTGGCTAATACCAACATTACGATAGATAAGATAGGTATGAAAATTGCAACACCCTTCTCAGAAATTTGACTTTCTCCAGGTGGGATTAGCAATTGATATACAAAAAATCCTAATAAAATAAAGTTTAATATGATATTCAGACGACCCAAAACGAATTGCGTCTGTCTGTTCTTGTAATTAAAAATTGCGATTAAAGATAATAAAGCTGATCCTAAAAACAAGCTCAAATACAACATTTCATCTTTAGCATAAACCGGAACCTCTTCCGTATTTGTCCACAAATGAAAAACAAATATCAACCCTGCTGAAATGGCAGCAGCGAATAAAAGATAAATGGTTTGAATACGTTGAATCATTTCTATTATAAATAACGAGGCACAAAATTAAGAGTTTCTTTTGAAAACTAATATTAAATTTTAAAAATAAAATCGTATTATTGCATATAGAAAGCGTTATCATCAGTATTACAGCTTTTTAATCTTCAGATTTTTTTCAATTTTTTCCCACCAACTATTGTTTTCAGAAAAAGAAGAATCAAATCCATTTCAAAGAATAAAATTAATTAGAAAACATATTCATGTTCGAAATTTCCGAATTAAAAGCAAAGAAGCTTCCTGAACTTCAGGAAATTGCTCAAAAACTAAAAGTCCCTAAATATCGCTCATTAAAAAAGTTAGATCTAGTATATCAAATATTAGATTTCCAAGCATCTAATCCTGATGCTTTAAAAAAAGAAGCGATTAAAGGTTCTTCTAAAGAGAATCAACCAAAGCCGCAACGCCAAAAAAAGCAGCGTGCGCGCGTTCAAAAAAACCAAGATCAAAATCCATCACAACAAAAGATGGAGTTAAGTGATGCTCCTGCTGAGCAAAAAGACAATTCAAGTCCCCAAGAGAAAAAGGAGCAAAGAAATCGTCAAAAGGGCAATCAAAATAACGATAATAGAAATAAAAACGCCTCTGATAATAAACAGCAAGGCCGTCAAAAAGATAACAAGCAACATAATCAACGTTCTAAGGACCACGGTAAAAATGGTAATAAAGACACACGTAACCGTTACCGCGAACCCGATTTTGAATTTGATGCTATTATCGAAAGTGAAGGGGTTTTAGATATCATGCAAGATGGCTACGGATTCTTACGATCTTCAGACTATAATTACTTATCGTCTCCTGATGATATTTATGTGTCTCAATCACAAATAAGACTCTTCGGATTAAAAACTGGTGATACTGTGTTGGGTCACGTTCGTCCGCCTAAAGAAGGAGAAAAATATTTCCCGCTTATTAAGGTAAGTAAGATTAATGGACAAAAGCCAGAAGTTGTTAGAGATCGCGTTTCTTTTGAACATTTAACACCACTTTTCCCAGACGAAAAGTTTAATATCGCAGAAAAACAAAGCACCATTTCAACACGAATTATGGATCTCTTCTCTCCTATTGGGAAAGGACAGCGTGGTATGATCGTGTCACAACCTAAAACAGGTAAAACAATGTTGCTCAAGGATGTTGCTAATGCGATTGCAGCCAATCATCCTGAAGTTTATCAAATGATTTTACTCATTGATGAACGACCTGAAGAAGTAACAGATATGCAACGTAATGTTCGTGGTGAGGTTATCGCATCTACCTTTGACAAAGAAGCTCATGAACATGTAAAGATTGCTAACATTGTATTAGAAAAAGCTAAGCGATTAGTAGAATGCGGACACGATGTCGTAATCTTATTAGATTCAATAACACGACTGGCTAGAGCCTATAATACAGTTCAACCAGCCTCTGGTAAAATATTAAGTGGTGGTGTTGACGCGAACGCGTTACACAAACCAAAGCGATTCTTTGGAGCAGCTCGTAATATTGAAAATGGCGGATCACTAACAATTATTGCAACTGCCTTAACAGAGACAGGTTCTAAAATGGACGAAGTAATATTCGAAGAATTTAAAGGAACTGGTAACATGGAGCTACAACTGGATCGTAAAATTGCCAATCGACGAATCTTCCCAGCAATTGATCTTACATCTTCTAGTACGCGTCGAGATGATTTATTACTTGAAGACAGTACGATTCAAAGAATGTGGGTAATGCGTAAGTACTTAGCCGATATGAATCCGGTTGAAGCTATGGAATTCATAAACGATCGATTTAAGCAAACTAGAAATAACGAAGAATTCCTTATCTCTATGAATGGATAAGGTAATTTAATACTAATAAAAAAGCTCTTATTAAGTTAAGAGCTTTTTTTATTTGTACTAGTGAATTACACGCAATAAAAAAAGCTTCTCAAAATCGAGAAGCTTTAATAATTTTAATACAAGTTCTTGTTAGCTTAGGGTAGCTACGTGCTTCGTTAACTTAGATTTTAAGTTAGCTGCTTTATTGTTATGTATAATATTGTTTTTTGCTAATTTATCAATCATAGCAACTACAGACGGTAAATATTCTTTAGCATCTTTAGCCTTATCCATTTCGCGTAACTTCTTGATAGCACCGCGTGTAGTTTTGTGCTGGTATCTATTACGTAAACGCTTAGTCTCGTTACTTCTGATTCTCTTTAATGCTGACTTATGATTTGCCATTTTATATTTTCTTATTAAAAAATTGTAGCCCGTAGGGGAATCGAACCCCTCTTACCAGGATGAAAACCTGGCGTCCTAGCCGATAGACGAACGGGCCATTATGTTTTTCTCAAGCAATTCAAGATTTTTTTAACTCTCACTGCTTTTAAATGAACGTGCAATTACTCATTGCGGATGCAAAAATACAACTATTTTTAAATGTTGCAATACCTTAATAAACTTTTTTGAAAAAAAATTAATAGGCCTTTGCAAATAAGACTCTACGCGATGAAGGCTTACCAGAGTACACGCAGGTTCCAGCTTCTTCCTTCGCATCCATAGGAATACATCGTATTGTTGCTTTTGTAAGTTCCTTTATTTTTTGTTCAGTTTCCGCTGATCCATCCCAATGCGCCGAAATGAAACCAGTCTTGGTTTCTAGTACTTTTTTGAACGTTTCAAAATCATCCACTTCAGTAATATGCGAATCTCTAAAAGTCAGCGCTTTATCGAATAACTCATCTTGAATAGTCTTAAGTAACCCTTTAATTTTAGCAACTAGATCTTCCATTGCCACAAATTCTTTAGACAAGGTATCACGTCGTGCTAATTCTACTGTATTATTTTCTAGATCCTTTGGTCCAATTGCAATTCGAAGCGGCACACCTTGTAATTCATGTTGCGCAAATTTTGCGCCAGGTCTATGCGTTGTACGACCATCAAACTTACAAGAAATACCTAATTCTTTTAGACGAGAAATAATTCCTTGTGCCTTATCTGTAATTGCCGTTAACTGCTCTTCGTTTTTGTAAATTGGAACGATGACAACCTGAAATGGTGCAAGATTAGGAGGTAACACTAATCCTTTGTCATCACTATGCGTCATTATCAATGCTCCCATTAAACGCGTAGAAACACCCCAAGAAGTTGCCCATACATAATCTAACTTACCTTCATTATTGGTAAATTTAACATCAAAAGCTTTTGCAAAATTTTGACCTAAGAAATGTGAAGTTCCTGCTTGAAGCGCTTTACCATCTTGCATCAATGCTTCAATACAAAACGTTTCAACTGCTCCGGCGAAGCGCTCACTTTCAGATTTTATACCTTTAATTACTGGTATTGCCATAAACTTTTCAGCAAACTCAGCGTAAACATTATTCATTAATTCGGCCTCGGCCAAAGCTTCAGATTCAGTAGCATGTGCGGTATGACCTTCTTGCCATAAAAATTCCGCAGTTCGCAAAAATAATCGCGTTCGCATTTCCCAACGCACTACATTGGCCCATTGATTAATTAAAATAGGAAGATCTCTATAACTTTGGATCCAACCTTTATAGGTATTCCAAATGATGGCCTCACTTGTTGGACGAACAACTAATTCTTCTTCTAACTTGGCCTCTGGATCTACACGAAGTTTCCCTTCCTTATCAGGATCGTTCTGTAACCTATAATGCGTAACTACGGCACACTCCTTAGCAAACCCTTCGGCGTTCTTTTCTTCGGCCTCAAACAAACTCTTCGGAACAAACAATGGAAAATAAGCGTTTTGATGTCCAGTTTCTTTGAACATACGATCGAGTTCCGCTTGCATTTTCTCCCAAATTGCATAGCCGTACGGCTTAATCACCATACAACCTCTAACCGCTGAATTTTCAGCTAAATCGGCTTTTACAACCAATTCGTTATACCATTTAGAATAATCTTCCGTTCTACTTGTAAGATTTTTACTCATTTTAAGTGTTTTGGCACAAAAGTTGTGTATATGTTAAATAAAAAAATAGTTCAGCAAAACTAACTATTTTTGTAATGTTCAACAATAAAAATACAGAGATATGCGGATTATGAATTACCCAAAGACTAAATTCCCGTTCTATGTTGCCTTAAGCATAACATTTTTGTTGACTTCTTGTGGTTCATACCAATATGTTGGTTATGACAATGATGGTATTTATGGTTCAGATGATAGAGTAGTCGAGGAAGAAGTTGTTTATGAAAAAGCAACAACGGTTGAAGTGGACGATAATAGTTACTACAAGAACTATTTTACTGAAAAAGATAACTTATATAGCACAATCCCAACGGATGATAGTGCTATTTTTACTGATATAGACTCCTACAGTAGTGATTACGTTGAAGAAGATAGCGAACAAGCAGGACGCGCTGGATGGGGTGACGCAAACGAAAATGTAACCATAAACATCTATGACAACGGATGGAACAACTGGGGTTGGAATGGATGGTACAGACCTTGGGGATGGAATTCCTGGGCTTGGAACGGCTGGGGTCCTGGTTGGGGCTGGGGCTGGAACAACTGGGGTTGGAATGCTGGCTTCGGTTGGGGCTGGAGCAACTGGGGTTGGAACAACGGTTTCTACTCACCATACTACCGTAACAATTACGCCTTTAATGCAAGCCGAAGAGGCGCAAACTTAAATGGATTCAATAATAGAAATGCACTTTACAGCAGTAGAGCGAACTCTAACTATTCTAGAAGGAGTAACACGTCTGCTAGAAATCGTTCTAGTTTCAATCCAAGACGAAATAGTAATTCTAATGTAAGGAATACGCGTTCTGTAAGATCAAGAAGTAATAATTCTTCTATAAGGTCTAACACGCGAACCCGTAGTAATAGTCCTTCTGTAAGAACTCGAACTCGCTCTAACTCAAATTCGAGATCAAGAATGTCAACACCTAGTCGAAGCAGAAGTAGTTCTCCTTCAATGCGATCTAGTGGTGGGTCAATGCGATCTAGTGGCGGATCTATGCGATCTAGCGGTGGATCAAGAGGTGGCGGAAGAAGAGGTTAAAAAACAAAACAGTTCAACAATTACAAGATTTTAATATGAAAAAGTTAGCTATACTAGTTATGGGTGTCCTTGCTATGACCAGTGTCAACGCCCAAGATATATCTGATATCCTTAGATATTCTCAGGATGAAGTGCAAGGAACAGCTCGTTTCAGAGCATTAAGTGGCGCCTTTGGAGCCTTAGGTGGAGATATGTCTGCCGTAAGTATCAACCCAGCAGGATCTGCGGTGTTCAATGAGAGTCATGCCTCAATCTCACTTTCGAGTTTAAATTTAGATAATGATATTTCATTTTTTAATGGAAGAAGTGCAACCTCTGATTCTAGATTTGATGTCAATCAGGCAGGAGCTGCCTTCGTTTTCGCCAACAGAGATGATAGTTCCTCATGGCGAAAGTTTGTACTCAGTATAGCCTATGATAAAACAGCCAATCATGACGATCAATGGTTCGCCAATGGAAGAAACAACAACTCTATTGATAGCTACTTTTTAGCATATGCACAAGGATTGAGATTAGATGAAATTGAAGCTTTACCAGGTGAATCTTTGGGCCAAGCTTATGCTGAAATTGGATCGTTCTTTGGATTCGCAAATCAGCAAGCCTTTTTAGGTTATGAATCTTTCATACTAGAACCTGATGAATTTACCGACGGCAACACTTTATATACTTCAAATATTGCACCCGGAACATTCGATCAGGCTTATAGTTATGTAGCTACTGGACTAAATGGCAAGTTTAGTTTCAATTTAGCAGCTCAATATGAGGATAAACTATACGTTGGTTTAAATTTAAACGGACATTTTATAAACTATGAGCGATTCACAGCATTTGATGAATTTAATAATAATGTTGGATCATTAGTTACAGACGTAAGATTTGATAATAGTCTATTTACTACTGGTAATGGTTTCTCTTTTCAACTTGGAGCAATCTTAAAGGTGACTAAAGAGTTAAGAGCTGGTTTATCTTATCAATCTCCAACGTGGTTTACGATATTTGAAGAGACAACACAAAGTATTGGAACGTTTGTTGAAGATTCTGTTAATGGCGATTTTTCTGTAGTAATTAACCCGAATATAGTCAATGTTTTTCCTGAATATCGTTTAAGAACACCAGGAAAGATCACAGGAAGTTTAGCCTATGTCTTCGATCGCGGTTTATTTAGTTTTGACTACACGAGACGAGACTACACAAATATGGAATTAAGACCTACTTCTGATCCTTTCTTTGCGTCTCAAAATCAAACAATGAGTAATATTTTCAAAGCTGCAAACACCTATAGACTTGGAGGTGAATATAAATACAAGCAGTTCAGTTTTAGGGGAGGATATAGATTTGAAGAAAGCCCTTATCAAGATGATAATTTTTATGGAGATTTAACAGGATATTCTGTTGGACTAGGTTATAACTTTGGAACAACCCGAATAGATCTTACATATGATGCTGCAGAGCGTACCGTAAATAATCAACTATTCTCCGTAGGTTTAACGGATGCTGCTACTGTTGATACAACAAATTCTAATATTACTTTAACTGTAGGATTTAGTTTATAAAGACTTATCACAAATAAAAAAAGCTATGCGTTAATGCATAGCTTTTTTTTTATCTATTTATTACCATTTATCTTTTCAGGGTAAAATGGGCTTTAAATTCTTTACGTTCTCCTGTTGAACGTTCGTTATACTCTACTATAAACCAGTAATCACTCGTTGGCATCGGTGTCCCATTATAGGTTCC
>JAEPNY010000001.1 GCA_017643165.1 Psychroserpens sp. | reverse complement strand
GTCCTGCTCCGATGATAACTAATCCTGATCCTTGTGTTAAGACATAGGCATTTACGTATCCATCTGGCACTATTGCATTTCCATCTGGTGTTGCTGTAATCGTGGCGGTTCCATTAACCAATTCTACTGTAGGGTTTGAAGTTGACATGGTTCCAGCGTCTGCAGTACATTGGGATTCAATCACTTTAAATTGTGCTCCTGCTACATCTAATGATGCGCAGATTTCTCCGCCTCCAGCAATAAGTAATCCGAAGACATCAAATCCTGTAGTAACGCCTGGCTGTACAATTCCTAAGTCTAATGTATTTGGATCAAATACTAAACTGTGAATCGTATAATCTCCTGGTTCAGTCACTTCAAACGAAGGCTCTGGTCCTGCTCCTAAGATAACTAAACCTGATCCTTGTGTTAATACATAAGCATTCACATAACCCTGAGGTACTTGTGCATTTCCATCAGGAGTTGCTGTGATGGTTGCTGTGCCATTTGAAAGTTCAACGGTTGGCATGTCCGTGCTCATCGTTCCAGCGTCTGCTGCACATTGTGCTTCAGTTACTTTAAATTGTGCGCCAGTGACATCTAAGGAGGCGCATATTTTACCGCCGCCTTCAGTAATAAGTCCAAAAACATCGAAACCAGTTGTTACGCCTGGTTGAACGATATTTAAATCTAATGTTGCTGGATCAAATACCAAACTATGTATCGTATATAATCCTGCTTCAGTCACTTCAAATGAAGGTTCTGGTCCTGCACCTAAGATCACTAGTCCCGATCCTTGTGTTAATACATAAGCATTAACAAAGCCTTCAGGTACAACGGCATTTCCGTCTGCAGTCGCCGTAATCGTGGCTGTTCCATTAACCAATTCTACTGTAGGGTTTGAAGTTGACATGGTTCCTGCTTTAGCATCACAGTCACCAAATTCTAAAGTTGTCGAGGTGTAGGTGTCCTCTAAAGATAAGGTCGATAAACTTGCATTCGTATTTAAGGCCATCATAAATGATGTTACGAATACAAATAAAAATGTCAATTGAAAGGGGCTTTTGAGAAGTAATTTGTCTTTCATTTGTATTTTGTTTAACGTTTACGTCATAAAGTTAAACAAAGTGTGTTTCAAAATATCTGAAAGCTTAAAACTTTGACTTAATTTTAACAAATGAAGCTTTTGTAATTACTTGACCAGCAATCGAATATTGGCATAGCTGTTTTCTAATGCCTTATTAATCTCCGATGCGTTGAGCCAATCAACTTTTGTAATTCCTTCTTTTACCTCAGGTACTAAAGTGCCTTTGTACGATGTTTTCATTTCAAACCAATAGGTAATTTTGATTTTGTGTTTTCCGTTACGCTTGAAAATGTGATAAGTGGTTGACAATTGTTTTGTAATCTTAAGACCGCTTACTCCTGTTTCTTCTTCTACTTCTCTCATTGCTCCTTCTTCAAACGTTTCGTCACCGTCAATTCTGCCCTTAGGCAAATCCCATTTATTATTTCGATATATAAAGAGAACTTCTCCTTTATCATTATAGACTTTACCTCCTCCTGCTTCGACATTAGGCAGAAGTTTTAGAAATTGTTTGATAAGTTTATTTTCATTGGATCCTATGAGCCGAACTTCCTGAACGGCATCGGTATTCATATCTTTAATTATCTTACCAATATTTGCCGTCTCCAACAGATAATTCTTGAATCCGTCTTCGCGTTCAACTTTAGTAGTGAGGACTATTGGTTTTTGATTTACAAAAATTTGATACATAAAAGTTATGTCGCAGTAAATTCAGTCGTAAATATATCTTTTTTATTATGATGTTTCTCTTTTTAAAGAATATTTTATTCCGAATTATGAAATTAAATCTTGTTAAATTCATTAGTTTTGCAGCATGATTTTTGACAAACAAACTGCTAAACAAACTGCTGAAGTCTTACTTCAGATCAATGCAATTAAATTACAACCAAATGACCCATTTACTTGGGCTTCGGGTTGGAAATCACCAATTTATTGTGATAACAGAATTGTGTTATCATTTCCTCCAATACGAAATTACATTAGGGAAGCGATGGCCAAACACATCGAATCGCATTATGGAAAAGTTGATGTTATTGCTGGTGTAGCAACTGGCGCTATTGGCATTGGTATGTTAGTAGCAGAGTATTTAGGACTACCGTTTATATATGTACGTCCTGAAGCAAAATCACATGGCCGTCAAAATCAGATTGAAGGTTTCGTTGAAGCAGGGCAAAATGTCGTGGTTGTCGAAGATTTAATAAGTACTGGCAAAAGCAGTTTAAATGCAGTCAAAGCCTTAGAAGCATCTCAAGTTAATGTGAAAGGAATGGTAGCCATATTCTCTTATGGTTTTGATATTGCAAAGACCAATTTTGAAACTGCTAATGTAGTTTTACATACCTTGAGTAATTATGAAAATCTACTCGAACAAGCACTTGACACCAATTATATCAACGAAAAAGAACAGGAAGTTTTGGCACATTGGAATGCCAATCCGAGCGAATGGAACGCTATTTGATTTAATCGTCCCGAATTAATATTACAATTATGAAATTAGAATCTCCAAAAGCCACTATAAATAAATCGGCACAAAGCACATTTGATTTTTTATCTGACGTTCAAAACTTTGAAAAACTAATGCCAGAAAACATTAGCAAATTTGAAGTATTGGAAGATGATAAGTTTGTCTTCGCACTCAAAGGCATGCCTGAAATCGTACTTAAAAAGAAAGAAGCAATTGCTCCAAATAAGATTGTATTAGGTGCTGCTGGTGGCAAGCTTGACTTTTCTCTTACTGGACATATTACAGAAATAGAGTCAGAAAAAAGTGAGGTGTCACTTGTTTTTGAAGGCGAATTTAATGCGATGATGGGCATGATGATTAAAGGCCCTATCAGCAAATTCATCGAAACACTTGCTGGGAACTTACCTTCACAGGTTTAGTACATCAGTTCGACTTCTTTTAATTGAAATTCTCTAATGTGTTCATCTTCAACTAAAACTTTAAGATGACCAGCATTGGTAACTCCTTTTATATAGCCAGAAAACAATTGACCTGAACCATCTTTGAAGGTAGATGGCTTATTATTTCTGAATAAGGCACGTTGATATTCATTTTTTACTTGCGTGAATTCACCTTGTTTTAGTCGCTCTATTTCAACTTTTAAAGACTCCAATATACCTTGTAACACCTCGTCGATCGGATACGTTCGACCAGACTGAACAAGCATTGAGGTCGCGTTTGGTAAATTAGGGAATTGTACCTGATTTACATTAAGGCCAATGCCGATAATCGTTCCTTGTAAATGATTGTTTTTTATGACATTTTCGATGAGGATGCCTGAGATCTTCTTATGACCTGCCAAAATGTCGTTAGGCCATTTTACATTTAATTGTTGAAGCTGAAATTGCTTTAAGGTTTTTGAAATCGCTAATGATGCCGCCATACTTATAAAAAAATTCTCTTCAATTTCTAAGAAGGAAACATCAACAAACACACTACACATAAGGTTCTTCAAAGGTTGTGCCTGCCAGACCGTTCCCATTTGTCCACGACCTTTGGTTTGAACATTGGCAACAACGACCGTATAATCCTCTAAAGTATCAGTTGCACTCAACTGTCTTAAATAGGAATTCGTAGAATCGATGGCATCAAGTTTGATTATATGCATAACAGTGTATGTTAAAAATTATAAATTTCTTATGATTATTAACCGTTTAAAAGAATCAAAAAAATAATAACTTTGCACAAAATTAAATCAATTTAATGGCGAAAAAAAATACGAGCCCAGATCAACTTATAGCTACAGTTATAGCTGGAATTGAAGATGTTAAAGGAAAAGAGATAACGATATTAGATTTAAGAGAAATTGAAAATACCGTTTGTGAGTACTTCGTTATCTGCGAAGGAACATCGAACACCCAAGTAAATGCCATTGTTAGTTCCATACAGAAAAAAGTAAGCAAAGCACATAAAGATAACCCATGGCATGTTGAAGGTAGCGATAATGCGGAGTGGGTTCTAATCGATTATGTGAATGTAGTGGTGCACGTTTTCCAAAAGCATATCAGAGATTATTATGATATCGAAAGTCTTTGGGGCGATGCTAAAACCACGATTATAGAAACTAGTTATTAATTAAATCACCACGTTTAGTGGATTCATATAGATGACAAAAGAGAACAAAAACTTAAATAAAAAACCCAAATTAAGTCCATATTGGATTTACGGTTTTATCATTGCAGCATTCTTAGCTATCCAAATGTTTTCAGGCGGATTAGGAGGTTCGAATGCGCAAAAACTTACAGTTACCGAATTTATTGGTTATCTCGAACAAGGTGATGTAAAACAAGTAGATGTAGTTAATGGACGTGAAGCACGTGTATTTCTGACGAGCGAAGCAGCTCAAAAAGAGGTCCACAAAAAATCTAGAACATCAAATCTTTTACCTTCTGTGGCACCTCAACCTAATTACACCTTTGAATTTGGTGAATTAGAACTTTTTGAAACTAAAGTTGAGAAAGCCCTTGAGGATAATGATTTAAAAAATACAGTTCAGGTGAATTTCTTTACGGAAGAGAATGTCTTCGGAAATTTAATTCTATCATTATTGCCATTTATCCTGCTTATCGGTGTTTGGATATTTATCATGCGTCGTATGTCTGGAGGATCTGGAGGCGGAGCTGGCGGACAAATATTTAATATTGGAAAGTCTAAAGCCAAATTATTTGATGAGAAAACTGATATAAAAACATCGTTTAAAGATGTGGCAGGTTTAGAAGGTGCGAAAGAAGAAGTACAAGAAATTGTTGATTTCCTTAAAAATCCAGAAAAATATACATCTCTAGGTGGAAAAATTCCGAAGGGCGCCTTATTAGTTGGACAGCCTGGAACTGGTAAGACCTTATTAGCGAAAGCTGTTGCTGGAGAAGCCAAAGTACCTTTCTTCTCATTATCAGGTTCTGATTTCGTAGAAATGTTTGTAGGTGTAGGTGCCTCTCGTGTAAGAGACCTATTTAAACAGGCTAAAGAAAAAGCGCCAGCGATCATCTTTATTGATGAGATTGATGCGATTGGTCGTGCGCGTGGAAAGTCTAACTTCTCTGGTTCTAATGACGAACGTGAGAATACTTTAAACCAGTTACTGACAGAAATGGATGGTTTTGGCACGAATACGAACGTTATTGTATTAGCTGCGACCAACAGAGCTGATGTATTAGATAAAGCCTTAATGCGTGCAGGACGTTTTGATCGTCAGATCTATGTCGATCTACCAGATGTTAGAGAACGTAAAGAAATATTTGAAGTACACTTAAGACCTATCAAGCAAGCTGAAAAACTTGACGTTGATTTCTTAGCGAAACAAACACCAGGATTTTCTGGAGCAGACATTGCTAACGTGTGTAATGAGGCAGCACTTATTGCCGCTAGAAATGGTAAAAAAGCTGTTGGAAAGCAAGACTTCTTAGATGCTGTAGATCGTATTGTTGGTGGACTTGAGAAGAAGAATAAAATCATTACTAAAGAAGAGAAAAAAGCAATTGCTTTTCACGAAGCTGGACACGCAACTGTAAGCTGGATGTTAGAGCATGCTGCGCCTTTAGTAAAAGTAACAATCGTCCCTCGTGGACAATCCTTAGGAGCTGCCTGGTACTTACCAGAAGAACGCTTGATTGTACGACCAGAGCAAATGCTAGACGAAATGTGTGCCGCACTTGGTGGACGTGCTGCTGAGCAGGTCATCTTTGATAAGATTTCTACTGGTGCATTAAGTGACCTTGAGAAAGTAACAAAGCAAGCGCGCGCAATGGTAACCATATACGGTTTGAGTGATAAAGTTGGAAACCTTACGTACTACGATTCGTCTGGACAATCGGAATACGGCTTCACAAAGCCATACAGTGAGCAAACTGCTGAGATCATTGACAAGGAAATCTCTGATATTATAGAAACGCAGTACCAACGTGCCGTTGACCTGTTGATCAAGCATAAAGACAAGCTTACCGAGTTGGCAGAAGTGCTTCTAGATAAGGAGGTTATCTTTAAGGATAATTTAGAAAAAATATTTGGTGAGCGACCATTCAAAAAGCCTGAATTAGACACCAAAGAACCGGTTGAAATCGAAGAGGAAGAATAAGCCTTTATTTCATCGATTATTATCATATAAAAAACTTAAATAAATCAATGATTCGTTTAAGTTTTTTTATATTTGAGAAATACATTAATTCAACGAGGTTAATAGCATTTCCTATAGATGAGTCTATTTCGTAAGATCTTTGGTTTAAAGAACACACCAGAAGATAACATAAAAAGCGAAGAGAGAGGCAAGTATATGCCTGAAATAAAGCTGCCTGTAGATGAACAATTCACCATCAATTTCAAAGCAAATGGCGGCAAATTCCTCTATTGTGAAAACATAGACGAGATTTATGAAAGTCTTCGTAATATTCTAAACGAAAATAACTGGGAAAATTCTAAGGTACTACTCTACGATGATCGGTTGAACGAATTATTTCAGAACTTTAAATTTGACGTTACCTCAAAGATTTCAGAAAGTACGTTTTTCTTTTCTACCTGTGAATACCTCATCTCTGACGATGGCTCATTATTAATATCATCAAATCAGATTGCTGAAAAGAAACTCAAAGAACTTCCAGATAATTTTGTGATCTATGCTACGACAAGTCAGTTTGTTGAAAATATTGGCGAAGGACTTCGAGGTATCAAAGGCAAGAATAGAGACAAGATCCCTACAAACATCACTACCATTAAGCATTTCAAGACTGTCGAAGATAAAGACTTTTTGACATACGGAAGCAGCTCAAAAAACTTATATTTACTGCTCCTAGAAGACTTATAAATGAAAGAAATCGTTACTAGAGCGCTCTCAGGACTACTTTATGTGTCACTACTCATTGCGTCATTGTATTGGCAAAATGCACTTATTGCGTTGTTCTTTGTCTTCGGATTGATCTGTATGGCCGAATTTAAAAAGCTGATCCAGCTTAAAAGCTTTTTTCCTTACATTGTGTTTTCTATCCTCTATTTAGGCTTTGCCTATTGGAAAATTATGATGGATTCTGCCAAAGGAGTTGATGAGGCTTCACAAATCTTATTGGTGATCACCATTTTTGTCGAGCTCTTGCTCATTAAAGATCTCTTTTCAGAAAAGACCATTCCGCTGTTCAGTTCGAAACGCTTTATCATTACGACCTTTTATTTGTCTAGTGGTTTCGTTTTCTTGATCTGTATTGCAAATTTCAATCAGACCTTTACGCCATTGCTCCTACTCGGCTCGTTTATTCTAGTATGGATCAATGATACCTTTGCATATCTTATTGGAAAGAACTTTGGAAAGCAAAAGCTATTTCCAAGTATCTCACCAAAGAAAACAGTTGAAGGATTTTTAGGCGGCTTGTTTTTTGCCTGTATAGGAAGCTATTTCATCGCACATTTCACGGAAACGCTAACTTTTAACTACTGGTTGATCTTGAGTATCATAGTGAGTGTTTTCGGTACGCTTGGCGATCTTATTGAATCCAAATTTAAGCGTATGGCGCAGGTAAAAGATTCGGGTGTGATCATGCCAGGCCATGGCGGACTTTTAGATCGTCTAGATAGTATTATCTTTGCAGCACCATTCATATTTTTGTTTTTAAGACTCATTACCTATGTTTCATAAAGAAGGCTTTAAGATCATTTTTATAACACTTATCTCTGTTATCATTGGCGTATTGGCCGTAGATTTTTTGATTGAAATCGAATGGCTACGTATGACTTTGATGATTGGACTTATAATATTTTTATTGCTGATACTTCAGTTTTTTAGAAATCCGAAACGTCATACCAAACTACAAGACCATACCTGTGTCTCTCCTGTAGATGGTAAAGTAGTCGTGATCGAAGAGGTATTCGAGAAAGAGGTTTTTAATGAGAAATGCATTCAAGTTTCTGTATTTATGTCGCCTATTAATGTGCATGTCACACGTTATCCAATTAGTGGAAACATTAGTTATAGCAAGTACCATCCTGGAAAGTATCTTGTAGCTTGGCATCCTAAAGCCAGTGAAGAGAACGAACGTACAACAGTTGTTGTGGACAATAAGAACTTCGGAAGGATTCTTTACAGACAGATCGCAGGTGCTTTAGCCAAACGTATTGTCAACTACGCTAAGGAAAATGATAGCGCTACCCAAGGTGCTGATTCAGGTTTTATAAAATTTGGTTCGAGAGTCGATGTTTTTTTACCTTTAGATGCCGACATTAAAGTTGCGCTCAATCAAAAAGTAAGAGGCGGCGAAAGTATCATTGCCGAACGCGTATGACTTCGGAAGAGTTAGACATACAATTTAGAGATCGTGTAGATCGTATCAACAACCACACGGAACCCTTTCCTGCAGATTTCCTTTTGCGCTTGTATGCCTACTACAAAAAAGCGACCAACGATTACGGTCGTCCAAACAGCCGAAAGCAGATTATTAATGCCTTTAAGACCAATGCCCTCTTTCAGGTACAAGGTGTTAGTGAAGATGAAGCCAAACGCATTTACATTGATCTGGTCGATCAATACTTCTTATACCGAAAATAACTATGAGCAACACCGCTAAGCGCCCACTAACATTTAAAAACGGCTCCCAAATGAAAAACCGTTTTATGTTGGCACCAATGACCAATACCCAATCTCATGAGGACGGGAAACTCTCTGATGAAGAGTTTAACTGGTTGATCATGCGAGCCAAAGGTGGTTTCGGACTCACGATGACTTGTGCCTCGCATGTGCAATTTGTGGGCAAAGGGTTTCCTGGTCAATTAGGTATTTATGATGACAGTCAGTTTGAAGGGCATCAACGCCTAGCAGCTGCCATTAAAGCACACGATAGTTTGGCGGTGATTCAGTTGCATCATGCAGGCATGCGCTCACCAGAAGACTTGATCGGTGAGCAGCCGGTTTGTCCGTCTGCTATTGAGAAATACAACACTCGTGCGTTAAGTCTAACCGAAGTGGAACAACTACGTGACGATTTTATTGCCGCAGCCGTGCGCTCGAAAGAAGCAGGCTATGATGGTGTTGAAGTGCATGGTGCGCATGGTTATATCTTGACCCAATTTTTAAGTTCTAATATCAATGCACGAACCGATCGTTATGGTGGCTCGTTGGAGAATCGCGCGCGACTCTTGTTTGAGATCGTAGATGGTATTCGTGAGATTTGCGGTACTGACTTCTTATTAGGCGTGCGCTTATCACCAGAACGTTTCGGGATGCAACTAGCCGAGATCAAAACCGTTTGTGAGCAGTTGATAAACGAGCATGATATGGACTTTTTAGACATTTCTTTATGGGATGTGTTTAAGCAACCTGAAGAAGTAGGACATCAAGACAAAAGCTTACTCCAACATTTTGCGGATCTTGATTTTAAGGATGTGAAATGGACGGTTGCTGGTAAGATCAACACAGGCCAAGATGTGTATAAAATTTTAGAGGCTGGTGTGGACTTTGTATCTATTGGACGCTCGGCCATCTTACATCACGACTTTCCGCAGCAGGTCTTAGCTAATCCTAACTTCGAACCTACTGCTCTACCAGTCACGGAGGCTTATTTACACCAAGAAGGCTTAAGCGATAAGTTTGTGACCTATATGAAACGCTGGCCGAATTTTGTGATGGAGTAATTTTTAAAAATAGGTAAAACTACCTGTAGGTTTTTATAGGTGTTTTGTTAGTTTTATAGACGTTACCTGAATTTCCTTTTTTGATTTTTCAATGATCATTAATGAAATTAAGCACGGATATAACCTGTTGTACACATTTTAAAAACTAAACTATGAAACCAAATGTTAAAGGATTTGCAGATTCAGCAAAGGGTTTTACGAAAAGTCCTTTAGGTATAATTGCATTGTTCATTGTCCTAGTCTATGGATTTGCTTCATTAGTTGTGAGTTTTGGACAGAATATTGGCGAAAATGCTATACCATTGATTTACTTCTTAGTCGTGTTCCCAGTAATAGTATTTTTCGGTTTTTTATGGTTGGTAGCAAATCACCATAAGAAGCTTTATGGTCCATCAGATTTTAAGGATGAAGATAATTTTGTAAAAGTTCAGATGTCTACTGCAATGTCTCTTGCAGCAGCTTCTGCTAAACAACCAAATGATGAACTTAATCCCGAATTATCTGATAAGTATCAAGAAAAAATATTAGAACTTGTTAATCGAACAAGTCAAAGGGAAAAAATTAAGACATCTAAAAATCGAATTATTTGGGTTGACGACAGACCCGAAAATAATATTTATGAAAGAAAAGCTTTTGAAGCTCAAGGCATTGAATTCAGTTTAGCGTTAAACACAAATGAAGCTCTAGAATTAATAAGAAACAATGACTACGTTGCTATCATTTCCGATATGGGGCGAAAAGAAGGACCAAAAGAAGGATACAAATTATTAGATGCTATTAGAGAAAGTGGAAACAAAACACCATTCTTTATATACGCAGGTTCAAGATCGGAGGAACATAACCGAATGACGAAACAACGAGGTGGACAGGGAACTACAAATAGAGCGGATGAATTATATGAAATGGTTATGAACTCAATACAATAAAAACTGTGTACGACAATAATTAATGAAAAAACTTCTCATCATACCAGTCTTACTTTTATGTCTCTACTGCCAGAGCCAAGAAGAGCAAAAACACATTTATCTCGCAGGTTGGGAAGCCCAGTTTAATGGTGATGCCCAATGCAAAAAGTTTATGCAAACGCAGGTCGTTAACAAAGCCACCGCTTTAGATGTGTGGTCGTCTATAGAACTAGTCTTTGAAAATGATAAACTCGTCAAGGCCTATGATTATGATGAAGGCATGCGAACAGTTCGCAAACTCGATTCTACAGAAATTGGGTTGCCTTATCAAGTTCTAGAACCCCATCCTATCAATGTGATCACACGAGCGAAACACTCAAACAGCTATTTGGGTGGTGAACTACCTGAAGGCTTTACACTGCCTAAGTTTGATTTTGTAGCGCCATTTCAATATTTAGGGAAGCTGTCAAAGGACGACGAGGTCTTCGATTGGTTGCCTTTCGATTTACATATAGTAGCTCCTATTTATTTAAACATATATGAGTTCTATGTAGATTACTCAGACCCAATGGCGCCAAAAGTATTAGATGTGGAGGGTTTACGTAACACCGATAATTCTTATGATGATCTTAAAGCCGATTCTGAGATCGTTTATGAGCAGGTCTATATTACAACACGATCATCGACCAATTTCGGATTGGATATGGGCCATACAGGTGTGCCGAGTTGGATTCAATATCCTGAGATTCCTACCTGTCCGAAATCCAAGAACACCATGCGCTTCGTCATGCAGCTCTCCAGTAGTGATGTGGTTAAAACCAAACGTACTAATATCAAAGTCACCGACGCGTGGTATCAGCAATATTTTGACACCATGAACTTTTGGGGTGATGGTGATCTCTATATCTTTTTCGATCCCGAAAGTAAGGTGGCATGTTTTATCATTCAAAACACCTAATCCCGAGCTTATGTCTGACGAAATGAAACCTTGCCCACAATGTGAGTCCCCTTATGGTTATGCCATGAATGACACGATCTATGCGTGTCCAGAATGCTTCCACGAATGGAATCCGAATGCGATTGAAGAACCAGAATCAGAACAAGTTTTAGATTCAAATGGTAATACCTTACAAAATGGGGATACTGTGATCGTTATTAAAGACCTTCCAGTAAAAGGTGCACCCAAACCTGTAAAAGCAGGTACCAAGGTAAAGAACATCAGACTTACCGATGGTGATCATAATATTACGTGTAAGATCGATGGCTTCGGAGCCATGGGACTCAAATCAGAATTTGTACGAAAAGCCTAATGACGATTTAACTAGGCTCAATGATTGATCACAATATAATCCCCTGCCGCTTTTCTTGACTGTATTTGCAATTCATTAATATGCGCTATGATTGGTTCAATAGTGGACTTATCAATGAATTTAAAGTGCTTATGCACAGCCTCGTGATCTACTTTATCGGAAATAGCTGCAGTAATTAAGCCTAAGCGATGCTTAAAAGTCATCTCTTGTGGAACGTGTTTGCCACGTAGGTAAAATAATTTAAGCTCAGGTTTAAAGGTACTTGCTTCTATTGTTTCTGACTGCGTGATCGTAAAGATCATTACGGTTTTGTCTTGAAGTCGGTTTTCGTGTGTCATTAACCACTCTTCTGCGCCAAGTTTATAATTATAGATCGGACTTCCAATGATCAACACGTCGTACCAATCAAAATCGATGGTATCGTGTTTAATATCTACTAAGGGTAATTTGGTTGCTTGTGCGAGTTGTTCGGCGTACTGTTTGGTATTGCCGTAATGGCTAAAATAACATATGGCTGCTCTCATGATCCTGTTGTTTTTTATGGACCACTAAAGTAGTTGGAACTGCCTTCACGAGCAATGATATTGATCAGCTTAAGGCTTTAAAATCAGGTAGTTTTACGGGTTGATTGCCTTTGGCTTAAGTCCTAATTTTAGGAAACATCAAAAACCAACCTTATGAGCGATCCATTTCAAATACAGCCCGAACTGCGCTATGGCGCACCAGTATGTGACGAAATTCTAACTGGACGATACTTTACAATTGGCTATTCGTGGTACTTCAGACAAGCCAAATGGACCTTAGAGATCATTAATCGGAACGACTTCATCTTACAAGATGCCGAGCGTCTCAATAACTTTAGAGCCGATACCAGATTGCCTAAACGCTTTCGTGCTGGTTTAAATGCCTATAAAGGGAGTGGATATGATCGTGGTCATTTGGTTGCGAGTGCGAATCAAGATATTCAGGAAATTCAGAATAGTGAAACTTTTTTACTTTCAAACATGTCTCCTCAAAAACCACACTTTAACAGGCGTATGTGGAGAAAACTAGAAGAGGCTATCCGTGTGCTAAATGATAAGGAGGAGATCCTTGAAACGTATGTCCTCACAGCTCCTGTCTTTTATTTTGACAAAAAAGTAAATACCATTGGAAACCCTAACGATAAATATGGTATTGATGTTCCTGTTCCTCACGCCTATGTAAAATCTGTGCTCGCTGAAGATATTAGAGGTAGACATTCATTATGGACTTTTGAAATGGAAAACAAACGACTTCCAGGAAACATAGAAGATTACCTCGTATGCACCTATGATATGGAGCAAATTGTAGGTGGACGTTTTTGGGATCGTATCAGTGGCAGTGATATGCATAAACAAAAGAAAACACCAATTAAGATATGGGAATATTAAATTGAAGCTCATGGAAAAAGAGAATAACCTTAAAAAAAGAGAACAGAATTTTAGTTTAATCAAATTTATCTTAGGCACAGTATTCTTAGGATTTATTGGACAGTGGATAAATTTAGATATTCAACAAAGTAAAATTGACTTAGATATTCGTAAAGAGGAAACAAAAGGGCTACAAGGATTTCTCGATAGGTACACGTCGATTGAAATTCCAGAGAAAAAATTGGACTTTCTTAAATTCATGTCCACAATTAGTCAATCGCCAGAAGTTCGAGAACGATATGATAATTTGCATAGTTATGTCGAAGAACAAATTGTGTTAAAGGACAAAACGAATGATGAGATTGATAACTTAGGTGAGAATATGATAGATGAGGCTAAATTAATGAATACTTATGAAAAAGTTATTGTTTCGGGAGAACCTGAAGAAGACATTACCGTAGAACAAGCCGAGGCTAAACTTAATGAACTATTAAAAAAGGATGAGATCAAACAGGCAGTTGATTTAACAAATAATATTAGAAAAGCAGAGAATAAAATAACTCCATTTATTCCTACAGATAACAAAATAAATGAAAGCATAGCTAATAAAATAATATTAAGCGAACCTGATGCTTGGCTCAAAGAAGGTTTTTTCAGGAACTATGAAGGGTATACATTGGTGGTTAATGATCTAAGTGCACGCAAGAATATCGTGTCTTTTGAATTTAAAAAAACTGGTGAATCGAACAAGAATAACATTGAGAGTTTTGAACTCCAAATAGGCAACCAAGAAATAATTAAAACGAACGAAATGACGTTCTATATAAATTTAAAAAATATTGGTCGTGCAGGGAAGAATCCTTTTAATAAAGCTGCGATCTACGACATAAAAATCATTAGAAATAATTAATAAAAAAAGCTAAATTCAACTTGAAACCTTAGTTACAATACATAAGTCTCAAATTCCTTAAATTTGCTCTAGTCAATTAGACTAGCCTATGGAAATCTATTTAGATGCTTTTGTAAACGCCTTTAATGGTACATTGAACTGGACCTGGAAATCGATTCTTTTCGAAGTACCTTGGTATAACAATTACTTCTATGGACTGATTGCTATTTCGTTTATCGTTTGGATTTTGGAAATTGCATTTCCTTGGCGTAAGAACCAATCCATTTTTAGAAAAGATTTCTGGTTAGACGCTTTTTATATGTTCTTTAATTTCTTCATGTTTGCCATTGTGATCAGTGGCGTATACAAGATTATTGAACTCCTTTTTGCTCAGGTCAATATTACAACTAAAAGTCTTGCCCTTATTGATATGTCTGAATGGCCAGCTGCGCTTCAGCTACTACTCTTCTTTGTATTATTAGATTTTGTGCAGTGGTTTATGCATGTACTATTGCATCGCTATCGCATTCTTTGGAATTTCCACAAAGTACACCACAGCGTCAAAGAAATGGGCTTTGCTGCTCACTTACGTTACCATTGGATGGAAAATATCCTTTATAAACCCCTAAAAGTATTTGGTGTAATGCTCCTCGGTGGATTTGAACCTGAACAAGCGTATATCGTACACTTCATTGCCATCGCTATTGGGCATTTTAATCATGCCAATATTAAAATCACTTGGGGACCGTTAAAATATATTTTTAATAATCCTGTGATGCATTTATACCATCATGCCTATGAACTCCCTGAAGGAAAGCACGGCGTTAATTATGGAATTAGCTTAAGTGTATGGGATTATCTATTTAAAACGAATTACATCCCTGAAGACAGTGGTACTATTGAAATCGGTTTCAAAGGTGACGATAAATTCCCTAAAGGCTTTTTAGGACAAAACACTTATGGCTTCGGTAAAGATCGCGATTAATTAGTCTCGAATTAATGGCATTGTTGAACAGCGCAACAGTCCCTCCTGTTTTGCAATTTCAGTATAAGGTACTTCCTCAACCGTAAACCCTTGCTCACGTAACCAATTATTTAAACGTGTGAAGGTACGTTCTGAAATGATCACATCTTCGGAAATAGAAAATACGTTACTAAACATCTGATACATTTCATCCTTAGTAATTTCAAACACATTTTCTTTTCCAAAGTAATCTACCAACCATTCATACTCACTTTCTAAAAGAAAGCCGTTCTTATGAATAATGGCCTTATCCTTACCTATTGGTTGAAAACAACAATCTAAATGCAAGGCATTCTCTTTTGGGTCAGTATTTGATTTACGCAATTCAAATGACTTCACCGTTTTATTCGGAAATAACTCTTGAATAGCCTCAACTGCTGCTGTATTTGTACGAGCAGTGATATAATCTGGATAATCCTCTCCCGAATACGTACCAATAAAAATATAGTCATTCCATGGCATCACGTCACCACCTTCTACATGACATTCATCTGGAAGAATGATACGCTTTTCCTTAGGCACATTAATCCAAACATGCTCTGTAGCTTCAACTTCACGTTTGCGATCAGGTAAAATATTAGCAATTATGATCTTATCTTCGATCACGAAGGAAATATCACGCGCAAAAATTTGATTATAGTTCTCAATGACCTCAGGACGATAAACTGTCACATCGTACTTTTCCAAAACCTCAGCAACAGCTTCCATCTCTTTCATCATATCTTCTTCTTTCGGATAGGTTCCGGCTTTGATATGCTCGATCGACTTCGGGTCGTAAGCTTGTTCTACAGTTGGTGTTGGTCCGTTACTTTCGGCTGTTCCTAAAATAACAGCGCGCAATCTTGAGGTTTCATTTTGAATATTTAGTTTCATAGGAAAGGCATAAAAAAAGCTCCATAGGTTGTTATGAAGCTTTTTCGGGCTAGTTACTAGCCTATCTGTTTTGAATTTCTTTAAATGGTCTGTATGTTTCTCCAACATAAAGTTGACGTGGACGACCAATTGGTTCTTTGCGTAAGCGCATTTCACGCCATTGTGCGATCCAGCCTGGTAATCGTCCTAATGCAAACATTACGGTAAACATTTCAACTGGGATACCCATTGCTCTGTAAATGATTCCAGAATAGAAATCAACATTTGGATATAACTTACGGTCTACAAAATACGGATCTTCTAATGCTTCTTGCTCAAGACCTTTAGCGATATCTAAGATAGGATCTTCAACACCTAGGTCACCTAGCACCTCATCAGCAGCTTTCTTGATGATGCGTGCGCGAGGATCGAAGTTTTTGTAAACACGGTGTCCGAATCCCATTAAACGGAATGGATCTTCTTTATCCTTGGCCTTCGCCATATATTTCTTCGTATCACCTCCATCTTCCTTGATCGCCTCAAGCATTTCTAATACCGCTTGGTTAGCGCCACCATGTAATGGTCCCCAAAGTGCAGATATCCCTGCAGATAATGATGCAAACAAACCGGCATGAGATGATCCTGTAATTCGGACTGTAGATGTCGAACAGTTTTGTTCGTGATCTGCGTGTAAGATCAATAATTTATCTAAAGCATTGACCAATATCTCATTTTGCTCATATTCTTTATTAGGACTCTTAAACATCATTTTTAAGACGTTCTCTACATAGCCTAAACTATCGTCACCATATTCTAAAGGTAGGCCTTGTTTTTTACGCATAGCCCATGATACCAATACTGGGAATTTTCCTAAAATACGAACAATGGCATTATACATTTGCTCTTCAGAGTTCACGTCTACTGAAGATGGATTAAATGCCGTAAGAGCACTTGTTAATGACGACAACACACCCATTGGATGCGCAGACTTTGGAAATGCATCTATAATTTTCTTAACGTCGTCATCAACTACCGAATGAGATTTAATGTCATCATGGAACTGTTCCAATTGTTCGTTAGTTGGTAGTTCTCCAAAAATAAGTAAGTACGCTACTTCCAAGAAGTCAGCTTTATCTGCCAACTCTTCAATAGAATAGCCTCTATATCTTAAGATTCCTTTTTCACCATCTAAAAACGTAATTGCACTCTCACATGACCCAGTATTCTTGTACCCTGGATCTACAGTAATTACTCCTCCTGTAGCACCACGAAGCGACTTTATATCCATCGCAACTTCGTTTTCAGTACCTTTTATAAGAGGGAATTCATACTTCTCGCCGTTGATCTCTAGTGTAGCTTTATCAGACATATATTTTTTTGAATTTTTGTATTGTTTTTAAGTCCCGTAAAATTACGAAATATCTAAGGATTTATGAAGTCTATTTAAAATGGATTTAACAATTTCCATATTGATAATTTCGATGCTAATAGTTTATCTAAAATTGTGAATATGACAATGATAAATGTTCTGGATGTTCTTCGGAAAGTTTATATTTTTACCAAGGAAACAACTTATGATGCGCGTCTTAAAATTTTTAATCCTTTGTTTCAGTTTCACTGCTTCGTCACAGGTAGTAAATATTGAAACTTTACGAAAGCCTTCCGATTCATCAAAATGGACCGGTTCGGTGAGTTTGGATGTGTCGTTGACTAAAAATGTGAATGATCTGTTTCAGATCACCAATAAGGCCTATGTGCAATACAATGACCAAACCAATCTTTGGCTCTTTGTAAATGATTTGAATTTTCAGAAAGCTGAAGGTTTTGACCTTATCAATCGTGGTACGCAGCATTTACGTTATAACCGAAAACTGAATGAAACGATTACCTGGGAGGTTTTTGGACAAGCGCAGTACGACGCTGTTTCCGAAATAAGCTTCAGAGGGTTGGCAGGTACAGGTCCGCGATTTAAACTGAATCCGAGTGAGAAGTATCGCTTTTATATTGGTACTTTAGTCATGTATGAATACGAAAAGGCCACCAATGTGGTTGCAGATCGTATACAGGAAGATATTAGAGGTTCTGCATACGTATCGTTTAGTCTCTATCCCACGGAAAAGATAAGTATCATTAGTACCAGTTATTATCAACCAAAATTTGAAGCCTTTAAAGATTATCGAATTTCTAGCAATACTTCATTGCTTTTTGAGATTTATGAAGATCTTGCATTCAAGACAACATTTAATTACTTCTTTGATGCTTTTCCGGTTAGCTCGTCAATTCCGAAGACGCAATATGAGTTGACCAACGGACTACTTTATACCTTTTAATAAAAAAAACCTACTTGAATATTCAAGCAGGTTTTTCATCCCTATAATTAATAGACGTATTATTTTACCTTAAATGCATTCATCTGCGGAAAATAAGCAACATCTGATAATTCTTCTTCTATGCGTAATAACTGATTGTATTTTGCCATACGATCACTACGCGATGCAGAACCAGTTTTAATCTGTCCTGTATTTAAGGCAACAGCAAGATCGGCAATGGTGTTATCTTCAGTTTCACCCGAACGGTGTGACATTACTGAAGTATATCCAGCATTCTTCGCCATGTTCACAGCAGAGATCGTTTCTGTAAGTGTTCCAATTTGGTTTACTTTAATCAGGATCGAATTTGCAATGCCATTTTCAATACCTCTTGATAAGCGCTCTACATTGGTCACAAATAAATCATCACCTACAAGCTGTACGCTTTCTCCAATCTTTTCAGTTAAATACTTCCAACCATCCCAGTCATTTTCATCCATTCCGTCCTCTATTGAGATAATTGGATATTTAGACGCTAATTCGGCAAGATAATCGGCCTGCTCTTCACTGTTACGTACAACGCCTGATTCACCTTCAAAGATCGTATAATCGTACTTACCGTCTTTGTAGAATTCTGCTGCAGCACAATCTAAAGCGATCATGATTTCATCACCAAACTTATAACCTGCATTAGCAACAGCCTTTGCAATTGTATCTAAGGCATCTTCTGTACCACCAGCAAGGTTTGGAGCAAATCCACCTTCATCACCTACGGCTGTACTTAAACCTCTATCATGTAATACTTTTTTCAAGTGGTGAAAGATCTCCGTTCCCATTTGCATCGCATGTGAAAAGTTCTCAGCCTTTACTGGCATGATCATAAACTCTTGAAATGCTATAGGTGCATCGGAGTGTGACCCACCATTGATAATATTCATCATTGGTACTGGTAAGGTATTCGCTGATACACCACCTACATAACGATATAAAGGCATATTCAATTCGTTAGCTGCCGCTTTAGCAACGGCTAATGAAACACCTAAGATCGCGTTAGCACCAAGATTTGATTTATTAGGCGTTCCATCGATCTCGATCATTAAGCGATCGATCATATTTTGTTCAAATACGGAGATGCCAAGTAACTCTTGAGCGATAGTTGTATTCACATTCTCAACAGCTTTAGACACGCCTTTTCCCATAAAGGTGTCTCCACCATCTCTAAGCTCTACAGCTTCATGTTCTCCCGTTGATGCACCTGATGGTACAGCAGCTCTTCCTAAAACACCATTTTCGGTGATTACGTCAACTTCCACAGTAGGATTCCCTCTAGAATCTAAAATTTGTCTTGCATGAATATTAATAATAATGCTCATTATATTTGGTTTTAGTTGTTATTGATTGTAGATCAAATTTACGAAATTGTTAGACGATTTTTAAGGTCTGGAATAAGATTTACATTATATCTCAACGATAATGTTTTCGTAAAAGAAAAAAAGCAACGATTTTTAAAAATCATTGCTTTTTTGTTATTAGTTTTTTTGGATATTCTGAATGAACTGATCGAATAAATAGGTAGAATCATTCGGACCAGGACTCGCTTCAGGATGGTACTGCACTGAGAAACAGTTCTTATCCTTTAATCGAATACCAGCTACTGTATTGTCATTGAGATGTACATGTGTAATCTCCACATCTGGATTAGCTTCAGTATCTTCCCTACTAATCGCAAAGCCATGATTTTGAGACGTGATCTCTCCTTTTGTCGTTAATAAATTCTGAACCGGATGGTTGATCCCTCTATGGCCATTATGCATCTTGTACGTTGAGATGCCATTTGCAAGCGCAATCACTTGATGACCAAGACAGATTCCAAATAATGGTAAGTCACGTTTAATAATCTCTTTTGCTACTTCCTGAGCTTCAACTAAGGGTTCTGGATCTCCAGGTCCATTAGATAAGAAATAACCATCAGGACTGAAGGCTTCTAAATCTTCAAACTTAGAATTGTATGGGAATACTTTGATGTAAGCATCACGTTGCGCCAAATTACGCAGGATATTCTTCTTGATTCCTATATCTAAAGCCGCAATCTTATAGGTTGCATTTTCGTCACCATAGTAATACGGTTCTTTAGTAGAGACTTTTGAAGCCAATTCTAAACCTTCCATACTAGGTACTTCAGCTAATTGTTTCTTTAATTCATCGACCTTATCAACTTCGGTCGTGATCACAGCATTCATGGCGCCATGATCTCTAATATGACTTACCAATGCTCTGGTATCAACATCTGATATCGCAAGCAAGTTATGATCTGCGAAAAACTCCTGTAATGACTTATCACCAGCAGGACGCGAGTATTCGAAACTAAAGTTTCGGCAAATCAAACCAGAAATTTTGATGGTATCAGACTCTATTTCATCAGCTTTAGTTCCGTAATTACCAATATGAGCGTTTGTTGTCACCATTAATTGTCCGTAATACGATGGATCGGTAAAGATCTCTTGATAACCTGTGGTTCCCGTATTAAAACAAACCTCGCCAAATGCAGAACCTTCTGTTCCTATAGATTTTCCGTGAAAGATCGTTCCGTCTGCTAAAAGAATAAGGGCTTTTTTACGTTTGTGGTATTTCATTGTAGCAATTTGTATGTTGTGTTGTTGAAAAAAGTTTTACAAAAATCTATAAAAAAAAGGATAACCTAAAATAGATTATCCTTTATATATTAAATGCTTATTAACATTTATTCTTCTTCGTTTGTTGCTGTTGCCTCTGGTGCAGGAGCAGGAGCTGCAGCTTTAGAGCCTCCTCTTCTACTTCTACGTGTTGATTTCTTTGTAGGCTTGTTAGCATTGTAAAGCTCGTTGTAGTCTACTAACTCTATCATTGCCATATCAGCATTATCACCAAGTCTGTTTCCAAGTTTGATGATACGTGTATAACCACCTGGACGATCTCCAACTTTTACGGCCACCTCTCTGAATAATTCAGTTACTGCATCTTTTTGTCTTAATCTAGACATAACGATACGTCTGTTGTGTGTTGTATCTTCCTTTGATTTTGTGATCATTGGTTCAACGAATTGCTTTAAGGCTTTTGCCTTTGCAACAGTTGTATTGATACGTTTGTGTTCGATCAATGAACAAGCCATATTGGCTAACATCGCTTTTCTATGCGCTGTCTTTCTTCCTAAATGGTTAAATTTCTTTCCGTGTCTCATGACATTTTGTTTTAATCATCATCTTGCTACAACCCACTTTGAGGAGCAAAATATGACGTATTAATCTTTATCTAATTTGTATTTTGTTAAGTCCATTCCGAAGTTAAGACCTTTAACGTTTACAAGCTCTTCAAGCTCAGTTAAAGACTTCTTACCGAAGTTACGGAACTTCATTAAGTCATTTTTATTGAATGATACTAAGTCTCCTAAAGTATCTACTTCTGCTGCTTTTAAACAGTTTAATGCACGAACAGAAAGATCCATATCAACTAATTTAGTTTTCAATAGTTGTCTCATGTGAAGTGATTCTTCATCATAAGTTTCAGTTTGTGCGATCTCATCCGCTTCTAAAGTGATACGCTCATCAGAGAATAACATGAAGTGGTGAATTAAGATCTTAGCTGCTTCAGTTAAAGCATCTTTAGGGTGAATTGATCCATCAGTGATGATCTCGAATACTAACTTTTCGTAGTCAGTCTTTTGCTCAACACGGAAGTTCTCAATGCTATACTTAACATTCTTAATTGGCGTGTAAATTGAATCTGTAAAGATTGTTCCAATTGGTGCAGAAGCTTTTTTGTTTTCTTCAGCAGGAACATAACCTCTACCTTTTTCAATTGTGATCTCCATATTGATATTTACTTTTGGATCTAAATTACAGATCACTAAGTCTTTGTTCAATACTTGGAATCCAGAGATGAACTTTTGGAAGTCACCTGCTGTAATTTGATTTTGACCAGAGATTGAAATAGATACTGATTCGTTATCTACTTCATCAATCTGACGCTTAAAGTTCACTTGCTTTAAGTTCAAAATCATTTCAGTTACATCTTCTACAACTCCAGCGATTGTTGAGAATTCGTGGTCTACACCTTCGATTCTAACTGAAGTAATAGCGAACCCTTCTAATGAAGATAATAATACTCTTCTTAATGCATTACCAACTGTTAATCCGTATCCTGGTTCTAAAGGTCTAAATTCGAATTTACCTTCAAACTCAGTTGAATCAATCATGATAACTTTGTCGGGCTTCTGAAAATTTAATATTGCCATGTTTTATTCTTCGTTTTAATTGCTATTTGGTTGCGCGGTTTAAAAGTTTGAAGAAGACTAGCAAACCCTTTGGCCAAACACCAATGTGATTAATTTATTATTTAGAGTAAAGTTCAACGATGTATTGCTCGTTGATGTTTTCTGGAATCTGAATTCTTTCAGGAACAGAAACGTAAGTTCCTTCTTTAGTATCATTGTTCCAAGTGATCCATTCATAAACATTGCTAGAATTAGCTAATGAATTTTGGATGCTCTCTAATGATTTAGATTTTTCTCTTACAGCTACAACATCTCCAGCTTTTAATTGGTAAGAAGGAATATTTACAATACCCCCATTTACTGTGATGTGACGGTGAGAAACTAATTGTCTCGCTCCACTTCTAGAAGGTGACAATCCCATTCTGAAAACAACATTGTCTAAACGAGACTCACATAATTGAAGTAAAACTTCACCAGTAATTCCCTGAGCGGCTGTTGCTTTTTTGAACATGTTTCTGAATTGCTTCTCTAAGATTCCGTAAGTGTACTTCGCTTTTTGCTTTTCCATTAACTGAATTGCGTATTCAGATTTTTTACCACGACGCTTGTTCGCTCCGTGTTGACCTGGAGGATAATTTCTTTTTTCAAAAGCTTTATCATCTCCAAAAATAGCCTCGCCAAACTTACGAGCTATTTTAGTTTTAGGACCAGTATATCTTGCCATTTTTAATTTGTTTTGAGAGTGTTTATGAATTAAGGTCTTAATCTTATCCTTCGATAAACATCGATCTCTCGTTAATACTTGTTATTACTTAAATTTTTCGGTTTGCAAATTTACGTATAAAAAATGAATATCAACACGATTTAAGTGCTGATATTCAAGTCTTAAATTATAAATTATACTCTTCGACGTTTTGGAGGTCTACATCCATTGTGTGGTAATGGTGTAACATCGATGATCTCTGTTACTTCGATACCTGCATTGTGAATAGATCTAATTGCAGATTCTCTACCATTTCCTGGACCTTTAACGTATACTTTCACTTTCTTCAAACCAGCTTCTTTAGCAACTCCAGATGCATCTTCTGCAGCCAATTGAGCAGCGTAAGGCGTGTTCTTCTTAGAACCACGGAATCCCATTTTACCAGCTGATGACCATGAAATCACGTCACCTTTCTTATTCGTTAAAGAGATGATGATGTTATTGAAAGACGCTGTGATGTGCGCTTCTCCAACTGCATCAATAACTACTTTACGTTTTTTAGTACTTGACTTTGCCATTCTACTATTTATTATTTAGTTGCTTTTTTCTTGTTAGCAACTGTTTTTCTTCTACCTTTTCTTGTTCTAGAGTTGTTTTTAGTTCTCTGACCTCTTAATGGAAGTCCAGCTCTATGACGGATACCTCTGTAACATCCAATATCCATTAATCGCTTAATGTTCAATTGTGTTTCAGAACGTAATTCACCTTCAATAGTAAAAGCGCCAACTGCGTCACGGATCGCTCCAATTTGCTCGTCAGTCCAATCTTGTACTTTGATGCTTTCGTCTACTTTAGCTGTTGCTAAAATTTCTTGTGCTCTACTTCTACCTATTCCATAGATATAAGTTAAAGAGATAACTCCTCTTTTCTGTTTTGGTATGTCTACACCTGCAATTCTTGCCATAATTATCCTTGTCTTTGTTTGAATCTAGGATTCTTTTTGTTAATGACGTAAAGTCTACCTTTTCTGCGGACTAACTTACAGTCTGCGCTTCTTTTTTTAACTGATGCTCTTACCTTCATCGTATTAGTATCTATAAGTTATACGAGCCTTTGTTAAATCGTATGGGCTCATTTCTAATTTTACTTTATCTCCAGGCAACAACTTAATGTAATGCATACGCATTTTACCTGAAATGTGTGCAGTCACAATGTGACCATTTTCGAGTTCAACACGGAACATTGCATTTGATAATGCTTCAATGATTGATCCGTCTTGTTCTATTGCTGCTTGTTTTGCCATAGTAATTCGTATTAAGCTACTGCTTTTCTGTTTTTACCAGTTTTCATCAAGCCATCATAGTGTTTGTTCAACAGATATGAATTTACTTGTTGCATAGTATCGATCGCAACTCCAACCATAATAAGAAGCGATGTTCCACCAAAGAACAATGCCCATCCACCTTGAACGTTCATTAACTTCACAATGATCGCTGGGAACACAGCAATTAATGCTAAGAAAATAGAACCTGGTAAAGTGATCTGTGACATTATTTTATCTAAGTATTCTGAAGTTTCTGTTCCAGGACGAATACCAGGAATAAAACCACCACTACGCTTTAAATCGTCAGCCATCTTGTTCGTAGGAACCGTGATCGCTGTATAGAAATACGTAAAGATGATGATCAATACACCAAACACAACATTGTACCACAATCCGAATGGATCGTTGAACTGTGCTTGCATCCATTGACCAACTTCACTTGATGAACCAAATGATTTACCGATTAAACTAGGCACGAACATAATCGCCTGTGCGAAGATAATTGGCATTACACCAGAAGCGTTTAACTTCAATGGTAAGAATTGTCTAGAGCCGAATACATTCTTCTCATATCCTCCCGAAGCAGTTCTTCTAGCATATTGTACAGCAATTTTACGTACAGCCATTACTAACATTACAGACGCTAAGATGATCACGAACCATACAACTAATTCGATTAAGATCATCATTAATCCACCGTTACCTCCACCATCTAAACGTGAAGCGGCATTCTGAATGAATGACTGTGGTAAGGTTGCAATAATACCTACCATAATTAATAATGAGATACCATTACCAATACCTTTATCTGTAATCTTCTCACCTAACCACATTGCGAAGATACATCCAGTAACCAAGATGATTACTGAAGATACGTAGAATGTTGGTCCAGTTCCTAAAAGGAACGCCGATGATGGAATACCAAATACTGGTTGCAAACTTGCTAAATATCCAGGTGCCTGGAATAAACAGATAACGATGGTTAACCAACGTGTGATCTGCGTAATTTTCTTTTGACCACTTGCACCTTCTTTCTGTAGTTTTTGCAAATAAGGAATAGCAATTCCCATTAACTGAACTACAATAGAGGCTGAAATGTATGGCATAATTCCTAATGCAAATACAGAAGCGTTTGCGAATGCACCTCCCGTGAACATATTAAGAATTCCTAATATCCCCTCGTCTGCACCTTCTGCCAAACCACCTAACTGACTTGCATCAATACCTGGTAAAACAACTTGAGCTCCAAAACGGTATACCAATAATAACCCTAGGGTTAAGATGATACGATCTTTTAGCTCAGTTATTTTCCAAACATTTTTTAATGTTTCTATAAATTTCATACTCTAGATTTCTTATAAAGTTACAGCTTCTCCACCTGCAGCTTCGATAGCAGCTTTTGCTGAAGCAGTAAATTTATGAGCAGTTACTGTTAATTTTGATTTTAATTCACCACGACCAAGAATTTTTACTAATTCATTCTTTCCTGCCAAACCTAGATCAACTAATGTTTGAAAATCAACAGCATCTTTTATCTTCTTGTTGTCTACTAACTCTTGTAGTGTATCTAAGTTCACACCTTGATATTCTACGCGGTTAATATTTTTGAATCCATATTTAGGAACTCGTCTTTGAAGTGGCATTTGACCACCTTCAAAACCTAATTTCTTAGAGTATCCAGAACGCGACTTAGCTCCTTTGTGACCACGTGTTGCAGTACCACCTTTACCAGAACCTTGTCCACGACCTACTCTTTTACCTTGATTCTTTACAGAACCTTCTGCTGGTTTTAAATTACTTAAGTTCATTATATCTTATTATTTTGTTTCTTCAACAGAAACTAAATGTGAAACTTTATTTACCATTCCAAGAATACTTGGAGATGAATCGTGCTCAACTGTTTGACCAATACGCTTTAATCCAAGAGCTTCTAATGTTCTCTTTTGTGTTTGCGTGCGGTTGATAGCACTTCTTACTTTAGTTACTTTAATCTTTCCCATCTTCCTATTGATTAACCGTTAAACACTTTATCAAGAGTAATTCCTCTATCTCTAGCAATGGTTTTTGCATCTCTCAACTGTAATAAAGCATCGAATGTTGCTTTTACAACGTTGTGAGGGTTAGAAGATCCTTGAGATTTAGATAATACATCGTGTACTCCAACTGCTTCAAGAACAGTTCTTACAGCACCACCAGCAATAACTCCGGTACCAGGTGCTGCAGGTATAATATTTACACGTGCTCCACCATATTTTCCTTTTTGTTCATGTGGTAAGGTTCCTTTGATAATAGGAATTCTTACTAAGTTTTTCTTAGCGTCTTCTACAGCTTTAGCGATTGCTGTAGCTACATCTTTAGATTTACCTAATCCGTGTCCTACAACTCCTGCTTCATCACCAACCACTACGATCGCTGAAAAACCGAAAGCTCTACCACCTTTTGTTACTTTAGTAACTCTCTGTACACCAACTAGACGATCTTTAAGATCCATTCCACTTGGTTTTACTAATTCTGCGTTTTTATATTTTTGATACATAGTGTCTTAGAATTTAAGTCCGCCTTCTCTAGCGCCTTCTGCTAATGATTTAACTCTACCGTGATATTGGTATCCACCTCTATCAAATGAAATAGTATCGATACCAGCTTTAATAGCTTTTTCAGCAACAGCTTTACCAACTAGGGCCGCTATTTCTGTTTTAGTTCCTTTTGTCGAAGCAATATCTTTATCTCTTGATGAAGCTGCTGCTACAGTTTTACCTGAAACATCATCCACAACTTGAGCATAGATTTCTTTATTACTTCTGAAAACAGCTAAACGAGGTCTTGCTTCTGTTCCAGAAACTACCTTGCGAATTCTGCTCTTTATTCTTAGTCTTTTTTGATTCTTTGTTAATGCCATAACTAATTTATTAAGCTGATTTACCTGCTTTTCTTCTTAATTCTTCACCAACAAACTTGACACCTTTTCCTTTGTAAGGTTCTGGCTTTCTAAAACTACGAATCTTCGCAGCTACCTGACCAACTAATTGTTTATCGTGAGATGTTAATTTAACTATTGGGTTTTTACCTTTTTCAGAAATGGTTTCAATTTTCACTTCTGGTGCAACGTTCATAACGATGTTATGAGAAAACCCTAAAGCCATATCTAATTTCTGACCTTGGTTTGATGCTCTATAACCTACACCTACTAGTTCTAATTCTTTAGTCCATCCTTTAGACACACCTTCAATCATATTACTAATTAAAGATCTGTATAAACCGTGTTTTGATTTTTGTTCTTTGTTATCAGCTGAACGTGTTACATATACGTTTCCGTCTTCAACTTTAATGTTGACAGCATCATATGATTGTGTTAGTTCACCTAATTTACCTTTTACAGTAATAACGTTATCTTGAACGTCAACTGTAACGCCTTCCGTAATGGCTACTGGGTTATTTCCTATTCTTGACATTGTTCTTTCTGCTTTTAATTAGTAAACGTAACACAATACTTCACCACCTACGTTTTCTCTTTCTGCCTGCTTACCTGTAATTACTCCTTTAGAAGTAGAAACAATAGCAATACCTAAACCATTTAATATTCTAGGCATTTCTTTTGCTCCAGCGTACCTACGTAAACCTGGTGTACTGATTCGTTGTATTTTTCTAATGACAGATTCTTTAGTGTCCTTGTTGTACTTCAAAGCGATTTTGATTGTACCTTGAACAGATGAATCGTCAAATTTGTAACTTAAAATATATCCTTGATCGAATAAAATTTTAGTTATCTCCTTTTTTAAGTTTGATGCAGGAATTTCTACCACTCTGTGGTTAGCCTTCACTGCATTTCTGATTCTTGTTAAGTAATCAGCAATTGGATCTGTATTCATTGATATTAATTTACGGTAACGGTTTTCGATACTTCTCGAACCTGAAACCAATTTATAATTCTGTTTTTTCGCTCAGCGATGGTTGTCTACCAAGATGCTTTCTTAACACCTGGAATCAAACCTTGGTTTGCCATTTCACGGAATGTTACACGTGAAATTCCAAAAGTTCTCATGTAACCCTTTGGTCGTCCAGTTAGCTTACATCTATTGTGCATTCTAATTGGAGAAGCATTTTTCGGTAACTTCTGTAATGCTTCGTAATCGCCAGCTTCTTTTAAAGCTTTGCGCTTCTCAGCATATTTAGCTACAGTCTTTGCTCTTTTCACCTCACGGGCTTTCATTGATTCTTTAGCCATATCTTAGTTCTTTTGAAAAGGTAATCCCAATTCAGTTAATAACGATTTTGCTTCTTTATCTGTATCAGCAGATGTAACGAATGTAATATCCATTCCTGAGATTTTGTTGATCTTGTCAATGTTGATCTCTGGGAAAATGATTTGCTCAGTAACACCCAAGTTGTAGTTTCCTCTTCCGTCAAAGCCTGTAGCTTTGATTCCGTTGAAATCTCTAACTCGTGGTAAAGCAGACGTTACTAATCTATCTAAGAACTCATACATGCGCTCACCTCTTAACGTAACACGCGCACCAATTGGCATACCTTTACGTAATTTGAATGATGCAACGTCTTTCTTAGAAATAGTCGCTACTGCTCTCTGACCAGTAATGGTAGTTAATTCTTCTACTGCGTGATCAATTAATTTCTTATCAGCTACAGCAGCACCAACACCTCTTGAAAGAACGATCTTTTCAAGCTTAGGTACTTGCATTACATTTTTATAGCCGAATTCTTCTGTAAGAGCCGCGATTACTTTATCGTTGTACTCTTGTTTTAATCTTGGAGTATAAGCCATAACTATATTACTTCATTTGATTTTACTGAAAATCTTACTTTCTTGTCACCTTCCATTTTAAAACCTACACGAGTTGTTTCCCCTTTAGAGGTTAACAATGATAAGTTAGAAATGTGAATTGGTGCTTCTTTCTCAACAATTCCACCTTGAGGATTTTGTGCACTTGGTTTCATGTGTTTCTTTACCATGTTCACACCTTCAATGATGGCTTTGTTCTTATCTCTTAATACTTTAAGTACTTTACCTTCTGTACCTTTGTGGTCTCCAGCAATAACTTGAACAGTATCTCCTGATTTAATTTTAATCTTTGTCATCTTATTAGTCATTAAAGCACTTCTGGTGCTAATGAAACAATTTTCATGAATTGTCTATCACGAAGTTCTCTAGCTACAGGTCCGAAAACACGTGTTCCTCTCATTTCACCCGTTGGGTTTAATAATACACATGCATTATCATCGAATCTGATGTAAGACCCATCTGGACGTCTTACTTCTTTCTTAGTACGCACAACTACTGCTGTTGATACTGCTCCTTTTTTAATGTTTCCATTAGGAGTCGCATCTTTAACAGAAACAACAATTTTGTCTCCAATAGAAGCGTATCTTCTTTTAGTTCCACCTAGAACACGAATAGTTAAAACTTCTTTCGCTCCAGTGTTATCAGCTACTTTTAATCTTGATTCTTGTTGTACCATAATTACTTCGCTCTTTCAATTATTTCTACTAATCTCCAACATTTAGATTTACTTAAAGGTCGTGTTTCCATGATCTTTACAGTATCTCCAATATTACAGTCGTTTGTTTCGTCGTGAGCAACATATTTCTTTGTTTTCAAAACGAACTTTCCGTACATAGGGTGTTTTACTTTTTTAACTTCTGAAACCACGATTGATTTCTGCATTTTGTTGCTAGTAACAACACCTATACGCTCTTTTCTTAAATTTCTTTTTTCCATCTTTCAGCCGGAATACAATTATTGTATTTCTCTTTTAGTTAATTCTGTTGCAATTCTCGCTACACTACGACGTACGTTACGTAACTGAATTGGATTATCTAATGGAGAGATCGCATGAGCCATTTTAAGGTCTGCATAACTCTTTTTAGTCTCGCTAAGTTTTTCTTGTAACTCAGCTACTGATAGCTGTTTAATTTCTGCTTGCTTCATAATTCTCTATATTAAGCTTCGTAATCTCGAGCTATTAAAAACTTAGTTCTTACTGGTAACTTTTGCGCCGCTAAACGTAAAGCTTCCTTAGCAACATCCATTGGTACTCCACCAACTTCGAAGATAATTCTACCTGGTTTAACAACAGCTACCCAATATTCTACAGCACCTTTACCTTTACCCATACGTACTTCTAAAGGCTTCTTAGTGATCGGTTTGTCTGGAAATACTTTAATCCATAACTGACCCTCTCTCTTCATGTAACGTGTCGCTGCGATACGAGCCGCTTCGATCTGACGAGATGTCAAGAAGTTAGCATCTAAAGATTTTATACCAAACATACCATTAGAAAGTCTATGACCTCTTCCGGTATTTCCTTTCATACGTCCTTTTTGGACTTTACGAAATTTTGTTCTTTTCGGTTGTAACATTTTACTTTTCTTTAAAAATTACTTTCTACGACGAGATTTGTTCCCACCGCGTCCTCCAGACTTGCCACCTTGCTTCTTAGACAAGCCAACTAATGGAGAAAGTTCTCTTTTTCCGTATACTTCACCTTTCATGATCCATACTTTAACACCTAGTCTACCGTAAGTAGTATGTGCCTCAACTAAAGCATAATCAATATCAGCTCTAAACGTAGATAAAGGAATACGTCCTTCTTTGTAGTGTTCGCTACGTGCCATTTCAGCACCATTTAAACGACCACTGATCTGGATTTTGATCCCTTCAGCATTCATACGCATTGCAGCAGCGATAGCCATTTTGATTGCACGACGGTAAGAGATACGATTCTCTATTTGTCTTGCAATACTTGATCCCACTAAATGCGCATCAAGTTCAGGTCTTTTGATTTCAAAGATGTTTAACTGAACTTCTTTTCCAGTAATTTTCTTAAGCTCTTCTTTTAACTTGTCTACCTCTTGACCACCTTTACCGATAATGATACCAGGTCTGGCAGTAGTGATAGTAACGGTTACAAGTTTAAGCGTACGCTCAATGATTACTCTGGATACACTAGCTTTAGATAAACGAGCATGGATATACTTTCTGATCTTATCGTCTTCAGCAAGTTTGTCTCCATAATCATTTCCACCATACCAGTTAGATTCCCATCCTCTGATAATTCCTAAACGATTTCCGATTGGATTTGTCTTTTGTCCCATATCTCTATTTAAGCTTGTGTGTTATTTTTAGCTCCAATCACAACGGTTACGTGATTAGATCTTTTTCTAATTCTGTGAGCACGACCTTGAGGTGCTGGACGTAATCTCTTTAACATAGATCCGCCATCAACTCTGATCTCTTGTACGAATAAATCTGCATCTTCGATAGCTGCGTCTTCATTCTTAGCTTGCCAGTTAGCAATTGCAGAAAGTAATAACTTCTCTAATCTGCGTGATGCTTCCTTCTGACTAAATCTTAAGATCTGTAATGCCTTTTCAGCTTCTTGACCTCTTACCAAATCTGCTACTAAGCGCATTTTTCTTGGTGAGGTTGGGCAGTTATTCAATTTTGCAAATGCAACATTTTTTCTGCCTTCCTTAATAGCGTCTGCCATTTGTTTTTTACGACTTCCCATAGCTTACTATTTTTTTCCTTTATTTTTTGCACCAGCGTGTCCTCTAAACGAACGTGTTGGTGAAAATTCTCCTAATTTATGACCTACCATATTCTCAGTAATATATACTGGAACGAATTGACGTCCGTTGTGAACAGCGATAGTTTGACCAACAAAGTCTGGAGAAATCATTGAGGCTCTTGACCACGTTTTGATTACCGTCTTTTTGTTAGCTGCTACATTTTCAGCAACTTTCTTATTCAATTTATAGTGGATGTAAGGTCCTTTTTTTAATGAACGTGCCATATTATCTCAATTATTTCTTTCTACGTTCTACAATATATTTATTACTCGCTTTGGTCTTAGAACGTGTTCTGTAACCTTTCGCTGGAATACCGTTTCTTGATCTTGGGTGTCCTCCTGAAGACTTACCTTCACCACCACCCATTGGGTGATCAACTGGGTTCATTACTACTGGTCTTACTCTTGGTCTTCTACCTAACCATCTTGAACGTCCAGCTTTACCTGATACGGTTAATTGATGGTCAGAGTTAGAGATAACTCCAATTGTAGCCATACATTCTGTTAAGATCATACGTGTCTCACCAGAAGGTAATTTCACTGTAGCAAATTTTCCATCTCTTGCCATTAACTGTGCAAATGCACCAGCACTTCTTGCCATTACTGCTCCTTGTCCAGGACGTAATTCAATACAAGAAATAATAGTTCCTAATGGAATTTGACTTAACGGCATTGCATTTCCAATTTCTGGAGCTACACCTTCACTTCCAGACACTACATTTTGCCCAACTTGTAAACCATTTTGAGCAATAATGTAACGCTTCTCACCATCTTGATAGTTCAATAATGCGATAAACGCCGTTCTGTTTGGATCATACTCGATCGACTTAACTTCTGCTGGAATTCCAGTTTTGTTACGTTTGAAATCGATGATACGATACTTTCTTTTATGACCTCCACCTCTTTGGCGAATTGTCATTTTTCCTTGACTGTTTCTACCACCAGTTCTTTTTTTCGGAGCTAATAAACTCTTCTCCGGCTTATCAGTAGTGATGGCGTCAAATCCATTTACTACTCTAAAACGCTGAGCTGATGTGATCGGTTTTAATTTTCTTACTGACATTTTTGTCTAATTACATGTTACTGTATAAATCAATTGTCTCACCTTCCGCCAGTTGTACTATTGCTTTTTTAGTAGCATTAGTTTTACCATGTTGAATACCAGTTTTTGTATAACGAGTACTACGTTCTGGTCGGACATTTATAGTACGAACTTTTTCAACAGAGACCCCGTAAGCCGCTTCCACCGCTTTCTTGATTTCTACCTTGTTCGCCTTCGTGTTCACCTGAAACCAAAAGCTGTTTTTTAACTCGCTGTCGGCTGTTGCTTTTTCAGTGATAATAGGTTTAATTAAGATACTCATGGTCTTCTTATTTACTTAAATTCGATTCAATTCCTTCTAAAGAACTCTCTAAAAGGACTAATTTATTTGCATTTAAAATTTTATAAGTGCTTAATTCTGAGTTAGTTACAACTTCAGAGCCCTTGAAATTTCGTGATGACAAATATACATTATTATTCGACGCTCCCAACACAAACAATGATTTTTTGTCTTGGATATCAAGCGCTTTCAATACTGCTGTAAAGTTCTTTGTTTTTGGAGCTTCAAAATTGAAGTCCTCTAAAACAACGATATCTTTATCAGTTGCTTTCATTGATAAGGCTGATTTACGTGCTAAACGCTTCAAGTTTTTATTTAATTTGAAGCTGTAGTTTCTAGGTCTTGGTCCGAACATACGTCCACCACCTTTAAATACACCAGACTTGATACTACCAGCTCTCGCTGTACCAGTACCCTTTTGTTTTTTGATCTTACGTGTACTTCCTGTAATCTCCCCTCTTTCTTTCGCTTTATGCGTTCCTTGACGTTGGTTAGCTAAATACTGCTTAACGTCTAAGTATACAGCGTGATTATTAGGCTCAATTCCGAACACTGCTTTAGAAAGCTCTGCTTTTCTACCCGTGTCTTTTCCGTTGATATCTAAAACTGCTACTTTCATTACTTCTCGATAATTACATAAGAGTTTTTGTGTCCAGGAACACATCCTTTAACTACTAGTAAGTTCTTTTCAGGAACTACTTTGTATACTCTTAAATTTTCAACTTTCACTCTTTCGCCACCCATTCTTCCGGCCATTTTCATACCTTTGAATACTCTCGCAGGATATGATGCAGCACCAATAGAACCAGGAGCTCTTAAACGGTTGTGTTGACCATGCGTTGCTTGACCAACTCCTCCAAATCCATGGCGCTTTACAACACCTTGGAAACCTTTACCTTTAGAAGTTCCAGCGATATCCACAAACTCACCTTCTACAAAGTGCTCAACTGTAATCGCATCTCCTAATTTGTATTCACCTTCAAATCCACTAAATTCCGCGACTTTTGCTTTAACAGAAGTACCAGCTTTCTTGGCGTGACCAATTTCAGCTTTTGTAGCACTTTTTTCTGTCTTGTCATCGAAACCTAGTTGAAGGGCATTGTACCCGTCTACCTCTTCGGTTCTGACTTGGGTAACGATACATGGCCCAGCTTCGATTACTGTACATGGAATGTTCTTTCCATTTTCATCGAAAATGCTGGTCATACCGATTTTTCTTCCTATTAACCCAGACATAATTATTAATTTAATTTATTATTACTTATTCATTAAAACTCAAGGCCGAAAATACATTCGACCTTGAATTGTATTTTTACCGTTTTTCCTTCGCACGCAGCTCCGGACATGTTCTTCGCTTTTAATTAAGCGATAGTTTCACTTACACCTTGATCTCTACTTCAACGCCGCTAGGTAATTCTAACTTCATTAATGCGTCGATCGTTTTAGAAGATGAAGAGTAAATATCTAATAAGCGCTTGTAAGAGCTTAATTGGAATTGTTCTCTTGACTTCTTGTTAACGTGTGGTGAACGCAATACAGTGAAAATCTTCTTGTGTGTTGGTAATGGAATTGGACCCGTTACAACAGCACCTGTACTTTTTACTGTTTTTACAATCTTATCAGCAGACTTATCAACTAAATTATGATCGTAAGACTTTAATTTTATTCTAATTTTCTGACTCATTTTCTTTTAGTTTTAAGCTTCTACGCCTTTTGCTGCTTTGATTACTTCTTCTGATATGTTAGTTGGAGTTTCCGCATAGTGTGAAAATTCCATCGTTGACGTTGCACGACCAGATGATAATGTTCTTAATGTAGTTACATAACCGAACATTTCAGATAATGGCACAGTAGCCTTAACTGTTTTAGCACCTGCTCTGTCACCCATATCACTTACTTGACCACGACGACGGTTAAGGTCACCTACGATATCACCCATATTTTCTTCTGGAGTAATAACTTCAAGCTTCATGATTGGCTCCATAATTACGGCCTTAGCGGCTTTTGCTGAATTCTTAAATCCTAATTTAGCAGCTAATTCGAACGATAACTGATCAGAATCCACATCGTGATATGATCCATCTGTTAACGTAACTTTCATAGAATCTACTTCGTATCCAGCTAAAGGACCATTCACCATAGCCATTTTGAATCCTTTTTCAATAGAAGGGATAAATTCTTTAGGAACATTACCACCTTTAATTAAAGACTCAAACTGTAGTCCTACAGCTCCTTCATCTGCTGGCTCAAGTGTAAATACGATATCAGCAAATTTACCACGTCCACCAGATTGTTTCTTATAAACTTCTCTGTGCTCTGCACGTTGCGTAATTGCTTCTTTGTACTCTACTTGAGGTTGTCCTTGGTTTACTTCAACCTTAAACTCACGCTTTAAACGGTCAACAATAATATCTAAGTGAAGCTCACCCATTCCAGAAATAATAGTCTGTCCTGAAGCTTCATCTGTTCTTGCTGTAAATGTTGGATCCTCTTCAGATAATTTAGCTAAAGCCATACCTAATTTATCAACATCTGCCTTAGTTTTAGGCTCAACTGCAATACCGATTACTGGATCTGGGAAATCCATTGATTCTAATACGATAGGATTCTTTTCATCAGACATTGTATCACCAGTCTTGATATCTTTAAATCCTACAGCAGCTCCAATATCACCTGCTTCGATAAATTCGATAGCGTTTTGTTTATTCGAGTGCATTTGATAGATACGAGAGATACGCTCTTTCTTACCTGAACGGTTGTTAAGGATATAAGAACCTGCGTCTAAACGACCAGAGTAAGCTCTAAAGAATGCTAAACGACCAACATAAGGGTCAGTAGCAATTTTAAATGCTAAAGCTGAAAATGGCTCCTTAACATCTGGCTTACGTAATACCTCATCACCAGTTCTTGGATCTGTTCCAACGATACCTTCTTTGTCAGTTGGAGAAGGCAAGTAACGACATACAGCGTCTAATAAGAACTGTACACCTTTATTTTTAAATGCAGAACCACAGATCATTGGAATGATAGCCATATCCATTACAGCAGCTCTAAGTGCAGCGTGCACTTCTTCTTCTGTAATTGAATCTTCATCTTCCATGAACTTCTCTAAAAGGTTTTCATCATACGTTGCAACCTCCTCGATTAATAAGGCTCTGTATTTTTTTGCTTCTTCTTTTAATTCATCTGGAATTTCGATAACATCAAAAGTTGCCCCTTGTGTTTCGTCATGCCATACAATAGCTCTGTTCTTAACTAAGTCAACGATACCTTTAAAATCTGCTTCATCACCAATGTTCAATACAATTGGCACAGCGTTAGACTTCAACATATCTTTTACTTGTTGACATACAGCCATAAAGTTCGATCCCTGACGGTCCATTTTGTTAACGAAACCAATTCTAGGAACTTTGTAGTTATCTGCTAATCTCCAGTTAGTTTCAGATTGTGGCTCAACACCATCAACCGCACTAAATAAGAATACTAAACCATCTAATACACGTAACGAACGGTTCACCTCAACTGTAAAGTCAACGTGACCAGGAGTATCAATAATATTAAAGTGGTATCCTTTAGTATCTGGAGTAGGCTGACCATTCTCCATTGGAAAATTCCATGTACAAGTTGTAGCAGCAGAAGTAATCGTAATACCTCTTTCTTGCTCCTGCTCCATCCAGTCCATAGTTGCAGCTCCATCGTGTACTTCACCAATTTTGTGAGATACACCTGTATAATATAAAATACGTTCAGTAGTGGTAGTCTTTCCTGCATCAATGTGAGCAGCGATACCTATATTTCTTGTATATTTTAAATCTCTAGCCATTTTTTTTATTAAAATCTAAAGTGAGAGAATGCCTTATTTGCTTCTGCCATTTTGTGAGTATCAACTCTTTTCTTAACAGCTGCACCTTCTTCCTTAGCTGCAGCTAAGATCTCAGCAGCTAATTTTTGAGGCATAGATTTTTCATTTCTTTTTCTTGCGTATCCGATCAACCACTTCATAGCTGTAGATACTTTACGATCTGGACGGATCTGCATTGGGATTTGGAATGTAGCACCACCTACTCTACGACTACGCACTTCTACGTGAGGCATAACATTAGATAAGGCATCTTTCCAAACTTCTAAAGCAGTCTTCTCGTCATCTGTTTTCTTAGCATCTACAATATCAATCGCATCGTAGAATACTTTAAACGCCACAGACTTCTTACCATCCCACATCATCATGTTAACGAAACGTGTCACTAACTGATCGTTGAATCTTGGATCTGGTAAAAGAGGTCTCTTTTTCGCTTGTCTTTTTCTCATGTCTTCTTCTTAAAGTTTTAAATTACTTCTTAGGGCGTTTTGCACCATACTTAGATCTACGTTGTGTTCTACCTGCAACACCAGCTGTGTCTAAAGCACCACGAACGATGTGATATCTAACTCCTGGTAAATCTTTTACCCTTCCACCTCTAACTAATACTATCGAGTGCTCTTGTAAGTTGTGACCTTCACCACCGATGTATGCATTAACCTCGTTTCCGTTTGTTAAACGTACCCTTGCTACCTTACGCATTGCTGAGTTTGGTTTCTTAGGTGTCGTTGTATAAACACGAGTACATACACCACGTCTTTGCGGACACGAATCTAAAGCAGCCGATTTACTCTTCTTAGTTATTTTGGCTCTTCCTTTTCGTACTAATTGTGAAATTGTTGGCATATATTACTATATAATTTATATTAAACCCTCTCCTTAGAGGGCTGCAAAGGTAGAAATAATTATCAATTTTTCAAATGTATAGAGATTAATTTTGGAAACTTTCAGAATTTATTTTTTGACCAACATATTTTTAGTGATTTATTTGCGTTAGATTTGAACAATAATTTCTTGAATGACAATTAAACGCTGCGGATTTATATTCTTGCTTTTTTTGCTGTGTGTCTCTGAGTTCACAGCTCAAAACCTCTATCTCAAAGCCATTGGAGAAACCGATCAAGAGACCAAAGTAATTGACTCCTTAGGATACACACCATCATTTAATAATTATGCCGCTTTAGCTTCGGAAGTTGAGTTATTAAAACGTAAAATTTCGGCAGCTGGATTTATCGAATATAAATTATTAGATCTTGCCAAAGAAAATGACTCTTCATATTTGGCAAATTTCAGCTTAAAAACCAAATACCGAAATATCCATATTGACTATCAAGGACTCGTAGAAATTGATATTCTTAAGCGCACTGGTTATTTAAACAAGAATCAGGAACTAATAATTCCGATGTCACAGGTTGAGACGACCTTAGAAGCTATTAATACCGCAATAGCCAATCAAGGCAATCCGTTTTCATCTTTGATAATTACCAACATCACTAAACTAAACGACAATGAACTACGCGGCCTATTAAGTGTATCTGAGCCGAAATCCAGAACTATAGACAAGCTTATCATTAAGGGTTATGAAAAATTTCCACAATCATTTCTACGTCGTTATTTAAAAATTAAAACTGGACAATCTTTCAACCTAGAAGAGATAAAATCAAAAACGGCAGATTTAAACGATCTTATATTTGCCAACCAAATTAAAGATCCAGAAGTACTATTTACTCAAGATTCTACCATATTATATATGTACGTCGAGAAAGTACGAAGTAATACCTTTGATGGTTTTCTAGGTTTCGGTACAAATGAAACCACGAATAAATTAGAGTTTGATGGGTATCTCGATCTCAACTTAACGAACAACTTAAATTATGGCGAGTCGCTACGCTTATTATATAAGAGTGATGAGAATGATCAACAGACTTTCGATCTAAAATTAGATGCACCATATTTATTTAAATCACCCGTTGGTGTAAATTTTAATTTAAACATCTTCAAACGTGATTCTTCATTTGTTACTGTTTCTCAGACTGCCAAGATTAATTATCAAATTAATAGTCGACAACTCGTTTCTGCTGGTATCTCTACCGTTAATTCAACCGACTTATTAGATATACCTACTGCAGCGATTACCGATTTTAGTTCAAATCAGTTCATTTTAAATTATGTCTATACCAAACGACAGAACTATGACCTCCTATTTCCTATCAATTTCTTGTTTGACATTACTGGAGGAACTGGAAATCGATCTTTTGGTGATATAGATGAACAACAATCGAATTTCTTTATCAATACCTATAAAATTTTCAACCTAAATGATCGTAATAGTATTTACGGACGATTTAGTGGGAACTATCTCATTTCCGACAACTATTTAGAAAACGAATTACCACGATTTGGTGGCATTAACTCAATTCGAGGATTTGAAGAAAATAGTTTGATCGCTAACTTATTTGGTGTTTTGAATACTGAATACCGTTATAAATTGAATAATAGCATCTATGTTCATTCTGTAATTGATGCTGCTTATTTCGAAAACCAGGTATCAGATCAAAAAGGAAAACTATTCGGCTTTGGCTTTGGCTTTGGATTACTAACAAAAGCAGGGCTATTTCGATTTAACTATACTAGTGCAAAAACAGAGAATCAAAAATTCAGGCTGTCAGATTCCAAAATTCACATTAGTTTAACGACGCGATTTTAGGAGATTTCAATGTTAAAATTGATTCATTATCGGTCAATTTTATGAGATATATTATTTTTGTTTAAAATTGCTTTAAATGAAAAAGACTATGATTAGACAACTACTCCTATCCTTTTGTATTTTCTTTATCTCATTCTCGCATTCTCAGAATACGGTTGGTACAACATTTATTACTGAAGATGTATATGATGCATTCACGCTAATCACGGCAAATACTAAAGCTTACTTGATTAATAATTGTGGTGAAATCATAAATGAATGGACTAGTGCTTATATTCCGGGTAATGCTGTTTATTTATTACCAAACGGAAATCTGCTTCGTGCAGGTCGTGTACAAGATGGTAGTAGCGATATTGTATTTGGAGGTCAAGGTGGAATTGTAGAATTATTTGATTGGGATGGCAACTTGTTGTGGTCATTCTTATACAATTCGAATCAGGAGCGTCAGCATCATGATATTTTCCCTATGCCTAATGGCAATATATTGATCTTGGCAGCCACATCTATGTCTTCAGGTGAAGCTATTTTAGCTGGACGTGACCCAAATAATTTGCCTGAAAACCGGTTGTATAATGAACAAATCATAGAAGTAGAACCGATAGGAACAGATCAAGCAAACATTGTTTGGGAATGGAATGTATCTGATCATTTGATACAAGATTTTGACAATGCGCGTAACAACTTTGGTGATGTATCTGCTGATCCAGGAAAATTGGATATTAATTTTTTAAATGGCGGATCTGGAGCTGCAAATTGGTTACATTTTAATTCTATTCAATATGATGAAACTTTAGATCAGATCGTTATTAGTAGTAGAAACCTCAGTGAGATTTATATCATAGATCACTCAACTACTACAGCTGAAGCGGCGACAAGTAGTGGCGGAACTTATGGCAAAGGTGGTGATTTTTTATATCGATGGGGAAATCCACAGTCGTATCGTCAAGGTACTGAAACAGATCGCGTTTTATACGGTCAACACTATCCATACTATATTCCGTCTGGGCTAAATGACGAACGTAAAATCATGTTATTTAATAACGGTAATGGTCGAACACCATCCTTTTCTGAAGTTATGATCATAGATCCTCCTGCAACTACGCCTGGATTTTATGATTACACCGCTGATACTGCATATGGACCTGCAACGGCCGATTATACATATGAAGACCAATCGGCTTCGCCTTCACCATTTTATTCTTCTATTGTAAGTAGTGCACAACGCCTTCCTAATGGAAACACCTTGATATGTGAAGGGCAATTTGGAGAAGTTTTTGAAATTGACAGTAATGAAAATAAAGTATGGGAATACATTAATCCTGTTCATAATATTAATGGTTCTATTGCAACACAAGGCAATCCACCTCCTGGTGCGAATATCTTGTTCCGTGCGATTAAATACGCGCCAGATTTTCCAGCATTTACAGGACGTGATCTAACACCCGGTTTACCTATAGAAATCAATCCTGATCTTACAATTTGTAGCAGTTTAAGTATAGCTGAGTTCGAGCTAGATGCCATAGAAATCTATCCTAATCCAACATCAGGAATTATACAAATTGAAAGTGAACTTGCTATTGATGGAGTAAACGTTTATTCTATGTTAGGCCAAAAAGTTTTATCAAACACATCGACAAGTGTCTTGGATCTATCAAGTCTCCAATCGGGTGTTTATATACTGAATATTATTAGCGGCGAACGACAGATTAGTAAACGAATCGTAAAACAGTAATTCAGAAGAATTAAGACCTAAAACCATTCTTATAATAGAATGGTTTTTTTATACCTTTGAGCCATGGAAAAAGAAACCACCATTTTTGGTATACGTGCTGTTATAGAAGCTGTTAAATCTGGAGAATCTATTGATAAGGTATTCCTTCAAAAGGGACTTCGTGGTGAATTGTATCATGAACTTGAACAACTACTTAGAAAAGAAGGTATCAATTGCTCGTACGTGCCAATTGAAAAGCTCAATCGACTTACCAAAATGAATCACCAAGGTGCTGTAGCACAAATTGCTCCTATCGATTTTTACGATTTAGAGGGTTTGGTGATGAATGTATTAGAGTCTGGCAAAACAGCTATGTTTTTGTTGCTTGATCAATTGAGTGATGTTAGAAATTTTGGGGCAATTGTTAGAACGGCTGAATGTACTGGAGTGTCGGGAATCATTGTCCAAAAGAAAGGTGGTGCTCCAGTAAATGGTGATGCTATTAAAACGAGTGCTGGTGCATTATTCAAAGTTCCAATTTGCAAAGTAGATCATATTAAAGACGCTGTGTTTTACCTTCAGGCTAGTGGTATAAATGTAATTGCGGCTACAGAGAAAACAAACGATACCATTTATGATGTATCCTTTAAAGAACCTTGTGCAATAATAATGGGATCTGAAGGTAAAGGAATAAATCCGTCTGTTCTTAAGGTTGTAAATGCTAAAGCTAAACTTCCTTTATTAGGAGAGATTGAATCCTTAAATGTTTCGGTTGCTTGTGGTGCGTTTTTGTATGAAGCCGTAAGACAACGCCGTTAATCTTTTTTTTCTTTGAAGGTATAAGTGATATTAACTCGATTATTTTCGGATAATAGTTCTTCTTCCGTTACTTCGGGCTCAAGGTTTTCAATAAAATTTCCATTTTCATCGAAATGTTTTAAGAAAGGGTCATCTTCTTCATTATAATCTGGTTGTTGCCACACATAACGCTCAGGTTTTGCGATAGCTTTTCTAAAAATAATCGCGAAGACCAAACCAGAAATAAGTCCGCCCAAATGCCCTTCCCAAGACATCCCATCTTTTACTGGAAACGCATACCACACCATACTTCCGTAGAGAAACACAATGATGAGAGATAAAGCAACAAGTCTGTAGTGTTTTGCAAATATGCCTTTAAAAAAGATAAAACTAACAAGTACATAAACTAAGCCACTGGCACCAATATGATTTGCTGGCCTGCCAATTATCCATGTGAATAAACCCGATAATAGTATCCCATAAATGATAACCTTCCAAGAGATCTTCCTATAGAAATAGAATAAGGCCATGGAAAGGATAAACAAGGGAATCGAATTGTGATAAAGATGCTCGATATCTGCATGAATAAACGGACTTGTAAAAATCCCGAGTAACCCTTCAGGCTCTTGTGGATAAACACCAAGCCGTTTTATCCAAGGAAAAAAACGCACCTGCATCCAAAATACAATCCATATCAGTAATACGAAAAATACCGGATAGGCAATGACTCCTGTCGAATATCTAAATTGTGGCGAATCGTTGCTCATACTCAAATTTATACTTTTTGTATCAAAATAGTATCCAATTCTTAAATCACTGAAATATTGTCACCTTGAATTTTGTAATTTTACCTTATGAACGAACCATTGGCCGAAAGATTACGTCCTCATACTCTGAATGATTACATCAGTCAACCACATTTGGTTGGACCTTCAGGTATTTTAACGCAGCAACTTAAACAAGGCGTCATTGCCTCAATGATATTTTGGGGACCACCTGGTACGGGAAAAACCACATTAGCAACTATTGTTGCAAACGAGTCAGAACGTCCTTTTTACACCTTAAGTGCTATTAATTCTGGTGTAAAGGATATTCGAGAAGTGATCGAAAAAGCGAAACAAAGCGGTGGTCTTTTCACAACTAAAAATCCTATTCTTTTTATTGATGAGATTCATAGGTTTAGTAAATCCCAACAGGATTCATTATTACAGGCTGTTGAAAAAGGCTGGGTGACGCTCATTGGTGCCACAACTGAAAATCCGAGTTTTGAAGTCATTCCAGCGCTTTTATCAAGATGTCAGGTCTACACACTGAACTCGTTTGACAAATCAGACTTAGAAGCCTTACTGCATAGAGCAATGAATGATGACGTTGACATGTCAAAACGCGATATAGAATTGAAGGAAACAGAAGCTCTGATTCGCCTATCTGGTGGCGATGCTAGGAAATTATTGAACATCTTTGAATTAATCGTTACGTCTTTCGAAGCCGATAAAAAGATCGTAATTACCAATGAAATTGTTACGCAGCGTGTTCAGAACAATACAGTGAGGTATGATAAAACTGGTGATCAGCACTATGATATTATTTCCGCATTTATAAAATCCATCCGTGGAAGTGATCCGAATGCTGCTGTCTATTGGTTAGCACGAATGATAGAAGGTGGTGAAGATGTGAAATTTATTGCTAGACGACTGCTCATATTGGCCAGTGAAGATATTGGAAATGCTAATCCGACTGCACTAGTGATTGCTAATAATACATTTCAGGCGGTTTCGGTAATTGGTCATCCAGAATCGCGTATTATATTGAGTCAGTGTGTCACGTACCTAGCGACATCTCCAAAAAGTAATGCTGCGTATAAAGCCATAGGAAAAGCACAGCAGTTGGTAAAAGAGACTGGTGATCTTTCAGTGCCATTGTCCATCAGAAATGCGCCTACAAAATTAATGAAGGAGTTGGGCTATGGTAACGATTATCAATATGCGCACGACTACAATAATAACTTCGTGCCTCATGAGTTTCTTCCAGAGGAGATTAAGAATACCAAACTCTATGAACCAGGAAACAATTCTAGAGAAAATGCGCAACGCGAATTTTTAAAGGCACGTTGGAAGGATAAGTATAAGTACTGAGATTTTAAAATTTTAAATCAATACGGTTGACTTTAATTCCGCTACCATCATTTGAAGAATACATCCAGTAGCCCTCTTTTTTAAATACTATCGCGTTTTCATCCTTAACGATATAAACATCTGAAGCTCCAGAATACAATAGAGTCATGACTTTGTTTTTCGATGAATCAACAACCTGAAATCCATTATCAATAGGAGTTGCATACCAACTTTTATCTGAGATTTTTACTGGTTGCGGAATGGTTTCGGTAGAAACTACCTTTTCAACCTCAGGTGTTTTTGCTTCTGGTATTTCGATCTGTTTTTTAGCAACTTCTTCTTGAATCTCCGCTTCTGCCAGCTCCTTTTTTTGTTCGATAGTATCCTGTTTTACGATCGGCTTTTCTACAACTTCCTCAATCGCAACTACAGGTGTTTTAACATCTTCCTTTGGCTCATACGTGTAGTTCATATTTTGGTATGTCTCGAAGGCTTGTCGGAGCGCAATATTATAAGCAGTATCATATTGTTTGACTTTAGTCTCTCCTACTTTTGAAGTTGACACTATATTTCCGTTACAATCTTTTAGTTCGAATTGCAATCTTGTGATCAAAAATCCTTTCAATTTTTTTAGATCTGCTTTTAATGCCAAGCATCGATCCTGACTCACATCTACAGGCAAATCTTCGTCTTCAAAATAGGCTTGGTATCCATATTTATTAAATAAAAACTTCGTTAAAGAGTTAAGTTGATATTGATCATCCGATCTTTGGAAATCAAACTGATTTGGGATCACAATGTATTTATAATCATTAACATTCTTTTGTGCAAATACAGAGGTCTGCAGTAACACTAAGACCAGAAAAAATTGAATCACTTTGCTCATTATTCTAAAGTTTTATCCATTCACTATAAAGATACACTTTGATCTATCATTTCGACTATAAATAGACCTTTAAATCTGATAAATGCTTCACTTGCTTGATATGATCAATATCTGTATAATTATGGTAATTAAATAAGATGGCGTCTAAACCAACATCTAAAGCCCCTAGTATATCAGCTTCGTAATTATCGCCTATCATAAGACTTTCATTAGGATCGGCATTCGCTACATTTAAAGCATGGTTAAAAATGATCGGATTTGGTTTCTTAACTCCTGCAGCTTCTGAATTCGTTATGGTTTTGAAGTAATGTCCTATGTTTGCATTATTGATCTTTCGCTGTTGTGCTTCTTCAAAACCATTCGTGATAATATGTAGATCATAATCACCAAATAGATGTTCTAGGATATCAATAGTTCCTTCAAACAAATGATTAAAGGTGGTTAGGTAATTAATATAATCCTCAGAAAGTTTATGAATGATCTCGTCAGTAACATCAAAATTTACGGCATCAAATGTATCTCGTAAACGCTGATATCGCAAGTTCTTCTTACTGATCCTTTCCTCACGATACATTTTCCAATAATTCAAATTAATGGGTTCATATACCGATAAAAACCTACTGGTATCAATAGTAACCCGATGGATATCAAAGATCTTCTCAAATGTCAACGCCGAATTCTTATCGAAATCCCATAAAGTATGGTCTAGGTCAAAAAAAATGTGTTTAATCCCGTTTATTTTCATTTACTGATTCTAATACTTGTTTAAATAGTTGTCTAAATCCTTTCCAACGTTCGTCACTTCCAAACGAATAGTTATGAAAAACAGGTACAAATGTACCATTTACTGCTTTAACCGTATTTATCAATCGCTGTAATTCTTCCTGCTTGTCCAGAAGTGATTGATGTTTCAATAAGGCAAAGTCAAGACAATGATATGAATTGATCAATAAGGGTGTTGGCGTTTCATAATCCAGATCATAGAACAAAAATGGTGTGCAGGTTCCTGCTCTAAATCCGAGATGATTTAAATAGCCCATTGAGTAGTCCTCATGGATCTCTAATTCTACAAGATGACGATAGGTTTTTGGTAAATTAACCTTTGAAAAGGAGTTCCTGCTGGCTTCCACCTCAAAATTGGTAACCAATTCTAGTTTCTTCTTTTCTTTCTTCAGTATGGCAATATTATCGAGTCCGAAATAGGAAACTTTTAAACCAATGCGACAATAATCTGAAACCGATTTTATCAGGGAAACAAACTTCTTCTTATTGATACTGATATTCTTATCATATGTTGAATAATCGCCAATCAGGAAAAATACCGTGAATTTATATGATGACTTTTTTTGTCTATTGATGATCCATTTAAAGGTATCATATGGGTCACGCTCAAATGAAAACATGACCAAAAGGCGTTGATAGAACCGTTTGAGTTTGAGTGTAAACAGATCAGTTATCGAACCTCCCATAGTACGCATTATTCCTTTCTGCTTATAATAATATGCCATTGGCACATCTATGATAGGGTTGATTTGATAAGTCTTCACAGGAAAACTATAGAATTCAAATTTTTGCTCTAAAATGGACTTTAATTTATTTGACCAGATATCAATAACGGGCTGATTGAGAAACTCATGTTTATATGCTAAACTCTCGGTAGCGGGAAAGCGCCCATAATCATCTTTTACATGTGGTAGATATTCTTCGTATCGACTCAATAGATAAAATGAGGCAGCAAATATATCATAAGGCAAAGCACTTTTTTCACCTGTGGTAAAGAAGCATTTCGTATCCTCCCAATTATGAACATTGATATCCACATCAGATATTCCCTGTTCAAAAAGTAATTCATGATTACGAATAAAGATCTCATTACTCAGTGGTTTTCTCGTGTAGGACATCTTCATACTGTCATGAGCAATGAATTCTTCTATTGTTGTTGTGAAGGACACTGGTATCCCTAGAATTCTTGTACAGATATGCTTAAAGGTATATCTAAGTCTTGGTGTTATGTTGTGGGTGTAAACGAGTAACAAGTGTGTTGAATATAAATTACAACAGATTTTCATCTGCGAAACTAAAATATGCTTTTTCAGTGATAATTAAATGATCCAATACCTTAATATCTAAACTTTGCGCTGCTTTTTTTAGTTTTAGTGTAATCTTTTTATCTGCTTCACTCGGTTTGAGTGTTCCAGAAGGATGGTTATGTGCTAAAATGATGGCCACAGCGCTCAATTCAAGCGCCTGTTTCAGAACAAGACGTATATCGACTAAAGTTCCTGTAATACCTCCTTTACTTAGTTGTTGTTTTAATAAGATGTGATTGGAATTGTTTAAATATAAGATCCAAAACTCTTCATGAGGCAGTTCTCCAATTATGGGCTGCATCTGGTCAAATACGTTTAGACTTGAGCCTATCTTAGCATTTACGATAGCTTCCTCTATTTGACGTCTGCGACCTAACTCCATGGCAGCCATGATCATTATTGCCTTAGCCTCGCCTATACCATTAAAATCCATAAGTTGTTTTAATGATAATTTCCCTAAGGAATTCAGGTTATTAGTTACACTAGACATAATTCGTTTGCTTAGTCCGACCGCACTTTCGGACCTATTTCCAGAACCTATTAATATTGCGAGTAACTCCGCATCACTTAAAGCTGATTTTCCTTTGTCACGAAGTTTTTCTCTGGGCCTATCATCTTGAGACCAATTTTTAATTGTTAAAAAATTCTTAGTTTTCGTCATAATGCTAAACTACACAAAACACATCTACAATATAGAAAAATTTCTATACTAAGTGCTTAAATAAAACACAAGAACAAAAAAACAGAATTAAATGGCTTTTTTATTTATCCTTTGAAAGGATTTAAGAAGTGAATGTAATTTTGCAGGATTGAATGGTTTACTCATGAAACCATTCATTTTGTAGCGCTCTGTTTTTTCTTTTATATCGGTTTGTGCAAATGCAGTTAAGGCTACTATTGGAACATTAGCTTTAAGTTTATCTTTAAAGCTACGAATTATTTTTGTGGTTTGGTAACCATTCAATATTGGCATCTGTAAATCCATGAGAATAACATCTACATCAAAGTTCGGCTGGTTAAAATAGTCTAGAACCTCTTGTCCATTTTCAGCAACTATAAAATCAACTTCCCATTTCTGGAAGAAACGTTTCAGTATCAATATGTTCATTTTGTTGTCCTCTGCAACTAGAACTTTCATTTTAAGAGGGAAATATTTAGGCTGCATTTTAACCATATCTGGTTCGTAAATACTTAGCTGATTGCAAACTTTAAATTTCACACTAAATGAAAAGGTTGAACCTTTTCCAAGTTCACTCTTTACTGATAACTTACTATTCTGTAATTCAAGAAGCTCACGGCTAATAGACAATCCTAATCCTGTTCCGCCATACTTAATTGAGGTTTCGGTATTTGCTTGAATAAAGCTTTCAAAAATTTGACGTTGTTTATTTTTAGAAATACCAATTCCTGTATCCTGAACTCTAAACTCGATCTCATTCTTATTCTTATCGACTCCAAGGTTTTTGACATATAATGTGATTCTTCCTTTTTCGGTAAATTTTAAAGAATTACTTAAAAGATTCTTTAATATCTGTGCTAATTTCAGTTTATCCCCTTTAACATTAAAAGGCAAATCATTTTCTTTAACTACACTGAAATCAATTCCCTTTTCCTTAGCTCTAAGTGCAAAGTGAGAGGCTATATTTTCTAGGAAATATCTTAAACTAAAATCTTTTTCATCCAGTTTGACTTTACCAGACTTTATTTTATTAAAATCTAACAGGTCATTAATTAATCCCAGCAAGTGTTCTCCAGAATATTTAAGAGCTTTTAAATTCTCATCTTGTTCTGGTAAATGGTCCTCCATCAACAATATATTAGCCAAACCTGTTACAGCATTCAAAGGTGTTCTGATCTCATGAGACATCGTAGACAAAAATTGATCTTTGGCTTGGTTAGCTTTTTTAAGTTCTAATTCTGTTTCTTTAAGATTAGTGATTTCTGTAACTGTTCCAATGAATCCAGTTGCCTTGTCTTGTATATCACGAACAAGTTTATATTTTACTTCAAACCATAAGTTTTTGTCATTTAATTTATGCTTAAAAATAAATTTCGCATTTTCATGCTTCTGTGAAAATATTTTTTTCCCCTCATGGCCTACGATATTTTTATTTTCTAAAAAGTCTCGATAGCTTCGTCCTAATGATTCTTTTAATGGGATTCCTGAATACTGCTCCCAAGCGTTATTTAAAAATGTAAAATTACCTTCAAGGTCCGTTTCAAAAATAATCCCACGAATATTATCAACAAGATTTTCTAGTTTACTTTTTGAATCATCTCTTTCATTTCTTAATCGTTTATTAGCAGAAAACAATTCTTTGGAGCTTTGTTCAAGAATATTTTCAATATGCATTACATCTTTGTCAAAACTTTTGTAAGCTTCATCAATACTATTCAAAAACTCCATTAACTCTGGATTTTTCAACAAATCAAGTTCAGACTTTTTAATTTGTCTTTTTAATAGTCTATGGAAATCTCTTTTTAACATTCGGTCAAGGTCGTTATAGTCATGGTTTGATTGTGTAGCTCACATGGAGAAAACTCACCAAATGGTGCTATTTCTCCATAAGAATAAAAACCTGTTATTTTAGGTTTGTCACCTATGACATCTCTTACTACTTCAATCTCTTCCTCAACAAGTTGTTTTAAAACTAATCTTCGGCCCACACAACTGATAAGAATCGCCAATTCTGAAGCATTCTCTGAATTTTGACCGAGTGCTTTAGCAGATTCTTCGGCACCGCCTATTAATCGATCGATATTTGCCTTCATTAATCTAACATAGGATCCTTCTGGAATATTTCCTGCAAATGTCAAACTCTGATCTTCTTCATTAATTCCTAAGATTGTTCTTACTACAGGTTTTTCAGTTTCATTAGAACGCATACTTAAAGGAAAAAGCAATCCTGAACTTGGAAGATTTTCAGCTTCATCTCCTAAGAAGGACTTATACAATTCTAGCGCTGGTAGTCCATCAAGTTCATAAAGTACGTTCTTCTTCGATTTGGTCACCAATCGTTCGATACCAAAACTATCCCAACCACCTTTTGAACTAAACCCTACTTGAAACGCCTCTCCATAAAACCCAATTCCCACAATGGTTTTATCCAATATTTGATCATTATCAATTATGAAAGTCTCATTAAAATTAGATCCGTCAGCAGCTAAACCACCTGTAATACTCACATTCGGAAGTTTTGATTTCAAACCAGAGACTAATTCAGCGCCGTTAACATTAAGTCCGTCACTTAGAACAATAACATGCTTGAGATTGTCCTCGTATAACGAATCGGCTATAGTCTCTCCTGCATTTTGACTACATTCCATATCATTGATCTCGTAAGCTACCTTCTTAACAGTCGATTTTTCTAATTGAATGGCGGTCAACGCAATAGTCTCATCCTTTACTGTAATGCCTGAAATTTCACCAGCAGTAGAACAACCAATAATTAAAGTATCCGGAAAACTTGTTTTTATTTGATCCAATACTTCCTTGGTATTAGGAAAATCAGGTGATACAAATAACAAACACAAATTGGCAGAAAAGTGAATTGTAGGTATCAGGTCTTGCCAATTATTCTTAGTAAGTGATAATTGTTTTACTTTCATGATTAGGGGCTATCTGCGGACAAAATAGACATTTAATCGTATTTAAACAACATTTAAACGATTTTTTTAATATATACGTTTATATATTGTGGGGTTTTTCTGATTTTATTACTATTGAATTCACATTTCGAACATAATATGTCGTAATTTTAACTATTAAAATCACCACTAACATTTGATTTAACTATAACAATGGAATCACTCTTCACAGAAAAAGTCAAAAAGAGTATCTTAAAACGATTAGAACTTCTCAATGAGCATACGGATGCTAAATGGGGTAAAATGAATGTCTCACAGATGTTATCGCATTGCAAATTTCCCCTTCAAGTCGCTTTACAAAAGCTCCCATTGGACCGGCCAAACGCGTTTAAGCGTTTTATTTTTTCCTTTTTTAAAGCATCACTTTATAATGACAAACCTTGGAAGCAAGGACTTCCAACTGCGCCTCCATTTATTGTAACCGACGAAAAAGAATTCAAAAAAGAACTAGATGAATTAGTTAGCACAATTAAGGAGTTTCATGATCAGCGCGACACAACTGAATGGCCAGAACACCCAATGTTTGGAAAATTCACATCAGAACAATGGGGGAAAATGCAGTATAAACATTTGGATCATCATTTGAGGCAATTCGGAGTCTAGTTAATTTGTAAATTTGCAAAAAAGAACTGCAATTTGAAATATCCACCACAGCACCATCAGGACGATAATAGAGATCATTTGAAAAAGGTCATTAAGAACTACCCTTTGGCCACTGTAATCTCAGTTAAAGACAACACTCCATTAGTTACACATTTACCTTTAGTGTACGAGAATGAGAAACTCATAGGTCATATCGATATCTATAATCCGCAAGCATCATTACTAAAAGATGGTAATGAAGTAACCGTTGTATTCTACGGACCACAATGTTACATTTCCCCGAGTATTTATGGTACTACCCAACTGCCAACATGGAACTATATCCGTGTTCATCTCAAAGGAATAGTAAAAGCAATTGAGAGTAAGTCAGCCCTTAAGCAATCGCTTATTACAATGACCGAATTTCTAGAAGCTCCAGATCATAAATATGTCTTAGAACCTGATAACCCAAGATTAGACAGAAACCTCAACTACATTGAAATGTTTGAGATCGATATCACAGAATGGGAAGGCAAATTCAAACTTTCACAGGACAAAAAACCCAGCGATACTGAATTTGCGCGACAAGAATTAATTAGAGCAAATCAGGAAAGTATCAAACGGTTCTTAGATCAGATTTTTTAGTATTGCCGCACATGATCAGTCGACGAAAGACCATTTTACCAATTATTGTGCTCTCACAATTTGCTTGCACATCCTTGTGGTTCGCTAGCAACGGGGTCATGACCAATCTTGTTGACACCTTCCAATTAGATCAAAATGCTGTTGGCTCATTAACCTCTGCGATTCAGTTCGGTTTTATCTTAGGAACCTTAACTTTTGCCATATTGACCATTGCTGACCGTTTCTCACCATCACGTGTATTTTTTACCTGTGCCATTTTAGGAGCCCTTTTTAATACTGGTATGATCTGGAGCGGACATACTATTTCAACGTTACTACTGTTGCGATTCTTAACTGGTTTCTGTTTAGCTGGTATTTATCCGGTTGGGATGAAGATCGCAGCTGATTATTATCAAAAAGGTCTTGGCTTATCCCTAGGTTTCTTAGTTGGGGCATTAGTATTAGGAACGGCATTTCCACATTTAATCAAAAGTGTTATCACAACTGATCTTTGGAGGAATGTGATCATAGCAACCTCTGGATTTGCGAGCTTTGGAGGTGTAGTTATGCTATTATTTGTTCCCAATGGTCCATACCGACAAGCCGCTCAGAAACTTGAACTTAATGCTTTCTTCAAAGTATTTCGCGTTCCTACCTTTCGTGCTGCTGCCTTTGGATATTTCGGACATATGTGGGAACTTTATGCCTTCTGGGCTTTTGTTCCTGTAATATTAGATTCCTATATAAAAGTCCAACCAAACGTAAAACTCGACGTTGCATTATGGTCATTTGTGATCATTGGGTCAGGAAGTATAGCTTGTGTTATCGGTGGATACCTCTCTAAAAGTTATGGTGAAAAACGAATAGCTTCTTTAGCTTTGATATCATCTGGTTTGTGCTGTCTGCTTTCGCCAATAGTTTTCTCAATATCTTCTTCGGCTGTTATACTTACGTTCTTAATATTTTGGGGATTAGTTGTCATTGCAGACTCACCCTTGTTCTCTACCATGGTTGCTCATAACGCTGAACCCAAATTGAAAGGAACAGCATTGACCATAGTGAATTGCATAGGATTTGCAATTACTATAGTAAGTATCCTCATTCTCACAATACTATCTAAATATATCAATTGGCAATATCTATATTTGGTCCTAGTCATTGGACCTTTATTAGGACTTATTGCCTTATCAAAAAAGTCGGGATCAACTCCGTGACGGATAGATACCTTGCATACAAATGATATAGTTCATTCCTAGGGTTGATTGCGTCTTATGATCTTCTCCTTTGCTCACTGTATCTCCATCATCTTGCGTACCAGGATATAGAACCTCATCCTTTTCATTTCTTCCCGTCCCAACAGGAACTCTATGTCTCAGATCTGGTAGCGCAAACGTTGTTCTTCCATCTCCGCCATACATTGTGCCTAACAGAGAAAAAAGTGCTGTATTTTTAGAAATAGGTAATAATTGACCTTGACATAATGCCCAACCACGTGGTGCAAAGTTTCCAGCGAAAAGTCTTACTTCACCTAGCATCGCTTCTTGAGCTTGATTCATGAAGGTTACCGATATCATAAGAATGGTAATAAAAATGAGTTTTTTCATAAGTAAAAAGTATAATTGGTTATTAATTCCATTTCATAGGTTTTGCGCTTTGGAACAAGGCTTCGTCAACCCCGTCTTGGACATCAGCGTCCATTAGGATCTTCCATTGTTTGTTCTCTTTTCTCAATAAGACATGAAATTTACCGAAACTGACACGTCGTTCTTTGGTTTCAACATGCTCTACTGAAGTCTTATAGTAGCCAACTTGAAATGCTTCTTCAGAAGACGCTATGCTTTCTATGAAGCGTAATTCGATATGTCGCTTCCATTTATTACGTTTGGCCTCATCAGTTTGAGAAGGAACTTTAAATGCTTTATCATATCCAAAAATGGCTTGATTATCTCTTATTACCCTAATAAAATCTTTACTGTGGACTGAACTAAACAATTTATTGTCACGTTCGTTAAAACCTTTAATAAAATTAGTCCATACTTGAGTATTTATTTCTTGCTGATATGATTGCTCCTGAGCTAATGAAGTCATAGAAAAACAACAGAGTATACTAATTATTATCGATCTCATCGGGTAGAGTAATTGATTAATACTTTTCTAAGATAGTTTATTTCTTTTAGAACTATTTAACTAGGAAATGAGATCTTTGACTTCATCAAAATCTAATCCACCGTAATTACCCGAGCTCATTAACAATAAGGCCTTGTTATTATAATCTTGAGAGAACAAATATGATTTGAAGTCTTCTGAATTTGTATATATAATCAGGTCATCTCTTTCAAATGCTTCAGCGATCTGCTGATGGCTAACTTCTTTTAACTTTTTAATTTCTACCGCATGTGGTGAATAAAACACTACAGCTATATCGGCAGCATCCAGAGCTCCTTTATACTCCTTTAAAAATTCGGCATTCAAACTGCTATATGTGTGCAGTTCAAGACAAGCCACTACAATACGATCTTTATACTGTTCTTTAACTGCTTGAGTTGTAGCCTCTACCTTACTTGGTGAATGTGCAAAATCTTTATAGGCCACACTTTGAGAACTTTCTGCAATCTTTTCCAGTCGCTTACTGGCGCCTTTGAAGGTTGAAATTGCCTCATAAAAGTCATCCTCATCGATTCCCATATGCTGACATATCCATTTAGCGCCTGCCAAATTATTTAAATTGTGCTTACCAAAAACTTCAATTGGGAGATCACCTTCTGGAGTTTCTAAAAGGGTTTGTCCATCCTCTACGCTGTACTCTGGCGTATGATATGCCAACTTACGTATCGGATTTTCACTAGCCTCAACCACACGTTTAACTTCTGGATCTTCTTCATTATAATTTATACTTCCACCTTGAACAATGCTATCGACGAAAATTGAAAATTGTTCAACGTAATTTTCATAGGTAGGAAATACATTAATATGATCCCAAGCGATACCACTTAGTAAAGCGATATTGGGTTTGTATAAGTGAAATTTAGGACGTCTGTCAATTGGTGAACTCAAATACTCATCACCTTCTAATACTATAAAATCATTATCGTTAGTTAATTTGACCATGACATCAAAGCCTTCTAACTGTGCACCTACCATGTAATCAACATCACGATCATGATAATGCATGACGTGCAAAATCATTGAGGTTATAGTTGTTTTACCATGACTACCTCCAATAACAACTCTAGTTTTATCTTTAGCTTGTTCATATAAAAACTCTGGATAACTATAGATTTTTAAACCTAATTCCTGTGCTTTAAGTAGTTCAGGATTATCTTGCTTTGCATGCATTCCTAAAACGATAGCATCTAAATCTGAAGTTATTTTTTCTGGATACCAACCGAATTCATCAGGTAAAAGACCTTCTTTAAGTAATCGCGATTTTGAAGGTTCAAAAATCGTATCATCACTTCCTGTGACTTGATAACCTTTATGATGTAATGCCAAAGCAAGGTTGTGCATTGCACTACCTCCTATTGCGATAAAATGTACTTTCATCTAGTGAATTTTGAGTTCCTCAAATATAGTAATTGAGGTGCTAAGAATGAAGGATATTTGTGTATTTAAAGCGCTTGAATTTTTTGCTTTTCCTTTTTAAATACTTTGATCTTAGGTGCGCTAGCAATGGCCTTATTTATCCATTCAAGTGCTTGAGATTTTTGCTTTTTATTTTTCTGTATTTGCGCAAGGCGATAATAGGCCCACGATTTTGGAACGCCATCTCGCGCTGAATGATTCTCTAAATAGGTTAGCAGACATTTTTCTCCTTTGTCGAGTTCGATATTGTACTCTGCACAAACTTTACCGATTTGATAATGCATAGCATTGCGCTGATGTACTTCTCCCGAGGCTTCAATATTAGCGATTGCCTTTTGCGGCTGATCTTCATTTTCATAAAAGCTAGTCAATTTATCATAACAGGTTATCGAACCACCAATTTTAATTGCCTTTTTGTAGTAGTCTTCGGCCAGTTCTGGTTCGTTATCATATTCGTAGATATATCCTTTAGCGAGATAACCATCCACTTTAGATAAAGCTTCGAGTTCATTGGCATATTTGAGTGATTTGGATTTACTTCCACCAATAATTCCAGGGAGTTGCATATAAAGTTCAACGAGTGCCCACCTTGTATCTATGTGCGTCGGGTCAAGTTCGGCTGCTGTAAGAAATGCTTCTTTTACATCGCCAATAATACCTACAGCTCGCAATTTGCTCACGCTTAAGGCCTTCATACCTAAAGCTCCTCCGTATTTATAATGAAAATTAGCATTCTTAGGCTCTAGTTCAGTTAATTTCTCATAATATGTTATTGCCTCATCCCATTTCTTTTGGTTTCCGTAGGCATCACCCAATAACTCTAGTCCTTCGGTATCATTTTCGTGATCTTTAACATATTCGGAAAGCACCTGTTCTGCTTTTATAAATTCTTTATCCTCGATGAGTTGTTTAGCTTCATCTATCACTAAGGATTGACCAAAACTTAGAACAGGTAATAGTACAAGAACAAGTAGATATTTCATAGAATCAAATATAATTACATAGTCGGTCGTACTGTGTATACGACAATTACTTACGCATTAGATATTTTAATTGATTTGATATAGGTATTTGGTTCACAAAGATAATGACTTTCGATTTTAAATTGTGAACTTCTTAAATGCTAACGAAAGATTAACACAATTAATTGTTGTCGATCTACTCTTGTCCAGGTGGATAGCCTTCAACAACTTTAGCTGCAATTGCAGAAAACTGTGCATCGCGTTTTTCTGGAGACGCTTTCGGATTGTAGTTAGAATTTGAAATTGCCTGCCAGAAGAGACCAATTCCTTTTTCATCAACAAATTCTATAACAATTTCACGACCCAATTTTGGTTGTCCTACAGGAATTCCTACTGAAATTCCGCCACCAATATTTCCACCACCTGTACCAGCTCCAACTACCATATTATTGTTGGATTGTTGGCGATACTCTGAACTACCGATATCAATAAAAAAATCTGGGTTATCTGACTTTATATATCCTTTAGTTTGAAGCGCATTATCCATAGCGTTTATCAAACGCTTAGTATCCAATTCGCTCATACCAGATTTCATATCATCATAATAATTATAGGTTTTGTAGGTTGTGAAATTAGCATTCTTCTCATAGTCATAAGAAACTCGAATAGGACTACATGCTGTAACTATTAGAACGCTGAATAATAAGAGTATACGCTTCATATTTTTCTTTTAAAGATAGGGAAAATCCTACGATTCTTAATGAATTTTAACACTAGTTTTGCGTTAAGGATGGAGGCTTTGTTGGAGCTCCCCTCCTATGCTAAAGCTTCGGAGGAAGCGACTGCCGAGAGCCTGACTCAAATTCGCGAAACCATCAATTGAGTGATTTGAGAAACGCCCTTAAGTCTAAGAACACACGACATCAATTCTTTGATTAATCGTTAAGTATTTTCCAGAGTTTATCTTTGAGCTCTGTGATTCCTTGTTGCGCCACAGAAGAAATAAACATGTATTCTATTGGCAAGGTTTTATCGAGTTCGGCTTTCAGTTCAGCTTTTAACTCATCGTCGAGCATATCCGACTTCGAAATAGCGATGATACGTTCTTTATCCAGCATTTCTGGATTATAGCGTCTCAATTCGTCTAATAAAATGTCATATTGTTTTCTAATATCTTCAGCATCGGCTGGGATCAAAAATAAGAGCACTGAATTACGCTCAATATGTCTCAAAAAGTAATGACCAAGCCCTTTTCCTTCTGCAGCTCCTTCGATGATACCAGGAATATCAGCCATAACAAAGGTTTGATAATCGCGATATTTAACGATTCCTAAATTGGGTTTTAACGTGGTAAATTCGTAGTCGGCAATTTTAGGCTTAGCTGCAGTAACTACCGATAATAATGTAGATTTCCCAGCATTTGGAAAGCCTACTAAACCGACATCAGCTAATATCTTGAGCTCGATTGTTATATTCTTTTCTTCTAATGGCTCACCAGGTTGTGCGTAGCGTGGCGTTTGATTTGTTGAACTTTTAAAATGCCAGTTTCCTAATCCACCACGACCACCTTTAGCCACAATTTTTTCTTCACCAGCTCTTGTGATCTCGAATAAAACTTCGTCAGTTTCCGTATCCTTAACTACGGTTCCTAGTGGTACTTCCAAATAGGTATCTTCCCCATCTGCACCTGTACTTCTACTTTTACTTCCATGGCCTCCATGACCTGCACGCGCATGACGTTTAAACTTGAGGTGTAGTAAGGTCCATAAATTGGCATTACCCTTAATAATAACATGACCACCGCGACCGCCATCACCTCCATCAGGCCCACCCTTTTCGATGAACTTCTCACGATGTAAATGTGCTGATCCTTGACCTCCTTTTCCAGAAGAGACATGCATTTTTACATAGTCTACGAAATTGCCTTCAGTCATGATTATTATTTTGTGATCAGCCATTAAATTTCATTTACAATGAAATTTAATCCTGAAATTCGTGGGAATTATATGTGGTTAAAAAACTATTATAGACTATCGATGACAGCGTTTAAACGTTCTGTTATTTCTTCAATACTACCTTCTCCATCAACACCATAATATTTGTCTTGTGCAGTGTAATAGTCCTTTAAAATTGCTGTTTTCTTGTAGTATTCTTTAATTCTATTTCTAATGATTGACTCATCGGCGTCATCTTTTCTGCCGCTGGTCTCTCCGCGTTTTAATAGACGTTGCACTAATATTTCATCATCCACTTCAAGTGCGATCATTGCATTGATTTGTGAGTCTTTGCTATCCATCAATTTATCCAAAGCTTCTGCTTGTGCATTTGTTCTAGGAAAACCGTCGAAAATAAAACCATTAGCATCCGCATTCTTTTCTACTTCTGCGTTTAACATATCAATAGTGACTTGATCTGGAACTAACTCTCCTTTATCCATGTAAGATTTAGCCAGCATTCCCAATGCCGTTTCATTTTTGATATTAAATCTAAAAACATCACCTGTAGAGATGTGTACAAGGTTGTAAGTGTTTTTTAAGAATTCTGCTTGTGTTCCTTTTCCAGCGCCAGGAGGGCCAAATAGCACTAAGTTCGTCATATGTTGTGTTGTTTTTAATTGATAAACTGAAGGTAAATCTCGTCCCAATCCATTGTAATCTAATCCATATCCTACAATAAATTTATTAGGGATTTCAATACCCACATAATGTAATTTAAAGTCTTTCTTGTATGCTTCTGGTTTATAAAATAACGTCGCAATCTTAAGCTCATCAACTTGTTCATTTTTAAAGATGCGATACACTTCGGAAAGCGTGTTTCCAGAATCAATTATATCTTCTAAAATAACCACCTTACGACCTGATAAATCCTGAGTCAATCCAATTAAACGATGTATATCTTCTGAGGATTTCAACCCTTCATAAGATGCCAATTTAATGAATGTCACTTCACATGGTTTCGGGTACTTTTTCACAAAATCGCTTACGAACATAAAGGATCCATTCAAAATACCAACAAATACAGGAATCTCATCTTGGATATCGTTAGAAATTTCATCGACCATACGTTGTACAGCAGCATCGATTTCCTCCTCGGAAATAAACGTTTTGAAGTAGAGGTCGTGTAGTTTGATCACTTGATTTAGTTTTAGAAAAGGCAAAGATAATCAATAGATTGTCGATTACCGATTTTTGCCTTTCATTTTTACGCTTGCTTTCTATTTTATAATGTATTTTTGTGAAATCAAATTAATAATTAAATCGAAGCTTCTCGATGGCAACAAATTATTTCTCTTCAAATTTTAAACTTGGCATTTTAGGTGGCGGTCAATTAGGTAAGATGATGCTCTATTCCACCAGAAAATTTGATATCAAAACGCATGTTATGGATGCTAGTGAATCTGCGCCATGTAAAATTGCGTGTGATGATTTTACTATTGGAGATTTAATGGATTATGATGCGGTCTATGCTTTCGGTAAACAAGTTGATCTGCTAACTTTTGAAATCGAGAATGTCAACGTTGATGCTTTAGAAGCTTTAGAGAAAGAAGGCCTTCCTGTTTATCCATCTTCAAAAACGTTACGCAAGATTCAGAATAAGGCTACACAAAAGCTATTCTATCGCGATCACGAAATACCGACAGCAGATTTTTCAAGATTTGCTTACCTATCTGAAATTGAAGATGCCTTGGAAAACGAAGCGTTGGAGTTTCCATTTGTATGGAAGGCTGCTCAGTTTGGTTATGACGGTAAAGGTGTGAAAGTAGTAAGAGAATTATCAGATCTTCACGGATTACCACCAGGGGAATGTATTGTTGAAGATATGATTCCATTTAAAAATGAGCTTGCCGTCATTGTTGCACGAAATAAGAATGGAGCGGTCAAAACATATCCAGTCGTTGAAATGGAATTTCATCCTGAAGCGAATCAAGTGGAATATGTCATTTGTCCTGCACGTATTGATCAAGAAGTTGCACAAAAAGCGCAGGAAGTTGCTTTAAAAACGTCAAAAGCATTTGAACATGTTGGATTACTAGCCGTGGAAATGTTTCAAACTCAAGAAGATGACATATTAGTTAATGAAGTAGCACCTCGACCTCATAATTCGGGTCATCAAACGATAGAAGCTAGTTATACCTCACAATTTGAACAACATCTACGTGCCATTTTAAATTTACCATTAGGAAAGACAGAAAGTAAAGTGGGCGGAATTATGGTTAATCTTGTAGGTGCTGAAGGTCATACTGGAGATGTCATTTACCAAAACATTGAAGAAATTATGGAGTTGGAAGGTGTAACACCTCATATTTATGGTAAAAAAGAGACACGACCATTTCGTAAAATGGGTCATGTTACTATAGTTAACGAAGATATAAATGAAGCGCGTCGCGTTGCCGAGCAAGCAAAACAAACGATAAAGGTTATAAGTAAATAGTTATGAGTAAAGTTGCCATTGTTATGGGAAGCAAAAGTGATCTTCCTGTCATGCAAGATGCTATTGACATCTTAAAAACATTCAAAATTGAAGTCGAAGTTGATATAGTTTCTGCGCATCGCACACCAGATAAACTATATGATTTTAGTACAAATGCTCATCAACGTGGCATTAAAGTTATTATTGCTGGCGCTGGTGGCGCCGCACATTTACCCGGAATGGTTGCCTCTATGTCACCATTACCTGTAATTGGTGTTCCAGTAAAAAGCAGTAATTCAATTGATGGTTGGGATTCAGTATTATCCATTTTACAGATGCCTGGGGGTGTTCCAGTGGCCACAGTAGCATTAAATGGGGCAAAAAACGCAGGTATTTTAGCTGCTCAAATTATTGGAGCTTCAGACCCAGATGTATTAGAATCAATCTTAATGTATAAAGAAGGATTAAAGGCAAAAGTTATCGATTCTTCAAAAGATTTAAAAGCATAAAAAACCCCGTGAAATCACGAGGTTTTAGAGCTATTAATCAATTCTTACTAAATCTTACAAAAATAAGTTCTAATAATGAGGCAAAAATAATAATTAAATCGAGATTAGCTTCTTAACTATTAGTTAATGATCAAAGAGATATTAACAATTTGTGCTCATAACTCTGATTAACAAACGAATAAAGTCATTTTTTGAAAGAAATTTCACGTTAAACTTATATTACTAAATTGTAAATAAGAAAACACTTACTTACCCATGAATATCTTAAACTCCAAATTTAAAACGCCATTTGAAACGGCTCCCTTTTCAGAAATAAAAGATGAAGACTATTTACCCGCTTTTATATTAGGAATTCAAAAAGCAAAATCTGAAATAGACGCCATTGTAGCTAATGCAGATGCGCCAACTTTCGAAAATACTATTGAGGCTTTAGACTATTCTGGCGAAGAGTTGGATAGAATTTCAAGCATATTTTTCAACCTCAACAGTGCCGAAACAAATGAAGCCATTCAAAGCATAGCGCAAGAGGTGTCTCCACTACTCTCTGAATTTAGTAATGACATCACTTTAAATGAAGACTTATTTAAGCGCGTAAAAACAGTTTACGAACAACGTAATTCCTTAAACCTCAATACCGAACAAAAAACATTACTTGACAAAAAATACAAGAGCTTTTCTAGAAATGGTGCTGATCTACCTGAAGATAAGAAATCACGATTACGTGAAATCGATAAATCTTTAAGTCAACTTAAACTTAAGTTTGGAGAAAATGTGCTAGCCGAAACAAATGCTTTTGAAATGCATATTACAGAGGAAGCTGAATTAGCTGGTTTGCCTGAAGGTGCAAAAGAGGCAGCTCAGCAATTAGCCGAATCAAAAGGTAAAAGCGGATGGTTAATAACGTTAGACTATCCAAGTTATATACCTTTTATGACTTATGCTGATGATCGTGAACTGCGCAAAAAACTTGCCTTTGCTGCAGGTGCAAAAGCCTTTAAGAATGATAATTTGGACAATCAGTCTAATGTGCTTCAAATAGCTAAATTACGTCATGAACGTGCCAATCTATTGGGTTACGAAACGCATGCGCATTTTGTATTAGAAGAGCGCATGGCAAAGTCTCCGGCTAAAGTAGAATCCTTCTTAAACGATCTTCTTGACAAAGCTAAACCTGCCGCTGTACAAGAATTTAAAAACCTTGAAGCATTTGCGAAAGATCTAGATGGGATTGATGTGCTACAGAAATGGGATGCTGCGTATTATTCTGAAAAATTAAAGCAAAAATTATTCAGTCTTGACGATGAGCAGTTAAAACCTTATTTCAAACTAGAAAACGTCATAGATGGTGTTTTTACAATCGCTGAGCGTCTTTACGATCTCAAATTTGAAGAAGTGGATTTGGTTGATAAATATCATGAAGACGTCTTAACCTATAAGGTAACCGATTTAAAAGGAAACCTTGTCTCTATTTTTTATGCTGATTTTTTTCCTAGAGCTGGAAAACGTAATGGCGCATGGATGACTGTTTACAAACCTCAATGTATTAAGAACGGACTTAATGACAGACCGCATATTTCTATAGTATGTAATTTCACAAAGCCAACCAAAAGTAAACCGTCTTTACTAACATTTAATGAGGTGACAACCTTATTTCATGAATTCGGACATGCTTTACACGGAATGCTCGCAAACACGACGTATCCAAGTATGTCTGGCACTAGCGTATTTTGGGATTTTGTAGAACTTCCTAGTCAAATTTTTGAAAACTGGTGTTATGAAAAAGAAGCTTTAGAGTTATTTGCTACACATTACGAGACTGGTGAAGTTATTCCGATGGACCTCATCGCTAAAATTAAAGCTTCAGCAACCTTCCATGAAGGCATGCAAACACTAAGACAATTAAGTTTCGGATTATTAGACATGTCTTGGCACGGACAGGATCCAACAAACATTTCTGATGTGAAAGCCCACGAACTAAAGGCCTTTGAACAAACGAAATTGTATCCTGATGTTTCTGAAAATTGTATGAGTACATCTTTCTCTCATATATTTCAAGGAGGATACAGTTCAGGATACTACAGTTATAAATGGGCTGAAGTTTTAGATGCAGATGCTTTTGAGTACTTCCTAGAAAAAGGTGTATTTAATAAAGTAGTAGCCGAAAAATTTAAGAATCATATTCTCTCTCAAGGTGGTATTGAAGACCCAATGACCTTATATAAACGTTTTAGAGGTCAGGAACCTAAGCCTGAAGCCTTGTTACGACGTGCTGGATTAATAGAGAAATAAGAACTTACTGCTTTAAAACTTTTAAGGTTTTAACGGCTTCACCTGATGTTACTTTCACAATGTAAAGTCCGTTAGAAGATACAGGCAACTTATAAGTTGATTGTCCGACAACGACATAGGTATCTAAAGCAATTTGTTTGCCTAACATATCATAAGTCTCAATAAGATAGGAACCATCTTTGTAAAACTTAATATCGCCTTTTACAACGACCATCTCATCTTCAAGTTCTATTTCATTAACGGATAATATATCAGAACCGAAGCCATAATCGCTACCTCTAAGATCTGCCGATTGACGTGACAAGTCGTTCGTTGTTATTAAAAAATACCAATCAAATACTTCTGTACCGTCTGGAATCGTAGTTAAGTTTTGTGTTAGCTCTTCGATATAAGAACGTGTAGCCGGATTAAATGTAGCCACATAATAACCCAATCCACCATCAAAGTTTAAAGGAATCATTTGCCCAAGATTGGCCAAGGTAAATTCACCATCATTATAATCCCATGTTAAGGGGTCAGCATCTGTTTGTAAACCTGTATAGAGGTATAAATTCGGATTACCTAGCGGATCGAAGATAGAATAATCACCAAACTCACCATACTTAAAGGTAAGCGTTCCCGAATTAATATTACTCGGATTTGGTTGTAACTCAATTTGTGCAAACGACAATGTTGTTACTAAAGTAAGTATGATACAAAGTAATTTGTGTTTCATGGTTTTGTTAACTGGTTATAGTAAATATAATAAAATGTTAGAAATTAAACTTTCAATAATTATTGAAAGTTTAAAATTATTCGTATATTTGACCTATGAAATATGAAGAAGCAAAAATAAAGTTCATAAGTACCTGGGGAAGTTTAGGCTCATTATGGGGAATTAATAAGGCCATGGCGCAGATTCAAGCCTTGTTATTTATTTCTACTAAACCATTATCAATGGAAGAGATAATGAAAGAACTTCAGATTTCTAGAGGTAATACCAGTATGAATTTGCGACAGTTAATCGATTGGGGCATTGTGACTAAAGAGATCATTCCAGGTGAACGTCGAGAGTACTTTCAAACAGAAAAAGATGTTCAGGAGTTAGCTAGAGTAATTGCGAAAGAACGCAGCCGAAGAGAAATACAACCTGTGATTAAAATATTAAAGGACGTGTCTTCTATTGAAGATGATGGCACTGAAAAGACAAATGAACTTATAAAACAAACCAAAGCCTTACATGAACTTACTGAAACAGCAGATGCCATGATCAATAAAATGGTGAATCATAAACAAAATTGGGTTACAAAGTCGATACTCAAGTTAATAAAGTAGACTTTTTTATTTAACTAATACTTTCAATTTTTTTTGAAAGTTCAAAAACTAAATATTATGAAAACAGTTATTAAAATTTCAAAAGTGGTAAATATAATTGCACTACTCTTTCTGTTGCTTGGTCTTTATGGATTACCAATGACTGGACTATTACAAGTTATCGCAGCAATCCTAATATTTGCGGCACGTCCTAAAGAAAAATTATTATGGGTTTATTTCGGAACTGTCTTGGCATTCTTTTGTATTTGGGATTATAAGATCATTCAATGGCAATGGCTATATATTATACCACCAAGCTTAATTATATTATTAACCTACGTCATACATTTTAAAAAATTTAAATAATACTTTCAATTTTTTCTGAAAGTTTAAAACTATACTGTTATGAGAATTCTGTTCTATATCAACGCAATTTTTTATGCTTTGATTCTATTAAGCTATCTCATTGAATCTTATACGTTCTATGGCTTGATTGGTCAGTTCTTCTTTGGGATATTTCAATTTGTATTGGGACTTCATTTAGCCACTATGAGTAATAATTATAGTGAGAAAGTTCGATCCTTTATAGGGTATTATTGGTTATCTGTCTTGATCTATATTCCAACAATGGTTGGCTTGTTATTACTTATTGAAGGCTCTATTATTTCTGACGTTAACAAAGTATTTGCCATTATTTTAATGATAATAGCGCCCATGTTGATTGCAACTTTTTTTATCAGAATTCTCTATTTAATTCAAAAATCATGAAAACACTTGAACATCAAACCTTACTCTACGATGAAGATTGTCCGCTATGTCAAGCGTATACTTCCGGATTTATTAAAACTGGAATGTTAGATGAAAATGGACGAAAATCATTTGCCGAAATATCAACATTAGATGAAACCATACTAGATGTTGATCGTGCATCTAACGAGATCGCATTAATTGACAATCGTAACAATACCGTAACCTATGGTATAGATAGTCTGTTAAAGGTTATCGGACATCGATTTCCAATTATTAAAACCATAGGTAACATTCCTCCTATACATTTCGCTTTGCGCAAATTGTATTCATTTATCTCCTATAATAGGAAAGTAATCATGCCTAATCCTGCTGCAGCCAAAGCACCGCAATGTGTTCCTAGTTTTAATTTAAGCTATAGAGTCGTTTATATCGTATTAACAGTTATAGCAGCAACTTTTACAGTCCATTCTTACATGCAGCTATTTACGTGGACTCCTAAATTACCATTGACAGTTATTGGTGTTCTGACCTTGGGATTAATCGGTTTTCAAGGGCTATTTATTGCGAAAAGATCTTCTATTGAGGTTGTAAATTATATTGGTCATCTCATGACAGTTTCCACGATGGGTGTGCTGCTGTTAATTCTAGTACTCTTATTAAACACATTGTTACATATACCTGAATTTCTCAACTTACATTGGTTCGTATTAACGATAGTATTCATGTTTGCTGAGCATGTTCGAAGAGTCTCGATATTAAAATTGCCTAAATATCTTTCCTTGATGTGGATACTGTATAGATGTCTCGTATTGATCACCTTATTAATCCTCTTTTTATGAAAACAGTTGTAATCGCAGGTGGAAGCGGATTCCTCGGACAAATTCTCAAATCATATTTTACCCAAAAGGCATACAAAGTCTATACTTTGACGCGTCATCCCAAATTTGATAATGATCTGTATTGGGACGGTAAAACATTAGGGAAATGGACGCAATACTTAGAACACACCGACGTATTGATTAATCTCAGTGGAAGATCGGTAGACTGTCGTTATAACGATACGAACAGAAAGGCCATCTATGATTCAAGAATTGATTCTACAAACGTATTAGGGCTCGCTATAAATTTATGTGACAATCCACCTAAAACCTGGATCAATACATCTACAGCAACTATATATAAACATTCTTTGGACAAAGCAATGAATGAACATAATGGTGATATAGGTAATGATTTCTCTATGAATATTGCTAAATCATGGGAAGCAGCATTTAATAGTATTGTCAATCCAAAAACCAGAAAAATTATATTACGCACATCAATAGTTTTTGGAAAACAGGGTGGCGCCTTGAAACCTTTAAGTCAATTAACAAGTTTGGGATTAGGCGGCCGAAATGGCAACGGAAAGCAAAAAGTGAGTTGGATCCATGAACTTGATTTCGCTAGAGCTATCGAATATCTTATCATAGACCAAAGTCTTACTGGTGTTTTCAACCTGAGCAGTCCTAATCCTGTAAGTAATAACTCTCTCATGAAACAGCTTCGAATCGTTAAGAAAGTCCCGTTTGGAATTGGACAGCCTGTATGGTTAGTTAAACTTGGTGCACGACTTATGCAAACCGAAGAAGAATTAGTGTTAAAAAGCAGATTTGTACTGCCGTCACGATTACTCGAAAGTGGTTTTGAATTTAGATTTGATAAAATAGATGACGCCCTATTAGATTTATTGCGTGATTAATTGAGAATTACTTATTTTTGAGTTCAATTATTTAGAAAATAATGCCAAAACACGTTATAGACCCTAATCAGTGGATTAATCTGTATTCAGACTATCTTTTCAATTATACCATTTCACGCGTTAATGATAGAGAAATTGCAAAAGACCTTGTTCAAGATACATTTATGGCTGGACTAAAATCTATGAAAAATTTCAAAGGAGATGCCAGTGAGCGTACTTGGCTTATTTCTATTTTGAAACGTAAGATCATTGATTACTATCGTAAAATTAACTCTAACAAGGGTAAAGCAGAAGTTAGAATTAATTACAGTGATTCAGAAAGTGAAGGTGATTGGCTTGAAGAACGTGTTGCTGATCCTTTCGATAAAACAGCAGAAGACAATCTTGAAAATAGCGAATTAGGTGATGCGATTTATAATTGTTTAGGCAAACTTCCTGAAAAACAAGCTCAGGTATTTAAAATGAAAACGATTTTAAATTATGAAACTGAAGCCATATGTAATGAATTAGGAATTACTGCGTCTAACCTATGGGTTATCATCCATAGAGCGCGAACTGCAATGGCTAGTTGCCTCGAAGACAATTGGTTTTAACCTATAAGAATAGAAATTAAATGACAATGAAAAAGAGTTTTTTATTTATATCATGTGAAGAAGCACATCATATTTGTGATAAATCTCAATATGGTGAAGCCAGTTTATGGGAACGCATTAAGCTTTCTATTAGATTATCGTGGTGTACAGTAACAAGAGCATATACAAAAAGAAATAAAGCCTTAACACGAGCTATGAAATCCTCAAATGTTGACTTTCTAAAGGATGATGAATTAGATACCTTAAGGTCGCAGTTCAATCAAGAATTAAAAAATCAATAATAGCAATAGCCAAAACATTGGCAAAGCTTCTACCCAAAACGTAGTATAATATCTATGTTGCTTCTGAAATGAAAGCATTAACATTATTGCTAATACCATCATAAAAATAGCATGAATCCATAGCTTTGGTTCTGAGTTTCTTGAAATCAAGAATTCCATACTAAACGCTATTATAAGCAAGATTACTCCTAACAGTTTTGTACCAGTGATCCCGATATTTTGAGGAACGGTTGAGAGTTTTAGACTATCAAAATTGAGATCTCGGATTTCAAAAGGTAGCATCAATACCATGACGATTAAAAAGCGTTGTATACTTGTGAGCCAAACCGTTAATGACAATTCAATTTGATTGTCTATGAGCGGCAATAATACGGTTACGCCTGTCCAAACTAAAGCAATAATATAGATTTTTAAGCCACTAATACTCCTTAAGTTTTTTTGCTTGTCAATAAATAAATGCTTTGGTAAAATAGGTATGGCATATAGAAACGTCACAATACCGAAAATACCTATATAAGCCATGGTACGCGATTGCAATCGAAAGAAAAATAAAACCATGATTAAAAATGCAACTAATGAAAATAGTTGTATTAATTTCAATCGACTAGTTAATCGCCTATGATGAAATCTGGCAATCCCGAAAAACTTGACAAAATTATAACCTGTAATTGAGGCAAAAAGCGTAAATATTATAATGTTCAAATCGAAGTCCAAATCAAATTGGAGCAGTGTTATCCAAGACATTGCACAAACGGCTAAAGCCACATGAATACTACTGTTGATATAAAAATCCAATACTGATTTAAATACACGCATATCACAAAAATAGCTAAACTGTTAATAAACGATTCAAATGGTTGAAAAGTTTCATTTTCATTAACATTTTGAGGTCAATAATTCCTTAATTTTGCACAAATAAATTTCAACCCAAAATTTTTGATGAATACAGCAGATTTTTCACTACGTCACATCGGTCCTAGAGCCGAAGATCAACAAACAATGTTAGACACGATTGGTGTAGATTCTCTGGAGCAATTGATTTCCGAAACTATTCCAGATGGCATTCGTTTACAATCAGACTTAAATTTAGATGCTCCAATGAGTGAACAGGAATACCTACTTCACATCTATGAGTTGTCGAAAAAGAACAAAGTATTTAAGACATACATTGGCCTTGGTTATCACCCAACAATTTTACCTGCTGTAATTCAACGCAATATTCTTGAAAACCCAGGTTGGTATACCGCCTACACACCTTACCAAGCAGAAATTGCTCAAGGACGACTAGAGGCACTTTTAAATTTCCAAACCATGATTACTGATCTAACCGGAATGGAAATTGCAAATGCTTCTCTTTTGGATGAAAGTACTGCAGCGGCAGAAGCAATGAGCTTGCTTTACGCAGTTCGAGAACGCGATCAAAAGAAAGCAGGTATCTCTAAGTTTTTTGTTTCTGAAAATATATTACCTCAAACACTAGCATTATTAGAAACCAGAGCAACACCTATAGGCATTGAGCTAGTCATTGGAAAAGAAGAAGAATTTGATTTCTCTGAAGATTATTTTGCCGCGATACTTCAATATCCAGGCAAACATGGTCAAGTAACCGATATCAAATCATTTATAGAAAAAGCAAATGCTGCACGTATCAAAGTTGCCGTAGCTGCTGACATAATGAGTTTAATTAAACTCGAAGCTCCTGGTAAATTTGGTGCAGATGTCGTAGTTGGTACGACACAGCGTTTCGGGATTCCAATGGGTTATGGAGGTCCGCACGCCGCATATTTTGCTACAAAAACTGCCTACAAACGTGATATTCCAGGACGTATCATTGGTGTAACTAGAGATGCTAACGGAAATCGTGCACTACGTATGGCACTTCAAACACGTGAGCAACATATTAAACGCGATAAGGCCACTTCTAATATTTGTACAGCACAGGTATTATTAGCGGTAATGGCTGGTATGTACGGTGTTTATCACGGACCGAATGGATTAAAGTATATTGCCAAAGACATCCATAATAAAACGTTTACGTTGGCTAATGCCTTGAATGATTTAGGATATAAGCAAAATAATTCGTCTTATTTCGATACCATTCACTTGAATGCTGATGCTAAGGCGATTAAAACTGAAGCTGAAAGCAGAAATATTAACTTTTTCTATCCTAGTGAAAACGAAGTTATTTTATCACTGAATGAGACCACTACCCTAACCGATTTAAATAATATCACTTCTATTTTCGCTAAAGTTGCTGATCAATCTGCAACTGAAATTACTCAGATCATAGAAGCGAATATTATCTCAGAAGACTTAAGACGTCAGAGCACATTCTTAGAAGAACCGATCTTTAATACACACCATTCTGAAACAGAAATCATGCGTTACATAAAATCTTTGGAGCGCAAAGATTTAGCATTAAATCACTCTATGATCTCTTTAGGATCATGTACAATGAAGTTGAATGCTGCTTCAGAAATGTTACCATTAAGTTGGTTCAAATGGGGGAAAATTCACCCATTCGCTCCAATAGAACAAGCAAAAGGCTATCATGAAGTATTAAAAACTTTAGAGGACCAGCTTACGGAAATCACTGGTTTCGCAGGCACTTCATTACAACCAAATTCTGGAGCGCAAGGCGAGTTTGCAGGATTGATGGTGATTAGAGCTTACCATGAATCAAGAGGTGATCACCATAGAAATATTTGCATTATTCCTTCATCTGCGCATGGCACGAATCCTGCGAGTGCGGTAATGGCAGGTATGAAAGTTGTTGTGACTAAATCTACAGAAGAAGGAAATATTGATGTTGAGGATCTAAGAGAAAAAGCAGAATTACATAAAGATAATTTAGCAGCTTTAATGGTGACCTATCCGTCTACGCATGGTGTTTATGAATCTGCTATCAAAGATATCACACAAATTATTCACGATAACGGCGGACAGGTTTATATGGATGGAGCCAACATGAATGCTCAGGTAGGCTTAACTCATCCAGGTAATATTGGTGCTGATGTATGCCACTTGAATTTACATAAAACATTTGCTATTCCTCACGGTGGTGGTGGACCTGGAGTAGGACCAATTTGTGTTGCAGAACAACTGGTACCATTCCTTCCAGGCAACCCATTAATTAAGACTGGAGGTGATCAAGCGATTTCTTCCATCTCTGCTGCACCTTTCGGTTCGTCACTAGCATGCTTAATCTCATATGGTTATATTAAGATGTTAGGCGCTTCTGGACTAAAGAAATCTACTGAAATAGCGATTTTAAATGCGAACTACATCAAGAAACGATTGGAAGGTGCATTTGAAACTTTATATACTGGTGAAAATGGAAGAGCAGCACATGAAATGATCATTGATTGCCGACCGTTTAAAGCGCATGGTATTGAAGTGGTAGATATTGCTAAACGTTTGATGGATTACGGATTCCACGCACCAACAGTTTCATTCCCAGTTGCAGGAACCATGATGATCGAACCTACTGAAAGTGAGAGTATGGCAGAAATGGATCGTTTTTGTGATGCGATGATCGCCATAAGACATGAGATCGATCAAGTTTCTAAAGAGGATGCTAATAATACACTTAAAAATGCGCCTCACACGCTAGCGATGATAACAGATGATGAATGGTTATTGCCGTATACACGTCAACAAGCAGCGTTCCCGTTAGATTACGTTAGAGACAACAAATTCTGGCCGAGTGTGAGACGTGTAGATGACGCTTACGGTGATAGAAACCTTATTTGTACCTGCGCTCCAATTGAAGAATATATGGAAGTATAAGAAGATATGAAATCTTTAAAAGCGTGTTCAATTTGGACACGCTTTTTTTATTTCCAATAATTATTGGCGCTAATATTATGAATATCGCAAAAATCTTAACATAATTAGCATTCGTTGCTCTTAGATATGATTAATTACTATTTTAGTAAATCGTAATTTTTAAAAAATAACAGATTATGTCGGTAAGAATCACAGGAACGGGGAGCTATATACCAAAATCAATTGAGAAGAATGAAGACTTCCATCAACATCAATTTTTAAACATTGATGGCAGTAGTATAGATTATCCAAATGAAGTAATCGTTGAGAAATTTAAAGCTATTACAGGCATTGTAGAGCGTCGTTACGCCGATCCGCAATTAACTTCTTCCGATTTAGGTTTTTTAGCTGGTCAGAAAGCTATTGAAGACGCGAATATCGACCCAGAAGAAATAGACTATATCATTTGTGCTCATAATTTTGGTGACGTCAAAGCCAATACGGTGCAATCAGATATTTTACCTTGTTTGGCCTCTCGCATTAAACATAGATTACGTATTAAGAATCCAAAATGTGTTGCTTATGATATACTCTTTGGATGCCCGGGATGGGTAGAAGGTGTTATACAAGCTAAAGCATTCATCAAAGCCGGAATGGCTAAAAAATGTTTAGTGATTGGAAGCGAGACCTTATCACGTGTAGTTGATAAACATGATCGTGATTCTATGATTTATAGTGATGGTGCCGGAGCTACCATCGTCGAAGCTTCTGATGAAGAAGGTGGAATACTTGCGCACGAATCAGCGTCGTTCACCTACGATGAGGCGTATTATTTATTCTTCGGAAATTCTAATAATAAAGATTTAGACAATGATACGCGCTACATAAAAATGCATGGTAGGAAAATTTATGAATTTGCTTTAAGTAATGTCCCTCAAGCCATGAAAGCGTGCTTAGATAAAAGTGGCGTTGACATTAGTGATGTTAAAAAGGTATTGATTCATCAGGCCAATGAAAAAATGGACGAAGCGATCATAAAACGTTTTTATAGATTGTATAAAGCTGAAGCTCCTGAAGGCATCATGCCTATGAGTATCCACAAATTAGGTAATAGTTCTGTGGCTACTGTTCCTACACTTTTTGATCTAATCGTTAATAACAAACTCGATGATCATTCTATTAAAAAGGGAGATGTGATTATCTTTGCAAGTGTAGGCGCAGGAATGCATATTAATGCATTTGTATATAAATATTAAATGAGTCAATCTATTGCAATTATAGGAGGAGGAAATTTGGGGCAAGCCATAGCCTCTGGATTACTTAGTGAAAACTTCGATCCTTCAAATCTTACCATCACTAGACACAAAACACATTTACTTCAAACTTTTGCCGATCAAGGCGTTAGAATAACTAAGGATAATAATCAGGCAGTTCAAGATGCCGACACTATAATTATTGCAGTTAAACCGTATCGTATTTCTGAAGTACTTCAAGGAATAAAAACGTATATTTCGAATGATAAACTGATCATATCTGTCGTGAGCGATTATTCGATCGAACAGATGCAGAATGACCTCGATTCTACTCCAATTATTTTTAGAGCGATGCCAAACACAGCGTCTTCAGTTAACGAATCAATGACTTGTATTGCATCTAATAATGGTTCCGAATCACATACTGAAACGGTAAAATCCATATTCAATGCGCTTGGTGAAACCATCGTGATCAATGAACAACTCATGGATGCTGCAACAGTATTGGGTGCCTGCGGTATTGCCTACGTACTTCGTTTTATTCGTGGTATGATTCAAGGCGGAATTGAAATTGGATTTGATGCACAAACGGCAACTAAGATCGCTACACAAACGGTTAAAGGTGCAAGTGAATTGTTACTTCAGGAAGGCAACCATCCAGAAGCTGAAATCGACAAAGTAACAACGCCTAAAGGTTGCACAATTGCTGGATTGAACGAAATGGAACATCAAGGATTTAGTTCAGCATTAATCAAAGGGATTAAAACCTCATACGATAATATTTCAGATTAATGTACGAACATACTTTTCCGAAAAAGCGATTTAAACATACGCTTGATTTTTTAAATCAACATGTTTCAAAAAGTGAGTCAATTCTCGATCTTGGCATAGACAACCCTTTATCTGAATTAATGAAGAGCGAAGGATTTAAAGTACAGAATACGTCTGGTGTGGATCTGGATTTAAACGCCACAGAAATTGAACAATCTCCAGCAACTGTTATAACAGCCTTCGAAATATTTGAACATCTACTATCTCCATTTACCGTTTTAAATGCAATAAAGGCAAACAAATTAGTAGCTTCTGTACCTCTAAAACTCTGGTTTGCACCAGCATATCGAAGCAAAACTGATATGCGCGATCGACATTATCACGAATTCGAAGATTGGCAATTCAATTGGTTACTTGAGAAAACAGGATGGAAGATTATCGCTACCGATAAATGGACAAATCCTACCAATAAAATTGGATTTAGACCACTTCTTCGAAGATTTACACCGCGCTATTATATCGTTTATGCCGAACGAAATTCAAAAATCTGAGTTAATAACAATTCAATTATATAACTTAAATTTGGACACAAATTCGAAGTATTGAAATTCTACATTATCATTCCAGCGCACAACGAAGCTGATGTGATCGCTCAAACGCTTAAATCTTTAACCGAGCAAACACTTCAAGCAAAGCACATTGTAGTTGTCAATGATAACTCGACAGACAGTACTAAACAAATTGTCGAAGGATTTGTTGAAACCCATCCAAATATAAGTCTCGTTAATAATCAGTCTTCAGATAAGCATTTACCTGGATTTAAGATTATCAACGCATTTTACAAAGGCTATGAAACGCTTGATGATGATTATGATGTCATTTGTAAGTTTGATGCCGATCTTATATTTCCGTCGAACTATTTAGAGCAGCTCGCACTACATTTTACGAATAATGACGCATTGGGCATGGCCGCTGGGTTCTGTTATATTGACAAAAACGGTGAATGGATTCTTGAAAACCTTACCAGTAAAGATCATATTAGAGGCGCGTTAAAAGCTTATCGAAAACAATGTTTTTCGGCTATTGGAAAAATAAAGCCTTCTATGGGATGGGATACAGTTGATGAACTCCTAGCGAAGTTTTACGGATGGGACTTATTAACCGATGACACACTTAAAGTAAAACATCTAAAACCAACAGGTATAAGCTATAATAAAGCTTCTAAATATCTTCAAGGAGAAGCCATGTATAAAATGCGTTATGGATTCACCATTACATTAATCTCAGCAATTAAATTGGCTTGGAAAAAAGGAAGTTTTCAGTTATTCAATAATTATATGTCAGGTTACTTTCGGGCCAAGCGTCAAAACATTGAGCGCTTAGTAACCAAAGAGCAAGGTAGGTTTATTAGAGAACTTCGATGGAAAGGTATTCGCTCTAAACTTAGTTAAAACTCCAGCTTTTATAACTATCTGATGCCTCTAACTTTTTCTCTATAGTGTCATCAAGTGATGCAAAGAAATCAATTCCTGTAAGCTGTTCAATATCATCTACAGAAACTACAAACTCATAAAGTGGACGATTAGATGGTTCATGAGGAATTAAAAAAGCGATCATTTTCGTCGGACCAGAATTACGATCAATCAATACTTTATAAAAGTAATCTGGAACACTCACTTTCTCTTTTCCAATGCCTTTCAAATCTTCACTCAGAACACCACCTGTGACCACAAACACACCATCGTATTTTCTAGCCCAGTATCTGACTTTTTGCTCAAGTGTGTTCCAAATACCGGCGTTAAAAGCGGATTTCTGCGGACTAATATTACTCGTAAGAAATGTTTCGACATGCGCTTCACGACTATACTTTCTATCGGCTGCTGGACAAAGATGTCCGCGATCATATCCCGAATTTTTATAATTACGCCAATGCGCTGCACCAGTTCGAACGGCAATATCAATTTCGAAATAGGGCCTCTTTAAATTAGTATTTGATAAATGTGACCGCTTAAGCTCGTAAGCTACCCATTCTGCTTGCTCATGCGTTTCACTATATGACAATGAATAGCCGTCATGATGCACGATTTGGCCTGTTGTACTCGTTGGAAGAAAGAATTCATTAGTATCTGTCTTAACAATGGTTCCCTCCTCAACAATGGTTTCAGCTTCTTCTTTATTCAGGAAAAATTCTAAGCTGAAAATTGCCAGGACAATGACTAAAGCAATTATCGAGTAGCGTGTTTTTTTAGTCATTTTAATCTATTACAAACTGTAATGGTTGACCTATGGCTCCATTTGGAAAGCTTATACCTAATAATGCAGAAATTGTAGGTGCTATATCTGGGATGACTGTCTTGGTATACGTATGACCTTGATTTATACCTTTACCAAAGAACAATAATGGCACATGAGTGTCATAATTTAATCCGCTTCCATGAGTAGATCCTGTTCTACTATAGGCGATATAGGCAATATCATCTACTATGATAACATCTCCAGAACGTTTTTGATTAAATCCGTTTTGCAACAAAGACTCAATTCCAGTAGTATAATTAGTTGAATTCATTGCCGCTGCAGTGTACACCTTAGCAACATGATCATAGGTGATTTGATGATCAGCGATTTGCTGTTGAACATCAGCGAGTTTCAAGTTCAACTCTAATACTTTTTCTCTATTGATAAACACTTGATTGTTTGTGACATTCTCGACAATATCTTGTGTTCCGAAAGTTTCCAATAAGAACTTTTGAAACTTCTCTTTACGTTCATCATAGTTTAAATATCCTGAAGGTATTTTCACCGATGACAAATAAGAAGGTACATCTACTGCTCCATGATCAGCAGTTAGAAAAACCGTATATTCATTATTACCAACATTCTTATCTAAATAATTGAACAGGCGTTCTAAATCTTTATCTAAACGTATGTAAGTATCTTGTATCTCTTTTGAATTTACACCAAAATTATGTCCTACATAATCTGTGCTTGAAAAACTCAATGTTAAAAAATCAGTAATCTCATCCGCACCTAGCCCCTCACCTTCAATCGCTGCTAAGGCAAAATCTGTTGTAAGACTATTTCCAAAAGCTGTGGCTTTCAAAATATCGAATCCACCATTAAAATCCTTCAATTTAGCCAGGTCGTAAGGAAAAACCGCTGATTCTAATCCGCGAAATCCACCTTCAAAACTATTCTTGTCACTCCCACTTTCTACGTAAGTTTCTATATCGTAGTAGGTGTCCCAGGTTTTAAAGTAGGATTCTGCTGCATCTGATGCGTTGAATTCATTAACCCAATCCGGTAAAGCATCCATATAGTGTGAGCTCGAGATCCAATTCCCTTCACTTTTTCCTTGAAACCAATACGCAGAATTTGCCGTATGACCAGCTGGAAGAATGGCACCACGATCCTTTATAGCAACACCAATAGTTTTTCCTCGCATTTGGGTAAATAAACGATTTTCGTCAGCAACGCTGGTTGTCAACATTCGATGCGGTGACATTTGCCCTGCCCAAGATTCTGTACCTATAGACGTCACACTTGAATCGCCTGCACAATACACGACCTTCTTCTCTTCTTTATCGTACCAATTATTACTTATCACACCATGATATTTTGGCGTTGATCCCGTAAAAACGGAAGCATGACCAGGACCTGTATATGTTGGCACATAGTTGAAATGATTATTTCGACAATCAAATCCTTCGTTCATCATACGTTTAAAACCACCTTCACCATAATGATCAAAGAATCTCGTTAAATAATCATAACGCATTTGGTCTACAACGATTCCAACCACCAATTTTGGCCGTTCAAAAGATACGCTCGAATTTGAATTACTTATATCTACTTTTTGGGTGCTTAAAGACGTCTGTTGCGATTGGCATGACATTGAAAGAATCAATGATACACAGACTAGTAGTCGCTTGATTAACATATTCGGAATTATTAGAATTCAAAAATACAGATTTTAATTAGCAACTTTTAAAGTTAAAGTTAAGAACTCATCATATTTTTATACATTTACGTTAACAAAATTGACTATGCAATACCTCCATAATATTGGCGCTTATTTTTTGATGATTGCTGAAATGTTTCGTAAACCTACTCGATGGTCTGTGATGCGCACATTAATACTCAAAGACATTGACGACCTTATTATTGGTTCATTAGGTATAGTGGCATTTATTTCATTTTTTGTTGGCGGCGTTGTCACCATTCAAACCGCATTGAATATAAGTAATCCATTAATACCAAAATACTTAGTAGGTTTTGCCACTAGACAATCGGTTATATTGGAATTTGCACCAACGTTTATATCCATAATTATGGCAGGAAAAGTGGGTTCATTTATCACGTCAAGCATTGGGACTATGCGAGTAACCGAACAAATCGATGCATTAGAAGTTATGGGAATCAACTCTCTTAATTATTTGGTGTTTCCGAAGTTTATCGCATTGTTACTCTACCCTTTTGTGATTTCAATTTCGATGTTTTTAGGTGTACTAGGCGGACTTACTGCTGCAGTTTATGGTGGTTTTGGCACACTCGATGATTTTATACTTGGGGTACAAACTGATTTCATTCCATTTCATATCATATATGCCTTCATAAAAACATTTGTATTTGCTTTTGTTTTAGCAACCATTCCATCATATTATGGTTATTATATGAAAGGTGGTGCTTTGGAAGTTGGTAAAGCTAGTACGACTGCTTTTGTTTGGACTAGTGTGGTGATCATCTTATTAAACTATATTCTAACGCAACTCTTATTAAGCTAATGATAGAAGTTAATAACGTACATAAATCATTTGGAGAGGCGCACATTCTTAAGGGCATCTCGACGTCTTTTGAAAAAGGGAAGACGAGTTTAGTTATCGGTCAGAGTGGTTCTGGTAAAACTGTATTTTTAAAATGCCTATTAGGTTTATTTGAACCAGAGGAAGGGACTATCGCTTACGATGGAAAAATATATTCTGAGTTGACTGATGCTGAACGTCGCGACTTAAGAGGTGATATGGGTATGGTATTTCAAGGCAGTGCTTTATTTGATTCTATGACGATACAACAGAATGTGATGTTTCCACTTCAAATGTTCACTAAAATGAGTAAAAGTGAAATGGAAGATCGAGCCGATTTTGTTTTGAAACGTGTGAATCTTGATGGAGCGCATCATAAAATGCCAAGCGAGGCTTCTGGTGGAATGCAAAAACGGGTAGCAATCGCAAGAGCTATTGTAAATAATCCAAAGTACTTATTTTGTGACGAACCGAATTCTGGACTCGACCCTAAAACAGCCATTGTGATTGACAACTTGATTCAGGAAATTACAGATGAGTATAATATTACTACGGTAATCAATTCTCATGACATGAATTCGGTAATGGAAATTGGTGAAAAAATCGTGTTCTTAAAAGACGGTCACAAAGCCTGGGAGGGATCTAAAGAAACCATCTTTAAAACCGACAATGAAGCTGTGACTAATTTTGTATATTCTTCTGAACTTTTCAAAAAAGTGCGTAGAATGTACTTAGACGAAAATGATTAATTCCTATCTAACGACTAAAGTATCTAGCTTTAATTTTGTCTTGAACCAGGTTTTTAACTTTGCTAAATCTTTGGCCTTTTGATTATCATTGGTTAATGAATCTACCCATTTAAATGTAAAAATAGAGAGCGTGTCAATCTTCGAAAAATCAGAGGTAATTTGTTTCGAATACGACACCGATTTCAAGTTTTCATAATTAATCTTAGCTTCACTAACTAGCGTTTCAAATGGAATCTGATCGCGTTCGAGCACTCTCAACTTAGCCACGCGGCTTTCAAGATATGAGATCTTTTGACTTTGGCTCAAAAGATCGATAGAATCACGAGTTCGCAATTCTTCCATATATTCGAGGTTATTGATGGCTCTATTCTTAACTTGATTTACATATAAAGCGGCATTTCTTAACGCTGGATAATCAACAAACCTAGATTGTAGTAACCCTTTTGTCTCATCGGAAATTTCATCATTCCCAAATGGAATCAATTCAATAAAGGATTCACCATTAGGTTCATAATTAATGGTTGCATTCTTTTTTATATATCCGTAATTAGGTAAGGCCTTTAATTCGTTATCAATGAACGCTTTGGCATCAATTTCGAATCGGCTTTGTTTTAATACATCTACAAAGGTAAATCCTGCTGGGATCATAACCACAATAGCAACGATAGACGCAATTCTTGCAATACGCTTTCGCTTTGCCGAATTAGCATATTTCAACATTGGGAAACGCAAGATTTTAATCACAATAAAAGTTGCCAATGCTATAAAAATCGTATTAATTGTAAATAAGTACATCGCTTGGCCAAAATAGACCCAATTAGCCTTTGCTAAACCATAACCAGCTGTACAAAGTGGTGGCATTAAGGCAGTGGCAATGGCAACACCAAAGATCACCGATGCAATTGTACCCTTTTTTGTTCTAGCAATAATTAGAGCTAAACCGCCAAAGAATGCAATTAATACATCACGAATATCCGGTTTTACACGCCCTAAAAGTTCTGATGTGTCTTCACTTAGCGGAAAAAACTTAAAAAACAGAAACGCCGTTAATAAACTAAGCACGATCATAATCGCTAGGTTGATCATAGACCGTCGTAACGTATCAATATCATTTATGGCAATTGATAAACCGACGCCCAATATTGGACCCATTAATGGAGAAATTAACATGGCACCGATAACCACAGGTGTAGAGTTAGCATTTAATCCAACCGACGCCACAAAAATTGAGCATACTAAAATCCAAGCTGTTGCTCCTTTAAATGAAATATCAGATTTAATGGCAAGTACCGTTGTATCTCTGTCGGTATCATCTCTGAAATCTAAAAGTTCGGTTAAGAATCGCTTAGTATTTTGCCAAAGACCTTGTGCATCTTTCCTTATGGCTTCTTTAGACTCTTCAACAGCTTTTTCTTTTTGAACCTGAGCTTCGTCTTCAGAAAAATTAAATTTACTTTCTTCACTCATAATTATCCGTAATGTTCTCCAAATTTATCTTTAACATTTTGGAGTACCTTTTTAATATCTTGTTCTTTAGTTTTAGGAAAGATAAGCAAAACTTCGTCTTCATCCACAATGATGTAATCTTCAATCCCATCAACAACCACTACTTTGTTGTTTTTCGTACGAATCATATTTCCGCCAGCGTCCTCTGTGAGCGTTCTTGCATTGACTACTGCATTACCATCGTTGTCTTTGTCAAGTTTATCGTATAGGCTTCCCCAAGTTCCAAGATCATTCCAGTCGAATGTAGCGGGTAATACGTGAACATTTGTCGACTGCTCCATTATCGCATAATCTACTGAGATGTTTTCTGCCTTAGCATAATTCTCTTTTATAAAGGCATCTTCTGACGGTGTATTATAACTATCATAACCAGATTCAAAAAGTTGATATAGCTCTGGTTGATTATTTTGAAATGCTTCAATCACTGAACGTACACTCCACATAAAAATCCCAGCATTCCATAAAAAATTGCCTTGTTCTATAAAATTTTTAGCGGTTTCATAATCAGGTTTCTCTCTAAACTGATTTACCTTTTTTATTGCTGTTGTTTCATTATTATCGTACTCTATGTAACCATATCCGGTATTTGGAAATGTAGGCTGAATTCCAAGCGTCATAAGCGCATTGTTTTGCTTACAAAATTCGAATGCATCACTTACGTTTTTAGTAAACGCGCTTTCGTCTTCAATCCAATGGTCACTAGGCGCAACAATCATAACGGCATTTTCGTTTTCTTTTTGGATTTTCAATGCCGCATATAGGATGCAAGGTGCGGTATTTCTCATCGCTGGTTCAAGTACGACTTGACGTTTTGAAACCTCTGGTAATTGTTGAAACACTAAATCATTATAGCGTTCATTGGTTAGAATGAAAATATTTTCTTTAGGTATTAAATTGGTAAGTCTTTTGAATGTCTTTTGAATCAACGTATCTCCAGTACCTAGCATATCATGAAATTGTTTTGGAAAGTCCTGAGTACTTACAGGCCAAAATCTAGATCCAACACCGCCTGCCATTAATATGGCATAATAATCTTTGTTTTGCATTAGGCTTCTCTTTAGCTATTTAGTTATCAATCAAATCTACTTCAACGTTGGCATTAAACAGATAGATTTTACCTGTTTTCAATTCAACACATTCGTATCGTGTTCGTCGTTTTAAACCTTTGCGAAACACACGTCCGTTATAGATTTTAAAAGTTTGATGTAAAGGTAATTCAAAAATAAAGCTTTTATCGTTTGGTTCGTCGTATTGCTTTAGAGCGTAGGCCAATGGCACGTCTGTGTCGCTTGATGCCTTTGGGTTTTTAAAATGTTTTGCTAATAAAGGCAGTAGTTCTGATGGAAAAATATGAGGATTTAAGAACGGTAGCATCAGGCGTTGAAATGTATGTTTCCATTCTATCCCATGAGGTTTAATCGCCTTACCAAATTTATTGTATGCTTCAAAATGGGCTATTTCATGCACAAGAGTAATTAGAAATCGGAAGCTGTTTAAATTTGAATTAACCGTAATCTGATGCTTACCATTCGGTAATTGTTTGTAGTCACCATGACGTGTTTTACGTTCCTTCTTAATCTTAACTACTAAATGATCATAATTTAGAAGATTGACCACCTGATCGTAAGCCTTTTCAGGTATGAAATCTTTCAAGTCGTTTTGCATAGAAGAATCAATTTTGAATGACCAGCAGTTTTGATTCGTCATTAATTGTTAAAAAATACAATCCTGCTGATGTTCCTTCAGGAAAAGTAATCTTTGTTTTACGTCCAAATTGATTGAACGATTTAGACAATATATTCACCTGACGACCTCGAATATCAAAAACACTTATCTCATCTGATGCTGAGGAATTCGTAATAAACACTTCATTAGAAAGTACTGGATTAGGATAAATAATCCGCTCTTCTGATTCCTCACTTGAAAATTCTCCCGTAAAGTAAGGCACTGCAAAATCGAAAGCTTCATTTCCAACAACTTCACCAATCAATCGACCAGGAATATCATCAGCTGGCGGATGGATCCCACCCCAAATTCTGGACAAACTCGTTTGATCTGAAGCATCGCGATATGTAGCCCATTGTAACTTAATATCAACTGAAGGACCTTGTTCAAAAACTAAAAAGTCATTTTGCTTAGCAACAAATTCTCCAAGACCTCCAGGGAAAAAAGGACTTCCGGTAATTCGTGTTAGTACTTCAGAAGCTGCTCTTGAATAGGTAGAATGTCCTGAAACAAATCCTGCAAATGGAGGCGTAACGAATGTTGGACGTTGGTACGGCCACCAATTTTCTGCTAAAATCCACCCTACACCTGCAACATCTACAGTTTCATCTTCAATATAATCTGGTCCGCGCCAAGAATACAATTTGATCTTCCCCACATGCTCATTATTATCACCGCGCAATGGATCTGTTGGACCAACCACTTCAACATAGCCATCCAATAAAGGAATTCCTGCGATGTGATAATTATCTAAGGATGTGTCTGTACTTTGCCCAAGAACTGTCATATGTCTAATCGCAGAAATCGGTCTAAGATAGTCATACCAACCTTTGACGCTCCATGCCGAAATAGCAGAATCGTGCATTGCACCACCGAGGATGAAATAACATTTCACATCCCATTCTAAATCATCTAAGAGTTCACCTTCGCCTTCAAATCGCTTTTCCAATTGCGGATGTTCATTGACCACATTCAATATTGTGAACCAATGCCCTGGAGGGGTTTCAGAATCTGGACCATCGGCCCAGAACTCGGCTAGAACTCTAGCATAGTCTCCTCGTGGGACGATTTGTGGTTCATAAGCTTCGCCTGTTATTGGATTCACACTATGACCTTGGCCTATATCACCTCCTTCAATAACATTATAAAAATTAGGGTAATCTTCATAAGCCGTAGGAAAATCATCAATATTGGTGTTTCCTAAAGCACCTGGTGAAATATCCCATAAAACGCCATCACTTGGATCGAGATGTGCTCCCCAATATGAAACCATTGAAAATCCGAGTTTATAGGAATCACTTGACACATCATTTGCATTTACATTTAAATAAGGAGGTGCTCCTGGATCATTATAAACACGATAGGTTCCTTCTTCACGTTGATAGGTCACACTGTTGTCTGAGGTCATTGCAAATGGCAGTACATTACCCCATTCAGGACTTAAGAAATCTATAGAAGTTCCGGGAATGACATTTCCACTTTGATCTATAAAAGTGTCTAGGCTTAAGGCCTGCCAACGATTGGGGTCATTCATTAAGGTTGTGGTAGGTACTGCTGGAGCTAAAGGTGGATTTACAGGTTCATAGTATGTATTTGTAAATTCTTGTTGTTCACGAGAACCATCGGAAAGACCATAATTAATGACTGCCTGCGCAACATAATTTCCAAGGTTGGCCGCATTACCAAACTGATAAAGTGTTGAACTCGCATTGGTATCATAACCTAACTGCTCCATTATAAGATCAAATAATTCTTGAGATTTATCAGCATTAGGTGAATTCTGAAAACGATGTGAGAGTATGCGATACATCGCATAACTGATAGCTTTTTCTCTTGAATCTTCAATACTTTCTAAGGGAATAAAGTCTTCCAGTTCTGTACTAAATCCGTTTAGATTATTACCAATCATATAAGGTCTCGCGACCTCATCGTAGATTGCCCAAATATCGTACATGGCAACACTTGAATGAAATAAGTTTCTGGCATGAACTGTTGGACGTGCGAAATCATTCCTAATTGCTTCGAGTAATACTTCATTCCACAATCGAGCGATAGTTACATCTTCGGGTAATTCGTTTGCACTTAAGGCAACTTCTAAGGTCTGTTCTTCGCTAAAACAGTTACCATCATTTTCTCTAACCGATAACATTCCTATCTCATTGAGATCCCAGCGAACCATAATGTTTGCAGTACCCTGACCCTCAATAATTTCACCTCCTGCAACATTCCAATCGGCCGATGATCCATTCTGGATTGGATAAGCATATGATTCTACTCTAAAGTAACCCGACGTAACCGCTCCAGTAATTTGATTAGCATCTAAATAGGTACATGAGCCATCATCTATTGTTGCATCTGGATTATAGGTACATGAAAATGGATCTAAACACCCATAAATCTTTTGACTTGGAACGATATTTAACACCTCTATTCCTTGTCCTTCAATCGCTCGAACAGTCGTATCAGTATCAAAATTTTGGTAATTTTCAACAAGTCCAGAAGGCCATTTAATCTCAAGTTCTAATACCTCGAGATCTTGATTTAATCCAAAATGAACTGCTTGTAGACTTTGTGATAAAAACCCTACGCCTGTGTAATAGCGTTTATAAGTACCTGAATTCGTAGTTAGCGTTAATGTGGTTCCGATGGCATCTCTATTTGAGATGGTTCCTTGCAATAATACTTTGAAATAATGAGCTGTATTTTCCTCATCAAAATTTAAAAGTTTATTTTCATAAAGAATTGATTGTTGGTCTGCATTGGTTACATAAACATCCAAATCACCATCATTATCATAATCAAAATCTACGGCTTCAACACTAACGGTAAGTGCATTAAAATTTAGAGCGTCTGAAGCATCCTCAAAACCGGACTGACCGTCGGCCGTTAAATTTCGATAGTAGACATTAGGCTCAGTACTCCGATCTTCAAATTCATAGCCATTAACTATAATGAGGTCTTCATCACCATCAAGATCATAATCCGCGAAACGTGTGCCCCAAGCCCAACCGGTACCAGTGATATTATTTGCAGCAGTCTGATCGCTAAACGTATTCGTACCATCATTGACCAACAATCTATTTTCGTCAATCCCAGTTAAGAATACATCAAATGATCCATCGAGATTAAAATCACCAAAAGTAACTCCCATATCATCGATCATATTATCAAGTCCGTACTGTTGCGCTTGATCTTCAAATGTGGTTCCTGTTTGATTTATAAAAAGACTGTTAGGTTCGTTAAAATCATTAGACACATACAGGTCCATCCAACCATCATCGTTTATATCTATTGGAACAGCCGTATAGCTCGCCAGTCCTTCGTTATCTTGAATTCCGGTTAATGTCGTAACATTTGAAAAGGTACCATCACCGCCATTGTTGAGATACAAAGAATTTGTACCACAATCATCCCACTCACTAATATATAGGTCTAAAAACCCATCATTATTGTAATCAAACCATGTTGCTCCTGTATGTCGGCATTCGCTGCTTATTTCTAAACCAGACGTTTCGGATATATCAGTGAACACACCGTTATTGTTCACAAAAAGCTGTAGTTTTTCTGAATGGGTAAATAAGAGATCGGGAAAACCATCGTTATTAAAATCGCCCCACGAAACACCATGCTTAAATCCCTTAAGTCCAAAAAAATTATTTAGGCTTGGATCAAATGGTAAAAGATTAGTGAGTCCAGATTCATCTGTAACATCGGTGAAGGTTCCATTATCATTATTTCGAAAGAGTCGACTTTTGGTACGTTCATCATTAGAGATATCCTGAGCAAGTGCCACGACAAAGATGTCGAGATCCATATCGCCATCATAATCTGCAACTGCAATACCATTATTGTTTTGAAGAATCCCTAACCCGGCTTCTACTTGCGATTGTACAAATTCTTGAGCAACCAACACCGAGGATTGAAAAAGAAATAGCGACAAAATTATGGAAGCAAGAAAGTAATAAGGTAGTCTTATTTTCACGCTTAAAATTTTTTTATAAATATAAGAATATTGAATCGTTTAGTACACATATTGGCAGGGTTAAACCTCTAAAGTTACGTTAATATCAAATCGATTGCTTTCAATGCATTGTATCTTTGTTAAAAGACACGTCATGAGACTTTCACTATTTATTGCTTTACTCCTTCTTATGAATACATTTATACTTTTTGATTTTAGCAAAGATTCAAAACTCAATAATTGGAGAATCGTCGATGACGTCGTCATGGGCGGACGATCTAGTGGTTCATTTGACCTATCAAAAGAAGGTCATGGAAAATTTAGCGGAACTGTTTCTTTAGAGAACAACGGTGGGTTTTCTTCACTGCGCTATTACTTTGAAGGCAAGAGCGTATCGCAATACACAAAAGTCGTTCTTCATATCAAAGGCGATGGCTCAACATTTCAATTTCGAATCAAACGTTCATCTCGAGATTATGTGTCTTATATCTATGAAATCGAAACGTCTAAAGAATGGATGACGGTTGAGATTCCATTTAAGGATATGTATCCTGGCTTTCGAGGCAGAAAGCTTAAGCAAGCCAATTACCCAGGTGATTATATGGAAGAAATTGGTTTCTTAATTGGTAATAAGAAGGCACAATCATTTCAACTTTTGATCGATAAGATCGAATTGAAATAAGCTTTAATCAATATAACCCATTTCGCGCATCCAGTCGTCGTTGAACATTTTACCAACATAACGACTTCCATGATCATGGAATAGCACTACTACGACATCATCCTTTTTGAAATGTTCTTTTAATTGCAGCACGCCTTTTATTGCAGCACCTGCACTATTTCCCAAGAACATGCCTTCCTTTTTGGCAAGTAATTGTGTGTAAACAGCAGCATCTTTATCGGTTACTTTGGTAAAACCGTCTATAACATTGAAATTCACATTGGCAGGTAATATATCTTCACCAATACCTTCTGTGACATATGGATAAATTTCATTCTCGTCGAAAATACCTGTCTCGTGATATTTCTTAAACACAGAACCGTAGGTATCCACACCCCATACTTTTACATTAGGATTATGCATTTTAAGGTAGCTTCCTACTCCTGAAATAGTACCACCTGTTCCTACACCTACCACAAAGTGTGTGACTTTCCCATCAGTTTGTTCCCAGATCTCAGGTCCAGTACTTTCAAAGTGTGCTTTACAATTACTCGGATTATCGTACTGATTTACATACCAAGAATTAGGCGTTTCTTCTCCTAATCGTTTTGATACAGAATAGTAGCTTCTTGGATCGTCTGGTTCAACGTCTGTTGGACAAACGATAACCTCAGCTCCTACAGCACGAAGCACGTCCATTTTTTCTTTCGACTGCTTATCGCTGATTACAAAAATGCACTTGTAGCCTTTAACAATGGCTGCTAAAGCCAGTCCCATTCCTGTGTTTCCTGAAGTCCCTTCAATGATGGTTCCACCAGGTTTCAAGCGTCCATCAGCCTCGGCATCTTCGATCATTTTTAAGGCCATTCGGTCTTTCACCGAATTACCTGGATTAAAGGTTTCATACTTCGCTAAAACCAAGCAAGGCAACTCTTCAGTTAGCTTGTTTATTTTTACTAGTGGTGTGTTCCCGATGGTTCCTAATATGTTCTCTTTATAATCCATGTCATTAATTTGATGCAAAAATAGCTTAAAACTTAAGGTATACAATAGCCATTTCTTGATTTTTGCGTTAAGGATTGTAGCGGCATCCTCTCTATATTGGCTTCGCTATTATAGAGAGATATAGTGGAAAGCCTGACCTCGAGAGTCTTTCTCGAGAGGGAACGCCATAATTATTCAAATCGAATCGCCTTTACAGGAGAAATCTTCGTTATTATTATGGATGGAATCATTAGCATTAGTAAACATGCGATGAAGGTACCAATATTAAGCAGAATGATATAATCCAATCCGATGTGCACCGGAATCACTGAAACATAATATTGTTCTGGATCGGGGAATTTCAATAGGCCGAAGAATTGCTGAATAAAGAGCAGTGTAATTCCTATGAGATTTCCCCAAAGCAAACCTAAACCAACTAGATATGACGCGTTGTATAAAAACACTTTGCGGATACTCCAATTAGAACTCCCTAATGCCTTAAGCACACCGATCATGTGTGTTCGCTCTAAGATGAGTACCAACAATGCTGTAATCATATTAATACCTGCGACGATGATCATTATGGCAATAATACCATAAGTGTTATTATCGAAGATCTTGATCCATTCGAATGTGGTTCGGTATTTTTCTTCAATATTTTGTGTATTAAGGAGTGATGGTGTGTGCTGTCTGATTTCTTGTTCCTTTTGTCGTAGTTGTGAAAAATCCTCAAGAAAGACCTCGAAATTTCCTATTTGATTGTCTTCCCATTTATTCATACGAATAATATGACTAAGATCACCAATTAAAAAATTCTTATCGATATCATTAAATCCAGAATTAAATATGCCTACTACTTTAAAGCGCCTTTGAAATGGCAATTGTTCTATAGTTTCTTTTCCGAAGAGCATTTCGAATGAATCACCAACCTCAAATTGTAAACGATTAGCTAAGTAATTTGAAATAAGAACTTCATTACTGAGTTTACCTTCGTATGAGGGCAAGCTCCCAGTTACTAAGAATTCTTCAACATATGTCCAGTTATAGTCTGATCCTACGCCTTTAAATGCTAAGCCCTCAAAATCGGATTCGGTGCGAATCACTCCAAACTTCGTCGCTACGCCTTGAATATGTTGAATGCCTTCCACCGCTTTGAACTCTGGATAAAAACCTTGATCTCTTAAAATCGGAATTATAGATTCGTTCGAAACGTTACTATCGTAATTGGAGATTGTGATATGACCATTGAATGCCACAACCTTTTCTCTTACTTTCTTTTGAAGTCCAAGTCCTGTCGCTATGGCAATTAGCATGACAATCATACCTATAGCAATGGCGGCAATTCCAATTTTTATTATTGGTGCCGATACACTACTTTTATACGACTTACTACCAATTATGCGTTTAGCTATAAAAAACTCGTAATTCAAAATACTCTTATGCACTTAATGATGTTCAAAAATAGGGTTTTCCCAATAATTATAGGCTTAGTTTTTACGCTGATTTCTTGCGGTTCTAAATCAAAGGAAGATTCACTAATTACAAACGAAGCAACACTTGCAAATAGTACGCTCAATAATGATATAGAACCATCCTTAATTATTGGTGCCCATCGCATAGATCATTATCTCCCTTTATTAAACGGGAAGCGCGTTGGTATTGTTGCCAATCAGACATCAGTTATCGCAAAAAAGAGCAAATCGATTCATCTTATAGATTTTTTAAATGCTGAAAATAGTGTTGAGGTCGTAAAAGTTTTCGCACCTGAACATGGCTTTAGAGGAAAGGCCGATGCAGGTGAAGTAGTAAAAGATGGTGTTGATATTAAAACCGGTATTCCTATTGTTTCACTTTACGGAAAGAATAAAAAACCAACTTCAGAACAACTCGATGGAATAGATATTTTGCTTTTTGATATACAAGACGTAGGTGCTCGTTTTTACACCTATATTTCGAGTTTACATTATGTCATGGAAGCCTGCGCTGAAGCAGATATTCCTGTTATGGTTTTTGATCGACCAAATCCGAATGGTCATTATATCGACGGACCAATTCTTGAACTAGAGCATCAAAGTTTTGTAGGCATGCATCCTATTCCTGTGGTTCACGGAATGACCATCGCCGAATATGCTCAGATGATAAACGGCGAAGGTTGGCTCAAAAATGGTATTAGTTGTGAGCTTACGGTCATTGAGATGTTGAATTATGATCGCAATGACCATTATAATCTTCCTATTAAGCCATCACCAAATTTACCAAATGACCAAGCCATTAATCTATATCCAAGCCTCTGCTTTTTTGAAGGCACCAATGTTAATGCTGGTCGAGGTACATCAAAACAATTTCAAATATATGGGAGTCCTTATTTAGATAAAACCGTTTACGATTTCAAATATATTCCGATGCCAAATGAAGGCGCTAAATATCCAAAGCATGATAATGTTTTGTGTTATGGCGAGGATCTTAGTGAACGTGAGCACCTCGGACAAATAGATTTAAGCTACCTCATTCGAGCTTATAAGAATTCAATTGACCAACCTAAATTTTTTAATGACTTCTTTACTAAATTGGCGGGTACTAAACAATTACGTGAACAGATCGAAAAAGGTATGAGTGAAGTAGAGATACGTAACTCTTGGGCTGAAGGATTAGCAAATTTTAATAAAACAAGAGCAGCTTACCTCTTATATAATTAATCTATTTTTTGTCTTTTACCGCTAATTTCTCTTCGCGCATGGCTAATAAAAACTCATAGTCTTGAAGTATTTGCACTACGAATACAATTCGAATTGGTGATTGTACGGCAACAACAACATGACGTCCCTTGCTCAATTTATTTAATGGGACTTTAATAGTATTTTGATTAACAGCCATATCCAACTCACGTTGATACCGCATATTAATCGTATATAGTTTATTGATGATCGCGTCACTTTTTAAGATGAGTGTATCCTTTGACGCATTGAGGTAATGGTTTAAACCTTGGGCTCGAACGTTTACATTTCGCTCTAACTTAGCAAAGTCATTTTGGGCATGAAGGACTGATGACCCTAAAGTCAGCGCATAAAAAAAGATTATAAAACGTACGATTCTCATTACAAATGTTGTTGATCAACATTCATTGAATTAATAGCGTTTTCTAATCCCGGACGCCTAAACTACTATGTTTAAGAGTTCTGGAGCAAAATAATCTATGAACGGTAAATAAATACGAAGTATGGAACCATATCCCATTATATATAAGTAAAGACAAGACTAAAACAATTACTGTTTTAAGGTGACTAATTGAATTACACGATTCGGGTAATCTGAAATGATACCATCAACATTAAAATCCATCATTAAGTTCATATCGCTAATCTCATTAACTGTCCATGGAATAATCTCATAGCCTTTATTGTGATAATCAGTGACTGTTTGTAAATCCAATAATTTAAAATATGGACTAATAATATCGGGCTTAAACGAAAGACTTGACAGCTTTACTGAAATATTTTCATCCTCATCTACAAGTAATGCGATTTTTGATCTTCTCGTCATCTTGTAAATAAGTTCCAATGATCGCGTATCAAAAGACTGTAAGGTAGATCGTGACTGAATACCTTTAGATATAAGAACGTCTAGAACCAATTCGACAAATATCTCAGGTTCGGGTGTATAAATACCGTCGAATTTAGGTTTACTTTTGATCTCGATATTGTACAATATGGTGCGCCCTGACTGTTTCTCTGCCATTTCTATGACATCTATCAATAAGGGTTTCGACAAGACCTGATGTTCTTGAGCCGTGAATTCAGGATGAACTTTTGAGCCGCAATCATATAGACGTATGCTATCATAAGTCATCGTATATAAATTGTAACGCATTTCATCATCTGGAGAAATTTCATTGCCAAAGGTATCAAGTGCTATATTATGATTCATGAATGGTTCATGCGAAACGACAACCTGCTGGTCCTTAGAAATTACGACGTCAAGCTCTAGCGTTGTTACACCTAAATCAATTGCCTGTTTAAATGCTGGGATTGTGTTTTCTGGCATTAATCCTCGCGCACCACGATGCCCTTGAATATCTAGCTGGCGTGCTTTTGAGCAGTTCAGTACTAGGATACAAAAGAAAAACAGAATGAATCGCATTAGTCCTCTACATTTATTGTTGTAGGCTTTCTGTATTTATGGAATGGTTGCTTTAGTAGATCCTTGATATTTGAATTCTTCTCTTCATCAGGAAAGGTATCGACACCGTAAACTATGGCATCTCGTTCTAATGTCATAAATGTCCCGAAGATACGATCCCAAATTGAAAATATATTTCCATAATTCGAATCGGTGTAAGGCAACACATAATGATGATGCACCTTATGCATATCTGGTGAAACAATCACATAACTTAGAGCCGAATCTACTCGTCTTGGAAGTTTAATATTGGCATGTGAGAATTGCGTTGCCACAAGCGATAATGATTGGTATAACATCACAATGGCAATTGGTGTTCCTACAATAAAAACCCCAGCCAAAGTAAACACGAAACGGATGACGCTTTCTAATGGATGATGACGATTCGCCGTTGTAGTATCTACATTATGATCGGTATGGTGAACAAGATGAATCATCCATAATGGCTTCACTTTATGCTCGACATAATGTGCAAGATAAGCACCAATAAAATCTAAGAGCAGAACACCTAGAAACACATAGGCCCAAAGCGGTAAATTTGGTATCCAATTAATAATACCGAATTGCGTTTCTTTCACCCAATCGGCAGATGCTACGAGCAAAAAAGCGAGTCCGAAATTAATTATGATTGTCGTTAACGTAAAGAAGAAATTGGGAATTGCATGCTTCCATTTCTTATAGGTAAAATTAAATAGAGGCAAACTCCCTTCAAGAAGCCAAAAAAATGTAATTCCACCTACCAAAATTAAACTGCGGTGCAATGACGGAATCGTTTCAAAATAGTTGATAATCTCTTGCATAATTAACGTTCATATATGGCATTTCCTAATTCCTCTGTTATGTTGTTCCCAAGGTCAATATACACACGTATAACTAAAGAATCCTCAGTGAGTTCAGTAACCTCGTGTCTTATGTCCGGATTAGGGAAATCCAAAACTGTTAAGTCTGTTCCATCGATCACTAAATTGGCGTCCGTTTGAACGAACGTGATCAAATTTCCTTGTATAGAAAACGTACCATTAAATCTATAAGTGTCAGGTGCTGGATCATCACAATCGATGCCTCCCGAACTATAGGTCTCATAAGTAAAACTTGGTTCTAATTCTAAGCGATTTTGCGACGGACATAATCCTACTTCAAACCATTCTCCAAAGAGTAAGTTTGTATCTAGTGTAGGTCCATTGTCGTCATCAGAAGAGCAGGAAAATAAGAATACTAAACAAAGTAAATAGTAGATGTTTTTCATAATAATTTTTCAGTTTAAAGATAAGGGATTAAAATTATTTTTGAAATTATTGATCATGTGATTATTGTTGTACCAATAAATTGGCCTTTTTTATGTCTGTCGTAGTTAATTGATCTCGCCAGGCGCTTGCACTTGCTTCGTCTTTAAGCATGAGATGTGCCGTAAAATTCAAAAAAGCAAGCATCGAGCTATTGGAAGTATCTTCTGCTGAAATTGGAGTTTTCTTTAATAAACGCAACACACGACGTGGTCGTTTTTGTACGAGCATCAGTTTTAATTCCTGAAGGAATATCTTGTCCTCTAACTTTTGTTTTTCATCAATTTGCTGCGATTCAAGAAATCGTGAGGCTTCATCGAGATAAATGTTAGAAAGTTTAATCATTTCAGCTTTAACGTCTTCATTCACATAAATACTGATATCGATATATTTAACAGCCAATCTAAAGGTAGTGTAGACATCTTTCTGTTTCATGTAATTGGTCAACTCTCCTTTCAAATACGTAGTATCTAAGTAATAGCGCGCAATGAATTCACTGATATTTAATATTTCATAGTATGGCTCGCTTGTGTTCAAAATATTCCCGTTAACATCAATGACTTTAAAAAAGTCATCATCAAACTTCTGCATATATAATACAGATCGTTTGCCCTTAAGTTCATTATACCACTCGGCGTAAACATCTTCACTAACTACCACGGGAACGAAATGCTCCCAGATCAATTTATTAACGAATTCATTTTCAAATAGGTCTCGAACATAAATTTTGTTGCCTTTGTCATCGTAAATCGATACTGGATACGGACTCATACTCGCTTCTTCCCAGATCATAAGCAACATTTTATTTTGCACCATCGCAATACGTTTGGCAGCAGGTAAATTGGTCATCCATTCTTGCGAAGGAGCCACTAGGGAGAAAAAGGAAAGAAGTAAAAGTAGTATATAGCGTTTCATAGTATACATTAGATTTTGATGCGTTTTTTCATTTCTTCAACAATATTATAAGCCGCTGGGCAGATTGCGACATTCTTTAAAGTCAAATTCGAAATCTGTTGAAATTTTTTCCTATCGGTATGTGGAAATTCTCGACATGCTTTAGGTCTAACATCATAAATGGAGCAATAATTATCTACGCCCAAAAACGTACAAGGGACTGATTGAAGTACATAGTCATTATCCTCATCCAAACGCAAATAAGTATTGATAAACTCCTGTTGTTTCATCTTAAAATATTTAGAAATACGTTCGATATCTTTTTGTGTAAACAAAGGTCCGGTTGTCTTACAACAATTCGCGCATTCGAGGCAATCAGTACGTTGAAATTCTTCCTCGTGCAATTCTACCATTAAATAGTCTAATTGTTTTGGTGGCTTTTTTTTAAGCTTATTAAAAAAGTTTTTATTTTCCTTATGCTTATCTTTGGCGCGCTTTGGAAGATTATTTATAACGTCTTGCATGTGACAAAAATACTACTTTTATGAAAGACCTTTTCGGAAAAGCCTTACTCGATTATTACCACAATAACTATACCGAAGATATTATAACTTCTACGAGTATTTCTGGTGAAGATGTGTTACCGTTAACTTATTTATTTAGAAACTATGAGGAGATGCCAAGTCTTGAGCAGGAAGCCTTAAAATTAGCAAAAGGAAAGGTATTAGATGTTGGTTGTGGCGCAGGAAATCACAGTCTCTATTTACAAGAAAAAGGCATAAATGTTAAAGGAATCGATATTTCGGAAGGTGCTGTTGAAGTCTGCCGTTTACGTGGATTACATCAAGTCGAACTTAAACATATTCTCGATGTATACGAGTCCTATGATACCATTTTATTTTTAATGAATGGTAGCGGTATATTCCAAGAACTATCTCAAGTATCTCGGTATTTAAGTCATCTCAAATCAATTATGAACGCCAACGGACAAGTATTAATCGACTCATCAGACATACAATACATGTATGAAGATGACGATGGTGGCTTATGGATAGACACCAATGCAAATTATTATGGCGAATTGGATTATTACCTGAGCTATAAAGGTGACGATGAAATACCAATGCGATGGCTCTATCTCGATTATGATAATTTAAAACTCGCCTGCGACACTGTTGGCCTTAAGTGCGAAAAAATCTTAGATGGTGAACACTACGATTTTCTAGCCAGAATTACAGCCTCTTAAAAATCAAACTGATAAGTAGCACCAGCTAAGAATTGAATTCTTTGAACTGGATAATTCATCCATTGCTGATAGTCCTGATTCGCAATATTATTGGCTTTCGCAAATGCCGATAATTGATCTGTTATTCGATATCCTATATGTGCATTAACATCGAAAAAACTGTCTAAAGTCATCACGGTTGGATTTGGTAAGACCAAGATGCCTTCTTCTTGAAACAAATCTTTTCGTTCGCCTACATAGAATACATTTGCTCCAGCAAACCAATGCTTATTAATTTGATAATCTAAAAACAATGATGCTTTAATATCTGGAAGATTCCATGCTTCAGCCTGCAGATCTGTGTCATAAGTAAAGTACTCCGCCTTCATTCCAAGTTTGAAGTTTCGATTAACATCTACATTAATCTCTCCTGCGATTGAAAATGTCGTCACATCATCGTAAACTATACCAAATGAATTTCCATATTGATAATTTGTTTCTGGATTTCCTAATAATGGATTTGCCTGGAAAAGTGCTTTGTTATTATCCGCGATGTAATGCCCACTTACATTATAGCTTACAGCATTTGAAAGACGTCCTTTAAGTCCGAGTGAAGCATTATAAACCTGATCTGTAGGCGCTATAAAAAGTGTTGGTGAGACAAACGGATTTTCTTGAGCGAAATCAAAATATGAATTCTGAATTAAACCACCCTTAATTCCGGCATATGCGATCATAAGATCGCCAACTAAGCGATAACTTGCTGAGATATTCGGATAGATAAAGAACTTATTTTCGCTAGCTTCTGTATCATTTAAATAGACCAATCGCGCTCCTAAATCTACGGTTAGATCATCTTCTTTGAGCTGATAGCTTGGTGCTAGGCCAATATTAAAGTTACCGTAGTTTAGCTCTTGATTAAAACTATAGAAACGGTCGAAAGATCCTCCAATATAATCGAAGGTCAGTTCGGTTGTTACATCTTCTCCACTTATCGGAATGTCAAACTCTGAAGTCAACACAAACCTATTTTCACCAGAATCCTGATTATCTCCAAATCTACGATACAGTACTGACCCTTTATTAATTATCGCATCTTCGAAATCAATATTCCCACCAAAATGACCAGCATAAAATGAATGATCAACATCGAAAAGATCGATACTTTGATCGGGAACACCATACCAATTAAAGGATTGTAATTCTAATCCACCTTCAACTTTCCACGAATAATCTCTTAACTTCTGACTATAGTGTGCACTTAATCCGGTTTCAGAAAAATTATTATCAAATCGGATATTATCTATATTTCCTTGAGATGAATGATGACTAAAATAGCCTCCAACACGTTCGGTTCTACTGATGGCATGATTTAAATATACCTCACCTAAAATGGTTGTATACGAACCAACGCCTAGAGAAGCATAATTATCATAAAGTTTCACAGGTTTTTCTTTATCAACGGCCGCAGCTTTTCCTTTGGCAGGCGTAAACGTTGAGGCCACCGGAATTGAAAAAATGTTATACCTAATGTCCTTCTTTTTAGTATTTACAGAATCATTAAGCTGTGCTGTTTCCTTAATCTTGAAAGCGTCAGATATTGTTGGCGTGTATGGTTTAATAACATTTACTACGTCTGTGTCTATTGTATCTTTCTCTCGTTCCTGTGCGCTTAGGAAAGAAACAGACAAACTTAAAAATGCGATTATGGTATATTTTATATTGAATTTCATAAGTCTTAGTTTTGATCAGATTCAACAGAGGCGTTGGTTTTTGCTTCTTCAGTTTTTATCCTGCTAAGTTCAGATTGTGCTTCGGCAACGACATCGTCAAATTCCGAAAAGTTCGTGATCACACTTTCGAGGATGTAAGTTGCTTGAAAGGCATCACCCAGAGCATCATAATTCTTAGCCATTAGTACTAATCCTTTTGCTGAGTAATATTTATAGCTACTATAATCACTTGCCAGTTTTTGTACCGTTGTATTAGAAGCTTGATAGTTACCCTCTTTATTCTTGAAGAACGCATTATAAAACAAGGCTTCAGCAGCTAAGGCACCTGTAGCAATTTTTTCAACTTGAGCATATGCGTCTTTGGCCTTATCCTCATCACCCGTCTTAATCGCTGATCTTGCAATAATGATCTGAGCATCACTCTTCACCTTATTATCTATCTTTGATTGCTGAAGTACCTTCTCTGCATAATCTACAGCTTCAGTATATTGTTGTTGTTGGTAGAAAGCATTCATTAAATTAGACTGGGCATAAGTCACATTCTGAGGATAATCGGCTTCTTGTTCTAATCGCTGTAAAAGATCTATGGCCTGATCCCAAGATTGTGTATTTAAATAAATCTGAGATAGTTTTACCATCGCCTGTTCCGTGAACTCAGTTTTAGGCTTACTAACAACATATTCGTAATGCGGACGTGCATTTTCAGGTAAATCTTTTTTTGAATACAGTTCTGCCAAATAAAAATGAGCGTTAAATGCATGGATGCCATTTGGAAATTCATTCAGGTATTTATTGAATTGTCGTATGGCTGCATCAGTTCTATTATCTAAGTACTGTTTTTCAGCAGCCAGATATGCTGTATTATCAAGTTCTGCATCTGTAACATCGACATAATCCAATGTTCTCACCCATGCCGCATATTCATCAACGCGCCCCAAATCAATATAGATCAATCGTGCAGTAGCTACTGCTTGACTTGCCTCAGGCGTTGATGGATAATCATTTGCAACTTTCTTAAATTTAGACAAGGCACGTTCATTATCTGTTTTATTATAATAGGCTAAGCCTTGACGCAACAGGGCCTTCGATATAAACTTACTAGTTCGGTACTCCGAAATAAGCTTATTATAAATGGCCATTGCCTGTTCGAAGTCGTTAGATTTTATGTACGAATTCGCTAACTCATACAAAGCATCATCTCTAAGTGCTGATCTTGGAAATGCTTCTATAAAGGATCGTAATCCTTGTATCTTTTGAGAAGCTTGACCGAGATATCCATAGCTCATTGTTTTCTGAAATGAGGCATAATCCGATTCAATTTCATTGATGGCAATTGCCTTATCATAAGCAGCAATAGCATCCGAATACTTACTCGACACAAAATAACCATCACCTAATCGTAAGTACGCATCATTAAGCCTGAGTTTATCTCCTTTATGATTAGAAATGAATCGTTTAAAATTTGCACTAGACTGATCGTAATTTTTTAATTTGAAATAGGTGTAAGCAATGTTGTAATCAATATTTTCGTATTCAGTGACATTGGTGGCACCGCTTTGTTGCTCAAATTGTTTAAACCCTATTAACGCATCATTAAAATTTGTTAAGTGGTAATCGGTTTCGGCTTTCCAAAATGTTGCTCTCGTAGTAAATAATGGGTCTTTCGCTTCACTAATTGACTTGTCAAAAAAGGCTTCAGCTTCCAGATAATTATTTTCGTTATAAAGTTCAATTCCTCTGTAGAATGCCACTTTTTGGTATGCCAGTCGGTTTTCAAAACTGCGTTTCCCTTCTAATAACTTGATCGCTTCTTTATAATTTTTAGATGTTATATAGGAATCGATAAGCAAGGTTTCAATTTCTTCTTTATAACTCGTATCTGGATATTTATCAAGATAACCTGATAACACCTGAGGTACAGATTGATACGGATTTCCAATTTCATAGCTGATCTTGGCATAGTTAAGCCATGCATCTTCTTGAATTTTAAGATCATAATCCATTTGAGAGGCATTTCTAAATGCATTAAGCGCTTCCTGTTTTTTATCAACATTGATGTAGCTTTCACCTAAATGATAATAGGCATTTTGAGCTACAGAATTATCACCTCCAATAATCTTATTGAACTCTGAAATAGCTTTTTCAAAATCGTTTTGTTTGTAATACGCGTAACCGAGTTGATAAAAATCAACGTTCGTCCATCGACCGCGTTTTCCTTTGTATTCACTTAGATAAGGAATCGCTTCTGCGTACTGTTCCAAATTAAAGTAACTCTCACCAATAATTTTTGACAATTCCGATTGTTCTTGAGCTGTACTTTTATCTAATTGCCCTTTCGCCAATTCAATAGCCTTTTCAAAGTTGCCCAACTTAAAATTAAGATCAGCTTGATAATAAGATAACTTCTCTTGATACTTCTCGTTATCACTTACTTGTTCAAAATATTCATTGGCTTTATCATAGTCATCACCTTCGTAAGCAATATAACCGATATAATATTTGGCTTGTGAACCATATTTCTTTGATGTTACCACACGATTTAAGTACTTATTCGCACCCGTTTCATTACCAGTAGCATAAAGACTATAACCGTAATTGAAGTAAAACTTTTCACGTTCACCGCGCGGTATACTTGTTTCATCCACTTTGTCATACCACTTTCGTGCATAAGCGTATTTAGCATTAGTAAAATAGTAATCTCCAACATCAAGAATAGCGGTATTCCTCTTGGTACTTGTCGGATAATTATCCACAAAATCTTGAATTAGATCATCGGCATTTTGTTGATTTAAACGCACGGCACAATTTGCAATATAATAGGCACAATCAGATTCCAAAGTTTCGTTTGGCGCATCCTGTTTTATGGATTCAAACCGTGATTGAGCCGCCTGATATTGCTGATTATTATAAAGTGTGAGGGCTTTTTGATAATCTACTAAGTCACTTGTATAGGTTGCCGATTGCTGCGCTGAAACGTGCATAGCACAACAGATGAAACTTAATAGTACTACTAAATTTCTCAAAGTCATTACATTCGTTTTTTAATTGATGTCAAAGATAATTTATCTCCATTCCATAACGCATAAAATGTATTATAATTATGCACTACTTATTAAATGCTATTAACAATCCCTGTGCCAAAATAATTTCCATTACCTTTTAGATTACTGAAAATACAATATCCAAAATTGCCTTCCGTTATTGGTAGTTCATAGTTTTTATAATACATTTACAACTGCAATTATTCTACACCTATTTTATGTCTGAAATCGTACTACAACTCAAAAATGCTTCAATTTATCAGGGTGATAACTTGGTACTATCTGATGTCAACTTTGAGATGAATAAAGGCGATTTCGTATACCTCATTGGTAAAACTGGAAGTGGTAAAAGTAGTTTTATGAAAACACTTTACGGTGATCTTGAACTTACCGAAGGCGAAGGTGAAATCGTAGATTATAACTTACGTACCCTAAAAGAAAAAGACATTCCATTTTTAAGACGAAAATTAGGGATTGTATTTCAAGATTTTAAACTACTTCCCGATCGCACAATAAATGGTAATCTAGAATTTGTTTTACGAGCGACCGGATGGAAAGTCAAATCTGAGATTAATGAACGTATTGAAGCCGTATTAGATAAGGTGGCAATGAAAACTAAAGGGTTTAAATTCCCTCATGAATTATCTGGTGGAGAACAGCAACGAATTGCAATTGCTAGAGCTTTATTAAATGATCCAGAATTGATTCTTGCTGACGAGCCTACAGGAAATCTAGATCCTCAAACGAGTATCGAAGTCATGGAGGTTTTAAGAGATATTAATAAAAATGGTAATACTATTTTGATGGCAACTCATGACTATGCCTTACTATTGAAATACCCTAGTAAGACGTTAAAGTGCGATGAGAATAAAGTCTTTGAAGTGGTACAGCGTAAATCTTAAAATCCTAACCAGCCAAATAATCTTTTAAAAAAGCTTTTCGACTCTTGTTGCGCTTTGACTTCTATTTTTTCAAGTGATTCAAATTCAATACGATAGACACCAAAATCAGACATTGTCTTTTTTGCTTTAGTGTTGTGCATAGGCGTCTTAAATTCACTACCATCCATAGGAATAAAGATCTGCATATCAGCATTCAATTGACCTGTTTTTATTATCACATTTGGATTCTCTACATCAAGAATTTTATACGCTTGACCCAAGACTAAATCATATTCTGAAAAATCAACACGCACACCAGTTGAAGTTTCATCGAATAAGGCCATAGTAAAGATCTGCGGATTTTGTGTATGCTGAACTATTTTAATGACAGGTTCGGGTTTAAAATCTGAAAGTGAATGAAGCACACTACCACGACCTAATCCATACGCTTCTTCCCATCCTTCTAATGATTTATCACCAATGGTTCTAACTCTAAATAATTTCGTGCGCTTAGAATAAAACGAATTGTTTTCAAAGTTCCATCCTTTATGTGATTGCTCTAATTCAGGATTAAGTTGAACAATTCCGGTATAGACCAGATTATTTTTGAATGTTAAGGAATTAGCGTATAACAGACGTAAGCCATTATAGCCGCCCGTAATCAAATTGTCTTTTACAACGACATTTTGAACCGGAGCTTTTCGATTGAATCCAATCGTTAATGAAGGCGCATCTCCAATCAAATTCCCATTGGGTTGGCGTGTATTATGATAAAAAATGTTATTAACGACTGTGATATCTTTGGCGACATTGAGGCCATTGCGATCATCTGATGCGATAATCACATTATCGTAGTGTCTTCCCGCTGGTGAACCGCTATTAAAAACGATATTTCCTTCTAGTCTGATATTTTTTACATATTCAGATTTGGCTCTTTTCCCTGCAGACCAAACCTCGATGCCTTTATAGTAATTATTAAAGATCACATTATTCTTGAGTAGACGAATCTCATCACTTTTGTTTTGAACATAGATTCCCTCGCCTCGACCTTTACCATTCTTTGCAATAAAGCCATTATTATAAATTCTACAATTTTCTATTACAGTTCCTGCACCATGACGCCAAGATCCAATACCGAGTCCAGGATTATCATGTATTTCAAGATCGTAAAACTTACAATTAACTCCCGACAAATGCCTAATTCCACTACAGACCTCGAACATCGAATCATTTTGATCACGCGAAAAATCACCTATCCAAGTAATCTCAAAATTCTTGTAAATCACATAATCACCCTTTACTTCTAATACTGTATTCTGATCAGATTTTACATTACCATTGAGCGTAACTCTATTATTTCTATAGGCTGAAACAGTAATATAGTCATTTTTAGTACCTGATAAACTACTAACATAGCGACCATGATATACGCCTTCATGTAACCATAAGGTATCACCAGGCTTGATGTTATTATCGCTATTATGAAATGCCGTCTGAAGGTCCCACGGATTAGTCATTGAACCATCACCAGTTTTGGTTCCAGGATTTGTAGGATCGTTTTTTGGAAAGACATGGAATCCCTGTTGTGCATTTATTACAAAGGACACAAACAAACAAAAGATATATATAATTCTTAATCTCATATGACCAAAGAGACAATTACCATACCAAAGGTAATTCTATAAAGTTAACCGCAGCACACAATCATAAAAAGTGTATTTTTGAGTTATAAGAATTTTAGATGCTATCTATACTCCTTCCTGTTTATAATTTTGATGTACGACCGTTGGTGAACAAATTGCACGAGCAGCTTTCAACTACAGGAGTTACGTATGAAATTATATGTCTGGATGATGCTTCAGACAGTTCGTTCACTTCAATGAATAAAGCTATAGAAGACGTCGAAGGTATAACATATTCTATTTCAGAAATAAACCACGGACGAGTTGCTACACGTCAGTTTCTAGCCGAAAAAGCAAAATACAATTGGCTATTATTCCTTGATGCCGATGTAATGCCAAAATCAGAACATTTTATTCGGACATACCTTGAGATTCTAAATCAAGATTTCCAGGCAGTTTATGGTGGCTTCGCCTATTATGAAGATGTACCAGTAGAAGATCAGCGTCTGCGATGGAACTATGGTCGTTCAAAAGAACAGGTATCGGCGAAGCATCGCAATCAAAAACCATATAAGATTACAATATCTGCTAACCTTCTTATTCAGAAGGACATCTTTAAGCAGTTGAATACGCAAATTGATCAGAAAGGATATGGTTATGATAATTATTTTGCAAGCTTACTAAAGCAGCATCAAGTAAAAGTAATGCATATCGATAATGAAGTGTATCACCTAGGATTAGAATCGAATGCAACATATCTAAACAAAGTAGAAGAAGCCATTCAGAATTTATTGAACTTGGACAAGTCTGGTGCTATAGCTCAAAATGAAAACAGCTTATTAAATGCGTATCACAAAATACGAAGCATGAAATTAAATGGCCTATGCGCATTTTTATTCGATCGTTTTAATACTAAAATCAAGAGAAATCTACTTAGTGCTAAGCCAAGTATACGCTTGCTTCAGTTCTATAAATTGGGTTACATTTGTTATTTAGATCTTAATTCATGAATCCATTTTTTACGGTCATCATATCGGTCTACAATAAAGCGTCTCATCTGTCTAAGACCATCACCTCTGTCATTGACCAGTCATTCTCCGACTTTGAGATTATTATTATTAATGACGGATCAACAGATAACAGCAAGGCCATTCTCGATGGACTCACTGACGAGCGCATTCAAATAATCCATCAATCAAATCAAGGTGTATCCAGAGCAAGAAATAATGGAATTGCATTGGCAAAATCTGATTATATCGCTCTACTTGATGGCGATGATATTTGGCATCCTGAGTATTTAAAAAGAATGCATGATACCATAAATGCAAATTCTGAACAATCCGTTTTTACCTGTGCTATTGCTCATAAATACAACACCACAATAGTTCCAGTACCATACAGTATTGAAGCACATTCAGATGTTTTAATCTTGGACTATTTCAAAGCGAGTCAGAAGCATTCAGCGTTGTCAGGATCTAGTGTAGTCTTTAAAAAAGAGATCCTTAAAACCACTGGAGAATTTGATCCTAAAATACGATCAGGAGAAGACACTGATTTATGGATACGTTTTGGTATGCATTATCCAATTGTATTTATTTGTGAGGTCTTGGTATTTTATGTTTTCGATCTTAAAAGCCTATCGAACACCAACTTTAATATTGAAGATAAGCCTCCATTTGATAGTTATGCTGAAGCCGAATCACAAAATATCTATCTAAAACGATTCATTGATCGTAATCGATTTTCTTTAGCTGTGATGAGCAAGCTAAATAACGATAAGGAAGGATTTACTTATTACAGGAAAGCGCTAAGCACCAAAAATTTAAGCTGGAAACGCCGATTGATTCTAGATAGTCCAAGATGGTTAATCAAATACTTGTTGCGAATTAAAGCATTAGGTGGAAAAAAATTATACTATAAACCTTTATAACTTTTGAATTCATCAAAAGCGCGAATATAATCGTCTTCTTTAAATTCTGTAGACGCCAATACTAAACATATTGCACCAGATGAAAAGTTGTCGATTTCACGCCATATTCCTGTGGGAATATAAAGTCCTTTATCAGGTTTATTGAGCATTACCTTTTTTTCACGTTCACCATCTTTGATCAAAACTTCAAAACTACCACTCAAGGCAATCAAAACCGATTCTTGTTCGCGATGTGCATGTCCACCTCGATAGGCATCACTCGGCACGTCATAAAGATAGTAGACACGTTTCATTACGAATGGAATAATGTCTTTCTCGACAACTGCTAACTTTCCACGAAGATCATGGACATTAGGTATAGACTTTATTACGACGTGATCGATTGTTTGCTTCATAGTGCTAATTTAACAATTCTGACCATTCACGCATAATAGATTTCATAGAAAACCCATCCACACTTTGTTGCGCATTTGATTTACAAGTCGCGTATAAGTTACTATCATCGATCATTCGATTCATAGCGTCTGCAAGTGCTTGTATATTATAATTTTCGACCAATAACCCATTCACTTCATTTGTAATGATTTCTCTAGGACCCGAATCACAATCAACAGAAATTACAGGCGTTTCAACAGAAAGTGACTCGATAACAGATCTAGGAAAACCTTCATAATGACTGGTAAGCAACGTAAATAACGCACCTTTGACATAGCTAAATGGATGTGATTGATATGGTAAAAATTTAACGTTATCATTTAAATTTAACATTGCCACTTTTTCCTTAAATTTTTGAACATCTTTTCCATCACCTAACAAAAGAAGGTCTATTTGTTTTTGTGGCAAGTCCGAATTTCCGTAGGCATTAAGCAACAAGCTGAGATTTTTTACATCATCTTCCATTCTTCCGAAGAATAATATATATGGTCTAGAATGCACGAAAGCTTCAGTTGTTATAGATTCAATTGGATTATAAATTGTAGTCACATTGGCTAATCCGTAACTAGTTCGAATCTGTTCGGCAATCTGCTTAGAAACCGCAACAATTTTTTTAGCGTCTTTATAGATATATTTCGCCAACCAGTTTGGTTTAATAAAATATAAGCTAAGATTAAAACTGCGAACGGCATAAATGGTCTTACTTGGATCATGTACCCATCGTGCCATAATCAACTCTCTAAGAAACGCGGGTCTCGATCTATTATCAACGACCAGATCAAAGTTTTGGGTTCTGAGAAAACGTTTTAACGTTCGATACTTTTTAAACTTATTAATAAGCTTAGAACCACTTTGATGCATCGCACCAAGATTTAAAAGGTTTCCGTCGTAAGCGTAATCGATGATATCCATTACTGAAACCAGATGAACTTCATGTCCAGCAGATCCCAACATTCGCGTGAGCATTGATGAAGAGCGCTCAGCTCCTCCTCTTCCAAGTGAAGTTACAATGACACAGATCTTTTTTCCTTTGGGCTCCAACAATTACTTATCTTTATGCCAAATATAGTTTAAATGAAAGTATTATTGGTTGGTGAATATAACCGAGCTCATAAATTTCTGAAAGATGCTTTAATAAAGCTAGGTCATGAGGCTTTGGTTGTAGGTCTAACCGATGGTTTCAAGAAGGCTGAAGTCGATATTGAGATTGTGAATAACTACGATAAAGGCTTTCGAAAAAAATGGCGCTGGTTACTGCGCAAACTATTTGATTATGATCTTAACTCATTAGATGTACGACGTCAAATTCAAGAGCTCAAATCTTCGCTTTCAGGTTATGATGTGGTGCAATTCATCAATGAGTCTCCTTTTATATGTCGACCGCACATCGAACAAGAAATTTTCGATATGTTGAGGTTGTGGAATGACAAAGTATTTCTATTATCATGTGGTACAGATCACATCAGCGTAAAATATGCTTACGATAAAAAGTTTCGTTATTCTATTCTTACACCATATTTTGAAGGACGCGTCCCAAAGCAGGATTATTCCTTAGGTTTAAAATATTTAGAGCCAAAATTTCAAGCACTGCATGAGCATATATATCAGCACGTAAATGGCGTAATTTCTTCAGATTTTGATTACTATCTACCGCTAAAAGGTCATCCAAAGCATCTTGGTCTCATACCGCATCCTATAGACGTAGATCAAATTCAGTTTAATCCATTAAAAATTTCAGATAAGATTGTCATTTTTCACGGCATTAATAGGAATAATTACTGTAAGAAAGGTAATGACATATTTGAGGCAGCACTAGATCAGATACGGTTGATTTTTGGAGATAAGATTGAAATCATTACTGCAGAAAATCTCCCCTATTCTGAATACATTCATGCTTTTGATTCGGCACATATTCTTCTGGATCAAATATTTGCTTATGACCAAGGCTACAATGCACTTGAAGCAATGGCCAAAGGAAAAGTAGTCTTTACTGGTGCGGAGCGGGAATGGCTTGAACACTATGGTCTCGAGGAAGATGCTGTTGCTATTAATGCACTTCCAGATGTTGATGCAATAGTTGAAAAGTTAACTTATCTAATTGAACATCCAGAAAAACTTGAGGACATCTCTAAACGAGCTCGATCTTTTGTAGAAGCACAGCATCATTATATCAAATGTGCAGAGCGCTACCTAGAATTTTGGAATGCTAATTAGATTGAAGATCAGGCTTTTTTTTCTGATTATTAAAAAATAACCACGTTGCAAAGATCACCACGAAGAAATAAATAATATAACGATAAAAATGAGCCATAACGACACCTTCGGCTCCGTGGATATCAACATAATATTTTGCAAACACATAGAATAAGCCCAGTGAGATTAGCTCTGTTACGACAAACGTCACAACCATACGTTTTGCCAAGAATTGATGGGATATTACTAATGTCGCCAATCGAATAAAATCTCCTAATAATTGCCATTTAAACAGTTCTTTTAAGCCTTCAAAATCAGGGTAAATAATATTCACTATAACATTCCTAAACAAAAAGACCAGTAACATTCCTATTCCAAATAGTGGCAGTAAGGTTTTATAGATATGAAGCACTTCAGTCATAAAGTCTGAACCCGTATGTATTTTAGCAAATTTTGGAATGACATATAGCGTGAATAGACTTGATGAGAACACCATATAATTCTTTGAGATAAAGTTCATTGCTGTCCAATAACCCGCTTCATCAATATTGATTCTGTTGGTGATTGTAGTTCTAATGTCTAATTCAATATAATTAAGCAACACGGTAGATATGAATGACATCAGCGTAAAGGCCAACAACGGTCTTACGTAACTCAAATCCATTGACAAGGCACTGCGCTTTATATAGGTCTTGATCTTTTTTGTAAAAAAAATAATGATAACAAAAAAGCTAATCAATGGCGTCAAAATGATTGAAAACAGCACACCTTTTAAACTAAAGAAATGCAGAAATACTAAGAGTAATGCCGCAGAAATGAGATAGGTTCCCAATTCTATCTTTGCAAACTTTTTATAATCGGAAAGCCCATTGATAAGTCCGTAGAAAATTCGGTTAAGCCCGATAATTGGTGGAATCAAGGCCAAGCATTTGATGATATCGACGAATTCATCGCTTCCAAATAATTCTTCAGAAATATAACCTGCAGAAAAGAATAAAATCAAAGCCGACGCTATAGCACCAATCGCACCTAGAATAAATGCTGATGAAAATAAACGTCCTAAGCGATTTCCTTCGGTTTCATGCTGCGACACATACTTTACAACGCCATTAAATGTTCCTAATGAAGACGTACTCGTAAGAATCTGCATCAAATTTCGCAGTTGTCCGATTTTGGCTATTCCAGCCTCTCCAAGCGTAACCGCTAAAAGTCGTTGTATGAATAAAGAAACAACGAGTCTGATCAATATAACAACAGCATTAAGAGACGTCATCTTCAACAGAAGGTTTCTTTTAATAATGCCTTTGATATCTAACATTAATCAGACTAAATTTTTGTGGTTATGTTGTTAAATATAAGTAATCCTTTAAGAATCACTTTCTGTATTCTCTTCTGGAATGATTCCGAATAAAGACGAACCAAAAATCAATAAGACGATTCCAAAATGCATAAGGTAACTTATAAAGTGTCCGATCACAGCTCCTTTAACTCCGTAGATATCTATTAAATAGATACTTGCAAAATAGAGCATGACAACAAGAAAAATCTCTATAATTATGAAATGGGTAAACATCTTTTTTGCTAAGAATTGATAAGCGATTACTATTGATAATACTTTAATAAAATCCCCTAACAGTTGCCAAAAGAATAAATCTTCAACAGGTTGAAACTCATGCGTAAAGATAAGCGGCACTAAAACAGACCTTAAAAAATAAATTAATACTAAACCTAAACCGAATATAGGCATCACAGATTTATAAAATCCGAAGACCTCTTTTCGAAATTCGCGTTTACTCTCAATCTCACTAAATCTTGGAACGATATAAAGCGTTATGATTGATGTTATAAACATAAGGTAGTAATCTGAAATTCTATTCATTGCTTCCCAATAACCAGCTTGCGTAATTCCAATTTCAGAAATAATATAATTACGTATACAAATTGATATCACTGGTAAGGCTATTGCCGTTACTACGGCCATAGCAGCATGTGGACCAAAAGACTTCAGCACATCAAAACTGATTGCATCAACTTTTACATAGCCCACAAGATTTCTTCTATTAATGATGCCTACCAAAGTGATCAAAAAGATCAACGAAGGTGCTATAACAGCAGCAACCAAGGCACCATCTATATGGTTCTCATAGATCAATAATAAGGTCACCAATAACCCTAAAATCTGCCCAATTATATTTATAATCAACAGCATCTTAAAATTGGAGAAACCATTCATTATTGCAAAACTGAACATATTCAACGCGTAGAACGGTAGCGCCAGTGCTAGAATTTCTATAACATACGCAAAATTATATGTGGGAAACAGAAGGTCATTTACAAATTGTGCATTATAATAGCATAAAAACGATACTAGAATTGTGGCGAAAAATCCAAGATAATATGCGGTAGATATGGTTTTACTTAAGCTTACCGCATCATCTTTATACTTAGCTATGGTTTTCACCAATCCGTTGTAAAATCCGAGAATGGAAACAGATTGAATCGCACTTAAGAAATTACGTAGATTACCAATAAGCGCCATTCCTTCAACTCCAATAAAGACCGCAATAGCCTTAGAGGTAAGAATACCTGCTATGATTTTTGTGACTATCGTTGCAGAGTTTAAATGTGCAACTTTAAATAATACATTAGCATTAATGTACTTTATAAAGTTTTTCACTAATATAGGTTTAGGGCATTAATAATTTCGTTGATTTCGTCATTGGTCATTACAGGACTCATAGGAAGGCTCACCACCGACTCATGAATCGTTTCTGTAAGCGGTAAAGATAAAGATTTAAATGGCAATAGGGCTTCTTGTTTGTGTGGAGCAACAGGATAGTGAATAAGATACCCTATCTGATGTGTTTCTAAATGCTTAGTGAATTTTGTGCGATCCTCTACACTTACTACAAATAGATGAAAAACATGATTCTCAGATCCATCATAATATGGCAAGGTAATTTTAGCGTTGGTAATCTCTTTGAGATAACGGTTCGCCACATATCTTCGATGCTTATTATCAGAATCAAGAACTCCCAATTTAATATTTAGAAACATCGCCTGAAGCTCATCTAATCTACTATTTACACCAACTAATTCGTTGATATACTTTTTCGAACTCCCATAATTATGTAGCAACTGAATGCATTCTGCCAAATCATCATCGTTTGTTGTTATCGCACCAGCATCGCCAAGTGCGCCAAGATTCTTAGCAGGATAAAAACTAAAAGCAGCGGCATTTGATAGATTTCCTGCCTTTTTATTATCAGCAGTATGAATAGCGCCATGCGCTTGTGCTGCATCTTCAATGACCAAGAGATTATAATCTTTTGCTATGGCATTGATTTTAGTCATATGTGCCAATTGACCGTATAAATGCACTACTAAAATCGCTTTGGTCTTTGGTGTGATAGCCTTCTCTAATTCTTCTGCCGAAAGGTTATAGGTATGCGTATCTGGCTCAACCAAAACGGGTTGTAAATTAGAATTTAATACGGATAGAATACTAGCAATATAAGTATTAGCAGGCACTATGACCTGATCTCCTGGTTTTAATTTACCTAATTCAATGTAGGCCTTGAAAATTAATGTAAGTGCATCTAACCCATTAGCTACACCAATACAATATTTGGTACCACAATAGCTAGCAAAGGCATCTTCAAATGTGTGAACTTCAGAACCCTTGATATAGCGACCAGAATCTAAAAATGATTTAAACTTCGAGACGTATTCTGCTTCAAAGCGGCTATTGATTTTATTAAGATCTAAAAACTTTATCATAGCCTAACATCATTTAAGAGTTCATACTTTTTAGTTTCTATAGTATAGAATTCATGGACTATTGGTTGCGCTCCAAAACTCGCTTTCCAATGCAGTAAACCTTCATTAATCTGTTGTCCCTGATTTTCATTTGAAATCCCAAAACTGAAATAGTTCTTATGCTTAAAGACTGTCGAAATTAGATGATCAAAAATAATGTCTAAACCACCCAATTGTCGCATTGAGTCTAATGTTGAAATATATTGTGCATGCGCTACGTTTTCAGTCTCAAAAACAGTTACTCCTGCTATTATATCATCATTATGATAAGCATTAAATTGTCTGATATTATTCGGGAAACGCGACTTGAGTATATCTATTTCAGCAACTGAATGTGTTGGTGAAGTCTGATGCCTTTCCTCTAGATTCGGAATGAGTATCGAATTAAAATAAGATTCAAATTCCGTGGTCTCTTTAACTTCAATCTGTTGTTCGCGCGCTTTCTTAAGACTGCGTTTTCGATTGGTTGACATTTTTGTTAGATCTGAACGAAGATCAACAACCATTGATAGATCACAACGATCGCGTTCTGCATTTACTTTGAATAGTAAATAATCAATCTCGTCGCTAGGCAAGATCTCATAAATCCTTGGAACGCGTTTAATCTTTAAAAACTGAATCCTATTCGCATTAAGAAACTGCAACATCGCTTGAAAACTCTCCAGAACGTCATTGAATTTCACTTTTTGGGATAAAATGAGTCCGCCATAGGTCAAACCTTGGTGAGAATATACAATACCATGCTTGATATTTGCAGGCAATACAGCTACTAATTCTTCAGAACGATAAACCATTAAGGAATAGTCTTCAAATCGATCCTCATGGTATTCCATGAAATCTCTATAGAATAGAAATGTCGCATTCTTAGATTGGCGAATAAAGTCATCCCATAAGGACTTGTCGGCTGGTGTATATGTTCTTACTGAAAGAATAGTGTTGGTTTATTTCAAATTAATAACGTCCCAATTTAACTATAAATTATGGAAGCTTTAAAATTAATCAAGCTTATTAAACACGAAATTTCCGTCCGAATCAATAACCTGATTTACAGCATTAAAATACATGCTGTCTTTTAATAGGTTATAACTCGAATCGTCTTCGAGATCTTCTAGGTATGTTTTGTCTTCTGAAAGTGCTGCGAACAGAATACGAAACAAATTTACATTCGATCTAAAAGATAGGTCTACATCTTCATGGTCATAACCATTCCATTTAATCGCAGCTAAAACAGAATATATCGAATTCAACTCCGTTTCATCTCGTGTAGTAAACATCTGATCATAGTTACTCACGCCTAACCAACCACCATGATCTGCTAAGACGACAATTAAAGCATTGTCGTCGTTCTTCTCAATATGAGTTATCGTCTTTCGCAACCATACATTTACACTGTCAATTAATTTGACATAAGACGCTCTATCCTCTTCAACAGTAGGTTCAAAGTGTATGTGATGCGGCAGCAGCTTTTCAACAAAATAAAATCTCGGCTGATCGGTTGGCAATGTCATCGCATATTTTAAATCCTCAAATACGACTTTTTTAATATTGTTGTCATTGCTAAAAAACGGAATCTCCTCATGTTTAATATTGTAGTAGTCATATACTAAGGGATCGCGATTTTGCTGAAAATACTCATCCTGAACAATAAATGAAGTGTGATAATTATTTTGCTTCAAAACATCAATAACTGGATTTGAACCACTAATGATCCTGCGTGCTTCTGGCAACTCAAAAGTTGGTCTAATCATATTGGCGTAACGATGCTGTTTCATTGCGAACATGGAAGCATTTGAAGCTAAACTTGCCGCATAATTACTTCTCACGTTCTCATAAAGTTTAAAATCATTATCTGCCAACCAATTATAAAGATCACTTTTGTGATTATATGGCGCACGTTCCAAAGTTTTATGAGCGACATAACCATCAGGTTGGATGACATAAATATTCGGTGAATGCTTAAACACCAAATTAGAAAGCGATTCAGAAGAGGCTATCCAAGTGGTGGCATTGACATGTTCATAAACGTGAATCAGGCACTTGGCAATAGGGATTATAGACATTACCATGATAAGCACTACAAGTTTCTTATAATGACTAAATAGCTTCCAAGCCAGAGCGATAGAAACGACAAATGCTAGTACAATCAATTTCTTTTTCAGTGTCAAAAACACAGCTTGTGAGAGCAGTGTAATGGTCACTGTAATAATCAATACGAAAAGTGCTTGTTGTCTATAGGCCTTCAAATGTTCAAACTTACCTAAGGCATAATAAATCAATCCAAATACCGTAACGGACACCCCAACGAATACGAGGAAAAAATAAAAGAAATGTGCCCACGAAAAGATCGCAGCAAAGTTGTTGGAGTAGTAAAATAGAAAAGCATACAGGCCACATATGAAACCTGAGAATATCGGATATTCTTTGTTGGATTCTAAAAATGTATGTAATGCTTTCTTCAAATTTTGATTCTTTTAATCTCTAATTTTGGTAGGACTCAAAGCAGACTTCACCTTGAGCATTAATAACCTTATAAACGCCAAAAGGTGCACCTTGAGCGATAATTGCATAGCTATCATCAGACTCTAAATGCTCTAAATACGACGGATTTTCGCTTAATGATGAGAACAATACACGAAATAAATTTACGTTCGTTTTGAGATGTTCGTCATATGGCGACATATTTTCGGGCCACTTTATTGCTAGCGCTGATGTAAATATTGAATACACCAAATCTCTACTATCTTGTTTTTGTCTGGCCTGCAATGAATGCTCAAGACCAACATAACCACCATGATCTGCCATAATAATAACCAAAGCATTTGGATCTTTAGTTTCAATTAGTTCAATGAGTTCCATTAACCACTGATTGGCTAACTCTAAACTATTCAAATAATCTTTACGCTCATTATCCTTTCCAGTGCTTGAGGCTTTTGAATTTGCGATATGACCAGGTGCAATCTTTTCGATAAAAAAGAAATTTTGCGTTGAAGTATTGGCCATTATTGCAGCTTCCAGATCTCTATTTACGTCACGCTTCAGCTCAAATCCACGTGATAAAAATGGGATATCTCCATATTGAATATTAGATTCATCAAATGCCAATTTTGGTCGATTAACCAATAGATATGGGGATTCTAATATGAGAAAGGTTTTGTAGTCGTTGGATTTCAACGTGGTTATCGCTGGTGTTTCTCCTAATATAATATTACGCGCATTATACAATTCATTGGATTTTGGTTTCGGTGAATTATAATAATGATGCTTCATTGCAAAGAGCGAGGTATTCGAACTCAAGGTAGTATTATAATTACTTCGGAAACCCGAATACAACTTAAACGCCTTCGCTTTTAGAAAACTTTCAAATTCTGAATTATCAAAGTTATAGACTTCATTATTTAATTCAGAAAAGTTTGCGTAGCCGTCAGGTTGAATCAGATAAATATTAGGCTTCGATTTAAATTTTACAGATTCAATTGCATCAGATTGTACCATCCAATCATTGGAATAGGTAAAATGTTTTTTAATATCTGGCGCCAATTGTAAAAACACAAAACCAGCTAGTAATAATTGAAGGATGATTACTTTCTTAATATGCTTATGAAGAAGTAATCCTAAAAGAACACCTACTCCAATTCCAATAAGCGTATGAAACGTATCTAGCCCAAATGTACTGAGCAGTAGTAATAAGATAAATGCCGTAGTATTTAAAACAGCAAGTACTTTAGAACCTAACGTTGCAGATTTAACCACATAGGTAAACACCAACTTAGTAAGCACGAACAGGACAAGGGGAAAAACCAAATATAACCCGATAAAAAACATGAGCTGTTCTAATGAGTTTACCTGACCGAAATTGGTGTTGTAATAATGGAGTAAGGGATGAAGTCCAGCAGCTATTGCTGAAATAACCACCGCATCTTTATTGCTTTCAAAAAATGCGATGACATATCGTCTGAACTTATTAATCATCTTTTGTTTTTAATAAATACATGACACGTTCGCTCCCTTCAATTTCTAAGATTTCGATTGTATCAAAATATTGCGCGTATGCTGTTTCGAAATTTGAAATCGAATAAAAATCGAAATGCGCCTTGAATTCACCTTTGGTGTTCAATAAGCGTTGTACCCAAGAATCATTTCGTTTTGGAAACTCAATGATCAGGTGTTTCGAAAAGCTGGCAAAAAATTCTGCAGACATCTCAAAGGGAATATTTCCGCTCAATGACATATGATGGATCACGGCTAAGGCCATGGTCATATCAGGTGCATACGAACTGATACGTGTCAGGAATGCATCGCGTTCTTTGTTATTAAATCCGATTGCTGCTGAAGGATTGAGAACATCCAACATAAATGGCAACATATTGGTTTCTTTCGAACGTCGCAACTGGACATAATTCGCATCTACGGCATTATTATCTATGTCGCAAACTAAAGCCTCTTCTAGCGTGGTATCGATCTTTCGTACGAACGTCCCATCATTACCACCAACATCAATAAGGGTTTTTACATTTAAGTTTTTTATCCAAGTATTTATGATGTCTGACTTCTTCTTAAATGCCGCATCTTCATAGTTGGTTTTATCATAATAATTACCCCATTCACTAGCATTCTCAAGTTTCATCTTTTTGATATAATCATAAAGACCTTCGATCATATTTAGCATAGCGCGTTTCGACAACTTTCTAACTTTGGATGTATTATCGTAGTCCTCACTATACTTATTTTCGAACTTCGCTAATAAATGAATATTCGTATATAGGAATGGATTCAGTTTTGTCTTAAATGGCAACATGGCAGCAAGCATGTCAACTGGAATTCCGTCGAGATAGGTTGACATCAATTTCAACGCGTCGGCACCTGTATATTTCGCTAATAGCAATGGTCCGAAGAAATGCATGATGAATTGCTTATACGCACGCCAAGGTTGACCTTCCTCGTAAAAATCAAATGATAAGGTATCAATGAATAGCATGCGACCTTTGTGAAAGGTCACATTAAACGCTGATGCATCCTTTAGAGAAAACCCGTGTTCAACAGCAAATTTTTGAATTTTCAACGTGAGTAATGCAGCTTCCTTATACTGCATAAAACTCCATTCATACGGATAAGTCATAAATGACAACTGTTCCGGCTGAATGATGATTTCCGAATTGGAGTTGGCTACCTCTTCGTGAGGAATCAACAAACCGGCAGATTGCAATTTTTGAAACAATCCAGATGCATTTAAAGCTTCATATTGCTTAAAATAGAGCGGTAAAATTGCGCGTTTAATAACGCCTTGGTCTTGAAAAATATAACCTGATGGATCTCTAAACGAAGAAGAATGTCTATTGTTTGTCGTCACTAGATGCGTTGCTTTCTATATCAGAATCCTTGACATTGATATCATCAAAAACATCATCGTCTTGTTTCACCAATCCTAAAAAAGATTTGATTTTAAACATCAGATTCTTTGAAAATAATACCACTCCTGCAATAGCTGCCGCTATGGCTTGTAAAATCAGTGCACCCAATCCTGGGTCAAAGTATAAGAAGTGTATCATTTTTTAATTTTTGTAAATATAGAAAACTATACCTAAAATCGGAATCCGTATTAAGATTCCTTTCAAGGCTTATCGTTTAATACCTTAGAGCGCCTTATTTCGCTTACGCTCTACCTCTTTTAAAAGTATCTTTCGTAATCGTAAATGATTCGGAGTAACCTCAACGTACTCGTCCTTTTGGATGTACTCTAGCGCTTCCTCTAATGAAAACTTAATTGCAGGTACGATCTTAGCTTTATCATCTGCTCCAGCACTACGAACGTTACTTAGTTTCTTTGTTTTGGTTACGTTAACGGTCATATCATCTCCACGAGAATTTTCACCAATTACTTGACCTTCGTAAATATCCTCTCCTGGATCGATAAAGAACTTACCGCGTTCTTGTAGTTTATCAATTGAATAAGGAATCGCTTGACCGTTTTCCATAGAGACTAAACTACCATTCTGACGCTCTGGAATTCCACCTTTGATCGGCTGGTATTCTTTAAAACGGTGTGCCATGATAGCTTCACCTGCAGTCGCAGTTAACAATTGATTTCTCAATCCGATGATACCACGTGATGGTACGATAAACTCACATACCATTCGATCACCTTTTGCTTCCATACTCAACATCTCACCTTTACGCATAGTCACCATTTCGATGGCCTTACCCGAAACATCTTCAGGAAGATCTATCGTCATCTCCTCCACTGGTTCACATTTCACACCATCAATTTCTTTGATGATCACTTGTGGCTGTCCGATCTGTAATTCATAACCTTCGCGACGCATGGTCTCGATAAGTACAGATAAGTGAAGGACGCCACGGCCAAATACCATAAATTTATCGGCACTATCCGTATCTTCTACACGAAGCGCCAAGTTTTTCTCAAGCTCTTTTGTCAAACGCTCTTTGATATGTCTCGAGGTAACATACTTTCCGTCTTTCCCAAAGAATGGTGAATCGTTTATGGTAAACAACATACTCATTGTTGGCTCATCGATAGCGATAGTTTTTAAGCCTTCTGGAGCTTCTAAATCGGCAACAGTATCACCGATCTCGAAACCTTCTAAGCCTACGATCGCACAAATATCACCAGCCTGTACCTCATCTACTTTCTTACGTCCTAAGCCTTCAAATGTATGTAACTCTTTGATCTTCGATTTTACTACAGAACCATCACGCTTCACTAAAGAAATCTGCTGACCTGCTTTAAGTGTACCTCTGGTTAATCTTCCTATCGCAATTCGACCAGTAAATGATGAAAAGTCTAAAGAAGTAATTAACATCTGAGTTGTTCCTTCTTTAATCTTAGGCGATGGAATATGCTCAATCACCATATCTAAAAGAGGTTCGATATTATCAGTTGGATTCTGCCAGTCGTCACTCATCCAGTTCTGTTTCGCCGAACCATAAACCGTAGGGAAATCTAATTGCCACTCCTCTGCTCCAAGTTCGAACATCAAATCGAATACTTTTTCGTGAACTTCATCAGGTGTACAGTTCTCTTTATCCACTTTATTAATTACAACACAAGGTTTTAATCCTAGATCGATCGCCTTCTGCAATACGAAACGTGTTTGTGGCATTGGTCCTTCAAAAGCATCTACTAATAACAATACACCATCGGCCATATTCAATACACGCTCTACTTCACCTCCGAAATCGGCGTGACCAGGTGTATCAATAATGTTGATCTTAGTGTCTTTATAAACAACCGATACATTCTTTGACGTAATGGTTATTCCACGTTCACGTTCTAGATCGTTATTATCAAGAATCAAGTCACCTGTATTTTCATTTTCTCTGAAAAGCTGACAATGATACATGATCTTATCTACCAAGGTTGTTTTTCCGTGGTCAACGTGTGCTATAATTGCGATGTTCTTTATTGAAGTCATAATGACGCTGGTTTTAAGCGTGCAAAGGTACATTAATTTAAATACAAAACGAGAGAAGACCTCATTATTTATTGTTTTGCCTTTCATCAACACTATTACAGTGTAAGTAATTGATTACCTTAAGTTTCCAAGTTTTGGTGTGATTGTTAAAAATTGAAAAACTTACGTTAATTATATGTTATTCTAGCAGTTTCTTATAATTTCCGTAAGTATCTTACGTTATAGATTTGATTAATAGTAAATAGCCTCCCTAACCAGCCTAAAACATTTGGCAATTTACATCTGAACCTATAACAGATGGAAACAGTAAGCAAATACTCAAAATTTGTGCCTTACCTCTATTTTATAGCGGTAATCGCATTATGGTTTACCAATGTAAACCGCAGTGAAGGTGTAACAGCCTACCCAATATTATTATGCGCCATACCTTTTGCGTGGCAATTGATCAAACCTAGCAAGCACCTTAATTTTACACTAGGAATTACATTCGTGTGTCTATCCTCATATCTTATTTTGGCGTACTTAAGTAATTTGTTTGAATTGGTCTCGTTATCTAGCCAAGTAAAGCAATTTATGGCCTTCGGAGGACTCTTCGTAATCGCCAATTTTGTGATGGCCTTATGGATGATAAGAAATAGTCTAAACAGAAGCTTTTAATACGTATCTTTGCTGCTGAATTTGAAAATCTAAACAGATGCAGCTATCAGATGTTCCTAAACTGAAACACACCGATTCGAATAATTTCTTCCTTCTTTGTGGCCCATGTGCTATTGAAGGCGAAGACATGGCCTTGCGTATTGCGGAAAGCGTCGTATCGATCACTGATAAGTTAAACATTCCTTATGTGTTTAAAGGAAGCTTCAAAAAAGCCAATCGTAGTCGTATTGACAGTTTTACCGGAATTGGTGATGAGAAGGCACTTAAGATTTTACAGAAAGTATCACAAACCTTTGATATTCCAACGGTGACTGATATTCACGAAGCTGCGGATGCCGGTAAAGCTGCTGAATATGTTGATGTACTTCAGATTCCAGCATTTCTAGTGCGTCAAACAGATCTTGTTGTTGCTGCAGCAAAAACTGGCAAAGTGGTCAACTTGAAGAAAGGTCAGTTTATGAGTCCGGAAGCCATGAAGCACGCCGTTCAAAAAGTAAAAGATTCTGGTAGTGATAAAGCTTGGATCACAGATCGAGGAACCATGTTTGGATACCAAGACATGATTGTCGACTTTAGAGGTATACCAACCATGCGCGAGATTGCACCTACTGTTTTAGATGTTACCCATTCGTTACAGCAACCAAACCAAACTATTGGTGTAACTGGTGGACGACCAGATATGATTGAAACTATAGCTAGGGCTGGCGTCGTAAACAATGTAGATGGATTATTCATCGAGACTCATTTTGACCCTGCTAATGCAAAAAGCGACGGTGCCAATATGTTGCATTTAGACAATCTAGAGTCTTTATTGACCAATCTTACCGCCATTAGAACAACCATCAACAATTTATAATTGATGTTAGAAGATCTTGAAATCAGAGAAGCTACTCAGGATGATCTTCCTGAGATCACAGCATTATTTCGCGATACAATTCGTACCGTGAATTCAAGAGATTACTCTGATAGACAAGTCGATGCCTGGGCTTCTGGTGCTGAAGACTCGAAAAAATGGCTAGATCGTATTAAAAAATTCTATTTTCTTGTTGCCGAATTGAACAACCAGATTGTCGGCTTCTCTTATTTAAAAAGTGGATACTATCTGGATGGTCTATATGTACACAAAGATTTTCAGCGTCAAACCATTGCGTCAAAACTATTACGCATTATGGAATCTCGTGTGAGTATGAATGGCTTTGAGACAATAAAATCTGATATTAGTATTACTGCCTTAGATTTTTTCGATTCACACTTTTATGAGGTTGAAAAGAAACAAAAGAAATCCATGAAAGGGATGGTCTTTGCGAATTATATCGTTTATAAAGATCTCTAAACTACTTTGTAAACGAGGTCGTGTGATATTTGGCAACCTCTTTTAAAATATTGATGAACAACGCATCATCAATGGCCTCTAACGACTTATAGCGCATAGATTTTACCAGTTTTCGTTTTTCCGTCACCATGTGTTCAGTGTACTTGGTAAAATGCTTAGTATGCCAGAAGCCGACATCTACGTAATCCTTACTCTGATTGAGATAACAAATAGGTCGCTTCCCAGAATAATAGACAGGGATTTTCCATTTATATTGCATTTCGGCATCAGAAAAAACATGCTCGATGAGAATCTGCAAATGCAAAAGCATAGACTTGTAAGGTTCGGGTTGTTTGAGTATGTAAACTTCGGCTGGATTCATGAAAAATGATTCAGGAATTGAAGGTAACAATTTTTTAAAGTACCTTATCGTTAACGTAGTAAGATTTTTCTTAACTTACGAATTCGTAACATTTTTATTCTCAATGACATGAAAAAAATTAGCATGCTTCTCGTTCTAATAACTGTTTTATTAGCTTGTAAAGAAGATAAACCCCAACCAGAATTTGCCATTGGTGATTTTAGTTTTTCTTCGGAATACATTACACTTGGCGAACCATTTACGATCACATATAAGGGAACTGATTCCATAAGTGACGGACTCTTTTATCACCTAATGAATGCACGCGAGTATCCTCAAGACCTCGTATTCTCTGAAAATACAGCCACCGTTACAATACCAGATAGTATCTCAGCGGTTGTTTTTGCACCGAAAGTCAATGAAAAATACGCGCATAATGACCATAAAGGCTTTATGTTCGACGTCAAAGACGCGGAAGGTAATTCGGCTTCTGAAGCTGAAGCAGCCAAACAACTATTCACCTTCAATTCAGGTGAGGAAGTAGGTGTTGACAGTGATAATGATGCCATTTTTGCCGCGATAGACAATGCGATAAAGCAAGATAAAAGCTTAGAAGATAAATGGATGGGAACACATCTCTTTATGGCAAGACAGATCGATAAAGAAACAACGGATAAGGTTAAGGCACACTACGTTGCAGATCTTGAGTCGAAAACCGACTTAAGTGAAGACGATTACGACCGATTAACCAACGTGTATTATGCGACAAGAGAAAATGCGAAAGCAGATAGTTTAATGAAGATCGCTACCGATAAATTTCCAGATAGTGAAATGGCTGATCGTATGGTAACGCGTTCGTTTTTTGACGCCAAAACTTTCGAAGAAAAAGAAGCGATCTTTAAAGCGAATAAAGACAAACTAATGGCATCTCAAAATGCCAATTTCATCTTGGAATCACTAGCGATGTATCACCACAGAGAAGGTAATACTGAAGCTTTCGACTCTTATTTGAGTATGATCGAAAGTAAATCTAGAGTCGCAGCCTTATACAATTCTATCGCTTGGCCTAAAGCTGAAAAAGGCGAAGATGTGGAAGCCGCAATGGCATTATCTAAAAAGTCTTTGGAATTGATGAAAGCAGAGCAGGAAGAATTAGCTGATAAACCAGAATACTACAGTACCAATCAATACAAAACCAGTTTGGAATATGGCTACAGTATGTATGCCGATACTTATGCCTTATTGGCCTTCAAGAATGGCGATGTCAAAGAAGCCATTACTTATCAAGAACAGGCTTTAGAAAAAGGTGCTAATGCGGAAATGTACGGACGCTATGTTGAATTTCTTATGAGTGACGAACAATATGAAACTATTGTAGCGAAAGCTCCTGAAATGATTGTAGATGGGAATAGCACTTCTCAAATGAAAGCGTTTCTCAAAGAAGCCTACCAAAAGACCAACCCTGAAGGTGATGCTGAGACTATGATAGCAGAGCTTGAAGAAAAAGCCAAGCAGAAAGGTTTAGAAGAACTCAAAAAAACACTTTTGGATGAAGAAGCACCAAACTTTACCATGACCAATTTAGATGGCGAGCAGGTGACCTTATCTGATATGGAAGGTAAAACAGTTATCTTAGATTTCTGGGCAACGTGGTGCGGACCATGTATTGCGTCTTTCCCAGCCATGCAAGATGTTGTGACCAAGTATAAGGATGACGACACTGTAGAATTCTTTTTCGTAGACACTTTTGAAAGTGGCGATAAGCGACTTGACGAAGTGCAGTCGTTCATCACTAAAAATGAATACGATTTTAACGTCTTGATCGATCCTGTTAAAGAAGGTGGCACACAGCACATCGTTGCGCAGGATTATAAAGTAAGTGGTATTCCAACTAAGTTCATTATTGGACCTAACGGAAATATTAAATTTAAATCCGTTGGTTATAATGGTTCTCCAGAAAAGACCGTCAATGAAATTGATGCGATGATCGAACTTATTAATACAATGAAATAGTTTTAGAGCTTAATTCAATCTATTCTAGAAGACCTTACATGTTAGACTTGTAAGGTCTTTTTCTTTGACTTCTCTCCTATTAAAAATTGGACAAAAAAATATTTGTAGAAGTCCACAAAATTATTTTACTTTGTAATTCAAAGTACTTTTATATGGAATCAAAAAATTATCTAGACGATATCAGTGAGATCAAATCCATCATGAATAAATCATCACGATTTATGTCATTGAGTGGTCTCTCAGGTATCCTAGCAGGTATCTATGCATTGATTGGTGCTGCTGCAGCCTACTACATTGTGGATACATCAACACGAGGTTATCTCATTTTAGATGGTGCTGTATTTAGAGCATGTTTCGCTATCCTTATAGCAGTTGCGGCCTTAAGTATCCTCACTGGGATTTACTTGACCACTAAGAAAGCTAAGAAGAATAACGAAAAGATCTGGGATAATTCATCGAAGCGTTTGCTCTTCAACTTCTTGATTCCATTAGTTACAGGAGGAATTTATATTCTGATCATTTTGAATCAGGAGCGCTACGGACAAACCGCTGCACTCATGCTTATTTTTTACGGATTGGCCTTAATAAATGCCTCTAAGTACAGTTTGGGTGATATTCGTTATCTCGGACTTATAGAAATTGGATTAGGCTTATTATGCGCCTTTGTACCGAGTTTTGGCTTTTGGTTTTGGGTAGTAGGATTCGGAATCATGCACATTGTTTATGGAACATGGATGCATTTTAAATATGATAAGAAATAAATAAAACAGAAGCAGAATGTTAGCAATTAATAAACGTCTCGTTTTCCTGTTTGGACTGGTAATCGTAATTTTAGCCATTCCTTTGATCGCTATGCAATTTACTTCGGAAGTCAAATGGGATCTTACCGATTTTATAGCAGCTGGCATCATTTTATTTGGAGCAGTAATCGTAACGGAGGTCTTTTTAAGGATCTTTAAAAAACAACATCACCGAAAACTCATTGTTGCCGCCATACTAGTAATAACCTTACTTCTATGGGCAGAATTGGCAGTCGGAATTTTCGGGTCGCCTATTGCAGGTAGTTAAACACAATGACACTAATAACGAATTTAAATAAAGCGTTCGATCATCGTATACGATTGGGTATCATGTCGATCTTGATGGTAAATGAATATGCCGAATTCAATATGCTGAAAGAACAGCTGGGTGCCACAGATGGGAATTTAGCCAGTCATGTGAAGGCTTTGGAAAAAGCCGAATACATTAGCGTTGAAAAGCAGTTTATTGGTCGCAAACCGAACACCAGATATTCGGTAACCAAACTCGGTAAAGAGGCCTTTAAAAAGCACATCGATGCTCTGGAAAAACTCATTAAGAAACCATAGTCTTATGGACAATTAATATATTTTTTTAATCTTTTACTTTGTATTTCAAAGTACTTTAAATTTATCAAAAAATGGAACAGTCAAACACACCACAGCCACAAAAGCCACAGGTAAACAAATTTGCGCACTGGTTAAAAACCTCCATCACAGCTCGTATGCTGATGGTTGGATTTCTAGTTATTATCCTACTCATCCCCTTGTCTTACATCAATGTCTTGATTAATGAACGTGCCTATAGACAGCAAGATGTCGTAAACGAGATCAATGAGAAATGGGGAAATGAGGTCCTCGTCTACGGACCCATGATCAAATTGCCTTACAAATCGTACACCGAAATCAAGACCTACGATGAAAAAACGGAGACCTATCTCAAGGAAATAAAAACGCACATCAATCATGCGTACATCTTCCCAGAATCTTTAAACACTGATGTTAGTGTGGATTCTAAAACATTGAAGCGCGGCAATTTTGAATCTGCCGTATATACGACGACCATGGACTTCTCAGGGCATTTTATTCCTACGGATCTTTCGGCAAAAGACATTAAAACTGAAGATATCATTTGGGACAAAGCCACGGTGATTGTTAAGACCTCAAACCTTAAAGGCATCAAGAGTGAAATGCTGTTACATCTTGCCGATGACAGCTACAGTTTCCAGACGAACTATACTGCAACGCGCGACGCTAATGATGACTACCTGGATATTCTAGAATCTGAGTTCATAAAAGCCGAAAATATTGATGGCGATGCAGAAACGCCATTCAATATGCAGATTACTTTTAATGGAAGTCAACAAATTAAGATCATTCCAATTGGAAAGACCACCACTATGGCGATGACGGCTAACTGGCCAGACCCAAGTTTTGATGGTAACTATTTACCAGATGATGAAACCAAAGAAATAACTGAATCTGGATTCAAAGCGAACTGGAAAGTGTTACATATCAATCGTGCCTTTTCACAGCAACACCTCAACCAGATCCCTAACCTGAGAAACTTTGCGTTTGGCACCAAGTTCGTGGTGATGGTTGATGAGTATCAGCAAAGTGAACGTTCAGCTAAGTATGGCTTTTTAGTCATTGGTTTAACCTTTTTGATCTTCTTTTTGATTCAGACGATTTCTAAGATCGATATTCATCCGTTTCAGTATTTGATGATTGGTTTGGCCTTGACGATGTTCTATACTTTGTTGGTGTCGATTTCGGAGCACAGTAACTTCTTAAAAGCGTATTTAATTGCTGGAACTTCGGTCGTCTTATTGATTACGATCTATTCCAAGTCCATATTACGGAATGTAAAATTTCCGATGCTCATTTGTATTTCACTTACAGCACTGTATGCGTTCATCTATGTGATCATACAGCTGGAAAACTACGCACTTCTCGTAGGAAGTATTGGTCTCTTCCTCATACTCGCGAGTGTGATGTTTGTTTCCAGAAGAATTGATTGGTCGAATGGCTAATTAGTTAGTGGTGTGACCTCACTCCGCTTTCCCACAGGAAATGAGTGAGGTTTCTTCCTCTTAAATTTTCATATTATGACTGAAACCTTACAAAATATCGGACAAGCTTTGGCAGTACTCAGTTTTGTCATCGGAACGACCTTTTTAGCATTACATCTTTACTTTCCTGGTGTTAGTGAGATCGTAATGTATGCTATGGGATTTATAGCGATTATCATCCCAATAAATATCATCATCTTTTTAGCCATTTTAATCAGCATTGCTACTAAACGAGAGAACAGATTAGCGTTGGCTAAAACAGGCGCCTTGATGCTTTTGAACATTCCTATCGCCTTCTTTTATGTGTATGTAATTCTTAGCTTTATGCGTGAACCATGGTTATTATGAGATTCCAAAAACCATATTTCATTATTGGGCTTATACTTCTGGTCATAGAAATTATGATTGCAGTATTTCTGAAGACTGGATTTATTAGACATACGGTTGGTGACGTTCTTGTGGTAATTATGCTCTATTGCTTTATGCGAAGCTTTTTTAAGCTCAAAGCATTTCACACAGCGCTCATTGTACTCGCAATTGCATTCTGTATTGAGTTTTTACAGCTTTGGAATCTTCTGGACTATTTCGACTTACGCGATAACACGCTAGCCGTTGTGATATTGGGAAGCACCTTTGAAATTACAGACCTTTTCGCCTATTGTTTTGGCGTACTTATTGCCTTTAGTATTGACCTCAAAACTGCATCCTCATGACCACTTTAAAATCTATATTATTTGATCGTTATAAGCTCTTTTCGCTTTTGACCTTATCAATGGCGTTCAGCCTGTTTTTATTAATGATTCGCATCAAAATCAATGCATCCTTTTATCTGTTATTCATGGTTTGGAATCTGTTTTTGGCCATTGTGCCATTTGCTATTTCCTTGCGTATGACACGACATAAGCGACAGCATTGGTTCTTGTTTCTCATTCAATTTTCGGCTTGGCTGCTTTTCTTACCGAATGCACCTTATATGATCACCGATCTCTTACATCTTATAAAATCAGATTGGTATATGATGTGGTTGGATATCTTAGTGATTCTGTCGTTTGCCTTTAACGGCTTAATCCTATACTATCTGTCCTTATTTGATATGGAAAACCTTTTGAATCGGTATTTAAAGCCGTCAATTGTCAAACCTGTAATTACCATGATCATTGGGCTTACTGCTTTTGGTGTGTATTTGGGACGATTTTTACGATTCAATTCCTGGGAGATCGTAAGTGCACCTCAGCAATTATTCACAGACATACTAGACATCATAATTCGACCTGATGTGCAAGCATGGTTATTTACGTTCACTTTTGGAACCTTCTTAGCTGTAAGTTATAAACTGCTGAAATATCTAAACCTATCGGAACGCAACGTTAATCGAGACCATCCACATAATCCTGAAGATAGCCAAAGCGCTCAGTGAGTTTACCATCAGCAGTTGTGATTTGCGCACGATGTAAAATACCTTTAGCATCATCATTAAAGAAGGCTGGAATCACATGCTCGAAGAACATATCACCAAAGCCTTCGCTGGCATCTTTTGGAAGTTCACAAGGCAGGTTATCCACAGCCATTACTGTGATCGCTTCGTCGGCATCGTAAGCTACTTCTGATTCGGTATGTGGATCGTAACCATAGAACGGATCAGCAATGGTAGACGGTCTGATCGTGCTTGCTACTGGTCCGTCGATATCACAAGAGACATCGGCAACCAGGTTGATACGGAAGTCTGGATCTTTTGCATCGCCTCGTGTAAATAAGAATGGCGACCCATCACCATAGAAATGTCCAGCAATGAACATATCGGTTTCTTTGGCGTAAGGCATAAAGTTGCTCTCGTAGCCTGACGGATCGTTATAGAAAGCATACTTCTCTCCTACTTTTCCGTCGATGCGACGGTTGTATTCCATCACGTCGACCATGCAGTAGACTGGCTCAGTAAATTGTGATGTAAGGTATAAGACATCACTCACTTGTTTGATCTTTAAATGATCTAGTATTTCTTTCGCACCTAAGGCTACTTTCCCTGTACCAGACAAAACGATCTTGATATTAGGAAGCGTGATCTTATCGAGTTCGGCTTTTACGGCGTCGAGATCGGCAAGGGATTCTACTTTTGGGAGTTCGAATAAGTCATCGCGTAAACCGAGTGCTCTAAATCCGTTGTAAGCCCCAACCAATCCAGCATAGCGTCCGAAACCGATAAGTCGTGCACCATTGTCTTTGACGATGGTTTCATGATCAAAGAGTTCGATGTTTTGGTCGAGCATGGCTTTGAGTAGCTCGCGATTGTACGGTTGCTTTTTGATGGTATGTGAAAAGAAAAAGTATTTCTTGTTTGGGATTAGTGCATCGATTGGCACTTCTTTCACACCAAGGAGCACGTCGCAATCGGATACATCATCAGTGACTGTAATGCCTTGCGCTGTGTAGGCTTCATCTGGGAACACGCGAATATCGGAGGCTTCGACGACAAATTCGGCTTGTGGGAATTGTGCTTTAGCCTGAGCGAGTTTTTCGGGTGAAAAGACGACGCGACGGTCGGGCGGATTTTTACGTTCTTTGATGATTCCGAACTTCATAAAACTAGATTTAGTGTGTTGCAGGCGACTGACAGGTTTGTCAGGTTTCGCACTTGGTATAAAATTTGCACGAAAATACTAGGAAAAGTGAGGTTATACAAACTTTTTGATAACTTTGCACTCCTTCGCTAAAGCTTCGGAGCACAAAGGCCTGAAGTCTATGATACAACCGAATAACACTTTAGTGAAATGCGTTAAGGATGGAGGTATTGTTGGAGCTCCTCAAGGAGAGCGACTACCGAGAGCCTGACCCTCTGAAGCATTTGTGCAAGAGGGTAACGCCCAACTCCTATGCTAAAGCTTCGGAGTTTATAGATAATTACCAATAACGGGGTCGACTGGTTTTGACAGCGAGACTCATTAAACGGTAAGCACGTCGTGTAACGACCATGATACACGTAAAAGGCTAGGTCAAACTTTAAACGGCGAGAATAACTACGCTTTAGCTGCCTAATCTGAATTACAGTAAGATTAAGCCTCGTCCTACTAGGTAGGAGAGCTAAATGTCTCCAGAAAGCCTTGGTTAATGGCGTTCTATTTAGAGGCATCGTAAATATTAACTAAGATAGTGTAGGGCTTTGATGCACTATCGAGATTAAGAAGCTAAGTTGTAAGTAGGTTGTTTATAGCCAGCTTACGATCGAAAAACCAAGAATAAACTAAGCGTGTAGAAAGCTCTTTAATAGCTTGTTTGGACGAGGGTTCGAATCCCTCCGACTCCACCTCCGCTCTCCAAAGCTTTATGCGAAGGAGAGCTTTTTTATTTTACATCCGAATTATCATTGGTTTAAAATTCTGATAGTCTAACTGGAGAGTTTACCGCTCCCGCTGAAGCTTTAGCGCCACGCAATTGATTCTTCTAGAAAACGGCAAGACAATCACTTTTGAAAGGCTTTAAATTTTTAGTATTTTTAGTCAACAACAATCTAACCAAAGTCTAGCATTAACGCAATGAACCGAGCCCATCATTTAACCTATTGTAAGATCTGTACGCATCGCAAGCATGATTTTAACTATGGGATTATTTGCGATTTGACCAATGCGCGTGCCGACTTTGATCTAGACTGTCCAACCTTTGATCTAGACGCGGCAGAACTGACGGTGTATCGAGAGCGTATCAAAGCTGAGATGGACGAGACCTACCACACCAACTTTATTGAAGATTTACTAGGCGATCCTGACTTTATTAGACCCACAGAATTTGGTACGACCAAATACAAAACTGTTGAAAAGACCCATAAACTAAAATTTAAAAACAATGTGCTCTATGACAAATTTGCGATTGGATTAAACCTATTCGCCATGGTCTATATTTTCTTTGTGAACTATAAACACATCGTCAATGGGACGCTAGCAGAAGGCGTTTCCCAGGGATTTGTAGTACTCTTTGGTTTGTTAGTGGTCTTTATCTATCGTGCGTTTTTTATGACGCATAAAGTAAAGATTAAAGTTAGTAAGACTGGCATTACCTATTATGGGAAGACCATCTACTGGAACAGCATTTTAGATCTGAGCATTGTTAAGACTCAAGGCGCTAGATTTAATGAGCATAAGGTCGTTCTGGGTACTTTAGACCAAGGTATTGTTGAAATGGACTTAGCCACATTAAATGTAAGTCCGATGCAACTGGTAGATATTATTGCGTTGAATGCCAAATATGTAAAACCCTAAACCACTTATGAAACAACAAGACCTATCAGCTGTTCAACAATTTAACGCACGATTTAAGATCATTGCGGTCCTTTTTGTTCTGGTCACTGGCTTGTCCTGGTATTTCACCTATCAAACTGAGCAATTTTTACTAGCCGTGAAAGTGTCCTCGTTCGCCTTATTTGTATGGTCGGGATGGGAACATGATTTACTACGCCATCGTGAGGTGTATTTAAAACTGTTTGTCTTGTCGGTAGCATTAGCAGCTGCAGGCTATTATTTTCTATTGGAAGCAAATGCCGACCTATGGCTTCGCGTAACGAAGATGAGTTTAATTTCATTGATTTTATATCTACCGCTGCATTATTTGTATAAATCTGTGTACGATCGCGAGCCTAAAATTGAAAAAACAAGCGGACGTACAGCCGATCGTATGTATTCGTTTGTACTGGTTGCAGGCACTGCACTGGCAACCATGTTCTTATAAATCAAGAAAAGTGGTATTTTTAAATGCACTTAGATTGTTGGTAATTAAACGAAATACCAAAACACGAGTCCAATAAAGAAACTTAACCCATGACACTAAAATTTACCAGCTTCTTATTTGCAATCGCAGTACTATTCTCTTGCTCCAGTGATGATGCAACCACGATTGCTCCGGTGACACAGACACCTTTAATTACATTAGAATTTACGACACCTCCTATTGCAGTTGAAAGTACTGGTGCGCAGTTTGCCGCCGATATTCCTTATGATCAATACGACAAAACCACATTTGATATCTTTTTACCGCCTAGTACAGATCCAACCGGACTGGTGATCTTTATCCATGGTGGTGGCTTTACAGGTGGTGGTAAAAGCTTTATTTATAGCAACAACTACGAAACGGAAGTCATCGATCTATTGGGCAATGGTATAGCCGTTGCTACCATCAATTACCGCTTATTGGTGGATGGTGACACCGATGGTGTTTTAAAGTGTTTAAACGACTCCAAACGTGCACTGCAATACATTCGCTATATCCATAATGAATTGAATATCGACAAGGACAAGATCGTGTTGTTTGGATCTTCGGCTGGTGCTTCAACCTCACTATGGTTAGCTGCAAACGATGAGCTTCGTGACCTCAACAGTGTCGATCCTGTACTTCAGGAAAGCACTCGTGTAAAGGGCATTGCCTTAAACGCAACCCAGTCGAGCTTAGACATAGAAACCCGATGGCTTGGAGATGTTTTTGAAGAGTTTGAAGTCACCTTAGATGATATCATTGGTGAATTTGGTGAAGATCGTGTTTTTAGCTTTTACGGGATTAATAGCTTAGCAGCTTATGATACTCCTGAGATAGATGCTTATCGCCAACAGGTAGACATGTTAGGAATGCTCACTTCTGATGATCCCGAGATCTGGGTAAAAAATACTGGAACACAAAATAGTGCACCTATGACGACAGGAAGTTTTAATCATCATCCGTTTCATGCACGAGAAATTAAGGCCTTCGCTGATGCGGCTGGTGTGCCAACCGTGGCGACTTATGGGAATCCGATTCTGTATAGCGATCCGAGTAATGAATCGTATGTTGACTTCTTAATGCGCAAGCTGAACGAATAAAAAGTGTTATTTTTAAGTCGGAATGATGTCCCATTCGACTTTAAATACCGCTAAACATAGATGAAACAACATCTTACTCTCATAATCACATTACTTATTGGATGCATAGCCCTTTCGCAATCGACCGATACTAAATGGGCAGACTACGAAGACAACAACGTAGGTTATGCAGTGAAATATCCTGAACATTGGGTTATCAAAGGTGCTAAACGTGGTTTTATGTGCGGCAAGAAGGAAGACTTTATCAATGCCGAGTGGATCATTTGGATCAGCAAACCCAATAATAAAGAGCGTATCGATTTTATATTCAATCACGACGGTTTGTATGAGGGTTATGACATGGTTGAAGACACCATAAACATAAATGGAGTTGAGGCACTACGCACGACTGTAACTCATAAAGAAAAGCCAGATGAGTTTATTCAATACATCGTAATCAAAACGAAACGGTTTTGGTATCAAATTGAAAACTCAGGTAAAAAAGACGAGAACTTCGAAACCTTCTATCAATCCTTTAGACTTTTGAAATAAGTGTATCCCATTCAAATGTATTTCTATTAACTACTTCATGATTTAAATAACCATTAAAAAATTCCTATTTTTAAGGATAAGAGCTAATCTCAGGTATTATGAATAGGATCACTACCAATTTTATCATTATCGTTTGTCTAATGGTCTTTGCTTGCAAAGTCGACAAAAAGAACGAAGTCCAAGATGTCATCAATAGCGAATGGCAGGTGGACTTTTTTGATGATTTCGATACGTTTAATCCGGAAAATTGGCAAGATCAAATGATCTGGGTGAATAATGAAGATCAGTGTTATGTTCCCGACGGTCAGTTCAACACAAGAGAGGTGAGTAATGGCACGCTTAAGTTACGTGTAGTCGATATAGGTGAACCAGGACCATGTGATAATTTAGACGTTAAGTCTGGAGCACAACATCCCGAAACGCAATACGTGGCTGGACGAATCATATCTAAAAACCGAAAGGAGTTCGTTAAAGGCAAATGGACAGCCAGACTAAAAGTTGAGAACAGTGGCCAATCAGGCATGTTTCCAGCTTGGTGGTTGTTAGGTGCTATGAACAATGAACCTCCAATTGAAGATGATGACGAAACGGTTTGTTGGCCTTTAACTGGATCAGGTGAGATCGACGTATTTGAACATCACAGTGATGGTGGACCAAATCATTATGCTGCTCGTGCTATTGTGAGTCTTGGTGAATGTCAGAGTGGTGATTGGCAAGGTAAAATGTTGGTTCAAGAAGCAAATATGGATGAATACCATGATTATGGTGTGATGTGGGAAGGCAAAGATCTTGTATTTCTGCTTGATGAGGTTGAAGTGTATCGCGCCGAAGACCAAGGTGATAATTTCCCTGAACCATTATTCGCCATATTGAATTTTGCTAAGATCAATGATTCACCTATGACAAGCAACTGGGAAATGGAAGTGGATTGGGTGAAGCATGAGTATAAAAAGTAATTTGACATAAATTAAATATCAGAATTAACTAAGGATGTCACGACTCTTACCTACATTTGGAATTTTGATTTTCGTGCTATTGTATATTTATGCAGCAGCCATATATCCTGGTGGCTCACCTGCAGATCCGAACTCTATTGGATTTGATTGGTTTCAAAATCTCTGGTGCAATTTAATGGAAGAAAAGGCCATTAATGGGCAAGATAATCCAGCAAGAACTGTGTCTTTATTTGCCATCGTCGTATTAGGATTAAGCATGACTATATTTTTCTTTCTCTTTGCTAAGTATTTCGAAAAACATACGATTTGGAAACGTGTTATTGTCATTACAGGCGTTTTATCAATGGTTTCAGCCGCATTTATTTTTACGAGTTATCATGATATCATGACCACTATCTTAAGTCTCAGTGGCTTAATTGGTATTAGCAGTATTTTAAGAGCGCTTTATAAAAATAAAATGCCGCTATTTATCATTGGTGGGATAATATGTGTGGTATTAATAGGTCTTAATAATTTGTTTTATTACAATCAAAATTATGGTGATTATCTCGCCATCATTCAACAGTTAGATTTTATTGCGGTCCTTTCATGGACTGTTGGACTTAATTTAAAAATGCTTAATAAAAAGGAACTTAGTTAAAGTATGTTGTTGTTTAAGAAAGAGAACATGCTTATTTTTAATTCCACAGAATCAAAATAGTTACATGAAAAAAAGGGAGATGTTATGGCTATTAGGTACTCTTGTAGTAGTACTTATTGTCAATTTGTTGATTTTTGGCATCGAAGGTCTTAAAGACAGCTCACAACTTGATATTAATGTTCATGATACCTATTTTGTTTTTGCGAATATTCACCTCGTTCTGCTTTTAAGTGTATCTGCCTTATTCTTAATTTATCTGCTACGAACAATTGCTCGAAATTTTAAAAATATTGCGGCCAATCTTGTATTGATGATCTCAACACTATTGCTAATTACTGCATTGTTAGGTGTAAGTTCAATAGTTGAATCCTTAATGGAAGAGACGACGAGTTGGACTGTTTATCCGCCTCTTGAAACAGGAATTGATCAAACTGAAACCGAATATGTAGACACAAATTTACATCTCCTATCTCGTGTACTGTTTTACACGCAGATTGCACTCTTTTTATTCTTTCTATTTTGTGGCTACAAAACGCGACGTAATTATAAACGCAGTTTAAATTAATCTGTTCTTGACAAAAATTTCCTACTTTTAATCCGTAATGCTTTCGATTTAAAGTATTCAGCTTCAATAATAAAAACTAAAAACAAAACTTACTATGCTCAATTGGTTTAAGAAAAAAAATAGTGACGCTAACGACGGCGACGGACCAGATTTCGCCTCTGTTGACAGTATGTCTAAAGCCATTAAACTATTTAAGAAAGGACAACTTTCAAAACTGCACTTGATGCCTTTAGAGTTTGGTGGCGAAGACAGTGACATGAACACCTTGTATACTCCAGATATCGTCGTTGAACTTAAGGCGCGTTTTGATAGTATGATCGAACAAATGTTGATCGACGGTAAAAACTTGAGTTATTCGGCAAAACCGGCATACAAAGACAAAAGTGTAATTCCTAGCGCACTAGAAATTAGTGTCACAGGTGATGCTGAATTTTCAGAAACCATTAATATTTGGTAAATACTAGTGCATTGAAACGAATCCTATTCACCCTCCTATTCTGTACTTCTATTTGTTCTTTTTCCCAAGAATCGAAATACAGCATCGAATTGAATTACCCAATACAAACTGGTAATACCTTCATCTCTGAAAACTACAGTGGATTGATCGATCTCGGATTTAGAGCAAGAGTTCTGAAAACAAAACTTCTCAATTTTGGATTACAGGCCAATTGCAGTGTATTTGATTTTGATGGAAATGTCAAAGAATCGAGTTTTAAAACCCTATATGTGATTCAACCCAAAATATACACAGAGTTGACTGCGATTGAAAAAATCAGACCGTTTGTTAGTATAGGATACACGTTAATGACCTACAGAAAATCGGGTGATGTTGACGACGGACCGAATATTGGTTTTGGATTAAGCTATGATGTTAGCTCGAAATTATTTGTTCAAGTTCAATACGATTTGATTTTCGCGGCGAGCGAATTCGATACGCGTTTTTCAAGTTTTGAAGGTCCGTTACCAGATGTACTCGATTCAGATAATTCCATTTTTAAACTTGGAATTGGCTATCGATTGTAGAAATACAACACTTAATATACCTTGATAAAATTCGTTAGTTAGCTACTTATGACTATTAAAAATGAATAAAAACCCGATGATAAAATCCATTAGAATTACACTTCTCATACTATCAATGTTGTATTTTTCGAATGTATGTGCGCAATCAAATGACTATATCGTAAAATCAGGAAATGACACTGTATACATCGATAAAATAAAACTGAAATACGATAAAATCAAAGTCAAATACAAGAATGAAAATATTACATACTCATTTGACAAGATCAACTGTTTTTATTTATCAAAATCAGAAGAATTACATGTAAAAGTAAAGTCGCCTAATGCACACATGGAAAATGCGCGCAAGGAAATATTTATGATTAGACTAACCAATAATGGGAAAGTAAATCTTTTAAAATACAGTGAAAGTGGCACAGGGTTTTCCGGAGGAATAGAAACGTACAAATTGTGTTTTATAAATATTTTAAATTCTAAACCTGAACTTATTGACATCCCTAGTGATAACGGTATTTTCAAAGAAAGTCTTTCATATGAGGCATTTATCCAATTGAAAGATTATCTATACGGAAATACGGAAATCTTAAAAACACTTGATAACCTCAGAACCAAAAAACACAAAAAACTAACAGATAAAATAATAGCTGTTATTAATGACTACAACGCCTGGGAAAGTACCAAAAGTTAACATGTAGTCTCAATATCCACTTTTAAATTTTATTGTTGGTTAAGAACTATAACTTTTCTAACTTGTAATGCGTTGCATTAGACCATCTTATCATTTTACATCGGTCTGTCAACCCAATACTATTATCAGATACTTATGAAAAAAATTGCATTACTATTCACCTTATTATTTGTTTCAATGTCTTATGCCCAGGATAAACAAATTTGGGCGAAATCATTTTTGAATAAAAAAGCACCTGAAATCGTGGTTGAGAAGTGGTTAACTGATCAACCAGAAACCGAAGGAAAATTTATATTAATCGACTTTTGGGCCACCTGGTGTGGTCCATGCAAAAAAGCGATTCCAGAACTAAACGTATTCCACGAGAAATTCAAAGATCAATTAGTGGTTATTGGAATTAGTGATGAAACCCAAGAAAAGGTTGAGAAAATGAAGTCACCTAAAATGGACTATTTCAGTGCTATTGATACTGAGGAACGTCTAGAACGCATATATGAAGTTAAAGGAATTCCACATTGTGTGATTATCAATCCTGAAGGTATTGTTGTGTGGGAAGGTTGGCCACATTTACCAGGTTTTGAACTTACCGAAGAGGTAATAAAAGACCTCATTAAGTAACATAAAAGGAATGAAAGCAGTTGCACTAACATGTCTATTATTTTTATCCTTTTCAGTATCTTCTCAGAGCTATACAGGCGATGAAAAAGATATTGGAATGATACTTTCAAATATTAAAGACTTTTCAAATTCAGTAATGAATTCAGATTACCAAGCCATTGGTAAGGCCTACACCGAAGATGCCAAAATTTTTCCGAACAATCGTGATATCATAGCAGGTCAAGATGCTATTATCAAGTATTGGACACTTCCTGAAGGCTTAAAAACTAAGTATCACAAAATCACACCTGAGGAAATAAAAATCATCGGTAATGAAGCCTATGATTACGGCTATTATGAAGGCACTACCTTGAGAGCCGATGGAACCGAATCGAACTGGAAGGGCAAATATGTTATCGTTTGGAAGAAACTAAACGATGAATGGAAAATTTATCTGGACATTTGGAATAGCATTAAAAACTAAGCGAATACCAGTTAAGGCTTCCGTCGTCAAATTGACAAACCACCTCAGTCTATCCAAGAAAAAACCTCACTTTAAATCCCATGATGCCTACTTCAGAAAAACGATTAAAACATGGCACTAAAAGTAATTGGAGCAGGCTTTGGAAGAACAGGAACGAAGTCACTACAACTCGCACTAGAACAACTAGGATTTGACAAATGCTACCATATGGAAGCACTGCTTCGAAATCCGAGTGGTGTAAAACACTGGACTAACGCATACAATGAAAAAGAGACGGATTGGGATACTTTGTTTCAAGGATATGAATCAGCTGTTGATTTTCCAGTTTCTATGTATTATAAGGAATTAGCAGATCACTTTCCGGAATCAAAAATCATCTTAACAGTTAGGGATCCCGAACGTTGGTACAAGAGTGCAAGCGAGACGATTTTCAGTTTTGATCCAGGTCCGAAAATTAAACTGAAGATGTTATTCTCCATGCCATTTTCGTCAACGGCAAGGAATCTATTCAAGGTGATTATGCTCAATGAAAAGTCTATTTGGAAAAAATTCTTTGAAGGTAAATTCCAAGACAAAGACTATGCTATTAATAAGTTCAATCAACATATTGAAGATGTGAAAGCATCCATTCCCGAGGATAGATTATTAGTGTTCCATCCTAAAGAGGGCTGGGAACCGTTATGTAATTTTCTCGATGTCGCTATTCCATCAGAGCCTTTTCCTAATACCAATACGAGAGAAAACTTCCATGATTGGGCGACTGGCGTAGTCAAAGAGGTCTTATCCTAAATTGAATATCGTTCATAAAAAAAGATCGTCCTACTCAAACTTTTCAGCGCGGTAGGACGATCTCTTTAATATTTTAATAGGTACTCTAGTTCTTCAGATAAACGAAGCGTTCCAAACGCTTTAATTCGGCATCGTCAACGTATTTCCCAATTTCTTTTCTGAATTGATCCATATTTTTATACGGACGGTATTCTTCAAATTCATGAGCCATTTTATTACCAACACCTGGTAAAGCTTTAATATCTTCTTCGGAAGCAGAATTCAATTCCACAGGTACGAAAACATAATTTAGGTAGCGCGCCACTTCTACTTCATCAACATACTTTCCAATTTCTCGTTCAAACTGTTTTACGCTAAGATATGGTCTATACTCTTCAAATTCATGCGCCATTTTATTCCCTACTCCTGGAATCATTTTGAAATCGGCTTCAGCTGTAGTGTTCAAATTAAATGGTACGAATAATTGCTTATAAAGTTCTGAATGATCACCCGATCCTAGAACTGTATTGAATTCTGTCATCGACAAGAATGGACGATTATCAATAATGGCTGTCACCATTGTTTCAGATAATCCAATACCGTTTAAGTCGGCTTCAGTCGCTAGATTAGCATTTAGAACTGTGGTAATTGTAACTGTTTCGGTAGTTTCTGGAGCTGTCTCTTTAGCTGCTGCTGTTTCCTGTTCTGTAGTGACCTCATCCGTCTTATTCTCTTTACAGGCTAAAAAGCAAATAACAAGCAATCCTAATACCAATACCGTTTTCAAGTTTTTCATAATTTTTGTTTTGTGATTAATAAATATGTGTAGCCAATCAACGCCAAAACCACCATGCTCAATGGCGCTAATGCAGGTAGCGCACCTGATAAACTTTCGAGAAAAAGCTCCCAATTTGTAGCAGTCGGCGTCATGTCATATTCAAATTCGAAATTCGATTGTAAATGCAAATACGTTCCATACAAACCGCTTAGTGCTGTTAAAACTAACACGAGTTTGAAGGCCCTAAAAAGGATAAGCGTTTTAGTAAAAACTAGAGCTACCATAAAGATTAAGGATAAGGCGATACAAAGAATAGGCACAAGCTGCAATGTATCCTCATAATGCCCTAAAAGGTACAACTCTAATACTGTACCGATCAACATAAATAGAAAGACAATCGATACTAATTGTGATATACGCTTCAAATTTAAATTCTGTTCTTGGCTTTTCATTTGGAATGCAAAATTAAGACGTAAAAAGTTTAAATAAAAAATAATCTAGAATTATTCTAAATAAAATTAATTAACACTAATTAGATATGAGTTTTCAAGTCGCTAAATTAGACCTATACTTCACTCAACACAACTTTGCATTCACTCAATCTATCTTTAAAAAGACCAATAATTAAGCTTTTATTTGTTTTAGATAATTGCGAAGACGTTAGTAATTCATCTTAATTATGGCATTCATGACCTAGAAATTTAACTATCTTTAAGATGAGCTTAATTCTGGAGTTTCTGAACAGATCATTACCATAAAATCAATGAAATTAAAACAACTTAAACATAAGACTTATGAAATTTAAATTAGGATTAATTGCTTTATTACTCATCTGGGGATCTCGATTAGATGCTCAAGAATCAAAATATATTGAAGTTACCGGAAGCGCAGAGATGCTTATAGAACCAGATGAATTCATATTCGTAATTGGTATCGAAGAATATTGGAAAGAGGAATTTGAAGACAAAAAGAAGTTTGAAGATTATAAGAACAAAGTTCATATCAGTGATATAGAAGGTAAACTCCTCAATGATCTATATGCTATCGGAATCGACAAAGATGCTATTAAATCAACCGATGTTGGGAATTATTGGCGTTACAGAGGCAAGGAATTCTTAATAAGTAAGCGCATCGAAATTACCTTAACAGATTTTGATCGTATCAATCAAATGATCGAAAAACTAGATCGTAAAGGCATTGATTATATGCGCATTGGTGCGCTCAAACACAAAGAGCTTATTAACTATCGTAAGGACGTCAAAAGGCAAGCCTTATTAGCTGCAAAGGATAAAGCCATTTATCTATTAGAAACACTTGATAAGCAATTAGGTGATGTCATTTCAATTACTGAAATCGAATCAAACAATTATGGATGGCAACCCGAAATGCGATTAAGTAATGCCGTAATGGATACCGGAAATAATCCGTCAGCCGAGGTTGAAAAAAAGATCAAATTACGTTATGAAATCAAAGCGAAATTTGAGATCAATTAACTATCATTTCATAGTATTATTCTATCATAAATTTTAAATACTTTAACGCGCTTCGTGTACCTTTATGAGTAGTAATTTATATACTTATAACGATGATCAAAGGACTATACGAAACGCATCTTTATGTTGAGCAGCTTGAGCGCTCAGTGGCATTTTATTCGAAAATTCTCGGATTGAAACTTTGTCGTTTTAATGATGAGCGACGAACGGCTTTTTTCTGGATAGGAAACGATAAGCAACACATGTTAGGCTTGTGGGAAAAACCTAAAAAAGACATCGACATTCGTCATTTTGCTTTTGAATGCGATCCAGATTGGATACGTCATGAATCGGTGGACTTTTTAAAATCCCATAATCTAAACTTTTGGAACTTTCTACAGGATAACAAAGAACAACCAATGGTCTTCTGCTGGATGCCAGCCATCGCAATTTATTTTAATGATCCTGACGGTCATCATCTCGAGTTTATAGGTGTACTAACTGGTGAAACAAAATCTGATGATGAAAAGCGTGTGGTGACCTATGAAGAATGGTTAGAGCTTTCTTCGGAATCTAATTCAAATTAATAAGCATTTGAATACATCTACCGTATTGACTATCTTTAACATGATCGAGACTATTAACTAAAAACAATATTATGGAAATAGGAAATAAGCCTTTGAAAATGGGTTGGAAATATGGAATTGGATTCGCCTTATTTTCAGCTATCATTTATACATTATTGCTCTTGTTTTTTAATTCGGTATCTAACAATATTGACTATTCTGTCTCAGAAATGTTAATCCAAGGCGCAATTTTCGGGCTTCTTTTTGTTATCATTTTTCCGTTAGTTATGAAATTGTTTGGCAAAAAGTTATCCAATTCAGATACGCTCAAAATTATTCCTGTATTAGAATCTGACGAAGAAATTGAAATCCATGGGCCAGCGAATATGTTTCGTGGAATTGAAGGCGTTGGCGGAAAACTATTTCTTACTAATAAGAACATCATTTTTAAATCCCATAAGATCAATATTCAAACGGGACAAACAGCATTTGACTATAACGATATTAAAGGGATTGAAACATTGAAAACCTTGAATCTCATTAATAATAGATTGAGAATTACTACAGTCGATGATAATTCGCATGTTTTTGTAGTGAACGAACGTGATCTCTGGCTCAAGCATTTACAGGAACGAATAGAACTATAATCAAATTTATTATGGATAGGATGACATCAATTTTAAATATGCCTAGCTCATGTTAAGAAATGATGAAATTTTATTAATACCCTTTCCATGTCAGTTCTTAATGTCTAATTTTAGCGATTAATTGCGCTAAACCAATGAAAAAGCTGAGCTTTCTCGATAAGAACCTTACGCTATGGATCTTCATAGCCATGGCGCTTGGTGTAAGCATTGGTTATTTTTTTCCTTCGTTCCCAGAATTCATAAATTCTTTTAATAAAGGCACTACGAATATTCCAATCGCGATCGGATTGATACTTATGATGTATCCACCTTTGGCAAAGGTGAATTATGCGTTGTTGCCTAAGGTCTTTCGTAATACCAAAATTCTATCCATATCATTGCTTCTGAATTGGATCATAGGTCCGATATTAATGTTTATCCTGGCAATTGTCTTCCTTAGCGATTACCCAGAATATATGGTTGGATTGATCTTAATTGGATTAGCACGCTGCATCGCAATGGTATTAGTTTGGAACGACCTCGCCGAAGGCAGTAGCGAATATGGCGCGGGTTTGGTCGCCCTCAATAGTATTTTTCAGGTCTTTGCCTATAGTTTCTATGCCTGGATTTTTATTACCATTCTTCCACCCTATTTCGGATTTGAAGGCGCCATTGTCGATATTTCTATTGCTACCATTGCTGAAAGCGTAGCGATCTATTTAGGCATTCCTTTTCTAATGGGAATTGTTAGTCGCTTATTATTGGTTAAACTGAAAGGAGAAGATTGGTACAACAATACATTCATCCCTACCATCTCTCCAATCACCTTGATCGCTTTATTGTTCACCATTATCGTGATGTTCTCATTGAAAGGTGAATTGATCGTAGAAATTCCGATGGATGTTGTGATCATCGCCATCCCTTTATTAATCTATTTCACACTGATGTTTATCATCGGTTTCTTCTTTACGAAAGCATCAGGAGCTGAATATGACAAAACAGCATCTGTTGCGTTTACGGCAGCTGGTAACAATTTTGAATTAGCCATTGCGGTAGCCATCGCGGTTTTCGGATTGAATTCGGGTCAAGCATTTGCTGGTGTTATCGGACCTTTAGTAGAAGTTCCAGCATTAATCCTCTTGGTACGAGTTTCGTTTTGGTTGCGGAAAAAATATTTCAACAAAATTGAAACCAACGGACTTAGCTAAATACGTAAATTAGCTCCTTAGTAAAACCACTTTATTTTTAATTGAGTAACTTGTTAGTAATTATTATGAGCGATTATTGCTCTTGTGCTCATGATCTTATTATAAAAATACCTACTTAAGTATTGAACCGAAACAATAGTAGGAAAACGTCATGAAACCAAATACCAACTATACCAAAAGTGGCAGTTTTAATATCGCCTACCAGGTCGTTGGAGATGGACCTGTTGATATCATTTACATTCCAGGTTGGGTTTCAAATATTGATATGATGTGGGCCGAACCACGTCTGGCGGGCTTTTTAACACGACTCACATTATTTTCTAGACTCATCTTATTTGATAAAAGAGGAACTGGTCTATCAGATCGTACTGACGAGTATTCGACCATGGAAGAACGAATGGATGACATCAATGCAGTAATGGATGCTACTAACAGTAAAAAGGCTTTTCTATTTAGTCATTCGGAAGGCGGATCGGTTAGTTTACTCTTCTCAATAAATTATCCAGAACGCACTTTGGGTGTTATTGGTTTTGGAATTTTTGCCAAGCGTCGATATTCCGAAGATTATCCTTGGGCACCAACAGATGAAGAACGTGAAATTTCAAATAAACTGATTGAAGAGAATTGGGCACATGGTAATTTAGAAGAGCTTCAAACATTAGTTCCTTCTCTTGCACATGATAATAGATTTATGGAGTGGTTGGCGAGTTACCTACGTGCCGGTGGGAGTCCGAAAGCCGCTTTAATTTTGCACAAGCAATGCACTTATATTGATGTCACGGATATTTTATCTTCAATTAAAGTTCCGACACTTTTGCTTTTTAGAAAGGGTGATATTGAGATCAGAGTTGAAGAAGGTAGATACATTGCAGATCGTATCACTAATTCAAAACTAGTAGAATTTGAAGGTCAGGATCATTTGTTCTGGACTGGTGATACTTATCCGATATTAGCCGAAATGGAAGAATTTGTGACTGGTATACGACCTAAGCGATCAGACTTTTCACATTCAAATACTAAAAAAACTAGAATCGATATTGAAGCTATCATGGCGAATAATTTCTTGTATAATTTAAAGGTTGAAGAGTTTGCAAAACTTTGCGGTCGAAGTCTTTCGGCATTTAAAAGAGATTTCAGAAACATTTACAACACGACACCATCGCGATGGATCAAAACTAAGCGTCTTGAATACTCGAAAAAGTTGCTTTTAGAAAGTGATCTTAATATTAATCAAATATGTTATGAATGCGGATTTGTCAATACGTCACATTACATAAAGAGCTTTAAAGCACATTTCAATATCCCACCACATCAATTTCGAAGTTCAAATTTTTTAGCATAAATAGATTCCTATTTGGACGATTAAGAACATTTTTTGAACGTTTTTGAAAATCATACTTTCCTAAAATTTGTGAATTTTAGTCTACTAATTCAAACAATTATTACATTATGAAATCTAGATTAAAATTTACTTTAATTGCAGCTATGGGTTTAATAACTCTGAGTTGCACTGCTCAGATCGACCTCATTAATGATGAATTTCCTGAAGCAGAACAAGAAGTTATGGAAACATTCGGTGCCATTGCTCAAAGTATCAAGGACAAGGATTTAGATAAACTTATTTCCTTTCACGCTTATGGCCCGAAATTCACAGAATTTAAAAACGGTGAACCTAGAAACGGCGACAAAGCCAATGAAACGCATGAACGCAATGTATTTGGTTCGGTATCTGAAGTTGTAAAGTTTGACGCTAATGATCTAAAAATTGCGGTTTATGGCGACGTGGCTAATGTGACTTTTCATTCCGATTTTCATTTAAAATTTGGTGAAGACCTAATTGTTGTTAATGATCAAATCACCTTACTCTTCGTAAAAACCGATGACGGCTGGAAAATGGTACATGAACACCATTCTCCTTTGGCTAAGAACGAAACGAAATAAAAAGATACCTAATTATTAGGTAAAAGCTTAAATGTCGGATAAGCACATTTAAGCTTTTCTTTTTTACTATATTGTGTTCTCAATTATCTACTTATGAGCGACTTCTATAAAGTTGGAAATCTCATTTATGATGCCGAGATCTATGATGGGATGAATGGCTTTTTATCAGACCTGGATTTTTATCAAAAATGGCTATCAGATCATAAAGACGCCAAAATACTTGAATTGTGTTGTGGTACAGGCCGACTTACAATTCCTCTTGCTAAAGCTGGTTTAGATATTATCGGAGTTGATTTTACATCAACCATGCTTGAGCATGCGAAGTCGAAAGCTAAATCTGAAGGCTTAGCTATTGATTTTATAGAAGCCGACATGCGCAGTTTAAATCTTCCAGATTCTTTTGATATTATTTTCATTCCTTTTAATTCCATTCATCACCTTTATACTAATGCCGATTTGAGTCAAACACTTGCTGTTGTTAAAAAGCACCTCAGCCCAAGTGGCACTTTTATACTCGACTGTTTTAATCCTAATATTGAATTCTTAGTTGAAGGTTCAAAAGCTCAGAAGACTATTTCGGAATACACAACTAAGGACGGTAGAGATGTATTGATCAAAGAAAATATGCACTATGAAAGCGATTCTCAGATCAATCGTATTGAATGGCATTATTTCATCAATGGTCAGTTCCATTCTACCCAAAAATTAGACATGCGAATGTTCTTTCCCAAGGAATTGGATAGTCGATTAGAATGGAATGGATTCAAAATTATACGTAAGTTTGGATCGTTCGAAGAAACCCAATTCGATTCAGCTTCTGAAAAACAAATATTCATCTGTGAACCTAAATAAAAAGCTATTACGAAAAAGTACATAATCCTCTGTTTAATCTTACTTCCTATTCTAGGTCTTTCGCAAAAAAGAAAAAACCAAAGATTAGCCGAAATCACATACAAGTCCTTAGTGGCCACGCTTGATGCCGGAACTATTGAAAAAAGAGACGCTTATGTAAAATCGTTAGATGGTGTTATCAATATGGCTGAAGATGAGGAATACATTGAAAAAGTTAAAGCACATCAAACTTACCTTCAAGAATTGGAATATATCGATATCCCTCAACCTGATCTAACGCGTTTAACAGACAGTCTCGTAGCTTCGAAAGGGTTTGCACTGGATAAAGCTGACGGCAAATATTATATTGATCCGAATAAAGACTTTAAAAAAGTAACCTCATCAAATCCTACAGGTGCTTACCTCTACATTTTCATTAACCAAAATCAGATGTTCTTGGAATTTGTGAATTACACAAATGGCAAAAAACACCTGTCAATGAACAAGGTTGAAATGGTTATGGGAGAAACTAAGTTTGAATATTATTTAAATTGGGTAACACCTAAGGGTGACGGCTTTGAATATTGCACGATTGAAACCAATACAAATAACTTTATCGCATTTTTTGAGCAACTTTCTTCTTATGATGGTGTGATCAAAATGACATTCTTTGGTGAAAAGAAAAATCGAAGTGTAGAACTACCTGAGGAAATGATCACAGAAATTAAGAATGGGTATGAACTGTATTCTTATTTGATCAAAAACTAAGAAGCTATTCTGATTTCCTTAAGATCTTTACCACACGATTGTAAGCCACTTCAGAAAGATTCCACTCATAACCCTCAAAATCAGTAGTATTTATAAACTGAACGACAACTGCATCGATATCCTTATGGTATTCTGCTAGGCTTTGGTAGCCAACAACCAAACCACCATGATCGTAAACATATGGATACAATTCTTGTTCGCCTGGATTAAATACGGAACCATCATTTAGAGCTCTTAAGAATTTGCCCACGTCCTCAGCCGTTGCCATCATGCCGTATTCTCTCTCTTTAAAATCCTCATCAATTCCAGCATAATAACCGCTCATAACATCGTCTAGATCAACTTCTGTAATAGAAAAAAACGTGTGCTTCAATTCAAGTGGTTGTAAAATCTTTGCTTTGATATAATCATTATGGTTATATCCTAATACATCGTCCATAATGCTGCGAAGCAATAAATAATTTGTATTTGAATACTCATAGCCATCATCAGGTGCAAAACTAGCTGGTAAGTCAAGAGCAAAATCCAAGGCATTTTGACCATTCCCTTGTTCGTCAACCCAATAAGCTGGGTTGTCCGTAAAATTAGGAATTCCCGAACGATGTTGTACCATCATTTTTAGTGTAATTTGTTCAGCGTTTTCAATTCTTCCAACCAGTTCTGGATAATATTTAGAGAGCTTATCCTCGAAAGACAACCTGTTTTCTTTAGCTAATTTTGTCAAAGCAACGGCCGTATATAATTTACTTATACTAGCTATTTTAAAATAGGCTTCTGGATAGGCGGATATTTTATTATCCCGATCATGCCAACCAGCAGTATAAAACGCTGGTGGCTTTCCTCCTTGATCCACATATACGATTACGCCTTCAAAACCACAATCTAATGTTTGCTCAAGTTGGGCATCTATAGTATCTGGCAAGGGTTTAATCCATGCAAAAACAATAACCCAAGGCACAAAAAATAACGATATTGCAGTACCTCCGAATAAAAGAATTCTAAAAATTAAAGTGTTGCGTTGTTTGGTGTTCATAAAATGAAAATAAGAAGATTATTTTGTGTTTCAAATAATAAGCGATGATTTAGTGGCGTCCATTTAATTATTTTTTAATCGCCATATGGTTTCTGCATCCACCCAATAGACATTGGCAGAACTTTCGTCATAGGTCGCTCCCAAGTCAATGCGATGAAATATGAAATACTTCCCATCGGAAGTTACACTTCCATAAATATCCTCAAACTCAGAGTTTATGTCTTCACCCATATTAATTGCCGGTCCCCACGAATCATCCTCTTGGCGAAAACTTATATATAGGTCAGAATCACCATAACCATCTTCATGTACAAAGTCCCAAATGATATAGCTTTCGTCTGGCGCAATAAAAGGGTGAGAAATATAGGTTCCAGAACTGAACACTTCACCTATTTCTTCTGGTTCCTCTCGAATGCCATCATTCAACTTAGAGATTCTTATTGTCCCAATAGAATCTCTTTCGTCAAAAACATATGTACCAATTTTTGAGGCTGTAAGTCGCATAATAGGGATTTCCTCATATAATTCACCTAGACTTTTTGGCTCTGACCATCCTGAAGCGGTTCGTTCGCGATATTTATTTCCGAGATACATCTTAGTGTTATCTGGAGCAATGGCTATTTCTCCCGAATTCGGTTCTTCCATAAACTGAATCCATTTACCGTTTTCTAATCGAATACCGATATTTTTAGAAGGTTCACCTTTCAACTGTCTTTTAAAATAAAACTCATCCAAATTGGGCGAAAAAGAGCCCAGTACTTCAAGATTATCTGTAGAAACAATTCCAGGCGCGAATAATTCTGGAGTCATCCCTGGCGGATTAAATCCATAGTATGAGTTCTCCTTATCTGAAGCGTTGATTTGTTGGTTTTTGGACTGATCAGTTTTACATGAAGTTACTAGTATCAGTGCCATAATTAATAGGATATTTTTTTTCATTTCTTAATGAGGTTTTTTTTGCAAACGTTAATTATGTATAGTTAAAGAATAGTTCGACTAGAACACCTAGGATTAGGCTTAATAAACCTAACAAACGTGATAAACGCTTTAATTCAAATGAGTTCGCGAATGCAAGCCATAAACAAAACAGCCCGCAAATTGAAGAGATTATTGTTCCGTATAACGGCATGACGCTTTCAAAAATCCCTAATTGATTAAAAATGGGATCTAATAAAGCGGTAGACCCAAAAAGTGCTAAAGCAAAATTTGTCTTTTCATGCCCTATAAATAGATAATAACTTGCAATTAAAAGTTCAACACTTATGACTAGAGGACCGAATTGATTATAATATTCTCTTTTAAAATATGCTTCAAACCCTCTAGGGAATTCAATCTTTAATATGAAAGCAATACTTAAGGAAGCTGCAATAAACAATAGTATTAATGCTATTAGTTTTATTTTCTTCATTTTAATTGATTTATTCACTATTCGTTTTTTGATTGATAAATGATTGATGTTTAGATTAAGATTTTATAGCTTCAATCCTTTGAGTGTTTGATGCTGTTTTTGATTTTACTTTTGGTTTTAAACCAAACAATGGTCTAATCCAATTAATACGTTTCAAAATAAAGTTGTAACACAAATAACTGCCTGCAAAGGTGAACACGGTTAGAAGCATAAACTTCATTAATGGTGACATGTCCATGGGCACAATTAATACCGAACCCAAATAAATAAAAATCATGTGTACGATATAAATTGGATAGGCTCCTTCGCTCAAATGCGATAAGATTTTACTCGGTCTATTCAAATACTTGTATCCTATACCGAAGATCGCAAAGATCCACAGTGCAGATTCAATACTGAGATAGATATTCGTTCCTTCTAACCCAAAATAGAACACACGCCCTAAATACATTGAAAATGCATTGAATAAGAATAACCATCTGTACTTTAACACCATCGGCCAAAATGTCTCACCAGAGTGCACAAATAAGAATCCGAAGAAGAAGGCAATCAGTCCGAGTACAAATCCGTGTGTCGTCATAGCATATAATGTATATTGTTCTGGTTGTAGAATCAATGCTTCACTAACCGTGAATACCATGATCACTAAGACACTTAGTGGACTTGAAAATAGTCGTTTTACTATGCGAGTGAATCTACTATCCTTATATGTTTTCAGTAGAAAGAAAATCGGACTTAAGATCAGTACGTACAAGAAGATATTCTTAAGGAACCAAAGGTGCCCTTGAAATGGCTCATAAACCACATCTTGATTGTAATAGTTCTGCCATATCATGATATGAATTGGTACTATGGCAAAAATTCCAAATAGAAATGGTACCAGAATACGTTTAGTACGTTCTATTAATAACTGTTTCCAGCTTCGTCTTTTGATGGCAAAACAGACTCCCATACCAGACACAAAAAACAGTAATGGAATTCGCCATACATTAATCATCGCCATAGGTGTCCAGATATTAACATCTGGTACGTCATTTTGGATAAATCCGATGAACACACCCCAAGGCTGAAATACGATGGCAACATGGTAGATCAATAGGAATCCTATAGTGATTACCCTAAGCCAATCGATGTCATATCGTCTAGTAGTTGTCATAATTGTTCGTTTTTTGATTGATTATTTTAGTAACTCAGCAATTACTGGTCTGGTCTCCTCAAGATGTTTATAGTCTAATTTTAAACCTAAAGCGCCTAAGTCTTTTGTCATTTTATCATAAACTGGCTTTACGTCATTAAATGGTCCTGCGACACTCGCATAAGGTGTAGATCCGTAATTATCCTGAATGCTTTTATCTGCTCCTTTTGCTAATAAGGCTTTTACAATCTCAGTTCTGCAGAAAAATGAAGCCACATGTAAAGGTGTCGATCCTTGAGGATTCTTAACAGAAAGATCTGCATTTGCATCTATTAAGGACATTGCAATATCCTTTCTTCCGAAAGTCACAGCAACATGTAAAGGCGTTGATCCAAATTGGTCCTTTTGATTTAGGTCGGTTCCTGCCTCAATGTGCTGTTTAACTGCTTCGTGATTCGCAAAAAATGTTGCAGTGTGAATATCAATACTTGGAGCTTTAACTGTTTTCTCTTCAATAGCGTCAGTTTCTTCTATTTTTCCAGATTCATCTTTTTTGGTTTCATTACAAGACATTAATAAGGATAAGGTCATCATACTTATAAATGAAACTTTTGCTTTTGCTTTTAAATACTTTACTGTTGTCATGATTTTAATGATTTAATTGTTCGTTTAATTTGATAGTGTAAAGATCCTCCAAACCTTGAAGCAATGGTTATGACTTAAAATTGAAATGTTATAAATTTTGTATTATGGTCTTTAAATTATGATGCAGGACTATAAATTATGACGCAAATGGTACTAAACCGCTTATTAACGTCTGAAAAAATCGGTCGATATTTTAAAATTTAGAGATATCGTAAGTTGCCTACTTTATCGTATATTTCGGCTAGAATTAGATGAGATCATCATACGAATAAAACACAGTAATGACCGAAGCAAACAACAGACATAACGATTTTATCGAAAAGCTTACGGAAATCGTCGAGTTGAACATTTCGGATGAGCAATTTGGGGTTTCAGAACTTTCCGAAGCTGTCGGGATGAGTCGATCTAATGTCTTACGTAAGGTTAAAAAAGCAACTGGTCTATCAGTAAGTTTGTTCATTAGAAACATTCGGTTGAAACATGCTCATGAATTGTTACAGCAATCCGATGTATCTGTTTCCGAAGTGTGTTACGCTGTTGGATTTGGTAGCACGTCTTATTTTACAAAATGCTATAAAGAACATTACGGATATCCTCCAGGTGAAACCATAGCACAGCTTCAAAGTGAAACAAGTTCCGAAGAGAAACAGAACATTTCAAAAAAGTTTGCCATTACGGGATTATTAGTCATCGTTGCTGCTGCATTGATTTATTTCGGCTTCACATTCACAGAAGAGCCCACTAACAAAGAAGCAATTCCATATGGGAAATCAATAGCTGTACTTCCTTTTGTTAATAATAGTGGTGATAGTTCTAACACGTATTTTGTGAATGGCTTGATGGTATCAGTTCTTAATGATCTTCAGAAAATTGAAGATCTTAAAGTGATTAGTCGTACCTCAGTTGAAAAATTTAGAAACAATACAAAAACGATTCCTGAAATTGGTGAAGAACTTAAGGTAAGTTATGTTGTTGAAGGTAGCGGACAAAAAGTAAATGATAAAATTCTATTGAGTATTCAATTATTAGATGCAGCAAATGATGAGCCTATATGGTCGCAACGCTTTGAACGCGACGCCGTAGACGTATTCGATCTGCAAAAGGAGATCTCTAATATTATTACAAAACGGATAGAAGTCATGGTAACGCCTGAAGAAATTGCGCGCATCAATAAACAACCAACTCAGGATTTGATCGCCTATGATTACTTTCTTCAAGGTTATGATGAACTACATTTCGGCAATCGCGAAAGTTTAGAAAAGTCTATTTCGAGTTTCACAAAAGCTGTAGAACAGGATACAACATTTGCAAGAGCCTACGCAGGAATTGCTATGGCTTATTATTATCTTGACATTTTTCAGCGTGATAAATTACATCAAGAAGATCTTAACTTCTACGCTGATAAAGCCTTATTCTATGACGATGAGCTCGCACAAAGTCTAATAGCAAAATCTATGTATTATATGTCTTTAGGAAATTGCAAAAGTGCTATTCCATTTTTGAAAAAGGCTTTAAAATACAATCCGAATTCAGCCATAGCACTTAATTTTCTCTCTGATATTTATGCAACATGCGTCCCCGACGCAGGAAATTACTTAAGACATACTCTAAAAGGTCTAGAGGTAAATATTGCGGCGAACGACTCTTCGAGTACAAGTTTCAATTATATGCATTTAAGCAATGCGCTTGTTCAAAATGGTTTTGTTCAAGAGGCCGAACATTATATAAATAAATCATTAAGCTATAACCCAAATAATCTGTTTTCGGATTATGTAAAAGCGTATATTCTTTACGCTAGAGATAAAGATCTACCAAAAACTCGCGAACGATTAAGAGCTACACTAGATAAAGATACAACGCGGTTAGATGTGCTTCAAGAACTGGCAAAAGTGTGTTATTATTTAAGGGATTTTGAAAGTTCGTATGCCTATTTCAAAGCCTTTGATGATGCAAGAGAACGCTATAATATGGATATCTTTAAAAATATTGATGGTGAGATCGCTTTCGTATATGCCCAAATGGGAAAGGTTAGGGAATCGCAAGAATTTATGGTTCGTTTTAAGGAATATGTTGATAACAATCCAACCGTTGCAAAGAATGTTGAGTTGGCCATGTACTACTCCTATATAGGTGAAACAGAAAAGGCCTTAGATCATTTTGAAATCTATGCCAATGATGAAGACGTGCATTATTGGAGTCTACTTTTCCTAGACAGAGAACCGTTATTAGATAATATTAGAACGACACCAAGATTCAAAGAAATCTTCGAAACCATGCGTAGCAAATTCTGGCAACGCCATCGTCGTCTTAAAGAGGAGATTTCACCGATTGAATTACTATAATAAAGTAAAAAACCACCAAACGAAGTCAATCATCAAGTGGTTTTTAGAATGGTTGGTTAGTAGTTAGGTTTAATCGCCACTCATGTCTTTATTATAGACCCATATCTCGTCCCAGCGATTACTAAATACAGCATCTGCACGATCTATGAATACATCCCAGGCATTCTCACCAAATAGCTTGCCATGGGTTTCTTTAAACTTCCTATTCTCATCCATTTCGGCCCAATTCTTGTAAAAATTAACACCTGCAATATGACGCCCTAGATCACCTTGTATGAATTCATTATAATAGAGTCCCCATGGATTATCACCCTCTAAAGCTTTTATGGTTTTACTGATCTCTTCAAAATGTTGATTAACCAAAAAGTCGTTATCACTATTAATTTCAAAATAGCGAATAAATAAAATTGGATACTTCACCTCAGGTCCAGCGAGTAATGCGGTATTCGACTTATCGTCATCCTGAGTCCAATACTCAATGGTATGCATTTTTTTAATGTATGGCATCACCTTGGTATTCCAGTTTTCATCATGACCGCCTACAGCTGGACGTTCGTCATTATGCTTCATCATCATTGGTCCCATTTGCCAGACCATTTTACCGGCATTTGGTCCTGAAGCAATATTATAGACCGTCGCATTAAAAGGTCCTTCAGAATGATACTTTGCATTATGCTCTCGCATGTTTTTTTGCAAAGTCGGTAATTGCGTGTAGTCTGGTGTTAATAATATGCATTCCCACATATTATAAGTATCAGACTCTTGTGCATTTACAGATATCGTAAACGCAGACAGAATAGTTAGCATCCAAATAGATGCAATCGTTTTTTTCAACATTGTTAATTGATTTTGTTGGTTAGTGTACTCCTCATAAAATAAAGGAGTGAAATAAAAAATTGAATTAATAGCCTATAATGAACGGAGTAAGAGCTCGCATTCAAGATTAAAGATCAGACTTGAAGAGTTATAAAATTACAATAAATTGATATACAATGTATTAACATAGTATAATTTCAGGTAGTAACACTTAGGCTAATTCTTACACTTTAAAAAGACAACTTTAAACTGTCTTAGTTAGATATGATAACTTTCTTCGAGAATTCTCTGTCCCGAGTCCTCACATGAATGATGTACACGCCTGAAGTGAATGCAGATGTAGTAATTGTAATTTCTGAATCATTCAGAGGTTCAGTAATCTCATTGACTATTCTTCCGTTGATATCAACAATTCGAACGGCAGTAATATCCAATAACTGCGGATTATTAATCACTGTTTGCGAACGATTATTGAATTGGGAAATAGACAAAGTTTCATTTGGCAATGGTATTTCAACACTTAATGTTTCAGGTGTCAGAAACACAATCTCGAATCGATCTGAATAGGTACCAGAAGATAGATTGACCGAATAATCTTGAGTTCTCAGGTCGATATAGTTTGACGTTTCAATATCGTGAATATAGATAGACTGACTATCATCAAAGTTTTGTATATCACCAATATTGAAGGTTATTATTTGTTGATTATCTACTTTCACTATTAATGGAATGCTCAATGAATCGTCATAATCAAAGGCCTGTATCACGAAAGGAACATCGTCTTGTGTCCAATACGCATCCGAATTCAATACTCCAGGACTCTTTCCTTCTAAACCATAATCAAATCCATCAGTTGCAGTATTGTGTAAATTCATCAACAGCTGACGCGTATAGACTTGATCGAAATCTACATTAATACGAAATCGTTTAAAATCCTCAGGCAAGTTATTTGCAGTATCGCTTGAAGACGCACTTCTGAAAAAGAAACTATCAGAATCTGACTCTTTATAGAACTCGCGATGCGAATTCTTAACGGTCACGACACCATCAGCAATACCTTCAACCATAAACCCTTGTCCAATTGGAATATATCGTCTCGCTACGCGTTCTCCTGTACCTGCAATAAAATTTGTAGCAGTCCCATCAGCTAAAAACGATGTGAACGTGGCAGGAACAAAAGATTCGATTTTACCCGGATTAGAAATGGTATATGTCGCATATCCGCCTAGATAATCTGCCAAGTTATGCGACGACGCATTTGGTGCTTGCTCCCAATAGTGTAAATCGCCTGTTATACTTGAAACGTTATCAGGATCATGTATAAAATCAAAGGCATCTAAAGCAGATGGATATGGATTTCCTACTAAAGTAAACTCTCCGTCCAGAACACTATTAGTGATCGTTCCATTATTGGGTTTACCTCTAAATTCATAGAGTTGATTTTCATTTGATCCAGCGGTACCTTTCATCGTAAACCCCAATCCTGAACTAATATCACCAGAGGCACCTGCGAAACTCCATTCCATTACATCAGTACCAAATTCAAAGGTGTAGATCCAACGGGAAGAAATGGTTAATGGATTAGAAACGCCATCATTTCCTGAGGTAAATTGGGCATCAATACTAGAAATTACTCCAGTTGACTCGTCAAATAAATTGGCTCTAAATGCTCTATTATTATTGTCATTGATATCAACATTTCCTATAGGTGAACACCAAAAATTATATGCATATTGATTCACTGTACCATTTTGTTGAACACTGAGTTCTCCAATTCCAGTATTACCAGAAGTACCCGAACCTTGAACTAATTGAGCGTCATTCCGCAAATACAATTTGCTCTCAGAATCGATAAGGTTAAGATCATCGCCCACAAATATGACTTCTGAATCGGAATATATAAATGTAGCGTTCTTTACTGTCAACTGCGAAAACGCCAATTGAAAACAAAATACACCTATAAATGAGAGATACCACTTCATAACTTATGATTTATAATATCTTCTCGATGTAAATATTAGAAGATCCTGCAGATCTCAAGGTTACAACACCATTACTAGCCGATCGTTCTATATCAACTGAAATAACATCATTAGCATTGACCTCGATTATTTCATTCAGATGTAATGACGTATCGTTGTGCCCCGAATTATTTCGTGCATATGCCGTCGCTGAATAAGAACCAACTTGTGTTCCATTTACAGAAATTCGCATCTCAGGAGCAGTTCTAGCCGATCCACTTGTTCTTGTAATTGATGCATTTACAATAATCCTATAACGCCCAGTTTCACCAATTGTAATGGTGTGATTTGTAGTATTGACATTGTATAATGATGTATTGTCATTCCAATTTAAAGTGGATACAACAGGTAAATTAATCCCAGTATTTGGATTGACATTTGTTGAGGTATCAGTATTACTATATTTTACAGATTGACCAGGCGCACTAGTACTCGTAGGCGTAAGACTAAAAGCAATCCAAATTGGTGTTGCTGGCGTATTCGAATTATACTGAAATTCGTCAGAATCTGAATTAAAAATCAATAAAGCGTTCGCAGGATTTACGATAGCATCTCGCTGTGCTGTTGTTAATCGTGGAACTAATAAACCTTTGTCGGTTGAAACAATATCCAAGATGGATGATTCATCTGGTGTTGTAGTACCAACACCTACTTGTGCACTCAATTCGTTAGACAGTATAAAAACACAAAATGATAGTGCTATTACACTTCTAAGCAGATTTTCTTTTTTCATCGTTTTGGGGCCAATTAAAATAAGGATATCTCCTATTTCTAAATTTTGGCAAATTTACAACGATCAACATTTCGTGTTATGAAAACAAGTTCAAGCCGTAAAAATCTTCGATAAGAATCATTTAAATGTGAGTACAATCGATAAAACGCACTCTTACGTTAAACCATCGGATCAAACATCAAACTGTAATCGTCTATTAGCTATTATTAATTAAATTTTAAAATTTAGACACTATAATTTGACATAAGTCACAATCAAGGAAAAAATTTAGAACCTAAGTCGAAAAAAAATCTCCAAACTAACAAAGTCATAACAAGCTACCCATATGTATGGGTAATACTGTTAAATTAATAGCGCAAATTTCTACAAAATTATCACACAAGTTCTCTAAGGGATTGAACAATTTCAATGAAACAAGTATGTCAATTTTTGCTGCAAAATTACTAAACTATTGTATATGAATCAAATAGTACGAACTGTATTTGTAATCCATTACTCACAATATTCTGATATTCAATAACATAGAATACTACACCAATAGAAATTCACTTATATAGTAATAACGGCAAACTCAAGACATTAAAATAGGTAATATTGATGAATATTTAGTAGTATTATTGATAGATCCAAGATATAAGCTGCACTGTTTAGATTATTTATATTCATTACAATAAAAACAGTATTTATTAAATATAGTTTGTTCAATTCAACATTAAAAATGAGCATTTAGAACCATACATCACACTATTGATCTCAATCTTGGATGTTGTGCTTTTAGTATGGTTAATATCATTAAAATTATGTTTAATTTTTTACGATTAAAAGCCTATTAAGAAATTGAATTTTGTATCTTTTATTCTCTTAAACTATTTTAATGATTCGATTATACATTATCGGTATTTGTATTTTAATTATAGCCATAGTTGCTAACGGAATTGTTCTAAAATTAGGTTTGAAAACCTGGTATGACTTTATCGGACTATTAAATGATTTTGGACTGTCCGCATTTTCCAAAATTGGCATATTCGATTATCTCTGGCTTTTTATATTGTATCCGTTTGTCTTAGCACTGGGCTATGTCATTGGTAATAAACTCTATAGTTTTTGGTCTTAATAAAACGCTAAATCAAGACTTCGGTAGTAAAATTCATTCAATTAACCCGTAACTTTGCGTAATGCCAAAATAGCTTCAATAGTCGTAAGGAATCTTGAAATAATGCGACCAATAGAAGCTAACATAAATTGAATAATTTAAAAGGAAAGGAAAAACTATGTTAACATGGAAAGATGTAATCAATTATGCCGTTAAAGGTAATCCAACTCCAGACAAGCGCGTAGAAAAATCAGATGCCGAATGGCGCCAGCAACTAACTCCAGAGCAGTTTAGAATTACGCGTCAAAAAGGCACAGAACGACCACATAGTGGTGCTTTATGTAGTATTTATAATGCAGGGCAATATAATTGCGTGTGCTGTAATACACCGCTTTTTGATTCTACGATTAAGTTTGAATCGGGAACTGGATGGCCTAGTTTTACACAACCCATCAAACCAAATGCAATCAAGTACGAAAAAGATAGTTCATTTGGCATGGTGCGTGTTGAAGTGATGTGTAACACCTGTGATGGTCATTTAGGACATGTTTTTCCTGATGGACCTGAGCCAAGCGGATTGCGTTATTGTATTAATTCTGAATCTATGGTTTTAGATTCTATAGTTAAGGAGACAAATTAATGAGTACAAACAATTTTGAAATATTAACGGTAGGCGGCGGATGCTTTTGGTGTATAGAAGCTGTTTTTAATGAAATAAAAGGCGTTGAAAAAGTAGTTTCGGGATATAGTGGTGGAAACGTTCCAGGAACACCAACTTACAGAGAAGTTTGTTCAGGTTTAACCGGTCATGCCGAAGTCATACAAGTCACTTATGATCCTAACTTCATTTCATATGAGGAGTTATTAGTAATCTTTATGACGAGTCATGATCCTACAACCTTGAATAGACAAGGCGCTGATGTGGGAACACAATATCGCTCTGTTATATTCTATCATAATGACGATCAAAAAGATATTGCCGAAGTCGTGATTAATGAAATGAGTAATTATTATGATAGTCCAATAGTAACCGAGTTAGCCCCTTTAGACAAATTCTTTGAAGCCGAATTGGAACATCAAAACTATTATGCCAATAATCAAACACAAGGGTATTGTAGTTTTGTTATCACACCCAAATTAACTAAGCTGCGTAAAATGCATGCCGACAAACTTAAATCGGCATAATACGATAGCATAGAAAGCATAAAAGCCTTTATTAGTAGGAATGTAATTAATCTGATACTTTTAAAGGCTTTTGTGTATCTTTCACTATGGAAAAAACCGTTACCGAAGCGATTCAATATCGTCGATCAACTCGTGTCTATCTCGATCAACCAATAGACACAGCAAAAGTGAAGGCTTGTCTTCAAAATGCAGCACTGGCACCAACAAGTAGTAATTTACAACTATGGGAATTCTATCATGTCACCAATAAAGAGACATTAAAACAACTTACTAAAGCCTGCTTAGATCAGAATGCTGCTAAAACCGCGCAACAGCTTGTTGTGGTCGTAACACGCAAAGATCTTTGGAAAAAACGACTAAAATCGAATGTCGCTTTTATCAATAAGGCCTATGATAAACCTGACCTTGATGAACGCTCATTAAGACGGAAGAAAATGGCAGTCAACTACTACACCAAACTTATCCCTACAATCTACACCGATTTTTTAGGAATTCTGGGATTGATCAAATATTGTGCATTTCAAATCGTTGGATTATTCAGGCCCGTTTACCGACAAACAAGAATAAGCGATATGCGAATTGTAGCCCACAAAAGTGCAGGATTAGCAGCTGAAAATTTCATGATTAGTATGGCTGCGATAGGCTATGATACTTGTCCGATGGAAGGCAGTGACACACTTCGTGTGAAACAAATCTTGAAGTTACCACGTGGCGCAGAGATCAATATGGTAATAGGTTGCGGTTTACGAGACGAAGAAAAAGGCATTTATGGCCCTCGTTTTCGCGTCCCATTCGAAGAGGTATATTTTGAAAGATAAACCTACTCTTTATTAAAATTTTCAACACCTTTTTGCAACCATTCGTAGTATTCATCTACGTTGGGCGTGTAAGCCGTCGTATGATTTAATAGATTCATATCATGATCCAACAACACATAAAACGGCTGAGAGTTATTTTTGAAGTTGACTGTTTGTAATGTTGCCCACTTATCTCCTACCGTTCTAATCTTTTTTACATTTCCAGATGGTCGCAAATATTCAAACTTTTCATCTTCCGGTAATTCTTTACGATCGTCCACATACAATGAAATGATTACGTATTTTTCGTTTAATACATCATAGACTTTCGGCTTACTCCACACCTGCTCTTCCATCTTTCTACAATTCACACAAGCCCATCCGGTAAAGTCCAGCATAATCGGTTTATTTTCCGCCTTAGCTGCCGCAATACCTTCATCAAGATCTTTATAACAATTCAGATTTAATGGACATTCAGATGTTTGATCATAAAAACTATAAAACATAGGTGGTGGAAAACCACTAAGCAGTTTCAAATTTGCTGCACTCGTATTCGTTAGCCCTGGGATTAAATACACAACGAATGCAAGCGTCAATATCCCAAATGCGATACGTGATTTACTGAGCTTTTTAATTGGTCCATCATGCGGAAACTTGATCTTTCCAAATAAATATAAAACTAATCCAAGTCCGATCACAATCCATAATCCAATGAACAATTCACGTTTCAATAAGCCCCAATGTTCAACTAAATCAGCGTTCGATAAGAATTTCAGCGCCAATGCCAATTCAATAAAACCTAAGACCACTTTTACTGTATTCAACCAACCTCCTGATTTTGGTAAAGAATTTAACCATTTAGGGAACATCGCAAATAAAGTAAACGGCAATGCTAAAGCTAGCCCAAAGCCACTCATTCCCAAGGTTAATTGAATAGCACCTCCATCAGAGGATAATGAACTTCCCAACAGCGTTCCTAATATCGGTCCAGTACATGAGAATGATACGATAGCCAATGTAAGGGCCATAAAGAATACACCAATAAAACCTCCAATCGCATTCGCTTTACTGTCTAAAGCATTACTCCAAGAGGATGGTAAGGTCAATTCGTAGTAACCAAAGAATGAAAATGCGAATGCAATAAATATGATAAAGAAAATGATATTTAAAGTTACATTCGTCGATACATTGTTTAGTATCTCAGGATCTAATGAGTCTAATAAATGAAATGGCAGACTTAATAAAAAGTAGATCAAAAAGATAAAGAATCCGTACATCACAGACTTAGCAACTCCTTTTTGATTATTACCAGCACTCTTTGTAAAAAAGGAAACGGTCAAAGGGATCATTGGGAATACACATGGCGTTAACAATGCAATAAATCCACCTAGGAAGCCTAGTAGAAAGATCATTAAATTGCTTTTCTCTTCTACTTTTTCTTCTTCATAGTTCTCCCATCCAGAAACATTAAGATTTAATGCTTCAGACATTTCTCTACTTCGTTCACTAATTTCAACTGTACCTGCTGCTAAAGATTCTCCAGTTAATGAATAGCTTAAATCAATATAAGTCGGTGTCAAACATTTCTCGTCATCACAAGCCATAAAACCTACTTCGGCGTCGATCTTCTTAATGTTCGGATTGTTAACCTTAATTTCTTGTCTGAATTCAGCAGAATTCTTAAAGAATTTAATCTTCATACGAAAGACCTTATCCTCAACTTCTTTGCCTTCCTCTTCAGATGTTGATCCTATCAGTTCTACACCTTCTGGTAATTTGTATTCAAATGAGGTTGGAATTGGACCATCATCAGGAACTGTTTGTGAGTACAATTTCCAGGTATCTTCAATCTTAGCTGTTGATACCAATACGTACTCAGTATCTGATTGCTTTTCTACAGAAGCACTCCATTTAACTGGTTCTAAAAACTGTGAGCTGTCTTCAGTTCCTCCCATCGCGAAAGGATTCGCATCTGCATCTTGCTCAGAATCAGCTGTATCTTGCTTTAATTTAAAGGTAAGATCTATAAAATCTGGTGGTAAACAACGTTCATCATCACAGACCATAAATTCCACCTCACCTTCAACTAGTGATAACTCTTGATTTAAAACTTTGATACGTTGTCTAAACTCTGCTTTTTCAGAAAAGAATTTAATCACCATTTGAAACACAGGATCATCAACGGTTTCACCTTCTTCTTCTGTGGTATTGCCAACTAATTCAAAATCTGCAGTGGTTTTAAATTGAAAGCTTGTTGGTATAGGTCCATCTTCTGGTACTTTTTGAGAATAAAGATGCCAGCCATCATCAATTGTGGCCGTTGCAATCAAATCATATTCTGTATCAGAGATTTTCTCAACCGATGTCTTCCATTTAACCGGTTCAAAAACTTGCCCCTGAGCTATTACTACAATAAAAAAACTACAGAGTGTGAGGATAAAATTCTTCATTGAAATCAATTAGGTTTTGCGTTCACCTTACGCGTAATAATTTATAGCATTAGGCTTCGAAGCTGCTAATTTAACAAAAAGAAGAAGATTTAGCGAAGGCATTAAAAGTAGATTAACAAATATCAGATTAGGGCATAAAAAAACCGAACATGATGTTCGGTTCTCATTTTATTCTATGGTTTTAATTTCGTTGCCTTTATATTTCCATTTAGCAATTCCGCCTTCAAGATCATAAATTTTCACAAAACCCGCAGCCTTGAGCTTTTTGGAGCATTTTGCGCTGCGTTTACCTGACTTGCAATACACTAAAACAGGTTTCGTTTTATCTAGGTTTAAAATATCATCCTCAAAGGTTGGCGATAAAAAATTGATATTCTGTGAATACTCAATATATCCTGTTTTATATTCATCTGGAGTTCTGACGTCAACAAGTTGAACGTCTTCCAATTCTAATAAGGTCTTCATTTCTTCTGGAGATACGACCTTGATTTCATTCTGATTTGTGTCTGTACAACTAAACGTCGTTACAGCGAGTGCGATACTTAAGATTAATAATTTAGTTTTCATTTTGATTGATGTTTAAATTGAAGTGATCTCACCTTCCCAATCGGTAATACCTCCAACTAAGTTATACGTGTTGTTAAATCCTAACTGATTCATTACACTGCAAGCTTGTCCGCTACGACCACCAACTTTACAATACACATAATAATTTTTCGATAGGTCGAGTTGCTTGATTTCATCAATAAATCCTTGACCTTTAAAAATATCTATGTGAATAGCATTAGGTATAATTCCTTGTGCTACTTCACTTGGTGTTCTCACATCAATTATTACTGCATTCTTGTCAGCTTCTAATTGCGTTGTCCATTCTTTTTGTGTCAAATCAGCCATATCGTGTTATACATCAATAATCGTGCAAATTTAACTTTTCCTTATGAAAAAGACGAAAAAAAATCCGAAGTGTTACACTCCGGATCCATTTTTTTTAACAATTGTAGTTATACTTTAATAGAACAACCAATCGCTCGGGTTTTTGATTCGGGTACATCTTTACCAACTAATAAAGCATCAACTGCATCTTCAACGTAGCGCTTACTTACAGCATTAGCATCTTGATAGTTATCATCAATTGCACCTATATATTTAACTTCATGACCTTTAGTAGTTCGCTCTAATACATAGACATGCGGCGTTTTTGTCGCACCATATTGCGGATATATTTTCTGACCTTTATCCATTAAGTAAGGGAAGGTAAATCCTTTAGCTTTAGCTCTGGCTCTCATTTTATCCATGCTATCACCTGGTTTCACATCTGTGTTGTTAGGCATAATGGCAATCACTGGATAACCTTTATCAGCATATTTTTTATTTAAGGCTTCAACACGATCCTCGTAAGCAACAGCATACGGACACGTATTACAAGTAAATACAATAATAAATCCTTTAGCATCCTTAAAGTCTTTCATAGACACCATTTTGCCATCAATATTTTCGAGTTCAAAATCTGTAGCAATATCGCCAATATCATATCCTGTTCCAACAGGAGTAAACGCTGTAGTAGCAATAAAGACCACTAGAGCAAACAATGTTTTAATAGTATGTTTCATAATTGTTTATTTTAAGAAGGGTTTTAATTCTGTTTCTAATTCTTTATAAGTAAATGAGCGCTCATAAAATTTCGTAAGTCCCTCATTGTAGATGACTGTAGCTGGTATAGCTCCAGTCCAATTTTCGTTTACTTTAGGAATCCATTCATTTGATTTAACGTCGTCGAGTACAACGACTTCGCTTTTAAGGTTGCGCTTCTCTAAGAATGGTATTAACTTCGATTCAATCTTATTAGGAAAGTCAAGACTTACAAGAATGACTTCAACATTCTTTGAATTGAAGTTCGCATTTAATTCTTCAAAATATGGAAGCTCCTTTACACAAGGGGCACACCAAGTAGCCCAGAAGTTAATAACATAGGTCTTATTCTTGTCTTTCGCACTTAAGTAATTCTGAAGGCCCTCAAAATCGAATACTTTTAAATCATCCATATTTTGACTTATAGTTGTCGTCGGATAATCTTCTTCAGCAGTTTCAGTAATCCCGATTAAAGAAAACAAAACCGTTAATATGATAAGCATGTGATTCATGACCTAAAGTTAATCATGTAGATCTGCTATTTTAAAAATTTAACAAAACATTAGAAGTTGAATTCAGAATTAGTATTACATTTGTATATACAATTGTTGTATATGAAAGAATTGAATAAAAAATTAAAAACCACTGCAAATTTACCGTTAGCGAGGCAAACAGTGATCAACGTGTTTTTAACTAATACATCGGTTAAGAATCAATTGCTTGAGGTCTTAAAACCGCATGATCTTTCTATCGAACAATTTAACGTACTTAGAATTCTGAGAGGTCAGAAAGGCAATCCTTTAAACCTTCAAGACATTCAAGAACGCATGGTAAATAAAATGAGTAATACTACGCGTTTGATTGACAAACTCATACTAAAAGATTTCGTGAAACGAACGGAGTGTAAAGTAAATCGCAGAAAGATCGAAGTCTACATAACTAATTCTGGATTAAAGAAACTTGATCATCTTGACACCATTATGAATCAGGCTGAATCAAATGTTACAAAAAATCTAAGCGGAACAGAATTAGAACAACTAAATGAATTATTACAAAAACTACAACAATAAACCCAAAACAAAATTTAAATTACAAAACAATGAAAACAAACATTTTTAAATCAGCTTTATTATTAGTATTAGCTTTCTCTTTTGCTTCTTTTACTACCTTATTAACTAAGGATGTGAATGTAACTGAATCTTCAATACAATGGAAAGGATATAAAGTAACTGGATCTCACGAAGGGACAATCGCATTAGAAAATGGAACGCTAATGTTTGAAGACGACAAGTTAGTAGGTGGAGATTTCACAATCGATATGAGCTCTATCATTGTAACAGATCTTAAAGCTGGAAATGGAAAAGAAAATTTAGAAGGTCACTTAAAGTCGGATGATTTCTTTGGTGTTGAAGAATTCCCAAAAGCAATGTTTAAAATGACGAGTGTATCTGGTAGCAATGGCAAATACCAAGTTAAAGGTAACATGACAATTAAAGGAGAAACAAATCCTGTTGCTTTTGAAATGAATGTTTCAGGAAATACGGCTAAGGCAAGTTTTAAGATTGACAGAACAAAGTACGGAATTAAGTACAAATCTGGTAGCTTCTTCAACAACTTAAAAGATAAAGCGATCTATGACGAATTTGATCTAAATGTTATGTTGAAATTTTAAGAAATTTTGGTTAATAGCAACATTTAGTGTTAAGAGGTTCCCATGTATTTGGGAATCTCTTTCTTTTTTTTCGGAATTGTTTGAAAACTGAAAATTGATGTTTATATTTGACCAACAATTAAAAACATGAACACAGTTTTAAATCATACTTGGTGGTGGTCTTATCGAATTTCAAACGTCGTGAGCTAACCCTGTAGGTATAATTTAACTTAAAATATCAAAAAGGCTTGTCAATCACGACAAGCCTTTTTTTAATCAATTTGAATGAAAACATTTAGTTTATATACACATTTTAAAAAGATCTTAGCTGATACCATCACACCAGTGAGTATTTATTTAAAAATTAGAGATAAATTCCCAAATAGTATCTTGTTAGAAAGTAGCGATTATCATGCTAATGATAATAGTTTTTCATACATCTGTTTTAATCCTATCGCTTCTATTCAGGTTGATAAAGACGTGATTCATCAAATATTTCCTGATGGCAGTACTAAAACTAACAATGCCCTTAATATTTCAGTTACCGAGGAGATCCATAAATTCACCAAACGCTACAAGGTTAGTTCAGATAAGGACTTCAAATTTATAAACAACGGAATCTTCGGTTATACGGCCTACGATGCTGTTAAATATTTTGAAGATATTGAGATCTCTAAAAAGCCTGATTCCATAGATATTCCAGACATTTATTACGCAGTCTATCAAAATATTATCGCGATCAATCACTTTAAAAATGAAGCCTATATTTTCGCACATTGCCATGAAACAGAAAATAATATTGATGAAGTTTTACAGATTATCAGTTCAAAAAATTTCGCATCATATAGCTTCAGATCAAATTCAGACATCAGTTCCAATCTTTCTGATGATGACTATAAGCAACATGTCGAGTTAGCAAAAAAACATTGTGCACGAGGTGATGTATTTCAGTTAGTCTTATCAAAGAAATTTTCACGATCCTTCAAAGGCGACGAATTTAATGTGTATCGCGCACTTAGAAGTATCAACCCATCACCTTACCTATTTTACTTTGACTACGGAAACTTCAAAATCTTCGGAAGTTCTCCAGAAGCACAACTTGTAGTTAAAGATGGGCAAGCAGAAATACACCCTATTGCTGGGACATTCCGACGAACAGGTAATGATGAAGAAGATCAACGCCTAGCAAAACAATTAGCTGAAGATGATAAAGAAAACTCAGAACATGTAATGCTAGTCGATCTGGCGAGGAATGATCTCAGCCGACATGGAAGTGAGGTCACAGTTGACACGTATCGAGAAGCACAATTCTTCTCACATGTCATTCATTTAGTAAGCAAAGTAACGGGTAATATCCATAATGGTACACCGACAATACAAGTAGTCGCTGATACATTTCCAGCAGGAACATTAAGCGGCGCACCAAAGCACAGAGCTATGCAGCTTATAGAACAATATGAAAAAACAAGCCGAGCTTTTTATGGTGGCGCTATTGGTTTTATGGATTTCCAAGGGAATTATAATCACGCTATTATGATTAGAACGTTTTTGAGCAAAAATCATGAATTACACTGGCAAGCTGGTGCTGGCTTAGTTTCAAAATCTAATCCAGATCACGAATTACAGGAAGTATATAATAAATTAGGCGCACTCACTAAAGCCATTGAATTAGCAGAAGAGATATGAAAGTATTAGTAATAGATAATTACGACAGTTTTACATATAATCTAGTGCATTATTTAGAAGACTTAGATTGTGAAGTAACTGTGAAGCGAAATGACAAATTATCGCTCGAGGATGTTAAAGATTTTAATAAGATCGTACTATCACCTGGTCCTGGTATTCCTGACGAAGCAGGTTTATTAAAAGACATCATTAAAACCTATGCGTCAACTAAAAGTATTTTAGGTGTTTGTCTAGGACAACAAGCCATAGGTGAAGTATTTGGTGGCACCTTAATTAATTTGGATGATGTTTACCATGGTGTAGCGACACATGTAAATATCACTGTAGATGATGAATCCTTATTTAAAGGTTTAGATAAATCGATAGAGGTTGGTCGCTACCACTCTTGGGTTGTAGATAACAATTTACCTGATGATCTCGAAGCCACTTCGTTCGATGAAAATGGACAAATCATGTCCTTAAGGCATAAATTTTATGACGTGAAAGGTGTACAATATCACCCAGAATCAGTGCTAACACCAGATGGAAAGCAAATTTTGAAAAATTGGATCAATAGTTAATATGAAAGCAATACTAAATAGACTCATTAATCACGAGAGCATCTCAAGTGAAGAAGCAAAAAATGTATTGGTTAAAATTTCTGAAGGCCAATACAATCAAAGTCAAATTGCATCATTCCTCACTATTTATATGATGCGTAGTATTACACTTGAAGAGCTACAGGGCTTTCGCGATGCCTTATTAGAACTTTGCATACCTGTAGATCTATCAGATTTCAATGCTATCGATCTTTGCGGAACTGGTGGTGATGGTAAAGACACGTTCAATATCTCAACGCTGGCTTCATTCATTACAGCTGGTGCAGGAGTAAAAGTAGCGAAACATGGAAATTATGGTGTTTCATCTGCATCTGGATCTTCTAATGTTATGGAAGCCTTGGGTGTTAAATTCACAAATAATGTAGATCAACTGAAACGCTGTACTGATGAAGCGGGCATCTGTGTGATGCACGCACCACTCTTTCATCCTGCTATGAAAAATGTAGCACCTATTAGACGAGAACTGGGTGTAAAAACGTTTTTCAATATGCTCGGACCTATGGTAAATCCTGCATTTCCAAAAAATCAGATGGTTGGTGTATTTAATCTTGAATTACAGCGTATTTATGGCTATCTCTATCAAAATACTGATAAGAATTATAGCATCATTCATGCACTGGATGGTTATGATGAAATCTCACTAACAGGCAAAACCAAGATAATCTCCAATGCTAGTGAAAGTATGCTAATTCCTAGCGATCTTGGCATAGATCAAATTGAAGCTTCTGAAATTTTTGGAGGCGCTACCGTTAAAGAAGCGGCTAAAATTTTTAAACGTATCATTAACGGAGACGGAACTGAAGCTCAAAATAATGTGGTTTGTGCTAATGCTGGTTTGGCAATCGCAACAGTAGAACAAATTTCACATCAAGAAGGATTTGCTCGCGCTAAAGAAAGTCTGAAGAACGGTCGTGCTAAAACTAGTTTAGAAAAACTTATAGAACTTAGTAATTAACATGGATATACTCGCTAAAATAGTACGTGATAAACGACAAGAAGTTGCGCTTCGAAAATCTCTTGTTCCTAGTATCCAATTGGAACGCTCAATACTTTTCGAGCGTGAAACCTATTCTCTCGCTGAAAACCTTAAATCCAGTGAGACCGGAATCATTGCTGAGCATAAACGTCGATCGCCTTCTAAACAAGTGATCAATCATGATCTAAATGTTTTTGATGTTGCTAAAGGATATGAACATGCTGGTGTCAGTGGCATGTCTGTTTTAACCGACGGCAAATACTTTGGTGGAAGTTTAGACGATCTAATTATTGCGCGATCAAGCTGTGAATTGCCTTTACTTCGAAAAGAGTTTATCATTGATGACTATCAAATCCTTGAAGCAAAAGCTTATGGTGCAGACGTAATACTATTAATTGCTGCGATTTTGACGCGCGAAGAAATTGAACAATTTTCTAAATTGGCCAAATCGCTTGGGTTGGACGTCTTGTTGGAAATCCACAATGAAGAAGAATTACACAAATCCATCATGCCGAGTATAGACATGATTGGTGTTAATAATAGAAATCTAAAGACATTCGAAGTCTCACTTGAAACGAGTAAAGCGCTTAGCAATCTCATTCCAGATGATTTTGTAAAAGTATCTGAAAGCGGCATTAGCAATATAGAAGCAATTAAAACATTGCGTCCATTTGGATATCGTGGGTTTCTGATAGGAGAAAATTTTATGAAAACAAACAATGCAGGAGAAAGTGCTGCGCAATTTATAAATGACCTATTATCATGAAACTGAAAGTCTGTGGAATGAAATATCGAGATAATATTGAACAAGTAGCGCATTTGACTCCTGACTATATGGGATTTATTTTCTTTGAAGATTCGAGTCGTTATATGACTAATGCCATACCAGACTTACCTAACAGCATTGTAAAAGTCGGTGTATTCGTGAATGCTTCTATCACGTATATAATAGAAAAGATCAATAGGCATCAACTTGGGGCTGTGCAATTACACGGACAAGAATCACCACAGTTTTGCGAACAATTAAGATCGCATACTGACGTGAAAATAATAAAGGTGTTCAGTATACTCAATGCATTCGATTTTTCGGTTTTAGAGACGTACGAATCGGTATGCGACTTTTATTTATTCGATACCAAAGGTGAATTACCAGGTGGTAATGGATTTACATTTGACTGGTCGGTTTTGAATGATTACCCAAGTCAAAAGCTATTTTTCTTAAGTGGTGGTATAGGTCCAAATGAAATAAACCAATTGAAAGAATTTAAACAAACTAAAGCTTCAACCTATTGTCATGCCATTGACGTGAACAGTAGATTTGAGATCGAAGCTGGTTTGAAAAACTATAATGAATTAGAAAAATTTAAGCATGAGCTACAACATTAACGAAAAAGGTTACTATGGCGAATTTGGTGGTGCCTACATTCCAGAAATGCTCTACCCAAACATTGAAGAGCTACGATTAAATTATCTTAAGATTACCGAAGACCCTTCATTTAAAAAGGAATTTGATCAATTATTAAAAGACTATGTAGGCAGACCTTCTCCACTGTATTATGCGAAGCGCTTAAGTGATAAGTATAATACCAAAATCTATCTAAAGCGCGAAGACCTTAATCACACTGGTGCACATAAGGTCAATAATACTATTGGTCAAATACTGCTAGCCCAACGTCTTGGAAAAACAAGAATCATCGCCGAAACTGGCGCTGGACAACATGGCGTGGCTACGGCAACAGTTTGCGCATTAATGGGTATGGAATGTATTGTATACATGGGCGAAATCGACATTGCGCGACAAGCTCCTAATGTGGCTCGAATGAAAATGTTAGGTGCTAAAGTTGTACCAGCAACCTCAGGGAGTAAAACCTTAAAAGATGCCACGAATGAAGCCATGCGCGATTGGATTAATAATCCAGTTGACACACATTACATTGTAGGTTCGGTCGTTGGACCTCATCCCTATCCAGACATGGTCGCTAGGTTTCAGGCTGTAGTTTCTGAAGAAATTCAATCACAACTTTCAGAAAAAGAAGGTACAACCAAACCAGATTATGTTGTTGCTTGCGTTGGTGGAGGAAGTAATGCCGCTGGTGCATTCTATCATTATTTGGAGGATACCGACGTCAAATTAATTGCTGTTGAAGCAGCTGGGAAAGGCATTCACTCTGGAGAAAGCGCAGCCACATCCGTTTTGGGCCGTGAAGGAATTATCCATGGCAGCAAGACTTTATTAATGCAAACAGATGACGGACAAATTACCGAGCCCTACTCTATTTCTGCTGGTCTTGATTATCCAGGCGTAGGACCAATGCATGCGCATCTTTATAAATCTGGTCGAGCTCAATTTATGTCAATAACCGACGACGAAGCTATGGTAGCTGGTCTAGAATTGAGTCAGTTAGAGGGTATTATTCCTGCCATCGAAACTTCACATTCCTTAGCCATTTTTGAACATAAAACATTCAACCCTGATGATATAATTGTAATCAATCTATCAGGACGTGGCGACAAAGATTTACAGAATTACATTGACTATTTTAAATTGTAAGATGAATAGAATTAATAAGAAACTTCAAGAAGACAAAAAACTTCTCTCGATATACTTTTCAGCAGGATTTCCAAACCTAAACGACACGGTTTCCATTATTCAAGCGTTGGAAAAAAGTGGCGTTGATATGATTGAGATTGGATTACCTTTTAGCGATCCATTAGCAGATGGACCAACCATTCAGGACAGCTCAACCAAGGCATTAAAAAATGGAATGACTAGTGAGATCTTATTTGATCAACTGAAAGACATCAGACAGACCGTGAATATTCCATTGATCATTATGGGGTATTTTAATCCGATGTTGCAATATGGCGTTGAAGCGTTTTGTGCGAAATGTCAAGAAATAGGTATCGACGGACTCATTATTCCAGATTTACCTGTTGATGTTTATCACCAAGAATATAAGGCAACTTTTGAGAAATACGGACTGATTAACGTGTTTCTGATCACGCCTCAAACTTCGGAGGAACGTATTCGTTACATAGATTCGATTTCCGAAGGGTTCATTTATATGGTTAGTACAGCAAGCGTTACAGGAAGTCAATCAGGTTTTGGCCCTGAACAAACCGCGTATTTTAAACGCATCGCTGATATGCAACTAAAGAACCCTCAAATTGTTGGCTTTGGTATCTCCAATCAAGAAACTTTTAATCAAGCCACCGAATACTCAAAAGGAGCAATAATAGGAAGTGCTTTTATTAAGTTTTTAGCTTCGAATCCAGTAGAGCATATCAATGATTTTACCACAACCATTAGACCATAGTAAAAATGGCGCTTAATATTGTTCTAATTGAACCCGAAATCCCTAACAACACAGGAAATATAGGTCGACTAGCCCTAGCAACAGGTTCTACATTGCACTTGGTTAAACCTTTCGGTTTCGAAATTAGTGATAGTCGTTTAAAACGGGCAGGATTAGATTATTGGCAGCATTTAGATATTCACATCTATGAATCCTCAAAACAATTTTTCGAAATACATCGTGATAAAAGCTTTGCACTCTTCTCGAGTCATGGCGAAAAAATGCATTGGGATATTGATTTTGAAGAAGAACTCTTTTTAGTATTTGGCAAAGAATCTGTAGGACTCTCGTCATCTTTACTAGATAATTTTCAAGATCAAATCTATAAGATTCCAATGTATAGTCAACATATTAGAAGCTTAAACCTCGCCAATGCTGTGAGTATTATTATTTATGAAGGATTAAGGCAACTTAAATCGTAATTATCAACATTATTATAGGTTCCACTTCCTAGCGTATTATTTAATATATTTGAGTAAGGACTTTTAATTTCATTTAAAAGAGTAGCTTATCTATGAAAAAAATAATAATTGCTTTTCTAGTCTTCATTAACCTTCACAACTATCAAGCGCAAAGTCGCATTTTTGAGAGTTTATCAATGCCTAGTGAATTGCTTAATGTAGACGTTAAATACTCCGTTTATTTACCTGATGGTTACGATACTTCTGAATCGAATTACCCGGTTGTCTATTTACTAAACGGATTTACTGGAAATGAAACCGATTGGATATATAATGGAACCGTCAAAAACATTGCAGATGAACTTATTCAAAAGAAAAAAATCATTCCAATGATCATTGTCATGCCAGATGGTGATGATCGATTATATATGAATAAAGATGATGGAAGCTATCCATATGAGACCATGCTCATCGACGAGTTATTGCCTTTTATTGAAAGCTCATATCGAATCAATAAAACAAAACAATACAGAGCGATTAGCGGTTTATCTATGGGTGGATCAGGAAGCTTAAGACTGGCATTAAAATATCATGATGTATTCGGACATTGTGCTGCATTTAGTGCAGGAATATCCACAAATGAAGAAATTATAAACGAAACTCAAGATAGTTTTGACAGCTATTTTGGCCGCGTATCACCTTCAATAATTGGAAAAAAAGGAAAAGATAGACTTACAGCTACCATGATGGATTATGATGTTTTGGAATTAGTAAAATCTAAAGATCCTGATGTATTAAAATCTGTAAACCTATACTTTGATTGTGGTGATGATGATTTTCTAACGATTGGAAATTCCCAACTTCACATAGAACTTGTGAAACGTAAAATTCCGCATGAATTTAGAATGCGCAATGGTGCTCACACATGGGATTATTGGCGAGATTCATTACCAGAAGGATTACAATTTATTAGTAATATGATTCGTAAATAAACATTAGATTACATGCAAACCAAGAGACAAGTTTATACCAAATTAGCAACAGAATACATTCAAATTGCCATTGGTATAATTTCGGCTAGTATTGGTTTAAAAGCATTCTTATTGCCAAACGGTTTTCTAGATGGCGGTGTTACAGGTCTGGCACTTTTGACCGAAACCTTCGTCGATATTGATTTATCTTTCCTATTAGTCCTATTTAGTATCCCTTTTTTAATCTTAGGTTATTTTACAGTTTCGAAACGTATTATTATAAAATCGGTTATTAGTATTGTTGGACTAGCCTTATTTATTCACTTCGAAAATTTTGATACGATCACGGATGATAAACTTTTGATTTCAATTTTCGGCGGGCTATTCCTCGGAGCAGGTATCGGAATTGCAATTCGAAATGGTTCTGTTCTTGACGGCTCTGAAATTCTAGGTGTTTTTATAAATGATAGATTCGGTATTAGTATCGGAAAGGTGATTTTGGTTTTCAATATTATTCTTTTTGCTATTACTGCCTTTGTAATTTCAGTAGAAGTTGCCTTATACTCCATACTAACGTATATCGTTACCGCTAAAGTAACAGACCTCATCATTGAAGGGTTTGAAGATTTCATCGGAGTCACTATCGTTTCTAAAAAATACGAGAGTATCAAGTTTGCCATATTAAAAGAATTAGGTGCTGGAATGACAATCTATAAGGGGAAACGCGGATTTGGAAGCTCGGGAGAAATCCAGGATTTCGATATCATCCATACCATAATTAATCGTATTGATATCAAAAAAGTTTATCGGATAGTTTCCAGAATTGATGACGAGGCCTTTATAGTTGAGTTTGATGTCAACTCAGTAAAAGGCGGCGTTCTTCGACGTTATCTCAGCAAAAAAAATGACAAGAAACTAGCAAAGATTATTGCAGAACAACACCCATTGTCGAATGACTGATTATGTTACAGCACTTATCACTTCATTCCGCGCACATGGAAACCATTCTATTGCTAAGGAACAATCTAATTATATGCGGAATCAATTTGAGTTCTTCGGACTCAAATCGCAGGAAAGAAGACTTCTACAACGTGAATTCTTAAAATCAGCAGCATTACCTCCAAAGTCAGAATTAAAGTCGATAATCACAGAAATATGGGAACAACCGCAACGTGAATTGCACTATGTTGGTCAGGAATTTGCCAAAAAATACAGCAGAAAATTAGAACAATCCGATATAGAGATATATGAATTTATGGTTACTCATAAATCCTGGTGGGATACTGTAGATTTTATTGCAAGTCATTTGATGGGAACGTATTTTAAAACCTATCCCGAATTGCGAAAAGCCTTTGTCGACAAATGGTTAACCTCAGGGAATATGTGGTTACAACGATGTGCTATACTATTTCAATTAAAGTATAAAACTGAAGTGGACACCGACTTATTAACTTATACAATTAGTCCATTACTCGGCTCTAAGGAATTCTTTATCAATAAAGCTATCGGATGGATGTTGAGAGAATATAGTAAAACAAATTCTGACTGGGTCGCTTCTTACGTATCGAAAACAGAACTTGCTCCATTGAGTAGAAAAGAAGCACTTCGGCTGATTCAATAATTAGGACCTGTTCTTTTGTAAAAAATTTAGATACAACGTTTCAACTTTTGATCTGGCCCAAGGCGTTCTGCGTAAAAATCGCAGACTAGACTTTACTGATGGATTATGAGTAAAACAACGAATATTAATTTGATAACCCATATACTCCCAACCATAGTGTTTATGCAACTCTATAATCATTTGCTCCAGTGTAATGCCATGTAACGGATTATTCTTTTGTTGCTCCAAAATCAATTTAACTTTTATTTCCTGAATTACCACGATAACGTTGTGATTTATTTCTTCTACGACCACGCTGTGTCTTCGATTTAGAATTTTTAGATCTTGAATTTGATCTTGATCTATTTTGCCCTTGCTTCAATGGTTCGGTAGATGCATTTGGATCTGGTTCGAATCCTTCAACAACCTCTACTTCTATTGATTGTCCAATAAGCTTTTCTATATTTTTAAGATATGATGTTTCATCAGCACTAACTAAAGAAATCGCTTGTCCGTCAGCACCTGCCCGACCAGTTCTTCCAATTCTATGCACATAGTCTTCAGAAATATTAGGAAGTTCAAAATTTACCACATGTGGTAATAATGGAATATCTAAACCTCTTGCTGCTATATCAGTAGCCACGAGTACTCTTACTTTACCAGCTTTAAATCCCGTAAGAGCCTTGGTTCTTGCTCCTTGACTTTTATTGCCATGAATTGCAGCAGCACTTATTTTGGCAGATATCAATTTTTTGGTCAATCGATTAGCGCCATGTTTCGTTCGTGTAAACACTAATGCCTGTTGCCAACTACCTTCGGAAATTAGCTTTATGATTAATCCTGTTTTTTTGCTTTTAGCAACACGATATACTTTTTGTGAAATTGCATCCACTGTTGAATTCTCAGGAGTAGCCTCAACCTTGACTGGATGGTTTAAAATCCCGTTAGCCAACTTTCTAATATCTTTAGAAAATGTAGCAGAAAACATTAAATTCTGACGTTTCTCAGGCATTAATGCCATAATCCGTTCCATGTCTCGAAGAAATCCCATATCTAACATCCGATCAGCCTCATCTAAGATGAATACTTCTACGCGTTTTATCGATAATAGATTTTGATTTTGTAAATCCAGTAGTCGACCAGGTGTTGCAATTAAAACATCCACACCTTTACGCAATTTAGCAACTTGAGGTTTTTGATTTACTCCGCCAAAAATAACAGCGCTTCTAATATTCAAGAATTCGCCATAATCTTGTACACTTTGATATACTTGTGCTGCAAGCTCTCGTGTTGGAGTTAGAATCAATGCTCGAATAGGTCTAAATTTTGCTTTTGGGTTTTCAGACAGATAATGTAGTAAGGGTAAGGTAAATCCTGCGGTTTTTCCTGTTCCAGTTTGAGCAGATGCTAATACATCTCGTCCCTCTAAAATAGAAGGAATTGCTTTTTCTTGGATGGGACTTGGAGATTCGTATCCTTTTTTGCTAATTGCTTTTAACAAGGCATCAGACAAGCCTAAAGATTGAAATGACATAAAAACTAGTTCTCGAATGATCTTCTAATTTAAGTGTCATTCCTTTATTAGCAGTAAAGGTACAGCTATTTTTTCCTAAAGCGCATAATAACAACGATTAAACCCTAATTATTAAAAAATGGATTGGTCTTGATATTTTTTATTCCATGAATACAACTACTCAAAATTAATAGTGCCGCAAAGACGTAAGCTGTATATGCTAAATTAAGTTCTGTATTTTGATTTGCCACTCCAATCGCAATCAGCGCCCAAGCACCAACCAGTGCGAATTCACGCATATTGCGTTTCCAGGTAATCGCAAGATTAATGATACTTGCAATAACAATCATTATTATGGCCCAAGTAACTGGTGAAATTCCAAAACCGTTCCAACCAATTTTCAATAAATAAGCCGACACATTTGCAATACTTGCCACAGTGACCCAACCGCTATATATCACAAAAGGCCACCATAAAAATAAGATCACGGAAATAGGAGCATCCCATAATTCCATACGATTATTCCAAATAATCTTCAGTAATGAAAAAAGTAAAAGAAAAATAAAAATACATGACAATCCAGTATACTCATAAATCCAGCTCACGATCCACAAACTATTTGCAATACAGGAAATGATAAACCACCAACCAATATTTAATACAAATGCATCATCACGAACCTTAACAAATAAACTACGTCCTTGATACAAAATATATCCCAAGAGCAATAAATAGATCAATCCCCAAATTGCAAAAGCATAACCGGCAGGCGTAAATAGCGTTTGAAGACCACCTGAAACTTCTCCAATTGTAGTATTATTCATTTTACCTGTATTAGACAGGTAGTTCATAAAAATGGTCGCCACAAATGCAACGCCATTTAAAATTTGAAGATATCGTTTCATAATGACTCGTATTACTCTATTTCAAAATCAAAGTAGGTTTTCGGAAATGGCTCCCATCTTAAGGTAAAGTGCCACCATTCTTTCGGGTAGTTTCTAAAGTTATGTTTGAGCATAACTTTCTGAAGCAACTGCCTATTGGCTTTTTGTTGTTCGCTAAGATCAGGATGCGCAACCCAAGATTCCTTTCCAAAGAAATCAAAAGGACTTCCCATATCTAGTGGCTCATTGGTTGTTCCGTCTATAATGGTCAAATCTACAGTACTACCTCTACTATGACCTGAACGTGTTGCAATATATTCCTCCCGAAACAAGTGACGTTTTTCAACATCCGGATAAAACTGATGTTTTCTAATAGTATCATTGAGGTCTTTAGCCCACGCCATAAAATGATTTACAGCGCGTTGCGGACGATAGCCATCATATACGCGTAAACAAAGGTTTTTCTGATGTAAATCATCCTGTACTTTACTAAGGGCCTCGGCTGCTGCTTTAGTTAATATTAAAACATTAGAATTGTAACCATTGATCGTATCGCCCACAAAATTATTTGACGAATAGTAACGTAATTCAATGTCAATATCAGGTATCACATCCTTGACATAAACAAATCCTTCTGGCAATACATCATTCTGTTGCGATGTAAATGACAACCCAATTAGTAAGGTGAATAAAATGAAGATTTTGCCATGTTTCATGATATAGCTAATTTAGAGAAAATTTAAGGATGGATTTATTTTCGAAGGAAAAATTACACTTAAAACTTCCACAAGCGGAGCTTATTTACATCGAAAATTTCTACGATCGTTCAACAGCAGATGAGTATTTTAAAATTCTTAGAACAGAGATCGATTGGCAGCAAGATGACATCACTATTTTTGGCAAAACCTATAAACAGCCAAGATTGACCGCATTATATGCCAATAATGAAAAGCCATATTCCTATTCAAATATTACAATGTACCCCAAGCTTTTTTCTGAACAACTTTTGCGTATTAAATCTGATATTCAAAAGGAAATAGATCATGACTTCACTTCAGTACTTTTAAACTTATACCGAAATGGCAGTGATAGTAATGGTTGGCATGCTGATAATGAAAAAGAATTAGGTACTAACCCTATTATCGCTTCAGTGAGTTTTGGAGCTGAGAGACCATTCCATTTTAAACATCGTCAAATTAAGTCAGAGCGACATCAATTACAACTACATCACGGAAGTCTACTTATTATGAAAGGTGAAATGCAACATCATTGGTTACATCAGATCGCTAAAACAAAAAAGGAGATTGGGGAACGAATCAATTTGACATTTCGGCAAATCTTATAGTGAGACCAAAACCTATTAAACGGAAAAACGAAGGTCCCTCAACCTTGGTTCTCCTAATTTGCTTTTTATATATGTGGTAGATTTAGGGTCTCTAAGTCTGCACATATGCAAATATTAATTAATTAATCCATTGAACTAAAAACTAAATTTTAGTACACTTCAAATATAGAACAGTAAATCATTTTAGACGTCTAAATACTTAATTAATCGATGAAATACACTTAATTTTAACATTTTAAGATGAAATTATGCATTTCATCGATGAAATGCATGATGATAAAAATTCAACTTTTGATTGATGTATCATAAAATACAACGATTCTCGTTTAATTTTTTAAGTACTTTTGAATTGTAAAAACATTTAAATCCTATGAAAGATCTTCTTTGTTGTTTTGCCTTCTTATGCTGTTTAGCGATTCCAGCTCAAAATGAAAAATATGCTAGTCAAGATATTGCCATTAATAAACACATTGATGGTACGCTATTAACACCTGTTTCTAGTGAAGATAGCGAATTAGCAATCATAATTGCTGGATCTGGTCCTACAGACCGAAATGGAAACCAAAACTTCATGCAGAATAATGCATTAAAAAAGTTAGCCGAGAGCTTATCAGAAGCTGGGATTGCAACATTCAGGTATGATAAACGCATAGTGAAACAAATAAGAATGAACAATGTGGATCCTAATATGACATTTGATGATTTTATAGATGATGCCATTTCAGTCGTAGATTATTTTAAAAATGATGGCACTTATACTAAGGTTTATGTCATTGGCCATAGTCAAGGTAGTCTTGTAGGTATGCTGGCTACAAAAGATCGTGCTGATGGTTTTATATCATTAGCTGGTGCTGGACAAACTATTGATGGTGTCATTATTGACCAAGTAGGAACTATGGATCCTTCATTAGTAGAACCTACTAAAAAAGCCTTCACTCAAATGAAAGAAGGTCAAACTGTCTTGGATTATCCTCAAGCCTTAACTTCAATCTTTAGAGCAGATCTTCAACCGTTTATTAGAAATTGGATGCAATACGATCCGCAATCGTTGCTCAAAGAATTAGAAGTTCCAACGCTTATTGTAAACGGTACAAAAGACCTACAGGTATCTGTTGATGAAGCGAAACGCCTTAAAAGTGCATCACAATCTGCAGAATTGGTACTCATAGAAAACATGAATCATGTTTTATTTATAATTGAAGGCGGTCAATTGGAGAATTCAAAATCGTATAACGAAGCATTTCGCAACATTTCCGAAGAACTCGTAACGAGTATAACAACATTTATTAAAGACTAAAGAATAAGGTCAGTTAGATACAACTAAAAACGCATCTCAAAAATGAGATGCGTTTTTACTAACTAACCAACCAAATGTTAAATGTTACTCCGTTACGTGAGGTAATCACTCCTCGACGAACCTCGTCATAAGCATTTACACTTTTATAATAGCAAACGGCGTGCCAAACTTGATTTGGAAGATAAAATTGTTTGATGTATATTTGATATCAAAATAATATCATATTGATTTATTTAACTAAATGTCAAAACAATGAAAGAAGAAAAAACTATTGTCCCTGCTAATGGTTATTTAATGCTATTTGTTTTCCTAGTATTATTCTTTGGAAGTATTATAGCTGCCATCGTTACGGAAAATCCTGAATATCTATTATTCATACCACTTGCAATTTTGATTGCACCAGGGTTCATTATGGTTCAACCGAATGGCTCGCGAGTACTGCTATTATTCGGAAAATATATAGGAACGGTAAAAAAGAATGGTTTCTATTGGGTAAACCCATTTTACACAAAGAAGAAAATATCATTAAGAGCAAGGAACTTCGACAGTGAGCGTTTAAAGGTGAATGATAAACTGGGAAATCCAGTAATGATCAGTACGATCTTAGTTTGGCGCGTTGAAAACACCTATAAAGCCGCTTTTGATGTGGATATCTATGAAAATTTCGTTCGTGTTCAAACCGATGCTGCTGTTCGTAAGTTAGCTAGTATGTATCCATATGATAACTTTGCAGATGAAGGAAAAGCTGAAGATATTACCTTACGTTCAAGTGTGAACGAAGTGAGTAATGCCCTCGAAAAAGAAATCGAAGAACGATTAGCTATTGCGGGTATTGAAGTCCTTGAAGCTCGTATAGGTTACTTGGCTTATGCACAAGAAATTGCTAACGCTATGCTCAAACGTCAACAAGCAACTGCTATAGTGGCTGCACGTCATAAAATTGTGGAAGGTGCGGTTAGTATGGTTGAAATGGCACTTGAAGAATTAGGCAAAAAATCTATTGTCGACTTAGATGAAGAACGAAAAGCCGCTATGGTGAGTAATCTTATGGTAATACTATGTGGTGATAAAGATGCATCACCAGTTGTAAATACTGGAACATTAAGCCATTAATATGAATAAGAATCAAATATTAAGTATCGCTTTAGGAAGCAGTCTTGGCACTAGTATTGGTGTTACTATTGGCGCAGTTACCGGACACGTCGCGATGGGTGTCATATTTGGTTCCTTAATCGGACTTATCATCGGTGTCATATTAGCTTTAGTCGTGTTAAATAACAATGAAGAATAAATTGAAGAACCATGAAAGAATATAAAGTAGTTGCTCCTAAGCTTGGGTTTAGAAATAGGTTTCAGCAATTCGAAGACTTATTAAATCAATATTCGCGTGAAGGCTGGGTAGTTAGATCAATTTCTCAAGGCTGGACGAGCGTCGTTTTTGAACGCGATAAAAATAGATAAAAGTGAAAACTAACAGACCTAAAATACAGGTGCCACTTCAAGGCTTAGACATTATCTTAGATATGCTCTCGGTAACCCTTTTACTATTGATGATTATATTTACGATCATGTCATATTCTGATTTACCTGAGACCATTCCATCACATTTTGACTCAAATGGTAATGTTGATGGGTATAGCAGCAAAACCTTTTTGTGGTTATTACCAGCGATTGGTTTGGTAACTTTAATCGGTCTTATTTTTCTAAATAAATATCCGCACATGCATAATTACATGGTAAATATCACAGAAGAAAATGCATTAAGAAATTATCGGTTAAGTACACGGATTATAAGATTTACCAATTTATTTACAATGTTGGTATTTGCTATTATTGTATATGCAATGATCGAATCAGCCAAAGGCCATACGTTTAATTTTGGAAGTTGGTTTATATATATCATCTTAGGTCTGAGTATTCTCGCACCTGTAGGTATTTTGTTTTACTCTCGAAAAATTAATAAATCATGATACTGAAAATTGCTATGTTTTTTATCTTGTTGGTAATAAGTATCATCTTAAATGTGATTAGGAACTAATGTCGAAGAAGAAAGCTTTCGCCTTGCGAATCAATGAGGATATGTTGAAAGCCATTGAAAAATGGGCGTCAGACGAATTCCGAAGTACCAATGGTCAAATTGAGTGGATGCTTATGCAATACCTTAAAGAAAAAAACCGACAACCCAAACCGAAAAAGTCAGATGACAGCGACGCTTAATAGCGTCGCTTTTTTTATGCGCATTAATTTTGGTATTTTGCGACAACTAAAGACAATCAAACATGGACAATACACCAATTTTTACAGATGACACAATTGTTTTCGGACTCCTAATGCTAGCGTTAGGATTTGTTTTTTTAACAGAATCCATCAAAACAGGGTTCTGGGGAAAGTTTTATAAAATAGTACCTGGATTGTTTATGGCTTATATGGTTCCTGCTGTTCTAACTACAACAGGATTAATTGCTCCAGAATGGACGACGGTTTCAGACACAGGTGAAATTACCGAACACAGTTCAAATCTGTACTACGTATCAAGTAGATATCTATTACCTGCCGCCTTGGTATTAATGACACTGAGTATAGATTTAAAAGGTGTCTTTAATCTGGGATGGAAAGCTCTTATTATGTTTTTTACAGGGACCATAGGAATTGTTATTGGTGGTCCTATTGCCATTTTATTGATTTCGGCCATTTCACCAGAAACTGTTGGAGGTGCAGGTCCTGATGCCGTTTGGAGAGGACTTTCTACACTAGCTGGAAGTTGGATTGGTGGTGGAGCTAATCAAACCGCGATGCTAGAAATTTATGGCTATAATCAAGCAAAATATGGTCAGATGGTCTTTGTAGATATTGTCGTTGCCAATGTTTGGATGGCGATTATTTTAATTGGAATTGGAAAACGAAATATGATCAATAAATGGTTAAAAGCTGATACCTCTTCCATTGAAGATCTTAAAGATAAAGTTTCATCGTTTACTGAGAAAGTAAAACGTAATCCGTCATTAACCGATCTTATGCTAATTGCCGCTATTGCCTTTGGTACAGTTAGTATTGCTCATTTAGGTGCCAATATTATTGCTCCATTTTTTGATGAGTTTGTAGCAGGTTTCGATTCTCAAACAACAAGAAATACATTTACATTCCTTGGATCTAAATTCTTTTGGATGATTAGTATAGCCACCATAATAGCAATTCTTCTCTCCTATACAAAGGCTAAAAATTATGAAGGTGCTGGAGCTAGTAAATTTGGTAGTGTATTCATTTATATTCTTGTCGCTAGTATCGGAATGAAAATGGACTTGTCACTAATCTTTGATAATATGGGATTAATCGCAATTGGTTTTGTGTGGATGACCATTCATGCGTTGCTATTAATATTGGTTGCTAAACTTATTAAAGCGCCTTATTTCTTCCTTGCTGTTGGTAGTCAAGCTAACGTTGGAGGTGCAGCCTCTGCTCCAATCGTAGCATCTGCATTCCACCCTTCATTAGCTACGGTTGGTGTCTTATTAGCAGTATTTGGATATGCCATTGGAACTATCGCCGCAATTGGATGTACTATTTTAATGGAATTAGCTTCAATGGGCTAGTTTTTGATTTAATTTTATAAGATATTTGCGCTCACAATTTTGATTTATATGAAGCAACTATTTAATTTATTAGCAATAGTTTTATTAATCGCGTGTGGTCAAGAAGAACCACAACATGACTTTACATTAAAAGGACACGTCAAAGGCTTAAAAAAAGGGACCGTTTATTTACAACGACAGCAGGACACCATGATGGTAACTTTGGATTCATTGGAGATTCAAGGTGAACCCAACTTTGAGTTACATTATGATCTTGAAGAACCAGAAGTGCTTTTCTTAAGGTTAGATAAAAATGATAATGATGAAGGCACCGTGGCTGTGTTCGCCAATACAGGAGTGACTGAAGTCAATACGACCCTAAAGAACTTTAATTATGATGCAGTTGTAAAAGGTTCAAAACAACAGGAAGTACTTGAAGAATATCTAGTAATGATGTCAAAGTTCAATGATAGAAACTTAGAAATCATTCAAGAAAGCCTAGAGGCTAGTAAAGCTAATGACACTACCGTTTCGTTTGAAGAGAACTATAACAAACTACTAAGAAGAAAATACTTATACACGATCAATTTTGCAGTTAATAATAAAGATAGTGAAGTAGCGCCATACTTGGCAATCAGCGAAATTCCAGACACAAGTGTAAAGTTTCTAGAAGAGATATACGACGCTTTAACAGACGACATTAAAAATTCTAAATACGGAGTTCAATTAAAAGACTTAATTGCTCTTCGAAAGGAAAATTAAAAACAAAAAAATCCCAAACATACGTTTGGGATTTTTTTGAGCCGATAGAGGGACTCGAACCCACGACCTGCTGATTACAAATCAGCTGCTCTAGCCAGCTGAGCTATATCGGCTTTTGCGTAGCAAATATACTATCACTTTCGACATTCGCAACCTATTGCATAAATTATCCTAATTTATTTAACTTATCGATAAGGGCTCTTCCTTTATCTTCTAATTCGTTCTTGATCGCTTTAAAGTGGGCCTTTTTGTTCTCAACACTTCTATTATTGACCTTTGCAATTAAATCGTCAAACGTCTCAATTGCTTCATCTATAATTGCTTCACTCTTTTTAGTGTCTTTATCTGTGTTTTCGTATTCCCATACATATACTGCTTCAATGATATCTCCTAATACAAAGTTGATATCTTTCTTTAGGTCTCGAATATTTGCCATGATATATAATTTTAAGTTGTTACAAAATTAAACATATACTTCTAAAAGCTTCATGCTATCAGAAGTTATTTTATAAGATTTTAGCGCTGCTGGAATTAATATAGTTTCCCCTGCACTAATAGTTTCTGAATGGTTTTGAGATTCAATTTTACCCTCACCTTCAACGCATAAATAAATAAAAAAAGAATCCTTTGTATTCAAGCGTTCAACCTGTTCTGTTATATGTAAAAAGCTAGTATTAAAATAAGGACAATCTACCATAAGATTAGATTGATTTGGTAGAGCATTATAATGGACTCTGAAATCATCTGCCATATCAAAATCAAAGGCATCGATTGCAATAGCGTTATGCAACTCGCGCTCATTACCTTGATCATCAACACGATCCCAATCATAAACTCTATATGTAATATCGCTGGTCTGTTGTATTTCAGCTAAGAGAACACCTGCACCAATTGCATGGATTCGTCCAGCTTCAATGAAATACGTATCACCTGCTTTCACTTTGTCAAAATTTAATATTTGAGTGAGCGTTTTATCTTCAAGATGCTTTAGATACGTTTCCTTATTCATTTCCTGATTGAATCCGACAATTAAACTCGAATCTTCATCGGCTTGCATTACATACCACATTTCAGTCTTACCAAATGAGTTATGGCGCTTTGATGCTAATGAGTCGTTGGGATGTAGTTGAATTGAAAGATCGTCTTTCGCGTCTATAAACTTTATGAGTAATGGAAATTTATCTCCGAAAATTTTAAAGTTCTTCTCTCCTACTATTTCTGAGGTGTAGGTTGTAATTAATTCTTTTAGCGATTGGCCCTTGAATATCCCATTCTTAACCACTGAGACGTCACCTTCAACATCACTTATTTCCCAGCTTTCACCTACATTTGAGAGTAGAGTTGGCTTCTCTAAAATGGAACCAAGTTTTTGTCCACCCCAAATCTTTTCTTTTAGGATGGGTTGAAATTTTATGGGATAAAATTTTGAATTCATTCACCAGAGTATGTTACGAAATTTCGAGGTGTTTCATAAAGTGTAACTTCTAAATCAAAATCTGGATTTAAATGCTTTTTAATCTTATTATAAATGACCACCACAATATTTTCCGCGGTTGGATTGAGTTCTTGAAACTCAGGAACTTCTAAATTTAAGTTTTTATGATCAAATGCATCCTCAACTTCTGATTTAATAATGTCTTTCAGTATTTTGACATCAATAACATAACCCGTTTCAGGATCAATATCTCCTGTTACACTGGCAATCAATTCATAGTTGTGGCCATGGAAATTTGGATTATTACATTTTCCGAAGACTTGATCATTTTTTTCAAAACTCCAGTCCTTCCGATATAATCTATGTGCAGCATTAAAATGTGCTCTTCTATGTACGGTAACTCGCATTACTTTGTGATATTTATAAATTCATAGAATTTATCGAAGATAATCTTAAACCAAGCCGTATAAGTATCTGGATGTAATGTCATATCAACTTTAACAGCATCTAAGCTCATCCATTTCCAACTTTCAACTTCGTCTGGATTGATTATCGGTTCTCCATTATAATATCCAACCATGACATGATCAAATTCATGCTCTGTTAGGCCATTATCAAAAGGAGCTTTATATATAAAAGAGGTTGTTTCTTTTAGGTCGACAGCAAACCCCATTTCTTCTTGTAAACGACGTTTTCCTGCTTCGATATTAGTTTCACCAACACGCTGGTGACTACAGCAAGTATTGGTCCACAATAAAGGAGAGTGATACTTATGCTTTGCGCGTTGCTGTAACATCAATTCGTGCTTTTCATTAAAAATAAACACAGAAAATGCACGATGCAATACCGCTTTTTCATGAGCTTCCATTTTAGGCATTATACCAATTTGCTCATCCTTTTCGTTTACTAGAATTACTTGTTCTTCTATCATAGATTACAAAAATAACAACTTAAATTAACAATTGAACCGATTTAAAATCCGATACGTATCAAATCACCTGCTTTTTAACTTTTATTTAATAGATCCTACAACTGATTGAAAAATTATCGATCAGAATGCTATAGAATTACAACTGTATCGCTTATAAACATCTTAGAAAAAAGTATATTTGCACCTATCAAAAATCACTATGAGTTTTACGCAAGAAATCAATAGACGACGTACGTTTGGTATCATCTCACATCCGGATGCCGGAAAAACAACACTAACAGAAAAGCTGTTGTTGTTTGGAGGTGCTATTCAAGAAGCTGGTGCTGTAAAAAGTAATAAAATTAAAAAAGGAGCTACCAGTGACTTTATGGAAATAGAGCGTCAACGAGGTATCTCTGTTGCAACATCAGTTCTAGCCTTCGAATACAATGGTACTAAGATTAATATTTTGGACACACCAGGTCATAAGGATTTTGCTGAAGACACATTCAGAACCCTTACGGCTGTTGATAGTGTAATCGTCGTGATCGACGTTGCTAAAGGTGTGGAGGAACAAACCGAAAAATTAGTAGAGGTTTGTAGAATGCGTAATATTCCAATGATCGTATTCATAAATAAACTAGATCGTGAAGGAAAAGATGCATTTGATTTGTTAGATGAAATTGAACAAAAGCTTGGACTTAAGGTTGTTCCAATGAGTTTTCCTATTGGAATGGGCTATGAGTTTAAAGGCATCTATAACCTATGGGAGAAAAATGTAAACATTTTCACAGGAGATAGTAAAAAAGATATTGAAGATACGGTTGAAATTAATGATTTAGCCGATTCTAAACTTGATGAACTGGTAGGTGAGACTTCTGCGCAAACTTTGCGAGAAGAAATCGAACTCGTTGAAGGTATTTATCCCGAATTTGATAAAACAGCATATCTAAATGGAGAATTACAACCCGTATTCTTTGGTTCTGCTTTGAATAATTTTGGGGTTCGTGAATTGTTAGATTGTTTTGTGGACATTGCTCCAGAACCTCGTCCAAAACAGAGTGACACACGTTTGGTTGAACCAAGAGAAGATAAATTTACTGGCTTTGTGTTTAAAATCCATGCGAATATGGACCCTAACCATAGAAACCGCTTAGCATTCGTAAAAGTCGTTTCTGGAGAATTTAAAAGGAATACACCTTATCTTCATGTTCGACATAATAAAAAGCTAAAATTCTCAAGTCCAAATGCATTTTTTGCTGAGAAGAAAGAGATCGTTGATGTCTCCTACCCTGGTGACATTGTAGGTTTGCAAGATACTGGCAACTTTAAAATTGGTGATACATTAACTGAAGGCGAAGTTTTAAATTATAAAGGAATCCCAAGTTTCTCACCTGAACACTTCAGATACATTAATAATGCAGATCCTCTTAAGGCAAAGCAGTTGTACAAAGGAATTGATCAATTAATGGACGAAGGTGTTGCACAGCTATTTACGTTAGAGCTTAATGGAAGAAAGGTCATAGGTACGGTCGGAGCACTTCAGTACGAAGTGATTCAATATCGATTAGAACACGAATATGGAGCCAAATGTACTTACGAAAATGTAAATGTTCATAAGGCATGTTGGATAGATCCTGACGATGACAAAAATGATGAATACAAGGAGTTTATAAGGGTTAAACAACGCTTTTTAGCAAAAGACAAACGTGGGCAACTTGTATTTTTAGCAGATTCATCGTTCTCATTACAAATGACACAACAGAAATACCCAAGTATAAAATTTCATTTCACGTCGGAATTCGACGACAAATAGAGTTTACCGTTCATCGATTTTTTACCTTAAATTTTGTATTTCATCGATGTTTTTATACTTTTAGTCGGTATTTAACATGCGAAAACGATTGCGTTCAATACATTTAAAACAGATTAAACCCCAAAATTGATCTACAATGAAAACGACTCCTAATGTTTTCAGTAATGATGAGATTACTGTTACCTACAAGCCATGTCAGTGCATAAATGCAGAGCGCTGTGCTAAAGAATTATCATCTGTTTTTAGACATTCTGTAATCCCTTGGATAGACCTCGAGGGTGCAACTACGGAACAAATTATTTCACAAGTTAGAAAATGCCCTTCTGGAGCATTACAATTTCATGTTAAACAAGAGGTTGCATAAATGATCTTTGTCTTATTGAGCATGCTGTACAAGTTTCTCAGAAAACGGTATATGCAAAGTCTTAAGCGCGCTAAAGTCGCTTATTGATCCTCAATCCATTAAAAAAAACACCTCATCCGACATAATAGAAACGCTAATTACTAAAAATGCCTTTGTCTCATTGACAAAGGCATTTTTAATTTATTAGGATTCAATTGTTTAAGCTTGACCAGTAGGACCAAAGTTAAGAGGAATTGGTGGTTGCTCATAATCTTTGATTTCGCCGTGCGCTTTTTCAAAACGCTGTACATTTTCTCCTAAAGCTTTTAAGAGTCGCTTAGCGTGCTGAGGTGTCAAGATTATTCTTGATTTGACTTTACTTTTTGGTGTCCCAGGCATGATACTTACAAAGTCAATCACAAATTCAGATACTGAATGATTAATAATTGCCAAGTTAGAATAGGTGCCTTCAGCAGTTTTTTCATCTAATTCTATATTAATACCAGGTTTTTTATTCTTATTATCTTCTGCCATGTTATAGCTATTTTATGTGTTAGTATGAACATAAAATCCCGTATGAAACGGGATTTTATGACTATGATTTAAAATTACAATAAATTTCGGAATCTTAATTGTAATTCATTTCTTCTTTTGCTTTCATCATTTCATTGAATTCTTCCTTAGAACCTACGATGATATTATCAAAGTTTCTAACACCTGTTCCGGCAGGAATTCTATGACCGACGATTACATTCTCTTTCAATCCTTCTAGCGTATCAATCTTACCATTAACAGCTGCTTCATTTAATACTTTAGTTGTTTCCTGGAAGGAAGCCGCAGAAATAAATGATTTAGTCTGTAACGATGCTCTTGTGATACCTTGTAAGATTGGAGTCGCAGTAGCTGGTTGAGCTTCTCTAGCTGTTGCTAAAGCTTTGTCCTCTCTTCTTAAGATTGAATTTTCATCTCTTAGTTCTCTAGACGTGATAATCTGACCAGGTTTTAAGTTTTCAGAATCTCCAGCGTCTTCAACAACCTTCAATCCGAAAATCTTATCATTTTCCTCAATAAAGTCTGATTTATGTACTAATTGATCTTCTAAGAAAATTGTATCACCTGAATCAATAATTCTCACTTTACGCATCATTTGTCTTACAACAACTTCAAAGTGCTTATCGTTAATCTTCACACCTTGTAAACGGTATACTTCCTGTACTTCATTTACTAAGTACTGCTGAACTGCAGCAGGTCCTTTGATATTTAAGATATCATTTGGTGTAATTGAACCATCAGATAATGGCATACCAGCTTTTACGTAATCATTCTCCTGAACTAGGATTTGATTCGATAGTTTTACTAAGTACTTCTTAATTTCTCCAAGTTTAGACTCAATGATAATCTCACGGTTACCACGTTTAATTTTTCCGAAGGAAACAACACCATCAATTTCACTAACAACAGCAGGGTTAGATGGATTACGTGCTTCGAATAGCTCAGTTACACGTGGTAAACCACCCGTAATATCACCAGCTTTAGCCGATTTACGAGGGATCTTAACTAAGATTTTACCAACCTTAATCTTTTCACCATCATCAATCATTAAGTGTGCTCCTACTGGTAAGTTATAAGAACGGATTGTTTCTCCTTTTGAATCTTCGATATGAAGAGTTGGAATCAATTTCTTATTTCTAGATTCAGAAATAACTTTTTCCTGGAATCCAGTTTGCTCATCGATTTCAACTTGATATGTCACACCTTGCTCGATGTTTTCGTACTTCACTTTACCAGCGAATTCCGAAATAATTACACCGTTGTAAGGATCCCACTGACAAATCACATCGCCTTCTTTCACCTTTTTTCCTGGTTTCACATAAATATATGAACCATAAGGAATATTATTAGTACTTAAAGTAATACCAGTTTTAGCATCTACTAACTTCAATTCTGAAGTTCTAGAGATTACTACATCCACTTCATTACCTTCGTTATCAGTACTCTTAACAGTTTTAAGATCTTCAATTTCTGCAATACCGTCAAACTTCACTGTTAATTTATTCTCTTCTGAAATGTTACCTGCAATACCTCCTACGTGGAATGTACGAAGCGTTAACTGCGTACCAGGCTCTCCAATCGACTGTGCAGCAACAACTCCAACAGCTTCACCTCTTTGAACCATTTTTCCAGTGGCTAGGTTACGACCGTAACACTTAGCACAAATACCTTTTTTAGCTTCACAAGTTAATGCAGAACGCACTTCTATAGAATCTAATGGTGATGCATCAATACGCTTAGCAATCTCATCATCAATATGACCACCTGCTTCAACAAGTAACTCTTCGGTCAATGGATCGTATACATCATTTAATGACGTACGACCAACGATTCTAGCTGCTAGAGTTTCGATTACCTCTTCATTCTTCTTAAGTGGAGTTACTTCAATACCTCTTAAAGTTCCACAATCTTCTTCATAGATAATCACATCTTGAGAAACATCTACTAAACGACGTGTTAAGTATCCAGCATCTGCAGTTTTTAATGCCGTATCGGCAAGACCTTTACGAGCACCGTGCGTAGAGATAAAGTATTCTAAGATTGAAAGTCCTTCCTTAAAGTTAGAAAGAATTGGATTCTCAATAATCTCACCACCACCTGCATTTGATTTTTTAGGCTTAGCCATTAATCCACGCATACCAGTTAACTGACGAATCTGCTCTTTAGATCCACGAGCTCCAGAATCAAGCATCATATATACCGAGTTAAATCCTTGTTGATCCTCTCTAATACGTTTCATAGAAAGCTCGGTTAACTCAGCATTTGTAGATGTCCAAATATCAATTACTTGATTGTAACGTTCATTATTCGTAATCAGACCCATATTATAGTTGGCCATAATACCATCAACAAGACCATTTGCTTGATCGATCATTCCTTGCTTTTCTGCTGGAATGATAATATCACCTAAACTGAATGATAATCCACCTTGGAAGGCAAATTTATATCCTTGAGTTTTAATCTCATCAAGGAATTCTGCTGTTTCAGGAACGCTTGTCACTTTTAAGATATCATGAATAATATCTCTTAATAATTTCTTTGTTAAGACCTGGTTGATGTAACCAGCAGCAGCAGGGACTTTTTCATTAAAGAGTACACGTCCTACAGTAGTTTCAATGATCTGAGTTGTTAATTCGCCTTCTTCATTGAAGTCTTGAGTTCTTACTTTAATACCAGCATTTAAATCTACTACCTTCTCGTTGTAAGCAATCGTTACTTCTTCCGGAGAGTAGAATGTTAAGCCTTCACCTTTTACAGGAACCTCTTTAGTTGATTTTCTCAACTTAGTCATATAATAAAGCCCAAGAACCATATCCTGAGAAGGTACAGTAACAGGCGAACCATTAGCTGGGTTCAAAATATTATGTGATGCTAACATTAATAACTGTGCTTCTAAGATCGCTTCCGGACCTAATGGTAAATGCACAGCCATCTGGTCACCATCGAAATCGGCATTAAATGCAGTACACACTAATGGGTGTAACTGAATTGCTTTTCCTTCGATTAATTTTGGTTGGAAAGCTTGAATACCAAGACGGTGTAATGTAGGAGCACGGTTTAGTAATACTGGATGTCCTTTAAGAACATTCTCTAAGATATCCCAAACTACAGGCTCTTTTCTATCTATAATTTTCTTTGCAGATTTTACAGTCTTAACAATTCCTCTTTCAATCAGTTTTCTAATGATAAAAGGTTTGTATAATTCTGCTGCCATATTCTTTGGCAATCCACATTCGAATAATTTTAATTCTGGTCCAACAACAATTACAGAACGTGCCGAATAATCAACTCGCTTACCAAGTAAGTTTTGACGGAAACGTCCTTGCTTACCTTTTAATGAATCCGATAACGACTTTAATGGTCTGTTCGAATCTGTTTTTACTGCTGAGGCTTTACGTGTATTATCAAATAATGAATCAACTGATTCTTGTAACATACGTTTCTCATTACGTAAGATCACTTCTGGTGCTTTGATCTCAACTAAACGCTTCAAACGATTGTTACGGATAATTACACGACGGTAAAGATCATTCAAATCTGAAGTTGCAAATCGTCCACCATCTAAAGGCACTAATGGTCTTAATTCTGGTGGAATGATTGGAATAGCCTTCATAATCATCCATTCAGGCTTATTCTCACGGTTTGCATTAGAATCTCTAAACGCTTCAACAACTTGTAAACGCTTTAGCGCCTCTGTTTTACGTTGTTTAGACGTTTCAGTATTTGCTTTATGACGTAACTCGAATGACAATTCATCTAAGTCAATTCTTGACAATAGATCAATCAAACATTCTGCACCCATTTTAGCAATGAATTTATTAGGATCAGAGTCTTCTAAATGTCTGTTTTCCTGTGGAAGCGTTTCCATGATATTCAAGTACTCCTCCTCAGTTAAGAAATCCATTTTTTGTAATGGTTCTCCTTCTGCATTTTTAGCCTCACCTGGTTGAATTACAACATAGCGTTCGTAATAGATAATCATATCCAAACGCTTAGATGGTAACCCTAATAAGTATCCAATTTTATTTGGTAACGAACGGAAGTACCAAATGTGAGCAACAGGCACAACTAAGTTGATGTGTCCAACGCGATCACGACGCACTTTCTTTTCAGTTACTTCAACACCACATCGGTCACAAACGATTCCTTTGTAGCGTATTCTTTTATATTTACCACAAGCACATTCAAAATCCTTCACAGGACCGAAGATACGCTCACAGAATAAACCATCACGTTCTGGTTTATGTGTTCGATAATTAATAGTTTCTGGTTTCAATACTTCACCACGCGAAGCTGCTAAAACAGATTCTGGCGATGCCAAACCAATTGAGATTTTATTGAATCTCTGTACTGTATTCTTATCTTGTCTTCTTGCCATAATAACTTTATAGTCTTAAGTTATCAATCTGCAGCAGTAGGAATCTACGACTGCAGACCTAACCTTTTTTATTCTTCTAATCTAATATCTAATCCTAATCCTTTCAATTCGTGCATTAATACGTTGAAAGATTCAGGTAGTCCTGGTTCAGGCATTGGCTCTCCTTTTACGATTGCTTCGTAAGTTTTAGCTCTACCAATAACGTCATCTGATTTTACAGTTAAGATCTCACGTAGTGTACTTGAAGCTCCATAAGCTTCAAGTGCCCATACCTCCATCTCACCAAAACGCTGACCACCAAATTGTGCTTTACCACCTAATGGTTGCTGTGTAATTAATGAGTAAGGTCCAATCGATCTTGCGTGCATTTTGTCGTCGATCATATGACCTAATTTGATCATGTAGATCACACCAACGGTTGCCGCTTGATCAAAACGATCTCCTGTTCCACCGTCATATAAATATGTATGACCAAATCGTGGAATTCCGGCTTCATCAGTAAATCCATTGATCTGCTCTAAGGTTGCACCATCAAAAATTGGCGTCGCATATTTGCGTCCTAATTTCTGACCAGCCCATCCAAGTACAGTTTCATAGATCTGTCCGATATTCATACGAGAAGGTACACCTAATGGGTTAAGAACGATATCTACAGGCGTACCATCTTCTAAGAATGGCATATCTTCTTGACGAACGATACGCGCCACAATACCTTTGTTACCGTGACGACCTGCCATCTTATCACCTACTTTCAATTTACGTTTCTTAGCAACGTAAACTTTAGCAAGTTTGATAATACCTGCTGGTAATTCGTCTCCAACTGAAATTGTGAACTTCTCACGACGAAGTGATCCTTGAAGATCATTTTCCTTGATCTTATAGTTGTGGATTAAATCTGCAACTAATCTGTTCAAGTGATCATCTGTTGTCCATGTTCCAGAAGTTAAGTGCGTGTAATCATCTACAGCATTTAACATTTTTAAGGTATACTTCTTCCCTTTTGGAATGATTTCCTCACCAAGGTCATTATAGATTCCTTGAGCAGTTTTACCATTTACAAGTGCGAATAGTTTTTCAACTAATACTGCTTGTAAGTCGTCAAACTTCTTATCATATATGGTTTCAAGAGCTTCGATATCTTCTTTATCTTTAGCTCTCTTACGCTTGTCTTTAATTGCTCTTGAGAATAATTTCTTCTCAATAACTACACCATGTAATGAAGGTGATGCTTTAAGTGAAGCATCTTTTACATCTCCTGCTTTATCACCAAAAATCGCACGTAAAAGTTTTTCTTCAGGTGTTGGATCAGACTCTCCTTTAGGTGTAATCTTACCAATTAGAATATCACCTGGTTTGATTTCAGCACCAATTCTAATCATACCATTTTCATCAAGGTCTTTTGTTGCCTCTTCTGAAACGTTAGGAATATCATTAGTTAACTCTTCATTACCAAGTTTTGTATCTCTTACTTCTAATGAGTACTCATCAATGTGGATCGATGTGAAAATATCGTCGCGAACCACTTTTTCAGAGATCACGATCGCATCCTCGAAATTATATCCTTTCCAAGGCATGAAAGCAACTTTCATGTTACGACCTAATGCTAACTCACCGTTTTGCGTTGCGTATCCTTCACAAAGTACTTGTCCAAGAACAACCTTATCACCCTTAGTTACAATTGGCTTTAAGTTTATTGATGTTCCTTGGTTTGTTTTTCTAAACTTCACTAATGGATAAGTCTTAGTGTCGCCATCGAAACTAACCATTGCCTCTTCATCTGTACGTTCGTACTTGATTACAATTTCATTTGCATCAACATACTCAACCACACCGTTACCTTCAGCATTAATTAATACTCTTGAGTCTGAAGCAACCTGGCGTTCTAGTCCTGTTCCAACAATTGGAGACTCTGGACGTAATAATGGAACGGCTTGACGCATCATGTTAGATCCCATTAAGGCACGGTTCGCATCATCATGTTCTAAGAACGGAATTAACGATGCCGAAATAGATGCAATCTGGTTTGGTGCAACATCAGTGTAATGAACATTAGAAGGTTCTACTACTGGGAAATCACCTTCTTGACGCGCAATAATCTTATCTTCAACAATCTTTCCTTTATCATCAACACGAATATTCGCTTGTGCGATTAGCATGTCTTCTTCCTCTTCAGCACTTAAGTATGTAGGTTCATTCTTAATATCTACAACACCGTTATCAGCTTTACGATAAGGTGTTTCAATGAATCCCATTGAATTTACTTTAGCGTAAACAGATAATGAAGAAATAAGACCAATGTTCGGACCTTCAGGTGTTTCAATTGGACATAATCTTCCGTAGTGTGTGTAGTGAACGTCCCGAACCTCGAATCCTGCACGCTCTCTAGAAAGACCTCCAGGACCTAATGCCGATAAACGACGTTTGTGAGTGATCTCAGCTAATGGATTGGTTTGATCCATAAATTGAGATAACTGGTTTGTACCGAAGAACGAGTTGATCACAGATGATAAGGTCTTCGCATTGATCAAATCAATTGGTGTGAAGACTTCATTATCACGAACGTTCATACGCTCACGGATCGTTCTTGCCATACGTGCTAAACCTACACCAAACTGAGACGATAACTGCTCACCTACTGTACGTACACGACGGTTAGATAAGTGATCAATATCATCAATCTCTGCTTTAGAGTTGATAAGCTCGATTAAGTATTTGATGATTGTAATGATATCTTCTTTAGTAAGCACTTGCTTATCCATTCCGATATCCAATCCTAATTTTTTATTCATTCTGTAACGACCTACTTCACCAAGTGAGTAACGTTGGTCAGAGAAGAATAATTTATCGATAATTCCACGTGCAGTTTCCTCATCTGGCGGCTCTGCATTACGTAATTGACGATAGATGTGTTCAACAGCCTCTTTTTCAGAGTTTGTTGGATCTTTTTGTAATGTATTGTGAATAATTGCGTAGTCTCCTTGTTGTGAAGTCTCTTTATGTAAAAGAATTGTTTTTACACCAGCTTCAAGGATTTCTTCAATATTATCTTTATCAATTTCAGTATCACGGTCTAGAACGATTTCGTTACGTTCGATAGAAACAACTTCTCCAGTATCTTCATCTACGAAATCTTCATGCCATGTATTAAGAACACGAGCGGCTAGCTTTCTTCCTATCACTTTCTTAAGACCAGACTTAGACACTTTCACTTCTTCAGCAAGATCGAAAATCTCTAAGATATCTTTATCACGCTCAAAACCAATAGCTCTAAATAATGTTGTAACTGGTAATTTCTTCTTTCTATCAATGTAAGCGTACATTACTTGGTTGATATCTGTTGCGAATTCAATCCAAGATCCTTTAAAAGGAATTACTCGAGCAGAATATAATTTAGTACCATTCGCGTGGAATGATTGGCTAAAGAATACTCCTGGAGATCTATGTAATTGCGAAACAACTACACGCTCTGCACCATTGATACAGAAGGTACCACTAGGTGTCATATAAGGGATAGTCCCTAAATATACATCTTGTACTATGGTCTCAAAATCTTCGTGTTCTGGATCTGTACAATATAATTTTAAACGCGCTTTTAATGGCACGCTATAGGTTAAACCTCTTTCGATACATTCTTCAATTGTGTATCGAGGTGGATCAATAAAATAATCCAAGAACTCTAATACAAATTGGTTACGTGTATCTGTAATTGGAAAGTTTTCCATAAAGGTATTATACAGACCTTCATTTCCTCTTTCTTCTGATTTTGTCTCTAACTGGAAAAAATCCTGGAAGGATTTGATCTGGATATCCAGGAAATCTGGGTATTCCGTTCTATTTACTATGGAAGAGAAATTTAATCTTTCAGCTGTATTTGCTAACATCGATGAACGAGATTTTGATTAAAAAAATAACTTGTTTATTTGTGTACCTTTTTATACACAAAAGGGTCTAGGTCATTCCGAGCGACTCGGAAGACCTAAACCATAATTTGTAGGTTTGTTAAGCTTACTTAAGCTCAACCTCTGCTCCTGCTTCCTCTAATTGAGATTTTAGAGCTTCTGCTTCGTCTTTAGCAACACCTTCTTTGATTGGGCTTGGTGCTTCGTCTACTAAACCTTTAGCTTCTTTTAATCCTAAACCAGTTAATTCTTTAACTAATTTTACAACAGCTAATTTAGAACCACCTGCTGCTTTAAGGATTACGTCGAATTCTGATTTTTCTTCAGCTGCGTCTCCACCTGCTGCTCCGCCACCTGCTGCTACTGCTACTGCTGCTGCTGCTGGTTCGATACCATATTCGTCTTTTAATATTGTAGCTAATTCATTAACTTCTTTTACAGTTAAATTAACTAATTGTTCTGCGAAATCTTTTAAATCTGCCATTTTCTATCGTTTTAATAATTTTAATTAAATATAATTTGTTTTAAGTGCGTACTTATTTGATTATCCTTCTTTCTCGGATAAAGTTTTAACAATTCCAGCGATTGTTCCACCACTCGATTTAAGTGCTGAAATAACATTCTTAGCTGGCGATTGTAATAAGGTAATAATCTCACCAATTAACTCTTCTCTAGACTTGATATCTACTAAAGTGTCTAATTGATCATCACCAATGTAAATTGCTTCTTCAATAAAAGCACCTTTTAATAAAGGCTTTTCAGACTTTTTACGGAAGTTCTTGATTACTTTGGCTGGAGCATTACCAGTTTCTGAATACATTACAGACGTGTTACCTTTCAAAACCGTTGGTAACTCTCCGAAATCTTTATCAGAGGCTTCCATTGCTTTCGTTAATAATGTATTTTTTACAACGTTTAACTTTACGTTCGCTTTATAACATGCACGACGTAAGTCTGAAGTAGTTCCTGCATTTAAGCCAGATATATCTGTTAAATAAATATTGTCACTATCTGCTAATTGGGCAGTTAACTCTTCAATTACTTGTGATTTTTCTTCTCTTGTCATAATACTAAAGATTTAACTACTTAACTAAATTTAGGATCAATTGCAATACTTGGGCTCATGGTGCTAGACATATAAATAGACTTCATATAAACACCTTTTGCTGCAGTTGGTTTTAACTTATTTAAAGTTGAAAGTAACTCATTGGCGTTACCAACGATTTTTTCAGTACTGAAGGACGCCTTTCCAATTGGAGCGTGCACAATACCTGTTTTGTCTACTTTAAAATCAATCTTACCAGCTTTTACTTCAGATACTGCTTTTGCTACATCCATAGTTACTGTTCCAGTCTTTGGGTTTGGCATTAATCCTCTCGGACCTAATACTCTACCTAAAGGACCTAGTTTACCCATGATAGCTGGCATTGTAACGATAACGTCAACATCTGTCCAACCACCTTTGATTTTGTCTAGGTACTCATCTAAACCTACGTAATCTGCACCAGCAGCTTTTGCTTCTTCTTCCTTATCTGGTGTAACTAATGCTAACACTTTCATGTCTTTACCAGTTCCGTGAGGAAGTGAAACAACACCTCTTACCATCTGATTAGCTTTTCTTGGATCAACTCCTAAACGAACTGCTAAATCAACAGAGGCATCAAATTTTGTGTAGGTAATTTCCTTTAATAATGCTGAAGCCTCTTCAAGAGAATATAATTTATTCTTCTCTACTTTAGCTATAGCTTCTTTTCTCTTTTTTGATATTCTTGCCATTTCAAAAATTTTTTAGTTTGGTGCTTCACCACCTTTAACTGTGATACCCATAGATCGTGCAGTTCCTGCAACCATCTTCATTGCAGAATTCACGTTAAACGCATTTAAATCTTGCATTTTGTCTTCTGCGATAGCTTTCACTTGATCCCAAGTTACTTTTGCTACTTTCTTTCTGTTCGGTTCACCAGATCCTTTTTTTACTTTGGCCGCTTCCAATAATTGTACTGCAGCTGGAGGAGTTTTAATAACAAAGTCGAATGACTTGTCTTTGTAAACGGAAATCACTACCGGAAGAACTTTACCAGGTTTATCCTGAGTTCTGGCATTGAATTGCTTACAAAATTCCATGATATTAACTCCAGCAGCTCCTAAAGCGGGTCCAACCGGTGGCGACGGATTCGCAGCACCTCCCCGAACTTGTAATTTAACTACTTTACCTAATTCTTTTGCCATTTTAAAAATTTTAGTTTTGCATGTCTCCTAAAGTGGAAGCTAAAAAGACATACTATCTATATAAGTGTAACAATTATTATACTTTTTCAACTTGCATATAGCTTAATTCTAATGGTGTCTTTCTTCCGAAAATCTTAACCATTACCTCTAGCTTACGCTTTTCTTCATTTATCTTTTCGATAGTTCCATCAAATCCATTGAATGGACCATCGATTACTTTTACAGTTTCTCCTATTGTATATGGAATTGCAATATTGGCATCTGCTTCTACAGCTAATTCATCTACTTTACCTAACATTCTGTTTACTTCAGAAGGTCTTAGTGGCACAGGATCTCCGCCTTTAGTTTCTCCTAAAAACCCGATAACATTGGTAATAGATTTAATGATATGAGGAATCTCACCACTAAGGTTTGCTTGTATCATAATGTATCCTGGGAAATAAACACGTTCTTTGTTTATTTTCTTTCCATTACGAATTTGAATCACCTTTTCTGTTGGTACTAGTACTTGATCAACATAATCTTCCAAACCTAATCGAGAAATCTCATTCTCAATATAAGTTTTGATCTTATTTTCTTGACCGCTTACTGCACGAACAACATACCATTTTTTATTTCCACTTGTCTCTGACATTATCCTTCAGTATTTTTTTAGACCATTAAATCAAAGTAGGCCTTAATGACTCTACTAAATACAGTATCTACTCCCCAAATAGCTAATGAGAATATGATTGAAAATACAGCTACTAAAACGGTTAAGCTTTGTGCTTCTGACCATGCTGGCCATGACACATTATTCTTTAACTCGTCAAACGATTCTTTTATATAACTTACAATTCCTGCCATTTGTTTTGCTTTTGCACGGGTTGAGAGACTCGAACTCCCGACACCTGGTTTTGGAGACCAGTGCTCTACCAACTGAGCTAAACCCGTAAATATAAATCAAGGCGTCTTGCAAAAACAAGACACCTTAATTAATATTTATTTAATAAATATTTAGTCTAAAATTTCAGTAACCTGACCAGCACCTACTGTTCTACCACCTTCACGAATCGCGAAACGTAAACCAACGTTCATTGCGATAGGCTGAATTAATTCAACAGTGATAGTAAGGTTATCTCCAGGCATTACCATTTCAACTCCATCAGGAAGACCAATGTTTCCTGTTACGTCAGTTGTACGTACGTAGAACTGTGGACGGTAGTTGTTATGGAATGGAGTGTGACGTCCACCTTCTTCTTTCTTAAGGATATAAACCTCAGCTTTAAATTTAGCGTGTGGTGTTACAGATCCTGGCTTAGTGATTACCATACCTCTAGAGATTTGAGTTTTCTCAATACCTCTTAATAAGATACCAGCGTTATCACCAGCTTCTCCTCTATCAAGGATTTGACGGAACATCTCAATACCAGTAATAGTAGATGTTAATTTCTCAGCTCCCATACCAATGATCTCAACAGGATCACCTGTATTAGCAACACCAGTTTCGATACGACCTGTAGCAACAGTTCCACGACCAGTAATTGAGAATACATCTTCAATTGGCATTAAGAAAGGCTTGTCCATATCACGAACTGGCTCTTCAATCCATGAATCTACAGCTTCCATTAATTCTAATACTGTATCAACCCACTTTTGCTCACCGTTAAGTGCACCTAAAGCAGATCCTGCGATTACAGGACCATTATCTCCATCGTACTCGTAGAACGATAATAAGTCTCTGATTTCCATTTCTACTAATTCTAATAACTCGTCATCATCAACCATATCCACTTTATTCATGAATACAACGATACGTGGAATACCTACCTGACGTCCTAAAAGGATGTGCTCACGAGTTTGTGGCATTGGTCCGTCTGTAGCAGCTACAACTAAAATAGCACCATCCATTTGAGCAGCACCAGTAACCATGTTCTTTACGTAATCCGCGTGACCTGGACAGTCAACGTGTGCGTAGTGACGATTCTTAGTTTGATACTCTACGTGTGCAGTATTAATTGTAATACCTCTTTCTTTCTCTTCTGGAGCGTTATCGATAGTATCGAAATCTCTAGCTTCAGATAAACCTGCATCAGCTAATACTTTAGTAATAGCAGCAGTTAAAGTTGTTTTACCGTGATCTACGTGTCCAATTGTACCTATGTTAAGGTGTGGTTTTGAACGATCAAAAGTTGCCTTTGCCATGTTTAATTTATTTAATCTTAATTTATATTAGTGTTCAATTTAATATTCAAACTAAAAGAGCCAATGACGAGATTTGAACTCGTGACCTCTTCCTTACCAAGGAAACGCTCTACCCCTGAGCTACACCGGCTTTAAAGGTTGTTTTCTTAATAGAAACGTTTGCCTCTATTTAAACTAACACAAGGTCAATTTAAATTGAGCGGGAGACCGGGTTCGAACCGGCGACATTCAGCTTGGAAGGCTGACGCTCTACCAACTGAGCTACTCCCGCTTTTATAACTGAATAAACAGTTAAAGGTTTTAAATAAAAGTGGGGAGAGCAGGATTCGAACCTGCGAAGGTAAAAACCAACAGATTTACAGTCTGTCCTCGTTGGCCGCTTGAGTATCTCCCCATTGTTTTTAAAGAACGTTGCCAAAACAAATTTTGGACTTTTTCTTGAGCCGATAGAGGGACTCGAACCCACGACCTGCTGATTACAAATCAGCTGCTCTAGCCAGCTGAGCTATATCGGCTTTTCAACCACTTTTTTCTCACAAAAAAAGCCCGCTATTTCTAACGGACTGCAAATGTAAAGATTTATTTAATTATTCAAAACATTTTTTGAAAATTTTTATTAGATATGGGCTCTCAATTTTTGTTTTCGCTTTTTGAGCTGTCTTTCTAATGATGAAACGGCTGCATCGGTGCCTTCCTCAAATGTTTTACACTGTTTTTTAACTATAAAACTATCTCCTGGCACTTCTAATCGAGTTTCAAAGATTTTGTTTTCTTTATCACTTGTATTTTCGACCTTCAAATACACGTTGGCTTGAATGACCTTGTCATAAAACAATTCTAACTTATCCATTCGTTTCTGAATGAAATCAATTAGTTTTTTGTCTGCTGTGAAATTTACCGATTGCGTGTTTACCTTCATAATTCTTCGTTTACGGGTTAGACAATATTCTATTTACTTCTCGGGTGTGCATTTGCATACACTTTTTTCAATTCAGCTATACTATTATGTGTATAGACTTGAGTAGCTGCCAAACTTGAATGACCAAGAAGTTCTTTAACGGCGTTTAGGTTTGCTCCATGATTAAGTAAGTGAGTCGCAAATGAATGCCTTAATATGTGGGGACTCCTTTTAACTTTAGATGAAACCTTACTAAAATAATCATTTATTATTCTGTAGACAAGCGATTCATAAATTTTAACCCCTTTTTTCGTTAAGAAGACAAAAGACGCATCTTTTATGATTTCTAGTTTATTCCGTTCTTCTAAATATGCCTTTATTGAGAGAATGACAGTATCGATAAGTGGAATGAATCGTTCTTTATTTCGTTTACCTAAAACTTTCAAAGTCTTGTTAGCGAGATCAATATTTGAAAGCTTTAAGTTCACTAATTCAATGCGACGTATACCTGTAGCATAAAATAATTCGATGATGAGTCGGTTGCGCAGGCCTTCGAAATCAGAGACACTATTTAGTTCTTCCATAACCGCTTTCATTTCTTCTTCTGAAAATGGCACTTGAACTTTCTTACTTACTTTAAGAGCTTTATGCTTACTTAGTGGATTTACCTCAATGGTTTTGGTTTTTAATAGAAACTTGTAATAGGAATTCAAAGAGGATATCTTTCTGTTTATACTACGATTAGAAATACCACTCTCTACTAAATTGACAATCCAATTTCGGATTTGCTGATATTGCACTTCTTCAATCAACATGCCATTGAATTCTATAGACAAAAAGAATTCAAAATCTTCTAAGTCGTTCAAATAAGCCTTGAGTGTTAATTCAGAATAATTTTTCTCAAGTAATAAATAGTCAGCAAATGCTTGGAAGCTCATATATCAATTTCAATGGTCTCAATTTTAAAAATACAATCTTTTATTGACATTCGGTATGGAACAAAAAAAAGATCCTGCTCTTTCGAACAGGATCATTATTTTGAGTAAACATCACTTAGAATGTTTCTTGATCTCTTAGTTTTTGAATGTATTGCGCTTTTTGAACTTGAGCTCTACGTGCAACTGAAGGTTTTGTGAATTGCTTGCGTTCTTGTAATTGATTCTTTACAGTCGTTCTTACAAACTTACGTTTGAAACGTTTTAACGCTCTATCTATATTCTCTCCTTCTTTAACTGGAATTATTAACATAGTTCTTAACCTCCTCTCTTTTAAAATTTCAGGGTGCAAATATAGGAACTAATTTAATTTCCACAATTATTTATTTATTTTTTTCTAATCCTTAAATAAGGTAGCCCTAGCAGTAAGATCTTCGATCATTTTTTCATCCTCTTCACTTTCCAATAGGATATTGTAATTCTTCCAAAACTCTTTATTGTAAGGTTTTGGTGAAAAGATATCCATATCCCAAGGCTTCTCTTTATTCATTCTAATAACCTCTTTATCTAATATGATCTCGGAAAACAAAATCTCTTGAATGGTGTAATAATAGCGCTCTTCCTTATTATAACGTTCTTTTTCTTCATCGGTTAGCTTCTCATCAGATTTATAACCTACGTTGACAAGTTTAGGCGTTTCGTAATAAATGTAATTTGGATACATCTTTTCTTCATACTCTATATACGTGATAATTAGCTTATGATTTACCTGTGTATCAAATAAGCGTTTACTCCTAACTTTTTGTGCGTCTGAGGCCGCTACCAATTCATATTCGATTTTCTTTATGGCATAGTTATCATAATAAATATATAACCAACCATTAGCAACATAGCCTTCGTTAAAAATACCTTTGGTGTCGAGGCCTACAAATTCTGTACTTTCGGAAATTTTAATCTTATATAACTTTCGATCATTATCTACCAAAATTGTATCAAGTTCAAATTGATGTTGGTCTAGAATATTTTCACCGAAAAGTGCATTTGCATCATTGGCATTTCGAAGTAAATTCAGCTTACCTTGAAAAATGTTTTGAAGTCCATTAACGCGGTTGTCATTCCACTTTATCGCCTTTACCAATTGATCTGTAGAAAGATCGTTACGATTAACATCTTTTGGCTTTAACCGACTGCGTCTTGTGTTTTGGTTTTTATAGGATACATAAGAAAAAACACTATCTATATCTCTTAGGTCATAGCTCTTGCGCATCTCATCTACATTTACCTTTAGATAGTCTGAACTATTTGAACCATATCCAGAATCATATACAGTAATCGCACTTTCAATTAACCATTTAAATTCGACTTTATTTCGCTCTTTGTGTCTTAAGAACCCTTTTTGAATATATGAAGAATCAGGAAGATTACGTTCTAGTTTTTCTATAGCCCTAACGACAATCTCATTTCCTGTAGTCGGCCTATTTTCAGCAACCAAAAGAATTTCATCTAGCGATGCTATATCCTCCTCTAAATAAACCTCGGCCGAATTATCAAATTCACCTACCGTTACCTTATAAGATTTATAACCAATTGAAGAAATAATCAATGTATCATTCACGAACTCATTAGGCACCTGTAATACAAATCGTCCATCAGCATTACTAACTGTTCCTATCGTGGTGTTTTTGACATAAATACTCGCACTTTCTAGCGGCATTAATGTCGAAAAGTCTAAAATCTTATTTTTTAATTCAGTTTGTGCAACAGCAGAATGAATGCATATACATGCTGTTAATGCGACGAGAGTTCTTAGGCTACTTTTAAACATAAAGTATGTTTTGATTGATTTAGACGCCTAAAGATATTAAATTTCCTTTGCTCTCTATGTTGCAGGTTTATAATCTTTATCGTCGATCACAGTTTTCGCAATAATCTCTCTCAAAATTTCAGACGTACCTCCACCTATTGGACCTAGTCGACTATCACGTAATAAACGTGCCATTGGATATTCTTCCATGTAACCATATCCGCCTAAGAATTGTAAACATTGATAGATGACTTCATCTGCCATTTTTGTAGAACGTAATTTCGAAATCGTAGCTTCAGTTACAACATACTCACCTTTATCCAATCGACTTGTGATCGCGTAATTGAATTCTTTACACATCAACATATCTGCATAACAATCGGCAAAGGCATGTCGAAGGGCTTGAAACTTATTGATGGACTTTCCAAATGCCTGACGCTCGCTCATATATTGTTTAGCATAATCTAATGCATATTCGGCACGTGCATGCGCATTAATTCCCATGATCAAACGTTCCAGCGCAAAGTGTTGCATGATGTAAGGGAATCCTTTATTTTCTTCTCCCATTAAGTTAGATGCCGGAATCTTCACATTGTCGAAAGCTATTTCACCTGTATCAGATGCACGCCATCCCAATTTATCCAATTTGGTTGCCGAAACTCCAGGAGTATCGCGATCAATTATGAATATACTTATACCTTTATTCCCTAATTCAGGATTAGTTTTAGCGGCTACTACTAAATAATCACTAAAGACACCATTCGTGATGAACGTTTTTGATCCATTGATAATGTAGAAATCACCATCCTTAACGGCAGTAGTTCTCATTCCAGCCACATCACTTCCACCAAAAGGTTCTGTAATACATAAGCATCCTATTTTATCTCCTGTTATACTAGGTGAAAGATACCGTTCTTTAATATCGTGATTTCCTTCTTTATTAACATGAGTCATCGCTAAATAAGCGTGAGCCCAAATAGCCGCGGCAAAACCTCCAGAATCAATTTTTTGAAGTTCCTCAAGGAGAATGACTGTATAGAACAAATCTAGATTTAATCCACCGTATTCTTCAGGATATGCTAAACCAAAGAATCCCATCTCACCGAACTTCTTCCAAATAAAGCGCTCTATAACTCCGGTATCTTCCCACTTCTCAACGTGAGGTACAACCTCCTTCTGCAAAAAATCTTTTAAACTTTGTCTGAATAAGTCATGTTCTTCCGTGAAGTACATTCTGCTCATAGCCTATTTTTTATTGATAATTAATCGAATGTCAAATATAATTCAATTATCTCAATTTTATTGACCGGAAACCCCTTAACTTTTGTTAAATCCTCAATTTTTTGAAAACCTTCGCGTAATACTCTTTGTTCGATTATGCTATGAGCGATCTCATAATCAATATATTTTACAGTTACCAGCTCATCAATTGTAGCCGTATTAATATTAATCCTTTTAATCGGTCGTGGTGATTTGACCGTAAACTGATCTAATACCCCTGATATAACCTCTGGCGACAAACCGTAGACCTCTTTAATTTCGATATCAGCATGAAATCCGCCTATTCGATCTCTATAGCTTACAATTCGAACCGATAATTTTTCTCCAATACCATTTACCTTCTGAAGCTGTGCGGCTGAAGCTTTGTTTAAGTCAATTTTTTGTTCGTAAGTTTTAGGCGTGTTTGAAAAAAGGCTTGTTTTGTAAGACGAATTTGACTGCTTATTAGTAACCCATTCTGGGAATTTGAAATAAGGTGAAATTTCTGCAAGTAATGAATCAGACACCTTAGTGACCGTCTGAAATTCTCGAGCAGAATTCACCCACTTGTTTTCCTTTCTAAAGTTATGAAGTCGATCTATTTCCATAACAGACATACCTAAAGTATAGCCTTTATAATCTGTAATATAATTAGGATTAAACGGAAATATCTTCGGTTGCTTGTCTTGTGCTTTTACAATAAACAACGAATCTAACTCCAATTGTATCTCCTTCATCTGAGCCTCATTTAAAGCCAAAGGATCCGAAGAAAAATCAATAAAATAATAGGTCAACTGTAGACTAGCAATCAATGTCAATAATAAAAAAATCCCACTCCTTTGTTGCTTTGTAAACATGAAGTGGGATTTAAAATTTGACATTTTTCTGTTATTCTTTACTAGGCTTAATAGCCTTGAGGTATTTACTTAATTCTTCTCTAACGCGAGGCGCTAATATGACCAGTCCAATCATATTTGGTACCATCATAGCAAAGATCATAGCGTCTGAGAAACCAATTACAGATCCTAAACTTGCAGCAGCACCAACAATCACAAACAGACAGAAAATTACTTTATAGGTATATTCCATTTTCTTTGAACGACCAAATAAATATGACCATCCTTGGAAACCGTAATATGACCATGAAATCATAGAACTGAATGCGAATAATACAACGGCTACTGTCAAGACATATGGGAACCATGAGATCGCAGATTCGAAAGCTCCTGAGGTCAATAGAATTGCTTCTGCATCATTCAATGAGGCGTTTGCTGCTGTAACGTTTCCAGTAATAATTAAAACTAATGCTGTCATTGTACATACTAAAACGGTATCAATGAAAGGTTCTAATAATGCTACCATTCCTTCACTCGCAGCATACTTAGTCTTCACGGCTGAGTGCGCGATAGATGCAGAACCAATACCTGCCTCATTTGAGAACGCTGCTCTTCTAAATCCTTGTACTAAAACACCAACTGCACCACCTGCAACACCTTCTGGACTAAACGCTCCCGTAAATATTTGTCCAAATGCATCTCCAATCATATCGAAATTAGCGAAGATCACAAATAAGGATGCCGCAACATAAATCACAACCATAAAAGGAACGATCTTATCTGTAACCTTTGCAATAGATTTAATACCTCCAATAATTACAATACCTACTAAAATTGCCATTACGAGTCCGAAGGCCCATCCATAACCATGTAAGAAGGAGTCTGTACCACCTGTAATATTTTCAACTAATTGGAATGCTTGATTCACTTGGAACATATTTCCACCTCCAAATGATCCACCGATAACAAAAATGGCAAATAATACTGCCAGAACTTTACCAAGACCAGCCATGCCTTTCGCTTTCAATCCCTTTGTTAAATAATACATTGGGCCACCATATACAGTACCATCTTCATTAATATCTCTATACTTAACACCAAGTGTACATTCTACAAACTTCGAAGCCATTCCTAGTAAACCTGCAACAATCATCCAGAATGTCGCTCCAGCACCACCTATAGATACTGCGATCGCTACACCTGCGATATTTCCTAAACCAACAGTCGCAGAAAGTGCAGCAGTTAAGGCCTGGAAATGTGAGACCTCTCCTTCGTGTCCTTCAATTGCTATAGTTTCTATAGCGTCACCACCTGGCGTCGGGTCTCCTGCAACTGGCATTGCCTCATGATGATCTATATCATCATATTTTCCTCTTACAATATTTATTGACGTAAAAAATCCTCTAAAATTTATAAACTTAAAATAGAATGTAAAATAGGTTGCACCAATAATCAATGGAAACAATACCCAAAACACTTTAACACCACCACCAAAATCAATCTGATAGAAAATGAAATTGACGAACCATCCAGTGGCTTCGCCAAATGCTTGATCGATTTTTTGATCTAATCCTTGCTCCGTAGCATCTTGAGCAAAAGTTAAGATCGGCAAAACTAGTGCAATTAGTGAAAGAAGATATTTCTTCATAAGTGAATTATTTTTATTAGTTAGTTTTTTGAATTAGCTCACAAGATGCTAAAAATATTTCATTTTTTAAAAAACAGCTTGTTAAAATGAACATCAGACTAGTCTATATTATATACAGAATTTAATTTCTCGATTTGCTCTGGACGACCGAGAACAATAATCTTTGAATTTGGCATCAATTGCATATCTGCTCCCGGATTAACAAGATATTCTCCCAATTCACTTTTATAACCAATTACAGTACAGCCTGTTTTCTTCCTGAGGTCAAGATGGCGCAGTGTTTCAATTTTCGATGTTGTGAAGAGTTTTTCAACAGCTACTTCCTCAATATTCACATTGCCCTTACCTACAATAGACAAATTGTCTATAAACTCAATTAAATCTGGAACGACAACTAATGACGCCATATGATCACCACCAATACGATCTGGTAGAATGACATTATTAGCACCTGCTAATTTTAATTTTTGATAAGACGTTTCCTGAGATGCACGACTAATGATATTCATTCGTTGGTTGATTTGTCTTGCAGAAAGCACTACAAATAAGTTATCAGCGTCATTTGGCAATGCCGAAATTAAGGTATCTGCTCGTTCAATACCTGCTTGTATTAAGACTTCATCCTCGTTTGCATTTCCAAAGATGAATGGAATTAATTCACTCTGAAATTTTTCAATAATTTCTTTGTCCTTTTCTATAATGACAAAAGGTTTTTTATAAGCTAATAGCTTTTGGGCTGCCTGCTTTCCATTTCTACCATAACCGCAGATAATAATGTGATTAGACATGCCATCAATTTTCTTTTGCATCTTTTTTTGCTTTAATACGTTTAAATCGTTTTTACTCAGAATATATTCAGTTATTACTGTGATCGCATAACCTAAAATTACAACACTAAAAATAATTAGTGAGATCGTAAATAATTTGGCATCCACATCATGATGTTGCACTTCCTTATATCCTACAGTTGAAATTGTAATTACAGTCATGTAGAGTGCATCGACGAAAGTATAGTTTGCCGTCAACATGAACCCTATGACACCTACAACGACCAGCAAGATCAGAAGCAGCACTGCCGTATATATTTTTACTCTAAATAGTTTAAGCAATGGATTCATAAATTAGAGATCAAAGACGGATGAACGTTTGGTATAAATAATATCTTTTATTCTGATCCAAAATGCCATAAATAGGTATAATGCAAATCCGAATCCTAGGGTTACAAACGTGAGATAAATAAATGATGTTCGAACTACTTTTGCACGAATTCCTAGACGATCAGCAATGCGTTGACAAACGTAATATCCGCGCTTTTGGAAGTAATATAAAATTTGGTAAAACCACTTCATTTAGTTCAATATTATTGCTATTTATAACATTAAATGCTTACGACATGCAATTTAAAACTTATTTGCTTAAAAGCACATGACCTATAGAACATTTTAGACACTTATTGTGATCACAATATACAGTTTTTAGCTGTATTAAGGCTTGAGAATAAAAAGCATTTGGAGAACGTACCTTTAATGCTTCAAAATTTTTAATGATGCTATTAGTTTCTGATGCAATCGTACTCATGAGCTGCACAATATGCTCTGAAATATCCAATCCTTTTTCTTTCGCATAATAAAACTTAATTGGAAGTATCGTATTCATTAGAAGCAGGTCAATGTAGGGTTTGGTTAATAGCTTTGTACTGGATTTTGCGGTGTTTTTAAACGTATAATTTGACTCCCAATATTTTGTCACTTTTACACGCAATAAATCGTAATAACCTCTTATTGTTTCTGTTTCAATAATTTTAGAAAATAACCTCGACTCTTTGGCGTAAAGTACTGCGAGTTGCGATAGCCGAATAGTAGGAAAGTTAATTGGTCGCAACCTGAAAAACTTAAGCTTTTGAACGCCTGCGCTGTCAAGCTGAAACTTTTGTTTCAAAATGTTATACGTGACTTGAAGTTTTTTATGGTACGAGTCATCAATAGAAGTATCTAATAATCCGGATTGTCCAAAAAATAAAGCTTCTAATTCTATCGCATTTGGACTAAGTTTTTGGATAACTTTAAAATCAAATGACTTAGCAATACTGAGAAAGGCATCACCATTTACATTAGAACCAAAACTTTTTGCAAGCGCCATAAATAATACAGCTTCCCAATCCCCATTAGTTCTATTAATTAATTCTGCCACAAAGTCGCAACGCTCATTTAATCGTTCAAAATAAAGTTTATCAATCCATTCGTGCCAAACAAACTTCGAGATTGCACTAATACCAAAATCACAATTAATAAATCGCTTATCTCCTTTTACTAATTTTTCATAAGATGTTAAGAGATCTTGATTAATATAATTCTGTAACTCTAATGTTGGTATCACAGAATTGTCTCTTCTATAGATCTCGACGTCATGCTCATAAACCACGTGTAATATTACATTATCATAAGCATCATCATTTTGATGATTATGTATATACCAATCACTGGATTTGATATGAATTTCTATGTTTCCAATCCATATATGTTCTCCAATACGCAACTGACCATTGAAGAAATCTGGACCGCTATTCGGATTTGGAAATCCTACAGAAATAACTTCTAATGGTTCAAGTTGCGTCGTTTGTAAATGGAGAATATCTATCTTTTTATACAACCAAACATAATGTAGAAAATTTTCTATCATTTACGAATATAGTAAATTTTCTATATTTTAAAAACTAAAATGTAATTTTTCGTATTAGAGATATTCTTGATATTGGAGTATTCTGAAATCAAACGTATTAAAATCTGGATTTCTCAACTTGAGTTGTTGAAAGAGTGGATTTCTACTCACAGATATATTTGCTGCACCCGAACAAGAGGTTAAAGACACGGTTCTTATCCTACGATCATCTAAACGAAACTCATGAATACGCGGTATTTCATTTTCAATTAAGTGTAATTTCAAGCCATAAGACTTTAAGTGACGTCTAAAGAAATATTCAGGGCCGTTTTTACTGTTTCCTCCGGTAAATAAAATTGTATCAATTCTAGGAAACCGTAAAATAAATCCCACGAGATCTCTTAATTTGATGTTGGACATACCCAGATCTGAGGCATCTATTTTTTTTCGTTCTGCACTCTCAACGATATCACAAATACCGATCTTATGTTCAATTAGATAGTCCTTTCGTTCTTTTATTGCCTGATTAGAATTATCATATCTGAAATTCAACCTATGTATCTTATCAATATATAACCAAAGTGAGTTATAATAACTACCATAACAGAAATTAACGTCTTTCTCCAAAAGCTCACCAACACTAAAACGTGGTGGTGGTAGCGTTCCAACAATTAATTTAGTCGTATCATTCCTAATAAATGGCTCGTATGGATGTTTATGCAAAAACATTAGATCGATTTCAATAACTGCTCTACTTCTCTAATCGTAGACCTATATTTCTTTCTGTTAGCGCTTGTCATATGTTTTGACTCCGTATAAATTTCATTTAATAAATCTAGAGCATCTGAATTTCGATTCTTGCTTATCAATAATTTGGCAAAAATCAGGCGTTCTTCATAATTGGAATAGCGTTGATCGATATGTTTTAAATGTTCCTCTGCAAATTCAAATTGACCTAATTTATCTAATGCTAAACCGTAAAAAAACTGTGCTTTAGATGCTTTGAAATCGGCTTTGTTTTGAACTTTTTTACCGTGCAATACAACGTTCTCGTAATCATCTAAAAAATAAAATGACTTTACCAATTGAATAAGGATATAGGAATCATCTTCATAGCCATTGGCCATAGCCAATTCGTATTGCTTTACGGCATTTTGAAAATCTCTGTTTTCATAAAAGGTATCGGCCAGGTTAATTCGATTTTGAAAGGTATCTGAAAAGGCTAAAGTTTGTTCAAGATCCTTAATTTTTTTAGTGGGATTAATAATGGTGGTTAAATCTTCCTGAATTTTCTCAACATCCCGCTTGTTGTACACTTGGGTAAGAAGATAAACAATACAACCAACCACAGGTAAAAATATTATCAAGAAGATCCAATAATAATTTCTTCCATTCTTTATCAAATGATACACACAATAAACCTGTAGTGCTATAATCAAATAATACGCCATATGATTGTAATTAGTGAGCGATTAAAAATACTAAACTTAATTGTCAAAAATTCACTAAATTAAAAGGGAATTTAAAAGTAAAAACCCATGGGAAAAGGTGATAAAAAATCTAGACGTGGTAAAATTAGTAGCGGAACTTACGGTGTAAGACGGCCACGAAAAAAGAGTCGTACACCAGTAGTCGCTAATAGTAAATCTAAAAAAAAGAAGTAATTACCTTGTAAATACTAATTCTTGCTCAGATGATAATGCTTCGGCATAACGATAGTTGTCGTAATCAAACCCCTTGATATCTTCTATCGTTTTGGCGTTAGTATCAATAATATATCTCGTCATTAATCCACGTCCTAACTTAGAGAAAATCCCAATCGTTTTGTAGGCTCCGTCTTTTAACTCTTGAAACTTTATATTAATAACAGGAACTTTCAAGGCCTTGGAGTCGATAGCCTTAAAATATTCATTACTTGCCAAATTCAAAAATAGCTCATCATCTTCCAGCTCATCATTAAGTGCTTGTGTGACCTGTTTCCTCCAGAATTCATACAAATTCTTATTCTTGCCAACAGGGAATTTCGTACCCATTTCTAAACGATAAGGCTGCATCAAATCTAGCGGTTTGAGCAAGCCGTATAGTCCTGATATAATGCGCACTGAATCCTGTAATTTATCCAAATTTTTGGTGTTAATCGAATAGGCATCTAAACCGCGATAAACATCACCATTGAACGCATAAACAGCTGGTCTTGCATTTGACGCCGTGAACGGCAAACTCCACTCCTGATTACGTTCGTAGTTAAGCTGACCTAAGTCTTTAGAAATATGCATGAGCTTTGATAAACTGCGCGCAGATTTCTTCTTAAGTAATCCATTTAAACGTTCTGCTTCCTTTAAAAAACAGGCTTCCGAAAACTTAGTTGTTGGAAGTTTAGACTTGAAATCTAAAGATTTTGCCGGAGATAATACAAGTTTCATGCTGTCAATTTTGTAGCAAATTTACAACTCTATCTAGGATATATCAACTCTTAAAATATGAATATCTCAATAGAGCGATAATGAAAATTAATGTTAATCTTGATGCTTAGTGTAGTTTCTCCACTTTTCGATACAAAGCGACATATCTTCTGGCAATTCAGAATCAAATCGAAGTTGCTTACCAGTTTTAGGATGCTCGAAGCCCAAGGTCTTTGCATGTAAGGCTTGTCGTGGTAATATTTTAAAACAATTTTCAACAAATTGCTTGTATTTAGAGAACGTGGTCCCTTTTAAAATGCGATCTCCACCATAGCGTTCGTCGTGAAATAGTGTATGACCTATATGTTTCATATGAACACGTATTTGATGTGTTCTTCCCGTTTCCAACTTACATGATACTAAGGTGACATAACCCAATCGTTCGATAACTTTGTAATGTGTCACCGCTGGTTTACCTTTTTCTTCTTCATCGCCTTCAAATACCGTATTTTGTAGTCTGTTTTTAGGGTGTCTTCCAATATGTCCTTCAATTGTACCTTCATTTTCAGTAACATTTCCCCAAACCAAGGCAACGTATTCTCGCTCACTCGTTTTATTAAAAAATTGTCTAGACAAATGGGTCATAGACTCCTCAGTTTTAGCGACAACCAAAAGGCCACTTGTATCTTTATCAATTCGATGTACTAATCCAGGACGATTACTAGAATTATTAGGTAAATTTTCAAAATGATAAATCAAGGCGTTAATCAAGGTACCAGAATAATTACCATGCCCAGGATGTACTACCATACCAGCTGGTTTATTTAGGACTATCAATTCATCATCTTCATAAATAATATTCAAAGGAATATCCTCAGGTGTTAACAAATACTCATACGGTGGATGCTCAAACAATACACGAATGCTATCATTCGGTTTTACCTTGTAGTTCTGTTTAACTGGAACATCATTAACGTAAATACTTCCATCTTTTGCAGCAGCCTGAATTTTATTTCGTGTCGCATTTTCAATAAAATTCATTAGGTATTTATCGATTCTCAAAGGGGTTTGACCTTTATCGACTATGAATGAATGATGCTCATACAACTCATCATCATTATGATCAACTGGATCGTTAGAAGTTGTCATAGACTATTTCGATTTACCACGTTTACCATTACCAAGTACAACATCGATTTTAGAAGTTAACGGTAGTAGCTCACCTGGCTTTAACGTACGCCCATCAAATTTAATCTCAATCACCTCCTCTTTTCCTATATCATCAACGTAAGTCACCTCTCCTATTTCAAAACCTAAGGTTTCGAGTGTAGGTTTAGCCTGTCTATAGGTACGACGCACAACATTCGGAATTTCAACCTTGCGATAACCAGATGGATTAAGCGTTAAATAGATTTTGCGATTCTCTTTTACCTGGGTGCCAGCTTTAGGATATTGATCTATAACGGAAAACTTTGGGTAGTTAGGATTGTAGTTCGCAGAATCTTGAATCTCCATGACCAAGTCATTATCGTCGAGCTCGATCTCGACCGTGGCTAATGATTTACCTTTCAATTCAGGAACTGTAACAAATTCCTTGTGATTTGTAGTACTTTTAAGCCAAAGTGAACTAAGAAATATTATTACAACTACAGCCACAAGAGCCAATGCTAACTGCTTAAAAAAGGTTTTACTGCTAAGAAATTGGATCAAACTCATCGGTACTATTTTGACTTGAACAAATATATAAAAACGAAAGTGTTTTTGTTATCCGTTTATTTGGTATTTTAGCTTAACTCACGAAAGGTGAGTATTATTGTTTAATTGTATGAACTAGGTAAAAAAATTTAATTGCCTTAATAATTGCCATTAATGAAAAAGCACATTGCCATAATAATGGGAGGTTATTCGAGTGAATATGAAATCTCGCTACAAAGCGGACAAGTCGTTTATGAAACTTTAGATCCAACTAAATTTACAGCATATCGCATACATGTTTTTAAAGAGAAATGGGTATATGTTAATGATGAAGACAAAGAATTCCCAATAGATAAAAACGACTTTTCTATTAATTTAAATGGTTCTAAAATAAGCTTTGATTGTGTTTTTAATGCGATACATGGATCGCCTGGCGAAGACGGTTATATGCAAGCCTATTTTGAACTTTTAGGAATACCGCATACCAGCTGTAATATGTACCAAGCCGCTTTGACTTTTAATAAGAGGGATTGTTTGAGTACGCTAAAACCATATGATATACGTACAGCGCCTTCCTATTATATGAATTTAGGAGACCAAATCGATGAAGACGCAATTATAGAAGCAGTAGGCTTACCATGTTTTATCAAAGCTAATAAAGCTGGTAGTAGCTTTGGCGTATCTAAGGTCTATAAAAAAGAAGAAATAAAAGGCGCGTTAGACGTCGCATTTAAAGAGGATGACGAAGTTATTATTGAAGCGTTCTTAGATGGTATAGAAGTTTCGGTTGGAGTTATCACATATAAAGGAGAAGTTACCGTCTTACCCATAACTGAAATTGTTTCTGAAAATGATTTCTTTGATTACAAAGCCAAATACTTAGGGCAATCACAAGAAATTACGCCTGCACGTATTAGTGAAATGGATGCAAATAAAGTACGAGTCTTAGCCGTAAAGATATATCGTGTATTGCGACTGTCCGGTTTTAGCAGAAGTGAATTCATTTTTAAAGATGGTGAACCACATTTACTTGAAGTGAATACGGTTCCTGGTTTAACTGCCGCAAGTATTCTACCGCAACAAGCTGCTGAAGCTGGCATTAGTATGAGCGATCTCTTCGAGAATGCCATTGAAGAAGCATTAAAATAATTAATAAGTATCTTTACGATTGAAAACGACTTTATGAAACGCGCCATTTTTCCAGGATCCTTCGACCCGATTACACTAGGGCATTACGATATCATTAAAAGAAGTATTGGACTTTTTGACGAAGTGATCGTTGCTATTGGTATTAACGCTGAGAAAAAATACATGTTTAGTCTCGATGAACGCCAACGTTTTATTGAAGAAGCATTTAAAAATGAACCAAAGGTAAAGGTGGTATCATACGAAGGTCTCACAGTCGATTTCTGCCTTAAAAATAATGTTCAATTCATTTTACGTGGTTTAAGAAATCCGGCCGACTTTGAATTTGAAAAAGCAATCGCACATACGAATAGAGATCTGGCGCCAATAGAAACCGTTTTCCTTCTAACCTCAGCAGATACCTCATATATATCTTCATCGATTGTTCGAGATGTTATTAGAAATAATGGTGATTACACAAAATTAGTTCCGTCGAGTGTCATCGTTAAATAAGGTTATTGCGTTTGGCCTTTTGTACCGCTTCCATTTTATTATGAACTTGTAACTTTCGATATATATTTTCAATGTGTTTTCGAACGGTACCTGTAGAAAGAATTAGATTTTCAGCAATTTGAACATAATTCAAACCTTTACTTAGATGTTCTAGAACTTCGGTTTCCCTATTTGAGAGTTTAATAATTTCTTTATCTTTTTCGTTTTCTATACTCAACGGATTTCGGAGTAATTTTAAAGTTTTTAAGGCAATTGAAGGGTTCATAGCTGCACCACCATTTAGGGTATCAATTATACCGTCATGCAAATCTTTGGCGTTGATTTCCTTCAGCAAATAACCATCTGCTCCAGCTTTAATCGCGTTAAAAATATGCTCATCATTATCAAAGGTGGTCAGCATTATAATCTTTATATGCGGATATTTGTTTTTGACGATTTCGGTAGACTCTATTCCATTGAGAACAGGCATCTCAATATCCATTAAAATTAGATCAAGATTGTGATTTACTTCTAATTGGGTTAACAATTCAGAACCATTCATTGCTGTGAACTTGACATTAAAGTCCTCAAAAAAAGACAGCTTTTCTTTTACAGTATTGATTAAAAACGTGTTGTCGTCAACTATAGCAATCTTTACATTCATGATCTCATGCTTTTATTCTAAAAATGTACATTCATATTCGTAATAATACTATACGTCAAATGTCGTATTATGATCTCTTCATTTGCAACCGAATAATTGTTCCTTTTTCGATTTCAGAAACAATAGCTATATCGGCACCTATATCTGAGGAACGTTTTTTCATATTGTTTAATCCGTTTCCAGCATTGGCCTTATCGACTAAAAACCCTCTTCCATTATCTGTAACTTCAAATACAATCGTATCCATTTCAGAAGTAACATTGACGTCAATTGATTCCGCTTGAGCATATTTTATAGCATTATTAACTGCTTCCTGTATAATCCGATAAATGTTCATTCCTTGAACAGAAGTGAACTTATAATTTGGAACGGTTAAACCTAAGGTAGAGAAATTAAATTTTACATTTTCAGCAGCAATATCAGCCTTATCTATAAAATTAGAAATTCGAATCTCTAAATCTTCGATAGAAATATCGGTTTTATTCATGGCCCATATCGTATCCCTTAGGTCGTAAATAGTTGCTGTGGTAAATGCACTTATCGTCTTTAATTTATCATTGAGTTTATCTTGTAAGTTAAAGCCATATTTTAAGTTATCTAGCGATGAAATGATGAATGTGAGCTGTGCTCCTATGTTATCATGTAAGTCACGACTTATTCGTAGACGTTGTTCCTGTAATCGATTTTGTGTTTCAATCTTTACTAAGGCATCTTTGAGTTCATTTTCACGTTGTAATTGCCTGTTCTTTATCCGTTGCTGATTGTAGAATATGTAACCTAATAAAGAGAGGATTATAGCGAGTACACCAAGACCTAAGAGTTGTATGTTTTTCTTACTTAGATCTAATTCCTTTTCGGCTAGATCAGCACGTTGCGCCAAGATTTCCTTCTCTTTCTTTTCAGTTTGAAAACCAATTTCCAGCTCTGCAATCTTACTATTTGATTCAACATTTGTGATACTATCATGCAATTTATTGTATTCTTTGTAATACTGAAGCGCTGTTTTTGTGTCACCTTTTAGTTCATAATAATCCGTATAGGTCAATAATGATGATTCAATGTCGAAGGCCGACTTTGCTTGCGTTGCGTAAGTATAGGCACTATCAATGTAGCGTTTCGCTTCATCAACTCTATCATTTTCAACAAGTACTTGTGCAATATTATTATAACTTGACCCTACACCAACTAAATTGCCAATAGACTTCTCAATGTCAATGGATTTTTTAAAATAAATGAGGGAAGAATCTATTTCATTCATGTAATAAAAGACGGCTCCAACATTATTTACAGATTCGGCCATTCCTTTTTTATCCTTTAAGGCTTCTTCAATTGATAATGAATACTTAAAATAATTTAATGCCTCATCTAAATCGCCAGAATTGGCATAAATAATCGCGATATTATTATAGACTTCTGAAATCCCCTTTTGATCATTCAATTTTTCAAACGACGCTTTAGCTTTTAAATGGTACTCGATAGCTTTTTCACTTAAATTATTATAACTATACACCATACCAATACTATTATGAACCGTAGCTACTTGCTTTTCCATCCCTTTTGCTTCATATATACTGAGCGCTTTTAAATAGCTTTCCAGTGCCTCATCATAAAGACCTAGGTTTCTATTAATCACTCCAATATTATTATAAGCTGATGCATTAATAAGAGAATCAGCGACCGTTAAGGCGTCCTGAGAAAGCACCTTTGCCTCTTCGAATCGACCTAGATCACGTAATACAATTCCTAAGTTGTTTTTAGATCTGGAAATAAGGCGTTCATCGCTCTGATCTTCTGCCTGCTCCAAGGCCAACTCCAATATTTGAATCGCCTTATTAGGATCGTTCTTATACAACGCCATTGCAGAATCATTAAGTGTTTTGGGTAATTCCTGAGCAGAAACTGAAACTAAAAGTATCTGTACTAGAAGAATTAAGAATACTTTTTTCATTTGTAATTGATTAATAGTACCTTCAATATACTATAATTTAAGAAATCAATCTTAATCGAGGAAAAGTTGGATACGCGTCCCAGAATTTAGTTCTGATTCTATTTGAATGCGGGCATTAATGTCTTGCGCTCTTTTTTGCATATTGTGTATGCCATTTCCTCTTTCAGCAGATTTAATATCGAATCCAATGCCATCATCAACTATACGCACGATGGTTTGTTTTTCATCGTAATTAAAATCTACAGTTATATGCTTGGCTTTGGCATATTTTAATGCATTATTTACAGCCTCTTGAATGATTCTATAAATGTTCATGCCTTCAACCGAAGAATAAGCAAGTTCAGTTTTATCTATGGTATTCGTTTTAAACAGAAATGCGATATTCTCAGAGGCCAATCCAGCTTTTTCAATAAAATTCGAAATACGTGATTCTAGATCTTCAACAGAAATTTCTGTTTTATTCATCGCCCAAATGGTGTCACGAAGTTCAAAAATTGTAGCACTGGTAAAACGACTGATATGATCCAATTTATGTTTTAATTTATCATCTTTTATATCAAATCCATATTTCAAATTATCTATTGATGAAATAATAAAAGTAAGTTGGGCACCAATATTATCATGCAAATCCCTACTTATCCTAAGACGTTGCTCTTGCAAACGGTTTTGAGTCTCAATTTTAAGTAAGGCATCTTTGAGCTCATTCTCCTTCTGCAATTGGTGGTTTTTTAATTTCTGCTGATTAAAAAATAAAAAACCAATTAGTCCAAAAATTAGCGCAACTCCAATTAAACCATAGATCTGATAATTGCGTTCTTGAATCGTGAGACTTTGCTCTGCGATTTCTGCTCTTTGAACTAAAATCTCACGTTCTTTTTCAGCCGTTTTGTATTGTTCACGAATTTCAACGATTTGTTTCGTTTTGGTTTCATTAAGTAAAGAATCTTCAATTGATTTATAATCGATATAGTTCTTTAAAGCACTTTTATAGTTGCCTTTTTTCACATCCAATTCATGAAACCTGTAATAGGCTTCTAATTGATATTTGCGAGTACCATATTTGATGGTATTAGCCATGGCACTATCCAATATTTTTTTTGCTTCAGGATATCGCCCTGTCTCTAAATAGATCTTACCTAAATTTACTAAGGTGACCCCTTTCGCCGATTCAAATCCTGGAACCGCTAATGATTTCAATGTATATTCTTCAGCTTTTTCAAAGTCTTTAAGCTTGCTGTAGCTATTCCCAATATTTGAATAGGTTGTTCTGGCAAATCCCAAATTCCCTACTAGTTCTGCCAGCTTAGCTGCTTTTATATTATAATACAGGGCACTATCAAATAACTTGGTATTAAAATTTGCACGTTCGGCAAGTTCATCATACGCAATTCCGATACGACCATAACAAAGCGCCATCGCACCTGAATCCTTAGATTTCTCGGCCAATTTAAGTGCTCTTCTATTCCATTTAATGGATTCTCGGAATTCGTACATTCGATCATGTATATAACCGATGAAGGACATATCACGTTGTTCTTCAAATGCATTACCATTGATCTTGTTGAATTCTAAAGATTTCAACGCCGTTTCCATAGCCTGGGGAAACTCAGAAAATAAGGTATGTAATTTTGATTGCTTGTAGTAACTGTTTTTTACAAGATCAGAACGTTCTAGCTCTAAATGTTGATTAGCCTTTTTAAAGTAATCTAATGCTTTTGAAGGTGAGGATACCTCGTAAGATGTACCTAAGTAATAATACGCTTCGCCTAAACGATTCGGTCGCTCTTTTTGATTAATTAGCTCAATAGCGCTTTCAGCTTTTATGCGAATTATAGAATCATTGTCTGATGATTTTATTTCCTCAAACAGATCATCCAAATTTTGGGCACTTGCCACGGCACTAAATAGACTTATAAACAAAAAAAGAAGTGATCGCATACTACTTATATTTTCTGAATCGTATCAAAAAGATACTTATTTCTGTTAAAATAGATAATGCAATTCTTATTAGAATTATAGCGGAATAAAAAGAGAGGAAGAAAATTGAAGCAGGATAAAGGCAATAAAAAAAGCATCAGAAGATGTAAGCCTTGAGGGACAACAACGTTAACTGACGCTCTTTTATAAAAATTGATTAATAGCATAACGAATATATAACTAATTGGTTCTCTTGTAAGATTTTTTCGATAAGAAGCAATTAAAAAAGATTAAGCGCAATTGAAAAAATAATTACGCCTAATCATAATCTCAACAACAAGATTTAATCATTAAGATTGTAAGCATAAATCGTTTTATCGTTTGCTTTATAGTATAAATACCCACCAAATTCATCAACTTGATAATCTGGTTTTTTATCTTTTAAAACGATCTCTTTTTCGGCAACTCCAGTGTCTTTATTTAATTTTACCAACCCTACGCCATCATCTAACTTGGTAAGCACAAATTGCGCATTTTGGGTTGCTGCTGTAGCATTAAATCGTTTTAGCATTTCACCAATAGATGCGCCAGTTGCCATAGCCATACCATCACCAAGATCTGCGTAAGCTTCACCTCTAGATGTGTAAGCCCCAAGTCGATTTCTATTTTGGTTAGCAGCATCATATGCTGCAACTGCAGTTGCGGCTGTTGCGACAGCTGTAACACCCATTAATATAGCACCAAATGCACTTTTTCCAGGAGCACGACGATATTCATGCCAATTCGTTTTCCCATCCCAATCTAATAACATCATATTTTGATCTGACGTTAATAAAATGCCGCTCTCTCGAACTTCTACCGATGTTGGATCTTCCTTACCTTCAAAAGATGCTTCCATTAATAATTCAGAAGTTCCACTATTTGCATCAATACTATACAGTTTATCATCAGCAGCAATCAAATACCGATCATTTTTCTTATCGTAATCTGAACTAACTGCATCAGCTCTTTTGAATTTTAAAGGTTTGCTCCAAACCTGTTCGCCCGTATCAAGATTAACAATGTTAGCGTCTTCTGAAGTAATATAAATTAATCCCTGTGGCGTGGATGCCATGGTCAATATATTTTCTCCTGTTTTTAATGGTTTCTTGAAAAGTGTTTGACCGTCGTAAGAGATTTTATTAATTCCACCTTCGCGTATTCCAAAGAGAATACCGTCATCCATGATATAGAAATGTTGAACATAACCTTTAGTCTTTGGTGCCTTCTCCCATAAATCTTCACCATTGGAAGCACTTAACATGGTAATTTTTGATTCGGCTTTAGCTGCCGTAAGCGCACCTAATCCTTTCTTTCCAGAATCGGCTACGTCACTCACTACCGCAAGGCCTTGTGGTAATATTTGAAAGTTAGAAACACCTCCTTTTACCTTACGTTCGTCAGCCCAAGCCGAAGAACCGTTTGCATTTATTTTAAATATTTTCGTGTTTTTACCATTTGCTGAACTAGAAAATGCATAAATATCCTTTTCGGTTTTATCAGCAACCATCCAGCCTATATTTTTCAATTCATTTTCCCATAGTACATTACCGGTTTCCATATCGACTTTCATTAAGCCTTTTGTGGTTGGAATAATTACACCATCAGATAATAATAGAGGAGTTCCCATGGCTTGTCTCGAGCCTTTAAACGTATAGAAACTTACTTGATCTCCAGTATTGAGATCATATATTGCGACGGCTTGTGCATACTTTTCTTTCGCTTTGCGTTGTCCACTAACTACCAGTTTATTTGCTGGCATTAAAACTTGCGAGAGTCCAATGGCTTTCCAGCCATTTTTTTCTGTACTGAACAACACCTTTCCAGACATATAATCAATGACTGCAGTTTTTGTTCTTAAACCACCAAAGCCGGTTTGTCCAACAACTACGTATGGTGCGCGTGGAATAAAGTTTAATTCTTCTGGTTTTACTTTTCCGTAATCTGTAAAATTGAATAACAATCCATCTTGACCAGGTTTGATGCCTACCAGTCCATCATTAGTTGCAACGACGACGGTTCCTCCTTCTGTTATGGTCATTTCATTTATTTTGGCACCTAATTCGTAGCTGTTTGATGGTGCTTCTGCCTTTTGACCAAAAAGTGATGTCGCATTCAAAATGAATGCAAACATCACCAAATAATTGAGTCGAATTAATAGCGTATTCATGATCAATTATATTATTAGTTCATCATTATATCAAGATCAAACGATCCTTCAGTAATGTTCTTAAGTGATTGATCACCATTTACATTTTTACCTGTAAAATCGAAGGTCCCAATAACTTTTGATTCTGTTTCTGAAGATATATTGATCTCACCAACTACAGTATCATCATAAGGCGCTTGCCAGATTTCTGTAGTTGAATTCAAAGGATTATTTAAGTCAACATCTGTTTCGGTATATGAAGCCGTATTAAAGATGTTCGCTCCTCCACCTATTGGATACGTACCTTCTCCATCGTAACCGATGATAGTGAATGAAAAGGCATTACCATCGCTATTTGTTGCGATAATTATTAGATTTCTTCCAGCTTGACCAGCATCTACAATAGTAGCAGAAGATGAAATTTCTAAGGATTGAAATGATACACCATCTACTTTTGCTACTAAAACTCCCGCTGGTGCACCTCCAGGAGCTCCGCCATCATCATCACTTGAACATGATGTTAATGTTATTAATGAAACAGTCATAATTAATAACATAAATTGTCTAAAATTTCTCATTGTTGATTAATTTGTGGTTAATAATGAGACAAAGTTGCGATTTAACGCAAGGCAAGACAATACGACAAATGACGTATATTTAGAAATTAATGTGCGGAAACCTAGATTCTATCTGGGTTTTTTTGTCATTCAACTGTTTGAGAAACATCTGATGTGCATCCGATTCTGGATGAAATGCTTTATGGGCAATTCCTTTTTGTATCGCATCGATTTCATCGAGGATTAGGTGAGCATTATCTGAAATCCAAACCAACTTAAAGCGTTCCCAAATGTGATGTATAGCAACGTCATTTGGATGCAGCATATCAGCGGTGTAAAAGCGATAGTCACGTAATTCATCCATCATTATTTCGAACGAAGGGAAATAATACTGATGTTTATTCGCATTGACAATTTGATGAATCGCAGCTATTATATGAGACTTACTTTGTGTGTTTTCAACGAATCCATCTTTAATATGCCTTACAGGAGATACGGTATTAATAATGACTACTTCGGGATTAATAGATCTTATCAACGCATCAATAGCTTCTAAAGATTCCTGTAAATGATCAACTGAAAATAGTTCCTTTAAAAAGTTTTTCTGCGGTAATTTATGACAGTTGGCAACAAAACTATCGGTTTCAATAAATCTATAAATCCAGGAAGTACCGAATGTTAATACGACATGTGATGCTTCTCTTAAAAATTGGTACGATTCTTTGACCAAACCATTTAGAGTCACCAAAAGTTCTTCTTTAGAATGGTAGCTCAGGCGAGAATGTGTTTCGAAACTCTGCCATAACTCATTATGATAAAACAAATCAGCTTCTGTATATTCCTTTTCATTAATCACATTATTGATAAAGGTTTCAATCGCTTTAGGATGAAAGAGAATTCCAAATGGATTAACCAAACTTTGGAATTTAAAATACGAGAACTTTTCTGCTATATTTTCAGAAAAACATGATCCTAGTAAGAAAATCTTCGAATGATAATCAATCTGATTAAATGCCTGTTTCTGTAATGGTATTTTGGTATGAAATTCCATGAATTATTGACCGAATTATATATCAATTAAGATATAAAATCTTTAGCTTTTGTCAATGCTTCATCAATACCTTGAGGATTTTTCCCTCCTGCCGTTGCAAAAAATGGTTGTCCACCTCCTCCACCTTGGATGTACTTACCTAATTCACGAACAATCTGACCAGCATTTAAATCTTTACTTTCAACTAATTTCTTAGAAATATAGCAAGACAATATGGCCTTACCATTATTCTCAGCTCCAAAAAGTAAAAACAAATCGTCGTATTGGCTACCAAGTTCAAAACACACATCTTTAATTCCAGCAGCATCAAGATCTAGTTTTTTGGAAAGAAATTTTATGCCGTTTACATCGGTTAACTCATTTCGCAAGTTACCTTTTACGTTTTGTGCCTTTTCCTTGAGTAATTGTTCAACCTGTTTCTTTAATTGCGAATTCTCATCCTGAAGACTTTGTAGTGCTTTAACTGGTTCTTTCGCATTATTAAGTAAATCTCTCATCTCATAATACGCGCGATTATGTTCGAAATAAAAGTCTTTAACAGCATCGCTAGTAATCGCTTCAATTCTTCGTATACCTGCGGCAACTGCACCTTCAGAAACAATTTTGAAATGCCATAAATCACCAGTATTCTCAACATGCGTACCACCACATAATTCAACTGATTGACCAAATCTTACGGTTCTTACGGCATCACCATACTTTTCACCAAAGAGTGCCATAGCGCCTTCTTCAAGAGCTTTTTGCATAGGAATATTGCGTTGTTCCTGAAGAGGTAATTTGCCATCAATTCTTCTATTAACGAAATTTTCAACATCACGTAATTCCTCTACGGATAGTTTGGCAAAGTGAGAGAAATCGAAACGCAAGTATTTAGAATGCACAGCTGACCCTTTTTGCTCTACATGCGTACCAAGAACTTCGCGTAATGCCTGATGTAATAAATGGGTAGCAGTATGATTACACTCAGTTCTGTAGCGCTGTTTTGCATCTACAGAAGCTGAAAAGGTCTCCGTTAAATGCTCTGGTAATTCTTTTGCAAAGTGAACACTTATATTATTTTCTTTTTTCGTATCGATAATGTAGATCACGTCTCCATGCACATCTTCGAGGTAACCTTTATCACCTACTTGTCCTCCACCTTCAGCATAAAACGGTGTAAGATTAAAGACGAGTTGATACAATTCACCATCTTTTTTTGATGTCACCTTTCTATATTTTGTGATTCTAACTTTTGCTTCTAAAGTGTCATAACCTACAAACTCTTGTTCTTCATCCTCAATAAGTACGGTCCAATCATCAGATTTTAATTCAGAAGCTTTTTTACCTCGATCTTGTTGCTCTTTAAGCTTCTTATCAAATTCAGAGGCATTGTATGTAAATCCTTTTTCGCGAAGGATTAAATCTGTAAGATCTTCTGGGAAACCGTAAGTATCTTTAAGTTCAAACACTTTTGCACCAGAAATCTCTTTAGTAACACTATTCTCTAATAGGCGTTCTAATAAGATTAATCCCTGTTCCAGCGTTCTTAAAAACGAGCTTTCCTCTTCCTTAATTACATTCTCAACAAGTTGTCGTTGTTCTTTAAGTTCAGGAAAGGCTTTGCCCATTTTCTTAACTAGCACTTCAACAAGACGATAAATAAATGGCTCTTGTTTATCGAGGAATGTAAATCCGTATCGTACAGCACGTCTTAGGATACGTCTAATCACATAACCAGCACCATTGTTACTTGGTAATTGTCCGTCAGCAATTGAAAACGCTACGGCTCTAACGTGATCAGAGATGACACGAATAGCTACATCTACTTTATCATCTTTACCGTAATCTTTATCTGTGATGGTTTCAATTTCTCGAATTATAGGCGTAAAAACATCTGTATCGTAGTTAGACTGAACGCCTTGCAATACCATGCATAATCGTTCAAATCCCATACCAGTATCGATATGTTTGTCAGGTAAGTTATCTAGTGAGCCATTTGCTTTGCGATTGTATTGCATGAAAACTAAGTTCCATATTTCAACCACTTGTGGATGATCCATATTAACCAACGACTTCCCATCTACTTTTGCTTTTTCTTCTGCCGAACGAATATCAACATGAATCTCGCTACAAGGTCCACACGGACCTTGATCACCCATTTCCCAAAAATTATCTTTCTTATTACCCATTAGAATGCGATCCTCTGGAATATATTGCTTCCAGATGTCATAAGCCTCCTGGTCCATTGGCAAATTATCATCGTCATTACTTCCTTCAAAAACCGTCACATAGAGTATATCTTTGTCAATGCCGTATTCCTCCGTCAATAGCTCCCATGCCCAAGCAATCGCCTCTTTCTTAAAATAATCACCAAAACTCCAGTTGCCTAACATTTCGAATAAGGTGTGGTGATAGGTATCATACCCTACTTCTTCGAGATCATTATGTTTACCTGAAACTCTTAGACATTTTTGTGTATCCACAATACGATTTGATTTTGGCTGCGCATTTCCCAAAAAGAATTCTTTAAATGGCGCCATACCTGAATTCACAAACATAAGTGTTGGGTCATCTTTAAGAACCATAGGTGCTGAAGGCACTATGCTGTGTTTTTTCCCTTCAAAAAATTCTAAAAACGTATTTCGGATGTCTTGTGACTTCATGTGTTTGATCAATTTAACGAGCGGCCATTATTTGCAAACGTTTTAATATAAATATTAATTTCTTAACGTTTAAAAATCACGACTTTACTCCCTTGCTTTTCTTAAATTACTTTAAATAAGAAACAATTTATATATTTGTAAAACGTTCTATAATCATGCAAAAATAGAACTTTTTAAGATATGTCTAAAGTAAAATATTATTACGATTCAGAAACTCTTTCGTATCGCAAAATTGAACGTAAAAAAGGACGAACCATAAAGTTCGGAATGTTATTTTTACTCGCTGCGGCACTTTTCGGTTTCTTTTTTGTTTTTATTGCAAGTCAATTCATTGAATCGCCAAGAGAACGCGCATTAAAACATGAATTGACGAATCTTCAATTACAATACGATCTTCTCAATAAGCGTGTTGACAATGCCTTTGCAGCATTGGAGAGTGTTGAAGAACGCGATAATAATATTTACAGGCTGTATTTTGAAGCGAATCCTATTCCCGAAGAACAGAGACGTGCTGGTTTTGGTGGTATTAATAGATATTCAAAATTTGAAGGGTTTGACAACTCGCAATTAGTCATTGAAAGTAACCGAAGAATTGATCAACTCCAAAAAGCGATCGTGGTTCAGTCGCGTTCATTAGATGAAATTGCCGTATTAGCAGAGGATAAAGAAAAGTTCCTGTCTGCTATTCCTGCCATTCAACCCGTACAGAATAAAGATCTCAAGCATATGGCGTCTGGCTATGGCTACAGAACCGACCCGTTTACAAAAGCACGTAAATTCCATTGGGGAATGGATTTCACAGCTCCGCGTGGCACACCAGTGTACGCCTCTGGAGATGGTGTTGTAAAACGTGCAGACAGTAATTCGTCAGGTTATGGAAAGCATATAAGAATCGATCATGGCTATGGTTACGTTTCGTTATATGCACACTTATACAAGTATAATGTAAAGCCTAATCAAAAAGTTAAGCGTGGCGATATTATTGGTTACGTCGGAAGTACAGGAAGATCTGAAGCGCCACATTTACATTATGAAGTATTTAAAGATGGTGAGCGTATTAATCCTATTAACTTTTACTACGGAAATTTAACAGCCGAAGAGTATGCGAACTTATTAGAAAAAGCATCCTTAGAAAATCAATCACTAGATTAAGCATATGCATATAGATCTCCCAGAAAAACGTTATTACGGCATCGGTGAAGTTGCGAAAGCATTCAATGTAAATACCTCATTAATTCGTTTTTGGGAAAAAGAGTTTGATGTGTTGAAGCCAAAAAAGAATGCTAAAGGAAATCGCAAATTTACGCCTGAAGATATCAATAACTTAAAATTCATCTATCACTTAGTAAAAGAACGCGGTTTCACACTTGAAGGCGCAAAAATTCATCTGAAAGAAGAAAAGAAACAGTCGCTTGACAAGTTTCAGATCATAGATAAGCTTGAAGGAATCAAAGCGCAACTGATCAAAATAAAAACACAACTATAAAACTATATCAACATGAAAAAATGGATCGTACCAATCCTAATTATTTTATTATTGGGAATATATGGCGTGAACGTCAATAATGCAGCTGTAGATCTAAACGAAGACGTAAAAGAAGCTTGGGGAAATGTTCAAACGTCCTATCAAAGACGAAACGACCTCATCGGTAATCTAGTCAATACTGTAAAAGGTGCGGCCGACTTTGAGAAAAGCACATTAGAAGCCGTGGTAAAAGCAAGAGCTGAGGCAACAAAACCTGAAATAAATATTAATAATGCCGATGATCTTAGCCCAGAAAAGTTAGAACAATTTAATAAAGCTCAAAGCGGATTAAGTAGTGCATTATCAAGATTACTACTGGTGGTAGAAAAATATCCAGATTTGAAAACCAACCAAAATTTCTTAAAACTTCAGGATGAATTAACTAGTACTGAAAATACCATTCAAACCGCGCGTACACGCTATAATGAGGCCATAAAACCTTATAATAAATATGTGAAAAAGGCACCTAGATCCTTTATTGCTGGTATTATTGGTTATTCTGAAAAACCTTATTATGACTCTGATCCTGGAGCTGACAAACCCGTAAATGTAGATTTTAGCAATTAGTAATGTCAAGTATTGAAGACTTTCTGACCGCTGACGAAGAACAGGAGATCATCGAAGCCATCCGTATTGCTGAGCAAAATACATCTGGTGAAATTCGAGTTCATATAGAACGTCACGCACCAGCAGATGCATTTGATCGTGCTACTGAGGTTTTTCATTACTTAAAAATGGATAATACTAAACTTCAAAATGGTGTACTTATATACGTAGCAGTAGATGACAAAACATTTGTAATTTATGGAGACAAAGGCATTAACGATGTGGTTGCTAATGACTTCTGGAATTGCACTAAAGACATCATGTTAGATCATTTTAAAGATGGCCAATTTAAAAAAGGCATTATTGAAGGTGTGTTAAAAGCGGGTGAACAATTAGAGGCTCATTTTCCTTGGGATCATGGTGACATTAATGAACTTCCAGATACAATTTCAAAAGGATAGCTCATGCGCATTTTAAGATCTTCAATACATACATTTAGAATCGATAAGACAACATTCTTAACATGCTTCATGTTTTTGATACTTTGTGTTCAAGGATTTGCGCAATATAATATCCCAGACAAACCAAGTTTTATTCCACCGGTTATAGATAGTACAAATACCTTAAGTACATCTGAATACAAGTACTTATATGATAAGCTTGTTCGTTATAACGATACGACCTCAACTGAAGTCATGATCGTTATCATTCCAACCACGAAAGGTGAAAATATTGGATTACTGGCTCCAAAATGGGGACATAAATGGGAGATCGGTCAAAAAAATGAAGACAATGGCGTTTTTATTTTATTAGCTAAAGATGATAGAAAGATTTGGATATCTCCAGGTTATGGTGTTGAAGACCGACTTACAGCAGGTATAAATGGAACAATCATAAGAGGTATTATTATTCCAGAATTTAAAAACGGAAATTATTTTGCCGGATTAGATAAAGGTACCGATGCCATATTTGATGTCTTAAGTGGTAAATACAAAGCACAACCAAAATCTGATAATACCATTGAAGCCTTATTTCCTCTAATCGTTCTTTTGGTAATGGTGATTATTTTCATCATCATAATTATCGCAATTACTAAAAACAGAAAAGGCGGCGGTGGTGGCGGTTATAGAAAAAAAGGAACAAGTTTACTTGATGCTATTATATTAAGCAACATGGGACGAGGAAGTTATGGTAGAAGCAGTGGATCAAGCGGTGGCATTTGGGGAAGTGGCAGTTCAGGTGGCGGATTCTCTGGTGGTGGCTTTGGCGGCTTCGGTGGTGGCGGTGGATTCTCTGGTGGTGGAGCTGGCGGAAGTTGGTAATCTCTCGTACGTATTTCTTACTAGCGTTTCAACGTAAAATATCCTCGAAACGATCGGCCATCCTGTAAAGTGGCAGAAAACCAATAATCAGAAGTTGGTAATGGCTGACCATTGAAAGTCCCATCCCATTGATCAAACGGTGAATTAAGCGTGTAAAGTAACTTTCCATAGCGATCAAAAATGAAAATCTCAGAATTCGGTTGAAATTGATCAGATATTCCTTTTAATTGCCAAAAGTCATTAGTTCCATCACCATTCGGGGTGAAAAACTTAGGGTATCCTATAACCGAGAATTGATCACTTGATATTCCGCAGTCATTTTTAATATCACGAATATAAATAGTATAAATTCCAGAAGGCACATTTTCAAATACATTTGATTCCTGATATGGTCCTTCAATATTATCTAAAGCATATTCATAGACACCTTCTCCAGAAACCAAAACAGTAATGACGTTATTTTCAGATAGGTCATCAACTTCGAAACTTTCAATTGTTGCTACATTAGATGGAATAACCGTAATGGTTTTGGTTCGAGAACACCCATCAACAAATGAAATATCTACTGTATAAACACCAATTTCATTTATTTCAATATCAATTGTAGTTTCTCCTGTAGACCAATTGTAATAAAAATTATTTGGGACATCATCAATTATTCCTCCGCTTAACGTGATCGTTTCAGGAAATGAATTTAAACAATACAATAGGGTTTCCTCATTTAGTGCATTCGGTAATGGTTTAACGACTAGATTCAATTCTCCTATAGCGAAGCAATCTCCATACTCTTCAACACGATAATAAATCGTGTAGAAATAAGGTTCAGGATTAAAAAAATTATTGACCAGCGCATTATCTTTTAACAGAGCATCTTGATAAGACGCATAAAATGATACGTCATAAAACGGCGGTAAGCCTTCTAAAATAATCGGTATTGCTTGAGATAAATCCCATATTATACGTCCGGTGTTTCCTGTTGTATCACAATCTTCCAATGTGAATGTTCCTAACACCATAGATGCTACCTCTAAGGTCACTTCTGCAGTACTCGAGCAACCTGTCGTGGTGTCAACGACTTGAGCATAAATGACTTGAGGATTTGTAATGTTGTTATAAAGATCGCCTTCGATTGGATCACTCAAATCGCTTGATTCGTAAAAGGTAACTAGCCTATTAGATTCGATACCATCAGCAACAGCAGCTTCATAAATTTCAAGATTAAATATTGAGAGTCCATCTGGAATCTCATCATCACATTGCTCAATAGTTATATCCTGAGTTGACGGACTAGGCAAATAAGTCACTGCAAACGGAATTCGAGAACTCTCTGTACATCCATCAAAAAGCGGCATGATCCAAAAGGTTGTGTTTTCAGTCAATGACACTTCATAAGAGGTGCCAGAATTTATAATCTCTGAAGAATCTATAGATTCAAACCATAGTACAGTTGGTGTATTAGAGGCAACGGTTAATGCAGTTAATCCATCAGCACATGCAACGTCTGATTCGAAGGTAAGCTTAGGTGTAATTATTGTAGAACCTGCAGACAAATTAATTTCTGGGTCACCAGGCATGCCTCCAAATTCAACAAAATACCCGCGAGGATAATACGGACTTGCAGGTCCTTCTGGGTCGCCAGCATTTGGCAGATCATTCCATGAACCCAAATTACCAATACTCGGATCGGTTATATGTGCAAAATCCTCATCTCCAAAATTATTGGGTTCTCCTGCATTCCAAAATGAAAATTGACCTGCTACTGGCGCCCCATTTACACCGCCTTCCCAAAACACCAAGTTCTCTTCAGGTCCCGTTACCCAACGCCATGTTCCTTCACTACCAAAGTCGCTGGCGCCAATCCATCCCGTTCCTGGGCTCTGTTCTCCTGCAAATTGCGCCTCTTCTTCAGAAGTGATTGTCGCAAGATATCCTTGCAATCCGAAATAGAATGTATTTTCTGAAGTTTCACGAGCAGAATTCCAAGTAATACCATCACTTGCCACATATAGGTAGTAATGACCCGTAGCTGGTAAGAAATTAGCGTCACCTAGATTAATTGAAAAATCTTTATCCTCAGTAAAGTTGGTCTGAACAGTTTCGAAAGTGACATTTCTTATGGCGTCTTCAAATTCATCAAAAGTAGCAGGACCTTGAAGTGTTAGCTTCCCTTCGGTCGCATTCCATGAAGCAGTTATATTAGGATGTGTTCCATTGAGAACAAGAAGATCTTGATTAACCGTAAATCCTCCAGAAATTTGAATAAAAACGACATTTAAAGTCGTGTCGCTCGGGTCGGCATCTGTAATCGCGACATCCGTAACAATAGGCATTGGAATTCCGGCGCAATATTCCTGAAGTCCATCTACAACAATTTCCGGCGGTGTATTTTGAGCATATGACAATTGGAATCCAATTCGAAACACAACAAATATGAATACCAATCTTTTCATCAGCTCTAGGAATTACTTTTTACGCATATACACACTAACTGGAACGCCATGAAAGTCGAAATGCTCTCTTAGCGTGTTTTCTAAAAATCGTTTATAGGGTTCACGTACGTACTGTGGTAAATTACAGAAGAATGCAAATTGTGGTTGCGGAGTTGGTAACTGCATGATATATTTGATCTTCACAAATTTACCTTTATACGCTGGCGGTGGATAATTCTCTATTATTGGTAGAAGAATTTCATTGAGCTTACTGGTTTTAACTTTCTTCGAACGGTTTTTATAAACCTCAACCGCAGTTTCTATAGCTTTGTAAATTCGCTGCTTGTTCAGTACCGATATAAAAACGATTGGAACATCAGTGAATGGTTCGATCTCTTTACGAATGCGTTTTTCAAATTCTTTGGTCGTATGATTATCCTTTTCTACCAAATCCCATTTATTAACTAGGATTACAACTCCCTTACGATTGCGTTCTGCTAACCAAAAGATATTTTGAACTTGACCGTCAAACCCTCGCGTCGCATCTAATACTAATAAACAAACATCACAATGTTCAATTGCTCGTATGCTTCGCATCACCGAATAAAACTCAAGATCTTCCTTAACTTTCGATTTTCGGCGTATTCCTGCCGTGTCCACCAAATTGAATTCAAATCCGAATCTATTGTATTTTGTATCAATGGCATCGCGAGTTGTACCTGCAATATCTGTAACGATATAGCGATCCTCACCAATTAATGCATTTATGAATGATGACTTTCCGGCATTTGGTCGCCCAACCACTGCAAATCTTGGTAACTCCTCTACTTCTACTTCAGCTTCATCCTTCTCTGGTAAGGCAGCAACCACAGCATCTAACAAATCTCCAGTTCCGCTACCATTTATACTTGCAATTGTGTAATACTCACCCAGACCGAGTGCATAGAATTCTACGGCATCTTCGGCGCGTTTGTTATTATCTACTTTGTTGACAACTAAAAACACAGGTTTATCTACTTTGCGAAGTAATTCGGCTACATCTTCGTCCATTCCAGTTACACCTGTTTCCACATCGACCATAAAAATAATCGCATCGGCTTCGTCAATCGCCAATTCAACCTGCTTATCAATTTCAGCCTCAAACTCATCGTCACTGCCAAGTACATAACCACCTGTATCGATAAGTGAAAACTCACGACCATTCCAATCTGTTTTTCCATAATGTCTATCGCGTGTCACACCACTAACTGCGTCAACGATAGCTTCACGTCGCTGGATTAAGCGATTAAAAAAGGTAGACTTTCCTACATTAGGTCGTCCTACTATGGCAACTATATTACTCATAACTTCTAATTTCCTCTGAAATAGTGGGCAAAAATACTAAATAAGTACTGATGCTAAGCGATTTTTAAGTTAAAGATTTATGGATTCCAATTTTTTAATAAAAAATAGTAATTTAAAGCATCAATTCAAAGTGCCATGTCATTATCTAACGAAGTTGTATTAAGACCGCGATTTAAATTCAGTGTAAATCATGATAATGAATATCTATTGGGACTTTTTGAAGCTACAAAAAAAGCACAATCTGACTTTGTAGTGATTCGAATTGATGATCATGTATTTATTAAGATCCCAAAAGCCAAACAACACTTTTGGTCGCCGCAGTTACATTTAGAGATCAATAAGGACGAAACAGGACCTTCCAGTACGATTTATGGTTTATTCGGACCGAACCCAACCGTTTGGACACTATTCATGTTCTTGCATTTTGTCGTAGCAGGATTGTTTATAGGTTTTGGTATTTGGGCTTATGTCAACTGGTCATTAGGAGAACGCTATGTCATACAAGTCTTTCTCACTTTAATGATGGTTATTTTCTGGTTTGTCCTCTATTTTGGTGGTCGATTAGGAAAAAAAGCGGGACATGATGAAATGCATCAACTACACCATTTCATGAGAGACACACTTCGAAGTGAAGATATACATGCAATAGATTAATCCAGGATTGAAATTTCGAACCTACTTCTGATTATATCCAAAACGTTTTAATTGACGTTGGTTAGATCTCCAATTCTTATTTACCTTAACATAAAGTTCAAGATGAACTTGCTTCCCGAAGAATTGCTCAAGGTCTTTTCTAGCCTCTACTCCTACACGTTTTAAGGCACTTCCTTTATGTCCGATGATAATACCCTTCTGAGTATCGCGTTCCACCATAATTACTGAACGCATTCGAATGATATTTTCTTCTTCGAAAAATTCTTCCGTCTCAATCTCAACGGCATATGGAATCTCTTTTTTGTAGTGCAATAATATCTTTTCGCGAATGGTTTCATTTACAAAGAAACGTTCTGGTTTATCCGTGAGTTGATCTTTAGGATAAAATGGCGGAGATTCTGGTAGTAGTTCTATGATGCGATTGAATACTTCCTTGACATTAAAACCTTCCAATGCCGATATCGGGAATATTTCTGCATTTGGAACTTTTTGAGCCCACAATTGAACTTGTTCTTCCAATTGTGCCTGATCAGAGGTGTCAATTTTATTGAGTAGTAATAATATGGGGATTTTGGAATTCGTGATCTTGTTAAAAAAGGCTTCATCCTTTAGATCTTTTTCACCAATTTCAACCATATACAACAAAACATCTGCATCATCGAAGGCAGATTTCACGAAGTCCATCATGGATTCCTGTAACTCATAAGCTGGCTTAATTATTCCTGGTGTATCACTTAAAATCACCTGAAAATCCTCACCGTTAACTATCCCTAAAATGCGGTGTCGTGTGGTTTGAGCCTTTGAGGTAATTATAGACAGCTTCTCACCGATAAAGGCATTCATCAATGTTGATTTCCCAACATTAGGATTCCCTATAATATTTACAAAACCTGCTTTATGCATATCTCTAATTTCTTAAATTCTTTACAAAGTTACGATCTAGGTTTGTTTATTCCACGATCGTACATAACAATACTTCCGGCTACGGAAACATTAAGGCTTAATTCAGATTTAAATTTTACCAGAAAATGACTTTTTTCTATGGCCTGTTTCGATAAGCCATGATCTTCAGCGCCCAATAAATAAACACATCGTCGTGGATGGTGAAATGTTTCTAACGGTTCAGCTTCTTCGGTTAGTTCAACACCAACGATACGAGCACCTTTAGGAATATGCTTGTAGAATTCATCAAAATTCTCATAATGAAAATAAGGCATCGACTTAACTGCATTGTGGGTGTCACAGGCTTGTTTCGCATAACGATTTCCGATCGTAAAAATAAAACTAGCACCAAGATTTTGTGCTGTACGCCATAGCACACCCAAATTCTCAGGCGTCTTGCCATTTTGGATTCCTATGCCAAAAAACTCATTTTCAAAGTTGTCAATCATACTGCAAAAATATAAACTTCCCTTTTATTGAAGTGCTATAATTGTTGTAACTTACCAAAACTTAAAACTACTAACATGACATCACGATTTTTGCAACTATTTGTAATGGCTATTGCCATTCTTTTTTTTAATTCTTGTGCCAAAAAAGATCAAGACTACGCAACTATGATTATCCATGGCGGAACCATATATACCGTGGATTCTACACAGACTACTGTTGAAGCTGTCGCAGTAAAGAACAATACAATTTTATTTGCTGGTAGTATGGCAGAAGCCGAAAGTTTCAAAAATGATCAAACTGAACTTCTAGATCTTGAAGGCAAGACCATGACACCAGGTCTCATCGAAGGCCATGGTCATTTTATGGGATTAGGCTATAATGAATTACGATTGGATCTTTTAGAAACCACTAGTTATCAAGAGATAATAGATGCTGTTGCTGAACGTGTGAAAACAGCTAAACCTGGTGAATGGATCACGGGTCGCGGTTGGCATCAAAGTAAGTGGGATAGTATGCCTAAAGAACTTGTAAATGGTTTTCAAACACATCATCGTTTAAGTGAAGTTTCACCTGACAATCCTGTTTATTTACGTCATGCGAGTGGTCATGCAGGATTCGCCAATGCCAAAGCAATGGAAGTTGCAGGCTTACGCGTACTTAGTGATGAAGGGATTAAATCTTATAAAATTGAAGGCGGAGAAGTTTTAGTAGATGAATTTGGAAGACCTACAGGTGTATTTAATGAACGTGCACAAACCCTAATTACAAGTCATATTCCTGAAAACACACCTGAATCTGACAAACAAGCCTTTGATCTAGCAATTAAAGCCTGTTATAAAAATGGAATAACAAGCTTCCATGATGCAGGCATTGGTAGAGAAACGATTGCGTTGTACGATGACATGAAAGCCAATGATAAGATGAATATCAGAATGTACGCTATGCTTACAGGATGGGATAAAGAATTGCTTAATGAATGGTATGAAAAAGGAATCAATGTTGATCCTGATCATCGTTTCACGATACGTTCGGTTAAGCTAAATTGTGATGGTGCTCTTGGTTCGAGAGGCGCCTGGCTTTTAGAACCATACTCCGATCGACCGGATCATTTCGGACATGAAACACTGCCAATGGAATTTGTAAAAGAAACATCGCTAAGCGGACTCCAAAACGGTTTCCAAGTATGTTCACACGCCATTGGTGATCGGGCAAATCGAGAGATTTTAGATCGCTATGAAGCGGCCTTAACAGAATTATCAAAGAAAGGCACCGATCACAGATTTAGAATCGAACATGCCCAGCATTTACATCCAGAGGATATTCCACGCTTTGCTGAGTTAAAGGTCATTCCTGCAATGCAAGCCGTACACATGTCTTCCGACAGGCCTTGGGCAATTGATCGCTTAGGCGAAAAACGAATTAAAGAAGGCGCATACATGTGGCAGGATCTCTTACAAAGTGGCGTTCCTATTGTAAATGGAACTGATGTTCCTGTCGAACCAATAAATCCAATCGCCAGTTTTTACGCAAGTGTAAGTCGTAAGACTTTACAAGGCATGCCTGAAGGTGGATACGAGCCAGAACAAAAAATGACACGCGAGCAAGCCTTGAAATCCTATACACTTGACGCTGCTTATGGCGCCTTTGAGGAAGAGATCAAGGGATCAATCCACCCTGGGAAGCTCGCTGATTTTACTATTTATAATCAAGATCTCATGACGGTTGATGAAAATCAGATATTAGATACTGAGATTGTCATGACCATTTTTGATGGGAAGGTGGTTTATCAAAAAACCGAATAATCTGAATTTCACATAAAATAAAAGCTCCTTAATTTCTCAAGGAGCTTCTTCGTAGCGGGAACAGGACTCGAACCTGTGACCTTCGGGTTATGAGCCCGACGAGCTACCTACTGCTCTATCCCGCGATATTGGACAGCAAAGATAACAGCTTTTTTTAGAATAAAAAAATAACTCTCAACAAATACATGTTGAGAGCTAATTCTAATTTAAAACTCTATCTATGTTAATTAATTATCGTCTTCTTCTTCATCTAATGAAACCACAACACCTTCTTGATTTACTTCGGCAATATCAAATTGCTGTAACGAAGGTAATTGCGTTTTTAATTGCACCAATTCACCTTGAAAATCGTTATTACCAATGAGTAATACTTTCAAATTTGTCAAATTGGCCATGTCAGTTGGCAGATTCCCATAAAATGCATTATTAGAAATTACCAATTCTTCCAACTTGTTTAAACTGCAAATCGAATTAGGTAGCGTTCCAAAGAAACTATTATCAAATAAGCTAATCACTTTTAGATCTGAAGCATTTGCAAGATTATCTGGAAGTTTACCAGAGAATTGATTACTACTAAGCAACAACTCTTTTAATTTTGATAAGTTACCTACTGATTGCGGTAATTCACCTGTTAATTGGTTGTTATATAATTCTAGGGTTCTCAAACTGGTTAATTGTCCGATAGATTCCGGTAATTCGCCAGAAATTCTATTCATAAACAATTTTAAATATCGCAACGATTCTAAATCGCCTATTTCCTGAGGAATTGGTGCGTCCAATCTATTAAACGCAACATTTAAACTCTCTAATGATTTTAAGTTACTTATTGTAGTTGGAATTGATCCAGTGATCTCATTTCTGAAAAAATTAATTTTCTTGATATGTTTAAGATCTCCAAGTTCTTGTGGTAATTCACCTCTTAGGTTATTGAATTCTAAATTCAATTCAATCACTTTGTCATCTTTAACAACGACACCATACCATTGATTTACTGGTAGGCTCATATCCCAAGATGTTCTCCATTGATCGCCTTTTGTAGCGGAATACAACGCTTCTAATGCAGCGCGCTCTTTTGTAGAAATGTTACCAAAGGACAATAAGGTAACAAAACACATTAGTAGTGTAAATTTTGCGGTTTTCATAATAATAGATTTGTTTTAAGGGCTAACAATCTACCTACGAATGTAAAAGAATATCGTTGACATGCCAATTTTTTTCGATGAAATGCATAGTCATTCATCGAATAATTAATTAACTATCTGTTTATCAGTGTTTTAAAATTTTACTACTGTTCTATATTTTCAGCGTAAAAACTCGTAATTTCTTGATTTTCAACAGAAATATGCAATTGAATAGGGTTACAACACACCTCACAATCCTCTATATATGATTGCGTACTTTGTGACGAATCGACCAACATCGAAATAGTTTCCCAGCAATACGGACATTGAAAAAAATGTTCATTCATGACAACGCGCTCTATTTACAATTTACCTAATTGTGTAAGTCACTGTTTATGTTAAGTCTTCAATATCAAATTGAATATTTTCCCAATCTGACATCAACGTTTTTAACTCTTCCTTCTTTGCTTGATAGCGATCAAAAAATGTTTCATCAGCTACAGTGGCATCGTAATTAGTAGCCAGTTCAACATCATCTTCTTTTATTGATTTTTCTAAATCTGTAATCTTCGACTCAATTTTGCTCAGTTTATTATTTAAAGACTTCAGTCGTTTTTGCTCTTCATAGGTTTGTTTTGAGGAAGCCTTCGGTGTCTCTTTGACGACGGTTCGTTTCTCTACTTCTCTAAGATTATCAACATTTCGTTGTTCCAGGTAATAGTCGATATCGCCTAGGTATTCTTTTATCTTTTGATCCTTGAATTCATAGACTTTATTTGCCAATCCTTGTAAAAAGTCACGATCATGTGAAACGAGAATAAGTGTCCCTTCAAACTTACTTAACGCTTGTTTTAAAACATTTTTGGATTGAATATCTAGGTGATTCGTTGGCTCATCCATTACGAGTACGTTGAGCGGTTGTAGCATAAGCTTTGCCAGCGCCAAACGGTTACGTTCACCTCCAGATAGTACTCGAACATATTTTTCCACTTCATCACCACGAAACAAAAATGAACCTAATATATCTCGCACTTTAGAGCGATTACTTTCATTAGCAGCATCAATCATCGTATCAAGTACGGTTTTACTACCATCAAGATAATCAGCTTGATTTTGAGCGAAATAACCTATTTGAACATTATGACCTAATTTCATAGATCCTTGATGTTCAATCTCACCAACAATAATCTTTGCCAAGGTTGATTTTCCTTGGCCATTTTGACCAACGAAGGCCGTTTTGCTGTCGCGCTCAATCATTAGGTCTATACTAGACAATACATGATTGTCACCATAATTTTTTGAAATATCATTGGCTTCTATAACGACTTTTCCTGGTGTAATGGATACTGGAAAATTAACCGTCATAACACTGTTATCATCTTGATCAACCTCAATACGATCCATGCGATCCAACTTCTTAATCAGAGACTGAGCCATTGATGCCTTACTTGCTTTTGCACGAAACTTTTCTATGAGTTTCTCCGTTTGCTCAATTTGTTTTTGTTGATTCTTCTGCGCAGCGAGCTGTTGTGTTTTAATCTCGTGACGCATGACTAGAAATTTACTGTATGGTTTTGGATAATCATAGATTCTTCCAAGTGAAATCTCGATGGTCCTATTTGTGATATTATCTAAGAACATCTTATCATGCGATACAATAACAACAGCACCGGAATAACTTTTTAGAAATCCTTCTAACCAGATAATGGATTCAATATCTAAATGATTAGTAGGTTCATCAAGTAAAAGAATGTCATTATTCTGAAGGAGCAGCTTCGCGAGCTCAATTCGCATACGCCAACCACCAGAAAAGGTATCGGTTAATTTATTGAAGTCGGTACGCTGAAATCCAAGCCCCTGTAAGATGCGTTCAGTATCGCCTTGATAGTTATAGCCACCATTAATCTCGTATTGATGCTGTAACTCATTGAGATCTACCATCAGTTGATGATAACCTTCACTTTCATAATCGGTGCGTTCGGCAAGTTGTGTATTGATGTCTTCCAATCTTGCTTCCATCTGTTTGATAGCTTCGAAAGCTTCGTAGGACTCTTCTAAAACGGTTCTTCCGTAGACAAAATCAATATCTTGTTTAAGAAAACCAATGCTTAAATTCTTATCTGCAGCTATTTGACCTGAATCTGGTTCTAGTTCTTTCGATAGAATTTTTAGCATGGTTGATTTACCAGCGCCATTTTTTCCTATTAAACCTACGCGATCGCCAGGGCTCAACTTAAATGAAATATCTTCAAATAAAAATTCACCTTGAAATGATATCGACAGATTATGGAGATTGAGCATAGTTTTTTCAAATAATAGTATTACAATTTACATTGAAATCATCCAAGAAATCATAATTATTGACCTAATTTTGTACTAGTAAAGGCAACAAAAGTAATCAATTTTAAGTCATGTTAAAAGGCACTAAGATTTACAGTATTTTTACAGGCGCATGTCCGAAATGCCACAACGAATCGATGTACAAAACAAAAAATCCGTATCACTTATCGGATGTTTTAAAAATTAACGATAATTGCTCGAAATGTGGAACACGTTATAGACTTGAACCTTCATTTTTTTATGGTTCAATGTACGTAAGTTACGGTGTTGGTATTGCGTTTGCCGTTGCAGCTTTTATTATCAGCTATGTCTTTCTTAATTCTACATTATTAACCGCATTTCTAGCGATTGTAGGCACGCTTATTTTATTAGGACCAATAATTATGCGATTATCACGTAATATTTGGATCAATATGTTTATGAGCTATGATAAGGCATTAGCTGAGAAATCTAAGGCTTAAATCTTCTAATATCAATCTCAGAATCTAACGGATCATTATTCTCAATATGTCGAAACAATTGTTGCGCAACATATGGTGAGATCATAACGCCTCTTGTTCCTAATCCGTTTAATACATATATGTTTTTGTGAATAGGATGACGTCCGACTAATGGTCGCCTATCTTTCGTCGTCGGACGAATACCAGCAACCTGATCGATTACTGTAAATTCGCAATTTATAAATTGCCTTACTTTAGTCACTAAAGACACTTTCGCTTCAGAGGTGATTTGATGTGTTTTATCTTCCCTTTCATAAGTTGCTCCAATCCAATAGTTATCGTCATCAAGTGGTACGATAAATACTGATGACTTGAGTATTTCCTTTAAGTTTAAATCTGGCGCATTAATAGTGAGCATTTCACCTTTAGTACCATTAAGTGGTAAATAGTCAAAATAAGGGTTATTAGAAATTCCGTAGCCTTCGGCAAATACGATATGACGAGCTTCAAAGTTTTTGTATACGATTTGGTTAGATTCTGCAGACAGACACTCATAATCAAATGATTCATCTACAAATGCCCCTTGACTAATCAGATATTCTTTGTAAGCCGCTGATAATTGCGTCGTACGAATTCTTCCTGAATGCTTTACTTTTCCAAATCCGTGAGGCGCATTTATATGCTTATTGGTATTCTTGATAAGCTTTGTAGACATGAATTCTGATAAGACGGGCTTATCTGCTGCCACAAACCATTCATTTTGCTCCTCAATCGAAGCAAATTTTCTTAATACTGGATATTCAATATTTAACTTAACATTGAGTAGATCTTCGAGCGCTTTATATTTAGGCATTGCCAACTCTAATTGCGACTTGGCATTCCATACTTTTGTAAATCGTTTTAATATAACAGGATTATAAAGACCTGCAGCAACCCGAGAAGAGTGTTGTGAACGATCATCAAAAACGAGAAAAGATTTGTTGGCTGCACGCAACTGTTCGCAAAATGCAATGCCAGCAAGTCCACAACCCACAATGATATAATCAACCGTTTTCATCGGTACAAAAATACACTAAATAAAAAACGCTCACTAAATTTAGTGAGCGTTTTAGAACTATTTTGAATGATCTTAATAAGACCACATATCTTGTTCAAAATTGCGGATTTTATCCTTAATACGATCTGATTCTAATAACTGCATTAATGCGTTATCAGCTACATACTCTTTAACTTCACGGTCACCATATACATTTTCTTCTTTGTACATGTATCCGTTAAAGCGTCTAGAATTTAATAAATGATCAAATGTAATTGGTTTAGCGCTATTGCTATTATTAAACGCTTTTCCTTCATGTAGAACTTCTCTAGCTTCAGGGAAGAATACCCAGAATAAAGCATTTGGCACTTTATTAGCTTCATCTTCAGAATCAATAAAGTTAATATCTGGCGCAGCTGGTGCGATACCTAAGATTCTATATTTCAATTCGCCATGACGCTTATCGAAATACCATAACCCTTTGATAAGATATGCACTAATATCAAACGCTTCGATATTACGTGTTCTGATGTATTCTGGATCTACATAACCATCAGCATTTAACTGATCGTATCCAATATCAAGCGTATCTGTCTTGGTTGTAATGTCACCAAGTTCTTTCATAGTACGCTTTTCTGTAAAATAAGAATCACTATAAACATTTTTAATACGACCATCTTTAACTCCAGCGATCAAAGTATGATATAACGAACGTCTATCTTTTCCGATGTTATTCGTATCTACTGGAAAGTACATTGGAAAGTTAACTCGCTCATCTAAAACTACTTTTTCCCAAGTCATTTTAGAAAACAGTATGTCTCTATCATCAACATAACCATACTCTAACGGCTTGTCATTATCTAATGCCAACTGAGCTTCAGTCTTCACACCCACTTCTTGAGGTGTTTTAGCATTTAAAATATTTGCCTGAGCACATACACTAGAAGTAAAACCTACAGCGGCAATAATTGATAATACATATTTAAAATTCATCTTATTCAATTTTAATTTGGGTTTCTTTACTGATCTTTATGATTAGTTAGATAATTCAATAACAGCTGGTGTCGCTGGCTTGATCACTGGTCCTGTACTTCTTGATTTAATATCGAAGATCTGAACCGTAGCACCACGCTTCGCTTTACGCAACGCCGATTTAGCAGCAGCATTAAGTCTATTTCCTGAACATGTAACCGATGGTTGACCTGGAACTTTGAACTTAAAGCTCGTTACGGTTAACGGTAGATCGAAATCGAAGTCTTCTAAAACAGCTTCAACTTTACCAATCTCCACGTTATTCCTTGGTAACTTACCATCACTTTGTCCAACAATTTTTCCTGTTGGTTTTGGAATATCTTTAATTCTGAATACAGCTTTATCACTTACTTTAGAACCATCGTCTAGAGTTGCAGTTACATTAATTGTAACTTCTCTACCTGAAGTTGGAACCATAGTATATTTACCCATACCAGAAGCTCTATTTAATCCTGCTGCTGAAGCCGTCACTTTGTTGTCTGGCACACCAGCGAAAGAGATAGTCATTGGGTTTGATACACCACGATATACTACATTCATTTTGTCAGCAGAAATTGTAGCTGAATTTGGACGAGGTACTACCACGTAGTTTCCTTTAATTGGAATATCTAAAGGTTTACCATCTTCTAAGAATGTAAAACTTCCATCGATCTCATGCTCACCAACACTTCCAACATTGAAGTCTAATCGAGCTGCACCTGTAGAATCGATAGCATTTTCAAGATTTACTGCCGAACCAGCGATACTCATTCCAGTTGGTGTTACATTAGCATATTTACCTAATACAACTTTACCTTGGAATTTCTCACCAGCAAAGAATGCTGATTTGTCAGCAATTACAATTGCAGTATAGTTTTTAAGAGATACAGCTTCGTCAAGTGTGTTCCCTAAGAATACATTGAACATATTCGCTTCAGTCACTTTTACATCATTCTGCATTGCAGTTAATTTTGTAAAAGAAGCGATCGCTGGAAATCCTTTGAAGTTATAATCTAACCAATCGATCTCTTTTCCATCTTTATTAGCAACTTTTTCAGTGCTAAAACGTTTTTCAAAGTTCTCAATTGCTTTAGTATACTTTACATCATCACCAATGATTTCTTTTACACGAGCTTTGTAGTTATTGATCTTAGCCATAACTTCTTCACCCTTTTTTGTAAGACGATCACCAGTAAACCAAGCTTCATCAAGAAGATCAGTTTTATCCATTGCCTCGAAAGGCAACTTACCAGTTTCATTGTCTATTTCATATTTTCCTTTCTTAAGAAGGTCGGATTTCAAAGTCCCTAAATATTTGTAGAATTCATCAGAAACTAAACTGATTTCTTTTGCTTTATTAGCCGCAACTGCAAACTCAGCTGGCTTTTCTTCAGCTTTAGTTTCTAGGTTAGCTAATAATTTTTCGTTCATATCAGTAGTTACGACATTCGCTTCAGAAAACTTAGCTTCCATCAAACCGAATGCGGAAAGTACTTCTTTCGACATGTTCATAGCCATCATCGCAATGAAGACTAAGTACATTAAGTTAATCATTTTCTGCCTTGCAGATAATTTTCCTCCTGCCATGTTTAATTAGTTTTTAGTAGTTAATTAATTGTCGATTTAAAAACTAATTAGTTCTTGTTCATTGCAGATAACATTCCACCATATACGCCATTTAAAGACGATAAGTTCGATGCTAATGATTGCATTTGCTCTTTTAACTTCGTTGCATTCTCTACAGCTTCCTCGTTGATCGCAGCCTGACGGTTTGCGCTCTCCATTTGAACTTTGTAAAGACTATTTAATGATTCCATTTGAGCTGCAGCTAATGACATTTCTTCGCTGTATTTCTTTTGTGCATTCATAGCGTCAACTGTAGGGCTAATTCCTTTGGCAGCATCCTCGAAGTTGCGGATACCTGTTCCAAGGCTTGACATTAATTCTGCATCAATTTTTGCTTCTTTTAATAAGTTATCTAATTTTTTAGATAATAATCCTTCAGCATCTTTTGGCTCTTCTTTTTTCTTCTTACCTGAAGACATTCCACCAGCTAATTCTGGATATACTAAAGACCAATCTAATTCTGACTGCTGTCTTTCAAATGCTGAATATGTAAATACTAGGGCTTCTACAATCATACCGATCGTTAAGATTAGAGAACCATAAGGCCAGTGCTGGATTTTAAATAAAGCTCCAACAATTACAATTGCCGCTCCAAGTCCGTAGACCATGTTAGTGATTGTGATGTTTCCTTTCTGTGCCATAATTTTGTTTTTTTAGTTTTAAGTCGAAAACTTAAGTAGATTAATATTTATTTAGTTGAGTTAATTAATTTTTTAGTTGGTTGCTGCGTTTTTAGTTACTTCTGTTCCCATGTAATCTTGAACAGTTCTGAAGCCAATATAACTTCTTGCTGAATCTGCATATTCATAATCACGTGAACTTACTTGTAAGAAGTATGCAACATCTTTCCAAGATCCACCACGTACAACCTTACGTGTATTTTCTGGATTGTTAACATTTGGGTTAAATGATGCCATATATTCATAAGAACCTGCATCGTAAGAACCTTGTACCCATTCCGATACATTTCCAGCCATATTATATAGGTTGAAATCGTTTGGTTCATATGCATCTGCTTCTACGGTATATAAGGCTTGATCTGCCGCATAATCTCCGCGTAACGGCTTGAAGTTTGCCATAAAACAACCTCTATCATTTTTAGCATAAGGTCCACCCCAAGGGAATGTTGCTCCTTGAAGACCACCACGTGCAGCATATTCCCATTCTGCTTCAGAAGGTAATCTGTATGAATTCACGTAGTGCTTTCCTTTAGATTTTCTGTAAGAATTGTGATATAATGTTCTCCACTGACAAAATGCTTTCGCTTGTTTCCAAGAGACACCTACTACAGGATAGTCTCCATAAGCATCATGCCAGAAATAGTCATTGTGCATTGGTTCGTTATAAGAATATGAGAAGTCTCTGATCCATGCTGTAGTGTCTGGATACACTTCTACTTCTTCAGTTTCGATAACATCAGCACGGCTTAAGTTTCTATTTTTTGCCGCTTTTTGAATATCCATATATGTATACTGGAACTTGAATTTTTTCACATCCCAAGTACGTTGACCATTATATGACTCTTCGATTGGTAAATACATCGTATCCATAACCTCGGCGTAATACTCGTCTGGATAGTCGGCAGTATCAAAAATAAGATCAACGTCTTTATTTAATTTACGACCTTCATAACCTGTAGGACCAAGCCCACTGTAATTATCGTACATGTATTTTTCATAAACCGTCATGTTTTCTTCATCTGCATCAGTAAATGCAAATTCTCCGATACCTCCATCACCAGGAGTTGCTCCGACCTCATCAGCTAGGATCGCTAATTTCATTCGAAGTGTAGAATCTCTTACCCATTCAACAAATTGACGATACTCACTATTTGTGATTTCAGTTTCGTCCATGTAAAATGCGCGTACAGTCACGGTTTTCGTTGGAGCATCCTGCACTCCAGCTAGATCGTCGTCCGATTTACCCATGATAAATGCTCCACCAGGAACAAGTGTCATACCGTAGGGCTTTTCGGGATGCCATTTCTTTCCTTTAACTCCTACTAGCTGACCTCTGTCGCCAGAGTTACAGCCAACTAAAAGAGCTAAAACTGCCGTTAATAAAGCAAACTTTTTAATATTCATAGAAACTCGAGGTTAAATTATTTAGTTGTAATTATGTCTATATTAGCGTCTTGATTTTTTTCAAGGCAGTAAACCTATATATATATTTTGTAAAAACCAACTTTTTTTTAACTTTTTTTGCACTTAATCCCAAAAAGTTAACATTTCGTCGATTAAAAATCTGTTAAACGACATTCCAAAAAATGGTCAAAATACGTTCTTTTTATAAGCTTTATACCAACGTTCTGGTATTTTCCCATGACTAGCCTCAATATAATCTTCATGCGTGCATGGTAATAACGTGTGCTTTTTTAATTTATTATTAACGTTTGGCAAAAAAGGAATCTCTATCCACCAACGTCCTGTTTTAATACTTTTATAGAAAATTAATTCGTCATCTTCAACGAGTACATTATACTTTTGATGGTGCACTTCACTATTGAAGTCATCATCACTTACTCTACAATTCACCCCTTCTATAAAGTACCAAATAATTTGAGCGATCAACATTGGTGTTGCATCTGTATCTAAAGAGGTTTTATACTCATATATCCCAAATGACGACACCTTATTACTTATTCCTGCATATCTTGAAATCGAGCAAATCTCTTTTCCATTAAATCCGTTAGGTGAGTACTTTTGTTTTGCTCCTACTTCAGCGGCTCTAACCGATTTAAGATCCATCGTTACAATATGTGCATCTCTCATTACGGGTTCTACCATATTAATATTATGAGAGACTTCACCTAATCGATACGCTTCGAAATAAAGCTTATCCATTAGATCTATTTCTTCTTGTGAGTTAAAATAGGTTTGATAGCCAATAGCCGAATAATTAAATAGGTTGTATGGTTGCTCTAGAATGATCTTACCAAGAAAACTATTATTTTTCATTTCCACTGAAGCATCACCAAGATCAAAATGACTATCAACGTTTACAATGTTCACCATAGGCGCCATGGTATCGTACGCTCTGTAATTCGCATAAGTGAGATCCTGACTACCACCTATTATAATAGGTATTACTTTTTTCTCCAGTAAAACTGAAATTATAGTCTTTAAGGCGTAGTAGGTATCTTCTATAGTTGCTCCCGCAGGAATATCTCCCAAATCTGCAATGTTGGAATACCAGTTACCAGGGAATAAACTATATAATGAGGTACGAATTGCATCAAAGTTCAATTCTTCACCCATATAGTTGATGTCGTTGCGATTTTCTTTGACACCAATAATGACCATTTGAACGTCATTAAGATCTGGTAATCCTTTTTGCTCAGAATGAATTTTTATTTTTTTACCAAGGGCTTGTTGCGATAGAAGTTCATTATGAGCTAATACAGCATCTGAAACCGGAGACAAAAAATTAAAATTCATTTAGTTTACTTTTTAGAAGTCGTTTTCTTTTTTCTTGTGGTTTTCTTCTTAGGTGATTTTTTTTCGATGTAGGCTTTAGCTTCATCCAAAGTCATTTCAGAAACATCAACGGTCTTAGGCAATTCAACCTTAACTTTACCTTTGATAATATTATGCCTTCCCCATCGAGCCTTTTCTACTCTAATGCCTTCGTCTTCCCAGTTATGAATCAATTTATCCTTTTCTTTCTGGATCTTATCTTCAATTAATTCAATAATATCCGATTCAGATAAATTGTCCCAATCGTACTTTTTATTGACGTTGATAAACATATTATTCCATTTAATAAATGGACCGAATCTACCTTTTCCTTTTTGTACAGGTAAGTCTTTGTAGGTATAAATAGGCGCATCCGCTTTCTGCTTCTCTTTAATGAGTTCGATGGCCAAATCCAACTCAACATCTAAAGGATTTGTTCCTGCTGGAAGTGAGACAAACTTTTTACCAAATTTCACATAAGGTCCAAACCTACCATTATTAACTTCAAGTGTTTCACCTTCATATGTACCTATTTGCTTTGGTAATTTAAAAAGCTCCATCGCTTCTTCATAGGTAATCGTTGAAAGTTGCTGGTCTGGTGCTAAACTCGCAAATTGTGGTTTTTCTTCGTCATCAACAGTTCCCATCTGAACCATTGGTCCGAATTTACCCAATCTTACACTTACCTGCTTGCCCGATTTTGGATCTACACCTAAAACGCGTTCACCAGATTCACGTTCGGCATTTTCTGCAACATGTTCAACGGTAGGATGAAAATTCTTGTAAAAGCTTTTCATCATTTTTGTCCAATCTTCTCTACCTTCAGCAATATCGTCAAAATCGGCTTCAACTTTAGCCGTAAAGTTATAATCAAGTATATTTTCGAAATGATTTACGAGAAAATCGGTTACAATCATTCCTATATCTGTTGGTACTAACTTTCCTTTATCGCTATTGACCTTTTCCGTTAATTGCTTCTCTTTAACAGCACCACCTTCGAGTACGAGTTGAACATACGATCGTTCTACACCTTCATTTGATCCCTTTTCAACATAATTTCTATTTTGAATGGTAGAGATTGTTGGTGCATATGTAGACGGTCTACCGATCCCTAATTCTTCCAATTGCTTCACTAGTGAAGCTTCAGTGAAGCGGTAAGGCGCACGCGAAAAACGTTCTGTTGCCAATATATAAGTATTGTGCAAAGCATCATTTACCTTCATTGCAGGCAACATCCCTTCTTGTTCAACGTCTTCATCATCAGTTCCTTCGAGGTAGACTTTTAAAAATCCATCAAACGTGATAACTTCTCCGTTTGCACTAAATGTTTCGTTATGGGTTGAGGCTTGTATTTTTACATTCGTACGCTCCAATTGTGCCTCACTCATTTGTGATGCAATTGCACGCTTCCAAATTAAATCATATAATCGTGACTGATCGCGCTCAACATCTACAGTATTCCTTTTAAAGTCTGTTGGACGAATCGCCTCATGCGCTTCTTGTGCGCCTTTAGATTTACCTTTATAATTTCTAGGTTGACTGTATTGAGAGCCATAGGATGTTTCAATCTCTTCTTTAGCACCTTTACGCGCTTCATCAGAAAGATTAACACTATCGGTTCTCATATAGGTTATCAATCCTGCCTCATATAAGCGTTGTGCATTACTCATAGTACGACTAACGGAAAAACCTAATTTTCTCGAAGCCTCTTGCTGTAGCGTCGATGTGGTAAACGGAGCTGCAGGAGATTTCTTAGCTGGTTTCTTTTCTAAATCAGCTACCTTAAAATCTGCACTTGTATTTTTTTCTAGGAAAGCATAGGCTTCTTCTTTTGAAGTAAAATTCTTCGGTAATTTAGCTCTAAACTTCTGACCATTCTCATTTGAAAACTCTGCGTCAATCCTGTAGGATGCCTTAGGCTCAAAATTTTGAATCTCACGTTCACGTTCTACAATTAATCTTACAGATACAGATTGAACGCGTCCTGCCGAAAGACCGCCTTTTACTTTGCGCCATAATATAGGCGATAGCTCATATCCTACTATACGATCAAGTACACGTCTTGCTTGCTGCGCATCTACCAGGTCATAATCAATCCCTCTCGGATTTTCAATAGCGTGCTTAATTGCAGCTTTCGTGATTTCATGAAAAACAATTCGCTTTGTTTTTGCCTTATCAAGTCCGAGCGTTTCCGCCAGGTGCCATGCAATAGCCTCTCCTTCTCGATCCTCATCACTCGCTAACCAAACGATCTCAGCTTTCTTAGCTAAATTCTTTAGTTTTTTTACGACATCGCGTTTATCTTTTGATACTTGATATTTTGGTTTAAAATCTCCATCAACATCAACTCCTAATTCTTTTGAAGGCAAGTCTGCTATATGTCCAAAACTCGATTCGACCTTAAAATCTTTTCCAAGAAATTTCTCGATGGTTTTGGCTTTAGCAGGTGACTCAACTATTACTAAATTCTTCGGCATTTTTGATTTTTTGAGGCTACAAATGTAGTTCAAAAAAAAGTTATCTTCCTAATTTTCGTGAATTTCAATTGTATTTAATCCTCAAAATGAGGTACTTTATCTATAGATAAATAGGAGTTAATTTTTTTTGTTTAATTCGGAATCAAAACAATTATCCAAATCAATATTGATAAGTTATAGATTCAGGAAAACCATCTATATTCAATATAATTTCGTTACTTCCTTCGACCTGAAGATTTGAAATGTCGAATGAACGTTCTTGAGTAATGACAGCAAGACATTCTTCGTTATTGGAAAAGACAAATTTCAGAAAACGTTGTTCGGGTAATGATTCTGCAACACTACCAGAATCAACCAATACCATACTCCAAGTTTCACCATCACAACCGCTTGACGACAAGACTACCGCTAAACAATTATCAATGATTTCTGCACTCTGGAATGTAAAATCATCGGTTTCTGCCGATTCGTAAAAGCCTTGATCTATGACTACTGCTTGATCACAAGGTGAACCTTGAATCTCATCATCATCACATTGCGTGTTCATAAATAACAACATGAAACAAAAACACATAGCAATAATCTTTGGGGATCTCATAACATCAGTTTTTGTGTAGATGCAAAAAACTACAATTGGTTGCGTTACTCTGTCTCTTCGGTGCCAATAACTTCTAATGAACCTTCATGAAAACCAATAACCTTCTTATATATAAAGTAAGGCGGAATGTATGCAAAGCACGCTGTAAATAAGATACCAATACCACAAAGTATACTTCCAACAATCTGTGCTAAGATACTTGCGATTATAACCAACCCGAAAGTAATTAACCATTTCTTGTTACCCAATTCAAAACTCGCCTTGATCATATCAGAATTAGACATATCTGGATTGAAAGCATAAATAACCACCAATAAATTTAATGGCACCATCACATAAATTATTGGAAAGAAACACAAAAGTGTAGCCAAGAGTGAAATACCTAAATATGCCAATGATAAATTGATGGTTTTACTGAGATATTTTCGTCTTAAAAAAAAGAAATAATCGTCTTTCTCAGTGCTATCGATTTCTTTTTGACGCATTATTTTATACAGTGCCGTTTTTAAACCTAATGAGATGACGACCATGACGAATACAAAGAATAGGTAAGCAATAACCATGAACAGAACGGCAAAGGGTGCCAAATCAGAGTAGTCACCATATGTAAAAGCGTCTGCTATACCCAATGCTAATAGAGGTAAATACGTAATAATAACAAATGGAATCGCGAAAGCAAAGGATAATAAAATCATAATAAGCCCTTGAAGCCAAACCTTCTTATACAGCTCTATGCTTTCGTTAAAAATATCACCAAAGTCTAACATTGGTGCATTCTGAATCTTTTGTTGAATGTCTGAAAATCTCATAATTAGTTAGGTTGATTGAAGGTTGAAAGTACATATTATTGAACGGATAAACAAATAAATTACACTATGACACTTTGTCAGATTTCTCAAAATTATCCTATCTTTGCATGCTTATTGAACGCTTAGCACTTTGAAAGACACATGGAGAAAATTATAGACGAAAAAAAGCAAGGACAGAGTCTCTTACTAGATCAAAAAGAAGGCAACTCTCGCAAACTCTTCATAGAGAGCTATGGCTGCGCTATGAATTTTAGTGATAGTGAGATTGTAGCCTCTATTTTATCAAAAGAAGGATTCAATACGACACAGCATCTAGAAGAAGCTGATTTAGTATTAGTAAATACCTGTTCTATTCGTGATAAAGCTGAGCAAACGGTTAGAAAGCGTTTAGAGAAATACAATGCGGTAAAAAAGATTAATCCGAAAATGAAAGTTGGCGTGCTTGGTTGCATGGCAGAACGCTTAAAATCTAAATTCTTAGAAGAAGAAAAGATTGTTGATCTTGTAGTAGGCCCTGATGCTTACAAAGACCTTCCAAACTTATTGACAGAAGTTGATGAAGGACGTGATGCCATCAACGTGATCCTATCGAAAGAAGAAACCTATGGCGATATTGCACCTGTGCGTTTGAACTCAAATGGTGTTACTGCATTTGTATCAATTACACGTGGATGTGATAATATGTGTACATTTTGTGTCGTTCCATTCACACGCGGACGAGAACGAAGTCGTGATCCACAAAGTATTATAGAGGAGATTAATGATCTTTGGAGCAAAGGCTATAAAGAAGTTACTTTGTTAGGTCAAAATGTGGATAGCTATTTATGGTATGGTGGCGGACTCAAAAAAGATTTTGACAATGCCTCTGAAATGCAAAAAGCTACGGCCGTTAACTTTGCCCAATTATTAGAACTCTGTGCCAAAGCGCAACCAAAAATGCGTATTCGTTTCTCAACATCTAATCCGCAAGATTTTACATTAGATGTGATCGAGACCATGGCCAAATATCATAATATCTGTAAGCACATTCACTTACCAGTTCAAAGTGGTTCGAATCGAATTCTAAAAGAAATGAATCGATTACATACGCGCGAGGAATACTTTGAGCTTATTGATAATATTCAACGTATCCTTCCTGATTGCGCGATTAGTCAGGATATGATCGCGGGTTTTCCGACCGAGACCGAAGAAGATCATGAAGACACGCTGAGTTTAATGGAATATGTGAAATACGGATTCGGATATATGTTTGCTTATTCTGAACGACCAGGAACACTTGCAGGCAGAAAAATGGAAGATGATATTCCTGAGGCCATAAAAAAACGTCGTCTCAAGGAAATTGTTGCCTTACAGCAAGAGCACAGTGCGTATCGTACAAAAGCCTTTTTAAACCAAACGGTAGAAGTCCTGATTGAAAAGCCTTCTAAAAAATCCGATGAACATTGGGCTGGACGTACCTCACAGAATTCGATGGCGGTATTCCCAAAAGCACATTACAAGGTTGGAGATCTTGTTAAAGTGAAAGTAACCGATTGCACTAGTGCTACGTTAATTGGTGAAGCCATTGGTTATTCTGAAAACAATTAGAGTGAAGCTTTAGGCAGCATCTTTGCGTCTAATGCAACTGAAAATATTTAAAAAAAATGGAATCAATACAAGCCATAAAACAACGCTTCGGAATTATTGGAAATGATCCAAAACTGAATCGAGCTATTGAAAAGGCAATGCAGGTTGCTGCTACTGATATTTCGGTATTAGTTACTGGTGAAAGTGGTGTTGGTAAAGAAAGTGTTCCTAAGATCATACATCAATTATCTCATCGTAAACACGGCAAATACATCGCAGTAAACTGTGGTGCTATTCCGGAAGGAACTATCGACAGTGAATTATTCGGACATGAGAAAGGCGCCTTTACGGGAGCCACACAAACGCGGTCTGGATACTTTGAAGTGGCTGACGGCGGCACCATATTTCTCGATGAAGTTGGTGAGCTTCCTTTAACAACTCAAGTACGCTTATTACGTGTTCTTGAAAACGGTGAATTCATTAAAGTTGGATCCAGTAAGGTTCAAAAAACGGATGTTAGAATTGTTGCTGCTACAAACGTTGATATGTTTGAAGCGATCAAAAAAGAAAAGTTTCGTGAGGATCTTTATTATCGTTTAAGTACTATCGATATTCACCTTCCTCCTCTTCGTGAGCGCAAGGATGATATTCATCTCCTATTTAGAAAATTTGCCAGTGATTTCGCACTGAAATATAAAATGCCAACCATTAAATTAGAAGACACAGCAGTAGCTGTACTTCAAAAACATCGATGGAATGGAAATATTCGTCAGTTGAGAAATGTTGCTGAGCAGATTTCGGTTTTAGAACAAAATAGAATTATTAGCGCTGCGGTGCTTCAGAGCTACTTACCTAGTGGACAATCCAATCTTCCTGCGGTTGTGAATTCGACAAAATCTGAAAGTGATTTCAGCAACGAGAGAGAGATCCTGTATAAGGTACTTTTTGACATGAAAAGTGATCTTAATGATCTTAAGAAGTTAACCATGGAACTGATGAAGACTGGTAATGTCTCACAGGTTGAGAAGGATAATGAAAGTTTGATCCAAAAAATTTATGGAGAACCTGAACCAGAAGCCAATAGAGACAACTTTGAAAACATGGAAATCTTAGCTATTCCAGAACAGGCTGAGCAGATTATAGAAGTCGAGAATAATGATCAAGACAAATATCATTTCGCAGAAGAGATCGAAGAAGAAGAAACATTATCTTTACATGATAAAGAATTAGAGCTAATTAAAAAATCGCTCGAACGTCATCAAGGCAAACGCAAATTAGCAGCCGCTGAACTTGGTATTAGTGAACGTACATTATATCGAAAGATAAAACAATATGATCTTTAAGATAAGTTTATGAAAGCAGTAGAAATATTTCGATTACGCATGTCGTTCTCTCCTAACAGTTCAGAAAAAATAAGGAAAGAAGCTGAAGATTTAATTAATGATAAACATTATAAAGGGTATCGTTTAATTACGACATCATTTACCATAGAAGGAGGGTACATCTATGCTTTTATTACAATGAAACGACCAAATACTTACTAATGAATCAATTGAAATACGTTTTATTATTAGTTTTCTCATTGGCAACGTTAAGTTGCGGAGTTACCTATTCATTCACCGGAGTCGGAGATTTAGATGCTGAAACCTTTCAGGTGAATTATTTTCAAAACACGGCGAATTTAATTGAACCTGGTTTTGATCGTGACTTTACGTTAGCACTTCAAGACATCATACTAAATCAAACCAATTTGAATCTAACAAATTCAAATGGCGACCTCGTTTATGAAGGTGAGATCACGGAATACCGCATTGCTCCGATGACAGCGCAAGCCGATAATACTGCGGCTCAAAACCGGCTAACAGTAAGTGTGAATGTTCGGTTCTATGACAAGAAAAAACCAGATGATGAATTTGAACAACGCTTTTCATTCTTCTTCGACTATCCAGGCGGTCAGCTCTTACAAGGTGCTCAAAAAGAAACAGCGCACGAAGCTATTTTTGAACGTATAACTCAAGATATATTTAATGCCACGTTGGCAAATTGGTAAATGAACGCACAAGATTTTACATATCTCCTGCAAAACCCTCAGCATCTCACTGAGGAACAAACCAATGCTTTACAAGACTTAACTATAGCCTTTCCGTATGTACAATCGGCAAGAGCACTATATCTGAAAGGTCTCAAAAATAAAGGTAGTTTCAAATACAATCATGAATTGAAAACTACGGCCGCTTATACAACAGATAGAAGTATTTTATTTGACTATATCACCTCTGAAATATTCAATCAAAATGAAATTTCAGAAGCGATTAAGCAGAATTCAGAACATCTTAAAAATATCGCGGTTAACGATATAGATGATATTTCAGTAAATAAAAGTGTGACTATTGATGATGCTTTAAAAGAACACATAAAGAATACTGAAGGTGTATTAGATCCGGATTTATTCCAGCAAAAAGTAAAGCCTGACGAAGTTGCACATTTCTTATCCTTAAGAGAAACGACACCAGAGCAGGTCATTTTAGATATAGACGCAAAACATATTGAAGAAACACCAGAACAAATTCTTCAAATTGGTAAGCCTTTAGAATTCGATAAAACAGAAACACATTCATTCACAGAATGGCTTAAGATTACCAGTTTTAAACCTATAGATAGATCTCAACCCGAGCCTGAACTAGATTCTAATAAGGAAGTTAAGGATGAACCTAAAGAATCGTCACGTGCAGAAAAATTTAATCTCATTGACAAATTTTTAGAAAGCAATCCTAAAATTGTGCCAACTAAGGACGCGCCTAAAATCAGAATAGAACCAGAAGATAAAGTCGCTCATGATGGCCTTATGACGGAAACCTTAGCGCGTATCTATCTAGAACAACATAACTACGAAAAGGCGATACAATCTTATAAAATATTAAGTTTGAAATATCCAGAAAAAAGTGGTTTCTTTGCAGACCAAATTAAAGCGATAAAAGAATTACAAGAAAATAATACGAAGAACTAATGAATACGTTTACTATATTTTTAATCCTGATCGTACTAGTATCATTTTTACTAGTAGTGGTTGTTATGGTACAAAACCCTAAAGGTGGTGGATTATCATCTTCTTTCGGTGGTGGTGGCACACAACAGCTTGGAGGTGTAAAGAAAACAACAGATTTCTTAGATAAAAGTACTTGGGCACTTGCTACTTTACTATTAGCATTGATCCTTGCTTCTAACTTTGCAATCCCTGGAGCTGGGGGGTCGGCAGACTCTAAAGTAATTAATGGTGATGAAACAACGACTGGTACAGCGCTACCAGCAGCTGACACGTCTACCGACGATATTGCTACACCAGCCGATTCTTTAAATAACTAAGAACGTATACAACCCAAATATAAAAACCAGCTCTACGGCTGGTTTTTTTTGTACGTTAAACTGAAATTCTATTCGAAAATATTTGACTTTTTGTCAGTATGATTTCGTTGGCACATTTTTAGCATAACGCTAAAGCGTTAAACTTAAACTTTAAACTAAAAATATACACAACAATGGGCTTAAACATCAAACCATTAGCAGACAGAGTTCTAATTGAACCTGTAGAAGCTGAGACTACAACAGCCGCTGGAATTATCATACCAGATAACGCTAAAGAAAAACCTCAAAAAGGAATCGTTGTAGCTGTTGGTACAGGAACTAAAGATGAACCAATGACGGTAAAATCTGGTGACACTGTACTTTATGGAAAATACGCAGGTACTGAATTAAAATTTGAAGGTAAGGATTACCTCATCATGCGTGAGAGTGACATATTAGCAATTGTTTAATACGAGATAAAAACTATTTAAAATGGCAAAAGACATAAAATTTGATATTGAAGCTCGCGACGGACTAAAGCGTGGCGTGGATGCATTAGCCAATGCAGTAAAAGTAACCTTAGGCCCGAAAGGTCGTAACGTGATCATCAGTAAATCATTCGGTGCACCTCAAGTCACTAAAGATGGTGTATCTGTAGCGAAAGAGATTGAGCTTGATAATGAGCTTGAGAACATGGGCGCTCAAATGGTTAAAGAAGTAGCTTCTAAAACAAATGATCTAGCAGGTGATGGTACAACAACAGCAACAGTATTAGCACAAGCTATCGTGAAAGAAGGCTTAAAGAATGTAGCTGCAGGTGCGAACCCAATGGACCTAAAAAGAGGTATTGATAAAGCAGTAGAATCGATTACTGAAAATTTAGACAAGCAGTCTAAGAAAGTAGGTAATTCTTCAGAAATGATTAAGCAAGTAGCGTCAATTTCAGCAAATAATGATGATACAATTGGCGAGTTAATCGCTAAAGCGTTTGACAAAGTTGGAAAAGAAGGTGTAATCACAGTCGAAGAAGCAAAAGGAACAGATACTTATGTAGATGTTGTTGAAGGAATGCAATTTGACAGAGGGTATTTATCACCATATTTTGTGACAGATTCAGATAAAATGATCGCTGATCTAGAAAACCCATATATCTTATTATTCGACAAGAAAATCTCAAATTTACAAGAGATTCTACCAATTCTAGAACCTGTAGCGCAATCAGGTCGTCCATTATTAATCGTTGCTGAAGATGTAGAAGGACAAGCCTTAGCTACATTAGTGGTAAACAAATTACGCGGTGGATTAAAAATCGCTGCAGTTAAAGCACCAGGATTTGGAGATCGTAGAAAAGCCATGTTAGAAGATATCGCCATCTTAACTGGTGGAACTGTGATTTCAGAAGAACGCGGATTCTCTCTTGAAAATGCTGACTTAAGCATGTTGGGAACAGCAGAGTCTGTAATGATCGATAAAGACAACACAACAATTGTAAATGGTTCTGGTAAATCTTCAGATATCAAAGCAAGAGTTAACCAGATAAAAGCTCAGATCGAGACAACGACAAGTGATTACGATAGAGAAAAACTTCAAGAACGTCTTGCAAAATTAGCAGGCGGAGTTGCAGTACTTTACGTTGGTGCTGCTTCAGAAGTAGAAATGAAAGAAAAGAAAGACCGTGTAGATGATGCGCTTCATGCAACGAGAGCTGCTGTTGAAGAAGGTATTGTTGCTGGTGGTGGTGTTGCTTTGGTTAGAGCGAAGAAAGTTCTTGAGAAGTTAACAACTGATAATTTAGATGAAACTACTGGTGTACAGATCGTAAACCGAGCTATTGAGTCACCTTTACGCACTATTGTAGAAAATGCAGGTGGTGAAGGATCTGTAGTGATCAACAAAGTTTTAGAAGGCAAAAAAGACTTCGGATTTGATGCTAAAACTGAAACTTATGTCGACATGTTAAAAGCAGGAATCATCGATCCAAAGAAAGTAACAAGAATTGCATTAGAAAATGCAGCTTCAGTTGCCGGAATGATCCTAACAACTGAGTGTGCCTTAGTTGATATTAAAGAAGAATCTCCAGCGGCCGCTATGCCTCCAATGGGTGGTGGTATGCCAGGAATGATGTAATTACATCTAGGAAATAACTCTTAATAAATTTAGCCCTTGATATTTCAAGGGCTTTTTTATTTAATTTTTATAGCTTTAATAAAAATTACAATAATGAAAAAACAATTTCGCTATGCTCTAGGAGAAATTCTTATCGTTATCGTAGGGATAACCATAGCTTTTAGTCTTAATAAATGTTCCGAAAACAAAAAAGATGAAGCCACTCGCCTACAGTATTTACAGAACATAAAAAATGATCTAGAAATCGACAAGAAAAATCTAGAGTCTAATCTGGAAACGATCAGTTCGAAAATTGACAATCTCAACAAAGCATTGCCATTGATCAATACAGATAATCCAGAAAAAGTCAATGCTATGAGAAGTATTTATCCGGTATTTACAGCGACAGCGTTTTACCCAAAAGATATTACTTATCAGACGATGATTAACTCAGGGGATTTTAAACTAATTGATGATTTTGATCTGAAGGCAGCAATTGAAACGCATTATTCTGATTATAATATAATGCTCAAAGATTACGAACGATTAGAGATTATTCATCGGGAATATTTAGGCAAGTATATGATCGATCATTCTGATTTTGACGCCATGCGTCGTGGTGAACTTGGCTATTCTAATGAGAAGCTCTTGAAGAATATTCTACAAAGTATACAAGGGTCTTTATATATAAAATATAAGGCCACTGAACGTGGCCTTACAAGTTGTGATAGTTTACTTAATACTTTAAGTAATTATTAATTTTTATGATCCTTTTGGACCTCATCGTCACGATACTTACAACACGGATGTACTGAATTGTAAGCCTCGTCTGTAGCTTTCAATGTTTTAGTGTCATGACCCACTGCCACGATATTTTTGGTAATGGCATCGAGGTTTGTTTTGCGTTCATCAAAAATCAATTTCAACTCATGCGTTTCAACATTCCATATGGCTGACTTGACGCCTTTAGTTTTGATTGCAGCTTTCTCTATACGATCCTTGCACATCATACATACGCCATCAACTTCCATTGAAGCTTTTGCATTTTTATTTTGAGCAAATACTTGTGTGCATAAGAGAATTGCTAATACTATAACTATTTTTTTCATGATTGTATTTTTAATTTATTCTATATCGTAATCCTGTATAATACATACTTCCAAAAATTGGACCATACACGAATGTGGTATCAAAATTAGATCCAAACGGATCGTTTGCTCCTAATATAGGATCTGATTGTCGTACATTCGTAATATTTTCACCTCCTAAATATACTTCAAATTTAGGGGAAAAAACTTTAGTAACTTGGGCATTTAGCGTGCCTACCGTTGGAGACTCGTTAGGCAATCTGAATTGGGTAGGGTTTGCTGCTGTTGATGCGAATCGCTGTTCACTTAACCAGTTATAAGTGATATCAAATTTCCATTGTGATCCATTTTCTGGATTGAGCGTCGTTTCATATCCAGCATTAGCAAACACCCTATGCGTGGGAATTAAAGGAACCATTTCACGACCAGAGTTGTAATCAATTTGCACATCATAATACTTATAAGCGGTTCTGAAATCAAATCCTTTAAAGGCATTATAATTCAATTCGACTTGAAAACTATTGGCAAAACTTTTCCCTTCAAGATTATAGAAATTCACTTCTTGCGCGTTTTCCCAATCGATAACGACCTGATCTTGAAAATCAGTACGGTAAAAATCAAATGTAATATCTGCTTTCCTTCCGAAAAGATTAAACCCTTGTAAGTAGGATATTCCATAATTCCAGGCAATCTCAGGATTCAAACCATAAATAGATCCATTGGTATTTAAAATATTGATAGACCGCGATGTTGCGAATATACTCTGGTTTTCTGCAAAGATATTAGCACTGCGTTTCCCTCTTCCTATTGACGCACGCAATGCAGATTTCTCCCATGGCGTATATCTAACGTGCAACCTTGGCGTCAAAAATTCTCCTAACAAATTATGCGTGTCAAAACGCAATCCTGCCGTTAATGTGAGTTTATCCAAATTATCGTACGAGTATTCAAAAAACGCACCTGCTGATCGTTCCGTACGTTCAAATTCTTGTCCGATGGCAAATTCATCATAATGATCATAGGTAAATCCTAATCCCGTTTTGATCTTATGACGAGAATCACTAATTATAGTATTATATATTGCGTTGGAATAAATACTGTTATGATTAATATCATAGCGATTTAGTCCAAAGTAGGATTCCTGGTTATGCGTGCTGAATGCAAACTGAATTCCAAGGCTTTGCCAAGGCACTTCAGGGTTGACGTAACCAAGCTTAGTTGATAATTCGAATCGTTCTGTATCGATCTCACTGCCCCAGGCATTGGTGGTAAACTTATCACGATCTGGATCAAAATCAACCTGACCTGCCTGTTTTGAATCATTCAAATAACGCAGATTGATAAACGACACTAATCCTTTTTCTGGATTCGTGTATTGCCAACGATTCATGACATTTATCTGATTATATAAGGGCATATCTAAAAACCCATCATCATTCACATCATGTGATTCTTGTAAGGTATTACCGTGTACATATAACCCTGTACTCCACTTATCGCTCACTTTTGAGTTGATATGTGCATTTAATTCTAAACGCTGATTAGTCATCCCAAAAAGGTTAAGGAAAAATCGATCATCAGAACTGGGTTTCTGTAATTCAGCGTTGATTTGACCAGCGATACTTTCAAACCCATTGACAACACTTCCTGCACCTTTGGTAATTTGAATACTTTCGACCCAAGTTCCGGGAATAAAACTTAATCCGAAGGCTTGAGATGCACCGCGAATTGAAGGGATATTCTCGGTAGTAATCAGAATATAGCGACTTGTTAATCCGAGCATTTTAATTTGACGTGTCCCTGTCAAAGCATCCGTAAAATTCACATCAATAGATGGATTAGTTTCGAAACTTTCTGATAAGTTGCAACATGCTGCTTTTAGCAATTCATCACTACTCACAGTTATCACATTCTGTGATTTGAGATATGATTTCGTAGTAGCTTGTTTCCTACCTGTAAGTGTAATCTCATCTAACTCACTTGTAGCTTGCAAAGCATGTTGTATAAATTTAGGTGTATCAATGGTCAAAGTATCTGATTTGTAACCTACGAAACTTATTACCAATTTCTTGTAAGTCGGTTCATAAGGAATAGAAAATTTTCCATCGATATCAGTAAAGGCCCCAACACTGGTATTTAACCAAAATACGTTGGCACCAACTAATGGTATATTCTCATTAGTTTGAGTTGCTTCTGTAATTACACCTTCAATCGTTTGTTGAGCGCTAATAATATGTGGAAGCAACAGTAGTAATACTACTATATTTTTCATTATTTAATTATTGATAGTTTTGATATATGACTGCATAATAACAGTCTTGAACATTCGGGATGAATATCAATATCAAATGAGGTATACCTCGTCCAAAACCTGTATGTCTCGTACGATCTCTGGTGGAGGATAATATAAATTAGGAATGGTTTGCTTCGGCAAACTCTCAAATAGCTGCTTGTACGCTATAACGTAAGATAGAAGAAATTGCTGTTGATCGAGGTCTAGATCATCAAGTACTTTCACCGTAAGCTGATCCTGCCCTTCTATTACATCGATAATGTCTTTACAGCAACTTTTCTTTGTGATTGTTTTCTGTTCATTTTCTGATGCTTCCATGCCACACCTATCAACCTCACTAAATACAGCAACGTCGATTAATGTATCACCACAGTAATGCTTTTCCACAGTAATTGAAACCGTAGATAATAAAAGCAGCATTGCCATCGCAACTGAAATGACTTTATGTAATTTGGTCTTAATCACGTTACAAAGTTAGCAAAAAAGGAATTAAACCTTTCGAATTTATAATATGCTTAACAGGTTATTGTTATAGTTTATGATAGTAAAACGCTGGTAATAAGAGTAATAACAAAATCGGCTGGATTAAAAATCTTCGAAAGTTAAAGAACAAATAATAATCCTCTTGTTTCGGATGAATCACAAAATACAAAAAGAAACACAGCAAAATTACATAAGCGAATAAGTAAAAAAATGCCGAAAATTTCACAATAGAAACATCCCTGAAAAACACATAAATGATCCCTAAAGAAATTATTGTATTTAACACATAGCGCAATGTCGTGTATAACGTTAGTTTAAAAACTTCACGTCTAGGAAAATCCATTTGCAAATAATCACTTTGGAAGAAAAGCAGGTAAGGATCATAAAATAATTCGTTTTCAAAAACACGAATTAAAACTAATAATCCGAATAACACCAAGAGTATTAAATATACAATAGGATTACGCATGTCTTTTCTTCATTTTTGAAAATCGATTCACCCAAAACATCCATAGCAAGAATACCATACCATAAATGATTAGTGGAAAAATAACTGTATGTAATATATCACGTCGCCATGGGTAATTGTACAATCCAATTGAAAGCACTGCAATTCGGAATAAATTCACGGCATAAATCAAAATGCTTCCTGCCAAGGCATAAAGAAATGTATACTTAAACTTTCCTGCGAACGCAATTATAAATGAAACATACAATATGATAACACTTATCGAATTACAGCCTTCCACTACTCTAGCCACAAACTTCTCATTAATGATTAATTTAATAGACGCCTCATTTGGATGTGGAATTAATTCGACTCGGTAATCCGCACTATTCAATAACAACTTACTCTGAGTCGCCACAAGATTAGTCATGTAATCTGGATAATACTTGGACCCATCTGAAAAATCTAGATAGAATTTATAGGCCAAGGTCAAAATGAAATAGACAGATAGAAATGTAAGTATGAACTTAACGACCGACTTATACTTTATGAGAAGTGCTTTTACCATTTATTGAGTTAAAATTATATAAAATGAAACGAGAAACAGCACTTTTTAAATACTTTTACGAAAAATTATATGACTATGACCTTTGAAGCCCTTAAAGAACGCGTAGATAAAATCGTATCAGACGAATCAATGTCAATTGAAGGACGACTACTTTACATTTGTGAAATCTTAGAAGAACACGTTGAACATTACAACTGGGTAGGCTTCTACTTTAAGAATGGTGATAAGAATGAATTAAAGTTGGGACCATATGTTGGTGAACCAACAGACCATGTTATTATACCATTCGGCAAAGGTATTTGTGGTCAAGTAGCCGTTTCAAATGAAAATTTTGTGGTTCCAGATGTATCGGCTCAAGACAATTATATTGCGTGTAGTATAACCGTAAAAGCTGAAATTGTTATTCCAATTTTTGTCAATGGCGAGAATATTGGTCAAATAGATATTGATTCGAACACTTACGATCCATTCACTTCAGAAGACGAAAGATTTTTGGAATACGTTTGCAATAAAGTCGCTACGATCTTAACATAACTAATGGTTACATTCCAGTTCTAATCGCTTCAACCGGATCTAATCTTGATGCTGTGATGGCTGGTATGACTCCAGATATCAGTCCGATAAGGGTTGATAATGAAAACCCGAGGAAAATATTTGAAAACGAAAGTATAAACTCAAAATCCAACGCCATTGTAGCAATAAAGGCGATAAACTGAACGAGAATAATTCCTATCAATCCACCCATTACCGAAAGAATTACGGCTTCAAACAAAAACTGGAACATAATAAACTTATTCTTGGCACCTAAAGATTTTTGAATACCAATTAAGTTGGTACGCTCTCGTACACTAACGAACATAATATTTGCAATACCGAAGCCTCCTACAAGTAATGAGAATCCACTAATGATCCAACCAATTAGGTTCAAGGTTGCAATAATTCCGTTGATAGCATCGGCAAAACCAGATAATTTATTTACAAAAAAGTTATCAGGCTCACCAGCTTTTAAACCGCGGAAAACGCGATACTTTTGCTTTAAAACTTGTTCGAAGGCACCAATATCAACCCCTTTATTTGGCTTGATAATTATTGCTCCTGGGATTCCATCTGACCCACCATTTCTAAATCTTCTTACAAAGTTTGCGGGCACATAAGCTTTATCATCAGGAGAATCAAATATGGTTGATCCAAACTTTTTAAGAACACCAATAACCGTTAATTTACGACCATATACGCGTACTTGTTTTCCTATTGGATTTAATTCTTGGAATAGATTTTCTGCTATTTCATTTCCAAGGACGATGACTGGAGCTCCCGTAAATGATTCGGATTCTGTATAAAAACGTCCTTGTTCAACTTTGAAATCTTCTATTTCATAAATACCACTTGATACAGGTGTTACTGAAACGCCACTAACCGTTTCGCCTTGATATTTAATCGTTTCAGGCGAATCAAAAATAACGTAAGCGACAGCTTCAATATCAGGAACATTACGCTCTATAAACACAAAATCATCATATTCTGTTTGCGGGAAATTATCACGCTGCCATCGCGGAACTTCGGTCGGACCAAAGGAATACTTCGTTAAATACATGGTATTCTTATCTAGGCCTGAAAGGTCATCTTTTATGCTTCGATCGAGAGAATCAACAGCGGCCAATACCGCAATAATAGAGAAGATACCTATAGTAATTCCTAACAGAGATAAGAAGGTTCTAAGTTTGTTGTTTCGAAGTGCATTCAGTGCAAACGAGAAACTCTCTTTAAAAAGCCTTAGATAAACAAGCATGATGTAATGTGATTAGCTAATGTATACATATGACGCATGCCTAAGGATATTGTTACATATTAGTATAGAATCTTTCAAGTAAAATTTACATTCCAGTTCGGATGGCTTCGACAGGATCTAATCGCGATGCCGATATAGCTGGGATTGCGCCAGAAATCAATCCGATAAAAGACGACAAACCAAATCCTAAGAATATGTTTCCAAAGGATAGGACAAAAGAAAAATCATCTAAAGTTGCATTAACAATAAGCGAAATTAACCAAACAAGAATAACACCAATTAAGCCTCCCAATAAGGATAAAATTATCGCCTCGAATAAAAACTGGAATAAAATGAATCTGTTTTTTGCACCAAGTGATTTTTGTATCCCGATTAGGTTGGTACGTTCTCGCACGCTTACAAACATAATATTGGCTATTCCAAATCCGCCAACAAGCAGTGAAAAGCCACTGATCACCCATCCTATGATATTCAGGGTAGATATAATACCATCAATTGCGTCTTGAAGACCGGAAATCACGCTAATAAAAAACGAATTGATTTCATCTGGTTTTAGTCCACGTCGTCTGCGCATATCTTGAACGACATCCGCTCTAAGTTCATCAACATCAATACCTGGCTTGGGCTTTATAATGACAATATGATTCATATTGGGATTATTATCACCATAGCGGTTTCGAACATAATTCGCTGGTAAAAAAATAGAAATATCATTACTATCACCAAATAAACCAGAGCCTTGCTTCTTTACGACACCTATCACAGTAAACTTCTGACCATACAATCGAATCTTCTTACCAATAGGTTCGAAATCACCAAACAAAGATTTTGCAATTTCGTCTCCTATAACAACAACTGGTTTGCCCGAATTTGATTCGGCCTCACTATAAAAGCGACCTTTTGAAAAGGCTAAGGCCTGTATGTCGTCAAATTCATCGCTAACAACAACCGTATTTACGCTACTAACAGAATTGGATTCATATCTTACTGTTTCTCTTCGCACAAATAATTGATATGCTACATGCTCTGCATTTGTTAAAGACGATTTTAAATATTTGTATTCATTGTATGATACTTCAGGGAATTGCAAACGTTTCCATCGCGGCACATCGGTTGGACCAAATGAAAATCTCGCCAAATACATGGTATTGCTATCTAATCCACTCAGTTGTTCTCTGATATCGCGATCCAACGAATCAACCGCAGCCAAGACTGCAATTATGGAAAATATTCCAATGGTAATTCCCAAGAGGGATAAAAACGTTCGAAGTTTATTATTCCGTAATGCATTAATTGCAAAAGAAAAACTCTCTTTAAAAAGTCTGAGATAAACGAGCATAAAAGATCAATAGATAATACGATTTGAAAGATACTAGGTTTTCAACAATTTATTGTTACAAAAAACTTAAATAAACTGCCATTCGAACTTACATTAAGTCTTGATATTATGTATTTTTGTGCTTTATTTTTTTCAACCTCGTTTCCCACAAAGGAATCTCTATTACAACAACACAACAATGAGCAACAACAAAACGATAAAATCGGCATTAATTTCTGTTTTCAGCAAGGATGGATTAGAACCTATTGTTAAAGAATTAAGTGCACAGGGCGTGACCGTTTATTCAACGGGTGGTACAGAGAAATTCATCAAGGACTTAGGCATTGCAGTCGTTCCTGTTGAAGATGTAACCTCTTATCCTTCTATTCTAGGTGGTCGTGTAAAAACCCTTCATCCAAAAGTCTTCGGTGGTATTCTCAACCGTCAAAACAACGAAACAGACGTTGCAGAATTAGTAGATTTTGATATACCGCAAATCGATTTAGTAATTGTGGACCTCTATCCTTTTGAAAAAACTGTTGCTTCAGGAGCTACTCATCAAGATATTATTGAAAAGATTGATATCGGAGGAATTTCACTTATCCGTGCAGCGGCTAAAAATTATGCTGATGTTGTATGTGTGTCTTCAGTAGAGGACTATTCAGAATTTCTTGAGCTCCTTCAAAACAAAAAAGGTGAAACTTCAGAAGCTGATAGAAAACGATTCGCATCTAAGGCCTTTAACGTATCATCTCATTACGATTCTGCAATTTTTAATTACTTCAATGCTGACCATGAGATCGCAACTTTAAAGGTGAGTGAAATGAATGGCAAAGTATTACGCTATGGAGAAAACCCACACCAACGCGGTTTTTTCTTCGGAAACTTTGATGATTTATTTACAAAATTGCATGGTAAAGAATTAAGCTATAACAATTTACTAGATGTTGATGCAGCCGTAAACCTAATCCATGAATTCAAAGGTGAAGCACCAACATTTGCTATTCTAAAGCACAACAATGCTTGTGGATTTGCACAGCGCGATACCGTTCACCAAGCTTATGTAGACGCATTAGCAGGTGACCCAGTTTCTGCTTTTGGAGGTATTTTAATTGCGAATACAGAAATAGATAAAGCGACTGCCGAGGAAATTCACAAACTATTTTGCGAAGTCGTAATTGCACCTTCATTTACTGAAGACGCTTTAGAGATCTTAAAAGGCAAAAAGAATAGAATTTTATTAATCCTCCACGAAATTGATTTTCCTCAAACAATTGTTAGAAGTTGTCTAAATGGTGTCTTAGTTCAAGACAGAGACATTAAAACAGATCAAGTAGAAGATCTTACCTATGCAACGAATAACAAACCACAGTCAAGTGAGTTAGAAGACCTTATTTTTGCTTCAAAAATTTGCAAGCATACGAAGTCAAACACGATTGTTTTGGCAAAGAACAAACAGCTGTGTGCTAGCGGAACAGGTCAAACAAGTCGTGTCGATGCACTTAATCAGGCCATACACAAAGCAAAGTCTTTTAATTTTGACTTAAATGGTGCCGTGATGGCAAGTGATGCTTTCTTTCCCTTCCCAGATTGTGTTGAGATTGCAGACAACGCCGGAATAACGGCCGTGATACAACCAGGAGGTTCGATTAAAGACCAATTAACAATCGATTATTGTAATGAAAATAATTTAGCAATGGTAATGACAGGAACACGTCATTTTAAGCATTAAATTTATTACATTTACAACTACCGAGAACTTAGTACAATAACGACCTCAAAATATTATAACAACGCATGGGATTTTTTGATTTCTTAACCGAAGAAATAGCTATAGATTTAGGAACTGCGAATACGCTAATTATACACAACGATAAAGTTGTAGTAGATAGCCCTTCGATTGTAGCTCGCGACCGTATCTCAGGTAAAATTATTGCCGTAGGAAAGGAAGCGAACATGATGCAAGGTAAAACTCACGAGAATATTAAAACCATTCGTCCATTGAAGGATGGTGTGATTGCAGATTTCGATGCTTCTGAACAAATGATCAGTATGTTCATCAAAAATATTCCAGCGCTTAAAAAGAAATTATTCACGCCGGCATTGCGTATGGTAGTTTGTATTCCATCCGGAATTACAGAAGTAGAAATGCGCGCCGTAAAAGAGTCTTGTGAGCGGGTTAATGGTAAAGAGGTTTACTTAATTCACGAACCAATGGCCGCAGCGATTGGTATTGGCATTGATATCATGCAACCGAAAGGAAATATGATTGTTGATATTGGTGGTGGAACAACTGAAATCGCAGTTATTGCCTTAGGAGGTATTGTTTGTGATAAGTCAGTAAAGGTGGCTGGAGACGTATTTACCAACGACATTATCTACTACATGCGTACACAACACAATTTATATGTTGGTGATCGTACAGCAGAAAAAATAAAAATTCAAATTGGTGCAGCAACAGAAGATCTTGATCTTCCACCAGAAGAAATGAGTGTTCAAGGTCGTGATCTATTAACAGGAAAACCAAAGCAAGTACAGATTTCCTATCGCGAAATCGCTAAAGCACTTGACAAATCAATTTTACGAATTGAAGATTCTGTCATGGAAACACTATCACAAACACCACCAGAATTGGCTGCCGACATATATAATACGGGAATCTATTTAGCAGGAGGAGGTTCTATGCTCAGAGGATTAGACAAACGTCTATCTCAAAAAACTGATTTACCAGTTTATATTGCTGAAGATCCATTAAGAGCGGTAGTAAGAGGAACTGGAATTACACTTAAAAATCTGCCAAAATATAAGAGTGTATTGATAAAATAACCGAGAACACCTACTTCGCATGCAACAGATAATCAACTTTATCATTAGGAACAAAACCTCTCTTTTGTTTCTGCTGTTGTTTGGCGTTTCTATAGGATTGACAATCCAATCGCATTCGTACCACAAAAGTAAATTCATTAACTCTGCCAATTTCTTAACAGGTGGTATTTATGAAAGTGCGAGTGGCATTTCAGATTACTTCAATCTAAGGAGCCAAAATGACATATTGATTGAAGAAAATAATCTGTTACGTTCTCAGCTGTTGAATCGCAATGATTCCACCAACTTAAATACGGCTCATATAGATACGATAAGTTTTAATGGAAATTATCGTGTCCAAAGTGCAAGAGTCATAAACAATAATTACGCAGCATCTAAAAATTATATCACTTTAAATAAAGGTCAAAACGATAGTATTAAAGAAGATTTGGCAGTTATTACTTCAAAAGGCATTGTAGGAATTGTGGATAATACTTCAAATGGATATTCTAGAGTACTCTCTATTCTTAATACCAGAAGTAGTATAAATGCGCAATTAAAATCTACGAATCACATTGGATCCTTAGAATGGGATGCGAAATCATCAGAAATGGTTCAGCTTACAGACATCTCCAAATTTGCGCCTGTAAAAGAAGGTGATACAATTGTTACAGGTGGACAATCATCAATATTCCCACAAGGAATTTCTATAGGAACTATTGATAGTTATGTACTTGACATTAGTGGAGACACATATACTGTTCAAGTGAAATTATTTAACGATATGACTAATTTAGGTCACGTCTATATTATTGAAAATTTAGATAAGGCGGAAATTCAACGCATAGAACGTACTGACGATGAATAGTTTGAACATCGCAAATATCATCAGATTCTTTGCACTAATTGTAGCGCAAGTATTGATTTTTAATCACATCAATTTTGCGGGCACAATCAATCCGTATCCATACATATTATTTATTCTGTTATACCCTGTAAATAATAACAGAACCTTATTTATCTTCATGAGTTTCCTTTTAGGATTGATTGTTGACATATTTTCAGATTCTGGTGGCGTGCATGCAGCTGCATGCGTTACCATAGCCTACATTAGACCAGCCATTTTGAAGTTCGCTTTTGGAATGATCTATGAGCACCAAACAATTCGATTCAATAATACTGAAATTGGTAATCGCATTATTTATTTTTCATTTTTAATTCTCATTCATCACTTTCTAATATTCTTACTGGAAATTTTTAACATTTCTAGAATACTTATGGTATTTCAGAAAACGTTATTTTCAAGTATTTTTACATTAATACTTTGTATTTTAATCTCAACTCTTTTCAGTAAAAAACAACGATGAGAAAACTACTTCTGTTGCTAACAGTAGTTACTGTAGGACTTTTATTTATAGCGCGATTGTTGTACTTGCAGGTATACAATAAGGAAGCGTACAGTATTTTCGATGATACAGCGATTCGCTCAGTTTATGATTATCCAAAACGCGGCTACGTCTATGATCGTCATGGTAATCTACTCGTTGCCAATCAGCCTTCTTATGATGTCATGGTAATTCCACGTGAAGTAGAACCATTAGATGAAGAAACCTTACTGGAGTTCTGTAGTCTATTAAAAATCACTGAAGAAGAGTATCATAAAAAACTCGAACGCGCTAACAATTATTCGCCTCGATTACCCTCTCCATTTGTCCCACAGTTATCTAAAGAAGACTATGCAGTGCTTCAGGAAAAAATGAGGAAATATGAAGGGTTTTATATTCAAAAGCGATCATTGCGCGCCTACCAAACTTCAATTGGTGCTAATGTTTTGGGAGATATTGGTGAAGTAAATCAAAGAAATATCGCTAATGATCCTTATTATAGAATGGGAGACCTCATAGGCAAACAAGGTATTGAACTTTCATATGAGGACGTACTTCGCGGTGTAAAAGGAATAAAATTCATTCAAAAGGATCGATTTAATAAGAATATTGGTCCCTACAAAGAAGGGAGATTTGACACCCTACCACAACCTGGAAAAGATATAACCATTACGATAGATTCTCAATTGCAACAGTATGGGGAATTGTTAATGACTAATAAACGTGGAGGAATAGTTGCTATTGATCCAAAAAACGGAGAAATCCTAGCATTGGTTACAGGCCCAAGTTATAATCCGAATCTACTCGTAGGACGCGAACGCAACAAAAACTTCTCTCGTTTATTTTTAGATACGATCTCAAGACCAACGTTTGATCGCGGACTTCAAGCGCAATATCCTCCTGGATCTCCTTTTAAGGTCATTAATGCTTTAATCGGATTGCAAGAAGGTGTAGTCAAAACGAGTGATATGGTATCTTGCCGAATGGGGTATTATTATGGCAGTCGAAAATTAACAGGTTGTCACCATCATAAAAGTCCGGTGGACATGAATGAAGGTATTGCCCAATCTTGTAACGCCTACTTTGTTAATATCTACCGAAGAATAATTGATAAATATGATGATGCTGGTGATGCAATGAATAAATGGGCAGTTCATGCGAAGAGTTTCGGATTAGGAAATTATTTAGGCTATGATCTTCCTGTTGGTCAGCGTGGTAGAATTCCTGACGGAAATTATTACGATCGTGCTTACGGTGATAATCGATGGGGCTCCACATATATTGTATCAAATGCAATTGGACAAGGAGAAGTTGAAGCAACTCCTATTCAGTTAGCTAATATGGCTGCAGCTATTGGAAATCGAGGTTATTATTACACGCCACATATTATTAAATCGATCGAAGGTGATACAATTCCAAGCAAATACACTACGCGTAAAGAAACGACAATCGACAAGCGTCATTTTGAACCTGTTATCGAAGGTATGTTTGACGTGTACAATAAAGGAACAGCAGCTACTTTGCGTATCCCTGGAATTGACATCTGCGGAAAAACTGGTACCGCTGAAAATTTTGTTAGAATTGATGGTGAGAAAACACAATTAACCGATCATTCAATATTCGTAGCGTTTGCACCTAAAGACGACCCTAAGATTGCCATTGCTGTTTTTGTGGAGAACGGTTATTGGGGAAGTCGTTTCGCAGGCAGAATGACTAGTTTAATGATTGAAAAATATATTAAGGGAACCATTACCAGAACAGATTTGGAGGACTGGATCTTGACGCATAGTTTAGAAGAAGAATATGCTAAACCATATTCTGGTGAACCTTTTAAAATCAATGGTGAGACAACACTACAAATAATAGATAAGGTTCAATCCAGCCAAGAGAGTGATCTTGATTCTTCAGTGAGAATCGAACCAGCATCAAATCGCAATTAATGAATAGAGAACGACATAGAGGATTTAAATTTGACTGGATAATCATTGTATTGTTTCTACTACTGGTTGGTTTTGGATGGATAAATATTATTTCGGCCTCTCATGACGGTGAAATAGTAAGCTATTTCGACACTAGTCAATTGTATGGCAAACAATTAATTTTTTTAGGATTAACTTTTGTTTTAATCGTCTTAATCTTATCGATTGAAGCCAAGTTTTATGAACGGTTCGCCAGTATCATTTATATACTAGCTATGTTGGCTCTTGTTGGTTTATTTGTTTTTGGTAAAGAAATAAACGGTGCTAAGTCTTGGTATGGTATAGGTAGTATGACCTTACAGCCTAGTGAATTCGCAAAATTTGCGACCGCATTAGCCGTTGCAAAATACATGAGTGATCTGCAAACTGATATGAATACGTTGAAAGACCAGTTACGAGCGATCATTATCATAATTGTTCCAGCAGTGTTAATTCTGCTTCAAAATGATGCGGGAAGCACATTGGTTTATGCCTCCTTCTTTTTTGTTTTTTACCGTGAAGGGTTACAACAAGTATATTTAGCTCTGGCACTTTCAACAATAATACTGGCTGTTTTGAGTCTGAAATATGGCATTGTGATCTCAGGAATCGCAGCAGCTATAGTTATTTTCGGCGCTTACTTTTTCCGTAGAAAGCAAAAGCGAATTTCTATACTTCAAAGCATTTCAGTATTTGTTATTTGTATTGTGTTCGCCTCGGGTGTTAAATTATTTTATCAAAATGTGTTAAAGCCGCATCAACAAAATAGAATAAGCCTCTGGCTTCGACTTGAAAAGGATCCGGTAAAACTAGAGCAAATGAAAAAAGAAGAGGCCTATAATTTGATTCAATCTGAACAAGCAATAAGTTCTGGAGGTTGGACAGGAAAAGGCTTCTTACAAGGCACAAGAACGACTGGTAAGTTTGTGCCTGAACAACCTACAGATTATATATTTAGTACAGTAGGTGAAGAATGGGGCTTCATGGGAAGCGCATTTGTTGTCATACTTTTTATGGCTTTAATTATCAGGATACTTTATTTAGCGGAATCTCAGAAATCGCAGTTTAGTCGCGTTTACGGGTATGGTGTAGCATCAATATTTTTTATTCACTTTACTATAAATACTGGTATGGTAATGGGGCTTATACCGACCGTCGGTATTCCACTACCTTTCTTTAGTTATGGTGGATCAGGCCTTTGGGGATTTACAATTTTGCTCTTCATTTTTGTAAAGCTGGATAGCAATAAAATTAATGAATGGTAAAAAAAAGCTGCCTAAAACAAAGGCAGCCTTTCTAACGATCATCCCTTAAAATGATCTAAAGACACTAAGTATTTCCCTTTTGAATAACACTAAAAAATTACTTTGTATAACAACCTAACTATTACAATAAATCATTTAGTTATGATACCTAGTGCCAGAGTTCAACTAAATACAGTCTAAAACTCTTTAAAATAGACTTACATCTAGATGATAACTTATTGACCTTGACCAAGAGAGTACCCTCTCTTTCCATCAAAAGTGTATAAATTTTCAGTTTTAATGGCGTCAATATTATTCTCTAATGCCGCCTTTAGAATTTCAATAATCTTTTTTTTTCGCAATTCTTTCCCATCTTTAGAAGCATATCGGCATCGCCAATGCTATTGTAATCATACTGTTCGTTTAATTGTTGGTACAAATATCTTAAGTATTTTCCATATATTTTTATATATGTTTTTTATGATTACTATAAATTACATTTATGTATAGACAAAAAAAAGAGAGGCTGTAAAGCCTCTCTCATCCTTTATTTAGTTTTATGTTATTGCAAACTGGACAAACTTGCTTTGAGTGTTTCAATCTTAGCGAGTGCATCGGCTTCTTTTTTACGTTCTGAAGCCACCACCTGTTCGGGAGCGCCGTTTACAAAGCGCTCATTTCCTAATTTCTTTTGAACTGATTTTAAAAAACCTTCAGTATAATTTAATTCGTCATTGAGCTTTTTTATTTCAGCTTCAACATCGATACTACCTTCCATTGGTATAAAATACTCATTGGCTTTCACTCTAAAAGTAAGTGCACCATCAACGGCATCTGTAACGTAGGCAATCGTTTCTAAATTTCCGAGCTTTTTTATTACCTCATCAAATGATTTTGATGCGTTTTCATTATTAACTACAGAAAAGTCAATTTTCTCCTTAAACGAAATATTCTTCTGTTTTCTAATGTTTCTTATTCCAGAAACAACTTCCGAAGCCATGTCAAACTCGTTAATTAAAGTCGAATTGATCGTTTCTGCACTAGGCCAACTTGAAATTATTAATGCTTCATCCTTTGTTCGCTCTTTAATGTAATGCCAGATCTCTTCGGTCAAGAACGGCATAAATGGGTGTAAAATTTTCAATAGCTGTTCAAATTGAAAAATAACACCTTCTTTTGTTATCGCGTCTATAGGTTGCTGATACCCTGGTTTTACAATTTCAAGTAACCACGATGCAAAATCATCCCAAATCAGTTTATAAGTCGCCATAAGTGCGTCACTCAATCTATACTTACTAAAGTGATCTTCAATATCTGCTAACGTTTTTTGAAATTTAGACTCAAACCACTCTAAGGCTATTTTACTAGCCGCTGGTTGTTGAATATTTGCGTCCACTTCCCAACCATTTACAAGTCGGAATGCATTCCAAATTTTATTTGCGAATTGCTTTCCTTGCTGACAAAGATCTTCGTCAAACATTAGGTCATTTCCAGCAGCTGAACTTAATAATAGTCCGACACGAACACCATCGGCACCATAGTCATCTATTAATTTCAATGCATCAGGCGAATTCCCTAAAGACTTCGACATTTTTCGACGTTGTTTATCACGAACTAATCCTGTGAGATATACATTTTCAAAAGGTCTCTCATCCTTATATTCATAACCTGCAATAATCATTCGCGCCACCCAGAAAAATAAAATATCCGGACCAGTTACAAGATCGTTGGTCGGGTAGTAATATTTAATTTCCTCATTTTCAGGATTGCGAATTCCATCAAATACACTCATAGGCCATAACCATGAACTAAACCATGTATCTAATGCATCAGGGTCCTGACGGATTTCTTCGCGACTAACTGTTATACCTTTTTCTTTTATTAATTGATATGCCGATTCGATATCTTCTGCAACTACAAAATCTTCTTTGCCATCACCATAATAATATGCTGGTATTTGTTGACCCCATAATAACTGTCTGGAAATATTCCAATCGCGAATATTTTCCATCCAATGTCTATATGTGTTTTCAAATTTCTTTGGAAACAACTTAATATCACCAGTTTTGAGAACTGCTTCTAATGCAGGTTTGGCTAATTCTTCCATTTTCAAGAACCATTGATCACTTAGTCTTGGTTCTATTACGGCTTTTGTACGCTCTGAAGTTCCAACCTTATTAATATAGTTCTCAGTTTTGACAAGTTGCCCGTTTCCTTCAAGCTCTTTTGCAATAGCTTTTCTTACGGCAAAGCGATCCTGACCTTCATAATGTAAACCAAAACTATTTAGAGATGCATCTTCATTGAAAATATCAACAACTTCCAATTTATGCTTATCTCCTAGCACTTTATCATTCTCATCATGCGCTGGTGTAACCTTTAGACAACCCGTTCCAAATTCTATATCTACATAGTCATCTTCAATTATCGGTACAACCCTATTACAAATAGGAACGATGGCTTTTTTCCCCTTTAAGTGTGTAAAGCGTTCATCATTTGGATTTATACAAATGGCTGTATCACCAAAAATTGTTTCTGGTCTCGTGGTCGCAATAGTTAACGTATCATCGCTATCTTCGATTTTATAAGATAAATAATATAATAGACCCTGTTTTTCTTCATAAATAACTTCCTCATCAGACAATGTCGTCTTTGCCTCAGGATCCCAATTGACCATGCGGTATCCACGATAAATCAACCCTTTATTGTATAAATCAACAAAAACCTTGATTACGGCTTCACTCATATCGTCATCCATGGTGAATTTCGTACGATCCCAGTCACATGAACATCCTAATTTTTTAAGTTGCTCTAATATAACACCGCCATACTCTTCAGTCCAATCCCAAGCATGTTTTAAGAATTCATCTCTAGTAAGGTCATTTTTATCAATCCCCTGCTCTTTCAGTTTCTTTACGACTTTAGCTTCGGTTGCAATTGAAGCATGATCCGTTCCAGGAACCCAACATGCATTTTTACCCATCAAACGTGCACGTCGAATTAATACATCTTGTATCGTATTATTCAACATATGTCCCATATGTAAAACGCCTGTCACATTAGGTGGCGGAATCACAATTGTGTACGGCTCTCGATCATCTGGTGTTGAATGAAAATAGTTGTTTTTCATCCAGTAATCATACCATTTACTTTCGACGTTTTGTGCTGAATATTTAGATGGAATTTCCATGCTTTGGTATTGTTTTTGCTTAATAACTCACAAAAGTACTTATATTTCTTTTTTTGCGAAATGAATACCAAAAATAATGCATCTAGATTTCGATTAAGATGTTAATTAAATGGTCATACGACTAATTTATTTTGCAGAAACCTAAAAAGTAAGTAGTTTTGATTGTATCAATTTAAAATAAAGATGATGAAAAATTTAGTATTAGTTTTATGTGTAGCATTTTTAAGCTTTAGTGCATTAGCGCAAGAAAAAGTGGCAAAAATCGAATTTAAGACGGAAGTAATTGATTACGGAACCATAGAAAAAGGAGCAGATGGTGTTCGCATATTTGAGTTTACAAATACTGGAAATGCACCATTAATAATATCAAATGTAAAATCGACTTGTGGTTGCACTGTTCCAAAAAAGCCAGACGGACCAATTATGCCAGGTGAAACTGGAGAAATTGAAGTGAAGTATGACACAAACAGAGTTAACCCAATTAGAAAGACGATTACAGTTACTTCTAATGCTGACCGCCCAACAGTGGCTTTAAAAATAAAAGGCTTGGTAATTGACCCAAGTAAAACGAGTGTACTGGAAAAGAAAACTAAAAGTGTTATGGAGCAATAATATTATTGTTCGAAAGAAGATTTACAAAGAACTCTCAATTATGGGAGTTCTTTTTTTTTGAATACATCTTCCAATTGGAATTGAAACTGCATTCGGTATTTATTTCTATCTATTTTTAATTTGATAGTCTTTCCAACGCGATCTCTAAAATATCGAATAACATCTTGTAATTTTAGATTATGTGCATCTTTTCCATTTATGGAAAGTATAACGTCTCCGGCCAAAAGTCCAGCACGTTCCGCAGGTGAACCTTTACGAATTTCAACAATCGTGTAAGATGGTTTTATGTCCATTTTAAACGATTGGGTTGTAGAAATTACGGTATTATTTTCATTTGATCGTCCATAATTATCATATGAGGCCGCATTATAACGCTCCTGAACAAGACGAAATCCGCGTTGCTCTAAAACGATACCACTTCGATTATAGCTAAAATCAGAATTGAAATTAGCATTTTTCTTTAGGGTAATTTTGGCTGCCCCATAATCAAATATCACATTAAACCGTTTTAATATCTCCGAGGCTAAACTACCATTCCTATTTTTATTTCGTTGGGCAAATCTCACAGACACTGAGTCAGGAAATGCAGTATTGACCTCATTTAATTCGAATCCTTTTAGCTTAAAGGAGGTAATTTTCGATCGCTTGCCATGCACATTACCGCTGAGTCCTCTGCCTAAAAAATCATCAAAATAATTGTGGTAGTTTGAGGTTATACCTTGCTCTTCATTTTCAAACAACCATAAGGCATCACTACTTCCCGTATCTATTAATAAATTTACTGGAACCTCTTGTTCGCCTATTGTTGCTAAAGCATTGATATAGGGCTTATTTTTATAAAATGATAAATTAAACGTTTCGCATTTCTTGCAGTTCCTATAGGTATAGCTTTCTTTTTTATGCAACTTCAAGACTTTTGTTCGGTAATTGATCTCAACTACAAAGTCTTTGAATAAACTATAACCTATGATCCCATGAACTGGAATTCCTAATCGCGGTGTAAAATTTATACTTTGATCAAAAACCACATAGATTTCTTGATTGATATTTATCGCATTTCCTATTTTGAAAAAGTTATTTTGAGAGCGTAATGCAGGAACAGGTTTCCCATCGCCTAATCCACGAACATAAATTGTTTCAACGTTGTTCATTTGGAGCGAATCACTATTGGCGATATTAAATAGTATTGGCTTACTCACACCAGTATCTAACAAAAATGAAAGCTCCACGCCATTGACCTCAACTGGAATAACCATTAAATTGTTTATCAATTCAAATCGGATCTTATCCGTATTCTGTTTTGGTAAGTTAAACTTTCCTTGCGCTTGAATAAAACAAGTGCACAAAATGTAAATTAGAATACAGCTATATATTGACTTAGAAAGATTAGTAAGCATAAAGACTAATTTACAAATCTTTGATTGATCCACATTTTTTAACAGTATTTTTTAAATAAACTTTAAGATAAATTTCGGAACTTTACCACCTAAATTTTGAAGTATGCCAACAATTTCTCAGAAAGGCCATTCTATGCCAGAATCGCCGATTCGAAAACTCGTTCCCTATTCAGAAAAAGCATATAAAGAAGGTAAGAAAGTATACCATTTAAATATTGGTCAGCCGGACATTAAAACTCCGGACGTAGCACTTCAAGCTGTTAAAGATAATACACTTGAAATATTGGCATATACGCGTTCTGAAGGCACGGAATCATTTCGTGAGAAACTTGCCAACTACTATGACAAAAACGGTATCCACGTCAAAAATGAGGATATAATTGTTACTACAGGCGGTAGTGAGGCGTTACTGTTTGCTTTTGGAAGTATTACTGATATTGGAGATGAAGTCATCATTCCAGAGCCATTTTATGCCAATTATAATGGCTTCTCTACAGCTTCTGGCGTAAAAGTTGTTCCGGTGATCTCTAAAATAGAAAATAACTTTGCCTTACCTCCAATCGAAGAATTCGAGAAGTTGATCACCCCAAAAACGAAAGGAATTCTAATTTGTAACCCTGGGAATCCTACTGGATATCTGTATTCTCCTGAAGAAATTAAAAAATTAGCAGGCATAGTCAAAAAGCATGACTTGTTTATTATAGCTGACGAAGTTTATCGCGAATTTGCATATGATGGCGTAAACCATTATTCAATTCTACAAGAGGAAGGGTTAGAAGATCATGCAATTGTGATCGATTCAGTTTCTAAACGCTATAGTATGTGTGGTGCACGTATTGGTTGCCTCGTGACTAAGAACAAGGAGGTCATACAAACCGCAATGAAATTTGCTCAAGCTAGACTTAGCCCACCAACACTAGCTCAAATTGCTAGTGAAGCGGCATTAGATACACCAAAACAGTATTTTGATGATGTTATCAACGAATATGTTGAGCGTCGTAACGTGCTCATTGAGGAGCTAAATACTATTGAAGGGGTAAAAGTTGCAAATCCTAAAGGTGCTTTTTATTGTATTGCTGAATTACCAATTAAAAACTCTGATGACTTTGCGCGATGGCTATTAGAATCATTTGATGTAGATGGTGAAACTGTAATGGTTGCGCCTGCCGCTGGATTTTATAGTACTCCAGGTGTAGGATTAAATCAAATAAGAATCGCCTATGTACTGAATAAAGACAGTTTAAGAAAGTCGGTTCATATTTTAAAAGAGGCCTTAAAAGTATATAGAGATTAGTGCTGATTCAAGAGAACATATCTTTAAAGGATTATAATACCTTCGGAATTGATGTCAAAGCAAAATACTTCAGTTCGGTAAGCTCGGTAGAAGAATTAATTGAATTATACCAATCCAAGTCTCATCCTAATAAATTTATTCTGGGAGGCGGAAGTAATATGCTCCTCACCAAAGACATTGAGGCGCTAGTGATTCATTTAAACCTTAAGGGTAAGCGTGCAATTTCGAATGAACAAGGGTATGTTTTAGTCGAGAGTATGGCCGGTGAAAATTGGCATGACTTTGTATTATGGACTATCGAGCAGAATTACGGCGGACTCGAAAACTTATCATTAATTCCTGGTAATGTCGGAACAAGTCCAATTCAAAATATTGGTGCTTATGGTGTAGAGCTTAAAGATACATTTCATTCATGCCAGGCCTTAAATTTGAGGACTTTAGAATTAGAAACCTTTTCAAATTCAGATTGTAATTTTGGATATCGCAATTCCATATTTAAGACAGATGCCAAAGGCCAATATATTATAGTGAGTGTTGTGTTTAAATTGACCACTGAAGATCATAACTTAAATACGAGTTATGGCGCTATTGCTTCAGAGCTTGAAATCATGAATGTGAACACGCCAACTATTCGTGAAATTTCCAATGCTGTTATTGCAATCAGACAGCGTAAACTCCCTGATCCAAATGAGATTGGAAATTCTGGGAGCTTTTTTAAAAACCCAGTAATACGGATAGAGAAATTTCAAAAGCTCAAGGAAAATTTTGCTGAAATACCGCATTATCCTGTATCATCTAGTGAGGTTAAAGTCCCGGCTGGATGGCTCATTGAATATGCAGGATTTAAAGGCAAAACGTTTGTAAATTATGGTGTTCACAAAAATCAAGCTTTAGTACTTGTCAATTATGGTGGCGCTTCAGGAAGTGATATATATAAACTTTCTCAGTTAATCCAAGAAACTATCAAACGCCTCTTTGACATTTCTCTCGAGGCCGAAGTAAACATATTTTAATAAAAAAAGCCTCAAATTAATGAGGCTCAGTTCACTACAGAATAGTTTTGAGTATGCTATTAATCAACTTTCCGCTTATGGAAAAATCTATTCCACAGAAATAATATGTTAATGGATTAAATTGCGTTCTTAATTATTTAGTAATTTTACCATCTTATAATTATATACGTTCATTATTGAATAATGGACGTTATTGGACTCAAATAAATTAAATATAACTTAACCTTTTGATTACGCCGCTTGAATTACATATCACCAAATTACTTGCTAAAGGCGACAAAAAAGCGCTAAACTTACTTTACGAACACTATGCCGATAGTCTATATGGCGTTATTCTGAAGGTAACTATCAACGAAGAATTAGCGCAAGACGCCCTCCAAGAAACGTTTGTAAAGGTTTGGAAAAACGCACAAAAATACGATCCAAAAAAGGCAAAACTATTTACTTGGCTCTACCGAATTGCAAAAAATACTGCAATCGATAAATTACGCAGTTTTAATAATCGGTATGAAAAAGAAGTCCAAATTGACAAATCGAACGTATATATCTTACCAACAGCGAATTTGAATCAAGATGTATTGGACTTAAAAACGCATGTTGCTACACTAGATGAAAAGTATCAAATCGTGTTGAAAGCTTTATTTTTTCGGGGCATGACGCAGCAGGAAGCGAGTGAAGAATTAGACATCCCTCTCGGTACTATTAAGTCTAGATTAAAAATTGGATTACGAGAGCTTAAAAAGATCTATGATCCATAAACAACATAACTATGGAACAAAAATTACAAAACTTTTTTCAATCCGGATTATTGGAAAAATATGTTCTTGGTGAAACAACTCCCTCGGAAAATCTGCAGGTAGAACACTTTATTGAGACGTATCTGGAAGTTGAAAAAGAATACTTACGATTGCAGGATAATTTGGAAATCATTTCCAAATTTAATGCCGTTAAAGCACCTACGCGTGTTTTGGACGATATTTTAGACGAAGTTACAGTTACCGATACGCCAGTATTGCATATAAGAGAACACTCTAGACGAACACCTTGGTACAGCATTGCAGCAAGTATTTTGGTTTTAATCTTCGCGGGTTCCACCTTTTTAATGTATCAACAAAATAAATTATTAGTTGAAGAAAATCAAGTGGTTGTAGATGAGATATTTGATCTTAGAAGTGATATCGACCAGAATAACAGAATACTTGATAATTTAATGCGTCAGTTTACAAAACTCAATAATCCAGAAACTGAAAAATATGTATTAAGAGGAAATGAACGCGCTAAAAATCTAAAAACGGTTGCCTACATCAATGCCGTTGATAAAACCTCAATGATAGATGTTGCGTCTTTACCGCAATTACCAAAGAATCATACCTATCAAATTTGGGCGCAATTACAAGACGACATGGTGAATCTTGGAATTCTAGATCCATCTGAACGTGAATTTCAGTCAATACCTTATTTGGAAGATGCATTAGGACTTAGTATTTCAATTGAATCCAATGCCGATATGGCAGACACTTCCGATAATGCCGTCGCAGAAATTTCACTAAACAATAAGGATAATTAAGAAAAAAACGATAAAAAAAAGCCGCTTCAAGAAGCGGCTTTTTTTTATGTTTAATATGATTATTCCTTATCAAAAAATGCTTTGTGTATTAAACCGGCAATAATCGCCCCAGCTATTGGTGCCAACCAAAATAACCAAAGTTGTGCTGTGTAATCTCCTCCTGCGAATAATGCCTGACTTGTAGAACGCGCTGGATTCACAGAAGTATTTGAAATTGGAATACTGATTAAATGAATCAACGTTAATCCTAAACCAATTGCGATAGGAGCAAATCCCTTTGGTGCTCTGTCGTTAGTACTTCCAAGAATAATTAATAGGAAAAACATGGTCAATAGAAATTCAGCAATTAATACCGAAGTCATACCATAACCATCAGGTGATAATTCACCATAGCCGTTTGATGCAAAACCTCCAATGTCAACAAAATCTGATTTTCCAGTAACTATTACATATAAAAGTCCAGCTGCTGCAATCGCTCCAACAACCTGCACAATAATGTAACCTACCAAATCTTTGCCAGAAAACTTTCCAGCCGACCACAATCCAAGAGAGACTGCAGGATTAAAATGACCTCCTGAAATATGTCCAACGGCATAGGCCATGGTCAATACAGTTAAACCAAATGCCAAAGCTACTCCGGCAAATCCGATACCAAGTTCAGGATATGCGGCGGCAAATACTGCACTACCACAACCTCCAAATACGAGCCAAAAGGTCCCAAAAAATTCTGCTAATAATTTTTTCATAATGATAAATATTAGTTAGTTAATGATTAATTAATTATTATTTAGACACTTAAGATACAACTAAAGTCACAATCCTAAAATTTTACCCTAAAAGCTTTATGATTTTTGTAGCATTAAAATCTCAATAATCTTTATCTTTGTAGCAAATTTCACTTCTATGAAGCTTGTACTTATAACATTAGTATTATTAGGATTGGGTGTCGCTGGCATCGCCATAAAAATCTGGGCGAAAAAAGATGGCAAATTTGCTGGTACCTGCGCTAGCCAAAATCCAATGTTAAATCAAGAAGGCGAAGCTTGTGGATTTTGTGGGAAAACTCCAGATCAATTTGATACCTGCAACGAACCACAACACTCTTAATCCCTAAATGCCTTTAGTTGAAATTCTTCTCTATTGCTTTATTTTCATTGTTGTAATCCAACTGGCTTACTATGGATTTATCTATGGCAAACTTGCATCCTTTAAACCGACAACACCAAATCAAAAAAATATAGGAATATCAGTATTAGTTTGTGCTAAAAATGAAGCTGATAATCTCACTAAAAATATCCCGCAGCTACTTAATCAAACCTATCCAAAGTTTGAAATAGTTTTAATTAATGATGATTCGACAGACGAAACACTTTCAATCATGAAAGCTTTTCAATCAAAGTCGGATCTAATTAAACTAGTCGATGTAAAACCAATTGAAAAGTTTTGGGGTAATAAAAAATATGCGCTAACCTTAGGTATTAAGGCTGCCACCTATGATTATCTATTGTTTACTGATGCTGATTGCACGCCTTTATCAGAAGATTGGATCTCTGAAATGAGCAAGCATTTTAGCAACGAAAAATCAATAGTGATTGGGTATAGTCCTTATTGTAAAATTAAAAACTCACTACTAAATCTTCTCATTCGTTTCGAAACCTTCATGACGGGAGTTCAATATTTCTCATATGCATTAATTGGAATTCCCTATATGGCTGTAGGTCGAAACTTGGCTTACAAAAAAGCATTATTCTTTGAAGCAAACGGATTTATGAACCATATGGATCTCAAATCTGGTGATGACGATTTATTTGTGAACCAGGTTGCTACTAAGAAGAATATTGAACTTTGCATCTCTAATAAAGCCTTTACTGAATCGGCACCGAAAACGAATTTTAAAGATTGGATTCGCCAAAAACGAAGACATATATCAACGGCGAAGCATTATAAATCACAGCATAAAATATTATTGGGATTATTTTATTTATCACAATTAAGTTTCTGGATACTTGGAATCGCATTGATTATTTCTCTTTTTCAATGGGAACTCGTTTTAACATTGATTCTTATCCGTTTTAGTGTTCAATACATCAGTCTCATAGGCTGTGCTAAAAAATTAGATGACGTTCATCTAATGATTTGGCTACCTGTGCTCGAATTCTTACTCATTCTGATTCAATTCTTTATATTTATACAAAATCTCATTTCAAAACCCAAGCATTGGAAGTAAAGGAAGCCATAGAAAAAGCGAAACAAAATAATCAGATCGCGTTTAATTTTCTGCTGGATAAATTTTGGAATAACGTTTATGGCTTTCAATTAAAGCGTACTGAAAATGAAAATGACGCTGAAGACATCACGATCCAAACATTTTCCAAAGCTTTTGATAAAATTAATACCTACAAGGACACCTACAATTTCAATACTTGGCTGATTACAATTTCCAAGAACATACATATTGATCTTGTTCGTAAACAAAAATCTAGAATATCAAGCCAATCAAGAACAGAAGATAACGAGGAATATTTCTCGATTGTTGATGAGACACCTTCAGCTGAAGACCAACTTATTAAAGAGCAAAACCTCGCGAAGCTCTTACGCGATATTAAAAAACTGAAACCGCATTACCAGGAAGTGATCAACTTGCGGTTTTTTCAGGAAATGACCTATAAAGACATTGCTGAAACATTAGGTGAACCCATAAATAATGTCAAAGTAAAATTGTTAAGAGCAAAAAAACTTCTGGCAGAAATTATTAAAAAGGACTAATGAAATTCTCCATAAAAAAAATTGGTCCTGGATTACTTTTTGCAGGTGCAGCTATTGGAGTTTCACATCTTGTGCAATCTACGCGTGCAGGCGCAGACTTTGGCTTTGGCTTAGTTTGGGCACTTTTATTAGCACACTTATTTAAATATCCTTTTTTTCAATTTGGTCCAAGATATGCCTTAGCAACCGGCGAGACCTTACTCGATGGCTATAAAAAATTAGGCAAAGGCGTTTTGATAGCTTATTTCATATTGACATTTGCAACGATGTTTACCATTCAAACAGCTGTAACTGTTGTAACTGCAGGATTAGCATCTTCACTTTTTGGCGATTTCATATCAATCGAAGTCTGGACGGCTATACTCCTAGCCATTTGCTTGCTAATATTGATTTTAGGTAAATATTCATTTCTGGACCGATTTATGAAATATATCGTGATCACACTAACGATTACCACATTAATCGCTGTAGCATTTGCTTTTGATACCACCTCGGAACCACCAGATTTATCTCAAGTATTTCCTCGAGCGACCGAATTTGGATTTCTTATCGCATTCATGGGATGGATGCCTGCTCCACTAGATATCTCAGTATGGCATTCACTATGGGCAATTGAAAAGCGAAAAAACACGACTGACTTTGATGTTAAATCGTCCTTATTTGATTTTAATGTAGGTTATACCGCCACAATTATCATTGGATTGGGCTTTTTGGCTTTAGGTGCAATTGTAATGTTCAATTCTGTCGAATCGTTTAGTCCTCAAGCTGGTGCTTTTTCAAATCAATTAATTTCAATGTACACGTCGAGCTTAGGTGATTGGTCATTTTATATCATCGCTATTGCTGCCTTTACTACAATGTTAAGTACATCTTTAACGACCTTAGACGCCTCTCCTCGTGCAATGGCGAAGACCTCAGAATTAATTTTTAAGCAAACCTCTAAACCAGGATATGTATTCTGGATATTGACATTGACGATTGGAACATTAATCATTTTTTTCTTTTTTCAATCTGAAATGGGCTTACTTGTTAAAATCGCTACGATCTTGTCATTTCTAACCGCACCATTTTATGCCATTATAAACTACCGTCTAATTTGCAGTAAGTATACGCCTAAAGAATGGCGACCAAGTATTAAATTACACGTAATGAGCTGCTTGGGAATCTTATTTTTAATAGGATTTAGCATTTGGTACCTCAGTATTTTATAACAAGAGTTTAAGAATATACTTCGTATCTTTGCATGCAATAAAACATGAAAATGAATACAGACACAGTTTCTAATGCCGTTGTAGAACGCCAACCTAAACCGAAGTGGCTACGTGTTAAACTTCCGACCGGAAAAAAATACACTGAACTTAGAGGACTTGTTGACAAGTACAAGCTCAATACCATATGTACTTCTGGAAGCTGTCCTAATATGGGTGAATGTTGGGGAGAAGGCACGGCAACTTTTATGATATTAGGAAATATCTGTACACGCTCTTGTGGCTTTTGCGGCGTAAAAACTGGACGACCAGAAACGGTAGACTGGGATGAACCAGAAAAAGTAGCAAGATCTATAAAAATTATGGGTATAAAGCACGCCGTATTAACAAGTGTTGACCGCGATGATCTAAAAGATATGGGAAGCATTATGTGGAGTGAAACAGTGAAAGCTGTTAGGCGAATGAATCCGGAAACTACTCTAGAAACACTTATACCTGATTTTCAAGGAATCGAACGTCATATAGATCGTATTATTGATGTCGCACCCGAAGTGGTATCTCACAATATAGAAACTGTAAGACGCTTAACTCGCGAGGTTCGTATCCAGGCGAAATATGATCGAAGTATGCACGTTTTAAAATACTTAAAGGAACAAGGCCAGAGACGTACAAAATCTGGAATCATGTTAGGTTTGGGTGAAACTCGAGAAGAAGTTATTGAAACCTTACATGACCTTAGAGCTAATGATGTGGACGTGGTTACTATTGGACAATATCTTCAGCCAAGCAAAAAACACCTACCGGTAAAGTCATTCATTCAACCTGAACAATTTGAGGAATACAAAGAAATTGGATTAGATCTTGGTTTCCGTCATGTAGAAAGTAGTGCACTTGTGCGTTCGTCTTACAAGGCACAAAAACATATCGACTAATGATTCGTGTTGCTATTAACGGCTTTGGTCGCATTGGGCGACGTGTGTTTAGACTTATCGAGGACAGAAACGATATGGAGGTCGTCGCAATTAATGACCTCGCCGATACACATACTTTAAGTCATTTATTAAAATATGACAGTGTTCATGGTATTTCAAAACATTCTATTACGAGCAAAGATTCAATGATCGTTGTCAATGGACGCGAAATTCCATTTCAGCACCATAGACACCCTTCAGATATTGACTGGACAGGTTTTAACGTAGACTTTGTTATTGAATCTACAGGAAAATTTAAAACCAGAACAGACTTACAACATCATATTGACAATGGTGCAACGAAAGTGATATTATCCGTCCCACCACTGGAAGATGACATTAAAACTGTCGTTATTGGTGTTAATGATCAAGATATCAACGATGAGGACAGCATCATTTCTAATGCGTCCTGCACGACTAATAATGCGGCACCTATGATTGCCATCATCAATGAACTTTGTGGGATTAATCAAGCTTATATAACTACCGTTCATTCCTATACCACAGATCAAAGTTTACATGACCAACCTCATAAAGATCTAAGACGTGCTAGAGCCGCTGGACAATCCATTGTGCCGACAACAACTGGTGCAGCAAAAGCACTGACAAAAATATTTCCAGAGCTCTCCGATGTTATAGGTGGATGTGGAATTCGCGTTCCCGTTGTAAATGGATCTTTAACTGATATCACCTTCAATGTACAACGATCAGTGAGTATAGAGGACGTAAATCGAGCCTTTAAAAATGCTTCTGAATACTATTTAAATTCAATTCTCGAATACACGGAAGACCCAATTGTGTCTATTGATATTGTAGGAAACACCCATTCTTGCATCTTTGATTCTCAAATGACATCAGTTATTGGAACCATGGTTAAAATTATCGGATGGTATGATAATGAAACCGGATATTCGAGTAGAATTTTGGATTTAATTTGCAATTTATCGAAGAAATCGTAACTTTTATCGAATAAATATTTATATTTGTTCCATAAAAGTGGCCAAAATGTCCCAAACTAAACACTACATTGTTGCTCTTTTACTAGCGTTTTCGTGCTTCGCTTATGCTCAATCTAATGATATTGAGGATATTGAGGTTCAGAAAATGCGTATCAGTAATACTATAACACAATCCGAATTTGACTCGGAACGTGGTGACTACTCCAGTGCTAAGAACAATTTAGAAAACGCTCTCGAACTCGCTCTTAAAGTTGATGACAAACACAATCAAGGTGTGATTTATACCAAAATTGGTAAGCTTCAACTAACCGTAGAAGAATATGAAGACGCTTTCGTTTCATTAACAAGGGCAGCAGACATTCAACGTGAACTCGATGACACGCCTCATTTGGCAATCACTTACAGTCTAAAGGGCAAATATCATGCTGCAGTCGAAGAATACAAAGATGCTTTAGGCTACCTGCAATCTGCAAAAACGCTTTTTGAAGAGCAGGACATGGAATCAAGAATTCCTGATGTTACATTGACTCAAGGTAAAATACAATTACAATTAAAAGATTATAAAACCGCAAAGTCGCTATTTGAAAACACTATTGTTTTAGCGAAAAAAACGAATCAGAATGATATGCTTTCTGAAGCACTCATTTACAGCGGAAAAGCCCTAGACAAATTAGGAAATAACAAACAAGGTATTTCACTGGCCAATGAAGGGCTAGAAATCGCTCAAATAAATCAAGAAACCGATCTAATTAATAAGGCATACCTTACCCTTAGCGATATCTATGAAAACGATGGTAATTTTTCTGAAGCTTATGTATACCTTCAAAAACATGTACAACTTTCAGATTCAATATTAAATATTCAACGTGCTAATATAAGTACTGAAGGAAAAGCTGAACAGATTGAAACCTATACAAAGGCTGAGCTAGAGAAACTTCAGAAACGAGTAGAAGATCAAGAATCAGATCAAAATCTTGCTAAGATCACAACGATTTTAAGTATCGCTTTGATCACGATCTTATCTTTATTGACCCTATCGTTATATAAGAATAATAATATTCGTCTCAAATCGAATAATATGCTTCAAGAAAAGAACGATGATCTTGATGATCTTATCGAAGCAATGAAAAAAGCCGAACTGGCTTCAAAAACCAAAGCGAATTTCTTGTCGACCGTTACTCATGAGCTACGAACACCGCTCTATGCAGTAACAGGACTAACAAATATGTTACTCGAGGAAAAACCAAATGCAGAACAGATTCCGCATTTGAAATCCCTAAAGTTCTCAGGGGATTACCTACTTACATTCATTAATGATATTCTTCAAATCAATAAAATTGAAGCTAATAAAGTAGAATTAGATCCTGTGTTATTCAACTTAAGAACAAAAGTTGAAAATGTATGTTCAGCGCTTAATAACTCTGCATTGGACAATAATGTTCAAATGCATTACGAATACCATAAAGACCTTCCAGACACCTTTATTGGTGATAACTTGAAGATTTCCCAAATCTTAATCAACCTAATTGGAAACGCCATTAAATTCACAAAAGATGGTGATATCTGGGTACGCATTTATAGCATTTCTAAGAAAGGGGATGATCACGTACTTCGATTCGAGATTGAAGATAACGGAATTGGTATCTCAAAAGAGAAACAAGAAAATATGTTTGAAAGCTTCTCCCAAGGCTCTATTCAAATCAATAGAAAGTACGGTGGAACAGGATTAGGACTTTCCATCGTAAAAGGTCTAATTGATATCCTCAAAGGAAAAATCTACGTCAAAAGTGAACTCGGAAAAGGCACAACGTTCTTTTTCGAAATCCCATTAACCTACGCTCCAGAATCGGTTAAAATTGAAAAAGAAGATTATTCTAAAAACATTAGCAAATTGGATATTAGTAATATTAGGATCTTAATTGTAGAAGACAACAAGATCAATCAAATGATCACGAAAAAGATTTTGAACAAAATGAATCTTGAATGTGACATAGTTGATAACGGAGAAGCAGCGGTTGAAAAAGTACGTGAGAATAATTACAATGTCGTGCTCATGGATATTCACATGCCAGGAATAAGTGGCTTAGAAGCTACAAAGATTATTAGAACATTCGATAAAGAGCTAACCATTTTCGCTCTAACAGCTGTGACATTAGAAGATAAGATGCATGAATTCGATGAAGCTGGATTTAATGATATTATTTCAAAGCCATTTAAACAAGAAGACTTTGAAAAGAAATTATATGAAGTACTCGCGCAAGATCAAAATGCTCACACCTCTTCTATAAACTAGCCTTGATATACGCATTAATGATGGTATCAAACTGATCTTGATCATCAATCTGAAAACTGATCGGTAGGTAATAAAGTTTAGTAATATCATTAGGACTAAAATGATCTTGTAATCTCATATAATCCTTTTCCGTCGTTAAAATCACGGACTTTTCCTTGAACATCTTGACCTCTGCTTCAGTAAACTTGTGATGATCACCAAAGGCTAAATGTTCAAATTCTAGTTCCTTTTCGCCTAAAAAATCTAATAATGGTTGCGGATTTGCTATTCCTGTAACCAAAGTAAATACTTGGGATTTTAACTGATCTAAACTAATTTCATCTCCTGCACTGAAGATCTTTTCTGAATAGTTAATTGAACTAAAAAACACCTGCTGCTGTGGATTCGGATTTAATTCTGATAGGATATTTGCCTTATCTTTATTTGAAAGACCAACTGGACATTTTGTTACTATAATACAATCAGCCCGTTGAGCGCCTGACCTAGGCTCTCTTAAATTACCAGTCGGCAACACAATATCCTTACTGTATAACTTATCGTAGCTCGTCAACAAGATTGAAAAACCAGGTTTTACTTTTCGGTGTTGAAAAGCATCATCTAATAATATAACTTCAGGCTGTTCTTGTGAAACAAGCGTTGCGATCCCATTTTGACGATCGGCATCAACCGCGACATTAATATCTTTAAACTTCTGAAAGAACTGAAATGGCTCATCACCAATCGTTTTAGCCGTACTTTCGACATTCGCCAATTGAAATCCTTGACTTTCACGCTTATAACCTCTGCTTAGGGTCGCCACTTTATAGTCATTATGTAGCAACCTAATCAGATATTCAATGGTTGGTGATTTTCCAGTACCACCAGTGCTTAAATTTCCGACAGAAATTATTGGAAGCTCATAAGACTTCGACGACAGCCATCCCTTATCATACATTTTATTTCGCAACCAGGAAACCATATAGTATATAGGCACCACAGGAAATAATAAAATGCGTAAAAGCTTCATAAATACATTATCAATTTAATTGCCAAGATAAACATATCTCTCATTATAATAATAGTTTATCTTTGAAATAAATTAGAACCTATGATCATACAAGATGTCATATATCATTTAGAGGAATTAGCGCCACTTAGCTATGCTGAAGATTTCGACAATGTTGGATTATTAGTCGGAAATAAGCAAGCAGAACTCACTGGAATTTTAGTTACGCTTGACACTTTGGAAGCCGTTGTTGATGAAGCAATTGACAAGCAATGTAATTTGATAGTGAGCTTCCATCCTATCATTTTCAAAGGCCTTAAGACTTTAACAGGTAAAACCTATGTTGAACGAACCGTTCAAAAAGCTATAAAAAATGATATCGCAATTTATGCAATACACACAGCTCTTGATAATGCACTTAAAGGTGTAAATGATATCATCTGTAATGCTTTAAGCCTTGTCAATAAGCGCATATTGATTCCACAGAAAGGCACGATTAAAAAACTAACGACCTATGTCCCTAAAGCAAATGCATCAACATTACGAACTGAGCTATTTAAAGCTGGTGCTGGAAACATAGGTAATTACGACAATTGCAGTTTCAATACTGATGGAACTGGCACGTATCGTGGAAATGAACATTCTAATCCGACGATTGGTGATAAAGGAAAAGTTCACGAAGAACTAGAAACACAAATATCTGTGACGTTCAATAAACATGTTGAAGGTCAACTTTTAAGTGCACTCTTTAAACATCATCCTTATGAAGAGGTAGCCTTTGAAGTTACTTCGTTAGAAAACTACGATCAAAACATTGGTATGGGTATGATTGGCGAATTGGATGCTCCATTGATGACAACGGATTTCTTGCAGTTTGTAAAAGATAAGATGAATGCATCATGTATTCGTCATTCCGCTATTCATAAAACAGAAATTAAGAACGTTGCTGTATTGGGTGGGTCAGGAAGTTTTGCTATTTCGGCCGCTAAGCGCGCTGGAGCTGACATCTTGATAACAGCAGATCTTAAATATCATGATTTTTTCAGTGCTGATAATGAGATCATTGTAGCAGATATTGGACATTATGAGAGCGAACAGTTCACAAAAAACTATTTAGTAGACTATCTCTCAAAAAAAATTACTAATTTTGCAGTCGTTTTATCAACGACGAATACAAATCCGGTAAAGTATTTTTAATTATGGCAAAAAAAGCTGAACTATCAGTTGAAGATAGATTAAGAGCGCTCTATGATTTACAATTAATCGATTCTAGAGTGGATGAAATCAGAAATGTACGTGGAGAATTACCTTTAGAGGTTCAAGATCTTGAGGATGAAGTGGAAGGTTTAAATACGAGACTTGAAAAATTATCGACTAACCTAGATGTTATTGATGATCAAATTAAGTCTAAAAAGAACTTAATCGAAGAAGCTAAAGCCCTAATCAAAAAGTATACTGAACAGCAAAAGAACGTTAGAAATAACAGAGAGTACAACTCCCTATCTAAAGAAATCGAATTTCAAGACTTAGAAATTCAACTTGCTGAAAAACACATCAAAGAATTTAAAGTTCAGATCGAGCAGAAAAAAGAAGTGATCGACGAAACTAAAGATCGCTTAAAAGATCGTAAAACGCATTTAAAACACAAACGTGCAGAGCTAGATGACATTTTAGCTGAAACACAAAAGGAAGAAGAAGCGCTTCTTAAGAAATCTGAAGATTACCAAAAGAAATTAGATGAGCGCCTAGTAAATGCATATTTAAGAATTCGAAATAATGTGAAGAATGGATTAGCAGTGGTTCCAATTGAGAGAGGTGCTTCTGGAGGATCATTCTTTACAATCCCACCTCAGGTTCAAGTAGAGATTGCTTCACGCAAAAAAGTGATTACTGATGAGCACAGTGGTCGTATATTAGTTGATGCTGCTCTCGCTCAAGAAGAAAAAGAGAAAATGGAAAAAATGTTTGCAAAACTTTAATCCATCTAATCCGAAATATGAAAGCCTTTATCAAATCGATAAAGGCTTTTTCTTTTAATATAAATTTCACATTGTTGGACATTAGGTTTATTAATTTTACACGACTATTGAAAAAGAAAAGAAAAAATAACATGAAGAAATTAGTATCAACCTTAGCAGTAATTGTATTGTTTAATTGCCAAAACAATGCTCAAATCAACGAAAAACAATTGGCAGTAATGAATGCTGAACCTGTTGAAGTACCTCTTCAAGATGGTAAAGCAAGAGCCTATTTTGCCAGTGGTTGTTTCTGGTGCGTAGAGGCAGTTTATGAGAGCGTTAAAGGTGTCGAAGAAGTTTACAATGGCTATTCGGGTGGATTTACAAAAAACCCAACTTACGAATTAAGTAACACGCGCAGAACAGGACATGCTGAATCGGTTGAAGTTATCTATGATCCGAATGTTGTAAGTTTTGAAACCTTAGTTGACGTTTATTTTGCATCGCAAGATCCGACACAAGTAAATGGTCAAGGACCAGATCGTGGTCCGCAATACAGATCCATTATTTTCTATCAAAATGATGCGCAGAAAAAGATCATAGAAACGAAAAAGGCTGCACTAGCAAAAGCATTAAATGCAACAATAGCTGCTGAAGTATATCCATTTCAGAAGTTTTGGATGGGTGAAGATTATCATCAAGACTACGAACGACTACACCCTAATAATGGCTACATAAGAAACGTGTCAATCCCAAGACTGCGTCGTTTTCAAGCAAAAATGCCAGAAGTTCTTAAAGAGAAGCACTAAGGTTTTATTGCCTTAATTTCAAAAAGTAGAGGATACAATTTATCCTTTGATACATACATGCCAGATTTGGTTCTTTCCAGATCTGGCAATACGTTATACGGCGATTCGTCATATTCGTTTAGATATTCGATTTGTAATCCAGCCTCTATTAGTGAATTGATAACTTCGCTTAAGCCGTGATTCCATCCATATTCTTTACTGATCATTTTAGACTTCGTATTCGCATAGGTCCCTTCATATTCTTCATAAATTACTTCATCTTGCATATAGCCGTAACGCATTGTAGGCGGATCCTGTTCATAATCAAACATCCAAACAATAGGATGAAATTCAACGATATAAAAGAATCCTCCTGGTTTTAATCGCTCTGCAATCATTTGAGCCCATGGCTTCAAATCTGGCAACCATCCAATAACGCCATAACTCGTAAAAACAATATCAAATATATCATTTACATATGTCGAAGTTTCCAATACATTACATCGTACAAATGATGCATTTAATTCTAGTTCAGAATTTAAAGTTTTTGCCAAGCCAATGCCCTCATCACTAAGATCGACACCAACGCAGTTGGCTCCCATCCTACTCCAACTCAACGTATCTTGTCCAAAATGACATTGCAAGTGAAGTAATGATTTGCCTTGAACATCGCCAATTGCATTTAATTCGTAAGGCATTAAAGAGGACTTACCCTTTTTGAAAGCTTTTAGATCATACATATCACTTTCGGCATGGACTTTTACTTTTTCATTCCATGTTTGTCGATTAACATCAAATGCTTTTTTACTCATCGTTGTCAAATTTATCGCTCTAAGTTAATAATTAGAATCAACTGTTTTCTTAAAGCTTTCAAAAAGCATAAAGCCATCATAATTCAAATCGGTATTTTTGAAAAAAATTTCAGAATGAGAACACTAATCACACTATTACTTATTAGCATCCTTGTTTCGTGCAAATCGGAACCAAAACAACCAACTTCAGAGACTGACACTAAAGAACTTCAATTAGAAGAACTCACAACCGCTCAGAAAATAGCGAATGCCCATGGCTATGAGCAATGGAAAAATGTAAATCGTATTACATTTACCTTTAAAGTAGACCGTGGCGGTAATTCGGGAAATGGTCGTGCTTGGACATGGTTTCCTAAAAAAGACAGCATTCAATTAAATTCAGATACGAATACGGTGAGCTACAATCGAACCGAAATGGACAGTACTGCCTTGAATGTAGATCCAGCATTTATTAATGACAAATTCTGGTTATTAATTCCATTTCAGTTAATATGGGACGAAGGCACTACAATTTCAGAATCTGTGAAATCCAACGGACCAATTTCAAATACTGAATTCAACAAAATAACACTTACCTACAGCAATGAAGGTGGCTATACACCAGGTGATGCTTATGATATTTATTTTGATGATAAATATATTATTCGCGAATGGACCTTTAGAAAGGGGAATGCTGCTGAACCGACCATGAGTACCACATTTGAAAACTATCAAGATTATAATGGCCTGCTATTAGCAAGAGATCATAAAATGGCACAAGGTGATTTTAACTTAAACTTTCAGAACGTAAGTGTTGAATAATTTAAAACGCTTTGAAATTGTTAAAAAGTATTAAAATTTTAATGGGTTTGTAATATAGACATCTAATAAACGACTAAGCTCGTATATAAAGTAAATATTCCGCCTAGGCGTCCATATATATTCAAAGCGCATTAATTTTTTAAGTTAATGCGCTTTTTACTTTAGCCTTTAAATCCAAGATCAACATGAGCGCCATCACAGTAAGGTTTATTTTGCGAGGCTCCGCATCTACAAAATGCCGTTGTTCTATTCTTTGTCTCTTCAGCCCCATCTTTATGCGTGACTTTTAGTGTTCCATAAACCAATAATGGTCCATTCTCAAGCACTTCTACTTTGGTCTCTAAACTTGTAGCTTCTTTATCTCCTTCATCATTCATATAATAGCTAAGTGCACCAGATGGACAAGCTTTTACTTGATTGACCAAGGCGTCAGTTGAAGCCGCGTCTATCTTAATCCAAGGTTTTTCATTTGGCCTAAACACCTCTCCTAACCCTTTCACACAAATTGCTGAGTGGATGCAGGAATCAGGTTTCCAAACAACTGTAACCTCGCCATTAGTATATTCTTTTGTCTTTCCCATAATGATTCGATTTGTTTAAAGATACTAAAAATAAAAGTCAATTTTGCATTGATAAAAATCCATATTTGAAGTCCGTATTACTCGAATTATTATTCTTATTTTTGTTAGACATCATTAAAATCAATCACCTTGTCCAATTATAAGAACGGTTTAGAATATGCAAAAACTCTAGACCAAAATGATAAACTTTCACACTTTAGAGATCAGTTTTATATCCCAAAAGATAATGAGGGAAACGAGCTCATTTATATGACAGGTAACTCACTTGGATTACAACCAAAGATCACTAAAGACTATATCGATCAAGAATTACAAGATTGGGCCAATTTAGGTGTTGAAGGGCATACGGAAGGACAAAACCCATGGCTGCACTATCATGAATATCTAACAGAGGCCATGGCAAAGGTTGTTGGGGCTAATCCCTTGGAAGTTGTTGTCATGAACTCGTTGACGGCGAATCTGCATTTAATGATGGTAAGTTTTTATCAACCTACACCAAAGCGCTATAAAATATTAATTGAAGCAGATGCATTTCCGAGTGATAAATATGCCGTTGAATCTCAATTAAGACATCACGGATATGATGACAAAGAAGGATTGATTCTATGGAAGGCACGCGAAGGTGAAGAATTAGTGAGATATGAAGACCTTGAAGACATCTTAAAAAAGCATGGTCACGAAATTGCACTAATTATGATTGGTGGTGTGAATTATTACACAGGACAGTTTTTCGATTTAAAACGTATTACAACTCTTGGGCATTCATATGGCTGTGTCGTTGGTTTTGATTGTGCACATGGCGCGGGAAATGTAAAATTAGATTTACATGATTCAGGTGCAGATTTTGCAGTTTGGTGTACCTATAAATATTTAAATTCTGGACCAGGAAGCCTCTCAGGAGCCTTTGTTCATGAGCGTCACGCCCACAGAAAAGATCTCAATCGTTTTACTGGGTGGTGGTCGCATAATAAAGAAACGCGATTTAACATGCGTGGCGAATTTGACCAATTACCAGGTGCTGAAGGTTGGCAACTAAGCAATCCAACCATCTTGTCAATGGCTGCCATACGTGCTTCCATGCACATCTTTGAAACAGCTGGATTTGACACACTTTGCGATAAATCTAAATTACTGACTGGGTATTTTGAATTCTTGATCAATGAATTAAATAATGAACACATCAAGATCATTACACCTAACAATCCTGATGAACGCGGATGTCAATTATCCATCCAGGTAAAAAATGCGGACAAAAAACTTCATCAGCAACTTATGGAAGCTGGCGTGATAACGGATTGGAGAGAACCCGACGTCATAAGATGTGCTCCTGTTCCTCTGTACAATACGTTTGAAGATATTTATCAACTTGTTGAACGCTTAAAGAAGATTCTAAATTAATTATGAAACAACAAAATATACTTATAATTGGAGCAGGATTATGTGGCAGTTTATTGGCACTTAGGTTGGGACAACGAGGATATAATGTTACGGTTTACGAAATGCGACCTGATCTACGAAAAACAGATATATCAGCTGGACGTTCTATCAATCTTGCATTTTCTGATCGCGGTGAAAAAGCCATGAAACTTGTTGGTATTGAAGAAAAAGTAAAAACACTTTGCATACCAATGAATGGTCGCATGCTTCATGATAAAGACGGAAATACTTTCCTTTCTAATTACAGTGGACGTGAATACGAGTATATAAATTCTATTTCACGAGGCGGCTTGAATGCCTTATTGCTAGATGAAGCCGAAACTCATAAAAACGTAAAGATTCATTTTAACAAACGTTGTCAATTTGTGGACTTCGAAAAGACTACCGCGACATTCATTGACACAGTTACTAATGATGAATTTATTGAAGATGCCGATACTATTATTGCTACTGACGGTGCTGGTTCTGCGTTGCGAAGAAGCTACTATTTAGAGCGCAAGTTCTTATTTAGCTTTTCTCAGGATTATTTAACACATGGTTATAAGGAATTGGCCATATTACCTACTGAGGATAGCGATTATAAAACTTATAAAAACGCCCTTCATATTTGGCCGAGAGGTGATTTCATGATCATTGCTCTACCAAATCTGGACGGCAGTTTTACAGTAACCTTATTTCTAAGTTATGACCAAGGTGAATACAATTTCAATAATCTAACGACTCCTGAAATCGTTACCGAATTCTTCCAAAAAGAATTCCCAGACGCTCTAGATATCATGCCTAATTTAGTGGATGACTTTTTTGAGAATCCTACAGCGCCATTAGGAACCGTTAAATGTACACCATGGCATTATAAAGGTAATACGCTATTAATGGGAGACTCGGCGCATGCCATTGTCCCTTTTTACGGACAGGGAATGAACGCATCTTTTGAAGATGTGGTGGAGTTTGATGCCGTCCTCGATAAATATGAAGGTGATTGGGAGACTATATTTTCTGAATATGAGAAAACGAGAAAAAAGGACACAGACGCCATTGCCGATTTGGCTATAGATAATTTTCATGAAATGAAAGATCATGTAGCCAATCCAATATTCCAGGAAAAACGTAAAATTGAAATGGCTTTAGAACGTTTATATCCGGAAAACTATTCCTCTAAATACAGCTTAGTTACATTTAATGAACATATCGGATACCGTGAAGCGATGCTGAGAGGACGCGCGCAAGACAAAGCTATTCTCAACATGATATCTGATGGCACAATTTCAGCAGACATAGATTTGACTGACAAAACTCTAGTTGGGAATTTATTAGATAAAGTAAAAACAGAAACCAATGCGATTCTAGAAGATGACAAGGTCGCAGGATTACATTAAGATTATGAGCGAAAAAACAGTTACTCCAAGAGGTGCTTATCCGCACGTGAAGCAAGTTGGTGATTTTATATTTGTTTCTGGAACGAGCTCCAGACGTGCCGATAATACAATTGCCGGAGTTGATATCATTGACGAAATGGGAACGAAACGCTTAAATATTGAAACTCAGACACGCGAAGTATTACAAAATATTGACAAGAATCTCAATAAGGTCGGTGCCTCTTTGAAGGATGTTGTTGATGTGACTTCGTTCCTAGTGAATATGAACGATTTCGCAGGCTATAATAAGGCTTATGCAGAATTTTTCGATAAAGCGACTGGACCTACTAGAACTACTGTTGCTGTACATCAATTACCGCATCCTGATCTTGTAGTTGAAATTAAAGTGATGGCGTATAAAAAGCAATCATGAAACTAAAGAATTATATCAACGGCAAATTTCAAGATCCAGTCAAGAACGAATGGATCGATAATTACAATCCTTCCAATGGGGAAGTTTATGGGCAAATTCCTAATTCCTCTAAAGCAGATGTTGAAAACGCTTATAGAGCAGCTAAATTGGCATTTCCTATTTGGTCTCAAACTAGTTTAGATGAACGTAGCAGAATATTAATCCGTATTTCAGAATTATTAGAAGTCAACTTGCAACGCTTTGCTGAGGCTGAAAGTAAAGACAATGGAAAACCTGTATCTTTAGCTAAATCGGTTGATATTCCAAGAGCAGCAAGTAATTTTCGATTCTTCGGAAATGCAATCACCCAATTCGCTAGTGAAAGCCATGAAAGCACTGGCCAAAATGCGATCAATTATACCTTAAGGCAGCCGATAGGCGTTGTAGGTTGTATTTCTCCATGGAATCTTCCACTCTATCTCTTTAGTTGGAAAATTGCTCCAGCCATTGCTACAGGAAATTGTGTTGTTGCCAAACCTAGCGAAGTAACTCCTATGACCGCTTACTTATTAGGAGAAATTTGTAATGAGGCAGGACTTCCTAAAGGCGTGCTAAATATAGTACATGGGTTAGGTACGTCAACCGGACAAGCCATCGTTGAACATCCAGATATCAAGGCCATAAGTTTTACCGGTGGAACTGCTACGGGAGCACATATAGCACGAACAGCTGCACCCATGTTTAAGAAGCTTTCTCTTGAATTAGGTGGTAAGAATCCGAACATCATCTTTGCAGATTGTGATTATGACGACATGCTCAATACTACGGTTAGATCGTCATTCGCAAACCAAGGACAAATCTGCTTATGTGGCAGTCGAATATTTGTAGAAGCCTCTATTTATAAGCGGTTTAAAACAGATTTTGTCGAAAAAATAAAACAATTAAAAGTAGGCCATCCTTCAAATGCGGATACCAATATAGGTGCATTAGTTTCGAAACCTCACTTAGAAAAAGTAAAAGAATATATCAAGATCGCCAAAGACGAAGACGGTATAGTACTTTGTGGCGGAAATGAAGTCAAAGTAGAAGGCTACGAGAACGGCTATTATTTAGAACCCACTGTGATTGAAGTTCCTTCAGACGAATGTCGTATTAATCAAGAAGAAATATTTGGTCCTGTAGTAACTATTATGCCCTTTGAATCGGAAGATCAGGTGCTGCAAATGGCTAATAAAGTAAAATACGGTTTATCTTCAACTTTATGGACCAGCGATTTAAAACGTACTATGCGAATGTCCCAAAATTTACAAGCTGGGATCGTTTGGGTGAATACCTGGATGATGCGTGATCTACGAACGCCATTTGGAGGCGTCAAAGCGTCTGGAGTAGGACGTGAAGGTGGTTTTGAAGCACTTCGATTTTTTACAGAAGCAAAAAATGTTTGTATAAAATATTAATCATGAATTTAGAACTTAATAATAAATATGCGCTTGTATGCGGTAGTACAGCAGGTATAGGAAAAGCAACAGCTACGGCACTAGCCGAAGAAGGTGCTATAGTCACATTAATCGCTAGAAATGAAGACAAGCTTAAAGCAACCTTGGCAGAATTACCGCAACACCGACCTCATGATTATATTGTGGCGGATTTTTCTGATCCAGCTTCTTTAAAAGCGAATGTAGACGCTTATATCCAATCCAATCATGGTTTTCATATTTTGATAAATAATACTGGTGGACCAAAGGGCGGACCTGTATTTGCAGCAGATGTTACAGAATTTGAGAATGCCTTTACGCAGCATCTTAAATGTAATCACGTACTAGCTCAAGCGGTTGTTCCCTTCATGAAAAGTGAAGGTTATGGACGTATCATCAATGTGATCTCCACCTCTGTTAAACAACCTTTGGACGGATTAGGCGTGAGCAATACTATACGTGGTGCTGTGGCTAACTGGAGTAAAACTTTGGCCAACGAGCTTGGTCAATTTGGTGTTACAGTGAATAATGTATTACCAGGAGCCACAGGAACGGAACGACTTACAGAAATCATTAAAAATAAATCGGTAAAAACTGGAACTACTGAAGACCAAGCAGCGACAGCAATGAAAGGCGCGATTCCTGCAAAACGCTTTGCACAGCCAGAAGAATTAGCGGATGCGATTACATTTCTAGCGAGTGCACGAGCCGCGTATATTAATGGTATTAATTTACCTGTTGACGGCGGAAGAACTAAGTCACTTTAAGTTCATATAATCCGTTTTTTATTACTAATTTTATTGAATTGAACATTCGCGTTAAGGATTGAGGTACTGTTGGAGCTCTTAGACTTTGTACTACAAACAAAGGAGAAAGCGACTACCGAAAGCCTGATTCTCTGAAACTCTTGTGAAGAGAAAACGCCCAAAAACATAGTATATGAGCGCATTATATCCTCCCATTAATTTCAAAGCATGGATCGAAGAAAATCGTCATTTATTAAAACCTCCTGTTGGTAATAAAGTAGTGTGGAAAGACGGAGATTTTATCGTCATGGTTGTAGGTGGACCTAACAGCAGAAAGGATTATCATTACAATGAAACTCCTGAATTCTTTTATCAAATTGAAGGTGATATTGTACTCAAAGTTATTGATAATGGGATACCTAAAGACGTCCATATCAAAGAAGGGGAAATTTTCCTTTTACCACCAAAAGTTCCGCATTCACCACAACGTGGTGCTAACACTGTTGGTCTTGTAATCGAATATCCAAGGGAGCAAGGCGTTCAAGATGCTTTATTGTGGTTTTGTGAAAATTGTACCACTAAACTTTATGAAGAGGATTTTACTTTAGATAATATAGAGACCGATATGCCTGCTATATTTGATAAGTATTATGGTGATAGGGATAAACGTAGTTGTCCGAATTGTGGTGCAATTATGGAACCTCCAAAAAAAGTACAACTCGAAGATTAAAATCTTAAACTCCAATAACCTCTCTAAGTCATTACCATGGAAAGACGTAAACTCAGAATAAATGGTCATTCACATCTGCTTCCCTATCCGGAAGAGATCCCACAGTTCATGAAGGATAAGGGTATTTTTTGGGTAGATAAAGATCGAAAATTCATGCTACAGAAAGACTGGAATCGGCCAATAACCGATTCGAGCTTTTTCCTTAATGAGAAATTGTCTTGGATGGAGCGTTTTAATATAGATCATGCTGTGGTACTAAATTTATCTCAGTTATATGGTAATGGTTTACGTGTTGAGGAAATGAAACAGGCGTTACGATTCCAAAACGATTTTAATGCCAAGATCCAACATGATCATCCAAGTAAATTCACATGTGGTTTTGTGGTACACCCTGGATTTGTAAGAGGTGCTTGCTGGGAAATAGAACGATGTGTTGAAGAACTTGGCATGCAATTGTTGTGCTTACCTACACATTACATGGATACCATTGGAACATGGCGTTGTATTTTTGATGAGGAGAACGAGCCAATTTTTGAATTGGCTAATAAGTACAATTTAGCGGTTGAGATTCATCCTTATGATGGTGAAAAATTCATCAAGCTTGAAAATACATCCTGGCGATTCCATCTGATTTGGATGCTAGCGCAATGTGCCGATGCCTACCACTTTTTAACATTGAATGGATATCAAGAAAAGTTTCCTAATATGCGCACCTGTTTCGCACATGGTGGTCAACTTGCGCAAATAAATCTCGGACGTCGAATTCAAGGGTTTGATGGTCGACCTGATCTATTTGAAGGTAAAACACATCCTAGAAAAGCCGTAGCACATCCTAATATCTTTTTTGATACGTTGGTACATGATACAGGCGGACTACAATTATTGATCAAAAATCAAACCTCTAAACAAGTATTAATGGGATTAGACGACCCTTATCCTTTAGGTGAAATGGAAAGTGAAAAACAATCGTCATATCCAGGAAAAATATTAGATCTTGCCATAGAACGTGATATTATTACCGAACAAGAACGCGATGAGATCTGGGAAGATAATGTCATTCAGTGGCTATGTGGCAATGACCAAGTCGCCAAAGATAATCTTGTAAAACGTATTCTAGGTTAATGTTCTTTCTTCCTGAAAAATTAGATGAATACGTGGTTTCACATTCTGAAGCTGAACCAGAATTATTACAGCAACTCACCAGAGAAACCTATCAAAAAATCTTACAGCCGATAATGCTAAGCGGACCCTATCAAGGGCGTGTTCTTAGTATGATCTCAAAATTAATTGGACCTAAAACCATCTTAGAATTGGGAACCTTTACAGGTTATGCAACCTTGTGTCTTGCTGAAGGGCTTCAAAATGATGGTGAGATCCACACTATTGATGTCAACGAAGAATTAGTTGACTTTCAGCGGAAATATTTTGATAAATCACCATATGGCCATCAAATTCACCAACACCTTGGATCAGCCATTGATATCATCCCAACATTAGATCAGTCTTTTGATCTTGTATTTATAGATGCCGATAAGCCAAATTATGTCAATTATTTCCACGCGGTAATTGACAAACTAAATCCTGGAGGCATTATACTTTCGGACAATGTACTTTGGCATGGAAAGGTAATTGAACCCTTAAAGGACAAAGATTACTCAACCAAAGCACTTTTAGAGTATAATACATTATTGCGTAATGACAAGCGCGTAGAAACTGTAGTTTTACCGATAAGAGACGGACTAACTATTAGTAGAAAAATATAGACTTTAGAATTTTGGTTTACGGCTTACTGAACCAGAAAAGTCTTCCAGATCATCCTTCACCTTATTGATTTCTTCGGTAATCTCTTTAGTAACTTCTGTATTCAAACCTTGCTGTTCAGCACTTTTTGCAATTTCAGACTTGATATCACTGGAAGCATCACGAAGCATGCGCATACCTTTACCTAATCCTCTAGCTATTTCAGGAATTTTGTCGGCACCAAAAACCATAATAACGATAACCAAAATAAACATTACTTCATTGGTACCGATAAATAAATATGTGGCTAATTGAATCACGTTACAAATATAGTGAGATGTTTTGGTATTATTATTTTAATAGCTCATTAAAAGCGCTAAAAAAAGCCGATGTTACCATCGGCTTTTTGAAGTTTTAATTACTATTTCCCTTTGACCTTATTCTTGAATGTGTCAAACTCACTTTCTTCTACTTCTTTTGGCCATGAGTTATTCGAAGTATCAATATCTGCAGTTTCTTGTTTTGGATCTACTTTAATCGATACGATTTCTTTTTCTGAAGCGATCACTTTAGTCACTTCGCGATCATTATATCTCCAAATCTGAGCAGGATACGTTTCTGTTTTAGTACTTCCATCAGCATAAGTAAATTCGACGATGATTGGCATTACTAATCCTCCAGGTTTTTCAAATGTAATGTTGTAAAAATACTTTGGTTGCTTGATATTTTTGCGCTCTTCAGGCGTAAAGTTATCCATCATGTATTCTTTTAACGATGGTGAGTTATCAGCTGAAGTACCTTGGCGAAGCTTTTCATCAAACTCATCGCTTCCTTCTTCTACTAAATAAACCAAGTCCATTTCTTCAAGATTGATGTTTCTACTTGAAGCGTAGTTTTTAGCATACTGATTTGGCTCAGAGCTCACGTAGTACTTCTTCACGTCTTTTAATCCGATATCTGTCCAATCTGTTGTGTAGAACCATCCTCTCCAGTACCAATCAAGATCGAATGCAGATGCATCTTCCATTGTACGGAAGAAATCTTCTGGTGTTGGGTGTTTAAACATCCAACGATTTGCATATTCTTTAAATGCATAATCAAACAGCTCACGACCCATAACCGTTTCCCTTAGAATATTTAGGGCTGTTGCAGGTTTTCCGTAAGCGTTATTTCCAAATTGATATGTATTAAGACCTTTAGTCATAATTGGCGCGATATAATCTTGGTTTCCACCCATATATCTAACAATATTCTTAGCTGGACCTCTTCGAGAAGGATACTTGTCGTCTCCTGCTGATAAAGCAGCTGGATACCACTCTGCAAAGTCTTGCTCAGCAACATATTGCATGAACGTATTTAATCCTTCATCCATCCAAGTCCATTGACGCTCATCACTATTAATAATCATCGGGAAGAAGTTATGTCCAACTTCATGGATAATTACACTCATCATTCCGTATTTAGTACGATCGTCGTAGTTACCATTTTCATCAGGACGACCATAGTTCCAGCAAATCATTGGATATTCCATCCCTTGACGTCTTGCATGAACTGAAATAGCTTTGTGATATGGATAGTCGAAAGTCATACGTGAGTATGTTTTCAATGTACTAGCTACAGCTTTTGTACTCCACTGCTCCCATAATGGATTTCCTTCTTTTGAATATAATGAAACCGCCATAACATCTTGTCCACCAATTTTCACTGCCATCATATCCCAGATGTACTTTCTTGATGTCGCAAAACCGAAGTCACGAACATTCTCAGCGTATAATTTCCAAGTATTTTTCTTTTTCGAACGTCCTTTTTCACGTGCTTCTGCTTCCGATTGTGTAGCTATTATAACAGGCTCATCATAAGACTTCTTCGCTTGCTCATAACGTTTCATCATATCTTTTGAAAACACTTCAGACCTATTCATTAATCTTCCAGTTCCATCTAATAAGTGATCTGCAGGCACAGTAATATTAACTTCAAAATTACCAAAAGGTAATGCAAACTCATCACGTCCCCAGAACTGCGAATTTTGCCATCCTTCTACATCATTGTATACTGCCATTCTTGGGTAGAATTGCGCTATAACGTAGTTTCTATTTCCATCAGGGAACAATTCAAATCCTGAACGTCCACCATCAGTAACATGATTATTTATTTGGTACCACCATTTGATATTGAATGCGAACTTATCTCCCGTTTTCATTGGTTGTGGCAATTCAACACGCATCATTGTCTGATTAATCATGAACGGAAGGTCTTTACCATTGGTAGCGGTAACTTCCTCTACATTAAATCCACCATCAAATCGCTCACTCATATAAGACGATGCGAAACGAGATGGCGATAACGCAGGTGTGATTCTACTAGAATTAATATCCTTTGAAGGAGAATCTTTCTGTCTTACGTTCTGATCTAATTGCACCCATAGATAGGTTAATATATCAGGCGAATTATTGGTATAAGTAATTGTTTCGTATCCACTCAAAACCGCTGTTTCGTCATTGATCTCAATGTCCATTTTATAATCGGCTTGTTGCTGATAATATGCTGGACCTGGAGCTCCTGAACCCGTTCTATACATATTTGGTGTTGCAAACTCGTCATATAGTTGTTTAAACTTATTTTCATTGGTATGGCCAGTTTGGACTTCTTGCTCCTGATCTTGAGCATATGCATTAAATGAGATAAATGCAATTGATAAACAGAGATACTTAAATAGTTTCATAGTAATTATTAGTGGGTTGATTATTTAAAATTTAGATATTGATTTCTATCGTCCGTCGTAAAAATAAGATTAGAGACTTCCGAATTGATTTTTGTTTTTATGACATTTTTTTGCTCTGGAAATAGGTCGAAAAGCACCATATTGGACATTTCTATGGTATTAATTTCCTTAATATTCTCGATTTCTAGATAACACACAACGAGATCATTATCATATTGTTTCCCGACAAAATTGAATGGCGTTTCTTTGGTGTTAATTTTGATTTTGAATTTTTGATCCAAATAACGGGAGATGTGCATATCATTATTGGGATCTTCATTAACTGACGATAACTTTATATTACTATCGTATCGTTCCTGAAGTGTTAGCTCGAGATCAGCGACGTCAATTCTCGTAATAATCTGTACTGCTTCTTGCTCTTTAACAAATGAAATCTGGGTTACACTCACATAATACTTGTGGGCAACCGACATAACAAGAGACATGGTAATCACTAAAAATGAGGCCTTTATAAACTTCATAGCAAAATTTAACGCGTAAAAATAAGGAATTAGATTGCTAATTCCTGTTTAAAAAATGTTAATATCAGCCTTAAAATTTATGGTATTATTCCTTTTCAATTTGAATTTTAAATGCATTGAGCTTCTCTTGTAAAAACTGAAGCATTTTTAGCTCGTTACCACTGCGATACATAGGCATGAATTGTTCGTCGTCTGCACAGAAATAAAAAAATTCGTTTTGTTGTATTTCGGTAAGTGTAGTTTCCTCAAATAGTAACTTACTATATTTAGAATTAACAGATTGAACTGCTTTTTCTTGTTTTTCACGCGCCAATTGCTCATTTAAGCGTTTAGTACGACCTGAAATCCAGTTAAGCAATGGATTTAATGGAACGAGTCCAGATCCAGTAGTAGCTTCGTATATGCGACGTTCGGTTTGGGTCTTTCTTCTTCCTGTATATCCAGGAATGCCGACATCATAGAAATTAATGTCGCGTTTTACATCGCTATTTTCTATGTCTGAAATTAAGTCTCCGGTAAGTATCTTACCAACAACCACTTCATCAAGCTCATTCACTTTGTCTTCAAGATTTATAGTAACACGCTTGGATTGCATGATAATATCAGTCACTACAAATTCATTCAATTTATATTGAACACCAGACACCAAAATCGTATCATACAGCCTAGCTGGAATTATGAATTTCCCATCGTCATCTGTTATTGTAAACTTATTAGAGGATTTATTGATAATGTGAATACCATAGAGATTCGCACTGGCCTTCACCTGTCCTGAAATATCTGTTGTTTGGGAAAGTGAGCGCGATGTTATCACTAACGAGAACACTAAAAGATAAAACTTAATTCTTATCACTTTTTGGATTTAAGAACTCCTTACTTTTTTGATAAAGTACTTCAAGAAATTCTAGTTCTTTACCATACTTTAAGAGCGAATAATCAAAGTCTTTGTCATCCTCAACAAATCGAATAAATTCTTCAACGCGATGCTCAGGTATGTCGAAACTGTCTTGGATAAATTCTGAACCAAAATAATATTTTATCGAAGTCACAGGAACTTCAGGTATTCCATATGCTTCTTTATCCTTTACTTCACTTCTAAATAATGGCAGTAATAGCTGATCTACGACATTAACAATATTCAATCCGTTTACCATTGTCTGTGACTGAGAATGCATTGCTTCATTTTGAATGGCAGAACGATAATCATCAGAAAAATCATATTCATCGCTACGCTTAATACCAAAATAAAGTGCATCTAGCTTAGGATTGAAGGTTTTAACAGTTTCCACATCGGTAGAGAGATCACCAGATAATCCTTTAGTTAAAACCAATATCTCGTCTAACTTATTGATCTCCTCGATTAAAAATACGCGCATTCTTTTAGAATCGATAATAGCTTGAGTAACCTGAAGATCAAAGTTTTGATATTGAAGTGCTCTAAATTCGATAAAGTCATTAAGCGCCACCTCTATTTTGAATTCTCCGTTCTCATTAGTAACAACACCTTTATTTGATGAAGTATTATAAACAGTTATACCTTCAACATCATTACCTTCAACGATGATTTTACCATCTACTTCAACACGCTGAAATGTTTGTGCCGAAATTAGGCCAACTGAAAAGATAAAACAGATAAGTAGTAGTTTTTTCATTTATAGCAATTTAGATAAGTAAAGAAAGCACATGAATGTCAAAATATATAATAACGGCTCACTAAACTTTTGTTAAATTAATGCTTTACCTAAATTTACAACAAATTACAGTTAATGAAAAATATAGTCATTGCAAGTACCTCAACTATTCATGGTGGTCAACCGTTAGATTATTTACTAGATGAATTAAAAGTACATTTTAATAGCACCAACGAGATTGTTTTTATTCCTTATGCACGTCCGGGAGGGATTTCTCATGAAACCTATACTAACAATGTAAATATTGCATTTCAAAAGATTGGAAAGACTGTTAAGGGAATTCATGAATTTAACGACCCAAAAGCTGCTATTGAAAATGCCAAGGGTATCTTTACTGGTGGTGGCAATACCTTTGTTCTAGTTAATCAATTGTATAAAAACAATCTGATAGAGGCGATAAAAATGGCTGTTGAAAACGGAACACCATATTTAGGAACAAGTGCCGGAAGTAACATTTGTGGACTAACGATAAGCACTACCAACGATATGCCAATAGTGTATCCACCCAGCTTCAAAACATTAGGATTAGTGCCCTTCAATATTAATCCGCATTATCTGGATCCCGATCCAAATAGTAAACATATGGGCGAGACACGAGAAACGCGAATTAAAGAATTTCACAAATTCAATACGCAACCAGTAGTTGGATTGCGTGAAGGCAGTTGGCTTGAAGTCAAGAATGATACGATTATTTTAAAAGGATCATTAGATGCTCGTATTTTCGAATATGGAAAATCCCCATATGAAGTAATAACCGGAACCGATTTAAGTGATTTAAAATAAAAAAAGCCGCATCAATATGATGCGGCTTTTTTGAGCGGGAGACCGGGTTCGAACCGGCGACATTCAGCTTGGAAGGCTGACGCTCTACCAACTGAGCTACTCCCGCCTTTCGTTTGACAAATATAGAATATCTTTAGATTTCTTAGAATGATTTTCCTATAACTTTTTTAAAAAGTGATACCCTAAGATTTCAAACCCTTCATTGTAATAAAATTTATGTGACGGATAATTCTGCACATAGGTATTTAATTCCGCAGCTTCACATCCTTTTGATTTGACATGACTATAAATCCAACTTAAAAATTGCTTACCAATTCCCTGACTTCGATATGCTTCCTCGATAAACACATGATCGATCTCAGCAGATTTACCTACATAATGCCTGGTTGAATACCAAATCCCAGTTACTCCAATTAATTTATCACCATCAAATATTACGGCACATTCATAGTTTTGAGTTGCCATTTCTGCAAATCGTTCATTTAAAATCGCATCCGAAAACTTGTGTTCTGTTAATTTTTGAATAAGCGGAATAATGCGATGAATCTCTTTTAGATCAAGGATTTCGAATTGAATGTGCATCAGCTATAATTTTAGTGAAGATAAATATTTTGGTTATGTTTGACGTTATACATCGGTACTAATTACAATTTGAAAAGACGAACATTCATAAAATCAACTTCTTTAGCCAGCGCTGCATTATCTATGTTACCTATAATGGATTTTGTAACGCCTAATGTATCTATTTCTTACAATGAGTTAATAGGAAAAGGAACTCCTGATTTAATAGGACATGGTTATAAACTGCGACAAGAAGCACATGAAGCCTTTCTAAAAATGACAAACGCAGCATTAGAAAGTGACATTCATATTGAAGTTGTGTCTAGTTATAGAAGTTATGCTCATCAAAATCGAATATGGATGCGTAAATACAACCAAAATATTAATAATGGCTTAAGTCCGGAAGCCAGTATCCAAAAAATTATTGAGTATTCAACGATACCAGGCACGTCAAGACATCATTGGGGGACTGATCTTGATATTATTGACGGTAATGTAAAACGACCTCGAAATGTTTTAAATCCTTTACATTTCAATTCAGATGGGCGGTTTAGTAAATTAAAATCTTGGATGGATAACAATGCGAATGACTTCGGTTTTTATTTGGTTTATACAGAATCTAAAAATCGTAAAGGTTTTAAGTACGAGCCCTGGCATTACAGCTACAAGCCATTGTCCAAAACGTATTTAGATAACTATCTCAAATACGATCTCAAATCAATTATCACTGAAGAACGCTTATTAGGAAATGAATATTTTTCTGATGCGTTTATAGACAGCTACTTACAACAAAATATTTTAGACATAAATCCAGAACTTTTGTAAATTTAAGTTCAATTAAATGACGTCATTATGAGAGGAAGAAATTTTAAAGTTAGATTATTTCTTGGTGTTGCCATTGCCTTATTCTTTGTAATCAAACGCTGCGCTCAACAAGAAACAAATAAATATACTGGGAGGGTACAAACCATTTCTATGACTGCCGATCGCGAAATTCAAATTGGTTTAGCAAGTGCTCCTCAAATGGCACAGCAACATGGTGGTTTGCATCCAAACAATCAATATCAAGCCTTTGTTGATGAGGTTGGTAATAAACTGGTAAGAAATAGCATTGCTATAGAAACGCCTTATAAATATGAATTTCATTTACTATCAGACTCTAAAACTATAAACGCTTTCGCATTACCTGGCGGACAAATATTTATTACATATGCTTTATTCTCCAAGCTGGAGAATGAATCTCAACTCGCTGGTGTTCTTGGTCATGAAATAGGTCATGTCTTAGGTCGCCATAGTGCCGAACGTATAGCAGAAAGTGAATATTGGCAAGGATTGGTAACCGCTGGATCAGTAGGTGGTGATGTAGGAGGTTTAGTCAGTGGAATCGGACAGCAAACATTACTAACCAATGGAAGGGATGATGAATTAGAGAGTGATGAACTCGGCGTCATGTTTATGATGCAATCAGGGTATGATCCTTATGAAATGATTGGAGTAATGAAAATCTTAAAAGCTGCTGCTGGAACAAATCGTGTGCCAGAATTTCAAAGTACACATCCCGATCCTGATAATCGTATTGAGAAAATCAAGGCAGCAATTGATAAATACAAAAATGCGCTTTAAAAAAAGCGCATTTTTCACTAACTAACTAACTTAAATAATCGTTTCTATATTGAGAAACTTGCTGTGTTACGACTCCAACTCTTTAATAAAAGCTAAAGTGTCTTTTGCATTAGAAATTTCTGCGTACTTCTCTGCAGTCATTCCTTTGTTTGATTTAGAATCTAATTTTGCTCCATTTTCAACGAGCAATTTCAAGATCTCTAAACGGTTGTACTTCGCAGCATACATTGCTGGTGTCAATCCATTAGACGTTTTGTTAACATCTTGACCTAATTCGATTAATTTCTTTACTGTGTCTAAATCCCCTTTTACAATTGAAATACAAAATGGGTCTACTACTCTTTTGGCGATGGCTAATTCATAATTTGAATTTGAATTCGAGTTAAGGTCGTTTGTTGCATGTACTGATGTAAATACACATCCCAATGCGATTGCGAAAATTACTGCTGTTTTTTTCATGATGAATGATTTAATAATTGATTTTGTTTTTTGATTATACTAAAGAGACGACATAATATCGGAACTGTTACACGACATTAACACTAATAACATTTATTTAACTCTTTGTAAACAAATCTGTTAAGAGTATCCTAATTTGGAGTTTTTGTTTAAACTTCAATAAAAACTATTGTAACTAATTCATAATTAGCAGGATTTTGTTTTCTGATTTATAGTTTAAATATGATAACTTTTTATCTTTGATGTTCAATCAAAAGATCATGAATAAGAAAGTTGTTTTAATGATATTAGATGGTTGGGGAATGTCTCCTGATCCTAAAGTCTCGGCTATCGAACACGCCAACACGCCATTTATTGATGGATTATACAATAACTACTCAAATGCCACACTGAGAACAGACGGACTTCATGTGGGGCTTCCGGAAGGCCAAATGGGAAATAGTGAAGTTGGCCATATGAATTTAGGTGCTGGACGAATTGTTTATCAAGATCTTGTGAAAATTAATTTAGCGGTTGAAAACGATACATTAAAGAATGAACAAACTTTAGTTGACGCTTTTCAATATGCTAAGAACAATAACAAACCCATTCACTTTTTGGGTCTCGTAAGTGATGGTGGTGTTCATTCTCACATCAATCATTTATTCGGATTGATAAATGCTGCCAATGATTTTGGTGTAGAACAATCTTTCGTTCATGCCTTTACAGATGGTAGAGATGTTGATCCTAAATCAGGATTTGGATTTATCACCTCTCTCGAATCGCATATTGCCAATACCAACACGGAGTTGGCCTCAGTTACTGGACGCTACTATGCCATGGATCGTGATAAGCGTTGGGAACGTGTCAAACTAGCCTATGATGCTGTTGTTAACGGTCAAGGGATTTATTCGCATTCTGCTACTGATGCTATAGAAAACCAGTATCAGGATAATGTTACGGATGAATTCTTAAAGCCTATCATCTTGGTTGATTCAGATGAACAACCAAAGGCAACGATCAAGGATGGTGATGTCGTGATCTTTTTTAATTTTAGAACTGATCGCGGTCGCGAACTTACTCAAGCACTATCACAGCATGATTTCCACGAGCAAAATATGCACAAGCTAAACCTTCATTATGTGACCATGACCAATTATGATGACACATTTGAAGGTATCGAGGTTGTTTTCAATAAGGATAATCTAACGGAGACCTTAGGCGAAATACTCGAGAAACATAATAAGACTCAAATACGAATAGCAGAAACTGAAAAGTATCCTCACGTAACCTTCTTCTTTTCTGGTGGTCGTGAAAAACCATTTCAAGGCGAAAAACGTCTTCTTTTAAATAGTCCAAAAGTAGCAACTTATGATCTTCAACCAGAAATGAGCGCCTATGAAGTACGAGATGCCTTAGTGCCAGAATTAAAAAAAGGCGATGTGGATTTTGTGTGTCTTAACTTCGCAAATGGTGATATGGTAGGCCATACTGGTGTTATGGAAGCCGCTATTAAAGCGTGCGAAGCTGTTGATGTTTGTGTAAAAGATGTCATTAAAGCTGGATTAGAAAGTGACTACACGACCATATTAATTGCAGATCACGGGAATTGCGAGACTATGATTAACCCGGACGGCTCACCTCATACAGCACACACAACAAACCCAGTTCCAGTGATACTTATCGATAAAGACAAGCTTGAAATTCAATCTGGAATTCTTGGTGATATCGCACCAACAATTTTGAAATTGATGGGAATTGAACAACCAGAATCCATGACAAGATCTTCATTGGTTTAATAAATTGTACATTTACTTTAGTTATGGATCAACCAATGAACTTTCAGGACAAATTAGTAATCGCAATAGATTTTGATGGAACTATTGTTGAAGATGCCTATCCAAAAGTTGGAAAACCTAGAATTTTCGCCTTCGAAACCATGAAGCGACTGCAACAGGATGGACACCGTTTAATTTTATGGACTTACAGGAGTGGATCTAAGTTAGAGGATGCTGTCAATTTTTGTAAAACTAATGGCATAACCTTTTACGCTGTAAATCAGAGTTTTCCTGAAGAACAATTCGATAATAGTGTAAGTCGAAAAATCTACGCAGATATTTATATCGATGATAGAAATATTGGCGGCATATTAGGTTGGGGTGAAGTTTATCAGCTCATCACTAATGAAACACCAAACATGTCTGTCGGAAAATCAAAAAAAGGTCTATTTTCCTTTTTGAAACGCTAGTTAGCGGTTATTACCAATAAGATCAAAATAAGTTCTTGCTAAGTCTTCTCTGTGATCAGGGTGTGCGATCTCTACTAATGCATCTACACGTTCTTTGATCGTTTTTCCATAAAGATTTGCCACGCCATATTCTGTCACAACATAATGCACATGCGATCTCGTTGTTACAACTCCAGCTCCAGGTTTTAATGAAGGCACTAAACGACTAATTCCTTTACGTGTCACAGAAGGTAATGCAATAATAGCTTTTCCACCTTCACTCAATGAAGCACCTCGAATAAAATCCATCTGCCCTCCTACACCAGAATACATATTTGGCCCAATAGAATCAGCACAAACCTGTCCAGTTAAATCAACCTCTATAGCAGAATTAATTGCTACCATTCTTGGGTTGAGTTTAATTATGGAAACATCATTTACAAAATCTGATGATCGCATCTCAACAAATGGGTTGTCATTCACATAGTCATAAAGACGTTTTGAACCCATTAAAAATGTAGCCATAGCACGACCAGGATTAACGCCTTTAAAATTTCCGTTGATCACGTCTTTTAGGATCAAGTCAATCACTCCATCCGAAAACATCTCAGTGTGTAAGCCTAAATCCTTATGATTGTGTAGCCTCGATAATACAGCATTGGGAATATTACCTATTCCCATTTGAAGTGTACTTCGATCTTCAATCAAATTCGCGACGTAATCTCCAATTTGAGTTTCAATAGCTGTTGGTTCTGTAACAGGGTGAACAGGTAAAGGCTCATCACATTCAACAAAAGAATCTATCTCAGTAACGTGTATTATCCCATCGCCAAAAGTTCTTGGCATTTGTTTGTTGACTTGCGCGATCACATGATCGGCATTATCAATAGCTGCCAATGTCGCTTCAACCGAAACACCTAAAGAGCAATACCCATGAACATCTGGCACAGAAACATGAATTAACGCGACCTTGATATCTACAATATTTCTTTTAAACAATAGTGGAAGTTCACTTAAAAATACTGGTGTGTAAGATCCGTTTCCAGCCTTCAATGTATGTCTCACGTTTTTCCCGATAAAGAATGAATTCACATGAAAACTCTCACGCAATGCTGGGTCAGCATATGGCGCATGACCTTCAGTATGTAACTGACATATTTCAACATTTCTCAATTCTTCATGTCGAGCAGCCAATGCATCTATCAATACATTTGGAACTGCCGCAGCGGCTTGCAAATAAACTTTATCATTTGATTTTACGACTTTGAGTGCTTCTTCGGCACTGACAACTTTATACATTTCGAGCATATTTAGATTACAAAATTACATTAGAAAACAACACTAAAACCTGTCATTTATCATTTTTTTGTTAAATTTTATAATCACTAGAAATAGCTATCTTTGCCATTCAATATTAAGAACAATGATCATAGTAAAAACCAGAGAAGAAATTGAATTAATGCGTCAAAGTGCGTTGGTTGTTTCAAAAACTTTAGGCATGCTTGCTAAAGAAATCAAAGAAGGTGTTACAACCAATCAATTAGATAAGCTGGCCGAAGATTTTATTCGTTCACAAGGTGCCGTACCTGGTTTCCTCGGTCTTTATGATTGTCCATCCACTTTATTGTGTAGTGTTAATGAGGCAGTTGTTCATGGCCTTCCAACTGACACACCACTGAAAGAAGGTGATATCGTATCAGTTGATTGTGGTGCGTTAATGAATGGCTTTTATGGTGATCATGCTTATACGTTTGAAATAGGAGAAGTCGATCCTGCTACCAAAAAGCTAATTGATGTCACTAAAGAATCTTTATATGTTGGGATTCGCGAATTACGGGTTGGCAATCGTGTAGGCGATGTTGGCTATGCCATCCAAAAGCATTGTGAAGCACATGGATATGGCGTTGTTAGAGAATTGGTAGGACATGGTATCGGACGAAAGATGCATGAAGACCCAGAGATGCCAAATTATGGTAAAAGAGGTCGTGGTAAGAAATTTATTGAGGGAATGGTCGTAGCAATTGAACCTATGATTAATGGTGGCACGCATCGTGTTAAGCAACTAAAAGATGGTTGGACCATAGTCACACTTGATGGAAAACCTAGTGTCCATTTTGAACATGACGTTGCAATTATTGATGGAAAACCAGAAATCCTCTCAACATTTGCGTATGTGCATGAAGCACTAGGCATTACAAGTACTGAAGAAGATGAATTCCGAAAGGAAGCACTTATCTTATGACGCGTTTAAACAAATGAAACGCCTATTCAAATTCATACTAAACACAATTCCCAGACCTCTATTAATTCGCTTGAGTTATGTGGTTAGACCCATAATTGCATTCCTTTTACGAGGTAAAAAATATGTCGACCCTATAGATGGTAAAGGGTTCAGAACCTTCTTGCCTTATGGTTATGGATCACAACGGAATAATGTATTGTCGCCTTCTACCCTTAGTCTTGAACGGCATCGCTTATTATGGTTGTATTTAAAGATCGAAACCGATTTTTTTGCAGCACAAAACAAGGTTTTACATTTTGCTCCAGAGCAGTGCTTTCTTAGGCGCTTTAGGGAAATGAAGAATATAGATTATACTACTACAGACCTCGAATCACCAATAGCTGATGTTAAGGCTGATATCTGTGATCTACCATTTGAGGACAACACCTATGATGTAATTTTCTGTAATCACGTACTTGAACATATTCCTGATGATAAAAAAGCGATGCAAGAACTTTACCGCGTCATGAAGCCAGGAGGATATGGTATTTTCCAAATTCCTCAAGACTTATCTCGAGAATTTACTTTTGAAGACAATGGCATCACTGATAAAAAAGAACGGGCGAAGATATTCGGTCAATATGACCACGTTCGTGTGTATGGAAGAGATTATTTCGACAAACTGCGTGCTGTTGGTTTTGAAGTCAACGAAGTCGATTTCACCAATTACTTTTCAGAGGAAGCCATTACACAATTTTGTTTAGCCAAAGGTGAAATTATTCCAGTAGTCTACAAACGCTAGCTTTCAGGAAAATTATTCAGATTGAGTGTTTCAAGTTCATTATTGTCATTTGCGAAAATGATAAAAACTTTTAATTCTGGATTGGAGTTTAAAAACTCTTTAACCGATTCTATGCCCATTGCCTGAAATGCAGTTGCATAAGCATCAGCGGTCATACAATCTTCAGCTATAACAGAAACACTTAAAATATTGGATTTTGATGGATACCCTGTTTCGGTATTAATAATATGCGTGTAGCGTTTCCCGAGTTCATCAACCTTAAACTTTCTATATGTCCCAGAGGTTGCCATCCCTACATCTGCCAAAGTGATGGCCTTATAAACTGATTGCCCTCCATCAAATCTAGGCTCGTCCAATCCAACGCGCCAAGGTGCCTTCTTTTCTATATTGATGCCTTTAGCTCGTATTTCTCCACCGATTTCAACTAAATAATTCTCAATATTCTGCGTCTCTAAATAATCTGCAATAACATCCACACCATAACCCTTGGCTATGGCGTTAAAATCAATATAAGTGTTATCAGGTTTCTCAATTTTTGATCCTTCGCTATCGACTACAAGGGTTACCTTGTTTAGACCAACTCCTGACATTAGTTCTTTTATTTTTAAACTATCCAAACCGACTATTTCCCCTTCCGGACCAAAACTCCATGCGTTCACTACAGCGCCAATAGTGGGATCGAAAGCACCTCTTGTACGTGCGTAAATATCCTGTGATCGAAACATAACCTTTTTGAAGTGTTCATCAATTTCATCACTCTCATTTCGATTTATTTTAGAAATATCAGAATCTGGAATATAAGTAGACATGGACTTATTTACGACCGCAAACAAACTGTCAAATTGTGTCATAAAGTTAGTCTCAGAATTATAAATTACCGAGAAAGATGTTCCAAATACAGGACCAGATAACTTGGTGTTAATTTCTGAAATCTCTGAGGTCTTAGAATCCTGCTTACAACCAATAATCGCAAGAGCAAGTACCAATAAAGTTATTATTCGTTTCATTTAGTTGAGATTCATTTCAATTACTTGAATTCCGTTATATTCTATTAGATACTCTTCATTTAAATAAATAGGAAGATCTTCGCCTTGCGGATTTCCAAGTCCAACGCCAGCATATAATACTTTGGCATTTTTATCAAAAGCGTGTTTCTTGAAGGTTTCCATCCAAACCACGTCATAATTATTTGGGTTTTCTGGAAGAATAACTGCTCTAACAACCACAAAGAAGTACTGACTATTTTTATCAATACAAACAAACTGTGGATGCTTTTTAAGTTGGCTATTGATCGCTACAAACTCAAATCCTCGATTCTCGAGATCTTTACCAACATGGTTCATTGCAAGGTTGTGTAATTCTTGTTTCGTTAATGCTTTTCCCATGGTGCAAAAATACGATAATGACTTAATTTATCATCTCATCATTAACTGGATTTTAAGAGCTCAATTATTTAAAACGTACAAACTTTGCGCTGCCAAAGACATAATTTGAGACTGGAATTCGCTTATCATTTTCAAGTTTATACCATGGCGAATAGACATCATCTTCAAGATTTCTCACCAAATGCACACTTTGTGCAGGTGTATTTCCTTGAAAGATCAAATACTTCTTTTCGCCTTGTGCATTTATAATCTCATCACAAATCATAACGATATGACCTGGTGTACCTCCTTTGATCATCATATCGCCTATTTTCAGATTAGAAGCATATGTTATTGGCGTTAATTCATGATATAAAGACAAGGTTCCTGAATAGGTATAGATAAGATTCAAATACTTGTAAAAATTGGTTTTTGAATGATCTGCAGAAGCTGTTTTATGGAATGTCACCTTATTTCCATTTATTTTAGGGCGAAAACCTTCAGCATATTTTGTCCAAGAGCAATAATGTCCGGATGTAAATTTAAATCCGATTTCATCTGTTCTGTTCTTTTCCCATAAGTATTCACTCCTAATACGAATTAAAGCATCTGCACATTGTTGAAGTCCGTTACTGGGAACAGGAACTTCTAAAATTCCAATGTGGCCACCTTGCCAAAAGTATTCCGAATTATCATAATTAATAATCTTACTGCCATAGGGTTTCAATTTATAGTTTCGCAAATAGTCTTGAAAACTACCAGCTGGATAATTTACACGACTATAACCCTCAGGTAAATTGACACGAGATTTAATAGTCAAACTGTCTTTGTTGATTAAATTTGGTTTAGTAATGCTGCCTTTAACCATCACAACGGCTTGCTTAACTGGTTGAAGTTGAACAATTAGAATGGCGATCAATGTAATTGACAATAAGAGGGGTAAAGCTTTCTTCATAGAACCTAAACGAGAGAATACAGTAATATGTTATATCCTTAATAAAATTATGTAATTTTAAGAAGCGATAATACTAAACCTAAATTTGAGCAATTCAATTTCATCATGAAAAATCACTCACCTTCTTGGAATAAAGCTGAATTAGAAATCTATATCATGCTGCTATGTGCTAACGCCGATGCTGTTGAAACAAAGCACGAACTCGATCTTATTAAATCGAGAACTACAGCCTCTACCTTTGATAAAATTTATAAGGAGTTTTTGCAAGATTCTGAAGAAGAAGGACTCGATAAAATAGATGATTGTATCCAATTTCATGAATTTGATGAAATGGAACTCGCAGATTTTAGACGTGACATTTACGAACTATTTATGACAGACGGCGTTATGGATAGGCAAGAATCTAATATTGATCGCATTCTTGATAATATATTATACTAAGAAGATGATATCCATATTATCTAGAACGAATTCGATTCAAAATTACAGTAGATTAGTTATCATCATCATCTTAGTTTTTTGTTATGGTTGTAAAAATGATCCTAATTTACCAGATCCTTTGGAAGCAGGATGGAATAATGAGGCAGTCTGTGAACTTCTAGAAGAGACTAGTGAATTACGTGTTTTAAAATGCACATTCCCACCAGGAGTTGGCCATGAAAAACACTATCATGATCCGCATATTGGCTACACGATAAAAGGGAGTCGTTTTAGAATCAAAGATACATCAGGAACAAGAGAGGTGAACGTGCCCTCTGGTTACAGTTTTAGTAATCCAGAAACAATTACACATGAGGTATTAAATATAGGTGATAGCACTGCCGTTTTTTTAATCATGGAATACAAATGAGTGGATTTGATGTTGTAGTTATTATCGCCATTATTTTATGTGCTAGATTAGCCATAAGATTAGTATCTCGATATTTAAAAATTAAAAATCAAGATCAGTCTTCAAATGATAAGGAATCGTCATGATCAAGTTATTTAGACATTTACGTAAAGATCAAATTATGACCACCAGTTCAACAAAATACTTTAAATATGCCATCGGTGAAATTCTTTTAGTAGTCGTTGGCATTCTAATTGCCTTAGGGATAAACAATTTAAATGATCAAAAGAAAACAGAGGCTTCAGTTAGAAACAATCTCGAACGTATAGAAAAAGAAATTATCTCAAACCAAACGCGTATAAATCGAGTCTTTGATTATCATAAGATGGTCAGAGATAGCATTCGAACCATTGTTTTACCCGATAATCTTGAAGATGCAAAAATGAAGATGAGATTTTGGCGTGGTCATCAAATTTTCAGGCTTCAAGACGCGGCATTTCAAACAGCCATACAATCTGGGATAAGTCAGAATATAGATGTAAATCTACTTGAAAAGTTAAATTCATTATATAGTACTCAGACATTTTATAACGATCTTTCTAAGTCCGTTACGCAAGGTTTATATGGTCTTGACTTTTCAACTCGTGATGGCTTCGGGAGGATTAAAAACTTGATAGCCATGACCATGGAAGATGTCTATTATTTGGAGGTTGAACTCAATGAGGCTTTCGAAATCTGTTTAAATGAAATTTCAGAATTGAAAAATCCCTGATTATTTCATATCTTTTACTTCGGAAAAAGAAAAAAAAGACTATGAACGCTCCAAGACGATTAGAACGTGCGATACAAAAACTTTATGTAGCATTTCACAACAATGAATTACATCCTGAATGTTGTAAAAGTTGTGCCGTTGGAAATATACTTGATCGCACAGATGCATGGAAGCATTTATCAGATGACCATGGATCATTACATTTAAATTACATAGGCAACGTACACCAAGCATTTGGACGTCGATTTAATGGCTATACACCATTAGAATTACTTCATATTGAAGCCACATTTTTGAATGCTTGTAATTATCAACTTCCTTTTAGGCATAATCATAAGCGACCAGAAAACCCAAAAGACAAAGATCTATTATTTAATGGTCTGAGTGAAGTCGTTCGGTTTTTGTGCCAACTAGATGGCGTTCCAAATGTCATGGATTACACTAAGCTTTTCGAAACAGAAAACAACCGACCAAAATACGAGTTAACATATTAACTCGAGAAAAAAAACCAACTCTATCGAGTTGGTTTTTTATATGCTTATGATTTGAAGTTCTTATCCTCCAAAGTCATCAAATCTAATATGTTCATCTGGAATTCCGAAATCCTCTCCCATTTTCTGAACAGCTTGGTTCATTAATGGTGGACCACAGAAATACAATTCGATATCTTCTGGAGCATCGTGATGATTTAGATAATTATCAATCACACAGTTGTGAATGAATCCTACGAATCCATCTCCAGCTTCATCATTAATATCCGATTTCACTTTCCAATTGTCTTCTTCTAATGGTTCAGAAAGTGCCATGTAGAATTTGAAGTTTGGAAAGTCTTTTTCTAATGCTCTAAAGTGTTCGATATAGAATAATTCTCGTTTAGAACGACCACCATACCAATAGGTTACTTTTCGGCCGGTTTTCAATGTTTTGAATAAGTGATATAAGTGCGAACGCATTGGTGCCATACCTGCTCCACCTCCAACATATAACATTTCACTTTCAGACTCATTAATGAAGAATTCTCCATAAGGACCTGAAATTGTTACTTTATCTCCTGGCTTTTGAGCGAAAATATATGACGACGCTACACCTGGATTTACATCCATCCAAGCATTTTTAGAGCGATCCCAAGGTGGTGTTGCAATACGTACGTTCAACATGATCTCACGTCCTTCGGCAGGATAAGAGGCCATAGAATAAGCTCTTTCAACGATATCATCATTCTTCATGACTAATGGCCATAATCCAAACTTGTCCCATTCGGCTTGAAACTTATCTGGTGTTTCGTGCTCTTCTGGGTGTGCCGTAATGTCGATATCAGAATATTTAATTTCGCATTGCGGAATTTCAATTTGAATATATCCTCCAGCCTTATAGTTCATATCCTCTGGAATCTCAACTACAAACTCTTTGATGAAAGATGCCACGTTGTAATTACGTACAACAACAGCTTCCCACTTTTTAATTCCAAAAACTTCTTCTGGAATTGTGATCTCCATATCTTGTTTTACTTTCACTTGACAAGATAAACGGGCTCCATGTTGTAGTTCTTTTCTACTGAAGTGAGGCGTTTCAGTTGGTAAGGCTTCCCCACCTCCAGATAGTACATGACACTCGCATTGAATACAAGTTCCACCTCCACCACAAGCTGATGGTAAGAATATTTTTTCACCTCCTAAGGTTGCTAATAAAGTCCCTCCAGAAGCAACTTGAATTTCTTTCTCACCATTGATTTTAATAGTAACTGGACCTGATGGTGATAATTTTTGTTTTACAAATAGTAAAAGCGCGACTAATAATAAAATTACCAGCAAAAATGCTGCTACAGTCGCTATTACCGTTCCTAATGTACCTGCTGCTAATATCATACTACTCATTTATTTTCGTGTTGTTAGCTAATTCCTTTTTCTCTACATTATCAGTTGTAACTTCGACAACTGTTTCTTCTTTTTTGGCACCTTCATCACCTCCTGTTAACATTCCACCGAAACTCATAAATCCGATAGCCATTAATCCAGTAATGATGAAGGTAATTCCTAATCCTCTTAGTGCTGGTGGTACAGCTGAGTATCTAATCTTTTCGCGAATCGCAGCAATTGCTAAAATCGCTAAGAACCATCCAATACCTGAGCCTATTCCATAGTTCAAGGCTAATCCTAGTGTAGCGATCTCTCTAGACTGCATAAATAATGAACCACCTAAGATGGCACAGTTTACAGCGATCAATGGTAAGAAGATACCTAATGAATTATATAATGATGGAGAGAATTTCTCAACCACAATTTCTACAAGTTGTACCATGGTTGCGATTGTTGCAATAAACATGATAAATGAAAGGAAGCTCAAGTCATAGTCAGCATATTCAGGACCTAACCAAGTTAATGCTCCTGGTTGTAATACGTATTGATCTAACAACCAGTTAAGCGGTACCGTTATCGCCAATACGAAGATTACTGCTGCTCCTAATCCGACTGCTGTCGACACCTTTTTAGATACGGCCAGGTATGAACACATTCCTAAGAACGTGGCGAATACCATGTTATCTATAAATATTGATTTGAAAAATAATTCTACGTGTTCCATGTTATTTCTTTTGATGTTAATCTGAACTCAGTTCAGAATGACGATGCAATTTTTTAATCTTCAACTAAAGCTTTGTTTCTAGTACGTTGTACCCAGATGATAATACCAACTACGATTAAGGCCATTGGCGATAGTAACATAAATCCGTTATTCTCATAACCAAAGGCATATAATCCTGTTTTCTCAATTGGGTCTCCTAGCACAGGAATTCCTAATAAGGTTCCTGAACCTAAAAGCTCTCTAAAGAATCCTACAATTATTAATATAACTGCGTATCCTAAAGCATTACCAATACCATCTAAGAATGATCGCCATGGTCCGTTACCTAGAGCAAACGCTTCAAAACGCCCCATGATTATACAGTTGGTAATAATAAGTCCAACGAATACCGACAGCGTTTTACTTAATTCATAAGCGAAAGCTTTCAGCACTAAATCTACTATAATTACTAATGTTGCAACAACGATCAGCTGCGCAATAATTCTAATTTTCGATGGAATGATATTACGCATTAAAGAGATCACAACATTACCCACTCCCATTACAAAGAGTACTGATATTGACATCACAATAGAGGCTTCCAATTCGGCCGTAATCGCTAAAGCCGAACAAATACCAAGTACTTGAATCGTAATTGGATTGTTATCCGCTAAAGGATCTGTGATTAACTTCGTGTCTTTTTTAGAAAGTAGTCCCATATTATTTAGCTTGATTTTTTAAGTTATCGAAGTAAGGCTTATATAATTTCAAATCCTTCTTGATCATTGCCGAAACTCCATCTCCAGTGATAGTAGCACCAGCGATTGCGTCAACTTCGTTATCAGTTTTATTATTGTTCTTTGGGTCTGCATTACCTTTAGCAACAGTAATTCCTTTGAACTCACCACTATTGGAAAGTAAATGCTCTCCAGTAAAGTCATCCATAAAATAACGTTGCTTGATATTAGCACCTAATCCAGGAGTTTCACCTTTATGATCGAAGTATGCACCTTGAACAACCATATTTTCATCCATTGCAACATAACCCCAAATGGCATCCCAAAGTCCTTTTCCGTAGATAGGTGCAACGTAAACTGTCTTACCTTCTTTGTTTGCTCCAACGAACAATGGCAATTTACGTTCTCCTCCATCCTTAGCACTCGCTTGTTGTTTCTTAACATCAATTAAGTACGGTTCTTGGTTGGTTTCTTCAAAGTATTCGTCACGTGATTGTTTTTTAACAATTGTTCCGTTAGCGTCAACTGTAATTACCAATTGATCTTGCACATTAGCATCAAATGCTTCAGGTGCTTTATCCGTTGAAATAAATACAGCACTTGTCTCGTCGTTATCATTGATACCCATCGCATACAGAATATTCTGCTGCTTTTCTAAACGTTGATTTTCACTAATTCTTGGTTTTAATGATGACGCAAGATAGGCTAATAACGATCCCACTACTAACACCATTCCAATGGCAAAAATTACGGTATATGTGTTTTTATCTGTTCTCTTTTCCATCGTTAAGCAGTTTTAACTTTTAGACGTTTCATACGACGTTTAACATTTCCTTGTACCACGTAGTGATCAATTGTAGGAGCAAAAACGTTCATTAGTAATATAGCCAAGAATACACCTTCTGGGTAAGCTGGGTTAAATACACGTATCATAATAGAAATGAATCCTATTAAGAATCCGTAGATCCATTTTCCTTTATTGGTTTGTGAAGCCGTTACTGGATCTGTTGCCATATAGACTGCACCAAACAAAATACTACCAATAATCAAGTGTTGCCAGAATGGTACACTCATTAATCCGTAGAATTTACTTGATTCTCCAATCCATCCCGCATCAACAACTCCATTAAAGATCAAGCCCATTGTTAAAGCACCGATCAATGTAGAAACAATGATTCTCCAGCTTCCAATTTTTGTTAAGATCAAGAATAAGGCTCCAATAATGATTAAAAATTTTGAAGTCTCTCCAACCGAACCAGGGATCAATCCCCAGAACATATCTGATAGCGAATATAGTTCTGCAGCTCTATCTGCATAAGTCGTCACCACCTCAGCGCCATTGGCTCCTGTAACAGTAAGCTCTTGGCCTGCTTTGGCGTAATATCCTAATAAGGTTTCACCTGATATGGCATCTAGATTTTCTCCGGCTGCTATCATTTGGTCGCGTTCTACGGCACCGTGAACCCAAACCTTATCTCCTGACATCCAAGTAGGATAAGCGAAGAATAAAAAGGCTCTAATTGTTAAAGCTGGATTCAAAATGTTCATTCCAGTACCTCCAAATACTTCCTTACCGATAACTACACCAAACACAACCGCAACTGCTAACATCCATAATGGAATATCAACTGGAACGATTAATGGCACTAACATACCAGTAACAAGATATCCTTCTTCTACTTCATGACCTTTTATTACTGCGAATAAAAATTCAACAGCCAAACCAACACCATAAGAAACAATTACCAATGGTAATACTTGCCAAACACCTAAAACCAAGTTATCCCAAGTCCAAAATGTTGACCCTAAAAATCCGCTAGAGGCTTCAATTTCTCCTAAAGCTAAATAATGTTGATATCCTGCATTGAACATACCAAAAATCAAACATGGTACTAAAGCCATGATAACTGTATTCATTGTACGTTTTAGGTCATCAGCTGCTTTTATATGAGTACCGTTATGAGTAGTTTCATTTGGTAAATAAAGGAACGTGTGCAATGCGTTAAACGCAGGTGCCATTTTCTTTCCTTTATATTTCTCTTTTAAGTTATGTAAATTACTTTTTAAACCCATTATCCAATCTCTTTAAGCATTAAGTCTAAACCTTTTCTAATTATATCCTGGTGTGGCTGTTTTGACACACAAATGAATTCTGTTAATGCAAAATCTTCAGGTGCCACTTCGTACATTCCTAAAGCTTCCATTTCGTCAAGATCTTCGTATTTACATGCCTTTAAAATTTGCATTGGATAAATATCTAAAGGAAATACTTCCTCATAAGATCCCGTCACCACAAAGGCGCGGTGTTCACCGTTTGTATTTGTGGTCAAATCGTATTTTTTCTTAGGCTGTAACCAAGAGAATGTCAATGCTCTTGATGTAGAGATTTTATCAAACACAGGTTTATTCCATCCGAAGAACTCATAGTCATCACCTTCTGGAATAACGGTTATGACGTTGTTATAGTAGCCTAAACTTCCATCAGGTTTGATTTGCTTACCAGACAGTACATTACCAGAGATGATTCTGTCGTTACCGTCTTTTTCAACACCGTGATCATAGATCATTGTAGCAACTTCGCTTCCAATTGTTGTTTTGAAATATCTTGGTTTTTGAACCGATGACCCAGCTAATGCTACAACACGCTCTGCATTGAATTTACCAGTAAGTAATAATTCTCCAATGATTACTAAATCTTGCGCATTAACTGTCCAAACCGTTTCTCCTTTATTAACAGGATCAATCTTGTTAATATGGGTTCCAACATTTCCTGCTGGATGTGGTCCCGACACCATATGAATTTCGGCATCATTAAGTCCAGATAATGGAGAGGCATTCGATCCTACGCCAATATGAACCTTCCCTTCTGTAAGTTTGGCTAATGCAGAAACTGCAGCTTGAAGCTCATTTTCTTTACCTTGTAATACAAAATCAATGTCTGCTGCAAGAGGGTTTGTATCTAATCCAGAGATAAAAATTCCTTTTGGCGTACGCTCTGGATTTGCAATCACATCATACGGACGTTGTTTGATAAATGGCCAACATCCAGTTTTTAATAAATGTGCTTTGATCGCTTGGGCATCAGCATTTAAATCAAACTTACCAAAGTCAATAAACGATGGTTGTTTGTCAGCTTGAATTTTGATGGCATCAATGCGTCGTTTTGGTCCTCTTTGTACTTCTACAACAGTTCCTGAAACTGGAGAGACAAATTTCAAATCTTCATTTGATTTGTCATAAAAAATCACGTCTCCTACTTTTAGAGTCGCGCCTTCTTTTGAAACAAGTTTTGGAATAACACTGTGGAAGTCTTCAGGTCTGATAGTGCAGAAATTGCTAATTATAGCCTGTTCTACTGATTTTTCGGCTTCTCCGACGAGCCTAATATTCAGACCTTTCTTAATCTTAATGTCTTTTGACATATGCTTTATATTGAAATTATTTGTCTAAAAATCCGTGCAAATTTACGAATAAAAACGCGTAATACATTAAGATATTAACGTAGTTTATTATTTTTAATCATTCTAAATAGCGAGATTTAAATAAGGCACAAAATTTGTTTATCTTTACCTATAAACTAAAATAGAATGATAAAAAAAGCCCTACTTTTTCTACTGATTCAATGTTTAATTTTTCAAGGATTTTCTCAAGTTGAAGAAATTAACCCACCGCCTTACATTAAAACCATCACCTTTAAAAGTCGCAGTTCGGCACAAGGCCAATTACCTATTCTCAGATTGGGTGAAGAGTTCTATTTGGAATTTGATGTATTAACCACCGAAGAGCCCGATTTTTATTATACGATTGAGCATTACAATTATGATTGGACTAAATCGAATTTAGTTAAGATGGAATACATGCAGGGATTTGATAATTTCCGAATTGTAGATTATCAAAATTCCTTTAACGCATTTCAATTATACTCGCATTACAGATTACCCATTCCAAATCGACAAACACGTAAACTCACAAAAACTGGTAATTACCTCATCTCAATTTACAATGAAGACAACGAACTCATGTTTACGCGTAAGTTCATGATATATAAAGATTTGTTGGGTGTTGGCGTCTCTGTGAAACGACTTCGTGATGTTAGATTTATAGATAGTAAACAAAGTGTTGATATCGTAATTAACTCGGGTGGAATGAATTTAAACAACCCAAAAGAAACTGTAAAAGTTTTAATTATTCAAAATAATAATTTACATACCGCGATAAAAAATGTAAAACCGCAATACACCATTGGTAAAGAATTAATTTACCGATACACCAATGAAACCTCGTTTTGGGGCAGTAATGAATTCCGATTCTTTGAAAATAAAGATGTTAGAGCTGCAAATGTTGGTGTTCAATTTATTGATTTGAAAGACATCTATCACAATTATCTTTTCGCGGCTGGCCCACGATATAATCAACCTTATACTTATAACCCAGACATTAACGGTAATTTTCAAATAACTGCAATTGACGCAGATAATCCAGATATAGAAGCAGACTACACAATGATTCATTTTTCATTGCAATATCCAGAGTTTAACGATGGCAGTGAAATTTATGTTTATGGCAATTATAACAACTATGCCTTAGATGAAGAAAACAGACTTGTTTTCAATGCGTCTAATGGTCTATATGAGACCGCTTTTAAGTTGAAACAAGGGTTCTACAATTATAAATATGTTGTTGTTGATGCAGATGGCAATTTAGATGAAGGTCGAATAAGTGGTGATTTTTGGCAAACCGAGAACAACTATAAAGTGCTCGTTTACTATCGAGATCTTGGCGCACGTTTTGACCAACTCATTGGATTAGGTGAAGCAACTTCAGTGGATATTTCTAACTAAAGGATTAGACATTACATCCTGATGCGTATCGTAAAAGAGCTTACGTTTGACGAAACATTGTTCAGTAAAATCAAAAGAAAGACACTCCTCGATTGGTTTAGCATATATATGTAGACTTACAGAGTCACATTGATCGCTGGCCGAAAGCTTATGATAACCCAATTTATCGTTCATGAATGTGAGTTGCTTTGGTTTAATTTTATGCGAGCGATCTTCTCTTAAATAGCGATCAGCATCCATCAAATAGAACACCTCCGTTATTTCACCCTCAAGCATATAAACCCAGCAATCTTCACCGTCATGGCCATGAATTGAAGTTTGCTGTCCAGCTCTCCAACAGAGCAATAAGACTTCAAATTGCTCGTCTTTATATATACAATTTCTGGTATAGCGTTTATCTGACCAACTCTCAAATGACTTAAAGTCAATCGCGTCAAAATCAAAATTTTCAAGCAGCGTAGTGTAATCTTTAATTGCAGATTGCGACAATTGAGATATTAAACGTTGAACTGGTGTTTCAGTTTTCAATTTACTAGGATATATTTTGAAAGATTTTTCTAATATCTCGAAAAATAAAAATAAATTTACACATCGCCAAAATCTGAGAATTTGTAGAAATGATAGAGGATCTAGAATTGTTTAATGAGCTTGTTGAAATCTTACTAAATGAGGAGCATTTCAACCCAGTAGCTCAACCTATAGAAACTGAAGAGCTTTTTACCTCATTGGACCTAAATCTAAATGCTGAACCCGCAATTGATGACGATTTCAAAATCACATTATCTCAGATCATCAAATCAACACCGAAAACTGCTTCAACATCTTTTTTCAATCAATTATTTGGAGGACGAATGAGCCGTGCTGTACTGGGCGATCTCTTAGCTGTTATGCTCAACAATAGCATGTATACTTACAAAGTCGCTGGGCCACAAGTAGGTATTGAAAAGACGCTATTACGCGCAATATGTGATCTCATCAAATATCCAAAATCTGCCGATGGCACCTTTGCCCCTGGAGGCTCTATGAGCAATTACATGGCAGTTCTTATGGCGCGTGATAAATATGATCCTAATGCGAGACAGCGAGGGATTACAAGACCAATGACGATTTACACTTCTGATGTATCACATTACTCTATTGGTAAAAATGCTTCATTTATTGGAATAGGCAAAGATCAGGTTCGATTAATCCCTTCGAATTCAAAAGGTGAAATGCTTCCTGATGCATTAGAAAAACAAATCATAGAAGATAAGCAAAACGGCATGTTACCATTCTTTGTGAATGCTACAGCAGGAACGACTGTGCTTGGCGCTTTCGACGATGTTGATACCATAAGCAAAATCTGTAAGACACATGATTTATGGCTTCATTTAGATGGCGCATATTGCGGTGGCGTAATCTTCAGTGCGCAATACAAACATTTAGTCAATGGTATTGAACATACTGATTCATTCAGTATCAATGCGCATAAAATGTTAGGCACACCATTAAGTTGTTCCATTCTTGTTACGAGAGACAAAAAGTATTTATACGACTCCTTTTCAAATGAAGCTGAATACTTATACCAGACCGATACTGACGACTTCAATCTTGGTAAAACTTCATTACAGTGCGGACGAAGAAATGATGCATTAAAACTGTGGACACTGTGGAAATCGGTTGGCAGTAATGGACTAGAATCCATGGTCAACTCACAGTTTCATTTGGCTGAAATCGCTCGGACATACATCAAGGCGCATCCCGATTATGAACTTTACAGTTTCGAAAATTCAATATCAGTTTGCTTTAATTACAAGAATATACCAGCTAAAACCTTATGCACCCAATTATATAAAGACGCACAATTAATGGTTGGCTTCGGAAATTTTAAAGGTCAAGACTTTGTTCGAATGGTCACCATAAATTCAGTGCTTCAAGAAAAGGATATTCGTAATTTCTTTACGACTATAGAACAAGCCTTTAGTTAGTGTCGATAAGATATTCATTTAAAAAGTGTTAAAAAATTGCCTAATTTTAGAAAAGTGATCTATTTCGACTGAAAATGGTTATTTTTGTAAGCAATTATTGAGATTTGCTAATGGTTCAACAAGTCACAAGCGGGATTAAAATTTCTGTAGAAACATCTTTTGAGGGCACATTTTATAAGAATTATAAAGTGCACTTTGCTTTTGGCTATCAGGTAACCATTGAAAATCAAAGCAAAGATTCTGTTCAATTAAATTCTAGATACTGGAAGATTATGGACGCCTTAAACAATACGGAAATCGTTGAAGGTGAAGGCGTCATAGGGAAAAAACCAGTACTCAAACCAGGAGAATCCCACACATACAATTCTGGGTGCTTACTAACATCACCATTTGGTGCAATGCACGGCCATTACAACATGGTAAATTTTACCAACACCAATAAGTTCAAAGTAATTATCCCTTCATTTAAACTTAGCGCACCATTCGCGCAGAACTAATCATCTTTTAAGTATAGTGCTCAATAAATTCGAAACGATAGGTTTCGGAAGCTTGTTCTATGTGGAAAAAGTTACAATTCGAATAATGAACGAATGCGTATTGGTCATGCTGATTAAAATTGGTATTCAGAATTTTATAAATCGCATCACAGTCTATATTTCCGTAAGATGAAATGCGTCGGAAACGAATTTCGCTCTTGCTTCCAATTGGATGCAATTCAAACCAAGCTCCAGCTGCAATTCCTCCCAACCATTGCGCATGTTCCTGTTTTTCATGATTGTCTTTTGGCTCAATTGTTCCTGTTAAACTCGGTGCATAGTCGACTAAGGTATCTAAAAACAGACGTCTATTCTCTTTACTAACCGTTGATTTAAATTCGGTGATCTCACCAAGTTCAGTTACGACATAGACATCATTTTCAGTATCAGCTAAAACTACATTTCCAATAGTACTTGGTGTGAATCGCTTTGATTTGATGAGTTTCGATTTAATATCTGCATCAGTAACACTAGCAATCAAACTATCGGTCACAAATCTCGCACAGTTGCAAGCATCTGAAATAAAAGCAGCATATCTAATAAATCCCAATTGTTGCATCATCGTAATATGCTGTCTGGCTTTACTGTAATCTATGGCATCACATACAGATGAATAAAGTTGTCCATCACCATGCGTTAATTTAGGGTGTGTAGCCAAAAATTTCAGGATACTGTCAAGATTTTTTATTTTATCATTTTCAAATTCAGCTATCAATGGGAAGTTCAATTCAAAATCAGTTTCTCTACCTCGAACGCGTCCATTTGGTGAAGATGTGATGTACCTTCCAAAATCGTGATATTCTAATACTCCGGTTTTTTTATCGATCAAAACAAGGGCTGCATGTCCAGCACGAACGTGCTTCTTATTACCTATAGAAATGTATTTTAATAATGGAGAGTACCATTCTTCGGCATGTGATACGATAGTCTCTGGATAAGCTAAAGTGAGAATAATTCCGTCGTTCATCTAAAAAATTTGAAATACCAAACTACAAAATTTTGTTGGGTTTTGATTGAAAATGCTTTCGTTTGTAACTATCAATTTAGTCGTTAAAAAATTATAACTTTGCACATCGAAAATAAAACGCAATTCTTAAAACTAAAATAACCATGGGAAAAGGATTTTTCAATGTACCAATAGCGGTTAACGAACCTGTAAAATCGTATGCGCCGGGTTCTCCAGAACGAGAAGCTGTATTGGCTGCCTATAAAGACATGTGGAACACCAAAGTTGACGTTCCTCTATACATTAACGGTAAAAACGTGACGACAGGTAACACAAAAAGCATGTCTGCTCCACATGACCACCAGCATATTGTTGGGACGTATCATTTAGCAGAAAAATCACATATTGATGACGCGATTGCTACTGCTCTTGAAGCTCGTAAAACTTGGTCACAACTTCCATGGGAACAACGTGCAGGTATATTTTTAAAGGCAGCAGAATTAATTGCTGGACCTTATCGTGCTAAAATCAACGCCGCAACAATGATTGCGCAATCCAAAACGATTCATCAAGCAGAAATTGATGCCGCTTGTGAGTTTATTGATTTCTTGAGATTCAATGTGCAATACATGACTGATATTTATCACGAGCAACCAGAAAGCACAAGTGATGCGTGGAATAGATTAGAGTATAGACCACTTGAAGGATTTACATATGCGGTGACACCATTTAACTTCACAGCTATATCTGGTAATCTCCCAGCATGTATGGCAATGATGGGTAATGTTGTAGTTTGGAAACCTAGCGATAGTCAAATATACTCTGCTAAAGTCATTATGGATGTATTTGAAGAAGCTGGTGTACCTCCAGGAGTCATAAATGTTGTATTTGGTGATCCAGTTATGATCACAGACACGGTTATGGCTAGCCCAGATTTCTCAGGACTTCACTTTACAGGATCAACATTTATTTTTAAAGAGCTTTGGAAAAAAATTGGAAACAATATCCACAACTATAAAACCTATCCTAGAATCGTTGGAGAAACTGGTGGAAAAGATTTCATTATAGCACATAAATCGGCTAATCCTATTCAAGTCGCTACTGCCATATCAAGAGGTGCTTTCGAATTCCAAGGTCAAAAATGTAGTGCTGCATCTAGAGCTTACATCCCATCGAATTTATGGGATACCGTTAAAGAACGTGTAATAAAAGACGTTCAATCATTTAAGATGGGATCACCTGAAGATATGAGCAACTTCATTACAGCTGTGATTCACGAAGGTTCATTTGATAAACTTGCTAAATACATCGACCAAGCTAAAACTGATGCAGATGCAGAAATCCTTGTAGGTGGAAATTATGACAAGTCGAAAGGCTACTTTATTGAGCCAACGGTTATCGTGACTAAAAATCCGAAATATACAACGATGTGTACAGAATTATTCGGACCTGTAATTACGATTTATGTTTATGACGAAAATGACTATTCTGAAACTTTAAAACTTGTGGATGAAACGAGTGAATATGCCTTAACTGGTGCTGTAATTGCTTCTGATCGTTACGCGATTAATGAAGCGACTAAAGCGCTGGAAAATAGTGCTGGAAATTTCTATATCAATGATAAGCCAACAGGAGCTGTTGTTGGTCAACAGCCATTTGGAGGTGCAAGAGCTTCAGGTACAAATGATAAGGCTGGAAGTGCCTTAAACTTATTACGTTGGGTATCTCCACGAATGATTAAAGAAACATTTGTGACACCTACAGATTATCGTTATCCGTTTCTTGGATAACACTTAAACACTTGACTAATAAACCCTTAAAGATTACATTTAAGGGTTTTTTTTCGTTCAAATTTTAAGAAATTCGCCATCTAAATTCAAATCTTTCGTATCTTTAAAGAGCTATTTAATCAATTAAAATCTTTACTCATGTCAAAAAAATACTTTCTAACTTTATTAATCCCCTTTTCATTATTTGCTCAAGACAAGTTCTCGCAATTAGATAAAAGTTCAATGAACACCTCTATATTGTATGATCGCGTCTATAAAGTGGCAAACTTGAATAATGCACCAGAAAAGGTAAATGCCACCTATTTTATTCAGGCGTATTCTGAATTGGCTAAGGCAGACTATGAAAATCATTTTGGAAATCTCGATAGGCAATTGAATGCTAAAACTGAGGGATTTAAAGAGCATTACATCCCAATTGGTGTTCTACATACACAATTTGATATTTTAAAACCTAATGTATTCGAAGATGGCATTTTAGGTGCAAATAGTAATAATGATATTATTCAATTGACACCTACAAATGAATCTGTATTTAAAATAGTGGAACGAAGTATCGTCTCGCCATTAACAACAAAATGGCGTGGATTAAATGCAACTTTCAAACTCAATTCTAATCTCATAACCAATTCAACAGATCAAGAGATCATGTCTATTAAGGCTAATTTCAATAATGGATTAGGATATCAAACACTTGAAGTAGATCAAGAAATTGAAGTTCAATTCGCTTCTGAAGGCGAAAAGAAAATTGATTTTCAGATTGTATTTCACGATGGAAGTATAAAACATAATAGTGCTTACATCAATATTGGCTTCTCAAATGATGACATTAATTTAAGAGCTCCTGGAGATGAAGGCCCAATAACGGCAATCAATGCAACTATTCCATATCAAGGATTTGGAGAAGGAATGGCACATATTGGAACTGGAGAGTATAAAATCTTCTTTGATAATGTAGATGGCGTTCTAGATAAACCTATCATTTTTGTAGATGGTTTTGATCCTGGTGATGGACGAAATATTCCATTAATGTATAGCTTACTTGATTTTGGTAATCCAGTCGAGAATTTAGCCGACTTAGTTCGAGATGAAGGCTTTGACTTAGTCGTTTTAAATTTTCCAACCTACACAAGTTCTTCTGATGGCACAACGGTAATAGATGGAGGTGCCGACTTTATTCAAAGAAATGCGTTTATACTTACAGAATTGATTCAAACCATTAATGGAATGAAAACTGGTAATGAACAAAACGTTATAATAGGTCCAAGTATGGGTGGATTAATATCGAGATATGCATTACGCTATATGGAACAAAATGCATTAGATCATGATACACGACTCTACTTAAGTTTTGACTCACCTCACAAAGGCGCAAATGTTCCAATTGGAATTCAGTATTTATTCAATTATATGCTTAATGGTGATCCTGGAATTACAGCTATAGAGCCAGTGGTAAACGGCCTCTTAAATAGTGCAGCCGCTAGACAGATGTTAGTTGATCACTACTCTTCTCATTTGGATGCTGGTTCTACATTTTTACAAGATCCTACTAAATTGCAGCCTGATGGCGCACCAAACTTTAGAGATGCCTTACAGGGAGAATTGGATGCCATGGGATTCCCTCAAAACACGAGAAATGTTTCAGTTATAAATGGTAGTGGTATTGGAGCGACAACTGGTTCTACAGGCGCAAGTATTATCAACCATACATTTGACACCGGAATACAAGCTGGCTTCCCAACCCAAGCAATTATTAGTGCAAATTTTACACCAGCTGCCAATGCGACAAATACAGTGGTTAGTTTTGAGGGCCAAGTTTTCTTTGGCTTTTGGGTAACTGCATTTTCATATAGTGCAGACGCACAACAACCTTCAGTAACTAGTGGAGTAGATAGTGCTCCAGGAGGCTTGTTTGATTTAGGCGATTTTGATGAAGGTGGTGATCCTTTAATAGCTGAATTCGTATTAAATTTAGACAATCAATTTTTTGATTTCATTCCGTCAGTAAGTGCCATGGCATTAGATGACGATGGTAATGGTATCAACTGGTTCCACGATATTCAAATAGGATCAGGATCTCCTCCAGGTGATAGTGCGGGAGACACGGTTAACTCAACACCTTTCGTTAATTGGTATATGCCAGATACGAATGAAGACCATGTACTTCTTACAGATGCTAATGTGATGTTCGCATTAAGTGAAATTATGCCAGAGACATTATCTAATGAAGCATTCGAAGACTTAGTTTCAATTAAGATTCAAAGTAATCCAATACAAGACGTATTGACGATATTAAGTTCGGAAGTTTTAAATGAAGTTACAATCAATATGTTCGATATCACTGGTAAGAGTGTTTTGTCATCAGAACTTACTTTAGATAGAATAACGGATATACCTCTGAATCTAGAAACGGGATTATACATTTTAAATATCGAAACTAAGGATAATTATACGTATCGAACTAAAATAATAGTGAGGTAGCTCAAACGGTACAGAGCATAAAAAAAGGCTGGATTCACATCCAGCCTTTTTTTATATATGATAAGACGATTAATTAAAATCAGTCCATTCACCCGCTTTTGTAACGTTAACATTGATTAGATCTCCGTTAGAATCAAGAATCATTGCAACGATCTCTACCTGTGTAGGATCTCCAATTACGTTTGTTGGTAATTCATAATCGTATTTTAATCTGTACGAGTTACCAGCAGATGCTTGTCCAGCAGGAACAGCATCACCCATTACGCTTGTAAATGAATAACGTAATACATGATCATGAATGAAATTAGGAATTGGATCTGCACCACCATAAAAATTAGTGTAATTTGCTTGGTTAGCTGATATTCCGTTTTCTAATAAGAAAACCACTACTCTCGCACCATTAACATTTTGTCCGAAGCCAGCACTTACTATAAATGAAAGATCTCTACCTTTTATTGCAGAATTAATTGCAATACCATTTTGCGTAGTTCCTGTCGCTTGACTAGTTACTTGATTTACATTTGAATTTTCTGGATATGCCCATTCAGCTGATCTATTGATATATGCTGTTGGAAAACTATTTACTCCGAAACTATTCGCAATTTGGTTACCGTATGAGTTCTCCATAAAGTCTCCAATATGCACACCAATTGGCACTACATTATCTGATGCATCTAGGCATAATTCTATACCTTGAGATACTCTAGGGCACCATCCGCACCAAGTACCAGTAAAATCTTCAATTAAGGCTTTCTTCGTGAATGAACCAGGCGTGTTACCATTGTCAGCAACATTAACTGTCTTTGGGTCAGATGTAAATGTATCAAATGTTGCATACGCTTCAACATCTCCAATTACACCTGGAATTACGATGTTTCCAGTGTTATACGATTCACTTCCAGAAATCACAACTTCCGATGCATTAGTTACATCAATTTCATTACCATCATTATCTACCGCCATTACTCTGAAATCTATACGCTCACCAAGATTATACGACGTTTGTGCGGTTTGCACATCGATGTCAACTATAATCGGTAATACGTTTACAGTTATTGATGAACTCGTTAAGTCCTCAAAAGTTGCAGTTACAGTATATTCTCCAGTTGAAGGAGCATTGTAAGAGTTACCAGTGATCGCTGTTCCATCAACCATAATTGTTGATGTTGATGTTACATTCGTTCCTTCATTAGTAGTAACTGTAAAGTCTACATCTGTACCAAAATCGACAAATAATGCACTTGCACTTACTGATATTGAAGTAGGTCCATCTGGCGTTCCTCCACCATTTCCATTGTCCTCTGAAGAGCTACAAGAAAATAAAGCAGAGACCATGACAAATAGAAAAATCTTAGTTAGGCTTTTGAATTTCATAGTTCGTATCTGTTAATATGTTAAAAATTTTAAGAAATGCGAATATAAAAATATATTTCATTAATTCTTAACGAATTGGCATGTAATTTGTAAATATTTTACCACAATGGTTTGTATTTTTCAAAAAAAATTAACTTTGCGCAAAACAACCTAATTCAATTTACATGAAAACTCTTTATTCCCTTAGCTTAACATTATTTATGACGAGTATATTAATCGCTCAAGACGTATTGCCAAAAATGCAAGTCGAAACTTTAGATGGCGACAATATTGAACTTTCAAGTATTTCAGAAAATGATCAACTCGTTGTTGTGTCTTTATGGGCTACTTGGTGTGTGCCTTGCAAAAATGAATTAGATGCCATTAGTGAAGTTTATGATGATTGGGTAGATGAAACGAATGTTAAATTATATGCTATATCGGTAGACGATGCGAGAACCGTAAAACGTGTTCGTCCTCTTGTAAGCGGAAAAGGTTGGGAATTCGACATCTTATTAGATACCAACAGCGATTTAAAACGTCAGTTAAATGCACCAACAATTCCAGTGACATTACTGGTCAAAAACAATAAAATTCTATTCAGACATTCGGGATATACACCCGGAAGTGAAGATGAGCTTTACGAAAAGATTAAAGAGTTCTCAAAATAAATCCACCAACTAACAACCTAACTAAATGAATCGCTACAGCTTATTAGCCTTGTTGCTAACAATCCCTTTTATTTCACAATCTCAAGATCTCGGAAAATTAAGTGGAGGATTTGAATCCTTGGCTCAATATTACATTGATGACCCAAAAACTGGTGATTTCGAAGAAGAAGATCCTTTTAGATCAAATAATTATCTTCGATTAAACTATGATTACAAAAATTGGTTTGCTCATGTTCAAGTTGAATCATACGAACCCAATGCAATTTTAAATTTCTACCCAAAGTATCAAGGAACTGATGTAGGAACCTTTGCTTTAGGCTATCGTAGTTCAAAATTGGAAGTTACACTTGGACACATTTATGAACAATACGGTAGTGGTTTGGCATTAAGAACTTGGGAAGATCGTCAAATTGGTGTGAACAATGCCATAAGAGGTGCTAATGTAAAGTATCGTCCCACCAAAGACTTAGAATTCTCTGCACTTGTGGGTCGTATGCGTGATGGTTTTGAAGTTTCAGATGGTACTATATTTGGATTCAACGCTGAAGTAGGACTTTCTTCATTATTTAAGTTTGAATCAACCGGTTTAGATCTTGGATTTAGTTATGTAGGTCGTGATGAAGATCTCGATATTGACAATCCAAATTTTGAATCATTGACAAATGTATACTCGATGCGATTAGATCTCACGGAAGGAAGTATTTACTCGTCCCTTGAATATGTGATTAAGGGCGAAGACGTATACTCTGAACTTGGGAATATTATCGAAGATCGATATTTCGATGGTGGAGCGGTACTTTTTAATTTTGGATTCGCCAAATCAGGTTTAGGAATAGATGCAACTTTCAGAAGAATGGAAAATATGGCTAATTTTTCCGAAAGAGACGAATCGGCTAATGTTTTTAATCAAAACTTTATCAACTTCATTCCTGGGCTTACAAAGCAGCATGATTATGGCTTAACAAACATTTATGTATATCAGGCACAACCAAGACTCACATTTAATCCTCTATTCGAATCTGGAGAAATTGGAGGGCAGATCGACATATTTTACAACATTAAAAAAGGAACCAAACTGGGCGGTAAATACGGCACAAAGCTAGCATTTAACTTCGCATCCTGGTCGGGATTAAAAGGTGATTTTAACATTACAGAACGCACCTATGAGGATACTGATTTCTTCGGCTTTGGTGAAAAGTATTTTGAAGAATTCAGTTTGGACGTAAGAAAAAAATGGACACCAAAATGGTCTTCAATTTTCTCCGTAGTCCAAACATTCTATAATGCCCGATTTATCGAAGATCGTAATGGAGAAGTTAATGCAACAGCAATTGTAGGAGAGGTTACTCGAAAGTTTGACGGTGGAAAATCCATACGCGCTGAATTATCGCATTTATTTTCTAATGACGAATTACCTGAACGCGCGGGAGATTGGGCAGGTGGAACATTAGAATATAATTTCAATAGTAATATAAGTTTATTCGCTACAGATATTTGGAACTATGGCAATCCTGATGAAAACCGACAAGTACACTATTACACATTTGGCGGAAGTTTTACAAAAGGTGCCACTCGAATTATGGCCAGTTACGGTAGACAGCGTGGCGGTTTAGTTTGTATTGGTGGAATCTGCAGATTCGTACCAGAAAACACTGGTTTTTCACTAAGTGTTTCTACATCATTTTAAAACAGAAAAAAGACGTATTCGAAGCACCATCAAGAGGTGGTGCTTTTTTTATCCTTTATATTTTAGAGGCAAATGCACTACCTTTTTGGTTTCAAAAAAATCTTCGATGAAAAAATCACTCAGTTCGTAGATTTGAGCTGTTTGATAGACTTTAAGTTCTTCGGTCAGATCACCACCTTTGAGATAAAGAATCCCATTTTTTAAATCGTGATTTTGATCTTTTTCAATCTTTCCTTTGATCCATTTTACAAATTTCGGCATGGTTGTTACAGCTCTGCTTACGATAAAATCAAACCGTTCGTCAATCGCTTCTACTCTACTATGTGAAACTTTAATGTTTTGTAAACCGATGGCATCTGCGACACCTTGTACAACTTTTAATTTCTTTGCTATACTATCTACCAAATAAAAATGCGTTTCTGGATGCAGAATCGCCAATGGAATTCCAGGAAATCCTCCTCCAGTTCCTACATCTAAAACGCGTGCGCCTGGTTGAAATCGCATTACCTTAGCTATTCCCAATGAATGTAAGACATGACGAATATATAGTTCATCAATATCTTTTCTAGATACGACATTAATTTTAGCATTCCATTCACGGTAAAGTTCCTCTAGCTGCTTAAATTGCTGCATTTGTTCATGAGTGAGCTCTGGAAAATAACGCAATATGACTTCCATATTTTTGATTTTTGACAAAAGTAGATAATTTTTAAAGGTTATTTTTAGCATTTTGTTGTCATATCAGCAGTAATAATTATTTATCTTTGCTTGGCGATATGAAGATTATAATATTTTCGTTGTATTGATAAATCCCAAAATTAATGGCAAACAACACTCTCTCTTTTTCAAGAACGGACTCTGCAAAATTTTTCAGAACATTAAACAAACGCGTAAACAATTACTTCAAAGAAAACAACATAAAGCGTACTGGCAATTGGAAGCTTTGGCTCAAAACCATTATCATGTTTTCCATGTTCCTTACACCTTATTTTTTGTTGTTGACGCTTGATATTCCTGGTTGGGCACAATTACTCCTTACCGTGATCATGGGAATTGGTATGGCAGGCGTTGGGATGAACGTGATGCATGACGGTAATCATGGATCTTTTTCTAACAAAGAATGGATCAATCGTTTAATGGGAAGCAGTATTTATATTTTAGCTGGAAACGTATATAACTGGAAAGTGCAGCACAATGTACTTCACCATACGTATACGAATATTCACGGCCATGATGAAGATTTAGAAGCTGGACGCATCCTACGATTTTCGAAGCATGCTGAATGGCGTAAATATCATAAATTCCAACACTATTATTCAATCTTATTATACGGATTACTCACAATCAATTGGGCTATAACCACAGATTTCCAACAAATGTATCGCTACATGAAGCGTAAATTATCGTATGGAAAATTACCAAATCCAGTTGTAAACTGGAGTAAGTTGGTTATTTCTAAATTGATATACGTTTCTATTTGGATCGTTATTCCAATGTTGGTATTGGATATCGCATGGTGGAAAATTTTACTTGGTTTCTTTATTATGCATTATGTAGCTGGTTTAATCTTAAGTGTTGTCTTTCAACTCGCACACGTCATGGATGAAGCTGAAATGCCGCTTCCAGAAGAGAATGGAACAATGAAAAATACTTGGGCCATCCATCAATTAAAAACGACCGTCAATTTCGGTGCAAAAAACAGATTCATAAATTGGTACACAGGTGGTTTAAATCATCAGGTGGAGCATCATATATTCCCTCATATCAGTCATGTTCATTATGGTAAGATTGCGAAAATTGTGAGAGAAACGGCTAAAGAATTTAATTTACCTTATAAAGAATACGAAACAACCAGAAAAGCGATAATTGCTCATTTCAGATTTTTAAAAGAAATGGGGATGAAACCTGCTATGAGTTAAAATCCAATCATACTAAATGGCACAACTTTCAGAACGTGTACAAAATATGGCTACCTCTGCTACGCTTGCAATGGCAGCCAAAGCAAGAGAATTAAGAGCAGAGGGTAAAGATATTATTGGTTTAAGTTTAGGTGAACCAGACTTTAATACTCCAGATTATATTAAAGACGCTGCTATTCAAGCAATAAATGACGACTACAACTCTTATACACCGGTAGATGGTTATGTAGAATTGAAGGATGCCATTATTACCAAGTTCAAACGTGACAACCACTTAAGTTACGATCGTTCACAAATTGTTGTTTCAACAGGTGCTAAACAATCTTTGGCTAATGTGGCAGCTGTTTTGTTAAATAAAGGCGATGAAGTTATTTTACCATGTCCATACTGGGTGAGTTATAGCGATATTGTCAAATTAAATGAGGGCGTTCCTGTAGAAGTAAAAACGTCTATTGACAATGACTTTAAACTTACACCACAGCAGTTAGAAGCCGCAATTACTCCAAAAACCAAGATGATCTGGTATAGCTCTCCTTGTAATCCTAGCGGTTCGGTCTATACGAAAGAGGAATTGAGAGGGTTGGCAGATGTGCTACAAAACTATCCGAATATTATCGTGGTTTCTGATGAAATCTATGAACATATTAATTTTATTGGCGGTCATCAAAGTATGGCTCAATTTGATGATATGTATGATAGAACGATTACAGTAAATGGTGTTTCCAAAGCATTCGCAATGACAGGATGGCGAATTGGCTATATTGGAGCACCAACAGAAATTGCAAGAGCTTGTAATAAAATGCAAGGCCAAATGACAAGTGGTGCGAATTGTATTGCGCAGCGCGCAGTAATTACTGCGTTAACGGAACCTGCAAGTCGCGTTCAATATATGATTGACGAATTTAAAACACGACGAGAGCTCATACTTAAATTATTAAAGGACATTGATGGCTTTAAAACGAATACACCTGGCGGTGCGTTTTACGTCTTCCCAGACGTATCACATTTCTTCGGAAAAACGTTAAATGGTCAACGCATTGAGAATGCCACAGATTTTTCGATGTATTTGTTAGAACATGCTAATGTAGCAACAGTAACTGGAATTGCATTTGGTAATCCTGATTGTATTCGCATCTCCTATGCAGCGTCGGAAGCACAAATTATTGAAGCTATAAAACGAATTAAAGCAGCCGTAAGCTAATTCGAAGTCAACTAAAAAAATATAACCCTGTCAATGTGTGTATTGACAGGGTTTTTTAATCTAGAAAAAAAACCAATAGATCATTACAATGGCAACCGACCCACCAATTAAGAGTTGCCTAATCAACAATCTTCGATTTGCTCTTCGCGTCATTATTCTAATACGTCTTAACACATGAGGTCTCACCTCAGGCATTGCGTATGGTTTATAATTTGTATTCTTATTATAACCTCCTAATGACTTAGTAAATGGTTTGCGTTTTCCATCTTTTAATAGTTTGCGATTATTATTAATAGTCGCATTCATCGAAGCAATTCCCATAATATCTTGATTTACTCTGGAATTCATCCAGAACTGTTAAACAGTCGGCAAATTTCATTCGGTTCCGATGTTATTATAACATGGATTCTAGCGAAATAAAATTCTAAAAGATAGTTTTGAGAAACTGCTCAATCGTACCAGTTAAGAGGTCTGATGCATTAGTTTAAATGATAAATACTAATGCTGCTACGAAAACAGACAGTTTTAATAAGGTTGCAATACTTGAAGTAAATTGATATTGTCTGCTTTTAACTCGTTGCTTAATACCAAAAATAGAGTTTGATTTTGTGTTGCTTAAATTGCATTTCACAACAGATTTGTAGTTTGAATTCAATAGACCTTCAGGTCGTACAAATTCTGTAGTATCAACCCTAGCGGGTAATGGTTCTAATTCTTGAGATGTGATAACTAATTCCATGATTGATTATTTAATTGATTACATACATATGACGGATAACTGTAAAAAATGTTACAATAATATCAATTCATAAACCATTAAAAATCAGTTTAAACAATCGGAATTACCTATAAATATTGATACTCCAGCAGATAAAAAATATTTTGAAAATATGATTTATTATTATCGATTTCGCCAGAAAAATGGCGTTAATAATATAAGTACTGTGAACAATTCTAATCGTCCAAGTAACATTAAAAAAGCTGACCACCATTTTCCTAAAGGTGGTAGCGCCGAATAATTATTTACAGGTCCAAATTCACCTAATGCTGGACCTACATTCCCCAAACTTGATGCAGATAGACCTATGGCAGATTCAAAATCTATTTGGAACATAGAAAAGACCAAAGCACCAACGATGAAGGAAAGCATATAAAGAATAAAAAAACCAAGAATATTAAATACAATCTCACCAGACACCGCTTTTTGATTATATCTAACTGGTAAAATTGCATTCGGATGTAGTGCTCTTCTAAATTCTAAAAAACCATTTTTAATCATGATCATATGTCGTACGACTTTTACACCTCCAGAGGTACTACCAGCAGAACCTCCTAAGAACATGATTCCGAAGAAAAATACAACCAAAAAAGGTGTCCACATCGTAAAATCTGCGGTAACAAAACCCGTAGTAGTTACGATTGCAATTACTTGGAATAAACCATGTCTAAAGGACGCCTCACCCTTTCCATACACCATTGGATGATCTACTGAAGAGTCTGAAAAATCTGCGTTAAAGTATATGATCAATGCAGCAATTGCCGTGAACAACACTATAAACTTAACATATAGTCTAAATTCCTCATCACGTATTGCTTTCTGAATGCGACCTTTAAATGCAAAATAACTGAGAATAAAATTGGTTCCAGCCAAAAACATAAATACAATAATGATATACTGAATAACTGGTTGACCATTCCAATAAGCTATACTTGCGTTTTTCGTTGAAAAACCGCCTGTTGATAATGTACATAATGAGTGATTGATCGCATCAAAAAATGACATACCTGCAACCTTCAACAAAATGGTTTCGGCCGCTGTATAACCAAAGTATATCAACCAAAGTCGTTTGGCAGTGTCGGTAATTCTAGGATGTAACTTATCGGCATTAGGCCCTGGAGCTTCAGCTGCGAAAAGCTGCATTCCTCCAATTCCAAGCAGTGGCAGTATTGCAATAGCCAATACAATGATTCCCATTCCTCCAATCCAATGCGTCATACTACGCCAAAACAAAATTCCTTCTGGCAACGATTCTATATCATTTAGAATACTTGCACCCGTTGTCGTATATCCAGACATGGTTTCAAAAAAGGCATTGGTAAAACTAGGAATAGCACCTGTAATAACATAAGGCAAGGTTCCAGTCAATGCCATCACAATCCAACCAAAAGTCACAACCACATAGCCTTCTCTTTTGTCTAACTCTTTTTTGTGATCTTTAGTGACACTCATAGCAATGAGACCTATAAGGAGGACAATTAATCCAGATCCCAAAATTTGAATAGTTACACCATCCTTATAAATTAAACTAATAAGCGTTGACAGCAACATGAATCCGCCATTGAAGAGACATAATAGTCCAAAAAAATAAAATATGATCTTATAGTTTAACTTCATACGTTTTTGTTAGAAGAAGAAACGCTCTACCTGATTAATGGATCTTGGTAAACTACAAACAACGACTTTATCACCAACTTCTATTTGAAAATCTCCTAGTGGTATTAATCCAACTTCATCTCGTATAACACCGGCAATAATTGCCGATTTAGGAAAGTCAAGATCTTTTATCTTTTTATGCGTAATTTTTGATTTTGAAGTCACTTCAAACTCAAGTAATTCAGCATTCATATTACTCAATTTGGTCATTGCTAATACTTCACCTCTTCTGATGTAACGGAAAATATTATTCGCAGCAAGTAATTTTTTATTGATTAACGTGTCTATTCCAATCGATTGCGAAAGCTGATAATAATCCATGTTTTCTACTAAAGCAATCGTTTTTTTAACACCTTTGGACTTAGCAACTAGGCAGGACATGATATTCGTCTCCGAGTTTCCTGTAACCGAGATAAAGGCATCCATGTCTGAAATGTTTTCTTCTTCCAATAATTCAACATTTCTTCCATCACCATTTATCACCAGTGCGTTTGGAAGATCATCAGCACATTCAAAGGCTTTCTCTTTATTATTCTCGATCAATTTAACTTTAAACTTACTCTGACATAGTTCTCGAGCAGTTTTATAACCAATCTTACTACCACCTAAGATCATAATGTTTTTTAAAGCAGTTTTGACCTTACCAGATAACTCGAATAACTCTTCGTCACCTCCTTTAGAGGTCATAAACACAACTTTATCACCTTCTTTGAAAATGCTGTCGCCTCTTGGGATGATCGTATATTGGGTTGCATAACGCTGTATCGCTATTGGCACAAAATGTAACTCGGGAAAAGCCTGCGCCGCTTCTTTAACGGTTTTTCCAACAATACTGGCAGTTCTTGAAAGTCGCAAACTCAACATGGTTAGTGCGCCTTCTTCAAACTCATAAGTATCATTAAAACCATATTGATTTAGTAATAATCCTATTTCTGAAGCAGCGAGGGTTTCAGGTGAAATTAGTTCGTCAATTCCGAACTTCGTAAACCCAACTTCTTCCTTTTGATCTAAAAATTCAGAATTCGAAATTCGAGCAATAGTTTGTTTAGCTCCTAGTTGTTTTGCTAGTACGCAAGCCGTAATATTAGTGGTTTCGGAAGAGGTTACCGCAATAAATAACTCGGCCGTGTTGATACGTGCATCCTTGAGAATTGAGATGGAGGTAACATCTCCTTTTATGACTCTAATATCTAAGTGATCACTGGCGTATGCCAAGCTATTTTTATCCGTATCTATTAATGTAATCTCCTGAGATTCATATGACAAAAGTTTTGCCAAATGAAATCCTACCTCTCCTGCACCTGCAATAATTATTTTCATTGTTTATATTCAAAAAAACATACAAATATACTACAATATTAAGGTTTTTTACGATTTCTAAAACTAAGCCTTAAATTACGGTAAGCTTTAAGTTTTAAGTATATTTGCAAAAAAAAAGAATGTCCTCAAAAATAACGCCTTATAAGGATAGTGATTTGAATAAAAAGCAACAAGTCACACAAATGTTTGATAATATTTCAAAAGAGTATGATGGATTAAATCGTGTTATTTCTTTTGGAATTGATGTGAAATGGCGAAACAAAGTCGTAGATATCGTTGCCAAAACAAATCCTGAACGCATTTTAGACATCGCGACTGGAACTGGCGATCTTGCAATTAGCTTAGCAAAAACCAAAGCCAAAGAAATCATCGGATTGGACATAAGCGATGGCATGTTAGAAGTAGGACGACAAAAGATCGCACACAAATCTTTAGATAACTTAATAGCAATGGTGATTGGCGACTCTGAAAATCTTCCGTTTGAAGATAATAGCTTTGATGCCATTACAGTTGCCTTTGGTGTTCGAAATTTTGAAAATCTTGAAACAGGGTTAAAAGAAATATTAAGAGTTTTAAAACCTGGTGGTATATTTGTCATACTAGAAACGTCAGTTCCTACAAAAACACCTTTTAAACAAGGCTATAAATTCTACTCTAAATATATTTTACCAAACATTGGAAGACTATTTTCTAAAGACCGATCTGCTTATACATATTTAAGCGAATCTGCATCAGTTTTTCCATATGGTGAGGTTTTAAACAATATTTTGCGTAAAATTGGGTTTATTAACGTGCATGATAAACCTCAAACTTTAGGTGTTGCTACGATTTATACAGCATCTAAATCATAAGAATCAACACGTATATCGTGAATTTATGAGAAGAATACTTATAGTTTTAATCTTACTAATTGCCTCTCAAAGTGCTTCGGCACAATTGTTTAGTAAGGAGAAAATAAAAAATAACGAGAATTTTGATAAGCAACGTATAAGCTGGGGTTTCTATCTTGGATTAAACAACTACGACTATCAGTTCAATTATGAACAAGACGCTCCAGATATTCTCGTAGAAACGAATTTAGGATTTAGTGTAGGTTTAGTTTCAAATCTTCGAATCAATGATTATCTCGATTTACGTTTTGAACCAGGTTTATTTATTACTCAGCGCAACCTACAATATGATCCGAGTTATTTTAACGGACTAGAGTTTTCTAATGCAGATTTAATGCGTGAAGTCAAATCAACTTACGTCCATTTCCCATTATTATTAAAAGTTTCTACAAAACGATTGAATAACTTTAAACCGTTTATCATTGGTGGAATTTCTGCAGCCTTAAACCTTTCAAGTAACGAAGAAAATCCGGATGACAATTCAGCGGGTCAATTTAGAGTTACGAAGAATGCTTTATTCTATGAAATTGGTTTCGGAATTGATTTTTACAATCAATGGTTCAAATTCTCACCATCTATTCGAGGTGTTTTTGCCATGAATGATGAGTTAGTTCGAGATGTAGATCCAAATAGCCCTTGGACAAGTAATGTAACTACAATGAAAACACGTGGCATTTTCATCAATTTTACATTTCAGTAAAACTTCGCTTAAATTCGCTTAAGACTATCCCAGTTGCTGTTGCAACATTTAAGCTTTCAGTAGCCTTGAGATCACCGAATCTAGGAATTGTGATACGTTGTGTGACTAAGGTCTCAATATTGGCGGAAATACCATTAGCTTCATTCCCTAAAATAATTAAGCCTTCAGAAGGTAAGGATTGTTCGTAAATGTTGTCGCCATCCATAAACGTCCCAAATACAGCTTTGTCATAATCATCAATAAATACGTTGAGATCAACATAATTGACTGCGACTCTAGTTAGTGAACCCATAGTCGCTTGAACTACTTTAGGATTATAACAGTCTACTGTTTCATTGCTACAGATAAGGTTTTGAATTCCAAACCAATCACATAATCTTATAATGGTTCCTAAATTACCTGGATCGCGAACATCATCAAGCGCAACACTAAGCCCTTTTGTTACAATATGAGAATTCGATGGAATATTGAACAAAGCAATTGCTTTGTTCGGTGACTTGAGATTACTGATTCGATGTAATTCCTTTTCAGAAATCTGAATAAAATCGACTCCAAAAATATCATCTACAGCAAATAATTGATGCAATTCAAACGAGGAATTTAGAAACTCTTGAATACCTTTAATTCCTTCTACCACAAATAAATTATGCTGCGATCTAAACTTTTTTTGTTTTAAACTCGTAATTAATTTTATGTGGTTCTTTGTTAACATTAAAATCTATTTACTTTTGTTAAGGTCACTTAAGAAATACAAAGTAAACTATTTTGGCGCATTCTTTGTTATATATGAAGACAATAAAACTGTAAATTTGGTTAGAACCTTAACGTAAATCTGTTCATTCTTGAAATTTCGCTTTTTTAAAATTCTGTTATTGCTATTGACATTGAATATCATGTCATGTGACGTTATGAAGCGAGTTAAAGAAGACGAGCATCTCTTAATCTCTAATACGGTTCTGGTTAACGACAAAAAAAATAGTACTGAAATCATCAATGACCTTGTGTTACAAAAACCGAATGGAAAACTACTAGGAATTCCATTGAGACTGCATATCTATAATTTAGCCAGACCGAATATAGATTCTATTTTAACAGCACGCTACTACAATCCTGATGACCCAAATACAGGCGCAAAAAAACTCCTATCTGTTAAGCAATATAATGCTTGGGTAAGATCTAAGAAGAACTTTAATGAATGGCTTATAAAAACAGGAGAAGCACCTGCTATTTTTGATGAATCAAGAGCAGAGCGAACTGCAACAGCCTTAAAAAAATACTATTTCAGTAAAGGATGGTTTGATGTTGAAACATCTTTCGATGCCCAAAAGGATAGCACAAAGCGTGCACGAGTTACGTACAATGTAAAAACAGGCGATCCTTATATATTAGATAGCATTTCTACTTTTATAAAGACGCCTGTAATGGATTCTATTTATCAGAATCAATTAAAAAGCAAGTCATTAGTCGTTAGCGGAGAACAATACGATGAAGCAAATTTTTCGGCCGAACGCGATAGGTTAACCGAACGCTTGCGTAACCTTGGATTTTATCATTTTGGTCAAGATTATATCACTTTTGATTTAGATACCATCAATACAAATAAGAAAATTAATACCGAATTATACATTGCAGATCGCGCCGTAAGAGAAGAAGATTCTATTACCAGAGAGCCATTTAAGATCTATAGAATCAAAGAAGTGAACATCTTTACAGATTTCAAAAACGAAAACAGGAATGCTAGGATATCAGATTCAATAGCGTATCAAGATTATAACCTGTACAGTTTTGATGAACTTAAGTATAGACCAAAGGCGATTACAGATGCGGTCTTTATACACAAAGGTGATTTATTTCGTGATATCGACAGAACACGTACCTATAGATATTTAAGTGAGTTGAGAGCCTTTCGATATCCACGGATAGAATATGTTGAAAACGAAGCAGACACGACACTCACAGCCAATGTATTTTTAGTCCCACGGAAGAAATTTGAACTTACCGGAAGTTTCGAAATATCTCAAAGTAATATTCAAACTGTTGGATTTGCAGCAAGTGCAGGTCTAGTTATAAGGAATATTTTTAGAGGCGCCGAAACGCTTGAAATTTCTGGATTAGCGGCTATAGGTTCGTCACGTGACGCTTCTGATAGTAAAGATCAGTTTTTTGACATCAATGAGCTTGGTGGTAATCTACGATTAAGTATTCCAAGGTTCTTCTTACCATTCAATACAGATCGTATTATTCCTAAATACATGTCTCCCAGTACGAGAGTGAGTTTAAACTGGACCAGTCAGCGTAATATCGGATTAGACAAACAAGCATTTACAGGTTCTGTGAATTATAATTGGTTCCCGTCAACAAAAGTCACTAATAATCTAGATTTGTTTAACGTCCAGTTCGTAAAAAATCTCAATACAGATAACTATTTTGGGGTTTATCAAAATTCCTTTGATCGTTTAAATCAAATTGCACAAAACATCGATTACATAGCTGATGACACCAACCTCTCCATTCCTACTGGTGCCGATACATTTATAAATGACGTGCTTTCTGGCGACACTGTTTTAACACCACAAGATGATGATTATATTGATGTGAATAACATTAGTCAGCGTAAAGATCGACTAACTGAAAATAACTTGATCTTTTCTTCTAGCTTCAATTATGTAAAGAATCGAAGAGAAAGTTTATTTGACAATGACTTTTCCATTATCCGGCTTCGACTAGAGGTCGCTGGTAATTTGTTATCAAATATTTCTAGAGCCTTCAATTTACCGCGAAATGATGACGGCCGCTATGAGGTTTTTGGCGTCCCATTTTCGCAATATGTAAAAACAGAAGTAGATTATGTTAAACATTGGGATTTAGGTCGTAAAAATGTTTTAGCTGTAAGAAGTTATTTTGGAATTGCTATACCCTACGGAAATTCTAACAACATTCCATTTGCAGAGAGTTTCTTTGCTGGAGGACCAAATGACATTCGAGCTTGGACTGCCTATAACTTAGGTCCAGGAAGCTCATTTTCAACTAACGAATTCAATGAAGCCAATTTCAAGATTACGTTGAGTGCCGAACAACGTTTCAATATACTAGGTCGTCTTAATGGTGCCCTTTTTGTAGACGCTGGAAACATTTGGAATGTATTCGACAATGTAGAGGATGATCGTGCTACATTCGATGGATTCCAATCATTAGAGGATATGGCAGTTGGTTCCGGTTTTGGACTTAGATATGATTTTGGATTCTTTGTTCTAAGAGGTGATATTGGCTTCAGAACTTACGATCCTTCACGACCTTTAGGTACGCGATGGTTTAAAGATTATAACTTTAGCAATGCCGTTTATAATATTGGAGTAAACTATCCATTCTAATCAATTATATTTTCTTTGATCAAACGATAACGATTGCGCTAGTTTTTATTCGTTTCATTCTATTAAAAAACGAATATATTCTTCAAATTTTACTTATTTTTGAGTTTTAATTTTCAACTTAAATAAGTCATGAGTCATAATATAAAACCTGGCGTTGCTACAGGACGAGAAGTTCAAGAAATTTTTAAACTTGCTAAAGAAAAAGGATTTGCATTACCTGCGGTTAACGTTATTGGTTCTAATACCATAAATGGGGTATTAGAAACAGCAAAGTCACTAAATGCTCCGGTAATAATTCAATTTTCAAATGGTGGTGCACAATTCAATGCTGGAAAAGGTTTGAGTAATGAAGATCAAAAAGCAGCCATTGCTGGATCCATTGCTGGTGCGAAACATGTACACTTGATGGCAGAAGCCTATGGTGTTCCTGTAATCTTACACACGGATCATTGCGCTAAAAAATTACTCCCTTGGATTGATGGCTTATTGGATGCCAGTGAGCAACACTTTAAAGAGACAGGTAAGTCGCTTTATAGTTCGCATATGATTGATCTTTCTGAAGAACCTATTGAAGAAAACATAGAAATCTGCAAACAATACCTAGAGCGCATGAGTAAGATGGGAATGACGCTTGAAATTGAGCTTGGTATTACCGGTGGAGAAGAAGACGGTGTTGATAATACCGATGTTGATGATTCAAAATTATATACGCAACCTGAAGAAGTGGCTTATGCTTACGAAGAATTAAGTAAAGTGAGTGATCAATTTACCGTTGCTGCCGCTTTTGGAAATGTTCATGGTGTATACAAGCCAGGAAACGTCAAATTGACTCCTAAAATTCTTAAAAATTCTCAAGAATATATTACTAAAAAATACAACTTACCTCACAACCATATTGATTTTGTATTCCATGGTGGTTCTGGTTCTACACTAGAAGAAATTAGAGAAGCTATTGGTTATGGTGTTATCAAAATGAATATTGATACCGACATGCAGTATGCTTTTATGAGTGGTGTTCGAAATTATATGGATGACAAGTCGGAATATCTGAAAGCTCAAATTGGCAATCCTGATGGAGATGATATCCCAAATAAAAAGTATTATGACCCTCGTGTTTGGTTGAGAAAAGGAGAAGATGCATTCGTAGAACGATTAAAAAAGGCATTTGAAGACCTTAATAATGTAAATACTTTATAAATTTGCATCACTAACTACTAATTAAAACACGATTTAATGTCTTGGTTTAAAAGAAAAGATAAAGGGATTCAAACCTCTACAGAGGAGAAAAAAGACACGCCCAAAGGGCTTTGGTACAAATCTCCAACTGGAAAAATTGTCGACACAAAAGAGCTTGAACAAAATTTTTATGTAAGTCCAGAAGATGGCTATCACGTTAGAATTGGAAGTAGAGAATACTTTGAGATCTTATTTGATGACAATGAATTCAAAGAGTTAGATGCCAACTTGACTTCTAAGGATCCACTTAAATTTGAGGATACAAAAAAATATCCCGATCGCTTAAAGGCTGCTCAAGAAAAGACCAAACTGACAGATGCCGTTAGAACTGCCGTAGGTAAATCTAAAGGTAAAGATTTGGTTATCGCCTGTATGGATTTCTCTTTTATTGGAGGATCTATGGGAAGTGTTGTAGGTGAGAAAATTGCAAGGGCTGCCGAATATTCTCTGAAGAAAAAGATTCCATTCATGATCATTTCTAAATCTGGAGGTGCGCGTATGATGGAAGCGGCTTTGTCATTAATGCAATTGGCTAAAACATCTGCCAGATTAGCGCAATTAGCTGAAAAGAAGATTCCTTATATTTCATTATGTACAGATCCAACTACTGGAGGAACAACAGCGTCATTTGCTATGTTAGGTGATATAAATATTAGTGAGCCAGGTGCCTTAATTGGTTTCGCTGGACCGCGAGTCGTAAAAGATACAACTGGCCAAGACCTACCAGAAGGATTCCAAACTTCAGAATTTTTATTAGAACATGGATTCTTAGATTTCATCTCACATCGTAGAGATCTTAAAGATAAGATCAACCAATATATCGATCTGATCACAAATCAGCCGTTAAGAGCATAAAAAAAAGCGAGCCATTTGGCTCGCTTTTTTGATTAACTCACTAAAAATTAATTAAGTGTAATATCAACTTCAGTTCCGTTGTTAAAAGTAAACGTGGCAGCGTTATCGCAATCACCTTCACCATAATCAAAAGTTCCTCCAAAGTTGGTTCGCTGAACATCCACACTACCACTTACGAAGTACAAGCAAATTACTTCACGACGTAAAGGTGTAACTACTGTATAGGTATGTTCATTACCATTAACAAAAGTAGTTGTCCAATTTCCAGTCACTTCAAATACATTGTCACTGAATATACCACTACCAAAACCTTCAACCCACTCTCTTATGCGCAATCCTTCTCGACTTGCCTGAGCACCATTTGGCCAAATCACTGTCAAATCTAACGTATGGGTAAATTGTGGATTACCATTCTCATTCGATAACTCTTTTAATAGTGTTTTGCTTCCGATGACATTTTTAGCATTGAAATAAAAATCAATAAGATCATACGTTAATAATACTTGTTGCGCTTCCGGATTTCTTGTGTAAGACATTACAATCTGACCTCTTAGTAAATGTCCATTCACCAAACAACCTTCTTCACCAAAGTCTAAAGTAAGTTGTCTGTAATTTTGTTCTGCTACCAAAGTAATTGTGACACATGACGGAATTCCCGAATCTGAGGAGGCCATACGACCAAGTTCATCTGATTCTTGGGCTTCATACGCACTAATGATCACATCACCAATAACATTTGCTGCCGTATCTATTTCTGAAGATAATGCAACTTCTGAAATTTCCGTTGTTTGTTCTTCAAGTGGCGCAACAGTTTCCTCATCGCTACAACTTGTAAATGCTAAACCAAAAATAGCCGAGGCTAACATCATTTTTGATACGCTAATATTCAATCGACTTGTGTTGGCGAAATTGAATACCTGATTAAATAAATTCATAATTGCTAATTTTAATGTTAATATGATGTTAAGACCCTTACAACTTGAAAACGTTTAATTGGAGTCATAAAAAATTTTAAAACGAATGGCTAATTAGTTGTAAATCACTAAAAATTGTTATATTTGCCGCTTGAAAGAAAGACTTTCAACGTACATAACAATCATTTACAATAATATTAGCATGTATTTAGATCAAAAAGAAAAAGAAGCCATCTTTAAAAAACATGGCAAAGATGCAAAGGACACAGGTTCTGCAGAAGGACAAATTGCTTTGTTCACTTACAGAATTAACCACTTAACTGAACACTTAAAAAAGAATCGTAAAGATTTTAACACTGAGCGTTCACTAGTAAAATTAGTAGGTAAGCGTCGTGCATTACTTGATTACTTAACTAAGAAAGATATCATGAGATATCGTGCGATAGTTAAAGAATTAGGATTAAGAAAATAATATCAAAGAGGCTTCGTGCCTCTTTTTTTATATAACTCCTGCGATAGAGTATAAAAATCGTTACTAAGAAGCGCATTACAGTTTTTCATTGGTCATGACATTAATAATGTCAAACAACTACACTACAACAACACAACGACCATTGTTTAACACCGCACTGACATGCTTTTTAATGTCTGGTGCTAGAATAAAAAATTATGATTCCAAAAACATTTAAAGAGGTCATTGACCTAGGCGACGGTAGAGAGATTTCTATCGAAACTGGAAAATTAGCAAAACAAGCTCACGGTAGCGTTGTGGTGCAATCTGGGAAATGTATGTTATTATGTACAGTTGTTTCCAATTATCATCAAGCAGATGTAGACTTTTTACCGCTTACGGTAGACTACAGAGAAAAATTTGCCGCTGCAGGTCGTTATCCTGGTGGATTCTTCAAAAGAGAAGCAAGACCAAGCGACGGTGAAGTATTAACGATGCGATTAGTAGACAGATGTCTTCGTCCATTATTCCCAAAAGATTATCACGCTGAAACACAAGTGATGATCCAATTAATGTCTCACGATCCAGAGGTGATGCCAGATGCTATGGCTGGACTTGCGGCATCGGCTGCTATCCAACTTTCTGACATTCCTTTCGAAACTGCGATCTCGGAAGTAAGAGTTGCTCGTGTTAATGGCGAATTTATCATTAACCCTTCTTTTGCACAACTGGAAGAATCAGACATCGATATGATGATCGGTGCTTCTGCAGATTCAGTAATGATGGTAGAAGGTGAAATGGATGAAATATCTGAGGAGGAAATGGTTGACGCAATAAAGGCGGCACACGACGCTATAAAGGTCCAAGTTGATGCGCAGTTAAAATTAGCAGAAGCATTCGGTAAGAAAGAAACTCGTGAATATGATCCGGAAGTGGAAGATGAAGATCTTGCAAAGAAGATTCATGATATGGTTTATGATAAGACCTATGCCATTGCTAAAGCTGGATCTGCTAAGCACGAACGCGGACAAGCGTTTAGTGAATTAAAAGAAGAAGTTTTCGAATCATTTTCAGAAGAAGAACAAGACGAATTAGGAAAACTGATTCATAAATATGTAGCAAAAGCTCAAAAAGAAGCCATTAGAAACCTAACTTTAAATGAAGGTTTACGTTTAGATGGACGACAAACAACAGATATCAGACCAATATGGTGTGAAGTGGATTATTTACCATCTACTCATGGTTCGGCAATTTTTACTCGTGGAGAAACTCAGGCTTTAGCTACGGTTACATTAGGTACGTCGAGAGATGCAAACATGATTGATATGCCATCTTATGAAGGTGAAGAACGCTTCTATCTACATTATAACTTTCCTCCTTTTTCAACGGGAGAGGCACGACCAATTCGTGGTACATCCCGTAGAGAAGTAGGACATGGTAACTTAGCACAACGTGCTTTAAAAGGAATGGTTCCTGAAGATTGTCCATACACTGTGCGTGTGGTATCTGAAGTATTAGAATCTAATGGTTCATCGTCAATGGCAACCGTTTGTTCCGGTACGATGGCTTTAATGGATGCAGGAGTTCAATTGAAAAAACCTGTTTCTGGTATCGCTATGGGATTGATTTCTGATGGTGATAAGTACGCCGTACTATCTGATATTTTGGGAGATGAAGATCACCTTGGTGATATGGACTTTAAAGTGACAGGTACTGCCGATGGTATTACAGCTACTCAAATGGATATCAAGATTAAAGGACTTTCATATGAAATCCTGGTAAAAGCATTAATGCAAGCTAGAGATGGACGTTTACATATCTTAAGTAAACTTACTGATACTATTGAAGCTCCTAATGCAGAAGTAAAAGATCACGCTCCAGTTATGATTACAAGACGTATTCCAAATGAATTTATTGGTGCGTTAATAGGTCCAGGAGGAAAAGTGATTCAAGAATTACAGAAAGAAACTGATACGACGATTGTGATCAATGAAGATCCAGTTACTGAAGAAGGAATTGTTGAAATTCTTGGTGTTGGTCCTGAAGGAATTGCCGCAGTTGAAGCGAAAATCGATGCTTTAATGTTTAAACCTGAAGTTGGCAGTGTTTACGAAGTTAAGGTAATTAAAATGTTAGATTTTGGTGCTGTTGTTGAGTACACAGAAGCTCCAGGAAATGAAGTACTACTTCACGTAAGCGAATTAGCTTGGGAACGCACTGAAAATGTTTCTGATGTGGTCAATATGGGAGATGTTTTTGATGTCAAATACTTTGGTATTGATCAGAGAACCCGAAAAGAGAAAGTTTCTCGTAAAGCAATCTTACCAAAACCAGAAGGTTGGCAACCACCAAAGCGCGATAATAATCGCGGACGTGACAATCGTGGAAGAGATAATCGTAATCGTGATAACAGACGCGATGATCGTAAACCTAGAAACGATAGAAAAGACGATTAAAAGATCGCTTAGTATAATAGAAACCCATCGCTTTGTGATGGGTTTTTTTTATAATATCATTTCTGTGATCATGAAAATGTAAGATGACAAACGCAACCTTTAACTTAATTCAGTATCTATCAATAAACAGCTATTATGAAATCTTCTATTTTTCAATTTTTCTTCCTATTATTTGTTCTGACTTTAGCATCATGTGCATATGACGAAGATGATAACTTGGGCAACAACCCGAATGGTGAATTAACTGAAATCATTCCTTCTGATTCTGACCTATTTAAAAATTTACAAGATATTACCAGTGATGATGTACGACCAGACAAAACAATTGCATGTATAGATTTTATTTATCCACTCACAATATTTGTCTTTGACAATACAAATGAATTCTTATCAACCAACTTAGTTCTTGATGATGAACAATTCAGTGATATACTTGAAAATTTAGAAGTTGATTATTCGATCAGTGTAAGTTTTCCGATCACAAGTACTTTGGATACAGGTGAAGAACTCGTCATAGAAAATAAAGAAGAACTAAAAGCAGCTATAGATCTTTGCTTAAACGAAGAGTTAATTTTTGAATGCAATCAGTTAATTCAAAACTGTGTCTGGAAAATTGGATATAGTTATAATTTTGACAACCCCTACTTAGGAGGAATTTTCCAAGAATCTAATGGTTTTACAACCTTAAATATAGACGGCATTCTATTGAGTGGATCCTGGTCTCCTTTAATTATCGAAAATGAACTTCATCTCAATATCAATTTAATTGATGACATTGAGATAACTGAATTTTTTAATTATGATTGGACCGTTCAATATATTGATGAAAACTCGCTTCTATTAGTCAATGGCGAACGAGAACTTGTCTTAAACCAACGTTGCGATCCAAATTTTGCAGACTGTAAAAACTTCATTTTCGAAGTATGTGAAACTGAACTCGATAGCGGTACATCAGAACACATTCTAGATGACTACACTTTTTGCATTTTCGATTCTCTAGAACTAGACGACTCTTATGAAATAACGTATCATGAAACATTAGAAGATGTGACAGATAATTTAAATGCCATACCATCTGAAGATGTGTATTTGATTGAAGCAGAAACTCAGTCAATTTATGTTCGCATTTATGATGAAGATAACGATACTAATTACATTATTGAAATTACCTTAGCTACTATTACCTGTTAATTTCAGAACCACTTTTTACTTATATGGTTTAAAGCCAGCCAATTAAAGGATTTATAAAAATATTATATCTTTACTGTAACATTTTTAGTACTTCGTACGTATAATTATATAGCGTATTATCATTACCCAAATTTTAAAGGAAATTTTTTAAATGAGACAACTAAAAATTACAAAGCAGGTAACGAATAGAGAAACTGCTTCGTTAGATAAATATTTACAGGAAATTGGAAAGGTAGATTTGATCACTGCTGATGAGGAAGTTGAATTAGCTCAACGCATTAAAGCAGGTGATCAAATAGCTTTAGAGAAATTAACTAAAGCAAATTTACGTTTCGTAGTTTCTGTTGCAAAACAATATCAAAATCAAGGATTAACTTTACCAGATTTGATCAATGAAGGTAATCTTGGATTAATAAAAGCAGCACAACGTTTTGATGAGACTCGTGGTTTCAAGTTCATTTCGTATGCAGTATGGTGGATTCGTCAATCGATTCTACAAGCATTGGCAGAGCAGTCTCGTATTGTTCGTTTACCTTTGAATAAAATTGGTTCTATTAATAAAATTAATAAGACCTTCGCGTTCCTAGAGCAAAGTCATGAACGTCCGCCTAGTGCTGAAGAAATTGCGAAAGAATTGGATATGACTATTAACGATGTTAAAGAGTCAATGAAAAATTCTGGTCGTCATGTATCTATGGATGCGCCTTTGGTTGAAGGTGAAGATTCTAACTTGTATGATGTCTTACGAAGTGGAGAATCACCAAATCCAGATAAGGATCTTTTACATGAGTCGTTGCGTACTGAAATTGAACGCGCTTTAGAAACGTTGACACCGCGTGAAGCAGATGTTATTCGTTTATATTTCGGGCTTGGAAATCAACATCCGATGACGCTTGAAGAGATCGGTGAAACATTTGATTTAACGCGTGAACGTGTAAGACAAATAAAAGAAAAAGCGATACGTAGATTAAAACATACATCGCGAAGTAAAATATTGAAAACATATTTAGGATAGTAATTATAATCATATAGTTACGACTAAATTACGGTAACAGACAGTTACACATAACTGTTCGTTTTTTGATTGATGAAAGAACCCAGAGCTGATTACTCTGGGTTCATTTTTTTTGTATCTTAGGAAACATAGACCCTATTAATTAAGCATTGTGAGAGCCATCTGCTACATAAGCAATTTTGCCCAACACCTTGATCGTAATATTATTGACGACCTCATTACCTCAGTAAACAAGAATAATAAACGGCATAATATTACGGGTATTTTGATCATAAGAAATAAACACTTTTTTCAAATTTTGGAAGGTGAAAGATCAAGTGTTGAAAACCTTTACGCTAAAATAAAAGTAGACTCCAGACATACTGGCGTCATTAAGTTATTAGACACCACAATAGATGATCGCATTTTTGATGATTATAATAGTGGAGAATTTGAAGTTTTTCAGAAGTTTGCAGATTTGAAAAAGTTATATTTGTACTTTAAATGGATCAAAAACGCAGAATATATTCCTGCTGATGGTTTAATTGAATTAACTACAAACTTTTTAAAACAAAATTCATGAGTAATTGCTTAATCGCTCCTTCGATGTTAGCTGCCGATTTTGGGAATCTTCAACGCGATGTAGAAATGGTAAATAACAGTGATGCTGATTGGTTTCATATCGATGTAATGGATGGTCATTTCGTCCCAAATATTTCATACGGAATGCCTGTAATTCAAGCGATCAAAAAACATGCAACCAAACCATTAGACGTTCATTTAATGATTGAAAAACCTGAGCGTTACATTGAAGAATTTGCAAAAGTTGGTGCAGATATTATTACCGTACATCACGAATCAACTGTGCACTTACACAGAACATTAACTCAAATTGAAAATGTTGGCTGCAAAGCTGGTGTAGTTTTAAACCTTACAACTCCTGTTAGCGTCCTAGAAGACATTTTACCAAAGTGCTATATGGTATTATTAATGTCGATTAACCCTGGTTTTGGCGGTCAAAAATTTGAAGACATGACCTATAATCGTGTTAAAAAACTTCGTGAAATGGCAAATGCTCAAGGTTTAAATACGCGCATCGAAATAGATGGTGGAGTCACAGATAAGAATGCAAAAGCATTGGTAGATGCTGGTGCAGACGTGTTGGTAGCAGGAAGTTATATTTTTAAAAGTGATAATCAACCAGAGACCATCAAGCATTTAAAAGCTGTTGCTAATAGCTAAAAGCAGGTTACCATATTTTTTTAGAAATAATTTCGGCTATTTCCCAGTCTATTGGTGTATCGATGTCGATAGAGCTCATGCTGTCCATTTCATATTTGATAACTTTGTCGAACTGACCGATTTCCTTTGTTTTAATGGACTCTGGATTAATAATATAAATCGCACCATTCAATTCCCACACCTTAGGCACATCTTGTCGACGCTTAGCATTACTCGATTTTGATTTTCTCAAAAATTTTTCCTCGTCTTCTTCATATAGCACATAATAGGGATTAGCATCTGTCTCCTTTACAGAAACCACCATATCTAGAGATGGATCATATAATTCTAATGCTGCTTTTATATGTTTACCTTTTCGGAATGGTGAGGTTGGCTGCAATAACACTATTGTATTCGGCTTATACGCATAATTAGAAATACAATAATTCATGGCATGTATAATCACATCCTGTGAACTGGCGTTATCAGTTGCTAGATGATCCGGTCTTAAAAAGGGAACAACAAGTCCAGACTGCTCGGCGACGTGCTTAATATCAGGTGAATCCGTACTCACGATGATTTGATTGCTATCAAAAACCTCTAGAGCAGCATCTATGGTATATTTAATTAAGGGCTTACCATCAAGTAACTTAATATTTTTACGAGGTACTCCTTTTGAACCTGCTCTTGCTGGTATGATTACTAATGAATCCAAATTAAAACTTTATTGAATGTATGTCGTTTTTCGCGTTTTCAAAATCTTCATGCTTTCCTACGTCTAACCAGTAACCAACTAAAGGATAAGAAATAACCTTGAGACCTTCCTGTATCAAACGCTCCATCAAATCGGTTGCATTAAAGTGCTTTTCCTTGGGTATAAACTGTAATGCCGAACGTTTTATAAGATAAATTCCTCCATTTGAATAATACGTGTACGTTGGTTTTTCCTTAAAGTTTAATACGTGACCGTTAGAGGTTTCTAGTACAGCATAAGGAACACTTACATTATATGGAATCGTTGCTACAGCCAAGTCAGCATCTTTTTCAAGAAAGTCAAGGTAGAACGCTTCGTAATCTAAATTAGTTAGTATATCAGAATTAGAGACCAATACGTGTTCATGAGCAAAATTGTCAATTTTAGAAACCGAACCTATTGTTCCCATCGGTTCATCTTCCCAAACGTATTTAATTGAACGGTTACTTTCTGTACCATCCCCAAAATAGGATTCGATTTGATCGCCTAAATATTTCACTGAAAACCAAAAATCATCAATACCATATAACGAAAGACGATCAACGTTATGCTCCATAATTGACTTATCTCCTATCTTCAATAAAGGCTTTGGTGTATTATCTGTTAATGGTCGTAAGCGTTCACCTCTGCCTCCAGCCATGATTACGGCATCTATTGGCAAGTAGGATCTTAAATGACGAAAATTTACAATATTAACGACTCTATCTTCAGAATCTATGACCGGCAATATTCTGAAATTTTGTTTGCGATACTCTATTATCTTATAAATATCGCGACTCCCTTTTCGAATAAAACGAGGATGCTGTTGAATAATTTCTGTAACTGGTTGATCAATCGTAATTCCTTTCAGTAGACCACGTCGAACGTCACCATCAGTTAGAGACCCTTTTAATTTTTGCTCATTATCCACAACAAACACTATAGCATCACTTGCCAATACATTAAGCTTTTCTAGTGCTTGGCGTATTGGTGTTTCACTTGTTATTAAATGTTCAGTATAATGAATCATAAGTCTTTAATTATTTTAACGATCTGATAGGCTGTTCCTGCTGTATAATAAATATTGTCACCTGAGAATTCTGGTTGATTCAATAATTGCTTTGCACAATTTAATATCTCATTCGAATTAAATGGCACATTAGAAACATTATCACCATGTGCCCGACCCTTCTGTCTGTCTCCAACATTTACGACATACTTACCGAAAGAAGCGGCTTCAATTATCCCACTCGATGTATTTCCTATTAATAATTCGGAATGACTCATCGCAGAAAAATAATTATACTTCCCAAAGTTCTCCACCAAAAACACATGATTTGGCTTTTCCGCTTTTAAGTTATTAATTTCTTTACGAAAAACACTGCCCAAGGTGTCTGCATTTGGCATCGTGATGACAATATTAAGTTCCTCTGCAAGTTGATTCAAAGCTTTCTTCATTTCGCGAGCATAATTTTCATTTGAAGTTATTGCCACCGTTTCAGGGTGAAATGTTACTAAAGCAAATGGTGCGTTTGGAATTTCAAATTCGGACAACAACTCCGATTTAGGTTTTGGCATAAATTGCTCAATACCATCCAAACTCAATGCTCCAACATTGTATACATGTTCTGAGTTACCAATTAACGACGTTACTTTTGATTTGAAAGCTTCAGTAGCAACAAAATGAAATTCAGATGCCAATGTTATTTGATGGCGGTAGATATTATCAATTGCTCCTAAAGTAGTTTCACCACCATGTAAGTGAGCTAGTTTAATTCCGAATGGAATACTAGCTTGGACTGCTGCACTCATTTCAAAACGATCGCCTAAACAAAAGACTAAATCATAGGAATGTGAATTCCAGAATTCAGCAAATAATGAGGATGTTTTTCCATATGATGTCGCAATTCCTTTCGCACTATCATCTAAAACTAAATTAGAGATCTCGTGAATAATCTGAAATCCGTCATTTTTGATTAGGTCCACGGTATAGCCATGTATAGTTGACAAATGTGTTCCAAAAGCAATAATCTCCAAATTGAAAAACGGATCGCTTTTCAAAAGATTAAGTAATGGCAAATAAATACCATAATCAGCACGAGAACTTGTCAATACACCTACCTTCATGTTATATCTGACCAATTTAGTTTGTCAAATTTATTCATATCTCGGATTACAACCTTTCCGATGATAGTATTCCATTCCATTGCAGAAATACCATCACCTGGTCGTAATGGAACAATATCCGACTCTTGAATGATCGTACCTTTCTTGAGGTCTTTAGCCAAATGAATACTTTTTCGCGCTATTTCAACATTCTTTTTTTCGCTTTCGGAGGGACGCTTTATCCCATCACCAGATAATGCAGCTTCAATATTTCTAATACTTAAAACCATATGCTTGAGTTGATCTGGCTCTAGCGAAGCTTTATGATCTGGCCCTGGTAAGCTATGATCTAATGTAAAATGTTTTTCTATGAGTTTCGCTCCTAGCGCTACTGCGGCAACAGAAACTTCGATACCTAAAGTATGGTCTGAATATCCAACCTTGACATCGAATGCATTTTTTATTGTATTCATTGCATGAAGATTTACATCATGCATTGGTGTTGGATATTCTGTATTACAATGCAATACTGTTATTTGATCTCTATTAACTCCATTTTCTTCAAGTAATAAAAGTGCATCTTCGATGTCTTTCATGTCAGCCATTCCAGTAGAAAGCACAATGGGCTTACCTGTTAGTGCAATAGCTTTTAAATATGGATAATTGGTAATCTCTCCACTAGGTATTTTAAATATCCCTAAATTCAATTCATTTAGGTATTCTATGCCTTGTACATCAAACGCACTTGAAAGAAACTCTACACCTCGTGATTTACAATAGTCTATCAACTCTTCATGATCAGCTTCACTCAGTTCAAGCGCTTTAAGCATATCATACTGAGACTGTTCTTCATTTCCTGTATTTTTAGATTGGTAATCAGCCTTCTTTGCTTGAGGGCTAACAATTGTATCAGCTCTAAATGTTTGAAACTTTACATAATCTACGCCAGCATCAGCTGCAACATCAATAAGTTGTTTCGCTATATTTAAATCACCATTATGATTAACTCCAGCTTCGGCTATAATAATCACTTTACTCATATCAAATGGTCTTAGCAGGATTACCAGCAACTCTCGTATGATCTGGAATATCTTTTATCACAACAGCACCAGCACCAACTACAACATGTTTTCCTATAGAAATATTCTCTTTGATTACAGCATTGGCTCCGATAAACGTTTGCTCACCGATTTTAACATTCCCCAATACGGTAGCTCCAGGCGCAACATGAACACCATTTGAAATTCTGCAGTCATGCTCTATGATACTTCCAGAATTTAATATGCAGTATTCACCAATTTGAGCCATGGTATTAACTACGGTACGTTTACCAATATAAGTACCCACACCTATCTTAGCATACGACGAAACTATTGATGAAGGATCAATAACTGAGACTAAGGTCTTGCTTTTCGAAATAACAATATTGGCTACTTTAGATCTGATTGCATTATCACCAATACCTAGAATGTAGTCATAAGATTCTGACCAGGCGCTAAATGAGGAGTCGCTCTCAAAGCCTAAATAGTCTAATTCATACGGATTAACAGGCATGATTTCCTTTTCAGTGTAGTATTTGAGATTCAATTGACCTTTTAAGGCAGAATCTGCAACGACTAATCCATGTCCGGAATATCCTATTATTACAATTTTATTATCTGACACTACTTGGTATGTTAACAATTCGTTCCTCTAAAAATATGGCATTTTTTTGACTATCTGTTTGACAATCTTTAAACATTGGTAATCTGAACATTAATTGCCATATTGGTCTGGTCATTACGCCTGATTTATTCGTGTAATCTAAAAAGGCATCTCTTTCGTCCTTGCCAGATAATTCCACACACATTAACCAATAATTGGCTTTGGTCTCTGGGAGTTCGGTTTTAAACTTGACGCCTTCCGAAGCAAAGAAGTCTGCATAAGCCGATGCAATAGATCGCTTTTCACTTAGAAATACATCCAACTGCTCTAATTGCGCACAAGCTAAGGCAGCGTTAATGTTTGGCATTCTATAATTATAACCTAACTGATCATGAAAATATTCATATGTATGTGGCTTTTTTGCAGTAGTCGTCAAGTACTTCCCAAGTTCTGCTAATGCAATATCATTACTTACTATAGCACCTCCTCCACCAGAAGTTGCAATCTTATTACCATTGAATGAAAATACCCCTAATGCGCCATAGCTACCAGTTGGTTTCCCTTTATAGACACTTCCTAAAGACTCGGCAGCATCTTCAACCACAGGTATTTGCCAAGTTTTACAAACCTCAATTAATTCATCTAAATGGACTGGAAACCCAAATGTATGCATGGGCAAACAAGCACTTATTTTACGTCCTGTAGATCGATTATAGCAACCATCTTCTCTCAATTCTGCATGTTCAGATAAAAATTCTGAAACAGCTTTAGGTGAAAGTCCCATCGTATCCAGATCAACATCAATAAATACCGGGAACGCATTATTATAGCAAATTGCATTGGCAGTAGCTACAAAGGTTAAAGCTTGTGTTAAAACTTCATCACCAGCCTGAACTCCTGCAAGCCGCAATGCGACCTGTATTCCAGCCGTACCATTGACCACTGCAACCGCTTTTTGTGTTTTCGTTACTTCTGCGATTTTTAATTCAAACTCGTCAACGTATGCACCAACACTAGAAACAAAGGTTGTATCTATACAGTTTTCCAAATACGCCTTCTCATTTCCATTAAATTTAGGAACGTGCAATGGTATAAAGTCTGATGTATTGTATAAGTCTTTAATAAAATGTGTGATTGGTTTGAATCCCTCCATTACATCTTTGAATCTAGATATTTACCTGTTTCTTTATGACCAAAATCAGGAATCATATCATGAAAAAGATCAACCAATTGTTGCTTAGTCCATGATTGTGCCGTTTTCATAGCGTTAATTTTATTCGTAAAGCTATTGAGTTGATCATTATCATAAATTGGTTCATTCTTAATAATACCGATACCTTTAAATCTAGTCATATCTAAAGTTTCCGAATCAGTAAAGAATTCTTCAAAGTCTTTTTCACCTGTGGTGTCACTTTTTGTAAATAAACAAGGCCACTTGCCATTAGCAATATGTGATTCGATATCCTGTCTCGCCTCATCCTCTGTTTGACATAAATAAGGTTCGTAACCTAAATTCTGAAGATATTTCACAGCGATATCCGCAAAAGAAATAAGATGTAATGATTCATCTAACTTAGGAAAGAAAATATCACGATTCTCACCTAACAGACATGAGCTTAGGCAAAGCTCACCAGCTTCCTGCGGAATTACGAAATAGCGTTTTATATCATTTGGAGCAACAATAGGCTGTCGCTTTTGTATTCGTTGGTTAAATCCGTGTAATAGTGACCCATCTGAAAACGCAACATTTGCGAATCGAGCTGTAGAAATGGAAATCTCTTTACTGCGTCTCATTAGGAACATTTCCATTATACGTTTGGAAGCACCCATCATATTAACCGGATTAGCAGCTTTATCTGTTGATACGCAAAAATACTTTTTAGCATTATTTCGTATAGACTGTTCAATTGTTTTATCGGTATTATAGATGTTTACATTGATCATACGCATCAATGTAAAAGGATCTTTTTCACTGCGCACATGTTTTAACGCCGAAAGATTAAACACATAATCATACTGACCGTCTGAATTGATAAAAGCGTCATACTCTGAAGAGCCAATATCAAGTGCAAACGTTTGAAAATCACCTTTGATGTAACCAAATGAACTCCGAATATCACGTACCAACTCTACCATATTATTCTCGCTGATATCAACCACATGTAATTTAAGAGGCTCTCGTTTAAAGATTTCTTTGACAACAGCCTGACCTATAGATCCCGCACCTCCCAAAACCAAGAATGTGGAATTGGAAACAACACGATACAACTCATTCTCATGCGCTTGTATGTCATCAGTAAATAATTTTGCAGATCGTCCTATAAGACTAAGTGAAACACTCATAAAATGGTCAATTCTTGAAGTAAAGTAGTACTTCTTTTATATACTACAATGATACAATATTTTAACAAGGCTTAAAAGCGAAATACAGAGTTTCAATAAGTCTCAAAATGAGAATTAATAACCAGCAAAGTTGAAATTTAGCATGGTTTTGACCTTTTCGTAAATTTCTGGAAATTGTAATTTAAACTGTTCTGGAGACTCAATAAATGTCTCTAATATGACAGACAAAAATTCGAACTGATTGGTGTAAGCGTAATCTCTTAAAAATTTAGAGCGCACTAATTCTGATTTAAGTTTTGCATTTCTATCTAACATATTAGTTAATTCAACATAGACATCTAAAAATATGGCAGCACTGGTACTGTAGCGCCTCACACGCATATAATAAAAATGTATAGCATGTGTGAATTCGTGCACGGCAAGATTTAAATTATCATCTTCAATATGATAGCCATGTACTACATCATTCCATGAAAAAACTAAGGCCTTATATCCTAAATTAAACTCCCCTTTGTGATAGGTCTTATTTGTTTGCGAATAAAATTCTTCGGGATAAATAATTATGCGATCAACAGATTTGATGAGGAAATCTCTTAGCCCAAAGGTTAATTTGACTTGTGTTGCCGCAATCACGATTTTCATTTCATCCGAAATTGCGATGTCCTTTCCAATGAATTCGAGACGATTTATAACGCGAGCCATCCGATGTTCGAAATTGGATTTATGTATTTGATCCAATTTACGATAGAAACTAAATTCGTTTCTTAAGATTTCTAGCTGCTGAGAGGTGAGCTTTTTTCTGAATAGATAAAAGTGATTATAAAATAACTTTTTATTGACATACTCTACAAACGCCATTTCTAGAAATTGAAACACCTTATAAAGCACAAAAACCGATAATGAACTGATGATTAGAATGATGAAAACATCAACTAGAAAATGAGAAGGTAAGGCGTTATCGTCCAACAGATTCGGGTGTAATAATTTTCCTAAAAGCAACTAAAAAATCCTAGACGCAAAATGTATAAGTACACTCAGCATCTAGGATTGGTTACTAACAAGGACGATATTTAAGGTATACCTTAGTCCTCTATTTCTATATGAATGATACTACTCATTTTGAGTTTCTTTCCTTTTAATCTTGCTTGAGAGAAAAATGCTTTTGAAATTTCCTGCTCATCAATTAACTCTTTGATTCGACCACTGTCCATTTTACACTCATCCAATTCATTTCCTTCTTGAATCGATAAGCGATGTAGTTTATGGAAGTTAATTTTAACCTTTAGTACTGAATTTACAATGTGAGCAGCTTCAGAAGGCGTGTAAGTACCATCTATTAAGTTAATCTTTTGATCTGTTATTACGTCATTTGCGATTTCCATATTGAACGATTTTTATTTGCAAAGTTGCAATTTATTTGTAATTAATTTTTATTTATATTATTAATGACATGTATTAATTTTATTTATGATAAATTTATAATGCATAGATAAAGTGGTATTCCAAGTGTTATATTAAACGGAAAGGTTATAGCCAATGCCATTGGTATGTATAAACTTGGACTTGCTTTAGGTGCCGCTATTTTCATCGCTGCCGGCACTGCAATGTAAGAAGCACTTGCCGCCAAGATTGCGAACAATAAACGGTTTCCTGCGCTTTGTGTAATAATACCGCTTAATATCGCCACAACCGATCCATTAATTATCGGGATGACTATTGCAAAAATCAATGCGAACCACCCTTTTTTAACGAACTCTGATAGCTTTCGCCCGCTGGTGATACCCATATCAAGAAGGAATACAGCTAAGAATCCTTTAAATATATCTGTAGTAAATGGTTTGATCCCTTCAGCCTGTGCGTCATTAGCCATAAATCCAATGCATAAACTTCCAATAATTAGTAAAACACTACCATTGGTAAGCGCATGATGGAGCACTTTTTTTATAGGCACATTATCCGCATTTGATGATTTTTTATAGTAGGTCATTAGTAATAAACCAATCATAATAGATGGCGCCTCCATTAATGCCATGACGGCAACCATATGTCCATTGAATGCAATTTGTTCCAATTCTAAAAACGAGATCGTTGTTACGAATGTCACGGCACTCACCGAACCATAGGCTGCTGCAATAGCACCCGCATTTTCTACGCTAAACTTTCGTCTTAATATGAAATAGGTATATACCGGAATCACTATTGCCAAAAGCACTCCAAACAGCAATGACCATACAATCTCCATATCAAACTCACTATGAGATAGTTCTTGTCCGCCCTTAAATCCGATAGACAATAACAGGTAAAACGAAATAAACTTTGAAGAGGACTCTGGTATTGCTAAGTCACTTTTAAATTGAACTGCAAAAATTCCCAGGAAAAAGAACAATAAAGCCGGATTGGTTAAATTGTCTATAATTAGATGTAAATCCATAAAATACTATATAAAGCGAAAATAAATTGTATTCTCAGAGGTCATTTATTTACCTTAGAAAGGTGATGACCAATAAAAACCATAAGAATGATTCCACTAGCAATCAGCAGTTCATTGAGCATTAAATTATTATGACTAATCGACATGAATATTGCTAATCCAAGAAATGCAGTCAACAAAACTAATTTTAAATTATCTAAAAATCGTTTACCAATTTGAACCTTATATGTCAATGTGATCGATTCTGGTTTTGACTCCTTTTGACTACTGATTATAAAATCACTCATAACTTTAGTATTAAATATTTTTGCAAATATCTTAGGTATATTTCATATATTTTTATTTATTTTTATTATAATAAACATAAATAATAATTATGCATTATACTTTACACCAATTAGAGATTTTTCAGAAAGTATGTGAATTTAAGAGTGTTACTAAGGCCTCTGAAGAATTATTCTTGACACAACCAGCAGTCTCGATACAGCTCAAAAAATTTCAGGATCAATTTCAAATTCCGCTTTTCGAGGTTGTAGGTCGTAAATTATACATTACAGAATTTGGTGAAGAAATCGCATTAGCGGTTCAAAAGATCTTGAATGAAGTCAATGCTATTAATTATAAAGCACTATCATTTCAGGGAGAATTAGCTGGTAAATTCAAAATCGCTATAGTTTCCACAGCGAAATATGTGATTCCCTATTTTTTAACCGATTTCATGAATGAACATAAAGGTGTAGATCTCGTTATGGATGTTACTAATAAAGCGGAAGTCGTGCGATCTTTGGAAAATAATGAAGTTGATTTTGCAATGGTTTCAACCATCCCAAAACATCTTAAAATAAATCGTATCCAGCTCATGGATAATAAGCTTTATTTCGTAGGTGGTAAGCAGCATAAACATACAGGAAAACATCTCAGTATTAAAGCCATCGAACAACTCCCACTTATCTATAGAGAAGATGGCTCGGCTACTCGTAAACAAATGGAGTATTTCGTTGCATCCAACAAGATTTCTACTTATAAGAAAATGGAACTTAAATCCAATGAAGCACTAAAGCAAGCGGTAATTGCAGGTCTTGGTTACTCGATAATGCCGCTTATAGGCATTAAGAACGAACTAAATAATGGCGATCTACAAGTAATTCCTGTTAAGGGTCTTCCGTTATCAACAAATTGGAATCTCATTTGGTTAAGTTCAAAGAACTTATCCACCGTTGCGAAACATTTCGTACAATACATTGAAAACAATAAAGACAACATTATGAAATCGCATTTCGACTGGTTTGAAAACTACTAATGCTTGTTAAAGCCGAGTCGAACGTATGGATAAAAAAAGCCCTATATACATTTAAAAGCATATAGGGCACAATATTAAGTGACCACGGTAGGATTCAAACCTACGACCGCTGGAGCCGAAATCCAGTGCTCTATTCAGCTGAGCTACGTGGCCAATTATGACATTAATTTAGCTTTGACGATGGTTGATATTGTCTTACCATCTGCTTTACCTGCGAGTTCTTTATTCACAATTCCCATGACTTTACCCATATCCTTCATACCTTCAGCTCCTATATGATCAATGGTTGAGATCACTACTGCTTCGATTTCCTCTTCAGACAAAGCTTCAGGTAAAAACTGACTGATAACTTCAGCTTGATCTATTTCGGGTAATGCTAAATCCTTTCGATCTTGATCCAAATAAATTGCAGCACTATCTTTTCTTTGCTTTACTAATTTCTGAAGTATTTTAAGCTCCTCTTCTTCAGATAATTCAGCACCACCTCCTTTAGCTGTTTTCGCAAGTAAGATGGCAGATTTTACTGCTCTTAATGCCTCTAAGGCGACTTGATCTTTCTCCTTCATTGCCGTTTTTAAGGCCGTCATTATTTCGGTTTGTAAACTCATAATTCTGAACTTTATTAAGAGTACGAAGATATAAAAAGTGAATGATTTATAAGACCATCCCGATAAGGATTCATTCATAAAAAAACCCGAAAAGACTATTTCAGCTTTTCGGGTTTAACAAAGTGTGAAACACTAAACTAAATTTGCTATTAATCTACGTTGTCGTGTAAAAATGAATTGTTACTTCTCAATTGAATGTCATCGTTGTCATCAGTTGTAACCGAAGTGCGTGATGCATTGGTTTCTGATGAATGCTGTGCATCCTCCAAATTCACACCTTGTCTTTTATATGCAGGTTCTTTTTCAATTTCATCGATCTTAGCATTATTAAACTTGTAATTGAAATCTTTCATCTTACGTCTGCGCTCATCAGCACGCTCTTTTAATAATTCTGAAATAGGACTGTTCATTGGATCAATCTCCTCACAAACCTCTTCTTCTTCAGTTTCTGACTCAATTACTTTCTTCTCAAAAACGACCTCTTCGTCAATTTCAATTTGTTGTTTAACTTGAGTTTCGTTCTCATTCATAGCCGACTCATAAGTCATAAAATCATCTAAAGCATAACGCTTTTCACCTTCCTCATTGGCCTCAGTAACAGGAATAATTTCAACGTGTTCCTTGACTTCCATATCCTTAACCTCTTCATCTAATGTAAAGATGGTTTTAGATTCGGTTGATTCATCTTCATCATTCGTTGTTGCCGATAGTGGCAAGTCAAAGGTTAAGGTTATTTGTTCCTCCTCTACAACTTCAATATTCTCAACAACCTCTTCCTTAATTGGTGTGATAACAAAATCATCTTCCTCGACTTTGTGATCTAATACTTCCTCGTATACCACATTGATATTCTTAATAATATCTGTCGTTGCAATCAATTCGGTTTCAGTCGTATTGACTATGTCTTCAGTATCTGCTTCATCATCAATTAACGTATGAACCACAATTTCTGGGTTCGTCTCTTTTTGATCTTCTAAAACAATATCTGGAGTAATAATTGCTGGATCATTTTCAGTTACACGAACGTCATCATTTCTATCATCTTCAAGTGCATGTATCACTTTTTTCTGTTCGGTATTTGAAATTTCATGTTGTTGATCAATATCAAAGCCCGTTGCAATTATTGTAACAGAAATTGATTCATCTAGTGACTCATCTTCACCAACACCCATAATAATATTGGCACTATGACCAGCTTCCGTTTGAATATGATCATTAATTTCTCCAATTTCATCAATTGTAATTTCTTGAGAACCAGAAACAATTAACAACAATACATTCTTAGCTCCAGTAATTTTATTATCATTTAATAATGGTGAATCTAGGGCTTTCATTATTGCTTCTTGTGCACGATTGTTCCCTGAAGCAGATGCAGAGCCCATAATAGCAGTTCCGCTATCTTTTAGAACGGTTTTTGCATCTCTTAAATCTATATTTTGCGTGTAATGGTGTGTTATAACCTCAGCGATTCCTCTTGAAGCTGTAGATAGCACTTCATCAGCTTTAGAGAATCCTGCTTTAAATCCTAAGTTACCATAGACTTCTCTCAGTTTATTGTTGTTGATCACGATCAATGAATCTACATGAGCACGTAAATTCTCAACACCTCGTTGTGCTTGTTCATTTCTTGTACGACCTTCAAACTGGAACGGCATGGTTACAATTCCAACCGTTAAGATGTCTAATTCTTTAGCAAGTTTAGCAATTATCGGTGCGGCCCCGGTTCCGGTTCCTCCACCCATACCAGCGGTAATAAATACCATTTTGGTATTGGTATCTAGCATACGTCTCAAGTCTTCAAGACTTTCGACAGCTGCCTCTTCACCTACTTCAGGATTGGCACCTGCGCCAAGTCCTTCGGTTAGATTGACACCTAATTGAATTTTGTTTGGAACACCACTATTCTGTAGTGCTTGTGCATCGGTGTTACAAATGACGAAGTCAACACCTTTAATGCCTTGTAAAAACATGTGATTAATGGCGTTGCTACCTCCGCCTCCAACTCCAATCACCTTGATGACGTTTGATTGGTTTTTTGGTAAATCAAATGCAATACTGCCTAACTCATTGTTGTTGCTCATAAAAATACGTTTACTATATTTAGTTTATTTTCCCCAAATCCCTTTAACAGTCCTACCCAGTTAAAGGTCTTTATATGTTGTTTATTCTGCGTTGTCTAAAAAGTCTTTCACACGTTCAGTTAACTTATCTAAGAACGACTTTCGTTCCTTTTTAGACGCTTCCGGGCCATCATCTTCAACTACTTGTTCTTCTCCACTTTCCTCTGAAACAGCTTCTAAATGGCCCACTTCAGTTTCAACACGTTTACGTTCTTGTCGCTTTAGTCCATCCATAACCAATCCAACCGCTGTGGCATATAACGGACTTGTTATTTCATCATCACTGTCACCGGCTAGATGCTCATTTGGATATCCAATACGCGTGTCCATTCCAGTGATATATTCTACCAGTTGTTTTAAGTGTTTCAATTGGCTTCCACCACCCGTTAAGACGATTCCAGCTATTAATTTCTTTTTCTGCTCTTCATGACCATAGTTCTTTATTTCTACATAGACTTGCTCAATGATCTCTACTACGCGAGCATGAATGATTTTTGATAAATTCTTTAGCGTAATTTCTTTCGGTTCACGACCTCTTAACCCTGGAATTGAAACAATTTCATTGTCTTTATTCTCACCAGGCCATGCAGATCCGAATTTAATTTTTAGTAATTCAGCCTGTTTTTCGATTATGGAGCACCCTTCTTTAATATCTTCTGTGACTACATTCCCACCGAAAGGAATTACGGCTGTATGCCTAATAATTCCATCTTTAAATACTGCTAAATCTGTTGTTCCACCACCTATATCTATTAAGGCCACACCAGCTTCTTTTTCTTCTTGACTTAGCACCGCGTTAGCAGAGGCTAATGGCTCTAAGGTGATTCCTTCTAATTCCAATCCAGAACTTTTAACGCAACGACCAATATTTCTGATAGAGGATACCTGTCCGACTACCACATGAAAATTTGCTTCTAAACGCCCACCATACATTCCAATTGGTTCTTTAATTTCAGCTTGACCGTCAATTTTGTACTCTTGCGGCAATACATGAATGATCTCTTCACCTGGAAGCATAACAAGTTTGTGCACTTGATTGATCAATCGATCGATATCTTCTTCATCGATTACAACCTCAGAATTTGCCCGTGTGATATAATCACTATGCTGCAGACTACGAATGTGCTGTCCAGCAATACCAACTGTAACCTCATTGATCTTTAATCCAGCTTCCGCCTCAGCTTCCTGAACGGCCTGTTGGATGGATTGAATAGTTTGAGTAATGTTATTTACAACACCTCTATGTACGCCTAAACTTTTGGATTTTCCAACGCCTAAAATTTCGGCTTTACCGTATTCATTCTTACGGCCAATCATAGCAACAATCTTAGTTGTTCCTATGTCAAGTCCTACTGAAATCTTATTATTATCCATCATTTATTTTTTGGTGCAAATCACTTGCTTATCAAATTTCAAATTCACTAGTTTATAATTATCCAGTGCTTTATCCTTACTTCCTTTTTGATAAAACGCCTTAAGATTATTCATTTTCTTATCAAGTGATTTTAAAGATCCTACATGAACCGTAAAATCATGTGATCGCAATTTCAAATCAATCGTCTTATCTTGATTTTGATGAATAACAATTACGTGTTTCATCAAAAACTCATCCTCCTGAACTTTCTTAGCTACTTTATAAACATTAGCCAAATCATTTCTATCAATAGATCCTGTAACTAACGGTACTCTTGCTGTATAATTCGTTGACAAAGGCATAAACGAACCTTCCTCATCGATATAATAAGATGCATTTGTACTAACTCTCGCTATAGGTTTTTTTTGTTCAATTTCAGCGGTAATCAAGCCTTCAACAGTCATGGACACTTGCGCTTGCTTGATCATTGGATTAGAATTTAGGGCAGTTTCTAACTGGTTCAAATCTATAATATCTTTACGCTTGTTTGTAACGCTCTGTTGATTTTGTATTAACAATTTACTAACATTTGCATGCGTTATGAATAAATTATCATCACCAACAAAATTTATCTGAGGTTCAAGCACTTTTCGATCAGAATTTCTTATTGCTGAAAACGAGTACAGAAACCCTACAAAGAGTATTAAAAGTATGACCTTTATGTAATTATAATTAACTCGCAATACTCAAGGCTTTCTTTAAATATTTAACTTCTTCTCCAATATCTCCAGCGCCAATAGTTAGTATCACTTTGGCATTAGAGGCTTGTACTGCATCGATTAGATCTGACTTCGCAACAAGCTTCTTTTTTTCGTTGGTAATTTTATCTAGTAGCCATGCCGAATTAATACCTTCAATTGGTAATTCTCTTGCAGGATATATCTCAAGTAATAGCACCTCATCAAACTGCGACAAGCTTTGGGCGAACTCATCTCCGAAATCCTTAGTACGACTAAATAGATGTGGTTGAAAAATAGCCAGAACAAACTGATCAGGATACATCTCCCTAACCGCTTGATGAACTGCATTTATCTCTTCCGGATGATGTGCATAATCATCAATCAAGACGAGATTATCAGTTTTGATCTGGTAGCTAAAACGACGCTTTACACCTTTATAGGATGCTAATCCCTTGGCGAGCTGCGGATGAGGGAGTCCATATTCTACAGACATCGCCAAGGCTATTAATGCATTCGACAGATTATGTCTACCAGGTAGGCTAAATTTAATATCTTCAATTAAAGATGTCGGTGTTTGTACATCAAACACATAACATCCGTTTTCAATTCTTATATTTTTAGCGGAATAGTCAGAATCATCTTCAATTCCATAAGTTATGCCATCAATAGGCAATCCCCTTTTTACGAAGAGTTTGCCGTTAGGTTTTAGTTTCTTTGTAAATGCCTTGAATGATCTAACCAACTCTTGCGCATCACCGTATATATCCAAATGATCGGCATCCATAGAGGTGATACATGCATAATCTGGTGATAAGGTTAAAAACGAGCGGTCAAATTCATCTGCTTCAACAACTGTAACTTCTGTACCATTAAGGATTAAATTAGAGTTATAATTTTCGCTTATTCCTCCTAAAAAGGCTGTCATATCTACGCCACACTCATACATTAAATGCCCCAAAATACTGGTGGTCGTAGTTTTCCCATGTGTTCCAGCCACTGCTAAACAAAATGTTTGTTGTGTCACTAAACCTAACACCTCCGAACGTTTAAGCACGTCATAACCTTCAGAATTAAAATAGTTCAGTTCGTTATGCGTATTTGGAATGGCAGGTGTATAAACAACTAAGGTATCATTAGTACATAAAAACTCCGTTTCAATCTTATTTACATCATCTTCAAAATGAATGGAGATTCCCATCAACTCTAACGCATCTGTGATTTCAGATCGCGTTCGATCATAACCAGCGACTTTTAATCCTTTAGTCACAAAATAACGTGCTAGTGCACTCATACCGATGCCACCGATACCAATAAAATAGACGTTATGTTTATGTTCTAAATTCATTCTTTCTTTAACAGTTTTTCAACTTCATCAGCAATATCTCGAGTCGCATTAACCAATGCAAGACTCTTAATGTTCTTTGACAAAGACGTTCTTAGTTCATCATTACCTATGATCGTATCAAATTTGGAATCGAAATCACTTTCTAAGTTGGATTCTTTTACTAAAATCGCAGCGTTCTTATCTGCTATTGCTTCTGCATTTTTTGTTTGATGATCTTCAGCAACATTTGGTGAAGGAATAAATATGACAGGTTTCCCTACAACACATAATTCTGAAACAGAACTAGCACCTGCTCGAGATATAATTACATCAGCAGCCGCATAGGCTAAATCCATTGTATTCAGAAACGCATGAACCTGTACATCATCTAATTCATTGTAGTGTTTATATTGTTGATAATACAGTTTTCCACATTGCCATATCACCTGAACATTGAGGGATTTAAATAAATCCAAGCGACTTTCTATGAGCTCATTAATTCTTCTCGCTCCAAGACTACCGCCAAGCACTAACAAGGTATGTTTACTATGAATGAGCCTAAAGGCGTCCTTTCCTTCTATATGTTTATTCGAAACATCTAAGAGATCTTTACGAATTGGATTTCCAGTTAAAGATATTTTTGACTTTGGGAAAAAACGTTCTAATCCTTCATAAGCCACGCATATCTTATCAGCAGTTTTGGATAATAGCTTATTTGTTATCCCAGGATAAGAGTTCTGCTCTTGAATTAATGTAGGTACACCTTTGGAAGCTGCAGTTTTCAATAAAGGCCCACTCGCAAATCCTCCCGTACCAATGGCAACATCAGGTTTGAATGTATTGACTATTCTGCGAGATTCCAGCATACTTGATATGAGCTTAAACGGAAACGCCAAATTCTTTAAGGTTAATTTTCTTTGAATACCTGAAATCCACAGCCCTCTAATATCAAATCCTGCTTGTGGAACTTTCTCCATTTCCATACGATCCTTAGCTCCAACAAATAGAAATTGGGCATCAGGATAGCGCGATTTTAATTCTTCGGCAATGGCTATTGCAGGATAAATATGTCCTCCTGTTCCACCACCTGATAATATGATCTTATACTTATGCATTAAATCGTCTCGCTTAGTATTTCTAATGGGTTGTCATCGTTAATATCTTGCTGCTTCAATTGTTCCCTTCTTGCGCTAACACTTAATATTATCCCAATAGCTAAACAGGTCATCCATATAGATGTACCTCCGCTACTTATTAATGGCAATGTTTGACCGGTCACCGGAAATAATTCTACAGCGACAGCCATATTTATCAGAGCTTGAAATATGATTGGCAATCCAACACCTAGCACTAATAATTTTCCGAAAATGGTATCTGATTTCTGGGATACAATTACTATTCTAAAGAGCAACCATGAGTATAAAACCAATAAGAACAATCCACCAACTAATCCATATTCTTCTATAATAATTGCAAAAATAAAATCTGATGAGGACTGCGGAAGAAAGTTCTTCTGTTGACTTTTACCAGGTCCTCGTCCAAATATGTCGCCTGAGGCTATTGCGATCTTTGCTTTTTCAATTTGATAATCAGCCTCTGTATCTGCTCCATTTGAGAAATTCTCTACTCGACTCATCCAGGTATCAACACGATTAGGCATAGCTTCTGGAAAGGCTTTAGCTACCAAAACGAATAATGTTAGTGCAACGATGCCTACACCAATTATTACCGCTAAGTACTTTACAGGATAACCACCTATGAATGACAGCATCATCACCATTAAAAAGATGATTGCTGTTGTTGAAAAATTCGCTGGTAAAATTAAGATCAACACAAAAAACACGGGCACCCATAAGGGTAAGATGGTTTCTAAAAACGTCACTTGCTTATTATGGATTTTAGATAAATATCTTGCCACATAGACCATCAATACAACCGAAGCAAGTGTCGATGTCTGAAATGACATTCCAACGAACGGAATTTGTATCCATCTACTCGCATTTGCACCTTCAATAGTCGTGCCTTGAAACATGGTAATCACTAGCAATACTAGCACTATTGGAATCATTACCATTGATAATCCTCGAAAATATCGATAAGGAATCTTATGAACACCATACATAATGGCAAAACCTAAAAATAGGTGCATAAAGTGCTTAACAAAATAACTAAAGGTATTACCGACACCACTTACATATGCCAAATTACTGGCTGCGCTGTATACAGGCAAAAATGAAAATATTGCCAGTAAGGCTGCAATGGCCCAAATTAATCGATCTCCTTTTATGTTTTTAAAGAATGTTTGCACCTTGTTTTTTTACAGATTTCTTACAGCGTCTTTGAATTGACGGCCTCTATCTTCATAATTATCAAACAAATCAAAGCTGGCACATGCTGGTGACAACAATACGTTTTCACCAGATTCAGCAATTTTATACGCAATCTTCACGGCCTCACTCATAAATTGTGTTTCAACTATAACATCGACCATACTTGCGAAGTTCTTCATCAATTTTTCATTATCAACACCAAGACATATAATAGCTTTTACTTTTTCATTGACGAATGGGAACAATTCTCGATAATCATTGCCTTTATCTTCTCCACCAACAATCCAAACTGTTGGCGCATCCATACTCTCTAAAGCAAAATATGTGGCATTTACATTTGTAGCTTTCGAATCATTTATATATTGAACTTTATTGATCTTAAGCACATGTTCGAGCCTATGCTCTACGCCTTGAAAATTCTCCAGACTTTCTCGGATAGTTTGCTTTCTAATCTTTAACAAATGAGCCACTGTTGACGCAGCCATTGCATTTTTAATGTTGTGTTTTCCTTCTAAAGCTAAATTTGCTGTTGGCATAATAATTTGGTTATTATCTATTGTTATTTTAATATGTTCATTGTCCAAATACGCACCATTCTCGATTGGATGAATCAATGAAAATGGTAATAATGTTGATTGAATTGGAAATTGTCTAAGCCAGTTTGTTATGACGGGATCATCGGCATCATAGATAAAATAATCGTCTTCAGACTGGTTCTCTGCGATTCTGAATTTTGCTTTCACATAGTTTTCAAAAACGTTATTGTATCGATCTAGATGATCTGGAGTAATATTGAGTAATACCGCAATTTTTGGTTTAAACTCATCGATATCATCCAATTGAAAACTACTGACCTCTAAAACATAATTTTCAAAACCTTTTTCTACTATTTGATTTGCGAAACTATCACCAATATTTCCAGCTAGACCTACATTCAATTCTTGCTTCAGAATATGATGTGTAAGACTTGAAGTAGTTGTTTTACCATTGCTTCCTGTAATAGCGATCAAAGTCGCATCCGTATATGAAGCCGCAAATTCTATTTCAGATACTATTTTTATGTCTTGGTCTTTGATCTGTTGAATAATTGCAACATGATTGGGTATCCCAGGACTTTTCATTATTAGATCTGCTGTAAGAATTAGTCCTTCAGAATGCTGACCTTCTTCAAATTCAATCTCATTATGTATAAGAACTTGTTTATATCTTTCTTTAATCTCTCCTTTGTCTGAAACAAATACATCATAGCCTTTTTCCTTTCCTAATAGTGCTGTACCAACACCACTCTCTCCGCCTCCAAGAATGACTAATCGCTTCATTTATCTAATTTTCAGTGTCACGATTGAAATGATGGCCAAGAGAATTCCAACAATCCAAAATCTCGTAACAATTTTACTCTCATGATATCCCGATTTTTGATAATGATGATGCAGCGGAGACATCTTAAATATGCGCCGCCCTTCACCGTACTTTTTCCGGGTATATTTGAAATAACTCACCTGCATTATTACTGATAGGTTTTCGGCTAGAAAGATTCCGCAAAGCAGCGGAATCAACCATTCCTTTCTTACCGCAATAGCTATTACCGCGATAATTCCACCTATGGTTAAACTACCTGTATCACCCATAAAAACTTGCGCTGGATACGCGTTATACCATAAAAATCCAATAAGTGCTCCTACGAATGCAGCGATATATATGGTGATTTCCTCTACACGAGGGATATACATGATGTTTAAATATTCTGAGAAGATGATATTACCAGATACCCAAGCGAAAATCCCAAGTGTTAAAACAATGATTGCTGACGATCCTGCGGCTAATCCGTCGATGCCATCAGTTAGATTTGCTCCATTAGAAACAGCTGTGATGATGACAATTGCAGCCAAGATGAAAATGATCCATGCATATTTTGATAAATCTGGGCTAATCCACGTGATTAAACTTGCATAATCGAATTCATTTCCTTTTACAAATGGAATGGTGGTTTTTGTAGATTTCACCTCATCTTGGAATAATTTCGCTGGTGAAATATTTGGATCTTCAGCTAATAATATTTGTTGTTGTTCAACAGGAAGTTTTTCTTTTATCGTGACTTCATCACTAAAGAACAACGTTGCACCAACAATTATACCTAATCCAACCTGACCTAATACTTTAAATCGTCCTTTCAGACCTTCTTTATTCTTCTTGAATTTTTTAATGTAATCATCGATGAATCCAATTATTCCCATCCATATCGTAGTTATTATTAATAAAATGATATAGATGTTCTCTAGCTTTGCCAATAGGAGCACAGGAATTAATGTCGCGAGAATAATTATTATCCCACCCATTGTTGGTGTTCCTGCCTTTTCTACTTGCCCTTCCAAACCAAGATCTCTAATTGTCTCACCAACTTGCTTTCGTTGCAGATAGCGAATTATACGTTTACCAAAAATTGTAGAGATTAATAATGACAAAATAATTGCAACTGCCGCTCGGAACGTCAAATATCCAAAAAGTGATGCTCCTGGAAATTGGAACTGTTGTTCTAAATAATCAAATAGGTAATACAGCATCTTATTTTTGCAGTTGTTTTAAAAATTCATCTACTATTTTATAATCATCAAAATCAAAGCGTTCACCTTTAATCTCTTGATAGGTCTCATGTCCTTTCCCAGCAATTAGAATAATATCATTAGGACTTGCCAATTGACAAGCGGTTTTTATAGCCTGTTTTCGATCCACAATCGACATGGTCTTCTTATAATTCTGCGGCGCCACACCGTCCTCAATCTCTTTGATGATATCCTCAGGAACCTCACTTCTTGGGTTGTCACTGGTAAAAATGACTTTAGTGCTAAGTTCTGATGCGATGTGCCCCATCTTAGGTCGTTTCGTTTTATCTCTATCACCACCGCAGCCCACAACTGTAATCAATTCTTCATTTTTTGTTCGAATACTATTGATTGTATCGAGAACATTTTTTAAAGCATCGGGTGTATGTGCGTAATCAACTATAGCTGTTACTTTTTCTTCCGAAACTAAATATTGAAAGCGACCACTTACACTCTCGAGTTCACTGATCAATCTTAGTATCTCTACTCTTTCAAGACCTAATAGATCAGCAGCTCCGTAAATAGCTAATACATTGTAAGCATTGAAGCTTCCGATGAGCTTAGTCCAAAGCTCACTATCGTTTAATTTGAGTAGCAATCCACTAAACTCATTTTCTAATACCTGAGCTTTATAATCTGCATATGTTTTTAGCGCATAAGTGTATTTTTTTGCATGTGTATTTTGCATCATAACTAGACCGTTCTTGTCATCAAGATTAACTAATGCAAAAGCAGTTTTTGGCAGATGGTCAAAAAAGGATTTTTTAACGTCACGATATTCTGCGAACGTCTTGTGATAGTCAAGATGATCGTGCGTAATATTGGTGAATATTCCACCAACGAAATGCAAGCCATCAGAACGATGTTGATGTATTCCATGAGAACTCACTTCCATAAAGCAAAACTCAACACCCTCTTCATTCATTAATTTGAGATAGTTATTTATCGATAAGGAATCTGGTGTGGTGTGCGTTGCCTTGTATTCGGTATTATCAACCATGATCTTTACAGTTGACAATAGACCTACTTTAAAACCTGCCTTCTTAAATAATTGATATAACAAGGTGACAACAGTGGTTTTCCCATTTGTCCCTGTAACACCAACCAATCTCAGGTTTTCAGAAGGATTTCCGTAATAGTTAGCTGCCATATAAGCAAGGGCCTGATTCGCATTCTCCACCTCGATGTAAGTAACACCTTCCTCAAGTACTTTCGGTAGCGCTTCACATACTATTGCAGTCGCTCCTTTATTAATAGCACTTTCAATGAACTTATGACCGTCAACAGTCACACCTTTAATAGCTATAAATACATCATCACTATTGATTTGTCTTGAATCAAATTGAAGCGCATTAATCTCTATACCTGTACTTCCAACTACGGCATTAATGGTAACTTTATATAGAATGTCTTTTAACTGCGCCATCAAGAACTTAGAACAACGATTTCATTTGGTTTGACTTTAATTCCTTTATTTATTGATTGAGATTTTACCATACCTATCCCTTCAACTTTTACCTTTAAACCCATATTTTCAAGAAGTGCCAGAGCATCCATAGTTGGAAGACCTATAACATCAGGCATAATGGTTTTATATTTTTGGGCGGTATTGTAAAATGATTCGTACTGTGCTTCAACCTCAGCAGAAACGACTTCTAATGTTTCAATCTCATCAATTAAAGGTGTCTCTGTATATATTTTTTGAGCAATTCTTTTAAATACTGGACCTGATACATCGGCACCATAGTATCCAACTTTGGTACTTGGCTTGTGAATAACCACAATACAGGAGTATTTAGGATTTTCTACTGGAAAATAACCGGCAAACGAAGAGACATACTTCCGGTCCTTTAGCCACTCCTCATAGTTGTTGTAATCTGTACGAGCAGTTCCAGTTTTTCCTGCCATTGAGAAATTTTTGGAATACATGCGACGACCAGTACCTCGAAGGACAACATTTTTAAGTATTTCTTGAATTTCTCTTAGTGTCTTATCCGAACAAATCTTTTGATTGATCACTTCCTTGTCGAAGGTTTCAATCTCACGATCAAACTCCTTAACAGCTTTAATAAATCTCGGCTTTACCATTTCACCATCATTTGCGATTGCATTATAAAACGCGAGCGTTTGTAATGGTGTCATCTGTAAATTATAACCGTAAGCCATTGATGGAAGCGCATTTTTACTCCAAATCTTGTCACCAGGTTCTGGTATAATTGGTTTCCCCTCACCAATAATCGTGACACCAAGTGGCTCGTGTAGGCTCCAGCTCTTGACACGATTAATAAATTTCTTAGGACGATCAGAATAGTGCTCATCAACTATCGTGGCTAGCCCAATATTCGAAGATACTTCAAGAGCTTTGGCAGCAGAAATTTCACCATAACCTCTTGTATCACTTATCGTTCTTCCATAGAAACGCTTTGTTCCTTTTTGCGTATCTACTATAGTGGACGTATCTATCACTTTATCTTCTAGAGCAGCCATAATTGCCATTACCTTGAATGTAGATCCTGGCTCATGACTTTCGCCTACAGCATAATTCAATCGTTCGTAGTATTCTCCATCTTTATTTCTACCAAGATTTGAAATGGCTTTAATCTCACCTGTTTTCACATCCATTACTACAGCACAGCCGTGATCAGCTTCATATTTCTCTAATTGACCTAGTAAGGAATGATGCGCTATATCTTGTATATTAACATCTATGGTTGTGTATACATCATAACCGTCTTGAGGTTCAACCTGGTTATAATCAACAATTGGTTTCCATTGTCCATTGCCAATTTTCTGCTTTAAACGCTTACCGTTTTTACCACGTAAATAATCAACACCAAAGTAACCGTCAATACCAGGACGTGTCACATTTCCATCTTCATCAATCTTCTCATAACCAATGGTACGTTCTGCAATTCCTCCCATTGGATGCTCTCGCCTGGTTGTTTGCTCAACGATTAAACCACCTCGAATAGCACCTAGTTCTAATAGCGGAAAATTTCTTAGCCTGATATAATCGGAATAGCTAATATTTCTTGCCAATAAGAAATATCGATTTTTATTCTTTCTTGCTTTCTTGATTGTATTTTGATGGTAGCTTGAGGGTTTACCTGAGTAATTTGACAACGAATCACCTAAGGCCTTAATGTATTTATTGAACACTTCATCTTTAGGCTGAATCGCATCTAATCGGATATCGTACTTAGGAATTGAAGTAGCCAATAAACTACCGTCTGCAGAATACACATTACCACGATTGGCAGGAATCTCAACATTTTTTACGATGCGTTCTTCGGCTAAACTGCGATATTGATCACCTTGTATGAACTGTATACTGCAGAGCTTAAAAACTACAGCCAAGGCAAAGACAAACATACTGCCAGCTACAAAATATAATCTGTTTAATATGTTAGTCTCTGTTGTTGCCACTTATCAGTTTTGTGATTTTACTTTTATTTTTTTCGGCGGAATCTCTGATATCTGGATTCCCTTCTCTTCTACTTTTTTAATTATTGATGATTCCATCTTCAATCGCATCAGCTTCTTACGACCATCAACGAACGCAGATCGGTATTCTTTGGCTTCATTCTTTAATCTTGCAATCTCGTAGACCTTTTGATCTGCACTATGCGAACTAGCAATCATGATAATTGCCAATACAGAAATGAAGATGATAATGCGCCAATTTTTAAAGGCGTCATCACTGACTAAGAACTTTCCTTTTAAAATGCTGTAAATACTTTTTTTCATAGTTTTTCAGCTACTCTAAGTTTTGCACTTCGTGCTCTATTATTTTGAGCTATTTCTTCTGCCGATGGAACGATTAATCCTCCTACCTTTTTGAATGGCACTTCGAAATTTCCAAATACATCGCGCTCAGGTTCTCCTTCAAACATTCCGTTTCGAATGAATCGCTTTACCAAGCGATCTTCTAATGAATGATATGAAATAAGACTCAAGCGACCGCCTTGCACAACCATTTCTGTGGTTTGTTCCAAAAACGCTTTCAACGCCTCAATCTCTTGATTCACTTCTATTCGAATCGCCTGATAAATCTGCGCTAAAACTTTGTTCTCCTTCCTATGGTTTAAAAAGCGTTTCAATACAGATTTTAACTGCTGACTCGTTTTGATCTCATCACTATGTCGTGATTCGACAATAACTCTCGCCATTGCAGGTGCTTGTCTTAGTTCACCATACTGAAACAAAACCTGTCGAATCTGTTCCTCTTCATAGTCATTTATCACATGATATGCAGATAATTGATCATCCTGATTCATTCGCATATCTAAATCAGCATCAAAGCGTGTTGAAAAGCCGCGATCTGGTACATCAAACTGATGTGACGAAACTCCGAAATCTGCCAAAATGCCATCGACTTGTTTTATTCCATAGAATCTTAGAAAACGTTTCACATATCTAAAATTTTCATTAATCAACGTGAAACGCTCATCATCAATAGTATTTAAAAGAGCGTCTTTATCTTGATCGAAGGCAAACAACTTGCCTTCCGAACCCAATCGTTTTAATATTTCTTTGCTATGGCCTCCACCACCAAATGTCACATCCACATAGACTCCATCTGGTTTAATATTTAAACCATCTACTGTTTCTTTTAGTAATACGGGATTATGATATTCCATCATCATCATCTTGTCCCATCACTTCTTCAGCTAGATCAGCAAAATCACCAGTAGCATCATCAATTGCTTTCTCATAATTTTCCTTATCCCAGATTTCAATGATGTTAATTGCTGAAGCCACAACGATCTCCTTCGTGATTCCAGAAAAGACCACTAGATCTTTTGGAATTAGTAATCTTCCTGCGGCATCAACCTCAACCATTTTTAATCCTGCTGTGAACCGACGAATAAAATCATTGTTCTTCTTTTTGAAACGGTTAAGCTTGTTAACACGCTTCATTAAGACTTCCCACTCACTCATGGGATATAATTCAAGACAAGGTTGAAACACAGCGCGTTTCAGCACAAACCCATTTTGCAAAACAGGATGCAACTGCTTTTTGATTGCCGCTGGCAGCATTAACCTGCCTTTAGCATCAACTTTACACTCATATGTTCCAATCAAGGGGTTCAAAATGATTGATTTAGAAATTGAACGATTAAGTTTCAAATATATTGAAAAATTTACCACATTTTACCACTTCCACCCACTTTTGTTGATAAAATTGATATCCGTTCCTTAAAAACCAACTTTTGAGTGGCATTTAGCTATCTTAAATCTCTTAATATCAGCACACTAATCAATAATGTTAAAGTCCCATTTTCATTGTTAACATCTCGGATAGAACTTTCGAAGACCCTTATAAATAAAATATCATAGTTTTAATGGAAATACCTATATTTGTTTTTGACCAAAACGACTAACTATTACATGGCGCATCTGTTAAAGAAAGAGAAAGATTACAGTTATATTGAAGTTGGAGAAGGCACACCTATCATTGTGCTTCATGGGTTAATGGGCGGCTTAAGTAATTTTGATGCGGTTACTGACTTTTTTAGTAAAAATGGCTATAAGGTTCTTATTCCTGAACTACCCATCTACACGATGTCATTACTCAAAACTAATGTCAAAAGTTTTGCAAAATACCTTCATGATTTTATTGAGTTCAAAGGATTTGATGAAGTTATTCTATTAGGAAATTCATTAGGTGGTCATATTGGTTTATACCATACAAAGTTATTTCCTGAGAAAGTAAAAGCACTGATAATAACAGGTAGTTCTGGACTATATGAAAGTGCTATGGGAGGTGGATATACAAAACGTGGAGATTACGAAGTCATTAAAAAGAAAGCTCAGGAAGTATTTTACGATCCTGCAGTTGCGACTAAAGAAATCGTTGATGAGGTTTATGAAACCGTTAATGACCGAAATAAACTTGTAAAGACCTTGGCTATTGCTAAAAGTGCAATTCGTCACAACATGGGAAAAGATTTACCTAAATTAATTTTACCTGTTTGCATCATTTGGGGAAAAAATGATACCGTTACACCACCTGAGGTCGCCATTGAATTTAATCAATTACTTCCAAATTCAGATTTGTTTTGGATAGATAAATGTGGGCACGCAGCTATGATGGAGCATCCTGAAGAATTTAATCAAATTCTCCACAAGTGGCTTACAGACAAAAACTTATAGAATACAATTTCTTGAAATAGAACTGTTATGGTTATAAAAACTGCAGAGTTCGTAATGAGCAATTCTGATGTGGCGAAATGTCCACAACATCGTTTACCAGAATACGCATTTATTGGTCGAAGTAATGTTGGTAAATCGTCATTGATTAATATGCTCACAAATCATAAAAACCTTGCTAAAACTTCAGGTAAACCAGGAAAGACCCAGCTGATTAATCATTTTATAATAAATAACCAGTGGTACTTAGTAGATTTACCTGGTTATGGTTATGCTCGTGTATCTAAAACTGCTAAAAAGAAATTTCAAAAATTTATTACCAATTATTTCGAAAAGAGACAAGAACTAATATCTGCATTTGTATTGGTAGACATACGTCACGAACCGCAACCAATTGACCTTGAATTTATGGAATACTTAGGCATCAATCAGATTCCGTTTTCCATAATTTTCACGAAGGCCGATAAATTAAAACCAAAAGTCATAGAACGTAACGTTGACCACTATTGTCAAGAACTTTTAAAGACATGGGAGGAAACACCGAATTACTTCATTACATCATCCTCTAAAGCTATTGGAAGAGACGAGGTATTGGACTTTATTTCTAATACAAATGCTGAAATTGAAGCATTGAGATAACACTGAAAAATTGAAAGTTAACTTTCTAATCATAGGAGCAGCAAAATCGGCCACTACAAGTCTTAGTGAGATCTTATCTCGTCATCCAGATATCTGTTTTAGTCACTTAAAAGAACCTCAATTTTTTAGCCAACCTGACTGGCGTAACAATTTAAAGAAATACCATTCAAACTTTAAGAGAAAAGCGAAATTATACGGCGAAGGATCTACTAATTACACCAAACGACCATTATTTAATCCTAATATTTGCGAGGATATATATGAATATAATGCTGACATAAAGCTAATTTATATCATGCGACATCCAATAGATCGCATTATTTCTCAATTCATTCATTTATACAATCGAGGCTACGAGACTTCTAAGGATTTAGATGCTCTGGTTAAATCCAACTCTAATTATATTGACACAACACGGTATTTCCATCAAATCGATCCCTACATTTCAAAATTTGGCAGAAACAACGTACTATTGCTATTTTTTGAAGATTTTATATCTTATCCACAAAAGACAACCGATATTGTCTGTAACTTTCTAAACATTGATAAGGTTAAGATTGATTCAAAAGTTATTAATCAGAATAAAAGTTTCGATCGACGAGTTCTTCATTACAAATACGATGATCCTAAAACATTTTGGACTAAATTAAAAAAACTTGGGCTGATTGCTAAAAACTATTTCAATAAGGAGTTCTTAGATGACAAGCCTATCATTTCAATCGATACAAGATCCTATATCCTTAACGAATTGGTAGATGAAATAAAGGCTATAGAAGGTCTTACAGGCAAGAATTTAGACCATTGGAAAATTTAAGTTTTAACATCTAACGCATCTCTCAGCGCATTTCCAATTAACATGAATGCCATGACTAAAATCATGATACAGATTCCCGGAATCAAGGCTAAATAGGGCTTTCCAAGAATAATATAATTATAGTGGTCTTTAATCATTGCGCCCCAACTTGCCATAGGAGGTTGTGCTCCGATTCCTAAGAAACTCAATCCACTTTCAATGAGAATCGCCGCTGCAAAATTAGCTGCTGATATCACAATAATAGGCGCTAATATATTTGGTAAAATATGTTTAGTTATAATACGGAAATCATTAAACCCTAAAGCTCTTGCCGCCGTAACGTATTGCATTTCTTTTGTGCTTATAATTTGACCTCGCACCACTCTTGCTACCTCAACCCACATTGTTAATCCAACAGCAATAAAAACTTGCCAAAACCCCTTATCTAGGGCTAATGTAATTGCAATTACTAGAAGTAAGGTAGGAATCGACCATGTCACATTTATTATCCACATTATTATATTATCAATACGACCACGATAATAGCCTGCCACACTTCCCATAAATATGCCGATTACCAATGAAATCAAAACTGCGACGAAGCCTATAGAAAATGAAATCCTAGATCCCACCAAAATTCGACTTAATAGGTCTCTTCCATATTTATCCGTTCCGAACAAAAACGATTTAGTTTGTATGTGCGACCTGTAATCTTTGTTAGGAAACCTATCAAGGTTAACTGATTTTTCTTCTCCTTTTAATCCATCACTAGCATATTCTGTGTAAATCAAATACTCATTTTGAACTGAATATTCAGAAATCGGTATTTCAATATCAGCATTTTTATTACCAAACAACCATTTTGAGATCAAACTTTGATCTTGATTTTCATTAGATGGAATTTGAAGCATTTGAACTTCAAATCCTGGCCGCTGTGAATGAATTGATAGGTGCATTTGATTCGCATTCTGGGAATCATCTGGTGCAATAACGTAGGCGCTTAATGATATTAAGCCAATAAAAACGATCACCCAAAAACTTAAAACGCCCCAAAAGTTCTTTTTAAACTTTCGGAGCGCCACATATGTTAACGAGTCTTTTGTATTACTCATTTTAGTTCTTTACTGAAGAAGCTACTTTTTTAATTTCATAAGTCATTTTCAAATCATTCAATACATTTAAAGCTTCCTCTATATATACATCTTTACTTAAACTTTTATGCCAGCGCTTACGTTTTTCTTTAAGCACAGTGTCTTGTTCCATCAATTGAACCTCATAAGGCAAAGACTCGAATGTCAGGTTGGTTTTATATTCACCAAGCTTATCAAATCGCTTTGCCTCCTCCTCGCTTTGTTCTAAAGCCGAACGGTATTGATCATAATTCAAAGAATAGACTTCTCTGTCTCGCATTTTCTTCACCCATTTTGCGTTTTCATCAATGAGCTTCAACTGCTCACTTCCAGCCATTCTTGCATTACTTTTTTCAATGGTAGCTTCATAATCATAGTAGCCATTCCATAAGGTATAATCTACTGGATCAATCTGGGACCAAGCTAATGGATTTTCAAGATCTCGCTCTCCAATATCTATATAACTGTAACGGTCTGGAACGACGACATCACTTTTCACACCTTCTAACTGCGTAGAGCCACCATTAATTCGATAGAATTTCTGAATTGTAAATTTAAGAGCTCCCATATCATCATCATTCATTCGTACCATCCTATTCAGATCAAAGAATGTTTGAACAGTTCCTTTACCATAAGTTTGCTTACTTCCAATGACTATTGCTCTTTTATAGTCTTGCATCGCAGCAGCCAATATTTCTGAAGCTGATGCTGAAACTTCATTAACAAGAATCACCAATGGACCATCCCAAACTATTGAAGGGTCCTTGTCTGAATACACTTCTTTTGGCGCGGCTGCATCTTTAACCTGTACGATAGGTCCTTCTTCAATAAAAAGCCCTCCCATATCCACAACAGCTGGTAATGACCCACCACCATTATTTCTGAGATCTAATACAATCCCTTCAACACCTTGTGCCTTTAATCGTTCTAATTCAATTTTCATGTCTGACGCACAATTGCGATTGTTGTAATCCTGAAAGTCGACATAAAATTTTGGAAGATTTATAACGCCATATGTTTTGCCATCTTTAATCACGGTTGAAGATTTCACATAAGTCTCTTCAAGCTCAACAATATCTCTGGTAATGGTAATATCTTCGATTGTTCCATCAACCTTCTTCAAGGTAAGCGTTACTTCAGTTCCTTTCGGCCCTTTAATAAACTCAATTGCATCATCGAGTTTCATCCCGACAATATTCAAGGCTTCTGTTTCATCTGCCTGACGCACTTTCATAATTTGATCACCAACTTCCAATTCGTTTTGTCTCCAAGCTGGACCTCCACTGATGATTTCATTAACAACGATCGCATCCATTTTCTTTTGCAAACGCGCACCAATTCCTTCAAAATTTCCTTTCATATCGCGATTGAAACGATCCTTGTCAACAGGTGCGTAATAATCCGTATGCGGATCAAACTCATCAACGATCGCATTCATGTATACGGAAAACAAGTCTTTGCGTTCCCTGTCATCGATGTACGCGTATAATTCATTTAAATACTCTAATGATGCTTCTCTAGCTTCAATTTCAAGGTCAGTATCTGATTTCTCCAGAATTGACGTATCAAGTGATTCGATATTATCACTGTTTGTCAACGTTTGTTTTTTAGTATTCTCACGCTCTCTGATCAGATCATCATAGTTAGAAATAGTTGAAAACTTCAACTGTTTTCTCCAGCGTTCTTTCAGCTCTTTCTTAGAGCTTACATATTCTAGTTTATCGTTGTCTGTGTAGAATTGTTCTGAAACCGTATAGTCGAATGGTTCTGACAAGATATCTTTGTAAATCGCTTTAGATTCTTCTAATCGCTTCACATAACGCTCATAAGTTAGATCAAAGAACGAAACATCATACACCTTTATCTGATCATCTAGTTGCGTTTCATAAGCCTTGAACTCTTCTATGTCAGAAGCATAGAAATAGCGCTTTAACGGATCTAATTGTTCAATATAGTCGTTAAAAACACGCTTTGAGAAGTCGTCATTTATGTCTTGTGGATTAAAATGACCTTGCTCCAAAACATAAGTAACAATCTGCATTAGGAGCTTATCTTTATTTGGGTCCTCAAATTTTTTCGTCGTAAAACTGCATGAGGCAAAAGCTAATAGCAAAACTAATAGCAACAGTTTATAATTCCTCTTCATCATATCGGTTATTTTTAGGGTTATAAATCGCATTTCTCAATTTATTAAACATTAGTCATGTTCACAATGCTGACTTTATAATTTCTACTAAAGTAATTGAAAAAATCATGCCATTAAAATTGAGCGCTACTAATTTTTTGTTAAACCCTTATTTATAGGATATTCAAGGCCGATTGCCTATTTTTGTAAATATCAAAAATGAGATACGCATATGTCAAAAAGACCATTAATTTTGGTTACAAATGATGATGGAATTACAGCTCCAGGAGTCAGATCCCTAATAGAAGTAATGAATATTATTGGTGATGTTGTCGTGGTGGCTCCCGATAGCCCTCAAAGTGGAATGGGACATGCCATTACTGTGAATTCTACATTACACTTAGACAAAGTTAACGATGATGAGGCTACTCAAGCCGAATATAGTTGCTCTGGTACGCCAGCCGACTGTGTAAAATTGGGCGTCAGAGAAATTTTGGATCGACGACCAGACCTTTGTGTTTCTGGTATTAATCACGGGTCTAATGCCTCAATAAATGTGATCTATTCTGGGACAATGAGTGCAGCAATTGAAGCGGGAATTGAAGGCATTCCTGCGATTGGCTTTTCCTTATGCGATTACAATTGGAATGCCAATTTTGAACCATGTAAATCCTATGTCAAAACGATTACCGAAAACGTACTTAAACACGGTCTTGCTCCTGGCACGGTCCTTAATGTCAATTTTCCAAATCTAGAGAAAAAGGATATCAAAGGCATAAAAATTTGTCGCCAAGCCAAAGCTAACTGGGTTGAAGAGTTTGATAAACGCCAAAACCCGTATGGTAAAGATTATTATTGGCTAACAGGGAAATTTGTAAATCTTGATAAAGGTGAAGATACCGATGAATGGGCACTTGCGAATGGTTACGTTTCAATAGTTCCTGTGCAGTTTGATCTTACAGCACACCATAGTATACAACAATTAAACACTTGGAATTTCAATGAAGAATAAACCGACATTATTCGGAATTATTGTTGGCTTATTGGCTGCCTTAATTGGACTTACGCTCACCTTGTTGATCTTCGGAAAAGGTCATTCTATAATTGATTCATTAGATATAGCCATCAGTAATGGTTTTTTTACCAAACTCATGAGTATTGGCGCCATTTTAAACATATTAGCCTTCTTCATATTTATACAACGAAATGAAGATGCGAAGGCAAAAGGTGTTCTTATAGCAACTATCATTGTGGCTATTATTACCGTAATCATTAGATTTGCTTAAGTATGAAGTATTATATCATTGCCGGCGAAGCTTCTGGTGATCTACACGGATCCAATTTAATGAAGGCACTTAAAACTGTAGATTCAGAGGCTGAATTCAGGTTTTGGGGTGGCGATCTAATGGCGGCAGTTGGCGGCACTTTGGTAAAACACTATAAAGAACGCTCTTTTATGGGTTTTGCTGAAGTACTTTTTAATCTTCGGAAAATATTTGGACTCATAAAATTCTGCAAGGAAGACATAGATGAATATGAACCTGATGTGATCATCTTCATTGATAATTCGGGATTTAATCTACGTATTGCAAAATGGGCGAAAGCTAAACGTTATAGAACACATTATTATATCTCTCCACAAGTGTGGGCCTCAAGAGCAAGTCGCGTTGAGAAAATAAAAAGAGATATCGATGCGATGTACGTCATCCTTCCTTTTGAAGAAGCTTTCTATCAAAAATATAACTACAAGGTTCATTTTGTGGGTCATCCATTAATCGATGCAATTGCTGACAGGACTCAAGTAGATGAGCACGAATTTCGAAAGACGCATCAATTGAATGACAAACCAATTATAGCTTTATTGCCAGGCAGTCGCAAACAAGAAATAACAAAAATGCTAGGTGTTATGTTAAGTCTTGTGGATAATTTTCCCGATTACCAATTTGTAATTGCTGGTGCACCTAGTCAGGAATATGCATTTTATGAAGCCTTCATAAAAAAGCAGAATGTTGCATTTATTTCGAATAAAACATACGACTTATTGAGTGTGTCAACTGCCGCTTTAGTAACCTCAGGTACGGCCACATTAGAAACGGCATTATTTAAAGTTCCTCAAGTGGTGTGTTATAAAGCCAATCCTATTTCGTATCAAATCGCAAAGCGAATCATTACTTTGAAATTTATCTCTCTGGTAAATTTGATTATGGATCGAGAAGTTGTAACCGAATTAATTCAAGGTAATCTTAATACCACGCGATTAAAGGCAGAACTCGAGCGAATTTTGGACGAAGATGAGCGAATTAAGTTCTTCATTGATTATTATGATTTAGAAAAAAAACTAGGAGGAAAAGGCGCCAGCTTAAAAGCAGCTAAGCTCATTTATGAGCATTGTGAATAAGCCTGTTGAAAACGCAGGGACCTGATGCGCTAGTGCATTCTAGAATTCTATATTTTTAGCTTCTAAATCCTATACATGAAAAAAATCTACCTGCTTATATTTCTAAGTTTTTGCTTAACAAACTGTAAATCTTCAAAACGAACAGTCACAAAGACAAACAAAACAACATCTAAAAAGGTTGATAATGTATCAATTGCCAAAGAAATTAAAAACATAATTGATCATGCTAAATCATTTGAAGGTACGCGCTATAAATACGGTGGTAATTCCAAACGTGGTATAGATTGTTCTGGCTTAGTAGTAACGGCGTTTATGTCTGAAGATATACAACTACCAAGAACTACAGCTGATCTTTCCAAAACAGGTGATTGGATAGATGTTAAAGCAGTTAAAGAAGGTGATTTATTATTCTTTGCTACTAAAAAAAATAGTAGAAAAGTAAACCACGTAGGCATCGTCACGAAAAGTAGACCTGGTTATGTTGAATTTATTCATTCTACAACGAGCAAAGGTGTTATTAGATCTACCTTATCTGAGCGCTACTGGTATTTAGCATATGTTCAGGCACGACGCGTTATGTAGTTTATTTTCTATATATAGAATATTTACTATATTTATTGAGTGACAGCACTCAATTTTTCAATTATCAGGTTACTCTTTGGTCTAATCATAGGCATCTTATTAGGGCATAATAGTTTTTATCTCAAAACATTTTCCATTCATATTCTGTGTGCAACTCTATTTATATTTTTAGTATGTTATAAAATTTCTAATTCACGCCGAACTAAGCGTATATGGTTCGGCTTAACAACATTCCTTTTAGCCTCAAGTATTGGACTCTTTAGTTGTTATATACATGATCATAGAACGTATAAAGATCATTATTTAAATTTTGCATCGCATGACAATCCTCTATCAACAAACTTCATTATCCTCAAAATAAGGGAGCGTTTGAAGTCTTCACAATATAACCATAAATACATCGCTAAGCTTATTAGCCTTAATCAAAGAAAAGCTCACGGTAAACTACTTTTAAACATTAGTAAGGACAGTCTAGATTCACAAGTAAACATAGATGATATTATTGCAATTAGTGGAGAACTAGACGAATTACCTCAACCGGTTAACCCAAGTCAATTTGATTATAAAAACTACTTAGAACAGCTCAATATTTTTAAACAAATTTCCACAGATTATGCTTCTATATCATTAGTTACATCTCAGAGCAGGAGTATTTCAGGGTACGCCGCTGTTATACGTAGAAAAATAAATCTCAACCTCAAAAAAGCAGGACTTGAAGGAAATGAACTTGCTGTTGTAAATGCGTTGTTACTCGGACAGCGACAAGATATCGATAAAAAACTTTACAACTCCTATGCACAAGCAGGTGTGGTTCATATTTTAGCCGTTTCTGGTTTACACATTGGCATAATTCTGCTAATTCTAAACCAAGTTTTTAAACCACTACTCTACTTGAAGCGAGGTAGATTAATAAAAGGACTCACAATTCTAATAATTCTATGGTGTTTTGCAATTATCGCAGGACTTTCTCCATCAGTAACTAGAGCGGTAACCATGTTTAGTTTATTGACAATTGCGATGCATCTAAAACGACCAACAAATGCTTACAATACTTTAGCTATTTCAGCTTTGATACTATTATTAATTGATCCAAAAAATTTATTCCAAGTTGGATTTCAAATGAGCTATTTAGCTGTATTATCAATCTTATTTTTTCAACCCATTTTAGTTCAAGTATGGCATCCCAAATTGAGAATTGCAAAATATGTTTGGGGAATATTTACGGTCACAATTGCCGCACAGTTAGGCGTTTTTCCAATAAGCATATACTATTTTCATCAATTCCCTGGTCTTTTTTTCGTTGCTAATTTGATCATTATTCCTTTTTTAGGAATGCTTTTAGGAATAGGCTTAATTTCCATACTTCTTGCTCTCCTTAATTTGTTACCGACATGGCTCATTACATCTTATCAGGCATTGATATACGCATTGAACGCATTTGTCGAGTATATTGCGAACCAGGAGGCCTTTCTAATTGAGAATATCTCTTTTAACCAAATAGAAGTTATAGCACTCTATCTATTCATAATATGTCTAGGTATATTTACGAAGAAGTATACCTATAAACGCCTTATAAATGTCCTATTCAGTATAATACTTTTTCAATGCACTTTATTAGTTTTAAAGTTTGAATACCGCAATCAACGATTAGTAATTTTCCATAAAAGCAGAAACACCATAATTGGCATTCAATCCAATTCTGCTTTACATGTCTTCATAGATCTCGATAGTACAGATTTGAATTTACCAGTATGTATATCAGATTATCAAATTGGAAATCACATCACAGACGTCTATCGAAACGACCTTAAATCGGCATTTGTTTATAATAACAAGGTTCTACTACTTGTAGATAGTTTAAACAATTACAATATTAAAAGTTTACAGCCTCAATTCGTTCTATTAAGAAATTCACCACGCATCAATCTTAACAGATTGATTGATTCTATTGCACCAGAATATATAATTGCTGATGGATCTAATTACAAAACCTATATCGAACGCTGGAAAGAAACATGCTTAAAACGAAAACTCCCTTTTCACTATACAGGTGAAAAGGGAGCCTTTATTTTAAACTAATTCAAGTATTCTATTCCTGAAATTCTGATTTAAATGACTTGTAATAGGTATTAAAGTCTTCTTGTGTTGTGATCTTCTTGTAATCATCCGTATGGAATAACTTTAAATACAACTCAATCTGTTGTGGCTTCATGTACCCACTAATAGGTTGGATCACATCCCCTTTTTCATCGATATAAACAATTGTTGGGTATGCTCTCACCTTTAAGAAACGCGTGAGATCGTGAACGCCGTTTCGACGATTCTTAAGTTCTTCTTTGTAATTAGGATTCGAAAATGTTTGATCCTTATAATTAACTACTGAATTTCCTTCTGCATTAAATTTCACGGCGTAATAGTTTTCATTTACGTAGTCTACTACATCCTTATTATGGAAGGTGTTCTTATCTAACATCTTACAAGGACCACACCAATTGGTGTAGACATCCATTAATATCTTTTTCGGCTTTTTCTTCTGAGCAGCAAGTGCTTCTTCGAAAGTCATCCAATTGATTTCTTGTAATTGTGCTGTAGCAATGCTTGATGTCATCAAAGCAACTGCCAATACTAAAACTATTCTTTTCATACGTTGATTTGTTGCAATATTCGTTCCGAACTTACAAAAAATGCTCCAACTAAGGAGCATTTTAAGGTATTTTAACGGATTTATTCGATTATCGAACACCGTGCATAAGACGTTTCAACAAAGGATGCAGCGCAAAGGATATTAACCCTAGAACTATTGGTACAATTGTAAAGATTAAGAAGAACTTAGATAATCCACTTTCATTCGAGATCTTTTCAATATCACCACCAACATAGTGTGCCATTTTATTTCCAATTGCGATAGCTAAGTAATACACCCCAAACATGAAGGCTACCATTCTAGCAGGAATTAGCTTACTTAAATAAGATAGTCCCATTGGTGATAAACATAACTCGCCAAGCGTATGAAATAAATATGCTAATACAAGCCATATCATACTGAGTTTAGCAGATTCTGCTCCAAGAGGTACATTTCTTGTTGCAAAGGCTAGAAGACCAAATCCAATTGCCATAATTATCAATCCTAAGCCATATTTTACTGATGCTGGCGGATTGTATTTGCTATCCCACCATTTTGTAAATAATGGCGCAAAAATTATAATAAATAATGAATTTAATATGGCAAACCATGTTACAGGCACTTCGGTCTCTGTAGATTGAAACTCAGTATACAACTTAAATATTACGATAGCCCATACAATCAAGAAACTGATACCTAAAACAATATTTGACAAACTAATTCTACTAAAAGTTTGTTTGAACAGACTAATGAGCACATAGGTTATAATACCTATAGGTACAACGGTAACAATTAAATCTATAATTTTAAAAGTTGTTGCCGCATTACCTACTAACAATCGATCTGTAAAATCTCTAGTATACAGTGGTAAAGATCCTGCTGCCTGTTCAAAAGCCGCCCAGAAGAATATTGTGAATATACAGAAGATGGTAAACGCTATCATTCTATCCCTCACTACTTTTTCATACCTAGGAATTCTTACAATGAGAATTACAATAAATATTATAGCCGCTAGTAATGCAAAAAACAATGAGTCATTCATACCTGCTATATCGAAACTCAATACATCGATATTTCCGATTTTACTTAATGGATCATTGACAATAAATATTAGTGCTGAAACAATGAAAACTGTAATTAAAACGTAATCAAGGGTAACGAACTTATTAAGCTTTCCACTGATCTTTTCTTTGGTTTCATCAATATTGTCTGTAAGCGTATCAATAATCCCTTTGTCTTGATCTTTAGGTTTTGCGCCAACATCTCCAAATAATGGCTGTGCATAGTAAAACTGTACCATCCCTAAAAACATAAAGATTCCTGCCAATCCAAACCCATAGCTCCAGCCAACTTTTTCTCCTACCCAACCACAGAGCATAATTCCGATGAAGGCACCTGCATTAACACCCATATAAAAGATGTTGTAAGCACCATCCTTTTTATCATCATGACCTTCATACATTTTAGAAATAATAGAGGTCATATTCGGCTTAAAGAAGCCATTCCCTAGGATTAGTAAGGCGATACCAATATATAAGAACGTAGGTGTCTCTACCGCCATGGATGCATGCCCTAGGGTCATTAAAAGTGCTCCAATTACTACTGCTAGTCTATAACCAATTTTATTATCTGCTAACCATCCACCAACAATTGGAGTTAGGTAAACAAATAGTGCGTATGTTCCTAATAAAGACAGCGCTGATTCTGTGGTCCAACCCCATCCAGGATTATCACCCGTTACCATACCTGTTAGAAAAATAACAAGGATCGCACGCATGCCATAGTAGGAAAAACGTTCCCACATTTCTGTAAAGAAAAGAACAAACAGTCCAGCTGGATGCCCCATTACTTTGGTCGCGAAAAAATTCTCGGAATTCTTATTCATAAGTTTGATTATTTAGTTAGTATAGAAAACCCTTGAAACAAGGTATATTTCAAGGGTTCATATTCATTTTGAATTAGTCATTAATGTCTGGATCAGCGAGCTCATACTTTTCAGCCTCCAACATTTCATGTTCATTATCTTCAGCACCATGTGTGAGACTCTCTAATTTCTTTCTGAAAACCATTACTAAGAGCCCAAAAACCACACAGAAGACTGCTATTCCCGTAAAAATGGTGAACTCTCCTAATTTTTCTGAAGCTTCACCTAACAAACCTGCAAGCTTATTTCCAAAACCAGTCATCGCGAAATACACACCCATCATTAAAGAGGCGTATTTCAGAGGAGCTAATTTGGTAATATATGACAGTGCAACTGGAGAAATACATAATTCACCAATTGTATGAAATAAGTAGGCTAATACCAACCAATACATAGCAGAAGCACCAGCGCTTTCGTATTGACTTGCCGCCGCAGACATAAAAAAGAACCCAGTACCCATAATAATAAGTCCGATGATCATCTTAAACAGCCCAGTAGATAATTTCCCTTTAAGCTTTCGCACAGCCCAATATCCTGCTACAGATGTTCCTAAGAATATAATAAACATCGCATTCAATGATTGGAACCAAGACGCCGGAACTTCCCATCCCATTAACATTCGATTTGTTTTTTCTGAAGCGTAAATATTCATAAGACCTCCAGCCTGTTCGAATGCTCCCCAGAAGACAATAACCAATAAGAACGATATAAATAGAACTACAATTCTATCTTTCTCGATTTTGGTTAATGGTTTATCCATTGCTTCTTTTTCAAGTTTATTTTCAGAAGTACCAAGAAAATTTCCTACTTGCTTTAAATATTTTAGCCCAACTAAATATTGGATTAACCCAGCGGCCATTCCAATCCCTGCAAGTCCAAATCCATAATGCCAACCATGAACCTCACCGACATAACCTACAATCAAACTCGACAGAAAAGCACCGATATTAATTCCAATGTAAAATATGGTAAAGCCCTTATCTCTTCTAATATCACCTTGTTTATATAAGCCTCCAACCATAGTAGAGATATTAGGTTTTAACATACCGACACCGGCGATGATTAATCCCAATCCTGAATAAAATGCCCAGAGCTGCTCTACAGCTAAAATACTGTGACCCGCAACGAGGAGAATCCCTCCATAAAGAACAGATTTCTTCTGGCCTAAAAATTTATCAGCAATCCACCCACCTGGAATAGATGCCACATAAACCAACATGGTATACCATCCATAAAGGGCTAAAGCCTCTCCATTTGTCCATCCTAGTCCTGCATTGTCTCCTGTGGTTTGTGCTACAAGGTATAAAACCAATATGGCGCGCATACCATAATATGAGAAGCGCTCCCACATTTCGGTAAAAAATAAAACGTATAGACCTACTGGATGACCAAATAGTTCTCTTTGATGTGGTTGTTTTACAAGTGTTGACATATTTTTAATTTATTAGTTAGTTGTATTTATCCTTTAATATTAGAGCGTTCTTCTTTTGGAGCCTCTTCAGAATTACGATTCTCGCCTATAGTTTCGTTTATAAACTTAGTCATCTTTTTATACAAATGCAATCTCGTGTTACCGCCATAGATGCCATGATTCTTATCTGGATATACCGCCCAATCAAAATCTTTATTCGCTTGAACTAATGCTTCTACCATTTGCATTGTATTTTGTAGATGCACATTATCATCTCCAGAACCATGAACAAGCAAAAAATCTCCCTTTAGCTTATCAACATGATTTATTGGTGAATTATCGTCATAACCTGATGGGTTATTTTGCGGTGTTCCCATGTAGCGCTCTGTATAAATAGTATCATAATATCGCCAACTTGATACAGGAGCAACAGCAATAGCCATTGAGAACACATCATCACCTTTAAATAGGGCATTACTACTCATAAAGCCGCCGTAACTCCATCCCCAAATACCGATATTATTTTCGTCAATATATGATAGGTTTCCTAATTGTCTAGCCGCTTCAATCTGATCTTCAACTTCATATTTTCCAAGTTGATTTTGTGTTACTTTTTTAAATTGAGCACCTTTATAACCTGTACCTCGACCGTCTACGCAAGCAATAATATAGCCTTGTTGCGCTAAGTGTTGAAACCAATAGTCATTTAAATTATTCCAGCGATTAGCTACTTGCTGGGAACCAGGCCCTGAGTATTGATACATAAACAACGGATAACGTTTTGTTGCATCAAAATCCGCTGGCTTGATCATCCACATATTTAGATCATTTCCATTGACATTTATTGTACTAAATTCTTTTTGAGACGTGGTATAATTAGCTAATTTCTCTTTTACTTTTTTATTATCCTTAATGGCCTTAACAAGCTTGCCTGTTTTACTGTCATTCAAAGTGTACGTTGGTGGGTTTGTAGCACTTGAAAAGGTGTTTATGAAATACGTAAAATCGGCACTAAATGCTGCGGAATTTGTTCCGATATTATCAGACAGTCTTTTTTTGTTCTTTCCATTAAGGCCTATTGAATAAACGCTTCTATTTATGGATCCATCTTCCGTAGACTGATAAAAGATACGCTTAGTTTTGGCGCTATATCCATAATAGTTGGTTACTTCCCATGCTCCTGAAGTAACCTGATTTATAAGTGTTCCATCGTTTTTGTAATGATAGATATGATTCCATCCATCCAATTCGCTCGTCCAAATAAAACTATTATCGTTCAGAAATGTTAAGTTAAATGTGACATCGACATAAGCATTATCTTTTTCATTTAGCACCAAGTTCGCTTTGTTAGTTGAAGCATTAATCATCCAAAGATCTAATTCATTTTGAAGACGATTCATATACTGAGCACTTAATACATTAGCATCCTTTGTCCACTTTATTCTAGGGATATAGAAGTCCGAATAGTTTTTAGTCAATTGTACAGGTTCTGAAACTTCGCGATCTAAATCATAAATATGCAAGGAGACAATTGCATTGGCCTCACCAGCCTTTGGATATTTAAATACTAACTGTCCTGGGTAAAGTTCCTTTCCGTAGATATCCATTGAAAATTCTGGAACATTAGTTTCATCAAACCGAATATATGCTATTTTAGTTCCATCGGCATTCCAATCAAAAGCGCGTACAAAACTAAATTCTTCCTCATAAACCCAATCGGTTATACCATTTATAATCTCATTCTTCTTACCATCAGACGTCATCTGAACAAGCTCGCCAGTACTAAGATTTTTAATAAATAAATTATTGTCTTTCCCAAAAGCTACTTTACTACCATCAGGAGAAAATGTTGGCTCTTGAATTTTGTCTTTACTCACTAAAGTAACCGTCTTAGATTCTATATCGTATACGTAATAGGTACCCAAAGTAGAACGACGATAAATACGCTCCACATTAGTTGCCAATAAAATCTTTGATTCATCTGCACTAAATGTATAATCTGAAAAGTTCTTGAGTTCATTTATATCACTAGCACTCACAAGCGTTTTGATCTTGCTTAATGTTTTATAATCATAGAGGTCAATTTGAGCACTACGATTTTCGTAATTCAACACAGCATATTCTTGACCGTTATTCATTGAATGAAGGGCTTGAAGACCTTCTGTAGTGAAAGACCAGCCCCATATTTCCTCTAATGTTATTGTTTTATTTTGTGCTAAGGTCGTAAACGATATAAAACAGGTCAAAAGAGCAAGGGACTTCAATAATTTCATAGGGTTATTTTTTTCTAAAATCATGTCAAGTTTACTAAAAAATATGCAAAAAACACCATATACAAAGTGTTAATTCCTCAATATTCGAGTAAGGCAACAATAATAATACCAAGAATAGTATCTTTGCAATTCGCAATTATCCTCTAAAGGATAGATCGTTAGATTTAAAATTCAATTAATGCGTAAAACGATTAAAGGTTTTTCGAAATTATCTAAACAAGAAAAGATTGATTGGCTTGTTATGACCTATTTCAACAATAATGAATCAGCACAAACTATTCTCGAGCAATATTGGAACGCTGACAAGAAGCTACAGCAGCTTCACGATGAATTTATTGAAAACACGATCACGAACTACTATCTTCCATTCGGAGTAGCACCTAATTTTTTAATAAATAACAAGGTTTATGCAATTCCAATGGCCATTGAAGAAAGTTCAGTTGTGGCAGCTGCAAGTAAAGCTGCAAAATTCTGGTACGACAGAGGCGGATTTAAAACATCTGTTCTTTCTACAGAAAAGATTGGTCAAGTGCATTTTATGTTTCATGGCGATCATAACAAATTAGAACGTTTTTTCGAACAGATAAAACCAACCTTACTAAGCGACACACAATCCATAACTAAGAATATGGAAAAACGTGGTGGTGGAATACTTAATGTTGAATTACGAAACAAGACCGAACATATTGACGGCTATTTTCAATTGCACGCGACATTTGAAACCCTGGATGCCATGGGTGCCAATTTTATTAATTCGTGCTTAGAGCAATTCGCAGACACCCTAAAACGAGAAGCACTTTCTTTTACTTCATTTTCTGAAGAAGAACGGCAAATCGAAGTTGTGATGTCTATACTGTCGAATTATGTTCCAAATTGTATTGTTAGGGCTGAAGTATCTTGCCGCGTTGACGAATTAACCGAAAACGCAAATATTTCAGCGGATGAATTCGCAAACAAATTTATTCAAGCAGTTGCAATTGCTGAAGTAGAACCCTATCGCGCGGTGACACATAATAAAGGCATTATGAACGGTATAGATGCCGTTGTCTTAGCAACTGGTAATGACTTTAGAGCGGTTGAAGCTGGTGTGCATGCCTATGCGTCGAGAAGTGGGAAATATCGTAGCTTAACTCATGCTAAAATTGAAAACGGTATATTTTCATTTTGGATAGAAATTCCGCTCGCATTAGGTACAGTTGGAGGTCTTACAAAATTACATCCTTTGGTAAAACTTGCGCTTGAGATGTTAGATGAACCTTCAGCAAAAGAATTAATGCAAATTGTTGCAGTTGCTGGCTTAGCTCAAAATTTCGCGGCATTACGATCATTAACGACAACAGGCATTCAGGAAGGACATATGAAAATGCACTTAATGAATATCTTAAACCAGTTTGGGGCTTCTAACGATGAAAAAACGAAACTGATAGATCACTTCAAAACCAACACGGTATCACATAGCGCAGTTGTAGAAGCTTTAGAAAATTTACGTAACTAATGGACCGTTTTTACAGTCATGGCAAATTAATGCTCACGGGAGAATATGTCGTTCTCGATGGTGCAAAAGCCTTGGCTTTACCCACATCTTTTGGTCAACATATGACAGTTCGAAAGACTAGTGAAGACACCATTAATTGGGTGAGTAAAGATCATTCGAGTCACACTTGGTTTCATGGTACATTTGAATTTAGAGATCATAGTTTTAGTTGTTCGTCGTCAACAAATACTGACATAAGTGATCGTCTTATAAGCATTTTAAACAAGGCGTATACCTTAAATACTAAAATGTTGGATTTAGTTGTCGGTACTGAGGTAACAACCCTATTGGAATTTCCACAAGATTGGGGTTTGGGTAGCTCTTCAACGCTTATCAATAATATTGCAACTTGGCTTAATATTAATCCGTATGAATTATTAGAATTGACTTTTGGAGGTAGTGGTTATGATATCGCGTGTGCAAGCGCATCTGAAGGAATTACATTTCAATTAATCGGTCGCAAACCAAAAGTAAGTCAGATAGAATTCGATCCAATATTTAAGTCGGATCTATATTTTGTACATCTGAATGAAAAACAAGACAGTCGAGAAGGTATCTTACATTACAGGAACACAAAATCCAATCTCAAAACAGTCATAGCGGAAATTGATACAATTACCGACGCTATGATTAAAAGTTCTGATTTAAAACGCTTTCAAGACTTAATCGATTCACATGAAATGTTGATCTCCAGATGTATCCAGTTAAACACTGTAAAAGCACGATTATTTCCTGACTTTGAAGGAAGTATTAAAAGCTTAGGTGCGTGGGGTGGAGATTTTATTTTAGTAGCCAGCGCTTCGAATCCAAAATCCTATTTTGAATCTAAAGGATTTCCTACCATATTGAATTATGACGAAATGATATTAAATAAAAAAGCTCTGCAATAGCAGAGCTTTTTCATTATACAGAACGAGATCTATTAATAGAACCTCGCGCGATTATCTTCAATATCAGCAGTTTCTTTCAAAGCGTTATAAACTTTGGTTTGTGCCGCAGTTGCACGCGTTGTGCTTAGTCGGTTTGCAATTGCTTGATAGTTATCTAATGTAGGAGATTCATTCACTTTAGTTACTGAAACTAAGAATACACCTTTGCTTCCATCAATTAGTCCTGAAGTCTCGCCTTCGTTCAATCCGAAAGCAACACCAACAACTTTTGGTTCTAACCCAGCTCCAGATAAGGTTGGGTTTTTCATATTTACAGCCGCAGAATTATTGATAGGACGACCTTCAGCTTTCGCTAAATCATCGATATTGCTCGCTGTAACTCTTGAGCGAATCATTTGCGCCTTCTTTTCTTTTCTAATTTCAGTAATGGCTGTTAAGGATGCATTCTCAGGATCCATTAAACCTTCTTTGTTGATCTTTGTAAGTTGCACAACAGCATAACCTCCACCTGGCACCGAAAAACGCTTAAAGTCTCCAACTTTTGTTCCTTCTTCAAACGCCCAACGTATAATCGGTCTTTGGCTATTTAATCCAGGGATGTTTTCATCAAGTTCTTTAATTCCGTTTACAGGTCTAACCTCATAATTACGTTCTACAGCAGCTGCGTTGAAATCGGCACCATCTTGAACAGCAATCTGAAATTTAGATGCATCTGTAAATACGTTATCAATTGTTTCCTGAGAAGCTTCAACTGTTCTAGCAATTGTAGCAACTTTATAGGCATCTGAAGCACCTTTTTGATCTAAAATCTCAATAATATGGTATCCAAATTGTGTTTTAACAACGTCAATATCACCTACTTCATTTTGGAACTCAAAATCACTAAATGGCTTTACCATTTGCGTACTTGGGTGGAAATCATAAACACCACCATTTTCTACACTTCCTTGATCAGATGATAATGCTGTTACCAATTCAGGGAATTTAGAATTATCCGCCTTAACTATAGCTAATACTGAATCTGCAGTCTTTTTAGCTTCAGCTTCTGTTCTTGTAACATCTGGATTCACACGTGTTGCTCCTAGATGTGAAATTAATATATGACGTACCTTAGCCGAATCAGGAACCTGACGGGTTTCTACCAACTTTGTCAATTTAACCATTCCACCATCTTTATATGGTCCAAATACGCCGCCTGTATTTAAATTCACAATAGAATCTGCAAATGCTTCAGGTAAAGCTGTTTTTTTCACGAATGAATCTACATAATTGATATCCGATTCTGCCGTAAAGTTGATGTAGTTGGTAATATCTGCGTCTTTAATTTCAGCAAAAGGTGCAATGGTATCATTAACACCATTATTGAATTCTACTTTCCCGTTAATGAACTTATCGAAACTTGCCATTAACTCTTGCTCATCTTTTAAACTCGGGTCTTCTTTAAATTGAACAAAGATGATATCTCTTGAAGCTTCTACTTCGAATTGTTCTTTATTCTTATTGATATAGTCTTTGATATCAGCTTTAGTTACTTCAACTAAACTATCACTAATTGTTGCATAAGGAATTTGAACAAAACGCAAATCTCTCGTTGCGTTTTCTAATTTATAATCTACCTCGGCTTCGTTTAATGTTGCATTAACCCCAGCTTTCACCATGTTATAATATGAACGTTCCTGCGCTCCTACCGCAATTGATTTCTCACTATTAATCCAATCACTGTAATTCAACTGGAAATTTCCTAAAATAGCTCTTTCTCCATTTAATGCTTTCAGATTAGCAACGAACTCGGTAAGTTTATTTTCATCAAATAATCCAGCTTCATTTTGAAATTCAGGATAACTTGAGAAACTTTGTTGCAACAAATCCTTCATCTGATCCTGCTCAACAGTTAATCCTAATTCCTCAAATTGCGTATTCATAATCGCTCTACGAACCTCTTGATCATAAACTCTATTCATAGCTTGAGTAGAAGTTGCATTAGGACCTAATTGTCTTTGCATATTTTCTACACGATTCATAAAGTCTATTCTATTGATATTTTTACCATTAACAGTAGCTACTATATCTTGTGATCCTCCAAATAAAGCATCACTATTTTTGAATAGATCTGTAAGAACAAATGAGAATAACGCTAAAGCGATGATTAAAATTAAAAACAGTGAACGTTGTCTAATTTTATTTAAAACTGCCATTTTATTGTATAATTTATCGAATAATAAGTGGGCGAAAATACCATTTTCTATTATAAAATAAAAGCAGTTCTGCGAATTTATTACCGATTTTCATCGCCTTTGTCGGAATGTTAGTTGAAGTTAGAGCAAATACAGATAAACGGTATAATTCTCCTACAAAATTTGGATATAGTTAATCCTCTTCTAGAATATGTAAAGCTACCAAATCAATCTTCGTCGACGATACTTCCAGAATGGTGAATTTGAAGTTATCAAATAATACTTCATCATTTTCTTGAGGGATCTCTTCAGCCTGATGCACAATAAGGCCTCCTAAAGTTTCATAATTTTCACTTTCAGGAAGATTTAATTTATACGTTTCGTTTATATAATCTACTTCCAAACGCGCCGAAAATTTGTAGTTGTCTTCGTCAATGCGCTCTTCGGTCATTTCGATGCTATCATGTTCATCCTCAATTTCACCAACGAGCTCTTCCACGATATCTTCAACAGTCATGATACCAGCTGTTCCGCCATATTCATCTATAACTACAGCGACGCTTTTACGTTTTTTAGTGAGTATGTTAAGTACATCTTTAATCAGCATTGTCGCCGGCACATAAACTACTGGTTTAGTAACTGAGGTTATCGATTTTGGCCTCTTGAACAAATCAAACGAATGCACATAACCTAATATATCGTCAATAGTATCTTTATACACTAATATTTTTGATAAGCCAGAGTCAATGAATAATGCACTTATGGTCTGAATTGAATCCTTAACATCTAGTGCTGTAATTTCAGTTCGCGGCACCATTACTTCTCGTGCTTTTACCTCCGAAAATTCTAATGCATTTTGAAAAATCTGAATTTCACTATCTACTTCGTCATGGGCTTCGACAGATTCCATTTGTTCACTAATATAATTCCCAAGTTCAACCTTGGTCATTGCTAATTGAACGTCATCGCCATCAGTCTTAAAAAACTGCTTTAATACAAAGTCTGAGATCCAAATGATAAAACCCGAAATAAACCAAAATAGCAAGTAAAATAGATAGGCTGGAAATGCGAATATCTTTAAAAACGAATTTGCATAAATCTGAAAAAATACCTTGGGTAAAAATTCAGCAGTAATAAGAATTACTAAGGTTGAAATTATTGTTTGCGATAACAAACTAAGGTCTGTAAGCAGATAATTTACAACTTGATATTGACTTGGTAATAGCGATTGAAACCATTGCACCAAAACATCACCCATTACCAACCCATAGATTACAAGTGCAATATTATTTCCGATAAGCATTGTCGCGATAAACTTTGATGGTTTTTCAGTTAATTTCGTTAAAATCAATGCTAAAAAATCATCTTGCTTCTTCTCAATTTCTATGTGAATCTTATTAGAAGACACATAGGCAATTTCCATACCAGAGAAAAATGCCGAAAGCAAAAGCATAACTACTATAATGACAATGCTATAGTCCATTTAGAATTATTTGTTTCTATCTTCGAACTTTTTGCGGAATCTTTTTCGGAAGAAAAACATGAAGATTCCTAATCCTGCGAATACGAAGGATATGATCATGCGATTTGTATCTACACCAATATTTGAAATGGCATCATAAATGAAAATGACGGCAAAAAATAAATAAACATATTGGAATATCTGAAGAACTTTCATAACGGTATATTTAATCTAACACAAATATAGTTATGTTTTTAGGAAGAAATTACACGCAGATCAATCTTTTAATAGCATATCCCCTTGCCCTTCTAAGATGGTGTAGTTTTTAAACTTGGTATCTGAATCAAATATATCACCACGACCACTATTAGAGGTAGCAGATTTCAATTCTACAGGAAGATTTGTAAATAACCATTCGCGCTTTTGGTCGTAATAGAGTTGTTCTGCAAATAGGCTATCATTTTGCGGTGTGATTAAAATAACATTACCCTGAAGATCAATTAAATCTGTTGCATTATAGACTATAGCATAATCGGCCAAAACTACATTTTTCTCGTTATTATCGTCGTAGAGCGACAATCGAATCCCATCAGGAAATTCAGAAAAGGAGAAATCGCGATTTGAGTAGTCTAGCATTTTCGGACTCTCAAGGTTCGCAACAACTTTACCTATAGTATCTTCAACCTCGGTATACTTTAAATTAATGTCTTTCGCTTCACCGATAGGTTGGTTTTGTGAAACACCTATTTTTTGAACTTCTTTAAAGTTGTTTTTACACGAAAAAAACATAGTCACAGCGATTGCTGTGACTATGCATTTTATTGTATATAAATTAATCGTTTTCATTTACAGGTTTGGCACTTTTACGCTACCTCCGATCCAACATCCTATTGTGATCGTTTCTCCTGCATTACCTTTTGTAAAGATCTCAGCTTTTGTAGGCGCATTTGCTCTGTAAGAAGCAGCAGTTTTAGATGCTGTAGACTTTAATGAAGGATCTACTTGACCAGCTTTAAGTGCCTCTTGAGCTGCATACCAGAACACCGCTCTTTTTGAGAAGTTATCTGCTCCACAGTTCTTAGCGCTCTTTGCATACATTTCTGCGATTCTCAGGTGAGGTGTACCGTCAGAAGGGTTCAATTTTAACGCTTCTCTGTAATATTTTCTAGCAGTACCATAACTTCCTCTTTTCTTAAATCCGTTAGCGATACGTTTTGCTAATCTAGCCTTCTTGAACGTATCCGTTTCTAAATCGTATGCTTCTTTAATATACTTGTCACCTTCAGAGTTCTTACCTTGTTTGTATAACTCACTTGCAACGAAGTATTTTGTATCAGATGATGGCGCAGTTGCATCGTAAGCCTGTACCAACTGAATGTATAATGGATCATCAGTACATTCTTTGTTATACATTCTACTTACAGCTCTCTTTAACCATACAGCATCTGATCTGTATTTATCAAAATCTTTCTGGTAAAGCGGAATAAGGTTTTCACAATCTGCTAATTGCCCTAAATACGTATCTAAACTTCCAGCAATTTTACCATTAGCCTCTAATTTAGCTTGATAGTATTTTTTATATTGCTTGTCTTTTTTACCTAATGTTTGACCAGACTCTTCTTTCGCAATAATCTTATTTAAGGACTTCGCGTACTTTTCATTAAGATTCTCTAACTGCTCATTAACTTCATCGTATTTATTGAATACTCTTTGAAGATCAAAATCACCAGATTTAAATAAATCTACAGTTTTTGTAAAGTATACATAAAGCCCTTTAGTACTCGTAAAGTTTGGAAGATCTTTAGTGTAAGCCTCATCAAATGCATTGTAAATATCCATGTTGTTAAGGTTTAGATCTTTTTTATTCTCATACTTTAAGATCCCTTTATCCTCAAGGATTTCTCCCAATTTATATTTGCTTGGGAAATATTCAATAGCGGCATCAAGTAATACCATATAATCTTCGATGTAAGCTACTTTTTCAGCACCTGATGAGTTTTTAATTTTATGATCTAAAATCTTCTCACCATACTTATATAAAGCGATATTAAATTTTGGGCACTTGTTTCTAACTTTCATCCATGGCTCATAAGCATCGTCAAATTTCTTTGTCTTAACGTAATCATTCATTAGCGTTAAGTTTAACATACACTCTTCGTCTTGTTGTGCAAATCCAAAGTTGGTGGCTAACAACAATGCTGCTATGATAAGTGTAATTCTCGTTTTCATCTTCTTTATTTTTACGTTAGTTATATTTTCTTTTTTGGAACCATCTATCATTTAATGACAAACTAATATTGACATTAAAGAAATTTTCTTGGATGAGATTCGCATCTGTTGTTCCTCGTCTTCCAAGCTCAAATCCGACATTCGCATTTGAGAACACATTTCCAACTGGTAATCCTACTCCAAAAGATATGCCAAACTCATTAATGGTTTCGTTGTTGATCTCTAAACCTGTATTTTCAAAATACATACCAGCCCTGTAGGTTACTCGTTTCCAGTAGCCTGAGAACGAATTATAGTTTGGTATGAAAAATCCCCCAACGGAGATATTTGAAGCATTTACAAAATTAGCATTTTCTATTGACACAATAGGATTAGAGAATTCACTCGTATTTTGATAGGTATACTCTGCTCCTACAAACCATTTTCTAGGTGCGCCAATTCCTGCCCCGAAAGATAATCTTGCTGGCAATGTCAATTCTGTTTCTTCTAATCCTGAACCTTCAAGATCTGCAGGTATTTCATTTACAAGAAACTCTTGCCCAGTAATAGCATTAATAACAATGGTTGAAAAAGAGCGTTCATTGATAGAAGACAATGTACTCTTAGGTGAATAAGTTAATCCCGTCTGAAGCTCTAACTTATCATTAATCATGGTTTTATAGGTCAATCCGAAATTAACACTTAAACCTGAAAGGTCTGATCTATTATTTTCACGAGTTTGATATTGAACAACGATGTCATCTTCATCATATAAAAACTCCACTACGCTATTTTGAATGTTTCCAAAATTATAACTGAAATCCACTCCCGCACTAAGTTTTGGAGTGACTTTATAACCTATTCCTAAAAAGGCTTTATTAAGACCACCTGAACCTGTGTATCGGTTTTGTACAATATCATTTTCGGTTGATTCCAGCTTATATCCAACTGAAGTGAATGGCATTAATCCAAATCCGAAGCCAAATTTACCAAGTGGTAAAGACAGTGCTAAATAATCAAACGTTGACGAACTTACTTGTGCATCTCCAGAATTCGCTTCTAAGTTAGTATCGCTATGCGTTGCAGCTACACTAAATCGCACTGGGCGATTTTCTTCATCCCAAACCTTCAGATTCGGACTTACATAGGCAGCAGGATTTCTTAAATTCACATGAATACTATCCGTGTAAATACTTAAACCACCCATACTTCTATTTTCGACAGTTCCTTTGAATTTCAAACTACCTATTCCATAAAATGAGTAAGGAGAAGCTGTACCCTCTTGAGCGTAAGATTGTAGCGCGAAAAAAGCAATAAAAACTAATACAAGCTTTTTGATCATAAATGTGTGTTATATTCTAAAATAAAATTCAAACCTTCTAAAAGAAAATTTGAGTTGGCAAATATGCTATTTTTTAATTGTTTTGACAAGAATTTGGCGTCTCCACCTGTTAAAATAACTGTTAAATCCGAATAATTGTCAGCATATTCTTCAATTACCCCATCAATTTCTTTGATAACACCATAAACAACGCCGGAGTGAATGGATTGTTGTGTAGAATTTCCAGTAATTAATTCTGGCATTTCTGTATGAAGTAATGGTAGATTAGCAGTAAAATCATTTAGTGATTTATAACGCAAGCGAATACCAGGAGATATTGCCCCTCCTAAATATTCATTCTCTACATTCACAAAATCATATGTTATACAGGTTCCGGCATCAATAATGAGCACATTTTTATTGGCATATTGCTCTACAGCTGCACATACCAATGCTATTCTATCAACACCTAATGTTTTTGGAGTGGCATACTTATTTTTAAAAGGAAAAGTCAACTCATGTGATAGCTCAATAATATGAAGGTTAGGCTTTGCCTGCTTTAAAACCTCAGCATCATACTTTCCAACAGATGATACAATAGCTTTATCCAGGTTGGGATAGGTATCGAGCACCTCAGTTAAAACGACATTGGATTCATTATAATCCACGACATTCTTTTCTTTGAGTAAACCACGATCAAAGATCGCGAGTTTCACATAGGTATTTCCGGCATCAATTATTAAGTTCATGACTTAAAATAAAGGCTAAATCTACAAAATGCATCGTCAAATTAAGTTAACTCTTAACCAAATTATAACATTATTTATATCGAAATGAGCTATTTGAAGTCCTTCTCTGTCAAGATGCTTAAATTTTTAAAATTTCTTTTTGGTAATACTAAAAATGCCTCTATATTTGCATTCGCAATTTTATGCAACTGGTGCCTTAGCTCAGTTGGTAGAGCAAAGGACTGAAAATCCTTGTGTCCCTGGTTCGATTCCTGGAGGCACCACTCGAGAGGACAATTTCAATTTATTTGAAAATTGTCCTCTTTTTTTATCATCTAATTCATTGGAAATCTGCAATATAAACCTTAAAACATCATTAATTCTTCCAGTTCGACATTTATTATCTTCAAAAAAGAGATTTTCGGGAAATATCGAACTCAATAGCTGTTGTTTTTGTTTAACTGAAGATTTATTGTAATACTCTTTCACGTTTTTAAGCAGGTGAATACCTTTGTTTAACCATGTTCTATATTGACTGTTTCCTGTTTGTAAACCCTTAAGCTCTTGTTTTAATGCTTCGCGTTTCAAACTATATCTGTCATAAGTTTCAGAATAGGATTCTATATCTATTTTATCATCAACATATAAGTCTTGAAGCTTTTCTAACCGCTTTGTAGTCTGCTCTATTTCAGCATTGAGTTTTTTTCGTTTTATAGCTGCTTGTTGTTCATTTCCAGATAATAACTTCTGAACCATCATTTCGTAAATGGTCTCTGCTCCTCTTGAAAACTTAAAATCATCTAAAATGGATTCAATAGTCTTATTAGCATTAATAGCAGAGATTCTATCTTTCTTACAATGGTTACAATGGTAATAGAAATATTGTTTCCCATTTTGACTCCTTGAAGGACTTCCTGTCATTTTACCATTGCAGTTTGAACAAAAAATAAGTCCTCTTAAAGGCAATTCCTCTCTTAGAGAATTATATACTGGACGATTTGATTTCTTTTTTCGCTTACTCAAAATATTTTGGACTTGATAAAAAACCTCTTCAGAAATAATTCCTTGATGTAATCCTTCAACCAAATCTTTTGGTTCATCATCTTTTGCAGGTACGACAATCTTTCCCATGTACATCGGGTTTCTCAGAATAAGTGAAATATTATTTCTACTAATAATAACTCCCATCTCTTTTATATCCTTACGTACATCAGCCTGTGACTTTCCTTTAATGATTTGATCATATGCATATTGAATATATTCTGCTTTTTCACTTGGGACGATGATTGGTTTATTTTCACTATCTCTAGTATTTTTATAACCTATTGGCGCTTGTCTACACCATCGTCCTGCTTTAAGAGAACCTCTTATGCCTCCTCTAATCTTTAGAGAACGTCTGTCGTTATCAATTTCTGGAAAGACTAAATATATAGCCAACATCGCTTTACTCTCTGGAATAGAGAAATCAATAGGCTGCTCTATCGCCTGTACTTCTATTCCTAAACCTTTTAATGTTCTGAGCATTAAATTAGCGTCAGTCATATTTCTTGAAAATCGGTCCCAAGTGGTTATAAATAAATAATCAATTTGATTTTTGTGCTGTTTAGCGTATTCCAAGAATTTTTGAAACTCAGGTCGATTGAAGTTTTTCGCCGAATGGTCTTCTCTATAATGCTTTAATATCTCTATATCATGTCTCTGGCAATATTTAGTCAATTGTTCAAACTGAACATCCAAACTGTAGCCTCTAACTTGATCATCACTACTGACGCGTGACATAATTACTGCTGTTTTTCTCATTCTTGTTGCTTATTAAATTGTTCTACACTCATTCGAGCAAATACTTCTAAAAGCTCTAAAACCTGTTTTACTTGGTCATTGTTTAATTTTTCTTTTCTGTTGGCATTTAAAATGGTTTTTGCCTTGTTAATTGAAAACATGTTAACTTAACATGTGCATCTCCTTCATTGGTTATGATAGGTTAGCTATTCTTGAATTGATCTGAGGTCTTCAGTATCATAATTTATGCTTTTCAGTATCGGTTATATAAACAACTTTACCATCAACTGTTTCTATATGCATTGATTTATAATCCCCCTTTTTAAAACGATGGATAAACATACTCTCCGCATTCGCTTTTTTAACTGTTTTTAGTTCTATCCTATTAAGTTGGTTATCTTTGGTTGTAATCAATACTGATTTTAGGTTTTTATAGTCTTTTCTTATAAGCTTAAGCGCATTATATTCTTGCTCAGTAAGTATTGATGTGAATTTCTCGATTCTTCGCTCTGAAGGAATATCATTATTAATGAAACTTTTAGTTATTTCATTAATAGATATACTGACATGAGATTCTTTTAAATATTCAAAGTATTCTGACGCTTCTGGTCTTTGCTCAAACTCTTTTAGTATCTCACCGGAAATAGGCACATAAAAATGTGGTTTATTATGAAAAAACAGTAGGTTTACAATGTCATTATGATTCACCACGTTGAGAATTAGACTCTCAAAAGCAGTTATTGGATTTTCTTCTTCAACTTCATTCTCAATTTCATTATTAAATCTATTCAATTCCTCTTCTGTAAAATGCTCTAATAGTAATTCACGTTTTTCTTTTATTGCTAATTTATAAAATTCACTATCTAAAGTATCAGATAAACTACATTTGAAAGTCTTAATAATTTCATAATCAAACCCAAACTGACGCAACTGTTCTACTAATTTTACCCATGTATAATAAACATAGCTATACTTTCTTTGATGGCTCTTTTCTCCAAATTCACCCCAAAGCAATCCGCATTTCTCCCATCTGACAAAATCATCATAAATAATATCCATTTCAGTTTTCTTGAATCGAAGTTCTCTAAGGATTTCAAATAGCTCATTATTAGCTTCGAAATTTTTGTAATAGTCTTTTAGATTAATCATAATGCCAAAATACTAAAAGTTGGTTTTATAACCAACTTTTAGTATTTGTTATCAAAACATTTCTTATGCTTTTTCTAATTGAAGAGGTTTTATTAAAAAAGATATATTTAAAAACAATTTTTATCTTAGTAGAACCAAAGGCTTCTAAGAATATTTGATTGAAATTCATTATTCAGTTGAAAAACATAACCAACAATATTATTACTGTATCAAGTAAAAAGTCCAACTAAAATTAACGAATCGTTTCAATCGTATCGTAACTATCGATTTAATCAACTATAGATTGATTTAATATCGTAATACATTAATAAAAATAAGACTTATGATTACGATAAATCCCGAGTTAAATTGAATTAGTTAAATTATAGTTTATTCAATCAAAATTTTAGGTGAGTAGAACCAAAAACTCCATTTCTGAAAAGTCTTCGGTTTTATACTATTACAGAAAATTATTGTTTTTAATAATTTTTATTGGAAGACAAGTCGTGCTGTTCAATAACATATTTATTTATCCACTAATTATCACTCACCAATTGCATTAATAACGTTTATATTTAAATTGCTATATGATTCTGGCGGGTATACTTTAATAGTAAAGCTCTCAGTAGTATTTGGATAATAATACTCATAAAGAATAAATGTTTTTTCAGAAATAATTGATTGGGTATTTGAATAATAAGTGACTTTTAGTTTTACATCTTTAAACTTGGCTAAAGAAGCTTTATTTTGAATATATCCATTAATTATAGCTCCGTCATCGACGTATTTTGCTTTTTTAAATAATACAGCTTTTTTCACCTTTTTTCTCTGTGGTGTTATAGTAGCCTCAGTAACTGAGATATAATCTAAAGGGTTTGAGTGTTCATTTTGCCTTAGTTCCTGTCTTAACTCTTCTGGAGTTTTTTTTCGAGATTGATTTTCTTTACAGTTAATACTAAAGAAGCAAACTAAAACTAATAACACTATCTTACTTGTTCTCATCTTAAATAATTTTTATTTCATCAAAACCCCTTGATGAATTAATTGCATAAAAAAGCGTGGGGTTTCAAACCTTGATATCTGAAGGTATCGCCAAACACCTAGTCACACACAAGTACTAACCCACGCCGAAAGCATGAGCATTAGTAATTGTTATTCGTGTGACATTAAAAATTGGCGATTTTTCAGATAGAACAACAGCTAACGCTTTATCAATATGTTTAGATTTAAACTATAATCTTATAGAATTAAATATTTTTTATGTTTCTTAAACTAAGTTAGTCAAATTATGACGACTACGAATCAAATGCCTTAAAATAGTAGGGAAATATAAATTAAAAATGCCTACATATAAATTGTAAGGTACTTTAATACTTACTTAACTATTTATCAAAATTACTTTATCATGATTGGTGACTATTTCACGATACAGAAAGTAATATGGTAGAATTTATAAGACTTTGAATACTTGTGATACAAATTTAACGCAACAAAAATCAAAGTAAATTAAACCACAATAATATTTTATGCAATAAATAATTCGATTCTTATTATAACTTCACCATTTAGCCTAATCATTTAAATATTCTACTTGCTCCTCGCTATTATTTCTTATCAACTCTTTAGTTAAATCATCAAGTATATCTAATTGAGATACTTTATCTGTTATTTTTTCTAAAACTGTCTTTAAAGAATCTATTTTATTTTGAGCAGTCGCATGAATAAAAAATAAGTTAAAGATGTAGAAAGGAATTAGCGTTTTACATATAAAAAAAATTGAATTATTTAGAGTAAAACAAAATAATTCAAATCTTCCTTCAGCTAATCAGGAAAAAAATCCAATCGTCTAAGGCGTAATATGTTGTAAATTTATTGACGAAAAAAATTAGTTAAAACTCACATAATTTAAACAACAATGAAAAATTCAATTCTTGCAACTTTAGCAGTTCCTTTTCTTATTACATTTTATTTCCTAACTAATTCTAATGATGGCCATAGCGAATACAAAACACTTACCCTAGAAGACAAAACAGAACGAGCAATTGCTTTTAAAGATTTTAGTGATTACCGTAATTGGTATCAAATTACTCATGAGAAGCCTAATACTGGAGATATCATTGGAGTATTAGGAAGCAATCACAAAGGACCTAAGGGATATCGAGAGGTATATATTAACAAAATCGGTGAAGCTACTAATAAAGGAACCGCTCCTTATAGCTATCCTGCAGGTACAGTAATAGTAAAAGAACAATACAGTAGTAAAGAGAAATGGGAAGAAAAAACGGACTTTAAAGTAACTGTTATGGTAAAACTAGATGCTGGCAGTTCTCCAGAAACAGGAGACTGGGGCTATACAAGTAAAATCAAAGACGGAAAGATCTTCAGTGGAAACTCTAGTAAAGCACGTTTTTGTGGTGGATGCCATATAGTTGCACAGGATACAGATTATGTTTTTATGAATAGCGACCTTCTAAATTCCGAAAGAGATTAAGATTACCTTATTGTCTTCGTTAAGAACAACTTGCCTCTATTTTAACTAACATTTAAATGCTTAAATTTAAATTACTTTCAATTTATTCATTAAAAGAAAAATTCCTCGTACATGCACTTGCTTCAAAGACCGACCTAGTCATAATAAAATATGGGAGTGAAATATCCGTGCTTTATGGGAGATGACACCATAGAGGTGCTCTTTTAGGTGATGGCTATATAAACGGCAAAAATCTTATCTGTGGCCTTCACGGTTGGGACTACCGCTACGACACAGGAATAATAAACTATCCTGTTGGTCTTCCTTTTGATCTTACATCGATTCTCTTTTTCTTTATAGTAAGTCCTTTCATTAATTCCATTAATTCTGGATCTTTATTTTTCTTATAAATTTCATTAATGATCAGTACTATCCTTTTGGCATTACGTGATAGTTGTATGCGGTCACTAGCTGATACCCCATTCATTTTGATATTCAAAAATTCTTGTACTTCCTTTAATACCTCCATTTGTTAATTCTATTTTAAACTAAAGAGGCTGTCTTTTCAAGACAGCCTCTTTTCTTCTCTTTGAAAATTGCTATTTCTTCAAGAAATCTTTAATTCCATAACTTGCCAATACTCCTTCTCCAGTTGCAGCTGCAACTTGGGCAATTGCTCCTTCGCGACAGTCTCCAGCAGCATAAATCCCTTTTACAGAAGTTTCTGCAAGTCCTTTTGTAGTGATGAAACCAGCATCATTTAGGGCAATAAGACCTTTGAAAAGTTTAGTATTTGGAATTAATCCTATGAAAATAAATGAACCATCACCAGTAATTAATTCTTCTTCACCAGTAGCGTTGTCTTTTACTCTGACGCCTTTGAAATTGCCATCACCATCAGCCACGAATTCGGTTGTTGTTTTATTACAATAGGTATCTATGTTCTCTAAAGAATCTAACTTTTCTACATAAGTTGATGATGCTGAAAAATCAAAATCGCGATGAATAATCTTGACCTTTTTCACAAATCCAGCTAAAAAAATGCCTTCTTCAAGCGCACTGTTTCCACCACCAATTACAACTACTTCTCTGTGACGATAGAAAGCACCATCACAAGTCGCACAGAAGTGAACACCTGAACCAATTAGCTCTTCTTCCCCAACAATCCCTAGTTTACGATATGTAGAACCTGTGGCAGCTACAACGCTGCGTCCTATAAAAGTTTCGTGCGCAGATTTTACGTAAAACTTGCCATCTTTTTCCACAATAGATTCTACATTTACACCTGTTTTTATGGTTGCACCATACGTGCGCGCTTGCTCTTCCATCTTGTTCATTAAGTCAGGACCTGAAATATTGGTAAACCCAGGATAGTTTTCAATCTTTTGGGTTAAAAAAGCATTTCCGCCTATAGTTTTCTTCTCAAGAATTAAGCTATCAAATCTATCTCTCTGCGCATATATAGATGTCGTTAATCCTGCTGCTCCTCCACCAATAATGATAGTGTCGTATAATTTATACTCATTTTTTACATCAACATTTAAAAGCTCTTTTAAAGTATTGTTATCTGGATTAGTGTGTGGTTTCCCATCGATAAGAACGGTTGGAATAATGCGTTTTCCGTTATTGATCTCCTCAACCATGTCAGTTGCCCAATCGTGAACGTCTACATCAATAAATTGAAAGTTTGCGCCATTGTCTGACAGGTACCTTTTTACTCTACGGCAATCTGGACACCAATCCGCTCCAAAGAGTTGCACAACACCAGCATCGTTTACTCCAAGTAAATCGGCAAGCACTGCATTATTCGGATTTGCAAACGTCTTTCCGTTTAAGTCTATGGTTGGAATAATGCGCTTTCCGTTGTTGATTTTTTCCACTAGAGCAGTAGCATTTTTGTCTAAATCTACATCGATGAAATCAAAGTCGATGTTATTTTCTTTTAAATAAGCTTTAGCTCTGCGACAGTCTGGACACCAGTCTGCTCCATATAATTTTAATGTATTCATAGTTCTATTATTTTAGGGTTTATGATGATGTGTAATATACTTTCATATAAACAGGCTGCTTATTGTTTTTTACTTCGCAATCTTCATTGAATTGTAATTTATAATGAGGTTACAGATTTCTTTTGGTATTTCTTCTTGAATAAAATGCTTTGCATCTAGTAAGTGAATATTGTCTTTCGTTATTTTCAAATCTTCTACCACCTTCTCTGCTTGAAGCTTCCAAAGCAGAAACACATCATTCTTACCCCAAATAACTGATGCTGGAATATTTAAGCTCTGTAATAGCGATTTATAGTTCTCTATGTTATGGCATGTTTTTGAGAAAAAATAATACATCCCATTGATTTTCCCTTCTAAAAGCGGAAGTCTATATCCTTCTAATTCAGATTTAGAAAGCACAACTTTTGACAATCCTCCTTCAAAAAGTTTTTTAATAAGAAAGTCATTGATCAACTTTGTTTTATACAAAGTCATGATTCCTTTGGTTATGAAATTTCTACCAAAACGGATAGGCGGTTTAAAACCATCTTTATAAATAATTGTATTTAATATTACAAGTCTATTAATTCTATTTGGTTGTTTTTTCAGTAATTCCCAAGTCCATAAACCACCTGCATCATGAAAAACGTGTATCCAGTTTTTTAGCTTTAATGAATCCATTAAAGCCAGCAATCTCTGCGCTTGGATTGGTTCACTATAAATCTCATAACCTTTTGGTGAATCGCTACCACCAAAACCTAACATATCGGGTACAATTACCCTGTAACCTTCATTAACAAGAGGTGTTATCATTTTTCTATACAACCATCCTGATGTAGGGATTCCGTGTAATAATAAAAGTGCTGGACCACTTCCTTCTTCAATAAACTTAATTTCTCCATCTTTTGAAAGAAAAGATTTTTGACTTTTGCGAAAAGCTTTATAAGTGATTGTATCAAACATATATTTTATTTTACTACTAGAACTCCAATTTATACAGGTAATTTTTCAAATTTCATCTTGCAAGTCTCACAGACATATTGATTACCTTCTGATGCAATCTTACCGAGCATTCTTGCTACTTTCATAATAAAAGTATCATAGGTATTATTATCATAGTTTCCGTTGTTACCTTTCTTAAATTTGTAATATTCGTTTTCCCATTCTTGCGCTCCCCAACAATTTGGACACACTCCTTTAGGTGCTTTACCAGTTGCTTCATTACTCTCATTTTGTTGAAAAAAGGATTTTATATTTTCTATTCTTGACATTATATCTTGTTTTGTGTTTTATTTTTCTATTTTGATTTCTTTCAATTGCTCACTTACATATCCAGAATATTCTTTTAACAAGAACTGTAATTTTGGATTAATAAACGTTTCACAAAAAGGCTTTTTTGGATTTCTGTAGTAATAATTTGCGATTTCTTCGCGAGATGGTTTAAATTTTGAAAAACCAAGTACTTTAGTAACTAATTTATTATTAAAGTTTGACTGTAACTCCAAAATAGTATTCATAACAATCACTTCATCTTCTTGATTAAAAACATAAACCGCTGAACGATACTTTTTTCGCATACTGTGCTCGGATGTACTTTTATGCGTATGCAAGTGGATTTCTATTAAAACTTTTAAAGGAATAGATGAAGGGTCAAAATCTACAATTACAGCCTCAGAAAATTCAAAGTGTTCATTCTTAGATGCTATCCAACCCTGCTGCACACTCTTTACCCCTTTAAGTGATTGAAAAACTGCTTCGGTACACCAATGGCAACCACCACCAAATCCTATTTTTTTTAACTTTTTCAACTATAAATTATGATTGTTATCAAATTGTAATTGTCTTATTCTAACTGTTCTAAAAGCGTAAATAATTAATATAATAAATGCTATAAATAAAAATATAGTTCCCATATATAATAATAAGCTTGGCACATCAAAGAATGAATTTGTCTCTAACAAAGCACCCAAAATACCAGAAAGCACATAAATCCCTGAAGCTAGATAAAGTAAAGTTCCTGCTCTTGTAAGTAGACCTAACTGCTTTAGTTTTTTAGAGGAAATTAAATGCTGAAAGTCAGTACATTTTTGCTGCAACAAACCATTAATCTCATTACTTAGAGTCATCATCTGACTTGTGGTAGATAGAATAAGCATTCCTAATGCTGGTAATATTGTAATTGGTAAATACCATTCTTGCATATCCTTATATATTATTTGATTACTTTTACACCTCTCCAAAAAGCAACGTGATTTTTAATCCCCTTTACCAATTCTGAAGGATTTTCATAATACCAAGCCGCATCTTTATTCTCTTTTCCATCTACTTCTAATGAATAATATGATGCTTTTCCTTTCCAAGGGCAAGTTGAGTGCAACTCGCTAGACCTAAAGAATTCTTTATTTAAACTGTCTGGAGGAAAATAATGATTATTCTCTATAATAACTGTTTTGTCACTTTCAGCTAATATTTGATTGTTCCATATTGCTTTCATAATATACTAGTTTTATTGGTTTAAAAAAGATGAATACATCCAAGCTCAAAATATGTTATGTTTCTATTTGCTTGAATTTAGATTACTTTCAAATGTTGTTCTAAAATTCTATTTGCCTTAAAAATAGCTTTACCTTCTTTAAAGCTCAAATATGTATAGCCCTTTTCTTTATTTTTTAGACTAATCTTGCACATCATATACCAATGCCTTACAATTTCTTTCCAAGCAAAGAAAATAGAATGTTTAGAGTCATATATGTGAGTTGGTTCGCTACCAGCCCCATTAATCTCTATAATGCTAAAACTTTTCCTTTTGGCTAAGTCTTCAAATGAATTAAGACGAATATCTAATCGCCCATAATGAAATTCAGGCAATTCCATACAAATTGCATCAACAACATTTAAAATATCATTAGTGACTTTATTTGAGTCATCTATAAACCTTGCTCCTCTTGTATGGCTTCCAAAAGGAACCAACACAAAATTTTTTCCTACTGGTAAAACCTCATGAATAATTTTCTTGTATTTCTTTTTCAATGTTGAGAGCTGAAAATGACTACGTGGGTTTTGTTTAATAAGATTTAGTAACGAGTCCTTACCGTTTCCAGTAACGCTTAAAAATTCTTTTGAAACAATCCCCGTGATTTTCCCTCTTTTTTCATTGGGTTGGCGGACATAAAAAACCCCAATTTCATTAGGAAAATCTATATATTCTTGAATTAAAAAATTGACTGAAATCTTATCCAAATACAGTTTTAGGTCATAAATAGTATTAATTTTTTCAACACCGAAACCCTTCATCCCAATATCTGGTTTAGCGATGAAGGGAAACTCAATGCTCGCTTCTTCAATCGCCATTTGTATTTTCGAGAGTTTTTCTCCATTAGTTATTAAAATAGTTTTGGGAATAAATTGGTTTGGAATCATATCATAAATTTCTTTCTTAGACTCCATAACCATTCCTCCATTAGTTATTTTTGGGTTAGCTGCATTAAAAAAGAAAAAAGATTTGGCTCTCATAGCAAGATATAACCAAACAGGGAATAATGGATAATATATCGCCCACATTGGCCAGAACTCCCAATGTGTTACCTGATATAGTTTTAATCGTGTATAACTATTAATTTTTGAATTAATTAATTGTATTTTTTGTTTATGTTTTTTGTAAAACAAAACAATCAGATAAATAGAAAAACCTAAATACAAAAACCCCATTAAAAGAGATATAACACTCGAATATTCTGTTCTATTTTCTAAAATATTTGAGCCTAATAGAATAAAAGCCAACAAAGCAGATAAGGTTCCGATTCCTATCCCTAGAAGATAAGACAGAATACTATAAAAGGATTTATCTAATATTTTTTTTGAAATTAAAATAGTATTCCACCCCATCCAAAATGGAATTTGAAATGGATTTAACGCGCTTAATAACAAGCCTAATAAAATTGGGGATGACAGTGTAGACTTAGTGTAGATTGTTGCTTCTAATTGTAGATTTTTATTGTAATTACCAAAATTTACTAATGAGAGATAAGTAATTAGAAGTATCGCAATTGGGTACAAATAAAATGAAAGTTTTTTGCTGAAATCTTTTTTCACAAAGCTTATTAGTGTCAATCTAACTACTACAATCTCAACAAATACCACGGCAAAAGCAAATAAAACACCCTCCGATATAGATTTAGAAGCAGCGATTTGGAAAGCAGTAATGTTTAATGTCCCGAACGGCAATGCCCCAAAAAAGCTAATACCAAGCCCCGTTAAAAGTATTTTTATAGTCCTATTCATATTATTTTTACAATAGCAATAATTATTAAGTAGTTGCAAAAATTACAACCAGTTATTAAAAGCTATTTATATATCCATTTCAGTAATTTCCCTATACTCAAGCCTTGTACTAATATTGAGAAAAGCACGACAATGTATGTGATAACTATAATGTGATTTCCATATTCATAATTCCCCAAACTTAATGCCAGAGCTATAGATATACCTCCTCGCAATCCTCCCCAGGTAAGAACTTTTATAGTACTCATCGGCGACATATCATCTTTATGCTTTAATAAAGAATACATAGAAAAGACCGAAAAAAAACGACTACCAAGAACAATGAGTACCGCCAATAAACCAAAGATTATTGTTGTCGTATCAAAATCCAATAAATGTAGCGCCAGTCCTATAAGCACAAATAAAACTCCATTAAGAACTTCATCAAGCACTTCCCATATCTCGTTAAGTAAATGAATAGATTCGGGTGCCTCTTTTTGGTTAATATTAAGTTTATTTCCAATAACTAATCCGGCAATCACCATTGCTAAAGGGCCTGATACGTGAATAAGGCTTGCAAGAGAGTAGCCTGTCATACAAACAGCTAAACTAATAATTACCGTAAGTTGAGGATTAGAACAACTGTTTTTTATGAGCAAATAACCTATAAAACCTAAAGCGAGGCCATATAGAAGCCCTCCAATGGCTTCTTCTACAAATAACAAACCTATCTCAGATGCTACGTGCGAATCATCTACTCCAGACATTGGCAACAACAATAGTAATCCTGAAAAAACAACCACGCCTATACCGTCGTTAAATAATGATTCCCCTTCGATTTTAAGTTGTAGACTTTTAGAAACTGTTGTATTCTTTAAAATAGCAAGTACAGCAATAGGGTCTGTGGGAGATATTAAAGCCCCAAACAATAATGCATATATAAACGGAAAGTCAAGACCAAATAACTTTGAAGCGCCATATATGAGACCTCCCACCAGCGCAGTTGATATTAAGGTCCCAAGTGTTGCAAATAAAAATACAGACCATCGCTCCTTTTTAAGGTCTGAAATATTAATATGTATCGCTCCTGCAAAAAGCAAAAAGCTTAAAAGTACATCAAATAATAAATGCTCAAAATCTGCATCTAAGACTAATGTACAAAAGAATAGAAATAGATTTGGGTAAAGTGGTTTTAATAAATAGATAAGACCTACTGCAACTAGGCTTAATACCATAAGGCCAATAGTTGTGGGTAGTTTCAGCCACTTGTTATTTATAAAGCTAAACAGCGCAGATATACCAAATATTATTGCAAAAGATTGTAACATAATTATTGTTTTAATTTATTAAGCAAGCCTTTGGTACTTTCCAGTAAAAAGGGTTTTGCTATAGTTAAATAGTCCTCTATTGTATTAAACTCGGTAATAGGCAATACCGCCCCATTCCAGTTTATATGCTCCCAATACCCGTTTTTTAATGGTTTCAAGTCAATTGGCTTTACTACTGCACTTTTGTAAACCATACTATTATAAAAATATGGCACATCTATTACCTCATCGTCCGCAGATGCAAGGCCAGCCCACTGATTGAGACCCTTATTGTCATTATGAAAGATTCCTGTATCAAAGTTGGTTTTCCATATACGGATTTCACTCTCTATGGTTAACTCTTGGGTTATCTCGGATAAAATTCTGTTTGCTCCGTCTCGCAACTGCATCCACATTGTCTTACTTTTTGAATCAATTGATTTTGAAATTCCATCCTCATCAAAATGTTGCGGAAATCTAAATTCAACAACTTCAGGACAACTGGAAGATGCAATACCATTCGCCACAAGCACTTTTTGAATACCACTTATAATATGAAAATAATTTTGTGTCGCCTCAATAGTTACTTTTATTTTGCCACTTGCTACACTATAAAAGTGAAAAGCGTTTTCTACCACATCAAAAGCGATAAATAGATTTCCATTTGGTGTCTCAAATTGTCTTCCTTCTATTTGCTTTGTGTTGTGATTGTAAAAGAAATTAGTATGACTATCATCTGGTTTTGGTGGTACAAATAGTTCCCCTATTGTGCCTACGATTCTTCCCCAATTGTGAAACACTTGGTCACATACAATCAGCTGGTCTATAGTGGTTTTGGTTAGTTTCATCATCTTATATCAGTTTTACGTCTGATACTACTTCAAGTAATGCTGGACCATCGTGTGCCATAACCTTTGCCATAGCATCTTTGAGTTGTGATTGCTCAGTTACTTTAATTCCTAAAGCACCACATCCATCCGCATATTCTGCAAAGTCTGGATTTACTAGACTCGTTGCCCAAACATCGAACATTCCAGCACGTTGTTCTTTTGAAATCTTACCAAGCTCATTATTATTTATTAAGATGAGTTTAATTGGCATTTTATATTTTACTGCTGTTGTTATCTCTGCTAAATATTGGCAGAAACCACCATCTCCAGCTACAGCAATTACAGGTCTTGTATTACCAACTGCCGCCCAAGCACCAATAGCTGCCGGATATGCAAAACCGATAGAACCTAAATAGCCAGACATAATGAAAGACTGTTGTTTACTCTCAAAATAACGTCCTAAAGAGTAGGCATTATTCCCAACATCTACAGTAATCACAGCATTTTCTGGTGCTTGTTTTGTTAGTTCATCAAACACAGCAATAGAACTTATTCCATTTCCTAAATCATCAAGTAATCGCTTTTGCTTTTCTTCTCTCCAAATTGCCCATCTATCACTAATTTCAGAAGTGTGGTTTACCTTAATCGATTTATCCAAATCTTGCTCTAATAACATTCCAACAGTAACAGAAATCTCTCCCCAAACCGCAGCATCTATCTTATGAAATTTACTCAATGCCATTGGGTCAAAATCAATCTGAATCGTAGGTTTTTTAGGTGTAACACCTGTGTGCTTTGAGAACGATGCTCCGATAACTAATAAAGCATCAGACTCATTCATAAAGTAAGAAGCGATTGGTGTACCACTTCTTCCAAGAACACCACAACCTAATGGGTGCGTATCTGGTATCAATCCTTTTCCTTTAAATGTGGTCAAAACTGGACAATTGAGCGACTCTGCCAACTCAATAACTTTATCCATATGAAAACGTGCACCGTGACCTACGATAATCGTTGGACGTTTTGCTGTTTTCAATATTTCTATTGCTTTCGCAAAAGCTTCTTTTGGTGGTGTAATAGTAAGTGATGTAATTCTATCTTCAGAACTTGATGCCTTATCATTTTCATCTGCGACTATCGTTTGCATTTCATCGGGAAATGTTAAATGCGATACATCACGATTGATTATAGCGTGCTTAATTGCAAGTGTCATTAATTCGCTGTGCCTGCTGTTATTTAGCGCTCTATGGTTAAATCCTGAAACACTACTAAAGGCATTGACTAAATCTAATTCTTGAAAATTACCTGTACCGATGACCTGTGTATCTACTTGGCCGGTTAAAGCCAGTAATGGTGCTCTATCTACCTTTGCATCCCACATACCTGTGTACATATTCGTTGCTCCTGGACCTGCGATGGCAAAACAAGCTGCTGGTTTCCCTGTCAACTTCCCATATGCCGAAGCTGCAAAAGATGCCGCACCTTCGTGACGAATACCTATAAATTTCAATTTCCCTTTTTCTTCTTGACGTCTTAAAGCGTCAGCAAGTCCAAGATTAGAATGACCTACCATTCCAAAAACACTATCCACTCCCCAATTAACCATCGTTTCCGCCATAATGTCTGTAACTGTGGTTTCGTGTTCTTGTTCTTCCTCTAATTCTACATAAATGGCTTCGTTTTCAGTTTTAACATTAAAAGTTTCAAGTCCGTCCCCAAAACCATCTGGAGACATTCCTGTACAGGGATGATAATCCCACCCATGCCAAGGACAACGTAACCAACCATCTTCTATACTCCCTTCACCTAAAGGGCCTCCTTGATGCGGGCAGGAATTATCTAATGCACTGAACTTTCCTTTATAATGCGTAAGGCATATGCTTTGATGACCAGCTACTACCGTAGTTACGCGACCTTCTGGAAGACTTTTCCTATTGTCTAATACTTTGTGCCAAACTTTTTCTTTTCCCATAATTGGTTGGTAGTTTTACGGTTATTTTCGAGTAATTCGTTTATTCTTAAATCTAATCTTAATAGTGCATTATTTGGGTCTGAACCAAATATTGAGTATTCTAATTTCCCTTCTGCATTTAGCAACAACCAATGTGGTGTCCCTCCAGCTTTATATTTATGAAAGGTGTTGGCTTGTCCAGCATCTTTGTAAAATGGCCATCGAATGAAATAATCTTGCTTGGCTTTCTGAAAGTCTTCTAACTTATATTGTGGGCCTTCAAAACGTGTATGGATACCTACGACACTAATGTTATCCCCATTCTCTACTACAATTCTATTTGCAAAAGGAAGTGCTCTACCTTTACAACCAGGACAACCTAAATTGAAAAAGAGAATAAGCAACGGCTTCCCCTTATAATCTACCAAATCAGGGACAGAATCTTCAAAAACGGGCAGTAGTTCCCAATTAGGTATGTTTTTATTTAATTCCATTGTAAAGATTTTCTTTCTTGCCAGTATTCAAAAGGTCTTACCCCAAAAGAATCGAGCCTTGCAATTTCATCTTCGCTTAACGAAAATTGATTTGCGCGCAGATTGGCTCGTAAATGAATGCAGTTATCTGCTCCACTTAATATTTTTACATTTGGGAATTTATCCATACAATACCTTATAGCAATTGCATCTGCACCAACGTTATGCTCATCTGCTAATTCCATCAAAAAATCATACAGTAAAAAGTATTTAGGATACTTACTGTCTGGAATCAATCGTCCATTAGCAAGTGCTTCCTTAATAATAAATGGACCTGATATATTCTGTAGTTCATTAGCATATCTAAACAGGCTTTGGTCTAAAATATTGAACGTACATTGAAATGACTGAAAGAGCCTTTCGTTTTCAACTTCTATTGATAAACCCTTCTCTAATATTTCAGTTTGATTGTCTCCTGTAGTCGTTAAGCCAATGGTTATATTATACGTTTTTTTTATTTCGTGTAAACGAGATAAAACGGCTTTGTTTTCTAAGACACCTGTATCAAGTGTTGCTGAATGAATTTGATACACCTTAAGGTGAGGCAGTAGTATTTTAGAAAATTCCCATTGATTATTAAGTTTATTAATTGAATGTTCTTTTACCTCGTGGTGTTTAGCATTAGGGTCAAAATTGGCGACATAAGTATATCCCCATTTTGTCGAAACAACAATATCTGGGTCGTTCTTCTTTTTAAGCCAGTCTATAAGCAGTTGCTCTGCAAGCCCATAACCTGGCGATGTGTCAAAAAAGCGAATTCCATTACTATATGCGTCTTCTAAAACTTGTAAGCCATCTTCTTTAAACTTAGGCAAAGAAAATGGCTTCTCATCTGCACTTTGTCGCACATTGATATATAATGGCCTGCCAATGGCAGCTGTTCCTAACCCTATATGTTTATTGCCTGCCAACTATTCTTGAAATGGTGTTTCTCCTTGGGCAAGTTTTAAACGAGTCCAAACGTTCATATTAATCACTATCGCTGCTATTTCTGCTATTTCTTTTTCATTGAAATGCTTTGCCAATGCGTTGTGATATTTCTGAAAGTTTTTGGATTTACCGTCAGTTAATTTATCGCAATATGCTAGCGCTACTTTCTCTACTTTCGTGTATAATTCACTATTGTACCAAGACGAGATATTATCTGTCTTTGCGTTTGAAATACCTATATCACGAGAAGCTTTAGAATGTAAAATAACACAGTAAGCACATTCATTTTTCTGTGCTACACGAAGTCTTAATAATTGTGCTAATTCTTTATCGATATCTAAATCTGCTGTATAACCTACAGCTTGAGCCATTTGTTTAGCCAATCCGTGAAATGGCGTTACGTCTGGATTGAATCTTTTGTTTTTGAACTTTACTTCACTCATTTTCTTGATTAGTTTTAGTATTATTTATATGAAGACTACAGGAATAAATAGTAATGTGATTATTAGAATAATTGCAATGATTTTAAAACTTAAAGGAAGGTTTTTAAAACTGGTTCTCTTATCCGAGTCAATCTTCAGTACATCTATCTTTTTATCTTTCACTTGTTTGTCTTTCTATTAATTGAAAAAAGCTCACACATTTTGGCGCGAGCTTTTCTCGTTAGTATTTATGCTACCTTGTCTAAGAAGCTATCTTCCCATCGTAAATAATGACACGTGTACCCGTTTGGGTTCTTCACTAAATAGTCTTGGTGGTAATCTTCGGCAACCCAAAAAGGTGCAAATGGCTCTAATGTTGTAACAACATCTGCTTCCCATCTTCCTGATTTGTTTACAATATCAATCACTTCTTCAGCAATTGCTTTTTCTTCCTCATTTTGATAAAAGATTGCCGAACGGTAACTGGAACCCCTGTCTCCGCCTTGACGGTCAATCGTTGTTGGATTATGTATTCTGAAGAAAAAATCAAGAATTTCTTTAAATGACATTTCAGTTGTGTCATAGGTAATCTCAATTCCTTCTGCGTGACCTGGATGGTTTCTATATGTTGGGTTATCATTTTCACCACCTTGATATCCTACTTCTGTGTTCTTGACGCCTGGTCGTGTTCTAAATAAATCTTCCATACCCCAGAAACAACCTCCTGCGATGTATGCTTTTTTTAAGTTTGTCATAATTGTTGCTTTTTAGATTTATATTTAGCTCTTTATCTTAAGCTTTTTAACACTACAAAGATACCGCCGAGCACCTCATATTTTGTTATATCAAATTCCTTTAAACTTTCCTATTTTCCTCATTTTGAATAAATTTTTACATTGTTCAAAAATCGAATCACCTTCTTTTCCTCCATTTCACAGGGCTTCAGCAATTCTTCATTATTTGTGATATAGTAGTTTAGACTCACAAAGTCATTCCCACCTAATTCTTCCGCATAGAATTTAATAGACTTCCCTTTGCTGAAAGTTGTTTTAGTCATTCCGTATTTTTTGGAATTGTAATACCCTTCAGAATAACCTTCTTTTACTCTATTTAAATCACCTAATACCAAATGTTATTCTCAATTTGTCAATAGAGTTCGTTATTTAATCTAACTGCAAGGTTTCCCATTCTACATCAGCTAGTTTTTTCAATTCATCTGGATTTTTCATCCATTGGCGTTGGGTGTCAATTAATCTAAAATATTTACTAAAGAATAAAAACAGCTTTTCATCTTGAAGTAAAAAACTCTTTGGGTTGGCATCCACCAATGCACCTTCGCTCATCGCAATAGCACAGAAGCCTCCATATTGTGGCAAATACTTTTCTGTGTTATCTATAAACAATTGCTTATTCTTTTCTGATGCAAACCAATAATTAGAACCCAAATGTTGTAAGCTAATTGATTGCATACCCTTTATAGCTTTTTTATTTTCTACAATTGAAACTAAATCGTAGCCTCTAACTGCTAATCCGTTTTTTAAGTTTTTTTTCATCAATTATTATATTTTTTAAATTTAATTTCACATTTATTGCCTTTTTTTAAGGACAAAATTTAATCATAAATGAAGGCGATATACTTATAGATATTACCTAATTGTTTTCACATATTCCTTATTGGTTCTTCTTGTTAATTCTCTTTTATCTAAATTCCAAAACCTAGCTTAAACGTTAATATGCCACCATCTTCTGAACCAAAATATCCCAATTGACCTGACAATTGCTCTGCTATAGTTAACCAAAAACCTCCACCTACAGATGTATGCCAAATGTCTGAGCTATCATTTTCTGTCCAAACTCTACCTACATCGAATCCTCCGAAAAAACCAATATTCAATGGCAAAAAACCTGATTTTAATTCTCTGAAATTAAATCTCAAGTCTGAAGAAGACAATAAACTACTTTTACCTGAAAAACGCTCGTTATTAAATCCTCTCAACCCATTATTTGCACCAATTCTGGCTGTCTGATAAATCTCTAAATCTTCTTGGTCTCCAAAGTTAATGTGAGATGCGACCTTTGATGCTAACACAAGCTTATGGTCTTTAGTCAGGTTTCTAATAAAGCCTATGCTTGGTTTTAAAGAAAATACCGTTCTATCAGAATTATCAGTATTTACCTTGAAACTCGACTCTACCTCAAAATGCATTCCTAATGTTGGATATGCTTTATCGTTATAATTTTCAAAACTATAATTTGCTGTAGCTCCAACGAAGTTCTTTCTTTCAAAGAATGTCGAATTTTGGGCTGTCAATCCTAATTGATCGGTTAAGATTCTTCCTGGCGTGTCTTCTAGCTCTATACTCTCATAAGTTGCTTTAATGAAAGAAGTAGAACCTTGTTTCCCTCGATACTGAAGTCCTAATGCGCCACCAAAAGTTGATTGACGAATACGGTAGAACTCTAAATCATTAGTATCATCATCATAAACAGTTTCGTTTCCAATACCGAAAAAGTTATCTGCAAAATTTGAATCGGTAAAAATTCCTTCTACAATTAAATTTGTGTTTCCAATAACCTTGGCAAACTCTCCACTATACTTTGCATTAAATCCACTTGTACTAAAATGGTAGTTAGCACTTAATTTATGTTGCGATGTAAATGGGTTTCTAATAAAGCCATTTTGAGTAAAAATATCTGTAAAACCAATACTTAAACCATCATCAGGATTAAAACCAATTGCTGGAATAAGCTGATTTGAGTTGTACTTATGCTTTTTATAATCGAATGTATTTACAGCATATTCATCTGTTTTATGGATGTTAGCTTTCTTTGCAGACTCAAAGTCGTTCTTTTTAGTCTTATGGTCATAAATATGAACTTTAGAGCCATTCTCAACAGTATAAGTATCGTTGTTTTGACCTCCAACAATTCTTAGTTTAATGTGTTGTTTGCCATTAACGTTAAATATGTCTTTGCCATCTAATCCATAAACCCAAATTTCCTTGGACTCTTCATCAAAATGAACTCTATCGTGCAACAATTGGTCTTTCTCGCCTTTCTTTATAGAGTAAATCTTAATACTCGTTTTGTTGTTAGGTAATGCTTCTATTTCAAAGTAATCTGGTTTATCTGTACCTCTAATTGTTACATACTTATTGATGTATTTGAAGTAAGTGTCAGATATCTTTTGAAGGTTTGCACGTCTTCCTTTTAGCTTTCTCCTAATCTCATCAATCGTTTCGTCCTGTACTTCTTTTGGAAACAATTTGAACGCTTCATCAATAGCTTCGTCAGTAAGATTATCTTGAATATATTTTACCTGATTGTCCCACAAATCTTTATCTGCTTGACACAATAAAAAGACATCAAGAGGATAAGGCTCTACATTAAACCACTTTGGGCTTTTTAATTCCTCGTCATATTTATGAAACAAGCGCATTGGTGGCGATACCGCAGTTACAAAACTTAATAATGCACCGTCATCCATTACAGAAAAGGCTTGGTCTCTATCTCTAGGCACTGGGCGATACATATTTTTACCATCCTCCATTTCAAACTTAGCCCAGCGCCATTGGTCTTCGTGTCTATCCCAATCACCGATAAGCATATCAAATAAACGCGCCTTAATAAATGCTTCTTGGTCTAAGTAGTTGTTTCCACTTTTTCGCAGTTTTTTAATTAAATCATCAGTGCTGATTAAGGTATTTGAATTTCCAAAACTAGCTAAGTCTCCGTGACCTGATGCTGCTCGCTCTTCAATCATATATAGTTCGTCTCCAAACTCTTCATTAAACTCCTTGAGTGCATTTTGCTTTGGGATATAATATAGTTTTGGATTTGAGTGATAGACACCAACAGCATCAGATAACGACCCAATGGTAAATGGCGCATACGGATGTGATGCGGTGTAAACATCAAGAAGTTGTGATTCGGCATACGTATCGTCAAACTGACCTTCAACATACTTGTCTTTGTACACGACAGCTTGTATATATTGTGTAGCACTTTTCCGAATGGCTCTCATTACAAATTCTCTACCATCTTTAGTTTCTAAACGTACAGATTTAGATTGGTGTCCACCACCTTTTCTTACTGGCGTTAATCCACCGAAAAGTGTATCTAAATCTACAATTGGTGCTTCGATACCTTGACTGTAGTACTTTCTGTAACGGTCTCCCCATAGATATTTGAAAAACCCTGATTTATCGGTTTCCTCTTTTGCATATACAGATGATACTGCGCTTTTTCCTTTTACAGCTGGATAGTCTTTTAACTCAACTTCGCGATCTTTTTGAAGGACGTCTGACGTGAAAATTTCTTTACTTCCAGAATCATCAACGCTGTAAAAACTAACTTTTGAAGAACCGTCTGTAAACACATCTAATTTTGCGTAACCCAAACCTCCGTATGAGAAAACACCGTTCTTGGAACTTTTAGTAGCTGATACTTTAGCTGAAGCTCCACTAATAATCTGTGGTAAGTTATCTTGTTTGATAAACTGCAAACTATGCTCGTGTCCTGATACAAAAATTACCTTTTTTGATTCTTGCGAAATGGTAACAATCCGGTTACGTAGTTTTTGATAGTTTTTATTCTGGATATCTTGAGTTGAGACTCCACCAGTTTTTCGAATCAAGCTTTTTAAAGAACCAATAATAGGAAGTGGTTTTAAATGTTGTTTAGCTGAATATTGACCACCGTGAGGACCATTAGAAAACATTGGATGGTGCAGAGCAACAAGCGTCGTTTTGTCTCGGTTCTTTTTTACTAGACCTTCAAATTCATCGAAAAATTTCGCTCTAGTTTTTATTTCACAGTCATCGTTTATGGTTGGGTGTTGGATCCAATCTTCAAGATACCATTGGGAATCAATTACGATTAAAACAATGTCATCACTAATATCAATCTTATCAATAGGACAACCGTTATTAGGCAAGAATGAAGACTTTTTAAGTTGCTCTTCAATAAACTTCTCTTGACGCTTTAAACCTTGTAAACCATCCTCACTATACCAATCTTGGTTGCCAGGAATAAATAACGTCGTTCCTTTAAAACCATCAACAACATCGATTTGAGACTGCAAGTTTGCAATGCTTGATGCGTAGCTTGGATGCTTCTTTTTTGGGAAACCATCTGAAGATACATTATCTCCTAAAAATAGGATTGAAGCATCTTTAGATTCAGATTGTAACTTGTTTTTTAATTCAAGTAAAACTTTGTTTTGAGTTGCCAACTCTTTTTGATGTCCTGCATCTCCTACTAGGTAAAACGTATGTGAAAGCGTTTTATCCGAAGTGTTGCTTTGCGTAGCTTTTGTGCTATCTACTTGCATATTGTACGTTGCACAGGATGCAAATAGGCCAAACGTAATGAGTAAGGCTATTTTATGAAATTTGTACATTTTTGTTTTGTGTTTCAAGGGTTTGTAATTATATTTTTAGACGGATACCAGCTCTCAAATAAATAGCGTTATCGCCTTTTACTTGAACCAAATCGTCTGCGTTATTATCTCTAAAATTTATGGTACTATCGAAAATGTAGCCTGAGGCAAAGTAAAATTCTAAATGTTCTCTTATCGTATAATCATACTTAAAACCAGCTACTAAAACTCTTGCATTAAACTTCTGGATTACACCATCTGTAATCGTTACCGTTTCTATAAGATTTGAGTTAAAACCATCAATTGTCGCATAAGCTTTTACAGCGTGTTTGAGGTTAAAAGTGTATTCTAAATTCATCTTTGGAAAACCCACATCATACGACCAATGTTCGTCAATAATTTTATGATATTTTATAAATGGTAACGGAAATGCAAAGCCACTAAAGGCATTATAAAAAGCGCCAACGATAAGGTCGTATTGCTTTGTTTCTTTTTCGTCTTTATAAAAAACTAAACCTCCAGACAGCCGCATACTTTTAAAAAACGAAGTGTTTTTTACCGAATTTGTTGTTACTCCTGGTTTTAAAGTGCCGATGAATCTCCAGTTGTTTTTAAGTTGTTTTGTATAACCTAGATTTACTTCAAAAGTTTGAAAATCACTTAATGGCCCTGTATCGAATTCAACTTGTTCAATTTGCACGATATCTATAATGCTATAATCTGCCCCAAGAATTAAGTATTGGTCGTTTTTCAATTTTATAGGCACATTGAATAATGCTCTAACACGACTAAAGGCTATTTCTTGACTACCACCTTTAGGGATATTCACAATCTCAACTCTTGCAATATCGAATTGTGCATTCGCTTTCGCGAAAGCAACCAAAACAAATAGTATAATTAGTTTACTTTTCATCACACTAATTCGCTACAGTATTAAGTTTAGTTTTTAAGCTATCTAAACTTTTAGTCCAAGCATTAGTAATATCCATAATTACTTCGCTTCTATTTTCAAATTCTTCGTCAAAATCCAAAAACACTTCCAACTTAATGTGAACCGTATCTTGGGTTTGATTTAGGGTAACATAATGTTGATAGGTAGATATGTTAGGCATATCAGAAGTGCGTTCTCCATAACCACGTTCTCCTTCATTTAATTCCCACTTTATTGTTTCAACATTAAAAACATTTGTTCCAACAATACATTGGTGAACTGTCCCAGCTTGATTGATTCTTAAATCATCAAATTCTAAACTGTTAACCAGTTTATACCATTCGCTTCTGCGACGTAAATCAGAAATATAATCAATGGCTGTATCTATATCATTTACTACTTCTATATCAAAATAAATTTCAGGATTGCGATTTGGCTTAACCGTAATTTTTGTTTCGTGATTTTTTAGTTTAAGAAGTGACTCTAGCTCTGTGTATGCATACTGCGATGTTCCATAATCATAAACATCTTGATTGATTGTAAATTCTGGAATTGCGTCTTGCTCTTGTTTGTAAAAATCTAACGTAGATTGCGAAATGAGTAAATACTGATCTGACGGTATGCTATTTTTTAACAGCCTGTGTATTTTAATAACATCTGCTCCGTAAGGCTTAACAATATCTTTTACTCTCATAAATGAAATCTCCCCATAGTGAATTAGAAACTTGACCTGTAAATCTTGAGCTGAAACGCAAGCGCCACATTCACAAATTCGGCTTGTATTATAACGTTGTATGTGTTGAGAAAATGCATCAAGCATTTTTTTAGATTGCTCGACTAAATCAGAAAATTCAGGAAATTCCGTGGTATACATAAACAATGCATCGCCTTCAATTTCTACCAGCTTTAAGCCTATAATATTGTTGTCTATTAGTATCTCTAACAATTCTGAAATGATGTGCTTACTGTGCTCTATTTCTGTATTTGTAACAAAGTTTGTAAAGCCACTAATGTCTGGCATAAAGTATAAAGCATACTCTTTCATAACTATACAGCTTGATTAAGCATTACCGTGAATACTGTGATTGAAATAAGCAGACCTACAAGGAATATATTATAGGTAATGCGTAGTAAATTGTACTTTTTGTGAAGTACTTTCCCAAGAAAATAAAGATCTGAGATGAGCGAATCATATAGATAATCTTTGTCTTCCATCATTTCGTGCATACCGTGTTTAAAATCTTCTAATGTTACGCTATGGAAATTTCCAAAAAACAACAAATTGACCTTTCTGTTTTTAATATCCTCTCGTGTAAACGTACCTTCTGTAACCTTTGGTCTGGTTGAAAAAATCGAAAAGATGATTGCCACAACACTAAAACCAATTAGCGATATAGCTGGCCAGATTAAGTGTGCATTTGATGGATTATCTAGTTTTGGAATAAGCGTGGATAATGCAACTGAAATAATTATGGCGTTAACTGACAAAAGGATGTTAGCTTTAGCATCAGCGATATCACTTAACTTCATATGGTTTTTTAATGCAACTCTAAATGCAGTCTCTATACCCTTCTCGGGAACTTCTTTTTTACTTTTTTTGACTGTATTTTTATCACGCTCCTTATAGAGACTAAATAATAGTTTTTCCTTCAGTGGTTGCCAGTGTTCTTTAGCATAGTCTGTTAAAAACCTATGCTTTTCTAAATACTGTACGTTCCTATTATTCCAAGTATCTAAATCTATCTTATCATTATCTAATATCTCTTTTTCTCGTCTTAAAAGATCAGAGTAATTGACAAAACTTTTATGAGAAAGATGTCCATTTATAGCGTCATTTAAAACCCTATCTAAATTTGTTTTAAGTTCTTTGTTTGGGTCTGTAGACAGAATAATTGCTTTCACCTTATCTATAAACTCTATATCCTTTCCTTGTTCCTTTAGATAGAAGCTACATTTATCTGCGGCCAAATCTTCGTGGTTTTCAGCATCGACTTGATATGCTACATCGTGGAAATATGCTGCGATTTTTAGAGCTTCTGTATCTATTTGATTAATGTTCTCTTCTTGGGCAAGAAGTTTTACATAGTTTACCACGCGAATAGTGTTATCGTAATTATGGTAGGGTAAATGTCTACTGTGCTCCTGAAACAAATTGTAAACTACATTTTCTATATTTTTAATTAAGTCTACCATCAACTTATATTATTTACATTTTATGAAAAAAAGAGTGGTACCTTTAGAAGACACCTCTCTTATAGTAATTAAATGATATATCTTTTATAAATCTCTTTCTATAGTACTGTTATACCTTAAATTCCAACTTGAGGAAAATTCAAATTGCTATAAAAGAGTATTCATATTAATTTTTATAGGTCTTTTCATTTTCTTTGATTTGTTAGTGTTGCTATTTTTAGAACTCGTAACTAATGTGCAAGCCACCAAAATACCTAAAGTCTTTTCCTATAAGCGCACCTAATGTTGGGCCAGCGTGAAACTCTCCTATATGGAATGCCCACTCCGTCTCTGCATAGGCAGAAACCTCGGTGTCTTTATGTGAGTTTGGTAAAGAAAAACTTGGCCCTACGTTTACCGTTAAAAATTTATAAGGTTTATGGCTAACTAGCCCTGCCAACTCGTGACCTATTCTTGATTCTTCTTCAAATACCATTGTGTAACCTACACCAAATGCCCATTTGTGAGTTGTCCAATACGTCAAGTGAAGTTCTGTACCGTAATCAGTAATTCCTTCTTCAGTATTGCGAATGAATAATCCTGAGAGTACTGCTTCAAACCCTGGTGCAGATTCTTCTTTGTAACTTTTTTCTCCTTCATTATCGTGTTGACCAAATACCGTCATCGAAATTAGAAAAGCTAAAACCCCAAGTATATTTCTTATATTAATTATCATCTTCAATCTTAATCAATCGTTTAAACCCAAGTCGGGATAACATTTTCTTTTCAAAATTCCAGAAGAATTTATATTGACCAAATAGTGCTCCCAAAGCCACCAATAAAAATTGGTAAACTATAAAGACGATAAGAATTCGTAAGACCCAAAATAAAATTGGATTTAAAGTTTCTATCGTAATCCCAAAAAATGTTAGAATGGGCTTTGCAAAAAACAATGAAAGTGACCCATTTAATGAAAAGACCAGCAAAATTATAAATAGCTGAAAGTTTGATTCAATATTCCAACGCTGCTTTAGTTTCTTCATAAAATACCACCTTGATTATTTAATTATTTTAACTGAAGCATAGGGCTTTATGTTTATGAAAAACAAAAGCCTATGCCACTAAAACTGAAAGAAACGACATACATACAACACTAAAACGTTAATGAAAAAAACAACTGTTTTAAATATGTATGCGCTTAATTCAGTTTATACGATATAATAAGATATTGATTAAAAAGAGAAATGGGAAGTTTCCTTAATAGACGTCTTCTATTTTATAAATGTAGCCCTAACCATATCATTACCAATAGTATGACACGACACACATCCTCGAACTCCATTACCTAAAGCTGCTTTGGAACCAATGTCATCCCTATCTGTGACTTCGTACCAAAACCAACCTTTTCCACCATCAGTTTCACCTCCTGTTTTAAGCATTACCGCCCATCCATATTGCTTACCATCTTTAAATTGCTCTTTGACAGCATAAGAACCTATTGGATGTTCCGAATTTCCTGCTTTTACCGACTCTGCTAGTTTATCGCTAACAAAGGTTCTAACATATTCATGAGGCCCAGCAGACTTGTGCTGCTCTTTCTCTTGCATCTTTAAAGATTTATACTTCTCAGATTTCAGGTAAGCAAACAGCTTCTTTTCATCTGTCGGAATATCAAACTTATCATCTGGAGTCGGTGCAGAAGCATCCCAAAGACCTACTTTTTTGCTAGCTTTTTTTTTTTCGGATGCTGTTCTTGCCGATAAATCTTCTGGATTACCTTTCCCTGCATTCTTAGCTGCTCTTAGCACTGGATAATATTGCGTAAAAACAAAATCGTCATCTGCGTTACTATCGTGACAAGCCGCGCAAGCCTCATATGGGAAAGGTTTTGTTTTATCTTTTAATGTCCCAACTTTTGGTTGAGTAAAACTAAATATCGCCCAGTTTCCTGGTTCATCTGGGAAATGCTCCGCGCTTTTTACTGAAGCCTCTAGACCTATAAATTCCCCCATAAAATATCCGTTCCCACTAACAGCTCCTGTTGAACCAACACTAACAAGCTCCTTCATTATTATAGTTCCTTCTTTGAACTCACCTGTATTCTTGTAATGGTCATAACTTGCAGGGTCTATATAAACATTATGCATCTCAGGAAAGGCAGCTTTACCATTATTCAAATCGTTAGGTGTCACGGGCGTACCAACGTAAACCCAAGACCTATACCCAGTAGGTCTAATTAATTCACCATTCTCCATAGTGAAATACGCTTTGTCTTTGTAGGTAGAGCTATCTGCCATATCAGAATTTCCTTCTTTATTATTGCACGAAGTAAATACCATTAGCAAAGCTATTAATGCAAGGGCAATTGATTTAATTTTCATATTGTTTAGTTTTATTTAGTAAATGTTAAAATTATATAATGTGTTACGCATATCTATTGTACTATTTTCCATTTTTTAATGCCTTTTCAGCTTTGTAAATATCTTTTCCTAAATTCTAATGCAGTCTCTCCAGTGTTTTTCTTAAAAAATCGTGAAAAATACGCTGAATCTTCAAAACCTAACTTTTCTCCAATCTCTTTTACATCTAGGTCTGTATTAATAAGAAGTTTTTTTACTTCCAATAAAATTCTGTCTTTTATTATCTCACTTGGTTTATCAAAACCTCTCCTTTTAAAAGCCCTTAACAACTCTTTTGGAGGTAGCCTTAATATATCCGCATACTGAGATACTAAATGCTTTTTACTATAATTGGAATTCAGAAGAATAGAAAAATCTATAATATCTTTATGGTCTCCAAAAAGTGTGTTATACACACATTCATATATAATGTTATTTATATGTGACAAAACAATTACTTCTTTGAATTCTTCACTGACGAAAGCAGCTTCAATCCTAGAGAAATACTCCAGTACTATGTGCTTATTAGATTTCCTTAAAGAATGTGTTGCATTGGGAGCTTTGCCCTCTCTTAACGTTGCATTAAAAAGCAGATAAATTAAATTTTCTGAAGTACACATACTCCCTTTTTCAAATATTATAATTCTACATTCTTGTATTCTTGATTTGGCAACTAATGTATCCCCTGGACTTAGAAAAATAATATTCGATTTTTCAACATTGACCAGTTCAAAATTGACATACAAATCAGGTGTCTTTCTTGGCAATAAAACAATAGAAAAAGAGCTGTCATCGTTCAATATTGAAACTTCTTCATCATTGAAAATTCTATATTTTAATTTTCCTTTATTATAAGTTAACATCGTTTGATTGGTATCGTAATTAGGGCGCAAATTAAAATAAAGGAGGGTATTATTGAATGGATTATTTTCCTTTAAATTTATACATTTTACTCATTTAGAATAAAGTTCAACGACCTTTCCGATAAAACAGCAACAATGTGTTACTTAGTAAATTAAAAATGACCTAAACTCTCCTAGCCCTACTTTTAAAATGCATTTTCATAGGGTTAGACGTGCAATAAAAGTTTCTTAAAAAAAATTTCTTTGCACTTCAACGCAGATTTATCACAACGAAATATTTTATACATATAACTCTTTTATAGATTGCAGTAAAAAAACTCATTTCGATTAGGCAATACTATTCTAAATATCAAAATTTGTATATAATGACACAAAATTACAATTCATCTAATTGTAACTTGCTCCGAATATTGAAGACATTTTAGGACGTTATCATCGTGCGATTTTTCAAAATAGCGAATAAACTTAATAGCGCAGATACTATTAACCAACCAATAATCTCATTTGGTATTGGCGCAGCCTCCCCCGCAGCATAAGAATGTAAGCCAGAAAGTAGGTGATTTACACCTAAATAGGTCATTAGAATAGCCGAAAATGCGAACACAGAAGCAATGTTATACTTTAACTTACCTCTTAAACCTGGGACAACTCGCATATGTATTATAAAGGCATATACCATTATACTTATTAAAGCCCAAGTCTCCTTTGGGTCCCAACCCCAGTAACGTCCCCAACTTTCGTTAGCCCAAATCGCACCTAAAAAATTACCTACCGTAAGCATAACTAATCCAATAGTGAGCGCAAGCTCATTAATAATAGTAAGCTCGGATATTACCTTGTTTAGCTTTTTTTCATTTTTCTTATTCTTTAAAATAAAAAGTAACAATGTCAACATCCCTAAAATCATTCCTATTGCAAATGGGCCATAACTCGCTACGATTATTGCTACATGAATCATCAACCAATAAGAATCTAAAACAGGAACTAAATTTCCAATACTCGGGTCCATCCAGTTCCAGTGTGCTACCATAAGGATCATTGATGTCACAAACGTTGTCGAAGCAATAGTTAATCCAGATTTCCTTCCTACAACCAATCCAAAAAACAGGGTTGCCCAAGCCACATAAATCATTGATTCATATCCATTACTCCAAGGTGCATGGCCAGAGATATACCACCTTATGATTAAGCCTATAGTATGATAAGCAAACAATAGTACTACAATTGCTATCGCAACTTTTGTTAAAATTGAAATTATTTTACTTTTATCTTTAAAAACTGATATTATAACCACAACAAATAAAAGCAAACTTGACATCATATATTGCCAAAAAAGGTTTTTGAAAATATCATATTTGTTATAAAATAATTCAAGTTCAACTTTATTCTTTGAAGGAATTATATCATTGCCATATTTCTCTTGAAAATCTTTCAAAGTCAATAATAGTTCTGAAGCATTAGACTCTTGAACTTTATCTCTTTTAATTGCTACTTTATAATTTGTTAAAGTATTCACTAAAGTCATTAATCTAGAGTCTGTAAATTCTCTCTTTTTTGCATCTCTAATAGTTAGCCATGTATTTTCATCATCGTTGGGCAATGGAATAAGCTTAAACAAATCTCCTTGGATAGCCAGATAGAGTAGGATGACTCTACCGTCTACGTCCATTACGCTTTGTTCATACTTATTTTTAATTTTCTTTTTACTTGCTTTAGAAACTTCGTCAGCAAGAACATACCTACCGTTAGAATCGAAAAAAACTGAAAGTGCAGCAAATTTTTGTTCATGAGGTATCCCCAGTTTATCCCTTAGCCTACTGTTTTTCTTAGTGATAAAAACCATTGGTACATCTTTCCATTTTTCTGGCTCACAGAATAGTGACAAAACAACTTGGTCCGACGAAAGGTCTTGTAGCTTATCCTTTTTAGTGAGTTTTCGTAAAAGCTCTGAACCAAAAGTATTCATAGGCTTCATTCTTCCTCCTGGGTCTTGCAAAATTATTTTGCTAAACTCATCAACATATTCGATTGGAATATTCCTAGTAGTTTCAAGAACACTTATTTTTTCTTCTTTAGATTTACTTTGAGCGTTCGCTAAAAGCCCTAAGAAAATTAGTACTATAGTCAATGTCGAGGTTTTTAATTTTCTTAATTTTTTTCTTTGCTTACTAAAGAAGGATGTAGGAGACATGAGCATCATAATAAGTCCCGAAAATAATAACATATAGCCCACGTAAGTTACCCAAGTACCAATCTTGTCATGATTAACAGATAATATTGTTTTTTCTAGTCCACCCGCCTCATCATAACTTGATTGAAAAAGCCGATATCCGTTGTGGTCTAGTACATTATTCATAAACACATCATAATCAAAAGCTTCCTCAGAACTCTTTATAGTTAATCTACTCATAAACGACTTTGGACTATTTGAGCCGGGGTATTTTTCTAAAATAAAATCGTTCAGCTTAATAGCAAAAGGCAGCTTCATCGTTTTAGACCCGTAAGCTATTGTAAAATTTAGATTATTTATGGTAACTTTTTGAGGTGTGCCCTTAAAAAATTTAGCTCCAAAAACTTCAACCTCTCTACTCTCTCCATTTACATTAAGATTAACTTTTAGCATATCTAATGGGTAATCATCAATACTACCTGCCTTTTCGTAAACAAGGTTTCCCTTCAATACTGGAGATGGCACGACAAACTGAAAATCACCTAGTTCGTAGAGAGTCCTGATTTTTAATTTTTGCTCAATCATTGGAGTTACTACACCTGTTTGCTGTGTAGCCATTACTGTAAAGCTTAGCTCACGATGTGATTTAATATAAAGGTCATTACCTTTGTAGTAGATGTTTACTACTCCTTCTTTTATATTTTGAAATGAAACATCTGCTTCCGGGAAGGATAAACGGGCCCCAAGTTTTAGATAATGGTCTTTCCGTTCTTTACCGCTTGATTCAACAAAGTGTAAGTGACTCTCTCCTGACTTGGACTCCTTAAATGCTGATTTTGCATTTGGCACATAATTTAGATATGAAACTTCAAAAGGGATGCCCCAAAAATCATCTACTATTGAAAACGAATTTCCGCCACGAACAAAATCTAAAAAAGCTATTTTAAAAGGCCTATCTCCATCTATTCTATTTTGCGCAAGTAATAGTTTTTTTTCTACAGTTTTTTCAACATGATTATCATCAACAGCTATTATTATGTACTTTTGGTCAGACAGAAGTATTGATGAGGTCTCTCCTTCATTAATAGGCATAATACCTTCAAAACTTACATAACGCGTTATTCCTGCACCCAAAATAATAATGATAAAAGAAAAGTGTAGAAGTAGTATAGAAATCTTATCCTTATTTAATAGACGATATCGTTTGATATTCCCTAAGAAGTTTATTATAAATAAAAGTAGAATTCCATTAAACCACCAAGTATTGAAAACTAGAGCTTTTGAGGTTTCTGTATTAAAGTCATTTTCTATAAAGGTTGCAATGCCCATTGCAGCTGCAAATAACAAAAACAATATAGCTGTGAGCCTAGTAGAAATTATTATACTGGTAATTTTTTTTAGAAGTTTCAAGGTTGATTAGTGTTCGTTTATTTCATAATAAGGATTAAATCTATCGATATTGTTAATCCAACTAATTATTTTCATTTTTTCTTTATTTGATAGTTTTGCAGAAGGATGCAGTTTTAAATAATCTGTTGTGGGCATTCTGTCTGTCTTAATATCAAAAACACTGGCAGATAAAAAAGATAATCTCTTTTGTGCATCTGTATTTTCCCATTCTGAAAAATTTATAGCCACTTTGCCCTTTTCTACTGTTTTATCAATCCACCAAGATAGGGGTGCTATATTGTCATACCATTTATAATTTGTACGATTTGAATGGCAATCATAACAAGAGTTTCTTATCAAGGTTTTTATGTCCGTAGGAGCCACACTAATTTCTAAGAAGTCGTTGGCAGCTATATAGTTCCTATCATTTTTATTTGGTCGGTATAGCTGCATCAAAAAAAACAGAACGATTAATAATAGAATAGTCCTTTTTAAAATTATTCTACTAAAGAATTTATCCATTCTGTTATCTTGTTTTGGTCTTTTTTAGCCAATTTTGCTTCAGGGTGCATCCATATATATTCTTTTAAAGGCATTTTACCGTCATACATTTGCAGCATAATTGCACCTGCATAATCAACCTTTTGGTCGTAAGAGTATTTTTCCCAATCAGAAAAATTAAGATGTTGTCTTCCGTTTTTTATATCCTTATCTACTAGCCAAGCCACAGGTGCAATATTGCTATACCAATACTCTCTAGTTTGATTAGAATGACAATCATAACAAGTAGATTGAAGAAGTGTCACTACCTCTTTTGACGGATTATTGGCATAAATAATATCGTATTTATTTACTTGTTCGTTCTCTAGTTTGTTAGGCCTAATAAATTGAACCCCTATTAATCCCACGATTATAATAATGACAATTTTATATCTCCTTTTTCTCATTTACTGATTCTATAGATTTTGTTGCGCCCTAATTCATAGATAATACAGTTTAATACTTATGTTAAAAATCTATATCGTTTTCTGTCTTAACAAATACAAACTATCTACTTTTAACAAAAAAACAAAATAACTCAAAAATTACGATTGGACATTTTTCCAATTTAAACTACCACCACCAATTAAGTTAGATATCTTCTTTGCAGACAACTCGGATTACTAGGGGTTTTGTTATTAAAAGCATTAATTTCTTTGGATTTAAATATGGATCTGGATTATTTTGTATTGTGAGATGGAAATTAATATTTCTAAAGGACAGATTTACAAGAAAAAATGATAACCATTAGATTTCGATTTCTTTCTACTTTAAGTTATTCTTATTGAAGTTTTATTTCTTCATCAATTGATTTTTGCACAATGCGTTTTTGCGCTTGTTATAACGTGGATACGTTTCAAGTGATATCATTATTACATCAACTCATTAGAAATTGTAAATTTTGAATTAAGAAAAATCCTTTTTAGGAGAAGAAACTGTCATTCGATTTAAGAGCAAACTTATTACTACATATATCCTCCAATAAAAAATGAATGGCACTCTCGACTTATGGAGAAACTGTGGTGAAGTATATTTTTGGAAAGCACAAATTAAATTATCTATATAAGTCATAAAAAGTTTACTCACTTAATTGATACTTGAGATGTGCATATCCTATCTTTGATGGTTGATAAAGGACGTTTTACTAATTTCAATAGTATTTTACAACTTTAATCTATTTTAACCATTATTTTTCTCGCTCCTAATAAGAGAACTTCATTAAGAGCGGGGTGAACATACATCATATTGGCAAGGTGCCTAATATCATTATCAATTTGCATTACTGCAAGGACCTGATGAATCACACTAGAACTTTCTGGACCAATTAGGTGACATCCTAATATTTCGTATGTTTTTGGGTTCACAATAAACTTAGTGCGTTGGTACTGCAAACGCATAGCGTTAGCCTTAGCACTATTTGTCCAAGGGGTAAGTGTTGTTACATAATCTAAATTTTGAGCTTTAGCTTCCTGTTCTGTAATTCCAATACTTGCTATTTCAGGTTCAGAAAAGACAGCATGTGGAACGTATTTGTATTCTAATGGCTTTTTTTCATCACCGTAAAAAAGTTTTGAAAGATAGACAACCTCAAAGCTGGCAATATGCTGCAATGCATACTTGCTTGCTACATCTCCTATAGCGTAAACACCTTTCACATCTGTTTCGCAGAATTCGTTTCTTTTAATGTATCCGCGTTTGTTAACTGTGATGGATGTGTTTTCCAGCCTCAAATTATCTGTATTAGGTATCCTGCCTGTAGCCTCAATTAATGCTTCAGAGCTATGGCTTTTCTTCCCTTCTGGTGACTCGTAATCAATAGTAAAAGCATTATCCTTATGGGTTACTTGGGATATTTTAGCATCGAATAATACGTTTACATTCTTGGTGAATTCCTCTTTAAAGATGGCGCTTATGTCTTCATCCTCTCTATTCAATAATACCGAACCTCTTGACAACAAAGTCGTTTCTACGCCAATGGCATCAAAGAAATTGGCCAATTCTACGCCTATGAATCCAGCGCCAACAATCGTTACAGACTTTGGGATTCCCTCGTTCAAAGGAAAAATAGTGTCGCTAGTCCAAGCCTTTTCATGTAACGCCTTTCGTGGTCGTGTACCCGTTGCAACAACAATTTTATCTGCGGTCAAGGTAGTTCCATTTACCTGTACTTCATGGTCAGATAAGAATACGCCTTCTCCTTCAAAAAGGGTTACGCCTTCAGGTAATCCTTTTGTAGAATTATCACGCACATTAGATAGAAAATCATTGTTAGTCTCAAATATTTTTTCAGTATCAATATACTCAATCTTTGAAGAAATGAAGTGTCGTTGAGAATCTTGTATACTTCTCACCGCATGTGCATGCCCAATTAATAATTTTGAAGGGATACAACCTCTATTAGGGCACGTTCCTCCGAGAATGGACTTTTCTATTATAGCTACTTTTTCACCTCTCTTCGCTGCACTTAAAGCAAGGTTTCTTGCTCTTCCTCCTCCAATAATAATTAAATCAAATTTTTTCATGTTTTTCTCTCTAATTGTTATTGTATTATTTTACTCCATTTATCGCTACGTCTTGCAATCATTTTAATGTAGCTACAAATAGCAATAGCTTTATAACCTTCATTAGTCAATTGTTCAAACGTTTTTTCAACTAACACCTTCCCAATTCCTTTACCTCTTAAGTTATATGGAACTTCAGAATGATTAAGATACATTTTACCGTTACTTATACTATAATCCACTTTTCCTAATTCTCCATTGATATCTAATATAAAACGTTTGTTTGTTTTGTCATGTACTATGTCCAATCTGCTTGGTATTAATTTGTTCAACCACTTTTCTATGTCTTCTTTATACGGGTTTCTTAACTTCTTTTTGCCAATAGTAATTGTTGGAAAATTAAGCTTCCGATTTTCATAAAGTCCACGCAGCTCTTCAGCATAGTCTTTATTTACTTCTACATCCAAAAATTCCCAAGGCAAACTTGTCTTGTCTAAAATCAATTTGTAATAATTGGTTTTATGGCATCCTTCTGCACCGTATAATTTTATTTTTGGAATTGTGTGCATTACTTTATTTGACTTAAAAATTCGATTGCAGCATCTACATTGAGATGAAAATCTGCATATACTAGATTGTTTTGTTTATTTATAAAAATAAACCAAGGCGTCCCCCTTGTTTTATAATTAACCATAACATTTGAGCGAGACTTTCCGTCATCACCGGCGTCGTGACCAAAAGGTATTTTCAGATTATACTTCTTCTGTGTTTCTACCATTTTATCATAGGTATTAGCGTCATATCCTTCAAAAACTGTTTGTACTGCTAAAAATATAATTTTGTCATTATTGTCAAGTGCGCTTACCATTTTCTGTAAGCTTGGCAATCCAACACTATGGCATCCTGGGCACCAGCTCTGGAAACAGTAAAGCACTTTAAACTTTCCTGTGTAGTCCGCAAGTTTTATTTGGTCAATTTTGTTCCCGTTGGCATCAATCCAATCTTTTACATTAAACTCTGGCGCTTTAAATTTTTTTTCTTCTCCCTCTAAAATACCTTTACTCATATGGTTTTCATTTTTGAGTTGCTCTTATATTTATTAAAATTAAAAACAAAAGGAGTGCTTAGGCACTCCTTTTATCGGTATTAATCCACAAATAAAAAGAGCTGCTTCTCTAATTTGCAGCTTTAAGTTTCTCGCCGTGCATTTTTCTCAATTTAGCGAGTTTAGGTTCTATAATTGTCTTACAATAACTCGCCCCTTTATTTCTATTGTAATAATCCTGATGCTGTTTTTCAGCAGGATGAAAAATTTGAGCAAGACTGATTTCTGTAGTAATAGGCTCTTTAAAATATGGCTCAAGCTGTTTCACCATTTCCTTTGCTTTTTCTTTTTGTTCTACAGAATGGAAAAAAATTATTGAGCGGTATTGAGAACCATATCCGGCTCTCTTTACATTATCTGATGTGGGGTTATGACTTGTCATAAAAACGAATAGCAAATCTTCATACGCAACAACATCTGGATTAAAGTTCACTTGCACTGCTTCTGCATGTCCTGTAAGACCTGAACAGACCTCTTTATATGTAGGCACTCCTGGCACTATTCCGCCAGAATAACCTGAAGTAACTTTCTCGACACCTTCTAGTTGTAAAAAAACAGCTTCGAGGCACCAAAAGCATCCAGCTCCAACAGTCAGAGTCTCTGTCTTATTCTTAGCCATCGCTAGATTATTCCGTTCCTTCAGCCTGAAGAACCATTGCTCCAGAGTTTATACAATACCTTAACCCACTAGGCTCAGGCCCATCAGGAAAAACGTGCCCCTGATGCGCGTCGCAAGTATTGCACTGTACTTCTACACGAACCATCCCATAAGAAGCATCTCTTATGTACTTGATAGCATTCTCTTTTATTGGCTGAGAAAAACTTGGCCAACCCGTTCCTGAATTAAATTTAATTGTTGAGTCAAACAATGGCGTATTACAACAAACGCAATTATACTTCCCTGCGTCATATCGACTACACAAGGCTCCTGAATGAGGAACTTCTGTTCCAGCTTTTCTAGTAATCCTGAATTGCTCTGGGGTCAAGACAGATTTCCATTCTTCTTCTGTTTTTTCAATTCTTTGGTCAGGCGCTGGATTCCCATTTACCGAAAAGTTAATAACATCTTTCCAAGTTAACATAGCACTAATTTAAATTTTATTACTATGCAAAAATATATCTCTTTAAGTTTCTATGAGTTACATATTTTTCCTTGTAACATATACATTTACCTCACGTTCTATTAATATTTTTATTCCAGCTAGGATATTTTACTTTCTCAAGCTATAGCTAAAAAAATAATTTAGAAATGATTAATTCTTATCTCAATTAGAGTTATCAATCTTGTATTGCATCGGTGATTTGCCCGTATGCTTTTTGAAAAATTTTGAAAAGTGAGATGCTTCATTAAAGCCTAGAGAATAAGCAATTTCGCTCATGCTTTTATCTGAAAACCTAATGAGTCTTTCTCCTTCTAAACAAATACGATTACTGATAACTTTTAATGGTGATTTATTATAATACCTCAAAAAAACATTTGACAAGGATTTTGGTGATATATTCAAAATATCTGCATATTCAGAAACTTTATGCTTTTCTCTAAAATGATGCTCCACTAATAAATTAAACTTTCTAATAATATCAAGTTTCCCTTGAGGCATATCTTCTTTAGGAAGTATTTTGCGTGCTATTCTAACAGATTTAATTAAAAGACGCTTTAATAGCACCATAAGCATTTCCCCCTGAATATGGTCAACAGTTTCAAACTCTTCTACAAAGAAATCGCATAGTAAATTAAAGCTCATTTCTTCCTCTGGAGTTAATCCAACTATAACAGGCATTGAAGACCCAAGAAATAAAAATCCATTACAAGAAACCTCAGCATCATGGTCTCTAATACAATAGAAAGCACGGTTAAACGAGTAAATAATGATTTTAGCATTCTCTACTTCTAAATCTAAATCGTTTAATGGAGTCACGAATAATAGCTGTCCTCTTTTTAAAAACATTCTACAGCCATCTACACCTAAAGTTATTTCATCGTCTTTAGCCCAAATAATTTTGTAGCAGGATTTGTTCATGCTACCAGCATTGAATCTCATTTCTGAGGCGTCAATAAGACTGAATTCACTTTCGTAGTTGTCTTTATAATAGTATTCCATTTTTCGTTAAAAGCTATTTATTGATTTGGAACAATTGTAATGTTAAGATAAGCAAATAATGCTAAAAATAACTTTTAAAAATGAATAACCAGTGAAATATATTTTGTTTAGAGTCAAGTTTTCAAGACATTAGAAAATTACCCCCAATTATTTCTAAAAACAAGTGAATCTTATTTACTTATTACTGAACTAAACAATAATGCAGTTTAATTCTTATTCAAACTATTCAAGTCTTCATCAAAATAGTTCGACTTTTGTCCCGTCGACTCCACCATCAAAAACCTGACTCATATGAGTTGGGTTTTTTGGTTTTATTATTTTGCAAAGTAGATATATACACCAACAACGATTAAGAAAATTATCGCACTAACATGCTTCGTATATTTCCAAGGAACTATATCCACTTGTTTTGTATAGGACTGTACATAAGGTGTTTCTCTCGGTTTTATACGACCAATAACGAGCATGATTACTGTATTCAACACGAATAGAATTGCCATGACATCAAGAAAATGAAGTGGAAATGCATCAGCTTCAACTAGAGCCAGAGAGTCTTCACTAGTAATTCCAGCTGCTTTTGCTTCGTCGAGAGCATTTCCAACAATATAAGGTCTTACAATGAATTGACTTAATATATAAAGTAAACAACCTGAAATCAATCCAATTTTCGCGGCAATCGCTGGTACACGTTTCGTTAAATACCCAACAACAATAATCGTAAGTATTGGAATGGTATAAATCCCATTAATTTCTTGTAGATAATCGAACAGACTTCCAGCGTTTGCAATTAACGGCGCAATAAACATTGAAGTAAAAGCCAATACGATACCGAAGCGCTTACCGTATTTCACTACTGTTTTTTCATCAGCGTCCTTATTGATATGTTGCTTGTAAACGTCTATTCCAAACAAAGTCACAGAACTATTCAATACACTATTAAACGAACTGAGTATAGCACCAAATAAAACAGCAGCAAAGAATCCAACCCATGCGTCTGGCAATACTTTTTTTACTAGCATTGGATAGGCACTATCTGCAGTTTCAAGTTCGCCATTGAATATGTGAAATGCGATCAATCCAGGCAGAACTACAATGATCGGACCTAAGATTTTGATAAAAGAAGCTAGCAACAAGCCTTTCTGGCCTTCCTTAAGATTCTTCGCGCCCAATGCACGTTGTATGATTTGCTGATTAGTTCCCCAATAGAATAATTGTACGAGCATCATTCCTGTGAAAATCGTATAGAATGGCACAGGATCGGTTTCGCCTCCAATAGAATTGAATTTTTCAGGATTTTCAGTGGTTAGAATAGTTAAACCTTCAAACATATTTCCATCACCAATCATCATTAATCCGAAAACTGGTATCAAAATACCACCAACCAATAACCCGATGGCATTGATAGCGTCAGAAATTGCTACCGCTTTCAATCCTCCGAATACCGCATAGATTGATCCTATAATTCCTATTCCCCAAACACAAATCCATATTGATTGCGTATGTGTTACGCCTAACAGTTCTGGCACGTTGAACATGCCACTAATGGCGAGTGATCCAGAATAAAGGATAACAGGCAGTAACACCACAACATAGCCCGTAAGGAATAATACGGAGGTTAACGTTTTAGTAGTAACGTCGAATCGTTTAGCTAAAAACCCAGGAACCGTCGTTAAGCCGTCTTTCAAATACCTTGGCAACAAAAATAATGCGGTTACTAACATGGCTATTGCAGCTAAAGTCTCCCAAACCATTACTGATAATCCACTTTGATATGCTGAACCATTCAATCCTACAATTTGTTCGGTAGACAAATTGGTCAATAATAAAGAGCCCGCGATGACTCCGGCTGTTAAACTCCGACCACCTAGAAAATAACCATCAGATGTAGATTCCTTCGTGCTTCTTGTTTTTATGTAGGAAATAAAAGCAACGAGCAACGTAAAAGCCGCAAAAGTTAAAAACTGCATAGATATTTTAGTTTAGGATTTAGATCTTAATTTCTATTAAGGCTGTACTCGAAACTAAACAATTTTATCAAGAAAATATTAAAATTGAGTCCTCAACACAAAATGATTAGTATTTTTAAATAAATTTTTAAGGCAAATAATGGCGAAAGAAAAATTCATGAAAGCGGCTGTCGAACTAGCATTGTTTGGAATCAACTCGAACGCAGGTGGACCATTTGGATGTGTGGTAGTAAAAGATGGAAAAATCATAGGAAAAGGTTATAATAAGGTCACTTCGACAAACGATCCAACTGCCCATGCCGAAGTAACTGCTATAAGAGACGCCTGTGAGCATCTCAATTCTTTTCAGCTAGAAGGCTGTGAAATCTATACCACTTGCGAACCTTGCCCTATGTGTTTGGGTGCTATTTATTGGGCGCGACCTGATATCGTTTATTATGGGTCAAATCAGAAAGATGCTGCCGCGATTGGTTTTGACGATGCCTTCATTTATGACGAAATTCCAATTGCATACGATAAACGCAGTATTCCTTTTGAACAGCTTGGTGATGAATTCACGCTTGAGCCATTTAAAATTTGGGATGAAAAAGACGATAAAACTGAATATTAATTTTGTAATGCCGAAGTCATTCTTTCGACTTAGATGCTATTGCATTACCAACTAATTTTAAAACACCATTATGCAAAACACATATTACAATCCACGAGATCTTAAAAAATTCGGATCCATTACAGAATGGAGTGAAGAACTAGGAAATAAATTTTTTGAGTATTATGGAAAAGTATTTGAAGAAGGCGCATTAACCGCTAGAGAAAAATCATTAATCGCATTAGCTGTAGCACATACCGAACAATGCCCATATTGTATAGACGCCTATTCACAAGATGGATTGCAACGCGGAATTACCAAAGAAGAAATGATGGAAGCGATACACGTTGGAGCAGCTATTAAAGGAGGTGCTACATTAGTTCACGGTGTGCAAATGATGAATAAAGTAAATAAACTTGACGGATAGAAATACATGACGAAACTAAAGACCCAATCCCTACATAAAAGACATAGTGAGCTTGCTTATAGTCAAAAGCAACTTGAAATTTTATCAAATGGTATATTTCAGAATGGAGAATTACCAAAGTTTAAAGATAAAATAGCAGAATCTAATCAGTTCCCACTTAAAGCAAGACAATTAGAGATCCTTCAAATCAATGTTGGATACATGTGTAATCAAGTATGTGAACATTGCCATGTTGATGCAGGTCCAGACCGTAAGGAAATCATGACTCGCGAAACAATGCAGCAATGCCTCGACGTGATAAAGGCGTCTGGTGCTCACACGCTAGATCTTACTGGTGGTGCACCCGAAATGAATCCTGATTTTAGATGGTTCGTTGAAGAAGCTGCTAAAGTTGGGATCAAAGATTTTATTGTACGTTCTAACCTCACGATCATTCGAGCAAATAAAAAATATTACGATTTACCGGAGTTTTTTAAAAAGCACAATGTACACGTTGTAAGCTCAATGCCACATTGGACACGTGGAAAAACAGACAAACAACGTGGTGATGGTGTTTTTGACAAATCAATTGAGGCTTTAAAAGCACTCAATGCGATTGGTTATGGCATGCCAGACAGCAGCCTTAGACTTGATCTTGTTTACAATCCGTCAGGAGCATTTTTACCTGGAGACCAAGCGTCAATGGAAAAAGATTTTAAAAGGGCATTGTTAGATGATTTTGGAATTCAATTTCATAATCTTTTCGCCATCACAAATCTTCCGATTTCTAGATTTTTAGATTATTTAATCGCCTCAGAGAATTATGAAGATTATATGTATGAACTTGTGGAAGCTTTTAATCCTGCAGCAGTCGCAAATGTAATGTGTACAAATACACTTTCAGTGAGCTGGGATGGTTATTTATACGATTGCGACTTTAATCAAATGCTAGAATTACCTGTTAATAGTAGAGCCAAACATATTTCAGAATTTAACAAGGAATTGCTAGAAGGTCGAAATATTGTGATTTCTCAGCATTGTTACGGATGTACAGCTGGAGCAGGAAGTAGTTGTCAGGGAGAAGTTGCATAATATGAGATTATATACATTTTTTGCCCTTGCGCTAATGGTTCAGATTGGTGCTTCACAAGAAAACATTCAAGAGCTACTTGAAAAGTATAACACAAATTCGGTACCTTATATTTCGGTTAGTGAATTAGATGATTCTGATTCAACCCCATTTTTATTAGACGCGCGAAGCCTCGAAGAATATCAAATAAGCCATCTTAAAAATGCAATTCATATAGGTTATGATGATTTTGCTATTGAAATGGTTAAAGTCTATGTGAATAATAAGGACAGTAACATCGTCGTATATTGCTCTTTAGGAATACGTTCTGAAGACATCGCATCGCAACTCGTTGAAGCAGGATATACTAACGTAAAAAATCTTTACGGCGGAATTTTTGAATGGAAAAATCAAAACAAAGCGGTATACAATTTTAAAGATCAAGTGACCGATAGTGTTCATGCCTTTTCAAGATCTTGGAGTAAATGGTTGAATTCTGGAGTCAAAGTTTTCGCAAAAGAATGATCGACTATGAATGATAATGCTTTAATTGTATTTACTAGGAATCCTGAATTGGGCAAATGCAAAACGCGTTTGGCCAAAACTATTGGCAATTCAGCTGCTTTGGATATATACAAGTATTTACTAAAACATACAGCTGAAATTTCAAAGCAAATAGAAGCCGATAGATATGTGTTTTATTCAGAAGATATTATTGAAAATGATATCTGGGATAAGAAGTATTTTAAAAAACAATTACAATCTGGAGACGATCTAGGAAAGCGCATGCTTAATGCGTTTAAGTATTTGTTTGAAATCGGACATTCAAAAGTAATTATCATCGGAAGTGACCTACTTGATCTAACAAAAGACATCATCGATCAAGCGATTGATGAACTAGATCATAATGAATTTGTTTTTGGCCCTGCGCAAGATGGTGGTTACTATTTATTAGGTTTAAAATCCTTAAATGAGCAACTTTTTCAGAATAAAAACTGGGGAACGAATACAGTTTTAAAAGCCTCGCTAAAAGATTTATCAAATAGTAAGGTTTCGCTCCTTAAAGAGTTAAATGATATTGATACTTTTGAAGACATTAAACCATATGACGAACTAAAACAATTTTACAATTCATGATTAAATTTATAAATGAAACTGTAGATTATTTAAAAGCTAAGGGATTTGACAATCCGGAAGTAGGCATTATTTTGGGTACCGGATTAGGGCAGCTTATAGATGAAATTGATATTATCGAACAAGTCAGTTATAATCATATACCAAACTTCCCAACGGCTACCGTTGAATTCCATAAAGGAAAATTGATTTATGGTAAATTAAGTGGTAAAACTGTAGTTGTTATGCAAGGCCGCTTCCATCTTTATGAAGGCTACACTTTGAGCGATGTTACCTATCCAGTTCGTATCATGGAAAAACTTGGTATCAAAACTCTATTGGTATCTAATGCTTCGGGCGCCATTAATCTAAATTTCAGAAAAGGAGAACTTATGCTTATTGATGACCATATCAATTTACAGGGCAGTTCTCCATTAGCTTTTAAAGGCGTTGAACAACTAGGTGAACGCTTCACGGATATGAGCGAACCTTATGATCCAGAAATAAAAGCTTTGTTTAAATCTATTGCCAAAACCCACGACATTACGTTACATGAAGGTGTCTATGCAAGCGTAGTTGGACCGCAATTAGAAACAAAAGCCGAATATCGAATGTTAAAAATCATTGGTGCTGATGCCGTAGGAATGAGTACGGTTCCTGAGATTATTGTTGCCAATCATCTAAAGCTTCGAACAGCAGCTATATCTGTATTAACTGATGAATGTGATCCCGATAATCTAGAACCTGTAAATATTGCAGACATTATCGCTATGGCCGCAAAAGCAGAACCACACATGATAACCCTATTTAAAGAATTACTTAAAGAATTATAAACCATGAGTTACTTAAACGCTACTAAAGATCTATATAAAGAAGCAGCCCTAACACCAGATGTCGGGTTATGCTGTACTACAAATCCAATTTGGGAATTGCCCGGATTAAAGATTCCACGAATTATGCAAGAAATGAATTATGGTTGTGGAAGTACCGTTCACGCACGTGATTTAACTAATAACCCAAAAATGTTATACGTTGGTGTTGGTGGTGGCATGGAACTATTGCAATTCGCCTATTTCAATCGTCAAAAAAGTGGTGTTATTGGAATTGATGTTGTAGATGAAATGTTGGAAGCTTCCCGTCAAAACTTTAAGGAAGCTGAAGCTCAAAATGAATGGTTTAAATCTGAGTTCGTAGATCTTAGAAAGGGTGATGCGCTTAATCTGCCAGTTGAAGATAACAGTATTGATGTTGCCGCTCAAAATTGCTTGTTTAATATTTTCAAAGCAGAAGATCTAAAAAAGGCTATTGACGAAATGTATCGCGTCCTAAAACCTCATGGCCGACTCGTGATGAGTGATCCTACCTGTGAACAACCCATGAATGAAACACTTCGTAATGATGATAGATTACGTGCATTATGCCTAAGTGGAAGTGTCCCAATTGCAGATTATGTCAAAGCACTAACCGATGCTGGATTTGGAACAATTGAAATTCGTGCGAGAAAGCCATACCGCATCTTAGATCCAAAACACTATCCTACTGATGAACTTATTTACATCGAATCGATTGAAGTAGCTGCGATCAAAGACCCAATGCCAGAAGATGGCCCATGTGTTTTTACTGGTAAAGCTGCCATCTATTATGGTGAAAACGATTATTTTGATGACAAAGCAGGACATGTATTACTGAAAAATCAGCCGCTGGCGATATGTGATAAAACCGCCGGAGCTTTGGCTAATTTAAATAGAGATGATATTTTTATCAGCGAATCTACCTTTCACTATGATGGTGGTGGATGCTGCTAATTAAATTTCATTAACTATATTGATATATGCGAACTAAAGTCCTTGTTATTCTATTTCTATTTTTTGGTCTTAACTTCGGAAATACCCAACAAATTGAAAAAGGTGAGATTATAAAGGACAGACAGTTTCTTATAGATAAAAAAGAAATGACGGCAAGTGATGACTATGGAAGCTTCATTGCTATTCGTCCACATCTCATCAATGGCACACTTCGGAATTATTATGTTGAATCTTATAAAGATTTAAACTTTCAATATCGTACTGAAATAGAAACTGAAAATGACACCGACATTCTGAAGGTGTTCATACTTAATCGAAAGGCGCATGTTCTAATTAAAGAACGTGATGGCACTTCTATCTCTTTAAGATTAGATATCTACGATATTGCAAATAAATCGCTTACGAGAACGTCATTATTACAAGTTAATAAAGAGGATAATAAACCGCTTTTCAAAGCCTTAAAGAATGACTATTTTATTGATCTGAATGTCTCTGAATATTTGATTCTTAATTTACCTGTAGTTGAAGATAAACTCACCTATGCGCATGTTCAAGTCTTCGATCAGAATATTGATGAGTTAAGAAACTTTAAAGTTTTTGCCGATGAATCTACGTCTCACAAAAACACAAGTTTTCTAAATGTAAAATACCTGAATAAAACCTTATATGCCCTGTTTCAACTTAACGACGAGGACAATGACAATCTCAGATATTACCGCTTGATAGAACTGACACAGCAAGACAAAAGAAACCTGGACATCCAGATTCCTGAAGATAGTTATGAGCTTATAAATTCTAAAATCAACAATGATCACATGATCATTACTGGCTTATATTCTCATTACAAGAAAAGTGGCTACGAAGGGTTTACCTATTATAATATCAATTTGAGTTCGCTTAAAATCGAAGCCCAAAAACAAACACCATTTTTTAATGCAGCTGCAGCTAGTTATTTTAAAGGCTTATTTACTGGCAACCGCAGTATTGACATCAATAATTTATTTATAGATGATGACTTTAATACGTATATCATTGGCCAGTTTTATATCTTGAGAGAAGTTTCAGCGCCTGTCGGTATTCCTATAGCTGGATTTACAACTGGTGGAATAAGCGTATATATTACTGTTAATCCAGTTAGTTACACCTACAAAGTGTTCGATGATATACTAATTGGAAAAGTCAATAGTCAAGGTGATCTAGACTGGGACAATATATTAGAACTTAGACGAACAGAGAAAATCAAATCAAAATCGAACAAAAGAGATTCGTCAAGTTTTATTTGTTTCGCTAATAATCAACTCAATATTTTTGTGAATGGCTTTATTGATCCTGAGAAATCGAAATTGCTATTAAAGCAAAATGTACGCATGAATAAAACCAACTTTTATAATATTATCGTTAATCCACACGGTGGAATTCAACCAACAATTGTCTTTCCCAATGCCGATTCCGATATCATATTTAGAGCTGAAAACGCTATCATTTCAAATGACATCATTCATATATTAGGTCAAGGTAATATGAGAAAACAATTACTCAAATTAGAGCTGTAATTGAATACATCTAATCAATCGTAATTGGTGTTAGGTATAAAGCATATTTGGGACTAACTTTAAGTACTTGTCATATAAAATTACAATAAAAATATGTCCAACATTAAATACATACTAGTACTTTTCTTTGGCTTAACTTATTTAAGTTCTCAGGCATTTCAAGCCGTTATTACCGTAAAAAATAAAAACGAATTAAGAACATCAAAAGAAAACGACTCCATAATATTTATTACCAATGGCAGATTTATTTCCGACCATTATAATTGGGATGATCTACTACAAAAACATGTTACTGAATCTGGAAATGTAGATTATATAGGGTTTAAAAAGGACGAAACAGCTTTAAACCAATACTTACTTTCGTTAGGTGATAATCCACCGGAAGCATCATGGACAGACGCAAGACGATTAGTTTACTGGATGAATGCCTATAATGCATTCACAGTCAAACTTATTTTAAACAACTATCCCGTAAACAGCATAAAAGATATTAAGGATCCTTGGAATCAGCGATTCATTAGAATAGGTGAGAAATGGTATACCTTAAATGATTTAGAACATCGAATTATTCGTAAAATGGGCGAACCAAGAATTCATTTCGCACTTGTTTGTGCTGCAGTATCTTGTCCAAAACTTTATAATAAAGCCTTTAAGGAAGTGACGCTGGAAGAGGATTTAACGAAACTTACCAAAGAATTTCTAGCGGACTCGACAAAAAATGTTATTTCTAAAAACAACATTTCATTATCTAGAATTTTTAAATGGTATGGTAAAGACTTCAAAACAAAAGATCAAAACCTCATCGATTTTTTAAACCAATATTCGGATATTGAGATTGCATCAAACGCTAAAAAAAGCTTTCAAGATTATAACTGGAGCTTAAATGAATAACATCTCCATCATCATCCCAGTACTAAACGAAGCAGCCACGATCGATGAGCTACTCATACATTTGATCGATCATGCTTCACTAGAACATATTTCAGAAATCATAGTTGTGGATGGTGGTAGTACTGATGACACCGTTGAAATCATAAAAAACCTAGATCTTAATATTCATCTTATTAATGCACCACGTGGAAGAGCGAAACAAATGAATGCTGGAGCTGCAGTCGCCAGAGGTAATATTTTATACTTCCTTCATGCTGATTCCTTCCCTCCTACACAATATGATCAGTTGATTATAAAGGAAGTAGAAAAAGGTAATTTTGCGGGTTGTTTCCGTATGCAATTTGATCATTCGCATTGGTGGTTGCGTTTGGCTAGTTGGCTTACGCAGTTCTCTTGGCGTGCCTGTCGTGGTGGCGATCAAAGCCAATTCATAACTAAAGAGCTATTTGATGACATCGGCGGTTTTGACGAGTCTTACATTATTTATGAAGACAATATTTTAATCAATGAACTCTATGCGCGTAAACAATTTGTTGTCATTAATAAAAAATTAAAAACTTCCGCTAGGCAATATAGAAAACATGGCATTTGGAAATTGCAATACCATTTTTGGGCGATTTATGTGAAGAAATGGTTTGGAGCTTCTGCCAGTGAGTTATATGCCTATTACAAAAAGCATATTGCATCCTAAGTCTTCTTGTGTATCTTTATAAGGATGAAATCTCATGAGCTATTCTTTGTCATCCTACTTTCCATTGGAGCCATCCAAGGATTTATTTACGCCATTATTCTTTGGAGAACACATTCTCAAAATCGAATAGCTAATAAATTTTTAGCATCGATTCTTTTCTTTTTTACCTACAGACTGGTGGTTGAAATATTAAAATTATTCGGTGTCGGTTATTCTGATGATATCTTTTATCATTTGCTGTTAGAATACAACTGGATCTATGGTGCACTGATCTACTTTTTCGTGAAGGCATACGTGTCTCCAAACTTCAAATTTAATTGGCGACAAGATTGGGTTCACTTTTTACCTGTTATTATTGAATTTGCTTGGAGTAATTTCATCAAATCACAGAATTTCTATTGGGATGGCACTCGAGAAAGTTTAACATGGTTGGGCTATTGGGGTTATGTTGTATGGATGCAATGGCCAACGCAATATGTCATTAGTGCAGCTTTGATTATTATTTACATTTCAAAAGCTGAGAATTTACTAAAACTGCAACACTTTGACAGCTATGATATTCTTCCCGAAAAGACTAAGTGGATAAGACGCGTACTCACTGTTATGAAGTGGTATTCTGTTCTTGTAATTTTGGTGGTCCTAATTGACTTCATTGGTTTTGATTATGCCTTTAATCGATCTTACCACTACTTTATCTTCGTAGGTATGGCACTCATCACCTACTGGTTGGGCTTAGAAGGTTATAATCGAAAGAATGAGACACCAATAAAGCTGAAAACTATTTTAGACCCGAAAGAGCGCGAACAACTTCAACATATATCTGACCAATTAAAAGTCCTTATGGAAAAGGATCAGGTGTTTAAAGAACCTGATCTGTCGCTATCAAAACTGTCAAAAGAGCTTGGTGTAAAGTCATATTTGGTTACCAAATGTTTAGGAATCATTCATGAAACGAAGTTTAATGATTTTGTCAACGCCTATCGAATTGAAGAAGTTAAGCGTCTCTTAAGTGATCCGAAAAACGATCAATTCACGCTTCTTAGTTTGGCATTCGATGCTGGGTTTAATTCTAAAGCTTCGTTTAATCGCGCAGTCAAAAAGCTTACAGGCAAATCTCCAAGCGCCCTAAAACACTAACAATTAAGCGTCTCAATTTTTAAATTGATACCTCTTCAAAACTTCAAATAGGTCTCAATTCCAGAAGTGAGACGACTCGTAAGCTAATGTATCTCATCTTTGCTTCAATAATTTAAATGAATTAAGAAGATGAAACCATTACTCACTTTAATTTTTATGCTGTCGTTTACTATTAATTGGTGCCAGACAACTTATGAGACACCTCCCGAAAACAGCATCCCAGAAAAACTATCCAAGTATCGCGTCGGAATTGAAGTTGTAAACTTTCCGAAGGAAAATCATCCAATCAAAATAGATGACACTTACTATTGGAAACATTCTACTGCAATTTTAAGTCAAGAAAGTGAAATAACTATCACCGAATATGGTGCCTATTTATACTACAACGGCAGCTGGAATCTTAGACGTTCGTATCCGCTGAAGGAATTAGACAAAACTTTTGGTACGAAACGCCAAGTTCTTTTGCAAGGTCAACCTTACGTTTGGGCAAATAATTGGCGCGTTGGAGATACCCTTTTTGGAGGTTGGGCCATGTGGTATTTCATTGGTCAAACACCGGAAGGCGAAACAATTTGCGGTTACGGAACCATTAACACAACAGACAAACCATTAAACAAATAAACTATGAAAAACTTAAAACACACATTCGTATTGCTTCTATCGCTTGTATTCGTTACAGCTTGGAGTCAAAATCAAAAATTAAACACTAAAAACAGTACATTCAGTTGGACTGGTAAAGCCGCATTTAACGCATATGCATTGACGGGTTCACTCAAAGCTGAAAAAGGCCAAGTGACAATTAATAACGATAAAATTGAATCCTTAAATGTCATTATAAATATGAAAAGTTTAGATCATGAAAACAGTGATCTTAAAAGCCACCTTCGCAGTGCTGATTTTTTTGAAGTGACTACGTATACCAAAGCAACGTTCAAATTAATTAAACCTGCCAAAATAGAAAATGGTAAAGCCACTGTTATTGGTATGATGACGATCAAAGGGCAATCCAAACAGGAGACCATAGAATTGACAATAAAAGAAGATACACTTTCATTTAGTCATATAATGGATAGAACAGCATATGGCATCAAGTATAATTCACCAAGTTTCTTCAAGAAAATGAAAGAGAATGCTATCGCAGACAATTTCGAACTTAAAGGTACTTTGGTCTTTAAATAATTAGGTATTGCGGCCCAATTCATTCGGATAAAGATCTTTCAGAACAGAACTTTGAAAGATCTTTTTCGTGTTGATATCCATACCAGATAAACATCCTGTAAAAGCAGCGCCAGTATCCATATTCCACACATTGATCGCCTGCATCGGCATAGATTTTCCAAACCGAAGTGTTGGTGTATGTCCAATATAGATTTCCTTGTAATGTTTTAAGCGGTTAGGATATAACTGGGAATGCTTTTTGATACGACTATCCATGGTTAAAGCCATTTCCCATAATGTGCGATCAAAGTAAAACGATCGTGGATCGAGTTCATGACTTACGCCATGCATAGACGTAAATCCAGCGTGGACAAATAAGCGTGACGCCTCATCTATGTGATATAAGGGCATATCTTCAAAAAACCTTAGATGTAATTTCTTCTGTTCTTCAGAAAACCCTAAATAGCTTTCAACGGTTTCTTTCCCACCATGCATTAGCCATACAGTTTCACCTTCACCAGTTCTTAACCAATCTTCGCACCACACATCATGATTCCCTTTAATAAAGACGCAATCATTAGTAATCGAAAGATCGATTAAATATTGAATTACCTGCGCAGATTCACTCCATCCATCTACATAATCACCAAGAAATATGAGATGGTCTTCATGCGATACATTCATGGCTAGCATTAGTTCTTTTAGACCTTTTAAGCCGCCATGAATATCTCCAATTACTAGTGTTCTCATCTTATTGCTTTTCTGCAAATCTAGACTATAAAATCATGTGAATTGTTAAGGTGAAATAAAATTTCGGTTAAAAATACTGTCCGATCCCAAACACCAATCCTTGAGTAGCATCATCAGTTACTCCAATACCGTAGTCTATTCTAAAAATGGCATTGAAGATCTTTTTATGAATGAATCGTAAACCTACACCAGGATACACTCTTAAGTTTTGTGTTTCTGCGAAGTCACCAAAATCTCCTCCAGGATTACGCCAACTTCCGGCATCAACAAAAGCATTTCCTTGTAATGCAAACCATCCTTTTTCATATAAGGTATGTCGATATTCAGTGTTCAAAACAATAGCAGCTGTACCACGATCAATTAAGTTTCCTACACCTCTAATATTTAAATTATTATCAACGGCAAATGGCGCGAACGGTGTGTCATTATTGGTAGCGAGCCCTAAACGTAATCGACTAGCCCAGTTTCCTCGTTTCCCAAAACGCTGAAAATATTGAAAATCATTCCAGCCAATTAAAAAATCTGGTAAGGTTTCGTCCTCTCTAGAATGCACATATTGAAAATTCAATATACTGCGGAAGCCTTCAACGTACTGATAATTATAGTTTAAATTATTGTATTCATAAATCAGTTTATAAAGCATCTTGTCAACCACTAGTTCTTGAGGGACATCTGGACTCGTAGCTCCTGATTTATATTGATAATCTTCAGTGAAAAAATTAAGTCCAAATTCGAATCGATTTGTAAAATTCAATTGGTACAATAACAACCCTTCAATAGATTCATTATTATAACGATAATCTGCTGTGGTGTTATTAAAAAATACAGGTTCTTGGGTGGTTAGATTCTGATAATTCAAAGCCAAACCAAACTTTCTTGAGAATAAAAATGGTGCCCTAAAATTTATGGCATAAGAATCGTAGATATCCTTCTGATAGAATCCTCCTACCGCAATATTTTGCCCAAATAAATTAAACTCGAACAATCCGAGTCGATACGCAAATTCATCATCATTTGTAGTATATACATTGGCTGAAGGTATAATGGTAAAGTTCTCCTCGATATTATAGAATACATTATACTCGTTCGGATTTTCGGCAGGAAAAACTTGGTAATAGGCATGTGCAATTGATGGAAGGCGCTTTAATAGCTTAATATCATCTTCAATCATAGACGAATCTAAAGCCACGCCTGACTTTATTTTAGAAACCTTTTTGACAAAAGACGACTTTAGCTTTTTATTCCCTTGAATCTTCAGATCTGCTACTTTATAACTTTGAGACCAAGACACTACAGAACACATTAGACATGCAAAAGCAATAACAACTCGTTTCATTCTATTATAAAATCAGCTTGATACATTGTATTTACCCAATTATCTAGATCGATTTGCATAACCTCAAACCTATAATTATTTCCAAATTCAAGTTCAGGAGGCGTTAGTTGCGATAGATTTAAGGTAACATTCGATAAGTCGAAATATGTAAAAATATTTTCATCAGTAAACGTCAAGCTTAATAATTCTTCATCTGTTACACGATGCATAGACTCAAAAAAGAAGGTGCTATTTTCAGTTGATATGGCTTCCCAATTAAATGTAGGATTAAGACTTGAATCTTGGGAGACATCAATTGTATTTGTGTATAGCGTTGGCTGTGTATTGGATTTTACTAAAATCGGACTTGAAAGTTTGATGGTTCCATCAATACGATAAGTAACTATGATCCATTGCGGATCATCCGACCGTCTTTTGTACTGCAAAAGCCCATTATCTAAAATAATTGAAGGTTGGAATTCTTTGAACAAATAATTCGAAAGATCATTGGGATCAACATCATCAACTCCGGTTTCATAAAATTTAAAATCTTCGGCATTTTCCTCATAAACAACAAAGATATCAGTAACATCATCATCCTCGTTATTGGTTGCTCCGAAGGCATAAACCGCATCTCTTTGATAAATCTCATCTGAAACATCTAGATTTAAAAACGTTGTTCTTGTAAAGACTATGGGAACACTTTCGTCTTTTACGCAATTAAACGTTGAAACCAGAACTAAGACGATGAGAAATTTTTTCATGTATCGGTTTTATAATATGTTGCTATAACTTTTTCTACAGGTTTATTTTGCGGCGTAAACATATAATTGTTTTCACCACCTGACTTTTCATATTGGATAAACCATTTCCAAATAAATCCACCTGCAAACCATTCTTCTTGCCAAAAAGACTCATAGAGTGCTTTTGTCGTATTTACTTGTGCTTCCAAGTTCACAGCTTTCATGCTTCGATCGGCAACCCATGGTTGTTTTCCAGCGTAATCTACGCTTCGATAACCATACTCTGTAAACAGGATCGGTCTATCATGTTCTTTCGACAAATTAGATATATTAGTCTTATATTTTTCCCAACCTTTCATACAATCTTCAAAAGTTGGTGTTTGTTTTTCACTAACCGGAAAATAGGCATCCACTCCAATAAAGTCCAATTCACTCCAAAATGGTGTTCTTCTGAACTCATCCCAATTAGCTGCATAGGTTAATTTACCTGAGTAAACCGCTCTTATATCCTCAATCAAATTGAACCAATATTTGGGGCGATATTTAATAAATAATTCGAGCTCGGTTCCAATACAAAATATTTCTGCATTCACTTCGGAAGCTAAATCTGCATACTCCATAATAAAACTGGTGTATGATTTTTCTAGTGCTTTCCAATTGGCTTCATCATTCATCATGATCTTTCCGGTAAATTCACCATGCCAAACCCAAATCTGTGGTTTGATCATTACCTTAATATTGCCCTTTCTTAGTTCTTCGATATATTGCTTTGTTCCCGCTCTGGTTTCACCGAACCATTGCCTATCTGTATTATGAACAATCTCTGGATGATCTAAGTTTCTTATAAATCCGAATGGCATTACAGCTGCATAATTTGCATTGACTCCTTTTACTGGATTCACGTGACTTGAATCTGCAGGATCAGGTGCAGCTACAAAGCTTACACCGTTTATTTTATCAGCTTGGCCATTGCAGGCCATTAAGCAAAGTAATACGAATACACTAATAAGGTGTTTAAATGCTCTCATGATTCAGAATTTAAACACCTAAGTTAGATAAATCTTAAAATAAAGCTCTTAAACCTATATTAAATGTTTGCCCTAAACCAGTGTCATTACCTCTAACAAAATTGGTATAAAGTGTTTCGACATTAAGCTCATTGGTAAGTTGGTATTTAAAGCCACCTCCTAAAGCCGTAAAATCCTGTGAGAAATCATTGCCAAGATCTAATAACTGTGAATGCTGAACCAATGCTAATACAGTAAACTTGGAACTTGGAAAATAACTCAGGAAAATCCCAGGTGTTAAGCGCAAACTATTATTTGCAAAACTGTCTTCTTTCTTACCAAAGTTATACTCTGTATTCAGCTCAGAAAATAATTGCCAATCACCATCTGCGAAACTATAATCATAAAAGAATCTGTTTTGGAAAATAAATCCTTTTTGATCTAAAAAAACACCATTTTCGACTTCATTGTCTACTAAAGGAATATGAAAAGCGGTTTGAATTGTGAAATTTGAAACACTCTTAATCGGATTAAATTTAATTGCTGGAGCAAACGAGGTAAATCCTGAACGAGCCGAACCAGATTCGCCATCAAAAGAAAATACATCTAGTGCATCTCTTCCACCTACAACATTGGAACGAAACTCTAAAAGTAATCCAATGTTAAAACGATTATTATCTGATATTCCTGTAAAAATATCTATAGTAGATGTAAAAAACGTATTTCTCGGAATGTCTTGTTCTGATCCACCTGGACCAAATAAATCTCTAGTTTCGGTATATAAATTATTAAACCATTTGATATCCCATTGTCCTTTTTTTAATAAGATAGAAGGTGTATACTCTTGAATGACACTTTTTTGTTGATCCTCATCTTCTTGTGCGAATCCTAAAAAAGAGACTAAAAAAACTAATACTAATATGCTGTACTTTTTCATTGCGTTATTTAATTGTTGTTATTGTTTATTTAAACTCCAGTCATAGCTGAAATAGCCAATACTGTAATCGTTTGATAGTTTTTCATTTCTGTAGGCATTTATAAAATCGATCTCGGTAGTTCCGTTCTGAACAAAATCTACTCTATACCACTTCATAATTTCAGAAACCTCAATGGTTTTCTTGCGTGAATTCACCTTTATAAAATTTCCATTTATTGCTTTTTTAGTTTGGGTATTTAACTGCACGTCTAAAGTAGAAGGACGATAGGCTTTGCTAATTAATGGTGGGCAACCATTCGCCCCACAAACCAATACAAAATGCACGCGTGGATCATTAAATTTCTTGCGTAACAAGTCGTTTTCAATAGTATTCAATGTGATTGATTTCCTTCCTAAATTGTATGTCGTCTTATCGAAAAATCCTTTTTTATCAAGAGGTGATTTGATAGGGTAATTATCAATAATGCCCTTAATTACCGCTATATTATAAGTGTTGATCCAGAATGCTTGATAGCGATCAGCATCGGAAGCACTGATCGATATCAGTGATGCACTTTCTAATAAATTATCTAATTGAACCTGATCTTTGTGGATTGCCTTATAATCGACCAACCCATTCTTAACATGTGTAGCTAAGAATTTATCGACGTCATCTAAATAGGTCGTTAAGTCCTGACCAATGACTGTATGCGTTATTAGAATAAGCGAATATATATATAGTGTTCTCATGCTATTAATTAAATTTTTTACAAATTAACAGCAGCTCAGTCGCATAATATGTTAGCTATCTTACACTCTCTGCAAAAGATTTTTGACGTCTCAAAACCTATCAATTCCTTACACTAATAGGTTTAATTTAAATCCTTTCTAAATTGAATAATCCATTTAAGTTCTTAACTTTAAGTTCGACTGAGCACTAACTAACAACAACATCACATGGAACACGTAGTTATTATTGGCAACGGAATTTCTGGAGTAACGCTCGCCAGACATGTTCGAAAGCTTTCCGATAAAAAAATCACTATTATTTCTGCCGAAACAGATTACTTTTTTTCAAGAACTGCCCTGATGTACATCTATATGGGGCACATGAAATTTGAGCACACACAACCCTATGAAAATTGGTTTTGGAAGAAAAATCGAATCAACCTCGTTAAAGCTTATGTTAAGCGTATTGACACAGATTCAAAACAATTAATTCTTGATTCTCACGAACCTATTACTTATGATAAACTAGTAATAGCTACTGGTAGTAAGCCGAATAAATTTGGTTGGCCTGGTCAAGATTTGGAAGGTGTTATGGGGATGTATCACAAACAAGATTTAGAAAACCTAGAAACGCATGCACCTAACAACAATGTATGTAAGCGTGCTGTAATTGTTGGAGGTGGTCTTATTGGAATAGAGCTTGCCGAAATGTTAGTATCGAGAAGTATTCCAGTGACGTTTTTAGTGCGCGAATCTAGTTTTTGGAATGGTGTACTTCCTGAAGGTGAAAGTGCAATGATCAATAGACATATCGAAAGTCACCATATTGATCTTCGTTTATCAACAAATTTAAAAGAAATTAAAGCCGATGAAAACGGTCATGTCAAATCGGTTATCATAGAAGAAACCGGTGAAGAATTAGCGTGTGACGTGGTCGGTTTAACAGCTGGTGTATCTCCGAATGTAGATTTCATAAAATCATCGAAAATTGAAATAGGACGTGGTGTAAAAGTAAATCGATATTTAGAGACTAATATTCCAGATGTATATGCTATTGGTGATTGTGCAGAACAGCACGAAGCCATTGGAAATCGTCGTCCAATTGAAGCCGTATGGTATACAGGACGTATGATGGGCGAAACCTTAGCTCAAACATTATGCGGAAATCGCAGAATGTATAATCCTGGACATTGGTTCAATTCAGCTAAATTTTTGGATATAGAATATCAAACCTATGGTTGGGTATTTGGAGTTAGAGGTCGACCAGACTACGAACAGCATTTTCATTGGAAACATAATGATGACACAAAATGTATCACCATCGCTTATCATAAAGACACGAACAAATTTTTAGGGATAAATACCTTCGGAATTCGAATGCGTCATGAAACCTTTGATCGATGGTTAACTGAAGAACGAGATGTTGATTATGTCGTGAACCATCTTTCCGAAGCAAACTTCGACCCTGAATTTTATAAGCAACACGAAAAAGAAATCTTATTTGCCTACACTAACCAATTGCAAACTGCTTAATCATGAGTAATAAATTAAATCATAGCATGTCTTTAGCTAAACCAGATGCTACAGACATTTCGAATAAACAGAAAATTGCCTTAGGAATTGGCGTAATTGGACTGTTCATAATGGCGATAGCACTATTAAATACCAATTTTCCAAATAAAGGTCTTTTCCTTTCTTTAGCACTGGGTCTAATTACGGCTGGAACTGTTTGGTACTCAAGGGAAGCATATCTCACAAAACTTGAAGGTATTAAAAATAATGGCGTTTGGTTTAAATCGATCTCGTCAAGAGGCGTTTGGGGATGGATCGTTGGTGTAATTCTAACTGTCTTTTATATTGTACTTTATTTCTATCCACAGTACTTAGGACTTGGAAAGGACGGAGCTCCAAATACAGGATTAATCGCTCTGTTTGATCCATTGAGTAATCTTTTAAGTGGTAGAAATGCAAGTCAGTGGTTTGTTTATGGAACCTTGTATACTATAGCTATCCTTGCATTTGGTTATAAATTTATTCTCAAATATCGACACAATCGCTACCAACAGTTACGTACGATTTCTGTAATGTTCTTCCAATTAGGGTTTGCATTTCTCATACCGGAGTTTATGTACGTAATGAACAATGACCTCCCATATTATGACCTTAAGAGCGTATGGCCTCTTAACTACTATATTTTTGACGAATGGTCGGTAAAAGGCTTTTTATCAAATGGGAATATTGGGTTGGCACTTATTATTTTTGGAATTCTTTCAATTTTCGTAATTACACCAATCCTTACCTATAAGTACGGTAAGCGATGGTATTGCTCCTGGGTATGTGGTTGCGGTGGACTTGCTGAAACAGCAGGTGATTCATTCAGACAATTGTCATCAAAAAAATTATACGCATGGCGCATCGAGCGCTGGTTAATACATGCCGTGTTGGTGTTTTCTGTCGTGATGACAACAGCAATGGTATATACCTACCTAGGCTATGACAGTAACGACTTTTGGTTAACTAGAGGTGTATTCATTTCATTGGTGATTGGGTTTCTCACAGTAATCTTTACTGGAGTAATGATTTTTAAACGTCGCGAGCTCGGCAAAGATGCAAAGTATGGAGCAATCGGATTCTTCGTAGTCATTGCTTTATTATTAGTGATGCATTTTACAGGAACCACAGAACAATTATTTTATGTTAAATCTGGAAGCTTGAGGTCAGTTTACGGTATTTATATTGGTTCAATATTTTCTGGAGTAATTGGAACAGGTTTCTACCCAATTCTAGGAAGTAGAGCGTGGTGTCGTTTTGGATGTCCTATGGCAGCCATATTAGGATTCCAGCAACGTTTATTTTCAAAATTCAGAATTACAACAAATGGTGGACAGTGTATTTCATGTGGAAATTGTTCGACTTACTGTGAAATGGGTATCGATGTTAGAGCCTATGCACAAAAAGGTGAAAACATTGTACGCTCAAGCTGTGTTGGTTGTGGAATTTGTTCCGCAGTATGCCCAAGAGGTGTGTTAAAACTTGAAAACGATTCAATGAATGGACGCATTAATCCTACAGAAATTCTTCTAGGAAACGATGTTGACCTTATGGATCTAGTAAATCAAAAATAGAATTGTAGTGCGTCTTTTATTTGTATTAGTTACCTCGTTATCTTTACTCTTCAATGTTCCAAAAAAGGAATATCAAAAGAACTATTTCGAGAATGGTCAACTAGAATCTGAAGGCTGGATAGTTAATAATAAAAAAACATCCTATTGGAAATTCTATTATGAAAATGGTCAAACCAAGAGTGCAGGTCATTACAAAAACGATCTAAAAACAAAGTATTGGCGCTTCTACAGTGAGAATGGCGCAAAAGTTAGTGAAGGTCATTACATTGAAGACAAAAAATGTAATTGGTGGTTATTTTATGACGACATGGAAAAAATAAATCACAAATGCCAGCTAAAAAATAACCAAAAAAACGGATATTGCCTCATGTATGAAAATGAGAAGTTGGTTGCCGCCGTTAAGTATTCAGAAGGAAAGAAAATCAAAACTTGGACAGACTACCGCTCATTTCGAAAGGAAAATAGCTTAAAAGACCTTAGATGAGCATTATAAAAGTGATCATTCCTGCTTATAACGAAGCAGATTCTATTGCACATGTCATTAATGATATCCCTGACATTGTGAGTGAAATAATTGTTGTTAGTAATAACTCTGCTGATGATACAGAAGTGAATGCCAAAAATGCAGGAGCTACAGTTTTAAGTGAACCCAGAAAAGGTTACGGTTATGCCTGTTTAAAAGGGCTGAATTATGTTGCTAAACAATCGACCATTCCTGATGTCATCGTATTCCTAGATGGTGATTACAGTGACTATCCTGAGGAGTTAACTAAAATTGTTGACCCCATACTTAAAAAAGATATTGACTTTGTCATTGGTGCTCGCGTTAAATCGTTGAGAGAACAAGGAGCAATGACCATACCTCAAATCTTCGGAAATTGGCTTGCTACAACACTTATGAAGTTATTTTTTGGTGCAAAATTTACCGATCTCGGCCCTTTTCGAGCTATTAAATACGACAAGCTATTAGCCTTGCAAATGGAGGACAAAACCTATGGGTGGACTGTTGAAATGCAGTTAAAGGCACTACGCCAAAAACTAACATATGTTGAAATACCTGTTAATTATCGTAACAGAATAGGTGTCTCAAAAGTTTCAGGTACGCTAAAAGGTGCTATATTTGCAGGCATAAAAATCTTAGGGTGGATTTTTAAATATAGTTTCAAAAAATGATTTTAGAATCGGTTATTATAGTTATCTACACCATTGCTATTCTGCTCATATTTATGTATGCGCTGGCTCAGCTTAATTTGTTGTATAATTATTTGTCATCAAAAAAGTCGAATACCGAATGTGAAACATTTGATCTGTCGAATCCCGATGAAGTTCCATTAGTCACAATTCAACTACCAGTCTTTAACGAAATGTACGTTATGGATCGATTATTGGATAATATCGCACAAATAGAATACCCTAAAGAAAAGCTCGAGATTCAAGTTTTAGACGATTCGACTGATGAGAGTGTAAATTCAACTCGTGAGCACATCGAAAAACTACAAGCCACTGGTTTAGACATCAAACATATGACGCGTACCGACCGTCAAGGATTTAAAGCAGGTGCATTAAAAGAAGGTCTTAAAAGCGCAAAAGGTGAATTTATAGCCATTTTTGATGCTGACTTTTTACCCAAGAAAAATTGGTTGAAACGAACCATCCCTTTTTTTAAGAATGAAGAAATTGGAGTTGTTCAAACGCGTTGGGGTCATATTAATAGAAATTATTCGCTTCTTACCAAAATACAAGCCTTTGCTCTGGATGCGCATTTCACTTTAGAGCAAGTCGGAAGAAATAGTAAAGGCCATTTTATAAACTTTAATGGGACTGCTGGTGTGTGGCGTAAGACTTGTATCATAGATGCTGGAAATTGGGAAGGAGATACTTTAACAGAAGATCTTGACCTGAGTTATCGCGCACAGCTTAAAAATTGGAAGTTTAAATATTTAGAAGATGTGGAAACACCTGCAGAACTTCCTGTAGTGATCAGCGCCGCTCGCTCTCAACAATTTCGTTGGAATAAAGGAGGTGCCGAAAACTTTAGAAAAATGTTGTGGCGTGTGATTCGATCTAAAAATATTTCAGCGAAAACGAAAGTTCATGGCTTATTACATTTATTAAACAGTACCATGTTCTTAAGCATCTTCACTGTGGCCGTATTAAGTATCCCGATGCTATACATCAAGAATGAATATGCTCATTTAAGATATTATTTTTATTTCATGAGTTTCTTCGTGATGAGCACGGTTATCTTTTTTGTATGCTATTGGTTCATGTATAAAAATATTTATGGCAGTGGCTTTAAAAAGTTTTTCAGCTATATAGGTATGTTCTTCACCTTTTTCTCTATAGCGATGGGCTTTTCATTGCACAATTCTATAGCCGTAATTGAAGGTCATATAGGAAAGCGTAGTGAGTTTGTTCGAACACCAAAATTCAATATTAGTAGTATCAAAGATTCTTGGAAAGGCAATAAGTACTTAAGGAAGAAACTTTCGGCCAATGTGATTTTAGAAGGCCTATTGATGTTTTATTTTGGATTTGGTTTATACAGTGCATTCATCGTAGGTGATCAAGGTGGCGATTTTGGGTTATTTCCATTTCACCTTATGTTATTCATCGGATTTGGTTATGTCTTTTTCAAATCCCTTTCATCTAAAGTCTAATGCAGTTCTGGAAACTTTATAAGGTTCCATTGTTGCTCACTTTTGTTAGCTTTTTTCTTTATTGGTTTTTTGCATACGAGCTTGAGCGTACAGACTACACAACGTTGATCTTACTATATTCTGGGTTGTTCTTGGTGTTTCTATTACTGTTGAAATACGCAGGTTCTAATATTCGTTTGTTGTCTGTTATTGCAGTGCTGTCTAGGATAATCTTTATTATTGCAATCCCCAATTTATCACAAGATTTTTACCGATTTATTTGGGATGGACGAATGATTCTTGAAGGTATGAATCCTTATTTGTTCACACCAGAATCTTTAGTAAGTTCAGGTAATATTCCTGTTGAGCAAGGTCAAATTCTTTATGATGGGATGGGCGAATTAAACGGAAGCCATTTTACCAACTATCCACCGATTAATCAGCTTTGTTTTTTTATTGCAGCTATATTTTCGGGTAAAAGCATTTTGGGTGCGGCAATCGTATTTAGAGTAATTATTATCGCAGCAGATCTCGGAATTTTATATTTCGGAAAACGGTTGTTAAAAGCCCTCAACATACCTGTTAAAAACATCTTTTGGTATCTACTGAATCCATTCATCATTATTGAACTCACAGGCAATTTGCATTTTGAAGGCGTGATGCTTTTCTTCTTAGTATGGAGTTTGTATGTTTTACACCAAAAAAAGTGGAAATGGGCCGCTCTGTTATTTGCTTGTTCAATTTCAGTTAAGCTTATCCCATTGATGTTCTTAACATTATTGTTCTTCTATTTTAAAAAAGACAATAGCGTTCAGATAAATGTGAAGGTATTATTCGGGTTCTATGCTATTGTAGGTCTAATAACTATAGCTTTATTTGCTCCTTTCTTCTCGACGGAATTTGTAACTAACTATGCACAAACAGTAGCACTGTGGTTCCAAAATTTCGAATTTAACGCGAGTATTTATTATTTACTTAGGGAAATAGGATTCAGCATAACTGGATATAATGAAATTAAGCTAATAGGGAAAGTATTACCGATACTTGTAATCCTATATATCTTATGGTTAAGTCTGTACAGAAAAGCCGAAGACACCTCAACTCTTATACGATATATGCTCTTGGCATTTGCAGCATACCTTTTTATGAGTACTACTGTACATCCATGGTACATTGCAACGCTTCTACTCCTAAGTGTTTTTACGAATTACAAGTTTCCTATAGTCTGGAGCTTTGTAATTATCTTAAGCTACCTCGCATATCTCAATATCAATAAAGCTGATAAATCAGAAAACCTTTGGATAATAGCATTAGAATACGTCATAGTTTATGGTGTGTTCATTAAGGAATTGATTACTCTAAGAAACACCAAAATATAATAACTTCTTATGGATTCATTTTGATTGCAGATAGTATGTCAATCTTTGAATACCAATAATCAATTTGCACTATCGATATCATTATCTATATCCGGCGGCTGTACAGCTTCAGGATCATCACTATTATAGGCCTCGTAATCATCTTCATCATAGTTTTCCATAGTTGCTGCCAGACTTGTACTCACCTTCACTAAATATTTGGTGTCTTCGGTTGTTACTTCAACTGCTTCAATGATTTCATTTTGAGCATTTCTAAATGAAATGATATGATCATCATCATAGCCATCAGGATACTTTTGAACTAACAAGGCTAAAATTTCTGGTGTTAACTTTTTAAAATCAACAATGACGCGTTTTAAATTATCTCTCTTGTTCATATCTAAAATTGTGTAGGTTGTAAAAGATATAACACTCCCTTAAGAGTTTAGATCGTTCCCGAACTAATAGCAAATTAAATTTATAAAAAATATTAAAGTGAATATAGATTATTTTGTAGCTAGTCAAAAAAACAGAAGTTTAACTTTAGGTTAAGCGAAAGTTTTCATATTTTAAACACTTGATTTTTAGACCACACTCATTCAAATACTCAGTTCACTTTTAAACTGTATGTTCTTACTAAAACTGAATTGTTCATGTTATAAAAAGTGAAGAGATTTGATAAAAACATTAATATTATGAAAACTTTATTCACTTCCAATGCGCCAAAGCTTAGTATTCAACTAATGAAACCTACACTGGTAATGGCATTAATTTTATGCTTTTTCAGTACGTCTTTTATGAATTTAGACGCACAAAATACAGCTTCAAAGTCTGCGAACAACGTTCAAGAGAGCCTTCTAAAGGGTATTGTTGCTGATGAAAATGGACCTTTACTTGGTGTAAACATTCTATTAAAGGGAACAACTACAGGCACATTTACTGATGAGAAAGGAGCATTTACATTTCCTAAAGCCTTAAAACAAGGTGATGTACTAGTATTTAGTTTTGTGGGTTATGATACCAAAGAAATTAAATTGGTTGGTAATCTCACCATGCTAAAAGTCGAGATGACTTCTGATCTTAATGAAATCCTAGGTACTGTAGACACAAATACACCTTATAAATCGAAACGTTCTAAACGACGTAATTAATCGATTATGACCTATCTCAGGTACATTATTGTTTTATTTGCTGTATGGCAGACCAATGCGCAGCGCTCTGATTTTAATCATATTGACTTCAAGAAAGCCGATAGCATTGCCTTGTCATACAGTAATGAAACGCTTCATAATCTACCAGATCTTACTTCAAAACTGACGGCTAATCTAGAAACTGAAGTCGAACAATTTAGAGCCATCTATTTTTGGGTGTGTCATAACATTTCAAACGATTATAGTTGGTATTTAAAAAACAAACGTAAGCGAGAGCGATTCAAAGATGATCTTGATCAACTAAATTCTTGGAATGAACAATCCCGATCTAGGATTCTCAAAAATATGCTCAATAAAAAGCGTACTATCTGCACTGGGTATGCCTATTTAGTCAAAAAGCTTGCAACATTAGCCAATATCGAATGTGAAATAGTGGATGGATTCGGAAGAACTAGCATGATCGATGTTGATAAGCTCACTACTCCAAATCACTCTTGGAATGCCGTGAAAATTGATAACAAATGGTATTTATGTGATCCGACATGGGCAAGTGGAATACCCAATCCTGAAACTCAAAAGTTCATGTTCTATTACAATGATGGTTTCTATCTAGCAAATCCTAAATTATTTGCAATAAACCATTTTCCAGCTGATGAAAAATGGTTACTAATGGATCAAAATGCTCCTACGTTTAAAGATTTTATTGATGCGCCTGTTGTTTATGGCAAAGCCTACACTAATTTAAATGGGCATGAAGCACCAAAGAAAATGCATCATGACGTCAGAAAGTATGAAACAATAACGTTCAAATACGAGCTAGCCAAGTCTGTTGAGGCAGATGATATTACGTTTGAAATTGATGATGGTTATCGCAATAAAAAGATTCATCCTAAAACAACACATCAGGAAGATTCTTCACTGACTGTTCAATACCAATTTGATACAACGGGTTTTTATGATGTTCATTTATTTATCGGTGAAGATCGTATCTCTACTTACACATTCAATGTTAAAGGCTAGACGTCTATTATAACATTTGAAGCGTATTAACTTCCTGAATGGTTAAATGTTTCCAGTGACCACGAGGCAGATCTTTTTTGGTTAAGTGACCAACCTGAACACAATCGATTCGGATAATATCATATTTAAAATGATCAAAAATCGTATGTAATATTGAATTACCCGTGTTTTTTATTCGCAAGCCGATTTTAGATTTTGATTCACCTTCGACATAACTGATCTCTTCAACACTGATCAATTTTCCTTTTACTTTAAAACCTTCTTGGATAGATTTAAAATCCTCATATTTTAAATTACGATCTAATTCAATTTCAAATAATCTAGCCACACCAGTATTTGAATTCGTGAATTTCTTAACAATTTTATCGTCATTAGTAAATAAGAGTAGGCCTGTAGAACTTCTGCCTAATCGTCCTATTGGCTTAATACGTGCATTAGTTGCATTTGCCACTAGATCCATAACGGTTCGCCCTTTCGTTTCACTGGTCGTCGTTGCAAATCCTTTTGGTTTATTCAATAACACATACGTTTTTTTCTCTGGACTTATTCTAGATCCATCAAATCTTACCTCATCACCTGGTTTCACCTTATAACCCATTTCGGTTATGACTTTACCATTAACCGTTACACTACCAACTGATATATGCATATCGGCATCACGTCTAGAACAAACTCCAGAATTAGCGATGTATTTGTTGAGTCTGATCTCATCAGAGTTTGAAGTTGTTTTTGAAGCAGAAGTTTTCTTCGAAGACGTTTTGTGTCCTCTATTCCCTTTAGGTGAATTCGCTTGTCGATTCAATGCTGATTTTCCCTTTCCGCTACGGCCTTGTTGTCTGTTCATAATACTCTAAAATTGGATAATTTATATAAGTCCCAATGAATGAGGCTGCAAAGGTACTATAATACTTCAATTAATCATCAATTTTGATCGTGGATTGACGTTCGCGATTAATTGTCAATTGGGTTACGTCTGGTCTCGAGTAGTGCCCTACAGCATCAAAATTCTGTCGCTCCTTCAATACTTTATTAAAATCCAAGGTAGCGTAAAATACACCCTCTTTATGTAAAATGGGTTCTACAATCCATTCACCATCCGGTCCGGCAATACAACTTCCACCATTAGCTAATTGCTTTGGTGCCTTTTCTAAAATTTTATCAATATAAGGTGTATCTTTCGGAAAATCGGCTACGGCCATCAAACTCGACACGGAGATAACGTACGATCTGGATTCTCTTGCTATAAACCGCGTAATATCTTTCGTATTATGGTCACTACCTGGCCACACAGCGACATGTAAATTTTCACCTTGTCCATAGAGCGCTGCTCGAGGTAAAGGCATCCAGTTTTCCCAACAATTTAGTCCACCGACCGTGAAGTCTTTTAACGAATGAACCCTTAGTCCATTCCCATCACCAGGAGCCCAAGTTAATCGTTCGTCATATGTTGGCTGCAATTTCCTATGAACAGATTGGATCGTACCATTTTGATCTATATAAACCAACGACGCATAAATACTATGTCCTCCTCGATCTAATGGTCGTTCAATAATCCCTAAATAAGTTGCAATTTTATACTTTTTACACAGCTCACAAATAGCGTTAAGATCTCCATTTTCAATAGTAATTGAATTTTGAACATAATGCGCATGTAGCGTTTTATTGACATCGGTATTCCATTCTGCACCACCAGTTAATGCCAACCAAAATGGATAACCAGGAATTAATCCTTCGCCAAAAACAATGAGTTCAGCATCATTATTAGCAGCATTAATTATTGCGTCTTTAACTTTATTAAGTGTTTCTAATTTGTTAAGCCAAACAGGAGCAATTTGCGCCATGGCCACCTTCAAACTTGAGTTCATGATATTCGATTTAAAACAACATCCACATTAATTAATACAATACAAAATACGCCAGCCACAATAATGAACTTTAATATGTTGTGTAGTATTAGATAATGCGTCTTCGTTGATGATTTCCACAACAGTAGTAGGAATGCTAATAACAAAATTACAGATAAGTAAAAAAATATGTACATATGCCCTACATTAAACTGAGTTAGCAGTAAGTATACTGGAACACTTGTCATAGCTATGAGGATTGTTAGCATAAGTTTTGACGCCTTCTCTCCATAAACTACAGGTATAGTTTTGTAATCCATCAAAAGGTCACCTTTCATGTTTTCTAAATCTTTAACTAACTCTCGCATCGAGATCATTAGGAATAAGAAAATGGCGTGAACAAAAATGACCTGTTCAAAATTTTTATAATATAAGAAGATGGCAAAAAAAGGTAGTATGGTCAATACTGCTGATGTGAGATTGCCTATAAAAGGTAATTTCTTGAGTTTATGAGAATAAAACCAAATCCCAAAAATATATGCGGAAAAAAATATTACGGCATTGAAAGACACATAACTTGCCATGATTGCGGCAGAAAAATTGAGCACAAAATAAAAGGACAACTTGGTGTTTTGACTCACTAGTCGATCCAATTTTGACTTATTTGGTCGATTAATACGGTCTTTTTCCGAATCGTAAAAATTATTAATAATATATCCTCCAGCTATTGTCGCAGCCGAAGCTAAAACAAGCATGAGAAGATTTAAGTCAAAGACTACCGACTTAAGTGGTTTATCATAGGCCAGAATATAGATGGACGTCAAATATTGCGCGATAACTACAATAAGAATGTTATATCCACGAACAACAGAAAACATGCTAAAAAATTTTAGCAAAATATGTTTTTGTCTGCGAGATAACATTAAATGTGTATTAATTGGTTAGGAATTTCTTGACCAGTTTATAAACAAGAAATATGACTAATACGGCAATACCAATTAAAAATGCCTGCCAAAGAAACAGGCCCAAGGAAAAATTATCGATTGTAGTTTCCATAATTGATTAAAAGTTATACACTACCTCTAACTTGTAATCCTTAAGTGCGTTTTGCGCTGCATCAATATCCTCAGTAAATCCTAGGATATATCCACCACCACCAGATCCACAAAGTTTTAAATAGTATTCGTTAGTCTCAATACCCTTTTTCCACAATTCGTGAAATTGTTGCGGAATCATAGGTTTAAAGTGATTCAATACCACTTTAGACAATTGCTTCGTATTTTTAAATAAAGATTTAATATCACCTTTTAAGAAATCATCCACACAGGCATCTGTATGCTTAATGAATTGATTCTTAAGCATCGATCTAAACCCTTCATTCTTCATATTCTCCATGAATATGCGCACCATAGGAGCTGTTTCACCTATCATACCAGAGTCCAATAAAAATACCGCTCCATTTCCAGCAGTTTGTTGCGCAGGAATACCTGTGGCTTCAATATTATCTTTAGAATTTATTAATATCGGAATGCTCAAATAACTATTCAATGGATCTAATCCTGAAGACTTCCCATGGAAAAATGATTCCATTTCAGAGAAAATCGTTTTCAAAGTCAATAATTTCTCGCGGGTTAAATTCTCCAAGACTGTAATCTTGTGCAGTGCGTATTTGTCATAAACCGCAGCAACCAATGCACCACTACTCCCAACACCATAACCTTGAGGAATAGACGAATCGAAATACATTCCAGTATTTACATCACGTTCTAACGCTTCAATATCGAAAACGACAAGATTCTTATCGATATCTTTTAAATATGCCACATAACGCTTAAGACTTTCATTCGATTTAATAGCATCTTCCGACGGATTGTCATCCGTCTTTAACGCACCATTATAAAAATTATATGGAATTGATAACCCTTTTGAATCTTTAATGATCCCATACTCTCCAAAGAGTAAAATTTTAGAGTAAAAAAGTGGTCCTTTCATGTATTTCTAGCAATTGACTTTAACAAATATACACATAAATATAGTAGATGGATGAGCTATTAGCGTTAAGACTATTGTAAATTATTGATTATCATTACCTAATAACTGAGCACCGAATCCGATTTGGTCGCAAATATACTGTTCATTCTGGCAATATTCAAGAAGCTCCTTTTTAATAAAATCCAGCACTTGAGTCTTTTCATTTTCTGGATATAATACGTGTACATTAGCCCCTGCATCTAAGGTAAAACAAATCTTAGACTGTGTTTTTCGTCTATAAGCCCAAATCCTATTAATTATTTCTAAGGTATTAGGTTTCATCAATATAAAATAGGGCATGCTAGTCATCATCATGGCATGCAAGGTAAGCGCCTCACTTTCTACGATCTCTATAAAACGATCTAAATCACCTTGTTTAAACACAGTCATTAAATCGGACATGTTTTCATGAGCCTGATCAAAGCGACGTTTTGCAAATGGATGTCCATGCATTAAGCCATGACCAACCGTACTACTTACCTGCTTTTCTCCTTTATCAACCAATAAAATCGTATCCTGATAGTTTTTGAAATTATTGTGTACGACATAAGGATATTTTACACCGAATAGATCTGAACTTCCTTCAATCTGCTGATGTGTTCCCCACACAATTAAATCCCCTTCAAGACTTCTGCATGCACTGCCTGAACCAAGTCTAGCTAAAAATGACGCCTTCTGTATGAAAAATTCATCAGACATATCTTCAGAAAGTGCTCTTTCAATACTCATCAAACAAAGTGCTAAAGCACTCATTCCAGAAGCTGAAGACGCAATACCAGAACTGTGTGGAAATGTATTTGAGGTTTCGATTTTAAAATGAAAGTTCTTTAAAAACGGAAGGTAATTTTCAACACGTTTAAAAAAAGTTGCAATCTTCGGTTTGAAATCGTCCTTTTTCTCTCCATCCAAATACACTTCAAACGCGAATTTTTCTTGCGTCTGTTTAGCAGAATAACTTAATGTCGTTATCGTTTTACAATGATCTAGTGTAAAACTGATTGAAGGATTTTCTGGAATTTGATTTGTTTTCTTACCCCAATACTTCACCAAGGCAATATTGCTGGGAGAAGACCATGTTATATTGCCGTCTTGTATGGAATTTTTATAAGGTCTGGGGATAAAATCGTTTTCGGTCATTGCTATTAAATTGCTTTGCAAAAATAGGAAATATCTCAAGTCTAGGCTATTCTGTACTTGACAAAGCCAATAATTTTAGCATAGTTTTATAATTTCTTGAGGTTCCAACAACTTGTAATTTCTTCTCGAAGGTCTTCATATTAAATTTTGTACGACCATATCCGTGAGAAGAATAGAAGTATAAACAATCGTCAATGATGTAATAGTATTCGTCTTCAAATGTCAAACTTGACACCTGATCAACTAACATTTTATCAGGAACCTTATTCAGTAATATGAAGTGACTTTTCTCCTTCTCTTCTGCTGAAAATGGACAGTGATCTAAGATAGTTTTTATTGCATTTGGAGTCTTCACAATTACCGGAACTTGAAATCCGAATATGGACGCGATGACCTTCGAAATAATCGTTTCTAACGCGATTAGAACAGACTTAGGCGATTGAAATATCACATTTCCGCTCTGGATATATGTTCGAACTTTTTGAAGTCCCACGTCTTCCAGGGCTACTCTAAGTTCTGCCATAGGCAGTTTATTATGACCACCAACGTTTATACCTCGAATTAATGCAATATAGGTTTTCATAATGATGACGTTATAGTTTTTGCAACAATATAGGCACCAGTCCAAGCATTTTGAAAATTGAAGCCACCAGTGACGGCATCAATATTTAATATTTCACCAGCAAAGTATAAATCTTTTGACAATTTGCTTTCAAATCGTTTAAAGTTGACCTCCTTTAGATCAATCCCTCCTGCCGTAACAAACTCTTCTTTAAAGGTGCTCTTACCTGTAACCTCAAATCGTGCTTGAGTTAACTGTTTAGCAAAGGATTCTGTTTGTGATTTTGTAAGGTCTGCCCATCGGGTATCCTTCAGAATTGAGGCAGCCAATAGCAATTGTTGCCATAATCGTTTAGGCAAATCATACTGAGAAGATGCCCAAACTGTTTTTTTAGCCATTAACAGTTTAAACGCTTTTAGTTGGTCTAGGCAATCCTGATATGAAACTCTAATAAAATTAATTTCAATATCGAAGTTATAGTTCAGTTTAGCTAATTCAAGAGCTCCAAATGCTGATAACTTCAGTATTGCTGGTGCACTCATTCCAACATGTGTTATGAGTAAAGGCCCTTCACTCCAAAGTTCAGTACCAAGGACTTTTACCTCAACATCTTTTGCTACAACTCCTGGAATTGAGGTAATACGATCATCGATAATATCAAAAGTGAATAAGGACGGAACAGGATCAACAATCGTGTGCCCTAGCGTATTCATTAACTTCCATATTTTAGGATTACTTCCTGTTGTAATCACTACCTGTTTAGCTATAAAATCCTCCTGTGTTGTTTGAAGCAACCATTCTGCTCCTTCTTTTTTTAGAGCTCTCAAGGCATGATTATAAAACACATCAACACCATGTGAATCTGCTTCATGAAGGAAACAATCAATTATAGTTTGCGAACTATCAGTCGTTGGAAACATTCTGCCATCGTCTTCCACTTTTAGTGTTATACCTCGCTTTTCAAACCATTCGATCGTATCTCCAGTCATAAACTGATGAAAAGGACCTAACAGTTCTTTTTCTCCTCTTGGATAGTTGAGAACTAGATCTGACGGAATAAACTCAGCGTGCGTCACGTTACAGCGTCCACCTCCCGATATTTTGACTTTTTGAAGACCAGTCTTACCGCGTTCAAGAATAGCAACAGAATGATTTGGATCCATCTCTGCAATATTAATGGCGGCAAAAAAACCTGCTGCTCCTCCTCCTACGATAATCGTATCATAACGTTTCATATGTAATCTGGGTTATCAGATATAATGCCATTAACACCATACGATTTTATACGGGCAATTGAATCTATATCATTTACAGTCCAAGTGTTTACTTTAAATCCTCTTTGCTGTGCCTCTTGTACATTTGACTTTGAAAGTAAGGCATAATTTGGATGAATTGTTCTCGCATTAATTGTCTTAGCAATTTCTATAGCACTATCAACACTTGCCTTAGATAAAACGGCCAACTCCACATGCGGAATCAATTGGCTCATTCGTTTTAATTCTGAAATTTGAAAGCTAGAGACCAAAAAGTGATCTGGCGTCCAGTTTTTTGCTTTGATGTAATGGTTGATAATTTCAAAGGCACCTTCAGCAGTGTCTTTACCCTTTAATTCAATATTCACTATACATTTTTTATCAATAACGTCGAGAACATCTTCAAGTTTAGGAATTTTATGTCCTCCATTCACCTTAACTGTTCTCAATTGATCCCAGGATAATTTATGGATCTCACCAGAACCATCAGTCATACGATCTAAAGTGAAATCATGAAATACCACTATCTCTCCAGTTGCGGATTTATGAACATCAATTTCAATACCATCCACACCTAGATTAAGTGCTTTTATAACAGAGGCAATAGTATTTTCAGAAGCATATGCTTTTGCACCTCGATGACCAATTTTTAGTGGTGTTTTCATTTCCCTAAAAGTATTAAATAAAGCTATAGAGATATGCCAATTATTATGGAATTCTTTTCTAATTTTAGATCAACTATAAAAGTTAAGCAAATTCCTGATGAAATTAAATTCATTATTACTCTTTATCATAAGCTTCCTTCTGATCTCTTGCGGGATTGGGAAACTCAAGTTTGTTGCTGATCTTCCAAATAGCCTTAAAGAAACTTCGGCAATAGAAAAGCTTAATGGATCTGATCTCTTATGGGTCATCGAAGATGCTGGTAACAAAAACAACTTATATGGCTTGAACGAAAACGGTCAAATCATTAAGGATATTGACATAGACAATGTTCAAAATATAGATTGGGAGGATCTTACATCGGATAACGACGGAAATATTTATATAGGTGATTTTGGTAATAATTCAAAAAAACGAAAGCGTTACGCCATTTATAAGGTCCATAAGCCACACTTAGCTGAAAGCCAAACAGATGCTGAGGTCATAACTTTTGAACTCCCAAAAGATTTCAAGTCTATGGACTTTGAGTCATTTTTTCTGTTAGATGATCAGTTTTTTATATTTAGTAAAAGTGATAAACATTGCAGACTGTTTACACTTCCAAATGTTATTGGACATCATGAAGCACAATTTAACTCAGAAGTAAAATGGAAAGGTAAACATAACAAAGTCACCTCTGCTGCCATAAGTCCTGATGGTAGATCGATTGTATTATTAAATCATGATAAACTATGGAGGATTACACAATTTTCTCCTAAAAATATAATGAACGGTAACATGGTATCAATTCCTTTTGAACACAATAGCCAAAAAGAAGGCATCTATTTCCTTAATAACAAAACGGTATTGATTACCGATGAACAAGTTAAAGGTGAAGGTGGAAATATTTATAGGTTCGAACTACCTAAACACCTAGAAGTTAAATCCAAATCCGAATGAAAACCTTAAATTATCCGAAGACGTAAAAAGTCCGAGGTTCAAGGATAACATATCAACCATATTTAGAAAAACACCGCCTCCAACTGATGTATTTAAAGTGTTATCGTTAAAGTCAGGATTTAAAACTAGGTTATCATCAACCCAAACACGTCCATAATCAAAACCTCCAAAAATTCCATATTCAATTGGAATGAGTGACGTTTTAACGCGTTTTAAATTGTACCTTATATCTGACGAATGAAAGAAAGCACGCTTTCCAGAGAACCTTTGGTTTCTAAATCCTCTTAGCCCATTATTAGCACCTAAATTTGCGGCTTGATAAAACTCATATTCATCGCCAAAATTAAACTGGCCTTGAACTCTAGTAGTAAATACCAAGTCACCACTTGCATCAATTTTGTGAGCGATACCTAATGACGGTATCAAATAGCTAAAGTTGTTGGAATTGTCTAAGTTTTGAGTGTATCCAAATCTCAAATCAAAATCTAAACCTAATGTTGGATATGCTGCTTCGTCAACATTAGTAAATTCATATGAAATTTCAGAGTTTACAAAATTATCGCGATCAGGTTCAAAGCCAACAGGGAATAATGTGCTTATAAATCGACCTGCCGTATTTTCTATTTCAATAGATTGGAAATTAAAACTGACTTCCCATTTACTACCATAATCGCCACGCTTTATTAATGAGGCACCGACCTGATATGTAGACTGACGAACACGGTTATAATCTAAATCTAGTTCATCACCATTCGGATTATCGGTACTAAGATTTGGAGTAGAGTTACCAAAGCCAAAGAAATTGATCGCAAAACTCGGACTCGTAAATTGTGCATTGATCCCTAGATTGACATCATTTAAAATCTCGGCAAATTCGCCTTTATAATTGAAGTTTATACCTCCTGTCGCAAAAAAGACATTCCCACCCACTAAATGCTGAGATGTAAATCGTTCATTATCATATCCATTCTTTATAAATTGTGCACCTATACCTAATTTAAGCCCATCATCAGGATTAAATCCTATAGTTGGTAATACAATTCTAGAATTATATTTTACTTTTTTGAAATCGTATAAGTTAGAGTAATAATCGTCTTTTAAATGCTTGACACCTTTATTGGTCTCAAACTCACTTTCTTTGCTTCTGTAGTCATAGATATGTACTCGTGCACCATTGAATATGTTGTATTTATCTTTATTCTGACCGCCAATTAATCGAATTTTAATTTTAGCTTTTCCATTTCCTATGACTTCAAAGTAGTCGTCATCATCTAATCCAAACACCCAAACCTCCTTATTCTCTTCAGGTTTATAGATACGTTCATGAAAGAGATCTTTTTTCTCTCCACCTTTTATTCGATAGACTTTAATTGACGTATTACCATCTTTTAAGCGTTCAATAACGAACCAATCATCTTTATCTGTACCACGTACAGTGGCATATTTATTCACTACGTCAAAATACGTATCGGATGTCGCTGCCAAATTATCGCGACGTTGAATAAGCTTTTGTTTTATTACTTGAATTGTCTCGTCTCTTACTTCTTCAGGAAATTCAAGAAACGCCTTATCTATTATAGCCTCGGTTAAATTCTCTTGGATTAATTTAACTTCCCTATCCCAGTCTGCTTTTGTAGATTGTGTAATTAAAGCCACATCTAAAGGATAAGGTTCAACATTGAACCATTTCGGATCTTTTAGCTCTCCTTCATAAGATCGCAACAAGCGTATAGGTGGGATTAAGTATGTCGCAGTTCTCATTAAATACCCATCATCCATTAAAGAGAATGCTTGATCTCTATCGCGCGGCACTGGTCTATAGATCGTTTTTCCGTCTTCTTTGAAAACAGCCCATCGCCATTGATCTTGATGACGATCCCAATCTCCAATTACCATATCAAACAACCGCGCTCTTATATATGCAGCTTCATCAACTTTATGATCTTCATCTTCACGTAACTCTTCGAGCATGTCATAGGTGCTGATAAGTTCATTCGAATACCCAAAACCAGCGCGATCTCCATGACCGTCGGCTGCACGTTCTTCGATCATATAGATTTCATCTCCGAACTCATCATTAAATTTTCCAATTGCCTTTTGCTTTGGAACATAGAATAACCTCGGCTCTGTATAAAAAACACCTACTGATTTAGCTAATTCTGCAATAGTAAAAGGTGCATATGGATGAGACGCTGTAAATGCATCAAGTAACAGTGCCTCAGTTTTTGTGTCTTCCAATTCAGGTGTAATGTATTGATCTTTAAAAACTACTGCCTGCAAGTACTGAATACTATTTTTACGCAATGCTCTCATGACATATTCTCTTCCTTGAGGATCAACAAATCGCAATGATTTAGACTGATGCCCTCCACCTTTTCGCACTGGTGTTAAACCACCATAAAGTGTATCTAAATTTACTGTTGGAAGTTCAACTTCTGTACTAAAGTATTTTCGATAACGTTCTCCCCATGCTTTAATATAGCCATCGCTTTTATTCGTTTCTGAAGCACTATAAACACTCGCTTTAACCCTTTCAGAAAAGGCATCGTCATAATCAGATACTACACTTTCATTAGCTTTAAGCACTTCTGTTTGATACACTGGCTCCTTATAGCCTTCAGCATAAAAACGAACCCAAGATGAGCCATCTGAAAAGACATCTAATCTCGCGTAACCTCTTTTCCCATAGGAAAACTTTCCGCCTCCAACATTTCTGGTCGCATTAACTTTTGAACCAGCGCCACTAACGATTTGAGGAATATTATTCTCAACTAGATATTGTAGTGTGTGTTCATGGCCCGAAACAAATAGCGCTTTGTCATTTTCTTGAGTTAAGGTAACCAGAAGATCTTTTAGTTCGTGATACCTTTTATTGTTTAGATCTGCATTAGATAATCCACTTGTTTCGCGTATCACATTTTTAAGTGTGCCCAATACTGGCAGCGGCGTCATATGCGATTTAAAACTAAACTGACCACCATGAGGACCATTGGTAAACATAGGATGATGCATTGCAATTACCGTAGTTTTACCTCTTGCTTTCTTGACTTCACTTTCAAATTCGTCAATGAACCTTGCTCTAGTTTTAAACTCACAATTGTCATTAATATTAGGATGCTTATCCCAATCGGTAATGTACCATTGGGTATCAACAATTATTAAGACGAGTTCATCAGAAAGATTAATACGTTCAATTGGGCATCCTTTTTCAGGTAAAAACGAGTCTTTACCTAAAGCATCTTCAATATATTTTTCTTGACGTTTAAGTCCTTTCAGTCCATTACTATACCAATCATGATTTCCAGGAATAAATATTGTTTGTCCTTTGAAATCGGAAACAGCAGCAATTTGAGCATTAAGCTGGCGTTCAGCATCTTTTCTATTTGGGTCATTTTCTTTCGGAAGTCCCTTCGGATAAATATTATCGCCTAGAAAAATTACCGTACTTTTTGAAGTCGCATTTTTTAAGTCTGATTTAAATGTATTTATAATTGTTTCTGCTTCAGATTCGGCAGCTAGACCAGCATCTCCAATTAAATAAAAACTGTGTTCTAGAGTTTTATTAGCCGGATAACTATCTAAAAGATCCAATGCTGCTTCCACAGATTGTAGCTTTTTATCATCAATATTATATTGAGCTTTATATGTCGCACATGAATTCCAGAGTAAACTAATACCCAATAGAACAAGTAGTCGCTTAGTTGTTTTCATAAGCTAAATTTATTTATTATTCTGCGATTTCTCCCAAAGCGTATCCGTAAAGTAATGCTTACAGTCAAGAAAATGATTAATAAATGTAAAATTGGTTCGTTTTGATAGACTAACAATTTCATCTAATCCATACTTTTTTGAGAGCTCCGTCCAGATAATTTCATTTTGATCAAAATGTATGTGTTTGTCTAGTGATTTAATATGAACCGTTTGAATCCTTAAACTCACTAAATAGCTTCTAACTTCGCCATTTAGAGGATTGTAATGACAATAAAAATCAAAGTCATCTATCTTAAAATCGGCTCCTAATTCACGATTAATTCGCAATAATAAATTTAAATTAAAGCGTTTGGTGATACCATGCGGATCATAGTAAGCATTATGGATAATCACAGGATTCTTTTTTATATCAAATCCAATTAACAGTTTATCGCCCAGCTTCATATTTGAATGAAACAACTCTAACAGTTCAATCGCTTTCTCAGTATTATAATTACCTATATTACCTCCAAGAAAAAGCAATAGACTAGGATAATCACTCTGCCTGTTCTGCTTTAAAATTTCGAAATAATCACCAACTTTAGGTTTCACTACAATACCTGGTAAACGTTTTGTAAGTCTATCGGAAAGCACGTCTATAGCCTCTTGAGAAATGTCTATAGGTATATAGTTAAACTCAATTTTTTGATTCACGAGATACTCTAATAACTTAAACGTTTTAAAACCATCACCCGCTCCTAATTCAACAATATTAAAAGGCGTTGAAAACTGTAACGCTTCTACAATTTGTTTCGATTGTAAGGATAATATTTCAAACTCAGCATTTGTGAGATAATACTCAGGCATTTCCATGATTTCCTGAAATATTCTGCTTCCAATGTCATCATAAAAATACTTTGACGATAAATACTTTGAATTACTAGTAAGCCCTTTTAGCACATCTTGTGCAAATGTATTATCCATATTATTTTGCTAATCTAATTCCTGAAAACTGCCATCGCATGTCTGGATGGAAAAAATTACGATAAGATGGTCTACTATGTCCTATAACCGTTGCATTTGAAGCCCCTCTAAGGACCATCTGATTAATCATAAATTTACCATTATACTCTCCAAGTGCACCAGGAGCTTTAGAAAACTTGGGGTATGGCAAGTATGCACTATTGGTCCATTCCCAGAGTTGTCCAAATTCAAACTGTGAAGATGCAGCTTCCCATTCAAATTCTGTTGGCAAACGTTTACTTTGCCATTCTGCAAATGCAAAAGCTTCGTAATAACTGACATGCAAAACAGGTTCATCTAATCGTAAATCATGAAATCCATCCAAACTATATTGCTTCCAAGAACCGTTTACTTTGTACCAATACAAAGGTGCGTCTATAGTATTCTGTTTAATATAATCCCAACCATCTGCATGCCATAGATTGAAATTATCATATCCTCCTGATTCAATAAAGGCCAAATAGTCTCTATTAGTAACGAGTTGATTTGAGATTTCAAATTCTTGTAAATACACTTTGTGTCTTCCTAATTCATTATCATAACAAAATCCTTGTCCATTAAATCCAATTTCATAAATACCCTCACTAATAGTAACCCACTTAGAAGCCTCCTGTACTGTGTTTGGATCTAGCTGATGCTCAATTAGAGGAAAAGTAGGTTGATGCCCCAGAATATATTTGATATCATAATAGAATAACTCTTGATGTTGTTGTTCGTGTTGAATTCCTAGTTGAACTATGTTTTGGATTTTAGTATCAGGTTTAGATTCAAGAAATTCAATCATCTCCCTATCAACATGATCGCGATAGTGATACACCTCTTCAACTGAAGGTCGAGTCATTAATCCTCTGTTTGGGCGTAACACACGGTCACCAGCATTGTTATAATAACTATTAAATAAGTAAGCAAAATCCTTATCAAAAACCTTGTAGTTCTCTTTATGAGAAACGAGTACAAACTGTTCAAAAAACCACGTGGTATGGGCTAAATGCCATTTAGGAGGTGACACAAACACCTCAGGTTGTACAGAATAATCTTCAATTTTTAATGGTCTACAGATCTCAACAAAACGTTGTCGTGTATTTAGATAGGATTGGGTTAAGGTCATAAAAGAACGTCTATATGAGTTGGGTGTCTATTATTACTTCACTTTGTAATGTTCTATGAACTGGACACCTCGATGCAATCTCTTTTAAACGTGCTTTCTGGGAATCGTCCAAATTACCAACAAAGCTCAATTTTTTTTGAAGGTGATCAATACGCCTTGGTTCATCAATATCCAACATTAAATCGTCACTATGTTTTTTCGAATAGGTAATATAGGCATATATCTCTTGTAAATCCCACTTTTTTCGTTCTGCATATAATTTCAGTGTCATAACGGTACAAGCTGCTAAACTAGCACTTAAAAAATCATATGGAGACGGCCCAAAGTCATCACCTCCTACTTGCTCAGGTTCATCGGCAATGAAACTGTGCTTCGCGGTTTGCATAGTCGTCGTAAATTTGTCTTCTATAAGATTCAAATGCGCAACCAATTGCTCGCCATCAGTGTCCAACATCCTATTGGTGATCGGTTCAAAGTAGCGCTTTACCCAAGCACCAATGACTTCACCTACGTATTGACTATCACGTGAATTTGACAACAAATGATCTGCATTATCTAGCGTAATAAAGCTTTTTGGGTGGTGCGCATTATGGTATAACTGTTCCGCATTTTTAATTCCAACGATTGTATCTATTGGAGAATGCATTATTAGTAATGGCTTTCTTAAGGACTTTACAATAGAAGGAAGATCCGTTTTATCAAAATCGTTTACAAATTCATTATCGATTTTAAATGGTCGACCTCCTATATTAACTTCCACTTCGCCTTTTTCTTCTACTTCAGCAATGCCATGCGAAAACAAATGTTTTACGTGACTTACAGTTGCTGGTGCACCAACTGTTGCTACTGCTTTGATATTATCTAACTTCGAAGCAGCAACGAGCACTGCGGCTCCTCCCAATGAGTGTCCAACTAATAGTGAAGGTGCCTGATAGTTCTCAGCGAGGAAGTTATTCACCGCAATCAGATCATCTACATTAGCAGAGAAATGACTTTGGGCGAATTCACCTTCACTACGACCTAATCCAGTAAAATCGAAACGCACCACTCCGAAACCATCATTTGTAAGTGCCCTACTAACATGTTTTACAGCATTTAATGAGCTACTACAAGTAAAACAATGCGCAAATATGGCATAATAATTAGGGCTCTGATTTGCAGGTAATTCCAGATAAGCTTGTAAGGTTATCCCTTTCTTATTTGTGATTTTCAGTTTTTCATTTTTCATGATCAAGGCTCTTATTCGGTTATTTGAACACCTCTCCAAAAGGCGATATATCCTTTTATAGATTTAGCTAATTCTGATACCTCTGGATAATACCATGCCGCATCTTTATTTTCTAAGCCGTCAACCTCAATCGTATAATATGAGGCTTGTCCTTTCCAGGCGCAAGACGTATGTGTTTCACTGGGTTTAAAAAATTCTGATTTAATACTGCCTGGCGGAAAATAATGATTGTTTTCAATAACAATTGTATTATCACTTTCGGCAATAATTTTATCATTCCATATAGCTTTCATAGCGTTGTATTTTAAAATTCATCTTTTTAGGAGCTACATGATAACATGGAACATCCTACTTTATCCCGTGCCCATTCTGGACGCTTGGCAAACCACTTCTCATTTTCTGGTTGTTCTGAATAAGGCTGCTTCAGTAAATTAAATAACTCATCTATTAACTCATAATTACCATTATTAGCATCGTCAATAGCCAATTGAGCCATATAGTTTCTTAAGACATATTTGGGATTTACACCATTCATTTTTGCTTTCCGTTCTTCATCCGATAATTTCTCTTTTGCCAGCCTAAAGTCATAACGATCAAACCAATCTTGCCATTCTTGTGCCAATGTTCCTGTAATATCTTCTGATGTATAGAATGCATCGTGAATCAATTTAATTCCATCCTTTGCGTTTCCCTTTTTAAAGTTAGCGAGTAACCTGAAAAAAATAGTCATATCGGTTTCAGATCCGCTTAATACCTCTTCAAGAGATTCAATTAGCTTTTCATCGCCTTCGCTTTCAATTTGTAATCCTAGTTTTGATCGCATCATACCTAATGATTTCTTTTCAAAGTCGGTTTTATAACGTTCCAAATTGGTTTCGAATGGTTCGGCTTCCTCTACAAGTGGATAAAGTGCATTAGCAAGCTGATATAAATTCCATAAGCCAATGTTAGGTTGATTTCCGTACCTATAGCGTTTATGTTCTCGATCAGTTGTGTTAGGTGTCCATCCGAAATCAAACCCTTCCAACCAACCATAAGGTCCATAATCTATAGTGAGTCCCAAAATTGACATATTATCGGTATTCATTACGCCATGAACAAAACCTACGCGTTGCCAATGAATTATCATATCTAATGTTCGTTGAGCAACTTCAGAAAAGAAATTAATATATGTAGATTTTGAAGGAGTTCCTAAGTGCTGAAAGTGATTTTTAATTGTAAAATCAACTAGAGTTTTCATTGTTTTTAGATCTTGTCTTGCCGCAAAGATCTCATAACTTCCAAATCTTAAAAAGGAAGGAGAAATTCTTGAAACAATGGCACCTTTCTCATACTCTGGATTACCATCATATAGCATATCTCGCAGTACCTCATCTCCTGATAAAGCCAAAGATAAGGCTCTTGTGGTTGGTATTCCTAAGTGATGCATTGCTTCACTGCATAAATACTCACGTATTGAGGATCGTAAAACAGCAAGTCCATCAGCACTTCGAGAATACGGCGTCTCACCAGCACCTTTTAGTTGCACCATCCATTGCTTAGACTCATGCTCAATTTCAAACAAATTAATTGCTCGACCATCACCTAATTGCCCTGCCCAATGACCAAATTGATGTCCGCCATAACACATGGCAAACGGCTTGGTTCCTTCCAAAACTTCATTGCCCGTAAAAACATTGGTAAATTGCGGCGTTTTATTTAGACCATCGTCTATCCCTAAGGCATGCATCATTTCATGTGATACATGAATAATCTCCGGCTTTTTAGTCTGTTTAGGACTAACGAAAGAGAAGCATGCGTTTTTTACCTGACGTCTAGTATTTTCAAGATTTGCATCAGCCGGAAGGTTGTCAATATATGTATGCTTTAAGTTTAAGTTCATTTAAGATGTGTCGTATCATTTTTGGTGACTTTGAAACGTCACATAATTTACGAAAAAATTAGTCGTTATGTGTTATTCAAAATTACGACAGAAGATAAGATCTTTAGAAGGAATAGTCTCATCTAAAATCCTAATGTTCTCAAAAATTAACGATTAATTAAAGTTTAGTATTTTTACTTCACAAACCTCCATTTTATGAATACAGTAATCCAAGAGGCCGAAAAATTTGTCATTGCCTTGCTAAATGAAAAGTTGAGCAATACGATTACCTACCACAATCTTCCTCACACACAACGTGTTGTTGAAAAAACAAAGGAAATAACTGAAGCTACAAATATCGCAGAAAAAGAGGCGCAGTTACTTGAATTGGCAGCTTGGTTTCATGATACTGGATTTACTGTTAACTCTGAAAAACATGAGCAGGAAAGCGTTAAAATTTGTAAGTCGTTCTTAACATCCCACAATGTTCCACAAGAAGATATCGATGTTGTATGCAACCTCATTTTAGCAACGATCATGGAGCATGAACCGACCAATGAATATGAAAAGATAATACGAGATGCTGATGCATCACACCTTGGCAGTAAAGATTATCGAGATGTATCTGAACTCTTGCGTAAAGAATGGGAATTAAATTGTGATAGACGTTTGACCGAAGCCGAATGGTTAGAGACTAACATAACATTTTTAACTCAAAACCATCATTTTTACACTGATTACGCCTTAGCAACCTGGGAAAGCCGAAAAGGTAAAAACCTTGCTCAATTATTAAAAGATCAGAAGAAACTTAAATTAAACACGGCGAAGCTAAAACAAAAGAAGGCTGAGTTAGAGTTTAAAAAGAATAAAATTGAACTCCCTGAACGTGGCATAGAAACCATGTTTAGAGTCGCATTGAGAAATCACATTACATTAATTGATATTGCCGACACCAAAGCCAATATTTTACTATCGGTTAATGCTATTATTATATCAGTCGCATTATCAAATTTAATCCCTAAACTTGATAATCCATCAAATAGCTATCTCATTTATCCGACTCTTATTTTCTTGGCTTTTACAGTAGCATCTATCGTATTATCGGTTTTAGCAACGCGTCCTAATGTAACTCGAGGAAAATTTACTAAAGACGATGTTGCGAATCAAAAAGTGAATTTACTGTTCTTTGGTAATTTCCATCAAATGAGCTTATCAGAATTTGAGTGGGCTATGGGTGAAATGATGCAGGACAGAGATTATCTCTATGGTTCATTAACCAAAGACCTTTATTTTTTGGGATTGGTATTAAACCGAAAATACAGCCTATTGCGCACTACTTATACCGTTTTTATGATCGGCATAGTGATAAGCGTAATCGCTTTTGGTGTTTCCTTTAAACTTTATGGAGGAACGATATAAAACAGACTTATGCTTTGATCTCTTTCATTAGATCTTCATAAGTATAGAACGCTTTATCGTCTTTGTCTGTATGGTATAGCACACTCACTCGAATTGCTTTTAGACCAGTTACTGCCTGTAAATCTTGTAATTCTACAATCTCAACATCGTCATCTAAGTACTTTTTCGATTGAAGGAACTTGATGTATCTCAAATATTCAATTTCATCTTGCTTTTGAGAGTACACAATACTTATCTTTCCTTTTTGAGTAACACGTTTATTGGTTCCTTTTATAAAGGCTTTATCAACGCGCTTTTTAACGATTTCGTAGCGTGCGTTATAGGTACCATCAACATCAAACTGTTTTTCATCCATTCTAAAACTAATCGATAAAGGTTGATTAAATACCAATATCATCGAGGCAACATCCAACTTAATTGGGAAATCTGATTGCATTAAATAAAATGCATTCTCCATTTCACACATGACCTGCAATTGCCAAAGTCTTAAGTTGTACAAATAGATTGGATTAAAACTATCTTCTTTAGTAATCGATTCACCAATGTACATGTTGTGTTCTACACCGTCGGTTTTAAATCGTTCAAAGTAATGCGGATACATGGCTTGTGCTTCGACTTGTTTTTTGTCCAACATTGCCGCCATTTCGCTATTAACTAGTGCAATAGTTTCATCATAATCTTTTCTATGCTGATATAACACATCGACCTTTTTGTCTATTCTATCGAAATATTCTGTTATTTGGTCATGTACCTTATTATTCGCTTTCAAATGTTCGAATAGCGGTTCAATATCTTGTTTAATAAAAGCAGAAATTTGCTGTTCGCTATCTACCTGAAAATGATTATCTAAACCATCTAAATATTGATCTATTTGATACAGAAATTGCTCATAAATTGGCAATGACTCTATCTTCATTGCTTCTTTAATAATGTCTTCAATCAATGACAATTGAATCGTTAAATCCTTTTGAGTGGCAGTATTTCTTGCCTCCGAAGATTTTTTAATATCGATTTGGCCGTATAATGGATATACGTTATCAAAAGCGATTTTATTGAACCTCGGCTCGTCACCATTCAGATCATCTTTAATGAAATTCTTAGCTTCTTTTTCAAATCGCCAATGTACACTTGGGTGAATTGACGTACACTCCTTTTGAATAATTGCTTCGATTAAGTTTTCCTCTTCTTTTTTAGAACGCTCTACTGCCGAAACAATAAATGGCATGACATCTACAAGTTTATTCGCATTAATGCTGTTAAGCACTTTAGGTTGTTCTGATACAATTTCCAAAATACCCATTAGCTCATTATCATTAGCAATTGGCGCTAGTATTGCACTCTTAATATTCTGGTCATGAAGCGTTTTGTATTGCGGTGCTTTTCCTTTAGATAGCTCATAATATTTATCAACGTCAGAAACTGTATAAAACTTCTTTTCGTCTAATAACGTATTGTAAGACATACTGCAAAGTGCGCCATGGCAAGCCTTAAAATCATCTTTATTAAGGAGGAAACTATTCATCCCTGCACCATAAACACGCTCAAACGTATCATCTTCCTCGTTGTATATTGAAAACCCAACTTTAATATCTTTCAATCCGAGTAATGATCTAAAGATCTCATGGAAATCTTCCATAAAACCTTCATCCTTTCGTTTGTCTTCACCAATTAATGATGACTTAATATTTGAAATCGACTGATCGTCTGTAACATTGAAAATATTTGATATTACGAAGCCTTTAAAGGTATAGCTGTTTGGTGGAAACTTCTTTTTCCAAATCTCGATATTTTCAAAATTATCTAAAAGTTCATCTACATCATCTTGAGTGATCTTTGGCGCATTATCTGAAGGAATAATTTCAGTAAAGTCAGCGTTGTACAATATCTTATAATATTGCATTATCCCATTTGCATCAGGAATCTCATAGTAAAATGGTCGCTTAAAATTAAGCTGATAACCATAGCAAAATGATAGAATTATTGTACAAGCAATGATATAACGATCATCGACTGGCATATTTTTAATCTCCAATTCAAAATCTTCACCAGCGGTTTCAATTATTGAATTAAATCGTTCTGAAGAATTAAATATTAAATTATGAAACGGAACTGAAGCCGTCTTAATTTCGTTTTTTGTCAGTACTGGACTAAAAGAATCTTGAAGAATCGTTCGAATTTCTTTTTCTCTTTCCTTAAGAATAGAAACATCAGTAAATCCTGAACGCAGAACTGGATATTTATCTGCAGTTTTTAACACTCTACGTGCCTTAGCAGCTATGAATTCATCGTCATTATGAGACAAATCTTCATAGTGCTTAAGTAGTTTATCAAAACTCACTAGAAGCCTTAGAGGGGACTCAATGTTCTCATTAATATCTGTCATATCAATCTTTCTGAACATACAAAGTTACGAATTAATTGTTTAGTCGGTATGTATAAGACTGACTTACGTAACTTATGTTACACGAAATAGTGTTAAAAAACACTCTGATTTACAGTAAAATAAAAACTTTAACTCTACTTACTTTTTAATTAGACTAATAGCCAGTCCACCGCCTTCAGCAAGGTTGAAATTAATCGTAGATGAATTATCAATTTCCAATTTCTCAATAGTAATATCCAATGGGTTATCGTTCCAATGCGCATTAATGCCGTCTCTATAAACAGTGACTTCATAGTCTTGATCTGCCTCAAGGAAATCGAACGAAATACTTATGGTTCTAGCATTCTCATCTGTAATGCCGCCAACAAACCAGTTACCTGTGCCTTTTTCTTTACGTGCTATTGTCACATAATCGCCGACTTCACCATTTAGTACTTTAGATGTTTCCCAATCTACACCTACATCTCTAATGAATTGTAATGGCTCAGGATTAGCTTCATAATGTTCAACAAGATCCGCAGCCATTTGAATCGGACTATAGATGACAACGTATAAAGCCAACTGTTGTGCTAAGGTTGTATTGACTTGATTTTCGGTTTTATATTCATCGAACTTTATATTGAAAATACCTGGTGTAAAATCTATGGGTCCCGCAAGCATTCTTGTAAATGCGACGATAGGTAAATGCTCTGGAGGATTTCCTCCATCTTGTGACCAAGCGTTGAACTCTTGTCCTCTTAACCCTTCTCTTGAAATAATATTTGGATATGTTCTTCTGAGTCCAGTTGCCTTGATCGGTTCATGGGCATTAACCGCTACCTCATAATTAGCAGCTTTAATCGCTGCATTATTATATTGATTAACCATGTATTGCCCATGATGATATTCTCCTTTTGGAAGAATTCTACCAACATAACCAGATTTGACGGAATGCATACCATATTTTTGCATCAAAGCGTAGGCAGTGTCTTGTTGTTTCTCGTAAGTTTCAGTAGCTGCCGACGTTTCATGATGCATAATGATCTCAACGCCCTTTTCTCTGGCATAACTAGTTACCTCGTCCAAATCATAATCCGGATAGGTTGTCACGAAATCAAAAACGCCTTCGCGATCTTCAAACCCAATCCAACGCTCCCATCCTGTATTCCAACCTTCCACTAAAACGCCTTTAATATTATTTTGTGATGAAAAATCAATAAATCGCTTCACATTTTCAGTTGTAGCACCGTGACGTCCATGCGCTTTTCCTGTATCAACCCATTTGCCATCAATCATTTCCATGCCATAATCCCATGACGATTTTCCTAGATGCATTTCCCACCAAACACCAGTATATTTCATGGGCTTAAACCATGAGACGTCACCAAGTTTATTCGGTTCATTTAAGTTCACTATGAGATTTGATTCAATTAAAGCTGGTGCATTGTCAGTAATCTGGATGGTTCGCCAAGGTGTGTTAAATGGTAATTTAGTTACGACTTTCGCTTGACGATTCTCTGATCCAACTAGCTGACTTTTAAGATTTAGATTTTCAGTATCAACTTTCAATGTCATTCCAGAATAATCTCTTAAAGCCGCTTCGTGAAAACTTAAATGGGTTCCGTCAGCTCCTACCATAGTTACAGGTGTATTGACAGCATTTTCAGGTATGTAACTTTGTGCCAAATTGGTTCGTTCAATGTAACTAATAGCGTCTATTTCAGAAAGCTTCGTTGTACTGTAGAGATGCTCATAAATATCCCAATCTCCAGGAATCCAGAAGGTCTTATAATCTTCAGTTAAATTGAATTCGGTATGTTCATTGGCAATAAGTGCTTCATCCCAGTTATCTTGTTCAGGAAATTCATATCGAAATCCTATTCCGTCATCATAGACTCTAAAGACTACATTGATCTTACGCTTTAATTCTGAGGTTTCCTGAAGCTTAATATTCAGTTCATTATAAATGTTAGCCACATCAATTTGTTCGCCCCATGGCATTTGCCAGCTTTCATTAAATTCAGAAATATTTGTTTCAATAAGCATTAAGTTACTTCTCAGTGATGACATATTTTGAAAATCAAAACCTACGAATGAGGTATCAATAATTACCTTATTCTTGAATTTAACCATATAGTAGGGTTCACCATTATCTGAAACGTTAAACCCAACCGTCAAGTTCTTATTAGGTGATTGAACGCTCATATCTAATTCAACTTCTGTTGAACATGACATGCAAAAAAGTAGAGCGAATAAACCGATGATTCTCATATTATCTTTTAGCTTTTAAATTCTAACAATACAATTTCGGATCCTGTTTTAAGGCTAACCGTTCCATCTTTAACTGTAACTTCTTGATTGGAGTAGGCATCAAACAACTGAGATCCGTCCGTAAAAACGGAACTCACATCAATTTCATTTTCAGAATCTGGATCTACAAATGCCACGAGTACCTTGTCTTGATAATCGCCTTTTGTATAAATTCTTGAAAAGGTGTATGGAAGTTTGGAAATCACCTCATGTATTCCTGCTCCTACAGCAGGATGATTATTTCGGAATTGTCCTAATTTTTGCCAATGAGATAAAACCTCTTTTTTTGTCACAACATCGTCCCAATTCATAACTGAGCGTAGGGTTGCATCACCTTGTGTTCCTTCGATATTCAGTGATCGGGCTACCTCATCACCATAGTAAACCTGCGATGTTCCTGGAGCCAGTAATAATATAGTAGCGGCTTGCTTAGGAAGATTTCTGTCCTTATCAAACGGACTTCCATCATCGTGTGAACTCAAATAATTTAAGACACCATAACCTTTCAGATCACTTTGTAAGATATCATCATATCTAGCAAATAAATCAATAAGAGACATCTGTTTCGCATTCCATTTGAATTCAAAGTTGATCTGACTTGTGAACATATCATTAAAATAATTCACTTGCTTATCTCCAAAATTAAAATACTTTCCGCCACTAATTCCATAATTATAGACTTCACCTACTATATAAAAATCATTATCATCTAAGGCCTTTTCAGGATTATCAGATTTATACCTTTGGAAGGCCGCATCACATTCGGTTTTAAACTCTTGCCAAACGAATTCTTCAGTATGCTTCACCGTATCACAGCGATAACCGTCGATACCAAATTCTGTTATATAATCGGTAAGCCATTTCATAATATAGAAGCGCGGTGCTCTAGGATGGCCCGTTCTTTCAAAAAACGCATCAAGTTCTGCAACTTCCTGTTCATAACGTCCTTCAGCTTTCCACTTTTCAACTAATTGTGGTGGAAGATCGACCTCCTCATTACTTTCGGTTTTAATATCTGGAAGATTTCTAACTAAGGTACACGTGATCGTATTTTCGTAGTTACTATATTCACATTGCGGGCTTGTTCGAACCCAGCTGTCTGGCCAAACAGGATCTTTCTCTGTGACTGGACCTGTATGATTGATAACAGCATCTAACACGATTCTAATGCCTCTTTTATGTGCTTCAGTCACTAACTCATGAAGATCTTCTTTAGTTCCGTAATTAGGATCAATCTTAGTCCAATCTTTTGTCCAATACCCATGAAATCCATAAGTGACACCAGTTCCTTCATCAGTTCCGCCGTGAATTTGTTCAACAATAGGTGTCATCCAAATCGCATTGATACCAAGATCTGTGAAATACCCTTCTTTAACCTTTTGTGTAATTCCTTTGATATCTCCTCCTTCAAACCCTCTAAGTAATCCAGTTTCACGCGTGCGATCAAAATTTATATCATTTGACGTATCACCATTATTAAAGCGATCCGTCAACAAAAAATAAAGATTTGCTCCTTCCCAAACAAAAGGAGTTTCCTGCGGTTTATTTTCTACTTTTGTCACTTCTTTCTCTTCTGATTTACAACTTAAAAGCAAAGCGATTGCGATAAAATAAATATATAGATTCTTCATGTTACTTTTTTAGTTTAAGAATAAATGATTGTAAAGGGTCTAGTTTGATATTGATACGACCTTTTCCGTTTTCAACGCTAATCTCAGATGAATACGAATTGTATAAGGCATCGTGCATCTTATAGTTTTGATTTTCTAAAGCCCACGATTGAATAATACCTTCAGGAATATTAAGTTCAAACTCCTGCCCATGTTCGCTATCGAAATTTGAAATTACAATCAACTGTTCGTCATCACTCCATCGTGCGAAAGACAAAACTTTATCGTTATAATTTTCAGTATTATCTCTATTGTACTGATGAATATCTTCGTAATTAGACGCTAAGGCTGAGCTATTGATTGTGAAGTTTAAAAGACGTTTGTAGAAATCTCGTAATTCCTTCTCATCTGTAGTTGAAGCGCCTCCATCAAATTGCTTATTATTTACCCATCGTTGAAGACTAGGCACACCAATATAATCAAAGATTGAGGTTCTGCTTGGTTTTCCAAATCCTGCATCTTCAGAGCCGTCTTCTCCAAATTCTTGAGCAAAATAAATCATAGTTGGCGAGGTACTAATCGTAGCTGAAACGACCATTGCTGGTTTTCCTTTAAGTGCACTTCCAGCAAACTCTGGACTAGCAATACGCTGTTCGTCATGATTCTCGAGGAAATGAAGCATATGGTGCTCTATGTCGGCCAAGTCTTTTTGGATAGGCGGAATATTATCTGTCTTACCATGACCTTGCATCACATGCTTAATTGTATCATATAATTGCACCTTATCATACAGATAATCCATTTTTCCTTTTTTAATATAATCACGGTACAGCGATGGATTATATACTTCGGCCAGTAAAAAGGCATCTGGATTTTCCATTTTTATAGCCGAATTCATATAACTCCAAAATTCTACTGGAACCATTTCAGCCATATCATATCTAAACCCATCTACACCTTTTGCAGTCCAATACAGGGTAATATCTTTAAACTTCTTCCAAGAACTTGGAACTTGTTTATCTTTCCAGAATTCGAAATGTTGTTTATAATCTTCATTCTCGAATCCTTCTGGAAGTTCACTAAAATCTTTCTGACCATCAGGTGACACACCATAATTCACTTTCACCGTTTCATACCAGTCATACATATCAGGCTGCGATGCCCTAGAACCATTTCCTGTCCATTTTGCCGGATTTTCATCAAACTGTCGATCAGACAACGGATGATTTTCTCCGCCTAGAGGCTGATAACCATCACGCCACTCAGGAACACTAAAGGACTCTCCAGGATTGTAATAAAAGTTGTTATCAAGGGCATAAGTTACTTGAGTGTTGTCGTCTGCACCAAAACTAGATACGCCTTCAGGGTTGGTTAGACTATTATAGTTTCGCGCTACATGATTTGGTACAATATCGATGATCACTTTTAAACCAGCTTTATGAGTACGATCGATTAACGCCTCAAACTCTTGAAGCCTATTGTCAACGTCTTCTGCCAAATCTGGATTTACATTATAATAATCCTTAACAGCATAAGGAGATCCTGCCCGTCCTTTTACAATATCTGGATCATCATTAGAAATACCATAAGATGTGTAGTCTGTAATAACATCATGATGAGGCACTCCCGTATACCAAATATGGGTTACACCAAGTTCTTTGATCTCTTTAAGCGCTTTATCTGTGAAGTCATTAAACTTACCTACGCCGTTTTCCTCTAAGGTTCCCCATGGCTTATTGTTTGAATTCGTATTACCGAATAGTCTCGTAAATACCTGATAAACAACTTCTTTTTTCTTCATTTGAGTTTTAGCAGTTTCTGAAATTGTACGTGTTTCTTTATCGTCCTGTTTTGGTTCCTCTTTACATCCTATGAAACCAAACAAAATACTAGCTACTATGATTAATTTAATATGTTTCATTTCGGATTATTTTTTTCGTTTAATTCTTAATTCCATCTCTTGATCGGTATTCCAATCGATTGTCAATGAGAGTGTTTTATATTTTTCGTTATAGGTCCCTTGTATCTTTTGTTTATCTAATTTAATTTGTGTTGGCTCTTTCTGTAGATTATGAACTACCAACTGAATGGTTTTTGTTCCGGCCGCAAAATTTTCTCCTGTATCGGCTTCAAAATCAATCTCTAACCAGCGCCCTTCTTGTTCTGCCTCGAACTCAAGAATTTGATAGATACCCTTTTGAATAGGATCAACTGATGCACCATCATCAAAGTAAAATTCGCGTTCAGACGCAACTACTGAATCATGATGATAGTATTGTAATTGGATAAAGTTTTCATCATAGTCTTTAGTGGACTGCATCGGTTTTGCGAGTGGAATGAACGCACCAGCTCTAACATATGTTGGAATATAGGCTTCGTGTAAGTCAACTGTTTTCGTAGTTCCTCCAGAGGTTATAGCATCATTTTCAATATCAAACCAATATGATCCAGCAGGGAAATAGACGTCCTGTTGGGTTTTGCCCGATTCAAGTACTGGTGACACTAAAATATCTTTCCCCCAAAGGTAAGTTGACGTATAGTTATAGAGCTCTTTGTTTTTAGGTTCTTCGAAGAAAAGCGGTGTCATCAATGGTCGCCCTTCAATATGATTCATTGCCATTAAATGATAATTATATGGCAGCAATCGATATCGCATCTGGATCGCGTAATTAGCAAAGTCTTTTGCTTTTTTTGACCTGTATACCGGCTCACTAGCCACATCCTCTTGCGCATGCGGCCTAAAAATTGGTTGGAAAACTCCGTATTGCAACCATCTCGCATAGAGTTCATCATCAAGATTAGCACCTGCAAAACCACCAAGATCACTATGCATATAACCTATACCCTGCATTCCCATTTGAAGGGCTATCTCCGGTTGTGATTGAAGTCCGCCCCAAGATCTACTTACGTCACCTGTCCATGGAATCATTCCATATCGTTGTGAACCTGAATAACCTGCTCGCATTAAGATAAATGGTCTTAGGTTGGGGTTTGCTTCCAAGCTCGATTCATAAACTAATTTTGCCCAGTCATGTCCATAAGTATTATGGATTTCATCTGCCGAACCAGTTGCGTGTTGCACCCATCCTGGATGTACTTCAGGTTCTCCGAGGTCACCCCAAAATCCTGTAATACCTTGAGTAGAAAGATCTTTATAGATATCCTTAAACCAGCTATTACCTCTATCACTGTAGATATCAATTATACCAGTATTTCCAAAATAGAAATCGTAAGTTGCTGGATTCCCTAACGAATCTTTCGCCAAGATATCTTTTTTAACAGCTTCTTGCCATCGGTTAGAAGTGGTTAAAATGAATGGTTCTGTAATTAAGATGGTTTCTACATCTTGATCTCGCAATTGTTTAATCATAAGTTCTGGATTTGGAAACGAATCTCGATGCCATTCTAAATTCCCCATGGTTCCTTTAACCTCTTTTCCAAACCAGTATAGGTCTAAAATAATTGCGTCAACTGGAATTTCTTCTTCTTTAAATTTTTTAATCGTTTCAACAACTTCTTGCTGTGAATGATAGCCAAATCGACTTGAAAAATTCCCTAGTGCCCAACGTGGGAGCATTGGTTGTTTACCGGTGAGATCGGTATAATTTTCAATGATATCATACCATGAATCACCAGCAACAAGTTGATATGTCTTTCGACCAGAAATGGTCTCGTAAGTGAGTGTATTATTGTTATTACTATCTAAGTCAAGATATCCTATTGGTGCATTATCAAAATGAATTAGATACATATTAGAGGACAGCACAATTGGCATAGTGTAGTTCATAAGCTCACTACGTGTTTGATACCCATAGTGAGCCCTGTTGAACAATGGTAATCTATTGCCTCTACGGTTCATTCCTAATGCTCTTGCTCCACCTCCGTAAAGTGCTTCATCACCTTCTAGATTAAACTCAATTTTTTCTGTGGTTTCGGCAACTATGTTACCCTTGACCATATCCATTGGGACGTGAGCACTTTTATGGTATCCACGTTTTTCTGAAATTATATCGTCACCCTTGTAATTATATCGAATTTGAAATGGTTCTGTTGTCACAATAACAGATAAACCAGCACTTCCGAAGGTAATGTCATTTCCTTCATAAGTGTAAGTTGTTTGTACATCTTCAGGTTTCATTACCACAGCATGAGAATCCATTATCATAGTTTCTCCAGTTGGAATGAAAGACGTTTCCAAAATAGCATCAGAATAAAATTGGAATTGATAGGTACCATCTGAAGTCACTACCGAGAAAATCCCATTTTCTTCATTATGCGATTGATACTTACGATCAGGGTTTTGGGCACGCGCAAAGTGAAATGATACAACAATGATTAAAAGATATGTTAGGTTTTTCATGTATGTAGTTTATAAATCTCACAGGTCAAAATGACCTGCAAGATCTAAGTTGCTATTAATCTAATTTGATCCTAATAGGAATATTAATGGCTGATCCAAGCGTTTATTCCAGGCATTCTCAGAATGATTTGTTCCTTCGAAGAACAAGTTTTTTGAATTCGCTTCCGTATAGCCTTTTTGTTTGAGAATTTCGTCGACTCTTAGTGCATGTTTCGGATAAAACGCATCTAGGGTTTTATTTCCATAATCAAAATACAATCGATGCCCATCAGATGATGCGAGATGATCTGACATATATGCGAATATGGCATCCGGGTAAGGATTATTGGGAGCTGGCATTGCCCCAACCCAATGCGTTGACAAGCATGCCGCAGCATCAAAAACTTCTGGATACTCTGAAATTGCATACATTGACATTAGGCCTCCCATACTTGAACCTGCCACATAAGTATTAGCTTTATCGGCTAGCGTTGGATAACTATTATCAATGACTGGTTTTAATTCTTCAACAATAAATCTGAGGTAATTGTCACCGTTTAATTTTGGATCGAAATTGTTCTTTTTGGCCTCTTTCATAAGTGAGTCTTGGACGCGCTCGTTCAAATAACCAAATGCTTTTTGAGGAAATAAATCAAGCCATCTTATCTGAGCAATATTGTGAATACCTACTACGATAAAATCTTTAGTCTTCTTTGACGCCATTAATTTAGAAGCCCATTCATCAACTTTCCATTCTTGTTTATTCCATGTGGTTGTTGAATCAAATAGCATTTGACCATCATGCATATATAGTACAGCATACTTTTTGTCTTTAGAATAATTCTCAGGTAACCAAATATCAACTGGACGTTCTTTTATATACTTCGATGGGAATTTATTTACACGATACAGATTGCCTGCATATAATTGAGCACTACCCAATCTTTTAAAACAAATTTCAGCCTTGTTTTCGGAGTTTTCATTTGTTTGAGCACTAGACATGCTGAAGCAACCGATAAAAAAGAAAAGCAGATAATATTTCATATTAATTTAATTTGGTAGTTAATAATGTGACGCCTCGTGTCGTTAATTCAATTGTATTATTCCATTCAGTGGTCTCACCCGTAATAATATTTTTCATCATTTTGCCATTTAAGCCCATTTCCTTAAATCTATTTAGATCCAAAGACGTAGCTGCATCACTTTTACTGAGTATCAGAACCACAGTTTCGTCTTCCAATGTTCTAAACAAGGTATACGTTCCGTTATGAGGAGCGAAATGAGTTGTTCCACCTTCATGGATGGCACGACTATCTTTACGATAGTTTAATAATTTGGTCATAAAAGACTGCATGTCTTTTTGTTCGTCTGTTAACCCTTCACCTGTAAATCCATTTACAGTATCACCTTCCCAGCCTCCTGGAAAATCTGTACGTATAAGACCATGATCACCAGGTTTTTCGAAATCATTCATTAAAATTTCTGTCCCATAATACATTTGCAATATTCTAGGCATCATTGCATAGGTAGCGAGTGCCATTTTTGTATTTGGTATATCGCCATTAAGTTGTGTAAAAATTCGACTCATATCATGATTATCAGGAAATACCATGATATCTTTCGGACTTGCATAATGGAAATCGTTCGCTAATCCTTCATAAATTTTCACCAACCCTTTATCCCAGGATTCTGGTTCGTTTAATGCTTCGACTACTTTTCGTTGCATTGCGAAATCCATTGATGATTTTAAATTGGAATCATACCCATCTCTATTATTTGCTCCTTCTTGCCAATAACCAATGAGTAAAGGATTGTAACTCCACTCTTCACCAACAATACTGAAGTTTGGATATTCAGTCATAATTGCACCAGCCCAATCACTCATAAAATCTTTATCTGGATATGGATAAGTATCTTGACGAATCCCATCTAATTGTGCGGTTTCAATCCACCATATACTGTTCTGAATGATGTATTTAGCCATATATGGATTTCGTTGATTCAAATCTGGCATCGCCGCAACAAACCAGCCATCAGAATTAAGATTACTGTCATAGTCGGAAGCATAAATATCTTGATTGGTTGTACGTCTGTGATTTGAATAAATTGTTGATTCATTGTTCCAGTTATCAATATTTGATTCAAAATTATCTTGTAGGTTCACCCAATCTTTGAAAGGAAAATCACGCATCCACCAATGTTCAAGTCCGCAGTGATTTGCCACTTGATCCATGACCAACTTCATGCCTCTATCTTTTAGTTTGAGTGATAATTCTAGATATTGTTCGTTTGTCCCAAATCGTGGGTCAATTTGATAAAGATCTGTAATTGCATAGCCATGATAAGAGCCTTGCGGCATATCATTAGTTAGCATAGGTTGAGGCCAAACTGCTGTAAAACCTAAATCTGAGATATAATCTAGATGCTCAATAATACCTTGAATATCACCACCATGGCGAGCATAATCATTAGAGCGATCGATAGTTTGCTCAAGAAGCAATTGTCCATTATCATCAAGTGGAAGTGGAATATCATTCTTAGTATTCGCGTTGGCAAATCGGTCTGGAGTAATTAGAAATATAGCATCGCTACTATCAAATCCAACATAGTCTTCGGCAGATTTTGTTCGATCTTTTAATTCATAGGTTGCTATTAATTCATCACCGGAGTCATCCTTAAATGAAATATTGAATCGTCCAGCTTTCGTATTATTGGCAATGGTAAGATCGATAAATAGATAATTATTACTGTTGTCTCCTTTATTGGTACTTTCTATTGAAATTCCAGGATAATCTATACTGGCCGAATAATTAGCAATTTCTTCATGTTTCACTAAAAGCTGAAGACTGTCATTTTCAAATCCGATCCACCAATTAGGTGGCTCAACACGTTCTATCTCATGTTTATCAATAAATTCGACTGTGTTTGATGCATCATTATTGTCATTTGACGTATTCTCTTTACACGCAAATGCAAAACACAAAAAGGCAATTAAGATTAATTTTTTCATATCGTAAGGTGTTTACAATTATCGTCCTTTAGACGCTTTCCATACAGATAATTGCTGTTTCAATTGAGATGCAATTTCAGGATGATCTCCTATGAGATCATGATCGCTGTTAGGATCTTTAACAATATTATATAGACGCTCAGTGGCAGTAGTTAAGTTCCAGCTGTAAAACCATTGTCCTGAACGAATCCAATAGCCTTCAACATTTTTCCCCATCATATCCTCTTCAGAACGCATTTGATTTATATTGCCAATAATTTCAGTTCTTGTTTCGGTTTGAATACCTGAAATATGATCTTTATAAGACGTTCCAAAATAATCTTCTGGAATCTCAGCTCCGATAAAATCTAAAATTGTAGCTGGAATATCTGCGCTGTGAATTAAATTAATCGAATCTTTTTTCGCGTCAATTCTGTCCTTCCATGAGAAGATTATTGGTGTTCTAAACGATTGGTCATACATTGATAACTTGCCTTTATCACCACCATTATGCCAACGTAAACTGTCACTTCTAAATTCTTGATTAGGGGCTTGTTCCCAGCCATTATCATTTACGTAGATAAATATGGTGTTATCGTATTCGCCTTTTTCTTTGAGATATCGCTCTAATTCTCCCACACCATCGTCAAACCATGTGCAGTTTGCATAATAGCGCTTTGCAGACTCGGTCATATCTTGATCTCTGTACAGGTTGTAATACTTGTCAGGCGCATCAAACGGATAATGCGGCAATTCAGGTGCATACCAAATAAAAAATGGTTGATCAGAATTACGCTCTACAAAATCATAAACAGGTTGCATGGTAGCTCTGGCTAATGCTCTTCCTTCACCTCCCATGAACTTCAAGAACCATTCATTTTTACCTTCATCTTCTTTTGACCAACCTTTGGTCATTCCTTCGTCAAAACCGCCATTCTGATAATTAAACTCCCACCATTTTCCTCCTTGAAAACTGCGGTACCCATATTTTGAAAGCAGTCTCGGCAAGGTTTCGAAATGCTTCATAGCATTAAATCGAAATTGACGTTTCCATTCATCGACATCCTGAACTGGTATTGTTCGATCATTAGATATTTCTTTTGTTATCAATCCTTCGACTTGTGCAGAATAATCTATAGGAAGTGTTCCGGTCATGAGCGTTTGTAGCGATGGTCTACAATGATTTTCTGGAACATATCCATTAGTATATAATGTACCATTAGCCGCCAATTTATCCATATTTGGTGTCTGCACATAATCAGCGCCCATAAATCCAAAATAGGGATATCCTTGATCATCGCCTACCAGAAGTATAACGTTAGGAAGTTCTTGTTTTTCTTCTGATTCTGGGGCCACATTCTTATCCTCTTTACATGAAGTTATCATGATAAAGACAACAAAAAATAGATGGCCAAAACTTTTCATATTGTTTTGAATTAAATCATTATACAGTTATTAGATTATTAGGGCTTATCGTAATTGATTTTCCGTTCACTAAAATTTCTAATTCAGAATCCCCTTCTAATACAAAGTGCGTATGTCCAAGACAGGCATTAACTTTCAAGATTTGATGTCTAAAATTAATTTTGAATGAAAATGCTTCCCATTGTTCAGGAATCTTAGGCTCGAAAGATAATTTTCCGTCAACAACTCGCATGCCTCCAAATCCTTCAACGATACTCATCCATGTACCAGCCATTGAGGTAATATGTAACCCTTCTTCAACTTCATGATTATAATCATCGAGATCTAATCGTGACGTTCTCAAGTAGAAGGCATAGGCTTGATCCATTCTATCTAATTTAGCCGCTTGAATACTATGAACACATGGAGACAATGAACTTTCATGAACCGTAAATGGTTCATAGAAGTCAAAATGACGTTCTAATTCATTAATCGAAAAATGATCTTCAAAGAAATAAAACCCTTGAAGTGTATCTGCTTGCTTGATGTAAGGTGATCTTAAAATACGATCCCAGGACCATTTTTGATTTATAGGTCGTTCAGATTTTGGTAAATCTGATACAGTGATTAACTCTTTATCCAAGAATCCATCCTGTTGTAGAAAGACATCATGTTTTTCAGAATAAGGAAAATACATCTGCGTTGCTACACTTTTCCATTGTTCCATCTCAGCTTTCGATAGCTGCGCCTTATTCATGATTCGTGTGTAATCAGTCGTGTAGTCGTTTTCAACAATACTGATATTTTCTAATGCATATTCTATACACCATTTCGCGATATAATTGGTATACCAGTTATTATTGACATTGTTTTCATATTCGTTTGGACCAGTAACCCCTAAGATGACGTACTTCTGTTTATCCTCAGAGAATGTTGCACGTTGATGCCAGAATCTAGCGATTCCAATGAGTACCTCTAATCCTTTTTGCGGAATATAACTGTAATCTCCTGTATAACGATGATAGTTAAAAATTGCAAAGGCAATAGCGCCATTTCTATGAATTTCTTCAAATGTAATTTCCCATTCATTATGACACTCTTCACCATTCATTGTAACCATTGGATATAAGGCAGCACCATTAGTAAAGCCTAATTTTTCGGCATTTTCAATAGCTTTTTCCAGGTGATTGTAGCGATATTCAAGTAAACGTTTAGCAACGTTTTGATCTTTGGTTGCCATATAGAACGGAATGCAATACGCCTCCGTATCCCAATACGTACTTCCACCATATTTTTCTCCTGTAAATCCTTTAGGCCCAATATTTAATCTGGCATCAGTTCCTAGGTAAGTTTGATTTAAATGAAAAATATTAAATCGAATCCCTTGTTGAGCTGCGACATCTCCTTCAATGGTTATGTCAGCCATATCCCAAATACTTGCCCAAGAGGCTTTCTGTTTATCTAATAATACATCAAACCCTAAATCGGAAACTGTTTTAAGCGTGTTTTTGGCTACAGCTACTAATTCATTTTTATCGTGGTAACGGTCTGATGTATATCCGCCAAATTTTGTGAGTGTGATTGTATCGCCTTTGGAAACTTGGTTTTTATAGACGAATTCAATTCGATCTATTGTATCATTAATAATTTTATCTTGTTTAATTGCCTGACCATTGTGTGATACCTGTGTTTGCATTGAGGTGCACACGTAAAAATTAGTTTTCATCGTTCTTGAAACGATAAAAGCTTGCTCTTGGTCATGATCAATACTCAAAATGTCCCAGAATTTATCATCCCAATTTGAATCTTCATTTGTTATTCCATTATCTAAATAAGGAGAGAAGATTATTTGAGCTTCCGAATTCAAAGGTGTTACGTGGTATTCTATTGCTCCTATTTCATCGTAATCCAAGCTTAGAAATCGTTTAGTTTCTACTTGAATTTCAACATGGTTTTCTAAGGTTGCTTTGAAACTACGCGACAACCAACCTTCTTTCATATTCAACTCTCTTCTGAAGTCTTTTACTTCAATACATGTTGCGAGGTCTAATTGTTCTCCATTAACAGATACATTAATCCCGATCCAATTTGGAGCATTCAATACTTTTGCGAAGTATTCGGGATAACCATTTTTCCACCATCCTACTCTTGTTTTATCAGGATAATACACGCCAGCAACATAACTTCCTTGGAAAGTTTCACCTGAATAGTGCTCTTCAAAATTAGCACGTTGTCCCATGGCACCATTTCCTAAGCTCATTAAGCTTTCGGTAGATTTGACTAAGGTTTTGTCAAATCCTTCTTCTATTATGGACCAATTATCTGGTTTTATATAATTGTTTTTCATTAGTTCTAGATCATCAATTTTTGATTGATAAATTCGTTTTAGGTTGTTTTTTAATTTTGTCTGAAATCACGTCTTCGAGAAAAGAATCAGGTATTTCAGTAAAATCTTTGAAGATATAGTCTGCTTCGCGTAACACAGAAGCATCACCTATACCTATAGATAGCATATTCGCTATATTCGCCGCTTGTATTCCAGCAACGGAATCTTCAAAAACCACACAGTCGTTAGGTTGTAACTGTAATAATTTTGCCCCAATTAAGAATACTTCAGGGTCTGGTTTTGCTTTGGTAACATCGTTACCATCGACAATCGCATGAAACTTATCTAATAAATCCACTTTTTCCAAAATTGGTCTTGCGTTCTTACTTGCCGATCCAAGCGCAATCGCTTGTTTTTTATTGTTTAATGAATTAAGTGTATTCGTAACATTTGGAAGCACTTCAGATGCATCCATTGTATTGATATAGGACAAGTATTCTTCATTCTTCAAGGTCATTAGTCGCGAGAACTCTTCTTCAGAAAGCGTCTTGTTTCCCCAAGTCAGTATTTTTTCTAGGGACCGCACACGACTTACACCTTTTAATTGCTCGTTCTGAGTTTCAGAAAAGTCTATTCCAATACTGTTAGCCAGGTTTTTCCAGGCTAAAAAGTGGTATTTGGCGGTATCAACTATAACGCCGTCCAAATCAAATATGAATCCTTTTTTATTCATGTACATCCTTAATTATTTGTAACGACAGTATCATCTACATCATTCACCTTTGAAACAAGTAATGCTGCTATTATAAACGATACACCACTCACCATTAAGGCAAAAATTGGTTTATCGTTGTATAGATATTTCACCATTGGTCCACCAATTAGTGCATTTAGAATTTGTGGCAATACGATAAAGAAGTTGAAAATACCCATATACACTCCCATTTTTCTTGCGGGAATTGATCCTGCTAATATGGCATATGGCATAGCCAGAATACTAGCCCAGGCAATTCCAACACCAATCATTGATAAGATCAACCAATTTTTATCAGGCAGAACATATAATGACAATAGACCAATTGCTCCAACGATTAATGAATAAGAATGCGTTTTTTTACGTCCAAGTTTTTTGGCAATAGCAGGTAAGAAAAAGGCATATATAGCAGAAACCAAATTATAAACTCCAAACAATATACCAACCCAATCACCAGCATCTTGAAATCCTTTACTGTGTGTGTCTGTTATGTCAAGTCCATACACGTGAGAAGCTATAGCTGGTGTTGCAAACACCCACATTCCAAATAATCCAAACCATGAAAAAAATTGAACCCATGCCAATTGTTTCATAGTTTGAGGCATTTTTGCAAAATCTGAAAAAATATTCATCAGACTTGAAGATTCTTCTTCAGGTTCGACTTCGCCTTGAGCTTCATAAATAAGCTTCATTTCTTCCGGAGAATATTCCTTTGTCGTGAAGACAGTTATAAGGATACTTCCAATTAATACTCCAGCACCAATAAAGAAGGACAGAAGTAAATTTAAAGGAACTTCTCCTACTGCACTTTCATTTGTAACATTAAACCAATTGGTTAAAACATATGGTAACCAAGAACCAATAACAGCACCTATACCGATTAGTACAGTTTGGATACTAAATCCTAAAGTTCTTTGGTCTGATGGTAGAATATCGGCGACTAGAGCTCTAAAAGGCTCCATTGCAATATTGAAAGATGCATCCATGATCATTAACATCCCTGCTCCAACCCAAAGTGCTGGCATAAATGCAGTGAACATATCAGAATTTGGCATAAGTATTAAGCCAATTGAAGCTAAAAGTGCTCCGACTAAAAAGTAAGGACGACGACGTCCTAATTTAGTCCAGGTTCTGTCACTGTAATGCCCTATTATTGGCTGGACTATTAGACCAGTTAAAGGTGCAACGATCCAAAACCAAGATAATTCGTGAACATCAGCTCCGAAAATTTGAAGTACTCGACTGGCATTAGCATTTTGTAGGGCAAAACCCATTTGGATTCCAAGGAATCCAAAACTCATGTTCCAGATTTCCAAGAAACTTAGCTTGCGCTTTTTCATAATAGTATAATGTTTATTAATACTATTTCGACAAGCGATAAAACTCATCAAAACTTGTTAGAAGAAGTGAAAATATAAGTTTTGATATGTGGGTAAAGATAGTAAAGTTTTTAAATATCAAATGTTAAATCTACTATTTGGTCGATTCTCTTTCGATTAATTCGGTCTCGATTACGATGGTTTCATAAGTTTCTTCTTCCTCTTCATCGGTTTCTTCAAGCTCAAGTCTATTAATTAAAAGATCTGCCGCTTTTTCTCCAATATTTTGACCATGCTGACTCATAGTTGTCAAACTAGGCGTTGAATGTTTGGACAAGACGCCATCAGTAAAACTAACGACTTGGAGTGATTCTGGAATCTTTAATCCAAGTTTTCTCGCGACTTTGATAGCGGTCACAGCATACAGTTCATTCACAGCAAAAATACCATCGATTTGTTTATTAGATTTAAATAGTTGTTCAATATCCTTTTCAAGTTCATCGAGATGGTCATCAGATAGAAGTTTATCTTCAATCTTTAAAATTAAAGACGATTTCGGGTGTATCTTATGATCATCCAATGCTTCCAAATACCCTTGGGTTCTCAACTTTCCAACACTTACATAGTCTTTCGTAGTAATGATTGCGATATTTTTACATCCGTTCTCAATCAATTTTTCCACTGCTTTCTTTGCACCATCCACGTCATCGACTATGACTTTGTCGCATGGTATTTCTTTTACAACGCGATCAAACATTACGATAGGCATACCTTGGTTTATTGTCTCAATAAAATGATGATAATCCTGTTGCTGTAGCGTCTCTTTAGCTATTGAAAGTATGAATCCATCTATACTACCATTTGCCAGCATTTGCATATTAATGACTTCCTTATCGAATGACTCATTAGACAAGCCAACGATGACATTATATCCGCGTTTGTTAGCAACCAATTCAATACCCGTAATCACCTTTGAAAAAAAGTGATGAACGATCTCTGGAATTATGATTCCAATAGTTTTTGTCTTTCGGTTCTTAAGACTTAATGCAATATTATTTGGCCTGTAGTTATATAGCTTGGCAAATGCTTGAACCTTTTGACGTGTATCCTCACTAATTTCGATGCTATTCCGCAGTGCTTTTGAAACTGTTGAAATAGAGACATCTAATTCTTTCGCAATTTGTTTTAGAGTAATTTTTCGCTTCATTAAGAAATTGTAAAGTGTTAGTTTTTGAAGGCTCGAATTTTGTTAAAATTAAGTATTAATTGGCTTTTTTTCTAAATATTTCTTTCTTTTAAATTGAGGATTCCCGATTTAGGCGTGCCTAATAAAGTAAAGTTGATAATTTTTCCCTGTTTTTTACAGGAATATGTTAAAATATAAAAAGTTTTTAACACGAAAACGTTTGCGAGAAGTTTTCGAAATCTCTTAAGTTAAAATTATCCTAAAATTTACATAATTTTAATGTTTAGAAGTGAAAATATAAGCCATAACTAAAGCAATTAACTTTAAAAATACTTTATGAGAACATTTTTGAATAGCTTTTTGTTACTAGTTTTTTTATTACCTGCAACAGTCATTGGACAAACCATAGTTACAGGTACAGTAACAGACGAAGCTAACGCACTACCGCTTCCTGGAGTTAACATCCTGATAAAAGGGACAACAACAGGGGCTTCAACTGATTTTGATGGTAACTATACCATAACAGCAAATCAGGGAGACATCCTAGTTTTTTCTTATCTAGGATACGCAACTAAAGAAATTACATTTACGGGTGACACCCCATTAAATGTATCATTAGCTGAAGATGCTGGTCAATTAGACGAAGTTGTTCTAATTGGTTACGGTACAACAACTAAAAGGGATGCTACTGGTTCTATTGAATCTGTAACCGCAGAAGACTTTACTCAAGGTAATATCGTAACACCAGAGAACCTATTACAAGGTCGTGTTGCCGGTGTATCTGTAACAACGAGTGGAGCGCCAGGTTCAGGATCTGAAATCCGAATTCGTGGAGGTTCTTCTATTAATGCTTCCAACAATCCTTTAATCGTAATTGATGGATTACCAATTACTAATGATAACGTTGGTGGATCTAGAGGTATTCTAGCAAGTATTAACCCTAATGACATTGAATCTTTTACAGTTTTAAAAGATGCCTCTGCAACAGCGATCTATGGATCTCGTGCTGCGAATGGTGTCATTATTATTGTAACTAAAAAAGGTAGATCAACATTTAGTGCTGACTATGACATGCAATTCACTTTTGGTGAAAATGCAAATGAAATCGACGTATTTTCTGCCGATGCATTTAGAGACATTGTAAACTCTCAACCTATAAATGGAACAACGTTAGACACTAGTTTGTTAGGAACAGCAAATACAAATTGGCAAGATGAAATCTTCAGAGAATCGGTTTCAGCAATTCATAACGTGACGGTTAGAGGTTCTTTATTTGATGTACTTCCAGCACGTTTTTCTTTTGGTGTTACTAAACAAGAAGGTACCTTATTAACGTCACAATTTGACAGACGAAACTTATCGTTAGCATTAAACCCGACATTCTTTGACAATCACTTAAAAGTTAACGTCAATGCAAACCTTGCATTTGAGGACAACCGATTCGCAGACAGTGGTCAAATTGGGTCAGCTTTAAGATACGATCCAACACAACCTGTAAGTGATCCAAGTTCGCCATTTGGAGGTTTTTATCAACACAGAGATGGTGATATTATCGCACTTGGTACAACAAACCCAGTTGCTGCACTATTGCAAACAAATAATCAAGGTGATGTTGAGCGTTTCTTCGGAAATGTGAACTTAGATTACAAATTCCATTTCTTACCAGAGTTGAAATTTGTTCTAAACTTAGGATTTGATCAAACATCAGGCTGGACTGAAAACAATGCACAATTCGCAACGAATGATGATGTAACAGCCAATAAGTCGTTATCTTACCAAATCAGAAAGAACCAATCTTTAGATGGTGTCTTTAATTATAAGAAGACATTTGGTAATGTTGATACGGATCTTACTGCTGGATATTCATATCAAAGATTCACAAATGAAGGTTACTTCACAGGAAACCAATTAGATCCATTAAGTATCAGTGATACTTTTGCAGATCCTGATATCGTATTAATAGGATTCTTAGGAAGAGCTAATTTAACCTTCTTCGACAAATACTTATTCACGGCAACATATAGACGAGATGGAACATCTCGATTCAGTGAAGAGAATCAATGGGGAGACTTCTGGTCTGGAGCTTTAGCTTGGCAGATTAGTGATGAAGACTTCTTAAAAGATTCTGAAACTATCTCTAACTTAAAACTTAGAGTAGGTTACGGTCTTACTGGTCAACAAGAGATTGGAGAACGTGATTTATTCTTAAGTCGTTTTAGAGCGGGTAATGAGAATTCTCAATTCCAATTCGGAAATCAAATCGTTAGATCTTTGATTCCTTCAGAAATAAATCCTGACTTAAAATGGGAAGAGACTACAACAATTGAATTAGGTCTTGATTATGGATTATTCAATAACAGAATTTCTGGTAGTTTGAATGTTTTCCAAAAAGATTCAGAAGATCTATTATTTAACGCACCTGTTCCTGATGGAAGTAACTTCTCGAACAGTGTAGTTCAAAATATTGGTACGTTAAGAATTAGAGGTTTAGAATTCTCAACTAATGTTGATGTTGTTCGCAAGGAAGACATAAGCTGGAACTTCAACTTTAACGCTACTTTATTAGATAGAGAGATTACAGAATTGGCATTCGGACAGGATGTAACGACTGGTGGTATCGCAGGTGGTACAGGTAACTTCATTCAGTTATTTAGAGAAGGCCAAGCACCTAACTCATTTTATGTATTCAAGCAATTATACGATCCACAAGGTAGACCAATCGAAGGTGCATTTGCTGATTTAAATGGTGACAACATCATTAACGATGAAGACCGTTACATTAAAGAAGCGCCAGATGCGAATGTGATTTTAGGTTTCCAATCAAATTTTGAATACAAGAACTTTGATTTTGCTTTCAATTTAAGAGCAAACTTAGGAAACTACGTATATAACAACGTAAACTCAGCAAGATCTCAATATGAGCTTCTTCAAGACAATGCAGTTTTAGGTAATATTCCAACTGCTGTATTAGATACTAATTTCCAAAGAACTGCAGATGTAATCATCTCTGATATCTATGTGGAAAATGCGTCCTTCTTAAGAATGGACAACATTACTTTAGGTTATACATTTAACGATCTGTCAAACGTCATTAAATCAGTACGTCTTTGGGCAGGTATGCAGAATGTATTCGTAATTACAGAATATAGTGGTCTTGACCCGGAAGTTTTCCGTGGTATTGATAATACAATTTATCCTAGACCTCGCAATATATTACTCGGTGCTAATATCAAATTTTAAAGACTATGAAAAAAAGAATTAAAAACATTAGTGTCCTTTCATTCGTATTCATATTTACGTTATTTGCTTGTACAGATGACTTAAATATTACACCAAATGATGATGACACATTACTAGGTGAAGAACTTTTTCAAGATGAAGGTGCTTACCGTCAAGTTATCGCAGGTGTTTATGCAAACCTTGCCTTAACAGGAACTGAAGGTGCAGGATCATCCAATATTGAAGGTATCGATGCAGGTACGAGTCAATTTGGTCGTGTATTATTATACATGCAAACGTTAGCAGCAGATCAAATGATCTGGTCTTACGAAAATGACCCTGGAACTAGAGAACTACAACGTAATATTTGGACTGCTCAAAATCCATTAATTCTCGGAATGTTTAGTAGAACGCATTTAACAATTGCACTTGCTAATAACTTCCTTAGAGAAACTACCGATGACAAATTGAATGCACGTGGTGTTTCTGACGCTGTTCGTGCTGATATTGTTGAATATCGTGCTGAAGCACGACTTTTAAGAGCAATGTCGTATTACTACATGATGGATCTGTTTGGTAAAGCAAACTTCGGAACTGAAGCTGATGCTATAAACTCTGTATTACCGGTTTATGATCGTGCTCAATTATTTGATTTCGTTGAATCAGAATTAATGGCAATCGAATCTGATCTAGTTCCTGCCGGACAAAATGAATATGGTAGAGCTGATCGTGGTGTAGCATATATGATTTTAGCTAAAATTTACTTAAATGCTGAAGTATATACAGGTACTCCAAGATATTCTGATGCTATGAACTATTGCCAGCAAATTTTGAATTCTGGTTATAACTTAGCAGATCAATACTTACATAATTTCATGGCAGATAACAATACCAACTCTGCAAACAATGAAATTATATTCCCAATCGTTTCTGACGGATTCTCAACACAAAACTTTGGACCAACTACTGTTATGATTAACGGCTCTGTAGGTTCTATAGAAGTAAACGGAGAAGAAGTTGGTGTGAATGAAGGAGGCTGGGGAGGCGCTCTTCGTGTACGTAGAGAATTTGCTGAGCTATGGCAAGGTGGTGATTTTATCGATGACGATAGAAATACAATCATCTCTGATGGACGTCCAATTGGAATTGTAGATATCTCTGATAGAGATACCGGATTTATCATTCAGAAATATTCAAACGTAAGTTCAAATGGTACACCAGGAATTGACTTAACATTTGTTGATACAGATTTCCCATTATACCGTTTGGCTGACGTTCATTTAATGTATGCTGAAGCACACCTTAGAGGTGGTGGTGGAGATTTATCTACTGCCGTAGACTTAATTAATGATTTAAGAACACGTGCAAATAACCCTAACTTGGTTGATAGTGATGATTTAACATTACAGTTCATTTTAGATGAAAGATCAAGAGAATTACACTGGGAAGCACACAGAAGACAAGATCTTATCCGTTTCGGACTTTACACAGGTGGTAACTATAACTGGGCTTGGAAAGGTAACGGAAGTAATGGTATCGCAATACCTGCAAACTTCAACTTATACCCTATCCCTAATTTAAGTATGTCATCTAATCCAAACTTAACACAAAACCCTGGTTACTAAAAAAATCAAACAATGAAAAACATATTTAAAATAAAAATGTTGTTCTTAGCTGTGCTTTCGCTTGGATTGTTCACGACATCCTGTGAAGATGATTCTGATGTGTTCACAGCTACAGAAACACAACCGATAACGCTTTCAGAACTTTCAATTACAATGATTGAGTTGGATGCCACTAACCCTGGTAATGCTGCTGCGACATTTAATTGGAATGAAGCAGATTATAAACAACCTGCATCTGAGATTTATACGCTAATTATTGCCTCAGATGATGCATTTACTAATCCTGTAACTGCAACATCTGTTGTCGGAACGACGTCGGCTACCTTATCAGTGAGTGAAATGAACTCAGTGGCAGGATCGGCAGGTATTCCACCATTCAGCTTTAGCACTTTATATGCTAAGGTAGAAAGCTCATTAGGGTCTCAAAATGGACTTCCAGTGAGTTCGAATACAATTAGTTTTCAAGTACAACCGTATTTCAACTATTCTTTCGAAGATTTCTACATCGTAGGAAATGGTACGTCAGCAGACTGGAATAACAACAACAATAACCCACCTTTATTTAGAGATGCTGATAACAATAATCTCTACACATATACTGGATTCTTCACTAAAGGTGGAGGCGGTGAAGGTGACGGACGCTTCAAAGTATTAGAAGTAAGAGGACAATGGCAACCACAATGGGGAACTGACTACCCTGACGGAAGTGATCCAATCGAAACTTCTGGTGGTATTGCTGGTAACCCAGGGACACAAGATAGTGACCCAGGACGTTTTGGAGTGACTTCAGATGGATACTATAAATTCACGTTGAACTTCTCTTCTAACACCTATTCTTTAGAGCCATTTAATGAAGCTGGATCTACAACCTTTGATGGTATGACATTACAGGGATCTGCCGTTGGTGCAGATACTGCGTTCAACCAATTAGGATTTGATAGTCACATCTGGTACATATCTAGTGTTAATTTACAACCAGGAGATGTTAATTTTATGACAAATACTGGAGCTATGTGGGCAGGATCTACTGAGTTTTCAGGTGTAGCTACCGAAGGTGGTGGCAGTATCCCAGTGGTGGTGCAAGACGATTATGAAGTATGGTTTAATGACCTTACTGGAGATTACATTTTGATCCCTTTAAACTTATAAAAAATGAGAACTATGAAAATAAATAAGATTAGTGCCTTAATACTGAGTTTCTTCTTAGCATTTATGGCATGTGAAACTGAAGAGAGTATTACTATTACTACTCCAGATGCCTCATTTACTTTATTGGAGCCGTCGATTTCAAATATTAATTTGAATTACAATTTCCCAGATAATGAAGCATTCACTATCGTATGGAATGATCAGATTACTTCAGGAGGCGCCGGATATATGATTGAATTATCACCTGATGCTTTATTTGAGAATCCGATGATGATCGGTTCTTCTACTACAGATCGTTTTACAATGACTGTTGCTGAATTCAACTCTACTGTACTTGGTGCAGGAGCTGACGCTTTTGAGCCATTTGCTGTATTTATGCGTGTTACTACTGAAACATTAGTTACAAACAGTGTGAGTTTTAGTGTATCATCATATTCAGAAGCTGAACCTGTAGTGTTAACTCCTGATAATACCTTTGAATTGATATTATTAGAAACGACACCTAATGATGAAGCAATCAATATTATGTGGGAGGATCCAGATTTTGGAGACAACAGTTCTGTTGATGTTATCTATGAGGTACAATTTGTAGAAGGTGGTGGTGATTTTGCTTCTGCTGTTACTGAAAGTGCTGAAGGAACTTCATACTCAAGAACTCATGAAGCATTTAATGAGATTGTGTTAAATGCTGGACTTGCTGCTGAAGAGGCTGGAACTTTAGATTTCAGAATCAAGGCAACAATTGAAATGGAAGGTGGAAATATGGAGCGTTTCTCTGAAGCGACAAGTATTACTGTAACTCCATACAGTGTTGAACTCCCTCCAATTCTTTATGTTGTTGGTGCTGGTGCTGTTGATGCTGGATGGTCTTGGGATACTCCAATTGAATTACCGTTACAAGGCACAAAGTATTCAGGAAACATCAATTTAATTAATGATGCCTTCCGTTTCTTCGAAGTAAACGGAGATTGGGGATCAGGATTAAATTATCCTTACTACGAGTCTGTTGGTTACACAATTGACTCCAATTTAGTTAACGCTTTAGACGGCGATTCAAATTTCCGTTTTGATGGAACACCTGGTGAATACTTTATCGAAATCGATACAGACGCTAAAACAATCACGTTAGGACCTCCAGTAATTGGACCAAACTGTAACTTTGATCAGTTATGGTTAGTTGGTGCTGGTGTTGTAGATGCTGGTTGGTCATGGGACACTCCAGTAGCATTACCATGTACAGGAAATGGAACATATTCTGGCAACGTCGCACTTACTAACGACGCATTCAGATTCTTCACTGTAAACGGTGATTGGGGTACAGGAACTAACTACCCAACTTATGCAGGTAATGGTTACACAATAGATTCAGGATTTAACGATGCTATGGACGGAGATAATAACTTCTTCTTCAACGGAACACCTGGAACATACTTCATAACTGTTGACGATATTAATAAAACAATTACTATCGAACCAGAAATGTTACTATGTGATCTTGAACAACTTTGGTTAGTTGGTGCAGGTGTAGTAGATGCAGGTTGGTCATGGGATACGCCAGTAGCTTTACCTTGTACTGGAGCTGGAGTTTACTCTGGAGACGTTGCATTAACCAATGATGCATTCCGTTTCTTCTCTGTGAATGGAGACTGGGGAACAGGAACTAACTATCCTACATATATAAGTGATGGTTACACGATCGATTCAGAATTTAATGACGCTATGGACGGAGATAATAATTTCTTCTTTAATGGCACACCTGGAACGTACACCATAACGGTAGATACAGTTAACCTAACAATAACAGTTGATTAATTTAAATATCTGTAGAAAAGGCTATGTTTAAGCATAGCCTTTTTTTTAATCAAAATTTACTATGAAAAGAACTTTACTATTATTTGGAATACTATTCGTTACAGCCTTGACTGTTAGCGCACAGACCATTACACTTAATCCTCCTTTTTTCGAAGAAGACGAACAAATTGAGATCGTAGTAGATTTTCCTACTGCTCAAGCAGATTGGGGTGTTTCTGACTTATACCTTTGGGCTTGGCACTTTGATTCCAATAACATACAAATCAATAATCCTACGGCAACAGGAACCGATTTTTTTGATTCGCCTGAAACTGCCAGATTTACGAACAATGGTGATGGAACGTATAGTTATTTTCTAACACCTACAACATTCTATGCTAACACGGGAATAAATACGATTGGTTTTTTAGTAAAATCTCAAGATGGCACCGAGCAAACTTCAGACTTCCTTAGAGATGTTGGACGCGTTAAAATCGAATTCAATAATCCTACAGAAAGTGTTGTACTTGTCCAAAGTGGAGATGATCTTAATGTAAGTGCGAACATTGTATTTCAAGGATCGACAACGGTTCAAGGATCTTATGAATTGTATTTCAACAATAATCTTGTAGACTCTGGGTCTTGCGGTTTCCCAGCTTGTAATGGTACAATATCAAGTGCTGCAATCACAGGCAATGGAGAAGTAAGATTTGTAGGAACCGCGCCTAATACTACGCCTGCGGAAACAGGAGAGGGCAAATTTGATGTATTATTGGTCCCTAGTAATCTTGATCAAGCCATGCCAGCTGGCATGAAAGACGGCATCAATTATGATACTAATGATGCCACTAAAGCAACATTAGTACTGAATGCGCCTAAAAAAGATTATGTTTTAGTTAATGGAAGTTTTAATGGATATAACCCATCTAATGCGCAGTTTATGAGAAAAGATCCGACTTCAGGAAAATACTGGTTGGAGCTAACAGGTTTGACACCAGGTCAAATCGAAACCTATCAATATTGGGTGTTTGATCAAAGTCCATTTACTAATTCACCAGGATTAGTAAAAACAGCAGATCCTTATTCCACATTAGTATTATCCCCTTTTGATGATCCAGGAATACCTGCAACCACGTATCCAAACTTACCAACTTATCCAGCAGGACAAGAACGTGAAGTTACCGTATTACAAACAGGACAAACACCATATAACTGGCAAGTGACCAATTTTGTTAAACCAAAGAAAGAAGACCTTGTTATTTATGAAGTTCTTGTTAGAGATTTTGATGCTAACCGTAGCTATCAAGACTTGATTGATCGTATTGACTATTTCAAAAATCTTAATGTAAATGCCATTCAATTAATGCCTGTAATGGAATTTGAAGGCAACGAAAGTTGGGGTTATAATACCTCATTCCATATGGCCTTGGATAAATTTTATGGCACAGAAGATAAATTTAAAGAATTCGTTGATCTATGTCACCAAAATGGAATCGCAGTAATTCTTGATATCGCATTGAACCATGCCTTCGGTAGAAATCCGCTAGTTAGAATGTGGATGAACGATCCAGATGGTGATGGTTGGGGTGGACCAAGTTTTGAAAACCCTTATTTCAATCAAGTACCACAACATAGCTACAATGTAGGATCGGATTTTAGTCATACTGAAGAAGAACCTAATGATCCTGGTGCGAGTTCAAATGATTCAACGAACCCGATAACCAATGCGTACGTAGAACGTGTTATTGAACATTGGATCACAGAATTTAAAATTGACGGTTTCCGTTGGGATTTAACGAAAGGGTTTACCCAGAATTGTGAGAACAACCAAGGTTGTACTGATGGTTACCAACAAGATCGCGTTGATATTTTAAGAGCTTATGCTGACTATTCATGGTCATTAGATGAAACGCATTATGTTATTTTTGAGCACTTAGGTTCTGATGGTGAAGAACAACAATGGGCGAACTACAGAATTAATGATCCTGTGAGTAAGGGTATTATGATGTGGGGTAAAATGACTAATGAATATACAGATTTACTACAAGGATTCTCAAATAATATTAATCGAGCAGGTCATGTTAGCCGTGGCTTTAGTGAACCACGAATTATTGGATATCCTGAAAGTCATGATGAAGAACGTATGATGTATGAAGCGGTAGTCTTCGGAAACGATTCTAATGGATCACATAATGTTAGAGATCTTAATACAGCATTATCTAGAATGCCAGCATTAGGTGCTGTGAATTTGACTATTCCAGGTCCGAAAATGCTGTGGCACTTTGGACCTCTTGGTATGGATAACTCAATATTCACCTGTACTGATGGTAGTGTGAATAATGTAGGCGACGGTTGTAAATTAGATACTAAACCGCAGCCGCAGTGGGTTGAAAACTGGCAGTCAGACCCAAATAGAACACAAATCTATGATGCATGGGCGAGATTGATCGACCTAAGAATTAATGAGCCTGTTTTTGAGGGCGATTATGCGATTACAGCTAACGGTCAACTTCAGAGAATTGATGTCTTTGATACATCTATTCCAACGTCTTCATTAAGAAATGTTGTTGTACTAGCCAATTTTGATGTCGTAACTCGTAATGTTGATACCAACTTCCCTCTTGGAGGAGATTGGTATGATCTTATGGACGAAACAGGATCGACAACCTACAGCGCATCAAATATTAATATACCAGCTGGTCAATTCAGAATTTTTGGAAATCAACCGCCATCAACGCTGAGTGCAGAATCATTTGACACGAATACCTTTAGTATTTACCCTAATCCTGTAAATACCTCTTTCAGTACAAATAAAGCTGTTAGTAGTTTACAAATATTTGATATTACTGGAAAATTAGTGAAATCATTTAAAGGTGATTTCACAGAAAACGACACCTATGATATTTCTGAATTAACACAAAGTATCTATTTGGTTAAGATCGAAAATCAGAGTGGTCAAACCTTAACTTCGAAGCTTATTAAACTTTAATGATAATTTAATTAGTGATTTGAATTAGCCTGAGAACCTCCAAGATGATCTTGGAGGTTTTTTATTTTCACAAAAAAAGCTGACTAAATAGTCAGCTTTTTTTAGTACAGGCGGCGAGACTCGAACTCGCACACCTCGCGGCACTAGATCCTAAGTCTAGCGTGTCTACCAATTCCACCACGCCTGCAGATCTCCATTAAATTATGGGATGCAAATATAAACAATAGTTTCTATATTCAAATAACTTTAATCAGGAAAAAATCGTGAGCAATTTTGTACTTTTGATGGAACTTTAAATATTATTCTTATGCATGGCATTCAATCTTATATTGAAACACATAAAGACCGATTTCTCAACGAACTATTAGACCTTTTAAAAATACCTTCTGTTAGTGCAGATTCAGCGTTTATAGACGACGTTTTTAATACAGCAGATGTCATTAAAGTACGTCTATTAGAAGCTGGTTGTGACCACGTAGAAATTTGTGAAACTGATGGTTTCCCTATAGTATATGGAGAAAAAATTATTGATGCCAGTTTACCTACGGTTTTAGTTTATGGCCATTACGATGTTCAACCGGCAGATCCGATTGAGCTATGGGATTCTCCTCCCTATGAACCTGTTATCAAGCCTACAGAATTGCATCCTGATGGCGCCATTTTTGCACGAGGTGCTTGCGATGATAAAGGACAAATGTACATGCACGTAAAGGCACTAGAATTTTTGACATCAACCAATCAGTTACCATGCAACGTGAAATTTATGATTGAAGGTGAAGAAGAAGTTGGAAGCGTGAATTTATCAACGTTCGTTAAAAATAATAGGGATAAATTGAAAAATGATGTGATCCTAATTTCTGATACAGGAATGATTGCAAAAGATGTACCTTCAATCACAACAGGTCTTCGAGGATTAAGTTATGTAGAAGTTGAAGTTACCGGTCCAAATAGAGATCTTCATTCTGGATTGTATGGAGGCGCTGTAGCTAATCCAATAAATATATTGACCAAAATGATCGCTTCGTTACATGACGAAAATAATCATATAACGATTCCTGGTTTTTATGATAAAGTAGAAGAATTAAGTGATGCTGAACGCGCTGAAATGGCTAAAGCTCCTTTTTCCTTAGAGAAATACAAAGCTGCATTAGATATTGATGCCGTCTATGGAGAGCATGGATTTACAACTAACGAGCGAAATTCAATCCGACCTACTCTCGATGTTAATGGGATTTGGGGTGGCTATATTGGTGAAGGTGCTAAAACAGTTATAGCGAGTCAAGCATTTGCAAAAATCTCTATGCGCTTGGTACCAAATCAAGATTGGGAGGAAATTACGCAACTCTTTAAAACACATTTTGAAAGTATTGCACCTGAAGGTGTGAAAGTCAAAGTTATACCACATCACGGCGGACAGGGTTATGTTACACCAATAGATAGTATTGGCTATCAGGCTGCTTCTAAAGCATACCAAGACACCTTCGGTAAAACGCCAATTCCTCAAAGAAGTGGTGGAAGTATTCCTATTGTAGCGTTATTTGAACAAGAATTAAAGAGTAAGACCATCTTAATGGGATTTGGACTCGATAGTGATGCCATTCACTCTCCTAACGAACATTTCGGATTATGGAATTACTATAAAGGCATTGAAACCATTCCGCTATTTTATAAATATTTTACCGAACTAAATTCATAACATTAATTTGATCAACTAAAAAAGCCATCTTCAAAGATGGCTTTTTTTATATATGAAGTTATCAGATTATTCTTTTACAATTTTAAATGTTCCTGACTTTTCAGCATTTTCAATGGTTAAGAAATAAATTCCTTGAGGCATTTCTTTAAGATTCAATGTTGCACTATTTTCCGTGGTATTAGAGGTCAATATCAACTTTCCCGAAAGGTCATATAAGGTAATAGATGCATCATTTTCGGAACTTAATAACTCTATATTAAGATCGGAAATGACAGGATTAGGATACACTTTAATTTCATTTTCAGAAAACTCTTCTAAACCTAATGTATCTACTTGGATACACTCACTTCGCTCTGTACAACTTCCAATAGTAACGTCAACGGCATAAGACCCATTTGTGGTAGGCACAAAAGACTGACTGGTTTGATCAGCTATAGGTGAATCGGTATCACAATTAATCCATTGATATGAGGCTGACGTTTGGTTTGCAGTAATCGTTGGAGGTGCTATTATTTGAGTTACGGTATTGTCTACATTTACCAATCCACCAACTGTTGCAGTATATGCTGCTACCAATTTAACCATTTCGTGGTAGTATGGATAATCTAAAGTTGCCTCACGATCCAATGGTGTATGATAAAATGGTGTTTGATCGTTCGTTTCCCAAGACTCTCCAACCAAAACTGCAGAATATGGATTAGTACCACCAGCAGCAAACCAAAAGCTAGAGTGATCACTTGCTGTAGTTCCAGGGTTAACTTCCACTACGCTTAAATCAAATGAATATGAATTTAGAACGTTAATAATATCATCTTTCATCGCTACAGAACTGGCAATATTTCTATAATCAATATCAAATTCATTATCACCAGAAGAACCAGGAGTATCACCATCATAACCCATCATATCCATATTGAGAACTCCTAAAATATTATCACCATTAGCAGCAGCCTGATCAGCATAGAATCGCGAACCTAGAAGACCAATTTCCTCTTCATCCCATAACGCATATACGATGGTATTATCGAGACACTGTGTCGATAATATTCGAGCTATTTCTAATACAGCAGCAGTACCTGTTGCATTGTCATCTGCACAATAATTTGCAACAGTGTCATAATGTGCACAAATGATATAAATATCATTTGGATTTGTTTTACCCACTTGAGTTGCAATGATATTACGACCATTAGTGTTAAACGCCTGATCTGTTATTGTAATATTATCGAGTTCTTGAAAACGTTCTACTAAATAATCGGCAGCAATGTCATTATTTGCTTGTTGTCTATTTAAAATCGTCACAGTACTCCCTCCAACAACAGTACTTTGTTCCCCAGAAAACTCATTGATTAAGAGGGTCAAGCGATTTAAATCGACTTGATTGATAATATCCTGAATGGTTTGACTGTAGGACTTAATGCTCAATAAGAGCAAGCATGTAAAGGCGATTTTGAAGACTTTCATAGGACGTGGTTCTCGTATTTTTTTTGGCAAAGATAACGGATTTTCTATCAAGAATTAAAACGCTACCCTCCAAACGGTTAGCTTAGAACACTTATATTTATTGGATACGAACTATTCTTTTACAATTTTGTACGTTCCTGACTTATTAGAATTCTCAATATTTAGGAAGTAAATTCCTTGTGGTAGCTCTTGCATATTCAAACTAGTAATGCTACTTTTTGCTTCTTTGGTCAAAAGAATTTTTCCTGATAGATCATACAGTTTTAATTCAGCATCTGATTCTAGATTTATGAATTCGATGTTAAGTTCTGATTTAACTGGAATAGGATAAACTAAAATCTCATTTTTTGAAAATGCATCCAGGCTTAACGTATCAAATTGCACACAATCACTTCGCTCTGTACAACCACTAATTGTTACCTCAACTGCATATATCCCATTAACAACAGGCATATAAGTTTGTGAAGTAGCACCAGAAATCGGCATATCAGTTTCGCAATTAATCCATTGATAAGTAGCAGCACTCTGATTCGATGACAGTGTTGTGGCTGTTTGAGTAATTGTGTTATCAACGCTAACTAGACTCCCTTTAGTGGCCATATATGCAGTTACTAACTTCGTTAATTCATGAAAATACTGTAAGTCTAACGTACTAACTCTATCATTTGCCGTATGATAAAAAGGTGACTGATCAGCAGTCTCCCAAGATTCTCCTAACAATAATCCAGTATAACCGTTATCCCAAAATGGTCCGTGATCACTAAAATAATAACCTGGATCAACCACAACCACATTCAGGTCAAATGTATAGCTGTTCAAGACATTTATGATTTCATCCTTCATGGCTATCGAATTACCAATATTTCTAACATCAATATCAAAGTCATTATCTCCGGTTGTTCCTGGCGCATCTCCATCATATCCCATCATATCCAAATTTAATACCTGCAAAATATTATCGCCATTAGCCGCGGCTTGATCTGCATAGAATTCAGATCCATTTAATCCAATTTCCTCTTCGTCCCAGAAGGCATAAATGATAGTATTATCTAAGCACTGAGTTGACAAAATTCGAGCGACTTCTAATACCGCTACTACTCCAGTACCATTATCGTCCGCTGCATAATCGTCAACACCGTCATAGTGAGCACAAATTATATAGATATCATTAGGATTAGTTTGACCTAGCTGTGTTGCTACAATATTACGTCCACTACTATTAAAAGCTTGGTCCAAAATCGTTATATTATCCAACATTCCTAAACGTTCAACCAAATAATCAGCGGCATCATCATTAGTAAACCAACGACGATCAACTAAGGAAACAGAATTCCCATTAACCATAGCGGACTGTTCACCAGTGAACTCTTCTAATGTTACTGTAAGCCGATTTAGATCAACTAAATCTATCAAATCCTGAATATTCTGACTGTACGAATAAAGTGAAGCAAATAATATTGCAACAAAAGTAGTTTTAAAATGTTTCATTGATTGGGAACTTTCAATAGTAATTTATATCAAATATAAAGGATTTTTCGCACTTATAATATTGAATATTTGGAGTTTAAATATTTTTATTCTACATTTGTAGAGTTAATTCTAAAGATGTAGAGTATGCAACTTTCAAAAACTGAAGAACAATTAATGCAACATTTATGGAAGCTTGAAAATGCTTTTATGAAAGATCTGCTAGATGCTTATCCGGATCCTAAGCCAGCAACAACGACGGTTGCTACACTGCTTAAACGAATGATCGGTAAAGGGTTCGTGAATTATAAATTATATGGAAAGTCTCGAGAATACTATCCTCTTGTAAAAAAAGAAGACTACTTCTCAAAGCATGTCAATGGACTCATAAAGAATTTCTTTAATGATAGTGCTACGCAATTTGCATCATTCTTTACTAGAAAGACAGATCTTACGCTAGAAGAACTGGAAGAATTAAAATCAATTATCGATAAACAAATTAAGAGCAAATAATTATGGACATGTATCTGTTAAAATTTTCGGGATGCCTTTTTCTTTTTTATTTGGTTTATGCCCTATTTCTTGAAAAACAAAACAACCATCATTTTAAAAGGTTTTATCTCATTGGAGGCGTATTGAGCTCGATAATGATTCCTTTAATCACAATCAAAACTTATGTGGTAAGCAGTACTGAGTCGAACAATAATTTTGAACAAGTAGTTGCTAATAATAACTTGACCGCAAACCTGTCTGAAATCAACACACCGCTTATTGAACTGTCGGATATACTATGGACTGTCTATATCATTGGTGCTACAGTTTTTCTAGTTCGATTTGTTATTAATCTCAATAAGCTCTATAAAGATATTTCAAGTAATGAATCTATACGTATCGCTCCGCTTACATATATTCTTTTAGACAAGAACATCATTCCGCATTCATTCTTCAAATATATTTTTCTATACAAAAGAACATTCAAGGATGGTAGTATTCCAGAAGAGGTATTATTACACGAAGAAACTCATGCGCAACAGCTGCATAGTCTTGATATTATTCTCTTAGAACTTGTACAGATTGTGTTCTGGTTCCATCCCTTAATATATATTATTAAACAGCGTATAAAACTGAATCATGAGTTTTTAGCAGACAATGCCGTTCTTAATCAAGGCATTTCGACTAAAAATTATCAGCATATTCTATTACAATATTCATCATATTCGAATCATCATCAATTGGCTAGTGCCATAAATTATTCATCCATCAAAAAACGATTTACAGTTATGAAAACACAAACATCAAAAACCCGAATTTGGTTAAGTACTTTATTACTTATTCCACTATTTAGTCTTTTACTTGTAGGTTTTACGACTAAAAAAGAAATTACTATTGACAGTACAGAACTATCATCAAGTCAGCAGTATAATTCGAACCCAAGCTTTCTAGAATTTATAGTCGATATGGAGAATCAAGGTGCTTCCTTTTATCTTGACGATGAAAAAATTACTGCGGAAGCGGCCAAAACAATCGCTAAAAATAATCGCGGTAAACGAACGGAAATGTTGACGCAAAAAGATTCAAATGATAAATATGTCGTTAAATTATATAGCACCTCAGACAAACATTATGCGAGGAGTATAGAAGTAGAAGTACTTAATGATAATGCTTATCTCATAGATGGGAAAAGAGCTACCAAAAAAACATTCAGAAACGTATTCAATCAATTACATCAAGATATTTCTAAAGAAATTCGTGATAAGATTATAAATATTCATGTAACAGCTTCAAAAACACTTTCAAATGAAGAGGTTTGGTTTATTTATAACGCTCTTGAGGGTTACGGATATCATAGAATAGTTACTTCAAATCAAGAAATTATTCGATCTAAAGGGAATACGCCATTTGCAATTGAAGGTAAAAATGTAGAACAACAAAAATCACCTTCAAAAAAAGAGATAGCAGACTACAAAGCATGGATTAAGCAATTAGATGGAAAAGCAATCACATTTTCAAAAGCCGCAACACAATATCCAATTCTGGACGAAAAAGAACTAATAAAATACCAGAATATTTATAAGAGAATGACAACACAGCAGAAGAATGCTGTGAAAGAATTCCCTTTTCCAGGTCTTGAGTTCAATAAAAATAATGAAGATTTACGATCGCAATCATTACCAACACAGCAAGAGGCGACAAAGGAGCAAATGGACGAGTATAATCGACTTGCTAAATCGTATAATTCTCAACCGGAAGGAAGGCGTATTATAAAGATGAAAGATTACAAGCGAATGAAGTACATCTACGATCTTATGTCTCCAAAACAAAGAAAAAACGCCCACCCCCTTCCAAAATTACCGCCACCACCACCGCGTGCAATGCATAAAGGGGAAGTGAATGATGGCATATTTAATAAGTATAATAAATGGATAAAAGGGTTAAAAAATCCAGATGGTACATACAAAATAATTTCATCAGGCGAACAACGGTATTATCAGAGTATTTATGATAATATGACCGCTGATCAAAAGAAACGTTCGGCTGGTATTCCACCACCTCCACCGCCACCAAAACCAAAAGTGATTGAAGTGAAAGATGTTCCAGCACCTCCTCCATCACCTAAAAACATTGAAGTTAAAGAGCTACCGCCACCACCACCGCCACAAAAGCCTGCAGATTACATCAAGGACATGGCAAAAACGAATGCTAAATTCTATTACGAAGGAAAACAAATTACCTCTAAAGAAGCCCTTATCATCGTCAATAAAAATCAAAGCTTAATTGTCAAAACTAAGAAATCAGATACGCGCACACCAGAAGTCTATTTAACTGATGCTCCAGTTATTAAAGAAATTAAAAGGAATTAAAGAAAAGTAGCACGTATTACTACGCGGTTTAATAAATCAGTAGATGTACCATTAATTTGAGCGATTTAGATCGTTAGTTTTAAACATCAAATCTTAAATTAAGCATACGATGCGTATTACTGACAAACCTAAATTCAAAATCGCACTGTCATTATTGTTCTTTGTGATTTTAGCCCTTAACCTAACCATGTGTAAACGTCCTTCTCAAACAAAGGAGACTACGCAAGTACAAATAATTTCAGATTAAATATTATAGATTATTAATACTCAAGGGTTTAAATGCAACTTTTGGAAGCCTTTTACAATAATCCCAAAATGTTTAAATTCTATTCATTGCCTTTTAGTGCTTATGGCACTAAAAGGCTTTTTTTACTTAAAAAATGTAACAAAGCAGCATTTTTTGCGTTCTAATAAGCAATCAATCAAAAAACAATCCATCATGCTCAAGAAATTTTTTATCATCTGCTCAGGTGCAGATACCGATATATTAGATACATGCTCTATTGGCGAGCAAAATAAATATGCTGGTGTTGGCGCCACCGTTTTCTTTACTGCTGTCATGGCGTTTATCGCTAGTAGTTATGCCCTTTATACAGTTTTTGACAATTTATATACAGCCATTGGATTTGGCTTTGTTTGGGGACTATTAATTTTCAATTTAGACCGGTTCATCGTCTCTACCATCAAGAAGCGTAATAACATTATAGATGAAGTTGTTCAAGCCACACCTCGTATTATTCTAGCTGTAATTATAGCCGTTGTTATTTCAAAACCATTAGAACTTAAGATATTTCAAAAAGAAATTGATCAGGTTTTACTTGAGCAAAAAAATGAACTGACACTTGCCAATCAAGTTCAAATAGCAGAGCAGTACACTCCGAATATTGATGCTCTAGAAGCTAACATTACCACACTCCAAAATCAAGTCGCAACAAAGGAGGCCGAAGTGAATGCCCTATACGACATTTATATCACCGAGGCTGAAGGTACGGCAGGAACTGGTTTATTAGGTAAAGGTCCTGTTTATGAAGAGAAACGAGAAAAGCATGATGCTGCACTAGCTGAATTACAACAATTAAAAGCCGATAATAAAGCTAAAATTGATGCAACCGAAGCTCAAATCGCTCAACTGCAATCGGATTATGAATCTCAAGTCGATACCTCTCAACCAATTATTGATGGGTTTGATGGACTGATGGCACGTGTAAATGCGTTGAATGAATTACCTTTTCTTCCATCGTTATTTATTTTTCTATTATTCTTGGCCATCGAGACTTCTCCTATAATAGCAAAGCTACTTTCACCAAAAGGCGAGTATGATTTCAAACTAGAGGATGCAGAAACTGCAATCAAGACATGGGTAGAGCAAAAAGTTAGCGAACGCGAAATTCTACTTAAAACAGATCTTGCGTTAAATAATAAGATTTATAATGATATTGCAGAAGAAGACGAACTCTATAATTATAAACGACAAAAAGCACGTGAGTTAATGCAACTACAAGCAGATGCGTTTTTTAAGAATCAGAAAAGCGCACTTTAGAGATTTGTTAGTATTTTTAGATCGACAAACATGCGATCAAAAATGAAAAAGCACTTTTTTTTAAGTTTATTAATACTGTCTTGTATAAGCTGTATTAGTATCAAAGCTGACGTTACTACATCAGAACCATCATGGGATGAACGAGCAGACATGAACGATGCCGAGGCTGGTATTCGTCTTGTTATGGAAGCGCAAGAAATTGCCTGGAACAAACATGATCTTGAAGGATTCATGGAAGGGTACTGGAAAAGTGACCAACTCAAATTCTATGGTTCAAACGGACTTACTCTTGGTTGGGAGCAAACACTAGAAAATTATAAGAAAAATTATCCTACCTCAGCTGAGAGTGGCACACTTAATTTTGTCATAAACGACATATCTCCAATAGAAGATAACACCTATTGGGTAATGGGCGAGTTCCATCTATCACGTAGTGTTGGTGATGCTGATGGTATATTTATAATCATCTTCAAAAAAATAGATGGTCAATGGAAGATCATTGCTGATATGACCTGCTAATTAAGCCGCTTCTTCAGACTTAAAGTGGTTATAAAGGTTTCCGTGACCAAGACCTATAATCGATAATTGCTTATTTCTAACTAAGGCCTCGTTATGAAGTTCAGCAATTGCTTTTACTCCAAAACGATCAATACTCGTTAAATGCTCAATACTTACAGTAATCGCATTTACTTTATCGAAGATGTTTCTAAATTCTTTTTGAAAAACGTGTAGGTTTTTCCGGTCTAAGGCACCTTTAACTTTAAAATAGTTATTGGCCTGTGTGATTTCGAGGTTCATAATAATATGACTTAGGTTATACATTGTATTTGCTAATGGACTATTAATCAATATTATTATGTTTTAAATATCACACAAATAATTTTAATACGCTTATTTAATCGATGAATTGAAAAAATAAGTGGTTATTATTTATAATGTGATAGAAACTAAGGATAAACTACAGGTTATTAAGAACTTGCGTATCAAAAATCTTACAAATTATAGATGCTTAAATTTGCAGCATGAAGCGTTCTCACCAGATCATTCTTTATGCTGTTCTTGCCGGAATTACAATCTACGGATTTCTTTCAGGAAAGTTTCTATTCCTGGTATTTGTCATTCCACTAGGTTTTGGGTTTTTTCGAAAAAGTAATCCTATAGAATAAAAAAGTAGGTCAAGTAAATATCGATCTGGAACTCATCACCAACTTCAATCAAAAAAACTACTGTCCTCTACATTCATAACTAAGCACTCTGATCATATTTAAATTCACCATAGATCTCTTTACAACCATATCCAACAATGAAAAAATCTTTCGCGTTTTTATTCGATTGCCTATAGAATTGCTTTAAAACTGATAAACCGTTTAAATCAATTTCATTCAATTTATCAATGTTAATAGTAACATAACCATTAGTCTCCATGATGAAATCCATGTGCTTTTTGAATACTTGTGAAGTGTCACTATTTAAGATGCCGTCTAAAAAGAACACATCATTTTTTTCTTCTATTCTGAGTGCCATAACGAATTATCTTTAAAAATTATTTAATCTTTTAACATGCTTTGATTTCGATTTCCAGGATTATCCTTATACCAATCTTTGAATTCAGTTCCTCCTGATTCTGCCCAACTATTAAAAAAGTTGTAGGCATGATAGATACGAATCGATTCTTTTGGAACCTTAAAGTCATGGATAATACTGATGCCCCAAGGGTAACCATTGTCTGAAATATAGTTCCCGTTAGGATCGTAGTTTTGACCTTCGATCTGAACATAACTTTGACCTAGCGAGGTCTTATTCTGATATGGCAAATGAATTTCATTCGCTCTAATCTTATTAGCAATTATGAATGGATTAAATGGTGCAACACCTAAAGTTTCAGTTGTAATTGGTTCAGTGAAAACAATCGATACGGTAGTCTCGCTCAACATATTATTTGGATTATCGGTTAGGATAATCACTGCGTTTTCTTGATTAGCTTCTGTTCCATTAGGATTTAAACTAATATAACTTTCCGTATATGTTGTCCCATTTACACTTTCTATTTGACTAGGCGATATGCCTTCTATTTCAATTCCGACACCATTAGTGTAACCAGCAGAATTTGATTTGATATTACATACCAGATCAACTTGAACTACCAAATTCTGAGAATTCAGAATTGCAATCGCCTGATAATTTAACGCCATATCATTGAAATCATAGTCTCCATCAGACGGCCATAAATCCTCAAATGCAATTGTTCCAGTACCGTATTTACTAGGTGTAAAGATTTCAAAAGCTTTTTCTGCATCCTCAGGATAAGAATCATCACGATCTAATATACCATCCCCATCAGAGTCTATTTCTTGAGTGTCTTCTGAAAAGATTCTAAATGTTGTTAAATCATTTATCGTTCTTCCAAAATTGGTATTATTCTCGGCGTTGATGCCATATTCATATTGCCAACCACCAGTTACGGTGTCCATGATGATAAGATCCGAACTACTTGCATTATTGGCTAACCAAAGTTCTTGATTAGAATCAAAAGTCATTGACGTTGGTTGAAATGGTAAATTATCAGCACTTATTCTAGTGCTATCGTATTCATTATTGTCATTCATCTCCAACCTGTATAGACCAGAAAATGTACAAAGAAACAAAGTACCATCTTCTGCAAATGCTAGATCACCTCCATTTGTATTGTGTAAACCATTGATCGTCCAAATATTGAGATTAGCTCCATTTGTGGGATCAAAAGTGTATAGCTTATTATTCTTAGAAAAATAGAGTAGATTATCATCGGTATTAAAATCCAATCTCGGACCTCCTATACCTAGATTTGCTATGATCTCCCATGAATTGTTTTCTATCGAATACTTCATTAAAGGATAAGGATTACTCCTTCCAATGGAGTACAACATCTTATTCTCTTGATCAATTGCACAAGTCCAACTGCCCATAGGCATATCTGATAAATATGTTAAAACTCCTGATAATGGGTCCACCTGAAATAACTCCCCTGACCCATTAACACAATATAAATAGTCAGTAACCACAATATTCTCAGAAGAACGATCGGCAGTTCCGTTCGCATGAAAATAATTTACTTCATTATCTACGATTGATTCTATCGAAGATGAATAATTAAGATTGTCATTTCTACGAATATAGATTTTATCATAATACGTTGGTAGATTAATTGATTGCTCTAGAATTCCATTCTTTGGAACTCCACTAAAGACCTGCTTATTTAGTATATCATTTCGGTAAGTCGCTTCGGTAACCATATCCCCGTTTTGATCTTCAAACGTTTCTGAACCTACTAAATACGGTTCTGACGAGTATGCGAAAACATCATAACGAACATATGATGCATTGTCGTTAATTCGTACTTTTACTGTTCGGTATGTACTGTAATCAAATCCTCCAGGGATATTGATCACATCAGTATTTATGTCGGATGAATTTGCGTCAGTTAAGTCTGGTTTAGCGCAATTAGATACGACTAATAAGGTTAAGATTCCAAGGTTGAGTCTGATAAACTTCATTACAATTGATTTATGTTATTTCAACTATACACTCTATTTCAACAAGTAAAATTAGATTACTCATTTAGCAATATTTAAACTTTTCTATAGTGTGTTGATCACTGCCGATGGATTGCAGATTACTGTCGACGAATTGAAATCAGAAAAATTATCTGAATTTTAAGTGACTCTGTTTCACATTGGATTTACAAGAGATGAATTCAAATGGCAGATTTCAAATTAAGCTGACTTATTTGTTTTGATACTGAAAAAATACTTTGGAAGAAGGTTTGCTTTACCTGACGCGTATTTTGATCATTTGTATTCATAATGATGATCTCTTTTTGATATATTATCAAATATTCAATCGTATCCAATAACTCCTGACCTGAGACCTTACTAATAAAGCCCAAATGTTTAAGATTAAAGTTATTGTACATATATCTTGCACCTGCTCTTACAGCGGCAGTTTCGAGTTTCTTCTTTCTAATGTTCACAACACAAACGTTTTTTCGTTGTTCAGAAATATCAATCAAACTCTCATGAACATGTTCACTTTGACCATTGTTAACCAAACAAAATTCAATGTCTTTAGCCTTTTTTAAATACTTTAACAGCTCCTTCTTGAAGTTATCCTCTTCAATCGTATTAAACACTATTATGATTCCAATTTTCATAAGTCCAGAAATCTTATTTGATGTATTGTATATACTTAACTAGCTCTTTTAGCACGTTCCCAATTCACAGATTGATTATTATTAATGATCCTCATAAAACCAAGAAAGACGGATAAGTTCATTATAAAGAAATAATATGGCACGAATAACATTTTGATTCTAGTGGATTTATGTTCAAGCAACCAACCTGTTAAAGCAGCTAAATACATTATCATTTGAATCCAAAACATACTGGAGTAAAGACCCAGCTCTAAGACTCCCTCATTAATTGCTAAAGTTGCAGAAATTGGAATTAATAACAACAAACACAATGGCGTTAATGTCCATCTCAACACACGATGTGAAATGAACTGAAAGGACAGAATTCCATATTTGAAAATATTGAAAAGTGATCTTAATCTTAAAACTGATTGAATGCCTCCAGCAGAGATTCTAATTTTTCGCTTAAGTTCTTCGCTTACATTTTCAGATGCCGCTTCTATAGCATAAGCATCAGGATTATATTGGATAGTATATCCTCTTTGAGCAACTCGCAATGAAATAATAAAATCGTCTAGTATGGTATCTTGTTCTACTTCATTATAAAGTTCAGTTCTTATAGCGAACAATTCGCCTGCGGCTCCAACAGCAGAATACAACTCTGCATCCCACTTTTTTAAAGTAGATTCATATCTCCAGTATAAACCCTCTCCGGCACCCGCAGCAGCATCAGAACTGTGATTTACGATTCTCTTTTCACCAGAAACACAACCAACCTTTGGATCACTAAAACATCTCGCTATATGCTTTAAAGAATCCTTACCTAACTCCGTATTCGCATCAGTGAATACAACAAGTTCAGATTTTACAAATGGCATAACTCGATTCATAGCATTGATCTTTCCCTTTCTTTCATCATTATGAAACAATTTGATGTTATCATAAGATTCTAGTAACTTATTTGTGCCATCGGTAGAACCGTCAGTTACCCAAACAATCTTTAATTTTTCTTTCGGGTAATCTAAATTCATTGTATTTCTCATTTTCTTTTCGACATAATCACGCTCATTAAAAGCCGGAATTAATAAGGTTAATTCGGGATAATCTGTTATTTCGACAACATCATTCCTTGAATTGGTAAAAGCCCTTTTAATTCTAACAAGTACATAAAGTATTATTCCATATCCGATGTAAGTGTAGAACACTATTATTAGTAAAATCCAAAAAAGTAATTTTAAAAATTCCATAATCATCTTTTTATTTTTTTTGCCATGTTTTTGTTACGAAATCGTATTGTTTTAAAATGCGAGCAGGATTCCCCGCTGCAACAGAAAATGGCGGAATATTCTTAGTAACTACGCTTCCTGCTGCTACTATTGAATGCCTTCCCACAGTTACACCTGGAACGATCACAACATTTGCACCTATCCAAGATTCGTCCTCAATAATGATTGGTTTAGTAGATACCCCTTGTTCATGAATAGGGCTATCAATTTCAGCATAATTGTGATTCAATCCAGAGAGGACGACATTTTGAGCTAATCGCACATCATTTCCAATCTTAACTGGACCGATAATCGTATTGCTGAGACCAATTCTCGTTCGATCACCAATGAGTACATCACCAACACCGTTATTAACTGCAGAAAAATCTTCTATAGTTGATTGTTCTCCCAAGTTGAACTTATTCCATGGCACTACATCCAATCGTGTGCGTTTACGAATGCAGGATCTAAATCCCTTCTTGTGAACAAATGGATTAACAAACCACTTGATCCATAATCTTGGTCGTGATTGATTAGGTATCAAAATTGACCAATGTGCAAGCTTTTTTAATCGTTTATTTGATTTTATGTGTGCTACTAATTCCATGTTGTTTCATTTAATGTTATTTCCATTGCTTTATAAATATCTTTTACACTATTTGTCCAGGTATGAGTACATGCAAACTTGATATTAGTTTCAGCTTTAGCTTTAGTGTGTTGTATTAATGCTAATTCGATAAGCGCTATATAGTCTTCTTTGGATTCACCTAGATAAACGTGATCATCGAACATTTCCATTGCTTTTGTTCTTGTGGCAACAATTGGTTTCCCCATCGCGAGATACTCATCGATCTTTCTTGGGTAATTACCTATAGTAATTTCATTTATAACTTGAGGATTTATTGCCACATCAAAACCTTTGATATATGAAGGCAATTCATTCATAGGTTTATTGCCCAAAAACAGAACATTAGATAATTGGTGTAGTTTAGATCTTTTGAAGTCTTCGTCTTCTGGTCCAACTAATACAATACTCCATTTTGGTCGTTGTTCTGCGATATATTCTAGAAGCTCTATATCAAGACGAAGCGTTGTTAAAGAGCCTACATAACCAACTACAGGAGATTTTATTGAATTGTATTCATCTGCAATTGGAATGTCATTATTCAGATCATTAAACATTGAGACGTCACAGCCTTGTCCCACCATATGGCTATTTGAATTAAATCTTTCGCTATATTCCACATAGTATTCTGAATTATTCACAACTACGTCTGCGGATGCAATTGTTTTAGGTTCAAGACGCTCGCCATGTTTAGCCCAATAAGGAACCTGAATCAAATTATCTCGAACGTAATAGGTATATAATTCTGGTTGAAGTAACTCCTTAAGGTGTAATCCCAAGAACATTGAGCTATCATTGAATATTAAATAATCTTTAAACCCTAATCGATCAACAGCACTTTTGATATTCGAGGCAAACAATTTGGAATTTCGTCTGTTTAAGAAATTGAATAAGGTTGGTGAACTCATCCAGTTTATAGATTCAATTATGGTTTTTGGATAAAGATTCCATAAGTTCTTGTCTAACTGTTCAAGGTCCGAAATTTGACCTTTCGAAACTGCAATTCGCTTTTGAATTCTTTCACTTTTTCTCGACTTCAAACGAGTTATGCGATCTAATGGAGGATTGACATACAATACTCTATTATGTTTCGAAAATTCTACTGCTATATTCTTGCAATTACTTCCAATTTGAATATCCCACGGTTGAATACCAACAATGATTATATCTCTTCCTTTTATCATAATTCTATTTGTTTTTAACTTCATATAGTTGTTGATATAACTCCAACACGCTTGTTGCAGAATTCATCCATGAGAATGCGTTGCTACGTGTTAAGCCTTTTTTTACCAATTCCAGACGAAGTTGATCATTTGTCAATATGTTTGTAATCCCTAGAAGAATATCATCTTTACAATAAGGATCCACGATACAAGCAGCCTCTCCAGCAACTTCAGGCATTGATGATGTATTTGATGTAATGACAGGTATACCACTAGCCATAGCCTCAATAATGGGTATTCCGAATCCTTCGCGTAGTGATGGGAATAAGAATACTTTAGCCATACTGAAGATTACTGGTAAATCTTCATCTGACACATAACCTGTTAAAACAATATGTTGCTTTAATTTGGTAAGACCTAGATCATTAAGAAGAGCGTCTAACTTGTCCTCGTTCAAACCAACAAGTACTAGTTTATATGATTCTGAACTGCAGTCAATAAATTCGTTAAAGGCTTCAAGAACTCTACTCGTATTCTTTCTAGGGTCAGTATTTCCAATATGCAGAAGAAACAGTTCTGGTAGCTTATACTTTTTAACAACGCGCTCTTGTTTTATGCTGTCAATTTTGGCTGAAAAATCAGAATTCACCCCGTTGTAAACAGTCTCTATTTTATCCGTACTTATTCTATAACGATCTTTTATATTTTGCTTTTCAAAATTTGATACCGTAATCAACTGTGCACTTCGCTTAATCACGCGATTCACAATTAATCTTCTATAAATATTCCCAAGTTTCTGGTACCAAGAGGCACTACTAAGAATCTGCTTGATCATACTGGTCTCGCTGAATATTACATCGTGTAAAGTTGTAACCAACGGGATGCTTTGATACATAGGTGCCGTGTTACTTGTACAATGCAAAATATCACACTTGTATTTTTGTGCAACTCTAGGAAGTTTGAACTGTTCCCATATAGGATAAGACCCTCCAGGAATTTCGACAATTTTGAAATTGCTGGTCTCCTTAATGATCTGATTATCTTGATCTGGTTTCACGAAAATAAAATATTCATTTAGCGTGTCTAACTTTTGAAGATTCTTGATCAATTCAAGAGCTACCCTATCCATTCCATGCTTATGCGGACGAAATAATCGCTGTGCCTCGATTCCTATTCTCATGATCTTAATTATTAATAGCAGAATGTGCAGTGTGAATGAACCTTCTATTTGCTCCTTTTAGCTTAAATAATAGCATGAACATTCTAAAGAATGCTGTAGGAAGTGAAAACATCGCCATTAGTGTATTCAGTCTATAAAAACTCCTAGGAAGTGCTAAAATGAAGGTAGAAACGAGAATTATTAAATTAGATATCCAAACATATTCAGGAACTTGAGTAGAAATTTTTACCACAAAATTCAAGAAGACATATATTAATGTAAGAACAACCGTTACACCAAGTAGTATAACCCTTGGAGGAATGATCAATTGCCAAACCTTGTCAAAGAAGTTTATATTCTTGTTAACCAAGAGTTCATTGAAACCTTTAATGAAATTTCGCTTGAGGTATACGAATTGTGTAGCTAACCATCGTCTTCTTTGGTTAGAGAATTCTGCAGGTCTCTGAATTTTTTCGTCTAAAACATAAGCATCTTGCAAATACTCGATTTCTAAATTACGTTGAGCTAACTCAAATTCAAGTTCTTTATCAAAACCTCCAACAGCTTTAATTTGCTTCATTATCGATTTGAAGAGCTTATAGTCGAATGCCATTCCAGAACCAATAAGCCCAGAGGACAATCCTAAGGCTCTATGACCTCTTCTGAAGATATGATTATTAATCGCTTCACTAGCTGCGTCTAAGATGGCAAAAGGTGTGTTTAAGTTTTTTGCTTTTCTATGACCTTGTACAATTTGATAGCCCATTCTAAATGACTTGTTGATTTTAGCTAAGAACTCAGGTTCCATTATATTATCAGCATCCAAGACAAGGGCATAATCATATGATTGATCTAATTGATCTAAAGCTGCGTTTAAGGCCTTCGATTTAGTACTGTTTTCAAATAGAACTTCGATAACTTTTATCTGTAATCGATTAAGATTATTTAAAGTCTGTTTTTTCAAAGAATCGGCTATAACCACTACATCAAAATAACTCGGAGGATACTGTTGAAGTAATGCTGATTTTGCAACTTCGACGATAACTTCATCTTCTTTATAAGCTGGAATTAGGACAGCAAACTTTCCTAACTCTTCTTCGGTATCATTATCTCGTCGCTTGTAAAAGTGCCCAGCAACCGAGAATATAAATACGTAAATGCATGACATCCCAAAGTATAGAGCTAGAGCAATTTCTATGCCTTTAAATATGTTTTGTAGTAGTACCATTTTATAACTTTTATTTGGAGATAATTTATTTGATCAATTACGCTGAAAGTACTTTCCTTAATAATTGAGATTTTGATTTCAAATCCTTTAGATAACTTCTAAGGTGCAGCGCATATCGACGTAAAAATGGAAGGTATTTACCACTTTTTATGTTGTATGATATCGATTCAGCATCATAGATCATCTCAAAATTTTGCGTACAATAGACTGGTTTTTTAGTGAGTTTATTAATCTCTATTGCTTGTTTTAGATCACTCTCCACAAAGAGATTGTATTTGCCGGATTTATACTCTTTTGCTTTATGAGACCCGTGACAATTTGCTTTTTGTCTTGCTTTCATATCAGGCAGATTAAGCATAACCAATTTGTCATAACGCACTCCATTATTTTTTAACCATGTTTCCGTTTCTTCTCGATATTTCTCTAATCGCGAGGTTACTAATGTTCCTATTTTACTACCAGGTATGTAAAGTGGCGCGGCATTCAGTAGAAAAGAGATGTATTGTGGACCATCATCATTTTGGGTTTCTGTTGGATCCACACAAAGCACGCCATCAATATCAAAGCAAGCTTTCTCTAAGGTTGTGTGGTTAAATACGTTCCATTGAAAATAGCGTGGTGTTGAGACAATCTCCAACGCGTAATCTGCTAAGTTCTCTTTTTCAGGAGTAGTATAGACCACACAGTATTTGAAGTCATATTTCCCATCCAAATGTTCTAAACTTTGTTTACATTCTATAAGAGCTGAACCTGATGCTATACTGTCATCAACTACTAGGATCTTTTTGTATTCTGAATTATCAAAAAACTGTCGTCGTGCTCCCGATTTGTAGATATAGCCATTTATGAATGAATGAATATCTGTATATGGAAGATTAAGGTATAATGCCATTAAATTCGCTGGCATCATTCCACTTCGAGGTACACCGACAATAAGATCGATATCTCTTGGGATAACATGCAGTTCCCTTAATATAGTTTCGTTTAAATCTTTTATACTTCTATAATTCATAATTTCTTATTTATTAGGTTATCAGTTATAGTTTGATTTAGTTTTGGTGATATAAACATGAAAACCATCGTTACATACATTAATATGCCCGTCGGCATTTGCCCGAAAACCCCGTTTCCATAGGAGGCCAACATAATACCTGCCATTCCGCAGGTTAATGCTGTAATCTGAACTTTCAATTCAGTGTTGGTTAACTTGGTCATCACATTATAAGCCCCTGTGATTAAGATGAAGAAGATCATAAACAAATAATAGATCAATCCAATTATTCCAGTATCTGCCCAAATCATCACATACCAGCTATCGGTAGCAGTATTTGCCAAAAAGCTATGCGGTGTAAATCGCTGTCCCCAGTTACCTGTAGCTCCAACACCACCTCCAAATGGCCGACTTGACAGATAACCTTTCAATTTTCTTTGATTAGTTAATCGAACCTGTAAAGAGGCCTCGTTAGGGTCAAATGCTGTACGCATTCGTCTAATCTCTGCATTCCCTTGTCCAATTGTAGTATGTGCAAAAAATACATAAACCCCCAGTCCGAAGAGTACACCAAGAATCAATACTTTGATATTTTTACGGAGTATAAGGAACATCAGTCCGCCCACAGCTGGAACGGCTATTGCCCCTCTAGTTCCAGAAATGAGCATACCTAGAAAACCTGCCAAAGCAACGCAAGCGAAAAATGTTTTTAATCGAATATTCGACTTTTTAAATAAAGTCAAGATGCCAAATACAACACCTGAATGTGCTTGAGAAGCTCCAAATTGCCCAGCATCTGAGTAAAAAGAGAATATGCGTAACTTGCCAAAGAGCATGTGCGTTTCTGCACCTCCTTGATCCAACCAACGCTGTTCAAAAGGATCAACTCCAAAATAAAATTGTTGGAACCCTTTTAACGTCCCTAAAATTGAAAGTACTCCCCATATAACAAAAAATGTATTGAGGTCCTTTTGTTTGTTGAATAACATGAACAACAAGGGTATTGCTATAAACTGGTATAATCCTACACCTCGCATAGCGTAAAACCAAGCCTCTCTACTTAATACTTCAGGATTTGCTAATTGTAAAAAAACATAGCCCATCCATATGCTTGCTAACAACGTTAAATTTGACTTTGCTTTATTCCATGGTTGTTTAACAGCAAACCCTTTGAAGAATAAGGCTATATAAATCAACACAAGCATAGCGTCAATTGTTAATCCCCAAGGCGCTTGAATATATCTGGAGGCTCCTGTTACGAAAAAGCCCATAACAATCAGCAGATAAATACCTGATTTAGGCTTATTAAAAATCTTTGAAACTACCGCCAAAGCAATCATTAAACCCACTATTGTTGCCAAACCAAGTATTTCAGTCTTCGCTATTATAAAAACTAAAACGCTAATTATGGCCAAAACCAAAATCATGACTTTTGGTTTTAAAAAACTCATTGCTCCAGCGGTCGATTCAAAAGGATTAATATGTTTTTTTAATTCGTTCATTCGTCATTGAAACTAACCCATTTATTACGGTCATTTCACATTACAAACATAGAATGATGTTAGTAAGAATGATGGGGGAATTCGACGGATGAACGTTAAGTGTAGACGAATAGATTGATGATTATGTTTAAGTCATATAGATGTTTAGAAATTCATGTTCATCTATGACTAAAATGTACCAATACGTTTAGTAAGCTGACGATATTGAAACCAAATCGATCTATAAAAGCTATTCCCTTCTTTAAATATGGCTCTTGGAGAGACCTCAAATTCCTTATTCAGAAAATAACTTCCTAATACTATTCCCATGGAAGTAAATATAATTGTTGAAATCGCTACAAGTTCGAGAGATTCGAAAACAAATACAGCTGTAAGATCTCCTATTAGGTTAGTAATTAACATAACACATACTTTAAAAGCATTGATCTTTGGTCGATTAACACTGTCTAATCCTATTCCTGTCATTCTATCTATTGGAAGTAGAAGTCCGTAAATGGATAAGATCTTAACCAAAACCGTTATACTAACATCGGCCAATTGATGATCTAAATATTGGTAACCTGATACTAAGATTACGAATTCTTCTGCGAACAGGAATGTTACTAATGACATCCCAATAAATAAATATGTCAATGCTCCTGCATAGGTGTTAAAGTATTTGCGAACATCTTTGGTTCTACCCTCCATACTTGCTTTTGACATTTTTGGGAATGCCGTAGCGGCGAAACTTCGTAATGGAATTTGTTGTATTTCGGTCAACTTTAAAGGGATACTGAACAATGCTACGGCAGCACTTCCAAACGGACTGATACTAATAATCCAGATATCGGCATTACGTAACAAGTTAGTTCCAATCAGTGTAAACGTACTGTATTTACCAAAATTCAATAATGTCTTAATTGTAGTTTTGGTTGATTTTGTAATCAGTTTTAATCCATCCCATGATTTTGTGATACAGATAATTGAAACCAGGGAATTAATCCCTAGGTAAATGTAAATTAGCTGATCTATAGAAAGATCGAAAACAACAAAGTTCATTAGAACGGCACAAAAGAACAATCCGCTATTTAATACTTTAACCACTAAAATCCTTCCGTAGTTCATATACGCCTGTTGTACTACAAGTGCATTATTTAATGGAAGATTCAAAAAAGCAAGAACTGGATACCAATCAAAAAATAATTCATAAGAAGAACCCTCTATCACATTACTAAAGCCTATTTTAAGCGTGATTAGCATTGCAGAAATACACATCGTTGCTATTAGGCTAATGAGCATATTTGAGCCAATGTACTGATCTTTTTTAGTTTTGGAAGCTCCAGATAAGAATCTAACTAAAGCGTTGTTAGTTATTCCATACCTCAACATCTCGATCAAAGATCCGCAGGAAATAAACAATACCCAAGCTGCAAAATCTTCAGGATCCAAGGTCCTCGCTAAGAGCCCAAAACCACCAAACCCAAGAACCGCAATCACTAAATTACCTGATAGTGATAAAAAATTATCTTCTTTGATTATTTTAGAAAAAAGCCGAAGCATTCTATTTATATATGTTGATTTGTATAAAATTGAAATCTCAGTATATTCTTTACACGTCTTCTGAATGTAGTTCGATTCTTTGGCAGTTCTCCTAAAACACTTTCAACTTCTTTAAGATCTACGCCATTCACTATGAATTGTAATTTTGCGCCTAAATGTTCCTTGATCGTATTTAATACATTTTCATCAGCCTTGGACCACAGTCGATTTGATCTGCATACCAATAGAGCCAAATCAGATTTTGTAAGTAATTTTGAAGGATAATTCGACTCTAGCAAATTAGGTAACTCAATAATGACGTAGTCAAGATCATTCATATTAACAAGACTACTTTTGAAGTTTAGATCTGAATAATTATCGACAGATCTTAAACTATTATCTACATTATATAATTGATATTCTGATGCGTTCAAGCTGTCGTCGATCGATTCTAAAAAAGGGTGTGAATAATCGATTCGTGGATCTTCATAACCAAATAAGCGATGCATCCAAGCAGATTTTGACGATTTAGTCTGAAGTGGCATATATTCTGAATGATTCAAAACCAAGACAGACTTCCCAGAAGAAATCAGTTCTTTTGCGATGTTTTTCGCTACCGTTGTTTTGCCTTCTTTTCCTCTTGTACTTAAAACTGTTATAATCTTGGTTCTTTTTTGTGTTCCATGATAATCTAATGACTTATGAAAACGCTGCATCACAAAATCCATTAATCTATTTTGGATTCTTATAAGACCTTTCTGATCATGGGATTTAAAGACTTTAGATAACATTCCCAAAGCAGGGAAGCCTAACTTTTCGGCAGCCACTTTATCGTTCTTTAATGTATCATCAAAATACTCCATGAATAAAAGTATCCCTATTACGACAAGCCCAGTAAATAGTATAATAGCTGCAATTATGAATTTACGTTTAGAAGGAATAGGATTTAATGGGAAATATGGTGGATCAACAGCTCTTAAATTACTTGAAAGCTGAGTATCTTGGAATTTCAATTTCGCAAGATTTAATCCATGTAGGATCTCTAAATATTCTTGCTCAGCTACTTCAATCTCTCTTTCAATGCGTTTTAAATTGGCACCCGCTGGGGCGTATTTCGCAAACTGCTTTTCGATAGCTTTGTTATGTTCATCCATAACCTCAAGTTTTGCCTTGAGATCTTCGGTTTCCACCTCTTTATCTACCCAGTCAGGCAATACTTTTTGAATTGGAACACCATCTACAGAGTTCTGAAAAGTGTATAATTCATCCACATTTGACTTAATTTCTTGTTGCAAATCTTCAGCTTCTTGCTTTAGTGTTCTAACATTTTCTGCAGCCTCTTTTGAAACGCTGGCTTTGGCCTCATACATTCCAATTTTATAATTCAACTCACCGAGTCTTTTTTTACTTTCAATGATCGTATTATTCTTGTCTTGAATTAATTCCTGAATTTCTAGTTTTTCTTCCAGTCTTTTTGCTGAAGCTTCAGAACCGGCTAACTGAGCCATTTTTTTCTTGTATTCCACTTCCATGTCCTCCTTGACAATAGCTACAGCTTTACTTTGTTCATAATAGTTTATAATGTTATTTTGTTGATTGAACCTTAGAAGTTTTTGTTCAATTGCTTTTAATTTAGTCTCTGATAACTTTAGTTGCGTTTCAAAGTATTTCACCACAGCATCGGAACCATTTTCTTTCAAAACTTTATACTTCTTGATACAAACTTCATTGTATATCGACAGAGTCTGTTGACAAATTCCTGGATCATCGATTTCATAACTCAGTTTTACAAGATCACTAGAAGATATTCGTTCGGCTTTTACTTTTGAAATTGCTTCTAATGAGTAATAAGGATGATCAAAATTGAGTATTGCATAAACGAAATTCGAATTGTCTTGCGCCATTAAATCGGTTAGCTCGGCCACCAGGACTTCATAACTCTCTTTATCTGAACCCAACTGCGATCTCAATGTCTTTATTTCATCTGGTAAAATTTCCATTAATCTTTCATATGATTCTGCCGAAATAAGGGAAAGATCGTGTTTATCCAGCAGTAAATGCTGACTTAAAAGTCGAATAGCCACTTCCTCCTGAGTCTCTCTTGATTTGATAATATTTAATAGGTTATCAAATGCATTATTTGTCGCCAGATAATTGAATGACTTATCCATTTCGATAGATGATCCCGAAGCAATTCCTGTGTAAAGAATTGTTTGTGAATAATAACTACGCTTGGGATTACTAGTAAGCACAATTGCTAATATTCCAAAAATCAGTGGAATCGTAGTTAACACGACTTTATGTTTTAGCACTAATCTTATAAAATCTATAGGTTTCATGTCTCTAATCTTTGAAATTTAGTTTATGACCATACCCGTTAAGTTCTCTAATAACTTTTTTGATAACATCAGTTCTGATTTCGCCTTTTCATATTCTCTAGCAATCCCAGAAGTGATATCCAAAATTCTCACATATTCATAAACAGGAATTATCCCATTTCTAAATTCTTTCTCTGCCATTGCTTTATTAGCTTTCGCATCTCCTAAATTAATGGCCTGTATCTCAAATAAATTCTGTCTTAAAAGTAGATCCTCATATTGCCTAATCACAGTCTCTCTTATCTCATCTGCCTGAAATTTTACCAAATTCTTGGCTTGAGATATTTCAGTCTTAGCCTGTTTTATTTCAGATCTGCGATTAAAAACATCAAAAACTGGAATCTTTAAATACAGACCAACGCCATAATTAAATTGTGTAGTAGTACTCGCTAAAGTGACGGTATTAGGCCCACTTACGTTATTCGAAAAATTATCAAAAGTGCCGTATCTTGTATCTGCTTGAATTCCGAAATTTCGAGTCCAATTACGACGCTTTGCTTTTAGGTTCGCTTTTTTAACTTCGATTTCATCAATTCTATAATTTAGCATCCCATTATTAGCCAATGCCGAATCAATTAATACGCCTAATTCTGGAATGAGCAGCTTATAAGATTCTGGCTCTTGCTCAACCAAAGGACTGTCTTGAGAATAACCGTCAAAATAGGTTAAGCATAAAAAAATCAATGCCATTATAAATTTGGATAACTTTTTCATTTTATTTGGTTTTCCTTATTCTATTTACACTTTAAATACAGTACAAACATACCCTCAGAATAGTGAGGATTCTATTATATTTCGATGGATGAACAGTAAGTGTAGACGAATAGAAGATTCCAAATGACCAAGTATTATATGGACTTGACATACTTATAAATAAAACAACTGCGAATTCTAAAAAGGTGAATTCGCAGGTGACGAGGGACATCTAAAATAGGGCAATAAACTACTATACTGTACTTTTCTGAAATAATGCGGGAACAGTTCTTAGCAACAGTTTTAAATCAAACCAGAAGGAATAGTTATTTCCAATAAAATGATCGGCATAAGCATTGTCCAGATTCATTCGGTCCTCTTCAGACAAATCCCCGCCCTTACCTCTCAATTCTACTTGCCATAAGCCTGTAATTCCAGCTGGCGCCAAAAATCGTTTTGACATCTGATCTTGAGTTAATAATTCAGCCTCGTATACAGGTAATGGACGATTTCCAACCAAAGACATATCCCCTTTAATGACATTGATCAATTGCGGTAATTCATCAATACTTGTATTTCTAATAAACTTCCCTATTCGTGTGATTCGAGGATCATCAACAATTTTTATAAAACTCGAACTGTAGTTTTGAATTGAACGCCGTTGTTCATGATACATATAATCGCATATCTTTTCAATACCTTCATAATTGAGTGGTGAACAGTATTCTCCGATTGGTAATGCACTGCAGCGTGGACACTTAACAGTCATTTCTATAGATGAAGAGACCTCCTCATTATTATTATATTGATTTTTCGTTTCTGCTAATTCTTTTAAAAGTTTATCTGCTCCATTTCTCATAGATCTTAACTTATAAAAATCAAAGGTTTTACGGCCTACTCGTTTGGCTATATAATAAACCTTTCCTTTGGACTCTAGTCTAATTGCCAACATCGTTAAAATTAGAATGGGGGACAGTATAATTAAGGCCATTGAGGCTGTTACAATATCAAAAATTCGTTTTGATAAAGGAATCTTATAATTTACGCGATCCTTTTGAATAGATCCTATGGATTCTTTATCATGAATCGACTCATATAAATATTTAATACGTTCAATCAATTTAGTTTGATCAGTGGATGGTATCACAAAACAATCATCCACCCCTAATTCGAAGGCTCGTTTAAAGGCTTCTACATTAAATTCATCAAATAATAAAAGACAAGGAGCTTCAATACTATTAAATTCATGTTTTAATTCTTCATAAAAGAATAAACCATCATTTCCTGACAAATCATAGTGTGCAATAATAGCATCCACAGAAATCTTCGATCTTAATAATTTTAATGCTTCTAAGGCACTATTCTTATGGATAAGCTCAATACTACTATTTTCAAGAAATTCCTCGGTGAAGTATAATTCCTTTCCTATGTATAAAATGTTCATCTTAATTAAGTTTTGTTTAATACTCACTGCAACTACCAGGCACTGGCATAATGAATTGGAAATAGATTCTTTTTAACTAATTCTTCCAATTCTTGAGGATTAAACGGCTTAGTCAAATAATCTTGAGCACCTAGCTGATAACACTTTACACGCTCTTTACTCTCTGATTTCCCGGAAAGCATAATCACCGGTGTATGCTTTGTATAACCTATCAAACGTAATGCTTTTAAAAAATCAAATCCGTTCATTTCTGGCATTTGAATATCACTAATAATCAGATCTGGTATATTACTATTTAGCCATGTTATTGCCTCTTTACCTGAGCTCACAGCATGAATACTATAGGTTTCACCTAGAAAAAACTGAAGCAAGGTTGTCATTGTTACCTCATCGTCTATTACAAGTATCTTTTTTTTCATGATTTTTAATTTTATTACTTAATCAACTCTTTAAAGAAGAAAATGGTTTTATCCAACCCTTCATCTAGTTTAATTTTTGGCTCCCAACCTAATTCACGTTTGGCAAACTCAATGTCTGGCCTTCTCATCATAGGATCATCAGAAGGCAAAGGTTGATAGACAATTTTTGATTTAGAATTCGTCAATTTTATAACCTTTTCCGCTAATTCAATGATCCTAAATTCATCTGGGTTACCAATGTTAACAGGACCTGTAAAAGATTGATCCGTATTCATAGCCCTCACCATACCCTCTATAAGGTCATCTACATATTGAAAGCTTCTTGTTTGTTCTCCTTTACCGTAAACTGTAATGTCCTTATTTTGTATGGCTTGAACGATAAAGTTCGACACTACTCTCCCATCATTTGGATGCATTCGAGGCCCATAAGTATTGAAAATTCTAACAATCTTAGTATGAACATTATTTTGATGGCGATAATCCCTGAATAAAGTTTCTGCGGCACGCTTTCCTTCATCATAGCAGGAACGCTCTCCAATCGGATTTACATTTCCCCAATAAGATTCTGGTTGCGGATGTACCATTGGATTACCATACACTTCACTTGTTGAAGCCTGAAGAATCTTGGCATTTACTCTTTTGGCTAAGCCTAACATGTTAATGGCGCCCATTACAGAGGTCTTTATGGTTTTTATAGGATTATACTGATAATGAACTGGAGAAGCCGGACAAGCCAAATTATATATCTCATCAACTTCGATCATAAATGGATTTATGACGTCATGTCTAATAAGTTCAAAATATGGGTTGTTCAGTAGATGAAGAACATTACGCTTCTGACCTGTAAAGAAGTTATCCATACAATACACTTCATTATCTTCCTCTAATAGTCTTTCACAAAGATGTGATCCAACAAAACCTGCACCTCCAGTGACAAGTACTCTCTTCTTGATCATGGCATTAAATAATTTTGGATTAGTTAATGATTACACAACCAATTGTAACTCGTTGGATCTATGTCTCTTTTCTGTTCTTACACCGATACAATAGTATGTATAGTCTGCGGCTTCCATTTCTTCTTTGTCATAAATGTTACGTCCATCAAATACTACCGAGGCATTCATCAAACGTTTCATAATCTTAAAGTTTGGTACTCTAAATTCAGACCATTCTGTCAATACAGCTAAACAATCAGCATCTATTAAAGATTCATACTGATCTGTACAATAGCCTATAGTATCACCAAAATGACATTTTGCTTCCTCTAACGCTACAGGATCATAGGCTTTCACATTAGCTCCTGCGTCTAATAATCTCTTTACAATTTCTAGTGATGGTGCTTCGCGCATATCATCGGTTTGTGGCTTAAATGAAAGTCCCCAAACCGCTACAGTTTTATCTTTTAAATCCCCATCAAAATGTGCAAAGATCTTTTCGAATAATTTTGATTTTTGAGCATTATTAACGGCTTCGACAGCTTTGAGTACTTTTAGCTCATATTGATTTTCACTTGCCGTTTTAATTAAAGCTTTAACATCTTTAGGGAAACAAGATCCTCCATATCCAATTCCAGGATAGATGAATTTCTTACCTATTCGCGTATCAGATCCAATACCTCTCCTCACGTTATTGATATCTGCACCAACGATCTCACAAAGATTTGCAATATCATTGATAAAACTAATCTTAGTAGCTAGCATCGAATTTGCAGCGTACTTAGTCATTTCAGCTGATACAATATCCATAAATATGATAGGATGACCGTTTAATGTAAATGGTTTGTATAATTTATTCAAGAGCTTCTCTGATCTTGAACTTTCTGTTCCAATCACAATACGATCTGGTTTTAAAAAGTCTTCAATTGCGGCGCCTTCTTTTAAGAACTCTGGGTTTGAAGCTACATCAAACTCCACTGCTGCTTTACGCTTTGATAATTCTTCTTTTATTGCATTTTTAACCTTTAACGACGTGCCTACAGGAACCGTACTTTTGGTAACAATCAATTTGTAGTCATCCATATGTTTACCACATTCTCTTGCAACTGCAATAACGTGCTTTAGATCAGCACTACCATCTTCATCAGGTGGCGTACCAACACTAATAAATACAACTTCAGAATCGACAATGGCATCGGCTAAACTGGTAGAAAAGCTTAATCGTTTCTTGGCCATATTTCTAGTGATCATTTCTTCTAAACCCGGTTCGTAAATAGGAATGATCCCGTTATTCAAATTTTGAATCTTCTCCTTATCTACATCGACGCATACAACGTCAATTCCCACTTCAGAAAAACAAGCGCCTGTAACTAATCCTACATATCCGCTTCCAACTATTGCTACTTTCATAAAATATAAGTTTTGGTTTAAATTCAGTACAAACCTATGGGTCATTAAGTTTTTAATGCCTTATATTTCGATGGATGGACAATAGGTGTAGACGAATTGACGCGTCTTTTGGATAAGTTATAAGAGGTTTAATCGCTTCATTAACTCAGGTCTATTGGAGCGACTTACAGGAATTACATCTTTTTTTATGAGAACGCTATTATCCTCAATATCAATAATCTTACTAACGTTGATAATGTAAGAACGATGCACTTTTAAGAAGAGATCATTTGGGAGTTTATCTTCGATCTTCTTTAATGTTGAGTGAACCGTATAGTTTTGATTTTCGGCCTTGACATAGATGTAGTCACCTTTAGCCTCAACCAAATAGATACTAGGAATATCTATTTTGATCAAACGTCGATCAATATTGACATAAAGATCATTTCCCGAGGTCGTTTCTACGGGTTCAGCTGACTGATATGGAGCGCTTTGAACCTGTTGCGATTTAGCCTTTTGAATGGCCTTATTAAAACGTTCCTGAGTAATTGGTTTTACTAGATAATCTACTATACAATCGTATTCAAATGCCTGGATCGCAAAATTAGAATCTGAAGTCGTGAGAATAATTCGCGGTGGATTCTTTATCGTTTCAATGAAATCAAAGCCCGTAAAATCCGGCATATGTATATCCAAAAAGATCAGATCTACTTCGTTTTGGTTTAAATATTTAATGGCTTGGATTGCGTTAGGGAATTCCTCAATCACATTGAGGTCTTCGATATTGGAGCATAGTTGTGAGATGATGGCTCGAGCTGTAGCTTCATCATCAATAATTATATAATTCATAGGCTAATTATATCTCTTGCAAATAATTAGTTATGGTTGCTAAAATTAATTCGAACTCCTCTTTTAAATCTAATTGACCATCAAGAAGTTTCAATTCATATGCAGCGGCAACCTGATAACTTTTCTCTAGCCCTAAAATACTAATTTTATGTTTAAGTTTATGTACGATTTCAGATGTTGCCTTATAATCTTTACTCGAGATACAATTCTGATACGTCTGCTGCTCTTCTGGAAATTCGGCCTTTATGATATTAATAAGTTTTTGCTCAAATCCTGTATCACCTCCTAACATGTTTTGTATATAAAATAAATTTGGCTTTTCCATAGTTACTTTTTCAGTGTAAAGTGAAATGTGGTTCCCAGACCTTCTTCTGATTCGATCCAAATCTCACCCTTATAGAGGTCAATAATTTTCTTTACAATAGATAATCCAATACCGGTAGAATCTTTACTTTTATTCAGAGCATGGAAAATTTTGAAAATCTTGTCATGATACTGTTTATCAATTCCTACGCCATTATCACTGATAGAAAATTGATAATATGAAGATTTCTCTTTTACATCTATTTCAATTATACCATGTGCTTTATCATTAAACTTAATAGCATTACTAATCAAATTCTGAAACAATTGCTGTAATTTTGTTTTTTCTCCTTTTATAACAGGTAATGGATTCAAAATATTAATACTGATATGATCAGGTACGAATAGAATTCGTTTAAGATCTTCTACTAGTTCATTCAAATCAATATCGTTCTTTGCGGTGACGTTCGAACCAATACTAGAATATTCCAAAACATCTGAAATCAATAATTCCATCTTTTCCAAGGTCGTTTCGATATGGTCAAAATTCTGTAAGCTTAACTTATCCAATTTCCCATTATTATCCTCTTTGATCCAACTAACCAATGCATTGATGCTCCTTAGCGGAGATTTCAAATCATGAGAAACAATATGCGCATATTCCTGAAGTTCATCATTAGACTTTTCTAACTCTTTTAATAGCGTTTCTTTTTGACGCTGAAGGTTTTTAAGATTTGTAATATCTAAATGAATTCCTATTGATCCAACAACTTCTCCGTTTAAGCTGTAATTAGGTGCACCACTAATCAACCAATTTCTCAATACACCATCTTTTCTATACACTTCGATTTCATAAGAGTTTGACAAACCTTTTTTACGATCTAAATTTTCATTTACAATTCTCTTTTTTGAATCATCGGTAGCGAAGGTATTATGAGCGATTTGACCAATTAGCTCATCTTCCGAGTAACCTGACATCTCTAAAAAACTATTATTAGCCATCAGTATTTCATCATCAACACTAACTTCGATCAATCCAAGGTTCATATTAGCAATGATATTACTATATTTTTCGCGTTCTGCTTCAATACTCTGTCTATATTTTTGCCTAAGGGTAATATCTTTGTACTTCCACAAATGCCCTTTGTATGTGGAGTCTTCAAAAATTGGAATATAATCACGCTCTAACACGGTTCCATTAACCATAACCAATTCGTCACCTAATACTAGCTCACGTTTTTCAATTATAGAATTAATGCGATCCACAAATGCTTCAGGTTCTTCAAAAAGCACCTTACTATCTTCTGCTGAATTCGTGCAATCTTGACCAATCAACTCCTCTGGGTTTAACGGAATCTTGAACAGCTCACAAAACTTTTTATTAGTCAAAGCAATGGTTCGATTCTCATCTTCCAATAAGACACCACTATCAAGATTCTGAATCAATGTCGCCAGTCTATTCTCAGACTCTATAAGCTGTTTTTCAGCAGCTTTCTCCTGCGTAATATCTCTAACGATGCCCTGTGCCGCTATAGGATTATTTTCTTCGTCAATAATGAGACTAGCATTGATATGAACCAATCTCTGACCTCTATTTTTAGTGTTGATCTTAACTTGGAAATCGGTTATAGAGCCCTCATATTTAATACTATGAAATCCATTCATTATATGTTCGGCCTCTGAAACATCTGCTAACTCTAGAAGATTAAAGTCTTGTATTTCGTTATTATAACCTAAAAGAGAAACAGCGGAATCATTCATCTTCAGCACATTTCCCCAGAGATCGATGACCACATAAGCATCAATAATATTCTCGAAAACACCACGCAGTTCTGATGTTTTCTCTTTAACTAATTTCTCTAATTGTTCATTTGAAGATTGAAGCTCTTGGGTAAGATCATAGAGTTCGGCAGACTTCTCCTCGAGAATTTTCTCCGCAGCTTTTCGCGCAGCTTTTTCACGTGCTAAAGCACGTTTTAAGATATCTACCTCTTCCTTATTCATTGTTTATTTACAATAAATCGCACCTCGGTACCTTTATCATTTAATTTTTCATAATCTATGGTTACAGGAACATCAAATAGTTTAAATGTTTCTAGCATTAAGCCTTTACCTAACATATATAAGGCTCTTTCCGATTTATAGACCATAACCATTTTTTCTTCGGTACGTTCTTCAAGTTCAAATGTTGGCAATTGTGCTTCAGGATAAATCTTCTGAACCTCTACATGAATGTGATTTTCAATAGAAGCTAAAAGATCCATAGGGTCTTTATAATGCTTGACCAGATCTGGATGTGTTTTAACAAGCACTGAAAATAAGTGCTCTGAATAGACCATTAATAGATCATCTACTGAAATATCTGTATTGTTACTTAAATGAGATATAAGTTGCAACATTTCTGAAAACTCATATGTTCCTACAGAGGTATAAATTCCTCCTGAATCCAGTTCAGATTGCGAAATAATCTTGTCAACCATACCTAGGCCAAACTTATCTTCGACCAATTCTAAAAACTCTGTAAATATTATTCCTTTCATTAGGCTTCAATTAATTCATTCATACGCCAATATGCTAATAATTTCTCTATTTTCGAAACGTATTCTTCATATTTTAAAGGTTTTAAAACATATCCGGCAATTCCGATTTTATAACATTCTAAAAGATCTTTTTGATTATTTGAAGTCGTCAAGATAATTGTTGGAATGTATTTTAAACGATCATCATTCTTTAATATTCTAAGAAACTCGATACCATTGATTTTAGGCATGTTTAAATCCAATAGAATAATATCTGGTAAAGCTGAATGGTCCTTTAATAGTTCTAAAGCTACTTCTCCATTTTTAGCTTCTATTATTTGGTGATTCATATTTAACGATGACGTCGCTCGATTCAGCTTCATCACTTCAATAGTATCATCTTCAATTAATAGTATTTTTAGTGCGTTTTTCATTAGAGGGTATATGTGGTTCAATGAAGCAAAATACTACTACAAGTGCTAACTAAGTGTTTATTTCGATTAATCTAATTTAAGTGTCTACGGGTGGCAGATAAGTGTCGACGAATGGTTATTGCACTAATTTTTGCTTCGATTTAGGCATGCCCTTTACGACCATATCATAAGAATGATCTATAAGATCGAGTACTAGTTTAGGTGGAAGGTCTTGATTGTGAATATAAACACTATTCCACTGCTGTTTGTGCATGTGATAGCCAGGTTTGATGCTGTCATACTGCTCTCTCAATTCCTGGGCATAATCAGGGTCGCATTTCAAATTGATAAAGCCTTCTCCTTGCTCCCAACGTTTTAATGACGCTAATGCAAACATCTTACCTAATACTTTAAAAACAAGAGTATCATTATCAAAAGGAAAATGTACAGAAACTTCCTTTTTCTGCATGCAGTAATTTCTAAACTCTTCGATGTTCATTCCAATAATTTTTTATCCTCACCACTAATCTTCAAAGCCGAATAGTCCAACTTCCATCCAATCGTACTCACGATGGTCTCGATCAAATGTATCACTTCTAAAGCCTCTCCTCTAGCAATCCCATACAAACCACTTTGCGGAATCTTATCTCTAATATGCGATTTAGCTTGATTGTGTAATTCTGTGAGATCTGAAGCTTCAAACTTATTGAGCATCCCGTCTTTCTTATCGTAATAATTGATGTCGGTTTCTATAGATAATATCTCAGGTTGCGGGAAATGAGATAAGACAACACGTTTGGTTTTAGGATCTGTACTCATTTGAACTTTGGTAAGATCAAATCCTACATGTGCCTTGGCATTGATTACCACCAACGCTTTCTTTTTGCTCGTAATAAGCTTTAAAAACTTTTCTTTGACATCCTCATAATGATAGATTTCAGCAAAATCACCTTCAACTGTAATAAACTTACAAACGCGTTTCACTTTGTCTAATAACAACACAGACTGTTGCTTAGTAAGCTTCCTAGTTTGCATTTGTCTTACCACAGTCATAATTCCTAAAGTGATAAGTATGCTTATTATAATTATAAAAAATGTTTCCATAATTGTAAATATTGGACACGTATTAGTCCGAAAAGTTACATGTTAACTGATGGTCTTATACAAAACGGGTTTACTAGGCGTTGCATCATTTTCAAATGGCGCAATCTGAAGATTTAAAAAGTACTCACCGTCATCAATGTCATTAGGTACAAAAATGAACTCGGTAATCGTGCTCCCTTTTCGTATTGGCCCAGCAGTGTTCCAGAAAATATTATGTCCGCGTAACTCACCGCCATCTTCTTCCCTATCGACACTTGGTTGATCTATTAATAAATGTTTAATCCCTTTTTTAACTAATAATTCCATAGCATCATCTTCAAAATAAGTCCAATTGGTATGGGAATAGTGCGCAGATAATTTCTCATTTGTATTCGGCAAAGTCCTAATAACAAGGGCGTCTCGCTTCTTATTACCTAAGGCGAACTGCAACTGAGCCTTAGAGATTACGGTATCTTCTCCTCGAACTTCAGGTGCTATCGTGATCACTTCTGCTAAAAAGAAAAATTGCTTTAAATTTTGATTAACCGAATGAACAGTTTCGGTGATATGACCAACGCATTCAGTGTGTGTGCCATGCGCATGCGGATTAAATTGTATGTTATTAAAATTAACCGAAGCGCCTTTAGCGACACTAATAACATCATCTTCCATAACCACTGGTGCAATTTTTGGTTCATCAATATACCACGCATTGACATTAGAAGTCGATGCACGCAACGGAATTGAAATATCTAATGGCTTAGATAGATCAATTTGAAGTTTTCTTGAATTGTATTGTATTGTTGCTATCATTCTAAATTGAGCTTAAACAAATCTGAGGCAATTCCATCACTAAGGAATTTTCCTTTCTTGGTAACCAATAACTTATCATCATCAATATACAACAAATGTTCATTTATAAGTGGTTGTGCCTGAAGTAATACATAGTCTTTATAAGATTTACCAAAATCCTTTTCAACCTTATTCAAAGAAACGCCCCATATGGTTCGTAATCCAGTCATGATATATTCATTATACTTGTCGGTAACCGAAAGATGTTCAATCTCCATCGGGAGCATACCATCGTTAATGGTCTTGATGTATCTTGTATTATTTCTAATGTTCCAACCACGATTGTGACCATCAAATGAATGAGCAGATGGCCCAATCCCTAAGTACGATTTACCTTGCCAATAGGCCGTATTATTTTTACTAAAAAAGCCTTCTTTTCCAAAATTGGAGATCTCGTAGTGAATAAAGCCTGCTTCATCTAATCTATCAATAAGCAAATGGAAATGTTCTTGAGCTTCGTCGTCATTTACATTGTCAACGATCCCTTTTTGAATGAATGATGCCAATGCCGTTTTTGGTTCTACTGTTAGAGCATAGCTTGATATATGAGAAATGTTATAACTTAAGGCTTCCTCAATATTTTGAATCCAACGCTCCTTGCTCATTCCAGGAATTCCATAAATCAAATCAACAGTAATATTTTCAAAATGTTTCGTGGCTTCCTTAAGGCACTTTCGAGCCTCTTCAGAATTATGAGCGCGATTCATGAGTTTTAAATCTTCATCAAAAAAGGACTGTATGCCAATACTCAATCGATTAATTGGCGTTTGAGCTAGCGCCTTTATTCGAGTGACAGAGAGATCATCAGGATTAGCTTCTAAGGTTATTTCTGGATCAACTATGACATCATAGTGCGTGTCTACGGCACCGAGTATCAACTGTAATTCTTCGTTTGAAAGAAGGCTTGGTGTACCACCTCCAAAATATATGGTTTCAACTGTTTGCCCAGTGTACTCTTGCTTTCGAAGTTGCAACTCAATGATAATTGCTTCTATCATTTCATTCTTTTTCTTCAAGGACGTCGAAAAATGAAAATCACAATAGTGACACGCTTGTTTGCAAAATGGTATGTGGATATAAATACCTGAAATGACAATCGGTTTTAAACGGTTAGAAGACTACTAATTTATTTATCGATGCGTTTTTCATTCTGCTTCACAAATGCTGCCCAACCCGAATAGCTTTTACCTACATTAACACGCCCTTGATTATAGAAATGGCATACTGCAGCGGCTAATCCATCTGTCGCATCTAAATTTTTGGGCAGCGTCTTTAGATTCAATAAACTTTGAAGCATTTTTGCCACTTGCTCTTTACTCGCATTTCCGTTACCAGTTATGGCCATTTTGATTTTTTTTGGAGAGTACTCTGTAATAGGAACTTCTCGAGATAATCCTGCAGCCATGGCAACACCTTGAGCACGACCTAACTTTAGCATACTCTGAACATTCTTTCCAAAGAATGGCGCTTCAATAGCAATCTCATCTGGATGATGTGTATCAATGAGTTCAACCGTACGTTCAAAAATGAGCTTTAACTTTAAATAATGATCTGAATATTTTTTTAAATCCAGTTCATTCAATTGCAAGAACGTCATTGATTTGCCAACGACTTTGATCAATCCAAAACCCATCACGGTTGTTCCTGGGTCAATTCCTAATATAATCTTTTCGTTACTCATTAATCACAATATTGACAACCACTTATTGAAAAGGTCAATCCGAAAGTCACGGTTAATAAATTACCATTAAAGGAACCAAAGCCATCAGTCACAGGATCAAAATCTCCTGCAAATCCAAGAATATAAGAGACATCGGTATAAACCGACATACGTTGTGTCAATCCATAATGAATTTCTAAACCACCCATAAGGTTCAAAAACGAAATGTTATTTGCTCCAAAATCACCTAAGGGTTTAATAAAGGTATACCCAGGTCCTGCATGAGCCACTAAACCCATACGTTGCGGAAGAAATTGCAGACTCTCACTTGGGTCATATACGATCTGGGCATTGATTCTTGAATAATTGGTTTTGAACTCGACCAGACTACTATCATCACTTGAAAATCGATTAAATCCAAAATCTAATTTCGCGCCTAGCTGTGGTTTAAACATATGCTGAATACCGAGATTTACCGTCGGAAAATTTATTGACTTTGCAACAAAGCCATCCACAAATCCAGACGACGAAGGACTGTTAATACCGAGCGCAATTTGTGCTTTCCATTTATTTGTATCACGTTGCGCTTGACCAGCAAAGACAATGCAAAACACAGCCAAAAAGGTTGCAAGTAATTGAGGTTTAAAATTTGAGGACATTTGCATATAAAGATTTAAATTGTGCCATGCTTATAGGAGGCCTTTCATACAAAACTAAACAATTCTTTTTTGTACTTATCAAATTAAGTATTGTCGTAGGGGCTTTTTACTTTATTTATCAAAAACTCACTACAAACGAAGATTTAGATTTTGGTGAGTTTTTGCGTTTTTTACGGAGAAATGATGCGTTTTCGGCCAAAAACATCATTTTTTTAATCATTTTAACCATTTTTAATTGGTTTTTTGAAATTTTAAAATGGAAGACTTTAGTCGGTTCAATAAGAGAAATTTCCTTCAAAAATGCTATGGAGCAGAGCTTGGGAGCACTAACAGCGTCGCTGTTTACACCAAACCGAATTGGTGAATATGGTGCTAAAGCAATCTATTTCGAAAGATCAAGACGAAAAGAAATCATGCTCCTAAATTTAATCAGTAATATGATGCAGATGTCTGTGACACTTATTTTAGGCATTATAGGAATCACCATAATGCATCAAAAATTTAACTTACAAATTGATTATTTCAGACTATTAAAATTTTCATTAATTGTTATTGTAATCGCCATTTTCACTGTTTTCGGATTACATCAAAACAAATTCAGAATCAAAGGATTCTCTATAGAACGTTTGAAAGAATTTATTAGACAGCTTTCTAAATCAATTGCGATTAAAGCATTTGTGATTTCATTTCTGCGCTATTTAATCTTCTCTTTCCAGTTTTATATCTTATTAGACTTTTTTGGCGTTCGAGTAAATTACTATAACGCGATGGTCGTAATTACCTCAATGTACCTTATATCGTCAATCATTCCTTCAATTTTTATTTTTGATGTTGTCATAAAAGGTAGCGTTGCAGTATATCTCTTTTCGATTGTTGGTGTTAATGCGTTCACAACCTTATCGATAATTACAATTATGTGGCTTTTGAACTTTGTCCTTCCCAGTATTTTTGGAAGTTTTTATGTACTTAATTTTAACTTACCTAAAACCAACGACTTGTAATGCTACTACTCATATTCGTCATAACCGCACTTTATGTTTTCATAATAGGTAGTTTTATTTATGGGTTTGACAAAGTTTCTAATTTTACCATTTCAGATGTTACCCCAAAAACAAAATTCTCGTTGATCATTCCTTTTAGAAACGAGTCTGATCATTTGGAAAACCTAATTACGTCCTTAGCACACCTAAATTATCCGAAATCACATTTTGAAATACTTCTTATCGATGATGACTCTAATGATTCATCTGTCGAACTTATTGAAACATTGCATAGCAAATATCAATCTCTAGACCTCAAAGTACTATCAAATGAACGCATAAGTGCTGCGCCCAAAAAAGATGCGATTACCTTAGGTATAAAAAATACCAAGTATGACTGGATCGTGACCTCAGATGCAGATTGTATCGTACCAAAATATTGGTTAGATGCTTATGATAGTTATATACAGCACTATAAACCAAATTTCATAATGGGACCAGTAACGTATACCAATGGAGTTACGTTTTTAGATCGTTTTCAAATTTTAGAACTATTAAGTTTGCAAGGAACAACCATAGGAAGTTTTGGAATTGGCAAACCTTTTATGTGCAATGGTGCTAATCTTGTATATTCCAAAAAGTTCTTTTTTGATATCAATGGTTTTGAAGGAAATACGAACATCGCAAGTGGAGATGATGTTTTTCTATTACAGAAAGCAATAAGCGTCAATAAAAAAGCGGTACATTATCTAAAAAGTAATCTCGTTACGGTTAAAACACAAACCGAACCAAATTTTAAATTGCTTAAACAACAACGCATTAGATGGGCCTCTAAGACCACAAATTATAACTCGATCTTCGGAAAACTAACAGGCTTGACTGTGGTGATCATGAATGGACTTATAATTTGCTTACCTCTATTTTTTGGAATAGGCTTAATTTCAATTAAGTCCTTAATTTATATTCTCTTTATAAAGATTCTTATTGATTTCTTATTGATATATAAGTCGGCACGATTTTTTGAACAAGAGCAATTCTTGATATCCTATATAGCTTCAAGCTTATTCTATCCCCTTTTTTCTATTTATGTCGCAATTGCTTCTGTATTTAGCAACTATAAATGGAAAGGGCGTCATTATTCGAAATAATCTAACTATCATTTATTTTTTTTAGATTTACAATAACCTTTATCCTACAACACATGCGAAAATTAATTTGTTTACTCTTCCTTCTAATCTCCTGTTCATTGTCCCAAGCTCAGGAATTATATATGATTGAAGGTGAAGAATTACAACTAAAAACAGAAGTTTCGGGAAAACTTGATCTCTTATGGAATATCATCGATGGAAACTACCGATATTTTGTGAGAACTGACACCAATACAATTGTTGAATTAAAGAATACTAAAGTAGACGGCAAATATCAATTTGAATATCGAGACTTGCTGACTGAATTGACCGACAATTCCAAATCTACGAAACGACTTAATCTGACGCTCTTCAGCTTATCTGAATTTATAGACGACTATAATAGTACAGTAGATTCGACTTATGAATCTACAGTATCTAGAAACAAACTGCTGTTTAGATTAGGCGTTTTTGGTGGGCTTACCAATAGTCCGTTTGTTACAAATCCAGATAATTTGACCACGCCCTTATTTGGAGGTGAATTAGAAGTTTTAGACGTGAATCAAATTTCTCGTCATGCTGCATTTTTTCAAATTAAGCATGTATTAGAACAAGATGAATTACAATACTCTACTACTGAACTCGCACTAGGTTATCGCTTTCGCGCCATAAATAAGGCAAAATTTAGTCTATATGCCAATGTCAAATTCGCAACCGTGAATTTCTCTAATGCAGTAGTGTCTACAAATACAAATGGTACGATTACAACGGAAGAATTCAACGAAACTGCATTTGATGTGCCTTTTATATTTGGTATTGGTGCCGATATTAGAATATCTGAGAACAGTTTTATTACTTTAGCATACAACGAATTATTTGCAATTCTCTTAGACAACCAAGGTAATTTTTCTCAAGACTTTACAATAGGATATAAGTTCAATCTTTGATGCGATTAGCCAATTACAAAACCAACAATCCCGTATTTTCAGGCTTCTTCTGGGATGACCCGAAAACTAGTGATCAAAAAATGACGGTTACGGGAATTTTTCTGAAGTCCATGATATGTATTCTTATTATTGCGGGAATTACGGCATACATCTGGAAATTAAGTGAAGGCGGAACTTCAGTTAAATGGTTTACACTTGGAGGAATGTTAAGCGCTATTGTCATTAGTGTTGTGATTTCGGTTAGAAAACATTGGGCATTCTTTCTTGTACCGCTATATACGATAGCTAAAGGGTGTTTTCTGGGTGGGTTTTCAGCTTACGCACATAATAATTTCCCAGAATTACCTTATCAAGCCATTGGCGTAACAATAGTCACATTCTTCGTTATGCTTATCTTATACCAAACCAGAATAATCGTAGTCACCAAAAAATTAAAGGCTGTAATTATTACAGCCGCGGCTAGTATTTTTGTAGTCTATTTTATTGCGTTTATTCTAAGTTTCTTTGGCATTAAATCATTTATTTGGGGCACCTCTTGGCTAGCAATTGTATTTAATTGTATTGCGGCAATCGTGGCTTCCTTTTCATTGCTTCTAGATTTTGATTACATTGAAAAGTATAAAAATCGTGCGCCTAAGTCGAAAGAATGGTTAGCAACTTGGGGCTTATTAGCTACCCTAATTTGGTTATACGTGGAAATCTTGCGATTTATGCAGAAATTAGCCATCAGATTTTAATGAATCTGAACGATGATAGGTAATGTGAATTTTGTAGTTACTTGTTGACTGCGTTTTATTGCAGGATAAATCTTCGGCATAGGATCAACACTAATTCTTATCAAACTATCTAGTTTTGGAATCAATGTTCTCGTACGCTCAGAATATTGAATATCCTGAATGTCCATTTGGCCAGTTCTATCTATTATGAGTTCTAGGGTGATGGTATCATCTATATCATCTGAAACTATAATGCGATGCTTCGAAAGGTTATCACTAAATGATGCACGTAAAATAGTCTCAAAACAATCTTTTTTCTCAGCTTTATCGGTGAACTTGCTGCATGCATCAAATGAAGGGTATTCGTCAACCTCATTCCAATTAAAGGTCTGTAGCTCTTCCTCTAAAAGATCTTCAGTATACACTTTTCTCTTTTCGAAATAATCGCAAGCAAAAAGGTTGAGAGCAAATACTAAAACAAAAAATCGTTTCATGAATAATTCTGAAACTGAAAATTACGACTTTTTTGGCGATTCTATGTTATTCCTCTTTTTGCAAGAATTTTTCTTCTTTTAATTGCTTAATTCTATACTGAGCGAGTTTACTGTATGAGCTTTCAGGGTGTGCTTCAATGAAATCCTGATATAACTTAATTTTCGTATCAATATCAGCATAAAATTTATCCTTGGTTGAAACAATATAGAAGGCTGAATTGAGGTTTTGCGGATTCTCTTTTACAGCTCTTTTAAATGCTTCAATAGCTTCTTTATGTTTTTCCTGCCTATTTAATGCGATTCCTAATTGCTCAAATTCGTAATCTAGAGGTACATCCCTAAGCGTTATGACCTGCCTCATATACTTTTCGGCGTTTTCATAATCTTTAATTTGTTGATAATAAACACTTATACCTGCCATCGCATTCGTATTGTATGGGTCAAACTCTAAGAGCTTCTTTTTTTGTTCAATAGCGCGTACAAAATCATAATTTTGAGCATAGCAAATACTGAGTTTTTCATGTATAAATTCGGAAGATTCGCCAAGTTCTGTAAGTTTTTCAAATGACTTCTGCGCTTTAGAATAGTATTCTCGTCTGAAATCACTTTGCGCTTTTAAACTGATAAGTTCAACATTATTCTCATAGTTCTCTAACCCTATTTCCGTATAGTGATCAACCAAAGAAAAACGACCTCTTTTGAGGTAGTGCTTTGCAATTTGATATATTGCTTTTTGATGGGTTCGATCAAGCTGAAACGCCGAAATAAATCTATTTATAGCTGTTGAATCCTTAAGCCGATTTTGCGCTAATCCCATTTCATAGTGATAATTCGGATTGCGATAATCGATATTCATAAGTTGATTGAAAACTTCTACTGACGATTGAAATTTTTTAGTTTTCGACAGCAACTTGGCGTACTCATACAAGGCCAACTCATTACTTGAATCGACTTCTATAGCACGCTGGTAATTTTCTAAAGCTAAATCATAATTCCCAATAGCCACGTAAGACTTTGCGATGCGATCGTATATTAATTTAGGATCATTGACCTTAGTATAAGCCTCAATAGCCTTGCTATAATTACCACTCTGATAAAGGCTATCAGCATTTCTAATTTCCAATGTCTGAGCATTTGTATGCCAAACCATGAACACACATAAGCAACAATAAATATATCGTATCAATTCTTCTTATTTCTTTTTCGTTTTTTTCCAACAACTTGAAACTTAATTGGCAAGGCATAAACAACAGATACGGTCTTACCGTCATCTTTTCCTGGAATAAATGTAGGTAATTCTGATATGACGCGAATGGCTTCTTCTTCTAAATCTGGATGTGGTGCTCTAGCTTTAATATCTACGACTTTACCCGAAGTATCTATTTTAAATATGGTATTAATACGTTGTACGCCGTTGAGATCCAAACTTGCTGCAAGATCCATATCAAAATTTAAATTTACAAACTTGGCAACTGCCTGACTCACGCACTTCTTTCGCTCATCCTGGTTATTAGTTGATTCACATTCTGGTAAATATGGTACCTCATCAACTGCGTTATATGGTACTTCAACATTCTGAAATGTCGGCGACGTTTCTATACTTTGTTTAAGCGCTTCTTCTAATGTACTTTCCGAAGCATTTGAATGATCATCTCCAGGCTTGGCATTAACCTGAAAAAGTATAGGTAAGCTATATGGCACAATTACAGGCTCACCCTTTTGCTTTCCAGGTTTGAATTTTGGAAGCAATGAAATGACACGAACTGCTTCATCTTCTAATCCTGGATGCGAAGCTCGAGCTCTCACTTCTCCTACATTACCTAGTTTGTCTATTTTAAACATTACACTAATACGTTGTTTCCCCACAAGACCAAGCTGTGTCGCTAATTTCGTATTGAATTTGGCATTGACATGTTTTGCGATCTCTTGTGCCACACATTTTTTACGAGCACTGGCATCTTCTAAGCTTTCACATTGGTTAAGCATAGGAATCTCATCGATGATCCCAAAAGGAACTTCTGTTTTACCTTCAGGAATACCTGTAATTTGCTCCTGTTGGATTGCTTTTTTAATAGTTTCAGAATCATGAATCATTAGTTTTGACTTTCCATCACTCGACACCATTAAAACGCCTTTTACTTCAGGGTCCTTTTCGAGTGCATCTAATTTTGAATGGAATTTATCTTCTTCTTCAGAAGTTAATTTTTCTGTATCATCAACCACCAACCTTAACACGCCTTCTTTAGGTCGAGCTTCCCACTTCTGTTTCGCATCTGACGTCTTTTTATAGGCTAAATAGTCCTCATAAGATAAGAGTTTCGTATATCTTTTTATGGATTCAGATGTCACCTTTGTATGATCACCATTTTCCATTAATTCTTGTTGATTCAAGTTAAACATGAAATTATGGTAGGCAATGGTTTTGTAATAGTCTTCTCTAGAATAAACATACTTATCTGGGTTTGCACTATACGCATTGTCTATACTTACAAGATCCTCCCCTTGGTTTGCGAGTGCTACAATTTCCTGAGTATACTTATCAAATAGTGCATCATCTGTCAACTCCTGATTCTTCTCCGTTTTGGTTTGCTTTACTTCTTGTTGAGCGTAAGACGATGTATATATTAACATACAAAAGACTATTGGCAACAACAACGTATATTTAAAAAGATGAATGCGCTTTGATTGAGTTCTACTTAACATAATAATTCGTTTTTTAATTAATGATTGTTTGAAAAATGGATTTACAATCGACATTGATTTGGTATCAAAAACTTGTGAAAGAAGTTTGTCATAATAATCCGATTTGCTTTGTGACTTCACCGCTTTTGCATCGGCAATATATTCATGTAATGTGGCAATCCTATTTTGATACATATAAATGAGAGGATTGAACCAAAATACAATTCGCAATAATTCAAAACACAAGAGATCTAAAGAATGAAATTCTTTTACATGAACCAATTCGTGCTCTAATATGGAAGCTTGTTCCGATGGTCTTAAGCGCTGACCTAAAAATATGCGGTTAAAAAATGAAAATGCCTTTGTACTATTGAAGAGTTGAATGATCAATACATTTCCGTGCCAGCGTTTTGGATTCTTATGAACCATCCAAACCAACTTCCCAAGTTTTAAAGTAAAGATGAGACCTGCAAGCCCCATACCAACCAACATAATGGTCAACCAAATAGACAAAGATGTTTCGGGCGTTGATGTTAATTCACCAAGAGCCTCAGCTGTAGGAACGAATTGATTTGTAGTCGCGCCATTACCAATAATGACCTCTGGTAGTGCAATAGTAAAGTCTTTAGCAATAACTTGTTTTACCTGAGGCACTTTAATAAATGGTAGAAACAATGACAATACGGCTGTACCAACTAAATAGATTCGATTCAAATTAAAGAATGTTTCCTTTCTTAAAAATGTATCATAAATCACTAAAAATAATAGCTGAAAACAAACAACTTGAATAATATAATGTAACATATCAAGATTTGGTTTTATGTATTTCCTTCAGTATTGACTCCATTTCTTTTAAATTAAGATCATTCTTTTTAACGAAGAACGATACCATACTTTTGAATGAGCCTTGAAAATAATTATCGACTATGTTATTTATGGATTGATTGCTATAATCTTGTTTCTGTATTAATGGAAAGTATATGTGTCCTTTACCCTGTTTTTTGTAATCAACAAACCCTTTATTCTCCAAAATTCGAACGATTGTCGACACCGTGTTGTAAGCAGGTTTGGGCTCAGGAATAGTTGCAATAATGTCTTTTACATTAGCATATTCTAAAGTCCATAAGATTTGCATGATCTCCTCCTCTGCCTTAGTTAATTGCTTCATAAATTTAATATTAAGAAATGCTAATATAACTAAAGTTTTAGTTTAAACTAATCATTTAGTTTAAAAATGTAACAATTTTAACATTGTCACGTCCAACTTATTACAAATCAAACAATACAATATGGACATTATATTAGTAATCGTAGCTGCATTACTTATGATTTTAGGAATTATCGGAAGTTTTCTTCCTATCCTTCCAGGCCCATTGACCAGTTGGGTTGGATTACTTGTGTTTCATTTAACCGATGTTGTTCCTATGAATTGGACATTTCTAATCATCACGTTTATTATTGCGCTCGCGATATGGATTTTAGATTATATAATTCCAGCTATGGGAACCAAACGATACGGCGGAAGCAAAGCTGGAATGATTGGTACGACAATAGGACTACTCGTTGGACTTTTCTCTCCTATACCAGGTGGAATTATCATTGGGCCATTCTTTGGCGCATTAATCGGAGAACTTATTTATAAAAGTGATTTTGACAAGGCTGTAAAAGCCGCATTTGGCTCTTTTATTGGATTTATTGCTTCAACCTTTATCAAGTTCGTGGTGGCTATAATCTTTCTAGGATTATTCCTTTCTAAATTCTTTGAATATAGCGGTGCCATCTTTTAGAATCAGTTGACACAAAAGAAAAACCTAATGCCTGTTGAGTGACATTAGGTTCTCTTCTTTGCTATTAATTCAACAAATTACTTAGAGGGATTAATTAATGTTGTTGATTACTCAAATATATAGACTAGTGATAACTTTTTGTTACGGAAAAACCGTAAACTTGATGCGGAAAAACCGTAGTTTCTAGGAATGACGGGGTTTTCAAGAGCGTGTTAAGTCGCTGAAATCGTGAATTTTAACACTAATTATTACAAAAATCCTTTTTTTCTGGCCTCCATAATGAGTGATTCGTCCTTTCCATCATTAATAGAAAACAAAATTTTAAGTTGCTTCTTGCGTTTTTCGATGGCACTCATTGACAGGTCAATATATTCCGTAAGGCTTCTTGTTTTAATTCCTTGTGATAATAAATGAAGAATTTTGCGATTGATTTCATCAACATAGATTTCATTCACAACCGACTTATTTAGAAAATTACTAACGGTACTACTATAGTAGGGTGGATCGACCAAAATATGATGGAAAGCCTCAGCCAATTCACTGGAGGTCAAATCACTTTTAATTAGAAATCCGTCGGGATTAATTTCTTTTACGATACTATGGATACGATACGACTCATTAAACATAGTGAGTATAATAACTCTAGCATTTGGCAATATATTCCTAGATATTTTAGCTAAATCTTCACCTGAAGTAATTTTACCATCTGAAGATGGTGGCAGACTTATATCAAAGAAACATACATCATAAGGACGTTCTTTTGCAGCACGTTGCATTAATAAATTGGCAGCATCACAAGTATTGGCAGTATCAATGACTAAAGTTTGGTGTTCCTTCTTTGTTGCCATTAATGTATTCTGATATCCTTCAATAATGATTGGATGATCATCCACCATTAAAATGTGAATATGTTCCATTTGATCTAATTTTTGTACGGTATGCTGATCAATACCTCGGTCCCTTTATTTATTTCAGAATTAAATTCAGCTGTTCCTTCAACTTCATTAACTCTAGAATTAATGTTTTTGATACCAATTCCCTTTTTACTTTTATTAATATCAAACCCATCACCATCGTCATTAATGGATAAGCAAATTACATTATTTTTTAATTGAATACTAATTTTTACAGCATTAGCATTAGCATGTTTGTAAATATTTTGAAGTGATTCTTGTATGATCCTGTAAATGTTAATTTTAGTCTTATTTGGAATGGATTCCCAGTTGATATCATCTGTAAAATCAAAGGATGAACTCAATTGATATGCAAGGGTTTGTTTCTCAATCAGTTCAGAAACTATATCCATAAATCCGGATCCAGAAACAAAATCTGTATTAAGATCGTGTGATATCTTTCGAATATCATTTTCAATAGTTTTTAATTCTTCTATATATGACGCTCTATTCTTTATGGCATCTTGTCCTTCTGAAAAATTCAAACTATCAAGACTTAGACGCGTTCCAAACAAACGACCGAGTACACCATCGTGCAACTCTTCAGAAATACGTTTCTTTTCGTTGGCCCTTGCTTCATCAACCTTATCTTGTTGAGAAAGCATCAAATTATAGATTTCCTCATTAGCTTTTTGCTGATCTTGCTTGAATTGTAACTCTTTATTTCTAGAGCGCTGTGTTATAATAATATAAATGAACAGAAGTGTTATAAGTAGTCCTACTGAAACAACAATTAACCAAAGACGCTGTTGTTCGATACGTTCATTTTCCCGCTCCAATTCATCAGTTTCTAATTGGATACGTGCGCGCTTATTTCGAACATTACGCTCTACATTTAACAAACTATCGCTTAATCGAATATGTTCATTTAAATATTTCTTTCCTTCTTCTCCTGTTTTTAACTTCGAGAGTAGTAGCAACGATTCAAGTCTTAAATCATTTGCACCGATTTCTGTGGATATGGCATAGGTTTCTTCAGCATACTTGAAGGCTGAAGGTACATTGTTTATGCCTTTGAAATATCGTGTCATACTAATCGTTGTCGAAGCCTTAACATAGGCCTCGTCTAAGCTATCGCTTAGTTGATATGCTCTTTCAAATGATCGCTCTATTTCTTCATTATCTGCATAGCCATTCAAGAATTTCGTGTAGGTAATATTTTCCAAAGACAACGCAAAGAACGATGGATCTTCTTCCATTAAGATATCATTACTAAGTACACCTTCCCAGAGTTGAATGGCTTTTTCTAGATCACCAATTTCTCGATAAACCAGGGCTAAATTACCAGACGAATAGAGTTCGTTTAATCGCCCATAATTCATTTCCCTAGCTATATCTAACGCGTTCTCATGATTCTCTATTGACTTTTCATAATCCTTAAGATCATAAGCGTTTAATCCAAGTAAGTTATATAACAGATACAAATCACCAAGATTTGATTCCTTTCTAGGAAGTGTTTGAAGAATCTCGATAGCTTTAATAGCATTTTCTTCAGATCCTACAAAATCATTTTCTATTTGCTGTAATGTCGCAATGTTTATTAATACAGACGCAAGTTCCTTTTTCTCATCTAGTTTATCATACACTTCGACGGCATTCTTATAATAATAATAAGCACTATCATTTTGCTGTTCAAAATAATGATGATAAAACCCTAGATTAAAACTTATGCTGGCAATCGAACTGGAGTCATTTATTTTTTTAGCGAGTGCTAAATTGTCAAGATTCATCTTCCCATAGATATTAAAATCCTTAGACATATAGAAAAACGCCAAATTCTTGTTACTATTTAGAATCGTAGAATCAACATTAGTCGTTATGGAAAGCTCACTGGCAATTTGAGCATATTTAAAACGATCTTCGAAAGACAGTTCTGTGTCTGCAGAACGTTTTCTTAAAACAAGTATACTATCTATGGTTTTTGATTGCGCACATATACTTGTCGTATAGATAATGAAACAAAGAAAGGTAAAAAGGATTCTCAACATTAGACGCAATTAAGTATAGCTACTCAAATTTAGAATAATTTCTAAGAACCCAATACGAAGACTTAAGATAAAACACCAAAACCCTTAATTAATTCAATTAAGGGTATATATTCAAGATGCAATTGTTTGTTATCCTTGTTGCGTAGGAATTTTAAGCTTTGCTTTTTTGTGCGCTACTAAATGAACGTCCATTGTAGTAGGGTCTTGTGGTACATCGTTAGTAATTGTATCGCTACTCTGTCCAGAAACCGTTAATAATAAAACCGCGGCTAACAATAAAGTAATTTTTAAGGTCTTCATGGTTCTCGTTTTTTAGGGATTATGTTAATTCAACTTAATTATGTTAATACAAAAACAGCATTAAAAATGCCTATTCGAGGGAAGAATGGATAATTAATTAAGCTGACATGAGATGCCAATACAAACGAGGGAATACAAATGCGACAAGCATTATGTATAAAATGGATTAATAAGATTTCCTTGATAAGTGATTTAGGGGCTTATGAAGGACTACAAACATAGCACTAAATAGCAGATTTCCAAAAATATACACGATTAAATGTAATATTTTATCGATAAAATGCAATTTTTGTCAAATTCCTATGTTGAAGACCTGTTAATAACTAAACTTTAGCAGGCTTACAATTACATGATCTTCACGTTGTTTTTTAACCTTAACCAACATATGTCAATCGTCTGAAGAAGGGATCCCATGTTGATCAAGCAATTGCTGAAACGCCTCTGATGATTTTAAATAATCAAAATAGGCTATTCGTGAACTATTAAACCTACGACTTTTATTTCGTAGCGTGTCTAAGTAATAAAACACACTGTCATTTTCCTCAAGTCCAGCAAAAACTACAGCTATTCGATGATTCTTGAGGCTTGTTTTATCTAACGCCTTAATACTATCTATAACGACGTAAGCCTGATCATCTTCTCCAATCTTGCCATAGCTGTAGCCCAAAAACCGATAATATGCGCCATCTACAATTACCATCGATTTTTAAAGTATTATAGACGATCATCAGTTCACGAAAATGAATCATGTAACTCATATATTACGTCAGACAACTAAGATTAATCACATATGAGTAGAAATAATCAAGCCGGTTTATCTACAGGTCTAATTTTTTACTAAGTTTACCACGTTATAAACACTATTTATTACTCGTAAAAATTAACGATGAAGTATATAAATTTAATTATTGTAGTTGGTATTATTTTGATGTTCAATTCCTGTACCCAAAATAAATGTGCAAACGGCGTGAATGGTCAATTTAAAAACTTGAACGGTTTAGATGGGTGTAATTTCGTTATCGAATTAGAAAATAATGAAATATTAATACCTACGAACCTTGAAGAATTTAATATAGAAGTCTTGGATGGAGCATCAGTTTCTTTAACCTATGCATTACAAGAAGACGTCATGGGAATATGTATGGCAGGTTATATTGTAAAAATTGAATGTATTGAATTAAAATAAAAGCGCCTTAATCAATCCATTTTCTGATCTAACTTATTAAAGATAGCCTTGCTTAATACACTCATGATTTCTAAATGTTGTCTAAACTGTTCTTCATTTAAAACGGGTTTAACATCTTTGTTTAAGTTATTAAATATCTCATTATACTTCTGAATAATTGTAGATTTTGAGTATCCTTTATCCTTATCATCAAGACGCATCATACGAGACACATGCATTGACAAATAACTACCATACTCGTCATCAGCTCTTTCTGATAATTTCATTTGCTGAACTTGGTTATAAAACCACATATGAAGATTCGCATATTCATCATCTGAAAATAGTTTCACTTTATAATCCTCTTTTTTCTCTGTAGACGATTGCGCATTCAAATCAGTAAATGATAGTGTAACAATTAAAACAAAAAGCAATGAAAAGTTTCTCATGATATTTAATACGTTTTTAGTTCGGTACCTAAATTACAATTAATTTTATTGTGAGGCGCAATTCGCAATTAAAGAAGACTAAAATTTACCAGGTAATATTATTAGAGATTGTCTCAAAACAAAAAAGCATCCCGATTTTCTTTGCAGAAAAAAGGAAAGCCTTTCATTGGATACCAAATTGCTTTGGTACACTACGTCTCAGATTACTCTGAGAACAACACAACTAATCTTCATGCTAAAAAAAAGCTCCAATTTCTCGGAGCCTTAGCAATTTTTGCGGTCTGGACGGGACTCGAACCCGCGACCCCCTGCGTGACAGGCAGATATTCTAACCAACTGAACTACCAGACCGTTGCATTATTGCGAGGGCAAATATACATTCGATTTTTAATATCACAAATAAATTAAACATATTTTTTATCAAAAATCTTTAAATAAACTTTTGTCGTTCGACCATATAGGTCGTTAAGATTTTATCAAAACTTCTATTAATATCAGCTTCGACATATTTGATCTTATACTGACCACATTTTAATCGGATACTTTTGAAATAATCTTCAACTGCTTGCTCATATCCTTCTTTAATGGTATCAGGATAAAGATTAATAAATTCATTCGTTTCAACATCAACAAATCGTCTAGGCGAATTATCGAAATTAAAACTAAGCTCCTTCTCCTTATCTATCACATGAAATAACACGACTTCATGTTTATTGTACTTTAAGTGACGTAACGCTTCAAAAAGTTTCACCTCATCTGTACTCGTTTGAAACATATCTGTAAAGAAAAAAATCATCGATCGACGATGAATCTTTTCGGCGATTTGATGCAAGTAGGTATAGGTTTCTGTTTGCTTATTTAATTGCTTACTAATAACCATTGTACTCAATTGCTTAAGCAGCATCTGATGATGGCGTTCACTTCCTTTTTCAGGCGCATAATAATCGTAAGCATCACTATAGATACTCAATCCAACTGCATCGCGCTGTTTTTTTAAAATATGCATCAATGACGCGGCGGCCAAGGCCGAAAAACTAATCTTGTTTAGATTGTCGATCCCAAATTCCTTGACAGCTGGATAATGCATCGAACTACTGTCGTCAATGATTAAATGACATCTTAGATTGGTTTCGTCATCGTAACGCTTTGTGTAAAGTTTATCAGTTTTTGCGTAGAGTTTCCAATCGATATGACGTGTACTTTCGCCCTGATTATAAATTTTATGTTCAGCAAATTCGGCAGAAAAACCATGAAAGGGGCTTTTATGCATTCCAGCAATAAACCCTTCCACCACTTGCTTGGCAAGTAGCTCGAGATTTTTAAATCCTCCCGCTTTATTTAATTCTGCCTGTATATTCATTTAAATAACACCATCTACTATTCCGTAGGCAACAGATTCTTCTGCTCCCATCCAATGATCACGATTAAAATCTTTCATCACTTTCTCAACATCCTGACCACAATTATCAGCTAATATTTGAGCACTTAACTCTTTCGTCTTTAAAATTTCTTGAGCAGTAATTTCAATATCACTCGCCTGACCACGTGCACCACCGCTTGGCTGATGGATCATTACTCTAGCATGTGGTTGAATGAAACGTTTTCCTTTTGTGCCGACAGACAGTAGAATAGATCCCATTGATGCTGCTAAACCCGTACAAATGGTAGAAACATCACTATTTAAAGACTTAATACAATCATACATAGCAAATCCAGAGGTGACATAACCACCAGGACTATTTATATACAATTGGATGTCTTTAGTTTCTAGAGCATCTAGATACAATAATCGATCGATGACATGCTTAGCAGATTTATCATCTACCATTCCCCATAGGAATACTTTTCGATCTTCTAATAACTTATGATCTATGAGATCTTGAGCTTTTGGTTGTTTACTCATGTATATTGAAATTAAATTTTAATAATATTTAAAAATAAAAAAAGGTTCACCATAGTGGCAAACCTTTTATCATTTCTTTTAGATTATATCTTACAATAAAGAATCGATCGCGTCTGTGTATGCATTCTTTGGTGCAACACCTACCTGACGACCTACAACTTCACCGTTTTGAAATACTAAGACTGTAGGGATATTTCTAACGCCATATTTAGCAGCAAATTCTTGATTTGCATCTACATCTACTTTTCCTACTACAGCTTTCCCTTCATATTCTGAACTGATTTCATCAATGATCGGTCCAACCATTCTACATGGTCCACACCAAGCAGCCCAAAAATCAACCATTACTGGTTTATCACTTTTTAATACCGTTTCTTCAAACGACGCATCTGTTATTTCTAATGCCATAATTATATTGTCTAATATGTTTAACTTCTAATTTATTAATATGCAAAATTAGTCAATTTTTTTTCCAAACCTTACAACCACAGTATTTGTTTTGATTATAGGTATATTGAGGGTTTGTATACTAATTTAAGTTACTTGATCAATTCAATTTATACTTCACATCATTATCCTCTAACTCATCCAATAATTCTTGTGAGATGCTGACTTTTTGTTTTCGGCTAGGCATATTCAATTTAATCTTTTCATCATTGTCATAAATCACAAAATTTAAGGCTTTATCTCCTTTATGACTTTTAAATAGATCTTGTAATATATGTATGCGCTGTTCTTGTAAATCCCTAATATTCAATTGTATGGATAACTTCTTTGCATAGGTATCCATGACATCATGCAACAGCTGGAAATTATTAAATTGAATACGAGGATCACCTTTTTTACCCGTATCACGATTCATCCAACCCTCTCGAACAAAAGCTCTAACATACACAAAACTATTGCGTACCAGGAAATGTCTAAACTTCAAATAGTCTTCACCAAAAATTCGAAACTCAAAACTATCGGTATAGTCTTCTACTGTGAATGCTGCCCATCCTTTGCCTTGTTTACTAACGCGATGCTGTACATCAGTAACCACACCACCATACGTTAATTCGCGATTTACATAATTTTCCAACTCGTTAAATAAGGCGAGATTAGCATTACAAAAAGTTTTCATTTCCACCTTAAAATCATCTAAGGGATGGCCAGAAATATAAACACCAACAACTTCTTTTTCTTGCGCCAATTTTTCCATGGTACCCCATTCTTCGCAGGGTGGAATGGAAGGTTCGGCAATTTGAACTTCACTAGTTGCTCCAAATAAACTCACCTGCGCCGAATTTTCGTTCTCCTGATGTTTTGCCCCATATCGTATTGCTTTTTCTAAAAATGTAATTCCGTCACCTTCGTCATGGAAATACTGTGCACGATGCGTTTCACCAAATCCATCAAAGCCTCCGGCTAACGCAAGATTTTCAAAAGCCTTTTTATTAGCGGCTCTTAAGTCAATACGCTTCGCCATATCAAATATGGATTTGTAATGACCATCTTTCTTTCGATGCTCAACAATGGTTTTTACGGCACCATGACCAACACCTTTAATTGCGCCCATACCAAATCGAACTGCATTGTCTTGATTTACCGAGAACTTATAATAAGATTCATTGACATCGGGCCCAAGTACTTCTAAACGCATACGTTTGCACTCCTCCATAAAGAAGGTTACCTGCTTGATGTCATTCATATTGTTTGACAATACCGCAGCCATATACTCAGCTGGATAATGTGCTTTTAAATACGCAGTCTGATAGGCAATCCATGCATAGCAAGTAGAGTGCGATTTATTGAAGGCGTAACTCGCAAAAGCTTCCCAATCTTTCCATACTTTTTCTAAAACTTTCGTGTCATGACCATTAGCGGAAGCCTGTTCAATAAATTTGGGCTTCATTTTAGCCAGAACTGCGATTTGCTTTTTCCCCATCGCCTTCCTTAGTACATCGGCTTCACCTTTTGTAAAGTCGGCTAACTTCTGAGATAATAGCATTACTTGCTCTTGATAAACGGTAATACCATAGGTTTCCTTGAGATACTCTTCCATCGCCGGAAGATCATAATCAATATCTTCTTCACCATGCTTACGTCTTACAAAACTTGGTATATATTCCATTGGCCCTGGACGATATAAAGCATTCATGGCGATCAAATCTTCGAAAACGGTTGGCTTCAAATCTCGAAGGTGCTTCTGCATTCCAGGTGATTCATATTGGAACACACCAACCGTCTCACCACGTTGAAATAGCTCGTAAGTCTTTTCATCATCTAAAGGAAAGCTTTCTGGGTCTAGGGCAATTCCATGTTTCGCCTTAACGATTTTCACAGTGTCCTTTATCAAGGTCAATGTTTTTAAACCAAGGAAATCCATCTTTAATAAGCCTGCATCTTCCACTACAGAGTTGTCAAACTGAGTGACATATAGATCAGAATCCTTAGCGGTTGAAACCGGAACGAACTTCGTAATGTCATCTGGTGTAATGATTACACCACAGGCATGAATACCTGTATTCCTAACCGAACCTTCTAGCGTTCGTGCTAAATTTACCGTCTTAGCTTCAAGATCATCACCTTCAGAAATATTTAATAACTGATTGACTTTTTCTAAATCTTCAGCTCTAAACTTTTTGGCTAAGGCTTTATCATCCAAACCAAATATTTTATTAAGCTTAGACATGGTCGGAATAAGCTTCGCAATACGATCTGCATCAAACAATGGTAAGTCAAGCACTCTCGCCGTATCTCTTATAGATGATTTAGCTGCCATGGTTCCATAGGTAATAATCTGAGCTACCTGGTTTGCACCATACTTTTCGATTACATAATCCATAACACGACTTCGCCCTTCGTCATCAAAATCGATATCAATATCAGGCATACTAATACGATCCGGATTTAAGAAACGCTCAAAAAGTAGATCATACTTTAATGGATCAATATTCGTAATCCATAAACAGTAAGCTACCACTGAACCTGCTGCCGACCCTCTACCAGGTCCAACAGATACGTTCATATTTCGCGCTTCACGAATGAAATCTTCTACAATCAAAAAGTAACCTGGATATCCTGTGTTTTCAATAACACTTAATTCGAAATCCAGACGTTCGGTGATCTCATCGCTCAACTCACCGTAACGTTTTTTGGCGCCTTCATAAGTGAGATGTCTCAAATACGCATTTTCACCTCGCTTACCGCCATCATTTAGATCTTTTTCATCTTTAAATTCTTCTGGTATATCGAATGCCGGTAATAATACATCTCTAGCTAATTCAAACGCTTCTACCTTATCAACGACTTCCTTAATATTTGTTATAGCCTGAGGTATATCCCTAAATAAGGCTTTCATTTCTTCGGAAGACTTAAAATAGTATTCCTGATTTGGCAAACCATAACGATAGCCACGTCCACGACCTATAGGTGTTGATTGTTTTTCACCGTCTTTAACACATAACAAAATATCATGAGCATTAGCATCTTCTTGTTTTCCGTAATACGTGTTGTTAGTGGCAACAATCTTGACATCGTGCTTCTGCGCTAATTTGATAAGCCCTTGATTGACGCGATTTTCATCTTCTTGATTATGCCGCATCACTTCGATATAAAGATCTTCCCCAAAGGTCTCTTTCCACCAGATCAAGGCATCTTCTGCCTGTTTTTCACCAACGTTTAGTAGCTTATTTGGCACTTCACCATACAGGTTACCCGTTAAACAAATGACGTCTTCTTTATACTTTTCAATTAGAGTTTTATCTATTCTAGGCACATAATAAAAGCCATCAACAAAGGCATGAGAAGACAACTTTGCTAAATTGTGATAGCCATTTTTATTCTTTGCGATCAAAACGATTTGATAGCCATTATCTTTTCTTGTTCGATCTTGATGATTTTCACAAACAAAGAATTCACAACCTATAATGGGTTTTATTTCATTTAGATCTGATTCTTCACCCTTTTCTTGGGCTTCAACATGCTTAGATCTTACCGTTTTATTATGATTATTTACCGCTTTTACAAAATGAAATGCGCCCATCATGTTGGCATGATCAGTTAAAGCAACAGAGGTCATATTGTTTTCAGCCGCTTCAGCAACAAGGTCTGAAATGCTCATTGTAGATTGCAATACTGAAAACTGTGAATGATTATGAAGATGTACAAATTCTACATCCGCTAAATTTACGGTATCACCCGGAAGTTGAGTATCTGAAAATTGCGCTTCTTGAAGCTTTTGCAATCGCTCATTGATCTTAGCACTAGCCTTCTTTAGATTAATATGCTTTAAACCAATAAGCGAAATTGGCTCTGGGTTTGACGATTTAAACTCTTGGAAATAATCAGGCTGTACATCTAATTCTTCTTTTGTGAATTCTTCACGTCTAACTAACTCAAGGAAGCAGCGCGTTGTTGCTTCAACATCGGCTGTTGCATTATGTGCCTCATCAAATGGGGCATCAAATAAATATTGATGCAATTCTGTTAAGGTTGGCAATTTAAATTTTCCACCTCTACCTCCTGGAATTTTACACAACTCAGCAGTATGTTCTGTACAAGTATCAAGAACAGGTAACTCTTGAAGTTGGTTTGCGATTGATTCGCGCACAAACTCAGCACCCATGATATTTAGATCAAATTTTACATTTTGTCCGACAACAAACTTTGTTTTCGCTAAGACTTCATTAAATTTTTGAAGAACCTCTAACAACGGCACACCATTTTCCTGAGCCAATTCCGTTGAAATACCATGAATTTTTTCAGCATCGTATGGAATGTTGAAACCATCAGGTTGAACCAAATAATCTTGGTGATCAATGCATTGCCCCATTTCGTCATGTAACTGCCAAGCTATTTGAATACACCTTGGCCAATTGTCAACATCTGTTATAGGCGCATCCCAACGTTTAGGAAGTCCGGTAGTTTCTGTATCAAAAATTAAATACATAAAAGATTACGCGATTGTTTTGTAATGAATAATAAGCGATCCTAACAATAGGAATTCATAAAATTACAAAGAAACTAGACTTTTATAAAGTGAAAGTTATGAAGAGTTTTAAACAAAAAAAGCAGCTGTAAAGGCTGCTTTTATATTAAGAATTTTTTCTTACATATTATCAAGGTAATCTGGAATTCCATCGCCATCAGTATCGACTGCGTCAGCTGGATCTCCGTCACCATTAGGGTCTGGATTTTCATCAATTGTTAAGATACCATCGCCATCATCATCATCATCCAAATAATTATCTATGCCATCGCCATCTGTGTCGGCACCTTCGAATTGTGTGAGTACGCCATCACCATCATCGTCATTATCAAGATAGTTATCAACACCATCACCATCGGTATCACCCGTTTCGGCACTCGTTAAGAACCCATCACCATCGTCGTCGTCGTCAAGATAGTCTACATCACCATCACCATCGGTATCAATTGGGTTACCATCGGCATCTTGCGCTTCATTGGCTGTAGGAACCCCGTCACCATCATCATCGTCATCAAGATAATTTGGAATACCATCACCATCAATATCATCATCATCTAAATCTCCATTTCCATCAAAATCTTCGAACACATTTGGCACACCATCTCCGTCATCATCATTACAATCAAGACTGTCAATGATTGCTTGAATACTACCATCTGGGTCACCACAATACACAATTTGCTCTTGCAAATAGAATACATAATTCGCGCATGCTGCTTCGTAATTTCCTATAGTTGCAGCTTCAAAAGCAGTTTGAGCTGATGCTCTATTTCGTTCGGCAAAATCGCATCTAAATACACAACCAGATAGACTAAAAATTGTTTCTGTTATTTCACCACTTACATCGCCACAATAATCACGCTGTGTGCGTAGTGCAATATTGTAGGCATCACAAGCCGCAATAAATGTATCTACGTCAACATATTCTAATGATTGATCAAAGGCTGCAATATAATCTGCACGTGCTTCTTGAGCAATTAATTCGGTATCTACACAAGTCGTTACAATTGGAGGGATACTTCCTGACGTTAAAGGTACTTTAAAGAATACACCTTCATTATATCCAATTGAATTCAATCCAGTATTATCAAAAGCTAGAAATTCAAAAGTTCCTGTGAATGTATTATTATTGATTTCATCGATCTTAATAAATCCATATTCTGGATAAATCGAAACACTAGGGTCTGGTCGATTATTGGTTGTAAACACTTTACCGTTAGCATCAGTATATCGTGCCTCAAGGGTAATCCAATCGCCAACGATATAAGTTCCTACCGCGGCTGAAGGTACTTTTAATTCTACCGTCTCGATATTATTCCCACCAGTTATGGTCAAATATCCGTTACCATCGATCGCAGCAGTTGTAAATTCTGCTCTCCATAGACCATATTCACGGTTTCCCTGAAAACCAGGTGTGTTAAATTCTACCTCATCACCACAACTTACTAAGGTAAGAATTGATATAAAAAGTATAGCCAGTCTTTTCATTAATTTAGTTTTGTTTCACGTAACTGTTATGAACATCGTTTATAGATATATCATAACGACTTAGGACTTCCAAAAGTATAATAAAATTTCAATATTACTAATTTCAAATAAAATGTTCATAATTAAATAATTGTATTATCTTTGCAGCCTCATTAATAACAGAGGTCGGGAACCTCACAAATTAATTAAATTATGCCTGTAAAAATCAGATTACAAAGACATGGTAAAAAAGGGAAACCTTTTTACTGGATCGTTGCAGCAGATGCACGAGCTAAAAGAGATGGTAAATTCTTAGAAAAATTAGGAACTTACAATCCAAATGTAAACCCAGCAATTATTGATCTTAATGTTGATGGTGCTGTACAATGGTTACAAAACGGAGCGCAACCAACAGATACTGCGAGAGCTATATTATCTTACAAAGGGGCGATGTTAAAGAATCATTTAGCTGGTGGTGTTACTAAAGGGGCTTTAACTGAAGAGCAAGCTGAAGCTAAATTCAATGCTTGGTTAGAAGAAAAAGCTACTAAAATTCAAGCGAAAGCTGATGGGCTTTCTGAAGCTAAAGCAAAGGCTAAAGCTGAAGCATTAGCTGCTGAAACGGCAGTTAATGAAGCGAGAATCGCTGCTGCAAACCCTGTTGAAGAAACAGAAACTGAAGACGCTGAAGTAGAAGCAACAGCATCAAACGAAGAAGAATAGAAATTTATTTTTATACTTTTAAACTCCGATACAATTGTGTCGGAGTTTTTTGTTTTTATTAAACCTAATCACATGCATAAAGAAGATTGCTTCTTTCTCGGTAAGATCGTTAAAAAATATAGTTTTAAAGGTGAAGTATTGGTTAAACTTGACACTGATGAACCTGAATTATATGAGCATATGGAATCGGTATTCGTAAATCTTAGAAATAATTTGGTTCCGTTTTTTATTGAATCTTCTCAGCTCCATAAAAGTGAGCTTCTAAGAATTAAATTTGAAGATGTAGATACTGAAGAAGACGCAGACGCCCTTTTAAAAAGCGAGCTATATCTTCCATTAGAGTTTTTACCTGAACTAGATGACGATAAATTCTATTTCCATGAGATTATCGGATTTAAAGTAGAAGACAAAAACTTTGGTCATGTTGGAATCATAAAAGCGGTAAACGATTCAACCGCCCAATCTCTTTTTGAAATTGACCGTGATGGCATTGAGATACTAATACCTATGAATGATAGGTTCATCGTTAAAGTCGATAAACCTAATCAAATCATTATCGTAGAGACACCAGTTGGTTTAATTGATTTATACTTAAACGATTAAACTTTTAACTCATCATGAATAAGCCATTTCATTTCAAACAGTTTTCTATTAATCAAGATCAGAGTGCTATGAAAATTGGCACTGATAGTGTGCTCTTAGGCGCATGGACTGACTTACATCCAACAACAGAATCTGTATTAGACATCGGAACCGGAACTGGAATATTAGCGCTTATGATCGCACAACGCAGTCAAGCTGAGTTAATTGACGGGATTGAAATAGACGATAGCGCTTACGAACAATGCGTAGACAACTTTGAGCATTCGCCTTGGGGTGATCGTTTGTTTTGCTATCATGCTTCATTGGAAGAATTTGTAAACGAAATTGATGACCATTATGACCTCATCATTTCAAACCCTCCATTTTATCCTGACTATAGTAAAAGTGGAAATGAGGCAAGAGATCTGGCTAGATTTCAAGATGCCATGCCATTTGATCATTTAATTGAAAGCGCACGACAATTATTAACACCTACAGGGAGACTCGTAGTGATCATTCCTTTTTCTGAAGAAAGTAGATTTTTAAATCTTTCACGAGCGCAAGACCTATTCGCCAGAAAAATATTAAGAGTGAAAGGGGCTCCGAACACTGAATTTAAAAGAAGTTTAATCGATTTATCTTTTCAAAAGACAGATCCAATAATAAATGATTTGATTATTGAAACTTCTCGTCATGAATACACCGATGACTATATCGCATTGACAAAAGATTTTTATTTGAAAATGTAAGTTTAAAATTGTTAGCTGAAAACGTTTTCGCTATTTTTGTCTCCCAAACAAAACAACTTTTCTATGAAGCCAGATTTATTTGAAGCACCTGATTATTATAATCTTGATGACCTCTTTTCTGAAGAGCATAAATTAGTCAGAGATGCAGCAAGAGATTGGGTAAAACGTGATGTCTCTCCAATAATTGAGGAATACGCGCAAAAAGCAGAATTCCCTAAGCAAATTATCAACGGTTTAGCAGAAATTGGTGCCTTCGGTCCATATATACCAGCAGAATATGGTGGCGCTGGTCTTGATCAAATTTCTTACGGATTGATTATGCAAGAAATCGAAAGAGGTGATTCTGGCGTAAGAAGTACAGCTTCAGTTCAATCATCTTTAGTAATGTATCCGATTTGGAAATATGGTACAGAAGCGCAACGCCAAAAGTATCTTCCTAAATTAGCGACAGGTGAATGGATGGGATCATTTGGATTGACCGAACCTGATCATGGAAGTAACCCAGGTGGAATGACCACACATTTCAAAGATATGGGTGATCATTATCTCTTAAATGGTGCAAAACTTTGGATTTCTAATTCTCCTTTTTGTGATGTGGCCGTTGTGTGGGCTAAAAACGAAGAAGGCAGAATACACGGATTAGTTGTTGAACGAGGCATGGAAGGCTTTTCAACTCCTGAAACACATAACAAATGGTCATTAAGAGCTAGTGCAACAGGTGAATTGATATTCCAAGATGTAAAAGTTCCTAAAGAAAATCTGTTACCAAACAAATCTGGACTAGGTGCACCATTAGGATGCCTTGATTCGGCGAGATATGGAATTGCATGGGGAGCGATTGGAGCTGCTATGGATTGTTATGATACAGCTTTACGTTATTCAAAAGAACGTATCCAATTTGGCAAACCTATAGCTGGTTTCCAATTACAACAAAAGAAATTGGCTGAAATGATAACGGAAATCACGAAAGCTCAATTATTAGCATTTCGATTAGGTCAACTAAAAAATGAGAATAGAGCTACCTCAGCTCAAATTTCTATGGCTAAACGCAATAATGTAGAAATGGCAATAAAAATTGCACGTGAAGCACGTCAAATGCTTGGCGGAATGGGAATCACAGGTGAGTATAGTATCATGAGACATATGATGAATCTGGAGAGTGTTATAACTTATGAAGGTACACACGACATACACTTGTTAATAACAGGATTAGATATTACAGGCATTAATGCCTTTAAATAATTCGACGTAGATCATACGTTAAAGCCTCTCTGTAATGAGAGGCTTTTTTTATGGTATTTACAAGTTGTCGTATCTTTACAACTTATGAAAAAGAAAATATTGGTCTTGCTATTCCTTGCAGGTCTAATGGCCTGTAGTTCCTCAGAATCTTTTCTTCCGCCACCAATAACAGAAGAAATCGATATTCCTGATGATACCGACACGGATGAAGAGGATGATGATACAGATACTACTACTGAAATTCAAAATTATAAAATGCTCTCTTTGGGAGATAGTTATACAATAGGGCAAAGTGTATGCAGTACGTGTAAATTTCCAGAGCAGCTAAAAGATAGTTTAAGCGCAAATCTAGATAACACCGAGTATGAGCTTACGGTCATTGCACAGACTGGTTGGACGACCACCAATCTTATTGATGCTGTAGATTCAATTGATCCTCCTAACGATTTTGATCTTGTTACCTTACTTATCGGAGTTAACAATCAATTTACTAATAGACCTTTTGAACTTTATGAATCTGAATTCGCTAACCTAGTTAATAAGGCTATTTCATATGGCACTTACAATTCAGAAAATGTCATTGTGGTTTCCATTCCAGATTATGCTTTTACGCCATTTGGTCAAAACTTCGGAAACCCCGAGGAAACGAGTTCTGAAATAGAACAATACAATGATTTTGCCGAAGCCTATTGTGCTGAGAATGGCATAAGCTATGTCTATATTACCGATATAACACAACTCGGCCTAGACAATACAGCACTTATCGCTTCAGATGGTTTACACCCTTCAGAGCTTGCCTATAGCTTATTCGTTGAACGAATACTTCCTATTGCTATTGAAAAACTAGATTGAATTCAACTTTTTAGTTACATTTAAACTATGTTTTCAGCAAATAAAAGGTTAGATAGAGCATTCAAAGAGGCAAGTAAGATCTACTTCGATGATTCGAGCAAGTATATTTTATTTAGTGATTGTCACAGAGGTGACAATAGTTTTGCAGACGATTTTGCCAATAACAGAAATATTTACTTTCATGCCTTAAAACATTATTACAATGAAGGTTTTATTTATTGTGAATTAGGCGATGGAGATGAGCTATGGGAAAATCGCTCATTTGAATCGCTGCTGAACGCTCATAAAAATGTATATCTTCTTATGAAGCAATTTCACGAAGAAGGTCGCTTACATATGATTTGGGGGAATCATGATATGGTTTATAGAAACCCTAGATATGTTGAAAAACATCTGTCAACATACTTCGATCCCAAAGTGGGTGAAGACGTTGAACTATTTTGTGATATCAAGTATCACGAAGCCTTGATTCTTGAGCATTCTGAAACGAGACAAAAACTATTTTTAATGCATGGGCATCAAGCCGATTGGTGGAATTATCTTTTTTGGAAATGGAGTCGGTTTTTGGTGCGTATTTTATGGAAACCGCTTAATGTGATGGGAATTGCCGATCCTACAAGCCCAGCAAAAAATTATAAGGAATTAATAAAGGTAGAGCGACGTACTAAAAAATGGATTTCAGAAAATGACAATTTAGTAACTATTGCTGGTCATACGCATCGCCCAAGATTTCCAGAACCAGGAGATATACCGTTTTTTAATGACGGTAGTTGCGTACACCCAAGAAGCATCACTGGTTTAGAGATAGAACAAGGAGCGATCTCATTAATCAAGTGGCAGATTGCTACAACCGATGATGGAATATTAAAGATTGTAAGAGTACTACTCGAAGGGCCAATTCCAATAAAAGACTATAAAACGCATTAACTCTCTGGAGCCAATTCTACTTCAAGTCCTTCCATATCTGGCGTAATTTGAATTTGACATCCTAATCGGGAATTGTCTTTTACATAGAAGGCTTCACTCAGCATGGCTTCTTCATCATCTTGCATTTCAGGAAGCTCATGATTTGAATTTACATAACATTGACATGATGCGCACATGGCCATACCTCCGCATATGCCTATCGTACCTTCTGGTGCAAGCTCATAAGATCGAACTACTTCCATTAAATTCATCGCCATATCTGTTGGCGCTTGAATCTCATGTGTATTACCATCTCGGTCAGTGATTTTTATATTGACATCTTGCTCCATTATTCGATTGCCTTTACTACGGCTTTTGGCGCTTCCTTCCTAGTACCATCAAACCCATCAACGCCACTAACAGTTGTATATTTCAATACATATCGCTTTCCAGGATTAATAATTTGATACGCTGCTTGACACATCAGCGTGGCTTCGTGGAATCCGCAAAGAATCAATTTCAATTTACCAGGATATGTATTTACATCACCAATCGCAAAAATCCCTGGAATATTTGTTTGATAATCTAGAGAATTATTAACCTTAATTGCGTTCTTTTCAATTTCTAATCCCCAATTTGCAATTGGTCCAAGTTTCGGAGAAAGTCCAAACAACGGCACAAAATGATCACATGATTTCTTGAATTCCTCTTCTCCTTTTTTAACTGTAACAGCTTCTATTCTGCCTTCACCTTCCAAACCAATAACCTCAGCTGGTGTTATCAATTCGATCTTACCTTGGTTTTTTAGCTCTTGTACTTTTTCGACAGAATCTAAATGCCCACGGAATTCATTTCGACGATGGATAAGTGTAACTTCACTTGCCACATCACTTAAAAAAATACTCCAATCTAAAGCAGAATCACCTCCACCTGCAATGACAACACGCTTGTCACGATAAAATTCAGGATCTTTAATTATATATTCTACACCGTTCTCTTCGTAATCACCGATATTATCTATAAGTGGTTTTCTAGGTTCGAAACTTCCTAGTCCACCAGCAATAGCAACTACAGGTGCTTGATGTTTTGTTCCTTTATTAGTTGTAACGATAAAGGATCCATCGTCTTGTTTTTCAATAGTATCAGCACGCTCACCAAGTGTAAATCCTGGCTCGAACTGCTTACATTGTTCCATTAATTTATCGGTAAGATCTCCAGCTAAAATTTCTGGATATGCTGGAATATCATAAATTGGTTTTTTAGGATATATCTCTGAACACTGGCCACCAGGTTGCGGTAAAGCATCAATGAGATGGCATTTCAGTTTTAAAAGTCCAGCTTCAAACACAGTAAAAAGACCTGTTGGTCCCGCACCAATAATGAGTATATCTGTCTTAATCATGGATTCTAATTTCGGCAAGTAAAAATAAGGGTTTGAAAACGCAAATTATGTGACAAAAGTCACACTTTAAGCTTCAATGTTAATGACTTGTTCGATTTGCGGTGCATACTTCTTTATAGTCATTTCAACACCAGACTTCAAAGTCATTTGATTAACACTACATCCAACACATGCACCTTGTAACTGGACTTTCACTAATTTATCGTCTTCGATAGATAATAAGGAAATGTCACCGCCATCACTTTGTAAAAATGGACGAATTTCCTCAAGTGCTTTTTCTATATTCAGTTTTAATTCTTCTGTACTCATGTTCTATTTCTTCTTAACTGCTGAACATCCAGCCATTGTTGTAATTTTAATTGCTTCAGTTGGCGGTAGGTTTTCATTACGTCTTACAACCTCTTCAACCACATTTTGAGTAAGCTTTTCGAAAGCACTCTCTAAAGTAGTTGCTGTTTGCAAAGCCGCTGGTCTACCTACATCTCCCGCTTCTCTAATGCTTTGTACTAATGGCAACTCTCCTAAGAAAGGCACCTTAAGATCTTCGGCAAGATGCTTCGCGCCTTCTTTTCCAAAGATATAATATTTATTATCAGGTAATTCTTCCGGAGTGAAGTAAGCCATATTTTCAATAATTCCTAAAACAGGAACTTGGATACTATCTTGTTGGAACATCGCTACTCCTTTTTTAGCATCGGCCAATGCCACATTTTGTGGCGTACTGACTACAACGGCACCTGTAATAGGAAGTGATTGCATAATACTTAAATGAATATCTCCCGTTCCCGGAGGTAGATCTAATAACAAGAAATCTAATTCACCCCAAGCCGCGTCGAAAATCATTTGATTGAGCGCTTTGGCAGCCATAGGTCCACGCCATACAACAGCTTGATCTGGTTTTGTAAAAAACCCTATAGATAACATCTTCACGCCATAGTTTTCAACTGGTCTCATTTTAGACTTACCATCTACATTAACCGCTAGAGGACGTTCTAATTCTACATCGAACATAATAGGCATTGATGGTCCGTAAATATCGGCATCTAGAATACCTACTTTAAAACCCATCTTTGCCAGTGTTACTCCCAAATTGGCCGTGACTGTTGATTTTCCAACACCACCTTTACCTGAGGCCACCGCAATAATATTGCTAATTCCAGGTATGGCTTTTCCTTTTATAACATTGGGCGCTGATTTTTGAGGTGCTTCAACTTTAACGTTGACCGTAATCTTTGCTTTCTCATAGACTTTATCATGAATTGTTTTCATGATCTCTACTTCAGTTTTCTTTTTGGCCTGTAAGCTTGGATTGGTAATAGTAATATCTACGATTACTTCATCTGCGAACGTAACCACATTAGTTACTGCACCACTTTCAACCATATTTTGACCCTCACCAGGAGCTGAAATAGATTGTAGAGCTTCAAGTATATCTTGTTTTTTTAATTTCATAGCAAATTGCTGTAGTCTCTTCTATTTTTATTCAGAATCATTCTAAATGCAAAGATACTACATAAAGCGGGAAGTTTAAAGTCATAAGATAGCTATTTCTTATGGTTGAATTTGAGCGAGTTATGATGGATAATCTCAATGCTCATCGTATAGTTCAGTATTGGGATCCCAGAATACCGTCTTAAATTCTTGAACTTGATTATTTTCAACAACAACACCTTCATTTTCTAAGAGTTGTTGCATCAAATTTGTACCTTGAAAATGATGTTTCCCCGTCAACAGGCCTATTCTATTAACTACGCGATGCGCAGGAACATCCTTACCATGCGAACTATTCATTGCATATCCAACCATTCTAGAGCTTCGCTTAGCACCTAAATAATTTGCAATAGCACCATAACTAGTAACCCTTCCGTAAGGAATAAGTCTTACAACATCGTACACGCGTTCAAAAAATGATAATGTCTCTGCCTTCATGCTATAATTCCATCAAAACATTTATCAATGTCACAGCAGCAACAATTCCTGTAATTGCACCAATGCTATAGTTCATATTTTTTTGAGAAGTGAAGGCTTTGTCTTTAATCTTGTCAAAAAAGAATATATAAATATACAGCATCACAAACGTTCCAGTTGAAGCTCCAGTCACATATGTGATAATGCTAAGTTTTTCAAAGTTGAACCAACCAAATGAGGCAATTGTAATGGTCATATACGCTTGGTAAGGGATTGGAAATACATTGATTGCCGAAAGAAACATCCCTTGAAAAAAGCGACTGTGACTACTTTTTGTATGTTCTTCAACATTTGGTTTAGCATCCGTTTTAGCAAGCAATAAGTAATAAATAGTGATCAATATAAAAATTACAAGTGCAACGCGTTGTAAAATTTCTACGACGTCTTGATGATTACTCAGGTATCGAGCAAACATAGCGGCAAGGTAAGTTTGAAGAAATACGATTAAACAGACACCTATTGAAAATGCAATACCGCGTTTATACCCTTCTTTTAAGCTGATCTTGGCCGCAGTCATATTTAATAATCCCGGCGGAATAACGCCGACCAATACTATGATCAAGCCCAAAAAGAAGATAGCTGTTATATCCAAATCTATTTTATTTTAAACCTAATATACGTAATTGGTTTGTTATGTTCTAGATATTGGGATTCATAATATGTTTGAATAGCCGTAACGTCCTCAGGGCTACCTTCTTGATGATAAACATTATGATTTGCATAGAGCACTTCATGTCCCGCACCATGTAAAAGCCCTAGAGTATACCCATGCATAAACTCACTATCGGTCTTTAAATTAACGATTCCATCTGGTTTGAGAATTTGTCGATAGCGTTTCAAAAACTCAATATTCGTCATGCGGTGTTTGGTGCGTTTATATTTGATTTGCGGGTCTGGAAATGTGATCCATATTTCATCTACTTCGTTAGGAGCAAATGCAAAATCTATGAGTTCTATCTGTGTTCTTAAAAACGCAACATTGCGTATTTCATCTTCTAATGCGGTCTTTGCACCTCGCCAAAATCTCGCTCCTTTTATATCGACCCCAATAAAGTTCTTCTTAGGGTATTTGCGTGCCATTTCAACAGAATACTCACCTCTACCACAGCCCAACTCAAGTACAATAGGGTGGTCATTTTTAAACACTGATTTTGCCCATTGTCCTTTCAATGCAAATTCAGATTCTATTAACTCATGACGCTTCGGTTGAAACACATTTGAAAAGGTTTCATTTTCCTTAAATCGCTTTAATTTATTCTTGCTTCCCACACTTAAATTCTTAACAATTTCTTTATTTTAGCATTCAGAGGGTAAAATTAAGGAAACATTTTAAGCTTTAACTTTGTTTTCCATGAAATCGAATAAACGAATTCTGGTTGCGCCCTTAAATTGGGGTTTAGGACATGCCGCTAGATGCATTCCAATTATTAATGCCTTAAAGGCTAATAAATTTGAAGTTTATATCGCCAGCGATGGTATTGCTTTAGCCTTATTACAAAAAGAATTTCCTGAACTTACCGCATTTGAACTGCCACCATACAATATAACGTATGCTAAAAAAGCGAAGCACTTCAAACTGAAACTCATTCAAGATTCTCCTAAGTTATTAAAGGCCATTAATCAGGAAAAAAAGACAATTGCAACCATAGTTAAGGATCATAATATTGACGGCATCATATCTGATAATAGACTGGGTGCGCACCACAAAGACATTCCATGCGTATTTATCACCCATCAATTACAGGTACTTAGTGGTAATACCACATGGATTAGTACTAAGTTACATCAGAAAGTAATCAAACGATTTAATGAATGTTGGGTTCCAGACAATTTAGGAGAACCCAATTTGAGTGGGAAATTAGGACATGTAATGATGTACGATATTCCTATAAAATATATCGGACCTTTGAGTCGATTTAAATCTGAAGATCGACCAATTAAATACGATATTTTAGCCTTAATCTCAGGACCTGAACCACAACGAAGCATGCTTGAGACCTTACTCTTAGATACGTTTAAAGCATATGACGGTAAAGTCAAATTAGTTCGCGGTATTGTTGAAGATGAGCAAAGAATGACTCAATTTGGGTCTATCAGTGTATGTAATTTTATGACGTCATCAGAACTTAATAACATCATTAATGAGAGTGATTTGATTATATCCAGATCTGGATATACAACGTTAATGGATCTCGCCAAATTGAATAAAAAAGCATTTTTTATACCTACACCTGGACAATTTGAACAAAAGTATTTAGCAAAACGTCTAACCGATCTAAAAATCGTTCCAAGCTGTCAACAAAACGAGTTTACAATTGAAAAGTTAATGGAAGTTCCTCAATTTAGTGGTCTTAGAGCTATGGACTATGAAGTTAACTTTAAAAAGCTATTTAGCCTTTTCCAAAGTGAATGAAAACTCACTACCAATACCTAACTCACTTTCGACATAAATCTTTTCGTCATGGGCTTCGATAATATGCTTCACTATTGATAATCCCAATCCAGAACCTCCTTCTTTTCTTGATCCACTTTTATCAACGCGATAGAATCGTTCAAAAAGTCGAGGTAAATTTACTTCCGAAATGCCTTCACCATTATCCGTAACTCTCACGATCACTTTATTCTTAATTAGATTTTCAATACTTACTTCGGTAGTTCCCTTTTCTTCACCATACTTAATTGAATTCACAATTAAATTTGTTAATACTTGTTGAATTCGCTCTTTATCGGCATACACCATAATCGGTTCGTTGTAGTCAAGATCAAAGATTAAAGAAATCTTTTTCTTAGCAGCTTTCATCTCTAATAGATCAAATACATTTTCAACCAATTCTACAATATCAAAAGACTCTATATTCAGTCTCAGATCACCAACTTCGAGCTTCGTGATCATATCTAAATCTTTTACAATATAAATTAGTCGTTCCAACCCTTTATTGGCGCGATTAAGATACTTTTCACTAACCTTCTTATCATCGATTGCTCCATCTATTAAAGTTAAAAGATAGCCTTGAACTGTGAACAATGGAGTTTTTAATTCATGAGATACGTTCCCTAAAAACTCCTTTCGATATTCTTCACGGACTTTTAAGGTTTCAATTTCTAGTTTTTTATCACGTGCATATTTATCGATCTCCTCGGTTAACGTAGCCATATCTGTAGTAATGGGTTGCTTGCGAAGCGAGGTTGATTCTAATAAGGTCAGGTCATCATAAATACGTTTTACTCTTCGATAGATAAATCGTTCCACTCTAAATTGAATAACCAGAAACGACAGAATATAGGTAAACGCTGCAAAGGACACTAGATAAATGATATCCACAGAATGCAACAAATACAAAAAAACACTCGATAAGAGCGTTAAAAAAATCGTGATGTACATGGATGTTCTTAAAGCGAACTTGTACGTTTTTTTTAATTTGTTTTGCATTAATCTACAAACTTATAACCAACTCCTTTAATGGTTTTAAACTTTTTGTCACCAATTTTTTCGCGAAGTTTTCTGATATGAACATCAATGGTTCGACCACCTACTACAACTTCATTTCCCCAAACCTTATCCAATATTTCTTCACGCTTAAATACTTTATTGGGCTTTGTGGCTAATAAAGATAATAATTCAAATTCTTTGCGTGGTAAAATAAGCTCTTCGCCTTTAATGGTAATTTTATATTCCTCACGATTAATGGTCAGGTTACCTATTTTTAAAACCTCATCAGGTTTTTCTTCTTCCTTAAGTCGTCTCAATAAAGCTTTAACCTTACTCACCAACACTTTAGGTTTTATTGGTTTGGTAATATAATCATCAGCACCAGCTTCAAAACCTGCCATCTGAGAATAGTCTTCTCCTCTAGCTGTTAAAAAGGTAATAATGGTATCACTTAATTCCGGAACTTTTCTGATTTGCTCACAAGCTTCAATTCCATCCATTTCAGGCATCATCACATCCAGAATAATGAGATGGGGTTTTTCTTTTTTAGCTTTCTTAACGCCATCTACACCATTCTCTGCTGTGGAGATTTGATAGCCTTGTGAAGATAAATTATACCCAACGATTTCTAAAATATCTGGTTCGTCATCTACCAGTAAGATTTTGATGTCCCTTTTTTTCATAATAATTAGTTGAACATATACAGCGTAAAGATAGGATTAATCAGAAAATTTAAGAATTCCGTAGAAATTAATAACGTTAAGTTAACCTATTTAAGTGGCAATTGAGGAATTTAGAAGTACCAATTATCATAATGTTATCATATTGTAAAATAATGAATTGACATCAACATCATTGGCTTGGCGTCCAAATTCTCAGTATATTTGTTCACTTTTAATTTTCAATCTAATTTAATTAATTATGAAAAAACTTTACTTTTTCTTTTTCTCCCTTTTGATTTCAGGTTTGTCTTTTGGACAAACTACAGATCTATTAATCAGTAAGTATGCTGAAGGATCAGCCAACAATAAATTCTTAGAAATTTATAATGGTACGGGATCAGATGTAGACTTAAGCAACTACTCGTTATCGAGTTGTTCAAACGGATGCGACACCTTTGGAGAGTTTGACTTTCCTGATAATGTGACTTTTGCTCCTGGTACTATACTAGCCGATGGAGATGTATATGTAATTGCACATCCAAGTGCTGATCCTATAATTTTAGCTCAGGCTGATACAACTTTTACGTTTTTAAGTAATGGTGATGACGCATTCGCACTTACGCTTGCAGGAGCGACAGCAAGTACATATACCATTATTGATATTCTAGGAGACCTTCAAGGTGACCCTGGTACAGGTTGGGCTGTTGGTGATGACCCGAATGGTACTCAAGATCAAACTTTAACTAGAAAAACATCAATCTGTAGTCCTAACCCAACACCGTTAGGATCATTCGGTGTTGATGCTGCCTCATCAGAATGGATTGTAGGCCCTCAAAATTCGGGATGGGCTGAATTAGGCTCTTACACAGGATGTTTGACTGCACCGACAATAACGATTACCTCACCAACTGACTTTGCGGTTTTAGCTGCTGGAACAACATCAGTTGATGTTGAGTTTATTGTAGAAAATGCACCTGGTGCTACCGTAAATATTTCATATAGTGTAAATGGTGGAAGCTCAGTAGATTCATTCGGGGTATCAAGTCCATTTCAGGTTACGCCGTTAGTTGATGGTGATGCCGTAACCCTAACTGCAGAACTTGTTGATGGTGGTGTTTTAGATTTTGAAACGATTGATTTTAGTATTGCTTTCCCATGTGACCTTCAAGTGGGAACGATCACAGAAACCTGTGATGCTATTAATCCTGGACCTGGTGATACTTACAACGTAACAATAGATTACACTGGTGGTGGAACTACTACATATGGCATTGATACGCAAGGTATCGGTACTTTAGGTGGTGATAACCCAACATCAGTTGCAGCTGGTACTATCACAATTACAAATATCCCAGAAGACACTGACTTCGTGGTTACATTTACTGGAGATCCGATGAATAGTGGCTGTGATTTTACAAGAAATATCAATAGTCCTGACTGTGATCCTTTATTGACGCTACCAATAAACGAAACGTTTACTTATGCTGATGGTAGTTTGGTTGGTAATAGTGAATGGCAATCCACAAGTGGAAACCCTGGAGACTTTTTAGTTTCTTCTGGACAAGCTATATGTGAGCACGGTACACCAAGTGAGGATGTTGCGTTACCATTCGCAGCAGTAACAGGCGATGTATTCTATGCATTTGATATGTCTGTAGCAGATTTAGGAGCACCTTATGTTGGAGGTGATAACGAATATTTTGCGCACTTCAGAACTGGAAGTGGTTTTGTTGCACAATTAGATATCGTAGAACCAACCGCTGGTGGTGATTACACCTTAGGAATTGCAACTGATGCTAGTACTGCTCAAGCAATCTGGGCAACTGACTTATCATTCGACACAACTTACAGAGTTGTTGTAAGATATGATCAGGATTTAAGTATTGCTGAACTTTGGGTTGATGCTACACTTCAATCTGATACCTCAATTTTAGGAACTGATGAAGCAGATCCGGGTGAAGGATTACTTTCATTTGCAATGCGTCAATCTGATTCTTCTGAAAATGAAACTATTACTATAGATAATCTTGTAATTGCGGAAGATTTTAATCAAACAACATTATCAACGCCATCATTAACTGCTAACGAATTTAGCGTTTACCCTAACCCAGCTGCTGATGGATTTGTAAATATTGTTAGTACTAACAACGAAGATATCAATGTAACTGTATTTGATATTTTAGGTAAAGAAGTTTTAAGTACATCTTTAACTAATAACCGTTTAAATGTATCATCTTTAACAACTGGGCTATACATGTTAAGAATTACGCAAAATAATGCGTCTGTAACAAAGAAGCTTGTTATAAGATAAAAACACATATAACTATTTATAAAAAAGCGTTGTCAATAATGACAACGCTTTTTTTATTTGCTCAAGTTAGTTAGCTATATCTTATTTTTGCACTAATGATAGATCCGCAAAAAATCTTTTCAATTTCAACTGAAGAAGACTTTCAGTCACTAGCGTTGCAAACCTTTCGACATCAGTTTGAAAATAATGCGATCTACCGTTCTTTTTGTGATCTATTGTATGTGCATCCTAGCGATGTTAGATCTTTGAACGATATTCCTTTTCTACCGATTCAGTTTTTTAAAAGCCATAACGTTGTCAGTACCACATCACCTATTGAGACAACATTTACTAGTAGTGGAACAACTGGTTCTGTTTTGAGTAAGCACTTTGTTGCGGATCTCTCGATTTATCAATCAAGCTTTCGAAATGCCTTCGCATGGTTTTATGGTTCAATAGAGGACTATGTCGTTTTAGCTCTACTACCTAGTTATTTAGAACGTGAAGGGTCATCATTAATCTATATGGTTCGTGATATGATCAATCACTCAAAACATGAAGAAAGTGGATTCTATTTAAATAATCTCAATGATTTAAAATCACAACTAGTCGCGTTAGATAATTCTGGGAAAAAGGTTTTACTAATTGGTGTGTCATTTGCACTGTTAGATCTAGTTGAATCCCATACTTTTGATCTTAAGAATACAGTTGTTATGGAAACTGGAGGTATGAAAGGTCGACGTAAAGAACTCATTCGTGAAGAACTTCATTCTATTTTAAAATCTGGATTTGGTGTTAGTCAAATCCATAGTGAATATGGTATGACCGAATTATTAAGTCAAGCCTATTCAAAAGGCAATGGACGTTTTCATTGCCCTAATTGGATGCGTGTTTTAACACGTGATCCAGAAGATGCCTTAACATTGCATGACTCATCAAAAACAGGCGGCATTAATATTATTGATCTCGCCAACATAAATTCATGTTCATTTATTGCAACACAAGACCTGGGACGTGTATATGATGATAAATCCTTCGAAATTATCGGACGATTTGATTCTAGCGACATTAGAGGTTGTAATTTGATGGTACTGTAAAGTCTAGTCATTGATCTCGACTAGTTTTCTATGAAAACATTATTAATTACACTAATTGCGGTTTTTGGCGCATTTCAAATCGAAGCTCAAGACCTCGATCTGAATACACAGAAAGGATTTGTAGCCGAAGGTTACGATGTAACCTCTTATTTCAAGAATAAGGCAATAAAAGGCTCTAATGACTATCAGACGTCATATGGAGGATCAAACTTTAAATTCTCTTCAAAAGAAAATCTAGAGAAATTTATAAAAGATCCTGAGGCATATCTTCCTGAATATGGAGGATACTGCGCCTACGCTATCGCTTTAAAAAACAAAAAGGTAAAAATTAATCCGAAAACTTTTGAGATCAGAGATAACAAGCTGTATTTATTCTACAATGCATGGGGAACTAACACCTTGGAGCTTTGGTTAGAAAATGATGTGAAAGGTTTACAAGAAATTGCCGACAAAAACTGGGAAGCTATGAATTTCTAAAATAGAATTCTATGAAAAAGAAAGATGAGCTCCAAAAATAGTTGGTTGGTTAATGACAAACGCCTGATAATTTATCAGGCGTTTTGTGTATTATACAATCTTAATGATATAGGTATTTCGTTTCCCTTTATTAAGTATAATATATTTACCATTTATAAGATCAACTTCAGACAATTGATAATCTTCCTTTACTTTTTCTTTATTAACTGAAACTGCATTTTCTTTTAATGCGCGTCTCGCATCACTATTAGAAGCTAAGAAATTGGTTTTTGCAGCAAGCGCTCCAATCATATTAAGTGTACTTAATTCAGATTTCTCAATTTCAGCTTGAGGGACACCTTCGAAAACATCCAAAAATGTCTTTTCATCTAAAGTTTGAATATCGGACTTAAATGATTTACTAAATAAAATATTTGAGGCCTTTTCAGCATTTTCACAGTCTTCTGCTGAATGTACCATTGTGGTAATTTCTTGTGCTAATCGACGTTGTAATTGTCTAAGATGTGGCGCTTCAGAATGACTTTTTACTATGTCTTCAATGGCTTGCTCATCTAAAAACGTAAATATTTTAATATACTTTTCAGCGTCTTCATCGCTAGAATTTAACCAGTATTGATAAAATTTATAAGGTGACGTACGATTAGCGTCTAACCAAACATTTCCACCTTCAGACTTACCAAACTTCGATCCATCGCTTTTTGTAATCAACGGACAAGTAATTGCAAAACCTTTCCCCTGTGCTATTCGACGAATAAGCTCTGTACCAGTAGTTATATTTCCCCACTGATCGCTTCCTCCCATCTGTATCGTACAATTAGAAGCTCTAAATAAATGCAGAAAATCATATCCCTGAACTAATTGATAGGTGAATTCTGTAAAGGACATGCCTTCACTCGAATCAGAAGAAATTCTGTTTTTAACAGAATCCTTAGCCATCATATAATTTACAGTGATATGTTTCCCAACGTCACGTATAAATTCTAAAAAAGAGAATTCCTTCATCCAATCATAATTATTGACCAGAACCGCAGCATTTGAAGCATCACTATCAAAATCTAAGAAATGTGCTAATTGGTTTTTAATAGCATTTTCATTGTGACGCAATGCCGCTTCATCTAATAAATTACGCTCGCTAGATTTACCGGAAGGATCTCCAATCATACCTGTAGCTCCACCTACCAAAGCAAATGGTTTGTGACCACAACGTTGATAATGCGCCAGTAACATAATTGGAACAAGATTTCCTATATGTAAAGAATCTGCAGTAGGATCAAATCCGATATACGCTGATCGCATAGCCTCCATCAAATGTTCTTCAGCACCAGGCATCGTATCGTGTATCATACCTCTCCATTTCAATTCTTCTACGAAATTCTTAATCATAATGTATTTTTTAGAAATCTTTGGCAAAGATAGATTTATACCTCAAAAGAAAAAAGAGTAATTTTACAAAATGATTCTAGTTACAGGCGGTACGGGTTTAGTTGGTTCTCATTTGTTGTTTCAACTCTTAGATCAAGAACTCCCCATTAGAGCGATTTTTAGACGTCGACATAAATTGGAGACCGTAAAAAAAGTCTTTTCCTATTATAGTAATACGCCTAATGACTTATTTGATCGAATTGAATGGGTTGAAGCTGATCTTAATGATATTCCAGCACTGCAAAAGGCATTTGAAGGCGTAAGTCATGTATACCATTCTGCGGCTTTTGTAAGTTTTGAACCCGATCGTTACCGAGAGTTGAGGAAAATAAATACGGAAGGCACAGCTAACATTGTTAATCTGTGTATAACAAACAATGTACACAAACTCTGCTATGTAAGTTCAATTGCCGCAATTGGCGAGGAAACCAATGCTGAAACTAAAATCACAGAACAAACGGAATGGAATCCTGAATTGGACCATAGCGTCTATGCTATGACCAAGTATGGTGCGGAACTTGAGGTCTGGCGAGGAAGTCAAGAAGGTATTAATACAGTTATTGTCAATCCAGGAATAATATTAGGTCCAGGGTTCTGGAAAGGCGGCGGAAGTGGCAGCATCTTTAGAAAGATCCAAAAAGGGATGTCGTATTATACAAAAGGTAGTTCGGCTTATGTTGACGTGTGGGATGTCGTAAAAGTGATGACCACACTGATGGCAAGTTCCATTTCTAATGAACGCTTTATTGTTATTTCAGAAAACTTACCTTTCAAAGATTTTCAAGAGAAAGTAGCGCATGCTCTCAACGTAAAACCTGCTCACAAATTAGCATCACCATCATTATTGGGATTGATTTGGAGACTAGACTGGCTTAATAACAAGTTTTTTGGAAAACGACGTAAACTTTCAAAACAATTAGCTAATTCATTATCTGGCACAACTATTTATGATAATTCGAAAGTAAGAAAAGCTCTTAACTTTGAATTTAATCAGATTGATGGCTCAATAACTAAGGTATGCGAATTATATCTTAAAGATTTGAATTAATCGTTCGGATAGTCTTTATAGTCTACTCTATTTGCTGGTTTAGGTTTCTTTTTAACGGTGAGTGTGTCTGCCAATTTTTTAATAGAATCCTGTCTTCGTTTGCGATTTTCTACTTCCTGATCGATTAAAACTTGATATTTTTCACGATTTGCATCGATCTTTTCTTCAAGTTTCCCCATGATCGATTCATATTCATCAACATAAAAACCATAATAAGCGTTACTCTCTGCAAATTGCAAACTGTCTATATTGTGCTTTTTAAACACATAGTCTTCTGGAAAAATACCATTCTTCTCGAGCACAATTTTGCTGGCACCTTTAGCCGCATTAAGAATATAAACATCATAGAGCACTTCTACCATTTGATCTTTTGATAATAAGTTATCTGGAACGGGTGGCTTCTCCGTTCTATCGCAAGACATCATGATTAATGCGACAGCTATGATTACGATTTTTTTCATCTGTCAAAAGTTAAGCGCTTGGCAGCTTTAACATCTAATACTTTAAAATTATTATAAACGAGTGTTCCGTTAAGAATCGTATGTGTGATTCTAGATTTAAACGTCGTTCCCTCAAAAGGCGACCAACCACATTTGTATAAAATGTTTTCCTTATTTACAGTCCAAGGGTTATTAATATCTACGATAACAAGATCTGCATAATACCCTTCTCGAATGTACCCGCGTTTTTCAACATCAAATAAAATTGCAGGATTATGAGCCATTTTTTCTGCAATCTTAGGCAGTGAAATTTTATCCATATGATACATTTCAATCATGGCCACTAAAGCATGTTGAACTAATGGTCCGCCAGACGGTGCTTTAGTATAAACAGAAGCTTTCTCATCTAAAGTATGAGGTGCATGATCAGTGGCAATAACATCGATTCTATCGTCTAACAGTGCTTCCCAAAGCTGATCTCTATCTGAAGCCTTCTTTACGGCCGGATTCCATTTGATGTGCGTACCTTTCTTCTTATAATCTTCATCACTGAACCACAAATGATGAATACAGACTTCAGCAGTGATCTTTTTATCCTTTAGCGGAATCTTATTGGTAAATAAATTAGTTTCTTTTCCTGTTGAAAGGTGAAAAACATGCAATCTTGCACCAGTTTTCTTCGCAAGTTCTATTGCCCTTGATGAAGATAAATAGCAGGCCTCCTCGCTTCTGATTACAGGATGCTTTTCAATTGGAATGTCTTCTCCATACTCATCGATATGATCCTGAAGATTTTTTCTAATAGTTGCTTCATCTTCACAATGCACTGATATCACCATATCAGTACTGCTAAAGATTTTCTCTAAGATCTGCGGATCATCAACGAGCATATTACCAGTAGAAGACCCTAAGAACAGTTTAAGTCCGGCAACACCTTTTGGATCAACCTTTAAAATCTCATCTAAATTATCGTTTGTTCCTCCAAACATAAACGAATAATTAGCATAAGCTTTTTCAGCAGCGATATCAAACTTCGCCTCTAACTTTTCGACCGTTGTCGTTTGAGGATTTGTATTAGGCATTTCTATAAATGACGTAATACCTCCTGCAATTGCGGCTCTAGATTCGGTTTCGATTTCCGCTTTATGGGTAAGACCTGGCTCTCTAAAATGAACCTGATCATCTATAGCGCCTGGGAATACATAATTACCTTCCGCGTCAATTACCACTACATCTGCAGACTTGGCACTTATAGATTCTGACACCTCGCTTATAAATTCTCCTTCAATTAAGATATCACCTTCGAAAACGTTCCCCTCGTTAACGATCTTGGCATTTTTTATTAATGTTGTTCTTTGTTTCATGCTATTTGCCAAATAAACTTTTTACTTTCATATTAATCACTCCAAAAATAGCTTCAGAAATAATACTACCACTCATTTTAGATTTCCCTTTTGTTCGATCGGTGAAAATGACTGGAATCTCAACAATTTTAAACTTTTTCTGATGCGCTTTGAATTTCATTTCAATTTGGAATGCATAACCAACAAATTTGATGGTATCGAGATTTATTGATTCCAAAACTTTTCTTTTGTAACAAACAAAACCAGCTGTTGTATCAGATATCTTCATACGCGTTATAAATCTAACGTATTTTGATGCTCCATACGACAATAATACGCGTGTTACAGGCCAATTAACAACATTTACAACACCATCAACATAGCGGGATCCTATAGACATATCTGCGCCTCCTGTAGCACAAGCATCATACAATTTGATTAGATCTTTAGGATTATGTGAAAAATCGGCATCCATTTCAAAAACATAATCATAATCACGATTGAGTGCCCATTTAAAGCCAGCTATATATGCCGTTCCCAAGCCGGTCTTATTCGCCCTAGTGAGCAGATGCAACTGTTCCTTATATTGTAATTGTAATTCTTTGACCTTTTCGCTAGTGCCATCTGGAGAATTATCATCTACAACTAAAACGTCAAATGATTTTTCAAGATTAAAAATTGCATCTAATATTGCTGCAATATTTTCTATCTCATTATACGTAGGTATGATGACAAGTGCATCCTGCATATAGATTTTAGTTAGCTGAGTTTGTTAGTTCAAAGCAAAAGTAAGTGATTTATTATTGAAATTTAAGCCGAAAAATCATAAACATTGTTAATGTTAATAAACCTGAAAGTAAACACGCATTATTCATAAACCATGGCATTAAAATTCTTACTAATTTTACGTCATGCTAAGAGATATTGTTTCTAATGATTGGTTTACCACCTTTTTAGTGATCGCGTTAATCTGTATTACGCTCAGTAAGTATCTTTATGCACATCGCTTTAAAGATTTTCTCGCAGTAATAGGAAATTCTAAATATCTCAAAATTTACGCTAGAGATCAGAAGTTTATTGATGGTTTTGATGCCTTATTATTTATAAATCTAATCATTTCAATATCGGTATTTGCCTATGTTTCTTATTCAACATTGATTAATCCAGCTGATTTTAATCTAAACCAATTTTTCAAGTTACTCTTTGGCGTTGGTGTGCTTATGCTTATCAAAGTTCTGCTAGAACGTTTGATAGCAAGCTTATTTGAAATTGATGAACTTATTGACGCTTACTTATTTCAAAAGACGACTTTTAAAAACTATTCGGGTTTATTTCTTTTTCCAGTGAATTGCGTTTTAATATTCTCACTTACCCCTTCGAAAATTTTGATATACATTATTATAGGGTTAGTGATTTTCATAAATTTAGTCGGTTTTATCACTTCATTTAAAAATCATCAAAAATTACTTTTCGGCAATTTTTTCTATTTTATTTTGTATCTTTGCGCTCTCGAAATTGGACCTTATCTAATTTTATATAAGTTAATTAAAGATTTCAACGCTTAAAAACACGATTAGGAATATGACGAAAGTGAAGACAATTTTAGTATCTCAGCCTGAGCCTAAAATCGAAAATTCGCCTTACTACGATCTTCAGGAAAAGCAAAAAGTCAAAATAGATTTTAGACCTTTTATACATGTTGAAGGCGTAGAAGCTAAAGAAATCAGACAACAAAAAGTCGATCTTTCTCAATACACAGCTATCATTCTTACCAGTCGTAATTCTGTAGACCATTTTTTTAGAGTAGCAGATGAAATGCGATTTAAAGTGCCTGACACAATGAAGTATTTCTGTCAGTCAGAAGCTGTTGCTTACTACCTTCAGAAGTATGTGGTATACAGAAAGCGTAAAATATATGTTGGAAAACGTACGTTCTCAGACTTATCACCTTTAATCAAGAAATATAAGGATGAAACATTTTTACTTCCAACAACGGATAAATTAAAACCTCAGGTACCTGAAATTCTGAATGGATTAAGTGTAGACTGGAAACAAGCTGTATTCTACAAAACGGTAATCAGTGATTTATCTGATTTAGCCAATGTTTATTATGATATTTTAGTGTTCTTTAGCCCATCAGGTATTGAATCACTTTTCCATAATTTTCCTGATTTTAAGCAAAATGATACGCGAATTGCGGTATTTGGAAATACGACTATTAAGGCCGTAGAAGCACGTGGACTAAGAGTAGATATCTCGGCACCAACGCCAGAAACCCCTTCGATGACAATGGCGCTTGAGAAATACATTGAAAAATCAAACAAAGGAAAATAGACTTAGAAAGTTATCCTCATAAAAAAAGCGATTTCAAAATTGAAATCGCTTTTTTGGTTTTAGTTGCTAACAATCACTTTTAGAAAGAATAGCGTTGAGGACCTCCTCGACGTATTTCTTCACTAGCAAACTCTTCAAACTTCTTGAAGTTCTCTCTAAATGAATTTGCTAATTTAAAGGCGGTTGTATAATATGCTTGATCGTCATTCCATGTCGTTCTAGGGCTTAATACCTCTTTTGGAACTCCAGGACAAGATCTTGGTTGAGCGACTCCGAAAACCGAATGGATATGATAATCATCATAATTATATAATCCTAAATCTCCATTAAGTACTGCTTGAATCATGGCTCTAGTATACTTCAATTTCATTCTAGTCCCAACACCGTACGAACCACCTGTCCATCCTGTATTAACTAGCCATACGTTAACACCAGCATCTTTCATTTTCTTGCTTAGCATTTCAGCATATTTAGTTGGATGTAATGGCATAAACGGCTCACCAAAACACGCAGAGAATGATGGTACTGGTTCTGTAATTCCAGCCTCTGTTCCTGCTACCTTAGCAGTATATCCTGAAATAAAATGATAAGCTGCCTGTGACGGAGTTAGTTTAGATATTGGAGGTAGTACACCAAAAGCATCACAGGTCAAGAAGAATATGTTTGTTGGATTCTCAGCATAAGATGGTGTCTGGATGTTATCAATGTGATAGATTGGATAACTCACACGTGTGTTCTGTGTGATGGTACTATCCATATAATCCACTTCGCCATTATCCTTAAAGATCACATTCTCTAGTATCGCACCAGGTTTGATCGCTCTGTAGATGTCTGGTTCTTTCTCTTCGGTAAGATCAATTACTTTAGCATAACAGCCACCTTCGAAATTGAAGATACTGTCTTCTGCAGTCCATCCATGTTCATCATCACCAATCAATCTACGATCTGGATCGGCTGATAAGGTTGTTTTTCCTGTTCCTGATAACCCAAAGAATAAGGCGGTGTCTCCAGCTTCTCCTACGTTAGCAGAACAGTGCATCGGTAATACGTTCTTATCTACTGGTAGAATCATATTTAAGGCAGAGAAGATCCCTTTCTTCATCTCACCTGTATATGCTGAACCACCAATAAGGGCAATCTTCTTAGTAAAGTTTAAGATTGAGAAATTACCTTGACGTAAACCATATTTATCAGGCTCTGGACATGAATAACCAGGCGCACAAAGCACTAACCATTCTTCTTGGAAGTTCTCTAGTTCTTCTTCCGTAGGACGTAAGAACATGTTATAGATAAACATATTAGACCATGGATACTCGGTAATGGTTCTAACGTTCATTTTATATTTCGGGTCAGCACAAACGTAACCATCTCTTACAAAGATTTCTTTTCCGCTTAGATACTGTTCGATCTGTGATTGCAAGTAATCAAAGTTTTCAGGTGAGATTCCTTTATTGGTTTTTCCCCACCAAACGTGGTCTCTTGTATAATCATCTTCAACCAAGAAACGGTCTTGTGGAGAACGTCCTGTAAACTTGCCTGTATTGATGGCTAGAGTGCCATCTGAAGTTTCTTTTCCTAATCCCTTTTCAATAGTTAATTCTTGCAATTTTTTTGGAGATAATTGATACCTCACGGTGGCATCCTTTATGCCGTAGGAGTCTAACGAAATCGTTTTCGTAGTTTGAGTATGGTTTACCATAATTTGTTTGTTGTGATTACGATGCAAAATTAAACATTATTTTAAAGTAGCCTGTTAATTTTAAGATTTATCGCGTTTCATTTTCAAGAAGTTTATCAACAATATAAGCCACGCAAAAATTAAGAACAATCCTCCTATAGGTGTCACAAATCCGATCACCTTAAAATCAAATGAAAAGAGCGCATTTGTTGCTAAACCATAAATTGACCCAGAAAACAATATGATCCCAAAAAGCACTAATGATCCTATTATTTGTTGCGTGCGATGATTTATAAACTTCATTGAACCAAGTGCTAGTAAAAATAGGGCATGATACATTTGATAACGAACACCTATTTCAAAAGTATTTTGAGCATCTGTATCTATCAATGTCTTTAAACCGTGGGATCCGAAAGCTCCTATGATAATTGCCAATAATCCCAATACGGCTCCAATGATTAAATTACGTTTGTTCATATCTAAATCAATTTTTGGTTTTGAGAAACAAGAGTAATGATTACATTCGTATTACAATTTTTTACATGTTGTCATGTCCAAATAAATTGTACAGTGATCATTCTTAAAATTACACCTAACAAAATTACTCAACTTAACTCATTATGCGAAAGATTTTAGTTATTGGTTCTGGAAAATCTGCCTCATACCTCATTAAATATTTACTTGACAAATCTGATAGTGAAAACCTTCATATCATTGTAGGTGATATAAAATTATCCAATGCAAAGAAGTTAATCGGAGATCATAGAAATGCCAATGCCATTGCACTAGATGTATTTGATGCTTCCTCAAGAGAGAAAGCAGTCCAAAATGCTGATATTGTAGTCTCTATGTTGCCTGCGAGATTCCATATTGAAGTTGCCAAAGACTGTATTACTTTTGGTAAACATATGGTAACAGCTTCCTATGTAAGTGAGGAAATGCTAAAACTTAACAAACCAGCCATACAGAAGGGTCTTGTTTTTATGAATGAAATAGGCGTAGATCCAGGTATTGATCATATGAGTGCTATGCAAGTGATTGACAGAATTAGAGATAATGGTGGGAAGATCATCTTATTCGAATCGTTTACAGGAGGATTAGTAGCACCAGAAAGCGATAATAATCTTTGGAATTACAAGTTCACTTGGAATCCACGTAATGTTGTTCTAGCCGGACAAGGTAGTGCGGCAAAATTCCTTCAGGAGAAATCTTATAAGTATATTCCTTATAACCGTTTGTTTAGACGAACTGAATTCTTAGAGGTTGATGGCTATGGACGATTTGAAGCTTATGCAAATCGAGACTCTTTAAAATATCAGACAGCTTACGGATTCAAAGACATCCATACCTTATATCGCGGAACTATGCGTCGTGTTGGTTTCAGTCGCGCCTGGAACATTTTTGTTTTACTCGGTATGACCGATGATAGTTATGTCATTGAAGACAGTGAAAATATGAGTTATCGCGACTATGTCAATGCATTTTTACCTTATAGTCCAACCGACTCTGTAGAATTGAAATTTCGTCATGCATTAAAAATCGATCAAGATGATATTGTATGGGACAAACTGGAAGAACTAGATATTTTTAGTGAGACTAAAATGGTGGAACTTCAAAGAGCTACACCGGCACAAATACTTCAAAAAATATTGATGGATAGTTGGACTTTAAGTTCGGAAGACAAAGATATGATTGTTATGTACCATAAATTCGGTTATGAAAAAGATGGTAAACGTTACCAAATAGATGCCACTATGGTAACCATTGGAGAAGACGAGACATATACCGCTATGGCTAAAACAGTCGGACTTCCAGTAGCGATGGCCACATTAGATATCTTAAATGGTAAAATAAAAACACCTGGTGTTCAAATCCCAATTAGTAAAGAAGTCTATGAGCCTATTCTAGAAGAGCTTAAGGATTATGGTATTCAGTTTACCGAAAAAGAAGTTCCTTATTTAGGTTATAACCCGTTGAATGCTTAATTTCATACACTGATGAAAATCGTGAATCAAAGCATACAAATTGACGGTATCGACAAAAAGATACTAAGAGCATTAATGGCGGATGCGCGTACACCAATACTCGAAATTGCGCGTTTAGTGGGAATTTCTGGAGCCGCTATACATCAGCGGTTAAGGAAACTCGAAAAATCTGGATTGATTTCAGGTTCAAAATTTGTTATTAATCCTAAAGTCTTAGGATATACCACCATGGCATTTATTGGAATATTCTTAGATAAGGCCGTCAGTAATCCTCAAGCTGTGAAGCAACTACAGAAGATTCCAGAAGTGTTAGAATGTCATTACACTACGGGTGATTGGAGTATATTTATAAAAGTACTGTGCAAAGACAACGCACATTTAATGCATGTCTTAAACCATGATATCCAATCCATTACTGGCGTTTCTAGAACTGAAACGTTTATCTCATTAGACCAGCAAATCGAACGACAGATAAAAATATAAAAAGGCTATCTGTTTAGATAGCCCTTTTAGTACTTATATTGTTCTTTTGAGATTCTTATTTAATCATTATTTTCTTTACAATTGAGGCGTTGTCTGATGCAATTGTAAGCAAATAAAGGCCAGATGACAATCTTGATCGTAGATCTAGAGATTTGTCATTTCGTGTCCCCTCTAAATTGTACTGTGCCACTTTTCGTCCATTAACATCTGTAACCATAACTGACATCAAGGAAACACCTGCATTTTTAATGGTAATTATTCCATTTGAAGGATTTGGGAATACGTCAACTGCGGAACTCAAATCATATTCGTCAACTGATAAAGCTGCAATATTTAGTTTATCTGGAATTGCAGATGCCAAAGCATCGTAAGGTGTGTCGGTTATGGCATTTGCACCTGTGAAATTTGCAGGATTTGTAAGGGCAATTTTAGCATCTGCGATAGTTGCGAAGGTATAAGAACCGTTATAAACCGCATTATCCCATTCTTGAGAAGGAGCTGGGCCCGAACCAACTGCAACAGCAGTTCGAGGCGATCCTATGTCTGATAGTCCTGTGAATAAATTCGTTTCCGTTGTACTACTACTGTCATTTCCTGAAAATGTTGTAGATGAGGCGCTTAACATAAAAACGAACGATGGACTTACACCACTCCCCTGGATTACTGTGATTTGATCACCTCCAGTTGAAAGTGACATCCCTGAAGACCCATTAATTATGGCATCTCCAGCATAGTCAGCAAATTCAGAACTTGGGTTTGAGTCGTCATACACTATAATTTCACCAATTTCGAGACCTCCAACAGGTGCCGTATAAACGATGGCACCTTCACCGCATCCTAATGGGTCAAAAGTTCCAGCCGGAACTGCTCCACAATCGGTAAAAATGATCTCTGTTCCAGCTTGTAAATTGACAAAAGTCGTAAACGCAAAATTATCAGGCGTATCTGCTTGATACCACAAAATTGCGATATCTCCAGAAGCTAAAGTTGTCTGTGAAGTTACAGTCGTGTAACTCAAAAATGTACAAAAAATTAGGGGCAATGAAAGTAATTTTGATTTCATAATAGCTCAATGTTTGATTAGTACTTAAAGGTACTGAAAATCAGCGCTATATCATCTTTTTTGAACACCTTTTCTACATACTACATATTCTATCGATTATCGACCTAATATATTGATTTTCAATATTTTATTAACAAAAAAAGCAGTCAATTCTGACTGCTTAATTCTATGTGAAATTGATAAGTTTTTACTACTTAATAATCACCTTTTTTATTGTAGATTCTCTATCTGTTGATATCGTCATAAAGTATAATCCAGAAGATAATTTATTTGATAAATCAATACTAACATCTTCAGAAGTTCCATTCAAATTTAATCGAGAAACTTGTCGTCCATTTATATCTGTTACCACGATTGATTCCAAAGCATTACCAGTATTTTTTACCGTTATATTTCCGTTTGAAGGATTTGGTGATACACTTATTGAATTTGCCAACTGAACTTCATTGGCACCTAATGTCATACCTGCCGTAAATTGAATATTATCAAGCCCCAATTCTTCTGCGGCCGAATTTGAAGAGAATGTTATAGTTAGCGCCGCATTACATCCTACATAAGCAGTTAGATCAGAATTCAGTGTATTCCATACATCTTCAATCCCTAAGTTGTCAATATCTTGGCCTGCTGTATCTAAGACAGTAACAGTAGTAGATGAAGCACAATCTGTAATACTTATAGTTACTCTTAAGAAATCATCAAGTTCCCAACTTGTCGCCTCTAAAATATATTGCATTGAAAACTGAGGATTGCTTGTACCTGATAAATCAACGGAATCAAAACTCATCGTCACAGTTCCATCAGGATCCTCCATAAAAAAAGCTTGACTTCCTTCTGGTGGAGCAGCTGCTATTTCACTAGTAAAAAATGCTGCCGTCCCAACACCAAAAAAATCACCATCAGAAAATCCATTCGGACCATTAGGTGTCGTAGGATCAAGTGTAGTTGTATACCCCAAAACAGCTCCAGATGTAGATTCTGTAACATAAATTAATCCACAAGGCGCATTATAATTCGCTAATTCATGAACGGTAACATTATCAGCATCAAAATACTGACAAGTACCTGAAAAGAAACTTACACCAGGTGTGTTTTCAAATCCCTGACCAACTTGAGACAGTCCAATTGCTGGTATAAGTAATAATAATAGTAGTTTTGTTTTCATAGTTTTAATATTAATGTTAATACGACGAAAGTACCACACTCATACGTTGCGGTACTTTTATATCTTGTTTATGTGATGTTAGAAATCACGATTTAACTCGAGTTTATTATCACAATTAGCTTCTAGGTGGATACACCCCTTCCATACAAATAATATAATTCATTCCTAAAAACGGATTTTGAATATCAAATGGCTGATTGCCTCCTTGTAAGCCTGTATTTCCTGATACAGAACCACCTCCAAAACTCGCGTCATTAGCTGATGAATTGTAAGGAGTCCCTGAAGAGGCAATACCTAAATTACGTCCAGCTGGCTCATCGTTATCACCGTCCTCTTCATTACAACCTAGGGTCGCTGTTAAACTGCTTCCATCATGACTATGTGCAGGCAAATTACCTGTTGTTAATGCAACAGTCTCACGCCCTGCTTTTTCGCCTAAAGTTACGGGTTGTAACCCTGGCCCATTCCCAACATGTTTTGGTACTCTTCCGCGCAAATCTGGTAGTCCAAAGGTTGTTCTTCCATCACCTCCATAAGTTGTTCCTAATATCGAAAACAAAGCTTGATATTGACTAATTGATAATAATTGACCGTTACAAAAGGCCCATCCTCTTGGTGCAAAATTTCCTCCGAACATTTCTATTACACCGATATATGTATCATCCATAATGTATTTTTTAATTTTTAAATTTTATTTCTTGATTTAGTTTCTTGGTGGGAATGTTCCTTGTAAGGCGATAATGTAATTCACTCCTAAGAAAGGATTCTGTACATCAAATGCTTGATTATTCCCTTGATTGCCAGTGTTACCTGAGATAGTTCCACCTCCAAATGTTGCATCATTAGCTGAAGAATTATAAGGCGTACCTGATGAGGCAATACCAAACGTTCTTCCAGACGGTTCATCGTTATCTCCATCTTCTTCATTACAAGATAACGTCATACTCAAACTACTGCCATCATGACTATGAGCAGGCATGTTTGCAACGGCAAGTGTCACGAGTTCGTGTCCTCCTTTTTCACCTTCTTGAACTGGTGTTAAACCTGGACCTGACCCCATACCTTTTGGTAATCGTCCTCTAAGATCAGGAAGTGCAAAAGTTGTTCTTCCATCACCTCCATACATGGTTCCCATTAAGGAATACAATGCAGAGTACTGAGCAATGGGTAACAATTGTCCACTACAGAATGCCCACCCTCTTGGAGCAAAGTTTCCTGCAAACATGACAATTTGTGCTAAATACGGATTCATAATAAGTTGTTATTTAATTGGTTAATATGAGTTTCAAAGCTCTATGTTATTTTCAAGAATTTTGAACGCAAATGCACTTCAAGAAAAAAACGGGTATTTCTACCTGTTTTTAACATTTTATGTCGCTATTTTACTACAAATTGAGTAGTTTTATTATGTATTAACTAATTAAACTAAACTCAAATGAATAATCCAATTTCAATTGCCGATGCCAAGGCGTGGACAAAAAAATGGCAAGATGACAACCCTAATCATGCAAAAGCATTTTCAATTTCAATTGACGATCTATTAGCATGTATATCTCAATTAGGATTGACCATTACAAAAAATGCTAATGGTATTTATGAATCTGACGATGCAAACGCTAAAATTAGAGCTTACATGGGAATTGATGTGAACAATCTTTCCGAAGGCTTTGGAGAAAAACTGGTATACGTAGCAACTGTACTAGATAACGGCTCTTACAAAGACGTTGTAGAGGATGGTTCTTATCCTGCTTCAGGTATACGTCGTAATGGCAGTGGTGCCTTTGATTTCACAAATCCATGTCCAAATTATTGTGATAAAAACAGTTCTTTATATCACTAATAAAAAATACGATGATCAGCATTGATGATTTTTTTGATTACCTAGGTACAATTTTGGTTGTCATCAATGCTGTATTATATGTGAGAAGTTCATCTTTGAATAATCTCTCTAAAACTAAAAACATTCTTGCTATTTATGTTTTAGTTACAGGAATTATCCAAGTTACGCAGTTCGTTCTAGCAAAATACAAGGTAGACAATCTATTCCTATCACACTTTTATTTTTTATTACAGTTCGTCATATTATCCATATTTTACAAACAGCTATTAAACCGCATACAGTCGAAGATTATTAATTATGTAATGTTTATAATTATAATGGCAATAGGCATTCATTTTCTTTTTAACTTAGACTTACTTACTAAATTCAATGTTTTTGAAGCATTTATCACAATGCTCCCTATAATTATTTATGCTGCGCTTCACATGTATAATTCGTTGAGTAAAATCTATGAATTTAAATATTTCAATACGGGAGTATTAATATATTTAACAACAAGTGCATTAATCTTTATAGCAGGTAATTATTTGAATAACATTGAAAAATCAGAACTATTGATCAAACCATGGTTTATAAATAAAGTTTTATATGTTGGTTATTTATTACTAATTTTAATCGAATGGAAGGTGACAATATTGCCAATCAAAAACAAATAATAGAAGGTCTTGTTTTTGGCATAATGTTTTTAGTTTTAGTGACTACTGGATTAATATTATTCTTTTATTATTCCAGACGCAAAATCATTGAAAAAGAGATTGAAAAGGTGAATATAAAACTCGATCATCAAAAACAAATTTTACAGAACACCATTAATGTTCAAGAAGATGAACGCAACAGGATTGCTCAAGATCTTCACGATGCCATCAGTTCAAAACTTAATGTAGTAACTTTAACCACCAATGTCTTAATTGATGATGATGAGATTCAACCAAAACACCGAGACTCTTTGAATCATATTCTAGACATCACGACGAAAACTCTAGAAAGTTCAAGAAAGATTGCTCATGAATTAATGCCTCCTGTCTTATATAAATTTGGTTTAAAAGTTGCTTTGGAAGAATTATTCGATGAATTCACATCAAATTCAGAGTTGCAAATTAATCATGAAATAGATACAATTGATCTCAGTCAAAATGATGCACTGCATATTTTCAGAATTGTTCAAGAGCTAATAAACAATGCACTTGTTCATGGAAAAGCTGACGAATTGGAGATCGTACTTAATAAATTACCCGAAGTTGGGTTTTCTTTGCTTTTTAAGGATAACGGAGTGGGATTTAACGTTAACGCCAAAAGTAAAAAATCCGGAATTGGCCTACAAAATATTAAGAGTAGAGTTGCTATTTTAAATGGACAACTTGTTGTTGAGAGCTCGAAACAATTAGGAAGTAAATTTAAAATACATTGCTACTCGTATGGATAATAAGATCACACTTGCCATAGCCGATGACGAGCTACTTTTTAGACAGGGATTAATTTCAATTTTAGCTAAAGAGGATAATCTAGATATTGTTTTCGATGCAGAAAATGGTAAAGATCTGATGAATAAACTGCGTTCTTCCGACCGTATTCCTCAGATTATTATCACGGACTTAAAAATGCCTGAGCTAAATGGTGTGGAAGCTACTAAGCTCATTAGAAAAGAGTTTCCCGACATCAAAATCATCGCACTTACCAGTTATTTTAGTAAACCTTTTATAATCAATATGATTTCAATTGGCGCAGTGGCATATCTTGCTAAAAACAGTACGCCAAAACTCATGCTTACTACCATTCGAGAAGTAGCTGAAAAAGGGTTTTACTATGACGAAAAGGTTATCAAATTTATACACGATGGTTTAATCAATAACAAAGATCAGGTTAAAAAATCGAACTTTGATAATACCTATTTCACCAAAAGAGAACGTGAAGTTTTAGACTTAATTTGTGCACAATACACTACTAACGAAATCGCTGAACAATTATTTATTAGCCCAAGAACTGTGGATGGTCACCGCAATAATTTGTTACTCAAAACTGAAGCTAAAAACTTGGCTGGTCTCGTCGTCTATGCAATCCAACACAAACTAGTTAACCTCGAAGAAAAGTTTTAAATAAAAAAGGTGCTCTCATAGAAGCACCTTTTTTATTGCGTGTGATATTCTTTTTCGATTAGTCTCTTCCTCCAAACACCTGAAATGCCCAATAAAGTAAGGACGCTAACGCACCAATTGCTGCCACCAAATAGGTTCTTGCCGCCCATTTTAAGGCATCCTCAGAGCCTTTATATTCTTCAGGAGTAACCATATTCTTAGTCTTAAGCCATGCTAAAGCTCTATTACTTGCATCATATTCTACAGGAAGCGTAATAAAGCTGAATAAGGTTGCAAATCCCATAAAAATCAATCCAGCTATGGCTACATAGTAACCTAAACCTACTCCTGCCGCTGCTCCTAGTACCAAGCCACCGATTACGAGCCATTGTGACATTCCCGATGTAACAGAAACAACTGGAACTAACGCTGAACGCATTTCCAGAGCACTATACGCTTGCGCATGTTGTATAGCATGCCCACATTCATGAGCAGCTACGGCAGCTGCAGCTGCATTACGCTGATGATATACTGCTTCACTTAGATTTACAGTTTTATTTTTAGGGTTATAATGATCAGTTAATTGACCTCTAACCGAGATAACCTCCACATCATATATTCCATTATCTGCCAACATTTTCTCAGCAATCTCTCTTCCGCTCATTCCGTTACGCAATTGTACTTTTGAATACATCGCGAACTTTCTTTTTAATTGATTACTTACCAACCAGCTTACTAAGGCTATTGCCCCGATTAGTATATAATATCCAAATAGTCCGTTCATAGTTTAATTCTTTAGTTTCTATAAATATAGCAAAAAGTAAGCCAGATTAATCATCAGAAAATTTGTCAGTTATTATTGATGCAGAACTGCTTTTTCAATACCACTAACGGGAAAAGTTTTAAATCGCATCCACATTCCAGTTAAAGGCTTCAATGATCTCCTCGTAGACGACTTTCCCTTTAACAATATTCAACCCTTTTGACAGGCAGCGATCCATTTGACACGCCTTCTCCCAACCATTGTTTGCAAGTTTGAGCACATATGGTAGCGTAACATTTGTCAACGCTAACGTCGATGTATATGGTACGGCTCCAGGCATATTCGCCACGCAATAGTGCACAACATCATCTATGATATAAGTTGGATCTTCATGTGTTGTTGGTTTAGTGGTTTCTATACAACCTCCTTGATCCACAGCAACATCAACGATCACGGTTCCAGGACGCATCTCTTTAAGCATTTCTCTTGTGATTAGTTTTGGCGCTTTTGCGCCTTTGATCAACACACCACCAACAATTAAATCATGATTTTGGATGCGTTGACGAATATTATATTCACTAGAAAACTCCGTTACCACATGATTCGGCATCACGTCATTCACATATCTTAACCGCTGCATATCAATATCCATGATGGTGACATGTGCGCCCAATCCAGCAGCCATTTTAGCAGCTTGCACACCTACCACACCAGCACCCAAAACCAATACCTTTCCTGGTGGAACTCCCGGAACACCTCCTAGTAATACACCTCGACCTTTAATTGGTTTCTCTAGATATTTAGCACCTTGCTGAATTGCCATTCTACCGGCGACTTCTGACATAGGTGTAAGCAATGGTAACGTTCCATCAGGATTCTCCACAGTTTCATAGGCAATGCAAACTGCATTACTCTTAATCATGCGTTTGGTTAGAATTTCACTTGATGCAAAATGGAAATAAGTAAAAACGGTATGTTGCTCGTTAATGAGACCGTATTCTTCTTCGATAGGTTCTTTCACCTTTACGATCATTTCACTAGACGCATAGACTTCTGATATGGTCTTACAAATTACTGCTCCAGCATCTCGGTAATTAGTGTCAGTAAATCCACTTTGTTTACCAGCGTTCTCTTGAACAAAAACTTGATGGTTATTTTTTACTAATTCGAAAACACCAGCAGGAGTCATTCCTACTCGATTTTCATTGTTCTTGATTTCTTTAGGAATACCTACGCGCAATGTCTAAATATTTACTTGGTTAATATTCAGAAAAATACAAGGAATTCTTTAAGTATTCATAACACGAAAAAACATATTGAAAATTTTTATGAAATTCTCAAAATATCGATTTCAAATTATCAAGTTTCTATAAAAGTGAAATAAATCTGAATTTATTTTAATCCTTATTATGAATCACTTTGGTTACGGTATCGTTTTGGAATATAATCACCAATCGCTCATCCTTCGATTCGAAAAAACTAGGTGCTTTCCCCAAAGGATATACCAAATGTTCTTTCCCAGTAAGTGTAGAAGTTTCTGCTTGACCTAAAAGTTGTATAATCTCTGCCTTAGATTTTCCTATAAAACGGCCGTTCTCTATGATATCTTTAGACATTTTATAGCGAGAAAACGGGTCATTCTGCCAACGCGTTTCATCAAAACGATCCTCATGAATGGACACTAAAAAGACGCTAATCCCTATGGCAACGACCAATATGGCAACGACTTTTTTAAACATTCCTATCCTACTATATTAACGATTTTCCCAGGTACCACAATTACCTTTTTAGGCGTACGTCCTTGCATCTGCTCAATGGTCTTTTCATGTGCCATTACAGTTTTTTCAATTTCCTCTTTGCTCATATCAAGTGGTAATTCTAATGTAAAACGCATTTTACCATTAAACGAAATAGGATAATTTTTGCTGCTTTCCACTAGATGCTTCGCTTCAAATACCGGAAACGCTGCCGTTGATATAGAAGTATCATGACCTAACTGATGCCACAACTCTTCCGCGATATGAGGTGCGTAAGGCGAAATCAAAATCAATAATGGTTCTAAAATGGATTTGCTCGAACACTTTTGAGCCGTAAGCTCATTCACAGCGATCATAAAGGTTGACACTGAGGTATTGAATGAAAAGTTTTCGATATCTTCTTCAACCTTTTTAATGGTTTTATGAAGGGTCTTTAAATTATCTTTTGTAGCCTCACTATCATCAACCTTAAGTCCGTCATCTGCAACAAACAATTTCCATAGTTTTTTTAAGAACCCATGAACTCCTGTAATACCAGCTGTATTCCATGGTTTAGCTTGCTCTAATGGCCCCAAGAACATTTCGTAGAGACGTAAACTGTCTGCTCCATATTGCTCACATATATCATCTGGATTTACCACATTAAACCAGCGCTTAGACATTTTTTCGACTTCCCTGTCAACTACAAAAGATCCGTCGTCTTCATGTAAAAATGTAGACTCATTGAATTCTTTTTGATATTCAACGAATTTAACGATGTCTAATTCATCAGCTGAATTCACGAAATTCACATTTGCACGAATCTTCTCAAACGAATCTGTCCCAATCCAAATTTGACCTGTATTAGGTGTTGTTTTAGCGAATAAAAATTCACTTAAAACCTCTAGTTTTTCATTCTCAATCTGATTACCTCCTATAAATACACCATTCCTTTTTAAAGTAATTCTAAAAAGTGGATTTCCGCTTTTATACTCTTGACTGACCTTCCTAATTTCATCTACGTAAGATTTCGAAATAAAGGTATTTCCAATATTCTCACCTACATTATCAATTCCTCTTTCATCGCGACCACCCATAGTACCAAAGTTGCTAATCCTATTTGCGATAGCACTCGTCCCAAGGATCATCCCTTGATTGATCAACTTTTTAAACGGTTCATCAACACCAACAAAGCCTCTGTCATACATAAATTTCACCCAGAAACGTGAGTATAATAAATGTCCAGTGGCATGCTCGCTACCACCAATATACAGGTCTACATTCTCCCAATATTTTAGGGCTTCTTCAGTGGCAAATACAGCATCCCTGTTAGCAGCTTCCTCCATATACCTAAAGAAATACCATGAACTTCCTGCCCATCCTGGCATGGTATTTAATTCCAGAGGGAATACATTTACGTTGTCTATAAGATCGTTTGAGACCACTTCCGCCTTGAGGCGGTCCCATGCCCAAACATCGGCACGTCCTAAAGGTGGCTCACCTTCTTCTGTGGGTAAGTATTTCTCTACCTCTGGCAACATTAATGGTAAATGTTCAGTAGCGATCATTTGAGGTTTGTCATTCACATAATACGCTGGAAATGGTTCTCCCCAATAACGTTGTCTGCTAAATACCGCGTCACGTAATCTATAGTTGGTCTTTCCTTCACCTTGACCAAGCTGCTCTAATTCGTAAATAGCGCGCTTAGTAGCTTTCTTATAATTCATTCCATCAAGAAAGTCACTATTGGCGATAATGGTCTTACTCTTATCATCAAAGGCAGCTTCGGAAATATCGACGTTATCAAAAATATTAGGAATTGGAATTTTAAAATGCTTTGCGAAATCGTAATCACGTTGATCTCCACATGGCACCGACATTACTGCTCCAGTTCCATAACCTGCAAGAACGTAATCTCCAATCCAAATTGGGATTGGTTCTTTCGTAAATGGATGTTCGGCGAATGCACCAGTAAAAACACCAGAAATGGTTTTTACATCAGCCATACGATCGCGTTCACTTCGTTTTGCTGTGGCTTCTATGTATGCCTCAACTTCGGAGCGTTGCGCATCTGTAGTGAGCTTTGATACCAATTCGTGTTCTGGTGCTAAAGTCATGAATGACACACCAAAAATCGTATCAGGACGCGTCGTAAACACTTCGATAACCTCATCATGACCATTCACATTAAACGTCACACTAGCCCCAACTGATTTCCCGATCCAATTGCGCTGACTTTCTTTAAGCGAATCGGTCCAATCAATCGTTTCTAATCCTTGTAACAAGCGTTCTGCATAGGCCGAAATTCGCATACTCCATTGCGTCATTTTCTTTCGGATCACAGGATGACCACCACGTTCTGAAACGCCATTAACGATCTCATCATTCGCGAGAACCGTCCCTAAGGCTGGACACCAATTCACTTCAGTATCTGCCAAATAGGTCAATCTATATTTCAATAGAATATTTTGTTTCTCTTCCGAAGAATAGGCATTCCACTGTTCCGCTGTGAACGAAGAGACATCCTCATCACAAACAGCATTGACGTTTGTATTTCCTTCCGAAGAAAATCTAAAGATCAAACGTTCTATGGATTCGGCCTTGTCAATATCTACATTATACCAAGACTCGAACAACTGAACAAAGATCCACTGGGTCCATTTATAGTATTCAGGATTACTTGTACGTACTTCTCTGCTCCAATCGAATGAGAAGCCAATTTGATCCAATTGACGACGATAGGTTTTAATATTTGTTTCGGTCGTAATTGCAGGATGCTGACCCGTTTGGATTGCATATTGTTCGGCAGGTAAACCAAAGCTATCATAGCCTTGCGGATGTAATACATTAAAGCCTTTATGACGCTTATAACGAGCATATATGTCACTCGCTATATAACCTAATGGGTGACCAACGTGTAGTCCAGCTCCACTAGGATAAGGGAACATATCTAACACGTAATATTTAGGCTTATCACTATTATTTTCAGCTTTGAAAGTTTGATGTTCTGCCCAATATTTTTGCCACTTGGCTTCAATTGCATTAAAATGGTAACTCATGGTTGTCCTGAAATTTAGACCGCAAATTTACACGTAATACAACACAATTAAAAGTTTAAGCGTTGTAAACCTTGAACAAACAAATTGTTTTTTATTTTTACAACGTTAATCCAACGAATTTATGAGTACTTCCTTTGACCAATATCAAAAGCGTAAACTGATCTCTTCCTATTTTTCTGTGGTCATTAGTATTGCGCTTGTATTATTTTTATTAGGATGTTTGGGCCTACTGGTACTCAATGCCAAAAAAGTTGCTGATCATTTCAGGGAACAGGTTGTCGTTACTATTTATTTGAATGATTCAGCTAAAGAAGTAGAAGTCAATCAGCTTCAAAAAAGTTTGGCTATGGCCGAGTACACAAAGGAAGCTAAATATGTGTCTAAAGAAGAAGCGGCTCAGATCGTGAAAACAGATATTGGAGAAGACTTTATGGAGTTTTTAGGTGCTAATCCATTACAAAACTCTATTGACGTTTATTTAAAAGCGGATTACGTTACTAACGAAACTCTAGATGGTATTACTGAAGAACTTTCTAACAAAGCATTTATAGAAGATATTACTTACGATAATGATTTGGTTGAAATCATGAATAATAATGTTAGAAAGATCACTTTTTGGGTATTAATTTTAAGTGCGGTCTTTACTTTAATTGCTGTTTTATTGATCAATAGTTCAATACGATTGGCAGTATATTCTAAAAGATTTATAATCAAAACAATGCAAATGGTTGGTGCCACGAAGCGATTTATCAGAAAGCCATTTGTACTTAAAAGCATTCAATTGGGTGTAATAGGCGCTTTTGTCGCATTAATTGGAATGGGTGTTGTACTTTATTATCTCGACAAAACCTTTCCAGAATTGGAATTAATGCAAAAACCAATACTGGTTGGCGGCTTATTCGTTGCTGTGTTTTTACTAGGAATTATTATCACATGGATTAGCACGTTTATTGCGACACAGCGTTTTTTAAATCTGAAGACTGATCAATTATATTATTAATTGAGATACGAAATTGGTACAGATTTTCGTTAAGCATTTATAAATCAACCAACATGTCATGAAATATCAATTTCCAAAATTCGTTTTTGCCCTTTTTTCATTATTTATCATAGCCTTTACATTTGTGTCTTGTATCATCAATAATCCTAAACCGGAGGAATGCGATGTCATCACAACCACGATTACCAAAATAGAGGAAGGCACATCCTTCGATATTGTTTTTAAAAATAATGGCACAGATTTCTATTATATCAATCGCGGCTTAGAACAGGGATTAAATTTAGATTCTCTTAACGCGAAAGTTTTAAATAAAACTGTTACTTTGCACTTACCAAGATTAATCTTTGGCACTTCGGAACATATTGCACAATTAACTGTTGGAGACGAGATTATCTTTTCTGAATTTTAAATACCTATGGGAGAACAAAAACGTAAGGAAGCTAGTAAGTCTGAATTTATCTTCGGAAAGAAAAACTATAAATTCATGTTGATTGGTTTAGCAGTGATCTTACTTGGTTTTATTTTAATGGCTGGCGGCGGAAGCGATGATCCGAATGTTTGGAATCCGGATGTATTCAGCTGGAGACGAATCCGTCTTGCTCCTACTTTAGTTCTTATTGGGTTTGGAATTCAGGTTTATGCTATCTTACTAGATCCTAATAAAAGTTCAAAAAAGTAGGTCTTTCCAACATTTACTCCTTAAATCCTCCATCGGTACATCTATTTTGATATTTTTGCCTCATGGATATCATTGATTCTATACTATTAGGCGTTGTCCAAGGACTCACCGAATTTTTACCTGTATCTTCTAGCGGTCATCTTGAGCTAGGGAAAGCTATTCTTGGTGATGAATCTATTCCTGAAGAAAGTCTGCTTTTTACCGTAGTTCTTCATTTTGCTACAGCATTAAGTACCATAGTGGTATTCCGTAAAGATGTTTGGGAAATTATTAAAGGCGTATTGAAATTTAAATGGAATGACGACCTGAAATTTGCAGCAAAGATTGCCATATCAATGGTTCCTGCTGCTGTTATAGGATTTACTTATGAAAGTGAACTCGCTGAACTTTTCGGTGGAAACATTAAAATGGTTGGATTCATGCTTATCATCACTGCCTTACTCCTGTATCTTGCAGATAAAGCACAAAACACTGATAAAGACATATCATTTAAGAATGCTTTTGTTATTGGATTTGCGCAAGCCATAGCAATGTTACCTGGTATTTCAAGATCAGGAGCAACAATCTCTACCTCAGTACTACTCGGAAATGACAAAACCAAAGCAGCACGCTTCTCATTTTTAATGGTAGTCCCTCTGATTTTTGGAAAGATTGCAAAAGATATTCTTAGTGGCGAATTGAGTTATGATAGTGCAAATATGAGTTCTTTAAGTATCGGATTTATTGCTGCATTTATTTCAGGTATTTTAGCCTGTACTTGGATGATCAGATTGGTTAAAAACAGTAAGCTCATCTACTTTGCTATATACTGTTTAATTGTAGGTTTAATAGCGATTGCAGTCGCGTCGATGTCTTGATCATGAACACTTCTGAAGACTTCAAATCAGGACAAATTCTTCTCATTGACAAACCATTGAATTGGACGTCATTTCAAGTAGTTAACAAACTAAGATGGGAAATTAGACGTGCTTTCAATATTAAAAAAATTAAAGTTGGTCATGCTGGAACTTTAGATCCGCTTGCTACGGGATTGTTGATTATTTGTACTGGAAAAATGACAAAACAGATCAATACCTTTCAAGGTCAGGATAAAGAATATACTGGCACTATTATTCTTGGCAGTACAACACCGTCTTATGATCTTGAAACCGAGATTGACAAAACCTACCCTACCGATCATATCGACGCTTCGCTAATACACAACACCGCTAAGACCTTTATTGGTGAAATCGAACAATATCCGCCAATTTTTTCAGCTGTCAAAAAAGATGGAAAGCGCTTGTATGAATATGCTCGCGCTGGAGAATCGGTAGAAATCAAATCGCGAACGATCACAATTTCTGAGTTTGAGATTACTAACATTGATGGCGCTGCATTAAACTTTAGAGTTGTATGTTCAAAAGGTACGTATATCAGATCGTTGGCTAATGACTTTGGAAAAGCATTGAATTCAGGAGCGCATTTAAGTGTTCTTAGACGCACTAAAATTGGAGAATTCGATGTGATCGATGCTATTTCACCAACAGAATTTATTTCGACTATAGGAGGCTCAAAGGCTTAAATTTGACCCTTTTCGATCTAATTTACCTATCTTGACGTATATAAATAGCCCAAACTTTAAAAATACACCTACTTGAAAATGCTTCTAAAACATAAGGCACTTTTAATCACGATCCTGATTTCAGGAACGCTAGTCATGGCTATGTTTAGTTTTCATATCAAAAAGAATTCGCAATTCATCGCGGAAAGTTTTTATGAGATCGAACCTCAAACCGAAGAAGAGCTTGAAGCCTTAGAGGCACAAAAACAATTGGAAGAACAGGCTAATCTCAACCCAAAAACAAATCAAGCTTTTAATGAAGATGAGGCCTTCAAAGAAATGATGCGTAACTTTAAAACAGTCAATTCAAACGACTTTGAAGAAGCGCCGACCGAACCTGAATCAGAATTAGAACCTGATGCAACTTCAGAATCAATTATTACTGCCGATCGGTACGCAAATAATGCTTCCAATTACGCACTCAATGAGACCGATCGCAATTCTTTTAATAAGGCTAATTCTGTATTAGAATCACAAACATCGAATAAGGAGAATTCTGAAACGGAATCTAATAGAAATAGTAGTGTCTCTTATTCGCTATCAAATCGTGACAAAGTAAGTCTTCCGCCTCCAGTTTATTTATGTGAAGTTACTGGTAAAATTGTCGTAAATATTACTGTAAATGCCGCAGGTAAGGTTACAGATACCTACATTAACTCTAACTCATCAAGTGATAATGAATGCCTTATAGATTACGCTTTACAGTATGCTCAAAATGCGCGTTTTTCTTCTGCTGAACGCGCTAGTCAAATTGGTTCAATTACCTATTATTTTCAAGGGAAAAATTAAACATTTAGCATGCCTAATACATCGGAAAGTATATTCTGACCTTTGTTCTTATTGTACCATCCTTGCAAGTCTTCTTTGAACTCTGGTGTTAATTTCCCATGTTCAGCTTTATAGGCGTTCACCATCGCAGTAGCTTCACTTGGACGTGGACCATAGGTGTTTACGACATTTCCTGTCGCATCATCAATCATGATCAATTTTGCAATCGCTCGTCCTCCATTAGTCAAAAACTGGTCCATTAGAAATTCATTCTCATCACGAAATACCAATTTTAGATTAATGTTCGTATTCAAAGCTGCTATCTTATTTAAGACTGGAATAACATGCGCTGCATCACCACACCAGCTTTCAGTGATAACTAGCCAAGTGACTTTTCCATCAAAGTTTGCAATTCGGTTTTGTGCTTCTTCTGAAATTTTAACGGTTTTATCCCAACGTTTCATTCGTCGATCGTTGAGCATCGTATAATTAGCAAGGGCTTCCGTTTTATCATTTCCTGAAGTAGATTTTTGTTCTACTAGATCTGATACTAATGTTCTGTATGCTTCATACGATATTGCTTTTTCTAAGCTATCATTTATTATCGATTCTAATGCTGTTGTTTCCAATGTTATCATAATATTTTAAATCAAAATTACATTAATCTTACGCAATTTAATGTGATATAAGTTACACTTCATATCCTTTTTTATTACGAACATTCCATTAGACGTCATCTTAGAAAAAAACTTACTATTTTTAAGTATCAATAACTAGAGATGGAAAAACATAAATGTGGCTGGTGTTTAGGCGACCCACTTTACGAAGCCTATCATGATGAGGAATGGGGTGTTCCTGTAAAAGATGATGCAACTTTATTTGAGTTTCTAATATTAGAAACATTTCAAGCAGGACTTAGTTGGATTACGATTCTTAGAAAACGCGAAAACTTTAGAAAAGCATTTGATAATTTTGATTATCAAAAGATCGCAAACTATGATCACAGCAAAATTGAAGAACTTCTTCAAGATGCAGGAATTATTAGAAATAAACTCAAGATAAGGGCAACAGTTTCTAACGCTAAGGCTTTTATGGATATACAGAATGAATTTGGATCATTTTCAAATTATATATGGGCGTTCGTTGATCATACACCTATTAAAAATTCATTTGAAGATTACAGAACAGCACCTGCACATACACCATTGAGCGATAACATTAGTAAGGACCTTAAGAAACGTGGTTTTAAATTTGTTGGATCCACAGTTATCTACGCGCATATGCAAGCTACAGGCATGGTCAATGATCACGAAGTAAACTGTTTTAGATATGAAGAAGTATAAAATCGTAGTAGTGCTTTTATGTTTCTTTTTTAGCATCAACAACTATTGTCAAAATAAAAACGAAAAAGAATCTAAAATTTCGAAAACAGATTTCCCTTCATCTGCACTTCAGACGCTCTCACTTGTACCAGAAAATGCAAAACGCATAAAATACTACCAAGAAACTGATGGCGAAAAACTCAGTTACGAGTGTAAATTCAAATTTCAAAATTTATGGCATAGTGTAGAGTTCAACGAAGATGGAAAACTCGAAGACATTGAAGTTAAAGTAAGAAAGCATCAGTTATCTCAAACTGTTAGAGAGCGTATTAACAATTACTTGAGTCAAAATAGTGATAAGTTCGACATTGTAAAAATCCAAGAACAATATGTCCAAGACAAGTCGTCATCAGATCTAACATTTTTTAAATCCACAATCTCTAATCGAGAGCATACAGCCTCTAATTACGAGCTGATCGTCGCTATTAAGCATAAAAAAGATTGGACGCTCAAAGAAATGACTTTTGACAAGCAAGGCAACTTTACAAACACAAGAGACTTACAAACAGATAGTTATGAATACATCATGTATTAAAGCATTTTTATTCCTAATGCTGTTTGTGTCTTTGAATAGTTACGGACAGAATACGACTGAGGTTTTTCATGAAAACGTCTTCGCCCTTCGACATAGTTTCACAAAATCCTATAATGCAAATTTTGAGCTGAGTTCAAGAGCTTTTATGTATACGGGAGAAGATGTCGTTTATAGACTTCGTCAACTACAACTTAGTCATTTTTCAACCTTCAAAATCGACCTAAAACAAAGTTTTGCTTTGGGGTTAATGTATCGAAATCGCGATGCATTTGAATCGTCTAGTAATGAAATACGACTGACACAACAATATAATTATAAAACCATTTCACGAACGCTTCGTCTAGGCCATCGTCTAAGGAGTGAACAACGGTTTTATGATGATTTTACAACATTTCGTTTTCGATATAGATTCGCTATTGATATGCCGCTTCAAGGCTTAAAACTGGATGTAGGAGAAACTTATTTAGTGGTAACAAACGAAGGCTTGTTGACCATTGCCAATGTAATGAAGCCTGAGGTAGGTTATCGCATTTCACCTTCTCTTGGAATCTTAGTAACTCAAGATCTAAATATTGAATTTGGCGTTGAACTTAGACTAAGTGAAATCAACATTAAAACCGAGGAATCTGTGTTCTTTAATACCTCAGTAGAACTCAACCTTTAGAGGTATTTTAAAAATGCCTCTCTGGGAATATCTTCAGCGCCCAAACTTGCCAAATGATTTGTAAAGACTTGGCAATCATATAAAGCATAATTGGAGTTTTGCAAGAAAGTGATTAACCCAACTTTACTGGCATTACTAACCTTACTGAACATGCTTTCACCACAAAATATTCCATTATTCACATCTACGCCATATAGACCACCAACGATCTCATTATCCTGCCATACCTCAACCGAAATCACATGACCCAACTGATAGAAGACTTTATAAGCATCAATCATTCCAGGTGTAATCCAAGTTCCTTTTTGCCCACTACGTTTAATCATTGCGCAATTTTCTATTACTGTGTTAAAATCTCGATTAATCGTCACTTCAAAATCGGAATTACGCAATACTTGCTTCATACTTTTGGAGATCTTCAGTTTTTCAGGAAATAATACAAATCGAGGATCTGGAGACCACCAGATTATTGGTTCTTCTTGATCAAACCAAGGAAAGATTCCGCGCTGATATGCTAATAACAATCGTTGTGGCGATAAATCACCTCCTATTGCCACAATTCCTTCTTTGGAAGCGGTAGTAACATCCGGAAACTTTAATTCTTGATCTAAAAAATGCATTACTGTTAGATTCTAATTAGTATGTTAAATCTATTGAGAAACTTTGAAATAATTCGAATTTTAACCATATTTGAATTGACCTTTGTGAATTAAATTTTGTTCATCATTGCTTTTTTTGAGTTTGTTTATAAAGGTCAAACCTAAAACCACAATATTAAGTCCTGATGAATGTCAGGACTTTTTTTATAAAAAAACCTCAATATTGCTATTGAGGTTAATACTTTCATCTAAGACTATGCTTTAATTAAAATGGGAGATCGTCATGATCATCCTCATTAAGATTTGTAGCAGGCTCAAACGCTTCAGTTGGTGCTACAGGTGGCATGTTAGAATCTTCTTGTTGTAATGCTTCGATACGCCAACCTTGAATCGAGTTGAAATATTTAGTTTCACCTTGAGGATTTACCCACTCTCTACCTCTAAGGTTAATATTTACTTTAACAGATTGTCCTACCTGAAAATTGTTTAATAGCTCTGATTTATCTTGAACAAATTCAACCAAAATATGTTGTGGATATTGTTCTTCTGTCGTTACTACCAATTCTCTCTTTCTAAACCCATTACTTCCGAACGTTTGAGTTTCTCCAATCATTTTGACTTTTCCTTGTACTTCCATTGTTATGTTACTTATATTTAATATAGATTGTTTTTAAAGTTTATGATAAGAGCAATTTCCAGGCACTATTAACATCGCCATAGCTCAAATAATTTCGGGCTATTTTATGTTTCTCGTGGTGCGACATCGATGTGATATTTGGATAACGCTCACTCACAGTATTTATAAATTCATTGATTTGGTCTTCCGAAGGCAACGCTTCTACATTACCAAGCATTCCGAGATCATTTCCTGTAAGAACCATACTATTTTTTACTTCATGCGGCATGGCATCTACGCCTATTCCCAAAGTTGATAATGGTTTAGGTATCTCAAAAAACCCTTTTTTTGCACGATTGTAATAGCTGCCTCCTGCTCTAGAAACTAAATCTAGTTTTTCTTGGATGATGACATCATCATCATTGAGGACATCATCTGAAATATGAAATTTCACTACCTCACAAATCACCAAATTACCTGCTCCTCCTTCTGTACCTAAATGTACAATCTCATTCACCTTGCATTCAAACTGAACCGGAGATTCAGCGACTCTAAAAGGTTTGACAATATCTGATTCCAACATGGTCAATCCTGCTTTCTCAAATTCATTAACGCCTTTTGCATATTCAGTACTACTCAATGACATTTGATGAACGATATCATAATTCACCACATTAATTACGACCTCTTTGGTTACTTCAACATTTTCTAATGTGTGCTTGGTCGTATTATTTCTCACGCGTCGTGCTGGTGAGAAGATCATTATCGGTGGATTTGAACTAAACACATTAAAAAAACTATATGGCGACAAATTAGGATTCCCTTCAGCATCTACCGTACTTGCAAATGCAATTGGACGCGGTGCAACGGCACTTAGTAAATAGCCATGCAAACGCCCTGTTGAAATATCTTTTGGATCAAAAGAAGCCATACTTTTCTAATTTGGTCTTATCCTTATGCTTTAAAAATGTTGAACAGCAAATGTAACTATATTGTGAGTGTTTTAAAAATGAATACGACCTGACTTAACACAATATTATTAACATATTTCCTTTATATTTAGAAATCTAAAACACAGTTGATGGCATTAACCATAAACCGCAATATGTCACGATGGATTATCATCGTTGCTTCGTTTATAATTATCTCCTTAATTCTTTGGAATACTTACGCTTTTTTTCAAAATTTTAAGGCCGAGGAGCGCAGTAAAATGCAAATCTGGTCTTCTGCGCAAACCGAATTTTTGAATTCAGAAGACAACCCAAATTTAGACCTCATTCTTCAAATTTTAAATAGCAACAATTCAAATCCTGTACTCGTTGTTATTGAAGAAACTGGTACGGTAGGGAGTACGAATAATATTGATGAATCAAAATTAAAAGATTCTATAGCGGTACAACGTCTCATCACTAAATTTAGAAATGAAAATAACCCTATCGATGTCGTAATTAATGATGAAGTTTATTCAACAATCTATTATGGCAACTCTCCACTATTGAATAAGCTCAAGTATTACCCACTTGCGCTCGTACTTATTATATTTCTATTTGCAGCTGTGGCGTATTTCTTTTACAAAAGTTCAAAAACTGCTGAACAAAATAAACTTTGGACAGGAATGGCCAAAGAAACGGCACATCAAATTGGCACCCCATTATCTTCGCTTGTTGGTTGGACCGAGATATTACGAAGTGAAAATGTTAAATCTGAATACTTGATTGAAATTGAAAAAGATATTTCGAGATTACAAACCATTACAGATCGTTTTAGTAAAATTGGTTCGGTACCTACGCTTGAAGAAACGGATATCGTATCCGAAACATCAGATTCGTACGAGTACTTAAAATCAAGATCCTCTAAATTGATTCAATTCGAAATTGAAACTCCTGAAAGACCACTCTTGGTGAATTTGAACAAGCAACTTTACAGTTGGACCATAGAAAATCTTGTAAAAAATGCCATTGACGCTATGAAAGGAAAAGGCGCCTTAAAAATTTCCATTTCAAGTGATGACAAACTGGTAAAAATTAACATCTCTGATACTGGTAAAGGAATTTCAAAACAAAACTTCAATAGTATTTTCCAACCAGGTTTTACAACCAAACAAAGAGGATGGGGATTAGGACTTTCATTAGCCAAACGAATCATTGAAGATTATCATAATGGCAGAATTAAAGTTCTCTCTTCTGAACTCGGTAAAGGAACGACCATGCAAATTTCGCTGAAATTAGTATCTTAGTTACTATCATGAAAGCCTCTCAATACTTTACATTAAAAGAAGTTAAGCTCAATAACAACTGTCCTGAGTGTTATTCAAACGATGGTTTGGTGTTGACTTTTAAACAACGCTTTACAGAGAATCCATTTTATAAGGCTATCACCAATGATTTGATCAACGAGATGCATTGCAGCGTATGTGATACTGCAATTTTTCCTGTGCGTTGGACAAATGATATTGAACAAGTAGTCGCCTATCAATATCGTGCCGCAACACCTAAACCGAAATCCATAAAATTAAAACAGCTGGCTTGGATTCTTATAATCTTTGATGCTCTATTAATTATAACGGTCGTATTAATGCTAACAGGTGTCCTTTCCTTTGACTAAAGATGGGCAGCTATTTTTTTTGCAGTAGCTTCAAAATCTTCAGGAGTCAATTTGGTTTTATTTATAAATCTTGCATCTTCGATCGTGGTTAATGGAATCAAATGAACGTGTACATGAGGTACTTCGAGACCAATTACTGTCAGCCCAACTCGTTTGCAATCTATTGCTTTTTCAATAGCTATACCAACGCGTCTGGAGAATGCCATCAAACCGTTATAGGTTGGTTCATCAAGATCAAATAATTTATCAATTTCTTTTTTTGGTATACACAAGGTATGACCAAGTGCATTCGGATTAATATCTAAAAATGCAAAAAAGTCTTCGGTTTCTGCAACTTTATAACAAGGGATATCACCGTTTATGATCTTTGTGAAAATTGATGCCATTGATTTAGAATTAGAGTATATGTAAATATAAAAAGATTCCCAGTTAATAGGAATCTTTTGTCTCATTTAGTTGGCCGCAATAACCAACAATAATTCTTAAATATTATCTAGAAATCTCTATGATATCAAATTTCATAACACCATTAGGAACTTGTACCTCAGCAACTTCTCCAACCGCTTTACCTAATAGTCCTTTTCCGATTGGTGAATTTACCGAAATCTTACCTGAAGCCAAATCAGCTTCACCGTCAGCCACTAAGGTATACGTCATTTCCATACCATTAGTTTGATTTTTAATCTTTACGGTAGAAAGTACTAGAACTTTAGATGTATCCATTTGTGATTCATCTATAACACGCGCTCCGGCCAATGTTTCTTCCAATTTAGAGATCTTCATTTCTAACAAACCTTGCGCTTCTTTAGCCGCATCATATTCAGCATTTTCACTTAAATCACCTTTATCTCTAGCATCGGCAATAGCTTGTGAAGCCTTAGGGCGTTCTATATCTTTTAGTTGTCTTAATTCTTCTCTTAATTTTTTTAATCCCTCTTCAGTATAATAAGATACTTTACTCATAATTCATTCGTTTAGGTTATTAAAAGAATCTTTGATAGCTATATTCAAAATATCCCGAACAAGTTCGGGACGAATGAAAAAATCTCGCTATCACGAGATTCCATCACAAAGATACAAAATATTTATTTCTAGCTCGAAATTATTGTAAATTGCGAGCAAAAGTAATTAGCTTCATGAAAAAACTTTCTCTTATTTTATCCTTCTTAGTATTAATGAGTTGCGGTAATGATGACACCGTCAATCGCTGTAATTTCCTCTTAAATGTAGGTGTAGAAGTTACTCTAAATTTAAACTTACCTGAATTTAGCGAATTAATGTTTACAAGTACTGTTAGATTTATTCCAAATCAAGGAAATGCTGGTGTTTATGTTATTAATGTTGGAAATGGTATGTTTCGTGCTTATGACGCAGCTGATCCTAATATCATACCAGAGCCGTGCTCTTTTTTACAGTTGGATGGTGTAAATGTAAGTAGTAGCTGTGGCGAAGGAAATGAATACAGTTTGTTCACAGGTCAGTCTACAGGTGATCCATTACCTTGTACACTTCGAGAATATCGAACAGCATTGAGTGGTTCTAATTTGAGAATATTCAATTAATCAAATAACCAAATAATAAAAAACGCTCTTCAAAATTGAAGAGCGTTTTTCATTAGAGTTCTAAGATTAAAAGTTGAGTGTTAATCCTACTAAAAAGTTTGTAGTTGCTTGTGGATAAAATCCTGCACCTTCTACCGTTGTAATCGTTCCAGGGTTCGAGAAATCATCGTCGAACGTAAAATAATAGCCATTCGAAACGTATTTCTCATTGAAAATATTATTCACTAAACCTGTTAAAACTATTGAATCAAAAATAGACTTAGTCTTTAATGTGTAAGTCAGATTAAGATCGTTGACAAAGAAACTGTCTAATCGCGATAATTCTGCTTCTGTATTACTCATAAACTGCTCTCCAACAAACTTACTCAGCAAAGACACTTGCAAGTTTTGAACCGGTTGAAAAACAATAGCATTTGCAGCGATTAATTCTGGTGAAAATGCGATATCTGTTGCACCTAGATTAACCAGTTCACCATCGAAAGGAATTATAGTTTCTCTATTTCTATTCGTACTAATCGTCGCATTTGGTTGTAAAGTTAGCTTAGGTGTAACAGGAATAACTGCCTCTAATTCTAGTCCTAAGCGATAACTCTCTCCACTGTTCGTACGTATTGGATTGCCAACGTTATCAATATTTCCTGTTAGTACCAATTGTTCGTTATACAGCATGGCATAGAAATTGGCATTAAAACTGAAATTGCCTTTTCTATGGCGCCATCCAAATTCAAAATCATTTAACTGCTCTGGTTCTACTGTTGGGTTGTTTTCAAAATCATCACGACTCGGTTCACGATTAGCACGCGCATATGAGAAATATAAATCGTTTCGATCGTTCAGCTCATAAGTAATTCCCACTTTCGGATTGAAGAACGTATAATTCTCATCTACGATAAATTCTGTAAGGTTTGAATTAATTCCAGAGGTTTCATAGTTAACATTTCGTACTTGAAGATCACCATAAAGTTTGATTTGATCATTTAATCTATAATTGGCTTTAGAAAACACCGAAAAGTCATTTTTCTTACCATTTCCTTCATAATATCGATCTCTAATATCACTTTGTGATGCAAATTCAGCCCAGATCACTTCTCCAAAGTGATCACCATCGTAATGGCTAATTGATGTTCCGAATATCAGATCTAAATTGTTGTCTTTATAATTTGCACTTGCATTAAAAACATAAAAATCATTGTCTAACCAACGACGACGTACTAAGTCTGTTGTATTTACCGTTTCACCATTGACATTTAACTCCTCAAAACCATAGGTGTCAAAATCATCATCTTCACGAAATTGCTCAAAGAAGCCACGACCATAGGTGTAGTTTAAACCAATCGTGGTAGACCATTGGCTGTTATATCGTTGGTTCCAATGCAGTTGGTAGTGGTCTTGCATATAATCGTCAACTTCACGATCATAAAATTGGATATTACCGTCATCATCTGTGTATTGTCCTGCAGGATTAAACGTACGATCATTCGCTAAAGTTTCAGCATCTATACCGAACCATGACTGATAGGTTACTTCACTTCCACCAAACATTACAGCTTTTATCAAGGTATTATCGTCTACATAAGACCCTTGTAAGAAATAGGATTTAAGATCTGTTGATGCACGATCTACATAACCATCTGAAGTAATATTTGAGAGTCGTCCTGCAATTTCAAAATGGTCTTTCATCAAACCAGTACTAAACTTTACGGTATGTTTTCTTGTATTGAAACTTCCAAAAGAATTAGAAATTTCACCAGTAGATTCTTTTGAAACGGCATCGGTTAAAACATTAATACTTGCACCAAAAGCACCTGAGCCATTAGTAGAAGTCCCGACACCACGCTGCAGCTGTAAACTTTCTACAGATGAGGCAAAATCACCTAAGTTAACCCAAAACGTTCCTAATGATTCAGCATCATTGTACGGAATCCCGTTAATAGTTACGTTCGTAGATTGTGAACTCACACCACGAACTCGAATACCAGTATATCCAACTCCGGCACCAGCATCGGAAGTTGTGACTACTGATGGTAAGTAGTTTAGTAAAATTGGAATATCCTGTCCTAAATTACGTTTTGCAATCTCCTTTTTAGTCACATTTGTGTGCGTGATTGGAGATTTAGCATCTACCCTAACAGCTTTTACAAGTACTTCATCAAGTTTTTCTGTTTTAGTAGAATCTTGTTGTTTTTCTTGCCCTAATGCGGCGAATGTGCACGCGATTAGACAAAAAAATGCGAATAAATTTTTCATTACGATTAGATTAATTACATAATAATCGAATAAAAAGAGGTTATTATTCTTGGTTAAAAATTTGATTAAATGAACGACCTTAGAATTAGGCGAGCCACAATTCTAAATCGTTCGTATCCCTTAACAGCATTACCTGCTCAGGTTCAATGGGTATGATCTCAGCCGATATAGGCACCCCTTTTTGAGAACGCTGCAAAGATAAAGTAGAAATAGTTGTTAATACTAAAAAGATCCTGACTTTTTTATTTAATCTATTTTCGGAGGTTTACGATTGGCCTTTTTATCAGACTGTTTACGCTTATCGGTAAGTCGCTTTTTGATGACCGCTTTGGGAATCTTTGTTGGAATACGCTCTTTTTCTTCTATCAAATTTGTTTTGATTAAATCAATGAAGCGTGCAGTGACAATCGTCTTATTTTTATGTTGACTTCGGCTTTCATCGCATTGCAAAATTAACTCTGAATTTTTGGTTAAGCGATACGCTAAGTTTTTTACCAAAAGTTCTTTTTGTTTAGTTGAAAGGACTTTTGAATTTAATAGATCAAAGTAAAGTTCAACTTTCGAGGACGTTTTATTGACATGCTGTCCACCTGCACCAGAGCTTCGAATTGCTTTAAAACTTAATTCCTTTACTATCGATTGCTCATCAAACATTTCTATCGAATTTGATGTGGTGCCTTTAATAAGTCATTAACCGTTTTTACAGGGTTAAATGTAGTTAATGGGACTTCCACGAAGATGGTGTTCCAATTCGCCATACTTCCATTCCATAGCCCTGGCAACTCTAGAGCTTTTAAATCTTTACCAAACTTTGTTTTGGTAGTAATAAATCCAGCTTTTTGGTCAACAAACTGTTTCAAATCGAACTTTTCTCCTTTGTAGTTTTTTACTCCGCATACTAGATCTACAGGATTAAAATGTGTTGCGTTGGTTAGAATGTCCTTTTGATGCTTACTTTTTTTATTGATTTGAGCAGACTCCACAATTTGCAGCGATACGTTTCCGCTTTCATCTTTTACCCAAAACGGCCCACCACCTGGTTCTCCTTCATTTTTTACCATCCCACAAACACGAATTGGGCGATTTAACTTTTCCGCTAGATATTCGATCTGATATTTTAGTGAATATTTTTCAAATTCTGAGCTGATCCTCACATTCATTGTATTTGCTAGAAATTCAGCTATTTCGATTAATTCACTCTCAACTAGTGTTTCGTTTTCAAGTTTAGTAGAATAATTAAATGCCTGTTCCTGAATTTCTATAAGTAATCCGGCCAACACTTTTTTATACTTGGCCACTTCCTCTTTAAATTTAAAGGTCACTACATTATCAATATTCTTGATAAAAATGATATCTGCATCGAGATCGTTTAAATTTTCAATTAATGCACCATGACCTGAAGGTCGAAATAAAAGCGTTCCATCCTCATTTCTGAATGGTTTATTTTTTGGTGTAACAGCTATAGTATCGGTAGATTCTTTCTGATATGAGAATGAAATGTCAAATTTTGACCCGGTTTTTTCTTCGACTTTTTCCTCAATTCGTTTAAATTCTTCATCGAATTTATGCTCATGTCTTTCTGAAATTGTAAAATGAAGTTCGGTCGATTTATCACTTGGTGAATACATTGCTGATTCATATAAATGTTCTCCGAAGGCTGTGGCCACGACATGATTTTTATACAAATGGAACGGTAGAAGTCCTTTTGGATAATTACCATAGTTTAGTTTGTCAACATCTAACATCATTCGAACGAAGTAGTAGCCTTGTTCATTAATTGATAGGTCATCAAAATCAGGATAAGTATCAAGGAGTCGTTCCTTTACTATATGAAAGAAAGGAAATTTTTCAATCCCAATATAGAACATCGATAAATTGAGATTTTTATGTCTATTAATATACCAATTGATACTATTATTTTCAATATTGAATTCATCTAAAAACTTAAACAAGAATTTAAACATACGCGTAGCAGCGCCAGATGCAGGGACAAATTTTATGATACGCTTGTCGTCTTTTTTAGATTCAAATAATTGGGTGTAATGATCAATCTGCTTATTATTAAGCTTAACGATTCCGTCTCCAATGGTAGCTGCTGAATTCAAATTCGTAAATGCTAAACCATTTTCAAAAACGCGAATCTGTCGTTCGACAGTTTCTACGGTAATCCCTTTTTGTTCTATTTGTTTTATGTCCTTTTTTGAAAAATTCAAGAGTTAGATTTTAAAAGATTGTCAATGTGTTTAACACAGGTTTCTAATCGCTCCTTGTAAGTGCCTTTGATAATCACATATGGTTTATTTGCATCTTTCAAAGCATTCAAAAAATGCTCAAATAAAAAATCGCGATTGTGAGGTTGGTCACGTATACCGTCAGCTTCCCAAGGGAGGTCAATATAAGTCAAAAAATACAAATCGTAATGATTTTCGAAGGCCTTTTTTTTGAGAATATCTGGACAATATCCTTCATAATAAAACTTAGAATAAACGAGCGTTTCCAATAGATCTGTATCACAAATCAGCACGCGATTAGCATTTAATAAGCCTTCATTTTCCAATTGCATTTGACCAAAAGCAATTGGCAAGACATCAGCCTTAGTTAACGCTTCATTATTCTGTGTTTTAATAGCAGCATATGAACGTGAATATTCTTCAACCATAGACGTGTGATAATGATCAGCTAATGCTTTAGCCAATGATGTCTTTCCAGTAGATTCAGGTCCGAATAGAACTACTTTTAAACATTCTGGGTTAAGGTGATCGATTTGTTTAAGCTTTTCTTCCATGCTAAATAACCAAAAATTGCAATTACAGTAAATCCTAAATACTGTATACTCGTAAAGGTAAAACCTTTATAAAAATAGAGTGGTATTGAAATCAGATCTCCAATGATCCAATAGATCCAATTTTCAATCTTTCGTCGTGCCATCAACCACATACCAACAAAGAATATCGCTGTAGTTATTGTATCTATGTAAGCCACCCATCCATTCCATTTATCAAAACTAACATATACGAGATATACAAAAATAAGCGTCAGGATAAATATGATGCTACTTAATCGTTTTTCTTTAATATTTGTAGTAGTGATAGGCGTTACGTGTGATTGATCTACTTTTCTAGTCCATATGTACCAGCCATAAACACTCATGATGAAATAATAGGCATTGATCATCATATCTCCCAACAACTCCCATTTAACCAACAAATAAACGTAAATAGCGGTACTGATCATTCCCGTTGGAAATACCCAAATCTTATTTTGTTTTGAAAACCATACTGAAAGGAATCCAAAAATAACCGCAGTTATCTCAAGTACTATATCAAAGGTTGCGTATTCAGAATATTGCCCTAAAAAGAAATCAAAAATGTGGCTCATAATCAAATCTATCGGATTTAACAATTTTCATGTGGAGCAGGCCATTTTCAATCATCTCAAAGGCTCCCTTTATCTCTTTAGACAAGACATTCATAACCTCATCATAATCTCCATAAACTTGAGTACTAAGTGGGTTCTCAAGAATTTTCAATCCTGAAGTTCTGAGTTGCTTAATGAAATTGATAATTGCTGGTTCATAATCATCTTGCAAAGGTGTTAAGGTTATTTCTACTGAAATTTTCATAGCGTATTGGGTTTTAAAATGTCAAAGAATGATTCATCTTGCTCAAGAGCTGTACCAATAACAACCATATCGGCTCCTGCTTCATAAGCACTTACTAACTGCGATTTGGTTCGTATGCCACCACCAACAATCAATGGGATTGACAATCTGCGCTTTACAGCAGCTATCATTTCTGAAGAAACAGGCATACTTGCACCGCTTCCCGCTTCAAGATAAACCAGTTTCATTCCCAGATATTCGGCGGCCACGGCTGTATCTTCTACCAATTGTAAATTATCTCTAGACATTGGTTTAGTTTTAGTCACTTTTTCAACCATAGTTGGCTTACCATTCTCTACTAAAATATAACCTGTTGGAATGATTTCTAAATTTGAATTTTGAAGCTTACTTACGGCCTGCACATGTTTACCGATTAAATAATCAGGATTGTTACCAGATATAAGCGATAAGAATAGCAGCGCATCCGCCATATTTGTTATTTGAGTTACATCTCCAGGAAACAATATTATAGGCAAATTGGTATACTTTTTTAACTCGCCAACGAGCTTATCACACAAATATTCTGCAACCGTACTACCACCAACAAATATATGCGTTGCCATTGAAGCGTTAACTTTTTTCGCATAGGACGAAACGGACTCAATACGCATTTTATCTGGATCAATTAGTACTGCTAACATTTTTTGACCAGCTGCCACATTCTGCAATATATTATTATACAAGTGCTTCATTTTAATTGGTTACAAAAGCACATGTGAATCCTTCAAACTCGAGATAATGTGTGTTATATCTATACTTCTTTTGTTGATAGTCAATCCAAGCCATCGTGTGTCCATCTTCGAGGATAAATGGTATCACCAGAAAGTGCTCGCGAAATAACATTCCTGGAGTGGCAAACAATTTATACAATGACTCCTTAATACCCCAGATTACAGTAAGTCTTCTCACATAATCGTCATCAGAATCTGATAAATAATTGAATTCATAATCAACGAACTTTTTTGCGATAATCGCAATTTTTTCGCGTTGCTTCTCTATGTCTATTCCCACTTCTTCATCACTAATAATAACACCAGAAAAAATAAAGGAATGCGTAATTGAAATGTACTTTCCATCTTTTAAATGTGGTTTTCCAAACGCATCGTAATAAAGGTCTTGATCGGTATAACCAAAATCTCGTAAAAGATGACGCACACTTAAAAACCCTCTTTGGTGCAATTCACTTTTCATACCTAATACACGCTCTAAACTATTAGGCTTAAGATTAAGAGGCGCAATTAAATCCTCATAACTTTCCGTGATTTTCCAGATTTTAACTACGGTATTAGGTGATGGGTTAATAGTTTTGTAAAGTGGCATTTAAATATCTGAAACTTAATAGTTATCTTTGCAGCGCCTTTGGCGCTACAAACTTTTGGACAAGCGAATTTAACCAATTTTAAGGTCTAAAGCCAAAGTAAAATATAATAAAACAAAGACAGATAAAATAATAGAAATGGATAAGACCACAACTTACGTTCCTTACAAAGTAAAGGACATGTCTCTTGCAGATTGGGGAAGAAAAGAAATCGAACTAGCCGAAGCTGAAATGCCAGGATTGATGAGCTTGCGAGAAGAGTACAAAGACTCGCAACCTCTTAAAGGTGCAAGAATAGCGGGATGTCTTCATATGACCATCCAGACAGCTGTGCTTATTGAAACTTTGGTAGCACTTGGCGCTGAGGTGACATGGAGTTCATGTAACATCTTTTCAACTCAGGATCAGGCCGCAGCAGCAATTGCAGCAGCAGGAACTCCGGTATATGCTTGGAAAGGTATGACTGAAGAAGAGTTTGATTGGTGTATTGAGCAAACATTATTCTTCGGTGAAGACAGAAAACCTTTAAACATGATCCTTGACGATGGTGGTGATTTAACCAATATGGTTTTAGATCAATATCCAGAATTAGCAGACGGTATCAACGGACTATCTGAAGAAACGACTACTGGAGTACACAGACTCTATGAGCGTGTTAAGAATGGTACATTACCAATGCCAGCAATCAATGTAAATGATTCGGTTACAAAATCTAAATTCGATAACAAATACGGATGTAAAGAAAGTGCTGTAGATGCTATAAGAAGAGCTACAGATGTTATGTTAGCTGGAAAGCGCGTTACAGTTTGTGGATATGGTGATGTAGGTAAAGGTACAGCGGCTTCATTTAAAGGTGCTGGAAGTATTGTTACCGTCACTGAAATTGATCCAATCTGTGCGTTACAAGCGGCTATGGACGGATTTGAAGTAAAACGTTTAGAATCGGTAATAGGAACTTCAGATATCGTCATTACAACAACTGGTAATAAAGATATTGTTCAAGGACATCATTTTGAAGCCTTAAAGGATAAAGCGATCGTTTGTAACATTGGACACTTTGACAATGAAATCGATATGGCTTGGCTTAATGGTAATCACGGACATACGAAAGTAGAGATCAAACCTCAAGTTGATAAATATACCGTTAATGGGAAAGATATTATCATACTCGCCGAAGGTCGTCTTGTGAATTTAGGATGTGCAACCGGACACCCTAGTTTTGTAATGAGTAATTCATTTACGAACCAAACGCTGGCACAAATCGAATTATGGAACAACGCTGACGCTTATAAAAATGAAGTGTACATGCTGCCTAAACACCTAGACGAAAAAGTGGCTAAATTACATCTTGAAAAAATAGGTGTTGAATTGACAGAACTTCGTGATGAGCAAGCTGACTATATCGGCGTGAAGAAAGAAGGGCCATTCAAGCCAGAACACTATAGATACTAGACAAAACTTTTAATTTGTTTATAATAAACCCTTACAGATTTGTAAGGGTTTTTTTATAACTTAGAATACAATCAGTAAACAATGAATTCAACTAATAAACTTTTGAAACTCATAGATGAACTTGAAGCGCGTATACCGCATGCTTCAATGTCAAATGAAACCATTTCAAAAGTGAATGTCTCGTGGCATTTGGATCATTCAGTAAAAGTAATTATCGGTATTAGCAAACAACTAATACGTTCGGATATTTCCGATTATAAATCAAATTTTAATCTATCCCGTTTTATATTATTCCCCGTTGGATATATCCCTAGAGGACGTGGTAAGTCTCCAAAAGTGGTACTTCCTCCGGACGCTATTTTAATTGAAGATATTAAAACGCAACTCGAAACGGCCAAAGACCTTGTATTGCAATTGAAATCACTCCCTCAAAACGCCAACTTCAAACATTATGTTTTTGGTATTCTTAACAAATCGAAAGCCATTAGGTTTATAGAAATGCATACCAAACATCATCTCAAAATTGTTGATGATATTAGGAATTAAAAAACCGTTCTTTTCAGAACGGTTTTAAAACTCTATTTCTTTGGATGAACCAACGTCATCTCATCAATAAGACGTGATGCTCCAGCATATTTATCAACGATAAACAATACATAGCGCAGATCTACCATAATGTTTCTACAAATTTCCGGATCATAATAGATATCACTCATTGTGCCTTCCCAAACACGGTCAAAATTTAATCCAATTAAATTTCCTTGCGCGTCAATTGCTGGACTTCCAGAATTTCCTCCAGTCGTGTGATTGGTTCCTAAAAAGCAAATTGGAAGTTTCCCATTCGAATCGGCATACTGGCCATAGTCTTTCGCATCATATAAATCGCGTAATTTCTGAGGCACATCAAATTCATAGTCTCCAGGCACATATTTTTCAATCACACCATCTAAATACGTAACCGGATTGTAATAAACAGCATCTCTTGGCGCATAACCATTCACCTTCCCATAAGTAACCCTTAATGTACTATTAGCATCTGGAAAATAACGCTCCTCTGGCATAACATCCATGAGTGCTTTCATATAGGTTGTGAGCAATGCATTGATCTTGGTATTTAGTCTTTGAAAATCCGGTTCAAGGTTGGTATAGAAATCGAGTACCATCGGTTTTGCATAGGTATAAGCCGCATCGTTATTTAAATTTGATATAACCGTTTTCATATCACCTTCAAGAAGTGCTAAAGCACCTTCTAAAGTCGTAAATGCAGTTTTATCGTAAATAGATTCATCTACGGTATCCGTATATAATGGCATTACCGAATTAAAGACACCACGATCAACTTTCACGCTGTAATTCTTATGAATGCCTTTTAATCTATTGATCATTGAAGCTCGAGCTTTTTCAAAAGAAGCTTCACCACTATTAGCGGCATTCTCCATCTGAGTTAATCGAAACATCATCTGCATGAGCTCATTAGTTCTAATAAATACCTCAACAAAATTATTTCGCTTTACATTAACCGCTTCAAATTCTGCATATAACTGATCAAAATCTGATAATAAATTGCCATAGATATCCGTTTTCCCTTGTGCTTTTAAGGCTTTAGTAAACTCACTCTCAAACTTACGTTTAATAGCTACTGCTCCACTTTTTTCAATACCTAAATTCTCACCGATCCACTTCTTCCATGCATTTGCAATTCGTGCTTGTTTGGAGGCATATTGAATTCTAATTTGATCATCAGCCTTCATATTAGCATCAATGACCTTTAATGCGGCTTCTCGAATTGCGATGTTAGAAGGATTTACTTTTTGAGTGATCTGTTCCACAGCAACGGCAGGTAAGTATTCATTCGTACGTCCAGGGAATCCAAAAACCATAGTAAAATCACCTTCCTCAATACCATCTAAAGAAATTGGTAAATAATGTTTTGGTTTATAAGGCACATTATCTTTACTGTACTTGGCTGGGCGATTATTCTTATCAGCATATATTCTGAAGATTGAAAAATCTCCAGTATGTCTTGGCCACACCCAATTATCTGTATCACTTCCAAACTTTCCAATGCTGCTTGGCGGTGCGCCAACTAATCGTACATCTTCAAAACGTTCTGTTACAAATAAGTAATATTGATTACCTTTATAAAACGGTCTAATTTTTACGCCATGCCAGTCTTCCTTATCTACAGATTTTATGACCTTATTACGATTCAAATCAATTTGAGATTGTTTTTCTCGTGGTGTCATAGTTTCTATAACGCCTTCCAGCATTTGAGTTGTTACATCTTCAATTCTGACGATAAACTCGACATATAACCCTTCATTAGGGATTTCTTCTTCTAATGACATGGCCCAAAATCCATCCTTTAAATAATCGTTTTCAAGAGACGAATGTGATTGAATTTGACTAAACCCACAGTGATGGTTGGTAAGGAGTAACCCTTTCGGAGAGATGACTTCACTCGTACATCCACCATTAAAATGACCAATAGCATCTTTTAAACTTGAATTGTTGACGTCATAAATATCTTTTGCAGTCAATTGACTCCCTAGATTTTGCATTTCAGATTCATTCATCCCTTCTAAGAGCGAAGGAATCCACATACCACCTTGTTGGGCAGTAACCTGTATGGCTAGTAAAAAGAAGATTAATTTAATGTATTTCATGTTGTGTATTTTTTGAATGGGTTTAAAGATAGTAAAGATTGGATAAGATTAAGAGGTGTTTTTTGTTTTAATCGCGTACAGAATTCATTACATTTAGACAATGCAAGTATCTGGTAAATTAACAACGGTTGAAACCTCTATATTTTCAGTAATGAGTGCCTTAGCTAATGCTCATAATGCCATCAATTTATCTCAAGGGTTTCCAAATTTCAAGAGTGATGATAAATTAATCGAAGGCGTAACCAAAGCCATGAATTCTGGATTTAACCAGTATGCACCTATGGCTGGCCATCTTGGTCTTAGAAAAGCAATTTCAAAAAAGTTTGAATTGCTTTACAATACTTCGTATCACCCAGAATCAGAGATTACGATTACTGCTGGTGCTACACAAGCTATTTTTACAATCATATCCACCTTTATTAGACCACAAGATGAAGTTATTATTTTTAAGCCCGCTTATGATTGCTATGAACCAGCCATTACTTTAAATGGCGGACTCAGTAATTCTATTCAACTTGAAGCTCCAGATTATAAAATCAACTGGGTTGAGGTTGAAAAAAAGATCAATGCGAACACGCGAATGATCATAATCAATACACCTCACAATCCTAGTGGCACAGTATTGTCAGAATATGATTTAGTACAACTTCAACGACTCACTGCTGATACAGATATCATAGTGTTAAGCGATGAAGTTTATGAACATATCATTTTTGATGGACTAGAACACCAAAGTGTTTGTAAGTTAAAAGACTTAAAATCTAGGAGTTTTATTACGGCTTCTTTTGGCAAGACCTTTCACAATACTGGATGGAAAATTGGATATTGCTGCGCACCTAGTGCGCTTATGGAAGCTTTCAGAAATGTGCATCAATTCAATGTGTTCTCTGTTCATCATCCTTCGCAAATAGCGCTTGCTGAGTACCTTGAAGATCCTGATCACTATTTAAACCTGTCGTCCTTCTACCAAGAAAAACGTGACCGCTTTTTGGAATTGATCAAAGATTCTAGGTTTGAATTTTTACCTTCAAAAGGCACCTATTTTCAAGTTTTGAGTTATGCTAAAATCACAGACATGAACGATGTAGAATTCGCAAAACAACTGACCATCGAAAATGGTATCGCATCTATCCCATTATCTGTATTCAACGATGACAATCGCGATGACAAAGTATTAAGATTTTGCTTTGCTAAAACAGATGAGACTTTATCAAAGGCTGCTAAAATTATTAATGCTATTTAAGTGACTTCATATGAATTTCTGTTTCTAATACATATTAGAAAATGAATACTATGAAATTATTACTTACACTTTCAATTTTATGTTTAAGCTTATGTTCTTTTGGTCAAGAGGTCGAACGAAATGGCAAGTTATACGAAGTAAAAAAAGACCGTATTTTCTTAGATGATAAAGATGTAACAGATGTGTTACCTGAAGATGATCGTTCATTAATAATTAAGCAAGCAGCCTTAATTTCAGAAAAAGAGGTGCTTACAAAACAGGCCAAAAAACTCAAAAAAGAACAAAAAAAGACAGAAAAAGCGCAAAAAAAGCTAAAAAAGAACAAAATCGCACGAAAAAGGCTCTAAATGAAAAATTGAAAGCGCAATCACATTTTGAAAAGACAGGCAAAAAACTTGAGTCTGCGCAACGCAAATATAATAAGCTTAAACGCAAAGGAAAATTATCTCCAGAAGATGAAGAAAAATGGATTAAGAAAATTGAAAAGCTAGAGCGAAAATTAAAGAAAGCAGAAAAAAATATGAAACGCTAACGTCATAAACCATATTCGATTTCTGTATAAAAAGCCTTATTTTTAAGGTATGCAAAATGAACTTACTCTAGCACTTATTCAAGCGAATTTAGTTTGGGAAAATCCGACTGAAAACAGAATTCGTTTACAGAAACATATTGAATCTATTAGTGACCCTATAGATATTATTATACTTCCTGAAATGTTTACCACAGGATTCACTATGCATCCAAAAGGACTGGCTGAAACGATGGATGGTGCAACCGTTACCTGGATGAAACATATGTCTGAAAAGACAAATTCGGCTATTGTAGGAAGCACAATAATAGAAGAAAATAGCATGTTCTATAATCGTCTTCTATTTATTCATCCAAATGGTGACGTAGATACGTATGACAAAAAGCACACCTTCACTTTAGCGGGTGAACACGAGGTATACGAATCTGGCCATGCAAATTCATTAATCCAATATAAGGGATGGCAAATTAAAACGTTAATTTGTTATGATCTTAGGTTTCCAGTCTGGGCGAGAAATGTTGAAGATTACGATATCTTACTCTATGTAGCTAATTGGCCTAGTGTTAGGATATCAGCCTGGGATGCCTTATTACAAGCAAGAGCGATTGAAAATATGAGTTATACTATTGGTGTAAATCGTGTTGGGCTCGATGGTAACGACCATGAATATCCAGGACATTCGGGTGTTTATAATGTGCTAGGACATCGCTTGGACAATATACCTGCCCAAGAAGAAGCCATAGGGATTGTAACGCTAAGTTCATCTCATATTACAAAATACCGTAATAAATTAGGCTTCCTAAAAGATAGAGATAGCTTTAGTCTAAAATAAACTCAATAACTGGATCCCAGTTCGCTCTGGTCTCTTCCACGATATTAGAATATCGTATTTCTTCGGGCTGCACTTGTTTAAGATAATTTCCTGTATCCCATTTACGATTTCCATTAGTATCATAAACAACACGGATAAAGTAATTTACTGGAGCAATTGCCTTAAAGTCAAACATGCGTGGTTCATCGGCAAATTGTTCGTATTGTAATTCTCCACGTTCATTTACCAACTGAACTATGATAGGATAAGACTTTACATTCTTTAAAGTGACTCGTAAGTTGGAATAATCAGCATAGGTTTTGGTTCGTGCATTTATATTAATGGTATCATTGACATTTCCGAAGAAGTCCTCAAAAGCTCCAGGTAATAATTGCACATTATATTTCTGTGATTGCTGTTTTTCGAATATAAAACTATACGTATTATTTAGGGTATCAAAGGCGGTTTCAAAAGCCACATCTATTGAATCCTTATCAATGATTTTGACTTGTCGTTTGTCAAACTTTTCAATTGGAATGTTTGCCGCAATTCTAAAATCTTCATCAAAAGTTAAAGTACTATTTGATGCTACTCTTACGATTAAAGAATCGTTTTCCAACTGTCTGTAGCGATGGTTTAAGGTGTCAACGAAGGTTTTATTTGTGATTCTAAACAAAGCTGAATCTTTCTCTATCTTTGGTTTATACCAATAGTATAAGGTGTCTGATGATTCATCCTTGGTGAGTCTAGTCACATAATTGTCTGGTCGTTCACCAAGCAATTCAACTCTCATATTTTTATAATCCCCTTCATATCCAAACGCAATTTTTTGTCCCGCTGCTTGCTTAGGACGTTTAACGTCAAAGTCAAGCTCTTCATTAAACAGTTTGATGCTATATAAGGAATCTGTAGGTACTGTGATATAACCTTCATAAAATCCAATCTTATCACCATTCTGCTGAAATGTAAAGTTTCCATTTTCATCTTTTAGGGCAATCAGCTTGTAGGTTCCTGCTTTAATATTATCGATACTGAATGTCGTCGTACTATCTAATGTATTCGTAATGTATTTGGGTTTTTGTTTATAAACGATTGAATCCGAGTAAGTAGAATCAATTTCATAAAGCATAACCGATATAAACTCATCAGCCGCACGTTCTTTTGCGTCAAAAACCTGACCTTTTACAGATAGAGAATCTATATAGTCACCCGTTGATAGCACATAACGATAATAGTCATAAGGATTCTCTTCATTATTATCAACGATACTTTGTCCAAAATTAAAAGCATAAGTCGTATTCTCTAACAACGTATCATTTATGATGATTTTGATGTATTTACTGGCAGATCCTAGAGGCGTTATCGTCGGTTCTGGATCCATTGGTGGGGAGATGATCAGCTGTTTTTGAAGGTTTTTCACCTTGACGTACTCATCAAAGTAGACTCTTATCTCTTTGCCATCAAAATTTGTTGTGAAATTATCAGGTGTTGATCTTATAATAACCGGTGCATCAACATCTTTCGGTCCGCCCTCTGGCCTTCCTCGATTGGCACAACTTAACACTGCACTTAGGCATAAAAACAGGCCACTAATTTTGAGAAATGTCTTAAACATTAATAGATCAAATTTCGACAAATTAACAACTAATTTATGCGAAACTCAAAACAATTAACGCCGATTTGACAACTCTAATCCGTAATAGCCATAGTTGCTAAACTTAATCTTAGTCCTTCAACTTCGAAAAGAGACGTTGCACAATCCTCTACTGTAGCACCTGTAGTAATAATATCATCAACCAATAACACGTGTTTGTTTTTGATTGCTTGATAATCATTGACTTTGAAATTTTTTGTTTGAGACGTACTTCGTTTTAGTCTATTTTTAAAAACTTGTGTCTTTGTATTGGCTGTTTTTATTAGAACTGATGGATCATAATCGGCATTTATAGCAGTGGCAATTTGCTTGGCGAAACGGTCTACCTGATTGAAACCTCTTGATCTAAGTCGTGTTTTGTGCAGCGGAACAGGCACAACGACATCGATAGACTGGTATTCGGGTATATCTTTTAATTCTGCCCCTAACCATGCCCCTAACAAATCACTTACATCTTCATGACCTCGATACTTTAAATTGTGAATCAACTGTTGAACTCTACCTTTTTTCGAAAAATGTAAAAGTGCTGTCGCGTTTTCTAATTTTACTCTTCCATATAATGTTTTATGTACCGCATTGCTTTTGTCACTATGGAAATTGGTAAGTGGAAGTTCATGTCGACAATTCGTACAAATTTGATACTCATTATCCGACAAATGATTATTGCATGCCAGACAGACCTTCGGAAAAAATAAGTTTAACAAGTTTTTTATCATTTCAACGATTAAAATGAGCTATCGAATTTCTATTATTTAGTTTCGCAATGTAAAATAACAATATTAAAATGATAGTTAACCCTCAATCATTTAACTACAGATTAATTATTGGTTCTTTAATAGTTGCAGTTACTATTTTAACTGTTTATAGTTTTACGAGTTTTCAATCCATTAGAGCTCACGAACAATTTTTAGAACAAGAAAAGAAACTTGTTGAAAGTGAATTATCACATATGATAACTCGTTACGATAAAGTTTCTGTTTCGAATGATCTGCTTTCTGCACAGCTTGAAGAAGCGAAACTTAATACTAAGATCACTCTTGATTCTCTTAGACTGCTTCGCAGCGACTTATCTGTCCTAACAAAATATCGCGGGCAACTCTATTCATTAAAACTTAAAAATAAGGAATTGTTTAATACGATCGACTCATTAAATACTGTCAATCAGAGTCTTGAGCAAGATAAATTGTTAGCATATAACGAATTAAAAAAGCAACAGTTGGCAAATTCTTCATTAATTAAAGAAAATGAAGTTTTAGAAAAAAGTCTGGAAAAAGGCGCCCTGCTTACGGCTAATTCATTCTATGCTAAAGGCTATCAAAAATTCCTGGGAGCTAAACGTCCGAGCGTAAAAGCTAAACGTGTTCAAAGCATTGAGGTCTGTTTTACACTTGCTGAAAATGCATTGACTATTGCTGGTGAAAAAGAATTATACATTCAAATTGTAAATCCAAAAAACAATGTAGTAGCCGATAAAGGCTCTATCAACTTTGGCAATAGCTCATTAATCTACAGCTCAAAAAAGGTCATTGAATATACCAATGAAGTTGTTGATGTATGTGTGGATGTTAATGCTGATATCGAGGAACAACCATTGGATCCTGGCACCTATTATATCTCAATTTTTCATGAAGATAGGAAGCTTGGAAGCACAGAGGTTATTTTAAAATAAATTAAACCATATAAATCATTAAAACCGCTCTGTTAATTGGAGCGGTTTTTTATTTTTGCATCATGGCAAATGAAGATCAATTTAAAAAAGTCATATCCCACGCTAAAGAGTATGGCTATGTATTTCAGAGTAGTGAAATCTATGACGGCCTAAGTGCTGTTTACGACTACGCTCAAAATGGAGCAGAACTTAAAAAAAATATCCGAAATTATTGGTGGAAAGCCATGGTTCAGATGAATGAAAATATCGTTGGTATTGACGCGGCGATTTTTATGCATCCTACAACTTGGAAAGCCTCAGGCCACGTTGATGCTTTTAATGATCCACTTATTGATAATAAGGATTCTAAGAAACGATACCGAGCAGATGTTTTAGTAGAAGACTATTGTGCTAAAATTGAAAACAAAATTGAAAAAGAAATCAAAAAAGCTGAAAAGCGTTTTGGTGATGCTTTCAATAAAGAAGAATTCGTAACTACAAATGGACGCGTTCTAGGTTATCGTGAAAAGATCGATACCATCTTAAAACGCCTTGGTAGATCATTAGAAAATGAGGATTTAGCTGACGTAAAAGCCTTAATTGAAGAGTTGGAAATCGCAGATCCATTAACAGGATCAAAAAATTGGACCGACGTTAAGCAATTCAATTTAATGTTTGGAACCAAGTTAGGGGCTTCTGCCGAACATGCTACAGACCTTTATTTACGTCCGGAAACAGCACAAGGTATCTTTGTGAATTTTCTAAATGTTCAAAAGACAGGTCGTATGAAAATTCCTTTCGGAATAGCTCAAACCGGTAAGGCCTTCAGAAATGAGATTGTAGCACGTCAATTCATATTTAGAATGCGTGAGTTTGAGCAGATGGAGATGCAGTTCTTTATTAAACCTGGAACACAAAAACACTGGTTCGATCATTGGAAAGAAACTCGTTTAAAATGGCATAAGTCACTTGGTTTAGGTGAAGACAATTATCGCTTCCATGATCATGAGAAATTAGCGCACTATGCTGATGCCGCAACAGATATAGAATTTAAGTTTCCTTTCGGTTTCAAAGAATTAGAGGGTATTCATTCACGTACTGATTTCGACCTGAAACAACATGAAGAATACTCAGGAAAGAAACTTCAATATTTTGATCATGAAGACAACGCTAGCTACACGCCATATGTGCTTGAAACATCAATTGGACTAGATAGAATGTTTTTAGCTGTATTCTCTAAAGCGCTCACCGAAGAACAACTTGAAGATGGAAGTAGCAGAACTGTTTTAAAACTCCCTGCTGTCCTAGCACCAACGAAAGCAGCTATATTACCCTTAGTGCGTAAAGATGAAGCTTTGGTAAAACTATCTAAGGAAATCATCGAAGACTTAAAATGGGATTTCAATGTTATTTACGATGAAAAAGATGCTGTAGGTCGTCGTTACCGTAGACAAGATGCTGCAGGTACACCGTTCTGCATTACAGTTGATGGCGATAGCTTAGAAGATAATACGGTAACCATTCGCCATAGAGACACCATGGAACAACAACGCGTAAAAATTGATGATTTAAAAACGCTCATCAAAAAAGAAGTTGATGTTAAGCATTGGTTGCAAAAAATGTAATAATTCTGTTCGGAAACCTTTAAAACTCTCAAGATCAATCTTGGGAGTTTTTTCTTTAACACTTTTTTAGTATTTTGTGTTATTGAAAAAGACCAACATTACCACTGACCATGACTCTTCGACTTTTTTTTGCACTCTTTTTTTGTAGTTCTTTTCTAAGCATTAATGCTCAAATTGACTTTGTAAATAACGCCTTCGGACTGGGAATTAACTATTCAACAGGCTTGCCATATTTAGGTAGTGGCGTGTCGTTTGTTGATTTTGATAATGATGGATGGGATGATCTATCTTTTGCCTCAGGTAATGGCCAGAATCTCAGGTTTTATAAAAACAATGCCGGAACTTTTACCTCTGTTGCACTCATTGGCCCTGTCATGCATGAAACCAAACAAATCAATTGGGTTGATATCGACAATGATGGTGATAAAGATCTCTTTGTTGGTAGTGCTACGAGTGGTAACAAATTATATGAAAACTTAGGAAATTTAAACTTTCAGGATATTACATCTACTTCAGGATTTCCTTTAGTGAATATTTATACCAATGGCGCTTGTTGGGCCGATTACGATAATGACGGCTATCTTGATGTGTTTTTAAGCAGTAAAGGTGCTACAACAGATATCATTATTCCAAATTTTCTATATCGTAATAATGGTGATGGAACGTTTAGTGATGTCTCTGCCGCAGCTGGAATAGATGCGGATAGTCATCAAACCTTTTGTTCGGTATGGATTGATATCAATAACGATGGATGGCAAGATATTTACACCTCAACAGATAAAGCCTACAACCTTAATCAAATGTATCGAAATAATGGTGACGGGACATTTACAGAAATCGGATTTGCTTCTGGTACCAATTTAGCTTTTAATGCAATGACCACAACGGTCGGTGATTATAATAATGATGGATGGATCGATATCTATGTAACCAATGGTGGAAATACAGCTTTACTCGTAAATAATGGTGATGAAACTTTCACCGATATGGCAGTTCTTACAGGTTGTGAACATGGAGGTTTCACTTGGGGAGCAGTTTTTATGGATGCAGATCTTGATGCTGATCTTGATCTTTATGTTAGTAGTTCGCTGTATAATCTTCCATCAATAAACACTTCCGTATTCTATGAAAAGTTGAATACTGGAGCATATCAAATTCCGAATAATATTGGGTTTATCGGAGATGAAAAGCAAAGTTATTGTAACGCTATTGGCGATATCAATAATGATGGTTATCCAGACTTAGTAGTTACAAATGGAAATTATCAAACCGTAGACGTTTGGCAAAACATGAGTAGTACATCTAATCATTGGTTAAAAGTAAGCTTAGAAGGCACAACGAGTAATCGTGATGGTATTGGTGCTTACATTGAAATTTCAGTAAACGGGGAACAACAATACAGACAGGTGCAGTGTGGCGAAGGCTATCTTACGCAAAACTCAAGTACCGAATTCTTTGGTGTTGGTCAAAACACAACTATCGACTATCTTAAGGTGACGTGGCCAAGTGGCGCTGTAGATATGCTAAATAACATTCCTGCCGATCAACTAATTAATGTTGTTGAAAACTCAAGCAGCTTATCCGTAAGTGAATTTGATCAAAACGAATTAAGATTCTATCCGAATCCTGTAAATGACATTTTGAACATCGCTTCTGAAATTGAACTTTCAGAAATCAAGCTATATAACGTGTTGCAACAAGAAGTTATGAGAGTGGATGCTGGTGAACTAAATACTATAGATTTCTCATCTCTAAATTCAGGTGTTTATTTCCTTCATGTCTTGAGTGATTCAGAAGCAACCGTTGTACGAAAGATAATTAAGAATTAGAATCGATAGCCAATCGTTATTCCAACTTTTCCAACAAAGTCGTTATCATAGTCACTACTTAGGATATTTCGACCTACGCCTACACTTAGTTCACCTACAAAGTTGTTATTGGTAATCCACTTACCACCAACTCCGATACCTAAGGCAAAGTTTGTTTCTTCCACAACATCGACTGGATCAATAAAAATTAATCCATCCAAAAACGTCTCACTCACAACGGTTCGATTTAACATACCGAACCCTTCTAAAAAGAAACCAGCAGCTCGCTTTTTTCCGAAGTACATTCGGTAGTAAGGTGAAATGTAGTACTTGATATCATCTCTTAAATCATCATCAAAAGGCAGAAAAACTTCTAAACCGACAGCCGATTCGTCATTGAGTATGCGTTCGTAAGTAATATCAAAGGCTCCTATTACCATAAAGAGTGCATTGATCTTAAGTTCATTTGAACGTTCTGGACTACTATCCGAATTCGTATCAGATTGTGCCATAGCTTGTATTGTAATCGCCAAGAAGCATATAGAAAGGATGAATTTTTTCATTTATGAAAAGTGGATTAAAATTTAGTTACGCCTTAAAGATGCAATAGTACAAAAATGGTTGCGTAAGAAAAATACTAAATCTAAAAATAGGCCTTTAATTGCACTGTTCCAGTATGGATAGTTTTACTTGTTTCGGTTTTACGTCCAAAATAATTAAGATTTAAATCTAGAAACTTCGTTAGTTTCTTTTGCGCTAATAACGACCACGTAAAATTATTACCAGGCTGTAATCCTTCAAGAATTTGGTAAGCGACAGGTGTGTTCGCATTCCCGTCAAATTCGTTTTGAAAGAAATTAACCTCACCTGTAAGTGCCAACTTATTAGCATTATTATAAGTAAATGACAAGCCATAATTATTTTGAAGAAGGGACTCGCCTTCGCCTATAACATTGTCCTTAGAAGTGTACTGATAGAACACATCAAAACGTGCATTTTCATTAAATATATATGACAGTTTAGGTTGGAAACGTTGTTCATCCAATTTAAAATTTCGAGTTACAAAATTCTCGTTTGTACTTTCATTTGTTTCTAAACTTGATTGAAGCGTCATTAACCAGTTCTTGGCAAATTTATGATTAAACTGAAGCTGGTGACTTTGAAGTTGGTTTTCAATAAATCCAATTGACAAGGTTGTTCGATTCACATTAGAAAGGAAGGTATACGAAGTCGTATAGTTTTGTTTTCCTCTATTAAAAAATATTACATTTCTAATACTTTTATTCAATGCGAGTTGATTTTCCTCATCGGTTGAAAACGGGTTAAGATCAAAGTTGTCACCTACTCGCCTATTTTTGCGGTCGATTAAGAATGACGTTTGATTATAGAAATGAGACCAGAACTTTTTGGCCTTACTCTCGGAAGAAGCCCACTGCTGCGGGTTAATAATCAAGGTTTGGCTAAAACGATTTTGATGTGTTTTTACAAATACCTGATTGGGCAATAAAACGCGAATGTAATTACCTTGATCTGCAAACTGAGCGAGTTCGAATTCATTGAGTTCTTGGATGCCATTTTCATTATAGTCGATCCACGTGTAGGCACCTTGACCAGGTTCTGTTTCAACATAGGTAAAATCCTGTTGCGGTAGTGTTCCCGAATTCGTTTCATAAACCGTATTTAATAATACCAAATTATTCCATAGACGCTGATTATAGTTCAATCTTGAGTTTAACGAGTTTTCATCTTCAACGCCTTCATCTTCATTTTTGAGTGTTCTATAATTGACATATAAACTCAAATTTGTGCCTTTATTTTGAATGATCTGTGATTTTAAATAATAATTATTTGATGTATTTACGCGTTTGATTTCATTAGCGCGTAAACTATCATTAACACGATATCGATAACCTACTTCTACGAAAACTCCAGTACTATCACCATAGCCTGTAAAACCTTCATAAGAGGTAAATCGCTGACTTAAATTGGTCAACAGATTGGTTGCTTTCTCACGTTGTTCACTGTCTTCAAAGGCAACTTTAGCACCAACCCACTGCTTATCGAAACTATAGGTTAAACGATTAAATGAACGTGCAAAAGTTGAGGTTGACACACTGCTATTATTACTTAGGACACTTGAATTAGAAAATATATTAAACCTATTTAACTGAAGATTCGCTAAGAGATTATGGCGGTTTCCATTAAAATTTTCAGAGTAATTTAGGTGTTCAAACTTATAAGATGCTATCCCTTTCTTAGGATGTACCAATTCTGCACCAGATGTAATTAATGCTTGGTTTCCTAATGGATTTTCTAAATTCCAATCACGATTAAATTCAGCCCGATATAAACGTTGAATAGGTGTAAAATTCTTATTGATAATATCGGTATCGACAAACGCATTTAAATTCCATAGACTATCCGTTTTAATCACATTCTGATTAATTCGAAGCTTCCCAGCAAAACCATCATTATCACCATCATCCAGATCTGAGAATAAATTGAGATCATTCCTACTACCTGCAAGTTCAAAATAAATATTGGTGCGATCTGATGGGTCATACGTACCATTAATGACAGCAACTTGTAACTTTTCAGGAGGTATTAATCTTACAACCGGTTCATAATTTCCTTGAGGAACACCATTTACAGGTTCAATATATTCGTATATATTTTCAACAGCATTGCTATTGATTAAAATGTAATCCCCTTGATTTACACCAACCAATGTAAAACGTACACTGAACAACTCATCATCAGGATTATTTGAAAACACAAAGATTTCTACACCATTAACCACATCCTTTCGGTATAGAATCCTGTTCTCATCAAAGGCTTGCGGCACATCTGAAGGTGCTACCATCAACGAGGTATCGTCACCTGCATTCGAAAGAAATTCAACTTGTTCCGAAGATAAATTCTGTTGTAGCGGCTGATTTTTAGCATCGGCTTCTGAATAGACTGAAACCGCCATTTTTAGTTTTTCCGATTCGTAAGTTCCTCCTCCAAAGACTGTGAAGCGAGAATAGTTACGATCGCTAAATTGGTAATCGACCGTAATTCGCATTTCTGAAGTTATAGGGAATGTTGAATTGAAGATGATCTCACCAGCATTGTAATCGATAATATAATCCTTGTTTTCACCGCGTTCTACTGGCACACCATTCACATAAACTGTTTCACTTCCGGAAACAATAAGCACGAAAAGTTCGTTGTTCGGTCCTGTGAGTTTGTAAGGTCCTTGATTTCCTTCCTGCGCAATAAACTGACTTGTTGTGAACTGTCCGCGAACCACAGCTCCTGCAGCAAAGAGATTGGTTTGAGCCGATTCGTCACCCAATGTCGCTCCAACTTGCAGACCTTGGACACGTTTTGTGAAACTTGCGAAGTAACTGTTCCTATTGGTTAGATCGATATCTCCTGCGCGTATATTCCATCGATCACTAAACAGTTCGATAAACACCTGATCAAATTCATCAAGTCGTTGTGAATAGCCACTTTCCTGAAGTGGTATATTTGCATCTTGTATCGAAGCTCTTAAGGATACTTTATCACTTAATTTTCCCGAGATCTGAAGGTCCAATTCACTATTTAATACTGAATTCTGATTATTTCCTAAAGTTACACCACGAGAAATACTTCCAGTAGTTGTTAATCCGTCAAAGGGTTTAAACGAGCGATCTCGATTGGATTGATTTAACTGATAGAGTCGTTGCAGGTTGCTCGTACTCTGCACAATAACCTTATCATCTAACTGAAAATATTTACGCGTTAAAAAATCAGGATAGCGCAGGTAACTGATTTCAACAGAATCTACCGCAATTGGTTGCTTTAAAGTGAGTATGGCTTTTGAAAAATCGACCTTGTAAAATGAGGTATCAATGCGCACACCATCTTTCGATCTTAAAATGAACCAACTAGAATTGATACTTACAGAATCGATCTGAATGGAATCTCTAACCGCTACTTTTTTTGTTCTATAATTGGTCGTGCCTTCTTGAGCAATCGCGCAAAAAGACAACATAAAACAAATAAGTGATACAGCAATTTTCATCCAGTATATTAACTTCTAAAGATGGAAATTATTTTATGGTTAAAATGCCCTTAAAATAATAGTGTAAAAGTACCATATTATTTATTTTAGCTGAAATCTAAACGGTTCAGAATGAAAATCATCTCCTATAATGTAAATGGCATTCGAGCAGCGATAAACAAAGGATTTATCGATTGGTTAACGAGTGCAGATCCGGATGTTATTTGTCTTCAAGAAATAAAAGCCATGAAAGAACAGCTAGATCTTGAGCTTTTTGAAAAGGCTGGATACAAATACAATTATTGGTTTAGCGCACAAAAGAAAGGCTACAGTGGTGTGGCTATTTTGAGCAAACACGAACCTGATCATATTGAATATGGTACAGGTATTGAGTCGATGGATTTTGAAGGCCGTAACCTTAGAGCAGACTTTAATGGTTTATCCGTTATGAGTATGTACTTACCTTCTGGAACTAATGATGCACGTCTTGCACATAAATTTGAGTATATGGATATGATCCATGATTACTTAAATAATCTGAGAACCGAAAAACCAAATTTAGTCGTATTAGGCGATTATAATATTTGTCATGAGGCTATCGATATTCATAACCCAAAAATGAAAGGTGTCTCTGGGTTTTTACCAGAAGAACGCGAGTGGCTTGGAAAATTCATTGATAGCGGATTTGTAGATTCATTCCGGTACTTACATCCTGAAAAGCAAGAATATACTTGGTGGAGTTATCGTGCTAATGCCAGAGCAAATAATAAAGGCTGGCGCTTAGATTATGGGATGGTTTCACAACCATTACAAGAAAACATAAAACGAAGCGTTATACTCTCCGAGGCAGTTCACAGTGATCACTGTCCCATTTTAGTAGAAATAGAACAATAGACTAACAATAAACAACAAAATTGATTTAGCATGATTAAAAAATTGTCATTAATAGCACTGACATTCGTATTAACAACCTCATGTGTTTCTAAGAAAATATATGAAGATCTAGAAGGTAAATACGCCAATTTAAAGCAAGAAAACAGAAGACTATCTGAAACCAATCGTGACCTCGAGACTGCCTTAAACCAAGCTCAAAATGATCTTGCAAAACTTCAGAAAGACTATGATGCTACGTTAGCGCAACGCAATAAATTGCAAAGTGATTATGACGCCACTAAAGCGAATTTAGATAACTTAAAATCATCCTATGATGCTTTAGAAAAGAACAGTAGTGCAGCAATAGCGGAAAATGTCAAGAAGAACAGAGAATTACTAGCGCAATTAGAAGCTAAAGAACAAGCATTAGCGGCAGAAAATGCACGCTTAGAACAGCTTAAAAAGGAACTAGAGTCGCGTTCTAAACGCGTTGCAGAATTAGAGAATGTGATTGCGTCGAAAGAAGCTGAAATGCGCCAGTTGAAGGATGCGATTTCTAAAGCACTAACCAATTTTGAAGGTAAAGGATTGACTGTAGAACAGCGTGATGGTAAGATCTATGTTTCTATGGAAAATAAACTCCTGTTCCAATCAGGAAGTTGGGCTGTTGGAGCTCAAGGAAAGCAAGCTGTACAGCAATTAGGAACAGTTTTAGCCGATAATCCAGATATCAATATTCTTATTGAAGGTCATACCGACAATGTACCTTATAAGGGCAATAGCCAATTAAGTGGTAACTGGGATTTATCTACAAAACGTGCTACAGCTATCGTGAATATCTTAAGAGAGAATGCGGCTATTAATCCGCAAAACTTAACGGCTGCAGGTCGTGGAGAATTTGCGCCTGTTGCTAGTAACGATACCCCTGAAGGCAAAGCCAAGAACCGTCGTATTGAAGTGATCTTGACACCTAAATTAGATGAGATCTCCAAGCTATTGAATGATATGTAATACCATATCAAAACTTAACATAGATTTAGACCTTTCCGTTTTTTTAAAGCTGAAAGGTCTTCTTATCTTTACACGTCTGATTAAAAAATGCTATAAATGAGATATACGACACTACCTAAGACTGATATTAAAGTTAGTAAAATATGCCTTGGGACGATGACCTGGGGAAATCAAAATACACAGGACGAAGGCTTCGCACAAATGGACATGGCGCTGGATAAAGGTGTTAATTTCTTTGATGTTGCCGAATTATATCCAGTTCCCGCAACTGCTGATACTTACGCTGAAACTGAACGTATTATTGGAAACTGGTTTGAAAAAACTGGGAATCGTGATAAAGTTGTGTTAGCGACCAAAATCGCAGGTCCTGGCGATTATACGGCTCACATTAGAACTACTGGATTTAGTAAATCGGCACTTAACGAAGCCGTTGATGCCAGTTTAAAGCGACTTAAAACTGATTATATCGATTTGTATCAACTGCACTGGCCTGAGCGTCAAACCAACACCTTTGGCGTTCGCGATTACAATCACAATCCGAATGATCCATGGACGGATAATTTTAATGAAATCCTTCATAATCTAGATGAGATCATGAAATCTGGTAAAATAAGACACGTAGGAATCTCTAATGAAAAAGCATGGGGAACTATGCGTTATCTGGAAGAATCTAAGACCAACGCCTTACCTAGAATGATCACTATTCAAAACGCCTATTCGTTATTGAATCGTGTGTTTGAAGGTGACATGGCTGAAATCTCTTTACGTGAAGACATCGGATTATTAGCTTATTCACCAATGGCTTTTGGTGTATTATCAGGAAAATACATCAAAGGTACAGCGGCTGATAATGCCAGATTGAAGCTCTTCCCAAGGTTTGCACGATATAGTGGCGACAAAGCTACCGAAGCGACGAAACGTTACATGCGAATTGCTGAAGATCATAATATGACCTTAGCACAAATGTCGTTGGCCTTTGTGACCGACAGACCATTTATGACCAGTAATATTATTGGAGCTACATCTTTAGCGCAATTAGAAGAAAATATTGATAGTATCAATTTCGAACTTAGTGATGAGATTTTGAAAACGATCGATGCAGTACATGCTGAATTGCCAAATCCAGCACCATAATAAGTTGAAAGATTAAAAACAAAAACCCCTTTCCGTTAAACGAAAAGGGGTTTTTTGACATTATTTGATTTCCTTACCATTTTTATCAAAAAAATGATATTCAAGATAAGTGTAAGCGTCTCTAGGTATAATTTTTACCCATTTTTTGTGTTCCATGAACCATTTAGAACGTACCGATGGAAAGCCTTTAGTTAAAAAGGCCGCTATAAATGGGTGTGCGTTTAAACTCACCTTTTTATAGTCTTTTTTGAAAAGCCTTTCGAGGTCTTGGGTAATCTTTTGAATCACTTTAATAGGTGCTTCTATTTCACCGTTACTACCTTGATTAGGATTTTCTTCTTTGGTTTTAATATTGCGTTCTGGGCGAACACGTTGTCTGGTAATTTGAACTAAACCAAACTTACTCGGTGGCAAAATCTTATGTTTTGCCTTATCATCACTCATTTCTTCACGAAGATGATTGTACAATTTTTTTCGATTCTCCGCACTTTTCATATCAATAAAGTCTACAACAATGATTCCTCCCATATCACGTAAACGTAATTGACGAGCAATTTCAGATGCAGAAATTAAATTAACTTCTAATGCAGTATCTTCTTGATTTTTTTCTTTGTTAGATCTATTCCCACTATTGACATCAATCACATGCATTGCCTCGGTATGTTCGATCACCAAATACGCACCTTTTGCCATAGATACTGTTCGACCGAATGAGGTTTTGATCTGGCGCTCTATTCCATATTTTTCAAATACAGGAACACCATTTTTATAATACTTTACAATTGATTCTTTCTTGGGCGCAATTTCTTGCACATAATCTTTAATCTGGCCATATACAACTTCATCATCAACAATGATACTTGAGAACGAATCATCAAAAATATCTCTTAAAATAGAAGAGGCTTTGTTCATTTCACTCAACACCTTGCTTGGCATATGCGCCTTGTTTAGTTTTTTACACATTGCTGTCCATCTATTCAGCAAGTTTTGTAAATCTCTGTCAAGTTCGGCTACTTTCTTGCCTTCTGCGACAGTTCTAATAATTACACCAAAGCCTTTCGGCGTGATACTTTTTACAAGACGTTTAAGTCGGTCTTTTTCTTCTTTAGATTCTATTTTTTGAGAAATAGAAATACGATCAGAAAAAGGTACTAGAACAATATATCGTCCAGCAATTGAAAGTTCACTACTAATACGAGGACCTTTGGTTGAAATTGGTTCCTTTACAATTTGAACCAATATTGATTGATTGGATTTTAATGCATTTGAAATGCTTCCATTTTTATCAATATCTTTTTCAAATTGAAAGTTTTTTAATAAAAAATCGGTATGTCTACCTGTGCTTACACGTTTAACGAATTTCAAAAGTGAAGGTAACTTTGGACCAAGATCATGATAGTGCAAAAATGCATCTTTCTCATAGCCAACATTAACAAATGCGGCATTTAGTCCTGGAATAGCTTTTCTAATTTTAGCAATAAATATATCACCTACAGAAAAGTTATTATCATCTTCATCTTTGTGTAACTCGATAAGTTTTCCATCTTTTAATAAGGCAAAATCAACAATATCAGAACTCGATCTTATAATCAATTCTTTTTCCATGTTGTTAATTTTAGTCTATTTTGAATCAGTTCAAAACAGATGGATATTACTATATTTTGACACAGGATGTTAATCCAGCAAACTCATGATTTTCGATGGTAAACCGAAAAAATAACATGAATTTTATATCAAAGAACGTTGTTTTTTAAATTAAGAAAAGTAGTTAAAAAACTACTTTTCTTAATTTATTTCTTTTTGTGACGATTAGCGCGTCTACGTTTTTTACGCTTATGCGTCGCTACCTTGTGTCTTTTTCTTTTTTTACCACTTGGCATAAAATAAGTCTTTAAAATTAATATTTGTTTTTTACTGCCATACTACGTACGGCATGTGCTTTAGTTTACTTCTACGTTCGTTTTAACACCTTCAACAAATACTTTAGCTGGTTTAAATGCTGGTATGTTGTGAGCAGGTATTTTGATTGTTGTGTTTTTTGAAATGTTACGACCAGTTTTCTCCGCTCTAGTTTTAACGATAAAACTTCCGAAACCTCTTAGGTATACATTATCTCCACCTTCTAAAGAAGATTTTACTTCTTCCATAAATGTTTCTACTGTTGCTTGCACATCTCCTTTCTCAATTCCTAATTTATCAGAAATTTTCGCTACTAAGTCAGCTTTTGTCATTGTTATTAATTTTTAGGGTTATCTATTAATTATAAGGGATGCAAATATAGTTAATTTAATTTCAATATTTCAAGCGTAATTAATTAAAATTTAACCTTATAAAGATTTACTTTTGCAAATATGTCTCGGATTAAATGAATTTTACAGAAATTTTAACACATTGGTACTCAGACAATAAGAGAAACTTGCCGTGGCGCGAAACAAAAAATCCATATAATATCTGGTTATCAGAAATTATATTACAACAAACGCAGATCAAGCAAGGATTACCATATTATGAAGCTTTCGTAAATCATTTCCCTACGGTTTTCGATCTTGCTAATGCTTCAGAAGAGCAGGTATTAAAATTATGGCAAGGTCTTGGTTACTATTCTCGGGCTCGAAATTTACATTCGGCTGCCAAGTTTATTGCGTCCGAATGCAATGGCATATTTCCATCAACATATTCAGAAATTATCAAACTTAAAGGTGTTGGAGACTATACAGCAAGTGCGATAGCATCCATATGTTTTGATGAACCAACAGCTGTGGTCGACGGAAATGTCTATCGCGTTCTATCACGTTACTTCGGATTGGATACACCGATAAATTCCACCAAAGGCATTAAAGAATTTAAAGCAATTGCTTCCACATTAATTGACCATGAACGTCCTGGTGATTATAATCAGGCCATCATGGAGTTTGGTGCTATGCAATGCAAACCAAAAAATCCTTATTGCATTGTTTGCCCCTTAAAAGATAGCTGTAAAGCATTGCAAAATGGACTTGTAGAAAAGCTACCTGTTAAACTCAAAAAGACGAAGATTACTAAAAAGCATATCAATTTTTTAGTTCTAATATCTAGCGATAAACAAACCATTTTTGAAAAGCGAACTTCAAAGGGCATTTGGCGAAATCTCTATCAATTCCCACTTATTGAAAGTGAAACACCACTGCAGACCGAAAATTTTCGCTCCCATAAGGAGGTTGTCAACTATTTTAATGGATCTACTTTTGAATTTAGTTTATACAATACAACGGATGTTATTCATAAACTATCACATCAACATTTACATACGCGATTTTGGATCATTGAGATTGATCAACTTCCTAAAGCAGGCATGCCAATTACATCCTTACAATCATTTCCTGCGCCTGTATTAATAAGCAATTTTATAGAAGAATTTGGTTTTTAGCTATCTCACAAAATTTTATTACTTTTAATACTACCGATGCAAAATGATTAATTTTGCGCACTATAACAAGAATAAACTATGTCAGGAACACTAAATAAAGTAATGCTAATTGGACACTTAGGTGATGAAGTTAAGATGCATTATTTTGAAGGCGGAAATTGTGTAGGCCGATTTCCATTAGCGACTAATGAAACTTATGTCAATAAACAAACAAACGAACGCGTCACAAATACAGAATGGCACAATATCGTTGTGAGAAATAAAGCAGCTGAGATTTGCGAAAAGTATTTGTCGAAAGGTGATAAAGTCTATATTGAAGGCCGATTAAAAACCCGAAAATGGACTGATGATAAAGGTGCAGATCGCTATTCAACAGAAATTCAATGTACCGATTTTACATTCCTTACAACCAAAAGTGAAAGTCAGGGGCAAGCTGAACAAGCTAGTCAGCATCAAGCCGCACCTAATAGATCTGCTGAAATGAGCGAACCAAAATCGATTGCTGAAGACAATGACGATCTTCCATTCTAATTAATTAAAATTATTTGCTTTGGATCCTGAACCCCCGAGTTACTTTCTCACATTACTCAATGTAGACGTTCCATTTATTTCTGGCCTTGTATTATTATTGATACTACTTTGTTGTTCTGCACTAATTTCTGGAGCTGAAGTTGCTTTTTTCTCGCTTACAAAATCTGACATTGATAATGGCCTTGAGTCGAATACAAAAACCTTCGATATAATTTCAAAATTACTCGATCGACCAAAGAAATTATTAGCAACCATTCTCGTGGCTAATAACTTCATTAATATCGGGATCGTAATTTTATTCGCCTATTTAGGAGAACACTTATTCGCAGATATTGAACTGCGCTGGGTTAGGTTTGTACTCGAAGTTGTAGTGATTACCTTTTTGATTTTATTATTCGGAGAAATTATTCCGAAAATATATGCCAGCAGAAATCGCGTAAAATTCGCATCATTCATGGCCATTCCTTTGAAATTATTAGATGTTATATTTTCTCCGGTGAGCTTACCAATGCGAAGTATAACATTAGGAATTCAAAATCGATTTGGGAAACAAAAAACAAACTTAAGCGTCGACCAGCTGTCTCAGGCATTAGAATTAACAACCGAAGGTGACACCACAATGGAAGAGCAAAAAATTCTAGAAGGCATCGTTTCATTTGGAAATACAGATACCAAACAAGTCATGCGACCGCGAATGGATATTTTTGCCTTGAGTCATGATCTGGATTATTCTCAGATTATACCTGAGGTCGTTAAAAATGGGTACTCTAGGATTCCGGTTTATAAAGATAATATCGACCAGGTAATAGGCATCTTGTACATTAAAGATCTTTTGCCACATATTGAACGTAAAGCATTTGATTGGACGAGTTTAATACGTGAACCATTCTTTGTTCCTGAAAATAAAAAGCTTGATGATCTCATGGTTGAGTTTCGAGAGAAAAAAGTGCACTTAGCGGTAGTGGTTGATGAATATGGTGGTACATCAGGTGTCATCTCTCTAGAGGATGTTATCGAAGAAATCGTAGGTGATATCAGTGACGAATTTGATGATGATGATGTTATTTATACCAAATTAGACGACAACAACTATTCATTTGAAGGCAAAACGACGCTAAAGGATTTTTACCGAATTGTGAAACTAAAGAATGAGTCCATATTCGAGGACCAAAAAGGTGAAGCTGAAACCATCGCAGGTTTTGTTTTGGAAATTTCAGGTATCTTTCCGAGACTCCAGAGTAAAATAAATTTTAAAAACTACGTTTTTACTATAGAAGCCATCGACAAAAAAAGAATCAAACAAATTAAATTCACAATACTTGATTAAGGCCGTTTGACTATGAAACTTAAAAATTTTGTATTCCCAATATTAGCTGCAGCATGTTTTTCTTGTGCTAAAGATCCATTACCAAAACCTAAGGCAATGCTTAGGTTAGAATATCAAAAACCGGAATACACCAAAGTAGACGTATTATTACCGTTTACATTTGAGAAAAACAGGTTTGCAGATAAAATCTCTAATATTAAATTGAATGGGGTTTCTAATACTTCAGGAGTCGATATTAATTATCCTGAAATGAAAGGCACAATTTATCTCACTTATAAAAAGGTTACCGCTCAAAATTTGGATACACTTTTAAGAGACGCTCAAAACCTGACGCAAAAACATACCATGAAAGCAGATGAGATCGAAAGTATTATTTATGAAAATCCAGAGGAGCGTATTTATGGCATGTTTTACGAAGTAGGTGGAAATGCTGCTTCGCAGTCGCAATTCTACGTCACGGACAGCCTTAACCACTTTTTAAGTGGTTCGCTATACTTTTATGCTAAGCCTAATTATGATTCAATCTATCCAGCAGCAGATTATTTAAAGAACGATATAAAACATTTGATGGAATCCATCGAATGGAAAGAGTAAATAAAAAAAGCCTATCATTTCTGATAGGCTTTTTTTATATAATCTCGTGATGATTAGAAGTTGTAACGTAAGCTTGCGTTAAACGTTCTTCCAATACCTAAGAAATAACCGAAACGGTCTCTTTGGTTAATGTAAGCCGTATTGAACACGTTGTTTACGTTTGCTCTAAACACTAATGGGTTATCTCCAAGACTAAATCTGTAAGTTAAACCAGCATCAGCTAATGTATAAGCAGGTAATCTTTCTGCTTGGAAAGTTTCACCATCTAAAGCAGCTTGAACTGCATCCTCTACATCAACAAACTCGTATAAGTCAGAGAAAATATTGTAATCCATATCTACAGATAATCCTTGACATACATTCCATACAATTCCAGCACCGAATGATGTTTGAGGTGCATTACCAACTTTAACACCACTTAACTCAGCAGTACCATCAGTTTCAACAAACTCTCCAGTATCATCGTTTTGTAATGTAAATGGTGTAGTACCTTCATATTTCCAGTTACCTAAAGATCCGTAACCTCTTAATGAAACTTTTCCACCGATTGGACGGTATTCAAAATCAAATTCCACACCAGAGTGAACTTGAGTTACATCTGTGAAACGGTAGTTACCGAATTCGTCATCGTCGTTACCAACGATACCATCAGGACCTGGTAAATCTGTTCCAAACGTTAAGAAACGGTTACCCCATTCTGTTCTGTAAACATCAAGGTTAAATCTGAATACGTCATTTTTGAAACGGTATCCTGCTTCAAGACCTACAATCTCTTCGTTGTCAATCTCAGGCTGAACTAAATCATTTGAGTTTCTGATATCTGCAAAGATGTTATCTAAGAAAGGCTGACGTGAGAACGTACCAGCATTAGCGAATACAGAGTGATTTTCATCTAAGTTGTAAGACGCACCTCCTTTTATTTGGTAACCTGTCTTGTTAATTTTAGCAGATTTTCCTAATCCATTTCCAGTTCCTACGAAACGACCTTCTCTTTGGAAAGACTGTGTTGAAACTGCTCCTTGAACGAATACAGAGAATTTATCAGTTGAGTATTCTGCTTGTCCGAAACCACCAATGTAGTTAATGTTTTCAGAGTAGTCATATTGCGTACGATCTGCTTCATCAGCGAAATCAAATAAAGCAGCCCATGGGTTAGCTTCGAACGTATTAGTGAATACGTAATCGTCTGGACGATCAGTTCTAAAGTTGTCGATATAACCGCTAAGACCCATTAAGTCGTTAATTTGTCTCCAGTGATCTCCTCTATATAAACGACCATCAAATCCTACGTTGAATGACCAATTCTCTCCAGATGTAAAGTTTAAGTTTGAAAGTAAACCATACCAGTTGTGGTTATTGATTGACGCTCTACGAACACGTCCATCACTAAATCCAGCGAAACCATCAGAATCTGCAGCATCGATGTTATTTTGAACGATTTGATCGAAATCGATCTCACCGATATCATTTCTAATACGAGAACCACGACCTAACATCCCTGTTCCACCACCACGTCCCCATGATGCGTAAAGTACAGTTGAAAGATCCATTGTTTCGTTGATATTGAAATCCCAGTTCAAGTTAGCAACTGGCTTGTGGTAGTAGTTACGTCTTTCAGTAAAACGCTCACCGTCTCTAAAACCTGTATTAGGATTATACTTTTCAGTGAACATATCGTATTCTTCTAAGTCACTTGAGAAGTTTTGGTCGTGCCATTGTGGTGCACCAGTCAATAAGAAGTTGAATGTATGCTGCTCATTTGGCTTGTATCCGACAGAGAATAAATAGTTTTGTCCTTGACCAGCAGTACCAATTGAGTACTTTCTGTGTGCTTGCCAGTGATCAACTAATACAGAGAACGCCCAACCTTTATCATTTACACCTGAATTGTAAGCTACAGTTGCTTTCATGAAGCTGTCGTTACCTCCCATTACTCTGAAGAAACCACCTTTTCTTTGTTCAGTAGTTTTAGAAACAATGTTTACAGTACCACCAACAGATGAGATCGCCAATTTAGAAGATCCTAAACCTCTTTGTACCTGTACTGCATTAGCAACATCTGCCATACCAGCCCAGTTAGACCAGAACATTCTACCATCCTCAACAGAGTTGATTGGTTGACCGTTTAATAAGAAGGCTGTATTTGTATCGTCAAAACCTCTTAAGAAGATTCGGCTATCTCCAAAACCTCCAGCTTGGTTAGATACATAAACAGATGGCGTGTTTTTCATCGATTCAGTGAATTCAGAGTTACCTGAAATTTTCAACTGAATGTCTTTTCCTCTAATGGTTGACACAGCAACTGGTGTTTTTCTAGCCTCTGCGATGTCAATAACTCCAGTACCAACAACGATCACTTCTTCAAGTGAATTATCAGCAACTAAAGATACAGTTCCGAAATCTTGTGATCCATCAAATGTTAATGTGATACTTGTGTAACCTACGTAAGAAATTACGATTGTTCCACTAGAAGCATTAGATTGTAATGTAAAGTTACCATCAATGTCAGTACTTGCACCGTTGGTAGTTCCTTGCTCAATTACATTAGCTCCAGGTAATGGAAAACCATCAGCGGTCACCTTACCTTTTAAAGTAGTCTGAGCCATTGCTGCCGTTGAAAGCATCAATAAACTCATTAATAAAAATTGAGTAATTTTTTTCATGTTAAAATTAATTTAAAGAGTTTTAATCTGCGGCAAAAGTACGTCCGTATTAACTATACTATATTACCTTAATGTTAAGAATTATTAACATTTAAATTTAACACAAAATTAAGATTTGCTCAATCGAAAAGAAAAATAGTAATGAACAACTCTATTTCAAGCTGTTATAGTGATCAATAAGGCTTTGAGTGGATTCGTCGTGATTGTTAATAACATTTTCGGCATTTAGCTCCTCTAATATCGTATTAGCTAGCTGTTTTCCTAATTCTACACCAAATTGATCATAACTGAAGATATTCCATACTATGCCTTGTACAAAGATCCTATGTTCATACATAGCAATTAGCTTTCCTAAACTTTCGGGTGTGAGCTTATTAATCAATATAGTGGTAGTTGGTCTATTTCCGTCAAACACTTTAAATGGCGTCAATTTTTCTATAGTTTCCTGAGAATGACCTTGCGCTTTTAATTCTGAAATTACAGTGTCCTCTGTCTTTCCATTCATGAGCGCCTCTGTCTGTGCGAAGAAATTAGACATTAATTTATCTTGATGGTCTTGATTACCATGTAGCGATTTCGCAAATCCTATAAATTCGGCTGGTATTAACTTTGTTCCCTGATGGATAAGTTGAAAAAATGCATGCTGAGAATTCGTTCCGGGTTCACCCCAAATGATCGTTCCGGTTTGATAATCAATCTTATCGCCATTGCGATCAATTCCTTTTCCGTTACTCTCCATAATTCCTTGCTGAAGATAGGTCGCAAATTGATTTAAATATTGCGAGTATGGTATAATTGCTTCGCTTTCAGAATTAAAGAAATTATTATACCAAACGCTTAATAATCCCGTAATCACTGGTATATTAGACTCAAAAGGTTCGGTTCTAAAATGCTGATCCATTTTATGTGCTCCTAATAACAGCGCATCATAGTTCTCATAACCTACCGAAAGGCTAATTGACAACCCAACAGCACTCCATAATGAGAATCGACCACCAACCCAGTTCCACATCGGAAAGATATTTTGTTCATCGATACCGAAGGCTTTTACTTTTTCGATATTAGTAGAGACTGCAACAAAATGTTGTGAGATCGCATTTTGAGGTGCGTGGCTTAAAAACCATTCTCTTATTGTATTCGCGTTCGATAGTGTCTCCTGAGTTGTAAATGTTTTGGATACAATAACGAATAAGGTAGTTTCTGGATTTAAATTTTTGATTACCTCATTAACATGATCACCATCTACATTACTAACAAAGTGTGGTGTTAAGTGATTTTGATAATACGACAATGCGTCTACAACCATAGCTGGTCCTAGGTCTGATCCTCCGATTCCAATATTTACAACATCAGTAAATGGTTTCCCAGAATGTCCTGTGAGCGTTCCGTCTATGATCTGATCACTAAAGTTTTTGATTTTTAGTTTGACCTCAAAAATCTCTGGCATCACGTTAATTCCATTAACGATCACTTCGGCACCTTCAGGATTTCTTAATGCTGTATGCAAGACTTCGCGCCCTTCAGTTTGATTAATAACATCACCACCAAAATACTTCGCCATAGCATCCTTGAGTTGAACCTCATTAGCAAGCTCTATTAAATGTGCTTTAGTAGTGCTGGTGATTCGATTTTTTGAATAGTCGACAAAAAAATCTTCCCACTTAATACTCATATCCTCAACACGCTCTGGATGTTCAGAAAAAAGGTCTTTTAAATGTTTTGTTTGGACCGTAATAAAATGTTCCTGTAATTTCTTCCAAGCCTCTGTAGTTGTTGGATTAATAGTCTGTAATGCCATTACTGTATTTTAGACGTTAATGTTTCGTTTTCTGAAGGCAATTCAATTTTATTGTCAACAAATTGGATGTTGTCTAATTGCGATTTATACGGTTTGATGAAATCGAGATAATCTGTTTTTATTGAATCAGGTATGGATTCGGCTGCGGGTAATTTTTGTTTAAAAGGATCTACTTGCTTTCCGTTTTTCCAGAAGCGGTAGCATACATGTGGCCCACCTGTATTACCAGTCATTCCAACCCATCCAATCACATCGCCTTGTTTTACATAATCACCTTTTTTAACATTTTGCGCTTTCATATGTAAATATTGCGTACTGTAGGTGCCGTTATGCTTAATCTTGACATACTTACCATTTCCACCGCGACGTGTGGATTCAGTAACGGTTCCATTTGCTGTTGCAATAATTGGGGTTCCGATTGCAGCGGCAAAATCGGTGCCTTTATGTGGTCTTACTTTATAACCGTAATACGCTATACGTCGTTTAAGATTATATCGTGATGAAATTCGATATCTAAATTTAATCGGTGCCGTAAGGAACGTACGTCTAAGACTTTTTGTGTTTTCGTCAAAATAATCTACGATACCTTTTGTACTATCAGCAACAAATCGGAACGCATATAACGGATCTCCTTTATGTTCAAAATACGTTGCGTCTATACTTTCAATTCCGGCATAGATGCTATCTTCTATGAAACGTTGTTTGTATACTAATTTGAATCGATCACCACGTTGAAGTTTATAAAAATCAAGCGTCCAAGCATAGATATCAGCAACATTGTAAGTCAGATCTGCCGGAAGCCCCAAACTGTCCATAGTTTGCGAAAAGCTACTTTGAATTATTCCTGAAGCTTCTCTTTGCACAATCGAAATTGGCTTTCTTCCGGTGTATGCTTCTATTGAGTCACTGAAATTTATAACGACATAGTCCACATTGTTTGGTTGGTAAATAAAACATTGTGGTAATTCTAGTGAATCTTTTGTACAGAGTAAGGTATATGGTTTCCCTATTTGAAGCTTTCTTATATCGAAGCTATCTTTGGCTTTTTCAGCGATATTGAAAATTTTCGGATAGCCAATTTTATTACGTTCAAGGATCTCACCAAAACTATCCCCTTTTCTTATTGTATCGCGTTTTACAACGAAATCATCTAATACAAATCCGAATTCTTTTGCAGGTTCTGGTTCGACATATGATTGAAGTTCTTTTTGCTCTGATTCTTTATCGTCCTTACATGAAAAAAGTCCGATACTAATACAAAGAGCTATTAACAGGTATTTTGATTGCATTAATGATCAGTTATATATTTTCTCCCCAATTATCTAATTCTTGTTGGCTCCAAAGTTCAGGAAAAAAAATGCGTTTTTGATACTTTGGATGCATATATTTTTTCCAGTCACTTCCACCTGTTGCTTCACCATCACCTAAACCACTTTCAATATAGTGTCTTGCGGCATTATAGTGCGCCATTACCCAGGTAATATTTACGGTATAGTCGTAATGCCTCATCGCTTTTACCAAATCTTCATCTTTCTGATCTTCCTCAGGAAGTTCTTTAAATCGTGACCATAAATTCTTGGTATTATACGTTTGCATAAAACGAATAAAATCCCCTTTATAACGTTCTTCAAAGTTGACTAATAACGTAGATTTTTTGCCTGTCTTATAATCTTTTCCAGCAGCCTGCCAGTACAAATGTTCATAGGCATGTTCAAAAGGTGTATTTCGATCTATTGTTTTCCTAAATCTATAATCGATAAGATTAATTAATTCAGTTGAAGCAAACTCTATCATTCGATATTGCGCACTTTGGAATCCACTTGCAGGTGTTAGCGTATATCGAAACTTCATATACTGCTCTACTTCCATACCTTCACGCATGATATTAAATGAGGTAGTCAACATATCAAAATACCTACTGATTCGCATAATCTTGCTTTCAAAAAACGCAACATCGAGTTGTACTTTTTGGGCAACCTGTTGAATTTCCCAAAGAATCATTTTAAAAATGAGTTCATTTATTTGATGATAGGCAATAAATACCATTTCATCAGGCAAAGTGGTGCGTTGGATTTGTAGATTTAAAAGTGCGTCGGTTTGAATGTAGTCCCAATACGTTATTGGCTTACTATAAAGCAAGCCAAAAAGATGGTCATCAGTATCTTGATCTATGTTATCGTACTTCTCTTGAAGTTGGCTAATAATGTCGTCGTAGTTAGGTTGGTCTGACATAGTTTAATTATCAAATTCTATTTGGAATGAATGCTTTAGTCCTTTAAAAGCGACCAGATCAGCTCTCAATGATCCTATGGCAAGATCTGCTTTTATTTTCAACGGAATTCTATTTTGGTCTGCACTTACCCAAAGCGTTAAGCTCTCCTCTTCTTTGAATACACGTCCAGCCATTACGTAAGGTCTAAACTTTAATGTTTTTACTTTCACTTCGGTCCCATTAACATCAACATCTATTGTTTCTTTCCCTAAGTACTTTAGTTTAAACCCATAATTCTCCTCATCAAAAAACATAGTTGTCATAATCTCATCGCCTCTTCGCAATTTGGATACATCTATATTATTACGCAAGTAGTAATACATAGATACCATATCCTGCACATCTTTCTCGGTCTCAAAAGTTTGAATTTTTTTGTGTTTTTTATTATTGACAACCGCCACTTGCTCGGCATGGTCAAAATCTATTTCAATATCTTTAGTATGACCGCCTTCATCGATCTTTCTAATAAACTTATATGGCGTTCCAGTTTCTCTATCGAAATAACTTTCGTAGCGATCTCTAACTTTAAAAACCGCATTAATCAATCCGGTCGTTTTACCTTTACCAACCACATGATACACAGGTTTGCCATTAAGCTGTTTTTCATTGATTTTCAAGGTAGCTTCACCTGCTTTCAACCAACCACTATAGCTCATTTTAAATTTAAACCATTCGCCATCTTGAAATGCACTTTTCTCTTGGGCAAAAGAGATCTGAGCGCAGAAGATAACACCAATTATAAGTAGTAATTTTTTCATTTTATATGGTATTGTAAATGTAACTAAATACATCACTGATTAATATATGTATTAAAGTTTTACAATTACTATTCCAAAAATATAAATTTTATCCTAACGACTATAAATAAAGGTGTTATAGTTGTGTTAGAATTCAATTAAAAAACTCCATCGTTTCGAGATGGAGTTTTCATTCACTTAAATTATAGAGTACCTCGTTTGGCTTGCTCTCGTTCTATGGATTCGAACAGTGCTTTAAAATTTCCAGCACCAAAACCGCGAGCACCCATTCGTTGTATAATTTCGAAAAATAAGGTTGGTCGATCTTCTACTGGTTTCGTGAAAATCTGTAATAAGTACCCTTCTTCATCAGCGTCAACAAGAATAGAAAGTTCCTGCAGTCTGTTGATATCTTCTTTCATCATATCTCGATGTTCTCCCAAACGCTCAGGAATCATATCATAATACGCCTGTGGTGGTGGCGGTAAGAACTCAACACCACGCGCTTTTAGCTGTGAAACAGTTTTGATGATATCATCGGTAGCTACAGCTATATGTTGGACTCCAGAGTCTTCGTAAAAATCTAAATACTCTTCAATCTGAGATTTCTTAGCAGCTTTTGCTGGTTCATTTATTGGAAACTTGATTCGTCCGTTTCCATTGCTCATCACCTTACTCATCAAAGCTGAATATTCGGTATGGATTTGTTTGTCATCAAATGATAAGAAGTTAACAAATCCCATGACATCTTCATACCACTTAACCCATTTGTTCATTTGGCCCCAGCCAACGTTTCCGACCATGTGATCAATATATTTTAACCCGACAGGTTCTGGATTATAATCTGATTCCCATTTTATGAAACCAGGCATGAATGTGCCATTATAGTTTTTGCGCTCCACGAACATATGGACGGTTTCACCGTAAGTATAAATACCAGATCGAACAACTTCTCCGTGTTCATCAGATTCAACAGTTGGCTCCATATAAGATTTAGCACCGCGCTTAGTGGTTTCCTCCCATGATTGTCTTGCATCATCTACCCAAAGTGCTACAACTTTAACACCGTCACCATGTTTGACAATATGATCGTTAATAGGAGATTTACTACTCAACGGCGTTGTCAATACTAGCCTAATCTTATCTTGCTTTAATACATAACTTACAGAATCTGTAGAACCTGTTTCTAAGCCTTTATATGCATAGGATTGAAATCCAAATGCTGTTTTATAAAAATGTGCCGATTGTTTTGCGTTTCCAACGTAAAACTCGACATAATCTGTACCTAATAATGGTAAAAAATCTTGTGCGCCATCAAAGATTTTTTCCAATCCGTAATTAACGCTTTTTACTTCTTTTGCCATGTTTTTATGAATTTAACTTCCAATGGAAGTTGTATTATTTTGATTTAGTTTTTGTTTACTCTAACCAAGATTTATAATAATCTTCGTCTGCTATTTTTAATGCTTCTTCCGTTACCTGTAGTGGTTTAAAGGTGTCTACCATGACTGCTAATTCATCCGTCTTCACCTGTCCAATACTGCGCTCAGTTGCACCTGGATGTGGTCCATGAGGTATGCCTGCAGGATGTAGACTAATATGCCCAGCATCAATGTCATTTCGACTCATGAAATCGCCATCCACATAGTATAAGACCTCATCACTATCAATGTTACTATGATTGTATGGTGCTGGTATACTATCAGGATGATAATCGTATAATCTAGGAACGAAACTACAAATCACGAATGCGTCAGTTTCGAAGGTCTGATGCACTGGAGGTGGTTGATGAATTCGACCAGTAATAGGTTCGAAATCATGTATAGAAAATGCATACGGATAATTAAATCCATCGTAACCAACAACATCGAAAGGGTGAGAGGCATAAACCATATCGAAGATATCATTCTGCTTTTTAACTTTAATTAAAAAGTCACCAAATTCATTATTAGTTTCGAGTTCGTAAGGCTGTCTAAGATCGCGCTCACAAAATGGAGAATGTTCTAACAATTGCCCAAACCAATTTCTGTATCGTTTAGGTGTATAAACGGGTCTATTAGATTCCACAATAAATAAACGATTATCTTCCGTATCAAAATCTAATTTATATATGATACCTCGTGGGATTACAAGATAATCCCCATACTTAAAGTCCAGGTTCCCAAGATGCGTTCTTAACTTTCCTGTTCCTTTGTGAACAAATACGACTTCATCTGCATCGGTATTTTTATAAAAATAGTCCTTAGTTGATTGTTTTGGAGCAGCTAAAATAATAGTACAATCACTGTTGGTTAATACAGCTTTTCTACTTTCGAGGTAATCGTTTTCAGGTTTGATTTGAAATCCTCTAAAACGATAGGACTGCATATTATTTGATTTCGCCACTTTAGGCGCAACACTATACTGATTTAAAATAGCTTTAACCTGAGTTGGTCGCTGCTCGTGATAACTATTAGTAGACATTCCGTCGAAACCAATAGTGCCGAATAGCTGTTCGGCATATAAACTTCCATCATCTTTTCTAAATTGAACATGACGCTTGGAAGGAATTTTTCCTAATTTATGATAAAAAGGCATTTTTTTAAATTTAAAAAATTGGTTAATCTATACGTTTTAACGTATATCTAAAGGTGTTTTAAAGATACAAAAAATGCTTGCTTATTCAGGATTTCTCTTGATAAGATAGTGTAGATAGGATAGTAAATCTTTGAAGTATAGATTTATCATGTCTCAAAGATCGTGATTTTTTTGATTTGAGTAAAACTAGAATTGATTAATATGCGTTAATCGCGGATTTTATTTAAAACCAGAATCCTACGTTAAAGTACCAAATTCCTTTCCTTTGTTCTGGAGAATACGAATATTTAGCTTGTATTGGTCCTAAAAATGTTTCAACGCCATAACCAAAGCCATACCCACGATAATCCGGTAAGGTAAACCATTCGCCCGATTCAAATATACCATTATCAACATTCGCCCAATTTGCCTCTAAGGTGATATGATGCTTATTGAATATTTCATAATCGGCAGCTGCATAGGCTTTAACATAACTATCTCCTGTTAAGGTTATAAAGTCATAGCCTAGGAATGGAATAAAATTATTTATAAAATCATTACCATAACCTCCTAAAGCAAAATCTAAAGTATTGGTTGATTTGTCTCCAATTTTAAACCCGCCGCCTGTTTGAAGATTAAAACTCATTTTATCAGAAATACTAAAGGCATAACCCATATCTGCTTTTGCTATTGAGAAACGATCAAAACCTTGATTGAAATCAGATGCGAACAAATACGAGTGAAAATCCCCTTTGAAAAAGACGCCGTTCGACGGATAATGTTTATTGTCATACATATCGAGGGTTAATGTCCCGAATGCACTGAAATAGTCGGTATTTTCAAATTGAAATTCATCAGTTTGATTATTAATCGTAATCGTTTCTGATTTAATATTCAATCGCTTATGTTCAGCACCAATACTCAATGCAAAGTCTTTTCTAAATAAAGTTTGTAAATAAATTTGATTAGTTTGATCACGCAATTGCACGTCCAATTTATTAATACCAGTTGCCGCTAACTGTTGCGCTTCTAATAATAGATCTGCATTAATATTGCGATCAAATTGGTTATATCTTGATCGTAGTCCAATACTCCAATAAAAACCTTTATCGATGAAATACTCAAAATTATAGCGCACATTATCACCAAAGATCATGTCTAATGAGGCTACATCATTATCAAAAAGCAATCGTTTTTTAGTAATATTGACTAGGGCACCACTTTTGTAAAGGTCATCATAATGTATTCCTAATTTGAGAAACAGTGTAGTTTCATTTTCTTTTAGTTGCGTTGCGAAATCGTAGCCTTCTTTATTTTTAGAACGTTTAAAGTCATATCGAAACCAATCAAAATTGTTTGTGGCTATTAGGTTATTTATGCCTCGCTCGAAGTTTCTGAAACTTACTTTTTCATCTCCCTTTAGCTTTAATTTACCTAGTATGTAGGATCTGGTATATCGCTCATTGCCAGCAATTCCTATACTATTTAAGCGAATACTATCCCTATCACTCAAATTTATCTCTAAAGGTAATTTAGATACTCTATTTTTTGGCAATTGTGATAATCGGTCAACTTGTTTAAGTGCGGCTATTTCTCCATTATCAATAATCTTACGTCCTTCACTAAAGGAGACTACAGTAAAATCTTTAATATCAGGCTTGATATAAATGTCTGTCAATTTTGACTTGACTTTCATATCATTAATCGTTCTAAAATTATTGATCTGCAGTAATACGTCAGGAGCAGATGTCATTTCTTCACGGGATGCTAAACCGTCTTGCACATCAACTCCAATAATTATATCCATCCCTTTGGCGCGTAATTCTTCTATAGGATAATTATTAACAACACCGCCATCAACCAATAATGCCCCATTTATATCAACTGGTTGAAATAAGGACGGAAATGCTCCACTTGCCGTAATACAAAGCGGTAAATTTCCTGAATCTAAGACAGCTTCTTCACCTGTTTCTATGTTGGTTGCCACACAAAAAAACGGAATAGGTAAATTATCAAAATCATCTACTTCACTTACGTGCAATGTCAACTTTGAGAGTAAGTTAAATACATTCTGTCCTCGCGATAATGCAGACGGTAGTTTAAGTTTGAATTTATTAAAAGGTAAAGCAATGGCATACTTTTCTGTATTGTCACGTTCATAAAATGTTTTAGCAGAACGCGGTAAATTGTCGTTAATTACCTTGTCAAAATCTAAACTTCTAAAAATGGAATCTAACTGTTGACCTGAATATCCTGAAGCATATAAAGAACCAACAATAGCTCCCATACTAGTACCTGCAATATGATCGATTTTAATACCTAGACTATCGATAACCTTTAGCACACCAATATGTGCAAATCCTTTAGCGCCACCACCGCTCAGCACCAACCCTACTTTGGGTTTACGCGTGTTTTCATCTTGTTGCGCATGAATCTTACTGGCAAAAGCTATGACTAATATGATTACTATATATCGCTTCACTTATTCTTATAAAAATTCTTAATTTTTTGAGCTCTAGCGGTTCCTACAACTTTCTCCAGGTCTTCGACTTTAGCTTCAGCTATTCGTTTCACCGATTTAAACTGTTTCATTAAAGCCACAACAGTCTGTTCGCCAATTCCAGGAATTGTTTCCAATTCGGTAGATAATGCATTTTTACTTCTTCTATTGCGATGATGTTCTATTCCAAATCGATGCGCTTCATTCCGGAGCTGCTGAATTATTTTTAAGGTCTCACTTTTCTTATCCAAATATAGCGGAATTGGATCATCAGGATAAAACAATTCTTCAAGTCGTTTTGCAATACCGATGATTGCAATCTTATTTCTTAGATCAAGGGTATCTAAACTCTTTAGTGCGGAAGATAATTGGCCTTTACCTCCATCAATAATTATTAGCTGAGGTAAGGATTGATCTTCATCCAATAAACGTTTGTAACGCCTATACACAACTTCTTCCATAGATGCAAAGTCGTCAGGCCCTTCGACCGTTTTAATATTAAAATGGCGATAGTCCTTTTTACTAGGTTTTCCATCTTTAAAAACGACACATGCCGCAACCGGATTTGTTCCTTGAATATTAGAATTATCGAAACATTCTATGTGTCTCGGTTCTTCTGAAAGCCTAAGATCACTTTTCATTTGAGCCATAATGCGATTTGCATGACGGTCTGGATCTACAATCTTAACTTGTTTGAATTGTTCCATTCGATAATATTTGGCATTTCGAATGGACAAATCCAATATCTTTTTCTTGTCACCCATTTTTGGAACCGTAACTTTAACTTCATCACCAAGATCTACCTTAAATGGAACATATATTTCTTTTGAATTTGAATTAAAGCGCTGTCTGATTTCTGTAATGGATAGTTCTAATAAGGCCTTGTCTGTTTCATCAAGCTTTTTCTTAATCTCCAAGGTATGTGATCGAATGATGCTGCCATATGATAACTGCAAAAAGTTGACATAAGCGTAGCCCTCGTCACTAATAATACTAAATACATCAACATTACTAATTTTAGGATTGACAATTGTCGATTTAGCCTGGTAACTTTCTAAAATTTCAATCTTCTCTTTAATTCGCTGAGCGGCTTCAAACTGCATGTCTTCAGCCAATAGTTTCATTTGAGATTTGAACTGAGACAACGAATCTTTGAAGTTTCCTTTAATAATCTCTCGTATCGCTTTTATATGCTGATTATATTCTTCTTCTGTTTGAAGGTCTTCACATGGGCCTTTGCAATTACCTAAATGATATTCCAAACAAACCTTATACTTACCTGCTTCAATTTTTTCTTTAGAGAGATTATAATTACAAGTTCTGAGATGGTATAACCCTTTAATAAGATCTAATAAAGTATGAACTGTTTTCATACTTGTATAAGGTCCAAAATATTCAGACCCGTCCTTATATAAACGTCGTGTAGGAAAGACTCTAGGAAATCGCTCATTTTTTATACAAATCCACGGATAGGATTTATCATCCTTCAGCATGACATTGTATCTCGGCTGATACTTTTTAATTAGATTATTCTCAAGCAGTAAGGCATCATTCTCCGTCTCTACGACGATATGCTTGATATTCACAATTTTCTTTACAAGAACTCTCGTTTTTCCATTCTCATGAGTTTTTGTGAAGTAAGAGCTGACACGCTTTTTAATATTCTTCGCTTTTCCTACATAGATCAATATATCATCTTTATCAAAATACTGATAAACACCTGGCTGATTTGGCAGCGTTTTTAATTGAATATCCAGTGTAGGTTTTTGCATAACTCAAAGTTAATTTAAAAGCTTATACTTCAAAATTAAATCCTCAGGTATTTTAGTATATTGCAGTAACTTAACACTGTGTTAGTAAGATTAATTTATAATTTAAGATACAGCTATTAATTCGATCACGGAATAAAGCATGAACATTGTCATTTTATCTAGAAATCCACAGTTGTATTCTACAAACCGATTGGTTATAGAAGGCGAAAGCCGCGGACATGATATGGAGGTCATTGATCCATTAAAATGTGACATAATCATCGAAAATGAAAAACCAACTATCTATTACAAAGACCGGTATTTAGATTATGTAGATGCCATTATTCCTCGAATTGGAGCGTCAGTAACGTTTTATGGTTGTGCTGTAGTAAGGCAATTTGAAATGATGGGCGTTTTTACTATAGTGACCTCTGATGCTATTCTACGTTCTAGAGACAAGCTAAGAAGCCTTCAACGACTCACAAAGGCTGGAATTGGTATGCCAAAAACTGTATTTACAAATTATTCCAGAGATGTTGTAGAAGTGATAGAACATGTTGGTGGCACACCTGTAATCATAAAATTATTGGAAGGCACACAAGGTCTAGGCGTTGTATTAGCCGAAACTAAAAATGCCGCCGAATCTGTACTGGAAGCCTTTAATGGTTTACAGGCGCGAGTAATTGTACAAGAATATATTAAAGAAGCTAAAGGTGCAGATATTCGAGCATTAGTAGTTGATGGTCATGTTGTAGGCGCCATGAAGCGACAAGGAAAAGAAGGTGAATTTAGATCCAATTTACATCGAGGTGGAAGTGCTAATATTATTAAGCTGAATTCTGATGAATTAAAAGTTGCCATGAAAGCGTCAAGAGCATTAAAATTACCTGTGTGTGGCGTGGACATGTTACAATCTGAAAGAGGTCCCTTACTATTGGAGGTTAATTCTACACCTGGATTAGAGGGCATCGAAAAAGCCACAGGTAAAAATATCGCAAGAGCAATTATCACGTTTATAGAACGTAATCGAAGGTAAATGAGTGAAAAAGAAGTACTACATATTTTAGGTGAAAATGTTGGACTAGGAGAAAGTGCAACCGTTAACTTTAATGTTGCCAAATTACATACACAAAACCGAATCGATGTTCCAGTCGTAATTGAACGTTCAAAAAAACCTGGCCCAACTGTTCTAATAACTGCCGGAATTCATGGTGATGAAGTTAATGGTGTAGAAATCGTACGACAGATCATCTCAAAAGGCATTAATAAACCTAAACGAGGAACGATTATATGTGTCCCAGTAATAAATGTTTTTGGATTTATTCATATGGGGAGAGAATTCCCTGATGGTCGAGATCTAAATCGCGTATTTCCTGGGTCAAAAAGTGGGTCATTAGCCGGAAGAGTCGCAAATAAACTAGTGACAGAAATACTTCCGCATGCCGATTTTGTTATGGATTTTCATACGGGAGGAGCCGACCGATTTAATGCCGCTCAAATTCGGATTATCAAAGAAGATCATACACTAAAAGAACTTGCGCATGCGTTCGGTGCACCGTTTGTGCTGTATTCAAAAAATCTGAACAAGTCATTTAGAAACACTTGCTACAAATTGGGTATTCCCATGTTATTATTTGAAGGTGGAAAATCGTTTAATATTGATACTACAATAACGAATACTGGTGTTAATGGCTGTAAACGAATCTTGCACCATTTTGATATGCTTAATAGTAAGTTTAAAGTTTCACAGCCTAAAAAATCTTGTGTTTTCATTTCTGAAAGCAAATGGTTACGAGCGAGTTATTCTGGCATGTTCAAACCAAGTGTAAAAATTAATGCCCAAGTAAAAAAAGGTGATAGTATAGGTAATATCACAGACCCATATGGAAGTTTTAACCATTTTGTAAAAGCTCCAAATGATGGTTATATTTTCAACATTAATCACTCACCTTTAGTATATCAGGGAGATGCCATTTTCCATATTTCTACAGTATTAAATGATGACTAAATCAGAGATTAGATCCACATATAAATCGCTTCGTCGAAACTTAACTCCTGATCGTATAGATCAAATGAGTCTTGAAATTGCGAACCGCGTTTTACATCTAGATATATGGGATGGTGAATTTTATCATGTCTTTCTTTCCATTGAGGAACAGATGGAAATCAACACTGATTACATTTTAAGTGTACTCTCTGGAAAAGACAAGAATATTGTGATTTCTAAAAGTGATTTCAAGACGCGCGAGATGACGCATTATTTACTTACAGACGGTACGTTAATTAAAAAAAACAAATGGAATATTCCTGAACCTGTCAATGGAATCGCAATTGATTCAAAGCAAATTGATGTTATATTCATCCCTTTATTAGCATTTGATAATTCAGGACATCGCGTTGGTTATGGCAAAGGGTTTTATGACAAATTTCTTGCTGAATGTCATCCAGACACTAAAAAAATTGGACTATCATTCTTTAAGAGTATTGAATTGATCGAAGATGTTAATGCTAGTGACATGTCATTAGATCTTTGCATCACTCCAGAACAAACCTATATATTTTAATTTTCAGGATCAGTAGGTGGTGCGCTATTGTTAGTTCTGAAAGCGCTTTTATTAAAGAAAATAAGAATTCCAATTCCAGAACTTATAGCTATATCAGCAACATTAAATACTGGTTGAAAAAATTCAAAATACGTTCCGCCATAATGCGGGATCCAGTTGGGAAGAATTCCGCTCCATATCGGGAAATGTAACATGTCTACTACCTTTCCGTGGAACAAATTATCGTAGCCATGTTCTGGAAGTAATGTTGCCACTTGTCCAACACTAGAATCGAACAAAACGCCATAGAACACAGAATCTATAATATTTCCTAGTGCCCCAGCAAAAATAATAGCAATCGCAAATATTAATATTTTTGGGCTTTGAGCTCTTAGCACATTTCGCAACCAAAAGCCAATGGCAATTACTGCTAAAATTCTAAAGACCGTTAAACAAACTTTCGCAGTTCTATCGGAGATAAATGTAATAAAGTCGCTAAGTTTCGTGCCCCAAGCCATGCCTTCGTTTTCTACAAAGGTGATCTGAAACCATGATAGCACTTCAATTTTTTCAGAGAGTACAAAATTAGTTTTGATGTAGACCTTACTGATCTGATCAACTAATAAAATTAAAATAATAATGGCTATTGCTTTCTTTTCTGACATCTAAATAGCGTATGACACAAAAATAGGTTTTATAATGTTAGATTAGTTTTTTAATTCAACTAACCACAAAAAAACGCCTCAAAAGAGGCGTTATTCAAATAGTATTACAATTTATTTTTGCATATTCTTAGCCTCAATACTCAACGTTGCGTGAGGCACTAATTCTAAACGCTTCTTATTGATTAATTTTCCTGTGACACGACAAATACCGTAGGTTTTATTTTCAATTCTAATAAGTGCATTTTTCAAATCGCGAATGAACTTTTCTTGTCGAATCGCTAACTGTGAATTAGACTCTTTACTCATTACAGCACTTCCCTCATCAAAAGCCTTAAAAGTTGGTGACGTATCATCAGTTCCATTATTATGGTCGTTCATATAAGCACTTTTGATTAATTCAAGGTCATGTTGTGCTTTATCAATTTTTTCTTGGATTAGTGCTTTAAATTCGTTTAAGTCTTTGTCTGAATATCTTACCGTGTTTTCTCCAGCCATAATTTTATATTTTTTTAATAAACAACTTGGTATTTACATCATCAAAAACAACTTCTATACCATTATTCAGATCATCTAAAATCTCAAGTTCGTCTGTTAATGTTTCCGTTTTAATGTAATCTAAATTCGTGTTTATTGCATTAATAATTTGTTTGTCATTTTTAACTTGTACCGCAATACGATCTGTAAGTTCAAAACCAGAATCCTTTCTCAGATTTTGAATTCTATTAACCAGTTCTCTCGCGATACCTTCCTTTTTAAGATGCTCAGTGATCGTCACATCTAAAGCAACAGTCAGAGCACCAGAACTAGCGACCAACCATCCTTCAATATCTTTTGATGTGATCTCCACATCAGATAGTTCTAATGTAATGCTTTTTCCATTAATTTCAACGTCTAATTGGCCATTTTGCTCGATTTTTTTGATGTCCTCAGCTGTGAATCCATTAATCTTTTGTGTTACAGCCTTCATATCTTGTCCAAATCGTGGTCCAAGCACCTTAAAATTAGGTTTGATTTGCTTAACTAGTATATCAGAAGCATCTTCAAGGACCTCAACATCCTTTACATTTACTTCAGATTTGATCAGGTCAGCTACAGCTAGTAATTCTTCCTTTTGCGTTGGATAATCAATAGGAATCATGATTTTCTGCAAGGGCTGACGCACTTTGATCTTTTCCTTGGCTCTTAACGATAATACTAAAGAAGATATTGTTTGAGCATTTTCCATTTTACGTTCCAGAGCTTTATCTACATAAGATGAGTCGTATACAGGAAATTCGGCTAAATGCACACTCTCAAAAGCCTCTTTTTGTGTTACTTTATTCAGATCCGTATATAATTGATCCATGAAAAAAGGTGCGATTGGTGCACCAAGCTTCGCAAGGTTAAGCATACAGGTATATAGCGTTTGATACGCAGAGATTTTATCACTTTGATAATCGCCTTTCCAAAAACGCCTTCTACTTAATCGCACGTACCAGTTACTTAAGTAATCTTGAGTAAAATCAGAGATCGCTCTTGCGGCTTTCGTAGGTTCGTACTGCGCATAGTAGTCGTCTACCTTTTGTATTAAGGTATGTAATTCAGATAAAATCCAGCGATCAATCTCAGGCCTGTCTTTTAGCGGAATATCTGCTTCCTGATAGGTGAAATGATCTAAATTAGTATATAAGGTGAAGAACGAATATGTATTATATAAGGTTCCGAAGAACTTTCGCTTCACTTCTTCAATTCCTTCACTATCGAACTTTAGGTTATCCCATGGATTGGCATTCATAATCATATACCATCGCGTGGCATCAGCACCATATTTTGAAAGTGTTTCGAATGGATCTACAGCATTTCCTAGACGCTTCGACATTTTCTGTCCATTCTTATCCAATACAAGACCATTAGAAACGACATTCTTGTAGGCAACGGAATCGAAGACCATAGTTGCTATTGCATGTAAGGTATAAAACCAACCTCTTGTTTGATCAACACCTTCGGCAATAAAATCTGCTGGGAATGACTTTCCTTCGTCTATCAACTCTTTATTCTCAAAAGGATAATGCCATTGCGCATAAGGCATAGAACCTGAATCAAACCATACATCAATAAGATCGCTTTCTCGTTTCATTGGTTGACCTGAATCAGATACTAAAATGATTGCATCAACAATATTTTTATGCAGATCAACCTTAGCATAGTTATCTTCTGAATAATTATCAACTTCAAAATCGGCAAATATATCTTTAGACATGAATCCTGCCTCAACAGCCTTGTGCATTTCAGATTTCAATTCGGCAACTGATCCAATACATTTTTGCTCCTTACCATCTTCGGTTCTCCAAATAGGTAATGGAATTCCCCAGTAGCGAGAACGTGATAAGTTCCAATCGTTGGCATTAGCAAGCCAGTTTCCAAAACGACCTGTACCAGTCGACTCAGGTTTCCAATTTATGGTATTATTTAGCGCAACCATTTGGTCTTTAACCTCAGTAACTTTAATAAACCACGAATCTAAAGGATAATACAAGATTGGTTTATCTGTACGCCAGCAATTTGGGTAGCTATGCTTATATTTTTCGACCTTAAAGGCCTTATTTTCTTCTTTTAATTTGATGGCTAGTTCAACATCTACTGAACGCTCAGGTGCTTCACCGTCATTGTAGTATTCGTTCTTAACATATTTCCCAGCAAATTCTCCTAACTCTGGTCTAAATCGACCTTGAAGGTCAACCAGTGGAACAAGATTATCATTCTCATCTTTGACCAATAGTGGTGGAATCTCAGGTGATGCTTGTTTTGCGACTAGTGCATCATCAGCTCCAAATGTTGGTGCTGTATGAACAATTCCTGTCCCATCTTCCGTTGTAACAAAATCTCCTGCTATGACTCTAAATGCGTCTTGCGGATTATCATATGGTAAGGCAAATGGTAAAAGTTGTTCGTACGTAATTCCGACGAGGTCTTCTCCCTTAAATTCTTTTACCACGTAATATGGTATTTTTTTATCGCCAGATTTATAGTCTAATAATTCCTGTTTGGATTCAATACGATTGAATTTTCCAGAAAATTGATAATTCACTAATGATTTAGCCAAAATTACATTCATTGGCTGGAACGTATATTGGTTATACGTTTCCACTAATACATAATCAATCTTTGGACCTACTGTTAATGCCGTGTTACTTGGCAGAGTCCAAGGTGTTGTCGTCCAAGCAAGGAAAAAGATATCGCCTTCATCTTGAAGAAATCCTGGTAATGACTCAGGATTTGCTCTAAATTGAGCCACAACTGTAGTATCAGTAACATCCTGATACGTTCCAGGCTGATTTAATTCATGCGAACTTAATCCAGTACCTGCTTTTGGTGAATAAGGCTGAATGGTATATCCTTTATATAACAGATCTTTCTCATATATCTGCTTTAAAAGCCACCAAACACTCTCCATATATTTTGGATCATAGGTGATATAAGGATCATCCATGTTGACCCAATATCCCATTTTCTGCGTAAGATCATTCCATACATCGGTATATCGCATCACAGCTTTTCGGCATGCTGCATTATAATCCTCAACAGAAATCGTTTTACCGATATCCTCTTTTGTAATACCTAGTTCTTTTTCTACACCTAGTTCTATTGGCAACCCATGCGTATCCCAACCAGCTTTACGCTTAACTTGGAATCCTTTCATGGTTTTATATCGCGGAAAAATATCTTTAATTGAACGCGCTAATACGTGATGTACTCCTGGCAACCCATTAGCTGATGGAGGCCCTTCAAAAAACACATAAGGCTCCTTCCCTTCTCTCGAAGAGACACTTTTTTCAAAGATGTTATTTTCTTGCCAAGATTGCAGTATTTGATCTGCTACTTTTGGCAAGTCAAGTCCTTTATATTCAGGAAATTTCGCACTCATGATCACTATATTCTAATCGAGTCGCGAAATTAAGCAATTTTAGCAAATTTGACTAACTAAAAAGAGCAAGGTTATAAAAACACTTGCTCTTTTCTTAATTGCAATTATTCGGGGATCTTTAATTAATAATAATTTTCTTCGTTGTGACCTGATTATTATGTTGCAAATAAACCACATAGGTTCCTGTTGAAACATTCATTATATCGAGGCCATTCTCAAGTTCTATAGTATCTAAATTGCTAAATTCCTGTACTGTCTGACCCAGTATATTTATCAACATCAATCGGTCTACTGCAGAATCGAAGCCTTTAGCAATTAACTTAGAGGTGTTATTATTGAAGTATATCAAGTGATATTCATAATCTTCGGTCGCTACAGTAAGTGTATCTTCCGATTGGAATACAATTTCAAAGCGGTTCTCAAAAATATTTTAGCAGAATCAACTATTAAAAAATTCCTGATAAACAGCTGATTTCATGAACTTAAGACTAACTAATTCGTTGAAATTCAAAAAAATCGGGTTTAAAAACTTAGTGGAAGGAAGGGCGATCAAATAGGAGTGATTTTAATAATCAAAATAATTTTAGGTACTACAGGTAAACAAAAAAAGCAAGGTCTCTCAACACTTGCTCTCTTTCAGTTTGCTATTAATTAGGGATTATTAGTTTATTAACCGCTACACAAATGTATTAGTAATTATGCTAAAATGAATTAACATATGTTAATGACTATTTTAAGGCTTTACGTATTCGACTTAACTGAACTGGTGTAATATTTAAATAGGATGCAATATGATACTGAGCAATTAAATTATCAATGCTTGGTATTCGTTTTTTTAAGATTTTATAGCGCTCTGTAGCATTGAGTGATATTGATTCTAATTGCTTTTTTTCGTAAACTACATAGAGATATTCTAATACTCTATTATAGAGATTGCTAATACGAATATCAGTCTTGGTCAATCGGATAAATTCTGTAAAATCAATTTCGAAAACTCTGCATTCAGTAAGCGCTTCGTAACACAATAGCGATGGTTCATTCTTTAACATCGACGAAAATGGGGCAACAAAGCTAATTGGAGAATATATGTTTTTTGTATATTGTTTACCCGATTCGACAGTTACAATTGCACGCATTAATCCCGATACCAAAAAATGTACTTTAGTACTTGTACCGCCTTGCTGAATAGTTTTTTCTCCAGCCTTTAAGATGCGGCGTCGTGACAATCCTTGAAGTATATCAAATGTTTCTTTTGATATATTGAACCTTGATCGTAAAAAATCAAAATTGGGATTGTTCATTAGTTCTTAGTGTATTGTCTATTGCGTTTTGAATTTCTGTTTTTTCTATGATTAAAACAAAAAAACACCATCAATGCGACAATAATTCAGATAATGTGTAAAATCAAAAGTGCTTTAAATCTTACGAAGGCAGTCAGTCTAGCGCAAACTTCAAATAATATGCTCGATCAGATCTTCGATCTTTGAAATGAGTACAACCTTTATTGTCGTTTGTTTTAGGGATAGTTTATTAAACTTCGATACGAAAATCGCAGAAAATCCTAGCTTTTCAGCTTCCATAATACGTTGTTCAACACGCTGCACTGGTCGGATCTCTCCAGAAAGTCCAACTTCAGCTGCAAAGCAATGATCGCGAGGTAAGAAAACGTCTTCATTCGAGGATAAAATAGCGGCAACGACAGCTAAATCTATTGCTGGATCATCTACGGTAATTCCTCCCGTAATATTTAAGAACACATCTTTTGCTCCGAGTCGAAATCCTGCGCGTTTTTCTAGCACTGCTAATAGCATATTTAATCGCTTTGCATTAAATCCAGTAGCACTGCGTTGAGGCGTACCATAAACTGCTGTACTAACGAGCGCCTGAACCTCTATCATTAATGGCCGCATACCTTCTAAGGTTGCAGCTATTGCATTTCCAGAAAGCTCTTCGTCTTTCTCAGAGATTAAGATTTCAGACGGATTAGATACCTCTCGTAATCCTGAACCTTGCATCTCATAAATCCCAAGTTCATGAGTTGATCCAAATCGATTTTTATGTGCTCTTAAAATACGAAACACATGGTTACGATCCCCTTCAAACTGAAGAACAGTATCAACCATATGCTCCAAAATTTTTGGACCAGCAATATGACCGTCTTTCGTAATGTGTCCAATTAATAAGACAGGTGTTGCAGTTTCTTTAGCAAATTTGATTAATTCTGATGTACACTCTTTAATTTGAGAAATACTTCCTGCGGAAGACTCAATGTAATCACTATGTAGTGTTTGAATAGAATCAATAACAACAATATCAGGATCTAACGATTCGATTTGTTTAAATATGTTTTGAGTTTTGGTTTCCGTGAGAATATAACAGTGATTCGTATTAGAATTAATACGTTCTGCACGCATTTTTATTTGCTTTTGACTTTCTTCTCCTGAAACGTATAAGGTCTTGTAAGGAAGATTTAAAGACACCTGTAATAACAAAGTACTTTTTCCAATTCCAGGTTCACCGCCAAGTAAGGTTAACGATCCAGGAACAATACCACCACCTAAAACACGATTAAGCTCCTGATCATGCGTTTGCATTCTTGCCTCTTTCGAGGCGTCTATTTCATTAATTTTTAGGGGTTTTGAAACACGCTTCGTTTCATTTGTAGAAGTCTTCCAGTCACTTTTTTCTGGCTTTTGAATTACCTCTTCTGTTATGGTATTCCAGGCTTTACATGAATTACACTGCCCTTGCCATTTAGCATATTGGGAACCGCAGTTTTGACAAAAATACGTTGTTTTGAGTTTAGCCATGAATGGAAATTAGTCTGGCTAAATTAAGATATTTTTAGCTGATATCTTTAAACCATCCAATCAATCCCAAGATTTTAATTGTTGTTAATTTTAAATGCGGAGATGAATCGAAAGTTTGTTTCAATTTCTTGTAGATCCACTCGAAAAAATAATCGGTGGAATAGATACTAATTTTGGATTTCTTCTTATTAATTTTCATCATCTTCTACTTCAGTATCATCCTCAGCAATCTTTAAATCTTCCACATGAGATAAGATAAATTCTCTGTCAATATGACTCATATCTTCAAGTGTGAGGGCTGATTCGTATAATTTGACGGCTTTTTTTGTCTTTCCTAACTTTTCGGCATATAGCGCCATGTGATAGGTTCCGAAGGACGAGTTAGGATTGAGTTTATTTGCCAGTTTTCCAATTTTATACACAGATTCCAAATCTTTACGCTCTTCAGCGATGATAACGAGCTGTTGCAGTTCTTCTTCAGAGATTGGTTTAAATATTCCGAAGAGATCGTCAATTCGCTCGTAACGATCTACGATATAATCATCAAGCGTTCCTTCATACGGTAGAACCTTCTCGCGCAGCTCTTTTTCATCTAAGGGTTTATATAATTCAAAAATTCGGTCCATTGCTTTCGATAATGCACCTGTAACCAATTGATAATGTGAATCCCCTTTAAGTTCATCATAGTAATAGGTGAGCTTTTGATTATCTAAAGCATTTAATTGTTGATTAGTAGTCTGAATTTTTTCTTTAATGCGTTTTATATCCTTATCGGAAGTCGCCATATAATAAAAGATGTCATCCTCTAACCACTCTAAACGCGTGGCCACATTGTCATTCATTTTGCCCTGAAAATCCGGACTTAAGTTAATATATGCTTGAAATATTGGCGTATCATGGAACAAAAATGCATTAATAAAATTACCCATGATGTTATGGCCGACAGCTACCTTAAACTTACTCGTATTGTAATTGGCATCGATATAGGGAATCAATTCTTGAGCAACAAAATTGTAGAAACGCTGACCTGATTCAAAAGGTAAGCCAGATACCTCGTCATAAAAACTATCGTAAAAACGTTCTTTTCCTTGATACACACCTACAATGATTGATTCAGGCATCTCGTCAAAATAGGTTTGAAAACTTACTTGGCCGTTAACTGGACCAAACAAGTACTCGCCATCGAAAACAACTATTACAGGATGCTTTAATTCAGATTCAGGATCGTAATTATCTGGCAACTTGATTTTTAACTGACGTTTAGAATTTAATTGACGTGATTGATACTCTTCGAATATGACCTGACTAGAAATGGACCAGGACATAATAAATAGCATGATGAGTGTAAGCGTTTGCTTCATCGTTAAGTAGGTTAATTAATTTGGGACGTTAAATATATCCGAAAATAAGTTAAACTACCAATTTATTCGATGAAATGCACTTTTTTATTAATTCTGCCCTTGAAGATCGTATATTTTGTCCAGCAACATATCCTTTGTTATAAACTGCGACTCTTGTAATAATAGACCAGATTGATATTGCACTAAAGCGCGTTTAAAATTTCCTTCACGTTCAAAATACAATCCAGAATAATAAGCACTTATCATTGAGTCTGGGTATTCGCGCTTTGCTAGTTTAGATAAATCCTTTAGAGCTTCTATGTCATCTAACTTTTTTGCAGCAGCTGCAACCGCTCGTAAATCGTTCTCAACAATTTTCTTTTCAAACCCATAGAAGAATTCAATATCCTGGTATTTTTTCAAGAGGTAGGCATAAGGGCCTTCTTCATAGGTCAATAATTTTTCTTTGTACTCTTTTTTTGTGATTGGCTTAAACAACCCAAAGATTTCGTTGATTGCTTTAGGGATCCCTAACCCAACAAGTGAATAGTGATCTGCATCTGTAAAATCATCAAAACGATAATGCAATTTTGAATTTTCTATCGCTGTGATTTGGCTATTGAACACTTGAATATCTTCACGAAGTGCCTTCACATCGTTGTCGGCTGTTGCAACATAATAAAAGGTATCGGTATCAATTGAACTCAAGCGCTCCTGCAATCGAACCGCCATTTCCGGTGCAAGATCTGGACTCAAAGAAATATAGCCTCTGAACAACGGTTTATCTTTAAACAAATAATAGTTTATAAAATTTGCACTCTTATCATGCCCTATGGCAATTCTAAAATCTGACGTTAAATAATTATCGTTCAGATAAGGAATAAGTTCCATACCAATGAATTCAAAGAACTGTGCTCCACCATCTTCCGGAAAAAAAGAGATATCACTATATATCAGATCTGTTTCTCTTGACTTTACTTGATTTATCCCTACCACTATAGATTCAGGCATATCACCCCAATAAGCGTGATAATCTGCATTTCCTATTACGGGTTCGAACAAATAATCCCCATCAAGAACAACAATAATCGGATATAAAATATCACCTTCGGCGTCATAGTTTCGCGGGAGTTGAATTTTAATCTCTCTTGTTACGCCGAGCTTTTCAGAATCAATTGTCTCATATAAAACTTGAGCAAAAGTCGATGTGGATAGCAATCCAATAGCGAGTAGTAATAGATTTTTTTTCATGTCAAGCTAGGTTTATAGCAAGCAAGGTAAAAAATTATTTAGTTCTATTGTAAATCGGTAAATAAATTAAAGAAATTCCGCCAAGCACTATGATCATAAGGGTTTGAGAAGACCACATGATCCACCCGAAAGCAATACTAGGTTCTTTAGCGATAGCAAAAATTGAAAACGCAGCATATACAGCAACAGGATATGAGCCAATACCTCCATTAGTCGCCGCAATACTAAAACTCGCAGAAATAAATCCGATCAAAACAGCAGCAATCGGTAAATTTGACGTTTCTGGAATTGAAAACGTAGTGATGTAAAACATTAAAACATACATCAACCATATGAATAAAGTATGCGCAATAAATGCCCATTTATGTTTCATTTTGAAAATACTCAAAATACCCTCTATTAATCCGCTAATAAAGGCCCTAACCTTGATTGCAAATGGAGAGGAGCTCTTTTTAAGAAATGTAAATACTAACCCTAGGATCACTAAGCCAATCGATCCTCCAATTATTAACTTATTGGGATTAAATCGTTCTGAAAAAAACTGATAAATGAATTCGAACTCCAAGAATAGGGTAATTGTAATTATCCCTAGCATAACAACCATATCAGCAACACGTTCGGCAACAATAGTTCCAAATCCTTTTTCAAAAGGCACACCTTCATAATTTGTGAGTATTGTAGCACGTGTGATTTCGCCAGCGCGTGGAATCGTATAATTGACCAAATACGTTGCAAAAACTGCCATAATACTATTAGGCAACCTAAGGGTATAGCCCATTGGTTCTATCATATATTTCCAGCGGTAAGCTCTTGATAAATGACTTAACAACCCAAACAGTAAGCCTAATCCGATGTAACCGTAATCAGCATTCTTAAAGTAGCCAATAAGGTCCTCGACAGAAATTTTCGATAAAGAATACCACACGAGCACAACTCCCAATACTAAAGGCAGTATTATTTTAAGGAGTTTGGCGGTCTTTCGTTTCAAAAGTTTATTTTAAAAGATTAGTCCCTTCATCCGGAAATACTAATGAAGGTTTAAAAACTTTAGCGTCTTCAATATCCATAAACGCATAAGTTATCAATATCAGTGTATCGCCTACAGCAACTTTTCTCGCTGCTGCTCCATTTAAGGTAATCTCACCGCTATTTCTAGGTCCGGGAATGCAATAGGTTTCTAGGCGTTCTCCGTTATCGTTATTCACAATTTGTACTTTTTCACCTTGAATAATATTGGCAGCTTCCATAAGGTCTTCATCAATAGTGATACTACCGATATAATTTAGGTCTGCGCCTGTAACTTTTACTCTGTGAATCTTAGATTTTACAACTTGAATTTGCATGGTGCAAAGATAATTAATTTAGTGCGATATTATCTATGAGCCTAATATCATCTGCATAGACAGCAATAAATGCTCTATACGTTTTTTTATTTGATTTTCGATTTATAGTTTTGAGTGTTTCGCTGTCTGCAATAACAAAATATTCTAATTCGAGTAACTCGTGATTTGCAAACTGTTCATTCACCCATTCAGTAACCTTTTTAGCACTTTTTGTGCCAAACTTTATTTTGGCAGTTTTTAGAGTTTGATAGATTAATGGTGCTGCTGCTCTATATGCTGGTTTGAGACGCATATTTCTTGAACTCATTGCAAGACCATCTTGCTCTCTTAGGATATCACAACCTATCACGTTTACTGGCATTTCATGTTTCTCTACGAGTTTCTTAATAATCATAAGTTGCTGAAAATCTTTCTCCCCGAAATATGCATGATTAGGTTTAACGATTTCAAAAAGCCGTTTAACTATTGTACCAACACCGTCAAAATGTCCTGTTCTATATTGGCCTTCCATTTCTTGCTCCAAACCGTCAAAGTCAAAGCCTGAGGCCACCACGTCAGATCCATATATATCTTCTACCGATGGCGCGTATACTGCGATGTTATCAGCAGAGATTTTGCTTAATAGGGTTACATCTTTTTCTAACGTTCTAGGATACTTTACAAGATCGTTAGCATTATCAAACTGCGTAGGATTTACAAAAATGCTCACAACAACAAAGTCGTTAGTTTTAAGACCTTGTATAACTAACGAGGCATGACCATCATGTAATGCACCCATAGTTGGGACAAAACCGATGGTGTGATTTCTTGACCTCAATGTGTCCAGATAGTTCCCTAAGGTGTTTTTATTTTCAAAAATCTCCAATATTGGTAAAAGTTTAACAGCCTGCAAACTTAATATTTTACTGACAATCTGCATAAATTTTTGTAATTTTGCATGTTTTTTATTTATAATTCCAAAAACGCAAGATTTATGAAAGATAAGAGAATATTGTATGTGTCTTCTGAAGTAGTACCATATTTGCCAGAGACGGAGATTTCTTCAATGTCATTTGAAGCTCCAAAAATGGTTAATAAACAAGGAGGTCAGATACGAATATTTATGCCTCGTTATGGTAACATCAATGAAAGACGTCATCAACTTCACGAAGTGATAAGATTATCAGGAATTAATCTTGTGATTAATGATTTAGACATGCCTTTAATTATTAAGGTGGCCTCTATTCCAAAAGAACGCATTCAGGTTTATTTTATTGATAATGAAGAATACTTTAAACGCAAAGCAACCCTAACTGATGAAGATGGAAATTTATTCCCTGACAATGATGAACGTGCCATCTTTTTCGCTAAAGGGGTTATAGAAACTGTTAAAAAATTGAACTGGTCACCAGATATTATCCATGTAAATGGATGGCTAGCTTCCTTATTACCACTCTATCTTAAAGAATTTTACAAAAACGAACCATTATTCACGGAAAGTAAAATTGTGACATCTATATACAATCAAAGCTTTGATGGAACGTTAGACAAGAACATGATGAATAAAGTAAAATTCGATAACGTAGATGAAAGTCAAATAAAGCTATTAGAAAATCCAGACTATACCAACCTAATGAAGATCGCTATTGATCATTCTGATGCACTTATAAAAGGATCAAATGAATTGCCAAAAGAATTGGACGATTATTTAAATTCTTTAGACAAGCCTGTATTAGATTATTATCCAATAGAAGACTTTGCTGAACACTACACCGAGTTTTACAATACCAAAGTATTAGATTAGTAGATCATTTTATGAAAAAAAGAAACATTGCCCTAAAAAACTTAGCAGTATTAGCGCTAATGATTAGCTCCTTTATTGCTTGTGATAAAGACTTTGCCAATCTTGAATCTGACATTATTAATAATGACACGGCAACACACTTTAATACAATCAATGAAGATTACGAGGTTATAGCGTATACAAAAGCTTTAGAGCCAATACAATCCAATAATTTACCAATTAATTGGTTAGGGTCTTATGAAGACCCAAATCCAAATTATGGGAGAACTACAGCAAGTTTTGTATCACAATTGCGCCCATCACTACTCGATCCAGATTTTGGCGGAAATGCCACTGTTGATTCAGTAGTTATTTATGTGCCATATTTTAGTCGTGCTGTTGGTTTAGATCCAAATGATGGAAGTACAACTTACGAGTTGGATTCAATATTTGGAATTGAACCATTCGATCTTTCAATTTATGAGAGCAATTATTTTTTAAGAGATTTTGATCCGAATGCTGCAGAAATTGATCAAGCACAACGCTATTATGCAAATGGTTCAACTGGTTCAGACGTTATTAGCCCATCACAATTAGAAGGTGTTTTATTGTATAACGAATTGAACTTCGAACCAAGTGCAGAGCAAATCATTTTAACTGATGAAGACGGTACAGAAACAAGTCGAATTGCACCAGGAATACGAATTTCATTTACTGCTGATGACGACATCCAATATTGGCAAGAGAAAATTCTTGACATGAACGGTTCTACCGAACTTAGTAACGTTAATAATTTCAATGACTATTTTAGAGGTCTTTACTTCAAAGCTGAAGCCGGATTCACCAATGGTTCTATGTTATTACTAAATATGGCATCAGCGGCAGCAACCGTGACCATTTTTTATACACGTGATCCGTTCACTGAAGGTGCAGATCCTGTTCAAACTACCGTTATTCTGAACTTTACGGGTAATCGCGTGAATTTCTTGACAAATGATTATACACTCAATAGTGGAAATGAATCTACTGGTGATCAAAATCTATTCTTAAAAGGCGGGCAAGGGTCTGTAGCAGAAATCAAACTCTTTAATGGGGAAGATTTAGATGAAGATAATGCAACAAATAACACCTTTGAGACCTTTAAAAATGAGTTTGTTGAAACTGATGAAAATGGAAAGTTCGTAAGCGCTAAGCGATTAGTTAATGAAGCGAACCTCGTATTCTATGTTAATCAAGATGAAGTTAATGTTGAAGAACCGAGCAGAATCTATCTGTATGATGCTAAAAACAATACGCCACTAGTCGATTATTTCTTTGATGTTTCTAGTAATAATGATCCTGAAACGTCTAGAACGATACATTTAGGCGGTCTTGTTAGAGAAGGCGATAATGGTGATGGAAATGGCGTCAAATATAAATTAAGAATTACTGAGCATATCAATAATATCCTTTTACGAGATTCAACAAACGTAAAACTCGGTCTAGCTGTTTCAGGTAATATTAATATTGAAGGAAACGCAGCTCAATTAGACATTTTAAATGGTGACGACACCGAAGAAACCTTGCCAATTAGTTCAGCGATTACACCTCGAGGTACGGTATTGTTTGGAAACAATACAATCGACGAAGAAAAAAAGCTATATTTGGAGATCTTTTATACTGAACCGGAGAACTAATTTAATATGTGCGGAATTGTTGGATACATTGGGCATCGTGAAGCTTATCCCATAATACTTAAAGGACTGAAACGTCTTGAATATCGTGGGTATGATAGTGCCGGAATTGCTCTTTTTGATGGCACAGACCTCAAACTTTCAAAAACAAAAGGTAAAGTTGCAAACTTAGAGACTAAATTAGAATCTGAAATTACGACCCATGGTTCTGTTGGAATTGGTCATACGAGGTGGGCTACTCATGGTGTTCCGAATGACGTAAATTCACACCCTCATTACTCTAATTCTGGAGATCTTGTGATTATTCACAATGGCATAATTGAGAACTATGAATCTTTAAAAAAAGAACTTATTAAAAGAGGGTATGTGTTCAAATCTGACACTGACACCGAAGTTCTTGTAAACCTGATTGAGGATGTTAAGAAAAACGAGCAAATCAAACTTGGTAAAGCCGTTCAGATTGCATTGAATCAAGTTGTTGGTGCTTATGCAATTGCAGTGTTTGACAGAAACAAGCCCAACGAAATTGTTGTAGCAAGATTGGGAAGCCCATTAGCTATAGGAATTGGTGACGATGAGTTTTTTATTGCCAGTGATGCATCTCCGTTTATCGAATATACCAAAAATGCTATTTATCTCGAAGACGAGGAAATGGCTATTGTTAGGCGAGATAAAGGTGTGAAAATTAGAAAAATACATGACGATTCTTTAGTAGACCCATACGTTCAAGAATTACAATTGAACTTAGAGCAGATTGAAAAAGGCGGATATGACCATTTCATGTTAAAAGAAATCTATGAGCAACCAAGTGCGATCTTGGATACATTTAGAGGTCGTCTTTTAACGAATGAAGCCATAATAAAAATGGCAGGTGTTGAAGATAATATGAAAAAATTCCTCAATGCTGATCGCATCATTATAGTTGCCTGCGGAACATCATGGCATGCTGGACTTGTGGCGGAATATATCTTTGAAGATTTAGCTAGAATTCCTGTTGAAGTCGAATATGCTTCAGAATTTAGATACCGAAACCCAATCATCACAGAAAAAGATGTCGTTATTGCTATCTCGCAATCTGGAGAAACGGCTGATACTCTGGCAGCAATAAAACTTGCGAAATCTAAAGGTGCTTTTGTTTTTGGTGTTTGTAATGTTGTGGGATCGTCTATTGCTAGAGAAGCTCATGCTGGTGCATACACACATGCCGGACCAGAAATAGGCGTAGCATCAACAAAAGCTTTTACTACGCAGATTACGGTACTGACATTAATAGCCTTACGCTTATCAAGAGCTAAAGGCACCATTTCTAGTTCAGATTATAGACATCATCTTATCGAATTAGAACTTATTCCGGATAAAGTAAAGAAAGCATTAGAATCTGATGATTACGTCAAAACTATTGCTGAAATCTATAAAGATGTTCATAACTTTTTATACTTAGGACGCGGTTATAACTTCCCTGTAGCACTAGAAGGCGCCCTTAAATTAAAAGAAATTTCATATATCCATGCTGAGGGTTATCCTGCTGCGGAAATGAAGCATGGCCCTATCGCTTTGATCGACGAAAACATGCCAATCGTAGTAATTGCCACTAAAAAAGGTCATTATGAAAAAGTGGTGAGTAACATTCAGGAAATAAAATCACGTAAAGGTAAAATTATCGGCATTGTAACTGAAGGCGATACGCAGGTCAAAGAACTTGCTGATCACGTTATCGAAGTTCCAGAAACTATCGAATCGTTATCACCTTTGCTTACTACGATCCCACTACAATTATTATCATATCATATTGCCCTTATGTTAGGCAAAAATGTGGATCAACCACGTAATTTAGCAAAGGCAGTTACAGTAGAATAATATAACAGATATAAATCAGTTAAAACGCTAGAATTCATTAAGAATCCTAGCGTTTTTTTATAATTTGATGATTTTTCAGTCCATTTTTTGTCAAATATTTATTATGCATGCATTATTTTCTCAATTTTTTGATTTCCGTACCATTAAATTATTTATATTGCTTTAATAAATTAACTAATTCCCTAAAATGAAGACAATTTTCAAGATTATGATGCTGTTTTGTTGTGCTTTTACTTTTGCACAGACTACAGTAAAAGGTAAGATTACGGACAACAACGGTATACCTCTTCCAGGTGCCAACATTATTGTTATCGGAACTACCTCAGGAACTATTTCAGATTTCGACGGAAACTATACCCTTGTAGTTGACCTCGATCCTCCATTTAAAATTCAAGTAAGTAGTGTAGGTTTTGAATCGGTAACTAAAGATGTTACAACTAACCCACAAACCTTAGACTTCACTCTAGTAGAAGGAACATCACTCGATGAAGTGATTATATCTGCTTCTAGAACGCCAGAACGAATATTTGAATCTCCTGTTACGGTAGAACGATTCGGACTGAAAGAAATAAAGAACACCGCATCGGTAGATTTTTATGACGGTCTAGAAAATTTAAAAGGGGTAGACATAAACACGAATAGTTTGACATTCAAGTCTATTAACACGAGAGGATTTGCAACGTTTGCAAACACGCGTTTTATGCAACTCGTTGATGGGATGGATAACTCTGCTCCAGCACTTAACTTCCCTCTTGGTAACTTGCTAGGTATGACAGAAACAGACGTGCTTAGCGTCGAGCTTCTCCCTGGTGCTGCTTCTGCACTATATGGTGCGAATGCCTTTAATGGTATTCTTTTTATGAGAAGTAAGAGCCCATTTGACCATGAAGGTATTAGCGGTTATATAAAACGAGGTATCACATCTCAAGAGGCAGCTGGTGATAATGATTACACAGATCTAGGAATTCGTTTATCACATAAATTCAGTGATAAGTTTGCTGCTAAGGTTAATTTTGGTTATTTAAAAGGAACAGACTGGGCCGCAACAAATGAAGACGATAAACTTAATAGAGGTCTAACTAGAGCCGACATCGATTACGATGGAATAAATGTTTATGGAGATGAGGTTAGCACAAATATTAATGGTGTTGCACAAGCTTTAGAAGCTTTAGGTTTAGCGCCTGCAGGATCTGCTGCATTAGTACCTTCAGTTAACGTTAGTAGAACGGGTTATAACGAAATGGATCTTACCAATTATAATGCGGAGAGTATCAAGGCTGATTGGGGATTATACTATCGCCCATGGGCCAGTGATTTTGAAATCCAATACGTAGGTAAAATTGGATCTGGTAATACGATTTACCAAGGTGCTAACCGTTATAACATCAAGGATTTCTTCTTACAACAGCATAAACTAGAAATAAGAAATGATAACTTCTTTTTAAGAGGATACATTACAGAAGATAAAGCAGGTGATTCTTATGATATGGTATTCACCGGAATTAATATCAACAGAGCTTGGAAAGATGATTTAACTTGGTTTGGAGAATATGTAGCTCAATATATTGGTGGTACACTTGGCGGATTAACGCAGGATGAAGCACACGCTGCTGCACGACAAGCTGCAGATACTGGTAGATTAATCCCAGGAACTCCAGAATTCCAAAATGTATTTGACCGTATCACAAATGATCCTGATCTTTCAACAGGATCTCGATTCCAAGATAATTCACAGATCTATCACGTAGATTACAATTATAACTTTAGTCATTTATGGGACGTCGCTGAAATTCAAGTTGGTGGTTCTTTTAGAACGTATCGTTTGAACTCTTTCGGAACTATCTATACAGATTTCGATGGTCCTATTACCTATTCTGAATTAGGTATCTATACTCAAATTCAGAAATCATTAGAATTATCCGAAAGCGTTGAATTGAAATTAACTGGATCACTTCGTTACGATAAGAACGAATTATTCGACGGCTTCTATTCACCGAGACTTTCTGCTGGTTTTACCATTAATGATAATCATAACATTCGTGCGTCATTCCAAACTGGTTTTAGAAACCCGACGACACAAGATTTATACATTGGTTTAAATGTTGGACGTGCAGTATTGGTTGGTGGAGCTGAAGACAACCCGTCACGTTATGTTGACACTTACGGTGTGAGTCAGTTCGCGCAAGCTAACTTTGGCTTACCTGCAAATATTCAGCAATCAGGAGTTGCAGCATACAATAATTCATTATTAGCGTCTATTTCAACAGACCTTGGTGATCACAGTCCTACTTCAAATGGTAGTAACTTTATTGGAAACTCCAATCTTGCGACACCTGAACAAGTGACGTCATTCGAATTGGGATATCGTGGAAAGATTGATAAGTTTATTATCGATGCTTCTGCATATTACAACCAATATCAAGACTTCTTAGCAAATGAAACTGTATTAGCACCTTTCTATGGTGATGTATCAAATTTTGATCTAACAGGTTATGATCCAGATAATCCATTAACTATTGGAACACTTAATGCTGATACACAGCAAATCTTGGCCGCATTAAGCAACGATGATTTCCAACCATATCAAACGTATACAAACGCCGATGAGGATGTAAGTTCTTATGGTGCTGCAATCCAAGTCTCAACAAAAGTCTTTGACGGATTTGATATTAGTGCAAACTATACGTGGTCAAGATTAGATTTTGACGTCAATGCAAATCCTGATTTTAGAACGAACTTCAACACGCCAGAACATAAAGTGAAAGTATCTTTTGGTAAAACAGAATTATTCAAAAACTTTGGTTTCAATACATCATGGAGATGGAGTGATAACTTCTTCTGGGAGGCTTCATTTGGTGATGGAGAAGTTCCAGCATATAACGTATTAGATGCGCAAATTAACTACCGTATTCCTAGTTTGAAGTCGACATTCAAAGCTGGTGCAACCAACCTTCTTCAAGATGAATACTTTACAGCCTTCGGAACAGGTTTAATTGGTTCTATGTACTATGTGTCATGGACGATCAACAACTTATAATAACATAATAGCAATATTAAAATGAAAAAAATTAAATATATAGCGTTATCCCTACTTACCTTAGGATTCATAGCCTGTGAAAATGACCAGCTAGAGGATCTAAGAAATAGAGGGAATGATACAGAAGTATTACCAGAATTAACTACCGGTGCTGCTAACTTTTCCAATTTTGTTTCTCTTGGAAATTCGTTAACAGCTGGTTTCACCGATAATGCATTATTTATTGCTGGTCAAGAAAACTCCTATCCAAATATTTTATCACAGAAATTTGCTCAAGTAGGAGGTGGAGCGTTTACGCAGCCTTTAATGAGCGATAATATTGGAGGGATGACTTTAGGTGGTATGAGAATTTTAGAACCAAGATTAGTATTTGGTGGTGCTGGACCAGTTCCATTAGAATCAATTATTGGACCCGTGACTCCGGGAACGGAATTATCAACGCCTCCAGCAGGACCTTTTAACAATTTGGGTGTTCCAGGAGCCTTAAGTTTTCACTTGATCGCACCTGGCTATGGTAATCTTGGAAACTTCCCAGCTGCTGCCAATCCTTACGCCGTAAGAGTTGCAGGAAATTCGGATGCTACTTTGCTTGAACTAGCTTTAGCACAATCACCAACGTTCTTTTCACTTTGGATTGGAAATAATGATGTCTTAGGATATGCTACCTCAGGTGGTGCGGCAGGTGCGCTTACAGACCAAGGAACATTTGATTTTGCATATAATACACTAATAACAAATTTAACAGCTTCTGGAGCTGATGGTGTAGTAGCTAATATTCCAGATGTGACATCAATTCCATTTTTCACGACGGTTCCTCACGATCCACTAGATCCTAGCAACCCAAGTTTCGGTCCTCAAATCCCGACCTTAAATGGAATTTTCGGACAATTAAATCAAGTGTTTGCATTTTTAGGTGAGCCTGAGCGTGCGATTATATTTTCTGAAACTGCTGCTAGCCCTGTAGTTATTCAAGATGAAAGTTTAGCTAATTTATCAGCTCAGATTGCAGGTACATTATTGGCTAGCCCTACATTCCCAGCATTTGTGCAATCTTTTGGATTACCACCAGAAGCAGCACCATTAGTCGCTGGTTTATTAGGAACTGTGTATGGCCAAGCTAGACAAGCAACTCCAGAGGACCTTCTTGTGTTGCCAAGTTCAGCGATTATTGGAACTGTAAATACAGATCAAGTTGCATTTTTAGTTTCACAAGGTTTATCAGTTGAATTAGCAGGACAGTTTTCAGTAGAAGGTGTATCGCTTCCTTTAGCTGACAATTGGGTATTATTACCAACAGAACAGGCTGAGATCGCTCAAGCGACAGCAGGATTCAATGCTACTATTAGTAATGCAGCTAATCAAGCAGGTTTAGCATTTGTTGATGCAAATGCATTATTAAACCAATTAGCTAATGGTGGAATTACTACAGGAAATTACACCCTTAATTCAAGTTTAGTCTTTGGTGGTGCCTTTTCTTTAGACGGTGTTCATCCAACAGCTAGAGGTTATGCATTGATCGCGAATGAGTTTATGAGAGCAATTGATCTTAATTACGGCTCAAATTTCAACGCATCTGGAAACTTTGTTGATGTAGGTAACTACCCAACAAATTACTCCCCTCAATTACAGTAGATAACTATAAAAACATACTTAAAAACACCTTCATTTTGGAACTTCAAATGAAGGTGTTTTTTTATGCTCAAAAAAGCCTGAAATTTTTGCTTTAATTTTAAATTAAATGCTATATCTTTGCAGCGCGAAAAACGAATGTTTTTTGAATCAAAATATCTAAACATTAAACACATAAGTAATGTCAAAAGTTACAGGTAAAGTTGCACAAATAGTAGGTCCAGTAATCGACGTAGAATTCGGAGCTGGAACTGAACTTCCAAAAATCTATGATTCTTTAGAAATTAAAAATGCTGATGGCTCAACATTAGTACTTGAAGTACAATCTCACATTGGTGAAGATACCGTACGTACAATCGCGATGGATTCATCAGATGGATTAAGTAGAGGAACTGAAGTTGTTGCAACTGGTGCTCCTATCCAAATGCCAATTGGAGGAGACATCTACGGACGTTTATTCAATGTAATTGGAGATGCGATCGACGGAATTGGAGATTTGCCAAAAGCTGGTGAAAACGGACTACCAATTCACAGACAAGCACCAAAGTTCGAAGAATTATCAACATCAACTGAAGTTTTATTTACTGGTATTAAAGTAATTGATCTTATTGAGCCTTATGCTAAAGGTGGTAAAATTGGATTATTTGGTGGTGCTGGTGTAGGTAAAACAGTTTTGATTCAAGAGCTGATTAATAACATTGCAAAAGGTCACGGTGGACTGTCTGTATTTGCTGGTGTTGGTGAGCGTACTCGTGAAGGTAATGACTTACTTCGTGAAATGTTAGAATCTGGAATTATCAAATATGGTGATGACTTCATGCACTCTATGGAAGAAGGTGGATGGGATTTATCAAAAATTGATAAAACTGCCATGAAAGAATCAAAAGCGACTTTCGTTTTCGGACAAATGAATGAGCCTCCTGGAGCACGTGCACGTGTAGCACTTTCAGGATTAACAATAGCAGAATATTTCCGTGATGGCGCAGGTGAAGGACAAGGAAAAGACGTATTATTCTTCGTTGATAATATTTTCCGTTTTACACAAGCAGGATCTGAGGTGTCTGCATTATTAGGTCGTATGCCATCAGCGGTAGGTTACCAGCCTACTCTTGCTACTGAGATGGGTGCGATGCAAGAGCGTATTACATCGACTAAAAAAGGATCTATTACATCTGTACAAGCGGTTTACGTACCTGCAGATGATTTAACTGACCCTGCTCCTGCGACAACCTTTGCTCACTTAGATGCAACAACAGTATTATCACGTAAGATTGCTGAGCTTGGTATCTACCCAGCGGTAGATCCATTAGATTCAACATCAAGAATCTTAACGGCTGAGATCTTAGGTGCAGATCACTATGATTGTGCGCAGCGTGTAAAAGAGCTTTTACAGCGTTACAAAGAATTACAAGATATTATTGCCATCCTTGGTATGGAAGAATTATCTGAAGAAGATAAAATGGCAGTAGGTAGAGCTAGACGTGTACAACGTTTCTTATCTCAACCTTTCCACGTAGCAGAACAGTTTACTGGTATCCCAGGTGTATTAGTTGATATTAAAGAAACGATCAAAGGATTTAATATGATTATGGACGGTGAATTAGATCACTTACCAGAAGCAGCATTCAACCTTAAAGGTACGATCGAAGAAGCTATTGAAGCTGGAGAGAAAATGTTAGCGGAAGCTTAATCTAAAACAAATAACACATGCATTTAGAAATTGTATCACCAGAAGCAACACTATTTAGTGGAGAAGTAACTAGCGTTACTGTTCCAGGTGTGATGGGTGAATTTGAGATGTTGAATAATCACGCACCTATTATTTCATTATTGAAAGAAGGTAATGTGAAAATTAATGGTGACATCACTTTAGAAGAAGACGTTGAAAACCTTTTCAATAAATCGGATAAAGGATTCTGGTTACCTATTTCATCTGGTACAATTGAAATGAAAGATAATAAGGTAATTGTTTTAGCAGATTAAACAATTCCATTTATAACCAATAAAAAACGCCAAACTTTACAGTTTGGCGTTTTTGTTTTAACTTTTCCTAAGCGATTTGTTACATACTACTTAGTCCAGCTACAGCATTAGTATAGGCTTCAGATTGAAACGCATCTACTACAGCTATAATTGTTTTAATAAAAAATGCCACAAATAACAATAAGGCAAGGAAAGCACCAATATCAATCGCTCTCAATACCCGGAAATTCTTTGATTCCGTTTCCATGTTAGTTGACTATGTTGGTTAGTGTTACCTCTAAAGTAGGTATTTTTTTTAACAATTCCTTAACTTTTGTGATTTTATTGCATTGATTTTCAAATATTTAGAATTTTCCTACAGCTTCTAATTCGACTTTTAATTCCTGAAACATTTGCATTATACTGCTCATTTTCAGTTCTTTCTCGTCATATTCCTGTGTATTAATACAGCAGGTAAACTCCCAAAGTTCCAAGACATTTTCTTTTGCAACCGAATAAGGCTGATAGGTCTTATTATCTGAACTCAATATTAAATTAATCGCATCGTCTTCCGGTAGATATACACGTTTATAGACCAACCCATCGTCCTTGGTTAAGACAATATAAGTCCTACCACTTCTGACCTCATCAATAGACTCTACAAACTTTGCAACAATAAAAGACCCATCTTTTACAGGCAGCATAGAATCTCCTTTGATAGGAAAAGCACGATGTGTTCCCGTTGGTAAGAAAGGTAACTTGATCTTCTGTAATTGTTCAATATACTCAGGATCATCATAGCCTTCTAAATAGCCTGCAGAAGCCTTCGCGGGAATGATCTCTATTAAGTCCTCATTGTCTTCATTAACAGTCACTGGAAATAATACACGCTTAGATCCTACCTGTATAAATGAGGTGTCTTTAGCACGTCTTAGATCGTTTTTAACCAATATATCTATAGGAATATTGAAGTAGTTCGATAAATCAATCAATCGTTCAATTGGTGGTTCCGAACGCCCTTCCTCATAAGAACCTACCATAGAACGGGACCATCCTAACTCGTCTGCAAAACGTTCTTGCGAAAGCTGTTTCAAAGAACGTAAATGTCGAATATTAGCCTGTATATTTTTCATAAGCGGATTTAATTTTAACAGTACTTACTACAAATATAAGCAACAATAACTACATATAGTAGTTAATTTTGTTATTCCTAATTATGTATCTCAATTGCCACACATATTATAGCTTACGTTACGGCACGATTGCGCCCAAAAAGCTGCTTGCCATAGCTTCAGAAAACAGTATAAATACACTAGCATTAACAGATATTAATAACACCTCTGCTTGTTTAGATTTTGTACGTATTTCTGAAAAGTATCAGATCAAGCCAATCCTTGGGGTGGATTTTAGAAATGGTGCAAAGCAACAATTCATTTTAATAGCTAAGAACAATCAGGGATTTCAAAATATCAATACCTACTTATCTAAGTTTCTCCATGATGAAGAATTACAGATCCCTGAACGACCAGAAGAAGATATTAGAGACTGTTATGTGATCTACCCTTACCAAAAAGGTCAATCGTATACCCTCAAAGACAATGAATTCTTGGGCATCAAACCCAAAGACCTCAACGCGCTTAAGTTTTCTAAATGGCATCGCTTACAACACAAGCTCGTTATTTTAAAAACCGTATCCTTTCAAAATAAAAAGGGATTCAATACACACCGACTATTACGCGCTATCGATAACAATACACTTTTAAGCAAACTATCAAAGTCTGAAGAAGGTGATGTTAACGATATGATGTTACCGTATGATCAACTTTGTAATACTTATCAGGAATTTCCTGAGCTTATTGAAAACACAAAGGCATTATTAAGCAGATGCACTATCAATTTTGATTTTTCACAACAAACACCCAATAATCAGGAATCTTATACCAATAACCAAAAGCTAGATTTTAGGTTACTTAAAAAATTGACCTATCAAGGACTACACTATCGTTACAAAAAACCAGGAGCTAGAATTTTTGCCAGAATCGAAAAAGAACTGAATATTATTGAAGAAAAGAACTTTGTCTCCTATTTTTTGATCAATTGGAAAATTCTAAAATATGCCAGAAGCAAAGGCTACTTCTATGTTGGTCGTGGTAGTGGGGCGAATAGTATTGTTGCCTACTTACTTCGTATTACTGACGTAGATCCTGTAGAACTAGACCTATATTTTGAACGCTTTATCAATCTGTTTCGTCAAAATCCACCAGACTTTGATATTGATTTCTCTTGGAGAGATCGTGATGATATTACAGAATTCATTTTCAAAACCTTTAAGCATACAGCCTTAATAACGGTCTATAACACCTTCAAATTCAGAGCTTCAGTTAGAGAACTTGGGAAGGTCTTTGGACTACCAAAATCTGAAATGGATACCCTTACTAGAGGAAAGTATGACATCAATCAACTGGATAGACTTTCACAACTAGTTATTAAATACAGCACCTATATTGAAGGTTTCCCTAATTATCTAGGTATTCATGCAGGAGGAATCTTAATTTCTGAAAGACCAATCCATTACTATGGTGCTACCTTCATGCCTCCTAAAGGGTTCGCTACAACACAATTTGATATGGTAGTCGCCGAAGATATTGGTTTGTATAAGTTTGATATTTTAAGTCAGCGTGGTTTAGGAAAGATCAAAGAAACTGTTGAAATCATACGTTATAATCATCCCAATAAAACAGCCGTTGATGTTCATGATATCAAACGTTTTAAAAAAGACGAACGCATAAAAGACCTGCTTAAAAATGCAAAAGCCATAGGCTGTTTTTATGTAGAATCTCCTGCCATGCGCATGCTCCTTCGAAAATTACAAGTGGACAATTATCTTGGATTAGTAGCTGCCAGTTCTGTCATTCGACCAGGTGTTTCTCAAAGTGGTATGATGCGTGAATACATATTGCGGTACCGCTACCCTGAACGTCGTAAAGATGCCCACCCTGTATTACTAGAGATCATGCCTGAAACTTATGGTGTTATGGTCTATCAAGAAGATGTGATCAAAGTAGCGCATCATTTTGGCGGACTTAATCTTGGGGAAGCCGACATGTTACGCCGTGGTATGTCTGGGAAGTTTCGTTCCAGAGAAGAATTTCTAAAGGTCAAGCAACGCTTCTTCGATAATTGTAAGCACACAGGAAAATCTGAAGCACTCACCAAAGAGATCTGGCGACAAATCGAAAGTTTTGCTGGTTATGCTTTCGCTAAAGGTCATTCGGCTTCTTATGCTGTTGAAAGCTATCAAAGTCTGTTTTTAAAAGCCTATTTTCCTCTAGAATATATGACAGCTTGCATCAATAACTTTGGAGGGTTTTATAGAACAGAACTCTATGTGCACGAAGCTCGCATGCATGGTGGTCGTATTGAACCTCCCTGTGTAAATACAAGTTATACGCAAGCCATCATAAAAGGTAAAACCATCTTTTTAGGGTTTATGTTCTTACAAGCATTCGAATCTAAAACCACCAAGCGAATTGTAGAAGAACGCACTAAAAATGGTCCTTTTGAAAGCCTTGATGATTTTATTGAGCGCGTTCCAATATCTGTAGAGCAGATCACTATTCTTATTAAGATCAATGCCTTTCGATTTACCAATATCAATAAACGGGAGCTGCTTTGGGAAGCCCACCTTAAGATTAGTAAAACTGTAGTTGAGGATCATATTATGACGCTATTTAAAACCGAACGTATCAATTACCAGACTCCAAAACTGTCGAGTACAGCACTTGAAAATGCTTTTGATGAAATTGAATTATTAAGCTTTCCCCTATGTAATCCGTTTCATTTATTACAAACGCAGTCAACAAATTCTATGCGCGCCAAGCAGCTGACCAATTTTGAATATAAAACCATTACTATTGAAGGCTATCTAGTTGCAACTAAGAATACAAAAACAGCTAATCGAAAGCATATGTTCTTCGGTACATTTTTAGATTATGATGGTGATTTCATTGATACCGTTCACTTCCCTCCTGTTGCAGCCAAATACCCATTTAGAGGAAATGGTATCTATACAATTAAAGGAAAGGTGATGATAGAATTCGACTGTGTGACTATTGAAGTATCTGAAATGCAACGCGCAGCGATTATTGAAGACCCTCGCTATGCTGTACAATCTAAAAACAACACCTTTCAAAATAAAAAGAGCTTTAAAGATCATAAGGCCGCTTCATTAACTCACAAAGTTTCAAGAACTCATAAAACCTTTAAACCCTAGAATCTTAAATGAATCGTAATCGTGCTATAGTACATATGGATTTGGATACTTTTTTTGTATCCTGTGAACGTCTACTAGATAGTCGGCTTAACGGGAAACCTGTACTTATTGGTGGCACTAGTGATCGTGGTGTGGTAGCCTCTTGCAGTTATGAAGCTCGTCAATTTGGAATTCACTCTGCTATGCCTATGCGTATGGCTAAACAATTATGCCCAGAAGCCATTGTGCTTAGAGGTAATTCAGGCGTTTATACGAAGTTCTCTCAAAATGTAACCGAAGTGATCAAAGAGAGTGTTCCACTATATGAAAAGACTTCAGTAGATGAATTCTATATTGACCTTACTGGTATGGATAAGTTCTTTGGCTGTCACAAGCTAGCTTCCGAGTTACGACAACGCATTATTAAAGAAACTGGTTTACCCATTTCATTTGGATTATCCCTTAACAAAACGGTTTCAAAGATCGCTACTGGTGAAGCCAAACCCAATAACGAAATTCGTATTCTTACTGGAACTGAAAAGCCTTTTCTCGCTCCACTTTCAGTAAAAAAAATCCCTATGGTTGGGAATGTTACCTATAAAGCATTATGTGATCTGGGCATCAAACAGATCAGAACAGTTCAAGAGATGCCAATGGAATTAATGCATAAGGTCCTAGGGAAAAACGGACTATCCATTTGGCGGAAAGCCAATGGCATTGATAATAGTCCTGTTGTTCAATATCACGAACGAAAATCCATCTCTACCGAACGCACCTTTAATCAGGATACCACAGATGTATCAAAACTTAAAGGTATTATCATTGCTATGGCTGAAAATTTAGCCTATCAATTACGTCGTGGTAATAAATTAACCGCTTGCATTACTTTTAAAATCCGTTATTCAGATTTTCAGACCTATACCCAACAAAAACGGATCCCGTACAGTTCTATGGACCACAATATCATTCCGGTAGTAATGGATCTCTTCAAGAAACTCTACAACCGTCGACTCTTAGTACGACTAGTTGGTGTAAAATTTAGCCATCTTGTTGAAGGCGGTCATCAGATCCATTTGTTTGAAGATGATGAAAAACGACTACAATTGAGTCAAGCTATTGATAAGATGCGAGAACGTTATGGAGATAGAGCCGTGATCAATGCTGCAGGTATGGAGGCCAGAACAATTAGCCGATGGAATCCGTTTACAGGAGAACCGCCTCCGTTACTAGCTAACAGACGACAATAATAAACCACTAGATTTCAAGACCAATAAGTTCCCAGTCATGATCATTTGCGTGATAGGTATCTAACACCTTGAAACCAACCGAACGATGCGCACCAGATGAGCGCGTATTTGAGGCATCAACTTCAGTAATGATCATATCAAAATCCGATTGCAATTCAGTAGCCATATAATGATATAATCCTCTAAATATACCTTGTCCTCTATAAGACTTAGCAACGCAAATCTGACCCATAACAATGTATCGTAGATCTGTAGTTACAACCTTATCAATTTCAGTAAACATTGGAATTAAAATTGGAATATCATTTCGAAATGATTCTAGCATACATAATGCATAAGCAACAACACGACCATCATATTTTGCAATCATATGAGGGCAAAAATTGTTCATACGTTCAAGAAGATCCGTGGTGTGTTTTACCGTAACAAACCCCTCCTTTATTTGCTCTGCAGAAGATAAAGTTGCTTTTGAATTCGCTTCTTGAAGTTTCAGTATTGCCTCCAACTCTTCATCCGAACGTACACGATGATATGTAATCTCAGTCTTCAACATACGCTAAGATATCTGCAGGTTGGCAATCCAGAGCTTTACAAATAGCTTCTAACGTAGAAAATCTAATCGCCTTCGCTTTTCCAGTTTTTAGAATAGATAAATTAGCCGTAGTGATTCCTACAATTTCAGCAAGTTCATAACTTTTCATTCCTCGCTTGGCCAACATGATATCAAGATTTACAATGATGGCCATAATTATATCGTTAATTCATTTTCCTCTTTCGCTACTTTAGCTCCCTTAAATAATTCGCTTAAAACCATAAAGAATAATCCAAGACAAATAATCATTACATATGGGCTAAATCCAAAAGTGATCGAAACTGAGTCTGTCAAAATAAACTGTCCAAGGAATATCCCAAGACAACCAACAATTCCAATGACATTTAATAATTTTCCAATCTTATTAAAATTCTGTATCACATCATGATGAAACGGTTTAGACCGCTGAAAATAGCGCAGCGTTTTCCTGAATAAATAAAAACAGTAGATCCCTATATAAACCAATACCGAGAGTAATATGACATAAAACATGGCATAAACCAATTCTGTTGAAGTCGATTCTGAAGATACAAGGTTTAATTTCTCAATTAGTTTGGTGTCAAAAAACATCCATACAACAATTACAGGCAATGCAACCAATAAAGGTATACAAGAAATTATCCATGTGTAGTCAACCAAAGATTTAAGAACGATTAATTTTTTCATATTAAATTATTGTTTAACGATAACAAATATATAAAAATTATTGTTTAACAATAATTTTAATGCTAAAAAAATTTTGGGTTTCTTTAAAACTATACCAGATTTCATTAGTTATATTTGTTCCATGGATACACTAATTCAATACAACAGAAAGCTCCCTGTTTGGAAAGTTATCATAGGCTTTGCTTTCATTTTTATGAGTATTTACTTCTTTATTGAAGGCACGATTTTCACAGGGCTTTGGTTATTAATGTTATCATTTGTTCTGATGAGAACTGATGGATCTGAAATAGATCTACAATCAAAAAAATACCGAAAGACACACTCATTTTTAGGATTAAAAGTCGGTCAATGGAAAACACTCATTGAGCCATTATATGTTTCGATATTCTTAACCAAAGAAGACGTATCTGTAAGAGCATTATCTGCAGAAACGACAAATAGTAAAGACATTATAATGCTTAACCTATTCTATAATCAAAATAAACATTTTACAATTTATCATACTAATAATTTAAACGATGCGTTTGACGTCGCTTCGCATATTGCGGATGCCTTAATTATAGACATCCTAGACGCCACGGAAAAAGGAAACTTCCAATGGGTGGATAAAGACATTCTTAGAGATAAAGGTGAAATTGTTTACACAGATTAATACATGAGTTCAACCTTTAAAACCATAGCCAGATACCAATATACTTCAGAAGCTCAAATCATGAAAGGTAGACTAGAGGCTGATGGTATCAAAGTATTTCTACAAGACAATGTAACGATCGATACCGATCCCTTAGTTAGTAACGCCATTGGAGGTGTAAAACTCAAAGTATTATCTGAAGATGTTATCAAAGCGAAGCACATATTAAACTCCATTAATCAATACTCACTCGATGACGATGGCAATGCGATTCATTGTCCAAATTGTAATAGTACTGAGATTCAGATGTATTCAACAATTACCGATTTGAAATCATTTTTTGCCTTCTTAGTAGGCTTTGTTTTTGGTACGCTGCCATTTAGCACCAGATATAAATATCAGTGTGATAACTGTCAAACACAGTTCAGTTTGACGGAGAAATTATCATAGTTAAAAAAGTGATGCTTTTTAAAAGCATTTACTATCTTCGCTGCCTCAAAAACTAACTAATAATGACAAGAATTAAACTAATAACCCTAGCTGGAATTCTTATGTCTACTTTGATGTACGCACAAGAAACTCCATCACAACAATTAGATTCCGTAACGATTACCTCGACACGTATCGATATTCCGTTTAGAGAAAACTCAAGAACTATTACTGTAGTCACTTCGGAAGACATTAAAAACAGTGCTGCCGTAAATGTTGCGGATCTTCTGCAACAATTTGCTGGAGTAGACATTCGTCGAAGAGGCACAGGAGGAAGCCAAGCTGACCTTTATATTAGAGGTGGCGGCTTCGATCAAACACTTCTACTTATTGATGGTATTAAAATGGATGACGCTCAAACAGGGCATCATACTATGAATGCTGCTTTACCTATTGAAGTTATCGAACGAATTGAGATCATTAAAGGCCCTGCAGCTCGTATTTTTGGTCAAAACGCATTTACGGGTGCCATCAATATAGTCACAAAAAACAACCTTAAAGACACCGTTTCAACAAATATCGAAACAGGATCATTTGGACAATTCAATGCTTCAGTCACTGTTGGTGGTGAACTTGAAAACTCATCTCATATTGTGCATGCTGGAAAAGTGACTTCTGAAGGGTATCGCTTAAACTCCGATTATGATAATACCAACTTATTCTTAAAGAGTACATTTAATAAGACTAAGCAACCTATCGAAATGATAGCGACATTTTTCGAACGTAAGTTTGGAGCGCAAAATTTTTACACAACAAATCCTACCTTCAACGAGTACGAAGAAACTCAGAATAGCTTATTAGCCTTTACTACAAAATTTAATTCGGCTAAATTAAAGATTCAACCAAGAGTCTACTGGAAACGTAATCAAGACATGTTCTTATTACGCCGTAACGAGCCTAATTTCTTTAGAAATTTCCATATCACCGATAAGATTGGAGCTGAAGCGAATGCATCATACACGTCTAAGGCTGGTGTAACTGGATTCGGAGTTGATTTATCAAAAATCTACATAAGAAGTAATAATCTTGGAAACCGCAATCGCTTTATGGCAACCGCATTCTTGGAACATAAATTTGAACTAGCCGATGGTAAATTAGATGTAACTCCAGGTGTTGCCGTTACGTATTTCTCTGACTTCGATTTTAATGCCTTCCCTGGGATTGATATTGGGTATGAGATCACGAAAAATTTAAGGGCTTATGGTAATGTTGGATACACCTATCGTATTCCGACGTATACCGATCTTTTCTATAGTGATCCTGCCACTTCCGGAAATCCAGATTTACAACCAGAAGAAGCCTTTGCTCAAGAAGTAGGGATCAAGTATTTTTCACCAAGGTTTTCAGCTTCGGTTGCCGTATTCAATCGTGATGCTGATAACTTGATCGATTACATTAGACCTGATACGGTCGAAAGCGTATTTACTGCAACCAATATACGAGAAGTAAATACTAAAGGACTAGAATTTGACGCTTCGTATAATTTTAAGATCAAAGGATATAACCAAACACTAGGCTTTGGATATGCTTTCTTGGAAGATGACATTTTAGATCAAAACGAAGATCTCTCTAGATATTCATTGAATACATTGAGACACCAATACATTACGCGCTTCAGTACGCAGTTATTTAAAAACGTTCGTCAAAATATCGTTTATAAATATGCTGAGCGTACAACAGGCCAAACTTATAATGTTTGGGATGCTTCTATTGTAGTGCGTGTTAAGACGTTTGAATTTAACGTTACGGCTAGCAACATATTTAATGCTGATTACATTGAAGCTGGATTTGTTCCAATGCCTCCAAGTAATGTATTATTTGGATTGCGCTATAATTTCAATTAAGAAAAGAGATTATTCAATTCATAAAAGACTCACTGATTAGTGGGTCTTTTTTTTGTTTCATTTTCTAATTATCTTTAGCAAAAAGACAATTATGAGTTCCAATATTAAAGCCTTATTTATCCTCCTGGTAAGCCTAAGTATATCGGTCCAGGCACAAACAGATCCTAATATTTTTGAAAAATTTGAATCAAAATTCTATACGATTGATGGTTATAAAATCAACGTGGAAGTTTTAGGGGAAGGCGATCCAATATTTTTTCTACCTGGCGGACCAGGAAACTCGCATGACTATATGCAAGGTGCCTTTGGTCATTATTACAAAACGAACACCGTTGTATTTTTTGATTGGTTAGGTCGAGGTAAAAGCGATAATGCCAAAGATGTTAGTGAATATAGTGTTGAATATGATGTTGAAATGATTGAAAAACTAAGAAAGATTCTGAACTTCGGTCAAATATCTTTAGTTGGTCATTCCTATGGCACTGTTCCAGCCCAAGCTTATGCTATAAAATATAAAGACAATGTCAATAAATTGGTGCTTATTAATGGTTTTCACTCGGGTGCCATGTGGCAGGCTAATTGCGATAGTTATAATCACTATGCAAAAACACATTTTCCAGAAAAATGGAGAGTAGTTGATTCCTTGCGAAATCTCGGTTATCTCTCAAGCCAAGAACCGTTAAAAACTGTGTACGGAAATTTCCCTACCAAATACATTTACTATCACAATACCAAACTAAGGTCTAAAGTGCCTAAAACCTCTTACAGAGGCTGGGCTGGTGATGTATACACAACTATTATAGGTCCTGACGGTGATTTTGATGTTTCAGGAAGTATGATCAATCAAGATTATCGCCAGAAACTTAAAAATGTAAGCGCCAAAACATTAGTTATAGCTGGACGTTATGATGGCGTATCGACACCTGAATTTGCTGTTCAATACAAACATTTCATGCCGCAAGCACAATTTGCGATGTTTGAACAAAGTGCACATAATCCTTATCTCGAGGAACCTAAAAAGTTTTATGAACTATTCGAATCGTTCATGAACATCAACTAAAAGTATATTAGAATGAACGTCGTTGTTGCTTTAATTTTCATAGCCTTAGGGATTATGATCAAATATGGTAAAATGTATTATTTGATTGCTGGATATAATACCTTACCCCCAGAAGAACAAAAGAAATATGATATCGATGGCATTGCAACTATCTTTAGAAATGGCATGTTCTTTATGGCATTGATGTTACTCATTGGGTTCGGTGTTAGTCAATATCTCGATAATCCAAAAATTCAAGTATATGGTCTTTTTGTTGCTATCGCTATAGGACTACCATATATTCTTATCATGAGCAATTCAAAAAAGTTTAAAAAAGGCAAGAAATGATGTCCCAAAAAAACTCGAAAAACAATGATTCAGGTTTCATAACGTTTTCTTAACTTTAACTTCAATTTTTTTTGATGTCAGCATTGAACCTACAAGAAATACCACGAGTATCAAAAATTACTAAAGAGGCCTTTATTAAAGACTATTTTAAACCTCAGAAACCTGTTGTTATTGAAGGTTTTATCGAGGATTGGCCTGCATACTCGAAATGGAGCTTAGATTATATGAAGGGTATCGCAGGTGATAAAACTGTTCCGCTTTATGATGATCGACCGGTGGATTATAAAGACGGTTTTAACGAGCCACATGCTACCATGAAAATGAGCGAATATGTTGATCTTCTAAAAAGAGAACCTACAAAATACCGCATTTTCTTATGGAATATTCTAAAAGAAATACCTGAACTACAAAATGACTTTAGCTATCCCGATTTTGGATTAAAGCTAATGAAGGGGCTACCGATGTTGTTCTTCGGAGGACGAGACTCGCACACTTTTATGCATTATGACATTGATCTAGCGAATATTTTTCACTTTCATTTTGAAGGTAAAAAGCAATGTATTCTCTTCGACCAGAAGCAGAATGATCATCTTTATAAAATTCCGCATTCATTGATTACTCGAGAAGACATTGACTTTTCGAATCCAGACCTAGACAAATGGCCTGCGCTCAAAAACGCTAAAGGTTGGGAATGTAAATTAGAGCATGGTGATATTTTATATATGCCTGAAGGTTACTGGCATTACATGAAATATTTAACACCGGGATTTTCGATGAGTTTACGTGCGATTGCCAGACATCCTATGCGATTAGGAAAAGCGTTATACAACATACTTATTATGAGGCATTTTGATAATGCTATGCGTCGCATGAAAGGTCAAAAATGGATTGACTGGAAAAATGAACAGGCCATCATCAGAACTCATGGGAGTTCATCTTAACAAAACAATCGGTTTCTAAGGAATAAGTTCTCTAACCTTATCATAGACCATAGGAGATTCCCAGCCACGATATAGTAGGAAATCGGCAAGCTTTTTCCGTTTCTTTTGAAGGTTAGATTCTTTTATAGATTCTAGTTTCTGTACGGCCAATTGATCAAATGTTTCCCAATACTCATCTGTGTTTAACCTATTTAATGCTTTACGAATTAAAGTTGGATGAATATCTTTACGTTTTAATTCCATTTGTAGGCGCTGCTTTCCCCATTTCTTAATTCTAAATTTTCCTCGAATAAAGGCCTCAACAAACCGCTCCTCATTCAAATAGTTATGCTCTAACAAGTGTACAATGATTTTATCTTGTGCTTCCGGAATCATACGCATTTCTATCAATTTTCGACGTACTTCTTGATGGCAACGCTCCTGATATGCACAATACCGCTCTAGGCGTCTTTTCGCTTCATCGAAAGTATAGGTTTTTCGTGGATACATTCTTACAAAATAACGATTTGACAACAATTTGAACGATATAACAAACTCATTAATAAGTATTTTTGCTAAATTTACTCGCTTACATCAATGCAAATGTAAATTAATTCATCCTATGAAAAAGAACTACGCCCTCATCTTCTTCGCATTCTTGTGCTTTATTTTTATTGGAAATTCTCAAACTACTATTGGAATTCAAGATTTCGAGACTGTTCCGGCTACTCCAACAATGACATATACTGGTGGTTCGATTGCGACTGGAACCGGACCTGTCCCAGCTGGTGACAATAATTTTGTTAGTGGCACACAGGCAATTGAGGTTAGCAATGGCACCGCAGTTGTTGAATTTTCCAGTGTTAATGCATCTGCTTATACTAATGTTTATTTCACATGTAGACTTGCTTCGTTTTCAGGAACTTCAGGCAATGGCGCAGACGGCGCGGATGAAGTATTTGTTGAAGTGAGTACCGATGGCGGTAGTACATGGTCTCAAGAATTAGAAGTTAGAGGTAATAGTAATGCGAGATGGTCTTTTGATACAGGTACAGGGTTAGCCACAACAACTTATGATGGAGATAATAATGCAACATTATTCGTGCCTGCAGGAGGTGGCAATAGAACTACCGATGGATACAGTACAATTGTTGTAGATGGTCTACCTAATTCAGCTAATTTGAGAGTACGTTTACGCATGAATAACAATTCAGCAAATGAATATTGGATTGCTGATGATGCGGAAATTTTAGGAACAATTTCTTGTACAGACGCGGTAGATTTTGCGAATATACAATTCCCAACAGCATCGCCTCAGACTATAACTGTTGGAGACAACTTTACCGTATTTTCTCAAGGCGTCGAGCCTGGAGTTACAAATGCAAGTGCAGTTGCTCCAGGAGCAGGTATAGAAGTATGGATTGGTTACAGTTCTACAGATAATGATCCTAGTGTTAGTTCAGGATGGACTTGGGTGCCAGCAACGTATAATGTGGACGTTGGCGCGAATGATGAATTTCAAGCTGAAATTGGATCAGGTTTAGCAGTCGGAACGTATTACTATGCGAGTAGATGGCGCCTAAATGGTTGTAATTTTGTTTATGGTGGAACTGGCGGATTCTGGAATAATGATTCTGTTGAGCTTATTGTTGAAGCAGATCAAGTAAACTTTTGTAATGTAGATTTTCCTAAAACAGCCACAATTACACTCGGAGACAATCACTTTGTTTATGCACAAGCCTATGAACCGGGAGTTACCGATGCCGTTGGACAAGGACCAGGACTAGAAGCATGGATAGGTTATAATACAGTAGATAACAATCCAAGCATTGATCCAGGTTGGACTTGGGTAGCAGCTACATACGATTCGGATTGGATTAATAATGATCAATATGTGGCGGAGATTGGATCTTCGTTACCAGCAGGAACTTATTATTATGCAAGTAGATTTCGACTCAACGGTAGCGAGTTTAGCTATGGTGGAATACAAGCAGATAACGTCGGAAACTTTTGGGATCCTGTCACAAACAATTCGGGAATATTAATTATTAATAATCCACCTGTTGCCGATGTAGTCATTACTGAAATAATGTATAACACGCCTACACCAGGCACTGATCAAGAATGGATTGAAATATGTAATCTCAATGGTACGCCTGAAGACATTAGTAATTACACGATAGATGTTAATGGAACTACTCAATACACCTTCCCTGCTGCTACAACAATTCCAGCAAATTCATGTATCACAGTAATACTAGGTAATGGTACTGGTGCATTTGATTGTCCATTCACGCCTACTTACAATTCAGGTAATGCAACAAATGTTTTGCCTAATAGTCCAAGTGCAGCTGGAGTGGACATTGAAATCGTAGCGCCTTTTGGTGTTACGGCCGATCTTGCAAATTATGATGACGCAGATGGAGCAGATGGAAATGGCTCTTCATTACACGTAATTGACGCGACTTTAGATAATTCAGATACAAGTTCAAACTGGCAAGAAGTAATCACTGGTGGTTCACCAAATGACAATACATTAATCTCACCATGTACGGTTCCTGAAATCCAATTAGTAGATGATTCAAACACCGATCAGCCATGTGGTAGTTTCACCATAGATTTCGGTTCTCAGGCTATTGGATTTGATACCGATATTACGTTTGATATTGACAATGATGGATCTACAGATTTAAATGTGACTTCATTTGCATTTGGAGGCGCAAATGCCGCTGATTTCTCAATCGTTTCACCTGCAACACCATTTGTTGTGAGTGCTGGAAATACGCAAACTGTGACGGTAAGATTTACACCTAGTGCAACCGGAACAAGAAACGCAACGCTAACTATAAATAATGATGATGCCGACGAATCTGCTTGTGTTGTTGATCTTACAGGTGTTGGAACTACACCAGCTCCCGAAATCAATGTTGAAGGTAATATTGGAGCTTTCCCTGACATTGCAGATGGAGATACTACGCCAACAGGCATAGATAATACCTTGTTCGCAGCTCAATTTATTGGAAGCTCACAAGAAAAAACATATAGAATCCAAAATATTGGTACTGACGTACTTAATATATCCAATATCACAGTTGGCGGCACAAACCCTGGAGATTTCACCATAACTGTTGCTCCTGCTTCAACTGTAGCTGTTGGTGGTGTAACCATTTTCGAGGTGTCTTTCTCTCCTTTAGCAGCAGGTGTACGCCAAGCAGACATAATCATCACGAACGACGATAGTGATGAAAACCCTTATAATTTCAGAGTGCAAGGAACTGGAAATTGTGTGGCAAATGCCATCTCTATTACACCTCAATCCGGTCCTGTTGGAACGGTAGTGACAGTAACGGGAACCAACTTAAGTACAGCAACAGCATTATTTAATGGTGTTAACGCAACGGTCAATAATATTTCGAATACAGAAATGGAAGTCATTGTGCCTTCTGGTGCACTAACTGGTAATTTGGAAATTGTTGATGATCTAGGTTGTCCAGGTTCAGAACCATTTACAGTTATCGATACACAAATTGCAGACTGTGAAGGAGGAACTGCGCTCTCAGAATTATTTATAAGTGAAGTGACAGATGCTACTTATGGCAGTTTAACCTATATAGAAATATATAATGCTACCGGAGCGGCAATTAATCTCTCAAATTATGAAATAAGAGTTTACAGTAATGGAAACACAGGTTCATTTAATTCTCAAACACTATCTGGAACTATAAACGCAGATGACACATTCGTGTTAACGATAGGAACATCAGGAGTTCTAGGAAATGCCTTATGTGCAACTCCTGGAGGTGATGGTTCATATGGAGATCAAGTTAGTGCTACATTAGCTGGAGTTAATGTTGATACGAATGAACATGACTTTATTGGACTGTATAATTCAAGTACCTTGGTTGATGCATTCGGTGTATTTGGAGATGATGACTGGATGGATAGCTTAGGAACTTCAATTACTGGTGACAGAGGATTTAATTTCAGAAGATTGAATACGGCGACACCTTTACCTACCGCAACTTTTGACGAAAATGATTGGAATATTATTGATTGGGCAGGATCTGGTTCAACGAGTTGTGTCGCAACCAATGATTATTCTGATATCGGAACTTTCGATTTTTCAACAGGAAATCCACCAACAATAACGGTTCAACCTAACTTACCATTAACGAATTGTGATCTTACAGCTTCTATAAGTGTAACAGCAACGGAAGGATTTGTAGGCGGAAATTCATTGGTTTACCAATGGTATTTTAGTGCTCCTGGAGATACAGGTTGGACAGCTGTTACTAATGGAGCCACCTATTCTGGTGCGACAGCTGCCACTTTAAATATCTTAGATGCATTAAATCTAGACGAGTATCAGTATTATTGTGAAGTAAGAGAAAATACCGTAACCTGTAGTTCAGCCTCGAACGCTGTTCAATTAAATATTGCAAGAACAGTTTGGGATGGCACGACTTGGTCAAACGGAACACCAGATATTAATACGGTTGCAGTTATTGATGGTGCATACGATACAGCGACTGATGGAAATTTTAGTGCCTGTCAATTAATTATAAATGCGACTTACACACTCACGATTGGAGCTAATTCATTTGTAGAGGTTGAGAACAATCTAACTGTAAACGGAAATATCTTCATGAATACTTCAGGATCATTTGTACAAAATAATGATTCAGGAATAGTGGATGGTGCTGTGTTAAGCGACAAAACAAGAATCTCTGTTGAGAAACAAACCGGCTTTTTAAACTCATTCCAAGAATACACTTATTGGAGTTCTCCTGTTGTTGGTGAGACCATTGGTGATGGGCTACAAGAAGCGTTGGACACTAGAAGGTTTAGCTTTAATGCGCAGAACTTCTTAGATGCCACACAAGAAACTAATAACGATAATACGGCAACGCCTGGTCAAGATGATATTGATGACAATGGTGATGATTGGACTTTAGTCAATGACGCAACTGTGATGCAGACTGGAGTAGGATATGCTTCTACTCATGATCCGGCTATCTTCTTTGCACCTGCACAATATATTTATGTATTCCAAGGCGCATTCAATAATGGGGCAATTACAGTGCCTATTTATCGTAATGATGCAGAAATGAATGACAATAACTGGAACTTTATTGGAAACCCTTATCCATCAGCTGTTGATGCCGACCTGTTTTTAGCAGCAAATGCTAGTATTGACCAAACCGTTGGAGCAACTAATGGTGCCATTTTCTTTTGGTCACACAACACGCCTGCCGATGGAAATACAAATGGTAACGAAGCTCTAAATTATACACAAAGTGATTATGCGATCATCAATGGTACTGGTCAAACCGCTGGAGGTGATGGTATCTTCCCTGATCGATTTATTCCTTCTGGACAAGGTTTCTTTGTTTCAATGACGAATGCTGCGGCATCAACGACTGTTTCAGGGACAATTGAAACTACAGATATTGTATTTAACAACAGTATGAGAGTTACAGGAAACAATGCACAGTTCTTCAGAACATCTCAAATTAATCAATACAACAAACTTCGTATAGATTTAACGTCGGATAATGGCATATTTAATCAAATATTGATTGGTTATGTAGATGGAGCAACTAATGAAGACGACGGTATGTATTATGATGCCTATAAAAATCTATCGGCTAATGCTAATGCTTTGATTTATTCATTATTAGATGATTCTACAGAATTGAAATATGCAATTCAAGGTAAAGCACCTAGTGATTTAAGCATTGATGAAGTTATTCCTTTAGGATTCTTTTCGATAATTGATGAACCAACACTTTACACAATTTCTATTGCTAGTGTTGAAGGTGATTTCATGACTTCCAATACGGTTTATCTAAGAGATAACTTACTTGGAGTTGTGCATGATCTCTCAAATTCAGATTATGTGTTTACCTCTGATCCTATGGAAGACAATACACGTTTTGAAATTCTCTTCCAACCAGAAACATTATCGCTGACTGAGAATGAGATTTCACCGAATGAACTCATCATTACTGAATTAACTGATGGGAATGTAAAGTTTTCAATAGGAAATAATCTAATAATAGAATCTGTTGAAATTATCGACTTACTAGGACGCGTTGTTTATAATTTAAACGGTAATTCTTCCGAAGAAATTTTTGATCTATCCAAACTGAGCCAAGCGCCTTATATCGCTAAAGTAAGTTTATCAAATGGTCAAATTATCACAAAGAAAGCTATAAAGCGTAAGTAATTACATTATAATTTTTCAATGAAGGCTGCAATTAATAGTTGCAGCTTTTTTTATAGACTGTAACGTAAAGAAAGTATTAAATTTCGACCTGGTGCTGCAATCCCTGAAGAATAGGTTCGGTAACGTTGATCGGTCATGTTTTCAAGTGATGCAACTATAGTCGCCTGATCTGAAATTTGATACTGTGTTCTCAAATTTAGTGTGTACCAGGAAGGCGCATAAGGATTCCCATTGTCATCTAAAGCATATATAAAATCTTTCGCCCGTTCAGATGGTGCTAATTGATCAAAAGACAATTCATTATTATACTCCGCAAAGGCATCTATTTGAAATTTTTCATTCTGCCAAACTAAATGTGTATTCCCAAAATTAGGAGCAACATGTCGGACAGGAACTTCAATGCCATTGTCATCTTCCGTTCCACCTAATATATTGTACTGTGACGTGAGTTTTAAATGTTTTGAAATATTAAACCGAATACCGGCTTCAAATCCATAGATCCATTCTTTTGAAGCATTCTGAATGGCTTGAATATTACTGATTTCACCATCATATATAATCTGAGTCTCGCCATTTAATGTGTAATCACTTCTGATAAGTGCATTGTCTAAAAATGTGTAATAGGTTGCAAAATCGACCAAAAACACATCATTAAAATTGAGTTGTAATCCGAGTTCGCCACCGTAAGCATACTCTGGTTTCAAATCATCGTTAGGCACTACAACAGAACCAGGTTCGGAGTCGAAAACCTTACCAATGTCATCAATATTTGGTGCTCTAAACGCTGTTGATGCATTCAATTTCCAAAGAATCATATTATTTGGCGTCCAACTTATCCCTGCTGTTCCTGTTAATGCTCCAGCATTTATATCTGAACTATTAAATGGTAAGTTTAAAAAGGTATTATTTTCAGTGAAATCTGCATTGGCAATAACGTGGTTGTATCGTATTCCTGATTGAAACACAAACTTAGGGTTTGGCTTATATTTAAAACTTGTATAAGCGGCAATCGATTGCCAATTCGAACCGTCAGGGTAGCGTGAAACTATCGCTGTTGTTTCACCCGTGTTGATATTGGTATTTAAAGCACTTGACCTAACGTTATTATATACGTATTCCAATCCGTAAAAAATCGATGTTCTTGCTGTTAAAGCTTTTTCAAGATCTATATTAAAGGAATAGGCATCAACTTGGTCTTCACGTTCTCGCCTGTCTAAAGATTGAAAATCTCTATCAATCCTACTTTCTTGAAAGTTTTGGAAGGCCGCTGTTGCCTGAAGCTTATCATATAAATTAGAGCTACTACTTAATTTTGTCACTTGCATATTGGCCATAAACCATCGCTGCGGTCCAAAATTCCATTCTGCAGATCTCAAATTATCATCTCGATAGCGTAATAAGCGATCGTATCTTGGATAATCAGACGTCGTCGTATAGTACAGTCCTAAATCAAAACTGAGATCTTCTTTGGGTTCATACCGAAACTTTTGTAGAATATTTAGCTGATTGTATCCTGTAGGCACCTGTATTAATGGATCGTCATTTTGAACGATTACATCTTGTCCATCTATGATGTCTACATATTCTTTTCTTAAGTAGTCGTCAGGACCATGTTTACCCATTCTTAAATCATCAAAATCCGTAAAACTTACCGAACTCAAAAATGCCCATTTTTTAAATCCAAAATTCAAGTCTAAATGTCCGGTTTTTTCCTGATTAGCTGAAGCATATCTAATAGTACTATTCGCTTGAAAGTAAAGAGAGTCTTTATACGATAACTGTGGTTTTTGAGTATAAAAACTCATTACACCACCAATGGCATCACTACCATATACTACCGAACCTGCTCCTAATGTGATCTCTGTATCTTGTATGCTAAAGGGGTCAATCGAAATTACATTCTGTAAATTTCCACTTCTGAAGATAGCGTTATTCATTCTTACGCCATCAACGGTTATTAATAACCTATTTGTTGAGAATCCACGAATCATAGGACTACCACCTCCTAATTGGCTTTTCTGAATGTAAACATTTCCGGAACTCTCTAGAAGGTCAGCACTAGTCTGTGGATTTTCAAATTGAATATCATTTGCGCTGATATTTACGATAGTTTGAGGAATATCTCTTTTACTTTGTTCAAATTTGGATGCCGAAACTACGACCTGATCAAGATCTTCAATACTTGGAACCATATATAATATATAGTTCTTACTTGATAATTCAGACTTAAGGAATTGAACGTTTACATATAGTATATTTTGAAAATATAGCACTTCGTCTTCATTGAATTGACTTAACTCAGCTTCACCATCAATATTTGTAATAACTGACTTGCTTTTTTTAAAATTAAATATGGTCACACCAGCTATTGGAACATTGGTTTCTTGATCTAAAACTCGAATTGTTTGAGCTCCCGAAATCAAAAATGATAACATGCAAATAAATGTAATCGTAAACTTCATAATTCTTAGCTAAACACTTGGTTGAATACTTGCAGTGATTTTGGTTTTCTAAAACTGCCCAAATGTAATTCAAAATACAACAATAACATCGTAAGAAACGACTGTCTTTGCTTTGAGGTCAGTTTAATTTGTTCTAAGTCATCAAAATTTGTGCCTAAAAGCTGTTTTAGAATGATTAAATTTTCACCTGAAATACTGTATAAATCAGATTTCTGTGTCTCGAAAGCACCTTTACTCAAATTGAAGAAGTTAGCTTCAGAATTAGATACTTCGGGAAAGAATCCTAAATGCTTAGTAAGATTTAATAAAAATAATAAATGAAAATTAGCAAACTGATCTTTTATGTCTAACCATTGAAATGTGGTTTCTAAATAACTATAAAGTTGTTCATTCTGTTCTTCTTCTTTTAAAACAGAGTTTAAAACTTCCGACAGAAATATCACGATAGAACTTTTAAGAACGTTAGTATGCAAGGTGGCATAGGGATAATTTAGCTTGATATCTCTAATTGTTTGTAAACTTTGATTCTCTTTGAAGTTTTCTTCTATTTCCAATTGCGTTAATAATTGAAAATATGCAGCTTTAGAATTTCTTTTTGAAGTTTTGAGTACGCCTCTAACCAAATAGCTCACGGCACCTCTGTGATTCGTAAAGCATTTCACGATAAGATCATTATCTCTGTATTTGATCTTTGATAAGACAATAGCCTTTGCTTTATTGAGCATGGTTTGATTATCTTATAATTAGCAATTTAAGTACTCTTGTTTCAAAAGAGTCGAGATCTGAAATCAAGAATAAATAAACGCCTGATGCCACAACATTTCCTCTCAGATTTTTTCCATTCCAAACACCTGTCCCTCCATCTATCGCAAAATTATAATTAGCACTAGATGATCTCTGGTTAACTCTTGACTGCGCTTCAGCAACCAAGTTTCCTTCGATGTCGGTAATCTTAACATTAACATTTTCAGTTAAACCTGAAATCTTAACACCATTATTAATGTTGTTGAGATCATCAAACCCAAGAATATTATATTCAGGTCGTACAGGGTTTGGGTAAATAAACGCATCACTCAAAGTATCTTTAGGACTCGTTCCACCCGATGAAAATGACACCAATCCTCGTATCGTTGCTATATAAACTGTTCCTGATTCTGGATCGATTGAAATATCATTAATTGTATTAGAAGGCAAAGGTGAATTTTCAGTTGTGAATTGATATATGGTCTCTTGCCCGTCTGGGGAAAAATAAAATATCCCTGAATCCAGCGTACCTACCCATTTATTATCGGAACCATCAACTTTAATATCTGTTATGAATTGATTGGATAACAGTTCGGTTGGAATTCCATTTTCAAGAATCACAATCTCATTTACTCTTGGGTCGGGATCATCTACAAATCCTGAAGTATTAAATAAAACTCTCAAGCCTTTGGCTGTACCGATCCAAACCTGATTTCTTGAATCAACGGCGACAGCTCGCCCTTGAGACGACGGCATATTTTGACTCTCAGAGAACACATTATTAATTTGACCTGTATCTGTATTTATCCCGATGAGTCCGGCATTATAGGCAGTAATCCATTTCATCCCACCTGTTCCAATGGCCAAATCACCAAAGCCTCGCTCGCCAAATAATGGATCAGTAATTAGTGCTGAAAAACTATAACCTTGCCATTGTCCAGAAGTTGGATCATATGATTTCAACGCTCTATCCACCTTTGAAGTTACCGTCCAAAGAAGCCCAGTCTGATCAAATTGAGAAGCCGATTGCCTAATACTTTTAATACCTGGATTAGACGGAACAATTAAAGACTCTAGACCACTATTCTCTTCACCATAAAGTTCAGTGACCTGTTCACTATTAAATTCTAAAATCCCATCAGCAAAGGAGCTAACAAAAGCTTGAGAGGGATTAAAAGGATTAATTGCAATAGAATTAAGATTTCTGGCAGTTCTCATACTATCGAACGGAATATTATTCCATTGTTCCTCCCTGAGAATACTGACGCCTTCTCGTTTTGGTGGACTAGGATTAAAAGACACGGTGTAATCTCCGTAAGTAAGCCATAGCTGTCCACTACCTGCCCTTATTTTAAATGCATTATTATTGGTAGGTCCTTCTGGTAGAATAACTTCAAAAATAAGTGGGTCATTTGGAACTGTCTTGTAAACACCAGAATCGTTAGTACCAATGTAAAGATCGTTCTCTAGCAGGGTTGCAGACGAAAAGTCGGTATCAAATTCGTCGTTCGTCGCTGCAGAAAAGACTTGATTAAAATCTTGATCGTAAACGATAACCGTTTCATCCAAAGTGACGATAAGTTGGTTTTCTACAGTTCTGAAATCTCTTGGGAAATCAGCATATGTAAATATAACGCTTAAGTTGTCATTAACGATTTCGAAAAGGTCGTTGCTCAATCTCAACGCATATAATTTGTCTCCAACTGTTTGTATACCCACAAAATTTCCGCCGAAGATCGTCTGCCATTGATCAAAATCTATCAAATTCGGATTTGAAAGATCCCCTTTTCTTATCCCCGCTCCAGAACCGCATGACGCATATAACGCACCTTGATACACTGTAGTTTGATTAACAGTGATTTGAGCACCTCCGTTTCCAATAAAATACGTATCACCAAACTGTAGTTGATCTAAATCATAGACTGAAATACCAAAATCTGTTGAAATATAAAGTAGCCCTTCATATTCATTAAAATGATTAATTCGCTTTAACAATGGTGATATGGACTCCTTCTCAAGTATATCCACAACCGATAGTATTTCAGAATCTGAAGCAAAATACAATTCAATCAATCCTGTTTCATAACCTACTATAAGAATATCAAATGTTTCACTGTAAGTAATAGTAGAGATCGTTTCTCCTGAAAGACCGTTAATTGTTGTTATAGTTTCGATTTCATTTGAAAAAATATCATAACTGAATATGGCATTTTCGGCAGCTGCATATATCTTGTCTTCACTTCTTGTAATATCCTTGATATCGAAATACGAAAAATAGCCTTTCCAAAGTGTACTGAAATCTTGTGAATTTACAGTCATGGAAAGTAAACATATAAGAATAAGAACTATTCTTTTAATCATATCAATTATTTTTTTCAAATATATTTATTACTAACGAATTATATTGGAAAATCATATAGATGTATTTAATAAAAAAAGCTTTCAGTAAAGAACTGAAAGCTTTTCATTATTATTTAATAAGAAATTAAACTATTCCTTGCGCAAGCATAGCGTCTGCAACTTTTACAAATCCAGCGATATTAGCACCTTTAACATAGTCAACATATCCATCGTCATCCGTACCATACTCGACGCATGATTCGTGGATATCGTTCATAATTTTATGTAGTCGTTGATCAACTTCTTCTCTTGTCCAGTTTAAACGTAATGAGTTTTGACTCATTTCTAAACCAGAAGTTGCAACACCACCAGCATTAGATGCCTTTCCAGGAGCAAATAAAATCTTTGCTTTATGGAATTCATGAATTGCTTCTGGAGTAGATGGCATATTCGCACCTTCACTCACACAAGTACATCCATTTGCAATTAAAGTTTTAGCCTCTTCACCATTTAATTCGTTCTGAGTAGCACATGGTAGTGCAACATCACAACTAACGTCCCATGGTCGCTCTCCTTTGTGGAATGTAGCTGATGGATATTTCTCTGCGTATTCATGAATGCGCCCGCGCTTTACGTTTTTAAGTTCCATTACAAACGCAAGTTTTTCAGCGTCGATACCATCAGCATCATAGATATAGCCTGATGAATCAGATAATGTAACCACTTTAGCACCTAATTGCGTTGCTTTTTCTGCAGCAAACTGTGCTACATTACCAGAACCTGAGATCACTACAGTCTTTCCATTAAATGAATCTCCTTTGGTCTTGAGCATGTTATCTGCGAAATACACATTACCATAGCCAGTAGCCTCAGGTCTAATTAGAGATCCTCCCCATGAATGCCCCTTTCCTGTTAAAACACCAGTAAAGGTATTGTTTAGTTTTTTGTACATCCCGAACATAAAACCAATTTCTCTCGCACCAACACCAATATCTCCTGCTGGCACATCAGTATTATGACCGATATGTCTGTATAATTCTGTCATAAATGCATGGCAAAAACGCATAATTTCATTATCTGACTTTCCTTTTGGATCAAAATCAGATCCTCCTTTACCACCTCCCATAGGTAAAGTGGTCAACGAATTTTTAAATACCTGTTCAAACGCCAAGAATTTCAATATACTAGCATTAACCGTCGGGTGGAATCGTAAACCACCTTTATATGGTCCAATTGCTGAATTCATTTGAACGCGATATCCACGATTCACTTGAATTTCGCCTTGATCGTCTACCCATGATACTCGGAATGAGATCAATCGCTCTGGTTCAACCATTCTTAATAGAATATTTTTACCATGGTAGATATCGTGTTTAACGATATAAGGAATTACTGTTTCAGCAACTTCCTGAACAGCCTGTAAAAACTCAGGCTCGTGCCCGTTTCTAGCCTTTACTAGATCTAAAAAAGCGTCAATTTTTTCTTTCATTTATTACAGTATTAATAATCTTAGATGATTTTTGTAACGCAAAGATACATTATCTTTAAAATGTAGGGTTGTTTTTTTTAATATTCTCAATAAACAAGACAAATATTACATTTTTTGAAATACGAAAAATATATCAAAATTCGTTAGTTTATCGAATTATTTGGTAGTTAATCTAGTTTTTATATATTTGTTAACCAATCATGCCCTCAACAAAATACGACCTATGGCGTTTAATTTTAGACTATTAGCCTTTCTATTCGTTTTTATTTTAGGTATTAACGAAGGACACGCTCAACTTGGCTTTTCGCACGAAATAGGTATTATAGCGGGACCTGTTGCCTTTCAATCTGATTTCGGGGTTCGCCGAGACTTTGAAACTAATGCAGGAAACACTGGTATTGGAATCGGATTAGTGCACTATATCAACTTCGCATATCGCGCCGATTGTAATTGTTATTCTACAGACACTTATTTTAATGATCACTTTAAATTAAGAAGTGAAATATCATATAACTTTACTAAACTCAATCATTTTGGTAAATGGGTTGATGCTTCGAGAACAAGTCTCAATGCTGAGCGATTAAGACGTCACTCGGGTGTGGCAGAGAATTGGGACGTTGGGATGCAATTAGAATATTTCCCAAAAAGTATTCGTGCATTCCAGGCTTTTAGTTATTCATTTGCTCCATTTATTAGTTTAGGTGTTCACTATACCGCTTATAACCCTCAGGTAGAAACTACTTTTGGTGATGGAAATATCAATAACATGAATAATTTTTACCAGCCATGGGTTAATGCGGCAATACCTGACACGAATCAAGATCCATTTTTATTTGATGGTAACGGAACAACGTGGTCAGTAGTAGGAAGTGTAGGTACGCGTTATAAGTTAACTGTTCTATCTGATTTAATGGTTGATTTACGCTGGCAGTATTTTTTTAATAATGAAGTTGATGGTTTAGATCATAATTTGGATTCAAATAAAGCAAATGACTGGTTAGTCTGGTTGAATTTCGGTTATATCTATTACCTCGATTAATACCATAAACTTTAAATAAAAAAAGACCAAATTTACATTTGGTCTTTTTTTATTTCCTATTTGAGGATCTATCCGATTGCCTGTTCAAGATCTGCGATTAAATCGTCTTCATCTTCAATTCCAACACTTAATCGTATCAATGAGTCTACTACGCCTGTTTTTTCTCGTTCTTCTTTCGGGATACTAGCATGAGTCATGCTGGCTGGATGTCCCGCTAACGACTCAACACCGCCAAGAGATTCGGCTAGGGTAAACACCTTTAGGTTTTCGACAATTTTTATGGCCTCTTCATAATTATTCCCTTTTGTAGTAAATGAAACCATTCCACCGAAATCGTCCATTTGAGCTTTAGCCACATCATGATTAGGATGGTCTTCAAAACCTGGCCAATATACCTTTTCAATTTTTGGATGACTAGCCAAATAGTTCGCAACCGCTTTACCGTTTTCACAATGACGCTGCATGCGTACGTGCAACGTTTTAATTCCTCTCAATGCTAAAAAGCTATCCTGCGGACCACAAACTGCTCCACTTGCGTTTTGAATAAAGTATAAACGCTCGGCTAGTTCTTTATCTTTCACAACCAACGCACCCATTACTAAATCACTGTGACCACCTAAATATTTAGTCGCGGAATGCATAACGATATCAGCACCCAAATCAAGTGGCCTTTGTAAATAAGGAGTGGCAAACGTATTATCTACAGCCAATAATAAATTATGCTGTCTAGCAATGTCAGCCGTCGCCTTAATATCGATTACATTCATCATTGGATTTGTCGGTGTCTCTACCCAAATTAACTTCGTATTATCGTTCACGTATTGTTCAATATTTCCAGCATTTTCCATTCCGATAAAATGGAACTTGATTCCAAATCCTTCAAATACTTTTGTAAATAAGCGATAGGTCCCACCATAAAGATCATTTGTAGAAATTACCTCATCTCCAGGTTCTAATAGTTTAATAACTGCATCGATAGCCGCTAATCCTGAAGCAAAAGCTAATCCATAAGTCCCATTTTCGATACTAGCGAAAGCATTTTCTAAGGCATTTCGAGTTGGATTATGTGTTCTTGAATATTCATACCCTTTATGTCCTCCAGGTGTAGATTGAGCGTACGTAGATGTTTGATAGATTGGTGGCATTACACTTCCATAAGCAGGATCATGCTCTTGACCACCATGTATTGTTTTTGTGTTAAATTTCATTTGAATTTTTTCTAAAATTTTCTCGAATAAACTATGTCGTTAATGAAATAAAAACATTTCATTCTGTCATAGACGAACAACAAATTTAAGGTTTAATTCGTTGTATTCAAATCAATGTAATACCTTTATTATATGATTAACCGATTCGTCGATATTACAAGAATTTTTACACTGATTCTTTTCTTAATTAGCATGGTGTTTTCTTGCGAAAAAGAAGTGAAGTTCACAGTTGAAGAACAAAGCTTAGAACTTTTAGATAATGCAGAAATCGCCATTAATTATCCAAAATTGAATGCTTCGAATAAAAGCAGTACACTTATTAATAATGCGCTCGAAAACTACATGGCTTCTCAGTTAATTTTAGATGACACCTCTGAAGTTCCCGAGACATTATTATTGGCAGCAACCAATTTTGATAACGAATTCAAAACCTTCAAAGAAGCGTTTCCGGATAGTGCACAACAATGGGAAGCCTTTATCGATGCCGAAGTGACGCATCAATCTTCAGAATTACTATGTATTGCCGTTAATACATATCTAGATACTGGAGGCGCTCATGGTAATTCACATATTCATTTTTTAAATTTTGAACCTGATTCAGGAAAGCAGTATACAAGAGAAGAATTGATTACTGCAGCACAAGAATTAGAACCTTATGTGAAAGATTATTTAAAAAAAGAAATCACTAAAAATTCAGACGACGCTCCTGAAGATTTATTCTTTGGCGAAAACTTTAAATTACCTGAAAGTATTGGTTTTAGTGATGAAGGCGTGATTATTTTATATCATCCTTATGAATTGGCCACATACACGCAAACGATAATCGAGTTCACAATTCCTTATGAAGAGTTGACTTCAATTTTACTACACTACTAGTGCTCCTCTTTAGTTAATCGTTTCATAATTGGTTCCACCGTAAGACCTTGTCCAATGATAGATATAACCACTATTATATAGGTAATTACCAAAAATAAATCTCTGTACATATCAGTAGTTAAACTCAGCGCTAGAGCTATTGATATACCGCCTCGTAATCCACCCCAAGTCATAATGACATTTGTATTAGGAACGAACTGCAATTTCTTTGCATAAAATTTTATTGGCAACCACAACGAGGTGAAACGACACAACAAAACAATAGGTACGGCTATAAGACCAGCTATAATATAGTTGAGCTCAAAATTCAATACAAGCATCTCCATTCCAATCATAATAAATAATACAGCATTTAATAGCACATCTATTAATTCCCAGAACTTATCGACATAAGTTTCAGTCTCATTCGACATCGCTGAATGACGAACCGTATCATGGCCAATAATTAAACCAGCTGTAACCATTGCAAGTGGTGCCGACATGTGAAGTTTGTGGGCTAATAGACTTCCGCCCATAACAGCTGCAATAGTAATCAACACTTCTACTTCATAATTATCAATTGATTTAAGCAATTTGTAAGTCAGATACCCTAAAATGAGTCCGAGTATCACTCCTCCTATCACTTCAACCGCAAATAATTCTATAATCTCAGAGAACTCAATAGCAGCATTAGGCTCTTTAGCGATCGAAAAGATGGTTAAAAATATCACGACACCTACACCATCATTAAACAAAGACTCACCAACAATTTTAGCTTCTAATTTCTTTGGAGCCCCAACTTTCTTAAGTATACCTAATACAGCAATTGGGTCTGTTGGCGATATTAACGCCCCAAATAGCAAACAATAAATCAATGGAATATCGTAACCAAAAAATCCAAACATAAAATGCATGATAATCCCAACTAAAAATGTGGAAATTAAAACGCCTATAGTCGCAAAAGCAAGTACTGGTCCTCGCTGAATTTTCAATTGATCAAAATTTGTATGTAATGCTCCCGCAAACAGCAAAAAACTAAGCATTATATCTAAGAGGACAGTCTTGAAATCAATTTGAGAAATAAGTTCTTTTTCTCGTATGAGTAAGGTATTATCAAATTGTGCAATGGCCACTACAATTATCGTAAATACGATTGTAATCAGCATTAATCCAATTGTGATGGGTAATTTTAAAAATTTCACATTCAAGTAACTGAACATTGCAGAAAGTACAATCAATACTGAGGCAGTAGTATAATAATCCATGGGCTCCTAAATTTCTTTTAAAAGTAACTATTATTCTTTTTAATTCCATTTACTTTGCAACTTAAAATACCCGCTTTATGAATACTTTCTTTTATTTAAAAACCTGCAGTACGTGCAAACGAATTTTAGAGGAACTTAATTTACCAAGTTCTATAACGCTTCAGGATATTAAATCGGAAGCAATTACTTCAGATCAATTGGATAAAATGAAAGTTTTGGCTGGTTCTTATGAGGCCTTATTCAGCAGGCGTGCACAACTTTATAAGAGCGAAGGATTAAAAGATAAAAATCTTCAGGAAGCCGATTACAAGAACTATATTTTGAAGCACTATACATTTTTGAAACGACCTGTATTAGTGATTTCAGATCAAATTTTTATTGGAAATAGTGCAAAAACTGTTGCTGAGGCACAATCATTTATAAATGCAAATGAATAGACAAAAGTATGCATTGATCGCACTATTTATGGTGCAATTATTATATGGTCTCAACTACACTTTTGCTAAGGTCGTGATCAATGATAATTTTATAAAACCGTTTTCTTTTGTTTTACTTCGTGTTGGTGGTGCCGCTATTCTCTTTTGGTTGTTTGGTTTATTTTATAAACAAGAACGTATTGAGCTCAAAGATTATGTCACCCTTTTCTTTGCGGCAGTATTCGGTGTTGCAACTAATATGCTTTTGTTTCTAAAAGGATTAGAGCTTACGTCACCTATTCATGCATCTGTCATCATGACGATCACGCCAATCATTATCTTAATATTATCATCGTTTTTCTTATCTGAAAAAATAACACGACTAAAGGTATTAGGTGTTTTTTTAGGATTTTTAGGTGGTATTTTATTAACTATACTTGGAAAGTCAACACGTGTTGGTGATAATGTTCCTTTAGGAAATACGCTCATATTTATAAATGCGATCTCCTATAGCATATACATAATCATCATCAAGAAATTAACCGCAAAATATCATCCGTTTACGTTTATTAAGTGGTTATTTCTATTCGGATTCTTTTTAGTTTTACCTTTTGGATATCAGGAAACCCTAGAAATAGATTGGCAATCATTTACACCATATGCATGGTTCTCTGTATTATTCGTCGTGATTGGAGCAACCTTTGGAACTTATATATTAAATCCATTAGCTCTGCGATCTCTAAAAGCTTCAACTGTTGGTGTTTTCATTTACCTTCAACCTGTTATTGCAGGAATATTTGCAATTATGATGGGTGTTGATGCCGTAAGTCCAGTTAAGATTGCTGCAATGCTTCTAATCTTTGCTGGTGTTTACTTAGTGACAAAAAAGCCGAAAGTATTAACTTAAATTCTTTGGGCGTTTCCCTGAAGCTCTAGTATCTTCTTTAGTTAGTGTCTTGAAATTCTCAGTTCTAGGAAATTCTTTCATGATCTCCTTCAAATGTTGAGGAAGTTCTGTGAGTTGACGCGTTTTAAGATTTATCCATGCTCCCATCATGTCACAAGTAGCCAAATGACGGCCTTTAGCATTATAGAAATTGTGCTCAAATGTAAAGAACATGCCATCGTCACTTAAACCTGAAACCTCTAAGGTGACATTTACTTTTTGCCCGAGAAAGGATTCTTTAAAGTAATAGATTTGCTCTGAAAACATTACTGGACCTAATCCGTTAGCCACTAACTCGTTTAACGAAAATCCGTTTTGATTTAAAAAACCAACACGCGTATGACTCATAAAATTAACGTATGCCGAATTAGCTAAATGTCCGTTCGCATCTACATCACTCCATCGAATTTCAAATTCCTTTTTATACATAAATATCCAATTTTGAGTTTGCAAAGTTATACTTTTTTAGAATGTCACTCAATCCTATGAAACTTTCCGAATTTCGTTACCTTTGCTCTACTTTAAACTGTATGCATGATACAATCAATGACCGGATATGGGAAATCAGTGATTCAACTCCCATCCAAAAAAATATCGATAGAAATTAAATCCCTCAATAGTAAGAACTTAGATCTGAATGCTCGAATGCCTTCAATGTATCGCGAAAAAGAACTCGAGATTCGTAAACTAATCGCTTCTAAATTAGTTAGAGGTAAAATCGATTTTTCTTTATTTGTTGAAATCACAGGTGAAGCAACTTCGTCTCAAATTAATAAAACCGTTGTAAAAGCTTATATGAATCAACTTAAAGATGTTGTAGAAGCTGATGACACCGAGTTACTTAAAATGGCCATTCGATTACCAGATGCAGTCACTACAGAGCGCGAAGAAATTGATGAAAACGAATGGCAGAAAATTGCTGCAGAAATTGACAACAGCCTAGAAAAAATCCAAAATTACCGCTTGGATGAAGGAAAACATCTTGAAGATGACTTTTTAATAAGAGTTAAAAATATATCTGCACTTTTAGAGCAAGTAATTGCTATGGATCCTGAACGCATAGAATCGGTAAGAGAACGCTTAAATCGCGGTATTGCTGAGATAAAAGAAAAGGTTGATGAAAACAGATTCGAACAGGAATTGGTGTATTACATCGAAAAGTTTGACATTACAGAAGAGAAAGTACGTCTTACCAATCACTTAGATTACTTTCAAAAGGCTTTGAATTCGGAAGATTCTAATGGTAAGAAGCTTGGATTCATTTCTCAAGAAATAGGACGTGAGATCAATACCATAGGGTCTAAATCAAATTATGCGCCTATGCAAAAGTTAGTCGTTCAAATGAAAGATGAACTTGAAAAAATAAAGGAACAATTGTTGAACGTTCTTTAATAAAGACTAAGTGAGTACAGAAAAGCACAACGGCAAATTAATAGTATTTTCAGCACCTTCAGGTTCTGGAAAAACGACTATTGTAAGACATTTACTTAAACAAAAGGAATTAAATTTAGAATTCTCTATTTCTGCAACTTCGAGAGAAAAACGTGGTCGTGAAGAACACGGTAAAGATTATTATTTTTTAGATCTAAAGACCTTCAAATCTAAAATAAAGAATGATGAGTTTTTAGAATGGGAAGAGGTCTATCGCGATAATTTTTATGGTACACTTAAGTCTGAAATCGAACGCATTTGGGCCAAAGGAAAAAATGTCATATTTGACATTGATGTATCTGGTGGCCTTCGAATTAAAAAGAAATTCCCTGAAAATACGCTTGCCATCTTTGTAAAACCACCAGATCTGAATGAGCTAATCATTAGGCTGAAAGAACGCGGTGAAGAAAGTGCAGAAAAAATTAGTATGCGTGTTGCTAAGGCACCTGCCGAACTTGCAACTGCACCACTGTTTGATGAGATTGTTGTAAATGACGATCTAGACAAAGCCTTATCTGATGCTTATAACTTAGTATCAAGTTTTATCGAAAACAACTAATTCAATAACGCTTACAAATGAAAATCGGACTCTATTTCGGGACCTTTAATCCAATCCACGTAGGACACTTAACAATCGCTAATCATTTGGCAGAATATAGTGATCTTGATAAAGTTTGGTTTATTGTAACGCCTCATAGTCCATTTAAAAAGAAAAGCTCGTTGCTTGATGATCGCCAGCGTTATGAAATGGTTTATCGTGCCACAGAAGATTATCTAAAACTTGAACCTAGTGACATCGAATTTAGCATGCCTCAACCAAACTATACGGTGAATACATTAGCTTACCTTCAGGAGAAATATCCAAAACATGAATTTGCGTTAATCATGGGTGAAGACAATCTGAAAAGCTTTCACAAGTGGAAAAATTATGAACAAATCTTATTAAATCATCACATCTATATTTATCCGAGAATATCTTCTGGAAACGCTATGGCCAAATTTGATGACCATCCCAAGGTTCATAAAGTAGATGCACCCATAATGGAATTGTCTTCCACCTTCATACGAAAAGCAATTAAAGAAGGTAAAAATATTCGTCCGATGCTCCCTGAAAATGTTTGGGAATATCTTGACGAAATGAACTTCTACAAATAGTTAAAAATGGAAATAGGCATTTTCTAAATGCTGAATGTCTGTGGTGCTGTTAGTCTTAACAATCGCAATGACATCAAATCTAACTTCCACATCTAGTTGTTTCGATTGAATGTAATGATCAATTACAGTAACAATACGCTCAATTTGTTTTGGCTTTAGAAATTCATGAGGATCACCAAACACCTTTGTAGATCTTGTCTTGACCTCAACAACGGCAAGAGTATCTTCCATTTTGGCAATGATATCGACTTCGGCTTTTTGAAAACGGTAATTAGTTTCCAATATTTGATAACCCTTAGCCATCAAATAGTCGATGGCTATTTGTTCGCCATGCTTTCCTAAATCATTATGCACTGCCATAGTTCTAAAATAGAAAAAATAGTATTACATTTAAATCAGCTATGCAATCTATCTTACTTACAACCTCAATATTTGATTTCCCTTTCGGATTTAATGAGAAAAGTTCGCTTCTTCTTATTTTCTTTTTTCACGGCATCATATTCTCTTTATTACTATTAAGAAATGGCATCAAAACGGGAAATAAAGCGAGTAAATGGCTTAGTTTACTATTATTTTTATGTGCCTTATATCTTTCACCATATATGTTTGGGTATGCCGGTTGGTACTATAGAGATGCAACAGCAGATATTCTCTTCTTTCTCCCACTTATGCAGGTACTTTTAATTGGCCCTGTAGTCTTCTTTTACACGAAGAGCCTTTTGAATGTTGATTTTAAAATGACTAAAGCCCACCTCATTCATTTTATACCGGCCATTCTATACGATTTGTATTCTTTGGTTGTTTTTATCACTGACAAACTCATTCTAGACGAATACTATTTTTATGCTGATGGAAGAGATAAAGACCTTTCCAATTGGTATCAAATGACGGGTTTAATCTCAATGAGTTTTTATTTGGTGCTGAGTTTACGACATTATTCCCAATATAAACGATTGGTATTTGACACAGTGAGTTATGCCGAAACAATCCTATTTCAATGGATCAGAAATTTTATGATTGCGTTTTTAGCAATGCTAATTTTACGTCTAATGTTTTTCATTATTAATCCTGATTGGGGAGAATTTGGAAGTCAGTTCTGGTATTATCTATCATTTGCGTGTGTAGTCTATTATATCTCTATTAATGGTTTTGCTAATGCCGTAAAAGTCTCAACTATTGATCACGTAAAATTTGCACAGATCAATGTTTTTGAAGCGGATGACTTACTTACAGAAAATGTCCCTACGGAATCACTAATTGAAAAAGAGCTCGAAGACTGGAAAACAAAACTTTTAAATTTAATGGAAGGCGAAGCTCTTTATAAAAATCCGCGTTTGACACTTTCCGATGTTGCTAATGCTTTAGAAACAAACACTAAATTGGTATCATCAATTGTAAATTCTGGATACCAAATGAATTTTAATGATTTTATCAATCATCATAGGATCGAAGCTATTAAGAAAAAGCTTCAAAATGGCGAGCATAAAACTACTACACTCTTAGGTATTGCCCTTGATTGCGGATTTAATAGTAAAGCTACTTTCAACCGAGCTTTTAAAAAGAGCACTGAACTTTCACCTAAAGATTTTATTACAAAAATGACCTAAAATAGGTCTCAAATCAAGATTTGAAGCGTTTGGCATTATGCATTGCCTCATATTTGTGGTATCAATTAAAAAGTTATTGCACATGAAAATCGTATTTATCTTACTGTTATTAATAAGTGCTCCTTTGACACATGCTCAAGACGCTTTAAAAGAAAAAATTGACTCAATAGTCAATTCAAAATTGGGCGATAAAGATCCTGGCCTCATGGTTGGTATCGTTAAAGATGGTGCAATTTATTATGAGAATTATAAAGGTTTGGCAAGTCTACAACATCAAGTTAAGATCACCGATAAAACAAGATCCAATATCGCGTCTACAGCAAAACAGTTCACTGCCTTAATGGTGCTACAACTATCGTATGAGCAAAAACTGAGTTTAGAAGACGACATTAGAAAATATTTACCGAATCTGTATCCTGCAGTAAAAGAAAAGATAAAAATTAGACATCTCATAAATCATACTAGCGGAATAAGAGATTACAGTGATTTATTGAGTATTAAACAAGAACCTTGGTGGCGTCAAGTCGGTATGGATAATGATGATGTCATAGAAGATCTTTTAGAAAAGCAAGAAGATTTGGCGTTTGAACCTGGTTCGATGTATATGTATAGTAATTCGGGTTATACCGTTTTGACTAAAGTAATTGAAGTTGCAACGGGTGAAAAGTTTCACGACTACTCTGAACAGTTCTTCAAAGACTTAGGAATGAACAACACGACATTTCTAAAAAACTATATGTATGTAATTCCAAATCAAGCTTTACCATATTCTGATTGGGGTGATGGTGTTTGGCAGCAATATCCGATGATTACAAATCATTACGGAGACGGATTTTTGTTTACATCTTTGAAAGATCAGTTAATTTTTGAACAGGCGGTTCAAAATGCAGAACTCAACAACAATAAATTATTAATTGAAAGTCAAAAACCTATTCCAAATAGTGAATACACAAGCTATGGATTCGGATTAGAATTAGAAGACCGACTCAGCTATCCTTCGGTACACCATTCTGGTGGTACAGGTTCGTTCCACTCTCAAACAATTCGCTTTCCTGAAGAAAAATTAACCGTTTTTGTAATGAGTAATAATAGTAGACTTTGGAGTGGTGCAATTGCTGACGAAATTGCAAAACTTATTCTACCAGAAAAAGAGGAAGTTATTGCATACGACGATCGCCTTAGTGCCGTAACTAATACGATTCCTACAGCTGATTTGATGGGTCAATATCTTTCTCCAAAAGAATATTTAATTAGAATTGTAGAAAATGAAGGTCAACTTGCGTGGAGAAACGGAAACAATAATCCAATAGCACTCAAAAAAGAAGACCAAAACGTATACAGTCTTTCGTATAATTCGAAAATGAAAATAGGATTCTATGAAAACGAATTAATCTTATTCTACCCTTCTGGCAAAGTAAGTGTTTATAAAAAAATTCCGAAGGAAGAAGTTACTTTGGCTGATCTAGAGAGTTACGTTGGACAATATTACAGCAGAGAATTAGATGTCGCTTTTTCTATAAACTATCAGGACGAAAAATTAACGGTATCATTACACGGTTGGGATGATGTCCAAGATTTGGAAGTCTTAAATAGGAATGAACTTCTCGTATTTGATTACATATTAAAAATTCAGCGAGACCAATTCAATCGGGTCACTGGTATTTTACTCACAACAAATCGTGTCCTAAATAATAAATTCGTCAAAAAAACGAACTTAAAGTTTCAGCCGAAAATTGAAACTGAAAATGGATCCATCCAGGTTACAACAATTGGCTCAAGAAATGGGGAATCTTCAGATATTTTGCTAACGAAAAACTATCCGAACGGAAACGAAATTTGGTACAAGCAGTTTGGAGGTAAGAGTTATGACAAAGCGAGTTCGATTTTAGAAACAGAAGATGGTTATTTAATTATTGGATCTACGAGTTCTTATGGCAATGGCAACTATGATATGTTGGTCATAAAAACCGATAAGCAAGGAAATAAGCTATGGCAAAACACCTATGGGGATTTCTTTAATGAATATGGGTATTCGGCTGAAGAGACTGCAACTGGATTCTTAATCAAAGGAACAATTCAAAATTGCGATACAAACGACTTGGCTAGCGCAAAGTGTACGACCAACGTTTGGTTTGTAAATATTGATCAAAAAGGTAAAGAGTTATCGCGAACTATTCTTGAAGAATTTAAATACAAAATGTAATTCGTTTCACTAATAACTGAGTACAGAACTAGTCTTTGAAACATTCAAGGAAATTTCCTTTCCTAAAATTAAAGCCCGATTGTCTTTTTCATGTCCAGCAGGCATATTAAAGGCAATTGGGAATTCATAGTCTGATAGCGCATCTAAAATCAATTGTTCAATTGATGTTCCCCAAAGAGTTGTATTCTTTCGAAGTTTACTCATATCACCAACAATTACCCCTTTACAATTGTCAAAATAACCCGCACGCTTTAAACTTTGGAGCATACGATCTATATGATATTTGTATTCACCAATCTCCTCAATGAATAAGATTTTGCCCGAAGTATCGATGCTAGTTGATGAACCTAACATCGTATGCAACATCGTCAAATTCCCACCAACGAGTTGTCCTGAAGCAGTACCTTCTCTATTATATGTTGAGCCTTCCAAATTATAATTAGATGGCGACCCAAACAAGGCCTTGGTAAATGTATCAACTGTTTCATTAATCTCATTAAGATCTTTTGTCAGACTTACACACATTAAGGCGTGCATCGATTGAAATCCTTCATTATGAATTTGATTATGGAGCGCTGTAATATCACTGTACCCAATTATCCACTTTGGATGTTCTTTAAATTTGCTATAGTCCAATTTATCCAATATTCTAACGGTTCCATAACCGCCTCTTGCGCACCAAATGGCACTAACTTTAGGGTCGTCTAAGGCATTTTGAAAATCTTCACAGCGCTCATCATCTGTGCCTGCAAAATGATCGGCTTTTTTAAATACATTCTGACCAACCAAGGCATGTAAACCTAGACTTTCTAACAATTTTACAGCGCGATTGATCTCTTCATTTCGGTTTTTTAGGATCCCTGAAGGCGCCACGATGGCCACAGTATCTCCAGCTTTTAAATATGGTGGTTGTATCAAAGCACTTTGATTTTGATATGAATTATTGTTTTGAGCACTTAATATCCCGAAGTTCATAAATAGGATAAGAGCTCCTAGAAAATAACGGATTTTGGACATATTGTAAATGTACATTTTTTTTCTATATCCCTTGCAAAATGCGTATTTTTGTGCCCTGTTAAACAAAATACAATGTCAAAACGATACACCATAACAGCAGCATTACCTTACACTAATGGTCCAATTCATATTGGACATTTAGCAGGTGTTTATGTACCAGCTGATATCTATGCACGATTCAAACGATTAACAGATAATGATGTTCTATTTATCTGTGGAAGTGACGAACATGGTGTACCGATTACCATTAAAGCTAAAAAGGAAGGTATTACACCACAAGATGTAGTCGATAAGTACCACGCCATTATCAAAACGAGCTTCGAGGACTTTGGTATCACCTTTGACAATTATTCGCGAACCTCAGCTCAGATTCATCATGAAACGGCTTCGGAATTTTTCAAAACACTCTATGATAAGCACGAATTTGTTGAAGAAGTTACAGAACAATTATACGACGAAGAAGCTAATCAATTCTTGGCCGATCGTTTCGTAACTGGAACCTGCCCTAAATGTGGTCATGAAGAAGCTTATGGTGATCAATGTGAGAATTGTGGATCTAGCTTAAGTGCCACAGAACTTATCAATCCGAAATCAGCTATAACAGGAAATGTGCCAACATTAAAAGAGACCAAACACTGGTTCCTACCCTTAAATAAGCACGAAAATTTCCTAAGAGAATGGATTTTAGAAGGTCATAAAAAAGACTGGAAACCCAATGTCTACGGACAAGTTAAATCCTGGATTGATGATGGTTTACGACCACGAGCCGTAACACGCGATCTGGATTGGGGGATTCCTGTTCCTGTACCAGGTGGAGAAGGAAAAGTCTTATACGTATGGTTTGACGCACCAATCGGATATATTTCAGCCACTAAAGAATGGGCTAATAGAGAAGGAAAAGACTGGACACCTTATTGGAAAGATAAGGATACCAAATTATTACACTTTATTGGAAAAGACAATATCGTATTTCACTGTATCATTTTTCCATCAATGCTGAAAGCTGAAGGGTCTTACATCTTACCCGATAATGTGCCTGCAAATGAGTTTTTAAATCTAGAAGGTAAAAAATTATCGACCTCTAAGAACTGGGCGGTTTGGTTACCTGAATATCTAGAAGATTTCCCTGGTCAACAGGATGTTTTACGATATGTATTGACGGCCAATGCTCCAGAAAGTAAAGACAATGACTTTACATGGAAAGACTTTCAAGCCAGAAACAACAATGAGTTAGTAGCTATCTTCGGAAACTTTATTAATCGCGTTGTAGTACTTACAAACAAGTACTACAATGGTGTTGTTCCAAAAGCTTCTGAATTTTCAGCGGTTGATGAAGAGACTTTAGCTGCTGTTAGAGCATATCCAGATGTCATTGCAAGTTCGATAGAACGCTACCGTTTTAGAGAAGCGAGTCAAGAGCTGATGAATCTAGCTCGTCTAGGTAATAAGTATTTGGCAGATGAAGAGCCATGGAAATTAGTAAAAACAGACGAGGCTAGAACAAAAACAATTATGTATGTCGCATTACAAATTGCGAGTGCACTTGCAACCCTAAGTGAACCATTCCTACCATTTACTTCAGAAAAATTAAAGCGTATTTTAGACATTACTGGTGCAACATGGCGTGCTGTAAAAACTCAAGATGAATTAATTGAAAGTGGTCATCAAATTGGAAAAGGAGAACTTCTATTTTCAAAAATTGAAGACAAAACTATTCAAGCGCAATTAAATAAACTCGAGGCCAGTAAAAAAGCCAATGAAGCTGCGAATGCTACTGTAGAGCCACAAAAAGACACCATTACTTTTGAAGACTTTACTAAATTAGATATTCGAGTTGGAAAGATTCTTGAAGCTGAAAAAATGCCAAAGACTAAAAAGTTGTTGGTGTTAAAAGTAGATACAGGAATTGACACACGTACCATCGTTTCAGGAATTGCCGAAAGTTTCACACCTGAAGAAGTTATTGGGAAACAGGTTACGGTTTTAGTTAATTTAGCGCCTAGAGCATTGCGTGGTGTTGAAAGCGAAGGCATGATTTTAATGACCGAAACACCTGAAGGTAAATTGGTGTTTGTAAATCCAGACCAAGCCGTCAAAAACGGTTTACAAATTAGCTAAATGCTTAAAATTGCATTCCATCCCATCTATAAACATCCACTGCCAGAAGGGCATCGTTTTCCAATGCTGAAATATGAACTATTGCCGGAGCAACTTCTATATGAAGGCACCTGTGATTCTTCAAATTTCTTTGAACCAGAACAACCCGACGATGCACATATACTGCGCGTTCACACCGAGAATTACTATCAAGATTTAACTGCGCTCACTTTAGAAAAAAGAGCCGCACGTAAAATCGGTTTCCCGCTGAGCGAAGTCTTGGTAGAACGTGAAGTCATCATCGCGGATGGTACGATTAAATCAAGCGTGTTTGCACTCGAATATGGAATTGCCATGAATATTGCTGGAGGTACTCATCACGCCTACACAGACCGAGGCGAAGCTTTTTGTTTATTGAATGATCAAGCTATTGGAGCGCGTTACCTTCAAAATAATAAATTAGCCGAAAAGATCTTAATTGTTGATCTGGATGTACATCAAGGAAACGGAACTGCTGAAATATTTCAAGATGACCCAAGTGTCTTTACGTTTTCAATGCATGGCAAATCAAATTATCCATTTAAAAAGGAAATTAGTGACCTAGATATTGCTTTAGAAAATAACACAGATGATCAGACGTATCTAGGCATTCTTGAAGCAACGCTACCAAAATTGATTAAGGACGTTCAGCCAGATTTTGTTTATTACCTATCTGGTGTTGATGTGATCTCAACAGATAAACTAGGAAAACTTGGGATGTCAGTTGAAGGCTGTAAAGCTAGGGACCGTTTTGTCCTAGAAATCTGCAAACAAAATGGACTTCCAGTAATGTGCAGCATGGGAGGTGGTTATTCACCAGACATTCGAACTATCGTAGAGGCTCATGCTAATACCTTTAGATTAGCACAAGAAATCTTCTTCTAAATGTTAGGCTGAATTTCGACTCGCATTAATATTTCCGAAGAGTGAACGCATAACAATCTTCTGATAGATCTCGATCTCATCATTATCTTTAACATCTGAATTTTCTAATTCCTGAATTTTCTTAAGCGCATACTGCTGAATTGTGAGCAATGGCAACACTATTGATTCTCTAACATTAATCGAAGCCTTTCCAACCGGTTCATTTTCCATGAGCTCAGAATAACCTGTTAATTTCAGTAATAATCGCTTCGAGGTTTCATACTCCTCATGGATGAGTGTCCAGAACGCGCCATATTCAGGATCTTCAGCCATATAACGTGTAAGATTGAAGAAGGACTTTGATAAGGACATCATACTGTTTTCAACAAGTGTTTTAAAGAAACTAGAATTTTCATATAAGGTAACTACCTTATCGAACATGCCATTATCCTCATAATGTTTTAAGGCAGTTCCTACGCCAAAGAATCCGGGAACGTTCTGTTTTAACTGACTCCAACTTCCAACGAAAGGAATAGCTCTTAGATCAGAAAAAACTAATTCTGAGGATTTACCACGTTTAGACGGACGACTACCAATATTAGTTTTTGCGTAATATTTTAAGGTACTCATATGCTCAAGATATGGCAAAAACTTAGGGTGATTCTTAAAATCTTGGTAGGCTTTGTAACTCAATTCTGCGAGATCATCCATGACCTCTTTATCTTCAGGAATCATCGCCGTGTTCTTTTCGTTTAATCGGTTTAAAACACCCGAACTAATCAATTGCTCCATGTTGTACTGAGATGAATCAATTGTTCCGAAGTTAGAACTGATCGTCTGTCCTTGAATTGTTAATTGAATTTCTTTGTCCTCAATTGTTGGACCGAGAGATGCATAAAATTGATGGGTTTTCCCACCACCTCTAGCTGGCGGTCCTCCTCTACCGTCAAAGAACACCACATCTATATTGTATTTTCGAGAAAGGGTTGTTAAAGCCTCTTTCGCCTTAAATATTGCCCAATTAGCCATTAAATAACCGCCATCTTTCGTACCATCACTAAACCCTAACATAATGGTTTGTTTATTTCCACGCTGCTTTAGATGCTCACTATAATTTGGATCGGTATATAAATCCTCCATGACGCTTGGTGACGCCTCAAGATCAGTTACTGTTTCAAAGAGTGGCACTATATCTACAGAGAGCTCATCGTGAAACGCTACCACTTTAAGCATTGCAAACAACTGCATGACATTGAGCGTTGTTTGATTATTACTAATGATATAACGGTTACAAGCAATTTCGCCATTATCTTCTTGTATGGACTTCATGGCTTTGATCGTTTCACTGATATTAATGGCCAATTCGTCTTTAAACTCAATAGCACCAATAGACCCCTTTACTTCTGACAGATGTCTTAGTTGTTGTTCTAATGATAGTTCAAAATAATCTTCTGGGAATAACTTACTCCCATTAGCAATCAATTCATTTACAAGTGCGGTAAACATCTGATCATGAACGCGACTATCCTGACGAATATCTAAGCTCGCAAAATGATATCCGAATAATGTAGTGCGATTGATTAATGTTGTCACTTTATCGACATATAACGATTGATGATCTCTTATCAGCATTGCTCTTATCGCTTTTAACTCATCTATAAAACCACTTAGGGTCACTTGAAAATCTTCATTTCGATTTAATAAGGTATTATGCAATCTATGGTTAAGATCAATAATACGCTCTCTAATGCCTTTGAACGTCAATCTGCGACGTAGATATTTTACGTCTTTGATATAATTCTTAATGATTGATTCTTTTAGCTTTCTAGCCACGTTCAGGGTGATTTGTGGTGTTACAAACGGATTCCCATCGCGATCACCACCAGGCCAGAAGCCAATATTTACTATAGAATTATCAATATCTTCTCCCTTAAAAATATTCTCCTGCATGTAGTCAAAAATAGATCCAAATGAGTGATAGAATACATTCTTAAGATACCAGATAAGATTCACAGCTTCATCATATGGCGTAGGCTTCTTATCTTTAAAAAATGGCGTCTTCCCTAGTTGGGCTAATAACTCATTAATGACGACTAAATTATCCTCCTTTATAGCTTCACCTAAGTCTGTTATAATTCCTAAAACAGTCCCAGGGTAAAACTGCGTTGGATGTGCAGTTAAAACGATGCGAACTTTAAACGCTTCAAGATATTCCTGTAATAATTGCTTCTTATTTTCAGCTTCTGCATTTTCTTTTAAGCTTCGCAAAGTTCCTATCCCTTCCATATTGTGTACTACAGAAAAGGCAGCATCTTCTACTGCATCGAACAGTACAACTTGGCGTTCGATATACTGGATGAACCGAAATAATAAATTGATCTGGCTTTGCTTATTTCGTCTTGCCTGATATTTTGCAAAAAACGTTTCTACTATAGTCTTGGGATCATCACCAGATTCAAATCCTTTAACACAAGTTTCATGAAACAGTGGTAAAAGCACCACAGTTTTAGAAATCGTATCAAAAGGTAAGGTCATAAAAATACTATTGTATATACGATACTTTGACAGTACGTTTTGATTAAATCTGGTAAGTTTAGTCGGAATGGCCATATCGTTTTAGCTTTAGATAAAAATACTAAAGCATAAGGGTTTAAAACAAGTCCTTTTTATTTTTTACAGAATTTTCAGTTTTAAAAAGCAGTCGTTAATAATCTATCAATAAAATCAAATTTTAACTAGAAATTAATAGTTCTGATAAGAGAAAATTTTCTGTTTTGAACTAACTTTATACATTGAATCAACGATTTAGGCTATGAAAACTTCCCACTCCACTTTCACAAATGTGAAAATTGCCTTGTTCTGTTTGAGTTTTTTTATGGCATTTCTAGTCAACGCACAAGAAAAAAACGAGGACATCCTTTTTGAAAATTACCAATCCTATATACAATTACCCAGAGAAACGTGTTACGCGCATTTAAATAAATCGACATTCGTTAGCGGTGAGTCTCTGGGCTTTACTGTTTACCTATTTGACAAGTTCACCAAACGCGCTTCGGTAGTTACAAGAAATGTGTATTGCACGCTTGAAACACGATCTGGTAAGGTTCTAAAAAAACAATTAGTCTTAGCTAATGATGGTATTGCCTCAGGTTTATTTGAAATTGACGATGCATTCCCTTCAGGCAATTATGTGTTTAAAGCCTATACGAATTGGATGAAGAATTTTGAAGAACCCAACTTTTACACCCAATATATACAAGTCAATAATCCTGATGATTTCGATTATGAAGAGGAAGAAGACTATTATGAAATCGATGCTCAATTCTTGCCCGAGGGCGGACATCTCATCTTAGACACAAAGAATACCATGGGAGTCATTGTAAAAGATGATTTTGGCTTTGGAATGTCAAACCTAACAGGAATAGTTACTGATTCCAACGGGAATGAAATTACGAATTTCACTACCAACGCATTTGGTATTGCTAAATATGAATTTACGCCAGAGAGCCGACGCATTTATAAGGTAAATTTTAATGATTTGGAAGAATCTTCATTGACTTTAGAGACGGGAGAATCTAAAGGCGTAACCATGAGCGTATCAGACCTAAATGATAAGATTGCCATTGCCTTCCGCACCAATTATATGACCTTACCAGATATCAAAGATCAAACCTTTAAAATGGCAATTAGTAATGGGAATCAGCTCAATGTTTCAGATGTTAAGTTTGGTGAGAACTCAGAAGTGAAATTACTCATATCTAAGCTAGACCTATTTACAGGTATTAACATAATCACACTCTTTTCAGAAGATAACAAACCAATACTTGAACGTTTATTTTTTAAACACGATGGCATCAATTATGTAACTACAGATAGTCATTCTGTAAAGAAACTTCAGGATTCTCTGGAGCTCTCATTGACGGCGAAATCAATAAATGTCGCTAAGCTGCATAACCTCAGTATATCGATTTTGCCAAGTGGAACCAAATCCTACAATCATCATCATAACATTTTATCAAATACTTACCTGAGACCTTATGTTAAAGGTAAAATTGAAAATGCCAAGTACTACTTCACAAATGTAGATCGCAAAAAGAAATTAGAACTCGATCAACTTTTGATCACTCAAGGATGGAGTAGTTACAATTGGACTTCCATTTTTAATAATCCTCCAATCAAAGAATTTGACTTTGAGGATGGTTTAATCATTAATGCAAATGTAAATACCACAAAAGGGAATAAATTTTTGATTTATCCGCAAAAAAATACACCTACAATTACCTTAGATGTCCCTGAAGGACAACGGAGTTTTAGAGTAAGAGGCTTACTCCCTACTGAAGGTGAGACATTCAAAATTGGTGTTATCAATAAGAAAGACCAAGTTGAAAAGCCTAATTTATATGTGCAGTTTACACCATCAACAATTCCTGAGATTAAACAACGGTTTTCCATATTAAAATATAAAAATGAAAACTCTTACAGATATAGTTCAAGACTTCCGATACTTGATGAATCTTGGGGAAGAATTGAGCAACTTGGAGAAGTTGAAGTAAGTGCAAAGCGTTATGAAAATAGAGTTGAAAAAATCAAACGACTAAATAAAGGCCGAGTAGAATTTTTTAATGATGCACAACGAAAAAACACCACTGATTTCGCATCGTATATCGCCACAAAAGGATATAACGTATTTCAAGACCCACGTGATCCAAGATCGCTTATGATTACCATTCCAAGACGTACAACGTTTCAAGATAATACCGAACAATTAAGGCCAATCATCTATCTCAATAACATGGTCATAGACAACGAAGACCATCGCTTTTTAATGGATCTTGACATGACTACAGTTGACTATATCATTGTAGACAAACAAGGATTAGGTGAAGGCATTAGAGGTTCTAATGGTGTGATTAAAATATTTACTAATAATCAATTGCGTACGCGTGAATACGAAGTGCAATTAGAACCAGGTCAAGAAGTCGAAGTCCCATTAAGTTTTGAGCCTCAAAAGAAATTTTATGCTCCTAAATATGAAGAGTATACCAGTGAATTCTTTAAAGCCTTCGGTGTGATTGATTGGTTTGGTAATTGCACGCTTGCAGCAGACGGAACGCTTAAGCTAAAAATCAAAGACACCAAAAATGATGCGCTAAAAGTTTTTATTGAAGGCACTGCTAACGATGGCAGTTTTATTTCTGAAGTGAGAACGATTAACATCAATAATTCAAATTAAACTATAACCATATTTACTAGTCTTAATAGCTATGACTATGAACCACTCCAAACTACTTTCCTTAGTCTGTATTATTTGCTTCGGAACATTATCAAGTGCTCAGAATGTATCTGACGCCAAACTATTTAATGCCTACAAAGCATACACTGAACTTCCTAGAGAGGTTGCTTATGGCCATCTCAACAAAACGACGCTCATTCAAGGTGAAAGTCTAGGTTTCGCGATCTATATTTTAGATAAATCATCTAAAAAGCCTTCGGAAATCACAACGAATATCTACTGTACACTCGAAAACAACTCTGGGAAAATTATAAAAAAGAAACTTGTACTAGCCTCTGAAGGAGTAGCTTCAGGATTATTTAAAATCGATTCTACAATGGCCACAGGTGACTATCAGTTTAAGGCATATACAAATTGGATGCGAAATTTTGATGAACACAATTTCTTTGTTCAAAATATTAAAGTGATAAATCCCGATGATAATAATACCAAACCTAAATCAAAAGATTCAAAAGTTGACGCTCAGTTCTTGCCTGAAGGCGGCCACATGGTTTTAGACGTCCAAAATACTATTGGTGTGGTGATAAAAGATGTTAATGGGTTTGGAATTCCGAATGTTAGCGGCATCGTGACTGATAATACTGGAACTGAAATATCAAACTTTAAAACCAATACCTACGGGATTACAAAATTTAGTCTAATTCCTCAAAAGGACATACAATACAACGTTAAGTTAAATACCGAGAATCAAGATGAATTTTCTATTGCTCCAGCCGATGCCAATGGAATCACAATGAACCTAACCGATCTAGAAAATAGAGTCGCCTTAGTATTTCGGACTAATAACAACACTTTAAATTCAATTGCAAACAAGACATTTAAATTAGCTCTAAGCAATGGTAAAGAATTAAAGGTAATTGACGTTAACTTCGATGACAAACCAGAGGTAGCTCGACTCATAAACTACAGCGATTTGTATTCAGGTATAAATATCATCACATTATTTGATGATAAAGATCGACCGCTTTTAGAACGTTTATTTTTTAAACACGAAGGGATTAAAACGTTCCAAATTGGACAAGAGATTGTTAGAAAACAAGAGGATTCACTTATTATAAAAATTCCTATTTTGAGTGCCGATGCAACTGCCTTGAACAACTTCAGTGTTTCTGTGCTTCCTGCAAGTACAAAATCTTACAACAGTCATCATGATATCGTTTCGTACAATTATTTACAACCGTATTTAAAGGGTTATGTTGAAAATGCCAAATACTATTTCAATAATGTTGACCGTAAAAAACGAGCTGAACTAGATAATTTATTATTGACACAAGGCTGGAGTAGCTATGAATGGAATGACATCTTTAATGCCAGTCCAAAAGCCAATTATGCCTTTGAAAACGGTATAAGTTTAAAGGCGAATATTCGCAATAAAAAGACGAATTCCTTTATTATTTATCCTTTAAAAAATTCATCAAGTTTAACCGTTGAAATCTATGACAATGAAGACTCGTTTGATGTAAAAGGGTTACGTCCTTACGAAGATGAATCCATAATCATTGGTGCCTTAGAAAAGCGAAATCGCGTAAGCCGACCTGGTGTATACGCGCAATTTAGCCCTACTACAATTCCAAGTTTAGGATTGTCATATGATGCGCTTGGAATCAACAATTATTCTGCAACGCTCTACAGTGTTGAAGAACCATTACTAGACAATTCGTGGAAAGAAATAGAAGAACTCGATGAAGTTTTTTTAACGGCTAAAAAAGACGAAGAGCGCATGGAGAAAATTCGAGACAAATTAAGCGGACAAGTCGACTTCTTAACCGATGTACAACGCGATGGTTTTACCACATTTGGGAATTATATTGCCTCAAAAGGATTTACGGTTTACGAAAACGGTGTGACATTAGTGATACAAAATACAAGACGCACCAATTTAAATCAAGCCAACTCCTCACCTATTATTTATCTCGATGGACAATTACTCAATGATACAGGTATATTAGTGAATTTAGATATGTCAATTGTTGACTATGTTCAAGTAGACAGACAAGGCCTTGGAGAAGGTGTTCGCGGCGCAGGAGGTGTTATAAAGATTTTTACGAATCCGCAACTAAGAACTAAACGCTATACGACGACGGCTGAAGTTGGTCAACCCGTAAAACCTCCATTAGCCTTTGCAACACCAAAAAAATTCTATGCACCCGTTTATACATACTACAGAAGTGACTTCTTTCAGAATTATGGCGTGATCGATTGGTATCCTGACCTTAAACTAAATGATAATGGTCAATTGGTCCTTAAAGTAAAAGATACTTCCAACGATGAGTTCCGATTATTTATAGAAGGTGTAGGAAATAACGGCACATTTCTTGTGCAAGATAAAGTGATTACTATTAATTAGTTAAACTCAAAAATCATCCTCTGCTATGAAACACAATTTTGACACTACTAAAACCTCTAAATTGATCGCTTTTGTGTTTTGTTTGCTCAGTATTACACCAATATTGGCGCAAAGCAAAATTGACCTTAAATCCTCATATGATAACTATGTAAATTTACCTCGAGAAGTCGCATTCGGACATCTCAACAAGTCCTTGTATATACAGGGTGAAACTATCGGATTCAGTGTATATGTTTTTGATAAGAATACTAAAAAACCTTCAACCCAAACCACCAACGTGTATGCTGTCATTTCGGATAAAGACAATAATACAATTAAAGAACAGATGCTTTGGGCTAAAGAAGGTAAAGCAAACGGACTTTTCAATGTAGACAGCTTATTTACAACTGGGAATTATACGTTCAAAGCCTATACGAATTGGATGCGGAACTTCGATGAGCAAAATTACTTTGTTCAGAACATTAAAATTGTTGATCCTTCGGAATTGGACGTTGCAACTGAAGAGATAACATCTAAATTAGATGCTCAGTTCTTACCTGAAGGCGGACATATTGTAGCTAACGCTGAAAACAATATCGGTGTGGTGATCAAAGATGTTAAAGGATTTGGTATTCAAAATATTTCGGGACGAATCCTAGATCAAAACGAAAACATTGTTACTCAATTTAAAACTAACGATATGGGAATTGGTAAATTCACATTTCGACATGAAGCGAACAAACGGTACAAAGTTGACATTGACTTTAGAAACCGAATACAAACATTTGATTTAAATTTTAGTCAAAGTAAAGGTGTTAATTTGATGTTGAACGAATTACGATCTAAAGTTATGTTGACGTTCAATACCAATGCGCAAACCCTTCCAATAATCTCAGGGAAACCCTATACTTTGATGATCCATAATGGGTATAAATCAAGCACCAATAATTTTCAGTTTAATAATGCTTTGAATGTATCACTCGCAATTGAAAAGAAAAATCTTGAACCTGGACTTAATATATTCACTGTATTTAATGAAAAAAATCAGCCGATACTAGAGCGCTTATATTTCAACTTTGATGGACTGCAGACAGTAACAACTAATTCGACTTATTTCAGAAAAGAGTCTGATTCATTGGCCGTTCAAATACCTTTAAATGCTCTTGCAGAAAATGAAACCGCAAATGTTAGTGTTTCTGTAATGCCAGCGGAGACAAAGTCTTATAATACACATCATAATATACTATCTTATACGATGCTGCAACCCTATGTAAAAGGCTATATAGAAAACGCACGCTATTATTTTACAGACATTACAGCAAAAAAGAAATTTGATTTAGATAACCTACTCTTAACTCAAGGATGGAGTAGTTATAATTGGAGTAATATCTTCAACAACCCACCTCAGCAGTTGTACGATTTTGAGCAAGGTATCGCTTTTAAAGCCACGAGTACAAAGCATAAAGGTGATGGGAAATTTATTCTTCATACCTCTAAAAACCATGAAGCGCAAGCTTATGTTCTAAAAGATGGCGAGTCAACCTTCGCTGATAAAGGCTTTATTATTGAAGATGAAGACATGTTAGAATTCACTGAAGTTATAAGCGAGTCAAAAATGAAGAAGGCAAATTTAAGCGTACAATTAAGACCTATAAAAGTCCCAAGCATAAGACCCAAGCTTGATCTTTTCAATTATAGAGAACAAACGCGATTCGAAGCCAATTCATCAGATATCGTATTTGATCAGTCTTGGGAAAAGGTAGAACAACTTGATGAAGTTGTTGTACAAGCGAACATTCAGAAAAAACGTTTTGATGAGCTTTCACGTAAATTTGGAGGTGGACGCGTTGATTTATTTGATGATGATAAACGTAATAATACTGTAGATCTTGCTACGTATTTAAACGGACAAGGCTATCAAACATCACAAAACTTCGGACGATTTTCTGTTGTTAGATGGCGATTTGGAGAACCAGTTGCCCCACTTATTTATTGGAATGGACAACGTGTCTTGAACTTTGATATCTTCTTTAATTTCGACATGAAGGATATCGATTATATCGCAATCGATCTTACAAATAAACAATATGATGCTGCGCAGCCAAGTGCAGCCGGAAGTATTCATATTAAAACAGATCCAAACTTAAAATTCAAAAACGATAAGCGACTCAAGTTTAATCAAAAAATCGGATTGCCTTTAACCTTCACGTCTGAAAAGCAATACTATGCACCAAAATATGTGTATTACAACACCGACTTCTTTAGAGATTATGGTGTGATAGATTGGATTCCAGAAGCCGAAATTGACGACACCAATATGATAAACTTGAAATTTTTGGATACCAATACAAAGCAGATAAAAGTCTTTATTGAAGGAACGACTAATACAGGAAAGCTCATTTCAGAAGCCATAGAGATTAGTGTCGACGATATTTAAACTTTAAAAATTACAACTGAAGGCATAGATGAAATTTACTTATGCCTTTTTTATTTGTAATGAATTAAATTGCAGTAAGACTAAGTTCCCATGACGCAAGTATTTTCAGAATTTTCTACCGATGCCCTTCTTAAAGTAGGTAATGAAGAGCTTCTTCAAAACTATTCGACTTCAAAACCTACAGGACTATATACCTTTATTTGGGCAACAGATCATCCAGCTGAATTTATAGTAGATGGTGTTCCTGTAACCTTGCAACCGCATCAAATTTTAACAGTAACAGTGATCCAGTTTTTGGAATATATTTCTGGAGACGATCTCATCGTCTATCAATTCAATCGCGAGTTCTATTGTATTAAAGATCATGATCAGGAAGTGGGTTGTGTTGGACTATTATTCTTCGGAAACACCCATATTCCAATCGTAACTCTAGATGATTCCGAGCAAGAAAAATTCAACATACTTCATCAGGTATTTTTAGATGAATTAGAAACTACAGATAACATTCAAGCCGAAATGCTTCGCATGTTAATGGCGCGTTTTATTATTAAAACGACACGTCTTCTCAAATCGAATTCTGAAAATGAACTAACAACTAAAAGTCCGAATGATCTTCTAAGACATTATAATTTGTTGGTCGAATTACATTATAAGGAAGCGCATAGCGTAACGTTCTATGCAGATAAGCTTTTTAAATCTCCCAAAACCTTATCGAATACCTTTGCCAAATATGGACGTAGTCCTTTACAAATCATTCATGAACGCTTAGTTCTTGAAACCAAACGTCAATTATTATACACCGATCGCTCAGCTAAGAAAATCGCTTATGATATTGGTTTTGAGGATGCTTCTCACCTTAGCCGTTTATTTAAAAAACAAACAGGTTTAACGCCTTCAGCCTTCAAAAAACAACAACAAAACGTTGCTTAGGGAAATATTGACAATTCATAGGGAAATACTATCATAGTATAGCCATCATACCTTTCGCATCTTTGTATCGTTAAATAATTATAGATACAACGATGAATTTAAAACACAAATCCATATTCAATCTTATTGAAATATTCAGATCGAGCGGTAAACGTATAGTACATACTATTAGCCCAAAAACGCATTGTGCAACAAAACACATGCATGACTTCTATTGCGATGCTGAAAAACCACACATATCTCAATAAAGGAAGAATTGACAATTACAAAGGAAAAACTTCCATTTCAAAACCATAGATACTGCTGCAACTTTGCAGAGTAATTATAAATCAAGTACAAACACAAATAAAAAATAATATTATGAATACATTCAATGTACCAACAAGAGAAGACGTAAGCGAAAATAACCAAGCTATTTTCGATAATCTAAATAAAGCATTAGGCTTTGTACCTAATCTATACGCGACATATGCACATAGCGATACAGCTTTAGAGAACTACCTTAATTTTGCAAATGCAAAAACATCCTTATCTGGTAAAGAGAAAGAAGTTGTAAACCTTGCAGTGAGTCAAGTTAATGATTGTATCTACTGTTTATCAGCACATACTGCGATTGGAAAAATGAACGGATTTACTGATGAGCAAATCTTAGAGTTAAGAGCTGGACGTGCTTCATTTAATGACAAGTTAGATGCACTAGCAAGACTTGCACGTAACATCACTGAGAACAGAGGAAACACAGATGCTGACGTATTAGAAAACTTCTTTGCGCAAGGCTATACAAAAGCGAATCTTATCGATACGATCTCTTTAGTTGGTGATAAAACCATTTCAAACTACATCCACAGTACAACTCAAGTTCCTGTAGATTTTCCAGTAGCACCTTCTTTAGAAGAAGCTTTAGTCTAATTCAATAAACCAATAATAAAAACAATAAATCATGAAACAGATCATTTCAATTTTCGTAATGGTATTTGCATTAACCTTTTCAGCAAATGCTCAGGATAAAATGGCAGATAAAAAAATGTCAAAAAAAGAGGTAACTACCGTTAGTTTAGAACAAACTAAAGGCGCTTTTACTCAAGAATCGGTAACGCTAAAAGAAGGCGCTTATGTTTTTGAGATCAGCAACAATAATGTAGGCCATCAAGTAGGTTTTGTTTTAGCACCAAAATCAAATCCTGATGCACATATCAAAACGGCATATGTAACTAAAGTGGTAGATAATAACAGTAAAGAATCATCTAATGTAACTTATCTTAAAAAAGGTGAATACGTGTACTTCTGTCCAATGAACCCTACGCCACAATATACATTAGTAGTAGAATAATCTCTCGAACGATTAATAGCAAAAAAAGGCTTCCAGTTTTGGAAGCCTTTTTTATTGAATTGAAATGAACCTTATTTCCCGAGCATCAACAACTCGTTACAGACAACTTCGGTTGCGTAACGTTTCGTTCCATCTTTGTCATCCCAACTTCTATTGGTAAGTTTTCCTTCGATGGCAATCTCTTTGCCTTTGGTTACATATTCTTCTACAATTTTTACAAGTCCGCCACGAACTACCACATTGTGCCAGTACGTACGTTCTACTTTGTTACCTTCTTTGTCTTTGTAGCTGTCATCTGTTGCGATTGAAAATTTCGCGATTTTGTTTCCGTCATCGAAGTTTACAATTTCTGGATCTTGTCCTAATCTTCCAATCAACTGTACTTTGTTTCTAAGTGCGTTCATAATTTTAAATTTTAATAATTAAACAGTTAATACTATTGAACCTTCATTGGTTTCAACACTGCAAATATGGAACAGCCTCCAAATTAAAGTCGGTAGTTACTTGTTTAAAATCGTTTGTAAATGTTTGTAGTCGTTTGTAAACGAATAAAATCCGTATATTTGCACTATGAAATTCACTGTTAATCAAGGTTTAGAGGTTTTACAACAGACGCCCGAGACACTTAAGTCAATGTTAAGTAATTTATCCGATGATTGGATATTTACCAATGAAGGTGGTGATACTTGGAGTCCGTATGATATTGTTGGACATCTCATTCATGGCGAGAAAACCGACTGGATTCCGCGACTAAAAATCATACTCAGGGATGATCAAGACAAAACCTTCCAATCCTTTGATCGTTTCGCACAATTCGAAAATTCGAAAGGCAAATCACTTATCGAATTATTGAATGAATTTCAGCAACTAAGACAAGAGAATCTCAACGACTTAAAGCAATTAAGTCTGAGTGAATCGCAATTGAATAGACAAGGTATTCATCCTGAACTTGGACCAGTGACTGCTAGTGAATTATTAGCCTGTTGGGTGACACATGATCTCAGTCATTTGGCCCAAATAAATCGAGTCTTAGCCAAACAATACGCAACGGAAGTCGGCCCTTGGACAACCTACATTCCAATATTAAAAACTTAATCATGACTTTTTATCTAGAAACAGAACATCTTATTTTACGTGATATCCTGCCTACCGATGTCAATGGGATTTACGAATTAGACTCCAACCCTATCGTTCATGAATACCTCGGAAAAAATCCGATCACTGAAATGTCTCAGGCAATGGACAGTATTGAATCTGTTCGCAATCAATATCGGGATCGTGGTATTGGGCGCTTCGCTGCTATCGAAAAATCAAGTGGTGATTTTATAGGCTGGTCGGGATTGAAATTCAATACTGGTGATAAAGAAGTCATAGGAACAAAACGTGATTTTATAGATATCGGTTACCGTTTAATTCCAAGATATTGGGGTAAAGGTTATGCAACCGAATCATCCGTCGCCTTGTTGGACTTCGGGTTTAATGAGCTCAATTTCGACATCATTTATGGTGCCGCTGAAATAGGCAACATCGCATCAAATAAAATATTAAAAAAAATAGGACTGCACTACATGGAACAATTCCCTTTTGAAGGTGAATTAATTAATTGGTACGAATTAAAAAAAGACGACTATGGAAAAAAAATGTCCTGAGTGTGGCACTAAAATCGTAGGTAGAATTGATAAAAAATTCTGTAGTGACGCCTGCAGAAATTCTTATAATAATGCGATTAATAAAGACAGTAAAAATCTGATCCGAAACACGAATAATCGGCTTAGAAAGAACTACCGTATTTTAGAAGCGCTTAATCCAGATCAAAAACGAAAAGTCTCAAGAGCAAAGCTAATCGAAAAAGGATTTGATTTTAACTACTTCACTAGTATCTACACCACCAAAGCCGGAACTGTATATTATTTTGTTTATGATCAAGGCTATCTGCCATTGGAAGACGATTATTATGCATTGGTTAAACGCGATAATTAAGACCTGTAACATTTCAGTAGCGTCTTCTACTAATAGTATATAACGACCTCAACATGAATCCAGCCATCATCATTGTCTTAGCCATTATCGTTATTGGCACAATCATCTTTCTTGCCTATTATTTTGGTCGAAAGCAAGTAATCATCCGAACGCTTTCTAAGATCCAGTCAAAACCAGCTTCAGGGTTACGCACCAATGAACTGTCTAAAGTTTCTGGCAAAGCACTTCACGTCAAAGAACCATTGTTGGCACCTTACTCACAACGCAAATGCGTCTTCTATCAAATTAAGATCGAACAGAAAGTTAATAGTGGCAAAAGTTCACATTGGAAAACCTTGGTCGAAGAAGAAAAATCTCAGGAGTTTTTTGTTGAAACAAATAGTGATTTTGTGATCGTAAAACCAACTGATGTTCCTCTAAATTATATAACATATTTAGTCAAAGACAAAAAGCAATCATCTGGGACCTTTAATGATCCAACACCTAAATTCGAAGCGCTTTTAAGGCGTTATAATATCGAAAGTCAAACCTTTTTTGGGTTTAATAAGCAACTGCGTTATCGCGAAGGAATTATTGAAATAGGCGAACAGATTACTGTGGCAGGAATTGCCAAATGGCGCTCACTGAGTGAGCCATTACCTGACTATCCGTATTCAAAAATTGCTGAACTTACCGATGATGTGAATACAAAACTGATTATAACCGATCTGCCTGAGGTCCTGCCTCAGAATCGTCGTCGATAATTTATTTCCAATTTTGTCCCTTTAGTTCTAATGCTGCTTTCAAGATGTCTTTCTGACTAATCTGACCAACGAGTTTTCCATTTTCTACGATTGGAAATCGCCTTATCTTAGATTCTAGAAAACGGTTAGCCGCATCGAATACATTCATATTGCCATCTATGGTTTCCACATTACGCGCCATACGTTTTTCAACAGTATGATGCTCCATAGGCATATTGTAATAACGGCTTTCGCTAATTTGCTTTAGACAATCTCCTTCGGAAATAATACCAACAAGTTCATTATTTTTGTTTACTACTGGCCCTCCAGAGATCTTATTTTTGATGAGTGTTTGGATCACTTCCTCTACCGATTGTTCGGGTTTAAAAGTGATCAGATCTCGTGTCATAAAATCACGTACGCGTATTGCAACGGTAGTTTCAGCAGTCGCTTGCTGCTTTCTCGCTCCTTGAAAACTTTTAATGCCCATAATCAATTAATTTAGAGTTGTATTTAAAGTTACTGAAAATTAGCCAATTATACTAAAGTCATAATCTGTGGCTATCTTTACACTTTTCAAGAACAAATTTTGAACACAAATCAAACCATTGGAATTATAGGGTGCGGCTGGTTAGGCAGACCATTGGCAAACGGCTTATTAGAAGATGGCTACCGCATTCATGGTTCAACCACAAGTCTAGAAAAATTGTCCGCGTTAGCGTCTGATGGTATCGAGCCCTTTTTAATTGAACTATCAAAAGATAAGATCGAGGGTGATATTTCAGGGTTTTTGTTAAACTGTGATACCATCATCATAAATATTCCTCCAGGACTTAGAAAAGGTCATGACGATTATAAGCCAAAAATGACAAGGCTATGTCAGAATATTGAAAATTCACATGTTAAACATGTACTATTTATAGGATCAACTTCCGTTTACGATGACACCTTTCCTATTGCAACGATCACAGAATCTTCGGAAACTTCCCAAACAAATAAAGCTAAATTGCTTCTTTCCGTGGAGGAATTATTTCAGAATAACGCACATTTCAAGACTACCATTTTGAGATTTTCAGGACTGTTTGGTGAAGATCGTCATCCTGCGAAATTCCTATCGGGAAGAACACAAATAAAGAACCCTGACGGCCCAGTCAACCTGATCCATCTTCAAGATTGTGTAGCTATCATTCGTAAGCTCATCGCGACCCAACTATGGAATGAAATTCTAAATGCTTCAAGCACATCTCATCCCACGAGGAAAACGTATTATTCGGAAGTTTGTAAGGCGATGAATATTCCAGAACCCGTATTTGATGAATCTGAATTAAGTCGTGGAAAAATTATTAGTTCTGATAAACTGGTACAACTTTTGAAATATGAGTTCCGAATACAACTTTAATATTAGCAGACTTTTAAGATTATATTCTATTAATTTTTTTAGTTTTGGCGCAATTAAATTAACGATCATGAAAAAATTCATCTTTATTCTAGCAATTACGATGACGTTTGGCGCAAAAGCACAAACAAACTCAGACCTTAAAAAACATTTTGAATCTTACTATACTCAAATGAAAGCACAAGGTGATGTGCAAGGTATTATTAACGCAATGACTCACCTTCAAGTCATTGAGCCATCACAACAGCGTTTAGATACTCTAGCCTATGTTTATGTCACAGAAGGTAGAAATCTTGAAGCCTTAAATACCATAGGAATTGAACAAGGCGCTAACGATTCTGATATTAATACTGAAGTAAAAGCGATTGCGCTTAAAGCATTAAATCAGCCGCAACGTGCCCTTGTATTTTATGAAGAATTATTTAAGCGAAATGCTAATCCATATTTAGCCTATGAAATCGCTGATATTAAAACACAGTTACAAGATTTTGCTGGTGCTAAAGCGAGTGTTGATTATGGCCTTGCCAATGTTCAACCAGATATGAAACGTGCCTATTACGAATCTAATCGTCCGTATGAAGTTTCAATGAAAGCTGCATTAACTTATATGAAAGCTTTGGTTGTGTTTAATATGAATCAAACTGACAACTTAGATCAGGCCATCGGCTTACTTAATGAAGCGATGACGATGGATGCTAATTTCAACTTAGCGAAGTTAAGTAAAGAAGCATTGGAGGCTCGTAAAGCAAATCCACCGAAAGAATAAAATGATAAATTAAAGCATAAAAAAAAGCGACCTCTTCAGGTCGCTTTTTTATTTTATTGCTTGAGGTAATTACCAAATTCTAACACGATCTTCTGGCGCTAACCACATGCCATCACCTTCTTTAATACCAAATGCTTCATAAAAAGCATCGATGTTTTTAAGAGGTTGTGTAGCCCTGTAGATTCCAGGTGAGTGTGGATCTGTTTTTATTTGAGTTCTTAATGCATCTTCACGCGTTAAGGTTCTCCAAACAGTTGCCCAAGACATAAAGAAACGTTGTTCTGCTGTGAAACCGTCAATGTCATCAGGTCGTCCGTTTTCTTCAAAGAATAATTGTAACCCGTCATAGGCTCCTAACACACCACCAAGGTCACCAATATTTTCTCCTAATGTGAATTTTCCATTGATATTAACACTATCTAATACTTCAATCGCACTGTATTGCTCAGCTAAAGCATTTCCGCGTTTAGTGAACTCTTCAAGATCTTTTTCAGTCCACCAGTTCTTTAAGTTTCCGTCGCCATCAAAACGCGCTCCTGAATCGTCAAAAGCGTGAGAAATCTCGTGTCCGATAACAGCACCAATACCACCATAGTTTACTGCTTCATCAGCTGTATAGTTATAGAATGGTGGCTGTAAAATTGCAGCTGGGAATACGATTTCGTTGTTTAATGGGTTAAAGTAAGCGTTTACCATTTGTGGTGGCATTCCCCATTCTGATTTATCAACCGGTTCTCCAATTTCAGAAAGGTTCTTCTCCATTTGCCATTGACCAACAGCTAACATATTTTCAGCATAAGAGTTACCTTCTTTTACTTGCATTTTCGAGTAGTCTTCCCACTCATCAGGATAGGCAATTTTTACGGTAAACTTATCTAACTTCTCTACTGCTTTAATCTTAGTAGAATCTGTCATCCAATCTAATTTCTGGATTCTATTTTGGAAGGCTTTGATTACATTAGCAATCATTTTTTCAGCTTTTTCCTTAGCTTCAGGTGGAAACTTCGCATCTACATATAGTTTTCCGATAGCTTCACCAACAGTTCCATCTACGGTTCCTAATGCACGTTCGTCAGCAGGACGCATTTTTTTAGCGCCATTAAGTGTTTGTCCGTAAAATTCCCAGTTTGCTTTTTCAATTTCGGTACTTAAATATCCTGCAGCATTGTCAACTGTGCTCCAGTCCATTAAAATTTTAATATCCTCAATTGAAGTCGATGTTAAAAACTCACTTAATGATGCCATGTATTTAGGCTGCATTACATTTAATTTTTCCATTTCGGCAGTAATTCCTAAATCGCCAACCATTTTGTTCCAATCTATTGCTGGACACATTTCCTGTAGCTCAGCCAAGGTTGTTGGATTATTGTAATTACGTGCATCACGCATAGCTACTTTATCCAACCTTGGTTCAACAAGTTGCGTTTCCATAGCTAATACTTTATCTGCTGCCGCATCTGCTTCCTCTTTACTGTAATCAATATACTGAAGCATTCTAGATACATGCGCTACATATTGCTCTCTGATCTTTTTAGATTTATCATCTTGATCTAAATAATAATCACGTTGTAAACCTGTTCCACCTGGGAATACCCAAGCAACGTTGGTACTACTGTCATTAAGATCTGGACTTGCGCCAATTCCTGCAAACGGAGCAGACACACCCATTACCGTAGCGTAAACTGTTTGCATTTCTTCGATGCTAGAAATTCCATCAATAGCTTCTAGTAAAGGCTGTAACGGTTTTGTCCCAGCCGCATCTCTCGCTGCCGAATCTAATGCGGTTTCAAATATTAATAATGCTTTCTTTTGATCAGTACCTTCCTCGTACTTTCCTAATTCTTTAGATGTATTCATGATTTCTAATACATCAGCTCTAGTGGATTTTCTTAGAACGCCAAATCCACCCCAACGTGTTTCGTCTTCTGGAATAGTGTTGGTTTTCATCCAGCTACCATTGACATAATTGTAAAAATCGTCTTGTGGTTTTACTGAAGTGTCCATGTTTTCGAGAATAATTCCAGGAATTTTCTCAACCATTGCAGTGTCTTCTTTTGGTTCTTCTTTACATCCTAAAAACGCAAAAAGCCCCAACACAGAGACAGCTACAATACTCTTGATATTGTTTTTCATAATGCTTGTGGGATTATTGTTGATTAAAATTAGTTAAATATTAGACCCCTGAGACGCCTTTTTGTTACATATTAACAAAATATTAAGACTATTTAGACTCGGATTTATCCTTAAAAGTCCGTCATCAATGCCTTATTCTTATCATATTCAAACTTCTTATTAATTTGAAGTTTTAAGTTCGAGAGTGCAACTAGATATTCCTTAACGGCAAGTAATCGATCTGCTTTAGGAATATTATCCAATCGTAATAGGCTGTTCAATTTTTGGGCTTTGGTCTCCAGTACAACCATACGCGCCATAATCTCATTTGTTTTAAGTTTTTGAGGCATCTCTACTGTTAACTCTTGAAAAAATGTGGTAAGTAATAAACGATCGCCTCCAAAAAAACTTAGGTCCGCCTTTTTCAAAAAATCAGTTTGCTTCAATAACTCTTGAAATTTCTGCCAGTCTGTAACCGCCTTTTCCGAATCACTACTTAATTCAAATTCTGTATAGCGCAGGCTTTCAATATCATTCTGGCTAATTGTTCGTGATGCTATTTCCTCTTGCGTTTCAACAACGGTTTCAGTCGATGATTTATCATCACAACTAAATACAAACACTGAAAGACAGATTAAAACTATTATATGTTTGCGCATCACTTAAACTTTCTTTTAAAGCAGTAAATATACTTAAAGCCATTAAAATTGAACACCAATTAACAAAAATTAAAGAGATGTTAATTTTATGTTTTTTAAATTTTTTGACGCCATTATTCTTGTTAAATTTGGCATGCACATAATTCCCTAAAACTATGCCTAAAGTTTTGATTATTGGAGCCTGCGGACAAATAGGTTCTGAGCTTACTTTTAAACTAAAAGATGTCTACGGATATGACAATGTGATTGCCAGTGACATAGCTTATAATAATTTAGACGTTGTTAATTCAGGAATTTTTGAAATTGTAGATGCCCAAGATTATAGTTCTGTTCGCAGTTGTGTAGATAAGCATAAAATAGATACTATTTATCTCATGGCTGCAATGCTAAGTGCTACTGGAGAAAAGCATCCAAAGCGTGCGTGGGATTTAAATATGTCCTCGTTATTTCATGTGCTTAACTTGGCAAAAGACGGATTTATAAAACACGTATTTTGGCCTTCGAGTATTGCCGTTTTCGGACCTACTACACCTAAACAGAACACACCTCAGCATACCATAATGGAACCAACAACTGTATATGGAATTACAAAACAAGTTGGAGAACGATGGTGCGAATACTATCATGACAAATATGGCGTAGACGTTCGCAGCATACGATATCCTGGTCTAATAAGCTGGAAAACCTTACCAGGAGGAGGTACTACTGATTATGCTGTAGAGATCTACCATGAAGCTATAAAGCACAAATCATATGAGTGTTTTTTATCTGAAAACACTGAACTCCCAATGATGTATATGGACGATGCAATCAACGCGACAGTAAATATTATGAAAGCGCCTAGTGACGCCATCAAAATACGTTCTTCATATAATTTAGCTGCCATGAGCTTTACACCAGCAGCACTTTCTGAAGCTATCAAAGTTCATATTCCAGAATTCGAGATCACCTATAGACCAGATTACCGTCAAGGGATTGCCGATTCATGGCCAAAATCTATAAACGATTCTGAAGCGCGTCAGGACTGGAATTGGCAGCACGATTATGATATTGAAAAGATGACTGCTGAAATGATATCAAAATTACAACAGAACTAAAGGTTTAAATCTTAAAGACTTACAATACGTGTAAAAAATCGTAGTTATTGTAGAAAAAAGCGATTTTTCCTTCAATAATAAACTGAATTTACTATTTTCGATCCACTAAATTTTATCAATTAAAATACATTTTATGAAACTTAAATTATTACCAGTCTTCGCCTTAGCATTAGCCTTATGTTTTTCATGTAGTGACGATTCAAATTCAGATAGCTTTATCGATGACAATCCAGGAGCCGTATCTCAATTAATTTCTAGTATTTCTGTAGTATCAGCTCAAGATCCTAGTGAAAACAGAACAATAACAGTTAGTTATGATGCCGCCAATCGTGTTACTAGTGTAACGGATGGTGTTGAAACCGGAGTTTTTGCATACGAAAATGGCGATTTAGCTAATGTTCAAAGCGGACCAGACGTATTCTCTGTTGACGAATTATATGAAGCACCATACGATGCTTTTGAAACTGGAGAGGTATTAACATATAATACGGATGGAAATCCAGTGCTTCTTAGTTTTTTCGAAACAGAATTCGATTGGGACACCAATATGGACGTCACTGTAGAATACAGAGCTGAAATCGAATATGAAACACAATTAAACCCATATTTCTTTACAATCCAAGCCGCTGGTGGAATAGATATCATGGATAATGTACAGTTTAATTTTAGTGCAAATCCAAACGCACCTCAGCTAGTTCAAGCTTCTGCATTATTCCCATCTAAAAATATCAAAAAGATTACCTATCGCGAACTTGATGGTACTGTTTTAGCAGAATTATCTATGGATTATGTATACAATGCCAACAATTATCCTACTTCTGCAACTGCAACGTCTACGGAATTTGACGATTTTGATGGTGATACAACAAGTATTTTCTCATTGACTTATACGTATTTACAATAGTCATCAAACAGATATAATAAAAAAAGGTTCACATTTTTGTGAGCCTTTTTTTATTTTAATCCATCCCATTCGTCATAGAATTGTTTCAAAAAATCTTCCATATATTCATGACGCCTTATTGCCATCCGCGTTCCGGTTTTCGTATTCATACGGTCTTTAAGCAATAAAAGTTTTTCGTAAAAATGATTTATCGTTGGCGCCGTAGAGGCTTTATATTCTTCTGTGGTCATTTCAAGATTTGGTGCAATCTTGGGATCATATATCTTTCTGTTTTTGAAACCACCATAATTAAATGTTCGTGCAATTCCAATAGCGCCTAGAGCATCTAAACGATCGGCATCTTGTATCACATCTAACTCCATTGAAGAGAACGTACGTTCGACACGACCACCTTTAAATGAGACATTCTCAATTATGTTAACGACGTGTTCTATATCAACTGAATCCACATTTAACTGGAATAAAAATTCTCTTGCTATTTTGGGCCCAACAGATTCATCACCGTTATGAAATTTACTATCTGCAATATCGTGAAGTAACGCACCTAATGCAACAATGTAAAGATCAACATTTTCAGTTTTTGCAATTTGAATTGCGTTGTTGTAAACACGCTCAATATGGAACCAGTCATGTCCGCCTTCGGCATTCGCTAAGGTTTCCTGAACGAAGGTTTTCGTAGATGCGATATGAAATTCCTGAATGCTTGTCACTAGTTAATAATTATGGCTTCTGTAATGGTTTTCTCGATGTTTGAGATGAGCTTGTTATGATCTTCCACTTCACTCAACTTTATAGGTTGATGAACCTCAAATTTTAAGTGGTTTCCTATTCCCATTGGAAATTTTCCATAACGTAACATCTTCCAAGAGTTGTTGACTGTAATAGGAACAATTAAAGCAGAAGGTACTTTTTCAAACAACAATTGAAGTCCTTTAGTTTTAAAAGGTTTGGGAGTTCCATCCTTGCTTCTTGTACCTTCGGGAAAGATCACAGCAGCTCTATTGTTCGTTTCAATATATTCCCCAAATTGAGTCATTGCTGGAAGTGCCTGACGAGGGTTCTTTCGATCAATTAAAACCGATCCACCATTCCTAAGATTATAAGAAACACTTGGAATTCCCTTCCCGAGTTCTTTTTTAGAAACGAATTTAACATGATGTTTCCTCAAATACCACATGATGGGAGAAATATCATACATGCTTTGATGGTTGGATACTATCAATAAAGGTTGATCTGTTGAGATCGTGTAAGGGTTCTTCCAACTAAATCTAGTCCCTAGAACGTTTAAGCAACGCATAAGAAAAAACTGTAATGCATCAACACTTTTTTTGTGTGCCTGATACCCAAAAATATTGAAACATCCCCACTGAATCGGATGGAACACTAAAAGGGTCAATCCAAAGAATATGAAATACAAAACGGTTAATGGATACGCCAAAAGCTTTCTCATGCGGTAAAATTAAATCAATGCTGCATATACACAAAAAAACCACGATCAAATCGTGGTTTTAACTTCATTTTTATGTCACTAAATTTAGCAATACTCGTTGTAAGCATCCATTAAGTTTTCGGCAATCAATTCTGCTGGACGACCCTCAATATGATGACGTTCAAGCATGTGAACTAATTCTCCATCTCTAAAAAGTGCCATACTAGGTGAACTTGGAGGAAATGGAATCATGTGTTCTCTTGCCTTCTCAACAGCTTCTTTATCAACACCTGCAAAAACAGTAACGATATGATCTGGACGCTTTGCGTTTTGTAAGCTTACTTTAGCACCAGGTCTTGCATTTGCTGCAGCACATCCACAAACTGAATTCACAACAACTAAAGTTGTTCCTTCTTTTGCTAAAGCGCTTTCAACAGCATCTGCTGAGTGTAATTCCTCGAAACCAACACTGGTTAAATCTTCACGCATTGGCTTCACTAATTCTGCTGGATACATATGTTTTTCTTTTAAATTAATATTTCGAATTGCAAAGATACCAATTGTGTAACAAAGTCCGTAGCCTTTCTACTAACAAATAGTATATTTGAATATAAATAAAATCAATAGTATATGAGTTTTGCAAAATGGATAGGTGGCGCCTTAGGCTGGTCGTTTGGAGGACCAATTGGAGCAATAATTGGTCTAGCAATTGGAAGCTTAATTGACGGAGCAACTGATCAAAGTGGCAGCTTACTGGGTGAGGGTCGTACGCGACAAAGCAGAAGTAGTCGTAGATCTGAACCATACCGCTCATCAAGGCAAACTCGTCCCAGATCAAAACCAACAACGCAATCAGGAGATTTTGAAGTGAGTTTACTCATTCTGGCCTCAGTCGTTATAAAAGCTGACGGTCGTCAAGATCAAGCTGAGTTGGATTATGTGCGCTCTCAATTCGTTAGCATGTATGGTAAAGAGCGTGCAAATCATGCGTTTCGATTATTTAAAAATATTAATAAGCAGGATATTCCTGTTAGAAAAGTATGCTTCCAAATTAGAGATATGATGGATCATTCGTCGCGTCTACAGTTACTCCATTTTCTATTTGGGATCGCAAAGGCAGATGGCGTTGTTACCGATAGTGAAATCGATCAAATCTATATGATGGCAGGCTATCTTCGCATTAGCAATCGCGATTATGAAAGTATAAAAGCAATGTTCTATAATAGCAAAGACAATGCTTATAAAATTCTAGAAATTGACAAATCAGCATCTGATGAGGACATTAAAAGTGCCTACAGAAAAATGGCGAAAAAATATCATCCAGATCGCGTGATACATTTAGGGAAAGAGCATCAGGAAGGAGCCGAAGAAAAGTTTAGAGAGGTTCAAAAAGCCTATGAACATCTTCAAAAAGAACGCGGATTTTAATATGTGAGTATGTTATTATATTGGATCATAGGATTTATCATAATTATTTTGGCCGCTGTCTTGATTGTCAAACTAATTGTTCCAAAAGATTCTAATCCAGATTCCAACTTAGGGATCTTAGAGCATCCCAGCACCTTTGAAAAACAACCTATAGAATACGTCGACAAGTCTTTGACGTCAACCGAAGATGAACATAAAACCGATGCTGATGGATAAAGTTGAAATTCGTAAAACTGTAGAAGACGAAATTGAAAAAACGGAACATGCCATTCAGCATTACAAAGATTTAACCCAACCTATCTCGCCAAGTGATGCTATTGGAAGAGTAAGTAGAATGGATGCTATAAACAATAAATCCATTAATGAGGCTTCGTTAAGACAAGCGGAAACGAAACTTAAAAAACTTCATATTGTACTTTCAAAAATTGAAGATGCCGATTTTGGTATTTGTTTAAAGTGTAAACAACCCATTCCTGTAGGTCGTATTTTGATACGACCAGAAAGTCTCTTATGTGTTAACTGCGCTAGATAGAATTCTCGTATTTTGGTATTATTATTGATTATTCTTGAAAATAATTAGGAGACCTTTTCAACTTTTGACCATTAATAAGTAAAAGCAGTTTATGAGCGATCAAGACATTTTAGCACTTTTAAAAAACGGTCATAGGGAAAAAGCCTTCCAAAAGTTATATCAACTTTACCCAAGAATTGAGAAATTAATTCTAAGACAAGGCGGAAACAAAGCCGACGCAAACGACGTTTTTCAAGAGGCGCTTATTATTCTTTACAGGAATCTTCAAACAACAAATTTTGAGCTTAGCTCATCATTTTACACCTATCTGTATTCTGTATCTCGATTTGTATGGTCTGATCTAAAAAAACAGATCTCTAAACAAGAATTGAAAGAATTAAAAACCGATGAGATCGAGCAATTCCAAAAGGTCATCGAAGAGAAGAAATACAAACTCGCTGAACATGCTTTTTTAGAAATTGGACAACGATGTCAGCGCTTATTACAACTGTTCTACATCAAAGCCATGTCATTTAAAGACATCGCAAAAGACATGCAATTTAAGTCTGCAAAAATTGCTAAGAACCAAAAGTATAAGTGCTTGCAAAAAGCAAAGGACATCTACCAAACTAAATCTAAATCTGTACAATTCTAACTACGCAAGCATGGAAACTTATATTCTAAATATCGAATTGATCACTAAATATCTCAATCAAAATCTTAACCCGGATGAACGTCATGAGTTTGAAGCAAGATTAGAATCTGATGCAGAATTCAATGCACTATATCAAGAACATTTGATCTTTTTAAATGGCATTAAACGAACAGCATTGAAAGCAGAAATTTCGAAAGCAAAACGAGTATATCAAACCACCAAGTGGGTAAAAATTTCTGGAATTATTATTCTAACGATAGGCGTAATAATTACATTATTTACATTGATAAACCAAAAATCAGCCATTTCTCCCAACAAAAATAAAATCGAGTCCGCTATTGAAATAGACACTACAAAAGTACAAGACAGTAGTAAAGTTTCGGTTTCTAAGCATTCTAAAATCGCTAAAGATTCAATAGCTATCACCTTTAATACAACTACAAAAATTGCGAAGTATGGTTCTGTTATAAGCACCGAAGAGCGCATTACCAAAAAGTCACAACGATTTACATATCATCAAAATTCTGACACCATCCTTCGATGTAAGGAAGGTACTATATTAAAGCTGAAAAAAGGATCATTTATTAATGCAACAACAAATGAACCTGTAAGTGGTCCGATTGAGTTGTTCGTATCAGAATATTACACACTAAGCGATATTTTACTTTCCAATCTATCTACAATCTCTAACAATAAGCTCTTAGAAACGGGTGGAATGTTACACTTAGAAGCGCGACAAGGAAATACAACGCTAGCCTTAAACTCTAGTTCTACACTAGAAATATCATTTCCGACGTCATCGCTCAAAGAAAATATGCAATTATTTGAAGGTTCGTGGGAAGACGAGAATATCAATTGGACACTTCCAAATGACGGACTAGAATCTATAGAAGTATCAGATGTTGAACCAACTGTTGAAGTCCCTTTTAACGTTGTGGAAATTTCACCTACATTTCCTGAATGTGATCACCTTCAAGGTGAAGCAAGAAAAAAATGCACCCAAGATTATATTTCACGTTTTATTGGAAGAAATTTTGATACAAGTGTTGGAGTAAGCGAAGGGTTATCAGGTTTACACCGCATAAATGTGGTCTTTAAAATAGATGTTGATGGATCAATATTCTTTATTCAATCTAATGCACAATATCAAAGTTTAAGTGAAGAAGCAAATCGTGTTATGGGATCACTGCCAAAAATGATTCCAGGAAGACAACGCGGTAGAGCAGTAATTGTTCCATATTCTATTCCATTGCGAATTTCCTTTGAAACAGGTAGCTCCAATAACTTAGAATCTAGAACTATTGATTTTACGACTGACAGTACCTCAATCGTAAATATTAGAGAAGTAATTATGGATACTATTTATTCTGAAAGTAGAGGTGTTGTTGAACTAATTCGTGAAGTTATGCACGACGCTGATTTTATTGTAGATTCAACATTTGTAGCGCAATGGGAAGCGTACAAAAAACAGCGACTTATCAGAGAGATCGATGCCATGAATAATCGAAGATTCATTCTAAGAAAACCGCTTTTTGAAATGGAAAATACTCGATTTGTAATCTTAGATGACGATTCTATAACGCGCGGCGGACATGTCGTACGAATTCCTTGGGATGAAACAAAGATTCCAACTACAACACGCGTCATGCAGCTCAGACCTCGCCCACTTTATGCCGCTGGTACAGATGTAGTGACGGCATCAGAGTTTGAATCTCGTATATCTGATGGAATTGACGATTCCATTTCAACCGACGATGTTAATTATTACGTACTTAAAAGTTCTAATTTAGGATGGATCAACTGTGATCGATTTATTAACCGCAGAACAAAACGTCTTAAATACAAGATAAAAATTAAAAATTCCGAAGGGGCAAAAATAAGTATGGTGTTTAAAGCTTATAACGCGGTATTACCAAGTTGGCAACGTCAAGGTTATTATGATTTTCAAATGGTTCCAGAAAACGAGAAGGTCACTATAATTGCTATTAAACGTAAAAATGGTAAAATCTATTTTGATCAAATTGAAACGAACACGAACATAAGTCCAAACTTTAATTTCAATATGAAAGAAGTTACCCTAAGTGAACTAAAACAACTCATTGAATTTCAGTCCCAGTAAAAAAAGGCGGTAAAAAAACCGCCTTTATATTTACTTACAGAAGTTATTACTTCAAACTTTGAGCAATCTTCTTGACATATTCTTCGGCTGTTTCCGTGGCGTTTTGAGGGTTATCTAGTTGAGATGTCACTACGGCAACAAGCTGATTTTCTCCAGTTTCTTTAAGATTATAAACGGTTGTCTCTAAAATGTAAAGCTTTGAGGTCGTTGTTGTGGTCGTTACTGGAACGTAATTTCCGAGTGTTCTATAGGACATAGGGTTATAAAAATAACCATAAAATCCGCCATAATATCTCGGATAATAGCCGTAGTATGTGCCACCTGCGTAATACCCGCCATCTTGCTGGATTCTAGTTTCTTCTTTAAAATCCTTCATTACAGTCAGAACAACCCCGTTAAAGCCTTCATTTTTTAAAATCTGTTTCAGTTTTTCTGGATCATCATCTTCTTTAACATCATTAGGTTTCCAATCACCAAATTTTGCGAGACTTGACGTTGCCTTATAACCTTTTGCCGTCATTTGCTTGACAATCTCATTTTCGAAAGCTACACGTGCTTGTGTGTTGTTGGTTCTAGCTACGACTAGGAAACTATTGGACTTGATATCTCCAATGTCATCACTCTTCCATGAGTCTAGAACTTTAACAGTTGAACATCCATAAATTAAAATGGTAATTAACAGTAGTGTAAATGCGTTTTGAATCTTTTTCATAATATGTAGTTGGTTTTTTACAAATGTAAAACTAAGATTCTGATTATAAAACTATTACCCCCTAAATAAAAAGAAATCATCTTTCATATCCTCAATTTGAGAATCTTCATTGGTTATAATATAGTCAATGGCTTTTGAAGTGAATTCTTCTCCTTTTTTGGTTAAAGAAACTACATCTTTATCAATCAGAATCATATTATTTTTCAATGCCAACTCCAAAACATTCTTAGCTCTTACTTTTTGCCAATTGATATGCTCATATAGGTGATTTACATGCCGTTCGTTGACTTCATCATGATTTTTTAAATGCAGAAGAAACGTGAGCAAGGACACTTCTGTGCGCTGTTGTTTCTCGCGATACATCACTGCGATAATTCCTTTGGATGGCGCAAACAAATACACTATTAAGAATAATAGTCCTAACATTGTTGTAATCGATCCTGCAATTGAAGCATCTAACCAATGCGCCAACCAGTATCCTGAAATCGCACTAAATACTCCAAAAAGTACAGATAGGACCAACATTTGTTTTAAATCGGTTGTCAATAAATAGGCCGCTGCTGCTGGTGCGATCATTAAAGCCACAACGAGAATTGCACCTACCGCATCAAAAGCGCCCACAGTAGTAACCGACGAAACGGTCATTAGACCATAATGAATTAGAGCTGGAGAAAATCCTAAAGTAGCTGCAAGTCCTTTATCAAAAGTGCTCAACTTTAATTCTTTGAAAAAAGCAGTCAATAAAATCAGCGTAAGAACTAAAATAAAGCCAATTATCCATAATGATTTTGGACCAACATCAACTCCCGAAATTTCGAGTCGATCGAAAGGAGCAAAAGCTAATTCTCCTAATAGTACGGCATCAACATCTAAGTGAACATCATTTGCATTTTTAGCGATCATTATAACCCCAATACTAAATAAAACTGGAAAAACTAATCCAATTGCGGTATCTTCTTTAACCAATCCTGTTCGCTGTATATATTCTACAATTACTACCGTGATAACACCAGTGATAGCAGCCAAAATGATAAGCAATGGTGAATTCAAATCTTGCGTTATAAAAAACCCGACAACAATACCTGGTAAAATGGAATGGCTTATCGCATCACTAATCATTGCCATTTTCCGAAGTACTAAAAATACCCCAGGAATAGCACACGCAACGGCTACAAGACTCGCAATTAGTTGTATTTCAATTTGTGCGCTACTCATTAGAACTTGTTAATTGATTATATAAATTCGATGCCGATTTAAATCCTTTCTGTGTTAAGCTCCAGGTACTTCCTTTTAAAATCACATAATCCTTTTCAACTAATTTCTTTAGAGTACCTTTTGTATACCCTTGAAAATTATTTAGAATCTTGATCTCATGTGGATGTGATATATCTTCATGGGTTTCAGCAATGTGGTACATAAATGCTAAAGTCTTATGCAACTGTAAATCCCTACGGTTCTTAATAACACGTAATTGTTTAAATAACAGCCCTCTAATTGGGGAAAAAATAAAGGAAACGCCAACAAAAATAGCTGCAATAATGACGATTACTGGTCCTGTTGAAAGGTTATCTTGACTTGCGCTAACAGCCGTTCCGAAGACACCCGAAAAAGCTCCGAAGACAGCAGACAAAAAGACCATTTTCGACAAACTATTCGTCCATTGACGGGCAGCAGCTGCTGGAGCTAATAACATAGCGCTCATGAGCACAACACCCACAGTTTGCAATCCCAATACAATTGCCAAAACAATAAAACTTGTAATAAGGATATCGATTGTTTTTGTATTGAATCCGAGCGTAAGTGCGTAATCTTTATCGAAGAGCAATATTTTAAATTCTTTCCAAAACAACAATAACACAATAAGACAAATAGCCGTTACTCCTGCCATTAACCAAACATCACTTTCTACTAGTGTTGCAGCTTGACCAAAAAGGTACTTGTCTAATCCGGCTTGATTTGCATTGGGTTGTTTCTGAATGAATGTCAATAATAGCATTCCAAATCCAAAAAAAAGTGAGAGAATCAGTCCTAAGGCGGTATCCGATTTCAAATGTGTTTTAGTTATAATTCCACGTATCCAAAACGTTCCTAACAATCCACTAACTAGAGCGCCAAGTAAAAGCGTATTCGAGTCTTTCGCCCCTGTGAACAAGAACGCCAAAGCAATTCCAGGTAATGCAGCGTGTGAAATAGCGTCACCAAGTAGACTTTGTTTTCGAAGCACTGCAAAACTACCTAGCATCCCAGTTACTGCTCCCAATATGGCAGTACCTAAGGTGATTGTACGCAAGGTATAATCAGAAAATACTAAGGAAAAATACTCTTGGATATCCATTACTCCTGAATACTTACTTTGTAGTTAATTCCGTAGGTCTTTGTTAGATTATCATCATTAAAGATGTCTTTAACAGGTCCTGTGGCGATCTTTTTTACATTGAGAAAAGTCACCCAATCAAAATACTCTGGAACAGTTTGTAAATCATGATGAACAACCACTACTGTCTTTCCTGCTTTTCGAAGTTCTTTTAGAATATTTATAATAGCTATTTCAGTCGTGGCATCTACTCCTTGGAACGGTTCATCCATAAAATAGATCGAAGCATCTTGTACCAGCGCTCGTGCTAAAAACACACGTTGCTGCTGTCCACCTGACAACTGACTTATCTGACGATTTTTGAAAGGCAGCATTCCAACCTTTTCTAATGCTTCTAATGCAGCTTTCTTTTGCTTTTGACGCGGACGCTTTATCCAACCCAAGCTACCATAGGTACCCATCATAACAACATCTAAAGCTGTTGTAGGAAAGTCCCAGTCAACACTTCCCTTTTGAGGCACATAAGCTACTAATGATCGCTGTTTGTCATAAGATTTTCCATATATGGAAACACTTCCAGCGATGGGTTTTAAGATTCCTAAAACGGCCTTGATCAAAGTTGATTTTCCCGCTCCATTCGGACCAACAATTGCCATAAGAACACCTTCTGGAATCTCTAAATCTATATCCCACAGTACAGGCTTATAATCATAAGCAACTGTGAGGTCATCAATCTGAACGGCAATGTGTTGTTTCATTATTTCAATGCGTTTACAATCGTGTTGACATTATACTTAAACATTCCTATGTAAGTGCCTTCATCGGTTCCGGTAGTTCCGAGTGCATCAGAATATAAGGTTCCTCCAATGGTCACATCGTGTCCTTTAGATTTGACAGCAGCTTGTAAGGCCTCTATCGTTCGTTTCGGAACAGAGCTTTCTACAAAAATAGCTTTAATGTCCTTTTCGATAATAAATGCTGATAATTTCTGTACATCTTGCACTCCGGCTTCAGTAGCTGTAGATAAACCCTGTAATCCTACTACTTCAAATTCATAGGCCTTGCCAAAATAATTAAAAGCATCATGAGCGGTTACTAGGATTCGTTTTTCAACAGGTAATGATTGAATAGTGGTATTAATTTCTTCTTCTAATGCATCTAATTCTTTTAAATACACTGTTGTATTGGCTTCAAAGTGTTCCGCATTTGATGGATCTTGTTTCGCAAGTACTTCAGAAACATTTGTAGCAAAGGCTCTAAAATAATCAATATTAAACCAAACATGAGGATCGTAATTTGATGCAAAATAATCTGAACCAATTAAGGTGCTTTTATCCAACATTTCACCAAGAGCTATTGGTGTTTTGTTTTTCATTTTCTCAAAAACCTCAACGAGTTTTCCTTCAAGATGAAGTCCGTTATAAAAAATGACATCGGCATTAACTAATTTACTTACGTCACCTTCACTAGCTTTATATAAATGCGGATCTACACCACTTCCCATAAGACCTTGAACGTTGATATGATCACCTCCGATATTCTTTACGAGATCGGTAATCATAGTAGTGGTCGTTACTACATTGAGCTTTTGGTTGTCATTTGAAGTCTCATTCTTGCAATTGAAAACTACAAGTATAAATAGCAGAGAAATATATTTTAATCGTTTCATAATTTTTATTTTGTTGGTAATCTAAAACTGATACCACCACTTATTAAAATGTCCTGTCCATCAGTAATTGATGAACCTACAGTGGCATCTAATTGCACGTTATTCGACAATAAATAGGTTAAACCAGCATCCCATAAGTGGTTAGCTTTATTATCTTCAGGAAAATCTCCATATAATTCTACGTACGCACCTAATTTTTCTGAAATGCTATAACCGTATGATAAGGTATAGATATACGCCGCTTCTGGAGAATCATCTCTCCATTGTGCTCCCAAATTGTAAGATAAGCTGGACTTTTCACTTAAAGTATGTGCAAACGAAAATCTAAAATCTACGCCTGTTGTTTCAGGTCGGTAATCTGTACTCGCCATAAACGGCAAGTATAGATGTCCAAGAAGTCCTATTTCTGGTAACCACCCTTTTTCATCTGTAATTCCAATTTTCGTTCCGAATAAAAGTGGATTAAACCCGCTTGTTACATCATTGAGCTTATTTCCATTTACTGAGGTCTGTCCCTCAACAAAATCCCATCCAATTCTAAGTTCTAAATTATCTAATAATCCGAGTCTCACTAGAGTAGTGTTATATGTGAATGTTTCATTTTTCACACCGCCTTCTTCAAAACTTTCGTAAAATCCTCCTGTTTCAACTTGTATAAAGCCAGGAGCTACTGTTGATGGTGATTCTGTCGCATCTGGTCGATCAGTAATTAATGGCTCAGATGTTGGCGTTGAATTATTATCATTTTGCGCACATAAAGAGGCCATACAAAAAAGCATTATAATGCATACATAAGTAAATTTAGTTCTCATCTACATAAATTATTTTAGTGAAATTTTCGTTTAAGACTATGGTGTTTGTTCCGATAGAAATTTGAGTCATATTATTTTTATCAAACTGTTTAATAACAGCTATTGTATTTCTATACTTAATTCCGTTTAGTGCACAAAAATCAAAAAAGTCTTTGTCATCACTCATTAATCGCGCTATCGTATAGTTTTGACCTTCTTTAGCTTCAGCGAGAGCAATTGACGTATCCTTAGTTGTAATTTGACCATCCTCGTTAGGAATAGGATCGCCATGAGGATCAAATTTTGGGTGTCCTAAATAAGAACTTATTTGTGCGGCTAAAAAATCTGATGTTTGATGTTCTAATAATTCTGCTTCACGATGAATATCATGTAAAGACATATCAAACATTTTATATAGGAAGGATTCCCATAAGCGATGTTTACGTACAATATTAAGTGCGTATTGCATGCCTTTTTCTGTAAGCTGTAACTCTTGATACTTTTGATACTTGATCAACTGTTTTGCGGCCAATTTCTTGGCCATATCAGTTGCGGCAGCACTTGAAATCCCTAATTGTTTAGCAATATTTCCAGGTTTGGTGTTCTTAATATCATGAACATCATTATTATATATTGCCTTTATAAAGTTTTCAATCGCGACAGACATTTAAAATTGCTTTAATTAATTTTTAAGTATGCTTAAATTTTTTACAAAGGTAACCAAAAACATTAGATAGAAAATCATAAAAAACAACTAATTTTAGAACAGAGAATGAAACCGTGTCACATTTAATAAATTATCTCGTCTTTTACTAAAATGGTCATATGAAATATTTAGTACTAACCCTAACATATGTGTTCACACTTCATCTAACGGCTCAAACTGAAATAACTATTGACTCGTTAAGCACTTATGATTCGGTTAAATTCAAGGAACGTGTGAACTTCGAAAACTATACAGTAGAATTAAAGGAATTATTATCAGATTCAAGGTGTCCAAAAGACGTAATGTGCATAAGAGCTGGTGAAGCAAAGTTGATTGTAACTATATATGAGAATAATGCGTTTGTTAAAGAGAAAGAATTGATAATTCATGCCTCTGGTTATATTTCCAAAGAACTCAATTTAATTGCAGAATTTGATGACTATTATATCTACGGTACTATGCTCACACCTTATCCCAAATCAACAAATAAAATTAAAGAAAAAGACTATCGATTGTCCTTAATGTTCACACCAAAATCGAAGCAAGAGGATTAATGGCAACCACAATCATCTTGTCCGCAAGATTTAGATGAAGCAGCTTTTCGCTTAGGTAGCAATCCGAATTTTTGAGCCAACACCCATAAGGCTACAATTAATGCGATTCCAACTAGTATATTTTGGATGATTACGTTCATATTAAGCTAAAAATTGAAAAGCGATTAATGCTACAAGATAAGCAAAAATGGTCATTATACTTAACTGAAGCATCGGCCATTTCCAGGAATTCGTTTCTCGTTTTACAATTGCCAAAGTACTCATACATTGCATTGCAAACGCATAAAACAGCAATAAGGAAATTCCGCTGGCAAAGTTAAAAAGTGGGCCGCCTCTTACAGGATTTACTTCATTGGCCATCTTATTTTTAATGGTTTCTTCTTCATCACTACCAACCGAATAAATGGTAGCTAAAGTCCCAACAAAAACTTCTCTTGCTGCGAATGAACTCACGATCGCAATTCCAATTTTCCAGTCATAACCCAACGGTTGGATAACCGGTTCTATAGATCGGCCTGTGATACCAATGAATGAATGTTCTAACTTATGCGATGCTATTTTTTGTTCCAATTCTTCTTCCGATAAATTTTCAGAAGCATAGGCATTGGTGACAATTTCTTCAGCATTATTGAACTGTTCACCAGGACCATAGGATGCTAAAAACCATAGAATGATAGAGATGGCTAAGATGATCTTTCCGGCACCAAATACGAAGGATTTCGTTTTTTCGATTACGGTAATTGCGACATTCTTAAATAGCGGCACTTTGTAATTTGGCATCTCGATAACAAAAAACGATTTGCTTCTTATTTTGAGTATTCTATTCAAAATGTAAGCTGAAAATACAGCAGCTCCAAAACCAATCAAATACAACAACATCAAGGTTAAAGCCTGATAACTTAACCCTAAGAAACTCCCTTCAGGTATTACCAATGCAATAATAATTAAATACACAGGTAAACGCGCTGAACAGGTTGTAAACGGGGTTACTAAAATGGTAATTAATCGCTCTTTCCAACTTTCAATATTACGTGTCGCCATGATAGCAGGAATTGCACAAGCCGTTCCTGAAATTAGAGGTACAACACTTTTGCCACTTAAACCAAACCTCCGCATAACGCGATCCATTAAAAACACCACACGACTCATATAACCACTCTCTTCAAGAATCGCAATAAACAAGAATAAAAAGGCAATCTGCGGAATAAATATGACTATTCCTCCTAGTCCTGGAATAACGCCTTCTGCGATCAGATCGGTAAAGGCACCTGCAGGTAATGTGTTTTTAGTCCATTCACTAAAAGAGGCAAACACCTCATCTATGAAATCCATAGGAACACTTGACCAATCATAAATGGCCTGAAAAATAAGCAATAAAATAAGTCCGAAAATAAGATACCCCCATACCTTGTGTGTTAATATTCGGTCTAATCTGATACGAAAATCGGTTGCTCTTGAAAGGTCAATGGTTTGACCTTTTTTAAGTGTATCGTTAATAAATTGATAACGCTTAATCGTTTCTTTTTGCTGTAGACGTTTTAAATCTGCAGTACTTTTCGTTTTAAAACTATCGATTGCATCAATCTGCTTTCTGTCAATCGTTCCAAAATTGACATCTTGAGTAATAACCAACCACAATTTGTAAAGTAATTGATTAGGAAAAGCGTTTTGAAGTTTGTCAAAATAGTCGCTATCAATTTCAGAGGCATTCAGGCAAGGCTCGGTAGATAGCGTCTTGTAATTTATAATTAGCTCTTTAATTTGATCAATCCCATCATTTTTCCTTGTACTTACTAAGGCAATCTTGGTATTTAAACGCTCTTCTAAATGTGGGATATCCAGTTGAATCCCTTTAGATTTCATACGGTCAGACATGTTGATCACCAATACCGTCGGAATCTCAAGGTCTTTGATCTGCGTAAATAAAAGTAAGTTGCGTTTAAGATTTTCAACATCACTTACAACGACCGCAACATCTGGGAAGTCTTTGTCATTCTTATTTAATAACAATTCAATGACCACACTTTCATCAAGAGAAGAAGCGTTTAGACTGTAAGTTCCAGGAAGATCAATAATATGTGCTTTAACACCTCTAGGCAGTTTACAAATCCCTTGTTTTTTCTCAACTGTGATTCCTGGATAGTTCCCTACTTTTTGATTGAGCCCAGTGAGAGCATTAAAGACAGAAGTCTTTCCTGTATTCGGATTTCCAATAAGTGCAACGTTAATCTGTTTACTCATTAGAAATATCTATTAAAATATGGATAGCCGTTTCTTTACGTAATGCCAAGTGCGTCCCATTAATATTTAAATACATGGGATCGGCAAAAGGAGCAACCTGAACAAGCTCTACTGAATTACCAGGAAGACAACCCATTTCTAATAATTTGAGCGGAACATGTATAGAGGAAACATCAGTAATTACGCCGCGTTGTCCATGTTTTATGTCTGCCAATGTTGTTTTCAAGCTTATTTAGATTGATTTTAAAGAAGCAAAAATAGGTTAAAATTTCAGTGTAAAAAAATTCTACTGGTATTCCTTTTTCAGCTTCTTGATATCTTGTAATAATGAGTCTACAGAAGTAGGGCTTATACCGTTATACAACCCTCTTATTTGTCGGTCTTTATCAATTAATGCAAAGTTCTCAGTATGCACCATTCCATAATCTTCAGCGTCGTCACGTTTTACCACTAGGTATGATTTTCGCGCCAGATCATAGATTTCTTTGCGATCTCCTGTTACTAAATTCCATTTATTATCGACAACGCCTTTTTCAATTGCATAGCGCTTTAGTTGTTCAACAGAATCAATTTCCGGTGTCACCGAATGCGACAAGAGCATCACCTCATCATCATTTATTATCTCTTGTTGAATACGATACATTTGATCGGTCATGATTGGACAAATCGTCTTGCAAGTTGTAAAAAAGAAATCGGCAACATAAATCTTATCCTTATAGTTGTCTTGTGTTATGGTTTGTCCATTCTGATTGATCAATTTGAAATCGGCTATAGTATGATACTTCTTTTTATGCTGAATGGTACTATCCACTAAAGAAGCATCTATTCGATTTGGTTGATATATCGGTAAAGGTTTTTCAACATCTAAGATTGAATACATCACTGAAATGATAATAATAGACAAGACAGCGAGCGTAAGAAAGAAGAATTTAAATTGCTTTAAGTAACGTAGCATAAGTAGAATTTAAGTTGACTGCACTTATTTCGACTGCAAAAATACAACAGAACCGCAACAAAATGCTTACATTTAACAAGCTATATTGTTAAAAATTAGAAAAATATCTTATGAAATTAAGGTTGCTTTTTTTGTTGGCTATGACAAGTGTAATAGTCTCTGCTCAAGATTTTAATTCTACATTAACTGAAATTAGAGAAGCAGAGGCGAAATCGGCCTTACAACGCATCTTGCATCGCTCAAATTTAAACACCGGAAATTACGACCTTAAATATCATCGCTTAGAACTTAATGTTGATCCTGGCGTAGCATTTATTTCTGGAACAATTACATCTTATTTTGAGGCGAAAAGTGATCTTTCAACGGTGACTTTTGATCTGGCCTCAAATATGAATGTATCTCAAGTGACACATCAAGGAATGCCATTATCCTTTACTCACAATACTCAAGACGAATTGATAATAACCCTACCAGCAACCCAAGCTGCGGGTGTCCTAGATTCATTATCGGTAAGTTATTCAGGTAATCCGGAAAGCTCTGGATTTGGATCTTTTGAACAGACAACACATAATGGAGATCCCGTAATATGGACCTTATCGGAACCTTACGGTGCTAAGGCTTGGTGGCCATGTAAACAGGATCTCATTGATAAAATAGATTCTATTGATGTCTTTATGACGACACCTGTTTTTAACCCTTCCAATGAAGCTTACGTAGCCGTATCAAATGGCGTTGAACAAAGTCAGGTAATCAATGGTTCACAGAAAACAACCCACTTTAAGCATCGCTTTCCAATTCCGGCCTATTTAATTGCCATCGCAGCAACCAATTACAGTATTTATACGCATAACGTTCCGAATAATGGGAATCCGTTTGATATTGTTAACTATGTCTATCCGGAAAGTTTAACCACAGCTCAAAATGGTACTCCAGTGACGGTTGATATCATGAATTTGTTCACCAATCTCTTTGAAGAATACCCATTTGCCAGCGAAAAATATGGTCATGCACAATTTGGCTGGGGTGGTGGAATGGAGCATACTACAGTATCGTTTATGGGAAGTTTCAATCGTAACCTTATTGCACATGAGCTTGCGCATCAATGGTTCGGAAATAAAATTACCTGTGGTAGCTGGAAAGATATTTGGTTAAATGAAGGATTTGCAACCTATTTATCTGGTTTAGTCATCGAACATTTGGATGGTAATACCCAATTTACCACCTGGAAACAGCAGCGTAATAATAATATCACTTCTGCACCTGAAGGTGCTGTTTATTTAAGTGATACAGACACTTTAAATGTGAGTCGCATATTCAATGGGCGATTGAGTTATAATAAAGGTGCTATGGTACTTCACATGCTTCGAAAAAAAATTGGAGATGCCACATTTTATCAAGCATTACAAGATTACCTAAACACTGCCGAACACGCGTTTGATTATGCCAAGACCAATGATTTTATTGGAATAGTCGAAACCACATCAGGGCAAGATCTTACAGAGTTCTTTAACGATTGGCTGTTCAATGAAGGTTATCCTAGTTATACCGTAATTTGGAATCAACCTGCTACCGATCAAGTATCATTAACTATAAATCAAACCCAAAGCGACCCATCAGTAAGCTTTTTTGAATCGCCTGTTACCCTCAGGATTATTGGGACTTTAGGTGAAGAATTAGACGTCACAGTCGATCACATTACCAACGGTCAAAATTTCATAGAAGCAGTAAACTTTGTGATACAAGACGTAATTTTTGATCCAGAATCCGATATCATTTCAAGAAATAATACGACATTACTAAGTACAGATGAATTCGAATTAAGCCAAGAGCTATTGCTTTACCCTAATCCTACGGAACACGTATTGACCATCAAAAAACCAGATCGTTTAACTATAAATGAAATCAAGGTCTACAATGTTTTGGGACAACTCATCGATCAAATGCCTTGGCAATCAACAATTAATACAGAAAGTTGGTCTTCTGGCATCCTATTCTTACAATTTGAAACTATTGATGGCGTCATTACTAAATCAGTGTTAAAAAAATAAGCTTATGTTTGATTAAAGTTTTCTAAATGCGGCTAAAACACTACTTTTGTCGCCTAGAATTATTTTGATTAACGATACATGGAGTTTGTAATAAGAATATCTCAATTTTTATTGAGTCTTTCATTACTAATCGTTTTACACGAATTAGGTCATTTTATACCAGCCAAATTATTTAAAACCAGAGTTGAGAAGTTCTACCTTTTCTTCGATATTAAATATTCCTTATTTAAAAAGAAGATTGGTGAAACTGTCTATGGAATTGGATGGTTGCCATTAGGTGGCTATGTAAAGATTGCTGGAATGATTGATGAAAGTATGGACAAAGAGCAAATGGCTCAACCAGCTCAACCTTGGGAATTTCGATCAAAACCAGCTTGGCAACGCTTGATTATTATGTTAGGTGGTGTTACAGTAAATTTCATTTTAGCTTACATCATCTACGTTTTCATCGCGTTTGTTTATGGCGACAAAACGACTACTGTGGCCTCGATGAAAGATGGATATTGGATTGAAAATCAGTTATTACAAGACTTAGGATTTCGAACAGGAGATAAAATATTGAAGGTTAATGATTTTACAGTCGTAAATGATTACGATGTAAGGTCGAATATTATAGGTGCAGAATCATTTACTATTGAACGCAACGGTGAACAAAAAGTAATTGACCTTCCTGAAGATTTCTTGGGTCAGTATACCGATACTAAAAGTCGAGATCTCTTTGAAAGACGAATTCCATTCATGGTTGGTGTTGTAGCTGATTCTTCATTGAATAAAGATGTTGATGTAAAACCAGAAGATATCATCAGAACAATCAACGGCCAAGAATTAAAATATTACGATCAGCTTGATAACATTATGAGCAATTATAAGAATGAAACCTTAGTTGTTCAATTATTAAGAGGTGACGACCTTATAACAAGAGAGTTAAAAGTAGATAAGGACGGAAAGTTTGGATTCAGACCAGCCTATGATGATGATCGATTTGCAGAACTCGGTTACTTCGATCTCACGACTCAGACCTATACCTTCGGTGAAAGTTGGGCCGCTGGAGGACGTGACTTTGTAGAGACCATGCAAAAATATGGTGCACAGTTGAAAGCCATTTTCAATCCGAGTACTGGTGCCTATAAAGGTGTAGGTGGATTTAAGGCGATCTATAGCATATTCCCTAGCACATGGAGTTGGCAAGCCTTTTGGGCATTGACAGCATTTTTATCAATCATGTTAGGTGTTTTAAACCTTTTACCAATTCCAGCATTAGATGGAGGACATGTCATGTTCTTGCTATTCGAAATGATATCTGGTAGAAAGCCAAGCGAGAAGTTCTTGGAACGTGCACAGTTAGTAGGATTTGTGATCTTGATCACCTTAGTTCTATTCGCCAATATAAACGATTGGATTTAGACAATTTTTAGCGAATTTTTTAAATCAATTGTTTTTTTTAATTTAAAAAATAGCATATATTTGCGCTCGCTAATGCGAAAACATACCTTCCTCAGTAGCTCAGTTGGTTAGAGCATCTGACTGTTAATCAGAGGGTCACTGGTTCGAGCCCAGTCTGAGGAGCAAAAAAACGTCATCTTTACGATGGCGTTTTTTGTTTTATCTTCTTTTAAGTATTTATTTACAGATTCAACCACTTCTTGAATTCGGCAGCTTTGTTTTTGCTAATAATAATATCAACTTCAGAATTGGGATTGATTAGAATCTTAAGTTGATTATTACCGTAACGAACAATTTTATCGATAGCCGATATGGCCACGATAAATTGGAGAAAATAACAGTATACAATAGTTTAGGGCGCTTGGTAAAGTCTTCAACCGATCATAATGTAAATACATCTAACTTATCGTCTGGATTATACATCCTCGAGATCAAAACCTCTAATTCAAGATTGATTAGAAAGCTTATTGTGGACTAGTCACTAAAACAATCGCATCTGACCGTCTTTATATATCTCATGCAAAGCGTTATTTAATTTAGGCATGGATCGCTCTTTAAAATAATTATGCTTGGCTAGTTTTATCATATCATTAATCTGTTTTGCGATTTGACCCTCTCCACGCATTCGAACTCCAAATCTTGATTCGTTCAAACTTCCACTATGACAATCTGCAATTTGATTCAACACCTTATCGGCTTTATCGGGCAATGTTTTTTGAATCCAATCTGTAAACAATTCGCCAATAACGCCATTTAAACGAACAATTGTATGCCCAATACTTAAAGCTCCAGCGTTATACGCCGCCTTTGCTAATGGGATGATCTCATGACTGTTTATAGAAGGAATAATTGGCGCCAGCATCACATTTACGGGTATGCCATTTTCACTTAACGTTTTTTTGCTGTTTTTAAGCGTTTTTTAGTTGTTGTGGTTCTCGGTTCAAGACAGCGACGCGTAGCTTCAGATAAGGAGGTAATCGACATATGGACACTAATTAAATTATCTTTAGCTAAAGATTTTAAAAGATCGAGATCACGAAGAATTAGACTGTTCTTTGTGATGATTCCAACGGGATGTTTATAACGTAAAAATACCTCAAGGCATTTTCTTGTAATTTGATAGTGTTTTTCGGCTGGCTGGTAACAATCTGTATTTCCAGACATAACAATGGTTTGTGCCTTCCATCGCTTTCGCTTTATAAAGGATTCCAAGAGCTGTGGAGCGCTTTTTTTAACGAGAATTTTACGTTCAAAATCTAATCCAGCACTATAACCCCAATATTCGTGAGAGTTTCGGGCGTAACAATAAACACAACCATGCTCACAACCTTGGTAAACATTCATCGAATAGCTCATACCTACGTCAGGACTTGTGACTTTATTGACTATTGATTTGGGAAAAACGGGTAAATAGCTGGTCTTATTTAAATCGACCACTTCACCTTCTTTCGCACAATATTCTAGAAAGTCCTCTCGAGCTTCATGACTAAGTTCTAAAAATCGATTATGAATGTTTTTTTGCGCGCCGCGTCCGCGATACGCTGTAGTGTTTTGATTTTGAGACATACAAGATAACTATATCTCAAAAGTAACAGCTAAATGATGAATTGATGGCTACAGAATGTAGATACTTATTTCCCTGGAAAATCGGCTCTTCGTTTTTCTAGAAAGGCAGATGTACCTTCCTTGAAATCTTCTGTTCCGAAACATTTTCCAAACTGATCAATTTCGATCTCATAACCATTAATTCCATCGGTATAATTGGCATTGATAGCCTTTATTGCCCCTTTAATAGCAACAGAAGAATTACGCATGATTTTAGACGCTATCTTTTCAGCTAACGCCAATAACTCATCTTGCGATGTCACATGATTTACTAAACCATAAGATAACGCTTGATTGGCATCGATCATTCCTGCAGTCATTACCATTTCCATTGCGCGTCCTTTACCGATAAGTTGCGGTAAACGCTGCGTTCCACCATAGCCTGGAATCACACCTAAAGAGACTTCTGGTAGTCCCATTCTCGCATTGTCACTTGCCAATCTAAAATGACAAGACATTGCCAATTCCAATCCACCTCCAAGTGCAAATCCATTTACTGCAGCAATCACTGGTGTAGACAAATGTTCTACAAAGTCAAATAAAAGCTCTTGGCCTTTGGCCGCTAGTTTCCCACCATTTTCAACATCAAAATCTGCAAACTCACTTATGTCTGCACCAGCAACAAATGCTTTCTCTCCACTTCCCGTTAGGATGATAACTTTCGTGTCTGAATCATCATTAGCTTCGCTTAAAGCCTCGTGCAATTCTTGAATAGTCGCTTTATTTAAGGCGTTTAATTTATTAGGTCTATTAATTGTGATTGTCGTGATGCCATCGCTGGTCGATGTCAAAATATTTTGATAACTCATGAGATCTTGTCTTTATTATAACTTCGGAAATGTAACAATAAAAGTCGTTCCTTGACCTTCTTGCGATGTAAAGGTAATACTTCCTTTATAAGTTTCCACAATATTTTTTACCATGGCTAAACCTAATCCCATCCCACTTGTTTTGGTGGTAAATTTTGGTTCAAAGATTTTATCTTCATTCTCTTCAGAAATGCCAGAACCATTGTCATTTACCTTAATTTTTACCATATCGTCATGAACACTAACACGTACTTCGATTTTAGGAGATTCGGTTTGATGACCAATAGCTTGAATACTATTCTTTACAAGATTTGTAACAACTCTAATAAGTTGAGTTCGATCAAAATTAGCTTGCACCTCATGATCTTCTGAAACGAAACTGATATAGTCTTCACTAAAAATATCTAATGCCAACTTAACAATATTCGTAACATTTAAAGATTCGTTTTGTTGAGCAGGCATTTTCGCAAAATTGGAAAATGCGGCAGCTATCGAACTCATGGTATCTATCTGCTGAATAAGTGTCTTTGTATATTCATCAAGTTTTTGATGTATGTTTTCATCTTCTGGATCAAACTTACGTTGAAAACTTTGTATACTCAGTCGCATTGGAGTTAACGGGTTCTTAATCTCATGTGCAACCTGCTTTGCCATCTCACGCCAAGCCTGTTCGCGTTCGCTAGTAGCCAATTTTACGGCACTTTCTTCAAGTTCGTCGATCATACTGTTATATGAATTTACTAACGTCGATATCTCTTCACTAGACGATCCAATATCAATTTTCTTATTACGTTTCTCTAGGCGAGTTTGATTTATTTTATCGGCGATAGTTTTAAGTGTACTGGTAATATATTTAGACAACAATAGTGCTAAAACAATCGCAAGTAGCATCATAAACAAATAGGCATAACCAAGGCGTTCTAAAAATTCATTCAATTCCTTATTGAGAAAATCATCATTTTCGAGATACGGCAAGTTCAGTATTGCCAACGGTTTTGATCTAGCATCATAAATGTATTTATAAGACGACTGAAAGATCTCACCGTTCCGACTATTTTTTATAACATATCGTCGTTCTGCTGTGTTTGCCAATGCATTGATAACATCTGTGTCAATACATTGGTATATAGAATCGTTGGAAAAACTAGCCTTTGACGTGATCATCAGAGTTCCATCCAAGTCATAGAGATTAATTCTAAGGCTATGAATTTCAGCGATACGGTAGATCTCTTCTTTAAAAATCAACGGAATCTTTTCGGTTTCTACAGGATAGGTAGTTTCTTTTATGACATAGTTGATGTCACTAATGATCGCTTTCTCTTTACGCTGAAGTCGTTCTTCGTGGTAATCTCTTGCTTCTTCATTATACTGATAAATCGTAACCGCTGCAATTAACACCGATGCTATAAGCACCAAGAGAATCATAGCGAAGAAAATTCGAACCCGTAAGGACAGTTTTTTTAACTTCATCTTAGCTTTTGTAATGACCTAAATGTAACAATAATTACGCCATTCTTAAGCGTTAGGGTTTTTAGCTCTAATGTTCTTATAAACTTTATAACCCAACATGATTAGAATTCCTAAAACGACAATTCCGATTACACCAAATATCCAATTAAAAGCATTCTTTAGAATTACTAAAAATATCACTGCAAATAAGATAAACGTGGCACCTTCATTCCAAAGTCGCATAAAACTGGAGCTCTTCTTAACGATATCGTCCTGAAGCTGCTTAAAATAGTGATGTGTCATTAAATGATAAATTATCAATAGTAACACAAACGATAATTTTACATGCATCCAAGGCTGTTTCAGTAAGTAAGGATTTAATATCAAAAGCCAGATTGCAAAACCAGTAGCTAAAATCGCTGATGGCCATGTAATGATAAACCATAATCGTTTCGCCATTAATTTTAGCTGTGTTCCTAAGATCTCTTTATCTGGTGAAGGTTTATGAAAAGCTTCAATTTGATACACAAACAATCTTGGAATGTAAAATAGTCCAGCAAACCAGGTAACTACAAAAATTAGATGTAGTGCTTTGATGTAATTATAATACTCCATTAATCTTCAACAAAAAGATAGTTCAGTTGCTTTGAGTTAAATGCAGCATTAAATGCACTTATTTCGTCACTGATAAGTTTATTGAATGCATCAAGTTGTACTTTTATTTTTGCAGTCAATTCGTCTTTTACAGCAATATCCTGAGCTGTTGGTGGAAAATCTCCCATTCCTACAAGTGAATTTAAATGTCCTAATTTATTTGTTAATCGAATCGGGAAATTCAAAGGGTCTTGACCACTGCGATTTTTTGTTTGATATAAAGCTTCTTCAATCGTAGTAAATTCCTCTCTCAAACTTTTAGATTTCTCTAATAAATCTTTGACGGTTTCATTCCCTTTATACTGTTTTTCGAAAGCCTGTAATTGTTTTCTGATATTTCTAATCTTCTTGATTGATTTATGAGCATCATCCATGGTCTTATTGACGTCTTTGATAAAATCAAATTGTCGTTGCATATCGGCCAGACTACTTTCAGCTCTAGGATCTGCAAGTACTTTAAATGTTTGAGGAATGGCTTCATCATTTACGTTTAAATGCACTTTATAATCACCAGGAATAGCTATTGGCCCACTTAAACTAGCCCACCAAAGAATCATTCCGTCAAGACGTTCGGCACCATCGTAAGTCATATTCCACACAAACTGATTCATTCCCTTCTTAACGGAAAGCTTATCTTTCTTTTTATGCTTTGTCGAATAGGTCTTTATAGTATCACCTTTAGTATCAAAATAGGTCAATGACACCTCATCTTTCTCAGCGTCATAATTTTCGAGGTTGAAATATGTGATAACACCATTAGGATGATTTGTTCCAGAGGTTTTGCTCCCTTTTCTAGATCCACCTCTCATGCGATATGTATCTTTCGGTTTGAATAATTTGTTTCCTGAAGCTTGCGAGCCATACAGTTGATGTAATACTGTAAGATCATCTATAATCCAAAGGCTTCGTCCTTGTGTAGCCACAATAAGATTATTGTCCTTTATTGTTAAATCCGTAATTGGAACAATTGGTAAGTTCAATTGAAATGGTTTCCAGTTCTTCCCATCATTAAATGAGATGTACATACCTGTTTCTGTTCCGGCATATAATAATCCTTTTTGTTTTGGATCTTCTCGAAGTACACGCGTAAAATGCTCTTCATTAATACCATTAGTAATTTTAGTCCAAGACTTACCATAATCCGTAGTTTTATATAAATACGGCGCAAAATCTCCCGTTTTATACTTGGTTCCTGCAACGTAACAAGTTCCAGCATCGAAAGCACTTGGTTCTATACTATTAATCATCATCCATTCTGGCATTCCTTTCGGTGTAACATTCTCCCAGTTCTTTCCACCGTCTTTAGTAACATGGATCAACCCATCATCACTTCCAATCCACAAAAGTCCTTCTGTAATTGGAGATTCTTGTGCTGCGAATATGGTACAATAGTATTCTACGGAAGTATTATCTTGTGTAATAGGTCCTCCTGAAGACTTTAATTTTTCAGGATCATTTCTAGTTAGATCTGGACTAATTATATCCCAAGATTGTCCTTCATTTTCAGTAACGTGAACATGTTGAGAGAAGGTATATAAACGATCTGGATTATGTTTAGAGAATATGATTGGAAAGTTCCATTGGAATCGATATTTCATTCCTTCGGCTCCATGACCCATTGGGTTATCTGGCCATACATTTATTGCTCTAACTGTTCCACGTTTATGATTGACTCGTGTTAAGAAACCATCATAGCTACCACCATAAACAATATCATTATCTTCTGGGTCTATTGCAATATGCGCTGATTCTCCTCCGGCTGTACTTTCCCAATCGTCTTCAGAGATTGAAAATCCATCGGTTCTATGAGGAATTCGAATCGTAGAATTATCTTGCTGTGCAACATAAATGCGATAAGGAAAATCATTATCAGTTGTCACGCGATAAAACTGTGACGTCGGTTGATTATGATACGTACTCCATGTTTCTCCACCATCATATGTAACCTGAGCACCTCCATCATCTCCAATAATCATTCTGTTAGGATCTTCTGGCGCGATCCACAAATCGTGGTGATCTCCATGTGGTGCGTTATACGTACTAAACGTTCGTCCACCATCAGAGCTTTTATGGTAACGCACATTCAATACATACACAACATCAGCATCTTTAGTATCAGCATATACTCTTGTGTAATACCATGCACGCTGTCTTAACTTACGCTCACTATTCACTTGTCGCCAAGTCTCTCCACCATCTTCACTTCGGTAAAGTCCACCTTGATCTTTATTCTCAACCATAGCCCAAATGCGTTGGTTATTAACTGGAGATACCGTAACACCTATTATACCGAGAATACCTTCAGGAAATCCTTTCTTAGTTGAAATCTCAGTCCAAGATTCACCACTGTCTGTACTCTTCCATAATGCTGATCCTTCACCACCTGAACTTAAGTTATATGGTGTTCGCTGAACGCGCCATGTCGAGGCATATAAAATTCGAGGATTAGTAGGATCAATAATAAGGTCAACTACACCAGACTGATCATTCGAAAAAAGTGTCTTTTTCCATGTTTTACCACCATCAGTACTTTTGTATACACCACGATCTTGTGTTGGTTTGTAAATATTTCCGAGGACACCTGCATAAACAATATTATGATTGGTTGGGTCTACTGCAATTCTTGGAACATGCCTTGAATTTTTAAGTCCAGAAGGTTTCCATGTCTTTCCGGCGTCAACAGACTTCCAAATACCATATCCTGAAGACACATTTCCTCTCACTGTTTTTTCACCACCACCTACATACATCACATTAGGATCACTTTTAGCAACCGTTATCGCACCAATACTTCCACCGAAATAACCATCGGATATATTGTCCCAAGAACGACCACCATCTAATGTCTTCCATATACCACCACCAGCTGCACCGAAATAATATAAGTTTGGCTGATTTGGAACTCCAGTTACTGCTGCGCTTCGGCCACCTCTAAAGGGTCCGACCAATCGATACTCTAGAGCATCGTATTGTGATTCGTCAAAAGATTGCGCGCTGATTTCTGCCATAGTTCCTAGTAGAAACAGGCCTAATAGTATTTTGTATAGTCTCATATTTGGATGGTTTTATTAGTAGCTTTAAAAATAAGCATTAAAAACAAATTATGTGGATGCCGGAAGTAATTTTAACTTCACTTCGCGATGTAAAAAGAAGGCCGTCACGATTGTTGATAATATATCAGATATTGGAAACGACATCCATACACCTAATTCGCCATAGAATTTAGGTAGAATAAAAATCAAAGGAATAAAAAATATGCCTTGTCTAGTCAGTGTAAGCAGTAATGCTGGTGTTGCCTTACCAATGGCTTGAAAATAGGCTGCTCCAATAAGTTGTACTGCAATTATCGGTGTAGCGGCAAAAACCCAACGCATGGCAGATGGTGTCTCTCTTATGACCGCTGCATCATCGGTAAATAATCTTGTAATCGATTCAGGAAATATCATTAACATAATAAATACCACAGTTGCTAAACCTATGGCGTACTTCAATGCCGTTTCAATGGTATATCTAACACGTTCATATTGTTCTGCGCCATAATTGTACCCAGCAATTGGTAAGAATCCTTGGGTGATTCCATATACGGGAAATAGTGCAAACATGAGCATTCTGCCTACAATTGCATAAGCCGTCACTGATGTTTCACCGCCTAGATCAAATAATATATTATTCATGAATAGGTACGTAATACTAACAACAGCTTGTCTGGCAAGTGTAACAAATCCTAAAGCGCCTATTTCTTTTACGATAGGTAATCGCAATCTAAATTGACATTTGGTAAGTTTTAATTCTGATCTACTCGAAAGAAAGAACCATATGATATAAGCCAAACACAAAATATAAGATCCTGTAGTTGCCCATGCAGCGCCTTCCATACCAAAATCTAAGAGGTTGATGAATACATAATCTAAAACGAGGTTTCCTACTGATGGAATCATCATGGCATACATGGCAAATTTTGGTTTCCCTTCAGCCCTTATAACCGTATTGCCCATCATACAGAGGGCTAAAAAAGGAACACCATAAAGCACGATGGTATAATAGATTTTTGCCGGATCGAAAATGGCGCCTTTACCACCAAAAGCAGGTATGATACTATCCACAAAAATCAACCCAGGTATCACCATTGATATGGTGAATAAAAGGGTTAAGGTAATCTGATTTCCGAAGGTCTGAAATGCTTTTGCTTCATTATTAGCACCAAGAGCCCTAGAGATAATAGAAGAGCCTCCTATTCCGATACTCATCCCTAAAGCAGCTATAAAAAATGAAACTGGAAGTACGACATTAATCGCTGCAATTGCAGTAGCTCCAATCCATTGACCAACAAATATGGTATCTACTAAAATATTAAGAGACATCACCAATATTCCAATTGATGCAGGTACTGCTTGTTTAATTAACAGTTTTCCAATTGGTTGTGTCCCGAGGTCCTTAGTATTGGTTTTTGCCATTGCTAAGCGGTAACTGTTTCAGCTAAAGCCCACTCATTGATCCATTGAGATAAAAGATCCACAAATTCTTGATCATCATTTAAACATGGGATTGTGGTAAACTCATTCCCTCCCATTTCGTGGAAAATCTCCTCACCTTCCATAGCAATTTCTTCAAGAGTTTCTAGACAATCACTCACAAAAGCTGGTGTTACTATCGCCATATTTTTCACCCCTTCCTTGCCTAATCGCTCAATAGTTCGATCTGTGTAAGGTCTTAACCATGGATCAAACCCTAATCGTGATTGAAATGATGTTGAGAAGGTGCCTTCTTTTAGATTCAGCTTTTCACCCACTAATCGCGTAACTTCTTTACATTGATGTCTGTAACAGTACTCATGGGCTTTTGAAGCTGTTGCACAACAACTTCCATCGATTTTACAATGTGATTTTGTAACATCACTTTTTCTGATGTGACGTTCTGGGACACCATGGTATGAAAATAATAGATGCTCATAAGATTTCCCTTCAAGATGCTTGGCAATTGAATTAGATAGTACTTCGATATACTTACTATCGTTATAAAATGGTTTAAGATCTTGAATCTTAACGTGTGGGAAATATTCCATTCTGATTTCTTCTGCTAGAACAAGAATCGTTTCAGTAGTCGCCATTGCATATTGCGGATACAATGGCATTAAGAACACCTCATCAACTCCTTTATCAACGAGTTCCTGAAGCCCCTTTTTTATAGTCATGCTTCCGTAGCGCATGGCCAAAGCGACAGGAATATCTGTTTGTTCTTGAATTTTATGTTGTAGTCGCTCTGATAACACGATCAATGGTGAACCCTCATCCCACCAAATTTTCTTGTAGGCTTTGGCAGAGGCTTTCGGACGTGTATTCAGAATGATTCCTTTTACCAATAGTGTTCGCGCCCAAAGCGGAACGTCTATAACGCGCTCATCCATCAAGAATTCTCCTAAATAGCGCTTGACGTCTTTAGGTTCTGGTGTGTCAGGCGAACCTAAATTGACTAGTAATACTCCTTTCATTTATCTTTTTCTTTAGCAATTTTTCTTTGAAATTATTCCTTTTTCAATAATTCGGTTCTGACGCTCTCCGGGATGATAGAATTAACAATCATCTGCATCGCATCGTCATTTCCTAAAAACTTCCATCCATCAAATTTTGGATCTTTTATTGCAAACATGGTCGCGTCCATGTTTATAACTAAAGACATGGTTTCGACATCTGCTTGTACGTTTTCCTCGCCAAACTGCGAAGCCATAGTGCCTTTCATAAACTGAATAAAAGTCGATTTGTCTTCGTCAGACTTTTCTAATTCAGACAAAAATGTCATACGCATTTTACTATTGTAATACACAGCTGCATAAGTTACACCATCTACCTCCTTTTCGTCGCTAACATTAGTAACATCATTGTTTAAAAACTCAATCTTCATATCAGGTGAGTTAAACATCTGCTGCATGCCCATTTTCATTTGCTCTCTTGGCGCCATATCGAATACTTTTGGATACATGTAGTCCAAAACACCATCAAAATTTTGATTGGTCATGTAATCGTAATACGTTTGAGCTTCTTTAGTGATTGTTTCTTTATGCGTTTGTGCCGAAATTGTAAACGTGACAAATAAAGTGAGGCAAATTGTGAGTAGCTGTTTCATAATGTGTAAATTAAGTTTTTGCAAAAATACGATAGTTATTATTAAGTCTAGGCTAATTAATCATGAAGCTTAACCTAAAGCCATTAAATATTTTTTTGGTGTTGTGCCATATTTTTTCTTAAATGCTGAAATAAAATGACTCGAAGTACTGTAACCTACTTTAAGACCAACTTCATTAACATTATGTTCTCCAGATTCAAGCAATTTACGTGCAACTTCCATTTTATAATCAAATAAAAAACTAAATACTGAATCTCCATAGATCTGCTTAAATCCTTCTTTGAGCTTTTTTAAACTAAGCCCAATCTCATCTGATAATTCTTGTAAGGTAGGTGGTTCTGCCATTCTCGAAATCATAATGTCCTTCGCCTTCCTAATCTTTATGACATTAGTCTCATCTACCAAGAACGGACATTGTTCAATATCGGCATCTTCACTTCTATTAAAATAAAGGCTCAATAATTCTAACGCTTTTCCTCTGAAATATAGCGACTTGATAGAGTTATTTAAATTGTAGTTAATAATTTGATTTAACGCAATGGCCATTGACGGAGAAATTTTTCCGTCTTGATAATATTTCTTGTCTTTATTGTCTTCACTTAAAAACGTGATATAATCGGCCTCTTGAGAAAACAATCCGTGAAACTTTTTGATAGAGACCAATATTGACACCAACCAAGAATTTGGATGCACATCTAAATGAATTGGTAGATCGCGTTGTGGATTGTAAAGTAAAAGCGAGTTCTCCTCTTCTATTCGTAATCGGTAGTTGCCATTATTAAAAATAAAATCACTTGATCCTTTAATACAAAAATGGAATTGAATAAACCGACTATCAATCTCACGTTCAACCACTTGAACTTCATTTTCATTGTTTTGATAACATAGCACATAAAATCCATCATCCAGTCGTGTCTCATCAAAAGAACCTCTAGCGATATTTTTTGAATCTGAAAAATCAGAAATATTTTTGTTGTTATTTAGATTCATTCTAAACAAATAAGGTTTAAACACTTGTATTCACTGCAAAAATATGACATTTGTCATAGTATTTTCTAAAATTTTCCTAAAAAACGGATAACGATACTTAAAGTTCTTCTAGCGTTGTTTTTTATCATTCATTCGTTTTACATTTGCTATCGTAATTTTCCAAATCAGGTATGGAGCACTACACAATGTCGAAAGGCACTACATTTTACGCTATTGGTTTAAGCTATAAAAAGGCTGATGCTGAAGTGCGCGGTCATTTTAGTTTAGATGAACCGGCGAAACTTGCAGTATTGGAACAAGCTAAAACTAATAGCATTGAAAGCCTTGTGGTGACATCTACTTGTAATCGTACAGAAATCTATGGTTTTGCTGAGCATCCTTATCAGCTTATTCAATTGCTATGCGACAACACGAAAGGGACAGTTGAAGAATTCCAGGAAGTTGCATATATCTACAAAAATCGTGATGCGATTTCTCATATGTTCAAGGTAGGGTCTGGTCTGGATAGTCAAATACTTGGTGATTTCGAAATCATCTCACAAATAAAGGTAAGTGCACGATTATCAAAAGCTCACGGCTTATTGAATCCCTTTTTAGAACGTTTAGTGAATGCAGTTATTCAGGCCTCTAAACGCATTAAGACTGAAACCGAAATATCCTCTGGTGCAACCTCAGTCTCCTTTGCCTCCGTTCAGTATATCATGAATACGATTCAAGAAATATCTGAAAAGAATATTTTGCTTTTCGGAACGGGTAAAATAGGTCGAAATACATGCGAAAACCTGGTGAAGCATACAAAAAATGAGCACATTACGCTTATCAACAGGACCAAAGATAAAGCTGAGGCCATTGCCGGTAAATTTAATTTGATTGTCAAAGATTATGCGAATTTACAAGAAGAGATCAACCAATCAGATATTCTTATTGTAGCCACTGGAGCACAAAACCCAACCGTTGATAAGCACTGTATCCAAACAATATCACCTTTGTTAATTTTAGACCTGTCTATCCCTAAAAACGTTGATGTTGATGTAACAGATTTAGAAAACGTTACCCTAGTTCACATGGACGATCTTGCAAAGATCACTGATGATACTTTAGAACGCAGAAAACAACATATCCCATTAGCAGAACAAATTATTGATGAGGTCAAATCTGAATTTAATGCGTGGTTGTCTACGCGAAAATTTGCACCTACGATAAAAGCGCTTAAACATAAATTAGCGGACTTCGCTTCTGCTGAATTAGAAACGCAACGTAAAAAGATGTCAGATTTTAACGAAGCACAGGCCGAACTAATCAGTAAAAATATTATTCAAAAGATCACGAATCATTTTGCACATCATCTCAAAGAAGATGATGTTTCTACAGATGATAGTCTTGAACTCATTAAAAAAGTGTTTCAGTTAGAAGCCACTACAGACAATGTCTAAAATCATTAGAATTGGAACACGTGATAGCGAATTAGCGCTATGGCAAGCCAAAACCGTACAAACTCAACTCGAACATTTAGGGTATAACACAGAATTAGTTCCTGTTAAATCTACAGGTGATCTTGTTTTAAATAAACCAATTTATGAATTGGGAATTACAGGCGTTTTTACAAAGACATTAGATATCGCCATGCTTAATGAAGAGATTGATATTGCGGTTCATTCGTTAAAAGATGTTCCAACGCTCTTACCCAAAGGTATCGTACAAGCTGCGGTTTTAAAACGTGGAAATGTAAGAGATTGTCTGGTATTTAAGAAAAATGAAGAATTTCTTTCTCAACCAAACGCTATAATTGCAACGGGAAGTCTGCGCCGTCGCGCACAATGGCTCAATCGTTATCCCTCTCATACCTTAGTTGATCTCAGAGGAAATGTCAATTCGCGATTACAAAAATTAGAAGATAACAATTGGAACGCTGCTATTTTTGCTGCAGCCGGATTAGGTCGTATCGGACTAAGACCTGAACATACTATTAACTTAGATTGGATGGTTCCAGCGCCTGCTCAAGGTGCTATTATGATCACGGCTTTGGAACATGATGAAGAAACCTTAGCTGCGTGTGCTGAGATCAATCACGAAGAAACCGAAATTCGTACAACGGTTGAACGCAAGTTTCTAAATGTATTAGAAGGTGGCTGCTCTGCACCTATAGGAGCACTCGCATATATTAATAATGATGAAGTGCATTTACATGGTATACTTTTAAGCCTAGATGGCAGTAAAAAAATTGAAGTAAAACGTTCGGCACCATTAGGTAAACATAGTGATCTTGCAGAAACCTGTGCAAATTTTATTATTGAACGTGGTGGAAGACGACTAATGGATGACCTAAAAGAGCGTTCAAAAAGTGTCAATATCTATTCAACCAAAACCTTGTCACAAGATCAGAAACAACTATTTCATGATCAAGTAGTATCAGAAAGTTCAGACTTTGTTAAGATTAGCTTGAATCGTATATCGAATCAAGTTTTAAAACCTATGCCGAAGCGTGTAATCATCACAAGTAAAAATGCTGTTGAAGCCTTACTGATGAATTTCTCGAAGGAAGACCTTCAGTTTGAAGACATCTATTGCGTGGGCCGACGTACCAAACGACTAGTAACCCAAAAGATTGGGACTGTAACCCATAGCGAAGCTAATTCCAAAAAGTTAGCTGAATATTTAGCCAAAGAAATCCCTGGATCTGAAGTAACGTACTTCTGTAGTGATATCCGTTTAGAAGAATTACCAAATATCTTGAATTCAAATGACATCAAGGTATCTGAGGTTATGGCTTATGAAACCAAATTTGATGCTGTTAAAATAAATAACACTACTGAAGGTGTTATGTTTTTCAGTCCATCAACTGTACAAAGTTTCAAGCAAGAAAACGATGCTGATATCATTGCATTTTGCATAGGCGAAACGACTGCAAAAGAAGCGCGTAAACATTTCAAGGATGTTAGGGTAGCCAAGATCCCAACTGTTGAAAGTGTAATAGAGTTAGTGAATTTACATTATGTGAACCTCTAATTCCTGATTGAACAAATGATCCATGATTAAAAACGATTTATTCTTAAGAGCTTTAAAAGGAGAAACTGTCGAGCGTCCACCTGTTTGGATGATGCGTCAGGCAGGACGTTATCTCCCTGAATTTATGGCGATCAAAGCAAAGTATGATTTCTTTACGCGATGTCAAACGCCTGAATTAGCGAGTGAAATAACTGTGCAACCTATTCGACGTTACGGCATGGATGCCGCTATCTTATTCAGTGATATCTTAGTCATTCCTCAAGCCATGAATATTGAGGTTCAAATGAAACCCAATTTTGGACCCTATTTACCAAATCCTGTTAGGTCACAAAAAGACGTCGACGAAGTCATTGTTCCTGATGTAAACGAAACGTTAGGTTATGTGTTCGATGCCATCAAGATGACCAAAGAAAAACTTAATGATGAAATTCCTTTAATAGGTTTTGCTGGATCACCTTGGACCATCTTATGCTATTGTGTGCAAGGCCAAGGCAGTAAAAACTTTGATAAAGCAAAGAAATTCTGTTTTACAAAACCTGTTGCAGCACACGCCTTACTGCAAAAAATTACAGATACCACTATTGCTTATCTTAAGGAAAAGGTAAAAGCTGGATGTAATGCTGTCCAAGTATTTGACTCTTGGGGAGGCATGCTTTCGCCAGCAGATTATCAAGAATTCTCATGGCAATATATCCAACAAATTATTGATGCATTGAAAGATGAAGCTCCTGTAATTGCCTTCGGAAAAGGTTGTTGGTTCGCCTTAGATGTTATGTCCAAATCTGGTGCTTCTGCTCTAGGTGTAGATTGGACATGTTCACCAAAAAATGCACGTTATCTAACTGGAGGAAATATCACCTTACAAGGTAATTTTGATCCTACGCGGTTGTATTCACCACCTTCAGAAATAAAGCGAATGGTACATGACATGATTAATGCCTTCGGAAAGGATAAATATATTGTAAATTTAGGTCACGGAATCTTGCCAGATATTCCATTAGAAAATGCACAAGCATTTATTGATGCTGTGAAGGAATATAAGGCTTAGCAAAAATCTAACAAATGATACGACATATCATTAGTGGTATGGAGGCCTATTCAGGAACTCTAAATTTAATTTCTAAACTAAAACTTTGGAAGTACTTTTTCATTCCAATTGCTATTAGCATTATTACAGCAACACTTATTTTCGTTGCCGCTTATGGTTTCTCTGATAATATAGGGCGCTTTATCGCTCAAATATGGATATGGGATTGGGGCAAAGAAACCTTTACTTCAATATCTACTTTTATTGGCGCGATCGTAGTTTTGGCCTTGGGAATTATAGTTTATAAACATATCATATTGGCCTTATCTGCGCCATTTATGAGTCCGGTTTCAGAAAAAATAGAGGCACATTTAACAGGCGTTCCAAGAATTCTTGCTAATAAAACGAGTTTTCAAGAACAGCTCTGGCGTGGTATTCGTATCAACATGCGAAACCTTGTAAAAGAACTATTGGTTTCGATTCCTATATTGTTGCTCAAGTTCATTCCAGTCGTCAATATATTTTCATTCGCGCTTTTGTTCTTGGTTCAAGCCTATTATGCTGGGTTTGGTAATATGGATTATACGCTTGAGCGACACTTCAAATATAGAGACAGTGTTCGTTTTGTTGGCAGATATCGCGGAATCGCGATCGGAAACGGAATTATTTTTATCCTATTTACTTTAATCCCAATACTTGGATGGGTTTTGGTGCTCCCATTTAGTGTGACAGCGGCAACAACTTCTACTGTTAAATTATTGCAGACTGAACAAAAAATTGGTGGCTCAAATATTCAAGTGATATGATCGCAGCGTTTAACGGTTTTGAAATTAATCTTTTACACGAAGGAGACGCTTGGAAACTTTGTGATTTTGCCGTTACAAATACGGAACGCTTAAAACGTTATTTTCCAATAACACTTTCTGAAAATTTAAATCCGACCTTATCAGAATTATATGTTCAAAACAAGATAAAAGCGAATGTTAAGAACGAAATCTATGTGTTTACAATTAAGCATTCAGAAAGCCGCCAACTCGTTGGCTTAGTGATTTTAAAAGAGCTTGATTGGAGCGTTAGACAAGGTGAATTTGCATATTGTGTTGATTACCGTTACGAAGGAAAAGGATTGATATCAAAAGCCATCGATTTATTAACGAATCACGCATTAAATGATTTAGGTCTGGACATATTACAGATTATCTCGCATAAGGATAACCATGGAAGTATTAAAGTAGCAACCAATTGTGGATATATTTGGCAAAAAACATTGATAGGGTCCTATACGCCTCCAGGCGAATCACCTTTAGATATGGAATTATATGAACGTTATAAAGACAAACATTGAAAGACCCATTTTTTAAATATATACACGACTTACAAGATCGCATTACCTCTAAATTAGAGGCTATTGATGGCAAGGCTAAATTTCAAGAGGATATTTGGAAACGCACTGAAGGTGGAGGTGGTCGTACCAGAGTAATCGAAAACGGAGCCGTATTCGAAAAAGGAGGTGTCAATATCTCTGGGGTTCATGGTAAGTTACCCGATTCAATGCAAACCTATTTTGGGGTTGAAGATGCTGATTTCTTTGCCTGTGGATTAAGCTTGGTATTGCATCCGAAAAACCCAATGACTCCTACAGTTCATGCCAATTGGCGCTATTTTGAAATGTACGACCAAGAGGGTAATATCGTAGATCAGTGGTTTGGTGGTGGACAAGATCTTACACCATATTACCTATTTAATGAAGATGCAAAGCATTTCCATGAGGTTTGTAAATCAGCATGTGATAGGCATCACCAAGAATTCTACCCTAAATACAAGGCCCGATGTGATGAATATTTCTATAATTCGCATCGAGGCGAAGCTCGTGGTATTGGCGGTTTATTCTTTGATTATTGTAAGAAAACTGATGAAATGACCATGCAAAACTGGTATGATTTCGTCACGGAAGTTGGTGATAGTTTTCTAGATGCTTATGTACCAATTGTTGAACGTCGTAAAGATCTCACGTACACTTCTGAAAATAGAAACTGGCAAGAGATCAGACGTGGACGCTATGTAGAGTTCAATTTGGTTCATGATAAAGGCACGCTTTTCGGACTCAAAACAAATGGACGGATCGAAAGTATCTTGATGAGTTTACCTCCTCATGTACAATGGGTATATGACCATCATCCTGAGGAAGGAAGCGAAGAAGAACGATTATTAAACGTATTGAAAAACCCAATAGATTGGGTTAATAACTAATCCTAATAAATTTTAAAATGTATCCCATCCGAAGAAACCGAAGATTAAGAACCAATGAAGCAATTAGAGGACTAGTTAGAGAAACCACCATTTCTCCAAATGATTTTCTAGTACCATTGTTTGTCGTGGAAGGAACTGGCGTTAAAGAAGAAATCGCTTCAATGCCTAACTATTATCGCTATAGTTTAGATCTTCTTGAAAATGAGGTTAAAACGTTGTGGGATCTTGGATTAAGATCGGTTTTACTTTTTGTAAAAGTTCCAGACAATTTAAAGGACAATAAAGGAACTGAAGCTTTAAATCCTGATGGATTGATGCAGCGTGCTATTAAAACCGTTAAGAATACGTGTCCGGATATGCTGGTCATGACCGATGTCGCTCTAGATCCATTTTCTTCATATGGCCATGATGGTATAATTGCAGATGGAAAGATCATCAATGACGAGACTGTAAATGTTCTTGCTGAAATGAGCGTCTCACATGCCAAAGCTGGTGCCGATTTTGTAGCGCCTAGTGATATGATGGATGGGCGTATATTAGGGATACGTGAAGGATTAGACCAGCATGGATTTATCGATACCGGAATTATGAGTTATTCGGCTAAGTATGCCTCTGCCTTTTATGGTCCATTTCGAGATGCATTAGATTCTGCTCCAGCCGATATTAAAGATATTCCTAAGGATAAAAAAACCTATCAGATGGATTTCGCCAATAGAATGGAAGCCATCAAAGAAACGGAAATGGATATCGACGAAGGTGCCGACATTGTAATGGTCAAGCCAGGATTATGTTATTTGGATATCGTTCGAGACATTAAAAATGTTGTAGATGTTCCTATTGCAGTGTATCAAGTCTCTGGCGAGTATGCTATGTTAAAAGCTGCCGCTGAAAAAGGCTGGCTAGATCATGATGCCGTAATGTTAGAGCAGATCACAGCCATCAAACGTGCTGGCGCAGACCTCATTGCAAGCTATTTCGCGAAAGATGTGATGAAACTACTCTTCTAAAAATCACTATACCTATTCACATATTGAAGGTTAATGCAAGGTTAACCTTCAACTTTTTTATGGATTTTTAAGAATGTCCGCATAGATTTGTGATATCATCAATCAATTACACATAAAAATAGGGCATATTGTTAGCGCAATATGCTCTGTTAATCAAAAGGATAAGTAACTTTATAAGGAATTCGCCACCATTGAAGAAAAAAATTAAACTCTTAATTGCTGCTGCTATATTTGGATTAATTGCCTTATCCATAATTCAAGGGTATCTCATAAACAATACTTACAAGCTGAAGAAGGATGCATTTATCAATGAGATGAGACGATCGGTTTCTCAAATTGATGACTTTTCTCCTGTATTAGATTCCTTATCCGACATATGGCAAGATCATTTTTTAAATAAGATCGCTGATTATAAAGTACAACAAGCAACTAAAGCAGATATTCTGAAAGGCTTACAATTTGTGATCGATTCGATTAATGGTCCCTATAAGGCCGAATATCAAAACGAACTTAAAAAACTGAACATTCCTTACGAGATAAAGTTTCAGAAAAAAGTTTTGGCAATAGTATTAGAAGATTCAACTCAAAGTGATACCATTTTTGATTTTTATAAAACGCCTAAAAATATCATTCTAGGTAATGCTATTGATAATGATAAGGCTATTGGATTGAGTACCACCTTATGGCAAACCGATCATACCTCAAGCCGAACAATAAACGGAGAACAAAAAGATATAGAATTTTACCTCGCGTTTAAAACGCGCGATATCATGGATTTACAAGGATGGCGAAGTGTTGTAATCAAAGAAATGATGGGGCTTCTACTTCTTTCACTAATCATCTTTTCGGTTGTAATAGGATTACTGTATTTCTCCATTAAAAGTCTCGTCTTACAAAAAAAGATCGCTGATATAAAAACAGACTTTGTCAATAATATAACTCACGAACTCAAAACCCCTTTAGCGACCCTTACTCTAGCTACAAAAATGCTGAAGACTAAAGATGTGCTTGCAAAACCTGAGATGATCAATAACACCATTGGTACCATAGAGCGGCAAAATACGAGACTTCAGAATTTAATAGATCAAGTATTATCAAATAGCGTTGGATATCAAGACATTAATTTAAATAAGGAATCCGTAAATCCGCGTGTATATTTTGATACTGTTTTTGATGACTTTTTACTTTCAGTAAAATCAAAATCTGTTCAACTAAACCGAGCATATGAAGGTGATCAAAAGCACATTGAATTAGACCGTTTTTATATGACCACTGCACTTTTAAATATTCTTGATAATGCTGTAAAATATTCTGGTGAAGATCTGCATATCAACTGTAAGATTCAATTCGAAGAACAACTACGAATAACAATTAGTGACAACGGCATTGGGATTTCTCAAAAAGATAAAAAACAAATCTTTGAAAAATTCTATCGTGCTGGTCATAAAGAAATACATGATGTAAAAGGTTTAGGTCTGGGATTGTATTATACAACTGAAATCGTTAAAGCGCATCTTGGCACAATTGAGGTAAAAAGTTTACCTTCAGAAGGAACCACATTTATCCTGAAGTTACCATTAAATTAAAACGCAATGAAAACTATTCTTTTAGCAGAAGATGATCTTGATTTTGGTAATATTCTAAAACAATATTTAGAAATATCTGGTTTTGAAATTACCTGGGCCAAAGACGGTGCAGAAGCATTAGACTATTTTAAAGCGCAATCCTACGATATCTGTGTTTTTGATGTTATGATGCCTAAAATGGATGGATTTACGCTTGCTGAAAACATAATCGATGTTAATCCTGAATGCCCTTTCATCTTTTTAACTGCAAGAAAGCTTAAAGAAGATAAAATCAAAGGACTAAAACTAGGAGCTGACGACTATATCGTGAAACCCTTTGAAGCCGACGAATTAGTGCTGCGTTTAAACAATATCATTCGCCGCGCAGAACGCTCTTTTAAAACAATTCAACAAACCGAAGTTTTGTCGATTAGCACTTATACTTTCGATACAAAACGATTAGTATTGAACTGCCAAGATTACACCAAACAGCTGACACAAAAAGAAGCGGAGTTGATTCTATTTTTAGTTAATCATAAGAATCAACTTCTAAAACGCGAAGAAGTACTAACTGCAGTTTGGGAAAATGACGATTTCTTTTCCGGACGTAGTATGGATGTTTTTATAAGTAGGCTTCGAAAATACTTTCAACATGATCCTTCAATTTCTATTGAAAGCAAAAGAAACGTTGGCCTAGAATTCAAGGTAAGTTAATAGGAATTAAGCTTATGGTTAATGCTGGGTTAACGCCTGGCATTTCCTTTTTTACACGGTTTTCTCCAACTACATTTGTCCTGTACAATCATTAAAAACGAATCATTATGAAAACTTTTAAATTAAACAACAGTCAAATGTCAATGCGCTCAATTTTTATTACCGTACTGGTAATTACTTTCGGATTATTAAATCTTAATGCCCAAGGCACACCAGAACCACCAGCAACTCCTGAGCCACCTAAAACAACTTCAGGAACATCATACTCCATATCAGTGGACAACGATAATGACTACAAATCAAACAGCTCGGTATCTATTAAAAACACCAATGACTATTATAAATTTCGTGCGAGTTTTGATGCGTCAAAGAATGGTAAGCTGGAAGAATTTCTTCGAAACAACTTGGGTGAAGATAATTTAAAAATCTCTGGCAGTTCTTATGTTTGGACTACTTCTGCAAATGGAGACGAAATCTTTGAATGTAAATTAACCATGGGACATTTAAGAATTTATCTAGATCGTAATGCATCAAATTCTAAGTTATACAATAAAATCAAAGATTTAGGCGAAACTCTAAAAGCTGAAATTTCAGGTAAATCATCGAGGTATGGACAAACTAATGTTACCCGCGAATTAGAAAAAGCCGAGCGTGAATTGGCACGTGCTAAGCGTGAACTTAAACGCGTAGAACGTGAAGCGAAGCGAGCAATGCGTAATTAAACTAAGTCAATCAAAAGAATATTCTATAATATTCAATAAATTAGCCATTAAATAATATTATTTGATGGCTTTACTTATTTTTTACGCTATAATATCGATCTTCTTTTCATTCTTATGTTCAATTTTGGAGGCCGTTCTTTTAAGTGTCACACCTACATTTTTGAATTTAAAGAAAAGCGAGGGCAAAGCTTATGCCGATGATCTTGAAGCTTTAAAAAAAGATGTAGACCGTCCGTTAATTGCAATCCTTACTTTAAATACAATAGCACATACAGTTGGTGCGATTCTGGTAGGTGTTCAGGCAAAAGCAGCCTATGTAGAATTATATGGTAGCAAAGCGCATACTATTTTCGGCGTACAATTTACCGAAGATCTAATGGTAGGTGTCGTGTCTACGATTATGACCATTTTAATTTTAGTAGCGTCTGAGATCATTCCAAAGACTATAGGAGCTACTTACTGGAAACAATTGGCAAATTTTACTACACGTACCCTAAATATTTTAATATTTCCACTTAAATGGACAGGAATTTTATGGGTTCTACAACTCACTACTAAACTGATTGGCGGCAAAGGTCATGGCAGTGTATTAAGTAGAGAAGGGTTCCTCGTAATGGCCGATATGGCACAGGAAGAAGGTGTTTTTCAGGAAAATGAAAGTAAAATCATAAAAAATCTGTTGACCTTTAAGGAAGTCTTCGCCAAAGACGTTATGACACCTAGAACGGTAATGAAAGCTGAAGATGAAAATACAACCGTAGAAGATTTCTTCAATAAAAATATGAACCTTCGCTTTTCCCGTATTCCAATATACAGCGAAGATCCAGATAATATAAAAGGACTTGTCCTTAAAGATGAAGTCTTTAAGGAAATGGCGCTAGACAATGGATCTCGAAAACTAGCTGAACTCAAACGCCACATTATTGTTGTTAGTAGAAATCTTCCGATACCTAAACTATTTGAAAAACTAGTTGAGAGTCGTAATCATATGGCCTTAGTAGTTGATGAATATGGTTCTGTAAGCGGACTGGTGACGATGGAAGATGTTATTGAAACTCTGTTAGGAATGGAAATCATGGATGAAAGTGATAATGTCTCAGACCTTCAATACCTCGCACGAAAAAGTTGGGAAACACGTGCCAAGAAATTAGGTATTCTCGATGAAGATTCATTTGATGATTCTAAAGAATAATGGAGAATTGTATCCTAGAAACACCGCTCGGATTTGCCAAAATCGTAGGAGATGATGATGGTATCTCGGAAATTACAATTTTAAATTCTGAAGAAATAGAAACTGACATTATCCCCACAATACTTGAAGACTGTGCCATTCAGCTCAAAGAATATTTTCAAGGTGAACGGTCTCATTTTGATCTTAAATTAAATCCAAATGGAACCGCTTTTCAAAAATCCGTATGGCAAGAACTTGCTCAAATACCTTATGGTAAGACTGTATCGTATTTAGACCTTTCTAGAAGGCTAGGAGATGAAAAAGCCATTCGAGCTGTAGCCAATGCGAATGGTAAAAATCCATTATGGATCGTCATTCCTTGTCATCGTGTAATTGGAAGTGACGGTAGCCTCACAGGTTATGCTGGCGGATTATCGCGCAAACAATGGTTGTTAGAACATGAAAGTCCATATAAACAGCAAACTTTATTTTAATGTATAAGACAGCCACTGAATTTTTAACACGATTTGTGAAGCCTGCTACCATTTATAAGTACGGATTTAATTGGTCTCCAATGTACAGGAGAACAACGGCAAAAATTATCGAGGTTAGTGAAGATCTACATAAAGTCGTTATTACCTTAAAATTGAACTGGAAAAATCGAAATTATGCAGGTAGCATTTTTGGTGGTAGTATGCTTTCAGCTACTGATCCAATTTACATGATCATGCTCATACAAATTTTAGGAAATGATTATGTTGTTTGGGACAAAGCCGTAGAAGCGACCTACCGTCGACCAGCAAAAGATCAAATTTTTGGTAAATTCGAATTTTCGAAAGATGAAATTTCCAAATTAAAAGAAGATGTACTTACTTATAAAGAAGTTACGCTTGAAAAAACAATGCATCTGGTAGATAAGAATGACAAGGTAGTCGCTAGTTTTAATAAAACACTATATATTGCAGATAAAGGTTTTTACAAAGAAAAACTCAAAAAACGACAACATAAACAACAAGCTTAAGGCGATGAAATTCTTGAAAAAAACTCTAAAATTTTTGATCATCTTTTTTGGTCTTATTATTCTATTACTATATGTCACTGATACCGATTATCTACTTAAGGCTGTGCGTACTATTTACTTAAAAGGACATACAACAGCTTTTTTAGAGGATTACAAAGAGTTTGATAACCAGGCTATAGAAGCGTCGAACGCACCGCAACAATGGCCAATACATGTCGATTATAATAAAGCAAATGTCACCGATCGTCTGGATAAAGCCAATAACGATTGGGGTACAATCGCCTATGTTATTATCAAAAACGATAGTGTATGGTTCGAAGCGTACTACGACGAATTTGATGCCAACTCTAAATCAAATTCGTTCTCAATGGCTAAAAGCTACGTTTCAGGTTTGATGGGCAAGGCAATCATGGATGGTTATATAGAAAGCTTAGATCAACCTGTTTGTGATTTTCTTCCAGAATTTTGCGAAGGGCTAGCATCTAAAATGACAGTTGGTGACCTCTCCTCTATGGCATCTGGGACAAATTGGGATGAGGCCTATTATTCACCTCTATCAATTACAACTCGTGCTTATTTTGATGATGATTTAGCAAAAGTAATTAATGGTCTAGAGGTGGTAAACGAACCTGGACAAGGCTTCAAATACGCTAGTGGTGATACACAAATGTTAGCAATGGTTATCGAAAAAGCGACAGGTAAAAAGTTATATGACTACTTCGAAGAAAGTTTTTGGAAACCTCTTGGGGCTGAAAATTCAACCTTATGGCAAGTAGATAGTGAAGACCATGATCTAGTAAAAGCGTATTGTTGTATTGCGAGTAATGCTAAAGACTTTGCACGCTTTGGAAAACTCTACAAGGATTACGGTAAGTGGAATGGCAAGCAAATACTAGATTCAGCATTTGTGGCTAAATCTATAGTTCCGAGATTTCCTGAAAGTCCTGAATATGGGTATGGGTTTTGGTTGAAAAACCACATCGGAAAGCAATTCTTTATGATGCGAGGCCATTTGGGTCAGTATGTGTTTGTACAGCCTGAAGATAACGTGATGATCATCCGACTCGGACATCAAAAATCTCCAGATATTGGTACTAAAACCTTTACTGATGATATTTCTTTGTATATTGAAGAAGGCTACAAGATGCTAGAACAGCATAATCAATAAGCAATTAACATGTCGAACTTAAAATAAATAGGGTCATGATTTCGAAATTATATATAGAAAATATTCTATTTTTAGATATAGAGACTGTTCCAGAAACAGAGACTTTTACAGAACTTGATGAGATCAAACAAGACTTATGGGAGATCAAATCGAGATACCAAAGACGTGATGAGTATAGTGCAGAAGAATTTTACGATCGTGCTGGTATCTGGGCTGAATTCGGTAAGATCATTTGTATTTCTGTAGGATTCTTTAAACTCGACGGTAATATTAGGCGTTTTCGCGTAACCTCTTTTTATGGTGATGAAATCACTATTTTAAAAGATTTTAAAAATTTAGTGATTACCCATTTCAGCTCTAACAACCATTTGCTCTGCGCGCACAATGGAAAAGAATTTGATTTTCCTTACATCGCAAGACGCATGATCATTCATAGCATAGAATTACCATACAAATTGAATTTGTTTGGTAAAAAGCCATGGGAAGTTCCGCATCTTGACACCCTAGAGCTTTGGAAGTTTGGTGATTATAAAACGTTTACCTCATTGAAATTACTAACTAATGTTTTAGGTATTCCATCACCAAAAGATGATATTGATGGTAGTGATGTTTATAAGGTATATTATCACGATAAATCTATTGATAGAATAATAACCTATTGTGAAAAAGATACGATCGCTGTAGCACAAATCTTTCTCAGACTAAGAGGTGAAGATCTGCTCGATGAGAATGATATTATTCATGTATAAAAAAAGTCCAGATTATTTGTCTGGACTTTTTTATTTCAATTATGTTCTATTATTGCTTCATAAATCGTTTGATCATTGTGCCTTCTTCTGATGTAAATTGAATCTGATAAAGTGCACTATCCAATCGACTTATGTCAATCTTATTGTTTTTAACTTCTCCTCGACCAACGAGTTGGCCAACAGAATTATAGATCTCATAAGTAACTCTAGAGAATGGTGATTTGATATTGAGTACATTTCCTCTAACTGGGTTTGGATATACAATTATATCTTTCTTTTCCTCAATAACCACTTCTCTTGATGTCTCACCTTTTGCAGTTCCTACAGATAAATTGATATTATCAATCGCTATATCAGCTTGCCAAGTACCTCCAGTTATTCTATTAAATCTTAACTGTACACTTCCACCTGTATAACTTGAAAGATCGACATTAGCTGATTGCCAAGAATTTCCAAGATTTCCTGAGCTATTCCAAATGCTAACCCATGAAGCACCATCATCGTTACTTGCTTCAAGATCAATAGTTCCCATGTTATTGGATCCAAATTGATGATAATTAAAACTGAAATTAGCTGAAGTTGCATTTGTTAGATCAAAACATGGCGAATTGATAATCGCTTGTCTGTTAGGATAACCAGTACCGTTTCCAGATGCTTCCACATAAATGTAGAACGAACCTTGAATAGCACTAGATGGTCCTGTACCATTAGATGGTGTACCGTTTGCATCAACTGTCCAGTTAATATCATCGCTAGTAGACTGCGTCCAACCTCCTAAAGTATTTTCAAATCCTTCAGAATATGGATAAGAGGTAATGCCTCCTGAACATCCATTAACTACAACTTCTCCATCAATCAAACTGACGTCATCAATGGCGATATCAGCTTGCCATGTGCTACCAGTTAATCGATTAAATCGTAACTGTACACCACCACCAACATAAGCATCAAGACTTACATTAGCAGTTAACCATTGATTTCCTTTGTTTCCAGTACTATTCCAGATTGAAACCCAGCTTGCACCATCATCATCACTAATTTCTAGATCAATGCTTCCCATATTAGATGAACCAAACTGATGGTATTTAAAGCTAAAGGTTGCTTGTGTTAATCCTGAAAGGTCAAAACAAGGTGAATTCAATATTGCTCTTTTATTAGGGTATCCTGTTCCATTTCCTGAAGCTTCTACATAAATATAGAATGAACCTTGCGTTGCACTAGATGGTCCTGTTCCGTTAGAAGGTGTTCCATTTGCATCAACTGTCCAATTTATATCATCGTTTGTAGATTGTGTCCAACCACCTAATGTATTTTCGAAGCCTTCTGAATATGGGAACGAATTAATTCCACCTGAGCATCCAGAAGTAGGTTCTGAAACATTCACAGTTCTTACAACCTGGGTTGCAGCATTTCCAGCAGCATCACTTACGTCATAAGTTACTTGGTACGAACCGGCTGCGTTAGTATTCACAGATCCTCCAATGACTATACTAGACGAAATATCTCCATCAATATTATCAGTAGCAGTAGCGCCTTGTTCAACATAAGTGTCACCAACTAACAAGTTTATAGTTGAAGCCCCAATTAAAGTAATAACTGGTGGTGTTGTATCTGCAATTACAGTTACTGTTCTAGTAACTTCGGTCGCAGCATTTCCTGCAGCATCACTTACATTATAAGTAACAACATAAACTCCAGCTGCATTAGTATTCACGGTATCTCCACCAATTACAATGGATCCTGTGATATCTCCATCAAGATTATCTAAGGCTGTTGCGCCTTGCTCTGTGTAGGTATCACCAACATTGAGGTTTATCGAAGAAGCGCCATTTAATGTAATAACTGGTGGTGTCGTATCTGCAAGAACGTTTACAGTTCTTGTAACTTGAGTAGCAGCGTTACCAGCCGAATCACTCACGTTATAATTTACGAAGTATGTTCCAGCAACAGCTGTATTTACACTGCCTGTTATTACAATATTAGCACTAATATCACCATCTAAATTGTCGGTAGCTGTAGCGCCTAATTCGTTATAAGCTTCACCAACGTTTAGATTTATAACAGAGGCTCCAATAAGTGTGATTACTGGAGGTGTTGTATCTGGGTTCACATTCACGGTTCTAGTAACTTGAACTGCGGCATTTCCAGCGCTATCCGAAACATTATAGGTAATTACGTATGACCCCACAATATTTGTGTTTACTGTGTCACCGCCAACTACTATACTTGACGTAAGATCCCCATCGATATTATCTGAAGCCGTAGCACCAGGATCGGTAAACGCATCTCCTTGTTGTAAATTGATAGTTGCAGCTCCTATTAATGTAATTACAGGAGGTGTTGTATCTGGTATTACATTTACAGTGCGAACCACTTCTGTTGCAGCATTTCCGGCAGCATCACTTACGTTATACGTTACGAGATATGTTCCAGCTACTGCAGTATTAACAACATCACCTCCAATAACGATAGAACTTGTGAGATTTCCATCTACATTGTCAGTAGCCGTAGCACCTAACTCTGTATACGTCTCTCCAACATTTAAATCTATTGTAGATGCACCATTCAAAGTGATCACAGGAGCTTCCGTATCTGGAGCATTCCCTTCAATAATCACTGTATAATCTTCTACTTCTCCATAAGTAAATGTTTCACATGGACCAGGCAACGCGTTATATTTCATAGACACACGCATTCTGGTTGAATTCTCAACAGCACTAGTTGGAATAGTGAAACTTCCACTTACTGAAGTGGCTGTTGTGTTACCTTGTGTAAACACTTGCTCTCCAGCGTCTGTAAAATCTCCATCTCTATTGTAATCGATCCACACTGCATAGGACTCGTTATAAACCGTACCAGTCCATGTTGGTGTAATCGTAATCGTATACTGACTATCTTTAGTTAGTGTTGTTGAAATATTTGTAAAATCAGAATAAAATTGAGCTCCAGAGCTGTTATCAATAGTGTTTAACTGAACACGACTAATATATTCATCATTCACATTAGTACTCTGAGAACCACAGTAATTCAATTGTACATCCGGAGTTGTAAAATTCACAGAAGCACTATATGCCGAATTGGATCCTCCAGTACATTTACTACGTACCTGAGCCTCATAATCTGTTAGAGGTGAAAGCCCAGTCACTGTTTCAGAAATACCAGTTACTGCAATGGTTGTCCATGATGGCGCTCCAACTTCACGATATCTTAAATCGTATGTTGCGCCTGGTACTGCATCCCAACTTAGGGTAGCTTGAGAATCGGTTACATTTGAAGCTGCTAAACCAGTTGGAACTGTAGCATTACAAACAACAGGTGCACCAATTGTAAAGTTAGTGTTAGAAATATCGAAGAATATATTATTCGATCCTCTAACCATTATTCTATTTTGATTTCCTTGGTTATTAGGAACAACAATGTCATGTGAACCATCATTTGGAACTCCAGTCGCTAATGTAATTGGATAGGTGTCTCCTCCATCCGTTGATAAGAAAATATCAACATTAGCAGCATTTACACCATTACCTGTTGTTCCTGCAACATTCCATGTTACGGATTGCAGCGTACCTGCGTTCCACGTTACATTCGTATTCGGAGAATTTAAAACAAATGGCCCTGCATTTGCGGTTACCGAAACCGTCATGTCATCGCTATTATTCGTAGCTCCTCCAGCTCTGTTATCTCTTACCGTTAGTCTGAATGTCATATTTCTTGATACATTCGGAACGGCTTCCCATTGCCAAGATGTTGCTCCTGTTTTAATGGTTTGCAATCTTGGAAAATAGCGTTTAGAGTCTGTTGTTGGGTTAAATGATCTAAATGCTGGACCTGATGTATTATTCACACTCGGGTTAGTATTTGCAGGTGACCCGTTATTGAATTGCTCCCAACAATACGTTAGTACGTCTCCAGGATCTGCATCTGATGCTGTACCATCTAAAACAAATGGTGTCCCGCGAGGAATCGTATAATTAGAGCCCGCATCAACAGTTGGTACCGAGTTACCAGTAGCTGTATTAGTTTGGCATGATGTGGTTTTAATATAATCCGTTATCTGTTGTATTGATACCGCATGAAAATACGGATCACTATTTTGTTGCACATCCGTAGGACCTGTAATTCCAGCATAACCCATGATTGTGGATCCACTTCCAGGTTCCATTTGTACACCAGTACCTTCATTACTGAAAGTAAATGTATGATTTCCACCAAACTGATGACCCATTTCGTGCGCTACATAATCCACGTCGAATGGATCTCCTTCAGGAATCGTTAATGATGTCCATCCACTACCTTTTTGACCGTTTACACAAACACAACCTATACAACCAGCATTACCATTATTTTGGAGATTGGCAAATAAGTGACCAATATCATAATTTGCCTCACCAATAACGCTAGTTAAAGTATTTTGTAATTGAGAATTATAACCACTCGTTGTATTCCCGTACGGATCATTACCTGGATTTGTATAGATAACGTCATCAGTATTTCCTATTAAGGTCATGGTCACATTGAAATCTGTTTCAAATAAACCATTCACACGCGTCATCGTTTGATTAATAGCGGCTAATGCTAAGGCCTTAGTTCCACCATGGTATTGTGTGTACTCTCCAGTCGCAGAGACAACTAATCGATATGTTCTAAGGATTCCATCATCAGCATTTCTATACGCTACAGAACCACTACCATTATCTAAGGTTTCATTTAAAGATTCTGTCATACTACATTCAAAGTCTCCTGTATAACTCAACTTATCGGCTCTTTTAAAAACCGTGTACTGCGTTAAGTCTTGCGTGTATGCTTCTATAAATGTAGTAGGCATTGTAGCCGAAAGACGCATACTTTGAAATCCTAATGGCGAAACACTAAATCTTATAATCGCTGTTGGATCATCAATTCCTTGACCAACGTAAGATCTGATCTCAGGATAACGCTCTTGTAGTTCTGGATTAAGAACTGGTGCTTCAGCAATCTTGAATGCTTCAAACTTTCCTTGATCATTTGGAAATTCAAGTATCAATCCTGAAGTTACATTGTACATCGCATTACGCTGCGGTGCATTGTTTAATAATTGTTTCAACCCGTCAATATTGAGGGTGAATGTGTGTGTTTTAGGAAGGTCTCTTTTACTTACCTTGACCTGTTTTGTTCTGTCAATGTTCTGAGTTTGCCAAAGCGTTCTGCCTTGAGACAGTGCAAAATTTGCGCTCAATAAAAGAAGAAGGAGCGCTCCTAGTCTGATTTTCATAGAATAGCGGGATTAAATTGGTTAGTATAAATAGTCAAAGAATCTAAACAAATTCAGTTTGAAGTTAAATATAATTTCTAAAAATACGCAAGGATAATATCTTAAAATTTAATAAATCCTTAACATTTATGGTTTTTCCGTAACATAATTCACGTATTTTCTTACAATTATTATAATATGAATAATTAGCCTCATCAAAATTCGAAATTCAGTTTTATACTATTCTTATAATTATCAAAATTGATTACATTTAATCATGGAGAAGAACCAATTATTACAAGTAGATAATTTATCTATAGCATTTATTTCAGAAGGAAATGAGAACGAAGTAATTTCAAATATTTCATTTCATTTAAGTGCTAATGAAATCCTAGGAATCGTTGGTGAATCTGGCTCTGGAAAGTCTGTATCTTCACTAGCCATAATGGGTCTATTACCTAATAAAATTTCAAAAGTTAATAGCGGAACTATTTCATTCAATGGTGAACTATTAAGTGAAATGGATAATAAATCACTGCAACCAATTCGTGGCAAATCGATATCCATGATCTTCCAAGAACCTATGAGTTCGTTGAACCCATCAATGTCATGCGGAAAACAAGTTAGAGAGATTCTCCTACAACACACAGAAATGTCTAAAAAGGAAGCTTTCAAAGAAACAATATCACTATTTGAAAAAGTCAAACTTCCAGATCCATCGCGAGCCTATAATGCCTTTCCACATGAAATTTCAGGCGGACAAAAACAACGTGTTATGATTGCTATGGCAATTGCATGTAAACCTCAAGTTTTAATTGCCGATGAACCTACAACTGCATTAGACGTCACCGTTCAAAAAGAAATCATTGCGCTATTGAAGTCACTTCAAAAAGACACTGGCATGAGTATTATATTCATTTCTCATGACTTATCATTGGTTTCAGAAATAGCCGATCGTGTCGTGGTTATGTATAAAGGAAAAATTATAGAAGAAGGTTTTGTGCGGGATGTATTTTTAAATCCTCAAGAGCTCTATACAAAGGCGTTAATAAAATCTCGCCCTTCGATGGAATCTCGATTAAAAATATTACCCACGATAGATGACTTTGTAACAAAAAAAGACAGAACAGAAATTATTAGTGTTAGTGAACGTAACGAAAGGCACAAAAATATTTACGCCAAAAAGCCTCTACTTGAGATCAAAAATCTTGAAAAAGAATTCTTTTCTAAATCAGGATGGTTTTCAAAGGCAAGTTCATTTAAAGCAGTAGATCGTGTGTCATTCAAATTATATCCCGGAGAAACCTTAGGGCTTGTAGGGGAATCGGGATGCGGTAAGTCAACGCTCTCTAATGCCATACTACAATTGGATAAAGCCACTGCTGGCACAATCATTTATAAAGGACAGGACATTACGCATCTTAAAGCATCTGAAATCAGACAACTTCGCAAAGAAATTCAAATTATTTTTCAGGACCCTTACGCATCATTAAATCCTAGATTGACCGTAGGGCATGCAATTTTGGAACCCATGCAAGTTCATGGCATTGGTAATTCAAAAGAAGAACGGACAGCGAAAGTACTTGACTTACTTGAGAAAGTTGGTCTAGATCAATCCTACTTTAATCGTTATCCTCATGAATTTTCTGGTGGCCAACGACAACGTATAGGTATTGCGAGAACTATTGCGGTTGAACCTCAGCTAATAATTTGTGATGAATCGGTTTCAGCCCTAGATATTTCTGTTCAAGCACAGGTATTGAATTTATTGAATGAACTCAAAGACAATTTTGGATTTACCTACATATTTATATCTCATGATTTGGCCGTTGTCAAATACATGTCTGATCAACTTGTTGTAATGAATAAAGGTCAGATCGAAGAAATGAACGATGCAGATCGCATCTATGCTAATCCAGAAAAAGCGTATACCAAAAAACTTATTCATGCCATCCCAAAGGGGTTATAGCATGAATATTTTTTTAGTTAAGGCTAAGATATTTTTGAACAATCTTAATGTATTCTGAAACGAGGCAAAAAACTTGTTTTCAGAAGGTGTAGGTTTTGGTAGATTTGGGGCAAAAAAAGGCATTCGATTTATAAATTTATGATAGATTTGGGGCAAATCATAAATAGGTGTAATTGGTAAATTTGGTTGTTTCGATTTGGTGATGCTAATATGAAACTAAATTTTAATTTATCAGTTAAAATACATAATAAATCGATGAAATGCATAATATTTTAACATTTCACCGGTGTTTTGACGTATTTTCCTACGAATAAGTACCAAAAACAAAAAAGACCATCCAGATTAGGATAGCCTTATTTCAGTCTTTCGCTTACGTTTTAAATCTGCATTTCTGGAATAGCACCTTCTACAATCAAGTGTCCCTCAGTAGCCTCTTTAATTTGATCAACTGTTACACCTGGAGCGCGTTCCAATAATTTAAATCCTTGCTCAGTTATTTCGAGAACGGCAAGATTGGTCACGATCTTTTTAACACAACCAACACCTGTTAAAGGTAAAGAGCATCGTTTTAGGAGTTTTGATGCTCCTGCTCTATTGGTATGCATCATAGCAACAATTATGTTTTCTGCACTAGCGACGAGATCCATAGCACCTCCCATCCCTTTTACCATTTTACCAGGTATCTTCCAATTTGCTATATCTCCATTTTCTGCCACTTCCATCGCTCCTAAAATCGTAAGGTCTACATGCTTTCCTCGAATCATCGAAAAACTCATAGAGGAATCAAAGAAACTTGCGCCAGGCAATGTTGTTATCGTTTGTTTTCCTGCATTAATTACATCCGCATCTTCTTCTCCCTCAAATGGAAAAGGTCCCATTCCTAAAACACCATTTTCACTTTGAAATTCAACTTCAATATCATTTCGAACATAATTAGCGACAAGCGTTGGAATGCCAATACCAAGATTAACATAGTATCCGTCCTGTACTTCTTTCGCAATACGTTTTGCTATTCCGTTTTTATCTAACATAATTAATCTCTTTGTCTTACTGTTCGTTGTTCAATGCGTTTTTCGTAACGTTCTCCGTGAAAGATACGCTGTACAAATATTCCTGGAATGTGTATTTGATTTGGATCTAAACTTCCAACAGGAACCAATTCTTCAACCTCAGCAACCGTAATTTTTGCAGCGCCACACATATTGGGATTAAAATTACGAGCGGTTCCTTTAAAAACAAGATTCCCTGCTTCGTCTCCTTTCCATGCCTTTACAAATGCAAAATCTGCTTTAAACGCATATTCCAACACATACATCTTACCATCAAATTCTCGCGTTTCTTTTCCTTCGGCAACTTCGGTCCCATATCCAGCAGGTGTATACACAGCTGGAAAACCTGATTGTGCAGCTCTACAGCGTTCGGCTAGCGTTCCTTGCGGAATCAATTCAACCTCTAGTTCTCCTGATAACATTTGGCGTTCGAATTCATCATTTTCACCAACGTAAGATGAGGTCATTTTATCAATTTGCTTTCCTTGCAGTAATAGTCCTAATCCAAAATCGTCTACACCTGCATTATTCGAAATACATTTAAGTCCTTTAACACCTAAACGAACCAATTCGGCAATGGCATTTTCAGGGATCCCTGAAAGACCAAATCCACCAAACATGAAGGTCATATTATCCGAAACACCTTGTAGTGCATCTTGAACATTTGCTACTTTTTTACTTATCATTTCTGTTTATTTTGGTAAGTGAAAATTACGAAATAAAAAAGCCATTCAAAAGTGAACGGCTGTTGTTTTTTATGAATATTCTCAATTCTTTAGAAGTCGATTACGTCATCAAGTTCGTCTAGTGGATTATTGCCTGCTTTAGAATCTCCTTTCCATTTTTCACAGTCAACTTCGATTGATAATTCTTTTGGTTTCTCGAATGCTTCTTTCGAAATATTTAAAGATTCGTCAGCATAACAAGACTTCATATATATTCCCCAAATAGGTAATGCCATCGTAGCACCTTGACCATAGGTAATACTTTTGAAATGGGCTGCTCTATCTTCTGCGCCAACCCATACACCTGTGACTAAATTAGGAACCATACCCATAAACCATCCATCACTTTGGTTTTGTGTAGTTCCTGTTTTACCAGCAATAGGATTATCAAATTCATATGGATATCCCGTCACAACTTCACGGTACGCTGCATTGTATTTATCAACGCCTGTGGTTCTTAATCGTTTTCCTGAACCAGATTGGGTTACGCCCTCTAGTAAGTTTACAGTAGTGTATGCAACTTCCTCGCTAAGAACATCTTTTGATTCTGGTGTGAATTGATATAAGATTGTTCCATTTTTATCCTCTATTCGCGTTACCATAACAGGTTTGTTATAAACGCCTTTATTTGCAAAGGTGGCATATGCAGCAACCATTTCATAAACGCTAATATCAGGAGTACCTAAGGATATTGCAGGCACTGGCAAAATATCAGAGTCTACGCCTAAATTTGATGCCATATCAATAACAGGTTGTGGACCAACCTTATCCATCAATCGGGCAGTAATTGTATTGACTGAATTTGCTAAAGCATCTTTCAATGTCAAAAATCCTTCATATTTTCCATCTGAATTTTTTGTAGTCCATGGTTCTGGGTTACCATATTTGTCTGCTTCAATTGTAATTTGTTGTCGTGGTAATGTATCACATGGCGACAGATGTAATTGATCTATTGCAGTGGCATAGACAAACGGTTTGAATGTTGATCCCACTTGACGTTTAGATTGCTTCACATGATCATACTGAAAATGTCTATAATTCATTCCGCCTACCCAAGCTTTTACATGACCAGTCTGGGGATCCATTGACATCATCCCAGGTTGTAAAAATGACTTATAGTAACGCATGGAGTCAATTGGTTTCATTACCGTGTCTATTTCACTCGGCTGACCATCTTTCCAAGCAAACACCTTCATTTGAGTTGGCTTTTGAAATGACGCTCTTATCTCTTTTTCCGACTTACCGGCCGCTCTCATCACACGCCAGCGTTCTGAACGCGTCATGCTGCGATTTAATAAATCATTAATCTCACTTTTATCTAACTCCAAAAATGGTGCAGTTGGATTTCGATCTGGTGTATTTTGATGATCAAATTCGGCTTGAAGTTTTGGCATGTGTTGTGCAACTGCCTTTTCCGCATATTTTTGCATACGTGAGTCGATCGTCGTATAAATCTTCAGACCATCATTATAGAGATTGTATTTAGACCCATCAGGTTTTGGATTTTCCTTAATCCAGTCTTTCATGAATTTATCCAAATAAGCCCTAAAATAAGTTGCCGTTCCTTCTCGATGAGATTCGGGAGAATAATTTAAATCTAACGCAGTGTTCTGAAGGCTATCCTTTAGTGATTCGGTAATATATTCATACTTATGTAACTGAGATAAGACGACATTTCTTCGATTCTTTGTTCCCTCGGGATTACGATGAGGTCTTGGGTTGTATAGTGACGAATTTTTAAACATACCAACCAACATAGCTGATTCCTTGAGGTCTAATTCCATAGGTTCTTTACCAAAATAAATTCTCGAGGCACTTCTTATTCCGTCCCCATTATTCCCAAAATCATAAATATTGAAATACATGGCGATAATTTCCTCTTTGGTATATTGACGTTCTAATCGAATAGCGATGACCCATTCTTTAATTTTCTGGAATGCGCGCTGAAATTTATTCGACGAAACCTGCTTTGTAAATAATTGCTTTGCTAACTGTTGGGTTATAGTACTAGCTCCACCTTTATCTCGTAACGTCATTTTTGCAAAAGCAGCTCTTAAGGTTCCACGAATATCAATACCAGCATGGTCATAGTATCGAATGTCTTCTGTTGCAACTAATGCTTCAACTAAATGTTGTGGTAATTCATCATAATCGACAGGTGTCCGGTTATCATCTAAATAAAACTTTCCAAGCGTTTGGTCATCAGATGAAATAATTTCTGTAGCTAAAAAGGTTTTAGGATTCTCTAATACGGTATGGTCTGGCATTTCACCAAACACTTCCCATGAAGCTAATATGAAAAGGAAGAAAAACCCTATTACACCTGCTGAAAATAAGATCCAAAATCGTCTTATATACTTTGAAAAATCCGGTGCCGATTTTTGCGTTGCCTTCTTTTTTGAAACGGTTTGTTTTGCCATTTTAATTTGTTGTTGAAAGTTCTACTCTAAAGCCAACGTCTGTGATTCCTTCTAGTTTTTGAATACCATCAACTATTCCATTTTGCCGCATAGCGTGCTGTATATTTACAACATACTCGCCTGATTCATCGAAGATAAAAGGTGTGTCATACCCTTTATACCAAAGTTTATTTTCTTTGACATCTGTGAATCCAGTTCCTAAAAAGGATCCATCTGGATTAGCCATGGTGTATTCTAGTGTATCCTTAACGGTTTTACCATTTGGATAATTTAATTCAACGATTAAAAACAAATTACTGTATTTGTAGTTATCTGTATTTCGCAGATTTACAAATAAATTATAAGGGTTAATTGAATCTGGCGGTGTTACCCTAAATGCCACAGGGTTATCCTTATCCCATGCATTTGGAACCGATTGATATTCATCAAATATGCGATTCGAATCACATCCCATTACAAGCGAGACAAAAAATATCCCCAAAAACCAATCCTTACTTTTTAGCATTTGTATTGCTTTGTTTGTTTCGGCGTCGTTGTTTCCCTCTATTCTTTTTACGTTTATTTTTGCGTTTCGGATTATCGAAGCGTGTTAAACTATCTTGTCCAACAACGTTTTCAAATTCTACTTTAGTATCTTCAACAAGCTCAGAAGCATACTCTTCGAGACTCATTACTTTTTCTTTTCGCTTGTTTTTCTCGATAATTTCATTGGCTTGTTCCGTAGTCAATTTGTGCCAATTCATCCATTCACCTTCATAGGCATACCACATAAATCCTTTGAAGATATCTGTTTTTTGACATACAGCTTTTCCTTTTTCTGTATATAATCGCGTTTCTGTTTTTGGAAAGGACTTCAGCGCATCCAAATAAGCATCCAATTCATAATTTAAACAGCACTTTAATTTTCCGCACTGACCAGCCAATTTAAGTGGATTTAACGATAGTTGTTGATATCTCGCTGCCGATGTGCTTACGGATCTGAAATCGGTTAACCATGTGGAGCAACACAATTCTCTTCCACAAGAACCAATTCCTCCTAAACGTGCGGCCTCCTGACGAAAACCAACTTGTTTCATTTCGATTCTTGTACGAAACTCTCTAGCAAAAACTTTAATTAATTCTCTAAAATCAACCCGTTCTTCAGCTGTGTAATAAAAGGTAGCTTTACTGGCATCTCCTTGATATTCTATATCAGAGATTTTCATTTTCAGGTTTAAGTCTATCGCGAATTGTCGCGCCTTAACCTTCATAGGTTCTTCTTTATCACGAGCAGCAGACCAAATATCAATATCTTTTTGAGACGCCTTACGATAGATCTTCATAACTTTTTCTTCGTCATTAATATCAATGTTTTTGCGTTTCATTTGAACCCTTACGAGTTCACCTGATAAGGTCACCATTCCAATATCATGTCCAGCTTTGGCTTGAGTGGCGACTATGTCACCAATGCTTAAAGTGAGGTTTTCTGTATTTCTGTAGTATTGTTTTCTTCCGTTCTTAAATCGAACTTCAATACCATTAAAGGGTTCTTGTCCCTGAGGTAACGACATATTGGCCAACCAGTCAAAAACAGTGAGCTTGTTACAACTATCTGTACCACAAGTTCCATTGTTTTTGCATCCTCTTGGTTGTCCATCCTTTCCGGTTGAGCAACTCTTACAACTCATGCATTATATATAAAATTTGACAACTAAAACCGTTATCAAATGACGATTAATATTACTTTTCGTTGTAAATATAAGACTATTATGGTGACTTAAAAAGTCAATCATTAATTAAACTCAATCTCGTAGTTTAATCGATTTGAGAGTGATTTGAGTTCCTTTTTGGACTTAAAGATATTAGCGAATAACTGTTGACTCCATCCAATATTTTTTGAAAAATCATTGAATGATTCTTCTCTCCAATTAAAACCGTCTTTCCAGAATTTATTCGGAGACACATAGCAGAAGGTATAGTCGAAAATCAAACTTGATTGATTGTCTTTGGTTAATTCTGAAAGACTATTGGGCGCTAGAAGTACAATATTATTAGTCTTACAAGTTGATCGAATAGAACGAATTAAACTAGGATAATCTTCGGCCAGAGTAGAAATATCAAAATCATTGTATTCGGTATTTCCGATTTTTTGAATTGGGCGAACCTGTAATATGTCGAAACTCGCAGGATCAAAATGATCAAAAAACTGCTCTAACTCGTAAAAATTATCTTTATTGAACGTGTAGTTAATACGCACCTTAAAGTCATATTTTTGCTTTAGTTCTGCAAAAGCTTTAAACGCATTATGAAACTTCTCATAGCTGGCTTTCTTCATAAAGCTTTCGTACGTCTCTTTGGTAACGCCATGTAAGGATATGGTGAACTCATTGAGTCCCGCTTTCAATAAAGGCTCAATATTTTCTTTTGTCAACAGATTGGCATTAGTCGTGATAGAAATATATGGTACATTATAAGCTTTTCCGAGCTCTACTATTTTTACTAAATTTTTATATAAAGTAGGTTCTGTACCACATCCTATTTGAAGTTTAAGAGCACGATTAAATATGGCCTTTGCAACCTGATCCAAGTCTTCATCTTTAAACTGACCTTTTAACGTTTTCACATAATCTGCGTCAGTAAAATAACACATCTTACATCGCAAGTTACAGGCCATTACAGGATCAAGATTGACGGCTAAATAGCGCTTATTCAACTTGTGCAAAATATAGAGTCCCAGAAATTTAATTCTGTGACTCTTAATTCTTCTATTTAGTTGTAATAGCTTGTATATATTCATTCTTGTATCGTACAGCTAAAGTTGATTTCGTTGAATTTATTTATTCCCAACTTCGAAATTATCAAAAATATTACGAAGGTCCTTTTTATATTTTAGATGATCTGCCCTCCCTTTCTTAAAGATATCGTTACTGTTACCTTGGCCTTTTCGAAGTTGTTTTTGTTCTTCATATGGTAATCTATTTACCTCCATACAATGTGAAGAACAACAATTTTCCATTTGTTCTTTACATTCATCACATTGGATAAATAATAGATGACAAGCTTCGTTTGCGCAATTGGTATGCATATCGGCTGGCTTTCCACATTGATGACATTGTGCGATGACATCCTCGCTTATGCGTTCAGATCGACGTTGGTCAAAAACGAAATTCTTACCTATAAATTTATTTTCCAGATTTTGAGCTTCAACCTGACGTACATAATTGATAATTCCGCCTTCGAGCTGAAATACTTTCTTAAAGCCTTTGTGTTTGTAATAGGCGCTAGCTTTTTCACATCTGATTCCTCCCGTACAATACATCACAAGATTTTTATCTTCCTTATGTTCTTTTAAATCCTCCTCAATAAGATCTAAAGACTCTCTGAATGTATCTACATCGGGTGTAATAGCATTTTTAAAGTGTCCAATTTCACTTTCATAGTGATTTCGCATATCCACTAAAACTGTGTTAGGATCTTCAATCAAATCATTAAATCGTTCAGCTCCAACATGAACACCTTTGTTTGTAACGTCAAACGAATCATCATTTAATCCATCTGCAACAATTTTATGACGCACTTTTACCTTAAGTTTTAAGAAGGCATAATTGTCGTGTTCAATCGCAATATTAAGTCGAGCATTTTCTAAGAAAGAAATCGTATCTAGATGTGATTTAAAGCCGTTGAAATTTTCTGCAGGAACAGATAATTGTGCATTAATGCCTTCGGTAGCGATATAAATTCGTCCTAGAACATCAAGTTCATCCCATGCGATAAACATGTGATTTCTAAAAATTTGAGTATTGCCAATTTTGGCATATTTGTAGAAAGAGATCGTGAGGCGTTCTTTTCCCGCCTTTTCGATAAGTTCAGCTCTTTCTTTAGCGCTTAGGTTATTGTACAGTTGCATGCTATACTAATGTTAAGGTTAAAGAATTATTTGAAGTGCAAAGGTATTCTTTTTCAGTCAATAACAAATTTTGGACATAAAAAAGCCCTTTACCAAAACTAAAGGGCTTTTTTGAGGACTAACTCGTTATTAATATTTTTTAAATCGATCTAAAAAATATAATTCGAGTTAGCCTCCATCGGCTTTACAGCTGCTATTTGTTGAAACGGCAACTGAAACACCTAATGTGTTATTAAAAATAATTTTTCTAAAAAACCTCATCCTGTAATAAGATTTATTAATGTTTGTGAGCTAATTAAAGCTTCTTTTTCATAGCAAGATTTCCCAATCTCATTTGGTAGATGCAAAATGTTAAAAAAGGTTGCGTTAGAAGGACTAAAAAAATTAAAAGTTGTTGTATTTTAGCTAACGTTTCAAAATTAAATACACAGATAGATGAGCAGTGAAAAAGACGCAAAATTAAAAGCATTAAAACTAACTTTAGATAAATTAGATAAGGCCTACGGAAAGGGAACAGTCATGAAAATGAGTGATCAAGCTGTTGTGGATGTGGATGCTATACCTTCAGGTTCGTTAGGATTAGATATTGCCTTGGGCGTAGGCGGTTATCCTAGAGGACGAGTAATAGAAATTTATGGCCCTGAATCTTCAGGTAAAACTACATTAACACTACACGCTATTGCCGAAGCACAAAAGGCAGGAGGCATCGCTGCATTTATTGATGCTGAGCATGCCTTTGATCGATTCTATGCTGAGAAATTAAACGTTGATATTGATAATTTAATCATTTCGCAACCAGACAATGGTGAACAGGCTTTAGAAATTGCCGATAATTTAATACGCTCTGGTGCAATCGACATAGTAGTTATTGATTCTGTAGCTGCGTTAACACCTAAAAGTGAGATTGAGGGTGAAATGGGTGACTCGAAAATGGGACTTCATGCGCGACTAATGTCTCAAGCCTTAAGAAAACTGACAGGATCAATCAGCAAAACCAATTGTACCGTTATCTTCATCAATCAACTTCGTGAAAAAATTGGTGTGATGTTCGGTAATCCTGAAACAACTACTGGTGGTAATGCCTTGAAATTTTATGCTTCTGTAAGACTAGATATTAGACGATCAACTCAGATCAAAGAAACGGATGGTAATGTGGCAGGAAATAAAACCCGTGTAAAAGTAGTCAAGAATAAAGTCGCTCCGCCATTTAAAACATGTGAATTCGATATTATGTATGGTGAAGGTATATCAAAGGTTGGCGAAATTTTAGATCTTGCTGTAGACCATGAAATTATTAAGAAAAGTGGCTCTTGGTTTAGTTATGGCGACACCAAATTAGGTCAAGGTCGAGATGCTGTGAAATCTTTAATTAAAGATAATCCTGAACTAATGGATGAACTTGAAGCTAAGGTTCGGGATAGTATAAATTCGGCTGATTAAACGTAACAAAATAAAAAATCCCTCTTTTTTGGGATTTTTTTTATTTCTAGACGCAACCATTTATGAACTGTTGCATCTATGTAGTGATATAAGTTGTATTTCAGCATTAATATTTGAATATGAAGAAGATTTTTTTACTGTGTTTACTGGCCTTTTCGCTGTTCTCGTGCAGCGTTGATGATGATGTTCAAAACGTACAAATTGAATTTCTACCAATAGAAAGTGTTGTACTACCAGGTGCGTTTGAATTTGGGACTGTTCATGAAATTTCGGTGACCTATTTTAGACCATCCACCTGTCATGTTTTCAATAATTTTTATTATGAAATCAATGAAAATGAACGCACAATTGCGGTTGTAGCGGCAGTTTTCCAGAATGATAATTGTCAACCTTTTGAACCTGAAACTGAAGAAGAAGAAGTGTCTTTTAATTTTCAAGTCACAAGTAATGATACCTACACCTTTAAGTTTTGGCAAGGTGTAGACGAAAATGATAATGATGTTTATTACATCGTTGAAGTCCCAGTAATTCAATAATTATTACTAACTAAACCGATAATATGTGAGTTTAGAGCAACTCATAGAGCGCTGTAAAAAAAATGATGCTCAAGCACAAAGTCAACTATATAAGCTATATGCCAGTAAACTGTTTTCGATTTGCTTGAAGTATTCGCGTAATTATGCTGAAGCTGAAGATAACTTACAAGATGCCTACATAACGATTTTTAAAAAGATCCATACGTTTAAAAGTCGAGGCTCAATAGAAGGATGGATGAAGCGTATTACCATCAACACTGCTTTACAACGGTATAGAAGTGCTGGTGTGTTTGACATCATAAATGAAGAACAAATTGAAGATGTTCAAGTAGAGGTTGATGAAGATGATATTAGCATAGATTACCTACTTAACATTATTCAAGAATTACCAGATCGTTATCGATTGGTATTCAATCTATATGCCTTAGATGATTATTCGCATAAGGAAATAGCTGAAATGCTGAACATTTCGACTGGAACATCAAAATCAAATCTTGCTCGTGCGAGAATGATTTTAAAAACGAAAATAGAATCTTATAAAGCGAAACCTAACTCGCAAACTTTATAATGAGTGAAAAGAAACACATAGACAAGCTTTTTAAAGAGCAACTCAAAGATTTTGAGGTAGCTCCAGGAGATTATGTCTGGGAGCGAATTGAAGGGGAACTCCATAAAGATAAACGCAAGCGTAGAGTTATCCCTATATGGTGGAAAATTGCAGGAGTAGCTGCGGCATTAGCAGTACTATTTACAGTTGGAAAATCCTTCTTTAGTACATCTGATGCAAATAGTACAATTGAAACCGAGGTTGTTGATACCAATGAATCTAACAGCTCAGAAGAGCAAACAACTAATAGGGTAAATTCGGAAACGAAATCAAATTCAGAAACGAATACCGAACTCGTAGATACTCCTAACAACGATGCACAATTGCGAGATGATACCAACAACACCCCAGATATTAACTCAGCTGATGCAACTAAAAATGAAGCTATCGCTGAAAATAATAAGGATGCATTACGTGATGAATCAAAGTCGAATCCTCAAAATAATAAGGATAGGTTCCAAACAACAGTTACGTCCACCAAATCTAACCATGTCAAAAATAAATCAGAGCGTGTTCCGTCTCCTGAAAAAGGAAAAGCAGCTGTTGCTGAAAATAAGTCTAAACCGTTAAAATCGGAAGAAGATATTCTGAAGCCGGTCAAGGAGAGAGATGCTATAATTAAAGAAGTTTCTAATCCAACGCAGACACAGGTAACAGATGCATCATCGACTGAAAAAGATCTAACGAAAGTCGCAATTGATAGTTCTAAAACAATTGACACGACAGAAAAAGTTAATGCTATAGAAGAAGCAATCGCTCAAGCCGAAGATATTGAAAAAGAAAATGAAGACAAGGACGATACTCCATCGAAGCGATGGAGTGTTGCTCCTAATGTTGCACCAGTCTATTTCAATACTTTAGGCGAAGGCTCTCCAATTGATGATCAATTCATCGGCAACACAAAAGAAGGTGAAATTAACGTGAGTTATGGAATACGAGGAAGCTATGCTATTAATGATAAACTCAAGATAAGAGCTGGGGTTAATAGAGTAGATTTGGGTTATTCAACGCGAAATGTGATAGAGTTTAGTAGACCAACAGCGTCTATTGCTGCAAGTTCACAATTAAAAAATGTCAAACTGCATGATAACTCCAGCACATTTATTAGTGCTAATAGTATAAGTCTAAGTACAGCTCCCGATATTTTATTTATTAAAGAACAGGGCTCAATTGACCAGCAATTAGGTTTTATAGAAGTGCCTGTGGAGCTAGAATACAGTCTTGTGGATAAAAAATTTGGTTTTAATCTAATAGGTGGGTTTAGTACCTTATTCTTGAACAATAATGAAATTTATTCTGTTCAAAATAATGGTGTTAGAACGCTATTAGGAGAAGCAACGAACATTAATAATATGAGCTATAGTGCCAACTTCGGAGTTGGATTTAATTATAGTTTATCACAACAGTTACGCTTTAATCTTGAACCTATGTTCAAGTATCAAATAAATACATTCAATGATACGTCTGGTGATTTTCAACCATTTTTCATCGGTGTATATACAGGCTTAAGTTTTAAGTTTTAGGTTTTTTAGTTGGTTAGATAGTTATTGCAATCCAAAATGCAATGATGACGGAAAGCTGCCCCGTGCCAAGGGCAGCTTTTTTGTTTATGAATGAAACACTTCTAGCTGATTCAAAATTAGATTATGAACCTTATGATTCGTCTCCTTGGTGTTTTCAATATTTAGAGAGGATGTGTCTATAAACTGATGAATTTTAACACGCATCTTTCCTGGCCCTCCACTAAAAAAGGTATATGAAAATCGTTTTTTGTTATCGGCAAATGTCAATGGAACAATGGGAATTTTATGATTAATTGCCATTCGAAACGCACCATCTTTAAACTCATCTAATGCAATCGATTCATCTGGAACTCCACCTTCCGGAAAAATACAAATACTCATACCTTGACGCAATCGCCTTTGTGCTCTAATAAATACAGCTTGTCTGCTCTTAGAACTTCCTCTATCAACTAAAATACTGGTACGCTTATAAAAGAAACCAAACAATGGAATCCTAGCTAATTCTTTCTTCCCAACAAAAACAAATGGATTTTTAATCGCCACCAGCATCAACATAATATCTGTCATGGACGTGTGATTTGCCACAAACATATAGCTCTTATCAGGATCTGGAAGTTGTTCGCGTTCAATTTTAACGTTAAATCCCATTCCGGTTAAAATGAACTTTGCCCAAAACCGTGCTAACTTAAAAAAATAGGGATACCAAGATTCTTTTAAAATCGAAACTACCAGAATCGGCAATAATAAGATTATGGGTAATGCCACTAAAACATAGAACCAAATGCGATACAATACCCAAAAGATGTATTTAAATACAATCATACGGCTCAAAACTACTTAATTTAATTCAACAATTCTACTAAAAAAAGTACCTTTGCTGACGATATAATTCAGGCTTTGCAAATAAAGCAATGTTCTAACGGATATAACACACTATGGCAAGAATTCTTACTGGAATACAAAGTACTGGCACACCGCATTTAGGAAATATTCTAGGTGCAATCATTCCCGCTATTGAAATGTCTAATGACTCTAAAAACGATTCGTTCTTATTTATTGCAGATTTACATTCGCTCACGCAAATTAAAGATGCAGATACCTTACGTCTAAACACCTATTCAACTGCTGCTGCATGGTTGGCATTCGGATTGGATATTAATAAAACGGTATTCTATAGACAAAGTGATATTCCGCAGGTAACCGAACTTTCTTGGTACCTAAGTTGTTTCTTTCCTTATCAAAGATTGACTTTAGCCCACAGTTTTAAAGATAAGGCAGATCGCTTGGAGGATGTTAATACAGGTCTTTTTACATATCCAATGCTTATGGCTGCGGATATCTTATTGTACGATTCCAATATTATTCCAGTTGGTAAAGACCAATTACAACATATCGAAATGACCAGAGATGTAGCAGCTCGTTTTCATGCCAAAATGAACAAAGAGGTGTTTGTTATTCCTGAAGGAAAAGTTCAAGAGGACACAATGCTAATCCCTGGAACTGATGGTGCTAAGATGAGTAAGAGTAAGGGCAATATAATTGATATATTCCTTCCTGAAAAAAAACTACGCAAACAGATCATGTCTATCCAAACTGATAGTACACCATTGGAGGAACCAAAAGATTGGAGTACTTGTAATTGCTTTGCATTGTATAACTTACTCGGCTCTGATGAAGAGATACAAACGATGAAATCGAATTACGAAAATGGTGGTTATGGTTACGGTCATGCTAAACAAGCGCTATACGAGTTAATCCTCGATAAGTTTGCTGAGCCAAGAGCGCGTTACAATCATTTCATGGAAAACTTAAATGAAATTGATGATGCTTTGGCTTTCGGTGCAGGAAAAGCTAAAATTGTTGCAGACGATGTTTTAAAACGCGTTAGATCTACTGTTGGCTACTAGACTATTTCGAATAGCTTCCCTGGAAGTGGTCTAATTAATTCTTTAAGCTCCATTTTTAGTAAAATAGCAGCTAACTTATAAGTGGGTATTTGACATTCGATTGCTATGACATCAAGTACTTGTGCGTTATGTGTTTTTAAGTATTCATATATACTCAATTCCTCTGTTGATAGGTCATTAAAAAGTTGCTTTTGAATAACGGCTTGTTTTTTAGGTTCTAATTGCCAATTCAAGATGTACGGAATATCGAGCGGATCTGATAATAAATGTGCTTGCTGCGTTTTAATTAAGTTATTACATCCAACACTTTGACGATCGGTTGTCCGTCCTGGTACAGCAAAAACATCGCGATTGTATGAATTTGCAATATCAGCCGTCACCAAACTTCCTCCTTTATCCGCAGATTCAATAACTACCGTGGCTTCGCTAATACCTGCAATTATTCTATTTCGTTTTAAAAAATTATTCCTATCGAATGCATCTGTGCTCCAAAAGTCTGTTAAAAACCCGCCATTCTGTTCAACTTCAGACATGTACTTTTTATGTGACCTAGGGTAGATTTGATTTAATCCATGTGCTAAGCAAGCAATAGTCTGTAGTCCATATTTTATTGCTGACTTGTGTGCAGTAATGTCGGTTCCATAAGCGAATCCTGAAACGATGACTGGATCAAACACTTGTAATTTCGAGATTAGATTTTCACAAAATGCAACACCATTTGTCGTAACATTTCGTGTTCCGACAATACTAATTATTGGACGTTCAACGAAGTCCATATTTCCTACTTGAAACAATAAAACCGGACCGTCTATACAGTGCTTAAGTCGTACTGGATAGTTTTGGTCTTCGAAATAAAGTGTATTAATCTGTTGTTCTTGTATAAATTTGAGCTCTTGCTCAGCAGCATGCAGATGTGAAGCGTCAAATAACCCGTTTAATGTCAACGCTCCTATACCATCTATCCTCAAAAGATGATTCTTTTTTTCTTTCAGAACTGACTTGGCCGAACCGCAAGTAGAAATTAATTTCTTTGCAAGCGTATCTCCAATTCTTGGCACATGCTGAAGTGCAAGGATATAGATCAGTTCTTCTTCTTTCATTGTAGAGTATATTTTCTATATGCAAGTAACAAAATTTAACTGTTAATAAATACTTTAAATGACCTTTTATTCGCATGCTAAAATTTTTAACTTTGTTTTTATGCAACTAGAGACTTACATCAGTGACTTATTATATCGATACGATTGTGTGATAGTTCCAGAGTTTGGCGCTTTTCTTACCCATAGGGTTTCAGCAAAAGTTCATGAAACAACGCACTCCTTTTATCCTCCTAAGAAAGCTTTGTCTTTTAATGAGCAATTACAATCTAATGATGGCTTGCTAGCGAATTATATTGCTGAAGTTGAGAAGATTCCTTACGAGATTGCGGTCAAAAAATTGACAAAACAGGTCAAATCTATTAAATCATATCTAGTTGCTGGTGAAACAATCGCATTCCACAACATTGGTGATCTCCTATTAAATAATGAAGGACAGATCAATTTTGATCCATCGCATCAAATCAATTACTTAACAGACGCCTTTGGTTTATCTCAGTTTACGTCTCCTCATGTAACTCGAGAAGTTCTCAAAGAAGAGGCTGAAGAAATAGAAAAGGTTATTCCAATAGCGGTGACTACTGAAAAACGTAAGAACAGATCATTTTTACGTTACGCGGCAATTGCTGTCGTTGCATTGACACTAGGTGGATTTACTGCCTCTCAATATTATGTGAATCAAATTGAAACACATAACCAAATCGCTCAAGAAGCATTTAATGAGCAATTGGACACTAAAGTTCAAGAGGCAACATTTGTAATTGAAAACCCATTACCATCAGTTACACTAAATGTAGAAAAACCAACAGGTAAATATCATATTGTGGCTGGTGCATTTCGTGTAGAAGCAAATTCTGACAAGAAAGTCGAACAGCTAAGAGATCAGGGTTATAAAGCCCGTAAAATTGGTAAAAATCGTTACGGACTACATGAAGTCGTTTACGAAAGTCACAGTGATCGTATTGAAGCCTTAAAAGCGTTGAGAAGTATCAAGCGCAATCATAACAAAGATGCCTGGTTATTGGTCAAAACCATAGACTAAGTTTTTCATCTGTATATTTCTTTATTATTTCTTAAATCTTAGTTCTAAGATTTAAAATCGCTTTACCTTTGCATGACATTAACATTCAATTTATGGAACCAAGAACTGCTTCTCAGTCAAAGTCGATAATGACCGACTTGGTACTTCCAAGTGAAACCAATCCCATTAATAACTTATTCGGAGGCGAACTACTAGCGCGTATGGATCGCTGTGCTAGTATTGCTGCACGTCGTCATAGCAGACGTATAGTTGTTACAGCTTCAGTAAATCATGTGGCATTTAATCACTCTATACCTCTCGGCAGCGTCGTAACAGTTGAAGCAAAAGTATCTAGGGCGTTCTCCAGTTCTATGGAAGTATATCTTGATGTTTGGATAGAAGATCGTGAGTCTGGCGAATGTATTAAAGCTAATGAAGCTATTTATACATTTGTAGCTGTAGACGAAAGAGGTCGTCCAGTTAAAGTACCTCAACTTATCCCTGAGACTGATTTAGAAAAAGAGCGCTTTGAAGGCGCACTACGACGTAAACAGTTGAGTTTGGTATTAGCTAAGAAAATGAAACCTAGTGAAGCTACAGAATTAAAAGCTTTATTCGAAGATTAAACTTTTAAGAACAACGTTTGTCTTATAGTAGAATCAAATCTAAACTACTATGAGAACTTTTGTTATAATCTTATGTGCATTTTGCATGTTCAGTCTTAGTTCTTGTGCAACACGAGTTGTTGCTAGACCGGGAACAGTAACTGTTATTAAAACTCCACCAAAAAATTACAAAATCGTTAAAGTCAAAGGTAAGCGTTACTATTTTTGGAACGGAACCCACTATAAAAAAACGCGAAGAGGCTATGTGGTTGTCAGGGTATAATCTACATTCTGTAGATCCAACTGGCAGGGTTAACGGTTGACTGATCTTCTTTGTGAATACTAAAGAAGAGGATAGATTGACCTTGTCGGTTGGTAAATACCTCTCCTATCGTTTGTTTTCTCGATATTTTATCCCCTTTCTTAACATAGACCTTAGCTAAGTTCTTATATGCCGTCACATAATTTCCATGTTGAATCAAAACCGTTGGATTGGTATATTTTTTCCCCATAACAGCTAATACTTCGCCTTCAAAAACTGCTCTCACCTGAGCATTACGCTCTGTAGCTATTCTTACACCATTACTCTTAATTTCTAACGTAGGATCTATTGGTGAGCGCTGTGTACCATAGCGGACTTTTACAATACCTTTTTCCACTGGCCAAGGTAGCTTTCCTTTATTTGAAACAAAATTTTTCGCAATAATCTTTGCCTCAGGCGTGAGTGCGAATCCTTTTGAAGCTGGAGATTTCCCAGCTTTCTTATTAGAAGCCGCTATTGCCTCGCGAATTAAGCGATTTATTTCTCTATCAATTTCATCAATCTCCTGCTGCTTCCGTTTTATTTTAGAGACGTAGGTACTCATATTTTGTCGAATAGAAGCCATTAGTTTTTCCTGTGAGGCTAACTCTTTCTCCATTTCCTTCTTGGCGAGGCGATTTTCGGCAACCAATTGTTCTTTGTCATTACGACGACGTACCAACTCTGTATTAAGTTCTTGAAGTTTCTGCGTTTTAACTTTTATCAGCTCTGCTTGGTCTTTCTGATAATCTGCATATTGTTTTATATACTGTAAACGCTTATAAGCTTGTTTGAAATTATCAGATGACAATAAAAACATCACTCGGCTTTGTTCGGATTTGCTCTTATAGGATTTTATTACCATTTCAGAATACTCCTTTTTAAGTACTGCCAATTGATCTCTTAAACTTGATATTTCGTTTTGATTAGCATTAATTTCTCGGGTCAGTAAATTTGCTTGATCGTTTGTAACTCTGATTAAATTTCGTCTAATACTAATTTTAGTATTTAAGTCTTCAACCATAGTCAAGACATCCTTTTCCTTCTTTTGATCAGAATACAAAAGCGCGTTTAATTGCTTTAATTCTTGCTGAAATTTTAAGCGCTTAGCCTCTAGAGCCTTCTGCTTAGCACTTTGACCAAAGGAACTCATCCCTGTCAACAACAAAAAGAAAACAAAAATGTATAGAGACTTACTTCGCATCAGAAAGGATTATTTCTTTAAAACCGGATGGAATACGGAAAGGGAATCTTACTTCTTCATTTATCGTAACCGACTTATATTCCATCACCACATTAAGTTCTTCACTCTCCTCCACAGCAATAATCTTTATGTTCTGTGGTAATATCTCTTTGTCGACATCCTGATAACCTAAATAGTCAATCTGTAAAAAGCGACGTTTAGAAGGTTGTAGTAGCTGTTGAGAATCCATTTTAAAATGAGACGGATTAAACAATAGAAACAATTCTAGAATAGAATTTTGACGTTTAGGCTGCAAGACATAAGAATTGTCATTAATAGAGATAATATAGTTTTGATCCTTCAAATTATATAGTGGTTCTCCAATCAACAGGCTTTGAACTTGTTGGAAGTCTAGATCAATACCTAAAAGTTCACTCAATAAGCTGTAGTCTCCATCAAAATATTGGTTATTAATCTTGTCATAGAACTGCACACGGTCTGGCGTGATCATCGCTCTTGCAAGTCCTAAAGTAGCACCAATCCATATTGTTTTGTCCTTTTCCATACGTAAATTAACCGTGTAGGATGATGCTTTAAGGTCATCAATGACCTCAATCTTAACTTTGGCCTGAAGGGTTTTAAACTTGGCATCACGCTTATCATTTTCTTTGATAAGTTGTTTCGCCGAAAGTTTAGAATCTACCTTTCCAGAGGCAACAACACTTCTGCCTGACTTGCATGATACAAGACCAATGACCAATATGCTAAGTAAAAGATAATTAAATCGTCTCATCATGTACTATTGTTCTTTCAAAATGGCTTCTGCCTTTTTAGCAAACGCCTCAGACTGCGTAATATTATTGACTTGCTTATAGGACTCACTCAATTGCTTGTAGAAATCACCTTCCATTTGTGGATTTTCAACAATAAAGTCCAGTCCTAATTCTAAACTTTCAATAGCCTTTTTTGGTTGCTTAAGTCTATTATTCGCCACGCCATTAATAAGATAGAAAAAGGGTTGTGCCGGAAACAATTCCAGGGCATCAGAGCTTCTTTTTACAGCTTCAGAATTTTTATTAAGATCGATCTCTAATAATAGCACATCGCTTATGATATTGAAGTTGTTTGGTTCTTGCTGTAAAGCTTCTAGATAGTAATTTAGTGCCTTATCTTTTTCTTCTTTCTTAACGTAATAGGCGCCCAGTTCGAGTAATGTTTTTACACTTTTATCCTCACTTACTAATGCTGTGACTTCTACAAGATCAGATTCGTATTGTGGATTATTGGCTACGAATTTAACAAAGTCTTTTAGCACTTTCGTTTTAGCTTCTGGTTCTATAACAGGGCTTGTTAAGACAATTCTCATCGAGGTTATCGCATTATCAACTTCATTAGCATCTAAATAGAATTTATAAAGTGCTAGATGTACCTTTTGTGATTCCGGATTGATCTCTAACAATTGCTTTGCTGCATCAAATGCTTTTTGGGTCTCACCGGTTTCACTATACCTAAAAATGAGGCGTAAATAGTTGGACTCATTTTCAGGGTTGTTTCTTACGCGCTCTTCCAAATTTTCGATGCGATCTTCATCGTTTCCAGTTAGGTCGTATATCTTATTTCTGAGAATATCTCTGTCAGTATTGTATCCAAGTTCAGCATCCATTTCATCCAACAATTTAAGGGCGTCTTTATATTTTTTGACTTCGATATATAAGGAGGCCAAGTCCTGCTTATAATCTGGATGAAACTTTACAAGTTGTTTTACGGTTTTAAGAGCTTTATCCATTTCTCCTTGTTGTATATAAACATCATACAACTCATCCAAATACCATTCATTCTCTGGAGATTTAGAAACTGCTTTTTTTAAGGCGTTTTCGGCAGCGCCAAAATTTTTCAATGCCTTATAATTTTTTCCTAATTCAAAATACAACACAGGATCACTATCGTCTAGTTCAATACATTTTAATAGAGCATTAGCAGATTTTTGATAGTTTTCTATTCCTTTTTGTTTTAGCGCTTCAAAAAAGTATTCCTGAAACTTGTCTTCGACGTTACCTAAATCGTCATCAGGTCGTTTATTAAAATCCACATTTTGAGCAACCATCGTTATTGGGCTTAATAAAAGCCCAATACAGATTGATAATATGTGGATATTCAGTTTCATTATATCACTTTTGATTTGAGTAATTCCAATAACTATTCCAAAACAGAATAATCACCGATGCTGATTGCAGTAAAGTTACCATCGAATTTAACATGATTACCAATCATAGCAAGCTCTAAATTAGCATTTTTAATAGTTGTATCGTTCTGAATTAAGCTATTTTTAACGGATGAATCCTCTATAACACAATTATTCCCAATAGATACATTAGGACCAATAGATGTATTCTTTAATATCACATTTTCACCAATATAACAGGGTTCTATAATTACTGAATTGATATTTTCAACAGAATCTGATATCATCTGTTCATCTCCATCCGATTTTATAAAGGCTAGCATTTTACTATTGGTATCTAAAGTCACGTTCTTATTACCGCAGTCCATCCACTCATCAACTGTACCTGTTTTAAAGATGTTACCATCAGTCATCATGCGTTTAATCCCGTCATTAATTTGATATTCGCCACCATTCATAACGTTCTGATCTAAAACTTCTTGTAGCTTGGCCTTTAAAACAGCCACATCCTTAAAATAATAAATCCCAATTACCGCCTGATCGCTCACAAAATTTTCCGGTTTCTCAACTAATTCTATAATCTCATCTTTATCATTCAACTTAACAACACCATAGGCCTCAGGATTAGTCACACGCTTGGTCCATATCACACTATCTGCATCTGGATCGAGATCAAATTCGGCACGAATAAGCGTATCAGCATAAGCTATAACAGCTGGTCCTGATAATGAAGGCTCAGCACACATAATGGCATGCCCTGTTCCTAGCGGTTGGTCTTGACGATATATTGATGGTTTTGCACCTAAACTCTGAGCTAATGCTTTTAAGCTATCAACGACTTCATCACCAAACCATGCAGGATCTCCTAAAACAAATGCAATCTCATCTATGGGTTGTTTTAAAACTTTTACAATGTCTTTTACAAGACGATGTACGATTGGCTGGCCTGCTACAGGTATTAATGGTTTAGGAACTGTTAAACTATGTGGGCGAAGTCTTGATCCTCGACCTGCCATTGGTACTATAATTTTCATAATTGTTGTAGATTGATTCTTTATTTTACTCCTGTACTACCAAAGCCACCTTCTCCTCTAACGGTATCTGAAAGTACACCTACCTCATTCCATTCTGCGCGTTCGTGTTTCGCAATGACTAATTGCGCAATTCGTTCACCGTTATTAATGACGAAATCGTCATTCGACAAATTCACAAGAATGACTCCAATTTCTCCTCTGTAATCTGCATCGATGGTTCCAGGAGCATTCAGTACTGTAATTCCCTTTTTAGCTGCTAGTCCACTTCGTGGGCGCACCTGAGCTTCGATTCCTATTGGTAACTCAATGAACAATCCTGTGCCAACAATACTACGTTCAAGTGGTTTCAATATTCGTGGCTCCGAGAGGTTTGCACGAAGATCCATTCCAGCCGAACCAGCCGTTTCATAATGCGGTAAATCGTGTGTTGATTTATTGATTATTTTTATTTGCATATCAGTTTTTTAGAAGTTGTTTTAATTGCTGTTTTTCAAGAAAAAACACCACCATCAAAAATACAATTAACATTGAAATACCAGCCATATAATCTCCTCTAAATCTATAGAATGATAAAAACGACAAGAGAATTGAAAGCGACATATACAATCCTATTTTTTTCAAATTATAAGGGACCGGATAATACTTCCTGCCTAAAACATATGAAAGGAGCATCATTACAGCATAGGCTATCAAAGTTGCAACAGCGGAAGCCTTATAGCTATATGTTTCAATGAACACAAAATTGATTACTAATGTTATCAATGCACCGATGATAGAGATATAAGCTCCAAATTTTGTTCTGTCTGTAATTTTATACCAAACAGAAAGGTTGTGGTAAATTCCTAGACAAAAATTAGCCAATAAAATTATTGGTACAATCCACATGGCCTCCCAATATGCCTCACTTCGTACGATTAAGGGTTTTAATGCATCTGCGAAAACTACAACGCCTAACAGTATTATTGACCCGAAAGCAACAAAAAACTCCAAAATACGCGCATAATTGTCTTGAGGGTTCTCTGTTTTAGAGTGACTGAAAAAGAACGGTTCTATACCTAAACGATAAGCCGTGGCAAATAAGGTCATAAATAACGCAATCTTATAGCAGGCGGAATACATTCCTATTTCTGTTTCTGCAATATCCGCAGGTAATAATCTATCAAGTAAAATACGATCAAAAGTCTCATTGATAGAAAAGGCGACACCAGCAACTAAAACTGGAAAAGCATATCTAAACATTTGTTTCCAAAGTTGTTTATCGAATTTGAATCGAATCTTAGAATAGAATCCAAGTAGCAGTATAAAGGTGAACGCGCTGGCAACAAGATTAGCAATAAATATATAGCTGATTTCAAAATCAGGACGATATATTGCCTTAAACAGACTTTCCTCGGAAACAACACTTGGTAAGGCTAAAAGGAAGAAAATATTTAATCCAAGATTAATGGCAACATTTACTATTTTGATGATTGCGTAACGCATAGGCCGTTCGGTAGCCCTTAACCAAGCAAATGGAATGATAACTAAAGCATCAAGTAAAAGTATCCATATAACCAGATTAATATATTTAGATGGAATATCTATAAACTTAGCAATAGGATCTTGGAAATAAAGCGCAATACAAACAAAAAGCACTGACGAAATAACCAATGAAATGGCTGATGTGCTTAAGACAGCTTCTTGATCTTTTTGCTTATTAAAAAACCTAAAAAACGCGGTTTCCATACCATAAGCAAGGATCACATTAAATACCACGAAATAAGAAAAAATTACCGAGACCTGACCATATTCGGCAACTGAAGAGAGTACACCTTCTGTTGTGTATAAAGGAACCAGTAAAAAACTCAACATTCGCGGTAATACAGTCGCTAAACCATAAATGAATGTCTGTTTGAAAAGAGATCTTAGTGCACTCAAATGCTATTAATTGAAGCACTAAAATACAGTTTTACAATGCCAAAATCAAAGATAAATTAATCTTGTTTAGGACCTGCACTAGGATAATTGATTACAGGCTTATTTTTGATGTTAGAAATTTTGAAATATTTGATTTCATCGTTTACAGTATAAGAAATAACACATTCATTATCTGCTAATTCAAAAGGAAATTTATCCTTTTTTTGTGGCATTTTATTTCCATATTCCTCCTTTGGATCTGAACTCAGTATAATATCCTTCGGTTGATTCATTTCAGTTTTAAATCGACCAATATATTGATTAGGATTAGATGGTTTAACCTCTAATTTAGCAACTTCTCCTCTAAAATATACGGTTTCGAGAGTAATGTCTGAATCACTTACGGAAATAAATAAATTAATTCCAGAACCTCCACCTTGAACGCCAGCTATCCATTCCTGATAATAAACGTCTGCGATACTTATGGGAGCCTCTTTTTGGAGTTTTGGTACTGACGAACACTGTGAAAAGCTTGCCATAACTAATAAGAGTATGCTTGATGTAAAAAGTCGTTTTAGAAAATCCATTTGCATTTTTTTTCTCGTTTAAAGATACAATTTCAAAATTGATGCCATAAAAAAACCTAACTCGAATGAGTTAGGTTTTTCATTTTTTTATACGAATTGTATGCTTAGCTATTCAAGGCTTCAGCACCACCAACGATCTCAAGGATCTCGTTCGTAATTGCTGCTTGACGCGCTTTGTTATACGTTAGCTTCAATTGATCTCTCAGCTCTGTAGCGTTATCAGTTGCTTTATGCATAGCAGTCATACGTGCACCATGCTCAGAAGCAAAACTATCACGAACCGATTTGAATAATTGCGTCTTTAATGACTTTGGAATCAATTGTTCTACGATCTGTTCTTTTGATGGTTCAAAAATATAATCTGCGCTGCTTGACGACTCTCCTTCCATTGGAACGATTGGTAAGAACTGTTCTGTCATGATTTCTTGTGTCGCAGCATTTTTGAACTTATTGTATACCAATACAATCTTATCGTAATCACCGTTAACGAAAGTATCCATTAACATTTGAGCAACTTCAGCTACATTATCAAACGTTAGGTTGTCAAATACATCGCTTTTATTATCGATAACTTTATCGGTTTTCGCAAAGGCATCATTAGCTTTCTTACCGATGGCAAGGTAAGACACTTCCTGATTGGCGTAACTGTCTTTTGTTAATCGAGTAACCTCTTTGATGATATTTGAATTAAAAGCCCCACAAAGACCTCTATTTGAGGTAATGGCAACTATTAAAACATTTTCAACCTCTCTTTGCTCTGCAAATTTACTTCCAGAATCACCTTCGAGTGATGCACTTAAACTCTGCAATAATTCTGTCAACTTATCCGAATATGGACGCATTGCAGTAATTGCATCTTGTGCTTTCTTCAATTTAGCAGCTGATACCATTTTCATGGCACTGGTAATCTGCATCGTTGAAGATACCGAAGATATTCTGTTACGTATTTCTTTAAGATTAGCCATATTAAAATATGAAAAGGTTTCAGAGCTTAAATAAGCTCTGAAACGTTAATTATGCTGTATACTTTCCTGATAAATCTTTACAAACAGAAGTTAAAGTATCAATAACTTCATCAGTTAATTTTCCAGCTTTAAGTGTATCTAAAACATCTCTATGTTTAGCATTCAAGAACTCGATATATTCTAACTCAAACTCTTTTACTTTTTCAACCGGTACATCACGTAATAAGTTCTTAGAACCTGCATAGATGATAGCAACTTGATCTTCCACAGTAAATGGATCATTCTGAGCTTGCTTTAAGATCTCCACGTTACGCTTACCTTTCTCAATCACATTTAAAGTCGCTGCATCAAGGTCAGATCCAAACTTAGCAAATGCTTCTAGTTCACGGAACTGTGCCTGGTCTAACTTTAATGTACCTGCTACTTTCTTCATTGATTTAATCTGAGCAGAACCACCAACACGAGATACAGAGATACCTACGTTAATTGCTGGACGTACACCAGAGTTAAATAAGTCAGACTCCAAGAAGATCTGTCCGTCTGTAATCGAAATTACGTTTGTTGGGATATATGCTGATACGTCACCCGCTTGTGTTTCAATAATTGGTAAAGCAGTTAAAGAACCACCACCTTTTACCATTGGCTTAAGCGAATCTGGTAAATCGTTCATTTCTTTAGCGATATTATCGTCATCGATAACTTTAGCCGCACGCTCTAATAATCTTGAGTGTAAGTAGAAAACGTCACCTGGATACGCCTCACGTCCTGGTGGACGACGTAAAAGAAGTGATACCTCACGGTAAGCTACCGCTTGTTTAGATAAATCATCATATATAATTAATGCTGGACGACCAGTATCTCTAAAGTATTCACCGATCGCAGCTCCTGCCATTGGTGCGTATACTTGCATTGGTGCAGGATCTGATGCGTTAGCTGCTACAATCGTAGTATAAGCTAATGCTCCTTTTTCTTCTAATACCTTAGCAATGTTTGCTACTGTTGATGCTTTTTGACCAACTGCAACATAGATACAGTAAACAGGCTCACCTGCATCGTAGAATTCTTTTTGGTTAAGAATCGTATCGATACAAACTGTTGTTTTACCAGTTTGACGGTCACCAATTACCAACTCACGCTGACCTCTACCTACAGGAATCATAGCGTCAATAGACTTAATACCTGTTTGTAATGGTTCGTTTACTGGCTGACGGTAAATTACACCAGGAGCTTTACGCTCTAATGGCATTTGATAGGTATCTCCTGCGATAGGACCCTTACCATCAATTGGATTTCCAAGTGTATCAACAACACGACCTACAATTCCTTCACCAACATTGATAGAAGCAATTTTCTTAGTTCTTTTTACAGTTGATCCTTCTTTAATCTCTTTAGAAGGTCCTAATAATACGATACCTACATTATCTTCCTCAAGGTTAAGTACGATACCTTCTAATCCACCATCGAATTCTACTAATTCTCCGTATTGTGCATTTGAAAGTCCGTAAGCACGTACAATACCATCACCAACAGTTAATACTGTTCCTACTTCATCTAATGAAGCACCTGCTTCAAAACCTGAAAGTTGTTGTTTTAAGATTGCTGATATCTCAGCTGGTTTTACTTCTGCCATCTTTATTTAGATATTAGAGGTTAGTGTTATGATGATCGTTCATCGTCACTAACTCATTTTTAGTTTAATGTAAATTCTCTTTTTAACTTATTTAATTTATTAGCTATGCTCGCGTTGTATTCAATATCTCCAACACGTAGGATGAAACCGCCAATAATAGTTTCATCAACGATATTTTCCAATTCTACAGCTTTGCTAGTAAGATCTTTGATCTTTGCCATAACCTTTAATTCAAGATCATTTGTCATAGGTACTGCTGTAGTCACTGTTGCTTTTTCTTTGCCCGTATGATCATCATAAAGGGTATTATATTGTTGAGCAACATAAGCAATGATATCTACTCTGTTGTTCTCTACCAATATATCTAACAGCTTGGTTGTTAAATCATTCAGCTTAGGGAAGACCTTCAATAAGATGTCCTTCTTTGTAGACTGCTTAGTGATTGCATTTCTTAACACTAGATCTAGCTCTTCATTCTCTGATACAGTTTTAGAGATAAGTGCCATATCTGCATTCACAGCTTCTGCTGATTTTTGATCAACAGCTAAGCTTAATACTGCTTTAGCGTAACGTATTGCTGCTCTTGACATAGTTCTTAGTTTAATGTCGCTTCACCTAACATAGACTCAACAAGTTTGATTTGCTTGTCTTTGTTTGATAATTCTTCTTTTACTACTTTTTCAGCGATGTCAATAGAAAGGTTTGCTACCTGAGATTTTAATTCAGCGATCGCAGCTTTCTTTTCTGTTTCGATTGACACTTGCGCTTGAGCGATTAATTTATTTGCTTCTTCTTTAGCTTGATCTTTAGCGTCCTCGATCATTTTGTTCTTCATGTCGCGTGCTTCTTTAAGCATAGCTTCACGCTCTAATCGCGCTTCTTTAAGTAGCTTTTGGTTATCTGCTTGTAGGTTTTCCATTTCACGCTTTGCTTTCTCAGCTGAGTCTAAGGCATTTTTAATACCTTCTTCTCTTTCGTTAACAGCGTTCAGGATTGGTTTCCAAGCATACTTCTTCAATAATAGAATTAACAGGACAAACAAAAGTGTTTGCCAAAAAAATAATCCTAAAGAAAAATCTTCTAATAACTTCATAATATATTATTGTTGTGTCTTTTTAATTTTTAATAGAAGTAACCTTGCAACCAACCGTTGCAAGGTTACTTAGTTCGATTTAGCTTACAGCAAATAATGCCGCGAAACCAATACCTTCAATTAATGCAGCTGCAATAAGCATAGCAGTTTGAATCTTTCCGTATGATTCTGGTTGACGAGCGATCGCTTCCATAGCTGATCCACCAATTCTACCAATACCAATACCAACTCCGATTACAACTAAACCTGCACCGATCATTACTGGAATTTCCATAAAAAATATATTTAAAAATTAAACATTCAATTTATTAAGCTCTTAATGAGCGTGTGCTTCTTCATGATGGTCATGCTCTTCTGCAGCAAAACCAAAATATAAAGCCGATAGCATTGTGAAAATATATGCTTGTAACAATGCTACTAATATTTCAATAAGCGAAATCGCGAAAGCTAATCCGAATGATAACGGACTTCCGAGCCAGCTCTTGAAAATAAACATCAATCCGATTAAGCTCATTAATACGATGTGTCCAGCTTGCATGTTTGCATACAAACGAATCAATAATGAGAATGGTTTGATAAAGATCCCTAAAACTTCAATTGGGATTAATATGACATAAAGAACAATTTTAGCATACCAAGGCATAGAATCTCCTAATGGATCAAAAATGTGCTTCCAGTAGTCTTTTGTTCCTGTAAAATTCGTTAATAAGAAAGTAAGAATGGCTAGTGAGGCTGTTACGGCCAAATTACCAGTTACGTTCACTCCTAATGGCGTTAATCCAAATATATTTAAGAACCAGATAAAGAAGAATATCGTCAATAAGAATGGCATGTACCTCATGTACTTTTTCTCTCCAATATTTGGAATGGCAATATCATCACGAATATATAATACTATTGGTTCAAAAAATCTACCTGCTCCTTTAGCTATTCCTCCGTTGTTTGAGTAAGACTTCGCTAAACTCTTGAATAAGAAAAACATTAATAATCCTGTGATAAGGATCATTACGACACTCTTGGTGATTGAGAAATCTAAAGGCTTTACGTTTGTTGGATGGTGCTCAGCATCGTAGTTGATAGTTCCCTGAGCATCCGTTCTGTAGATTTTGTTGTGATATAATGCGTAGTAATTTCCATCAACCTCAGCTACAGTTTCACCATGATGGAATTTTGATGACGAAAACACCTTCAAGCCTTCATCCCAGATGATAACTGGTAATGGTAAACCAATGTATTTGTGCTCTCCAGCATCTGTTGTGTATGAAAACAAACTAAAATCATATGAGTCTTTCAAGTGATGTTGAATATACTCTTTGATTTCTGTTTTTTTATCTCCTTTTCCAGTCTCTTCACTTGCGAAAGCAGTAAAGGATATCATCAATAAAAATAAGGTTAAGACCTTAGCAGTTATTTTTGTACGCATATCACTTCAATAATAGTGGCTTAAAAATCGCTGCAAAGGTAGGGTTTTATATCAAAAACAAAAACTATTTTAATGTTTATTTGACGAAGGTGTTTATGGGTCAAAAAAAGGGGATTTTAATCCAGTTTATTTAGCCATTTTGCAAGACTGAAGGTTTCAATAACTAGACACAAGACATAAGGCACAAAAAACGCAGCAAATTCGGGCTTTGTAATCGTTCCGTCGGCTTTATAGGCACCATAAAATAGCGCAAAAAATACGATGAACTTCAAGAAGCTTCCTGCAATAAATAAAAAACCCAATTGCTCTTTGAATTTATTCTTTAATTTATGTAGGGTCACAAATATGAGAATAGCCAAGATCAAATTAATAAGGTAAGCTAAGATAATTTTGTTATCGAAAAGGGCTAATTCAAAATAATTTAATACCAGTATATGTGCCCCAAATGCAACGGCAAGTATGAACGTAAGTTTAAACGAGAAATTAAGTATTGGGTCGTTCATTTGTGAATTCTATTGAGCTGTTTTACTACGATAAAAAGTGAAGCAGCAACTCCAAAAAGCGTGCAAATGATTATATACATTTTTTGTCCGTCGTTATAGGTCGCATCGAGCCACTTACCTAACATAACAAAAAGGTAAATTATCACTCCCATTTCTATCCCTATACCCATAAGGATAGCGACATGTTTAAGCGGATTGTCCTTTTTCTGGCCCTGGTCTTTGGATGGTTGTTTGCTTTCCTGGTCCATTATTTAATTCTTTGAGTGCGCCTTTCATGACACAAGTTGCATTAAATGTTGCTCCTGGTTCAACGGCTAATTTACCAACTTCAACTTCACCTTCAACGTGCGCTGATGACTTCAAAGACAAGGTGTCTGAAAGTATGAGTTTCCCCATAAATTTGCCTTCAATATCAGCATTTGTGCTTTTTAAAGTTCCATTGATGACGCCTGTTTTACCAATAACAACCTTACCTGGAGTTTTAATGTTTCCTTGAATAGATCCTTCAATTCGAAAATCACCTTCACTTATAATATCACCAGTGATAACAGTGCCTTTCGCTATTGTATTTTGCTGTGAAATTGTTTCTGATGCCATACGTCCTGTTTTTTTATCTGAAAACATAGTTCAAATTTATTGTGATTCTAAGTATTCGATTAAATTCTTGTGTCGTTGTACAATTTCATAGTTAGGTGATGAAATCGGATAGAATGTGCGGTCTATTTTGAGTTTGTTCTCTTTAAGTATCTCAGCGAACCCTCTGGCTCCTCCAATACTTTTCAATCCGTGAACTACTACAAATGTCGTATTCCCATCATAAAAATCCACTGATGTTGAAAGGCTGTAATATGATACCTTTGCTATGGCTTCATCTAAAGTCTTAACAAATTCTTCTATTTGATCCTTTTCTGAATTGTCAAATGCATAAAGCACATTAAAATGTTTTGCTGTATCATCACTGGTAAAGGTCTTGTTGGACAGCAAAGGTATCGCCGTGTTTAAAATCTCCTGTGCTTTTTTACCTTCCTCAGTATTTGGATACGTAAGTGCTATATAATTAACGCCACTTTTATAGGCTTCAAAGCCTTTTAGTCGACCATTAGCCGATGCTTTTAGAATTTCAAATTTTGGCACGATTGGATCCCCTTCAAATTCAGAAATGTACTGTTCTGCTTGTTCTACTACCTGAACATATTCCTGGTTTTCAAATTGACCATAGAGTTTTTCATATAAACTCTCAGGGCTATTTTCATCCTTTCCTAAATCAGATTTCGGATTTAACAAAATCTGCGCATAACGCGAATCTGGATAGGTGCTTACAATCAAATCTTTCATTGCAGTTGCCTTAGAATCTAATCCTAAGATTTCATAGATTTTGAACAAATTATACTCTGAAGGTAATATGAGTCGCTCTTCTGGATTATTCTGTAAAAGTGCTTCGAGTTTATCTTTAGCTAGTATGTATTCTTTAAACTTTTCCTTATAGATTGCCCCTAATTGGTAATAGGCAAAATTGCGTTCTTTAGCAATACTATCTATTACTTTTTCATCAGTTGGGATTTTGGAAATATAAAACTGAGGATCAAATCGTTCTTCATCTGATGCACTTGCAGCTAAATCTTCAGTCTGGTTGTTGGTTGCACTTCTAATGTTCGAATTCGATAGTCTCCAATTATCTTTAAGATCTCTATTACCCCAAATTTTCACAAATTCGTTTTTACCATAAGCAACAATCGTCTGATTATAAAAATAAAATTCGTCCTTTTGAGCACCTTTACTATTTGTATCACCTCTTAACGATTTACTGTTTGTGTTCAATGATTGCTGAATGCCTGTATTGGAATTTCTCCGTTCCTCTGCTTCAGCCTTAGCCTTTTCTTCCTCAGCTTTTGCTCTAAGATCATCGGTGAAGGTGGTAAAATAAGTCAATCGGTCAGCTTCAGACATATTCACCAGATTAAGAATGCTATCGTCAACCTGAGCGATATCTTCATAGTAAATAACATCGTCTAAATTTTCACGTTTCCGCTTAATCAAGCGATACGGTTTAGAATTGAGCTTCATGCTCTGCATCGTACTATCGTAATAATCTCCAGCCAATCTATACTCAGCTTTATCAAAATTCATATCTCCTAAAGTTGAATAATCTCTCGAGATCAATTCTTTATCACCTAAATTTGTTCGTAATGATTTATTGTAGTAAGCCATTGCTAGAGAATCATTCCCTCCAGACCTGTGATATTCGGCTATACGATAATAGATCTTATCTAAGAATGGACGATTTTCACGATTCTCTTCAAGATCTGTCAAATAGTCTAAGAACTCAACAGGGTCTCCCGTTTCTGGATCAAAATTATAAGACTTGGCCAAGTGCGCATTGATGTAATAAGCTCTTGGAACTTTACGATGTAATTCTATGACCTTATCAAAAGCTAAATTTGCACTATCCTTTTCTCCGAACTCATTGTAAAGCTGCCCAATAATGTAATTGTATCTGGCAATCTCTTTCTTTTTCTTTGTATAGTCTGCAGCTATATTTAACTGAACTAATGCACTGTCTTTCGCTTTGATTTTAATATAAGCCTGAGCTAGAATGGCTGTTGCATCGGCAAGGTCTTGATCTTCTAGTGCTTCCTGATCTAATAAACGTTTAAGATTTTTGATCGCGAGTTCGTTGTTTTCAAGTCGAATATTAGTTTTCTCACGCCACACTTTAGCCGTGTTAATCTTATCACTGGCTGGGTACTTATACAAGATATAGTTAAAGGCTTCTAATGCTGGAATGAAGCGTTGATCAAAATATCGCGCCTGCCCTAGAAGTAAATATGCTTCATCAATTTGAGGGTTATACTCTTTCCCCTTGATATTCATCCCATGCTTTTGAACAGCTTTAATCGCTTTTTCCTCTGCACGTTGAAAGTCTTGATTTTTAGATTGACCTGGTAGGATTACATCTTCGTCAATTTGCATGCGCTCAACTGGAAGTAATTCCCAGAAATTATCGGTCGAAGCATCATCTACTGTTTGTCGTCCTTTTTCAAGAGCGATATTTCCGTTGTATAAGACATTATACTTCGTTCCTAAGGCATGGAAATTTCGATTAATAAAGGTGTTCTTCTTACGTGAGCATCCTGTGATCACGACAGTTAAACATATTAGCGCTATGAATACTTTAAACGATGAATTCAAAAGGTTAGGTTTTTAGTACATACTATAACTGTATTAACCAGCATATATTATGCTATGCCGTAAAAATAAACATCTTTTTGAATTATCGTTTAAAAATAGAGGCTTTTTCGTTGTAAACAGAAGGCTTAAACCATTTCTGAGCCTGCAAAATGAGCTTCTAATTCTTTGAGTGTAGCTTCATTCGTTTCAAGATCTTTAACGATCTCTCCTTTTTCTAGAACAACGATGCGCTCACAAACGTCTGTGACATGGAGTAAATCATGACTTGACACTAAAATTGTAACACCTTGTGTTTCGGCCAAATCCTTAATAATTCCCTTCAATCGAATTTGAGTCGTTGGATCCAAATTTGCAAAAGGTTCATCTAATATTATTACTTCAGGGTTCCCGATCAATGCTGCAACAATTCCAGCTTTTTTCTGGTTACCTTTACTCAAGTCGCGTAAGTACTTCTTTTGACCTAAGATTTCACCATGGAAAAAGTCTTCAAATTGCGCCACTAAGCTGTCAACATCGGCTTTATTTTGCCCTCTTAATTCACCTATGAAATAAAAATACTCTTCAGGTGTCAAATACCCAATTAGGAAGCTTTCATCAATAAAAGCTGAGGTGAATGGTTTCCAGTCTTCACTGTCGTGAACTAAAATTTCATTACTCTTGATGTGGCCTGTAGTTGGCTTTATAAGATCTAAAAGCAGGCTGAAATACGTTGTTTTTCCGGCACCATTATTTCCTACTAAACCAAAACTTTGCCCTTTAGGTATATTGAGATCATCAATTTGCAGCACTTTTTTGCTGCCATATGATTTTGAAAGATTACTAGTTTCTATCATGATATTTTATGTATTAGTCTTGACTAAATGCGTCAATCATTTTATATTTTGAGTCTATATATTTTTGAGTAATAAATCGCATAAGTTTTTGATGTAAAACGATTCCAATTACACCAAGAACTGTAAGCACGACACAGGCTATTTCGAAATTGCCAATCCAATATGTGATTCCAAAAATCGCCAACGGAAGAAGCATTAACGGAATTCCGATGATCCATTGTACGGCTCCTGTCCCTTGATAGTTAAATGCAGCACGTTGATTGAGATCTATCTTCTTTCGGTTGAAAGAACCACCATACATGATAACATGAGTGTTGACACCAATATTATACACTGCCGCAGCGAAATGAGCTACCAATATCTTCCAGCCAAAATAGACATAAGGAATACTCAAAACAAAAAGTATTACTACACTCAATGCCATAAGGGTAAATTTCGATTTTAAGTATTCTTCATACTTAATATTCTGACTCATCAATAGTTTATAATAACCACTATCCCACGCTGGAATAAACTGGCCAAAATTGATGAGAAAAATTCCCGTTACGAAGATTCCTATGAACGCGAAGAACCACGGCATATCAGCATATATCGGATTTGGATAAAAGAAAAGTCCGTATAATAACCCGATCAACAATAACCAAATGGATGACTTCGACCGCTTATTTCTCCAAAGTAATTTTAAATCCAATTGCATAAATGGAGCGATATCGCCAAATCGTTTGGTCCATTCCAGATTTGCGGCGTTTACTTCTGTTACTTTAGTTTTTAAAGAACTATCTAAATATAACTTCTGTTTGAGTTGTTTAAAATTGATAATATATAGGCCAATCAGGATCAATATTGGCACTAATACAAGGATTGGATTCTCATAGATTCCAATAAACCCATTTGCAACTAAATCTGCGAGTGAAATAATGTTGAAATGGTTTAATGCAAATAAGCCACCTGCTAAAACAATCACAGGCAAGAACGATAACTCGGTTTCTGAGGCATAACTTTCAATTATAAAATTGAGAAAGTTAATTATGAGCGTCACAATGATTACAGTAAGTAACCAAACAAGTACGCCAGAAGTTGAATAGTCATTCGAAATTAAAAAGACACTAAAAGGCACAAAGGCAAAAAGTGGTAAAAAATTGAAGAATGAAAATGCTGATTTTCTTAATACATAATTGACCACCTTACTACGTTTAACGGGTAATGGTAAAAGTGGTTTCACCGCCATAACAGGCAGCTTTTGGAAAAAGAATCGCATCACTACATCTGCGAGGATATAGAAGAACATAACGCCATTTAAAATTATAAATGGATCATCATCTGGAAAGGCTTTTTTCAAACCAGGGAATAAAGCAATACCCATAATCAAGAAGATCGCGATAAAATACAACGCCAAAAAGATCATCAGGATATTTAATGCAAGACTTTTACCAAAACTTGCAGAGCGAAAGAACTTTTTCCATTCTAAATTAATAAAATGTTTCAGTTTCATAATAATAGTTGGTTAGGGTTGGTTAGTTGGAATACTTTTGAGCGATCTGAGAAAGACTCATTCCCCAATTTTGGCCAATAGCCATTCCAGATTGCGTAATTTCTGTTTGTTTTGAAGCCAGCTTTTGACCAATCTCAGAATTATAAAATCCAATTAATTCGTTTATTTCAGCTTCTGTGAACTCCTTCATGTAAACCTTAGCTAGCTCACTGTATAAATCGTCGAGCGTGCCCTGCGCTTCTTTTGTGTAAGCTTCTTTCTTGTCTTCCGGAACCATCATTCCTATTTGAGAGATGGCATCATCAAACATTTGTGCGGAGCCTGTGAGTTTAATAAAATTGATGGTTTTGGATTTAAAATCTGAAGTGTCTTGGGCATTTAAAGAAACGGAAAACACCAATGTCAATACCAATAAGATCTTTTTCATAGCTGAGTTTATTATTGTTAATGTGAACAGTTAGTATACAATGATAAGAAATTGTTACAAAAGAAGTACTGGCCGATTGCATTTAACTTCAGATGAAAAAAGTAAAATTTTAATATTAAATTTTAGCCAAATGAAGCTACAAATGCTACAGGCTTCTTTATTTTTGCAAAAAAAAATAGAAATGTCGCAATTCCACCAACTAAAAATTAACGCTGTACAAAAAGCAACAGAAAATGCCGTAACTATAGGTTTTGAAGTTCCAGATTCGCTACGTACATCTTTTCAATACAAAGCCGGACAATATATCACGCTCAGAGCAACAATCAATAATGAAGAGGTTCGAAGAGACTACTCTATTTGTAGTGCGCCCAAGAGTGGAAAACTTGTTGTTGCTGTGAAAGAGGTTGTAGATGGTACGTTTTCAAAGTTTGCTAATCGCGTTCTAAAAGTTGGTGATTTAATAGATGTTTCTGCACCGAATGGTCGATTTATTTTTGAACCAAATGTTCAAAGCAATAGAACTGTTGCCGCATTTGCTGCAGGAAGTGGAATAACTCCTATTATGAGTATTGCCAAATCCGTACTTGAAGAAGAACCAAATAGCAAGTTTGTTTTAATTTATGGTAATAAATCGCCAAAGGATACAATCTTTTTAGACGAAATTTTAGAACTCCAAAACACGTACGGTGAACGTTTCTATTTAAAATTAGTTTTTAGTCAATCACAAGAACCTGAAGCACTTTTCGGTCGTATTGAAAAAAGCACTGTTAATTTTATTCTGAAAAATCAGTACAAAGACAGGCATATCGATGCCTTCTACATTTGTGGTCCTGAACAAATGATTTACACGGTTAAAGACGTGCTACTCGAGAATACTATTTCTGAAGATGCCATTCACTTTGAATTATTTACTGTTCCTACTACAGATACAGATGAAGTAACTGAGAGCTTACCCAATGGAAAGACTAAGATCACTGTTTTAATTGACGATGAAGAATCTACTTTTGTCATGGATCAGACTAAAACGCTATTAGAAGCCTCATTAGATAAAGATCTAGATGCGCCTTATTCTTGCCAAGGCGGCATATGTAGTAGTTGTATCGCGCGTATAACTGAAGGTAATGCTACGATGCGACAAAATAATATCTTAACTGACGGCGAAGTAGCCGAAGGATTAATTTTAACTTGTCAGGCACACCCAACATCAACGACAATTGTTGTAGATTATGATGACGTATGATGTACGTTAATCTATAAAAATCGAATTTAATCTGCCTTAATTTGCACTTCGTCGATAAAAGCAATAATAACAACGCATATATTTGATGCATCGTTCGATTCAAAATACATTCGCTATAGATTAGAATTTAATCATAGGGATTATCTAAACAAATTCTAAATCAGGCCTCATTCTAACGGATGGGGCTTTTTTTATTCTAAATAGCTTTTAATCTTTGAAATGACCTGATCAGGTGTTATAGTTGACATGACATTCTCATATCCTTCTGGTAGTTTATTCCCGTATATGGATGTGGGAATTTTTGGATATCTAGTAGAATCTGAAAGCAATGCCGAATCAATAGGCTGGTTAAATGGAAGAAATCCAGCGAAAGGATGCGTTACTCCCCAAAGCGTAACAACAGGAATTCCTAACATAGCTGCTAAATGTCCGTTACCCGAATCCATAGAAAGCATGACATCTAAATTAGAAATAATGTCAAGTTCTTGTTTTAGGTTAAATACACCTGCAAGATTAATAACATTTTCAAATTGATCCTGCCATAACTGTAACTGATTTATCTCCTCTTGTCCAGCACCAAATAGTAGAATCTTATGATCATTAGAGAGATGTGCTATAACTTCAGCCATTAGTTCGCTCGGATATTCTTTGCCTTTAAATGCAGCGAAAGGTGCAATTCCCACCCATTTCAAAGGAGCATCACCGATGACCTCTATGTACTCAGAACGCAATTCTGCTTTTGCTGAAAATCTTACGTCATTAATATCAATTGGAAAGCCCAATTGTTCAAAGACATCAGCATACCTTTGATGGGTACTTTTGAGCTGTATGAAATTTGACTTATTTATTAACGCACGCTTCTCTTGCCTTCCTTTATCGATAACTGCCGAATGTTTCCCTGTCAGGAAAACTCTTAATATTTTACTACGTAAAACATTATGTAAATCTGCTATAGCATTGAATTTTAAGTGTCTTAACTCTCTAGATAATTTCCATAACCCAAGAACTCCTTTGTGTTTACTCTTTGTGTCTACAAGAACAATATTGCAATTAGGAATGGTTTGAAAAATGGGCTTAAAAAAGGGTTTGGTAATTACAGAAAGTTCAACATCTGGGTATTGATCTCTAAAAACCTTGAGCACTGGGATTGTCATGGCAACGTCTCCCATGGCCGAAAGACGAATAATCAATATGTGATGGATTTTTGGCATTTAAGATGCGTTTTGCCAACGATTGTTCTTACCTCATAACGACTACAGCCGTTTTTACATGATCTACTTTTGACCTCTTAATACTGGATTTAGCTCGTCGTCATTATACATTTTCATTTGCTTGTAAACTTTCATGTATTTATCTCCTTTGGAAATATCATCAAGCAATGTATCAATAGCCGTAGAAAGATCAACACGTTGTTCTAATAACACTGATAATTTTTTCTCACAAGCTTCACGGTGTTCAGGAGTTGCGTCTTCTCGAGTTGCCTCCTCATTCATATGATAAATTTTCAAGGCAAGAATTGAAAGTCTATCAACTCCCCAAGCCGGACTTTCCGTATTAATAGTTGCATCAGCTTTTGCAGTTACACCATCATATTTCTGAAGAAAATAACTATCGATATACTCAACCATATCGGTACGGTCTTGATTAGATGCATCGATCTGTCGCTTAAGTTTTAGCGCAGCAATAGGATCAATTTGTGGATCGCGTATAATATCTTCGTAATGCCATTGCACTGTGTCTATCCAACACTTTCTGTATAACAAATGATCTAATAACGCTGTGTCTTCGCTATAGGCATTTGCGAAGGGTTGATCGACCGTATTTATAATGTGATATTTTTCAATGACTTCTTGAAATATCTTATTGGCATTTTCTGAAAACATGATGTGATAATTTAAAGTGCAAATATAGAAGTTATTATTAACTTTATCTCAGAAAATAACGACTACTGCTCATGCAAATTCATAATCTTTCCGACCAAAATTCTATTTTAAATTCATTTATTTCAGAGATACGTGATGTTCACATTCAAAAGGATAAAATGCGATTTAGAAGAAATATTGAACGCATTGGAGAAATCCTTGCCTTTGAGATGAGCAAAGCATTTGATTTTCATGAGAAGTCTGTAACAACACCTTTGGGTAAGCACAACACCGAATATCATACCAATAATTTAGTGCTATGCTCAATCCTTCGCGCAGGTATTCCGTTACACAACGGGCTATTAAATTACTTCGATCACGCTGAAAATGCATTCATTTCAGCTTACAGAAAGCATAATAATGATAACACGTCATTTGATATCAAAGTAGAATATTTGGCCTGCCCCAATCTCGATGGTAAAACGTTGATCCTTGCAGATCCAATGTTAGCTACAGGGCAATCAATGATTGCTACTTTTGAAGCACTAAAGCCATATGGTACACCAAAGCAAATACACATATTAAGTGTTATTGGTGCGCAGCCAGGCGTTGACCTGGTAAATGATTATTTTTCATCTGATGTAAACTTATGGATTGCCGATATCGATCCCTCATTAAATTCAAAAGGATACATAATTCCTGGTTTAGGCGACGCGGGTGACTTGGCTTATGGCGATAAATTACAACAATGAAATCGCAATAGGCGTCAAAAATAAAATCCAAAGCAGGCTTTCTTTAAACCATATTTCAGAAATTACTTCTATATAATTAGCAATAATAATGGCTAATGGTGCGAATAAAAATATCAATTCACTTCCATTTTTATCAGGTGCTAAAACAAGAATTGAAAACCCTAAAAGCAGAACTACTAAAATAAGTGAGAAAGACGGTCTATAACTTTTCATCTGGGACCTCAAATTCTTCACAAAAAAGAACAAGGACCAAATACCTAAAGAAAGCAAAATGGTTGTTCCAATTATAAATGGTCTCGTATTTAGTAAACTAAAATCTAAACTAAAATCTATAAGATCGCTAGCGTAGGAAACAAATTCAATGTCTTTGATAATTAAATACGAAACAATCATAATAGCTAATGTTACAACTCCAACAATGGGTATAACATAATTTTTTGGATCTGTAATTCTGTAAACCAGCAAGGCAACATAAACCAAAATAAAAAAAACAATTGCCCAGAAATAGAATAATGAAGCCAAAGCAATCCAAAACGCGGCGTCAAAGAGTTTCTTTTTGATATGCTTATGCGACCTCAAACTGATTAATCGTCTTAGTGCCAATAAAACAAAGAAATTAGCCCATAGCACCTCTGAATGTAAAATTGTTTGTGGGAAAATGGCAAAACAAAGTACAAATACATAAAGCCCATAACTATTTTTTTTTGTGAGGCTGTTACGCGTGACAAAAAAATCAAAAATGAACAATGAAAGTAACACCATTAAAAATAAACCAAACTGTTCAGCAATTACAATGATTTCAAATTCGGATGAAAAGGCCTTAAGTTTAACCAACACAAATACTAACAATAACACAATAGACATTGTGACATATTGTATGGGTTTTGATTGGCTAAAAAATTTTGAAATCATTAAGGTGTTTTAAGTAGAAAAATATGTAATTTTGCTTCGTAAATATATGATTATACCCTTGAAGCTCATAATGAGTTTCTAAAAAATATAAATTTAATGAAAGACTTTTTTTACGCTATAGAAGACTTATTCGTAAATGTTTTATTTGCGCCTTTTGATTGGCTAAGAGCATTAGAATTAGACAACTGGTGGGCTGCTAATGCAGTGACTTGGATATTTTCGATTATAGGAATTATAGCAATGGTATACTGGATGGGACAACTTAAAAAGTTTAATGATAACAATGAGGAAGATAAGAGTATATCTTCACATTCTTATTTATAGGTCAAATCCAATATCTTTTCGAAAATACATCTTATCGAAATGTAGTTTATCTATATTTTGATAAGATTTTTTTATGGCATCTTCATACGTGTCGCCATATGAAGTAATTGCCATAACGCGTCCTCCTGAAGTTACAACCTCACCATCTTTATTTGTTGCACCAGCATGGAATGGAATTGACCCTTCTATATGTTCAATTCCTGTTATGACTTTGCCTTTTTCGTAGGATTCTGGGTAACCACCTGAAACTAACATTACGGTCGTTGCAGCTCTATCGTCAATTTCAATATCAATAGTATCCAGCTGCTCATTTGCTGTAGCATTAAAAATTTCGACAAGGTCATTTTTTAAGCGCGGCAAAACCACTTCGGTTTCAGGATCTCCCATTCTCACATTGTATTCAATTACCTTTGGATCGTCACCTACTTTTATAAGTCCAATAAAAATAAAGCCTTTATATGGCAATTTATCTTTAACCAAGCCTTCAACTGTTGGTTTAACGATACGTTCTTCTATCTTTTGAAGAAACTCCGATGTGGCGAACGGTACAGGTGAAATTGCACCCATTCCTCCAGTATTTAATCCAGTATCGCCTTCACCGATACGTTTATAATCTTTCGCAGTTGGTAAGATTTTATAATTCTTGCCGTCAGTAATCACAAAGCAGCTCAATTCAATTCCGTCAAGAAATTCTTCTATTACGACCTTTGAACTTGCGTCACCAAATTTTGCACCAACTAGCATCTCCTTCAACTCTTGTTTGGCCTCCTGGATATCATTGATGATCAAAACCCCTTTTCCGGCCGCAAGACCATCAGCTTTTAAGACATAAGGTGGACGTAACGTTTCCAAAAACTTATACCCATCTTCCAAGTTAGAACTGTCAAAACTTTGATAAGCTGCAGTTGGTATATTATGTCTAGACATAAAGGTTTTTGCAAACTCTTTACTTCCTTCTAGTTCGGCAGCCGCTTTTTGAGGACCAATAACAGGGATATGACTCAGATTATCATTATTTAAAAAATAATCATGGATTCCTTGTACTAAAGGATCTTCAGGTCCAACAACCACCATATCAATATTCTTATCAAGCACTAGATTCTTAATCGCCTCAAAATCTGTAACTTTTATATTTACATTGGTCGCAATTTGAGCCGTCCCAGAGTTACCTGGTGCTACAATTAGTTTATCACAGAGTGGACTTTGCGCAACTTTCCAAGCAAATGTATGTTCTCTTCCACCAGAACCTAGAATAAGAATTGTCATAGTTTTAATTTATATGCGCAAAAATAGTCGTTTTTAAGGTTTAGGAAGTTTCTAGACCAGACTTTTTTTAGTTACTTTACAAGAAATACAAATGCCATAACCTTTTGAACCTTTTCGATCTTTCTTTAAGAATTAATGGTTATCCACTCAAAAGAGCGATTCGAGAGTTGAATCGAATTCAAGCATTGGGCGAAGCAGCTTTTGAAGCCTTTCTGAATGCACAAAAAACAGAGATCATTCGTTACCATTTAAGTCACAATTCGTTCTATAAATCTTTGTTTAATAACGCAATAGAATCGAATTGGAATAGTATCCCTGTTATGACCAAAAAGGATCTACAAATTCCATTAGAAAAACGATTGTCAGAAGGGTTTACATTACGTAATTCATACATAAATAAGACTTCCGGATCATCAGGCGATCCATTCATTTTTGCTAAAGACAAATTCTGTCATGCAATGACTTGGGCGGTTATACAGAATAGATTTGGATGGTTCGACATCGATTTTAATACGTCAAAACAAGCCCGCTTCTATGGTATCCCTTTAGATAAAAAGGGATATTTTAAAGAGCGCCTCAAAGACAAACTAAGTAACCGTTTACGTTTTTCGGTTTTTGATCTCAGCGATAAGGCACTAGAACAACATTTAGAGTATTTTAATCGTATCCCATTTGTATATATCAATGGTTATACAAGTTCTATTGTACAGTTTGCTAAGTTTTTAGATCGCAAACAACTCGTATTAAATAAAATTTGCCCAGCACTAAAGGCTTGCGTTGTTACTTCGGAAATGTTATTTGAACAAGACAAACAGCTAATGGAATCTGCATTTGGCGTGCCAATTATTAACGAATATGGCGCCTCTGAATTAGATCTGATTGCATTCGAAAACCCACAAAATGAATGGCAATTAAATAGTGAAACCTTATTCATAGAAATACTAGACGAAAAGAATAATCCAGTTCCAGACGGTACTGAAGGAAGAATTGTTATTACATCACTCTATAACAAAGCTCATCCGTTTATTCGTTATGATATTGGTGACATAGGCATTAAGTCTAAATCAAGTACAATACAGCAGCCCATTTTAAAAAAATTAATAGGTAGAACCAATGACCTAGTGATTCTTCCTAGCGGGAAAAAAGCAGCTGGATTAACATTTTACTACATAACAAAGCGAATTATCGAAGACGATGGAAATGTAAAAGAATTTGTAATTGAACAACAAACAAAGGAGAAATTCCATATAAGATATGTAAGTGATTGTGAACTTACAAAAGCACAAATGAATAATATTACCCAACAAGTGGAAATCTATCTCGAAAGTGGCTTAGTAATTGCTTATGAGCGATGCGCTAGGTTGGACCGATCAAACCGTGGCAAACTTAAGCAGTTTAGCTCGAAAGTAAATTAATACTATGGCTAAAGACGTTTTGATAATTACCAACTATTTCCCTCCAGAAATTGGAGCGGCATCAAATCGTATACATCATTTAGCACATCAATTACAGCTTAATTCTATAAATGTTAGAGTATTAACACCCTTGCCTAATTATCCAACGGGGAAAATCTTCGCAGATTACAAAGGTGTTTTTAAGCATACCTCAACAGAGCAGGGCATAGAAATATCCCGTTTATGGATCTATGCTAGTAATTCCAAAAACAAATTGTCTCGTCTCGTTGCTATGCTTTCATATAGTTTTAGTCTGATCTGGTATTTTCTATGGAATAAAATTCCGAGTACAGTGATTGTACAGTCACCACCATTGTTAGTGGCATTTACATGCATGTTGTTCTTAAAACGCAAGAAACGCAGACTAGTTTTGAATGTGAGTGATCTTTGGCCTAAAGCAGGTCTCGAGCTAGGCGCTTTTAAAAAAAATACGAGCTATAAATTGCTGGAACGTATTGAGCGATTTAACTACAATCGCGCAAGTATAGTACTAGGACAAAGTGAAGAAATTTTAGCTCATGTTAAGGCTGTATCCAATCATGACGATACTTTGTTATATCGCAATTATCCAGATTTTAAACCACTTCAACCAAGAGACCTGAATATCGATCGTCCATTAAAAATTGTTTATGCTGGTTTACTGGGAATTGCACAAGGCGTACTCAAAGTGTGTCAGGAAATTAAGCTTGATAATGCTGAACTTCACATCTATGGTTCTGGTCCCGAACAACACTTAATAGAAACATTTCTTAAGAATCATCCAGAATTACCAATCCATTATCACGGACAATTAGTTAGAGAGGAGTTGCATAAAACGCTATTAAACTATGATTTGGCTTTAATACCGCTTCTAAATCGCATTTACGGAAGTGTTCCGTCTAAACTATTTGAGTATACGCGATTAGGATTGCCCTTGTTATATTTTGGTGGTGGAGAAGGCGAATCTATTGTTAAAACATATGAATTGGGGTGGACAGCAGTTGCGGGAAATTATGAGCATCTAAATGAGGTAATTTCGTCTATCAAACCTAGCACAACATCAATAGACTATAAAAGAAAAATTCAAAAAATAGCAATCGAAAATTTTAATTCAAAGAATCAATTAAACGAGCTCATTAATAAGCTTTATCCTCGCCACGAACTGCATTAACAAATGTTTGAGTTATAATTTTCAGGTCTAACAGTAGCGACCAATTCTCTATATAAAAAATATCAAATTTTACGCGTCCAATAATATCCTTATCTGTTTCTATTTCACCTCTAAAACCACTCACTTGAGCTAATCCTGTAATACCAGGTTTAACAAAATGTCTTACCATAAATTTATCAATCTTCTTTGCATACATATTCGTATGACTTACCATGTGTGGGCGAGGTCCCACAACAGACATATCGCCAAAAAGTACATTAAAAAACTGCGGTAATTCGTCAATACTAGTCTTTCGAATGAATTTTCCAATTTTAGTGATGCGAAGGTCATCTCTGGTGGCTTGATATAAATGCGCATCTTTATTTGGAGTCATTGATCTAAATTTATAACAATCAAATTCTTTATAATTAAATCCGTTTCGAGATTGTTTAAAAAAGACTGGACCTTTAGATTCAAGTTTAATAAGGATAGCAATGATTGGTGTTAACCAAGACAGAATAAAAATGATTACTAAACTTGAAAATACGATATCGAAGATACGCTTCACCACCATATTAAAAGAATCTTCTAAGGGTATATTCCTAAGAGATAAAATTGGAATATAGTCGTAATACTCATATTTCAGTTTCTTGGAATAGATCTCTTTATTGTCAGGAAGGAACTTGAGAATTTTTAAATTGTTATCTGCAAAATCAGCAATCTCATTTATTTGTTCATTAGTAAGTTCTGAAATCGAACAATAAATTTCATCGATAGTTTCTTTTAAGATTTCATTGAAACAGTCATCAAGGCTGGAGCCATTTGGCCCTTTTATATCGAAAGTCTTAATATGTACATAACCATATTCAGGATTGTTATTAAAAAACTTCTCCAATGCTCTCGTTTTTCTAGTGGTACCTAGGATTGCCGTTTTTCGGTAGTTCCCTCCAAACGAAACTCGATATTTCTGTAGTAAATAGTATATAGTAAACTTCAGAAACGTTATGCATAAAAATATGGCCGCTATATATTTTATGATTGTTACGGGTCGGATATTTAAATCATGGTAATAGCCAGATAAAGCAAACATTATTAAAGTAAAGAGCACCATTTGTGGTAAAATCAAAGAGAATATCTTTAATTCACTCGTATAGCGATATACCTCATAAAATTTGGAATATATAGATAAGGTCACCCATGAAATTGATGAAAATAAAATAAAAATTACTGGATCGATATTAGGAAAAAAGTACAATAATGCAAATGCATTGATAATACTTAAATCGATTAAGTATGAAATGGGCCTTAAGTATCCCGAATATCTTCCTTGTTTAAATAAACTCAATTTATTTTTTTATGTGTTTAGAAAAATCTCTGTGTTCTGTTTTAAATAATTCGTCCTGTGAAAGCGACTTAAAATATTCGAACGTTTTTTTCATCCCTTCTGCCCGATCTACTTTTGGTTCCCAATTTAATAGTTTTTTAGCTAATGTTATATCTGGTTGTCTTTGCATAGGATCATTTACAGGTAAGTCCTGATAGATCACTTTCTGATCAGTTCCTGTAAGTTTAATAATCTCATCAGCAAAATCTTTTATAGAAATTTCATCAGGGTTTCCAATATTCACAGGATAGGCATAATCACTAAACAGCAATTTATAAATTCCTTCCACCTGATCATTTATATAACAAAATGATCGCGTTTGAGAACCATCACCAAATATCGTTAAGTTTTCTCCTCTTAAGGCTTGACCGATAAAAGCTGGTATGACTCTACCGTCATTTAATCGCATTCTTGGTCCATAGGTGTTAAAGATCCTTACTATTCTAGTCTCGAGGCCATGAAATCTATGATAGGCCATGGTAATTGATTCTTGAAAACGTTTAGCTTCATCATAAACACCACGAGGCCCTATAGTATTGACGTTTCCGTAGTATTCTTCGGTTTGTGGATGAACTAAAGGATCACCATATACTTCGGAAGTTGAGGCAATTAAAATGCGTGCTTTCTTCGCTTTGGCTAATCCTAAAAGATTATGAGTTCCTAAAGCCCCAACTTTTAGTGTTTGAATAGGAATCTTCAAATAGTCAATAGGACTCGCTGGTGAAGCAAAATGCAGAATATAATCTAATTCGCCAGCAATAGAAATGTATTCCGTAACATCGTGCTCAACCAATTCAAAGTTGGAGTTTGATTGTAAATGTGCGACATTTTGAGGATCACCAGTTATAAAATTATCCATTCCTATAACATAAAAACCTTCAGCTATAAAACGATCGCATAAATGCGAACCTAAAAACCCTGCAGCACCTGTTATAAGAACCTTTTTCATATAGTTGTTTTATCTCTACCAATCGAAATATAGGTGAATCCTTCCTTCTCCATATCATTTACATCATATAGATTTCGACCATCAAATATTACGGGAGTTTTCATTCTAGATTTGACTTTATTAAAGTCAGGTGTTCTAAAAATACTCCATTCTGTACAGATTATCAAAGCATCAACTTCTTTAATAGCATTATACATATTCGACGTATATTCTAATTGGTCTTTGTATTTATTTTTCACATTAGACATGGCTTCAGGATCATAAACTTTAACCTTTGCTTTTTCGTTCAATAGCTCATCGATGATATAGAGTGCAGGTGCTTCTCTAATATCATCTGTTTCGGGTTTAAAAGCCAATCCCCAAACACCAAAAGTTTTCCCTTGAAGTTGACCGTTGAAATAGTCTTTCATTTTAGGAACCAAGATTGTTCTTTGCTGATTATTAACGTCCAATACAGATTTCAAAATCTGAAAACTATACGCATTATCTAATCCTGATTTATACAATGCTTTAACATCTTTTGGAAAACAAGAACCGCCATATCCTATACCTGGAAATAAAAAGCGCTTACCTATTCTAGAGTCGGTTCCCATGCCTACCCGAACTTTATCTACATCGGCTCCAACTTTCTCGCAAAAGTTGGCGATTTCGTTCATGAAGGTAATCTTCGTTGCTAAAAATGAATTAGCCGCGTACTTCGTTAATTCTGCAGATCGTTCATCCATTACAATAATTGGATTTCCTGATCTTACAAATGGCTTGTACAGTTTTTGCATTAGTGCACTAGCACGTTTTGAACTAGAACCGATGACAATGCGCTCTGGCTTTAGAAAATCATCAACTGCGAAACCTTCTCGCAAGAATTCTGGGTTAGAAACAACATCAAATTCTACATTGGTTTCATTAGAAATAATTGTCCTTACCTGATCGGCTGTTCCTACCGGAACTGTACTCTTATCGACGATAACTTTATACTCTTTAATGAGTTTGCCAATATTTTTAGCTGTGTCTAGAACATAAGACAAGTCTGCTGAACCATCTTCATCTTCTGGAGTTGGGAGTGCTAAAAATATAATGTCTCCATGTGAGATTCCTTCTGCTAAAGAAGTTGAAAACCGAAGTCGATCAGCTTTTATATTGCGTTCAAATATTACGTCAAGGTGCGGTTCATAAATTGGTATTTCACCGTTTTGCATCTGTTCAACTTTACGTTTGTCGATATCAATGCAAACGACTTCGTTACCTGTTTCTGCTAAACAGGTTCCTGTAACTAAACCAACATAGCCTGTTCCTACAACGGTTATTTTCATTAATCTTTAATTTAAGAAACAAAAATAACAAAGTATACGAACTTTACTGTGTGAAATTGGGTATATACTAAACGGATCTGCTAAATTTTTCCTTCAGTACTAAGTAAATGAATTTTGAATTGCCAATTAAATAACGCTTCCACATTCTTTGCGGTTCTTGTATAAAACGATAAAACCATTCTAAACCTGAATTTTGCATCCATATTGGCGCGCGTTTAACAAGTCCCGAAACTACATCGAAACTACCACCTACTCCCATAATAAAATTGACGTCTTTTAAGGTGGATTTGTTTTCGTAAAGGAAGATCTCCTTTTTTGGAGAACTAATCGCAACAAAAAGTAGATTAGCACCACTATCAGAGATTTGTTGTGCGATCTTTTTTTCTTCAGACTTATCAAAATATCCGTTTCGATAACCGGCAATTATGTCGGTAGAATACGTCTGAGCATATTGGTCTACTACTTTTTTAACGACCTCCTCCTTCGCGCCAAGAAAAAATATTTTGTAGTTATTTTTATGCGCTAGCTCAACTAAATTGATCATTAGATCAATTCCTGCTACGCGTTCCTTGAGTGGTTTATTTAATAGTTTAGACGCCCAAACAACCGCTTGACCATCTGCGTTAATAATATCACTTTCATTAACACTTTCTCGAAGTTTGTCATCAGTTTGCATTGATACAATCTTACCTGCATTCACAACAACATGGTGAATTTGTTGGTTTTGCTTGATACCATCTTCAACTTTATTGAGTGTTTCTTGCATTGAAAAGTTATCAATGCACGTATTTAAAATATGGATTCGCAATCTTTTATTGTATCGATTCTTTGTTATATTCTAACTTCATTATATATATAAACGCAATTACATATACCGCAATAGATGGGTAAGAAAAGTAATTTCCAGCGAGCAAAATTACAATGCATAAACTAAATAGCAAGTATTTAAACAAATTAATATTAAGATATTTCTTTATCATTCGATAATGAATGAATAAATAATAAGAGCCTCCTATTATTCCGAAGAAAAATATCTCGTCAATAAAACCAAATTGCGCTCTACTTCCAAAATCACTCACACCACCAAAAAGGTAATTAATAAAACGCCACTGTTCGGCGATATAATTAAGCGTTAGTTCTTGTAAATTTTCATTTCGAAAAGAGAAAATAGCAGTCCACAGTCCATCTTTTATTCGAATGGAATTAAACAGTTTTCCGTGATAAAAAACATAATAAAAAGCACCTGAACTTAGCAATAGACCAACTATCATGGCAATTATACGCTGAATTCCGCTTAAGAAAAAAATCACATATCCTAATAGTAAAAAACAGATACCAAGAATTGCGGCTTTTGTGCCCAGTAATAAACAGCACAGAATGAGCATCCATGAATTAATTTTAAAAAAGAATGATCTCTTGTACTTAATCAAATAATAAAAAAGACCAATGATATAGGCATAAGTACCAGTCGCCGAATTTAAAAATAGTCCATTATATCCAAATCGATGCCCTGCATAAGTTCTCAGGAAAGATATCTCGAAAACCCACCCCACAAAAATGAGTAAACAGTTAATTATTAGAATAATCTCAAAGATGCGAGCAAATCGATTTGATGTCATCTCAGGTAACTGCGTTCGTTCAAAATAAACGATAACGGATGCCGTAAATAGATACTTAAAAAGAATGGTAACGCTATTCGTAGAGAATTGATCAGAAATAAAGAATTGACCAATTGCGAACATTAAAATTAAAACAAACGAAAACATTTGCTTTTTCTTTAACTGCCAATAAAACAAGTAGCAAATTAAGCCCGCCTTTATGATTTTACTTAAGGGTAAATTATACTTAAAAAAAATAAGTGCAAACTTACTAATACCATCAGATAAATAAACCGACAAAATCGCAATTATCACAAAATTCGTTGCAACAACTGCGTCTATCTTTTTAAACATCTGTAACATACTGCTTTTTACTTTAAATAATTCTCCATCCAGTAGAATATATTCAATAATAAGAATATTTGCTTTTCATTGTTATAGCCTTGCTTGTGAGCATGAAATAACTTTTCAACCTCCTTGACTTCAAAATGATTACTAAACACAGAATTAGAATCTGAAAGAATGCTCAATACTTTTTGATCATAGGTTTTAAACCAGTCTTTAGTTGGTGATAAAAACCCTTTCTTTTTTCTATAGACAATAGAATTAGGTAAGACTTTTTCAGCGAATTTTTTATGTATCCATTTACCGTTTTTTAATTTAATCTTATGCGCTTCTGGTAAACTTTCAATGAATGAAATTAATTCAAGATCTAAAATTGGTACACGTGCCTCTATTGAATAATTCATTGTGATTTTATCTGTGTAAAGCAATAAATCATCAGATAGGTTAAATCTTAAGTCAAGGCTTAGTTGCTTTTCTAAATCACTTTTCGACTCAGGAATTGCAAGGAAATCGAGCGTATCCTTAATGTGGTCATACGTCGTGTTTTTATTAATCCCGGTCAGTCTTTGAATTTGATCTTTATTGAATAATGTATAACCTGCTACAAGCCGATCAACTAGGTCTTTATTGTTTATAGAAAAAGCACCGCGTCGAAGTGTTTCATTTTTTGACTTTGAAAACACCTTACTAACCAAATTATGCCCAATTTCAGGAATTTTGTTTCTTACTAGTTCAAGTTGATAACGATTATATCCTGCCAAAGGTTCATCTGCTCCTTGACCCGTTAATACAACAGATACATGCTTACTAACCATTTCTGATAAGAACAACATAGGAATGGTGGAGGTCGTTGCCAATGGCTCTTCTACAATTTTAACAGATCGTTCAACCGTATCAAGAAAGCTATTGAAATTTATAGTTTCATAATAATGATCCAGACCTAAGATATTTGCTGTTTCTTGCGCATCTTCAATTTCATTAGCACTTGTATTTCCAGAGAAGCCAATCGTGAATGCTTTAAGTTTCTTGTCATAATTTTTTTGCGCATAATAAGCAACCAGAGCAGAGTCTACTCCTCCGCTTAGCAACACACCCAATTCAACATCTGACATTAGTTGTCTCTGTATTGCATTTTCAAAATGTTGCTCATACTGCGCTAAGGCCTCATCAAAAGATATGTTATTATCTTCTGGAATTGGTCTAGAAAATTTTATCGTTTCATAGTTCAGTTGCCTATGATTTAAATCAACTTTAACTATAGTACCAGGAACCACCTTTTCGACATTCTTGACAAAGGTTAATGGTGCAGGCGCAAATCGTAAGGTTAAGGTCTCTACTAAGGCTTCTGTATTAAGCTCTGACGTCCCTTTTAGCTTTAATAAAGGTTTTAATTCTGATGAAAAGAAACATTGATCAGAGCCTTTATAAATATAGAGCGGTTTTACTCCAAAAGGATCGCGGGCAATATATAAATGATTAGACTTATGGTCTAGGTATGCTAGTGAAAATATTCCATTAAAATCACTTATGGCTTCGATACCAAAGCGATCAATATAATTTACGATGGTTTCGGTATCTGAGGTGCCTCTAAAACTTATTCCAGATAATTTTTCACGTAATTGGGAATGGTTGTAAATCTCACCGTTAAAAATCATTGAAGAGGCATTTGCAGCCGATTTCATAGGCTGCCTTCCATTTTCAGAAAGATCAACGATAGACAATCGCTTATGTCCAAAACTGACGTTATGAATTCCTGATGTGTAGTGTTCAAGGCCGCTTCCGTCAGGTCCTCTATGGGAAATCATATCTAGAACGTCATTACTTATTCTTGCATTAACGCTTCCTAATATTCCGCACATATATTATTCTCTTCTTTTAATTATTTTCGCCGGAATACCTCCAACAATTGTATTCGGTTCTGTGCTTCTTGTAACAACAGCACCAGCGCCAACAATACATCCTTCACTAATCACAACACCAGGCATAATTATCGCATTCCTTCCAATCCACACGTTACTCTCTATAACAACTTCTTGATGTTCGGTTTCCCCTTGAAGAATCATAGGTGTATTGATATCTGAATGATGATGTGACTTGCTTAAAATAGCAACATTTGGAGCCAACATTACGTTGTCTCCTATTCTTGCAGACTGAATAAAAACGTTTTCATTGATCTGGCAATTGGAACCAATACGTATAAGGTCTCCCTTCCCAAAATATATATTATTCTCAAAATAACTAGTCTTCGAGTATTCCATCACATGTAATACTTTGGATACGTACCAAACACGAAAGCGATTGGATAGCATCAAAAACCTCGAATGAGGTAATTTATTAACTATTAAGTAATAAATGATGATTTTTAACTTACGCAAAACTATAAATATGTTAAAGCGTAAATATATGGCATTACCGCCCAACGCAAAGTATCTTTTTTCCTTTTTTTATTAAAATAATTAATCTGAGAATAGATTCGTGAACGGCTAATAAAGTGTTTTTCAATACTTGCGTTTAAGGAACGTGCAGATTTTATATCATTCGTTAAGTTGAGTACGTTTAACATCTCGGCATTGTCATAGAGATCCCATTTAATAAACGAAGGTTTATTGCTCAATGAAAATCTTTTATAGAGCCCTGTTTCAGAGTCAAAGAAATTGTTTTTTAGATACGCTATGCCTTTATATATTAGGTTATCCGACTGTTCTAGTGAAATAATAGTGTTAGTCTTAATAATATTTTTGAGAACAAAGCACGAATGAAAACAATCAACAAATGAATTATTACTTAATGGCTCATATAACCAAGAACCATCTTCATTTTGATGCTTAGAAATAAACTTATATAGTTTGTTGATTTTAGAATTGATCTCCTCCTTATTATTAATATACTTACTTAAAATAGCGTAAGAATACATCGTGTATGAAGCAGAATTGGTAACAATTCTATCATTTGAAGGGCCATAAGATGTTGCCATTGACAAATCGTCTTCATACATGATTTGAATATCATTTTCCAGAAATTCATAAACACCTTGAAAAACTGGGAGAATACTTTCATCTTGTGTTATCTGATAATAGATATCAAATGCTTCAAGTGCGTAAGGTGTAATCGTAGTAAAACCAACATTAGCTGGATACACCAAATCCTTTTTTATAGATAGTTTAAAGTTGATTCCCCAAGAATAATGTTCACTAAACTCAGCTTTATTTGTCATAAGCCAATCCAGATGCCGTTTAGCTATAATCAACCAGTCGTTAACTTTTGAATTTTGATAACATCGTAATGCGGTTAGTGCGGCAAATGCTCTAACTATTGGGTACTCCTGTTTTTTGTAGCCAATTCTACTTGAATCATTGAGATCATCGAAAATTGTGAGGGTAGCGGCTGGAATAAGTCCTAGATACTTGTTAAAATTGAACAAGGCTTTTACACCATAACCCAATTTGGACTTCCATATGTCGTATGGGTCGAATGTGGCAAGATCATCAGTATCAATTAGTTGTTTGATATCAATCATTCAATAGTTTTTGATAGATTTCTTTCATTCTTTGTCGCGCTTTAGGCGCTACAAATAGTTGCTTAGCGGTTTTTTGATTCAATTCAGAAATACTACTGAATTGATCAGGAGATTTAATCAATTCTTCTATAGCATTCATAAAATCATTTGGAGCCTTACTTTCTAATAAATAGCCGTTCACACCATTTTTCACGACCTCTGGAATAGCAGCGATTACTCTTGAAATCACCGGTAAGCCATAAAGCATAGATTCTAGAATAGCTGTAGGCAATCCTTCACCGTAATATGTTGGAAAGATAAATACATCCGAATTCATAAATGCCTGAATTTTATCATCTCCATGAATAAACCCCTTAATATCAACAAATGATAGGTTGTTATCGCTAACATATGTTTTAACTGATTCCAACTCATTCCCATCACCAGCAATAATCAGTTTGTGATTCATTCCTGTCTTTTTATTTAACATCCAAATGGCATCAATTGCTATATAAATACCTTTTGTTTTTTCAACTCTTGATAAGAATAAGAATTTTACAGGATCTGTTGTGGTAATTGATTTTACAGGCATTTTTATTTTAACATCATCTATGACTGTATACTCAATAAAATATTGAGTATTATCAGAACCAGTAAGTTCGATCAACTTATTCTTAAAGATATTACCTAAGACAACATAATGTGCAACACGTGCATAGGTTTTCTTAAAAATATAACGGTAAAGTTTAGAAGCCTTTATTTTAGATTCGAATTCGTCCTCCCAACCATGCATAGTAATTAATACATTCTTTTTTTTCTTGATAGCAATTCTAATAAAAACTGCATCCCGTAAAAATGAATTCTTATTTAGAGAAGGATGGATGTGGATAAGGTCGTATGACTTTATTTTTCGACTAAACTGTACATATCTTCTACATAAGTAAAGCACTTTAGCAAAAATAGATTTACCAGTTCCTTGAATTTGAAAATAATCAATATCAGAGGATTCATTTAAACTTAAATTATTTAAATAATGTGACACGCCTCCTCCTTGAGAAAGATCAGGTGTATTAACTAGTACTTTTTGCTTCATTATTCTTTAATATAGAGGGATTCTGATAGAATAAAACCACCGCCAAAGCAATGAAAAATAGATATCCCGAAAGAGGTCTCGAAGTTATACCATTACTAACTAAACTACTAACAAAATAACCAATAATTAAAAACAGATAAATAAGACTTACTTTTTTTCGAATCCAAACTAATACAAATAAAAGGTAAAAGTAAAATAGCAGAAATAAAATCCCATTCTCCACGAAGTAGGTAATGACATCACTATGAGATCCCTTTTTACCAAACGCCCAAAAGTCTGTACGAATTAAATCTGATCCATGCCCCTGACCAAATAAGACTTCAAAGATGTTGAACTTACTGATTTGGTCAATCTTCGCTGAATACATAGATAGACGACCAGACGAATAATCATCTAAACTAAAACTTGTTGCGAACAAACTAAAAAAGAACACAATTATTGGAACATATATAATAGCCTTTACCCATAAATATTTAAAAAACACATTCATATAGAACAACACAATTAACATGTATATTAGATAAACAATAATTGCGGTTCTCACAGCATATCCGAACCAAATGAATAAAAAAGAAACAACAAAAAAACTGATTAGAGTGATATACCGCTTTCGAATAAACAGTGGAAATGAAATTATTATAAATAAACTCACTAATATGTAGCTGTGCGTATGAATACTTTCAAAATAGATAGGTAAGAAATGTTGTGGCCCTCTATTAGAGCTAGGATTAAATAATAACAACGCTATTAGTATTAAAAAAATACAGAGATATAAGAATCGCTTTGCAAGTTTACCAATATCTAATTCACCCTTCTTGTATTTAATTATCAACACTAGAAATAACATAACAGGGCTCATTAATTTAAGTGTTAATTGAAATGATGCGAATAGCGTCTCCCCTGTTAAAAATGAGGTACAAAGGTTGATAACAATAAAAACAAATAGGACCTCAACGATTCTTACATAATGTCCTAAATGTTTTAAGTTCATTAGAACATAAGCAAGTAGTAATGGAATAAGCAGGTATTCAATATTTCCAGAGAAATCCTTAGGTAAACCAAGATAATTTCTTGTATCAAAGTTGGACTCAAGATGTCTTAGCCACCAGCCTAACTCAACCATGAGGTAAGAAAAAATTAACTTAATATAGATTAATGCTATTATTAAATTAAATAACCAATTGTGAAAGTTTATTTTTCGAGTTAACTTCAATAATGTAATAATTCAACGGTTTAATTCTCGTTAGACTTTTCCATCTGTTCAAGAGCTAAGGCATCATTTTGCTCGTTCATCTCACCTTGATTGATTAAATAGTAATCGTCGATCTCGTCAAGCGTGAGTGAACGATTATAGATCTCAAGATTTCTAATTTTACCTTTAAGTATTTTACTTCCAGCCGGATCTTGAGGCTTTTTAAATGCCCCTAAAACAATATGATCTCCTTTCAACTTCTGAATAGAAAGATTATTGAATTCTTGATACAATTCATTATTAACAAAAAGTTCAATTTTTTCAGAAGTAATATTTATAGACAGACTATAATATTTATCTATTTCTAGTTGTGGTGAATCAAAAAACACATCGGACATTCCCTTGTTATAGGTGTAATCATTACCCCATAGAAACTTTCCCTGAGCAACACCCGTGATTCTTCGATTAGAAATATAGAATGTAAAGGCAGCGGTTCCAGTAGCGCTATTTGCATCCACCATCGAAAATAACGTTTGAGCTTTAGCTCCATCTCTTTCGCTAAAATTAAATACGGTATTAATGCCTATTCCATCATTAATATTAAGATCTTTTGAAGAAGTTTGAATGTAAGAACCCTTTGTGTTATCAAACTCGGCGCCTTCATAAGTAAACTGAATATTATTAATTGTTAGTGACGTATCATTATCATTCAATGGTAAATTAATTACGCGTGTTTCCTCTAATGGTTTTACGGATATACTTTCGACCTCATCCGGTTTACCGTCTTCAACCTCTGGCTGTTTCTTTTCTTGATCTTTACATGAAGCCAGAGCTAGGATTATGAATAGAAATAGAAATTTAGTTGTTTTCATAGTGTTGTGATTTTAAACCATTTTTTGTAGTTAATATAATCAAAAACGAAAGAGCTAAACCAAAATACACAATTCCAAGTGTTCGCTCGAGAAGAGACTCTGTCATACTAGCTAGTAAAAATGCAGAAAAAATGAATAAATAAAAGTAATTTTTATGCCTAATTACCTTTGCAAAAATAGTATAGAATAACACAATAAAAACAATTGCTCCCACTATTCCATATGTACTTAAGTATTCAAAAAATTGATTATGCGCATTATAGTTTTGATTGTAGGCTATAACGTCTCTATTTCGCTTAAAAATAGGTCTTCTGAAGTCGTCATCATCGGCCGTTCCTGGCCCGATAATGGGATGCTGTAAAAACACCTCGTATGAAGCTTTTAGCCTATTAAAACGATCATCCTTCTTACTAAATTGTGACTCTTTTTGGAAGAAATTCAAACTATTAATAAGTCGATCTCTTAAATAATTCTGATCGATACTCTGAACAGTAACTGTTAAAACCGTTAACCCTGTTAACAGCACAATTAAAATTTTCCATTTTTTTCTTGCAATTATATAAACTAATGCAGCAAGTAAAAAGGTAACAATTGCCGTTCTGGCTAGTAAATGGAACAAAAAAAGTACTAATATCCCAAAGCCGATATATAACCAAAGACGTTTAATCTTAAGCTTTGATGAATCCAAATGATAAACTATGAATGCTAAACTTGTATTGACCAATATCGCTATATAAGACGCATGTAGATCTAGCACCTTAGTTAGACCTTGATTTGCGTATTCTGGCTTTAGTATACGCATAAAGCTTTCATTATTATTATAAATCGTATAAAAATTATTGGCCCAACATAGTAACGCCGATAATAAACAACCTATAACCAATACCCATCCTATTGCATTCCGATTAATTCGGATCATGTCTGGATTTAAGACAAATAACATCGGAAGCATTAAAATAGGTGCTAATCGAACAATATCATCATAGGCATTAGACAGGTTATCTGAATAAATTGTTCCAATAACTGTTAAAGTAAATGGCAAAGTAAAAATGAACAATAAGTTTCTGTTCTGCTTTAAACGCTTTTGTTTTTCTTTAAAATCCGTCTTTACAAAACTTATTAATTGTAGCCCAATAAATAGTAATGTTAATAGGTTGTTTAACCACATATTTAGCGGTAAAAAGAACACACTTAGAATCAGTGCTATCAAACTAATTTTATCTAACCAATCTTGGTTGTTCAGATGGATGATATTATTTGCACCGCTCATTAAGATTTGTTTTTGTGTTTTCTGTTGGCAATCACTAATAATAGATAACGCAGAAAAAGTGAAAATATGCTGGCAGCAGCAATTCCAATTAATCCATAATGAGGATAAATTAAATAACTTATCACAAAATTAGTCACCATGATGCTTGAGGTGATCATTAAATTGATTCTAAACAGTTTATAAATCATAATCTTTGTGCCTAAAAGTACTGCAAGTGACTGAAATATCTTAGCGATTATGATCAAATAAAAAATATTCAATGTGTTATCATACTTTGCATACGCCGTATTAATCAACAATAAATAAATGGCAACAATACAAACAGCTCCTAAAAGTGTTAGCTTGATAATCTTTTGCATCGTTAATCTACTCGCAGCCTCACTATTTTTTATCTTTTCGATATCTACTTGAACCAGCGTAAATGGAATAATTAACAACGCATTTGCAATATTCAATGGAAAGCTATAATCTGCTATTTCTTTATTTACTTGAGTAGAGAGTAGAGTAATTACGAAAATATCTGAATACATAAACATGATATTAGCAAAGTTGCTAAGCACCAAGGTGAATGAACTAAGAAGCAAGCGTTTTAACAGTTTCCAATATTTAACAAGCTTGCGTTGAGATATATGTAACTTCCTAATAACAAGAATTGTATAGATGAATCCTACTGGAAGTAAAATATAATTAACTATAACAAATGAATATTCGTAGTAACCAAAATAATACAAGCCTAAGATAACGCCATAAAATATGACCGACACCAACATCTTATACAAAGAGGCTTTTTGACTCCCATCATGTACAAGATGAAAAACAGGAAAGATACCATTAGTAAAAAAGACGGCATAGAATAGCAATGGGATTGCTAAAAATGAAAGTTCAAAGGGTATCAATATTAGCGCAAAAAGCGCCGAGAATATACTAATAAAGCCTAGAGCTAATACAAAAAAATACTTCTTACTATGCTGACTACGCGTATAACTTAAAATTAAAGGAGGAAAGCCAAATGCTACCAAAATTGAGAGCACTTCAATTATTTTCTTATAAAACTCTAATTGTCCGTAACTATCTTTTGTAATTAAACCTGCAGCAATTAACAGAACAAGGTATTCAGCACCTCTAGAAATAAGGATAGAACCACCGTAGAGTAAATAATTCTTATTTAAATAATTTGAAAAAAATGACTGTTTCAGCACATGTATTTAGTTTAGCCAATGGCTTAAATCTCTATTTATCAGTTTTGATAGTTGATTTACATCTTGAGTATAGGCGTTTTGAATCTTGACTTTCATTTCCATGGATAGCTCTTGACGTAAATCTTTATCTCTGTTCAATTTATCGATTCTTTCGAGAATACCAAATCTTGGCTTATTAACCAATTTAAGAATTAATCTAGCTATAGCTTTCAAAAACTTCGGAGGTCTATTGACGAACTTATTGATCAACTTATTCTTCGCTTTTTTAGCTTCATTCACTCGAGGAAAATCGATTTTCCCGTCATAAGGGACATTGATGAATTCTAAAAGTTCTTTATAGGCTACTAGATTTGAGGTTTTGAAATCATCAAATAGAATCACTCTCACCTGATCTTCAGGAAAATACTTATACACTCGTTGCAGTTGTTCGTAATATTTTGCGACTTCCGAATAAAACAGCAATCTAGTACTTCGACAGTTTTTAGGAATGTTTTTTCCTTGTCTTCTGGATTGTTCTAGATCCCATGCTTGTTCAAAATCGGCAATATCTTCGTCAAGTGTATATGAAATTTGACTATGAAAGGAGTATGCCATTTCCATAGGATCCCTTAACATAGCAATAATTTTTGCGTCTTTATTATACTCATAAATCGCTTTTAATGCGTCTTCAGAGTGCAGATAAAGAATCGAAGCATCCATGTAAGCTAGGTGGGTTGATTTAAATTGCCCAAATAATGCATGGTACTCTTTAAGGTTTCGAGCATATTTCATTTCTGGCATGTCTTCTAGGAAGAAATTACATTCTTTAGGTTCAGAAATAAATACGCTTTCATGTGATTTCAGATGAGCGACCATAGCTGTAGTTCCACATTTAGGGCCTCCAACTAAAAAACAATTGACTTTGTTAGACTTCGACATTCTACTTTAAGTTGTTCACTAAAAAGTGGGGGTTCAATAAGTCTTCTTTGTTATATAACAACTCATTGCCTGTTTCATTATTGTTTACCTTAATTCCGAGTGCATTGAGCACAGCATGTGCAGCAGCTGTATCCCACTCCATTGTTGGTGCAAATCTGGGATAAACATCGGCTTTTCCTTCTGCGATAACCATAAATTTTAATGAACTTCCCATGGATACGATTTCCGACTGTTCGAATTTATTGATAAATGTTTCTGTATCAGAATTCAAATGTGAGCGCGATGCTACTATCCTAACGCTTTGGCTGTTTTGACTAGAATTAATTAATTCCATTTCAACACCTTTTTCAATTAGTTTTGCACCTTTTAAAACGTCACCAATAAACATCTTGTCTAATACTGGAGCATACACAATTCCAAAAATTGGCTTTTGATTTTGTATTAGTGCAATATTTACTGTGAATTCGCCATTTCGTTTTATAAATTCTTTCGTCCCATCCAAAGGGTCAACCATCCAAAATAAGTTCCAATTCTTTCTAATTTCATAGGATATCCCTTCGCCCTCTTCAGATAAAATCGGCAAGTTTGTGGTCTTTAAATAGGAAACTATGACATCATGTGCATTTCTATCAGCAATAGTTAATGGGCTATTGTCTTCCTTATGTTCAATATTAAAATCATCAGAATTGTATATTTCTAATATTGCTTGTCCTGCAGAATAGGCACATTCAATTAAATTTGGAATTTGTGCAGTTAAATCAAAACTCATATTCTATTATTAATTAAGTCTTTATTAATGATGGACTAATTCCACACCTCTTACATACTTTGAGTTTTTCGAAAGTCTTGTATTAAACTGCTGCGTTATTAATCTACTTTCTTGATCATGTTCCAGATTGTATTTCAGCTCTAAAACAACCTCATCATAGGGTATGCTCATATTGCTACTAGAGAAATTGTTATAATTTGGATTATAGAACTGCATATTGTAGTCAATCGTTATTCTAAATTTCTGACAAAACGACAAAAAATAACGCCGTTCATATGTATTGTACAAGGTTGGAACCAATTGTTGAAATTTCCCTATTACTGAAACGTTTTTCTCAGTATCACCCTCAAACAACAGATGATCAAATTGTTTAATGTCTATCTGATCAATAGATGTTTTATGGTTTTTTAGTTTAAATGAAATTTTGTCGCCTACTTCTCCAAACTTTTTCTTAATCTCGAAAGTTGGATTATTGATTTCTGAAAACGTATCACCGTACCATCGTATTCGACATTTCTCTCTATGACCATCTCCCGCTACATTTTGATGATAGTAACTAAACTTGTTGTCGTCATAATAAATATTATTTATAGTTCGTCTATAAAATACTTCATTAAACCCAAAACTGTTGGAAAGAACCTCTTCAATTAAATCTTCTGGTTCGGTCTTTTCAAATATAAACTTACGCTCATACCTCAGATTTTGCCCATGAACTTCACTAAGGCCTTTATTTGCTACTTTTACCATACTCTTTACCATACATTTGGTCAATAACCTTATTCGTAACAGTCGCAGCCAGCATATTATCAATCATCAAGTTAGATCCTATTTCTATTAAATGTTCCGACTCAACGTTAGCTGTCGTTAAATTTTCGATGGTAATACTACCTGGTCCGTACTCACTTTTCTTTTGAAAACTAGAAAATCCTAATCGCGTATCTGAAATCGATACTGACGTTAAAAATACATTTGATAAATCCTTGCTTACAACGCCAATTTCTCCACCTCTAATGTCAATTTTAGATCCAGTAATAGTACTTTTTTCTCCTGCGCTTATAGCCTTATCTGAAGGATTCACAAAATCTATATTTACTAGTTTTATGTTTGAACCTGAAACGTCGACTCCATCATTACCTGAGTTAGTGAATTCACAATTCGATATTGTTCCTTGAACAAAATCACCATCAAATGCGTCAGAAAAAGTATTTAAAAAAGTAGACGATTCTAAATTAAATGTAGATCTAATGATATTTAATCCATCTTCACATCTATTATTCTTAAAAATAGAATTGCTAATATCGACGGTTGTTTCGTGAAAATTTACAGCACCCGACAACTCCCAAGCGTCTGAATTTGGATTAGAAAGATTAGAGAAAATACAATTCTTAAAAATTGATTTTTGCGTGGCATTTGTAATAAACAATCCTGCTCCAGTTCCATCTGATGAATAAAACTTAATTTGTTCTTCTTCATTTCCAACACTAGTAATTGATGAGTAAGATATAAGAGAAGCGTTATTCCTTAGGTTTAACTGAAATCCTTTCTCAACAAGAACAGAATAACCAGATGGTATGATCATTGTCTTATTAATTTCGTAGGATCCAGATTTAAGAACAATTATTTTTTCGTTCTCATTCAATAAAACAAAATCAAAAAGTTCCAAATTAGGCTTTTGGGAATCTTTATAACTACTTATGCTTTCGCTAAGGTTGCTATTAATACTATAAGGTATTATTCTCTCTTGTCTCTTTTCATCTAATCCAAGCATATCATACTCGATACGAATTTTACTCAGATCTTTAGGAAATCTAAATTCACCTTTTTTATTCTTTTTTGAAACAAATGCATTTATAAATGATTCTTTTAGCTTAAAGGTGATCAACTGGTTAGAATAAGGTTCTAAAATAATTGAACCTGTTCTTTCGTCTGATAATACCTTTCCGTTTTTATGAATTAATCCATTTACAACTATTGGGAGGTCATAAGATGTATTTTCAATGTTTATGGTCATTTCTGACTTATTAAAGTCGATAAAGCTTGCTGCAATTGGTTTAGAAGGGTAAATTTTTTGCTTAATAAAATTACTATTGTACTCTAAAACAGATAAATCTAAATTACATTGATTTTTAAACTCGTTATACAAATTCATGTGCTGTAATGTTAAATCCTCTCTAAATTTATCCACCAATGAGTTAATAAAATCGGTACTGCTAACTAATTTTAATTTTTCAACTAATTTCTGATTGTAAACTTCGTCTCCTTCAACTAACAAACTATACTTTTCCAACTTAGTTAATTTATTCCCTAATGAGGAGTCCCAAGAAACAGGTTCAAATTTATTAGTAATAGGATTGTAGTATATCCGAACGTTACTTCCTCTAATTCCATGACCTCCACCAAATAGATTCGATAAAGCCACATAAAAAGCTAGCTTATCAACATCAAAGACTTCTGAGATTTTTAATTTTTTAGATCTCAATCCATCCAATAAGTCAATAGCCGTCTCAAATTGCTTTTTTAATTTTGGATCTGAAATAACTTTAGACTCATTAAATACTTTAAAATGTGAAATAGACCCAGGATGAACTCGGTTCGCCTTACTATCTTTTGGTAAATTAAGCTCATTTTGCCTTTCAATTTGTAACCAAGCTGCCGCATCATCAAAACCAAATAACAGTCCTTCTCTTCTATTATTATTTTCAATTAAAATTTTATCAAATGCTTCTTCAAATGCCATTATTCCTAATGGAATTTTGCTTATTGAATCATTATTATTTACAACGTTTATATTTACATCTAAGAACTCATATTTGATGCCAATTAAATCATTGTCCTTTATTACTTTATTAAATAACCACTCCCATAAATAACTTCTAGTCTTAGGGTGTTGAATTGAAAATTTACGTAATCTATTAATTGTTTTTTCGCCATCTGCAACGATTCTAAATGACCATTTCTTAGGGTCGTTTAAATGGTCGGTTATATCGCCTTTCAAACGAATTGTAGCTTCAATGTTTTCAGAATTCTTGTAGTTAACCAATTCATTTACTTCATCTCCATCTTCTGTCACTAAAACCCCATTTCTAAATGAAGACATTCTTTTGTCTTTAATTTTATTGAAGTTCTTTTCTTTAATGGTTATGTTCATTCTATTTTTTAGCCCAATTACATTTATGTTATCAAGTTTATTAAGGCTTATATTTTCAACATTGTAGGCGATAGCTTTTTGATTATTATAATATCTACCGATGTTTACATGTTTTATGTTGTCGGGAAACAGTAAATCATGGTTGAGAGATTTCTTAAAAATGAAATGCTTCGTATCATTAATTGTCAGTTCATGATGTCTTGCGTTGAAATCTAAGAATATTACGGCATTATTATTATTTCTTTGTTTTAATTCAGTCGAATCCTTTAATACCGCTCTAAATTTAAATCTTCCGTATTTTTGATCAATACTCAATTTCTCCTTATAATCAAAAATTACTGTTGGGGTCCCTAACTCCGTCAAGTAGTAAATTGAACAAACCGAATCCTTGTGAATTAAATTAGTTTGATTTTCAATAATTTGTTCAATATTTTTATTTAAACTCAGTGCTGTTTCTAATTCAACATCACGCTTCTGTTCAGTTTTATTATTACTCTCCTGATTAGCTTTACTGTTCGAATTAAGCGATAGTAAAAATAAAAGTGCGAGTAACGGTATTATTAAAAATCCTAACTTAAAATTAATTCTACTGCTTTTTATTTTCATAATTACTAGATTTCGTTGTCGATAAAAGTAAGTTTAATGGCTTTGTCTATACCATAAATTTCTTTTGAAATTTCTTGTAAACTTTCCAAATTCGATACGTTGATTAAAAAATTAAAATCAACACCACCGTCTGTTTGGCTTAGCCTTTTCAACTCAGCCTGTTTAGCATTGTTCTCTACAATAACACTAACTGCGTTAATTAAACCAGGTCGTTCTTTATCATCGCAAGTGGCATTAATTATTAGATTTTGAGTTAATGAACTGCTTAACTTAGTATTACTTAAGAGTACTATAATCACCATAACTACGAAAAAGCCAATTAAGGTAGGTAATAATTGACCCGCTCCCATTCCTAATCCAATACATATTGCGATAAAGAAATATCCTAATTCTTCTGGTTCTTTTATAGCAGTTCTAAATCTGATTATCGATAAAGCACCAACTAACCCGAGAGATAATGCCAGTGAAGATTTAACTATCGAAATTATAATAAACGTTGTTAGCCCAACAATTATCAGAACTTTTGATAATTGATTTCTATTAGAAATTGAATTCCCATACCTCCTGTATACAATGCTAAGAATGTACAAAAATATTGCTGCTATTAAGATATTAATAATATATCCCGTGATAGAAAAGTTTTCTGTAAAATTGAAATCTAATTGACCTAATAATTCTTCCATTATAATGCGTTTTTATTTGTTGTTTTTATTATTCTTTATTTTTAGTTATAAACTTGAGTGTTTTAATTCGTTAAGTGCTTCTAATTCACTGCCCCAACCTTTAATTACAGCAGTATCATCTTTATTGTAATTATAAAACCACAATTCAATAATCTGTTTTAGTTCAGCATAATTTTCAGAAAATTCAAGATAGTTATTTGCCTTTATAATCTGCATTTTTTTATCAATAGGAACCGCTATAATCTTATAATCAAGTTCGCCATCATCAATGAGTTTCATTATCGCAATTGGTTTGACCTCAATAATAGTTCCTGTACTTACGTTCTCTGAAAGAACCAATACATCTATTGCGTCTCCATCTCCACCTTCATCAGGATTTGAAAATGTAGAAGGGAAAAATCCATAATTTCCAATATATGGTAAAAAATCTATCACTCGATCCTTGCCATTTTTTTTATCAATTTCAAAAGCCTTTGACGTTTTATTGTATTCTATTTTTTTGTTAGTTCCAGCAGGAATCTCTATTACAGCCTGTATATTATTATTTGAAGAATATAATGGTATTTCACCATAATCAACCTTAGTCTCACATGATGAGAACATAAGTAAAATCATTAATATGAATACCAATTTATTATTGTTCATGAATCAATTTAAATGACCATTCCCGCGGCAACAGTTTCATTAGTATTATCATCCACAAGTATAATACTTCCTGTAGTTCTATTTTCACGATATGAATCGATCATTAAAGGTTTTGTAGTTCTAATTTTAACCTTGCAAATATCATTCATATGTAATTCTGAATCATCGGTGATTCGTTCCAATGTGTTGATATCAATTTTGTAAATCACTTCTTTGATCATTGCTTTTTGATCATTTGACGTGTGTTGTATTGAATACTTAGCTCTTGGTTTGGCTGAATTATCGTGAAGCCAACATAACATAACTTCTAGGTCTTGTGCTGTATTTGGTTTGTTGTTTGAACGCACAATCATATCACCGCGACTAACATCGATATCGTCTTCTAATGTAATCGCTACAGACATAGGTGCAAATGCTTCTTCTACTTCACCATCAAAGGTGTCTATTGTTTTTATACTAGATGTAAATCCAGAGGGTAAGACGGTAATTTGATCACCTTTTCTAAACACTCCTCCTGCCACTCTACCAGCATAACCTCTGTAATCAATAAACCCTTCGCTTTGTGGTCTTAAAACAGTTTGAACCGGAAAACGCGCGTCCACTTTATTAATATCGCTACTAATATGCAATGTTTCTAAAGTATGCAATAATGGCGCACCTTGATACCAATTCATATTTTCAGAACGATTAACGACATTATCTCCCTTTAAGGCACTAATTGGAATAAAACGAATATCCTTTACCAACATCTTAGATGAGAACTCTTCAAACTGTTCAATTACCTTATTGTAAGCTTCTTCAGAATAGTCAACAAGATCCATTTTGTTAATACAAACTATAACGTGTGGGATCTGTAATAACGATGCTATAAAAGAGTGACGTCTGGTTTGTTCAATAACACCATGTCTGGCATCCACAAGAATGATTGCAGCATTGGCCGTCGAAGCACCCGTCACCATGTTTCTGGTGTATTGAATATGACCAGGTGTATCTGCAATTATAAATTTACGCTTTGGTGTTGTAAAATAACGATAGGCTACATCAATTGTAATACCTTGCTCTCGTTCATCTCTAAGTCCATCAGTAAACAAAGCTAAATCAACACCATCGTGACCTTTTTTCTTACTTGTATTTTCTATGGCTTCTAATTGATCTTCAAAAATTGATTTAGAATCATAAAGTAATCGACCAATTAATGTGCTTTTTCCATCATCTACACTTCCTGCTGTAGTAAATCGTAATAATTGATTGTTATCTAACATATCGCTTGTTAATATATATGGTAATTAATGGAGTTTATTATTAAAAATAACCTTGTTTCTTGCGGTCTTCCATAGCTGTCTCAGATCGCTTATCATCACTTCTGTTACCGCGTTCGGTTTGGCGCATCCCCGAAACTTCTTCAACTATTTTCGCTAAAGTGTCAGCATCTGATTCAATACCACCAGTAATTGTAATATCGCCCAGAGTTCTGAACCTCACTTTTTTGGTTACAATCTCTTCGCTATCTTCAAGCACTAAGAATTCTGAATTTGGAATCCATGAATTTTGCCTCCAAATAACTTCACGTTCGTGAGCAAAATATAACGAAGGTATTTCTATGTTTTCTCTTTTAATATAGTTCCAAACATCCATTTCGGTCCAATTACTAATTGGAAACGCTCTAAAATGTTCGCCCTCGTAATGTTTCCCATTAAAGATGTTCCATAATTCTGGACGTTGATTTTTTGGATCCCATTGTCCAAAATCATCGCGATGTGAAAAGAACCGCTCTTTAGCTCTCGCCTTCTCTTCATCTCTTCGACCGCCTCCAATAGCACAATCAATTTTGTTGCTTTCTATGGCATCGAGCAGTGTCGTGATTTGAAGTGCATTTCGTGTTGCATTTTTACCGCGTTCCTCAGCCACACGTCCTTCATCAATCGATTCTTGAACAGAACCTACGATAAGTTGAACTCCTAACTGCTTTATAATATCGTCTCGAAACTGGATGGTCTCTGGAAAATTATGTCCGGTATCCACGTGCATAAGTGGAAATGGAATCTTTGATGGGTAAAATGCTTTTTTTGCCAAATGTGTAACCAAAATTGAATCCTTACCTCCAGAAAACAGGATTACAGGATTATCAAATTGTGCCCAAACTTCACGTAAAACAAATATTGCTTCACTTTCTAATTCATCAAGATAGTTTAAATAGTACTTACTCATTGTTAAGTTCTAATTTTGGTGTTATAAAATCCATTATTCGCTTTACAGCTTGTTCTATGTTTTCAGTCTCGGTTTTAATCTCTATGTCTGGGTTTTCTGGCGCTTCATATGGTGCCGATATTCCAGTCATATTTTTGATTTCCCCTTTCCTTGCTTTCGCGTACAATCCTTTCACATCTCGCCGCTCACATTCTTCAACGCTTGTATTCACATAAACCTCGACAAAGTTAATATCTTTGACGACACTTTTAATGTTCTGTCTATCTTTTTTATAGGGAGAAACAAAGGCCGCTAAAGTAACAATTCCTGCGTCGATCATTAAATTGGCAACTTCGGCAATTCTTCTAATATTCTCAGTGCGATCTTCGGGCGAAAATGACAAATCATTATTGATTCCTTTTCTTATGTTATCACCATCAAGACTATAGGTATGAATGCCTTTTTTGAATAGCTCCTGTTCTACAGCATTTGCAATAGTAGATTTACCAGAACCTGAAAGACCCGTAAACCAAATCAAGAACGAATTGTGCTTTTTAATCGCACGTCGGTCTTCCGCTGAAATTTTATAGTGATGTGGTACAATATTTTTACTCATTACTAATCTTTAATAGTCGTTTAAAATAATCTCTAATCTGTCCTAATGGTAGCTTTAACCATAGGCGTTCATGGAAATAGTACAATATAAATTTCGTAAATAATTCGGTAATTGCGATGTAAAATGCAACCTCATCAAAACTTTCTAGAATTGCGCCCGATATTATGAAGGTCATTGTAGTCGCTAGAATCCTCCAAGATATTGTTTTATATAGAGTTTCTTTAGTTGAAACTACACCATCTTTATACGCAAATTGCCAAATACGCTCGTGAGCATAATATATTAGAAACTTAATTATAAACTCTGCTCCACCAATTCGCAAGGCATTCTCTAAGCTACAGGTACCCGTAAGACAAGTAATAAGTAAAACCACCAGTACGGTGTCTGTAGTTGCTACAACTCGCCAGGAAATTCCTTTTAATAAGCTACGTATATGTGATTCCTTTTTGTACTTCGGCATGTTGAGGTGTTTATAAATATTCTACGCTATACGGTTAAAGGAATGTATTCTGAGTTTTAAGTGCACCGTTGAAAACAAAAACTATTTATTTTCGAACGCCACAAAAATCTAATACAATTGTTTTATCTGAAATATTTAAATTTTTGAATTCCTTATGTGCGACTAGAAATGCAATGATATCTGCTTGTTCAACAGCATTATCGACAGAAGTTAACTTAAATACTTTATGAGAATCTATGTTGGGTTCGACAATATAGTAGTCTTCGTTATTCGCATTCTGTAACACCTTTTGAACGATATATTTAGCTGGTGATTCTCTTAAGTCATCAATATCTGGCTTAAACGCTAATCCCATTAAAGCAATATTCGGTTTCCTTCCGTGTTCTAATTCAAATTTCAATTTTTCAGATTGGATTTTTTCAGCGCACCAAAATGATTTATAATTATTTATTTCACGTGCTTTACCAATAATTTGAGATTCCATAGGGTAGTCTGAAACGATGAAATACGGATCAACTGCTATACAGTGTCCACCCACGCCACATCCAGGTTGAAGAATATTAACCCGTGGATGTTTATTTGCTAAGGCAATGAGCTCCCAGACATTAATATCGGCCTTATCACAAATTAAAGAAAGTTCATTTGCGAAGGCAATTTGAACATCTCTCGATGAGTTCTCAACCAACTTACACATCTCAGCGGTTCTTGCATTGGTCTCGTGTAAATTACCTTTTATAAACTGTCGATAAAAACTAACAGCTTTAGCTGTTGACTCTGGCGTTATTCCACCAATAACACGATCATTGTGAACTAATTCATACATCACATTTCCAGGAAGTACGCGTTCAGGACAATAGGCAATGTAAATTTCATCTGTGAGTTCAGGGCGCTCCTGATAGATCAATTGTGCCATTTTTGACGTCGTACCTATTGGTGAAGTAGATTCGATAATATATAAATCTCCTTTCTTTAAAATTGGTATGATTGCTTTTGTCGCCGCCTCAACAAATGAAATATCAGGTTCATTTTTATCCTTAAAAGGTGTAGGAACAACAACGATATAAGTATTGGCTGCTACAGGAACCGTATCTGCTTTGAGATAACCTTCTTTAACTGCAGTCTCTACTGCTTCATCAAGTTCGGGCTCAACAATATGGATTTCTCCTCTGTTTATTTTTTCAACGACATTAGGATTAATATCAACACCATGAACAAGTGTCTTATTTTGAGCTATAAGCGCCGCTGTTGGCAACCCAATATAGCCTAATCCAATCATAACTACTTCTGGTTGATTCATTGATGTGCTAAGTTTTTTGTATTTAAAATATGATTAACGATGCGTTCGCAGGCAAATCCGTCACCATATGGATTGTGTAATTTACTCATTTGTGTGTAAGCATTAGTATCATTCAATAACTTCTGCGTTTCATCTACAATACTATTTTTATCTGTCCCAACTAAGATCACGGTCCCAGTTTCTACAGCTTCTGGTCGTTCTGTTGTATCGCGCATTACCAGTACAGGCTTTCCCAAGCTAGGTGCTTCTTCTTGTATACCTCCACTGTCCGTAATAATGATATATGAAAGGTTCATTAACCAAACAAAGCTCGGGTATGATAAGGGCTGAATTAATTTGATATTTTCAATACCTGATAATAATTCATAAACTGGTTTTTGAACGTTCGGGTTTAAGTGCACAGGATAAATGATATCACAATCAGGATTGATTATAGCAATCTCTTTTAATGCTTCACAAATATTAATAAACCCTTGGCCGTGATTTTCACGTCTATGACCAGTTACAAGAATAAGTTTTTTAGAACTATCAACAATTGATTTTAGTTGTTCAATTTCGTCGTCTACAAATTCAGAATCATTAACCTTTTTTGTACTAAAATTGAGTGCATCAATAACCGTATTTCCAGTGATAATAATCCCATCTTCTGGCACATTCTCTTTAAGTAAATTAGCCTTCGATGATGCAGTTGGCGCAAAATGAAAATCTGTGACTCTACCAACTATACTTCTGTTTATCTCTTCAGGAAAAGGGGATAATTTATTGAAGGTTCTTAATCCTGCTTCAACATGGCAAATTTTAGCACCAGAATAAAATGCCGCAATAGACGCTGACATAGAGGTTGTGGTGTCGCCATGAACATATACATAATCAGGTTGGAAATCTTCTAAAATTGGTTTTAGTTCGGTAATAATATCAGCCGTTAAGGTATATAGATTTTGGTTCGGCTTCATGAGGTTAAGATCATAGTCTGGATCAATCTCAAAAAAGTCTAAAACCTGATCTAGCATCTCCCTGTGTTGGGCAGTTATACAAACTTTCGTAATAAAATTATCTGATTTTTCTTGGAGCGCTTTAACAAGTGGCGCCATTTTAATTGCTTCTGGTCTGGTACCAAAAACGATAAGGTTCTTTTTCTTTTGATTCATAAATCTTCATTTCAACACTGTTAACTTGAACAAATACTTTGTTCTAAATAACCGTATTTTCAAGTACAGAATACTTTGGACGCTTGGCAAAAGTAACATAATTATTATCAATACTTACATCTGTTGATTTTAATAAATTATTTTCTTTTAAAATCTGAATTGCAAACGCATACCAAGTCATTGGTGTTTTGCCACTGAAATGATGAATTCCCCATTTATTAGATGCGTTTTTAATCCCATCTAAAATAAATTTCGCTAATGAATCACAGTCCGTTGGGCAACTTTTCTGATTATCAACTACACGAATTGCTTCGTGATTGATTGCCTTATTTAAAATAGTCCTATAAAAGTTCTTTCCAGACGATTTATTAAATAGCCAAGAGGTCCGAATTATGAAATAGGAGTGCATCAGTTCCTGTATTGCTTTCTCTCCTTTTAATTTAGAATCGCCATATATATTTATTGGGCTAGGAGTGTCATCAACTGTATATGGTTTTGATTTGTTGCCATCAAACACATAATCAGTTGAAATATGCACAAGTATTACTTCATTTTGTTTACATACTAGGGCCAAATTTTTAACCGCATCATGATTTATTTCATATGCCAAATCAGGTGTCGATTCAGCCAGCTCCACATTAGTGAAAGCCGCACAATTAATACAGTAATCAAAGTTGTTATTTTTAAAAAGCCGTGCTACGCTTTTATGATTAGTAATATCCAGATCTAGTTTCGTTAAAAAAGTCATCTGAAAATGTTTATCGTAATGATGAGAGATGGACTTGATTGCCACGCCAAGTTGTCCTGAGGCGCCCGTTACTAATACGTTCATATGAATTGACTTTCAAAAGAAGGTAATAATTTGTCTTTAGAAGATAAAATGGCTTCCGAAGTCGGAACCTGCCAATTTATACTTAGGGTTTTATCATCGAAAATGATTCCGCCTTCAGCATCTTTGTTATAGTAATTGTCACATTTGTAGGAAACAATGGTATTGTCTTCAAGTACTAAAAAGCCATGCGCAAATCCTCTAGGAATGAACAACTGCTTGTTATTAATGCTATCAAGGACTATCGAAAAATACTTACCAAATGTTGGAGAACTAGGTCGGATGTCAACACATACGTCCTGGATTCGTCCTGAAATTACACGCACTAATTTTGCCTGTTCAAAATTTCCCATTTGAAAATGAAGCCCTCTTAAAACGCCTTTAGCAGAAACGGATTGATTATCCTGAACAAATTCAATATCGAGTCCTGTTAAGTCTTTAAACCGTTGATTGTTATGACTTTCAAAGAATTGTCCTCTGTGATCAGTAAAGGTATTTGGTGATAAAATCAAACAACCTTCTAATTCTGTTTTCTCTGCTGTCATAATTAATCTAGTTCTCGCAAATACTTTCCATAGCCACTTTTCAAAAGTGGTTCAGCTAATTTGTGTAATTGGTCTTTTGAAATAAATCCCATTTTATACGCCGTTTCTTCTATGCAGCCGATCTTTAAACCTTGGCGTTCTTCAATGACCTGAACAAACTGTGATGCTTGCATTAATGAGTTAAACGTTCCGGTATCTAGCCAGGCGGTTCCTTTATCCAAGATCTGAACATTTAATTTCCCCATCTCAAGGTATTTCGCATTGACGTCAGTTATTTCTAACTCTCCGCGGGCACTTGGTTTAATACTTTTGGCAATTTGAATCACGTCATTGTCATAAAAATAAATGCCAGGAACTGCGTACTTAGACTTTGGGAGGCTTGGTTTTTCTTCTATTGAAATTGCCTTAAAGTCCTTATCAAATTCTACAACTCCATAGCGTTGTGGATCGTTAACATGATACGCAAATATGATTCCTCCGTTTGGATCTTTTGAAGCCTGTAAAGTACTTTGTAACCCAGATCCGTAAAATATATTATCTCCTAAAATTAATGCAACCTTATCCGAACCAATAAATGACTCTCCTATAATAAAAGCTTCGGCGAGACCATTTGGTTGTTCTTGAATGGCGTAGTGAAACTCACAACCATAATCACTTCCATCTCCTAAGCATTCCTTAAATCTCGGTGTATCCTTTTCTGTTGAAATAATCAAAATTTCGCGAATTCCAACTGACATTAAAGTGGTTAAGGGATAATAAATCATTGGCTTATCGTAGATAGGCATGAGTTGTTTACTCATCACTTTTGTTAAAGGATGAAGCCTTGTTCCTGATCCACCAGCTAAAATTATACCTTTCATTAATTACTATATTTTTGAAGATACCATTTGATCGTCTTTAATATTCCTGTTTCGAATGTTTCTTGAGGTTCCCAACTTAACTCTGCTTTAATCTTGGACGCATCAATTGCATATCTAAAATCATGACCTGGACGATCCTTAACAAATGTGATTTGATTCTTATAGGGTTTATCCTTTGGATGAATCTCATCTAAAATCTTACATATTGTATTAGCAATATAGAGATTTGTTCGTTCATTCTCACCTCCAATATTATACATTTCACCAAATGTTCCATTTTTAAAGGCAAGATCTATCCCCTTGCAATGATCTTCTACATATAACCAATCCCTAACATTTTGTCCATCACCATAAATCGGAATTTCAGCATTTCTAATTGCATTTCTAATAATAGTAGGAATTAGTTTTTCATCGTGTTGATTAGGGCCATAATTATTTGAACAATTTGTGGTCACAACATTCATTCCGTATGTGTGAAAATAACTTCGAACCACTAAATCTGAAGCTGCTTTTGAAGCGCTATAAGGGCTATTAGGAGCATAAGGTGTCTCTTCTGTAAATAATCCACTATCGCCGAGAGACCCAAAAACCTCATCTGTAGATACATGAAGAAACCTGTTCTCCTCACATCCTTCTTTGTACACATTGGGGGCAGTCATCCAATGTTCTCTGGCTACATCTAATAGTGCCTGTGTTCCAAGCACATTTGTAACCATAAAAGTGCTTGGATCAGAAATTGAATTATCTACATGGGATTCTGCTGCAAAGTGAATTACGCCTTTAAATTGGTATTCAGAAAAAAGCCGAACAAGCAGTCGTTTATCACATATATCACCTTTTATGAACGTGTAATTCTTATGGCTTTCAACGCTTTCTACGTTCTTGAAATCGGCTGCGTAGGTAACTTTATCTAAATTAACAATGGGAATTTCTGGATATTGATTCAGAAAATAGGTTATAAAATTTGATCCAATAAACCCTAATCCACCCGTAATTAAAATTGAATTATCCTTCATAATTACTTACGTACACGGCAAATTTTCTCGCCACATATCCTATAGATAAAAGTCCAAATGCTATCAAAGGAAATAATAACGAATATTTATTGTACCAATGTGATACCAAATTGCCTGTAAGTTGAAATTGAGAGACAACTTTAAAAAGCTCATCTTCTTCTAGTCTTTCTTCTTCTAAAGCCCTCAATAAATCAACGATTTTAACTCTTTTCTCTAATAATGGGAATTCTTTTGTTTGTGATTTATCTTGTTTTAATAGTAGTCCTTCGCCTAAATCAAGATTGGTCTTTGTGGTTTCTGATTCATTCTGAATTACTTGTATATAAACACTCTGTAAAGAATCTATGGTGTTAAGTTGAGCCTCAAGACTTTGCTTTCTAATATCTAATTTTCTTTCTCGTTTCTCCTTTTCCTCTAGTGAATATTTACTTTCAAAGGATTCATTAATACCGGTTTCCAGACTTCCAAAGATGTCCTTCTTTCTGGATTCAACAGTAATTTCAAATAAATTTCCTGAATAAATATCACGATTCTCAAGATACTCATCATATGTAATATCCTGAGCTCTAATGCTATCTATTGACTTTAAAAACCGATCGTACTCAACGATTCTTTCGTTTTCAGTTTCTGGCCCTATTGCCATTGCAAATCTTTCTACATGCTGCAAATCGTCTTCCGAAATTTCAAATATCTCAGAAAGGGCTTGGTAATTTTTATCGCTAATTAAAGCATTGTAATAATTAATATTTGAAGCCAATTGGTATTTTGTGTCAAAATTGGTTCTAACCAACATGTTAGAGTCATAAACAACTGGCCTAGAACGCTCTAACACATAACCTAAAACACCAGCTAATACCATAACTATAACAATCAACTTGATATTTTTGATTACCGCTTTGGCAGAAAAAATAAACGTTGAGTAAAAGAATAGGATTATTTTCTTAAAAAGTCCAAAAAACCTATTTAATCGCTCGCCAATATAATTGAATAAAATTAGGAGATCTACTTCTTCGTTATTATTGTTTTGAGGTAATTCTTTACTCATAATTACTTATCATTAATTAAATATTTGTTCTAATATTTTTCTTGTTATTAAATATGTTGGTTTTACTCCAGATGTTCCGAGACCTCCAGAAGCTAACGTACTACCTGTTTCAAGTGGATTATCACTTGCATAATATGCATATCTCACTTTTACATCTGAGTTGATATTTCCTCGCACCTTCGAGGCTGCTTGGATTGCTTTTTGATAATGCGCTCCTTCCATTTCCAGTCCTATCACATCCCAAGTGGAATTATAAAAGAACTTGAGTAAATCCTTATTCTGAAGCGAAGTACCTAAAACAGTAACCATTGATCCTTCATAAACTGATATTCCACTGCCTTGAAGATCTGACTTACAAAGCTCGTTATCAAATGGGTAGTTATCAGCTGTCCCTTCAAAAATATGCGCTGAAGGAATCATAATATCGCCCTTTCCTCCTTCGAGAATACCAGCTTTACCCATTATTGAAATGGATTCAACATGCAAATGAACTTTTTCTCCTTTAACTTTGATAGGTTTTAAGAGTTCATCGATGGTTTCATACGCTTGTTCGCCGAAAGCATAGTCCATGACGATAATGACTGGTTTGTTTGAGGATAATGCATCTACATCGGCTTCAATATCCATTTCTGAGAAATTGAACTTCTCAACATCAAAAATCTGAACATCTATATTCGTTCCAGACGTATCCTCTATGTAGAGCATTCCTTTCTGCAACGCTGCTTTGGTTATTTTATTGCGTAAGCTTTCATTTTCTGATTGGCTTATCGCTTCGTAAACTTCAAAAATATCTTTTTTTGCTACCAAACTACTCAACGCAGATGGCGCAAAAATCGAATTCATTACACTATGCATGTTAGCACTAATAACGTGTATTGGTCGATCTAATAAGTCATGCTTGTGTAGAACTGCCTTGATGTTATCTGCCCAAATTTCTCCATGAATATGATGTCCTAATCGTTCTCTTAAGACTGGACTAAAAGTTACCGTTCGCTTTTTATTATGAATCACTTCTTCTATTGCAAGTTTACCAAGCCAATAAATGATATGTAATAAGCGTTCTGGTTTTTGCTTTGTGGAAAACTCGGCATGCGCCTTTGTTAATTCTTGAAATGTTCTCCCAAGAATATTGGCTGTATGAGTAATAGCAATCTCTCGTTCTTTCTGGCTGAGTTTTGTTTTGGTTAATACAGCCTTTTCTAATTTCTGCCAATCGCGAATTGTACTGCCATTGTCATCTATTAAGACGCGCTTACTTATCTTGTGTGACTCAACAAATAGGAATGTTAAGTGGGTTAAAATATCATAAATCTCTGAGCGTCCACGCGTAATTTCAATGTTCATTTGCTCATCGTCTATACGATAACAATTTCGACGTCGTTTCGGAGGAATAATAGGTTTAAAATGAGAGCTACTATAGCCTTCATCACTAGTGAGGTTGATAAATGAACATTCTTCAATGCCTTCTGGAAGTCGATCTATTACATAAAGAAGCCCTTCTAATTCGGCTTTTTGTTCAGCAATAGAGCCATAAATTTCAGGTCTTAATGATAATAGAGATTCTCTCAATGTCTCACCTGAAACTCCCATAGGTTTATAAAAACCACGATTGAATAAATGACGCATAGTTATATACATCCTTTCAATAGCATTCGAGCTCTCCTGAGCTCTCGTTCTTTCGTGGTGTCGAATATTCTTCATAGGTTTTGATTGCCGTCAAATATAGCATTATTTAGTTAATTTTTGCCTGTATAAAGCATCTGCTATTTTGCGATCATTTGCAAGTCTAGGGATTTTGTTTTGACCTCCTAATTTACCAATGGATTTCATATAGTCTTGAAATCCATTTTTCTTTACAGGTGTAATCTTTAGAGGTTGCAACACCTTTCCTTCTATTAAATCGTAATAATAGGTGTTTTGCTTTTGTAACGAACTTTCAATTCTTACAGCTAATTCCTCTAATTGGTCAGGTGCTTCATCGAACTCGATAAACCATTCGTGATATGGCAATCCTGATGATGGATTGATCTCGGGAGCAACGGTAAATTCGGATATACTAACTGTAAATCCATGGGCAGCTTCTTGTAGTGCCTGTTCAACTTCTTTCCCAATGACATGTTCTCCGAATGCAGAAATAAAGTGCTTGATACGACCCGAAACAATTACGCGATAAGGATTTAAGGACGTAAATTCAATAGTGTCACCAATATTGTAAGCCCAAAGTCCGGCACTACTTGAAATAATCATTACATAATTTACGCCTAATTCAACATCACCAATAGTTAATCGTTCTGGTTGTTCATCAAAAAAGGTATTCGCTTCTATAAATTCGTAAAAAATTCCTGAATTTAGTTGAAGTAACATGCCTTTCTGATCTTGTTTGTCTTGGAATGCAAAGAACCCTTCACTAGCAGGATATAACTCTATACTATCAACTTTTCGCCCTATTAGATTTTCAAATTTTGCACGATAGGGTTCATAATTCACGCCTCCAAAAATGAATAGATTAAAGTTCTTAAAGACCTCACCAACCTTTTTCTGTGTTTTACTTTCTAACTTCTCAAAATACATTTGAACCCAAGACGGTATTCCAGAAATCACTGTCATATTTTCAGGTAATGTTTCTTCAACAATGGCATTCACCTTTGTTTCCCAATCTTCAATACAATTGGTTTCCCAAGACGGCATTCTGTTTTTCTGTAAATATTTGGGAACGTAATGCGCTACAATGCCTGAAAGTCGACCCATTTGTACGCCGTTTTGTTCTTCTAAAATCGGACTGCCTTGCAGAAAAATCATTTTACCATCAACAAAATCACTGTTGCCAGTTTCTGCGATATACATTAAAATCGCATTTCTAGCGGATTCTATATGAGTTGGCATACTGGTCTTAGTTATGGGAATATATTTTGCCCCAGATGTTGTCCCTGAAGTTTTTGCAAAATATAGTGGTTTTCCTGGCCATAAAATATCGTCTTCTCCTTCCACAACGCGATCCACATAAGTCCTTAGAGCTTCGTAATCACGTATCGGAACATGCTTGACAAAATCCTCATGATTTTTAATGGTTTCAAACTGATGATCTTTACCGAAGGCGGTGTGTTTTGCTTTAGAAATAAGAGTATTAAACACTTTTCTTTGCGTATCTACAGGTGCGCTTGACCATTTATGAATAGACTTTTTGACTTTTTTTGCTAGTAGTTTAGCGAGTATGCTTTTTATGGATCCCATTAATTAAAGTCTATAAAATTTGTAGGATTCACTGGATAACCTTTGTTCCAAAGTTCGAAATGCAGATGTGGTCCAGTTGATAACTCTCCTGTATTACCAGCTAATGCAATCACCTCTCCAGACTTCACAAGATCACCTTGCTGTTTAGTTAATGACGCGTTGTGTTTGTATACAGATATTAGATCGTAACTATGTTCAATAATAACGACATATCCAGTTGCTGCAGTCCATTCTGAAAATATCACCGTTCCGTCAGCTGTGGCTTTTACAGGTGTATTATTAGGTACTACTATATCCACTGCAAAATGTTTCTCCTTTATATCATAACCTTCGGAAATTGTTCCATTAACCGGTGGGAACAAAACGAAATTTGAAGAGGAGATTGAGGATTCAAAAACATTGTATTTATCTTCTTCATCAACTATTGCTCTTAACAATGAGTCCTCTTTTGTAGGTCTAAGATCCAATTGGCTCGGATCGATAGAGGAGGCGTCAAAAATAGAGTCTCGATTGAATTCAACCGATTGAACATCACCTGTTAGCACCTTTTTAATGGATGCATAATATTTTTCGTTGTTATTAATTACGCCTTGAAGAGAATCGGCTTTGTAATTGAGTTCGGTGGCCTGACGCTTCAAGGCTGTTGATGAATACCCTGGAATATACTCACGTAAAGATGTGAAAGCTATGAGTAAAATAGTCCCAACTACCAATATTATTGAGCCCAAAGAAACAATTACAAACACATTTAAACGTGTAAGTTTAATAGCAAAACGTTCTTCAAAAGTGTCTTCGTTTAGAATAACTAAACGATACTTGTGAAGTAGCTTTTTACGAAATTTCTTTTCCTTCTGCTTTTTCGACATTGTCAAACAAAATTAAATAAAATAAGACCAAGTTTTATGCGTGCTGCTTAAAGTTTGTGATTAAACGCTTATTTTGAAGTTTAATTATTAAATTTGCAGTTCAAAAGTAAACATTATGATAGCATCAAGCATATTTTTAGCTCCTGGAGTTTGGCAAATAGTACTCATCGTAGTCATCGTATTACTGTTGTTTGGAGGGAAGAAAATCCCAGAACTAATGAGAGGATTAGGAAGTGGAATTAAAGAATTTAAGGACGCCAGCAAGGACGACGAAAACGTGACAAAAAAAGAAGATTAAACCACACATCACATAATTAAAAAAGCCATCGAAATTCGATGGCTTTTTTTATTTAATCTGTATTGAATTTATAATCGCTTCTAATTCAAAAACATAATCTCGTTTCGTGACCGATGGCGCAAATACATATCCTTCGGCAATAATATATCTATTGTTCACCTTATCTTCAATTGCATAATTAATAAATGGCCCGGACATAAATGCGTTCTTAACATCCCACAATCCCTTCGTTTCAAAAGCTGGCTTATTATCGATAATTGATTTTGAAATAAATGGTGTAAAGGCGTCTTCGGTTCCCATGTAAGACCCTTCTATAGGACCCTCTATATGAATCTTTCCGACGGAGTCTCTAACACGTACAACATCCAACACTGTACTGTCATTTTCTCTAATTGAAGATAGCGGTACCTCATATAGCATAATATCAACAGTTCCTGTTTCGATATCACGTCTTAGCCAGAAAAAATCATTATCATGTTTAGCAATTCTATAAGCTGTTGGGAACTTCATAGACAATCCCAATTGGTTTTCAATAGGTTCATCTTTAAAAAGTGATTTAGATATACGACGTTGTTTTTCCTTAATTTCTTCTTTATTAAACACATCAATAATCTTCACCGCGTTAGCTTTCAATTGATCTATGATCTCTTGATTTGTTTGTCCCGAAACAACAACTAAGGCTTGAGGTCTGGCGAAGGTGTCCTTTCCTATTTTAACTTCAGCATCTTTTCCTTTTTCAATTTTAAGAACCAGTCTATTCTTCTTTGCAAAACCAGAAAATACTGAAGTAGGCATCTGATTCATTGAGAACATTGGTTCTTCTTTTGATAAGCCCTCGACAGGCGCTGCTAAAATATCGCGTATTGCTTCTCCAACACTGTCTTCCCAGAGCTGATTATCGGCTACAACGACTAAATTATTTATATTTCCTGATGACTTAGGGACATAACGTTTCTGTTCTTTGTCTGCGCAAGAAAATACCATCATGGTTAGACATAGAATACTGAAAATGTTCTTCATGTTTTTAATTGAATTTATTTTTTATTTAGACACAACAAGTGTCATACCAATTTTTAAATTGTTACCGCGAATACTGTTCCAATCTTTAATATTCTGAACAGAAATTCCAGGAAATTTTTGAGCAATGCTCCATAAAGAATCTCCTTTCTTTACTTTATAGGTCGATTTTCCTTCAGTGTTTACAACTGTTTTTGCCTTTGAACTACTCGTGCTACTTTTGGTATTAACAACAGGCTTTCTCGGATAAATAGTTAACCTTTGACCAACACGAATATTATTACTTCGTAAACCATTCCATCGTTTAATCTGGCTTACTCTAACTCCGTAACGTCTGGCAATTTTACCCAAATAATCTCCTGATCTTACACGATATCTTATCTTCGTATCAGCTTCAAAAAACTGAGGTAGTGGTTTTTCGCGTTTCTTAAATTCTTCCTCAACAAAAGCGTAAATAGCTTTTTCATTTGAAACGAACTTACCCACCGCTTCGCGAGGTAATCGCAAGGTATAGTTTTCATCCTTAATAAATGGTATGATGTCTAATTTATAGCTAGGATTTAAAAACTGAAGTTCCTCCATAGGCACACCTACAAGCTCAGAAACTTGGTCTAGTGTAATCATTTGTTTTACTCGAATTGTATCCGTTTCTATGTAGTGATGTTGTGGGCGTTGTTTTTGAAACCCGTGTTCTTCGGCATATTCAAAAATATACATCGTTGCTAAGAATGCAGGCAAATAACCTGCGGTTTCACGTGGAAGATGTGGTCTGATATTCCAATAATTCTCGTAACCACCAGATCTTCGTATGGCCTTTGTGACATTCCCAGGACCAGAATTATAAGCTGCTAATGCTAAGTCCCAATCGCCAAATATTTTGTAAAGTTTAGCTAGATACTTACTAGCGGCAACTGTTGATTTCACAGGGTCACTACGCTCATCCACATAACTTGAAACATTCAATCCATATTCTTTTCCAGTTCCAAACATGAATTGCCATAAACCCGTTGCACCAACCCTAGATTTTGCTCTTGGTTTTAGAGCAGACTCTACAATGGCTAGATATTTTACCTCCAGCGGAATATTATAATTATCCAATGATTCCTCGAATAATGGGAAATAGAAATCACTTAAGGCCATTAATTTAGCCATAGAGGTCTTTCTATTTTTTAGATAGGATTTTATAACACTCTCAAGTGATGAATTATATTCAATATTGAAGGGTGTTCTAGCATTTAGTCTAGCTAATCGCGCTTTTAATGTGTCTGTTGATAATTCAGGATAATCAACGGGTTCATAGGTGAGCTCTGACACTGATTTATAGATGGTATCAAATAAGTTATTGCTATATAATTCTTCTAACCATTTCGCATCTAGTTCAGACGCTAGCGCATGATCACTTAAGGTTCTTGAATTAAGCGAATCTAATGCAGGTTTTATATTGAGGTCTTTCTTAAAATAGGTTTTACCGTCAATTATCGTATCTACAACATAAGATTCTCCTGCGATTAACTCGGATTCAGCGAGCCGTTTCGTTTGAGAAGTAGATGGAATTGAGTCTTGTGCAAAACTGAATGTCGAACAAAAAAGGGCAACAAAAACGAGATATGTTAGCATTAGTTTCATAGGTCGACTATTTGATATCGTAACGATGAGGTGGACTAAAATCGTGTTTTTTCAGCTAAAATGAAAGGATTGTAAGACAATTTAACAAGGTCCTTAGATTCCTTAAATCCCTATTTTTTGGCTTAATTGAGAATTGCAGCAATACCAGGAAGCGTTTTTCCTTCCAGGCTTTCTAACATTGCTCCTCCTCCAGTACTTACATAACTAACTTTATTTTCGAAACCAAATTGCTTAACCGCAGCGACAGAATCTCCTCCTCCAACAAGTGAAAACGCTCCGTTTTCTGTGGCTTCAGCGATGGAGTTACCTAGAGCAATTGTTCCATTTGCAAAGTTCTCCATTTCAAAAACACCCAGTGGTCCATTCCATAATATGGTTTTGCTCATCATAACGACATCGTGGAATATGGACTTTGACTTAGGTCCAGCGTCGAGACCTTGCCATCCTTCAGATATTTCGTTAACATCCATGATTTGGCGTTCAGCATCATTACTAAAGGCGTTCGCAGCAACCACATCAACAGGAAGGTGGATTTGAACGTTCTTTTCTTCAGCAAGTTTCATAATATCTCTAGCCAGGTCCATTTTATCATCTTCGCATATCGAATCTCCAATGTGACCACCTTGAGCTTTAATAAAAGTAAAAGTCATTCCTCCACCAACTATGAGGTGATCAACCTTATCTAGAATGTTTTCAATAATGGTAATTTTAGAGGAAACTTTTGCGCCACCTAAAACAGCAAGTACTGGCTTTTCACCAGTCTCCATAACTTTCTTTATACTTTCAATTTCTTTAGCTAATAAGTGTCCGAAGCACTTTGTTTCTGGAAAATATTTTGCTACGATTGTTGTAGACGCATGCGCGCGATGCGCCGTACCAAACGCATCGTTTACGTATATGTCTCCTAATCGCGATAAGGCTTCCGAAAAGGTGTCGTCGCCTTGTTTTTCTTCATCATGAAAACGTAAATTTTCCAACAATAAAATCTCACCTGGCTTCAAGTTTGCTGCCGCTTCTTCTGCCTTTTGACCTACACAATCTGAAACAAAACGAACCTCTACGCCTAAAATGTCTTCAACCTTCGTAACAATATGTCTTAATGAAAACTCGTCTTGCACACCTTTTGGTCGCCCAAGGTGGGACATTAAAATGCAGCTTCCACCATCCTCAAGAATTTTGATTATTGTCGACTTTGCTGAAATGATTCGAGTAGCATCCGTTACCTCAAAATTTTCATTCAACGGGACATTAAAATCCACTCTAATAAGTGCTTTTTTATTGTTAAAGTTGAAGTCATTTATAGTTTTCATGTTTCAATGGTTTAAATTATTGTTTTGATTCTAAAACAAATCCAGAATCGATTAGCAAATTAAGTTCATTAATGTTAGCCGAAATAATTTTTTTAAAGTTTTTTTTGATAAATGGTTTCAGAATAAAACCGAATGGCTTGAAGTCAACATACACCTCTATATGCAGCTTTGACCTATTTCCATCCAAAGCTTCAAGAATATAATAAACATTGGTGCGATTGGTAAATGGTATTTCTTTAGTAGATTCACCATACACGAGTTGTCCTTCATCCACCTCTTTTTTAATGGTAGTCTGATCAATTTTTTTATTATTGATCAAACATTGATGCTTAAGTCCTGACCTATTCACCTTATTTTTCTCGTATTCTAATCTGTCAATGCCTTTTGTCCATAATAACCGATAATCAAAATTACTGATCACCTCATACAAATCTAAAACAGGTGCGTTGATCTTGTAAGTGCTATCAAATACCTTAAACTTTGGAACATCATCCGGAATCAATTTAATTTTTGGGAGTTTGAGTTTTAAGTCTTCCAACCCTTTGTAGCTGTAGCTTAAAGCCCCGAAATCATATTGAGAAGTCAAAGTAATCAGCGCTTTGTCTTTCAGCGCCTCAATAATTGCATCAGAATACAGCGCATATTCTGACAGCGGAATTTCATTTTTTAATAAGCGATGAACAATGATCACATTCTTGCCATAAGGCTTAGTCGTGTCTTTAACATCAATAAATTCAATATCACCAAAGTGAACCACAAATTTTAGCTTCAAATTGTACGCAGAAGAACAGGCGCCACAACTGCAAATTCGTTGATATTCATAGCGCTTTAAATGCGTATGAAATGCTAAATACATATGTTCAATTTGCTTTTCTATTTGAAAAAGGTCTGTGGTATCAATAAACTTATACCAAAACAGTGCATCGCCTTCCACTTCGGCTAATTCTAACTGCATCGTGTTGGCATCAATTAATAACTCCAGAAGCTCGGATATGATGTGTCTACTATGATTAATATCGGTATGACTGACAAACTCAGTAAATCCAGAAATATCAGGAATAAAAAGCAGTGCTTTGCGAACCATTATTAATCAATTGAATAAAGTTAGAGGATTATAAAAATAGCTGGTTTTTCAATTTTTATAAAACAAATTTATGTTAAAAATCAATTGTGTTAATCTGCAAAAAACAGGATTGGACAGTGGTTAATTTTTAGATGGTTTAAACAGATTCAAATCAATCGAATGTTAAAAAAAATATGTAGGTTTGCTTCATGTTGTTTTCAGAAATTCTAGGTCAAGATCACATCAAAAACCATCTCACTACTAGTGCTGATTTTGGACGAATTCCACACGCGCAGTTGTTTGTTGGTCCGGAAGGCTCAGGAACCTTGCCTATGGCAATTGCTTATGCTCAATATTTGTTGTGTAAGAATACAAATGGTGAGAATTCTAACGGTAATGAGACTTGCAATTTAAAATTCAAAACGCTTGCACATCCTGATCTTCATTTTGCCTTTCCAGTTGCGACGAACGATAGAATAAAAAGTCATCCTGTTTCCAGTCATTTTCTGGAAGAATGGCGTCAACTAATTGATAATCAGCCTTATGGAAATTTATTTGATTGGTATCGTATTCTAGGAATAGATAACAAACAAGGGCAAATAGGTGTTGATGAAGCACATGACATTGTGAAGTCGCTTTCGCTAAAGTCTTATGAAGGCGGTTACAAAGTGATGATTATATGGATGGCCGAAAAAATGAATACATCTGCGGCAAATAAGCTATTGAAACTTATTGAAGAGCCACCAAACCAAACCATTTTTATTCTGATAGCTGAAGACGAAGAACAAATCATCAATACCATTAGGTCACGTTGTCAAATTCTAAATTTTCCTCCCTTGGCTGAAGCCACAATACAAGAAGCATTAATAAAGCACTATCAAATTCCAGTAGCCGATGCTTTAAAAATCGCTCATCAAGCAAATGGCAATTACAACAAGGCTTGTGATCTAGTTTACAGCGATAGTGAAGATACACAATTTGAAGAATGGTTTGTGTTCTGGATACGATCTGCCTTTAAAGCTAAAGGGAATAAAAGTGCTATTCATGATTTGATTTCATGGAGTGAAACTATTGCCAAATCTGGACGTGAAACACAAAAACAATTCTTGAATTTTTGCTTAGATTATTTTAGGCAGGCACTGTTGTTGAATTATAAAGCTGAATCCTTAGTTTTTATGGAGCCTAAAACCGGATTTAAATTAGAAAAATTTGCGCCATTCGTTCATGGTAATAACATAATGGACATATCAAACGAATTGCAAGATGCCATCTACCACATAGAACGTAATGGCAATTCGAAGATCATATTGACCGATCTATCAATAAAACTTACAAGATTACTCCATAAAAAAGCCGATTGAAATTCAATCGGCTAAATATTAAAAATGTATCAGATTTTAGTTGTCTTTACTGTATGCTTTATTAAGCTCTTCAATAACTGCATCAGTAATATCATTAGCTTCAACACCATACATTACACTTCCAGCTTCGTTCTGACCTAGAATAAATGAATACCCATTCTTCTTTCCGTAATCCGCAACAAAACGCTTCATGTGGGTAATAGCTGAATCTATTTCAACATTAAATTGCTGAGTTAAGTTTTGCTGTTCTCTTTGAAGTTGTTGTTGTAACAATTGTTGCTTTTGGCCAAGAGCTTGATATTGTTCTTGCTGTGCTTTTTGAGATAATTTTGCACCATTCAATTGAAAATCTTTAGCCTCTAATTGAAAGGCATTTCCAATACTATCGGCACGTTTTTTAAAATCCTCGTCCTTAAGCTTATATTTTTCTTCAATATCAATTTTTTCTTGATAGGCATTTATAACTTTTCCATTATCAATAAAACCAATTTTTTGCTGTTCTTGACATGCAACTAAAAAAATTAATAATGCAGCTAATCCGAAATATTTTTTCATGAGTTAAAATTTATTTTTTGCAAATGTAAAAAAGTGAGTGAGTTTTAATCAAAAAAGATAGAATAACTTTTATTTATCGTTTTTTGTTTCCTGATATATAAAGCTTATCAAAACTTAAGCTCTAAAACGGGCCTTATATTTTAAAATATATTTACTTAATGTACTTCTATGGGCTTTTGTCTTTAATAGCCTTAAAACGGCTTAAAATGCGTTTATTTCTTTTTGAGTACATAAATTAAAGATGAATATTCTTTTGAGCGCATTGCACTAAGATTTGATCGCCATCCAACCCAAATTGCTTTTAACGGATTCATTGATCCTGTTTTATATTTTTCTGAAAGTAAAGACACATAATAGGCATCAAAAATCATTGGTTTCGTTCTAACGACATTGAACTTATTTATTGTAGCAAGTTTCTTTATTGATGTTTGAGAAAAATGCCATAAATGTCTTGGAACATCAAATGCGGCCCAAAACGATTTATAATAGTTTGCATCAAAGCTTTTGTAATTCGGTACAGCTATAACTAAAACTCCATTTGGTTTTAATAAGCGGTTAAATATTTTAAAATGGTCATCAAGCTTTGGCAGGTGTTCTAAAACATGCCAAAGTGTGATAACATCAAATTGATGTGCATCAAACTCTAATAAATGTTCGATATCAAAAACTGCATTAGCCGTTTTACTGTTGGCAATTGATCTAGCCTGTGCGTTAGGTTCAACGCCAGAAACCTCCCAACCATTGCTCTTTGCAACTTTTAAAAAATCTCCTGTTCCACATCCAACGTCTAATAAAATGCCTTTGTCATTAGCGCTATCATTTATTAATTTAAGTTTGCGTTTTAATGCAATTGATTTGATTATCTGATATAGTTTTTCGAACCAATTACGCTTCCCATCAGTATGAGAAATATAGTCTTCACTTTCGTAGTACTTGGGTAATTCTTCTTCGGAAGGTTGTGGCGTTGTCTCTAAAAGATCTAAAGACTTATCGAAAATCAAATCGAATTCCTCTCCAGAAACTGAGTGGTCTTTTACCCTTAAATAAATGTCTTTATCTTTCATTAATGGAAATGTTCCACGTGGAACACTAGCGAATTTAACGGCCTAAATATACTAGTAAAACTGATATATCGCTCGGAGAAACACCTGAAATTCGAGATGCTTGAGAAATAGTTACAGGTTGCACCTTGCTTAGTTTTTGTTTTGCTTCGGTACTCATCGACTTCAATTTAGAATAATCAAAATCCGTTGGAATCTTGACATCCTCAAGTCGATTTAATTTATCGGCATTATTTTTTTCCTTCTCAATGTATCCAGCATATTTCACTTGAATTTCTGTCTGCTCTATGACTTCACGATCAAGCTGATTGTTTTCAATGTAGTCTTCAACAACATTAAATTTTCGCATATCTTCTGTTGTAATATTAGGTCGTGAAAACAGCTTAAACATTTTATCTGACTGTTTAACAGGAGATGAATTTTTAGATTCTAGCACAGGGTTTGCTAACTCAGGCTTAATACTTGTGTCTCTAAAAAATTGGACAAACGCATCAGATTGTTTTTGCTTTTCCTCCATACGTCTTAAACGCTTTTCACTAGCTAAACCTAAATTATAACCCTTCGGCGTCAGTCTAAAATCTGCATTATCTTGGCGTAATAAGGTTCTGTATTCTGCACGCGAAGTAAACATTCTATAAGGTTCTTCAGTTCCTTTTGTAATCAGATCATCAATTAAAACACCAATGTAAGCCTCGTTTCGTTTTAATGTAAACGCTTCTTTTTCCTGAACTTTCAATGCTGCATTTATACCTGCCATTAACCCCTGAGAAGCGGCTTCCTCATATCCTGTAGTACCATTAATCTGACCTGCAAAAAACAAGCCCTCTACCAGTTTTGTTTCTAAAGTATGCTTTAATTGTGTAGGTGGAAAGTAATCATATTCTATTGCATAACCTGGTCTGAAAAATTTAACATTTTCAAAACCAGCAACACTTTTAAGGGCTTTAAATTGAACATCCTCTGGTAAGGATGTAGAGAAGCCATTTACATATACTTCAACCGTATTCCAACCTTCAGGTTCAACAAATAACTGATGACGGTCTTTATCTGCAAAACGATTTATCTTATCTTCTATTGAAGGACAATAACGTGGACCCGTACTTTGTATACGTCCATTAAACATTGGAGAACGATCAAAACCTTCACGAAGTAAGTCATGAACTTCAGGACTTGTATACGTCATGTGACAAGACCGTTGATCGGTAAGAGGTTTAATGTGTTCTAAATACGAGAACTTCTCAGGATTTGTATCACCTGGCTGTTCGATCATTTTAGAATAATCTAATGAACGACCATCTACTCGTGGTGGTGTTCCGGTTTTCATACGTCCAGAATCAAATCCTAAATCAATGAGTTGTTCTGTTATTCCAGTAGCTGCTCTTTCACCTGCACGTCCACCACCAAAGTTTTTATCACCAATATGAATTAAACCATTCAGAAATGTTCCGTTGGTCAATACCACAGATTTAGCTCTTACTTCAATTCCTAAAGATGTTTTTACACCAACAACTTTACCGTGTTCCACTATAATTCCAGAAACCATTTCCTGGTAAAAATCAAGGTTTTCAGTTTGCTCTAACAACAAACGCCAATCTTCAGCGAAACGCATACGGTCACTTTGAACTCGAGGACTCCACATCGCCGGACCTTTAGATTTGTTCAACATTTTAAACTGAATGGCTGATGTATCACTCACAATTCCGCTGTAGCCACCTAAAGCATCAATCTCTCTTACAATCTGTCCTTTAGCAATGCCACCCATTGCAGGATTACAAGACATTTGTGCAATGTTCTGCAAATTCATAGTAATCAAAAGCGTCTTACTACCCATGTTAGCGGCCGCCGCTGCAGCTTCACTTCCAGCATGACCCGCTCCTACAACAATAACATCATAAATATCACTAAACATCTTATACAAATTGTTCCACGTGGAACATTTTAAGTTTAAAAATTAAAGTTTGCAAATATACGGCGAATTCTTAATATCAACCTAACGCCTAGATAAGTAGAAGTCTTCCTTAGATCTCATAAGTGACTTTTCATCATCACTCTTGTCTTTATATCCACAGTAGTGAAGTATCCCATGAATCATCACGCGATCGACCTCATCAACATTTTTTACTTCAAACTTCTTAGCATTTTCTAACACCCTTTCAATCGAAATAAAGATATCGCCATGTAGCTCCTTTCCTACAGTATAATCAAAGCTTATAATGTCTGTTAAGGTGTCGTGGTCTAAGTACTCTTGATTTAAGTTAAGTAAATATTCATCATCACAGAAGATATAATTAATATCACCCTCTAAACACTCTTCATTCGCTATCGTGTCTGAGATCCAAAGTTTACGTTGCGCTTCGTTTTCTAATTGGAAATTGGTTTCGTAATTAAAGCTGATCATTCGTTTTTTTGAAATAGGCTTGCACTTTTTTCTTATAAATCTGTTGCAAAGGTAGCGCCTGTCTATTTAATATTTCGGTAGTATTGAAATATTCTTTTGCTTTAGGGGTTTGGTCAGGAATCGAAACATCATATGTTTTATTGTTCGTTTCGGACTTTCGCTTATTGTCCTGGCCTTGCATAAATGTCGCATTCTCAAGTTTCAACAGTTGATGTTGAAGATCCATCATTTTCTGTAAGGTTTGATTGGTGAAGCCTTTATTAATTAGATCCAATTCAATCTCTTCCATTTTCTTTAATAAATCGCCACCAAGACCTTTCTTACCTTCTTTTCCAAGTCGGTTTTCTAAGGCTTGGCGTAACTGCTGTTGTCGTTGATAGATCTCATACAATTCACCATTAATCACTTCGCTATTTCCTTCACCATTGCCCTGTTGTTCCCCATTAAGCTGCTCCATAGATTTTTTTCCGTCTTTCCCATCTTTAGGATTACCGTTCTCTCCATCCTGCTCATTCTCTCCTTCTCCTTCCTGACCTTTTTCTCCCTCTTGTGGCTTCTTTCCTTTTTGTCCCTTTTTCATTCCTTCTTCCATTTTTTTATTGAGTTCTTCCTGACTCATTATAATATCTGGAAGTTGCTGACTTTGACCTTGCCCTTTATCCATAGAAGGGTTCATCTGCATATTCATATTATCTAAAACATCACTTAAGAAGCTCGCTAATTCATTCGTAGAAGTCACTGTATACTGTTGGGAGGCTACACCTTGATAGATCTGGTTTTCAGATAACTGATTCAAAGCCTTATCAATATTAAAAAACACATTTGTGATCTGAGAATTTACGCGTTCTGAAAGCATTGGCTGACGTAAAGACAACGCGAACAAACTATCGTCAATATGTTCGAAGTGTTCACGTAAATTACTTTGCTTTCGCAAGAATTTACCATATTCATTGTGATTGATTTCAATGCTTTTAAATTGATCCATTAAATTCTCCTGATCAAACGAGAACAGCACTAAATTATCAAGTATTTGTCGTAAAACGTCGATATCCTCTTGCATTTGCTCACCACCATTCATTGACATCGATTGGGCCATTTGTTGACTCATTTCCTTCATCTTCTGAGCGGCTTGCTTTTGCTTCTTCTTGGCTTTTTGCTGATTGTCTTGAGGAGCGCTGTTCTGCTTTTCATTCTGCTCTTGCTCCTCCTGTTCCTCTTGACCTTCTTGTTCTTCTCCTGCTTGCTGCTGCTGATCTTGTTTCTGCTGCTCTTCTAAGGCATCTGTTGCCTCTTTTTGGTCTTGTTTAATCGACTCCTCTGTTGGTTTATCTTGAGGTAAGTCCATTGGTTTTTTCAGCTTTTTATTCTCCTCATCAAGCTCTTCCATTTGCTTCTGAAACTCTTCGAATTTCTCATTAAGCTTTTCCTGCGCTTCTTTTGTGTTATTTTCTTTAGATTCTTCTGAAAGCTTTTCCTGCTCTTCGGCCATTTCCTCTAATTCTTTCATCAGTTTCTCGGCTTTCTTAGCGACATAAAAACGCTTCGTCAATTCTAATAGCTGCTGAAGACTTTTCTCCTTGTTCTTATTTTGCTTAGCTAATTGTTCGAGCTTCTGCGTGAATTCTTCCTTATTAATTTTATCCTGCATCTTTTCAAGCTCTTCTAAGAGTTTCTCATCTTTCTTGAGCTGTTCCTCGTTTTCCTCGAGACGTTTTTGAAGGTCTTCTTTGAATTGGTCTTTCTCGTTATCCTCATTCTGAAACTCTTCGATATTTTCTTTTAATTTTTTATTGAAGTTTTGCATCAATTGCTCTTGCTCTTTCTGACGTTTAAGAAAGTTTTCAAACTTCTTTTTGTCATTAAAGTTAAGCTCCTTCTTTTCCTTTTGAGTCTTTGACAATCGCTCTAACTCTTTATCTTGTTCTTTGAGTTTATCAAAGGTCTTGCTAATGTCCTTAATCGTCTCATTTTGTTCCTCTAGCTGCTTCTTCTCTACTTCGTCTTTAGTAAGCTTTCTATAACTAAACACAGGGCTTTTAGCGCTCTTAAAGTTGTGTAGGGCATCGTTGTCAAAGACTTGAAAATAAAGCTCATAATTAACGCCTTCCTCTAAATTTAACTGATTAGGGAACACACTAACAAATTCATCAAAGTTCGATTTAGTAATATCAATGACCTCTTTCTTTTTGTCATCAGGTGTGTCACTTGGGTAATACACCATTTGAAGTTTACTTAAGCCATAATCATCACTCACCTGTCCATAAAAATATAGCGTCTGATTGTCTAGTGAGTCGCGCTCCATTTTGACATTCAACTCAGGGTAACTGTCCTTTATCACATTGATTGAAAATGCGAGATTTTCATAGTCCTTTAATTGGGCATTACTCGTGCTTATGCTGTAATCGGTATTTGCAAATATTCGCTTAGAAGCTTCAAATCGTCCACTCTCAAACGCATCGAACGCTAAAGTATCTTGTGCATAAAGTGCAACGCTTTCAGTAGATCTTGTATTGACATTCCACGTCACCTTAGTACCTTCAGGTATAGTAGCACTGCCTGTACTTTTTAATACCTCATCCGTTTTTTTAGTATAACTCGGATAATCTAACAACATTTCAAAATTCAAAAGACTAGGCACCTTAACAATGTCTAATGTATAGTCTTTAGAAACCACATCATTTGCAGAAAGGTTAAAGCTAACTGGTTGTTTCGGTTGGACAAATACGAACTCGAATTGACCGGGTTGTGTTTGCTGCATAAAGAATGATTGTCCGTTAAAGTGAATTTGAGCATTCTCAGGCACTAATTCACCTGCAGCTGTAACAATCACTTTATAGTCTTTGTTTTCAATTGCCTTGAGCTCCTCATTTACCACAAAAAACTGAAATGGCGCTGGCGGTTCGTACGCTGTAGAATAGTTTACAACGCGCTCATAGCTATCGCTAAACCAATTTATCTTTCCAGTGGCAAAAGACACCAATAAAATGACGATTGGAATGGCTGCATATTTTAAATATTTTGTGTTTTTATTAAAATTGATCGCTAACTTAAACGGAATCGGGCTTAACTCGGCAGATTTCTGTTCTATACTTGCTTCTAATAATTCTGAATGTAGATTGCTTTCCTTTAGCTGAAGCACATTCAATAATTTATCATTTACTTCTGGAAAGTGGTCACCAATGATCTTTGAAGCCGTCTTATAGTCAATCCCCTTTTGTAGTTTAAATAATCTTGCAAGAGGAAACGCAATAAACTTTGCAAACAATGCTACCTCAACAGACACAAAAGTCCAAAACAAAATAGTTCTTGCTGTAGGGTTGAGCCACAACATATATTCTATAAACAGTGTGACAATAAAATAAAGTAAACCAGCTGCAAAAAACAATATTGCACCTTTTAGTAATTCATTGACATAATACCGTTTAATGAATTGTTCTAACTTTCCTTGAATATGTGAGAAATTCTGCGCCATATAACAAACTAACTCACTAATCTACAATTTTATTTTAAACGGTAATTGCCTAAATTTGGTAAGATTCTGTTAATTTCGAGGAGATGTGTTAAAAAATAGACCATCTTAAAACCAAGATTCATGAAAGACCTTAAATACTTAGCCGCCTTTTCTATACCTATTGTTGCATTTATTGGGTTGTATTTTAAGGGCACCATGGTATTTCTCACGCCTATATACGCCTTCGTTATCATACCTTTTTTAGAGCTTATTTTCCCCGTTGACACTTATAATCTGACTACAGAAGAGGTGGACTCTAAACTGAAGCGCAAAATATTTGATTGGCTGCTTTATTTCAATCTACCAATCGTTTATGGATTAGTAATTTATGGTTTAGTAGAAATTACCTCTGCGCCTTTTGAAACTTATGAGCTCGTCGGAATGATAGTATCAGTAGGAATTGTGTTAGGTGTAAATGGGATAAATGTTGGACACGAATTGGGACATCGGCAAAACACTAAAGAGCGATTCCTAGGTAAAGCATTATTGTTACCATCCATGTACATGCATTTTTATATCGAACACAATCATGGACACCATTTACATGCAGCTACACCAGAAGATCCAGCAACCGCACGATATAATCAAAGCGTATATTCATTCTGGTTTACGTCAATTACCCGTCAATATATAAGTGCTTGGCGCATTCAACAAAAATTATTGAAAAATCAAAGTTTGTCCTTCTTGTCAATTAAAAATGATATGCTGTGGTATCATGTGATTCAACTTGGATATCTAGGTGTAATATTTTGGGTATTTGGGCCTATAGGATTGCTTTTTGCTGGCGCATCTGCTATCGTAGGATTTTTACTCTTGGAAACCGTGAACTATATCGAACACTATGGGTTGTTGCGCTTAAAGAAAAGTTCTGGGCGCTACGAACGCGTTAAAGAAATGCATTCCTGGAATTCCAATCACGTCATAGGAAGAATCGTGCTTTATGAGCTTACACGACACAGTGATCATCATTACAAATCTTCAAAAAAATATCAGGTTTTAGATTGTCATGACGAAAGCCCTCAGATGCCATATGGGTATCCCACTTCAATGGTATTGGCAATGCTGCCGCCTTTATGGTTCAGTATTATGAATAAGCGCGTTCCGCGTGAAATGATTTCGGCATAAGTATTTCTTTTCATAATTATCGTTTTATCTTTGCAACTTCAAAAGGATAATTATGACTAAACCTGTACGCGTACGCTTCGCTCCTAGTCCAACAGGACCATTACATATTGGAGGCGTTAGAACCGCACTTTTCAATTATTTATTTGCGAAAAAGCACAACGGCACATTCGTTCTACGAATTGAAGACACCGATCAAAACCGTTATGTTGAAGGCGCAGAAGACTATATTGTTTCGTCTTTGAATTGGTGTAATATTCCTTTTGATGAAGGCCCAGGAAAAGATGGTGGATATGGTCCTTACAGACAAAGTGAGCGCAAACATCTTTATAAGCAATATGCAGATCAATTGGTTGCAAATGGTCATGCTTACTATGCGTTTGATACCGCTGAAACTTTAGATTTTCACAGAAAAGATCACGAAGCAAAAGGAAAAACATTTATCTACAATTGGCACAACCGACTTAAGTTAAGCAACTCTTTATCGCTTTCCGAAGAAGAAGTAAAAGCTAAACTTGATTCTGGAGCCGATTATGTAATACGTTTCAAATCGCCTCAAGATGAAACGTTGCATTTAAAAGATATTATTCGTGGAGATATTAAGATTGATACGAATATACTTGATGATAAAGTCTTATTTAAAAGTGATGGAATGCCAACCTATCACCTTGCTAATATCGTAGATGATCATTTAATGGAAATATCTCATGTGATTCGTGGTGAAGAGTGGTTGCCTTCTTTAGCATTACACTTTCAGCTTTATGATGCCTTTGGCTGGCAAGCGCCAGAATTTGCGCACTTGCCACTAATCTTAAAACCAACAGGGAAAGGGAAATTAAGCAAACGAGATGGTGACAAACTAGGCTTCCCTGTATTTCCTTTAGAGTGGGCTGATCCTAAGTCAAATGAAATTTCCAGAGGTTATAAAGAAGATGGTTATTTTAAGGAGGCTATGATTAATTTCTTGGCATTTTTAGGATGGAATCCAGGGACAGAGCAAGAGATTTTTAGCCTAGAGGAATTGGTAAAGGCATTTGAATTAGAGCGTGTCAATAAGGCTGGTGCGCGTTTTGATCCAGATAAGATCAAATGGTTCAATCACCATTATATGCAGACTCAAAACGATTTCGAACTCGCTAAATCCTTTCAAAATCTACACCCAGAACTTAAGGAAATTGATGTTCAATATATCGAAATGGTAGTCGCACTTGTAAAAGAACGTGCTACGTTTATATCGGACTACTGGAATCTAACGCATTTCTTTTTTATGGCACCTTCGTCATATGATGAAAAAGCATTTAAAAAAGCGATCAAAGAAGATACTGCAACGCTAATGGCTCATGTTAAATCTCAAATCGAACATGTTGAGGACTTCACGGTTGAAAACCTTCAAGATTCCGTTAAAGGCTGGATCACTTCACAAGAAATTGGATTTGGTAAAGTTATGATGCCACTTCGTTTGGCATTGGTTGGAGCTCTTCAGGGACCAGACGTTTTTGACATCATCTATATGATCGGTAAAGCCGAAACACTAAAGCGTATTGATAATATAGTGGCGGCTATTTAAAACGTAAACATCACCACAAACGACAGCATATTTTGGTTGCCTTTAAACTTAGAGGGGTTAGGTGTTGTTACTAGATTTTGATCGTTAAGTTTGTTGAGAATATTGGTGAATCCGTAGCTGTATATCGCGCGTATTTTGAAGTTACCAATTCCTGCTGATGCGCCCAACACGCCGTTAAAGTTGAATTGCGAAATATCACTTAGATCTTCGGCAATCAAGCTGGAGTAACCGTCTATAATATAATTGGCTTGATTATCATTATCCAATTCTAATTCACTGTTATATTGCAGCTGTGGTCCTAGATCTATGGTAATATTGTCTTTTAATAACTTAACATGAAATAAAAAGGCTAACTGAGCGGCCATCATTTGATATTCTATTTGTTCTGATGGGCCTGTTCCGGTTGTTGGTCTTCCTAATACTTCTAAGGAATTTTGAGCAAATTGCAAACCATAACTCACGGTATACCACTTGTGCGGAAGATCTACTGTAGCGACCATTCCACCCGTGAATCCACTTCCGCTTTTAGTTGTGAAATTATCGGTTGCAATGTCAAATTGCGTAATTCCTCCCATGATTCCTATGCCGTTTTTTATAGCATATCTTCGATGTTGTGCTGATGAAATTGTAACAAAAGTTAAGCAAGTGACAACTAATAATAAAAACCGCTTATTTCCCATGAGTTAAAATGTGTGATTTGAGCAAATATAACTTAAATTAGTAACTGAATATTTTACCTAACCATTAAAAAAATTGATATGAATAATTTTATCCTACTACCAGTAATTTTTGTCAGCGTAATTATTATACTGGCTTCGTTTTTCATTGTAAAGCAACAAACAGCTGCTATTATTGAACGATTTGGTCGTTTTCAAAGCATTAGGCAATCTGGTCTTCAAATGAAAATACCATTGGTTGACCGCGTTGCTGGACGATTAAGCTTAAAGATTCAGCAATTAGACGTTATCATAGAAACGAAAACTCTAGATGATGTATTTGTGAAACTAAAGGTTTCTGTACAGTACTTGGTCATAAGAACGAAGGTTTACGATGCCTTTTACAAATTGGAATATCCACACGATCAGATTACATCTTTTGTATTTGATGTGGTTCGTGCAGAGGTCCCTAAAATGAAGCTTGATGATGTTTTTGTTAAGAAGGATGATATTGCCATTGCTGTTAAACGTGAGCTTCAAGAATATATGTCTGAGTATGGATATGACATCATTAAAACCTTAGTTACAGATATCGATCCAGACGCTCAGGTTAAGGCTGCCATGAACCGAATAAATGCCGCCGATAGAGAAAAAACTGCGGCTCAGTATGAAGGTGACGCTGCAAGAATCTTAATCGTAGAAAAGGCGAAGGCAGAAGCAGAAAGTAAGCGCCTGCAAGGACAGGGTATTGCTGACCAGAGAAGAGAAATTGCACGAGGTCTTGAAGAGTCTGTTGAGGTTTTAAATAAGGTGGGAATTAATTCTCAAGAAGCCTCTGCGCTAATCGTTGTGACACAACACTATGATACGCTTCAGTCTATAGGACAAGAAACAAATAGTAATCTTATCTTATTACCAAATTCTCCTCAGGCCGGAAGCAATATGCTTAATGATATGGTAGCTAGCTTTACGGCAAGTAACCAAATCGGTGAAGCGATGAAAAAGGCGAAAGAAAAAGGTAATGAAGACTTATAGATATAATTAACCATGATAAAGCCATTACGATTAACATAATGGCTTTTTTTATTTAAATGGATGACGCTCTTCCCAATCTCGTACTGGATTTGCATATTTCACGACCAATTTTAAAATAGTGTTTATAATAACACTATTGGTGTGTTTTAAATATATAGACATCGGAAAAGGTTTCGCTCCTATTGAACTTTTAATTTCCATTGCAGTTCTAGCAAAAATGACAGTTTTATAACCATTATCAATCCCATAACAAGCCATATCAAACAACATGTTGAGATACATTTGATGTTTATGCTGTAATTCTGGAGTGTAACCTAAAAAGTACGTTTCAATTTTATCGAAATTCTTGATGAACGTGTAAAACCCAACCAATCTATCCTCTAAAAAGTAACCGTAAATTTTAAAGCGTTCTCCAAGTTCTTTTTTTAGTTCATAAAAATGTCTTTGGTGGAGCTTAAACGAATTAACTCCAGCGTTATCTGAAACATTTAAATACAATCGATATAGGTCATCAGATCGAAGATTAACATCATTGAGATTTAGTTCAAAACACTGCAGATCTTTACTTTTTTTACGAGCTGTGCGATAACGTCGTCTATACTTTTTATTAAAAGCACTGACGTAATCTTCAGATGTGTTCCACGCTTCAGGAATTTCGAAAAGCATATTTGGCTGCACTTGTGCACGATAAAGCTTATGACTTTGAAAGAATTCCTCATTATTGTGAATCGGATCGTTTTCGAAATAGTCTTTTAAGCCAATTATCCTGATGTTCTTATTGTACGCCGTTTTAATATCATTACTCAGTTGATCAATTCCTTCGGAAATCATAGCTAGAAAATCATCTTCTGATATCTGAGAAGCGTCAAAATATAGACCGTGTTGACCTGTATGCATTAAATTACCAATAATAAGCGCATTTCCTTTAACAATTCTCGTAATTAGCCATTTTCCGATACGTTTAAAGAATTTATTGGAAGTTCTTCTAAAAACATCATCCAAATACATCTTTACGCGCTGAATAATTGCAATACCTACTAAGGTTTCCGAAGAATATACACCTAAAAAATAGGTAGATATATTATCTGGACTCGAAGCTTCTAATGCGCCCAAGAATGGTGATTTTAGAAATATATCATTAACGGGTAAGGCGTCCCATGAGTCTGGCAACTCAGCTACGGAATTGTATAATTTAAAGTGTGTCAATGCTGAAAAAGAAAGGCTGAAAATTACAATTCTCAGCCCTTAACTATGTTAAAACTATATCAAAATTTATTGCCATCCACAAATGATAGCTCCCATAATTGCTAGACATAAGGTCCAGTAACCAACATTGATAAAGGTTAGTTTCCAACTCTTACGTTCAAATAAACCATTTGTTGCCATTACAGGAAGTACAAAGAAAATACCAGCCATTGCACCATGTAAAGCTCCATGACTAAAAGATCTATGGCTATTGCCATAATCATCCATAAATGCCTGATATGATGGTAAAGCACTTTCAATTTCAGCACCAACCATTCCCATTGCTCCAAACTGATGAATCACTAGAAATTGTGTAAAAAATGCTAGTAGAACAGATAAAAGCAGCGATACTAAGAAAATCACGGCCATATTACTGTTTTTCATTTTTTCTTCGGTCATTCCAGACTCTCTCATCCATGCGTTTTGGAATAACATTGGTCCATACCAAATAAAACCAAGTACTAAGGGCACGATAGCAGCCACCAGAATGGCTAAAAAATTTAATTCCATAATGTATTTTGATTAATTGTTAGTTAGTTAAATGTACAAAAAAACCTCAAAGTTGATGACTTTGAGGTTTTATTGAGGCTGTTTATACTGCTTAAATAGCTTGCGCTTCATTGACAAGAAGAGCATTCTTGTCCTCTAGTGCTTTATCAATAAATGCATTGATATCATCATTACGTTCCTGGCCATTTTTTAGTAATACGCTTAAGGCTAACATTGTGGCGATACGCGTTCCAGCTTTTTTAACAGCTGTGTTAAAAAGCGGTTGGATATCATCATAATTCACACGCTCTGCTAATTGTAATATTTCAGCTCTCACCTTTTCGCGTTTAGCGTCTGGAAGATTGGTGTACTTCTTTCCTAGTTGTTTTATCACCTCAATGGCAGGGCGTTTTTGTTGTGGCTTTTGAGCCTGCTGCTGTTGTTGTGGTTTCGGTTTTTGTTTCGCCCAGGAATCTCTCAAACCAACCGTTTTATTAAATACAAGATGTTCTGCTGTGGCGTCGTCATCAACATTAAAATAGCCTAAACGCTGAAATTGGAATCGGTCACCTATTTTCGCGCTTGATAAGCTTGGTTCTAAATACGCCTCAACCACTTTTAAAGAATCAGGATTCAAGAATTCCATAAAGTCTTTATCCTGGTGGCTATCTGGAGCTTCATCCATAAATAATCGGTCATATTCCCTTACCTCTGCTTTAATAGCATGTTGTATTGAGACCCAGTGTAATGTGCCTTTAACTTTGCGTTCAGTATCTGTTGAATAAGTACAGTGGATCGCTATAATATTTCCGTCGTTATCTTTTTCAACGCTATTGGCTTTAATAATGTAGGCATTTTTTAATCGAACCTCACCTCCTAGTTTTAATCTGAAAAACTTGTTGCTTGCTTGCTCTTTAAAATCCTCACGTTCGATGTATAATTCTCTTGAAAACGGGACTTTTCGAGAACCTGCTGTTTCATCTTCTGGATTATTCTCAGCCTCAAGCCATTCTTCTTTGTCTTCAGGATAATTAGTAATCACTAATTTCACAGGATCTAAGACCGCCATGACTCTTGGAGCTGTTTGATTAAGATCTTCACGAATACAAAATTCTAGTAATGAAACATCGATTACATTTTCGCGTTTCGCAACACCAACACGCTCAATAAAGTGGCGAATGGATTTTGGTGTGTAACCACGTCGTCTTAATCCTGAAATTGTAGGCATGCGTGGATCGTCCCAACCAGATACTACACGATCTTCAACAAGCCTTAATAGTTTTCGCTTGCTCATAATCGTATAACTCAAGTTCAAACGTGCAAATTCACGCTGTTTTGGAAGCATAGGAAGCGTTTCTGAGGTATATGAGTACACATGCTCCTTAAACCAATTATAAAGCTCTCTATGTGGCTTAAATTCAAGCGAACATAATGAGTGAGAAATTTGTTCGATATAATCACTTTCGCCATGCGTCCAATCATACATTGGATAAATACACCACTCATCTCCAGTTCTATGGTGATGCTTTTTCAAAACACGATACATAATAGGATCACGCATCAACATATTGGGATGCTTCATGTCTATCTTAGCGCGTAAAATGTGTTCGCCTTCATCGAACTCACCATTTTTCATGCGTTCAAAGAGATCAAGGTTCTCCTCTACACTTCGATTGCGATAGGGACCATCAACTCCTGGTTGTGTAGGTGTTCCTTTTTGTTCGGCCATTGCTTCACTCGATTGCGAATCTACATAAGCCTTCCCTTCTTTTATAAGTCGTACTGCCCAGTCATAAAGCGTCTGAAAATAATCTGATGAATACAGCTCATTAGCCCACTCATAACCGAGCCAAGCAATATCACGTTTAATGGCATCAACATATTCCTGCTCTTCTTTTGCTGGATTCGTATCATCAAAGCGTAAATTTACAGGAGCATTGTACTTTTCACCCAAACCAAAACTAATACCTATTGCCTTAGTATGACCAATGTGCAAGTAACCATTTGGTTCTGGTGGAAACCTAAACCTTAGCTTGTCCTTAGACAATCCGTTAGCAAGATCCTCTTCTATGATGTGCTCTATAAAATTGAGTGATTTTGGTGCTTCAGACATAATCAAAAAATTATTGCACAAAATTAAGTAAATATCCCAAGTGTAAACGATAAAAGTGCAGGAGTTTATTTAATTTTATAGAAAAATAGAAGTCATGGAACATGCAAATTATAAATGCCCGAAATGCGACAATAGAACCTATCAGGTTGGACAAATGCGCGCAACAGGTGGAACACTATCAAAAATATTTGATGTACAAACTGAAAAATATACCTCTGTTACCTGTGAACGATGCACATATACGGAGTTCTTTAAAAGTAAAACAAGTGCGATAAGTAATGTATTTGATTTCTTTACCAACTAGTATATGGGAATAATAAAAGTCGAGAATATACGTGTGTATGCCTTTCATGGCTGCTTAAAAGAAGAAACCAAAATTGGAAGTGATTACCGTGTTGATTTAGAGGTGAAAGCCAATCTTAAAACATCTGCCGAATCTGATGAATTGGCAGACACAGTTGACTATGTTTTATTAAACAACATCGTTGTTGAGGAAATGGTAATAGCTTCTAAGCTATTGGAAACTGTAGCGCAACGGATTTTAAATCGAATTTTTAATGAAGATGCATTGGTGTCTAAAGCAACAGTAAGTGTTAGTAAGCTAAATCCTCCTATTGGTGGCGACGTTGAAGCTGTAACGATTAAAATGACCAAAAAACGAAAAAACTGAGGCTTTATAGTGTAAAATGGTAATTTTTTATACATTTGCCTTCCTTGTTTGGTAAAAACAAATACAAGGCATCTTGGCCGAGTGGTTAGGCAGAGGTCTGCAAAACCTTGTACAGCGGTTCGAATCCGCTAGATGCCTCAAAATAAAAAACTCTTGACGTTTGTTGAGAGTTTTTTTATTATATATAACATTCATTATCAAATACTTAAAAAATATTTTGTAAAGTTTTGACTACATTAACATTTAAACTAAAATAATAGTTGATATTTGTCCATCAATTAATAAAAATCAAAAAATGAAAAGAATTAAATTATTATCAGTATTTCTTTTTAGCGTTTGTGCGTTAGTATTCACATCATGCTCTGACGATGATTCTTCAGGAGGAACAGCTTGTATTACTCTAGTTGATCAACCTGTTCAAGGTAGTTTTCGTGGAGATGCCTTCGTATCTCCAGCTGGGTTTTTCAAAATTTTGACCTTTGGAAGCGAAACTACATATAGAGGTGAAATCTATGTAAAAGAAGACATAGATGATGACTGCTTTTTCCCATTCTTTGATGGTACACAAGACAACATCCTTTTCCCGTTGCCATCATTAGAACCTCAAACAATCACACTTTCTGACACAGGCGTAAACACCTTAAATTTCAACAGAATTGTTAACGGTGTAACCGAAGTTGAATTAGCAGAATGTGGAACTATTACCATCACTAGCTATGACGAAGCAAATGGTATACTTGAAGGTACTGTGGTTGCTCGCGGTCAAGAAGGTAGCACGGTAAACGGTAATTTTACTCTTTTACTTTGTGAATTCTAAACCGAACACATGATCTAATCATTAACCCTTCAGCAAACGTTGAGGGGTTTTTTATTTCCGTTTTATAAATAGAAGATCTAAAATAAGGAATAGGCTTATTAACAACACACCTGAGGTGAAAACTAATGCGCCATAAGGCCAATGGAGTATTCTTAGCAACATTCCAAATGCACATATTACAAAGGATAGTGCGAATAAAATGTAATATATCAGTTTTACAGAATTGCTAAACCTAAACTTTCGATCGTTATAAAAGTTAACGCCTTCGTCGGTAAACCACCATAAACTGAGACCTATAAGAACTATATCAAAAATATAGGAATACGTAGGGCCAACAAAGGTGCTTACAAATATGCGAAAGAACCAGATTACAACAATAGCAAGTTTCACATAATCTAAACTCGATTTATTTCGCTTAAAGAAAAATCGAATCGTATACAACACTAATAAACCCATGGAACCATACAGCATTAAGTCCATACCATATGGCCAATGCATGTATTGAAACAGCATGCTGTATAAAATCAAAATCGTTGTTAATCGAATTGGTACGGTAAGAATCTTCCTTTGTTTGATTTCCATTACAAGGCTTTAATTACCGATTGGATTAACCTTTTCTATTTGTTCTTTACTTTTTTCGTATAACTCAGGAAACAAGCCTTGCGTTAAAAGCAATACGCCAAATCCTAAGATGACTAAAGCGACAATTTTCTTGGTTTTATAAATGAGACGCGGTGTTAGTTTATTTCTTAAGCGTTTCGCCAGAGCGATCTTCAAAAGATCTGTAAGTAAATAAACTGAAAGCATGGTTATTATAAACACCAGGACGCCATTTTCAGATTCGGTAATAGAGCTACCAATCACTATAAACCCTAACCATCCTAAGAGCACACCAATATTGATGAAATTCAATAAAAAGCCCTTAACGAAAAGTCTTCCATAATCGTTCTTCGGAATCTCTACCCGATGGTATTCTTTCACAATAGAGCGAAAGGATCTTGAGGTTTTTACCCAGGATATGAATCCGTATACTGCTAAGAGGACACCGCCGAAAATTAGAAAATTCGGATCGTCCTTTATTTTATCAATTAGATTATTGGTACTGTAAAATGCTAAAAAAATAAAGACAATATCGGCTAATATCACGCCAAGGTCGAAGACTAATGCACTGGTAAATCCTTTGGTAGCGCTGGTTTCTAAAAGGACAAAGAAAACTGGTCCGATCGTAAAGGCCAGAATGATACCAAATGGAATTGCCGCCAAAATATCATCAAACATATAGGAAATAGCTTTCCTACAAATCTAATAAAAAGAAGATACTAATAGACGATCTCCTAGATTTTAATTCATACGTTTAATTCGGCCACCAAACGTGCGTTTCTCATTTACTTTGTCTGGATTTCCATAAATGTAAATGTCGCCACCTGCAGTTACTCTAGCGTCTACAACTTTCGAAGCATTAACATCAGCTTCACCAGCCGCTTTAATGTTAATGGATGTATTTTTTGTCTCAAACGATTTACCCTCGTAGATACCACCAGTATTTAAGGTAATATCTTGAGAAATCGCTTTCCCTCTTGTTTCAACAATACCACCTGTTACGGCGCGAATCTCAACCTTATCAACATCTAATCCAACCTTTAAATGCGCACCTTCCTGAGCACGTAATTCGATAGAAGACTGTTCTATTAATTCATTAGTAGTAATAAAAGCGCCTTCATTTCCATCTATGACATCTAGTTCTTTATAATACACTGCTACGAAGGTCTCATCACCATTAAAAATCTTATCTGTATTCATTCTGATCTTTAGCTTTCCATTTTTGTTGACAACCACAACGTCTTCAACATCTTCGCCTTTAATAACAACCTTTGCTTCATCAGATTTGATTAAATTAATAGCAATTAAGTCATAGACTTTTACTTCATTAAAATCTCCAACTTCTTTTTTAATTGGATTTTGCGCACATATAACAGTAGTTAAAAAGCAGCATACGACAGTGTATATAAATTTCATTGTAAAGTGTTTTTAAAATTAATTACAAAATAAAGATGTGCTTAACCGTAAGATGTTACAGTTTTGAAACAAATTTTTTAAGCTGCTACAGATACAGCTGTACCTGTTACTGAAACCATTGCATAATTACTTGTGGTTAATTCGATCTCAACTTTAATACCTACAACGGCATTTGCTCCAAGTTGTTTTGCATTGTCTTTTAATTTCTGAAATGCTTTTTCTTTAACCTTATCAATACTGTCTTGTACAGATTGAATATATTTAGAAATACTGAAGCCCATTGCAAGTTTATCTTCATTCATAAAGACACCAGTAACAATACCTTTATAATCAGTTATTTTAAATCCTTCTATGTTGTTTGTTGTGGTTAGTATCATTGTAATTTCGGTTTAATAATTAGTGCATTAGAGGTGATTTTTGTTACACCTAATTAATCGTCGTGTTTTCCAATAAGGTGAAAATCCAAATGTTTTTTTACAAGATCTGTATTTTTGACTTTTACAACGACCTCATCGCCTAATTGATACATTGTTTTGGAACTTTGCCCAACCATAGCATACTGATCTTCGTCAAAAATATAATGGTCATCATTCATGTCTCTAACACTAACCATACCTTCGCATTTATTTGAAATGATCTCAACGTAGATTCCCCAGTCTGTAACCCCAGAAATTACGCCCAAGAATTCTTCATCCTTATGATCTTCCATAAAACGAATCTGCATATATTTAATAGAATCACGTTCTGCTTTAGTTGCAAGGTTTTCCATATTACTGGAATGGTTACATTTATCTTCATATGCCTCTTCATTCGCTGAATCACCACCATCTAAATAATGTTGCAACAAGCGATGTGCCATGACATCAGGATAGCGACGAATTGGCGATGTGAAATGACTGTAATAATCAAATGCCAAGCCGTAATGTCCAATATTTTGCGTCGTATATTCTGCTTTACTCATGGATCGGATTGTTAGAGTATCTACTAGATTTTGTTCTTTAGTACCAACAACATCTTTTAATAGATTATTTAGTGACTTTGAGATGCTCTTTCTATCCTGAAAGTTCAACTTATATCCAAAGCGTCCAACAACATTTTGTAAAGCGGCTAACTTACTGTCATCAGGTTCATCATGCACACGATAAACAAATGTTTTCTTAGGATTCTGTTTACCAATAAATTCAGCTACTTTTTTATTAGCCAATAACATAAATTCTTCAATCAACTTATTAGCATCCTTACTTGTTTTAAAGTAAACACCAACCGGATTTGACTCTTTATCTAAATTGAATTTTACTTCAACCTTATCAAAAGAAATCGCTCCAGATCCCATGCGTTTTTTACGCATTATCTTAGCAAGTTGATCTAATTTTATAACTGCATCAGCTATGGTTTGATCTGTTTGATAGGCTTTTCCTGTTAATGAAACCTCTTTCGGAATATTATTAGATTGTGTTTCTATAATAGCTTGTGCTTCTTCATACGCAAAACGTGCGTCAGAATAAGTTACGGTTCGACCAAACCATTGGTCTTTAATTTCAGCCTTATCACTAATCTTAAACACTGCTGAAAACGTATATTTTTCCTCATGAGGTCTAAGCGAACAAGCGCCATTAGATAAAATTTCAGGTAGCATCGGAACCACACGATCTACTAAATAAACTGAAGTTGCGCGTTCATAGGCTTCGTCATCTAAAACAGTACCTTCTTTAAGGTAATGTGACACGTCTGCAATATGAATTCCTATCTCATATAAACCATTTTCAAGAACGGTAAATGATAAAGCATCATCAAAATCTTTAGCATCTTTAGGATCGATTGTAAATGTGAGATCCTTACGCATATCGCGTCGTTTGGCAATTTCTTCTTTAGTGATCGATGTATCTAATTCGTTTGCATAAGCTTCAACTTCATAAGGAAACTCGTAAGGTAATCCATAATCAGCCAGAATTGCATGTATTTCTGTACTGTGTTCACCAGGTTTACCGAGAACTTTTGTCACACGACCATATGGTGAATCGGCTTTATCTGGCCAGTCCTCTAAAGATACAAGGACCTTATCACCTTCTTCTGCTTTGTTAATCTTATCGATAGGAATAAAAATATCTGTTCGCATTTTATTACCATCAGGAATCACAAAAGCATATTTTTTATGAATCTGAATAACACCTACATATTCCGTTTTAGCACGTTTAATGATGTTTGTGATCTCCCCTTCTATTCTACCACGTTTACGACGTTTATACGCATAAAATTCAACTTCATCACCATGAAGTGCTTTATTCATATTGTTAGATGCTATAAATACATCTTCATCAAAATCATCAGAAATTATATATCCAGAACCACGTGAAGCAATATCTACAATTCCAATATGATATTCGCTATTGATAATTGCTTTGAACTTTCCACGATCAACCTGCTCTATTTCCTGTCTTGCAGCAAGTTTCGCTAAGGTTTTTATGATTTGGTTACGGCTGCTAGCGTCATTTACACCAAGTTTAGCAGCGATCTGTTTATAGTTAAAGGATTGGTTTCTATCTTTTTTTAAAATACTTAGAATTGTATTTGTTAGGTTAGAAATCTTGTGTTTTGAAGATTTCCTTTTTTTTCGTTTTGTCATTATAATTAATCATCATTGTCATTTCCTAAAAGTGTTAGGAATTCATTCTATAAAACTTAATTCAAGGCGAAGAAAACAATTAAGTTTCTGCAAATCTACGTTTTAAATATTTAATCGTGTTTCATCAAGGTTAAATTAATGAAAAACTATATTATCAACATTTATATACATATCAATTCTTTTCTTTTAAATTTTTAAAAAAATAATTATGATTATTATAGCTTGTTAATAATGCGAATAACTTTTTTAAATTTTATTTTGATTCTTCAGAATTGACAGCTTATTAGATAATAGTTAACAAGAAATTAAATAGAAAGCACCTGAAAATAAAGTAGTTTATAGTTTCTATTAACAACTGTTTATAGTTGATGTTGACAAGTTAATTTTAATAAGTATTTTAGAAAATAATGTTGGTATCTATAGATTTTTATACCAATAACTTCACAAAAAAAACTGATTAAAAATTTAGGATTTCTCATCTCTGTTTTAGTTTGTGAAATTTGATAAATAATCCAAATAAAACTTTTAAATACTTACGAAGAGATATCAACAATTTGTAAACTTAAATTTATCATTAGTTAACAACTTTAGTATTTCCATAACTAAAGCGCAATTAGTAACTTTATAGCTTAAAATAATAAATCACAATCATGACACTATCTATAGGAAACGATCACGCAGGTACAGAATACAAAAAAGCCATTGTAGCACATCTTGAAGCTAAAGGTTATACTATAAATAATTACGGTACAGATGCTAACGATAGTGTAGATTATCCAGATTTTGTACATCCTGTTGCAAACGATGTTGAAGCTGAAAAAGTAGCTTTCGGTATTCTAATTTGTGGATCTGCCAATGGTGTAGCAATGACAGCTAATAAACATCAAAAAGTACGTGCTGGTATTTGTTGGACCAAAGAGATTACTGAGCTCACAAGACAGCATAATAACGCCAATATTTGTTGTATACCTGCTCGATTTACAGCGCTGCAACAAGCGATTCAGATTGTAGATACCTTTTTAGAAACTGAATTTGAAGGCGGACGTCATCAAAATCGTGTAAATAAAATTCCTATATCGTGTTAGATGGGGCATTCGCACTCACATAACCATTCTCATCATCATCATGATCTTCGAGGTAGAAATTTAATTATTTCAATTCTACTGAATATTATTATTACGGCTTCCCAGGTAATTGGAGGTTTAGTTTCAGGTAGTTTATCATTACTTAGTGATGCCCTACATAATTTTACTGATGTAATTTCGCTGGTGATTAGTTATGTTGCTAATCGCCTTGCAAAACGAAAAGCATCGCTTCATCGAACGTTCGGTTATAAACGCGCTGAAATACTCGCAGCTTTCATTAATGCGGCAACTTTAATGGTTGTGGCAATCTTACTTATTATTGAAGCTATTGAGCGTTTTAGTAATCCGCAAGAAATTGAATCAAACCTCGTTATTTGGTTGTCTATACTTGCTATATTAGGAAACGGTTTTAGTGTGTTGCTCTTAAAAGCTGATAGCAAAGCTAATATGAACTTAAAAAGCGCATATTTACATCTGCTTACCGATATGATGGCCAGCGTTGCTGTGTTAATTGGTGGTATACTTATGAAATTTTATGAAGTATACTGGGTAGATAGTTTATTGACGCTTGCAATTGCGATTTATCTCATTTTAATGGGTTATAATCTGCTAAGAGATTCATATAAGATTCTTATGTTATTTACACCAGATACTATTCACGTTAAAGACATTGTAGATCGTATCCAAAGTATTGAAATCATTAAAAATGTACATCACGTTCATATATGGCAACTTAATGAAGAAGAAATCCATTTTGAAGCACATATAGATTTTGAAGATGATATTACATTGTCAAAATTTGAAGTTGTTTTAAAGCAGATTGAAGAAATCGCTTTCCATGACTTCGGAATTAACCATGTTAATATTCAACCTGAGTTTGGTAAATATGATAACAAAGATGTGATTGTACAAGATTAATATTATGCTAAAGACTATTGTAAAATCTTTTGATCAACTCAATACAACCGAATTGTATGACCTTTTACAATTACGAAGTGAAGTATTTGTAGTTGAGCAAGACTGTGTTTATCAAGATATTGATGGAAAGGATAAAAAAGCACTCCATGTCTTAGGATATAATGGTACAAGACTGGTGGCTTATACAAGATTATTTTCACCAGGTGATTACTTCGAAGAAGCAAGTATAGGTAGAGTAGTGGTTAGCGAAAATGATCGCAAGTTTCGATTTGGTTATTATATTATGAATGCTTCAATTGAAGCAGTTAAATCATATTATAAGACGTCTGAAATAAAAATTTCTGCACAAACCTATTTAAAGCGCTTTTACAATAATTTACAGTTTTTTGAAGTAGGAGAGGAGTACCTTGAAGATGGTATTCCACATATTGCTATGTTATATAAAAATGAATAAGTTAGCACCACAATTTATAGTTGATCATTTGAAATCATCGGTCACATTCTATACTGAAAAGCTAGGCTTTAAGGTAGATTGGATGAATGACCACGATCCAAAATTTGTAATTCTTAATAGAGAAGGTGTTGTACTTATGCTACGTCAGTTAAGCGTGAATAAATTAGCTAGACCTAATAGAATTCCGTTTATAGATTCAGGATGGCATACCGAAGGTGCAGAAGCCTGGGATGCTTATATATGGATGGACGATGTGGAGACGTTTTACGATCAGTGTATTGCGCATAATGTATCGATAGTTAAAAAGCTTCAGTTAACAGACTATGGAAATTTGGATTTCGAAATAGAAGATCCTGATGGATACATTCTTTGTTTTGGAAAGATCATTAAGAACTAGTTGCTCTGACCGACGTACGTCACTAAGATTTCAACGCGACGATCGTATTTTGGTTCACCACCAAGCGGAAATTTTCTCCGCATTCCTACGTATTTCATACGCTTTTTACTTACCCCTTTCTTAGCCAAATAATCATAAATATATTTAGCCCTAGCTACGGATAAATTACGTTTCTTCGTCTTGCGGTCAATAGCATCTCTACTATTTTGTGTACAACACACATGTCCTTGCACAGTAAAATAGATATCATCACGTTCAACAAGTGCTTTTGCTATATTTTCTAAAATTGGTTTTGACTCTGGTAAAAGAATACTATAACCTGTTTTAAATAGGATATTGTCTAGTGTGAATTTATCGCCAGCTTTTAATTCACCTTTAATGATATCTTCAGCTTTAGGTTTTACCTGTACGATATTTTGCTTTCGAGGCGGATTATATGGTTGAACTATAATTTCAACTTTACGATTTAAACCGCGTATTTTATGGATATCTTCTTCCTTGACGAGCTTTAATAAAATTTCACCTTTACCATCTACATTCGTGATAATGGATTCATCAAATTCGTTGTTTGAAAAAATGGTTTTAATGGAGTTCGCTCTATTTTGAGATAATACCATGTTATAAGAGTCACTTCCGCGATCATCAGTAAAACCGTAAATCTGAACTTTTTGAATATCAAGCCCCTCAATTTCAGACAGAAACAATAATAATCTGTAGTGTTCGGTAGGCGGAATTTCATATTTATCAGTCTCAAAATAGACCACGTGCTCCATTGGCTTTTGTGCGTACAAAAGCTGAGATATAAATAGCAATATGACTACTATTCTCTTCATAGAATAACTGAATGCACTATTTAAATATATGTTTTTTTAACCTTTTCGTCAAAAATAATCGTCCTTCTAGTTTAAATAACCGTAGTAATTAGAAGGGTTTTTTAAAATTTCAACACCTTGTTGAATTTCAAAATTATTAGCAACATAGTAGGTATATAAACCTTCTCTGTAGAAATAGCGTTTCACGATTTCGTCTGATAATAACGACATTAACTGTGTTTTGTTGTCATTAATCGCTTTGTTTTTATACTGATTAATTGCTGAAATAAGCTGTGCATAATCCTTATCGATATCAACACCAAGATTTTCTTGCTTTGCTATCTCTAATGCATCAGCGAAGGCTTTTTCGGTTTCTGTATTAAAACTGAAGTTATTTGCATTTAAAAATCGCTTAAAATTTTCAAAGTCCGAATCGCTTAGTTTAAAATTATTGAGATCACCCACTTGATTCTTGTAATAATATTCTGTTGCAAACTTAAATATGAGATTATCATTAATAATTGCAGTCGTGATCGGGCTTAATTTAGTAGCATCTAATTCTAAATCAGGTTGAACGCCTCCTCCATCATAAACTGTGCGTCCTTTCTTAGTTTTAAAAGCGTTATAATTTTCCTGCTTTACGCGTGTTGCCTTACCGTTCTCGTCTCTGTTCCAATAATCCAATGCTTGAATACAACGGCCAGAAGGCGTATAATATCGTGAAATGGTAATCTTCATTTGTGTTCCGTAAGTCAATGGTTTTGGACGTTGAACCAATCCCTTACCAAAGCTTCTCGCTCCTACCACAACCGCACGATCAAGGTCTTGTAATGCCCCAGATACAATTTCACTTGCCGAAGCACTTCTGCCATCGATCAAAACCACAACAGGAATTTCGGTGTCTATAGGTTCTTTTTGAGTATAATAGGTTTTATTGTACTTCTTAACTTTAGATTTGGTAGTTACAACAAGTTGATTTTTTGGAACAAATATGTTTGTGACATTCACAGCTTCTCGGAGTAATCCACCAGGGTTTCCTCGAAGATCTAAGATCAACTGCTCTGCGCCTTGGTTTTTTAATGAACGAATGGCGCTAATCGTTTCAGCAGATGCCTTTTGGTTAAATTTCCTGAGTACAACATATCCAATTTTATCGTTTACCATAGAATAGTGTGGTACTGCATGAATATCTACAGCTTCACGCTTTATGCTCGCCGTTTTTGTTTCACCTTGTCTCAAATATGTAACATTTACACTCGTTCCAGCTGCTCCCTGTAGTAAATTTCCAGCATCATCTTTAAAATCTGCAACAACGACGTTATCTACTTTAATAATCTCGTCGCCAGCCTTTAATCCAGCCTTGTCGGCCGCATAATCTTTGTAGGGCTCGATGATGACTAATTTATCTTTTAAGGTTAAGACATTTGCTCCAATACCTGTGTAATCACCAGCGTTATTAATTCTGGACGCTTCTACGTCTTGTTCGTTATAGTAATTGGTGTACGGATCTAAATCGGCCAGCATACTCTTAATTGCTGTATCCATGAGATCTCCAGGATTAGTTTCGTCAACATAATTCATGTTGAGTTCTTTAAACAAAGTCGTAAAAATCTCAATCTGTTTAGCGATCTCAAAAAAATCGCTCTTAAAGGCTGTTCCGCTTAAAAATATTGTAATAGCTAATACAGGAATGATTAGTCGTTTTTGAAGTAATTTTCGCATGGCAATCGTCATTTAGTTTAAGATACCTTTTTTACAAAAGCACCTAAAAGTTCATTCATAGAATTATTCATCGAAGTGAATTCGATTTCATCTTTTCCAATGTACAAAATCATTAACGCATAAGACGCTAAATTGTTGTTAAAATGGTCTCCCTTATTAAGTCGATAAGCCTCTCTAATTAAGCGCTTAATACGATTTCTATCGACGGCATTCTTAAAATGTCGTTTACTCACAGAAACCCCAGTCTTAAATTGAATACCATCATCAAAAGTATGTTCTAAATACACTAAACGTAACGGATATGCGGTAACAGACTTTCCTTCAGAAAATAAGCGCTCAATGGCTTTTTTGCTTTTTAGTTTTTCCGATTTAGAATACTTAAATGACATGAAGGGATTGAAATAAGAATTGTTTAAAATTTCATTCAGAATGCGATAAAAGTAGGGAAAAGAATTATTGTGTGCCAAGTTGAATGACATAAATCGATTTACGCTCAAACAGGCGTATGACTTAAATCATATTTTATCCAAACACTTAATCTTAACTTTATTAACACTTTAATTTGAATATCATGGGAAATTTAAACGTTACCAAACTTTCGAGAAAGAAAGACAAGGCTAACTACATCCATCAATTAAGTAAGGATATACAAGCACTTGACTACATGCTTGAAAACGATATGATCGAAAAATCACCAATTCGAATAGGAGCCGAACAAGAGTTTTGTCTTGTGAACGACGAGTTTTTACCTAACAATAATTCGCTTCAGGTGTTAAAGGAAATTAATGATGATCACTTTACAACCGAAATAGGAAATTATAACTTAGAGGCAAATTTAGACCCTTTTGAACTCACAGGAGACTGTTTTTCTAAAGTTCACAAACAGTTAAAATCCTTAATGGATAAAGCAAAAAGTGCTGCTGAAAAGTACAATACCAAAATTATTCTGACAGGTATTTTACCCACCTTATCACTAAAGCATATTAGTATTGATAATATGACGCCAATACAGCGTTATTATGTATTAAATGATGCGATTAAAGAGTCAAGACTGCAGCATTTTGATATTCACATTAAGGGTGTAGATGAACTCAATTTACTTCATGACAGTGTCATGCTCGAAGGGTGTAATACAAGTTTTCAATCGCATTTACAAATAGATCCAGACAACTTCATTAGAAGCTATAATTGGGCTCAAGCCATATCAGGGCCTATACTAAGCGCATGTACCAATTCGCCATTTCTATTTGGAAAAGAACTGTGGAGTGAAACCAGGATTGCGCTGTTTACACAAAGTGTAGATACCAGAACCAATTCATTTCTATTAAACGAAAAGCAATCACGCGTTAGTTTCGGAAGTGATTGGGAACGCGGTAGTGTGAGCGATATTTTTAAAGACAATATTTCAAGATTTAGAAGTTTGCTTACAGCTGAATTTGAGAGCGATAGCATTGAGGTGCTTAAAGATGGAAACATTCCTAAACTGAAGGCACTAAGTTTACACAACGGCACTGTTTATCGTTGGAATCGCGTATGTTACGGCGTTGGAGGTGGAAAACCTCATTTACGTATTGAAAACCGATATATTCCATCTGGGCCGACTATGAAAGATGAGATCGCGAATATGATGTTTTGGGTTGGAGTAATGGTGGGCCGACCGAAAGAATATGATAACATCCATGAAGTTATGGACTTTAAAGATGTAAAAACTAACTTCTTTGCGGCAGCGCGTTATGGACTGGCATCCCAATTTATTTGGGAAGGAAAAACAATTTCTAGCCAGGAACTAATATTAGACGTTTTACTTCCAATGGCCTATAGAGGTTTATATAAAATGGGTGTTACTCCTCGAGATGTTGAAAATTATTTAACGGTAATTGAAAATCGCGTAAGGATGCTTAACGGATCACAATGGTTGAGTAGAAGTTATCGCAACCTGTTAAGATCAAAACGACCAAACGAAGCATTACAGGTGCTTACGGCAAATCTTTATCTCAAACAGGAGCATGATTATCCCGTTGCGACTTGGGAGCCATTAAATAAACATGCAACCACAAGTTTTGATATTGATAGACGTGTCCGACACATGATGAATACAGATGTGTTTACAGTAGACAAAAAAGACAGTTTAGAATTAGTAATAAACATTATGCGATGGAAGAACATTCATCATATGCCGGTAATTGATGACAATAAAGATTTAGTCGGATTATTAAGTTGGACCGATATCGTTAATAATATTGAGGCCATAGAGGATAGCACAGAATGTGTGCAACATTTTATGAAAGAAGACTTGATTACAATTAACAAAGAAAAGTGTATTCACGAAGCGCAAATGATTATGCAAAAGAATAATATCAATTGCCTTCCTGTGGTTAAAGGCCGCAAATTGATTGGGATTTTAACCTCAAATGATTTTTAGAATATATGACTAAAGTCTATAGCCAAGCAATGGACAAAACGATTTCTGTGAACAGAATCATTACAAAAATAGAAGGACCTAAAGACGCCCCTACAATCGTTTATTTTGGTGGTATCCACGGCAACGAGACCGCTGGAGTTTTTGCATTGCAGAATGTATTCAATTCAATTAATCCCAAAGACGTTAATGGCAATATTTACGCGATCTCAGGAAATCTTCAGGCGTTAAAGAAAAATCAACGCTTTTTAGATAAAGACCTCAATCGTATTTGGACTAAAGAACAATTGTTCAATTTAGATTCTAAAACATCCTTTAACCGAGAAGAATTAGAACAAAAGGAATTATTTCAGATTGTAGAATCGATAATTAAGCGCAATTCAGGCCCTATTTATTTTATTGACTTTCATACTACTTCAAGTAAGACAATCCCGTTTATTACGATCAATGATGCGATGATTAATCGTAAATTTTCAAAACTTTTTCCAGTGCCTATTGTACTAGGCATTGAAGAGTATTTGAATGGTCCATTACTTAGTTATATAAACGAATTGGGTTATGTGTCATTAGGATTTGAATCTGGCCAACATGATGAGCAAGAGGCTATAGAGAACAGTATGTTTTTTATATACTTATCGTTGGTTTTTGCCGGAGTGCTCACTAAAGCACAAATTCCGAAATTCGAAACGCATTACGAAAACCTTAAGACAAACGCCAAAGCATTAGATCAGATTTTTGAAGTAGTGTATTTACATCGCATTAGAAAATATGAAGAGTTTAAAATGAAAAATGGCTTTCAAAGTTTTCAAAAGGTTGAACGCGGTATTCCCTTAGCAGTGAGTAATAATCGAGATATTCGTTCACGATATACGGCGAGAATTTTTATGCCTTTATATCAAAAAAAAGGCGAGGAGGGATTCTTTATCATCAAGCCTATTAAACCGTTCTTTTTAAAATTATCTGCCGCATTAAGGCATCTTAGATTTGATGGGCTTCTCGTGATGTTTCCAGGAATAACATGGGAAAATAAGAACAAAGCGGCACTGCGCGTTGATTTAAGAGTGGTAAAATATTTTGCCAAATCGATATTCCATTTATTGGGCTATCGCAATAGAAAAGAAGATGCAACTCACTTACTAATCTATAATCGTGAACGCGCTTCAAAAGTGAAATCATATCAGAAAGAAACATGGTATTAAAAAAGGCCTCTGATTTAAATGAGGCCTTTTTATTATCTCGATAGGACGATTTAATTAATCTGTGCCATCCTTAGTTATTTCAGAAGAATTATTTGAGCGATCAATATCGGCCATTTGACCTTTCGGATCAATTTCTATGGACTTAATTGCCTTTGACGTTTCAAAAGAATACGTAGGGTAAGCCCAAGGCCAATCTTCAAGCAAGGTTGCTGAAGACGGTTTTTCACCTCTCATTTGACGCAATGGAATGTAAAAATCCTCAGAAGAATCATCAGCATAAGTTACTGTAATATCAATTGGCATTGGCATTAAACCAATTCGTTCTAGCGACACCATTTTTCCTTCGACATTGGCTACAGCATAATCGATAGTATTAGTCGTTTGTGCAAAATCCATTAAATACCAATCCAACTCTAATCCAGATACACGTTCTGCAGTCCTAATAACGTCCATTGGTTTCGGGTGTTTAAATGAAAAGTCAGTAAAGTATTTCTTAATGGTTTTTTTAAGATTATCATCGCCAATTATATAGCCAAGTTGTGCTAAGAATACACAGCCTTTATTATATGCAGAAATGCTATATGCGCCATTAATATTATAACGATCGGCATGTGTTGTTAATGGCTGCTCCACACCAGATTTTGCTAAGTATACGTATCGTGCATATACACGTTCAAATGGATTTTCTGAATTATTATCCATAACCTCGTCTTGAGCTAGCTTTGAAATATACTCGGTAAATCCCTCATCCATCCACTCGTGCTTCGATTCATTGGTGGCCAATAAGAATTGGAACCACGTATGGGCCATTTCGTGTGCTGTTACACCTACTAAACTACCCATGCTGCGCTCCCCAGTAATTAATGTACACATCGCATATTCCATTCCACCGTCTCCTGCTTGAATTACAGAGTACTGTTCATATGGGTATTGTCCAACATGCTCACTAAAATACGTCATGAGTTCAGCGGTTTTTGGTTGCAATTTTTTCCAGGATTCCTTTGTTTTATCAGACAAACTATTTTTGTAAAAGAAATGAAGTGTTGGACCATTAGGCATATCTAACATATCATGAATATAGTCAGGATCAGCAGCCCAAGTAAAATCATGAACACTAGCCGCTTTAAAATGCCAAGTCAATTTATCACCTTTAGACACAACCGGTGATTTTGTATAACCATGACCAATTTCATTTGGGTTTTGAAGTGTACCTGTCCCTCCAACGACATAGTCTTTATCAATAGTCAATTTTACATCATAATTTCCCCATACACCGTGAAACTCTCGAGCGATGTAAGCATTGGCGTGCCAGCCTTCATCATCAAATTCTGCTAATTTAGGATACCACTGAGCCATAGATAAAGCAACACCTTCTTTGTTGTTGCGACCAGCACGTCTAATATGAACAGGGACTTGGCCTTCAAATACCATATCAAAATTAACCGTTTCACCCGGTTTAATAGGCGTGTCTAGTGTTACAATCATTACCGTCCCTTCAACTTCATATGTTAGAGATTTACCATTTTGTTTTAAAGTCTTTACCTTAATATATCCAATTTCATCAGGTGTTAACTTAGCAATTCTACTTTCGAATTGTGGGTTTTTACGTGTACCTAGATTATTAACCATGCGACCGTCTGGATCTGCAATATTTTGTAATCTAATATCCATTTCACTTCCTGGTTGAAATGCATTATAGAATAAATGATAGAACACACGATCCAAAACTTCTGGAGAGTTATTAGTGTATTTTATGTTTTGAATTCCGTTGTAACGAAAATTATCCACGTCCACGTCAATGCTCATAGTATAATCTGCGCGTTGCTGCCAATAACTGTCTGTTTTATAATCAACCACTTGAGCATTAGCATCAAATGGTGCAACACAAAAGATCATGCAAAAGGTGATCAATGAGGCGATAGCATTCTTTTTCATAATATAATTTGCTTGTTGTATTTATTTTGAATTTGCCACTTGTGATGCCATAATTAAGGCATTATAGGCGTTAACTATTTTTCCCGAACTTGATATTTCCGAGAATGTCTTTACATCTTTGTTTTCTCCAACAGTAACTTTAGCTTTTATAGGTAGCCCTGAATCCATTAGAATACGTTTTACCTGACCCGCTGTTAAGTTTGGATATTGCGATCGGATTAATGCAGCAACACCTGTAACGTTTGGCGCCGCCATTGAAGTTCCATCTTTAAGTCCATATGTGTTCTTAGGTAAAGATGAGTAAATCTCAGAACCTGGGGCAAACACATCAACATTCACTTTTCCGTAGTTAGAGAAACTAGAGACCATATCAGATCCATAATCGTGAGTTATAGAACCAACAAGTAAAAAGTTATCTGAAACTTCTGTTCCTGTTCCCACAGCATCATTAGGAAAGCTAGGCTTAAGATCAACATTTTCACTTGAGTTACCCGCAGACATAACTACAAGGACGTCTTTTTCGGCTGCATATTTAATTGCGTCTCTTACCCATTCACTGTGAGGAGAATATGATTTTCCAAAACTACCATTAATGACTTTTGCACCATTATCTGCCGCGTAGTGAATTGCAAGAGCGACATCTTTATCGTATTCATCGCCATTTGGAGTTGAACGAATTGCCATAATTTGAACATTATTAGCCACACCATTCGTTCCTAAGTTATTGTTGCGTTCAGCTGCAATGATACCAGTAACGTGTGTTCCGTGTGTTTCGTTTTCACTAACAGGTCTCGGATTATTATTTCCATAACCAAGTTTATCATTTAAATTGTTAGGATCGTCACCTGTTTTTCTTCCGCTTAGGCTTTTGTTGAGGTGATAGTTTAGCATGTCGTTGATTTCAATTAAGCCTGTTTTAATTTCATCCAAAAATGATGGAATACTCTTAGCGTCTAAACTATAGACATACTTTACGATTGCTACAGACTGCTGTAGCGATTGATCCTGTGTATTTATTGTATTAACATCGTCTAACGTGTAGTCCTCCTTATTAAGAGCTTTTGACACAGCTTGATGAGCACCTGACACTTGTTGATAGATTTGATCGTATTGGGTTTTATAACCTGTATATTTCTGATATTCTTCAGCATATTCTGCTTGCGCCTCTTTATAGCGCGGATTTGAAGTATCTCCAGAAGCTAATAAGCGAACAAACTCTAATTGTTCATTATAGCCTTCACCAACAAAATTCCAACCATGGATGTCATCCACAAATCCGTTATTATCGTCATCTTTACCGTTATTTGGAATTTCATCACCATTAGTCCACAACACATCGTCTAAATCTTCGTGATCGATATCAATACCACTATCAATTACGGCGACGATAACGGGTTCGCCTTTTTTACCTTTAATGATTTTTTTATAAGCTTTATTAACACTCATACCCGGAATTGTATCAACAAGCAGATCACGGTGTGACCATGTATTTAATTCGGATTCTGTTAATTCTGATACTTTAATTGGAGAGGTATCAATATTTTCTATTGGTGTAGATAACACACCTGATGAACCACCACAGCTCGTTAAAATTGCAGATAACACAAATGTGTAGGCAAAAGTTCTAATAGGGTATTTCATAATTGAAAGTCTTAAAAAATGTCGTTTGTTGTATAGATTTCATTAAGGCGGACGCCTTTTTCTGTATGTTTTACAGTTATAATTTCATTATGTGCATCGTGTTCAAGAAACAGATAGTAATTGTGATCTGCCGCAAGATTAAGAAAACGCTCTTTTTCATCTAGTGTTAACAATGGTCTCGTGTCATAACCCATGACAAAAGGCAACGGAATGTGGCCGGCTGTTGGTAAAAGATCAGCCATAAAACAAATCGTTTTATCTTGATATTTAATCATTGGGATCATTTGCTTATCTGTATGCCCATTGGCGTAAAATATATCAAATCCCAGATCTGAATTTTGTAAAATATCAGCTTCAGGCAATGCTGTAAATTTAAGATGCCCGCTTTCCTCCATGGGTAAGATATTCTCCTTTAAAAAAGAGGCTTTTTCGCGTCTATTCGGTTGCGTAGCCCACAACCAATGATCTTCATTGCTCCAAAAGTGCGCATTTTTAAAGGCAGGCTCATATCCCGTTCTTTCGCAATTCCATTGAATAGATCCACCACAATGATCAAAGTGCAAATGTGTCATAAAGACATCGGTAATATCATCTCGATGGAATCCATGAGCCGCAAGAGATTTGTCAATAGTATCATCGCCCCAGAGGTAATAATAGCCGAAGAATTTTTCACTCTGTTTATCACCCATTCCTGTATCTATTAAGATCAAACGATTACCGTCCTCAATCAATAAACATCGTGCTGCAATATCGATCATATTGTTGTTGTCAGCAGGATTTGTACGTGTCCAAAGCGATTTTGGAACAACGCCAAACATGGCACCGCCATCTAGCTTAAAGTTTCCAGCATTTATGGGATATAACTTCATGTGTGCAAAATAGTAAATACCAGCGTTAACTCGATATCTTTTAGCAGATTATTAAGAGAAACCCAATATTTGACAATTATACGTCGTTATTAGACGTAACGTCTTTTTTAATCGATTTTGAAGATGTTAAAATTCTTTACTTTATATTTAGCTTCCTAAACAAAGTAACATGTTAGAATTAGCTGGAATAATTATCTTAGGAATCCTTGCGCAATGGGTGGCGTGGAAATTTAAAATTCCGGCCATTTTACCATTGATTTTGATTGGGTTATTGGTCGGACCAATTGCAGCAGAATTTCTTTCTGAGGATGGTGAGAAGTGGATTGAACCGGTTTGGAATGGCGATAAAGGCCTTTTTCCAGGAGAAAGTCTTTATAATTTCGTTTCATTAGCCATAAGCATTATACTTTTTGAAGGTGGATTAACCCTAAAACGTTCGGAAATAAAAAATGTAGGCCCTGTAATTACCAAGTTAATCACTTTGGGTTCGGCAGTTACCTTTTTTGGTGCTGGGATTGTTGCACATTTCATATTTGATCTCGCCTGGGATTTGTCATTTCTGTTTTCGGCATTAATCATTGTTACAGGCCCAACAGTGATCACACCTATCTTAAGAAATATTCCACTTAAAAAGGACTTATCAGCAGTACTGAAATGGGAAGGTATATTAATTGATCCTATTGGTGCGTTAGTAGCCGTATTGGTTTTCGAATTTATTAGCGTTGGAGGCGATAGCGGTTTCACGAAAACAGCGTTTATAGAGTTTGGTAAAATCATTCTTTTCGGAACGACATTCGGTTTTACATTTGCACACGCACTAGCTTTTGCAATAAATAAAAAACTAATACCTCACTATTTACTCAATGTTGTGTCCTTATCAACTGTATTACTCGTATTTGTTGAGTCTGAAATATTCGCTCACGAATCTGGATTATTAGCTGTTGTAGTTATGGGTATGGTGCTTGGTAACGGCAAACTAGAAAACTTAAAAGAGCTCTTATATTTTAAAGAATCACTAAGTGTTCTCCTAATATCAATACTGTTTATATTACTGGCAGCAAATATCAATATTGAAGACCTAATGCTTCTTTATACATGGAAGACAGCTGCAATTTTTGCCATCGTAGTATTTGTGATTCGGCCATTAGCCGTATTTGCGAGCACAACAGGTTCAAAATTACGATTCAATGAAAAATTATTTGTGAGCTGGGTTGGTCCGCGAGGTATCGTGGCCGCAGGTATAGCTTCCTTATTCGGAGGCAAGCTTATAAAACAAGGAGTTGAAGGCGCAGAATATATCACACCGTTAGTTTTTATGATCGTATTAGGAACCGTATTGCTTAATGCGACGACAGCCCGATTATTCGCGAAGATGGTAGGCGTATTCTTAAAAAAATCAAACGGAATTTTAATTGTTGGCGCTTCAAAAGTGTCCAGATTGCTTGGTCATTATTTGGAGTCTAACGGTAGACATGTCGTATTAATTGATAGTAATCAAGATAATATTGATAAAGCAAAAGAGCTAGGATTGGAAGCCTTAAATACAAATATTTATTCGGAAAATTTAACAGATAATATTGAGTTAAGTGATGTGGGTTATTTAATGGCTATGACAGGAAACAATGATATTAATAAGTATGCGATTAATAAATTTAGCAAACAATTTGGCGAAAATGGTTCATTTCGATTGGTAAGTAATGAAGAAATGAAAAATCCAGAATCAGGTCCAAAAGAAGGTTTGTTTTCTCCTTTTGACGATTATGTAAGGCTTACAGAAGTAACCCGCAAATTTCCTTCGATTCAAGAAATCAGCATTCATAACAAAGAGCGCTATGAAAGCCTAATTGATATATCCAATAAAGATTCTGATATTATTCCATTGTTTATTAAAGATAATGATGGAGAACTGCACATTATCTCATCAAATAATGGTGTTCTTGACAAGATCAACAAGAATTACCAATTAGTGTATCTGGGGAAACCTATTGATGTTGAGGTGGCTACAGTAGAAAACGAATAAAAAGAGGCGCTGAATAGTATTCAACACCTCTCCTGATTAAGACCAATTCAAATTATCAATTTTAAAACCGTTTCCTTACAGAGATTTGAAACGGATTACTTTTGTTTACAAGTAATGAGGCCCCATCAACTTAGAATTCACCTCTACTTATTGGTTCAACAGTTAAACTATCATAGACAAGTATCGGGAACTGGCCTCCAACACTCCAATTGTCGTTGATCTTAAAGCTTATGCTTTCATTCGCTACAGATAAACTCAATATTGCGGAAGAAGAATGATGTTAATTGGATTACATCTTTACGTCTTCAATTAGAATCTCCAACGCACATAACCCATAGCAACATTATCTTTGTTTAAGCCTATCCAGGTATTATCTCTCGTAATATCTCCTCCACTAAATTCAAAGGTTTGTTCACCCCATGAGGCAAATGGCGCTTCTACACCAATTGAAAGTCTTTCGTTCACATTGAAGTTGGCTCCAATGCTCGCCGTAAGCCCATAACCAGTTACGTCTTCTTTATTACCAAAGTTTTCTATATTACCAAATTCATAATGCGCTTTCAGGCCGTAAGTAAGATCAACGACACCGTCGCGAGTTAGGCGATCAAAATAGGTGAATTTAGGACCCACTCTAAAACTGTTAAGCTTGAATTCGTCAGCACTTTCATAATGGTAGGTTGCTGTAGCGCCTAGATATGCAGCACCTTCTTCGCGATCTTCAGATACACGGAATAAGTATTCGATCCCTGGGCAGATAGAGGTCGTGCTTTCACCATCAAATGAGTTAAATCCGACACCGGCAGATGCACCAAAAATGTTTTTTGAATAGGAATTAGGTTCATAATAATCTTGAATCCGCACATTATCCTTTAACAATGGACTTTCGATATCAGCGTCAAAAAATGCGGCACAGCTATAGGATGTGTTAATTACAATCGAGATTATAGCCAGATAGACTAACCTCGAAAACAAGGTTTTAGTTTTCATAATAATATAATTAAAGTTGATTTTTAACGTCGTCTATTTCCAAACGTGTACACTAGTGAGAAAGCGAGGATATTGTTTTTATTAATAAATCCCCAGGTCGAGTTGGATGTGACTTCAATGCCGTTTGAATCATTGGTTTGTTCTTGATAATTCAAGATGTTGGTTTGAATTAAGAAAGACCATTGCTGAGAAAGCAAAATGTGCAATCCTAGAACCAATCCCACGGTAAATCGTGTGATATCGGTTTTAAACCCATCTGGAAATTTGTTATTTCCAAAACCATAGGCACCTAATATTCCATAGAGTAGTCGAACCTGTTGATAACGTTTGACTAGCACAGAAAACATCAATAGCTTCAACGTGGCTTCAAAAAGCGTGGTATCTAAAAAGTCACCACTAATTCCATTGTAGGCAAAACCAATTGCACCATACATGGCCATGCCTTTAAGCAGTGCAAGTCGTAAGTAATATTCGGCATGTAAACACCATAAGGTGTCGAATTCAGTGAATCCAAACCCGACGCCAAAAGCCAGCATGCTAAGCGCAAAAGCGGCTACATTTTCTTGTGCCTCGTATTGCGGTATATTGCTTGGAGTAAAAGTATTATCGTATTGAAATTCCTCATCGAGGGTTACTTCATAAGTTCGCATATCGACATCTTCAGAAGGGATAGAAAATGTGATGAATTCTTCGTTCGAATCAAATAAAGTTTGAGCCTTTAAGTTTGTAAATGAGTTGGTTAAGAAAAGTAAAAGGGCGAGCGCGATTGTGTGTCTCGTTTTCATAATTGGAGTGTGTTGATTAATTAAAGCTGATACTATGAAGCTAGTCATTAAATACCTGAAAATCAGCGCCATTTAGAATTTGGGTGCTTTCTCTGAGAATTCAGTATTTTTTAAATAGAATCAGCTCATATGACTCAAATAATCAATTAATGCCGAGGATTTATTGCTTGAAACAGGTACTTGAATATTATTTGAAAGTTCTAATACAGAATCCCTGCGATGAAAGGTTTTGGCAGAATTTAAATTAACCAAATAGGACTGATGTGTTCTAAAGAACAAATAAGAACTTAGCTGTTCATCATAAAATTTTAATGGTTTTGAAACCACTATTTTTCGTCCATCGTTGATGTGAAATTCAGAATAATTATTATCTGAAGTGATGTAAATAATATTATCTATCGTAACAATATGAACGGCTTCAATGTTTTTTAGTACCAGTTTTTTTCTCGCTTGTTTCGGATTGTAATTATGAAAGAATGTTCTTAATTGCTGATTATAATACTCTTGGTCAATCAACTTCATCGCATTCTCGATAGCCGATACTAAGTCTTCATCCCTAAACGGTTTTTCTAAAAAATCGAGTGCGCTTATTTTAAAGGCTTCAACAGCATACTTACTATATGATGTAATAAAAATGATTTTAAATGGAATAGTATCATACTGGTCAAATAACGAAAACGCATTAGACGACTTTAAGTCGATATCAGAAATCACTAAATCTGGGTTGTATTTATCAATTGCAGTTTTAGCACTGACAATATTATCCACAGGGTCAAGCATAGAAATATCTTCAAAGTGATTTTCTACGATAGTTTTTACGCCCTTTGCAGAGTACGCATCATTTTCTATGATTAAACAGCGATGTTTCATAACCAACAAATGTTTTATGAACATCTTGCGCCTTACTCATTACTGAATCAGTTCCAGATATAATTGAGATTTGGGTTGTGCTGAAAAAAGAGACGGAAAGTAAAACGAAGACAATATAGTTTTCCAATTTCTCATACTTAAATGTACAAAAAAAACCGCAGTTAATAGGTTCAGGTTTAATCTGTTACATTTTAAAAAGCTCGGCTTTTTAAGGCCGAGCCTTCTCCACTAAATGTGATTAGAATTTATCTAATCAAAAAAAGTTACAATTAGTGTTTGATGACCCTTCTAATTATAGATTCCCCTCTAGAATTGCTAGCGCTTAGAATGTATATGCCATCAGTTAATCTTTTAACCGAAAGTGTGTTGCTGTTTGATTTGGTAACTTCTCGGCCATTAATATCATATATCACAACATTTGTAATTGTTTCATCACTTATGGTTATGAGGTCTTTTGTTGGATTTGGGTATACTATTATGTCATTAATATCTAATGAGTTTACCGATAAGGTTTCTGATAGTACTGTTAAAACGAGTTCGTTATTGTTTCTACAGACCACTTCAAATTCATAGTCAAATCCACCAAACGAGGCCGTGACTGTTGACGGTAAGTTACAAGTGTTTATGGTGTCTGGAACTTGTGTTTCTAGTACGACAAATTCATCAGTCACCATAGGACTAAATCCAAGGGTAATATCGAGACCACCATTGAGGTCGGCATCACCATCTATTGATAATAGATCATATGTTACACCTTGATCGGTACCATCTAGTTCAATACTTAAGTTGGATGTGCCACTAGAAGTAAAGTTATTAACTAAGGTTAATGTACCAGGAGATGCTCCCGGAGCGAATGTTCCATTATTTGTGAATGATGCTGGCAGTACAAGCGTTCCTACGCCTTTTATCTCTCCTGTTGTTTCATTTGTTAATGTTCCGGCGCCATTAAACGTTAAACTGTTTTGAAGAACGTTTATCAAACCAACATTTGAGAGCTGTGCACTTATAAAAGAACTTCCCGTGGAGACATTGCTGTTTAATGTTCCAAAATTATTAAATTGATTTGGCGCTGCACTAATTGAACTAAAGCCAGAGGTAGAGGCATCTAAATTTATAACTCCAGACGCATTGTTGTTTAGAATCGAATTTGTAGCAATACCAATTGTTCCACCAACAATCTGGTTGAAAGTGCCATTATTATTTAAAGTAGAGCCGCCATTTATTCTTTTTGACCCACCAGCAGATTTAACAATAGTATTTTCGTTGGTTAATACTCCGCCACCTTCAATATCTCCGGCAACCCAATCAATAATACCACTACCAGTGAAATTAAAAGCAGCTGTTGTAGGCACTATGAGATCTGCACCCCAGTTTAGTTCTCCATCGAGCGTCCCTGTTAAGTCACCAGAAACGGTTATAGGGAAAGACCAATTTAATATACCGTTTGAATTAATATTATATGTGCCATCAGTGAGTGAAATTCCACCATAATTCAGATTCAAAGTTCCGTTAAAAACCTCAATTGTCCCGTCATTATTATTAAGTTTTATTCCAATTGCAGTGTTGTCCGTACTACTTGGTAGATTTACTCGTATAGTGCCTGAATTGTCCAGAACGCGTGTATCATTTGCAACTCCGAAAGAACTTATATTCCCGACATTCCCTAACAATTCGATAAGACCTGATGCCGAATTGTTTAATACACAGTTCGCGCCTAGCGCTATATCGCCAGCGCCAGTAATTTGAATAATACCTTCGTTGTCAAGTGTTGTAACGTTCGTTATCATGAAACCCGATGAATCTGTACTAATTGTAGATAAGTTAGTTAGAGTTCCACCACCTGTAACATCTCCTCCAGTATTGTTGATCACGCCATTGCCGGAAAAATCAAAAACTGCAGTAGCAGCAATTGAAAGGTCGCCGTCCCAATTAAGATCACCATTAACAACACCTGTAAAGATGCCGATAGCATCAATTGGGCCATTCCATTCAAGGGTGGCTCCCGCGGCCACGTTGAACATTCCCCCCATAAAGTTATTTGCGGTAGTATTGAGTTCCAAGGTTCCAGAATCTATTTGGAATACACCATCGGTATTAATTAATGATCCTGCGATATCACATTCATCTAATGGATCTGGCATCGATGTTTTGATAGTCCCAAAATTATTGAAGGTATTTGGTGGAGCACCTAAAGCACTAATAGAGGAACCTGCGGTTTGAAAATCAATGGTACCTGTTCCGGAGTTATTCAAAACACTATCCGTATTTATGGCAATATTACCGCCAGCACTTAAATTAATAGTCCCTGGGTTGTTTAAAACGGCCGATCCACCGATGTCAAAAGATGGAAAGCTCAAATTTATTGTTCCGCTATTTAAAAGAATACCTGGGCCTATTAAATCACCCGATACCCAGTTCACCACCACATTCATTTCAAATTCAGATGGGTTTTGGATTTTAAGTGTTTCAGTTACATTTAACACGGAATTACCTTCAACTTCAATTGAAAGAATATCTGTAGGTGTATCAAGCGTTACTACAAAGCCTGTAGGAATTAATACATCTTCAGATGGTGTTGGTACGGTTCCTGACCAATTGTTTTCGTTAGACCAAAGATCATCCTCTGTTCCGGTCCAAACATTTTGAGCACTCAGACTCATTGATAGGCATATCACAATGCCTAGAAGTAATTTTGTTTTCATAGTGGAGAAAATTTAAATTCTCCTATAAATGTAGTAGCTGTAAGGGTTCGTCAATTTAAAATGTGACGACTAACACAAAAAACAACATAAGAAACGGGAATCTTAGGCTAGATTATTTTTGAAAATACGAGATAGTGGTATTTGAATGTTTTCTTGAAGGGTAACACTAGCACTATTAACAGCTGAAATAAAATTCTTATTAATAATATACGAGCGATGTACTTTGACAAAGTTTGGTGGTAATTCTTCTAGAATGTCTTTTAATTTATTTCTATCGATGATCGTTTTTTCATCCGTGACAAATTCTAAATAATTTCCATCTGATTTGATAAACTTTAAATTCTCGAGGTATACTTTCGATTTATTATTCAAAATGAGAGCCAACTGCTCAACTTTTCTGGAGATTTCCTCTTTTTCATATTCAACTTGTTTTATGCGTTTTTGAGATTGCATAAAGCGTCTACCCAACCAAACCGCAATTAGCGTCGCCAATAATGCTGCAATGGACCATCGCCACATTTTATTCTCGTTTGTTGCTATTAACAGATCTTGTTCCTGATTGATTTGTTTAAGTTCAATGATTTCTTTTGCTTGCTTTTCAGTTTCATATTTTGCTGTAATCTCTGCTATCTTTTCGTTTTCAGCAAAAGTCGCAATGGAATCAGAGATGAACTTGAATTGATTTGCAAAATTGAGCGCCTGTTTAAAATCGCCTTTTTCTTCATACGTTTTAGACAAAAGTGAATATAATTTTGCTTGTTCTTGTCGTTTTGACGTTAGATCTATTGCCGTATTAAAATGAGATATAGCAGTATCAAAGTTATCTAGCCCCAAATAGCTTAATCCTAGTTTTGTGTATAGTTTATCTAATTGGGAAACATACCCTGTTTTTTTCTTTAAGCGTATGGAATTCGTAAGATTTTCGACTGCATTCTCGTAATAACCGTCTTCTTGATATTGTGAGCCAAGATTGTAATAGACAATACTTTTTAATTTATCATTATCACTAGATTCTATTTCTGCTAACATGCGTTTGGAAGCAGTTATAAATTCTTCGCGATTGGCACCACGCGGAATATCCCTTTCCGTATTTTCTTTTGAATAACCACTGGTTGCTAAAGAGAGATCAAAGAAATGATCGGCAAGTTCGATTTTATTCAACTTTTCGTATATGACACCAATTTGTAACAGTGCTCTCGCTAGTCCTTGCGTATTATTTGCTTCTTCATAATATGCTTTACTTTGAAAATACCATTCTAAGGCAAGATCGAATTCTTCCTTTAGATCAAAAATGGCGGCTTGGTTGAACGCGGTATTGCCTTTTAATGATTCTGATAATGCGTCGAAATTGGCAATATTATAATCTAATAGTTTCTGCGCTTTTTCCATTTGTTGATTTGAAATCAAATAGAAGGAATAATAATATCCTGTTGCGGCTTTTAAAAAGACATCCTCCGATAAAACAGCTTTATTATAGGCTAATTCGGAGAAATAGATTGCGCTGTCTTGATTGCTTCTTGAATAACTTTTGGCTTGTTGAAGTAAGGTGTCAATTTCGCGATTATCTGTTTGAGAGAAACAAATGAACCCGGAAAAAATAGCACATATGATTAACAAATAACGAGAGGCCATTCTTAAAATTACAAAAAAAACCGGTGCAATTCGCACCGGTTTTAATTCTTATTATATGGGTTCTTAATCGTTTAGTTTTAGGACAGCCATAAATGCTTGCTGAGGAATTTCTACATTCCCTACTTGACGCATACGTTTTTTTCCTTTTTTCTGTTTTTCAAGAAGCTTACGTTTTCTCGAAATATCACCACCATAACATTTTGCTGTAACGTCCTTTCTCAAAGCCTTTATTGTCTCGCGTGAAATGATTTTCGCTCCGATAGCGGCTTGAATTGGAATATCGAACTGTTGTCTAGGAATCAACTCCTTTAGCTTTTCACACATCTTTTTTCCGATAGTATACGCATTGTCGGCGTGAATTAATGCAGAGAGTGCATCAACTTGCTGGCCATTAAGTAAGATATCAACACGTACTAATTTAGAGCTACGCAATCCTATTGGTGCATAGTCAAATGAGGCATAGCCTTTTGAAACAGTCTTTAAGCGATCATAGAAGTCAAATACAATTTCTGCCAATGGCATATCGAAGTTTAGCTCAACACGTTCTGTTGTGAGATAGGTTTGATTCGTAATAATTCCGCGCTTCTCAATACACAAAGACATCACATTTCCTACGAAATCAGACTTGGTAATAACCGTTGCTTTAATATAAGGCTCCTCAACGCGATTTAATGTTGAAGGTTCTGGAAGGTCTGTTGGGTTATTGACAATGATGACCTCGTCTGGTTTTTTATTTGTAAAAGCATGGTAAGATACGTTAGGAACTGTCGTAATTACAGTCATTCCAAACTCACGTTCTAGGCGCTCTTGAATGATCTCCATATGTAGCATACCTAAGAAACCACATCGAAATCCAAATCCTAAGGCCGCCGAACTTTCGGGAGTAAATACTAATGAGGCATCATTCAACTGAAGCTTCTCCATGGAGGCACGTAGTTCTTCATAATCTTCAGTATCGACGGGATAGATTCCAGCAAATACCATAGGTTTCACATCCTCAAATCCCCCAATCGCATTTGTTGTTGGATTTTTAGCGTCAGTAATCGTATCACCAACTTTTACTTCTCGCGCATCTTTTATACCTGTAATGAGATAGCCTACATCACCTGCTTTAATCACATTTTTTGGAACCTGCTGAAGTTTTAATGTACCAACCTCATCCGCTCCATAGGTTTTGCCTGTTGCAATGAATTTTATCTGTTGGTTTTTACGAATCGAACCATTAATAACCCTGAAATAAGTTTCAACACCTCTAAATGGGTTATATACTGAATCAAAGATTAATGCTTGTAAGGGCTCATTTTCATTACCCGATGGCGCTGGAACGCGTTCGATGATTGCTTGTAGAACATCATCAACTCCAAACCCCGTTTTTCCACTAGCATGAATGACTTCCTCTGGATCACATCCTAATAAATCAACAATGTCGTCAGTTACTTCTTCTGGATTTGCACTTGGAAGATCGACTTTATTTAAAACAGGTATAATTTCAAGGTCATTTTCTAAGGCTAGATATAAGTTTGAAATGGTTTGCGCCTGAATACTTTGTGCAGCATCAACAATCAATAAAGCGCCTTCACATGCAGCGATAGATCGTGAAACTTCATAGGAAAAATCAACATGACCAGGCGTATCAATGAGATTTAAGACATATTCTTGACCGTCATAGGTGTATTCCATTTGAATGGCATGCGATTTAATGGTAATACCACGTTCACGCTCTAAGTCCATGTTATCTAAAAGCTGATCTTGTTTTTCGCGTGCAGTAACAGAGCCTGTATAGTCCAATAAACGGTCGGCTAGCGTACTTTTTCCGTGATCAATATGTGCAATAATGCAAAAATTTCTGATGTGTTTCATAACAACTTAATTCACCTCCATAAAGATGTGCAAATATAATTCATTTATTATGCAATAGGCTCTATAACTACAGACAAAAGCTGAATATATGAGGAAAAACCGTAATTCCTATTTAAAAACAAATGTTATATTGCACCATAAAACCCTAATTAGATTTGAAATCCCTAAGATATTTTCTACTATTTATCTTGTGTTCTTTTGTGAGTAATGCTCAAAATTATTCAGTGTCAGGAACTGTAATCGATTCCGCAACAGCACCAATAGAATTTGCAAACGTTATTATTTTAAATGAAGACGAATCGGTGATCCTGAAAGGGACCTCAACAGATGACAAAGGAGGTTTCAACATAATCAATTTAGAGCCAAACACTTATGTTATAAAGGTAAGTTATATTGGCTATACGGAGTACAAACAAAAAATTGTATTAACGGGGAATCTTGACCTAAAGACCATTACACTTCAGCAAGATACTCAAAGTCTAGGCGAAGTCAATATTACAGTCAAACGCCCAACAGTTAAAAGAGAAGCCGATCGCTTAATTTTTAATATTGAAAATACGGCATTGGTTGAGGGGAATATGCTACAAGTACTTAAAAGTACGCCAGGCGTTTTGGTTATGGGCGACGAGATCACAGTCAAAAATTCTAGTCCAACGGTTTATATAAATGACCGAAAAGTACAATTGTCATCGGGAGACCTTAATCAGTTACTCGAAGGCTCATCAGCAAACGCTATTAAATCTGTTGAGGTGATTACAAATCCTTCAGCAAAATATGACGCCGAAAGTGGTGTTGTTCTAAATATTGTAATGACTAAAAATCTCATTACTGGATATCGCGGAAGTATAAATACAAACGTTACTCAAGGGGTTTTCCCAAGGTATAATGCAGGAACCAGTCATTTTTTTAAGAATAATGATATTAGCTTCAATGTCAACTATAATTATTCGAACAAGAAAATAAACAGAGATGGTGATGATACCATAAACTATCTCGATACGTCAAATAATCTAGATGAAAGTTGGCGATCATTTACCAACCGTAACACTTGGTCTGAAACACATAATCTGAATTTCAATTTTGATTATTTTATTGATGATAAGAATACATTAAGCTTGTCTTCTAACACGCTGTATTTACCCTATTTTAAGTATCGAATTGGAAATAATACGATCATCAACGATGCTGTGGGTAACTTTTCATCAAGATTTACCGCTAATAACCTCTCCAGAGATAATAAATTTAATATCGGACTAGATTTAGATTATAGTCATGATTTTGAGAAAGGTAATTTGAGTGTTAATGGTCACTATACTACTTATAATTACGAACGAAATCAAGCGGTGATTAGTGATTTCTTCGATAATAATAACGATTTTATTAATAGTTCAGCATTTAACACCAGAGCAAATCAAGACACACAAATCTTGACCGGAAAGGTAGACTATACATTACCAATAAATGAAAATTCGAATTTTGAAACTGGGTTAAAGTTTTCAAATATTACTACGGAAAGTGATCTGACTCAGTTCGATGTTGATTTAAATACTGGAGACGAGACAATTGACCCATTAAATTCTGATATTTTTGACTATGACGAGCGCATTTTTGCGGGATATATGAATTATAGTAATTCTTCTGAAGACTATAATTTGAGTGTTGGATTACGTGTAGAGCAGACTAATTTGGAGGGGCAATCTCCTTTAACGAATATTGAGAACACTCAGGATTATCTAGAACTATTTCCTAATCTGAGTTTCCAATACAACATTTCGGATGCGTATAATGTATATGCAAATTATAATCGTAGCATAGCTAGACCAGGTTATGCTAATCTTAACCCATTTAGATTTTTCTTAAACGACAACTATGTGATTTCTGGAAATCCTGAATTAGTCCCAACATTTGTTGACCACTATACCATTGGTGCATCACTTTTTGATGGTTTATTGACTTTAGAATCGTATTATAAGAATGTAGATGGCGCCATTTCAGAGATCCCAAGACAAAATAATCAAACGAATGTAATTGAGTTTAGATCAGTTAACTTCGATAAGACTGTTGAATTCGGTTTTGATGCCTATATTACGTTTTATCCAACTGAAAAATGGAGTACTTCCTTTGTAACGTCGTTTTATAACATCGAAGAAGAAACCAATTTTGGAAATGGGTTCGTCACATTAGATCAATGGTCAAATTACTCTGAGCTTACCAATTCTATTTCTTTTCTCAAAGACGACAGCCTTAATGTGTTGCTAGATCTCGTATGGGTTGGAAAAAACATTCAGGCATTTCAAATCGTTGAAGATCGCTTGTTCAGTCAACTCGTAATTTCTAAAACCTTATGGAATAACAAAGCTTCTGTAAGTTTAAGCTTGAGTGATATCTTTAACATGCATGACTTTGATGTAGCCACACAATATCAAAATCAGTTTAACTCACAGTTTATAGACATTGACGATAGATTCGTAAGACTTGGGTTCCGTTACAGTTTTGGAAACACAAGATTAGACTCCAATCAAAGATCAATTGAGACTGAAGAACGAGACCGCCTAAAAGAATCCGGAAATTAATCTTGCCATTCTGCAATAAAGAGATTGGTATCTCTTCCACCACCATTATTTCGATTTGATGAGAAGGCTAGGTATTTCCCGTCATTAGAGAACACCGGGAACGCATCAAAGGTTTCGCCATGTGTAACACGCTCAAGGTTCTTCCCATCAAGATCAATCAGATATAAGTTAAATGGAAATCCGCGTTCTGCTTCAAAATTAGAAGAGAATAAGATTTTTTCACCTGAAGGATGAAAGAACGGGCTCCAATTGGCATTTCCTAGATCTGTTAATTGGCGAAGATCACTTCCATCAGCATTACAGATATAAAGTTCCATTTCAGTTGGTTCTACAAGACCTTCAGCTAAAAGCGCTTTGTATGATGCAATTTCTTCTTCGGTTTTAGGACGAGACGACCTGAATATTATTTTTGTTCCATCAGGAGAGAAGAATGCTCCACCATCATATCCAAGTTCATCAGTGATCTGCTTAACATCAGTTCCGTCAAGATTCATTGTGTAAAGTTCAATATCACCACTTCGTGTTGATGTGAATACGATCTTATCACCTTTAGGAGAAACCGTTGGTTCTGCATCATATCCAACTTCGTTAGTTAGTTGTTTAACAATGTTTCCTTCAAGGTCAGCCACAAAGATGTCATAAGTGTCGTAGATAGGCCAAATGTATTTACCGTTTTTACGTAATGGTGTCTCTGGACACGCTTCACCACCAAGATGTGTCGATGCGTAGATGATATGTTTATTGTCTGGAAGGAAATATGAACAAGTAGTTCGCCCCATTCCAGTACTAATCATTGGAGGTACGATACTATCTGTAAAAGTTTCATTGGCATTCATTAAGAACATTTGGTCACAACCTACACCCCAAGCCTTGTTATTCGACTGAAAAACTAATTGCTTGTCATCGAAGCTCCAGTAGGCTTCTGCGTTATCACCTCCAAAGGTGACTTGACGAATATTTTTAAAGTGTTTTTCTTCTGGATAAATTAAGGTATCGGAATCCCATTTCATCTCAGAAGTTGTAGTTTTCACTGTAGTCTCTTTTTCAACTTCGATTGTTGATTTAGCATCGTTTTTACAGCCCAAGAATAACACAGTAAATAGGGCAAGGAATGTATATTTCATTACGTAATTATTAACTAAATTTGTGCAAAATTAAGATATAGCACCATGAAAAACCTAATATTTCTACTTTTTTTAATGGCGTTGGTAGGCTGTAAATCGGAATCTAAAGAAGAATCAAAATCAGTAACCATAAAAGAAGATGTCATATTCTTATCAGATGATAAGTTAGAAGGACGTCAAACTGGAACAGAAGGCGAGCGAAAGGCTGCCGAATATATTGCAAGCCGTTTTGAAGGGTTAGGTTTGGCAGGAAAAGGAACAGATGGATATTATCAATCATTCACCTTCAAGCCAAAAACAGATCCGCATCAAGAGGTTAACTACACCGTAAAAGATGGCGATAGTACTATTACAGGAACCAATGTAGTAGCATTCTTAAATAACAATGCAGATCATACTGTGATCATAGGCGCGCATTACGACCATTTAGGTTATGGTGCCGAAGGATCTTTATATCGTGGAGATAAAAAGGAAATCCACAATGGTGCGGACGACAATGCCAGCGGTGTTGCTGTTATGTTAAATTTAGCTGAAAAACTTAAGACTCAAAACACAGGGAATAACTATTTATTCATGGCCTTCTCAGGTGAAGAGATGGGGCTTTTAGGGTCAAATTATTGGAATAAAAATACCACGATTGATATTGCTACTGCCAATTATATGTTGAATATGGACATGGTAGGACGACTAAAGCAAGACAGCACACTAGCTGTATATGGTTTAGGAACGTCACCAATTTTAAAACAAGTTGTAAAATCAAACAATTCAAAGTTTAAAATCATCGAAAATGAATCTGGAATAGGACCAAGTGATCATACATCGTTTTATAATAGTGATGTACCAGTATTACATTTTTTTACTGGTCAACATGAGGATTACCACAAGCCTTCGGATGATTATGACAAATTGAATTACGAAGGCATGGCTGATATTTCAGAATACATACTTGCCATCATTACCGACTTGGATGACAATGGAAAATTACCATTTAGAAAAACCAAGAATGAAAGCGAAGATGTTCCTAGATTCAAAGTTGGGCTAGGCGTTATTCCAGATTACCTGTACGATGGTGAAGGCATGCGCATTGATGGCGTTAGTGAAGACAAACCAGCGCAAAGAGCCGGACTTCAAAAAGGTGATATTGTTGTAAAATTAGGCGATAGTTTAGTTACTGACATGATGAGCTATATGCGTGCACTTTCAGCATTTGATTCTGGAGATAAAACTAAGGTTGTCGTGAAGCGTAATGGCGAAGACGTAGAAGCCAATATTGAATTCAACAAGTAATTCTAATCATGACTAAACAGGACATTATCATGAAGATCCATTTGATCATTTCAGTGATAATTGTGGTTCCTGTTGCGATTCTATATGGGTTTTTTCCTGACGCCTTATTAGAACTTTCTCCTGAAACTTTGGATGAGCAGAATTTCAACAAGGCAGTTATGGGAATTTATGTTGCATTTAGTACGTTATGGACAGCAGCGTTATTCAATAAATCTTATTTAAAAACCGCGCTAATTTCAAACGTTTTATTCATGTTAGGTCTTGCATTTGGTAGACTTATGAGTGTATTAGTAGATGGCGTACCTTCTAATCGATATGCCTTCGGATTGTTCGGCGAATTATTACTTGGGATCTACGGCTTATGGGTTTTAAAATCACAATTCGGTAACCATAATATCAAAAAACATTAATTTTGCGCAAAATCATTCAGCTTTGGTAAAAATTGGAGACATAGAATTAGGCACTTTTCCGTTGTTGTTAGCACCAATGGAAGACGTAAGTGATCCGCCATTTAGAGCTTTGTGTAAAGAGCAAGGTGCTGATGTAGTGTATACGGAATTCGTCTCTAGTGAAGGTTTGATCCGAAACGCTGCGAAAAGCGTGATGAAGCTGGATATCTACGAAAAGGAACGTCCGGTTGGAATTCAAATATTTGGAGCCAATATGGACAGTATGCTTCAAACCATTGACATTGTTGAGCGTTCTAATCCCGATATCATTGATATCAATTTTGGTTGTCCTGTTAAGAAAGTAGTGAGTAAAGGTGCAGGTGCAGGTATTTTAAAAGACATCTGCTTAATGGAAAAGCTTACTGCTGAAATGGTTAAGCGCACCAACCTCCCCGTTACTGTTAAAACACGCTTAGGGTGGGATCACGATTCAATACGAATTGTTGAGGTTGCCGAACGTTTGCAAGATGTAGGCTGTAAAGCCATTGCAATTCATGGCCGCACACGTGCCCAAATGTATAAAGGTAATGCCGATTGGAAACCTATTGCCGCGGTAAAGAACAATCCGAGAATGCACATTCCTGTCTTCGGAAATGGTGATGTGAATACGCCAGAACGTGCTGCAGAAATGCGTGATAGCTATGGATTAGATGGCGCAATGATAGGACGTGCAACGATAGGGAATCCATGGTTTTTCAAACAAGTTAAACACTACTTTAAAACTGGACAACATTTAGCACCTATCTCTATGGCCGAACGTGTAGAGGCGGCTCGACGTCATTTACAAATGTCAATCGACTGGAAAGGGGAGAAGCTGGGTGTTTTTGAAACCAGACGACATTATACGAACTACTTTAAAGGAATTCCAAACTTTAAAGAATACCGTATGAAAATGGTAACAAGTGATGATTCTAAAGATGTATTTGCTGCCTTTGATGAAGTCTTAGAAAAGTTTGCCGATCACCAGTTCGTATAAACTCTATCCCTGAACGAGTTGTTTAGAAATGCGCTGCGATGCTAGTTTCGATGCAAGTACTCCTAAAATCAGAATTGTAAGTATCACCAAAATGAAGTTGATGATCTTGATTTCTACAGGATATGCCAATGAAGGTGTTAACATCACCAAGTCAAATCGATCTTGAAGGAACACGATAATAAATCCTAGTATGAGCCCGATTGTTCCAGCTAGTATGGTCATTAAACTTCCCTGCAAAAAGAAAACGCGCCTGATATCTTTCGTCGTCGCTCCTAAATTATACAAGGTATTAATAGAGCTCTTTTTATCGAGGATCATCATGATGATGGCGCCTACAACATTAAATAAAGCAATTATGATAACTAAGGTAAATATGAGGTAAACTGCGATATTTTCAGTGTTCAACATTTTATAAAGCGCATCGTTAAGTTGCGTGCGATCTTTGACGAATACGTCATTGTTTAAGAGCGACTCGACTTGAGTCCTGATTAGCTCTTGATCTGCGTCTGGATTGAGTTTTAACTCTATTGAACTGATTTGATCGGTATTGTAATTCAATAAATAGCGCGCTGTTTCAATATCACTAAAAATTATCTCATTGTTAAGTTCTTCATTTATATCGAAAATGCCAATATTATAGGTTTTCACAGAATTAAAAGCACCTTTAACTGATGTGATCTGTCCCTTTCCAGGTTTAGGCACATAAATCTTTTGATGACGTGTCAAGTCAAGAACACCATAGGAGAGCTTATTCGAAATACCGCCTCCTGACACGATCTGATTTGTACCGGGTTCTAGCCAATTCCCATAATAGATCATGGTGTCGATAGCAGTGATCTTGTTGTAGTTTTCATCAACACCTTTTAAGGTAACGATTTGATGCTTGTCATCAAATTCGATAATGACGCGTTCTTCGATGGTTTTAGAAAAGCCGTCAATACCTTTAAAGTTCAGAATATTTTGTGCTTGGTCTTCAGAGAACACGAACGACTTCCCTTCCAAAGGCACCACTTTTAGATCAGGATCTACAAAGGATGAGAATTCTAAACTAAAATCCTTAAGCCCTGCAAAGCCCGACAAGACAATAAATAATGCTGCAGAAGCAATAATCGTTCCTGCTGCAGCAATAATAGTCATAATGTTTATAGAGTTGTTACTGCTCTTGCTGAATAAATAACGTTTGGCTATGTACAGGGTGAAATTCACCTATTTCTTTTTTCGTTTATCTAAGAGTTCTTGGTCCCTTATAGGGTCATCTTCTCCTCGTAATGAACGCTCAATACCGTCAATATATTCTAAGGAATCGTCAATGAAGAACTCTAAATTTGGCATGCGACGCAGTTGGTTTTTGGTGCGCTGTGCCATTTCATGTCTAATAAGTGGTGTATTAGAACGAATGCCGTTAAGCAATTCTTGAGCGTCTTTATTTGGGAAAATACTGAGGTATACTTTTGCGATTGAAAGATCTGTAGTTACTTTGACTTTACTCACAGAAATGATCACGCCACGCATACCACCATCGGTTGCAGCCTTTTGTAAAATTTCTGCAAGATCTTGTTGAAGGATGCCTCCTATTTTTTTCTGTCTCTGTGTTTCTTCCATGTTTGCAAAGATATAATGATATTGGTATAATCTTTAGTATAATACGAAAAATAAACCAAGCGTCTATTTTAAGAATTTGTGATTTTTATCATCAAATTTCATACCTTAATGCTGTATCTTTCGGACCGAAATTCGAATTCAATTTATTATGAGAAAAATAGAACACATTGGGATTGCTGTAAAAGACATAGACGCGTCGAATGCTTTATTTAAGTCCTTATTCGGAAAGCCGCATTACAAAACGGAAACCGTTGAAAGCGAAGGTGTGATGACCTCATTTTTTGAAGCAGGACCCAATAAAATCGAATTGTTACAAGCCACAAATGAAAACAGTCCGATTGCAAAATATATTGAGAAAAAAGGTGAGGGTATTCACCATATTGCCTTTGCCGTAGACGATATAGAAGCCGAGATCGAGCGTTTAACAGCAGAAGGATTCCGAATGATTCATGAAACACCAAAAAAAGGCGCCGATAACAAGTTGATTGCCTTTTTACACCCAAAGGCCACAAACGGCGTTTTAATTGAGCTTTGCCAGGATATCGACTCGTAAATTGGATTGAAATCCTTGTAGAGTTTTAAAATATGTAGTAATATTGCAGCCTTATTGGTCCCATAGCTCAGTTGGTTAGAGCATCTGACTCATAATCAGAGGGTCACTGGTTCGAGCCCAGTTGGGACCACCTTTATTATTTTTAAAGCCTTGTGAATGATTGATTTACAGGGCTTTTTTAGTTCGAGGGGACTAAGTAGGGGATAAACTATTCATTATAAATACGTGATAATTGAATTTTAAGAAGGTCGATCATATTTTTAGCTATTTCTATAACTTCTTGATCAATTAATTCATCACCGTAATATTTTGTAATTGTTTTATTTTCGAATCTTATCTTGTATGTTTTATTTAAAAACGATATACCGACTTCGGTAGAAATTGTAGAATTAGATTTAAGATCATTCTTATACGTATAAACATAACTTATAGAATAAGTCTTAGTTATGTGTTGTTCTATATGTTTCTTATAGATTTCAAATGAAATTAAATGATTATTCACAATTGACGACCATCTACCAGCGCCGTGGCCCGCATTCGACGCTCCGTAATTTGAGCGAAGTAACTCACTTTTATTTTGAAAAGCATCATTAAATAGAACCAATTTCGATCTAAAAAAAACCAATAAATCAAAAGACATTTTGGTAATATCGACAGTTTCTCTTAACAATATTCTCTTTTTGGTCAGGTTAAGAGATTGCATAAATAATTCAATATCCCTTTCTATATCTGTCGGCTCTGAAATACTTTCACCTTTTATTGCTTTTAGGTATAGATTTAAAGAACTATTAATTGATAAAGCAAAAAACTCTATAATAGGAACATAATTTCCATCATCCGCTTGAGCTAATCTACCAAAATACTGAGTTTTCTCATTGGTTTTTACTACACTTATAGGATATTTATTTTTAATTAAAATGAGATTTGTGAGTAATCTTGCCATTCTACCATTACCATCATCGAAAGGGTGTATTTCTACAAATTTATGATGAAAAACAGAAGCGAAAACAATAGGGTGAATTTCATTGTTCTTAGTTGTTTGGTTATACCATTCAACTAGTTCTTTCATTTTTGCGGGTGTCTCTTCGGGAGTGGCATAAAAGTGAGTTTCACCAGTAGGCGTTATTACGTGATTCGGAGAACTCTTATATTGCCCAACTTTTATAAGCTTGAGCGTTTTTAGACCATCTTCAGTAACGGCAGGGCTTTCATAATCTTCAACTAGCAAGATTTTATGTAAAGTACGAATATCAGACTCGTTTAAATCTCTGTCGGATTTTACAATAGACATCATCATTTCAATTGCCTGATTATGCCCTCTTATATCAAGCGCGTCTTTTAAAGGCTTTCCTTGAGCTGTAACACCCTCCATAAGTAACGCAACTGTTTCTCCTCTTGTAAACGAGTTGCCTTCAATAGCATTTGAATTATAATTCCAATCAAACCTAAGTTTTTGCAACACTCTGTCCTCTATAGACTTCTCAAATGGTCTATTCTCATCAACTTTCTTTTTTAGTTCATCAACTTCTGCAAGAATGGTTAATTCTTTACTATATTTTTTAAGTTCATCCATGAATAATAAAACTAAATAGAGTCTAATTTAAATAATTAATACATAACTGTCTTTAAACCTCGGACAACTAAATTATTGTTTTAATAAAACAACATTCTCATTAATTGGAAATGGATATGACCAGGAAATATTACAATTGCTAGAATCTATTGAATCTCGCCCCGGTATAAATTTAACTGTTAATTGATTGTTGCTTGATGCATTCAGTAATAGATTTCCAAATTGGCCGCAATTAGAATATTGGCCAAAGTAATTAGTGTAATACGTTTCACCGTCATTGAGAAAGTAGTTCCCAGAAATTTTCACCAATTCGTTATTTGTTAAGTTAGTGGTATCGTATGTCACCACTCCATTTTCATTAGTAATTTTATATCCAATGCTAAGGATGTCGTGAGGTATATCTACTAATGTAGATTCAATTTTTTCAATAAAAAGATCATAAGTAATATTTTCGTGGACCCCAGACCAATTCCCTACAAATACATCTAAAGTATTATTAAGATCTTTAATTGCGGTAACATTGTCTGGGATTCCTTCATCTTCACTTAAGAAATATGTATTTGCATCTTGTATTGATATTATTTGTGCTTTACAGTTAAGGATTAAAAAGCACATTAATACAGGTAATAATATTTTTTTCATGTTATTAATAATTTTAGTCACATTTATCTACTTTCAATTTACCGGAATCATCTATATAGTTTCTTTTTATGGTTCCGTTAGGTTTTATGTTATATAAATTTATCCCATTTATATCAATTTTGTCTTCCATAAATTTTAATAAGCCAAGTCTCCTACCGTAGTTTTTAACATAGTCGTTGAAATCATTCGCTGCGTCTTGACCACCTAAATAATTTAACAGATCTGTATCTAAGTTATCAATTAAATTTTGAATGTTACCATCGAATTTTAAGGTAAAGTCTCCAGAGCTAGACAACATAGTCACATAAACGTCCGCCACATTTATGTTATTTACCTCAGCATTTTTTACCAAAAGTAAGAACGTTCGGACATCAAATGGAGAAAACATTCGAATTTTTGGTGTTATTCTGGTATTTCCAGTTGGCAGTATTTCAACAAGATCGTCTAAATGTGTGTGTATAAATCCAAAGATATTTGGGTCGTTCATAAAAGAGTTTACATTTAGTTGATCGCCATTATTCGGGTCTTGAGGAACATCAGAAAACTCACCGCTAACACTTTGAGCTTTTCCATACTCTTTAGTCTCACCAATATAACCTTCTAATTCAGCAGCGGCATTGATATAGTTAGGATCGTTTAACTGTTCATTAATTTTATCACAAGACACCGATGTTTCTGTGCCCTCAAGCTCTACTATAACTCCAGTATCGCCATCACAAGGCGAGGTTCCCTCCCTAAATTGAGTTTGATTATCATTACTGCTCCAAGTTTGACCAGTGCATGTATCAGTCACAATTAATGGACTTCCTGAACAACAAGGGTTTCCAGTGATTGCATGACCATCTAAAGGACCTGTTTCACATCCGCACCATCCATATTCCCACTCTAAGCCACATGGTTCATCAGTATTATTTAACTCGCCGGAGCCGCTCGTATTGTTTTCTGTTGAGCCTTGATTTCCAGTATCTGTTTCGCCGTTAGTTCCTCCTCCTGTACTTGATTCAGTATTATCTGTGTGGTCAATTGATTCATCTTCAGGACAAGGGTTAGTGGATCCACTCGATTGTATTTCAATTCCATTATCAAAAATATAATTACCAATAATCGATCCATTGGAATCATAAAATATCATTGCCCCTGTGAATCTAGACATGTCGATAGCACCACTATTAAGTATTGGCGCAGGGTTATTAGGATCAAATATATATTGAATAAAATATTCAATTATTTCTTCTCCTGTATCAACCACAATTAAATTGATTTTACTTTGAGCATTGGTCGGATCAGTTACTTTAAATGTATATTTAGTATTTCTTTCATTATATACCTGCACTACCTTATTTGTCTGGACTACGCCTAAAGGAGTTTCTCTATTTTGACTAAAACCATTATGTTTCGAAAAACTGATATTATTCGCTGAGATATTTACCTTCAATGTATTGTCTGATTTAGTTCTTACAAAACTTAAGATGTGATCAGGAACTTCTCCATCATAAAGAATATATGAAGAAATACTAGGTACGAATAGTTCAGTTTTAGTGTCAGTGAAGTCGTCTTTCTGACATCCATAAATAATAAATAAGAAACCAGTTAAAAGTACTAGTCTATTCGAAAATTTCATGTTGAATAGTTTAATTAATGAAAGGATTAATTAAGCTATTACATTATTCTAAGGGACCGTAAATATAGATAATTTTCTATAAACCAACAACTATAAATTTCACTTTTTGAGTTTCATGTTAATTTTATCTAGTCTTCTATACATGGGTAATGTATTTCTATTTAAATCAATTTGTTTTACATTTAGAAAAGGCTTGTTGTTCTGATCTTTAATTACAGTTTCTTTTAAAACTGCTCCCATTTTTTTAAACTGATCCGTGTATTCAGTTGTTGTATAAAAGTCCGTATATAATTGTGAAACACGTTTAGAACAATTCCAAACTTGACATTTAAATTTAGCATCATTCTTGGTTACATATTTAGTAACATAAGAAGCAATAGAACGAATATTATTAGAGTTCAATTGTTTTACATCAAAGGCTGATGTAGGCTTGTAATCCTTATCCCTAGGTTTAATTCCATTCTTCTCTTGAAGATCAATCCAGTAATTCCACCATTTATCAATTTTCCAATATTTATTAGTAATCATGTGAAAATGAACATTGCCCTCAAAGACATCATTTTTAGTTTGCCGTTCAGCAACCCATACGTATTGAAAATCTTCACTACGTTTTTTAGCATTATCAACAAATTTTCTCAGAAGATTTACTGCTTGTTCATCGCTCACCTTATTTAGAAAGGTGAGCGTAACAAAACTTAATCTTTTATAACACCGAGCAAAGCAGGTAATTTTTTTTCGAATTTTTTGTTTCGATCGCCTAGACAAGGAGCGGTCCTTTCGCTCCTTGTCACTACCTTCTTTTTTCTTTGTCTTAGTATCTTTCTTGGGGTCTTGCTTCTTGCGTTGAAGTGAAGAACCTGTAAACTCGTTTTTAGGGGCTCTGCCAAATTGTTTAATTGAATACGCTACGCTTGAGCCATAAGTATTTTTAACTATCATAATCTGAATCGTTGCACATTAATTAAAACCATTTAAAGGTTAATAATTAAAGGTTGTTATTTAAAGGTTTTTATATTTAAAGGTTAAAAAAAAGAACACTAGCCAATGAATGGCGGAATAAAATCGTTCTTGGCGAAACGCTTCATAAACTGACTGTTACGTCGATTATAAACGTTCATATATTGCCAATCAGGGTGCTTTTTATTGAGGAAAAGTGAAAAGCCATTGAGTTTATGAACATATTGCCATTTTTTAGGTTGTATGTTGTTCTCAAAAAACACTATTACTGAGTAATCATTTTTCTTTTTTAACATGATTCACCCCCTCTCTTTAATTCGGTTCTAACTTGATTAAGTGCATTTGAAATATCTTCACTTTTGTATAGAACACGACCACCTATACGATGTGCGTTAATAATACCTGATTTTGTCCATTGATTTAAAGTTGGAAGAGAGATACAAAGCATCTCAGCCGTAGCTTCTCTTGAGAGTAAAGAAATGTGAACCTTTTCAGGTCGAAGTTGCTTTTTAATTTCTAAAGCAACTGTTTCGAGTAATACATTTTTAATCGCTTGTTCTAGGTCAGCGATATTAAAATTGTTGATTTCAATTTTTGCCATATTTAATTTTATTTAATGATGAATATGGCGCAAATAAAAACCCATCTTATAGATGGGTAACTATTGGGGTATACCTCATATTTTATTTATAACGAATTCATGTCATCCTCAATTCGTTTTTTAATAGCGGCAAATTGCTGATCTTCAAATAATTTAATAATCTTTTCAAAATTTGACGTCTTTCTTACTTTGTTCTTTGGACTATTAATATAAAGTTGTGAGAGGTTCTTTCTAATATTGTCTTGGTTATAATTTAATACTTGAGAAAGTATTTTACTTGTCTTAGTGTCATCATATTTATTTAAGTCCAAGCCTAAATAATATAATGCAAGCATTCTTTGTTCAAGATTCAAATTTGATTTGATTTTAACTTTTGTTGCTTCATTTTTAGCTTTCAAGTCTTTTAACCACGTGAAATATTGAGCCAATTGAGTCCCTAGATGAATTGCGTCCCTATTTAAATGTTGAATTTCTGATGATGAAACTTCTTCAAATCTAAGATAGTGATGAAATGCATCTACTATAGGATTTTTATTACCTAAGTTGCTTAAGTCAAAGACACTATTGGTACTATTGTTATTGTAACTGCGAAATGGGTTTGGCGCAAATTCAGTATTTCTAGTCATCGTGAAGTACTTGATTTGTTCGATTTCATTTTCGATTAAGTAGTTTTGATCTGAAGCGTTAACAAGTTCTGTTTTAAATTTTTCAATAAATTGATTATTAGTGATTGTATTCATTAGTTAAAAAATGGGTGCGTTAATAGTTTATCTGCATTTTCTTTTTGGGTCACACGAATGTATTGTAAAAATGATTTTTCAGTTTTATGACCTGTGATTTTCATAATTGAAATAGTTGGTACTTCTGCTAAATATAAGTTCGTGGCAAAGCTTCTTCTCGCCGTATGTGTTGATACAAGTTTATATTTTGGAGAAATGTTTTTTTCTATTTTCCCAGCTCGAGTAATCGTGGTTTCTATTAATTCCTTTATTCCTGCAAGGCTTACAATTTGTTTTAAATATTCGTTCATGGTTTGATTAGTGTATGCCTTCGGGAGATTATTATTGTATTTTTTGAGAATATTTCTGACAGTTTTGTGCAATGGAATTGAAACCCGTTGTCCTGTTTTATGCGTTCTAATATTAATAACAGTATTGTCAGAATTTATATTTTCTTGTTTGATCTGTGTAAAGTCTGAGAATCTAAGACCAGTATAACAACCTATCAGGAACAGATCTTTAACCTTTTCCAATCGAGGGCTAGAAGAAAGATCAAGCTTCTCTATTTTGTTTAATTCATCAACAGAAAGATAAATACTGTCAGATTCTTCTCTTATTGTTTTAAACTTCTTATTTCTAAACTCTAAATTATTATTTACACCTCTTTCAGTTGCTTCATTCATGAATGATTTAATAGTCTTAATATGTTTACCTACAGTATTTGCAGAAAGACCATGATCGTTACTTAAAAAAGCTAAATAGCGATTATAAAACTCTAATGTAATAGTCTCAAAATTGACAGGCTTATATTTATCATTAAATTCTTTGAGATATTTATAGGTGGTTTTGTATACCTTAATTGTGCCTGTTTTCTTATTAAGTTTACTTTCTTCAATAAATGATTCAATAAACGATAAAAGAGATTTTTTCTTTGGTTTTACAATGTGATCAGAAAGTTCATTTTCAAGAGCAACCTTTAGGTTTGCGTTATTAGTTTCAATTCCATCATTTAGCAGTTTGCGAAATGCATTATTAATGCCATTTTGAATTATATCAAGTCTAGTATTAAATTCTGGATATTCTTTAAATAGTTTTGTTTCTTTTGCTCTTTGTGATTTCTTATTCCAGAACTTAGGATTAATTTTCTCACCAGTTGAATATTTAAATCGCCTATATTGATAATTGTAAATTAGGTAAACCAAAGTTTCTACTTTTGATTTAGGTTCTTTAAGAATAAATTTCGCCTTTGACATATGTCAAATATAAATTAAATAATGTTATAGGGGACGAATAAGGGGACGAATATTTTTAATTTGTTGAAACTTCAAGTAATTATATTTTCTCAGTATTCATAGGCAGTATCACTGTAATTTACTTAAATAGAGGTAAATAAAATAAAATAGAAGGAAAAACAAAGTGGTCCAGTTGGGACCACCTTTAATAAGAGAAAAGCCTTTCAATTTGAAAGGCTTTTTTATTTAATCTTCAATAATAATCGCTGGTAAATCTAAGGACTTATACAGCTCGTTGTATTCTCGCATTTCCTTGGCAACAATCGCATCGCGTTCCTTTTCATAAACATTCCAATCGGTCATCAGATCTGAAAAGCGCTCTTTAGCACCTTTCGTCACTTTAGGATCCGCCTGATTGATATAACCCATTAAAATCAATAGTTGCGTATTGAGACGGTTATTAAAATTGATCACATCCTGAAAGGTCTTTTGCTTTCCTTGAACAAGGTTCTCTTCCCAAACATTGATACGCTCAGTGAGTTCTTTGCCTTTGTCTAATAAGGCTTTCGCATTGTCATTACCTTCCAACAACTTCGCATACGCTTTAAGCTGTGACTTCGCCGATCGCATTTGATTCACCGACTCATGGATTTCACGAACTGTGTTTTCTAATGCTACCAATAGTTCTTGCTGTTCGGCAAAATCAGTGGCAGTGGCATTAATAGCAGGATTAGGCAAAATCGTTGCTGGTGTTTCGGTTACCTCATCACCAAGCGATAAGCGCAACACATAGTCACCTGGTGCCACTGCGGAGCCATTGTGACCACCAAACACAAATACCTTATCTATTGATGGTAATGATTCACGATTGAAATCCCAAGTGAATCGGTGATACCCTTGTTTAGACGGCAATACTTGCGGCGCAGAAGGTCCACCAGGCCAGGATTTAAATCCTTTAGGCTTTTTATTAGTATAGGTTCTAATAACCTTTCCGTTTTGGCGCACTTCCAGTTTGAGATCTAAAGTATCAGCATCTTTTCCTAAATAATAATCGAAGGTTACACCGCTTCTAGGATTCATACCTTGCCCGACAGCATTAGAGGTGCCACCAAAAATTCTATAGCTTGGTTTAGGTGGAAATATTTTGACATTGGCAGCTTTCGAATTCATGTTCTGAAAAACACTGAGATCATCTAATATCCAGAAACCACGACCCGAAGTTGCGGCAACAAGATCATTATCTTGAATAATTAAGTCATTTATAGCTACTACAGGTAAATTCAGTTTGACTGATTGCCAATTCGCCCCATCGTCATTGGAAATATAGAGTCCGGTTTCAGTTCCCGCGTATAGCAACCCTTTACGTTTTTTATCGGCACGCACGACGCGAGCGAATCCATTCGGATCATCAAGTCCGTTAACGATTTTCGTCCATGATTGTCCGTAATCAGAGGTTTTGAAAATATGTGAAGACAGATCCATAGACTTGTAGCGCATCACAACAATATAAGCGGTTGCTGGATCGTGTTCGGATATATCAATACTATTTATAATTCCGTCAGGAACACTACCAGGTGTAATATTATCCCAAGATTGACCACCGTTTTTGGTGATATGCACTAAACCACAATCACTTCCGGCATACATCACGCCTTCTTCGTGTTGTGATTCTACAAGCGCAGTAATGGTATTATAGTTTTCACCACCGGCAGCTTCATTTGTGTAAGGTCCACCTCCTGGTCCGTGTTTCTCTTTCTCGTCTTTTGTTAGATCTGGACTTACAACAGACCAACTTTGCCCTTCATCCGTTGATTTGAACACTACATTTCCAGCGTGGTAAATCACAGATCGATCATGTGGCGAGGTGATGATTGGTGCATTCCAATTGTAGCGGTATTTTGAGTCTTTAGGCGCTATACTTAACCCTAATTCTGGATATTCTTTAATGGATTTTTGTTCTCTTGAACTCTTGGTCCACTTGCTGATATTACCTTGATAAGTGCCACCATAAATCGTTTCTGGGTTATCAGGATCAAAGGCAATAAAGGCGCTTTCACCACCAGCCACGGAGTACCAATCTTTCCAATCGATACCACCATCGTTGGTTCTGCTTAGAATACCTATAGCACTATTATCTTGTTGTCCACCATACACACGATATGGCACTAAATTGTCTGTGATCACACGATAAAATTGTGATGTGGGTTGGTTTTGTTGGGTACTCCAGCTCTTTCCGCCGTTAAAAGAAATATTGGCGCCACCATCATTAGAGTTGATGAGGTTAGAGTTATCCTTTGGATTGATCCATAAGTGATGGTTGTCACCATGAGGCACAGGAATATTTGAGAAGGTTTTACCACCATCAATGGATTTCATTACAGGTGCATTTAACACATACACTATATTTTCATTTTGCGGATCAGCAAAGATTTCCATGTAATACCATGAGCGTGCAATGTTCACACGATCACCATTAACTTGTTTCCAGGATTTCCCGGCATTATCCGAACTATATACACCACCTTTATTACCTTCGGCTTCTATCACTGCAAATACACGTTCGGAATTGGCACGTGAAACGGAAATACCAGCTTTACCAAAATCTTCAGGGAGACCACCTTTTAGTTTTTCCCAAGTATCTCCACCATCAACAGATTTGTAAAGACCAGATTTTTCACCACCAGATTCCATATACCAAGGATAACGACGGTGCTGCCACATCGCTGCGTAGAGAATTCTTGGATTATTCATATCCATAGACAGTGACGAAGCGCCAGTAATATCATCTACATAAAGAATTTGTTTCCAGGTTTTACCGCCATCGGTTGTTTTGTAGATACCACGTTCTTTAGAGGGTGCATATTGAGCGCCTTGAGCGGTAACATAAATAATATCTGGATTGGCAGGATGTATGATCACATCAGAAATATGTCGTGAGGATTCCAGACCGACATGTGTCCAAGTTTTTCCTGCGTCTTTTGAAATATAAACTCCGTCACCCATAGAGGTCATTACACCTCTTGCTGCATGCTCACCCATACCAACAACAATAATATTTGGGTCGCTTTCAGAAACGGCAATCGCACCAACGGATCCTGTTTTAAAATGGCCATCGGAAATATTTTTCCAGGTGATTCCAGCATCATTTGTTTTCCAAACACCACCACCTGTTGAACCCATATAATAGGTAAAAGGTTGTCCAATAACTCCTGTTGAGGTCACAGATCTACCACCTCGAAACGGACCGATATTTCGCCATTTCAGACCATGGAATAAGCTGTCTTCGATTATAACAGCTGGTTCCGATGATTTCTTTTTTCGCTTTTGACCATGGGAGCTTAAGGGTATGATTAAGAGGCAAACAATAATGAGCTTTAAGGTTTTCATTTGGTTGGTTTTTGTAAGAATTCCTTAAAGATAACAGGTTTTTTTAGAACAACTAAAACGAATTCTAGATCACTTCCTACGAATTCTAAAGACATCAAAATTTCAACTAAGGCGCCACATATCTTTGAAGTATCAAACAAGTATAAACCTATAAAACATAATACTATGAAAACTTTAAAGAACATCCACACACACAACAGAAAAGAAAACACATGGTCTAGAATCTTTCAGGCCTTAATGGTTGTAGCCATGTTATTTATTGCCTCAGACATCTACGCTCAAAATAATGAAGTCCAATTTGAGGTGTACACGACATCAGCAACTAAGGCAACACAATATTTATTAGCAGATGAAGTTGCGCTTAGAGATTGTGCAGCAGTACAATGTGAGCAACTTACCACCTTAAAAATAGGCACAAAAGTACGCCTCCTCGCCAAGAGCAATATTCCAAATACTATTAATGGTGTAACCAGCAGATGGTATAAAGTGCAAATGGGACCGGAAATAGGATGGATATGGGGCGGACTCATCTCTCAAAAAACAATGATCAGTGAACAAAATCCAGGCGTAAAATTCGTTTTTGGTGAAGCAGGTGTAGACTTTAAAGGCTATAAGCGATTCCAAATTAGAGCGGTTAAAAATGGAGAAGAGGTTGATAAGATTTTTGTGAATTCAGAAACATTAAGACATGAACTTGTAAATCTATTTGATGACAAAAACAAAACCTATGGCCTGGATATTATTAGTTTATGTCCAGAGAACAATGAAAGTTGTAGCGTTGAAGATAGCACCTCTTATATCGTATTCAAAGACAATAAACTAATGCAAACAAATTCATTAGCCGTCTTCGAAAAAGCAAAAACAAATAAAACTAGCGTCGCTGTTTCTTGCGATGTAGAATTTAAATAGAACGAATGAAGTTAATTAGTTGATGTTGTGATTCATGTGATTAGCACTATGCAGTATTTGTATAGTGCTTTTCCTGATTTATAAGATTTAGATACTTCAATCCTAAAAAATCCGTTCAAAATTGTAAGTTGCATTATCTAATTTCTAATACTTGAGAGTAACCCTTACATATTATTTTTTTAGTCTAATCCTGTTGGTGAATTTCGCGTCGAGGGCTCAAAACAATCAGATCAAAGTATATACTTTAGAAGATGGTTTACCACAATCTCAAATTCACGCCATGGCTCAGGACTATAAAGGGTACTTATGGTTAGGAACCCAAGGCGGTGGATTAGCAAAATTTGATGGCGAACGCTTTGAGGTTTATAATGAATCAAATGGTCTCTCAAGTAATTACATTAATTCGCTATTAACTTTAGGAGACACTCTATATATTGGAACAAACATTGGGTTAACGGTAAAAACAAAATACCGTTTCAATACCATCGATTTGCCACATGTATTAAAAGTTATTAGCATAAGAGATCAAATACTTGTATTGACAAAAAAGGGTGTTTATGAAGTATTGGAAAACTTCCAAACAAAAATGATTAGTTTGCCTGAAACCATTGGTGATGCGATAATAAAGGATATCATTTTTCACGATAGCTACTATTGGATCGCAACCAATGGTGGGCTCTGGCGCACGAGTAGTTTAAAAGACACTGATGAATCGGTGAAATTGGTTGAACAAGGACAATTTGTAGCATTGTCTATGCATAATGATAACGTCTATGCCTCAACATTTGATGATGGCACGTTAGTATTCAGTTCAAAGCGTCAAGATGACGTATTAATAAGAGAGCCACTCCGAATTAATACCAGCGCAATCATTAATAATGAACAGCTTTGGATTTTAAGCGAAAATGATGGCACAAGCATTATAGATTTAGAGACGAATTCCGAGTTATTTTATTTAAATAGTTCTAATGGACTGCCGGTTTCAAATGTCAAACAGGTGCTTCAAGACAGAGAGTCGAATGTTTGGTTAGCAACCTCAGGTGGCGGATTAGTGAAGTATTTCCAAAATAGTTTTAAGCATTATTCATCGCAAACAGGTCTTAAGGGTGATCAGATCTATGCCGTTCATCATTCAAATGACGCAATTTGGATCGCAACCTCTGATAAAGGTATAATGCGTCTCGATGATAATGGGATACATGATGTAGTAATTCCAGATGATTTTTCAGATGTGAAGATCAAAGCGATTAGAAGCGATCAGAGTAATAATTTATGGTTGGGTTCTGAAGGCAAAGGGATTATGTTTAAAGGGACTATCAGTTTAGATTCAACGCCAACGAAAAGATCAGTAAAAACCAAAACTCCTTTGTTCAATTCTATTGAAGTCACTAAAATATGGAATTCAGATAATAAATTTCCTTTTGATCGAATTCGAGATATTGAAATGGTTAATAATACAATTTACGCCGCATCTTATGATCAAGGGATCGTGCAATTTACCTATGATGCACAATCAGATAATTTCAATTTAATTAACACTTTTAATAGGTCAAAAGGCATTGAAGATCTTGAGCTTAATCAAATCGCTGTAGATAACAACAATAGACTTTGGTATGTTTCTCAACAAGGTCATATAGGATATATTTTAAAAAATCGAGTCACCCATTTAGGAAATGTACTTCAATTAAATGTTCCTATACACTCTATATTATTTTATCGTAATACGTTATTTCTCGGAACCGCTGGCGAAGGTATTTGGTGGTCTAGTGACACCGATTTTAATACGTTTAGAAAACTACAAGGCACCAAGGATGTGTCTTCTGAAAACATCTATCAACTCATTGTTGATGACCAAGGATTTCTATGGGCAGGCACAGAACGCGGCGTAGATAAACTTCAAATAAATAATGATAACGAGATAATTGATGCATTTTTCTTCGGTAGAAATGACGGCTTCCTAGGAACAGAAACCTGTTTGAACGCGGTTGATAAAGATGATAAAGGCCGGCTTTGGTTCGGAACGCTTTATGGGCTTTCAGAATATGAACCTTATGAAACAGATCAAAACCTTAAAAAGCCAATTATTTATTTAGAAGATCTGAAAGTGGCTTACAATAGTATAGATAGCGTTGATCTTGTAGACTGGACAAATTCTGATAAAGTATGGCAACTTTCTTCTGAACAAAAGCAAGTAAGTTTCACCTATAAGTCTATAGACTTAAATCATGCTGATGGTATAGCATATCGCTATAAATTAAATGATGATGAATGGAGCCCGTGGACCTCAAATGACACCCAAGAATTTTCTGCGTTAAATTATGGTGAACACAAATTTATTGTGCAATCTCGAAATCACAGATGGTTAGAAAGTGATCCTATTAGCTTTTCATTTTTTATTGAAAGCCCCTTGCATAAGAAGCCATGGTTTATCGCATTAGTTATTGGAATTATTGTACTAATATTAGTTGTTGTGGTGATTCAATATATAAAAAGGTTAAAGCATAAGAGTGCGCGTGATAAAAAGCAGTTAGAGTTGGAAAATCATCTGTTGAGCCTAGAACAAAAAGCATTAAGGCTACAGATGAATCCACATTTCATCTTTAATGTGCTCAACGGAATCAAAGCAATGGCGCCATCCAAACCTGAAAAGATGAATGACACCGTCAATAGTTTTGCCAGTTTACTAAGAGAAACGCTTGTTAATTCAAGGGAGGAAACTATTAGTTTAGATCAGGAGATAAAAACTCTGAAACACTATATTGAAGTTGAACAATTGATGTCGGTGGAAGGGTTTGATTATCAAATTGATGTGAATTCTGAATTAGATGCAGAGGAAATTTTAATACCACCAATGTTAATTCAGCCGTTTGTTGAAAATGCGATTCGACATGGTATATTGAAGGGACCTCGTAAAGGTCATTTAGCTATTCAGTTTGAGGCTATTAATGAGACCCTAAAAGTACGCATTTCAGATAACGGGATTGGTATTTATCAATCGCAGCAGCAAAAAACAAAAACAGATCACCAATCTATGGCATTAAAGGTGACCAAAGAACGATTAGAATCTATTGCTGGGAAAGACGCTTTAAACATTGAAGAGATTAAAGACGCTGGTGGAAGCACAATAGGAACCAGTATAAATTTTGAACTACCATTAGAAACCGATTTTTAATTATGTTGACAGCAATTATTATAGAAGATTATCCCGAAGCACTTGAACTTTTAAAACGTGATCTGGAACGCGATCATAGCGACATTCAGGTAATCGATACTGCACAAAGTGTTGTAGAAGGCGCGAAAGTATTGCGTAAGACAGAACCTGATATTTTGTTTTTAGATATCATGTTAGGTGATGGTACGGGATTTGATATTTTAGAGATTTTTCCAGACATCAATTCAAAAATCATTTTTGTTACTGCAAGTGACGAATTTGCAATTAAGGCGTTTAAGTTCGCCGCAATTGATTATGTATTAAAACCTTATAGTAAAGAAGATCTTTCGGTAGCGATTGAACGTGCGAAACAACAAATACGACCAGATCAAGAACGTATTAATATTTTGAAAGAGACATTAATCGCACCAGAAAAAAAACCGAATAAAATTTCGCTGCATACGCTTGACAAAATCATCATTGTTAATTTAGACGATATTATTAGATGTGAATCTGATAGTAATAATACTATGTTTCACTTGAAAGACAAACGAAAGATATTTGTGACTAAAACACTTAAGTACTTCTCAGATATGCTCAAGTCTTATGGTTATTTAAGAGTACACCAAAGCCACTTAGTTAATCTACAATATATCAGCGCATTTATTAAAACAGATGGCGGTTATTTAATGCTTAATAATGGTGAAAATGTGCCAGTTTCAGTTCGTAAAAAGGCCGAGGTTATTGAAATTTTAGACCAAATGCATCGTTAGAATTACTGGAAAGCATAGGTAACTGATTTTTGAATTGTAGGAATTCATTTCAATTTTGATTGTAATGCGCATGATAACAATTAATTAAAATTAAAAAAATAGCAGTTTTCCTATCATGTTTGATAAAAAACTATATCTTTGGTCTTAATAAAACGTTAACAAAATTAGTCGAAAAGGCGTATTTTATCGATTTTTTTTGCGTTTTATGGATGTTTTTTTTGCTATTTAATTTTGTTGAGACCTATTTTTTTATACATTTACGCCGTAATGAAAATGCAAAACAAGAAAATCCTAGCCTCTATCTTATTTGTATTAATAAGTTTTGTATGTTCGGCTCAAGGAGCTACGCCTCCACCTCCAATGCCACCACCTCCGCCGGGTCTTCCGATTGATGGGTTAGTGTCTGTTGTTCTTGCTATGGGTGTACTTTACGGTGTGCGAAAGAAAATAAAAAATACTTAAAAGCCCTATACTCTCAGGTCATAGAGTCTTTGGATGTACTTTCCGATCACATCAAATTCTAGATTAATTTTCGTTCCGATTTCAAAGGCTTTGAAATTTGTGTGTTCATAAGTGTATGGAATAATGGCCACACTAAATGTATTCTTATTTGAATTTACAACGGTTAGACTTACACCGTTAACCGTTATTGATCCCTTTTCAATCGTTACGTTTCCAAGAGTACTGTCGTAATTGAAGGTAAAGAACCAACTGCCATCTTCTTCAGATATAGACTCGCAAGTCCCAATTTGATCTACATGACCTTGAACCATGTGACCATCTAGTCGAGCTCCTAATTTCATGGCGCGTTCTAAATTTACCAAGTCACCCTTTTTTAAATCTCCAATATTGGTTTTGTCAATAGTTTCTTTAATCGCTGTAACCGTATAGTCGCTACCTGAGATATCCACAACAGTTAGACATATGCCGTTATGTGATACACTCTGGTCAATTTTAAGCTCGGGTGTTATCTTACTACTTATCGTAAGGTGCAAATTTCCACCGTCCTTTTTAACTTCTGAAACGGTTCCTAAATCTTCAATAATTCCTGTAAACATGATGTCGAATAATTGGTTAAATTTGTAGTTGCAAAATTACGGACATTACAAAGATTCTTAATGGAAAAAGACAAAAAAATAAAACTTGGAATATCGGTAGGTGATCTCAATGGAATTGGATCAGAACTAATTATCAAAACCTTTGAAGATAATCGCATGTTAGATTTTTGCACGCCTGTGATTTTTGCCTCTATTAAGACCATGTCTTTTTTTAAAAAGCATTTTAAGAGTAACATTAGTTTTCATGGGATCAATCACACCGATCAGATTTTACATGGCAAGATTAATGTCTTTAATGTATGGAAAGAGAACGTACAGATTAATTTTGGTGAAGAAGACCAGAATATTGGAGCATATTCTATTAAGTCTCTCGAAATGGCGACTAAAGCATTAAAAAATGACACCATAGATGTATTGGTCACTGCACCAATTCACAAACATAATATTCAATCAGAAAATTTTAAGTTTCCTGGACATACTGATTATTTGGCAGAAAAACTTGGAGGAAAGAGCCTAATGTTCATGGTAACCGACAGCTTAAAAGTTGGACTTTTAACAGATCATGTACCGGTTAAAGATGTGCCGTCACATATTACATCTGAATTGATTACCGATAAAATTAATACCGTATATCTTTCACTGAAACGGGACTTTAGAGTTAGTAAGCCACGTATTGCTGTGCTAGGAATAAATCCGCATGCTGGAGATAATGGAGTAATTGGCGCTGAGGATGATGATGTATTACGCCCAACATTGGAGAAAATTAAGAATGATGGCAAACTGGTATATGGGCCTTACTCGGCTGATAGCTTCTTTGGTTCGGGGAACTACAAAAATTTCGATGCTATTATAGCATCGTATCATGACCAAGGATTGATTCCTTTTAAAACCATTGCTTTTGGACATGGTGTTAACTATACGGCTGGGCTTAAAAAAGTAAGAACATCACCTGATCATGGAACTGCCTTTGAGATTGCTGGTAAAGGGAAAGCAGATAACGGATCTTTTAAGCAGGCGGTATTTACTGCTATTGAGGTGTTTAGGAATAGATCTGAATACGATGAATATTCACAAAACCCCTTAAAAAAGGCACCAAAAAAGATATAAACATTTTTTTGTTTATAACCACGGTTTAATTAATAAAAAGTTATATATTTGCAGGCTCAAAATGAATGCGAAGATGAAGCCTCTAAAGGAATTTATGATACCATTTGTGGGTCTGAAGTTAGGAAAGCACCATTTTGATTATCAGATTGATAAATCGTTCTTTGAATATTTTGAATATGAGGACTTCTCTAATGTGGAGGTGAATACAACACTACAATTAGAGAAAAAAACGACGCTATTAGAGCTGCATTTTGAGATTTCAGGTCATGTAAATGTGAATTGTGATCTCACAAATGAACCCTATGATCAAGATGTAAAAGGAGAGTTCGACTTGGTGGTTAAATTCGGTGAAGCGTATAATGATGAGTTTGAAGACATACTAATCATTCCTCATGGTGAATATGAAATTAATGTAGCGCAGTATATATATGAACTAATCATTCTATCTATGCCGGCTAAACGAATTCACCCAGGCGTTGAAGATGGCACCTTAGATTCAGATATTCTGAAGAAATTAGAAGAATTAAGTCCAAAAGGACTAAATGAAGCGAAAGAATCATCCGAGGATATTGATCCTCGTTGGAATACTTTAAAAAAACTATTAACGGATAAATAACATATAAAAATGGCACATCCAAAGAGAAAAATTTCTAGAACAAGAAGAGATAAGAGAAGAACGCACTATAAAGCTTCTGTTCCTACGATCGCGACGTGTCCTACTACAGGAGAACCACACTTATATCACAGAGCTCATTGGCACGAAGGTAAGTTATATTACAGAGGTCAAGTCCTTATTGATAACTCTGAAGCTGAAGAAAACTTAGCATAAGTATTATGCACGCATATAATAAAACGCTCATCTTTGAGCGTTTTTTTTATGTTTAATTTCTCAATGTCTTAAAAACGACTTAATTTGCGCCATATTCGTGCAAAATTTAGTAATTTCCTCAAAATTTTACCTTTTTTTGACGATTTTTGTCTTTTTAAGACGATTTTTAAAAAATAAACATGAGTAAAATCACAGCTGCAATTACAGGAGTAGGTGCTTATTTACCAGAATATCGATTGACCAATCAAATCTTAGAAACGATGGTCGATACAAATGACGAATGGATTACCACTCGAACTGGCATCAAGGAACGCAGAATTTTAAAGGATGTTGGCAAAGGAAGTTCTTACCTTGCAATTAATGCCGCCAAGGACCTGATTCAAAAGACTGGCGTCGACCCAAAAGAAATAGATTTAGTAATCGTTGCAACCGCAACACCAGATATGAAAGCTGCCTCAACCGCAGCTTTTACTGCAACTAATATAGGTGCAGTTAATGCTTTTTCTTACGATTTAGAAGCAGCATGTTCAAGTTTCCTATTTGGAATGTCAGCAGCATCGAGCTATATAGAGTCTGGAAAATACAAGAAAGTATTACTTATTGGCGCAGATAAGAACTCGTCAATGATAAACTATGAAGATAGAGCAACTTGCATCATTTTTGGTGATGGTGCTGGTGCTGTATTGTTTGAACCTAACACAGAAGGACTAGGTTTACAAGATGAGATTTTAAGAAGTAACGGTGAAGGTCGAGAATTTCTACACGCACAATATGGTGGCTCATCGTATCCATCAACACCCGAAGCTGTAGCTGAGGGCAAACATTTTGTATTCCAAGAAGGTCGAACTGTATTTAAAAATGCCGTGTTCAATATGGCTGATGTCACTGAGCGCGTTATGAAACGAAATGATCTTACCAACGATGATATACAGTGGTTAGCGGCTCATCAAGCTAATAAACGTATCATTGAAGCAACTGCAAATCGTGTGAATTTAAACCCTGATAAGGTGATGATGAACATTCATAAATATGGTAATACAACGTCAGCTACCTTGCCATTACTATTACACGATTACGAATCACAATTAAAGAAAAACGATAAACTTATATTCGCTGCATTCGGTGGTGGATTTACCTGGGGAGCAATATACCTTACCTGGGCGTATAATTCTTAAGATTAACTATTGACTAACTAATTAAAAACGACGAATAATTATGGATATTAAAGAAATTCAAAATTTGATCAAGTTTGTGGCCAAGTCTGGTGCAAGTGAGGTTAAGTTAGAAATGGATGACGTTAAGATCACCATTAGAACTGGTTCTGATGATAAAGGGGAAGGCACAACAATTGTTCAGCAAATACCTATGAGTCAGCCCGTGGCACAACCGGTTCCTGCCGCTGTTCCAGCAGCTCCTGCTCCAGCAGCTCCTGCAGCAGAAGCACCAGCAGCCGCTGATGATGAGTCAAAATATATTACTGTAAAATCTCCAATCATTGGAACATTCTATCGCAAGCCTTCACCAGACAAACCTGTTTTTGTTGAGGTCGGGTCTTCTGTAGGTGAAGGCGACGTATTATGCGTTATTGAAGCGATGAAATTATTCAATGAAATTGAATCTGAAGTTTCAGGTAAGATCGTTAAGATCTTAGTAGACGATTCTTCGCCAGTAGAATTTGATCAACCTCTATTCTTAGTTGATCCTTCATAACAATTGAAAATTCCAATCTACAAATCCCAAAACCATACTATTGGAATTTGGTGCTTGGAAATTGAATTTTTAAACTAAAAGTTATGTTCAAAAAAATATTGATCGCCAATAGAGGTGAAATAGCACTACGTGTTATTAGAACTTGTAAAGAAATGGGTATCAAAACAGTGGCTGTCTATTCTACAGCCGATGCTGAAAGTTTGCACGTAAAGTTTGCAGACGAAGCAGTATGTATTGGTCCACCATCGAGTACTGATTCGTACTTAAAAATGTCAAATATTATTGCTGCGGCAGAAATTACTAACGCCGACGCGATACATCCAGGATATGGATTCCTATCTGAGAATGCTAAATTTTCTAAGATTTGTGAAGAGCACGATATTAAATTTATTGGAGCTTCTGAAGAAATGATCTCCAAAATGGGAGATAAGGCCACAGCTAAAGCAACAATGAAAGCAGCAGGCGTACCTTGTGTTCCTGGAAGTGATGGTATCATCGCCGATTTCGAGGAGTGTAAAAAATTGGCCGTGGAAGTTGGATATCCTGTCATGCTAAAAGCAACTGCTGGAGGTGGTGGAAAAGGTATGCGTGCCGTTTGGAAACCTGAAGACCTTAAAGACGCTTGGGATTCTGCACGTCAGGAATCAAAAGCTGCTTTCGGTAATGACGATATGTACATGGAAAAACTGATTGAAGAGCCACGTCATATCGAGATACAGGTTGTTGGAGATTCAACAGGACGCGCCTGTCATTTATCAGAACGTGATTGTTCAGTGCAACGCCGTCACCAAAAACTCACAGAAGAAGTTCCGTCACCATTTATGACTGACGAACTACGTAATAATATGGGACTTGCTGCTGTAAAAGCTGCTGAATATATTAACTATGAAGGTGCTGGAACGGTTGAATTTTTAGTGGATAAACATCGAAATTTCTACTTTATGGAAATGAATACGCGTATCCAAGTGGAACACCCAATTACCGAACAGGTAATTGATTTCGATTTAATTAGGGAACAAATATTAGTTGCGGCAGGTGTACCAATTTCTGGAAAGAATTATACACCTAACTTACATTCTATCGAATGTCGTATCAATGCCGAAGACCCATATAATGACTTCAGACCATCACCAGGGAAAATAACTGTTTTACACGCTCCTGGAGGTCACGGTGTGCGATTAGATACTCATGTTTATGCGGGATATATTATTCCACCGAACTATGATTCTATGATCGCAAAATTGATCACAACTGCTCAAACACGTGAAGAAGCGATCAACAAAATGAAACGTGCACTAGATGAATTCGTAATCGAAGGAATTAAAACAACCATTCCTTTTCATAGACAATTAATGGAACATCCAGATTATCTCGCTGGTAACTACACGACAAAGTTTATGGAAGACTTTGAAATGCCATCAGCTGAAGATTGATAAATATAAACTCCGAAACCTTAGTTTCGGAGTTTTTTTATTCTGATATTTCAGTTCTCTTAAGTTGACTTATGGAGTCCACTCTTAAAGCAAAAACCCGTAATTTAGACGTATGAACTTATCTTATTGGGAAATTAAATCATGGTTATCAAACATCGACTATGTAATCGTTGGGAGTGGTATTGTTGGCTTGAATTGTGCTATAGAACTTAAAAGACGATTTCCTAAGTCTAATATTCTCGTGCTCGAGAAAGGTATGTTACCACAAGGTGCCAGTACAAAGAATGCTGGTTTTGCCTGCTTTGGTAGCCTTAGTGAAATTATCAATGATTTGAAAAGTCATTCTGAGGATGAAGTATTTCAATTGGTAAAAAAACGAATCGAAGGATTAGCACTTTTACGCGAAACACTAGGAGACGCTAAGCTTAATTATCAGCAATTTGGCGGTTATGAATTATACATGGCGACAGAAGGCTTATATGAACTGTGCTGTGCCAAGATTGATGCAATGAACGCATTGTTAAAGCCTCTTTTTAACGAAAATGTATTTAGTTTTAAATCGAACACTTTCGGATTTAATGGTTGTCACGATCAACTCGGTTTTAATCAATTTGAAGGTCAGATTGATACTGGCAAAATGATGGAGGCTTTGCTTACTAAAGCGCAAAAAGAAGGGATTAAAATTCTAAATAATGTAACCGTAGAATCGTTCTCTGAACGCTCTGGATCTGTAAGTATTAAGACTAATGGTTTCGAAATGGTATGTGCTAAATTATTTATTGCAACAAATGGTTTTGCAGCGCAACAAAAGATTACTGAAGTAATACCTGCCAGGGCACAAGTCCTAATTACAGCGCCAATTAAAGATCTTGAGATCAAAGGAACCTTTCATTTTGATCAAGGCTTTTATTACTTCAGAAATATTGATAATCGTATTCTATTTGGTGGAGGTAGAAATCTAGATATTAAGGGTGAAGAAACCACTAACTTTTCTCAAACTAAGCGCATTCAAGATGCTTTAGAAACGTATTTAAGAACTGCAATTATACCAAATACACCTTTTGAAATAGAACACCGATGGAGTGGAATTATGGGAGTAGGTGATCAGAAAAGCCCAATAGTTACACAATTAGGCAATAATGTGTACTGTGGTGTGCGTTTAGGAGGTATGGGTGTTGCAATAGGAAGTTCTGTTGGTAAAGACCTCGCGAATTTAGTCTCTTAGATAGTCATGACCTTTATTAAGCGTATATTTAGATTTCTGTTTAAATCAATCTTTTGGTTTATTGTGCTTACTGCAGTCGTGGTCTTTGTTTTTAAATGGGCACCTGTTCCTATAACGCCTTTAATGGTTATTCGAGACTATCAATTGTCTGATGCAAGAGAAAAAGGCTGGGAACATCAGTGGGTTCCAATCGAAGAAATATCCATACATCTACAATTGGCAGTGATCTGCAGTGAAGATCAAAAGTATTTAAAGCATCATGGCTACGATATTGAAGCTATTGAAAGAGCTATAGAGCATAATAAAAAAGGAAAGTCGCTTAAAGGTGGTAGTACAATTAGTCAGCAGACTGCAAAAAATGTATTTCTATGGCCACACCGCAATTGGGTAAGAAAGGGATTCGAAACCTATTTCACGTTCTTGATAGAACTGATGTGGAGCAAAGAACGCATTATGGAAGTTTATCTTAATAGTATTGAAATGGGACCAGGAATATATGGCGCTGAAGCAGCATCTGAATATTGGTTCGGTAAGCCTGCCAAAGACCTATCTAAGGAAGAAGCAGCGGCCTTAGCCGCAATATTACCAAATCCGTTGCGCTATAAAGCGCATCCTCCAACATCCTATATTAAGGGGCGGACTTCTTGGATTATTAAACAGATGAATTATTTTGGTCCACTGGCCTATCCAGAACGTAAAGACTATGAATGAGCAACTAAAAACTGCTCTGTTTGAACAGTGTGAGCAGTCTATAAATGAGCGACTAACAACCATTCAAAAAACGATCTCTGAATTGCAGAATGCCTTACAATCTGAAACTAAAAGTACGGCTGGAGATAAACATGAAACCGGAAGAGCTATGGTGCAATTAGAACGCGAAAAAGCAGGACAACAATTAGCTCAAATTCAGAAACAATTCCAAGTATTAAATAAAATTAAACAGTCAAAAACCAGTAAAATTATTGGATTAGGAGCTGTAATTCTTACAAGTAAATCTAACTATTTCATTGCGATTAGTACTGGAGCACTAACTGTAGGAAGCAAAACCTTCTACGCTATTTCTCCTCAAACTCCAATTGCACGTCTGTTAATTGGTAAAACAGTTGGTGATATGGTAGAATTCAGGACTGAAAGATTCGAAATTTTAGATGTATGGTAGCACTAAAGTTTATCAAAATCCATGTATCTTTAATACATGAAAAAGAAAATTTTATTACTTCTCGTAGGAATCATTAGTTCCTGTACTTTTCTAACAGCACAAGAGAAAGAAACTTATGTAGCTGTAGATTTTAAGATCAAAAATCTTGGGATTAATGTGGATGGTCGATTTAATACAGCTTCTATTACCACAAATTTTACTAATGAAGATTATAAGCAATGGTATCTAGAAGGACATGTCGTTGTTAATACTATTGATACCGATAATAGCGCCCGAGACGAGCACCTTTTGGAATCTGATTACTTTGACGCTACAAAATTTCCTAAGATAACATTGCAATCAAAGTCTTTTGAACGCATTAATGATACGACTTACGATGTTATGGTTGATCTCACAATTAAAGGAATTAAAAAGACATTGAAAATTCCAGTTCAAATTGTTGGGAATAAAGAAAGCTTTAACCTTAAAAGCAAATTTGAGATCAATAGAAAAGATTTTGATGTAGGCGGTTCAAGTTTTATCCTTTCAAGTAAGGTAAAAATTAGTGTAAACTATAAGTTCAATTATTAAGGTCTTGGTTCAGAATTCCAAGTCATATGACATCATTATTATTGGAGGCGGACTAGCCGGATTGTCTTGTGCAATACATTTATCTAAAGCGGATCTCAATGTATTGGTCATTGAAAAGAATACATATCCGAAACATAAAGTTTGTGGCGAGTATATTTCCAATGAAGTATTACCATATCTAGAGTATCTGGGAATTGAGGTATTCGCACTAGGCGCCAAACAAATTGATAGATTTGAACTTTCTACAGTAAAAAGTCAGTCAATCTCTACGTCATTACCCCTTGGAGGATTTGGTATAAGTCGCTATTGCATCGATAATGCACTTGTTGAAAAAGCACAAGAAAAAGGTGCAAAATTGTTGAGAGCTCAGGTTAAGAACGTTCAATATGCTGACGACAAGTTTAATGTTGTAACTAATGATCAACAACACTATACAGCTAAGCTTGTGATTGGAGCTTACGGCAAGCGATCAAATTTAGATGTGAAACTTAATCGGCAATTCATTCAAAGAAAATCACCATATCTTGCGGTTAAGACTCATGTGAATGGTACATTCCCTGATGACCTTGTAGCACTACACAATTTTGAAGGCGGTTATTGCGGCGTTTCAAAAGTAGAAACAAACGCTATAAATCTCTGCTATATCACGTCTTATAAGTCGTTTAAAAAACACAAAAGTATTGAGGATTTTCAGGAGCAAATCATCTTCAAGAATAAATTTTTAAAAGATATTTTTGAATCTACCACGCCTGTTTTTGATCAACCTTTAACTATAAGCCAAATTTCATTTGAAGACAAAAAACCTGTGGAGCACCACATCATAATGTGTGGTGATACTGCAGCGCTTATTCATCCATTATGCGGGAATGGAATGGGAATGGCAATTAAAAGTGCTCAAATGGCCTCACAACTAATTATTAAGTGGTTTAATGGAACCATAGATAACAGAGAAGCTTTAGAAAAACAGTATCTTAGAGAATGGAACGCGGCGTTTAAAAAGCGACTTAAAACTGGCCGTATCGTTGCGAAATTATTTAATAAACCCAGGTTGTCAGAATTTTTACTTCAACTATTAAAACTGATGCCTGGGTTATTACCACATATAATCAAAAGAACCCATGGTAAAGTCATGCAAATTGAATGAGTATTTTAGTTTCAACAAAATATCGTAGTGATGAACAAGAAATCATGGATGATTTAGACTACAAAGGTCCAATCTTACATGACGCCTTAGATAAACTGGCAAGTATTAATCAATGGCTGGGTGGTAACATCGTAACACGAAATGGACTAAAATATGTTTTGAAATCCCATGATAAATCTATTCCGGTGACTATAGTAGATTTGGGTTGTGGAGGGGGTGATATCTTAAGAGAGATTTCGCGTTATGGAATACAAAACGGCTATAATTTCAATCTAATTGGAATTGACGCGAATAAACATACTATTGCCTATGCGAAAGAAAGTTCAAATCAGTATGACAATATTCAATTTAAAACAATGGACATCTTTTCGGAGGAATTCAACACGCTTGAATACGATGTAGTTTTAGCGACATTGTTCTTGCATCATTTCAAAGAGTCAGAATTACTGTCATTTATAAAACCCGTATTGGAAAAAGCTAAATTAGGAATTGTTGTTAATGATTTGCATAGACATAAATTGGCCTACTATTTATTTAAACTTTTATCCTTGACCATACGAAATCAAACCATTGTTCAAGATGGGTTGACTTCGGTTTTGCGCGGATTTAAACGAAGTGAATTAGAATCAATTTCAAAACAATTAAACGCATCTTATAGAATAAAATGGAAATGGGCCTTCCGCTTTCAATGGATACTGAAGTCAATAAAAGAATGAGCGTAAAGATTACAAGTGTTGCGAAGCAACTACCAAAATACACAAGAGAAACAAAGGAAATAATTCCATTTCTTAATCTGTGGCTATCAGGTCAAGAGGAACGATTTCAGCGCAAAGTGATCAAGCTGTTTGAAAACGCTGGTGTTGATAGACGTTATTCTATTATGGATGCCGAAGAGGTATTTACTAAAACGTCCTTCGAAGAAAAGAATGATATTTATTCGCGTGAAGTCGTCAAATTAGCTGAACAGTCTTTGGTCAAGGCCTTAGATAAAGCAGGATTGAAACCTACTGATATTGATTATATCATTACGGTTAGTTGTACAGGAATTATGATTCCGTCCATGGACGCATATCTCATTAATAATTTGAAAATGAATCAAGATATCATTAGGCTCCCTGTCACAGAAATGGGCTGCGCAGCAGGTGTGTCTGGTGTTATTTATGCAAAAAACTTTCTTAAGGCAAATCCTAATAAACGAGCAGCTGTGATAGCCGTTGAATCACCAACAGCAACTTTTCAACTTGACGATTATTCGATGGTTAATATTGTTAGCGCGGCAATATTTGGTGATGGCGCGTCCAGTGTGATATTATCCTCCTATGAGGATGAAACTGGTCCGGAAATTTTAGATGAAGCCATGTATCATTTTTATGATGCAGAAACCATGATGGGTTTTAAATTAGTCAATACTGGCTTACAGATGATCTTAGATAAATCTGTTCCCGAGACTATCGCGGAACATTTTCCTAAAATAGTGCATCCGTTTCTTGAACGAAATGGTTATGGTATTGAAGCCATAGACCATTTGATATTTCATCCTGGAGGTAAAAAAATTGTTCAGACCGTAGAAGACTTGTTTGGTGCATTGGGCAAAAATATTGATGATACAAAAGAAGTTCTTAAATTATACGGAAATATGAGTAGCGCGACGGTTTTATATGTACTTGAGCGATTCATGGATAAAAAGCCACAACATGGAGAAACTGGACTCATGCTCAGTTTTGGCCCTGGTTTCTCGGCACAACGCATATTATTGAAATGGTAAGAGAATTTAAACAACAGAAATACTGGGCTTTAATTTTAGGAGGTTCTAGCGGTTTAGGATTAGCAACTGCTAAAAAATTAGCTAAACACGGTATGAATATTTGTATTGTGCATCGCAATTCTAGATCCCAAGAGGAATCTATCAATACTGAATTTCAAGAGATAATTTCTGAAAATGTTGCGTTTAAATCATATAATCTCGATGCTTTCAAATCTGAAAAACGTGACTTAGTCATTTCGGAGTTAAAAGAATTGATAAGAGAAGGTTCTATCCGAACATTAGTGCATAGCGTTGCCAAGGGTAATCTAAAACCTATGGTCGATCAAGATGAACCTACCTTAAAACATGATGATTTCGAATTAACCATTAATGCGATGGCCATTAGTCTATATGATTGGACGAAAGCAATTTTTGAATCGGATCTCTTTTCCAAAGATGCTAGAATCGTCAGTTTTACTAGTGAGGGAAATTCTAAAGCGTGGCGTCATTACGCTGCTGTTTCTGCCGCAAAGGTTGCCTTAGAAGCCATCACGCGTAATATTGCCTTAGAGTACGCTCCTTATGGTATTCGAGCCAATTGTATTCAAGCTGGAGTCACAGATACAGCGTCACTAAGAATGATTCCAGGAAGTGAAAAAATAAAAGAATATACCATACGTAGAAATCCATTTAAACGATTAACACAGCCAGAAGATGTTGCCAATATGGTGTATCTGTTGTCTAAAGATGAAGCCGCTTGGATCAACGGTTGTGTAATTCCTGTCGATGGAGGGGAACATATAAGTTAATTAGATGACATCAGATCAGATCATAGCGTGCCTGCCTTATCAAGAGCCATTTTTGTTTGTGGATAAAATAACTGATGTAACTGAAGAAAGCATTACAGGATTTTATACGTTCGACGCTAAGGCAGATTTTTATAAAGGACATTTTAAAGACTATCCGATAACACCTGGAGTAATTCTTACAGAATGTATGGCACAAATAGGATTGGTTTGCTTAGGAATCTATATGTTCAAATCAGAAATAACGAACGAATTCAAACCACAAGTTGCGTTAACTTCAAGTCAAATAGACTTCTTTATTCCTGTTTTCCCAGGTGAGAAAGTTAGAGTAGTGTCAAGAAAAGAGCGCTTTCGGTTTAATAAATTAAAATGTAAGGTTCAGTTGTATAATGAAAAAAACGAGCTGGTGTGTCGCGGACTAATATCAGGAATGATTAAGCATGAATAAAAGAGTTGTCATTACAGGAATGGGAGTAGTAGCACCAAATGGTGTTGGAATTAAAGCCTTTAAGAATGCGATAAAACGAGGGGATTCAGGCATTGAATTTCAACAAGAATTGGCCGACTTGAAGTTTTCATGCTGTATAGCGGGAGCTCCTAAAATTTCCGAAGAAAAACAACTAGAATATCTAACACCGCTTCAATTACGAGGATTTAATAGTTCAGGAATCTTATATGGATGTATTGCTGGAATGGATGCATGGAAAGATGCAGGGTTTTCTATTGCTGCCGATTCTAATTTAGATTTTGATAGCGGAACTATATTTGGAACAGGGACCTCTGGAGTAGAAAAGTTTCGTGAAGCAATTTATAAACTTGATGAACTCCAAGTTAAGCGCTTGGGAAGTACAGTTGTGGTTCAAACGATGGCGAGTGGTATCTCAGCATTTTTAGGAGGAATTTTAGGATTAGGCAATCAGGTAACCACTAATTCTTCGGCATGTAGCACTGGCACTGAAGCAATTCTAATGGGGTATGAACGTATCAAAAACGGCCACGCAAAACGTATGTTGGTTGGAAGTTGTAGTGATGCCGGACCATATCTTTGGGGAGGATTTGATGCCATGCGTGTGATGACGTATAAGTATAACGATGCACCAGAACAAGGCTCAAGACCTATGAGTGCAACAGCATCAGGATTTGTTCCTGGAGCAGGATCAGGAGCTTTGGTTTTAGAATCTTTAGAAAGTGCGTTAGAGCGTAAGGCTCACATTTATGCTGAGGTACTGGGTGGACATGTGAATTCTGGAGGACAACGACAAGGTGGGACCATGACTGCACCAAATTCTCAAGCTGTTCAGGAATGTATACGAAGGGCAGTACAGAATGCTAATATTTCAGCTATGGATATTGACGTCATCAATGGACACCTAACAGCAACATCAAAAGATCCTGTAGAAATCGAAAATTGGATAAATGCACTAGGTCGTAGTAAGGCAGATTTCCCATATATAAATTCTTTAAAGTCCATGATTGGACATTGTTTAGCCGCAGCAGGAAGTATAGAGAGCGTAGCTACAGTCCTTCAAATACGAGATCAGTTTGTTTTCCCAAATATCAATTGTGAAGACGTTCACGAAGCAATTAGCTCTAAAATTTCCGAAGAAAAGATAGTAAGACAACTACTTAAAACGAATATAAATATCGCTGCAAAAGCCAGTTTTGGTTTTGGTGATGTCAACGCATGTATTATATTTAAGAGATATAATTAAGCTATGACAAAAGACCAACTAATTGCAAAACTCAAAACGATTGTTCAACCTTATATTCAAGACGAAGCAGCATTCGCAATCCTTACTGAAGACACAGATTTTATTAATGACTTAAAAATTAATTCTGCAAATCTTGTAGACGTTGTTTTAGATGTTGAAGACGAGTTCGATATACGAATTGAGAATGAGGATATGGAACGTATGCTGTCTGTAAAGGCCGCAATGGAAATCATTACAGAAAAACTTAAGGCCGCATGATTATTGGAAATGATATAGTCGATTTAAAAACTATATCTGCTAAATGGCAATGCCCTAGAGTCTTAGAAAAGCTATTTACTCTGGAAGAGCAATCTTTAATATTATCTTCTAAAGATCCACATCAATCATTTTGGCGACTATGGAGCATGAAAGAAGCGGCATATAAAGCCCACCTTCAACAATTTCAAGTACGATTTTTTAACCCGAGAAGACTTAAATGTCAGATCTTTAATGAAACCAATGGCATTGTAAGTATTGATGATAAACATTATTATACGAATTCATCTACCACGGAAGATTATGTACATACATATGCCAAAATAGATAAATCATTCTCAAAATCTATTGAAGTTTATCAATCTGATGAGACAAATCATTGGCAGCAAAGTTTCTGCATTAGAAAAATGCTTATATCCAGTCTTTCAAGAACTTTAGGAATAACAAAATGTCGACTTTCGGTTCAAAAAAACATTAATGGAATTCCGACTATTTATAATCGAGAAGTACCGCTAAACATATCTTTTTCACTATCACATTGCGGCCGTTTCCTTGCTTTTACGTATTAGAACAAGCAGAATTGTTATAGTTACTTTACGATTTCTAAACGAATAATTGTATTCGGATTGTATGGGCTGTCACTTTCGAAGAAAATCTGATCATCGTTATATAAAGCTTCAATCATATAGAAGTTGCCTCTAAAATAGCTGTGTTTTACAACCACTTTTAATGCGGACGATTCTACAATCTTCAGTTGATGCGCATATACAATGGCATTGTCAATATTGTTATATTCACCAAAGAATGAAGCGATTAGCGGTGTGCCAGGATTCTTAAATAGCTTTTCTGGCGTGGCATAAGCCTCTATTTTTTGATTATTGAGTAGCATCATATGATCGGCAAAACCCAAGACGTCTTCTTTATCATGAGTGGCTACGATGCAGGTGATGTTTTTTGATTTCAAGTAGTTAAAAACGCTACGTCTTAAAGATTGCTTTTTAAAATTATCAATATGACTAAAGGGTTCATCTAGTAACAGAATTTCAGGTTCTTTAGCTAAGGCTCTTGCAAGCGCTACACGTTGTTTTTGTCCGCCAGAAAGTGTTTTTACTTTCGTTTTAGCAAATGGTTTTAACTCTACAACGTCTAATAGCTCTGCGGTTCGTTGTTGCTTTTCTTCTGGGAAAAAATTAGATAAGAATTTACCAACATTTTCTTCTACCGAGGTATAGGGCATGAGGTCGAATTCTTGCGCTACGTATTTCATGAAATCATAGCCTACAACAAGATTGAATTTAGGACCAAGTACCTGTGAGTTCTTCCAATGAATTTCACCTTCAATAAGATCGAATTCACCATATATAAGTTTAAGAAGTGTGCTTTTACCAGATCCACTTTCACCTATAACCGCCAAATGTTCTCCTTGCTGCACATTGAAATTTAAATCCTTTAAAACAGGAAAGGATTCATATGAAAAAGAAAGATTTTTTACAGTTAACATAGCCTTGCAAAAGTACTACAAAAAAAGCCGTCCCATAGGAACGGCTTATATTTTATTAAGCTGGATTTTTAACCTTTAACTTTCTCTTTTGTCTTACTCGGCAATACATCAAAGCCCATATTGTATAAGGTGAATCCATAAATATCTGCATATTGTTCAATGGTTTTACTCACTGGCGTACCTGCCCCATGACCTGCATCGGTTTCAATCCTAATTAAGGTTGGGTTGTTTCCAGATTGTTTTGCTTGTAATTCTGCAGCAAATTTAAAACTATGTGCTGGAACCACACGATCATCATGATCACCAGTGGTAACCATGGTTGCAGGATACTCAACACCTTCTTTTACGTTATGAACTGGAGAATAACCTTTTAGATATTCGAACATTTCTTTGCTGTCTTCTGAAGTTCCATAATCATATGCCCAACCAGCACCTGCCGTAAACGTATGATATCGAAGCATATCTAACACACCTACTGCAGGCAGCGCAACTTTCATTAAGTCCGGTCGCTGAGTCATTGTAGCACCAACTAATAATCCGCCATTAGAACCTCCTCGAATAGCCAGATAGTCACTAGAGGTATAGTTATTATCGATTAGGTATTCTGCTGCGGCAATAAAGTCATCAAAGACATTTTGCTTTTGCATTTGAGTTCCGGCAATATGCCACTCTTTACCATATTCACCACCACCACGTAGATTTGGTACGGCATAAATTCCGCCTTGTTCCATCCAAACGGCGTTGGTAAGGCTAAAGCCTGGATTTAAACTTATATTAAATCCACCATAACCATATAAAATCGTTGGGTTTTCTCCATTGAGTTCGATGCCTTTTTTATGCGTGATGATCATCGGTATTTTTGTGCCATCTTTTGAGTTGTAAAAGACTTGCTTACTTTCATATTCATCACTGTTGAATTCAATCTGAGGCGTCCAATATAATTCTGATTCACCTGTTTCAACATTGAATTTGTAAATACTACTAGGCGTATGATAATTGGTGAAAGAATAATAATCTACGTTGTCTTCTTTTTTACCACCAAAACCACCAGCATTTCCAACTCCAGGTAATTCAATATCTCGAACGAATTTTCCATCGTAATCATACTGCTTAACTTTAGATACAGCATCAACCATATATTCTGTAAAGAAATAACCACCACCAGTAGATGGGCTCAATACATGTTCAGTTTCAGGAATAAAATCCTCCCAAGAATCTGGGGTCGGATTAGATGCATCGGTCGTTACAATTTTCTTGTTGGGCGCATTTAAATTCGTAACCAGATAAAGTTTGCTACCAATATTATCAATTACATAAGTGTCACTATCAGTATGATCTAGAATGGTCACTAAAGGACTTCCTGGTTTTGAAAGGTCTTTCATAAATAGTTTATTACCTGAAGTGGATATACTTGCCGAAATTAGTAAGTATTGGTTATCTTCTGTAACATAACCGCGAACATATCTATGCTTTTCTGAAGGAATTCCACCAAAGACTAATTCGTCCTGATCTTGATTGGTCCCTAATTTGTGATAATACAGTTTGTGCTGATCTGTTTTGGCTGATAATTCGCTACCTTCTGGTTTATCGTAGCTCGAATAGTAAAAGCCTTCATTTTTATACCAAGACATACCACTGAATTTGATGTCAACTAGTGTGTCTTCGATAATTTCTTTAGACTCTACATCCATAACCAGAATCTTTCTCCAATCGCTTCCTCCTTCGGAAATGGCATAAGCCAAAATTTTACCATTATTCGAGAAACTTGCTCCACCTAATGATATCGTTCCGTCTTCTTTAAACGTATTAGGGTCTAAAAACACTTCTGCTGTACTTGGATCTTCACCTGTTTTATAGCGATAAATGACATATTGGTTTTGTAATCCATTGTTTTTATAGAAATAGGTGTAATCACCTTCTTTAAATGGAGAACCGAGCTTTTCATAATTCCAAAGTTTCGTAAGTCGTTCTTTCAGTTCCTCACGATAAGGTATGTTATCTAAGTAGCCGTAAGTAGTTTCGTTTTGTGTTTCTACCCAAGACTCGGTTTCTTCACTTCTGTCATCTTCAAGCCAACGGTATGGGTCCTTAACCTCTGTACCAAAATAATTAGTAACAGTGTCTACCTGTTTTGTTTCAGGATAGTTAACCACGATGTCCTCTTTTTGGTTTTTTGCTTCTTCTTTGCAATTGCTAAACATTATTAAAGTAATAAGTATAAATGAAATTTTTCTCATGATAGGTTCGTCTTATTATGTTGTATCAAAAATAAACAAAAAAAGCCTCCGCATTAGAGCAGAGGCTGAGTTTAACAACTCTTATTTTAAAGTTATTGCTTTATAAACTTCTGATTTTTTATCGTAGCATCTGATAAGATACTTAAGATATAATTTCCTGAACTTAATTGTGACACATCGATCGTTTTAGTATTGTTAAACGAGTTTGTCATTACACGTCTTCCATTAAGATCATAGATGTTATAAACGGCGTTTTCAAGATTTAATCCTGTATTGATATTTAAAACATCTTTTGCAGGAGTTGGTGATAAAATAATATCGCTAGCTAACAGGTCTTCATCATCAACACCCAATGTATCGCATGACACGCCAGATCCTTCAACAGCATTAAATGCTTGATTAATTGGAGGATTAATGAATGCCTCACACCCAGAATTAGGCCAGTAGATAATGATGTGCGTTATAGCTGTATCACTACCAATTCCGAAATGCGTATTTAAAGTACTCATATATTCAAACCCTTCTCCACTACGTACATCTCTTATTTGAATTCCACTTGCAGTATAGATTTCTACACGTGCTCCAATTCCATCGATATTACTTTGAACTCCAGTAGTATTTATTTTAATCCAGTTATTTCCTGAAAGTGCAGCATTTCTATACATCTCACCATTGTAATATGTATCGATATAGCCATCGTTATTCAAATCTCCGAAAGAACCGTTTTTATAATCTATTTGCGTATTGTCAAGATCTTCAAAGGTCATATCGCCTTTACCGTACATAATCATTCCATTACAAGCGATATCTAAGAAACCATCATTATCAAAATCATGACTAACATTCTCATGTCCAGTAGGTGCTGAACTTACATTGGCTGCAGTAGTAACATCAACAAATGAACCTAGATCATTCCTTAATAATTTATGCGCTCCAGAACTAGCACCAACGAACAGATCCATATCACCATCGTTGTCAAAGTCTCCCCAAGACGACGACCAGGTCTGCATTGGATCATCTAATCCGAGTGCAGTAGCATTTTCTGTATATGTAAAATCACCATTATTAGTGAGCATGTTATTACGTCTACGATCTGTCTCACCACCACATTTGGCAATAAACATATCAATATTGCGATCGTTGTTATAGTCGATCCAGATAGAACCATAGTTTCCACCAGATGGATAGTCTCCTAAATTAACAGGAGCACCTGCTGTTACGTTAGATTGATAGAATGTTAGGTTACCACCACCATCATTTATATAATAGACATTTGGTGCAACATCGTGACAAACAAAAGCATCTAGATGTCCATCATTATTAATGTCCACAAAGTTTGATCGTTGTGAGAACACATATTGTGAACCTGAACTTTCGAAGAAGCCTGTTCCACTATTGTTAGATCTCATAAATGTTACTCCAGATCCATTTCCGTAAAGTAAATCAGTATATCCATTTCTATCGTAATCCGCTGCAGCCATACTCCAAGTTGGTAAGAAATCTGCCGTAGGTGTTGGTATATCAACTTCATTGAAACCACCACCTGGTAATTGATAATGCACATTAACATTATTACCACTTACAGAAACAATATCGTCTAAGTTATCACCATCCATATCAACAACCGCAAGATCATATCCAGTAATTCCCATATTAGTTCTAATGAAGTTTACTCTGGCTGGTGTCAACGTTGTGATATTTAAAGGGCCTACCCAATTGCTGTAATCACTGCCACCACAAAATCCTCTCACATAAATCTCGTAAGATGTCGAAGGGTTTAAATTTGATAACATATAAGGGTTGTTATCTGTTGTAGGTGTTCCTGATCCCGATGGGATTCCAGAACCTGGACTTTGAATAACAATTTCCCAGTTTGTTTCAGATCCTCCAGCTTGCCATGTAATATCTGCTGAAGTAATTGTGATATTAGAAGCAGACAGGTTTGTTACGTTAGGACATGCTGGTGGTGTTTGTGAGCTAATTGTTGGTGATTGAAAACACCATCCCCAATCCCAAAATCCACCAACAGTTGAATCGTCATATGATATTCTATATCTGAAATTTGATAATTGATTTGCAGAAAAACCTGAGATATCCAATGGGTCTGATGTGATTCCGACTGGATTTCCAGAACAGAAGTTATCATTAACGTTTGTTGTTGTTCCTGGTAATGTAGATCCCCAAACTATCCAACTTCCCGCGTCAGCATCCCAATACTGTATTTGTAAAAGACCTCCTAAAGAATGATAGATATAACTTGATCCAACTGTAATCCAGTTCTCTCCGTTATTAGAAGCAGGAGTTAAATCGATTACTGGAGATTCGGCAGCAATATTATCAGGGTTACCATTTCCTGCGTCGTCATCGTCGAATGCAAAATTTGGGTCTACTGTTGGATTTCCTTCAAAAGCGTTAGGATTCGTATTATAGCTACCTGTTATTGACCAGTTGCTATTAGGCCAGTTTGCTGGTTGGTTTAATGTTTGTGAAAACATTATTGATGTACATAACAGTACAAATAACAAAGTAATTTTTCTCATAGATTTAGCTTTATTGTTTAAGAAAGTGCATAAAAGTAATAAAAAAGCCTCTAAGTTGTTAATTTAGAGGCTTGATTGTTTAGTTTTTCACAAACTTTTGATTCTTTATTGTCGTACCCGACATTATGCTCAGTATGTAATTTCCTGTACTTAATTGTGAGACATCTATGGTTCTCGAATCATTAAGTGCATTGGTCATAATGCGTCGTCCACTTAAATCGTAAATGCTAAAGAATGCATCTTGTAAGTTGAGATCTGTTTTAATGTTTAATTCGTTGTCAGCTGGAGAAGGTGATAAGATCAAATCTGTTGCCAGTGCCTCATCGTCGTTTAATCCTAGTGTATCACATGTCGTTCCGCTTCCTTCAACAGCTGTGAAGGCTGAATTTATAGCTGGATTTAAGAATGTTTCACAATCTGAATTTGGCCAGTAAACAATAATATGACTAATACTCGTATCAGATCCTATTCCGATATGTGTATTTAAAGAATTCATGTATCTGAATCCATCACCACTTTTTACATCTCTTATTCTTACTCCAGTTGGTGTGTGTACTTCTACTCGCGCCCCAATTCCATGCACGTTACTTGTTGTTCCAACTGTGTGTATTTTTATCCAGTTATTTCCAGTTTCTGCATTATTAGAATAAACTCGACCTGCATTAAAGGCATCTATATATCCATCATTATTTAAATCACCGTAGGCTCCTGAACCAGGAAATACATTAGTGTATACAGTAAAGGTCATGTCACCATTTCCAAAAAGAATGTTTCCACCAGATACCAGGTCTAAGTTTCCATCATTATCGAAATCAAAAGTCACAGTTTCCGTTGAGTTTGTGGTAAGTGAATTCACTCCAGAAGCCGTAGATACATCAGTAAAGAAGTTATTGTCGTTTCGCATCATTTTGTGGGGACCAGAACTTGCACCAACAAACACATCCATATCGCCATCATTATCAAAATCTCCCCAAGCAGCGGACCAGGTTTGCATTGGATCTGCTAAACCAATTGCAGCTGCGTTTTCGGTATAATTACCTGAACCGTCATTGGTAAACATCTGGTTGATTCTTCTTGCTTCTTCACCACCACATTTTGCTATAAACATGTCAAGGTCACGATCGTTATCATAATCTATCCAGATTGAACCATAATTTCCACCTGATGGATAGTCTCCTAGCCCACCTTGATTAAAGGTAAGATTTCCACTTCCATCATTAATGTAATATACGTTTGGTGCTACGTCATGACATACGAATGCATCCAAGTTACCGTCCATATTAATGTCAACAAAATTTGAACGTTGAGAAAATACATATTCTGCACCAGAAATCTCCGTATATCCTGTACCACTAGCATTTGCTCTCATAAATGTTACACCTGATCCATTTCCGTATAACAAATCCATTTGTCCATTTCTGTCATAATCAGCGGCAGCCATACTCCATGTAGGAAGAAAGTCTGCACTAGGTGTATTAATAGTTCTATTGGTAAAACCACCAGATGCACCAGGCGTTTGTTCTTTGATGTTTACAAAGGATTGTGAGATTGAGACGATATCATCTAAATTATCACCATTCATATCAACCACACCAATTTTATAGGTTCCAGAGGCTTGAGCACTAGAATCACTAAAGGTAATTGGCATTGGCGGTGGCACAACAAAATCTACAGCTTCTAAACAGAACGCTACATCTGATAAAGAAGTTCCCTGAAAATCATAGATTTGAATGATTAGGTCATCACCAACGTTCCATCCACTAATTGTTTCTGTAGCGAACGTATCTGTACAGGCGATTTCCACCGTACCTGTTGAATCGAATACGACGATTCCCGGATTTCCTGGGTTTTGTGATGAAAAGAACAGTCCAGTTTCAGTTGCAGTCCATGTAAAGAACTGATCTAAACCAGATTGTCTACACCCTCCTTGAACACCACTATCTGTGGTACCATCAGTAGAGAATGGAAGATAAAAAGTTGGAGAGAGACATCCAGTTCCTTCAGGAGAAGGTGTAATTGGAATCGCTCCACTCATATCATCATTTGCAGGTTGAGCAAAAGATAGCGTACAAAACGCTAAAGAAAAGAATACGATTAATAGTAATTTTGCTTTCATGTTGATTTGTTGTTTATAATATTATTCACAAGCGCCGTTAAGAGCGTTGATCCATTCATCAATTAGTCTTACACCTTCTTCATGCTTTAAAGTTCTACCAATAATTGGCATTCGATTTGATTCTTGGGTAGAATTAATTCGAAAACGTAAAACAGAGGTGTCTACATTCCCTGGGGTGACTATAAAACTAGTTCCGTTTATTTGCGTATCGGGTTCTACACAAACACCCATATTGACGTAGTCGTCATTTTCTTGATATCCAAAACGCATTGGACGATATTCACAATAGCTTTCATCAGAATGACAATGCGCACAATTGATATCAATATACGATCGCACTCTGAGCTCTAAATCTTGAGTTTCATCATCCCATTTTACGGTGGAAACTATTTCGGTTGGTAAATTGTTTTCTAAGTATCCGTATTCGATCCATTTTTGAAGTTGGTTCATAGTACCGTCTTCATATGTCAAATCACGATTTAAATTTTGAGGTTTAGGTCCAATTGGAACAGGAGTTCCGAATTTATTATGACAGGTAAAGCATTCATTTCTTGAAGGAATTCTGTAATTCACTGTATTGGTGATTCCATTTTCAATCCATTCAACATTTGTAAAACTACCTGCATTTGTAAATGTAGCCTCAGTTTGTTCGTCGTTCCAAACGTATTTAGCAAATTCCCATCCGTCTTCAGTCATATACATTAGGCGCGTTTCTATAATTCTTGTAGCTCCCGACGGTTGAACATTATCGTAATAGAAATTCTTTATAATTACTGAGCGCAATGGAAAATCTAAAGGTGTAAAATCACTGTTGTAGTTTGCTTTTGTGCCTTCTGGCATCCATACAAAACGTTTTTTATGTGCATAATCACTAAATAAAGCGGAATTTAAATCATAAGGTAACACACCAAATACTGGATTTAATTCTTTAAGAGCGCCATCAAAGAAATTGTATTCTGAAAGGGTCGCATATGGCATATTCTCTAAATCAAGACTTACAGGAGAAACAGGAGTTACAGTTACAGTCACTGTTCCAGTTCCACAGTTATTACCTCCATCACAGATTTCGTATTCAAATGTATCTTCGCCTACAAAGACAGCATTAGGTACATATCTTATGATATCGTCTGAAGGATCATTAGGTGTATTGTTAGCATCAATCACCTCAACTGTACCATTTAGGGTGCTAGTCGCTGACAGTAATCCATTTTCAGGTATATTGGAATCGTTAGCTAAAACATCGATATCAACAAATGAATTTTGAGCTACTACAGCAATATCATTGTTCGTATCGATTACAACAGGCACATAGTTATCATCTTCACTACACGAAGAAGCGATTAAAACAATTGCGAAAATGCTAAGGAATTTTAGGTAATTTTTTAACATCTATAGTAAAATTTGGATCATAAATATAATTACTAAATCAGGATTCTCTACAATTAATTAGTTGTAATACACTTTTTATCAGACAACAAGAGTATTTTTTGACTAATAAAATGTTAAATGCAAAGAATCGTGAACAGTAATTTGTGATCACTATTTAAACAAGTATAGACGATAAAACCCTACCTGAAGAATTCGACTTTAAATGAGATGCTTTGACAATAGATATTCAGCGATCTGAACCGTGTTTGTCGCAGCTCCTTTTCTAAGGTTGTCACTTACAATCCACATATTTAAGCTATTAGGCTGAGAACCATCACGACGTAGTCTTCCAACAAAAACATCATCTTTTCCATTCGCATAGATTGGCATTGGATACGTGTTGACATCGATATTGTCCTGAACAATCACACCAGGTGCGTCATTTAATAACCGCCTAACATCTTTAAGATCGTAGTCATTTTCAAACTCAACATTTACCGCTTCACTATGACCTCCTGCAGTTGGAATTCGAACGGCAGTAGCAGTAACTGCAATGGTATTATCATTTAAGATTTTTTGAGTTTCTCTTACTAATTTCATTTCTTCCTTTGTGTATCCGTTTTCTTCAAAAACGTCACAATGTGGTATGGCATTTTGATGTATTGGATAAGGATAGGCCATTTCACCCTGTACACCTGCCATTTCGTTTTCTAATTGCCTAACCGCTTTCACGCCTGTACCAGTAATTGATTGGTATGTGGAGACTACTATTCGTTTTATTTTATAGGTCTTATGTAGTGGCGCTAAGGCAACAACCATTTGTATAGTTGAACAATTTGGATTGGCTATGATTTTATCATTTGTAGTGAGTGCGTCTGCATTAATTTCTGGAACCACAAGTTGCTTTGTTCTGTCCATTCGCCAAGCCGAAGAATTATCAATGACTGTGATACCAGCATCAGCAAATTTTGGTGCCCATTCTAAAGAGGTGCCTCCTCCAGCTGAAAAGAGCGCCATATTTGGTTTCATATCTATAGCATCCTGCATGCTAACAACAGGGAAGTCCTTATCTTTAAATGAAATTAATTTCCCGATAGATCGTTCAGAAGCGACCGGGATTAACTCTGTGACAGGAAAATTTCGTTCTTCAAGAACATTAAGCATAACGTTACCAACAAGACCTGTGGCACCAACAACAGCTACTTTCATATGATTTGTACTAAAAATGAACAGACAAATTTAGCTATTAAATCGTTGTATGATCATAAAAAAATCAAAAAAAACCGCTTCGATTATGAAGCGGTTAAAGTTAGAATATATAGTGTAGCGTTCGTTACCTATTTTTTAAGAGCATCTCTAATTTCTGTTAAGAGATCAAGTTCCGTTGGACCTGCTGGCGCCTCTGGTGCTGGCTCTTCTTTCTTCTTAGATTTATTAATGCCTTTGATAAGCATGAACATAACAAATGCCACGATAATAAAGTCTAATAAGTTGGTTATAAAATCTCCATAGAGTACAGCTACTTCTCCAACTACTTCTCCGGCATCATTAGCTGTTCCTTCTTTTACTATCCATTTTAAATCTTTGAAATTTGTATCGAATATTAAACCAATTAGAGGTGATACAATTCCTCCTGTAAATGCGGTGACCACTTTGTTGAAGGCTGCACCCATTACAAATGCAACAGCAATATCAACCAGGTTGCCTTTCATCGCAAACTCCTTGAACTCTTTTAACATAATGTGAAAATTTTAATTGTTAGTTAATGTTAATGTGACACTAATGTAGTTAAAAAGTCACAAACAGTGCTAAAGTCCTGTTAACTATTTAGATAAATACGCTTAACCCGTTGTGAAATTGCTGTAAGAATTTCATAAGAAATGGTATGAGCAGATTCAGCAAAATCTACAGCTGAAGGATTTTGACCAAATATAACAACCTCATCACCTTCTGAACATTCAATATTGGTAATATCTACCATGATCATATCCATGCAAACGTTACCAATAATTGGGGCTTTTTGATTATGAATCATAACATAACCGTTTTGATTACCATATTGACGACCTATGCCGTCGGCATGTCCAATAGGAATGGTAGCTGTCTTTCCAAACCCAGGGCTTTTGAATGCACGATTATAACCAACGGTCTCGTCTTTCTCGATCATATGAATTTGAGAAATAATGGATTTCAAAGTTGCTACAGGTTTTAATAAAGCGTCAATTTCAGAGCTATTTCCAAAACCGTATAATCCAATTCCGGTTCTCACCATATCTAAATGCGCCTCAGGATAGTTTAATATGCCCGACGTATTTGTAAGATGAAGCATGGGTTGATAACCAAATTTATTACTGAATTCTTCTGAAATCTGCTTAAAATTAGAGATTTGATGCGTTGTAAATACCTTCTCATTGTTGTCTTCACTTGCTGCCAAATGAGAAAATAATGATTTGACTTTAATTGCTGATGTTTCAGATAGTTTAGAGTGGATGTAGTCTACATCATTTTCCCAGAATCCCAAACGGTTTAACCCTGTATTAAATTTGATATGTACAGGATAATCTTTTTGATTTTTCTGTTCAGCTACTTGAATAAATTCATTCAATATTTTGGGACTGTAAAGACTTGGTTCTAAACAGCGATCGATTAAAGTTTTGAAGTTTATGGGTTGAGGATGCAAAACAAGAATTGGTGTGGTAATTCCAGCATCTCTGAGCGCAGCACCTTCATTCACATAGGCGACAGCAAAATAGTCTACTCCTAGATCCTCTAAGAACTTGGAAATCACAGTTGGGTCACTCCCGTAGGCAAACGCCTTTACGACGGCTAATATTTTTGTGTTAGTATGAAGTCTAGATTTTATAAAGTTGAAATTATGCTTAAGCGCATTTAGATCAATTTCGAGTACCGTTTCGGATGCTTTAGGCATTAGATTTTTTATCTTTATTTGATACTTCCTCGGCATCGTTTACTTTCATCTGTCGGATTTTATCTCGGAGCATAGCTTTATAATATGCAGCCCTACTTAATGGTTCGTACTCATCTACCTCACCAAGTAATACAAGTGCATCACTTGCTGCTTTTCGGTAACTATATTGGGCAAGATTACCAGTTCGAGTACATATGGCATGAACTTTCGTAACATATTCAGCAGTAGCCATTAAATTTGGCATTGGACCAAATGGATTTCCCTTGAAGTCCATGTCTAATCCAGCTACGATAACGCGAATACCTTTATTGGCGAGATCGTTACAGACTCTTACAATTTCGTCATCAAAAAATTGAGCCTCATCAATTCCTACAACGTCACAATCATCAGCTAAAATCGGAATATTAGCAGCGGCAGGAACAGGTGTAGAGCGAATCTCGTTAGCATCGTGCGAGACGACCATGTCCTCATCATATCGAACATCAACTGCAGGTTTAAAGATTTCAACCTTTTGTCTTGCAAATTGGGCACGTTTTAAGCGTCGGATCAATTCTTCGGTTTTACCTGAGAACATTGAACCGCAAATCACTTCAATCCATCCAAATTGTTCTTTATGATTTACTGTATTTTCGAGAAACATTTTGTAATTTTAACACTAAAACCAACTGATTCGTCGTTTCGTATAAAGGTGGCGTAAATTTATTAAAAAACAAAAATCTAAACTGAATAAAATATAAAAATTATGAAGAAGAAGCTTGAAGCGGATTTGATAAGTATTGCACACAGAATTCTGAAGCTGAAAGGCAAGGAGGATGTTACGAAAATGCATGCTGAAGCGGCTGCACTTTATGAAAAATTGAGTGTACTGAAATTCGCAAATGAAAATTTTGAGGGTGATTGGCCAACAATTGGTAGTGATTCTTCTTTCTTCGGAATGTTGGATACGGCGTTTAACAACAAAGTGAGTGATAACATTGAAATCGAAGACAAAATCTATGTGAATTTAGATGAAAAGGAAGATGATCAGATCTATGAACCAGTAATGGAAAAAATTAAAGATATGGTTGCCCAAATGCCGCAAGAGTCTCAACAAGTTGACGAGATGGTTGAAACCGTTGTGGCCGAACCAAAAGCAACCGAACATATTGAAGATATTGCCGCAGGATTTGAAGAACTACCAGAATTTGAGCCTTTAAGTGAAGCTAAAGAGCGCCAAAGAAAATCTTTAAACGAACAATTAAAAAATGGCGGCCTTAATATTGGTCTTAATGATAAAATCGCATTTATAAAGCATTTATTTGATGGAAAGAATGAAGATTATGAACGCGTTGTGTCACAGATTAAAACAATGACCTCTTATGAAGATGCTTTGAATCTCATTAATACCATGGTGAAGCCAGACTATAATAACTGGACTGACAAAGAAGACTACGAAGAACGCTTTATGGCGATAATTGAACGTAAGTTTCAATAAGCATTTCCGACTGCTAAGTTTATGAAAACTAAGACGATTATTTATTGGATTGCAACCATCTTGTTATCCATAATATTTCTGTACTCAGCCCAGATGTATGTCTTCAATACAGAAATGATAAAAGGCTTTTTTGAGCAGTTGAATTATCCCACATATATTGTTTGGCCTCTAGCTATTTTAAAAATATTAGGCGTTATCATGATCCTTTGGAGAAAAAGCAAATGGCTCACCGAATGGGCATATGCTGGATTCTTTTTTGATTTGGTATTGGCATCGGCAGCTCACCTTGACGCTGGTCATGGTGTTGGTCTTTCGGTGTATGCAATTCCGATTTTATTCGTATCGTATTTCTTAGGTAATCAATTAAGATCTAATAGTTAAGATAGAGCCATCCTGTTCTTGGACTTAATTCCTGATTAAGTTCAACAATGTAAAAGTAGGCGCCCACTGGAAGTCTATTCGAGGATCTTAATAAGCCCATATTTGCTACGCCGTCCCAATTATTTTGATAATTTTCAGACTCATAGACTTGAACGCCCAGTCTATTAAATACTTTCACTATGTTTTCAGGATAAAGCTCTATGCATTCAATTTCCCAGAAATCATTAGTGCCATCGCCGTTAGGTGAAAACCCTTCCGAGATTAGGACACATCCATCTACAAATACGCTTGCATTATCTGTATTGTTTGAACTGTTTTGATCAGGTTGTTGTAGATTATTTAGAGTGGCAATATTATTAAGGTCTAACACCGATTCTATAGCAACTGTTAAGGTTAATGTTTCTCCTTGGTTTGGATTTAATGTATCAACGGTCCAAATTCCAGTATTTGGATCAAAAACACCCATACTTGAAGTAAATGATACCAGATTGTAACTTTCGGGTAATTGATCAGATATTTCGACAGCATTTGCGTCTGTCGTGCCTAAATTTGTAATCTGTATTGTAAAGGTAACCTCGTCGCCAATCTCAGCTTCTTCGGGCGAAACCGACTTCAGAACTTCAATATCTACATCTGAGGTGTCATCCAATACCGTTAGAAGCGCACTAACTCCTGAAGTGTCTATGTTGTTTTGGTCTTGAAAATTCGTAGTATCATTCAAAAATTCGCCCTCAATAGTTGAGGTGACCGTTACACTAAAGGTACAGGAACTAACATCGTCTGGAAAAGTAAGATCACTTACTCCAGCAAAATTATCTCCTGTGTTACCAATGAATGTAGCTGTGCAGCCATTACTTTCCACCCATTCAGGCGCTGAAACAACGACAATATTATTTGGAAAAACATCTGTAAATGAAATATCACTTTGAGACGGGTTCGAAGGCAGATTAGAAATAGAAAAGGTTAACACACTTTCTTCACCGATAAAAATTGTTTCTGGCACATAATTTTTATCGAGCAAAGGCGCCACAATTTGTACATTACTAATAGAGGTATTGGTTTCTGGTGAAACCTCTCTGTTATCAGTTTCATTTGCTGTAGCCGATGCAATATTATTGTAGGCTCCACCGAAGCTTGGGGAAACTACCGGAATGCGAATTCGAATTGTCGATCCTGCATCCATATTGCTTATGTCTCCTGTAATTACGTTGTCTGTGATTTGAAGGTTTGTTATGCAATTAGCATTTCCATTTGTAACCTCACACGTAGGTGCACCGTTTATTGAAAATACATCGTTAATGATATCTTCAAAGGAAATATTTATAGCGTTCGAACTGTTTTCACTGTTCGTAATATCAACAATCCAATCAAAGGATTGATTAACATTGACCTGTGTAAATTCTGGGAAGGTTTGAACAACTAAGTCCACACAAGGTGCAAAATAAGTAATTACTTCATCAGAATTGTTGGATGTATTATTATCAAACGATGAGTTTGCGTGATTAATAGACACTTCATTATTAACCGGAATTGGATCTATTGAACAGTCAGTTTCCCAAGCTACTGTTGCTATGAATGTCACCGAACTATTGGCAGGTAAAACCCAATTATCTTCTTCTGTAATTTCCCAAAATATATCAGGTGTTCCAGCCTGAGGTATTCCGTCTAATGCTTCTCCAATTGCCGAATTTGTGATTTCAAAACATTCAGCACCACCAGTCGTAGAGACACATTCAATAGACAATAGCGTTCCTAAATAAGGGACTTCATTAGCCGAAGTACTCGTAAGATCAACCAATTCAATAACGGTGTCTTCATCACTAAAGTTAAACGCCGTAATTTCATAGGTCACATTTCCTACTTGAGTCGTATTATCCATTGACCCGCCTTGAGGTAATTCTGGATCAATTTGCGTTTTTGTAACGCCAATATCCAAAAACGGACAAGCCTCAGTATCTGGCAACATCACAAAATCACTTTGTGTGCTATTATCAATATTAGAATCGAAAATATCAGATTCCAAAAGATTTGTACCACTTCTCACATGCGCCAGATTATTCAAATTATTTAAAGTACATTCCGGTTCAAAAAAAGTGACTACTGTAGTTATAGTAACTGTCGCACCAACTGGAAGAATAAAAGCATCGCTAACCCAAAACAGGTCATCAATAGTTATAAAAATATCGTCACAAGATATTGAACCTGTAGTACCTGTGCATTCTGCCGATATAATATCCCATTCTATTAAAGGCGTGAGGTTTGTTAGAAAGAATGCCACGTTTCCATCAAGAGGGCCATTGTTGCAAATTGTTGTTTCAAAAGTCACCTCTTCTTCCCAATTCACCATGGTTGTTGGATCAGGATTGATCTGAATGGTATCGATACAAATATCCGTCAACAGACAAGGCTCTGCTTCTAGTAATTCGGTGATGACTGCATTTGAAACACTAGACGACTCATTCGTTTGATTTCCAAAAAGCTCTAGTCGAATTAAACTAGCAACGAATAGCGTACCGGTTTCCGTTCCGCAGGAAGGATCTAAATAACGATATACCATTTCTACCGTTATTGAGCCACCAGAAGTAAACAGATGAGGTGTTCCATATTGAAACATGTCTTGATCACCGCTAATGGATACAATCTGTCCTGATGGAGACGGGAAGTCTGGACACTCCGTACCATTAGAAGAACTGATACAATTAATAGATTCGAGTCGAACATTTGGTCTTCCAAATGCTAAATCGGAAATGAGTTCTAAGTTAGCACTGAATTCACTTAAAGGATAATCAATAGAACTATTATTAGTTATGGTGAATTGATAGGTTACTGTATCATTCCATGCAGCAATTGGAGTACCTTCTGTAGGTGTGATTTGACTATGCGTAATGGAAAAATCTATAGGTACGTCAATAACATCGATAGAGATTAATGATTGGTTATTTGAAGTATTGGTATCGGTCGTGCCATCAGGTGCAGAAATAATCGCATTGATGGCGATTCCGCCAATATTAATTGGTGCTGTAACTAGGATGAGGATATCGACGCTTGAATCAGCAGGAAGAGTAGCAATGGTTCCCGTGAGAACACTTCCCGCTAATTGTAAGTTAGAGGCATCACTGGCTCCACCATTGTTATTTTGTGAAGAAATTCCGTCTAATGTTAGATTGATAAGTTCATTATCCATCGTGATTTCGAACGAAGCATCAGAAACTGCGTTGCCTGAGTTAATAATTGTTACTACATACTGGAAATCCTGAAAAATGGCCACCTGTGATATATCTGATCCAGATAAGTCTTGAGCTTGAGCAACGATAGAAAGATCAGTTGTTTGGCTTATAGCATTTCCGGAGATGACAATAAAACAAAGAAGAGACAGTAGTTTTCTTATCATAGGTTGGTTTCTTTCAAGACGATAAATATCGTAAAAGGTTGCGTTAAAATAAGGTAAAACATCGTAAATTTGAACTGAATTCGCTTACAAATGAGTAAACTATTTATCGTTCCAACGCCCATAGGAAATCTTAAGGACATGACCTTTAGAGCTGTTGAAGTTTTGAACGAATCTGATTTGATTTTAGCTGAAGATACGCGTACATCGGGCAAGCTACTAAAGCATTTTGAGATTAGCACACCAATGCAAAGTCACCATATGCATAACGAGCATAAAATGGTGGATGGGCTCATACAAAAATTAAAGGGAGGAATGACAATTGCGTTAATTAGCGACGCTGGTACACCCGCTATATCTGACCCAGGATTTTTATTGACTAGAGCTTGTGTAGAACATTCTATCGAGGTTGAATGTTTACCGGGAGCAACGGCATTTGTTCCTGCATTGGTTAATTCAGGGTTGCCTAATGATAAATTCGTATTCGAAGGCTTTCTTCCAGTTAAAAAAGGGCGTCAAACGCGATTAAAGTTACTAGCTGAAGAACCCAGAACCATGATATTTTACGAAAGCCCACACAAGTTGATCAAAACGCTCACCAATTTTTGTGAGTTCTTTGGTGAGGACAGACAAGTTTCGGTATCACGAGAACTGACTAAACTTTATGAAGAGACAATCAGAGGATCGGCGAAAACAGTTTTAGATTACTATACGAATAAACCACCTAAAGGCGAGATCGTAATTATAGTTGGTGGCAAGAAATAAAAATACGCCAGAAAAAATCTGACGTATTTAAGAACTGAAACCAGCTTCATCTAACCATCAATCGTTTCAATTATTTATCTGTACTTCAGTTCCGGATTTCCATACTTTGAATTCGTCACCATAATACAAGTATGCGGTACTTGCTGGTGCTTTATATGTTCCAGCGATATCAGCTTTTAGATCCAGCCTTAATTGTTTAGTTTCCAAAGGCTCAAAGTTTCGCCAGTAAAACACTAGATAATTATCAAATACTTCGTAGTAAGCGATTTGCTCTGTTTCTAATAACTGTTTTAGTTGCCATGGTTGGGCAGTGGTTCCTGAAGGCATTCCAATAATGCTGGTCACCATTCCTAGAGCATAGGATTTCTCATTTGAAACAGCAATGGTCATAGATACATTATCGCCCACAACACAAGTTGATTTTTTGATTGTGGTTTCAAGATCCACAAAAGTGTTGGGTGAAGATTCTGGGATATAACTATCCCAGTCCACCGTTAAACAATATGGGAATGAGGACTTAGAATTATAAAATTTAACTTCCACGAGCTGTTCACCTTCGGAAAAATATTGGTTTATATTATCAATTTTGATCTTACCTGTATCATCCAAATATAATTTTTGAGTTACGGAATGACCATTTATGATAAATTCAACGATATCATTATCATTAAGCGTAATTTCACTTTGAAGTTGTGCATAATAAATAAGTGCTTTTAATGCCATTGCTGTGGCCTGCGTAGACCCAAATCTATTGTATTTTCTGAGGTTTAGAAGTTGTTCAATCCCTTGAGTTATGAGCGATTTGTTTTCATCTGATTCTGTCATTAAAGCCAACAGTGTGAAAGCAACGGTTTCTATATGTTTAGAGTTGCCATATGAATTGACTACCGTATGTTCTACAGGCAAATTATCAAAGCCGTTAATCGTAACGGATTGTTTTATTTTCTTTAATAACAAATCTCGATTCGGATAGTTTTTACGACTATGGCTGGCAAGTGCCATTAAAGCCATTCTATAGGTGTCATTGCTCTGCATCGCTTCTTTATATGCGGTTTCATACTCAAGATTGATTTCATTTTTTACACCAACTGACGACAGTGCATAAACGATGTAGGCATTAGCGACACTTTCGGGCGACTTTGTAAAACTAGTATATCCTTTTGTGCTTTTATAATACCCACCAGTTCCGTTTCTGCGGCTCAGTAACCATCTTTTGGTTCTATCGATCATCTTTTGACTAACTTTTGGATAGACGTCTTGCATTTCTGTGAATTCCATTAAACCGAATGCTGTTAGCGTTTCATGAGGCGGTGTTCTACCAAACCATTCAAATCCGTCTTCCTTTGTTTCAAATCCTTTAAGTCGCCTGTAACCTTTTGCTATAAAAGCCAAAGCTTTTTCTTCAACTTCAGGGTTAATTTTATTTGTAGCTCTTAGATATTTCAGAACCATAATATTGGGATAGGTTGCAGATGAAGTTTGTTCGAAGCAACCATATGGTTCTCTTATCAATGATTCTATACCATCCATGACATCACCAACAACATTGGTATAAATGTTAAGATCAGCGCGTATACTGCCTGATACGCTATTTTTAATATCGAATTTGAATTGAATTGATTTGGCTCCAGAAATTGACGTACGCGCAGGAAAATACGGGCTCAGAACAGTGACTTTTTTGGTTACCTGATCTTTATAGTCCTCCGATTTTACTAGCATTTCAATACGACCATTTTTAATTGTTTGGGTTGGAACGACTGAAATATTGGTGGTTATTGTGCCGTTAGCTTCAATGGAGAAATTCTTCTGATAATCTTCGGAAAGCGTTAAACCCTCAGGTAATTTAATTTCCATTTCAGCATTGATTAATGAGTCGCTTTCGTTAGTAAGAGTTATAGGTAATTTAACAAGATCTTCAAGGACCATATAATTTGGCGCTTTAAAATCAACGTTAAATAGTTTTTTTGTAGCATAAGATTTGGTTTGCCTTCCTAACATGCCGTTATAACCAATACCTTCTGCTGTCACGCTAAATGACGTTATGGCATCGCTGTTATAAAACTCAAGTTCAGCACAACCATTTTCATCGGTTTGTACAACTGGATTCCAATAAATGGTTTGTCTGAAATCAGTGCGCTCTTCAGGAAGTTCATCTCCCATATATTTAGGAACATAGTATTGTCTTGGCTCATGAATTCCTGAAGGGTTATAATTGTAAAATGATTCAATCGTGTAGTTGTAAAACAGCTTATTGTTTAAGCGTTTCTTATTATAATTATTAATGTGTCCACCACTTTTGGTTGATATAATAATCACACCTCCAGCACCAAGATTTCCGTAAATAGCTGTTGCTGCCGCGTCCTTCAATACACTTATATGTTCCACTTCTGAACTATTTAGCGATCGAAATGTAGTTTGACTTACGGGAATACCATCAACTATGAATAAGGGTTCTATATCACCAGAAATGCTGGCTCTCCCTCTTATTACTATGGTTGTACTTTGTCCTGCTTGTCCAGAAGCCGTAGCTATATTAACGCCTGCTGCACGTCCTTGTAGCAATTCATCGATAGAATTTATAGGAACGCTAATAATCTCTTCTGAACTAACAGTTGATAAAGATGAGGTCACCGAACTGTTACGTGTCACGCCTCTATATCCCGTAACAACTACAGATTCTAATTCGGACAAATTCTCATCTAAGGAAACCGAGGCCACAGCAACCGCACCTTCTACGACCTCGCGTGGTGAAGTAATTTTCTGTTTATAGGTCTTAACGTTTTGATTGTTAACGGCTGATCGTCTTAGTTTTATATTTGGGTTAAATGGTACCATATGATTTTTTTTAATCTTAAGCTTTTGACCATCTTCGCGATAAGCCAACAAATACAGATAGTTATCATTAGTGTATTTAAAGCTAAACGTACCATCAGGCTTAGTTTTAAAGTCTAAAACCTTACTGCCTTTACGATCCATAAGAATGAGATTTGCTTCAATTGGATTATCATTGCGGTCAACAACCGAACCTGTTTGAATACTTCCTTGTTCTGGCAAGAATGAAACGGTATCAAGATCTAACTTTGGCATACTAACATAATTTCGCCAACCATGCGTAAGTATGAGGTAATCTAAAGCTTCAATTGATTTAGGTTCTTCTGGGTTAAAATAGAAATGAGGTTCGTGTATTTTCCCGTTCAATTCAGATGATAATAATAAATAGGACAGTATATGGTCTTGCTTGTCGTCGGCAAAAGATAACAGTTTGTTGTCAGCAACAGCTATGGATAAATTTGAGGGTAATGGATTGCCATTTTGATCTAGAGTTTGAATTTTTAGATTGACTTTTTCTCTAGTTTGGTAAACTTCTTTATCCAATTCAAGTGATATGTCTAAATTATGGGTTGGATTTATAAAAACTAATCGTTCGGCTAAAACAAATCCAAACGCATCTTTGAAGCTGAATTTCGTAATTCCCATTGGGAATCCTTTGGTGTTTATTTTGATCTGATTCTTCTTAGGGGAAACGCGCTTTTCGAATAACTTTTTATCGGCACTAGATACCTCTAGTGTAATGGCATCTTTTTCAGTTGAATGTAATGTAATTATTGCTTGATTATCTGAAGTTTGAACTGAAAAACGGGTTCCTTTTTTAAAAACCTCAGGAAGTGGAATAAAACGATGCGATTCGAATGGTTCTTTTATTTTAGCAAGGTAATCGACGCCATGTATTGCAGACAAAGTTAATTTACCCATTCCATCATGAAAACTTGAGAAGGACGTAATAGAGTCGCCTTTACTATTTACGATAATACCGCTAACATCTACAGGTTTCCCGAATTCATTTAAGGCTTTGAAAGCTATGGTATTTTCGGCGCCACTGACAACCATACCACTTTCAGGTAGAAATTGAAGATCAATAGTGTCAAGTACAACAGGAACTGCTCTTGAAATGGACTCTATTGAACCATTATACGGGACACGAACATTAAGCACAACATCGGCCGATTTAAGGTCTGATGGTAATGTAAACTCTGGCGTTGCATCGCCTTCGGCATTAGTGCTAATACTATTAGTAATGATGCGTTCCCCTTTTACAGATACGGTGTAATTAAGGAGGACATTTCGTAATGGTGTGTTTTTTAAATCTTTTGCATTGAATGATGCGCGAACCAAACTATTTTGACCGTAGCCTTCTTTTTCGAAATCTAGTCTTAATAATACATTCGGCTTAACTATTTTCTGAATCATGACATCCTTTGTAAATAGATTGTCCTCACCAAAATTTCGCATCCAGTTAGTAAAAAGTTTGAGTTTATAAATACCACCGACCCACGATTCTGGTATCACAAAGTCACCATAAACAGAACCATCGTTGACGCCTAGTTTAAGAGATCGTACAACATCTCCTTTTGGTGATATAAGTTGTGCATAGACAATATCGCTCATTTGAGAGGCTGTGTTATTTTCTTTTACGAGATAGGCTTTAAACCATACAGTTTCTCCAGGAAAATAAAACGGGCGATCCGTTTGTGCATAGATTTTTTCAATAGAGCTTGCTTCTTGATCTTCTTTATCAAATGCGCTTTGTGATATTAGGATTAAAAATGAAATGCATAAGAATGCTAAATATTGAACTGTCTTTTTCATGATTTAAAGTTTTATATCGAGTTTGAAACCGATTTCAGTAGTCATAGGTAAATTGAAGAAATTAAGTCCTTGTGCAGAAGGGCCATCATAGAGATTGCTGTAGGGTGAAGCTCCATCAAATTTGGTCCAGGTCAAGAGGTTATTTGCATAGATAACAATGTCAACTTCTCTAAAAAAGGCATCTTTTTTATCAGGCTTAAAGTTGTATGATAAATTGATGGATCTCAAGTTGACATAACGGCCATCTTCAATAGCATCTTCATCAACTCCTGAATAACCGTAGCGAACGAATCTATTCTGTGAAATGTCATTTTCAGCAGCATAAAAATCCACGGGAACCGTGTTAACATCACCTTGAAGCGTAACACCAGGATAAATAAAGTTTGTTATTGATCGGTCTGAAGCCGACTGCTGTGATGTTCCAAGGTAATTCAATGTATTTTGAGTGCCATTCCAGACATTGCCGCCTTTTTGAATATCTAGCAGAACATTCAGTGTAAATCCTTTGAAATTAAATGTGTTATCCAAACCTAGATTATAGTCTGGTACAGGATCACCAATAATTTGAGTTGTGTTTGCAACCAAAGGAAATCCGTCATCCCCTATAATTAGATTATTATTTCCATCTCTTTCATATGCCGTACCAACAATAATGCCTGCCTGTTCACCTACAATTAGTTGTTTTGATACGGTTGCAAATCCAGCGATAGGAATGGCACTCTGTTCGTTATTAAGTTTTAGAACTTCCGTGCGATATTTTGAAAATACTACTCGCGACGAATATTTCAAATGGTCATCGATACTTATATCTGTATTGAACGTAAGTTCAAACCCTTTGTTACTTATGTCACCTACATTGTCAAGAACAAAAGTGGTGTTGCCTAAAATAGGATACAATGCATTTTTCGTTAATCTATCATAATAACTTGCATTAAAATCGAACCTAAATGGATGTGTTGAGAATCCTATCGACGTACCGAATTCAATTGTTCTTAGTTCCTCAAGTCCGATTGAATTGTTCAAAAATAGGTCGTTGTTGGATGTGAATTGGAGGCTTTCCATTGGTGTAATTAATAAACTGTTATGACTTCTATTGTTGTAGAATAAATCAGGTTCGTTTATTGCCATAGAGGTTGATGCCGTGAGATCAATATGATTAAAATCATATAGCTCGAGTAAGTGGTCCACCTTAAGTCTTAATTGTAAGTTCGGAAGGAACAATTTATTATTTTGAATAGATGACAGGTAACTATTATTGGTGAGCTTTATTTCTAATTCTGGCTCATGTAAGTCTACCATAAAACTATTAGAAAGCGTAAGACTGTTTCGATGTAATTTTTGTCTCTCGGTATTGGAGAATTGAGGATCTTCAAAAACAATTGACGCAAAATCACGACGCTCATCGAATCGATATTTCATGAGTTCGTTGTTGAAGTGTACTACAGAATTAAGTTCAAAATGGAGATCATTAAACCACTTCTCATAATTTAAATGAAAGGCTATACGAAGATCATTTCTTAGGATGTCTTTTTCCGATGCAAACCCAGTGTCGAATCCAGCAGTATGTAATGGAACTGCAAAACGTTGCCCGTCATTAGTATGATTGAAATCAACTTGCCCTAATATAGATAGCTTATCATTGAGCCATTTTTTAATTTTTACAGATCCTAAAAAGCTTTGGTTTTCTTCATTGTTTCTATTGGTGTTTAGCAACCAATATGGGTTATTGAATTGCTCAGAAAATCGACGCTGACTCCCATTTAGTAAGTACCCTTGACTATTGCTAAAGCTGGCTGGAGTAGCCCACGAATTTAAAAGTACGTTGTTGATGAATCCATTAATATTCGGCTGTCTATCTATAATTTTTCCGTATTTCACTAAGCCAGACCAGTTTGTACGCGTTTTATATTTATTTAATGATTTAAAATGGATATCGAAGAAGTTACTACTACGTCGTTCTTGATTAAAGAGATCGCGATTTGATTGATTGTTATATCCGAACTCTAGTAATTTTTCGTCCGTTGAAAGACTAAGATTAACAGTGTTTGAGGAAATTACCGAGGGTTCAATAATTGAATTATCGTATGCGCTTAAACGAGCTCCTTGGCCACTTCCAAAAGGAACAGGTCTACCGTTAATGTCATAAGGGTAATTGCTTCCATCAAATTGAAGATTATCTAGTCTTGGCCCATAAGAAAAAATATTTCCAGTTTCTGGACCTTGAAAACTTAAGACGCCACTGCTAGAGGCACCTTGTGAAAATGTAGATTGCAGCTTTGGAAGGTTCTGATTACGAACAAATTGAATACCCAGCATCGAGCTTGTTCGTATTTCATAAAAAATGTCAGGGTCAAAATAGGTGATGTTGACACTGTCCTTTTCGAAATTGAAATCTTTAATTCTATATACGTCATAATAGTTCTTATAGGTTGCATCTTTTCCGTCGTCTATACTTTTTATTTTTAATTTTAAATCGCTCTGTGATTCTAATGCTTTTTTATAGGCATCACTTTTAATTATAGCCACTTTGAAGTAGTCAATTTTGAAGTTGTTGTTTTTGATACTGAACATTTGTTCCGTTACAATAACCTCACGTGTTTGCATCCCAATAAAACTGAATACTAGCGTATCGCCAACATCGCAAGTAATACTGTATTCACCATCGAAATCTGTTTGCGTGCCTACCGTCGTGCCTTTAATAATTACGGATACTCCAGGTAAAGGAAGTCCATCTTCAGGTGAGGTAAGTATGCCTTTTACTTTACCGTTTTGTGCGTTTGTGATCGCGTTGATACCGAAGAGTAAAAGTATAATGATGTAATAGCGAGGAATAGTTTTCATATCTAGAGGATTAGATTTATTCAAAACTATTAGGACCTATACGTTTTAAAAATATCAATTGAGTGAACTCATCTTTTGACTGAGTTAAATTCCATTTTTGAATAAGTGAGTGTAATTAGATGTCAAAAAAATGCACCGAGATAACTATCTCAGTGCATTAACCAAATTAGCAACTGTTCACGGTTGAGTGTTCATCAAGGGTCGAACTTGATCTTAGAGGACATACCTCTCGTGCGAGCCGTTACACTATAAACACTCTAATTAAACCTCATGAATTCCCCTGAAAGATGAACAGGGGAATAATTACAACAAACTATTCAATCGATTTTGAAACCAATTCGTTTTATTGGCTTCTTCCTCTTTTTTCGATTGATGTTCCTGGACTCGTTTTTCGTTTTCTTGAACTTTACGCTTGCGCTTTAAACGCGATAGCATAGTGTCTGCAAAACTGATGAATCCTTCATTCAGTGCAAGCTGCTTTGCTTCTTTTACGGCCTTTTCAGCCTCGCTAAATTGATTTAGGCTTTCAAACAACTGAGCCTGTACAATTGCGATACCTGCTTTATCAATACCTCTAACGGATTTTGCGAAGTCAATAAGCCTCTGTGCTTCTTCCGGCGCATCATTATTGATCAAAAATCTGATGTAATCAGGATATAAATCTGGGATGTCCATACGGCTTGCTAAAGCTCTTTCGTAAAAGTCTTTGGCTGCATTGAAGTCATTCAATTGCTCATCACAGATCTTGGCCATTAAATGCAAGGCTTTTGCATTTTCAGGATCATAGCTTAGTGCGTAGTTCAACGCTTCAACAGCCTTTTCCAATTCATATGGATAAGCATCGAGTGCTCTAAACAGATATAGGTTATTTAAATTCGTTTCCATTATTTTCCTTTTTAAAGGTTATTATTGTTTTAATCGTCACATTCTATTTGCGACATTAAAACTGATCAGATGGTTTTATTCGAAGTTGTCGGGAATAAAAAATCCGAAACAGTTTTGATTTGCTTCGGATCCTGTCTGGAAAAGAATTACAGAAAGTTCCGAAGCCACATGAATGATGCGATGTCATTCATCATAATTTGAAATACTGCTGTACGTTTTAGCATGGCTTCTGTTATTATTGTTATTTATTTAATGCAGCTATTAGTATTAATTCTGCGATGCAAAGATGAAAACTATTTTTTAAAATCCAAACAATTTATTTAATTTAATATATTGAAAATCAAATAGTTAAGTTGATTTTTTGCATGGATGTTCCTGTCCGCGTTTGTGCAGATATTTGAGGTCTTTTGCAAGTGTTTGTGCATCAATTGCTTACTCTTCAAATACGATATGGTTTAACTTTTAAATTTCAGTTTCAAAATTTTAAAATTTATTCACAAAAAAAGCGCCCAATACTTTGGACGCTGTTCTCTTTTTATAATTTTTCTGTTTAAATCAGTTTAATTCATAATTAAAAATAGATACATAACGCCCTAGACCGAGAAAATTCTTCGCTAATTCCTCGATAATCCCACTGATACATCAGTGATTTTGGTGCGATATGTACTATTGTTTTGTTCATTTACGATAACAAATATAGACAAGAATTTAAATACCTAAAGTTTCTTTTGAAGTTTAATTTAGAAATTTGTTTTGTTTTTTTAATTGTCGCTCTTCTAAAGATTTTACCAATCCATAAGCCAAAAACGATACAGAAACAATTTTCCATATCAGACCTTGGGTAAGATATCTCGGACTTATACTATATAAAAACGCATAATAGCCAAGTAGTAGGATCAAGGCCAATGAAATAAAAACTAAAGGTTTTTTAGGGGATAAATAGCCAAATACAATAAAGATTGAGCCTAAAATCAAATAAAACAGATAGCTGCTAGCATCAAATCCATTAAGTATTCCAATTAGGGCATTCAATAATTGAAAACCTCCAATTATGTATAAAATGATCCTAACCTTGTTTTGTGACGTCTTTGCATCATCAATTTTTGATCGATTTGAAATTTGACGACCAATGAAAATCGCTTTTTCCTTTTCTGAACCAGACAAAGGAAACTTGCAATTTGAGCATTCGAATTCTATTCTAGATATCGATTCTTTGCAATTCGGACAAAATAAATCTTCCATGAATTAATATTGTGATCCGTCGTGTTTGCCTACTTCAAATCCGTGTTTACCTAAATATTGATTTCCACTATCAATCGCGCCTTCTTCCATAGTAGTGCCCATAGAATCATTCCAGCGGTTCAAATATCCGAAAAGTGAAATTACACCCAGCATCTCAACAATTTCTCCTTCATCCCAATGCTCATATAGACGTTTTTTGATGTCTGCATTCACTGCATTTGGAACGAGAGAAGCTGCTAAGCTAAAATCCAGCGCAGCGCGTTCTGCATCAGAAAAAGCGGGATGCGTACGATACTCCCAAATATTATCTAATTGTTCTTGTTCGGCGCCGTAGCGTTCAGCTGCGCGAATGGCGTGCGCTTGACAATAACGACAACCAGTAGAGTTACTTGATACCCAGGCAATCATACGTTTTAATGCTGAAGTCACGCGTCCTTCGTTAGCCATAACAGCTTTGTTGAGGTTGATGAATGCTTTTGAGATTGCTGGTCTGCGCTGCATTGTGAGTACAGAATTTGGGCAAAATCCAAGGGTTTCATTAAAGAATTCAGCAAGTTCTTTTGTTTCTGGATCGTGCTCTGGAGATAATGGTGTAACTAATGCCATAGGTTTGTTTTTTTAATGGTATTTTTGAGTTAACAAGAAACGAAAAAATATCTAGATATGTCTGATAAAGTAGTCACGCATTGGAAAGGGAACTTACAATTTGATTCTGATAATCCGAGTGGAAAAACGTTGCTGATGGATACATCACAGGAACACGGTGGATACAATTCTGGTTTAAGGCCAAAGGCGATGATGCTTTCGTCATTAGCAGGTTGTTCTGGGTTGGATGTAGTTTCTATATTAAAGAAGATGAAAGTCCCATTTTCAGATTTTCGAATCGACACTTACGGCGAACTAACTGATGAGCATCCTAAATATTATCATACTGTTTCTGTAGAATATCACTTTTATGGTGATGGACTTGATGAAGATAAAATCAAAAAGGCTGTAGATTTATCTATAGAAAAATATTGTGGTGTCATGGAAATGTTTAGAAGATTTGCTGAGGTAAAAACATCCATTCACTATCACAATGTGTAGCGAAAATTTTCTATATTAGTGCATGCGTTGGACAATCAAACCAAAACCTAACCCTAAAGCTGTTGCTGATTTAGCAAAAGAACTTCAGGTGGATTCCTTTGTCGCATCTTTATTAGTTCAAAGAGGTATTGAAACTTTTAATGATGCAAAATCATTTTTTAGACCAAGTGTTGATGATCTTCATGATCCGTTCTTAATGAAGGACATGGATCTAGCAGTCAAGCGTATTGAATCAGCAATAACAGCCAACGAAAATATTCTAGTCTATGGTGATTATGACGTCGATGGCACAACTTCTGTTGCTTTAATGTCCTCTTACTTAAGAACACGAACCGATCATATTGCAACATATATTCCCGATCGCTACGATGAGGGTTATGGGGTTTCTTTTAAAGGCATCGACTTTGCACATGATAACGACTTTACGTTGATTATCGCACTTGACTGTGGCATAAAAGCTCTCGATAAGGTAAGTTATGCTAAGGAAAAAGGCATTGATTTTATTATTTGTGACCATCACAGACCAGGCTCAAAACTACCCAAGGCCAAAGCTGTTTTAGATCCTAAACGCGATGACTGCGAATACCCTTATAAAGAATTGTGTGGTTGCGGTGTTGGTTTTAAACTTGTTCAAGCTTTAGCATCTAAACATGGAGAAACGTTTCAGGATCTTGGGGAGTATCTTGACCTTGTTGCTACGGCAATAGGTGCCGATATTGTACCAATTACAGGAGAAAATCGTGCCTTAGCTTATTTTGGATTACAGGTCATTAATACACGCCCACGCCCTGGAATAAAAGCTATAATTGATCAGGTAAAGAAGAAAGATTTAACCATAACAGATGTCGTTTTTATTGTAGCACCGCGAATCAATGCTGCCGGACGAATGAAGCATGGCAACTATGCTGTAAGCCTTCTCACTGAGACGAATCTTGTAGAAGCACAGAGTTATGCACGTGAGATCGAAACATTCAATATGGATCGAAGAGAAGCTGATCGTTCCATCACCAAGGAAGCTTTAGCTCAAATTAAAGATCTAAAAGAAGAAGATCGGTTTACCACAGTGGTTTATGATCCGTCATGGCATAAAGGTGTTATTGGAATTGTTGCTTCCCGTTTAACGGAAACCTATTATAGACCTACATTAGTATTCACGAAAAGTGGTGATAAATTAGCTGCATCGGCACGATCCGTGAAAGGCTTTGATGTATACAATGCTCTTGAAGCATGTAGTGAACATATTGAACAGTTCGGCGGGCACAAATACGCTGCCGGACTAACATTAAAGGAAAAAAATTATCAGGCTTTCAAAACAGCTTTTGAAACCTATGTGTCAACCACTATAGATAAGCATCTATTAACGCCAGAAATCCACATAGATGCGCAAATTCCATTTGAGGTTATTACGCCTAAATTTTATAGGATTTTAAAACAATTTGCGCCGTTTGGTCCAGGCAATATGACACCTGTATTCATGACAGAGAACTTGCGAGACAGCGGCTATGGCAAATGCATTGGTGAAGACGACAAACATTTAAGACTTACGCTTACATCAAATGATCAATCAATAGCCGGAATTGGTTTTAATTTAGGCAAGAAATTAGATCTAATCAAAAATAAACAAGCCTTTAATGCGGCATATTCAATAGATGAAAATCACTGGCAAGGTAATGTAAGTCTACAGTTAAAATTGAGAGATATCAAAGTATAAGCATGTCTAAGCAAGATCCATACGCTGCACTTCGTTATAGAGAATTCAATATTTTCTTGATACTCCGTTTTGCTTTAGTTTTTGGATGGTCTATGCAATTTATTATCATCGAATGGCAAGTGTATTCCTTAACTAAGGATCCGTGGTCGTTGGGACTTATTGGACTCATGGAGATCATTCCGGCCTTTACCATGGCATTGTTCGCTGGACATATAGTTGACCAACGTGAAAAACGAAATCTATTAGGGATATGTATTGCAGCTTTTTCTTTAATAAGTTTAGGCTTATTCTTGCTTACTACACCTGAGTTAGTTGGTGATTGGCCGACCAACCGGATATTAATAGGAATTTATGCTTTGGTATTCTTTGGTGGGTTTTTAAGATCCTTTTTTGGACCTACTATTTTTTCATTAGTGGCCTTAATCGTTCCGAAAAAAATCTATCCAAATGCAGCGACATGGAATAGCTCAACTTGGCAAATGGCTACAGTTTTAGGACCAGCGTTTGCGGGATTTTCAATCAACTGGATTGGTGTACAATGGTCATTATGTATTGTATTCGGCTTAGTTATGTTCGCACTATTGGTACTGACTCAAATTAGAAAGAAACCAATCTTAAATCCGAAAATTGGAGAGCCCGTTTTTGATAGTTTAAAAGAAGGTGTAAAGTTTGTATTTAAGACTAAAGCGATATTGGGTGCCTTAACATTAGATATGATCGCCGTTCTTTTTGGCGGTGCAATAGCGCTTTTACCAGTTTTTGCACAAGACATTCTTAAAGTGGGTTCTGAAGGGTTCGGGATTTTACGCGCTGCTCCGGCTGTAGGCGCATTCTTGACCATGCTGATTACAGCATATATTCCTATAAGTAAAAATGCAGGATTGAAGCTACTGACTGCGGTATTTGGATTTGGAGTTTGTATTATCACCTTTGGCTTATCGTCTGTCTTTACTATTTCACTTGTAGCGCTCTTCTTAAGTGGTGTAACTGATGGCGTGTCAATGGTTATTCGTCAAACGATACTCCAACTTAAAACACCAGACCATATGCGTGGGCGAGTGGCTTCTGTAAACTCTATGTTTGTAGGTTCATCTAATGAATTAGGTGCTTTTGAAAGTGGATTGGCCGCTAAATATTTAGGGACTATAAACGCAGTTGTTTTTGGCGGTGTAATGACGATCTATACCGTATTAATGACAGGTGTTGTATTGCCGTCATTTCCTAAGCTAGATCTGACTAAAGATCTAAAAGCCCATGAAAAAGAAGATGATTAGTCTTTGAAAGTCTTTAATTCGAAATTTGTTCCATCAAAGACACCATATGTGTAGTATTGGATCCAATCACCTAAATTGACATACTTCGAGCGTTCTGAAAGTTCAAATTCCATTGGTAAGTGACGATGACCGTAAACAAAATAATCGCGATGATCTTCTTCCAATTTTGATTTGCTATATAGTATTAACCATTCTTTATCTTCGCCTAAAAAATTGGCATCGTGTTCACCTGAGATAAGTTTATTTTTAACCGAAAGGTATTGTGCGATTCGAACGCCAATATCTGGATGTAACCACCTGAACAACCACTTAAATATTGGATTAGTAAATACTTTTTTCATTCGCTTATAGCCTTTATCGTAAGGTCCTAAGCCATCACCGTGTGCAATAAAAAATGAGGTTTTATTGAATAAGAATTCTTGTGGGTTGTGAAATACTGGGATACCTAGTTCGTCTTGAAAATAGCCATTCATCCATAAATCATGATTGCCAACAAAAAAATAGATTGGAATTCCAGAATCGCTAATCTCTGCGAGTTTCCCCAAAGTTCTTACAAATCCTTTAGGTACTACTTTTTTGTATTCGAACCAAAAATCGAATAAATCACCTAATAAAAAAATAGCAGCAGCATCATCTTTTACATGGTCCAACCAGGCCACAAATTTCTTCTCACGAGGTAAAGAATCTTCATTAGTAGGCGCGCCTAAATGATTATCGGAAGCAAAATAAATCTTCTTACCCTCAGGAACATCTATGTATGTAGGATTAGTCATTATCTGAAGCGAACCATTCCGCATAAGAGGTCGCTGTTTCTTGTAATTTTAAAGAATGTAACTGAATCGTCTCAGGGAGTCGTTTTTTAATCTTTTGTGCAAAATCGATGACCATCATTTCGCTTGTTGGCTGGTAATCAGCAAGGATTACATTATGTCCACGATTTTTCAATTCATTCGCCAGTTCAACATGCGGTGTATTTTTATTGAATACGGTAGCATGATCGAATACATCAACAATTTCTTCTTTTACGATTTTTTTTAGATCACCGAAATCAATTACCATTCCGTATTTCACATTAGACGTATCTGCAATCGGCTGACCAATAACCGTGACGTCTAGGCGATAACTGTGACCATGCACATTTTTACATTTACCATCATAACCATAAAGTGCATGACCAGTTTCGAATGAAAACTGCTTCGTAATTCGGATGTTACTCATTATCTACGTTTATTTCGGTTTACAAAATACACTACTACTAGTACAATTCCTAAAATTAGGAACAATCCGTTTCCACTTAAAAATGACATGAAATCCATGAGCTAATCTTTTGATTTGTTTTTAAAATAACGAAATATAAAGTATGCAAAAACTATAAAGATGACATATGGAAGGTTTTGACCAATGGCATAACCAATTTCATATCCAGTATCTTTTGGTTCTTCCTGTAAAAAAATAAATAGCAAATGCATATTAATTCTTCTCGTTATCGGTCAAAGTTACGTCTTTTGCGAAAGGGACAAAAACAGTTGTCTAAATTTTATGATTAAAGGAATTCCTCTCGCTATTATCCATAAGGTTAAGGCAATAAAAACAGCGTAAAGTTTAAGGTCAAAACTATCTAGTAAAAATAATATTGGAATAAATACCAGTACTGTAGATAGAAGTAATAAGTTTCGAAGAAATTTCATCTTACCCATCCCTTTAAATATACCGTCATAAATGAAAGCTAATGCGCAGAACGGCTGCATTGCCATTACAATCCAAAAGATCTTATAAAATTCGGTAAGTACAGCCTGATCTTTGGTAAATACAGCGCCAATAAAATTGTAAGATAATAGACCAACGATGAAAAGGATAATTCCAACACCAATACCACATTTCATTAAAAACCGACTTAACTCCACTAATTTTTTGTAATTTTTTGCGCCTAGAAATTTTCCAGACAGGATATTACCAGCACTAGCATATCCGTCAATAATAAATGCACCTAAGAACCACAAGTTGATAGCGATTGTATAGGCAGCGATGTATTCGGTGCCATAAGATGTTGCAAAGCGCGTTGCGAAATACAATGTGGCATTGAGCGCTATTGTTCTTACAAATAGGTTTAAGATCATGAGTATAAAATTCTTGATCTCTTTATTAAATGGGAATGTGATACGAAGCGAAATATCTGTCTTGGCAAGCAAGAACATGCCCGCCGTAAAGGCCATTGTAATTTGCGCAACAACACTTGCCCATGCAGCACCTTTGATATACATCGGTTCAATAAATCCTTCTATTCCGTAGACCAAAATAAAGTCTAAAACAATATTTACGATTGTTCCTATAATAGCAATGATCATTGGATAGAAGGTATTTTGTAATCCTCTAAACGTACCAAAAACGGCAATAGTAAATAATGTAAATGGGAAGCCAAATACACGTATGCGGTAATAGTCAACGCTATAATCTAGTATAAGATCTGAGGCGTTGTAAAGTTTAAAGATCTGTGAAGCAAAAGGCAATGTGGTGATGATGATTAAAATACTTACTGAGGTGATAATAAAAATAGCCTGAGCAGGTAGATTTTTCACCTTATCTAGTTGATCAGCTCCTAAATGCTGTGATACGATTGATGAGATGGCACTTCTGGTTTGCCCTAGAACCCAAATCAACATCGAAATAAAAGTACCTACCACACCAACAGCGGCTAAAGATTCGGCAGCATTGACCTCAATATTACCTATTATAGCAGTATCGGTGAGTGATAGTATAGGTTCGGCAACACCTGCGATTAAGGCTGGGATTGCTAATTTGTTGATATTTTTAAGATTTATTTCTGTGTTCAAAGCAATAGTTCGTAACAGTGAAATGGATATTCACTTTGCTTCGGAAAATAAATATCGGATAGTTTTTGATAGCCACGAAGTTCGTAAAACTTCTGATTTCTTTCGTTCTTAGAAAAGGTATCGAGTCTAATGGACTCAAACTTATTGGTACGTGCCCAATCTTCAGCGAAATCCATAAGTTGTTGCGCTAGACCATTTCCTTGGTATTTAGGATGAATAGCCAATCGGTGGACATAAATACTGTTGTCACTAGTTGTAATCCAATCTACATCCAAATATTCGTCATCTTTCAGGGTGGAAATGACAATACAACCAATAACATTTCCGTCTATTTCAATGACGTATAGTTCATCGCGGTCAACATCATTTTCGAAAGCAGCTCTATTGGGATAATAGTCATTCCATTGATAGATCCCCTTGCTAATCATATATTGCCCACATGCTTTAGTAATGGGTATAATACTATCGATATCCTGAAGAGTTGCCTTACGTATCATATTAATAGTTACCTTTACGAAAATTTATGCAAATTTACTTTTAAAATTTTGAATATGAAGTCTATTCTCGTTCCTGTAGGATCCTCAAAAAATGCTGTAAGTCACTTGCAATATGCGGTTGATTTTGCAAAAGCATTTGGTGCCAAGGTATATGTCGTTCAAATATTTAATGTATATACTAAGGCTGGCACTATGATTAAGGTGGATCATATTTTAGAGCGTGAAAGTTTAGAATTTTTAAATAGTCATGTAGATAAGATTGATCAGCGCGGTGTTGAGGTGATCGTTAAAACATTTAAAGGTAAGCTTATTAAAACCATTGAATTAGTATGTGAAGAGCTTGATATAGACCTTATAGTTCTTGAGCCAAGAACTAATTCAATCAAAGAAGAGGTCTATCTTGGCAAGACTTCAGGAAAGATCGTTAAACAAACCAATATTCCTGCATTGATTGTTCCTGAGGGCTATGTATACAAACCAATTGTGAAGATTCTTTTAGCGATGAAGTCGGCAGTCATTAAAAACGATAAGGCTTTAAACCCGCTTAAATCAATTAAGGATCAATTCAAGTCAGTGCTAAATATTCTGTTGGTGAAAACGTCGTATCACAATGACGGAGATTTTGACCTTAACGAGGATCTGACAGCAATGATCACCAATAAAACCTATTCAGAAAACGCTACTACATATCAAGGTGTACTAGAACATTACAAGGAAAATAAGCCAGACTTACTTTGTGTTGTGAGACGTAAGCGTGGTTTCTTTGCTAAGCTTTGGGAAAGCAATATCATATTAAAGAAAGATTTCCACATTTCGACCATGCCTGTCTTGGTCTTATCCGGATTAAAATAAATGGGGCATTAGCTCAGCTGGCTAGAGCGCTACGCTGGCAGCGTAGAGGTCATCGGTTCGACTCCGATATGCTCCACTTCAATTTGTTTATTGTTGAATAAAACTGATCGAATTCTTTGTTACAGCGGCTAAGATTTCTGGCATTTCATTATGCGCCCAAGGATGACTCGCATCAAAAACATGATTAGATCCTTCAATTGGGTATAATTGGACACTTGAATTTAAACTTGCGATTGATTCTGCCTCGGAAAACTTAACAGCGTCATCTCCTTTAGCATGAATCACTAAAGTTGGAACCGAGAGTACTTTAACCGCATTTGGGATGTTTAAGTTTTCAGAATTGGCTAAAAAATCTTCATAGAACTGGTAATGATGGGGCATTTGCTGTTTTGTTCGTCCGTTGATCACATACTTGACACCATTCTTTTTCCATTCTTCAATACTTTCATCCGAACCAAAACGTACAGAATAATCACTTACACTAGCCCAAGTAATGAGTTTTGTAATACGATCATCTTGCGCTGTTTTCAGAATACATATTCCACCTCCTCTGGAGTGGCCTATTAATGAAATATTTGATGCGTCAATATCGTCAGCAAACTCAAATTCAGGATCAGTCACAAGATTAAGAATGTCATCAAGATCGTTTAACTCTTTACTATAGTTGTTTTCTGCAAAGGCATTGAGATCTGGAAAGTCAATAGGGTTGTCAACAGTTCCACCATTATGTGAAAAGTTAAACTTTAAAAAGAAAAACCCTTCCGCGGCAAACGTTTCAGCTACTAGATTCCAGGCACCCCAATCTTTAAATCCTTTATAACCATGACAAAAAACGACCAAAGGTTTCGGTTTCGAGTTTGCTTCAAAAAAGAGATCATAAACGATGGGTTTATTACCTGTTCTATGTAGTATTTGATTATTTAAATTCATGATTCTAGGTCTTTAGCAATAAAATCGATCCGTGAATCGAAAAGCTCTGAGATTAAACCTTTGAGTTCTCGTTCGAAATTTTCTAAAGTCGCTTCGGAAATGGTCATATCCTTAGTTTTGCTTCTTGATGCTGGTTTTTTAGCAAATTTCAATAATCCCGAACTTAAATTTCTAAATGAATAGATTCCACCTTCAACGGGCAGCGTGATCGCGTTCGATTTGTGCATCATATAGCAATACATTAATACCTGAAAACTCTTACTGTATTTTGTATAGTCGGTTGTTAGATCTTCCCAATTTACAATTTCTACTTTGCCTTGATCCACGCGTCCAGTTTTATAGTCTATAACTCTCAAAGTACCATTATAACGATCTACACGATCCACTTTCCCTGTGAGATTGACATGTTTTTCAAGTTTATCAATAACCAAAGTGGCATTGGCAGTTTCTTCTATTGCCACAATTTCAATAGTATTACCTTGCTCAAGTTCACTTAACTCTAAATCCAGAAAATTAGAGACATAGCGTTTTGCGATTTCAAATATGATAAGATTTTTTCCTTTCTTAATATGACCGTTCTTTAATTCGATTTCAAAATGCTTCTCTATCGTAGAATGGATCAGGGGTTTCATGGTCTTGATATGAGTGACGTTTAGTTGTTGTCCCGTTAAGGGTTTATAAAAATCTTCTAGGGTATTATGAATAACCGTACCTAATGTGTTGTAGGCCACACGTTCTTCAACGTCATCATATTGTTTTATCCCAAGCACTTTTTCATAATAGAAATCCATCGGATTTCGAATATAATTGGTCAGCGACGAAGGCGAAAACCCTTTAAGTGCAATGTGATCTAAGGCATCAATCACAGCAGCTGTTTTTTTGACACGAATTGGTTTAGACTCTATTTTAGGCACCTTAGGCGTTACAATGACGTGTTTAATATCATGAATACCTTCAATTTCGAGCTGCGTGATGAATCTACTCTTTTCACTGCCTTGAAGTACATCAGGTTCCGTATTGTACAAGATGTAAGCCTGTTTTGTGCGTTGTAAAAGCCTATAGAAATGATAGGTGTAAACAGCATCTTTCTCTTTGTAAGTTGGTAATTGGTTTTCAATTTTTACATCAAATGGAATAAAGGAATTATTACTTTTTCCAGCGGGTAAAATACCCTCATTTACAGAGGTTAAAATCACACGATCAAAATCTAGAACTCGAGATTCGAGCATTCCCATAATTTGCAGACCTCGTAAGGGTTCACCTTGAAAATCTAAAGTTTCAGACTTAAGTAGTTCCTTATAGATGCCATGTAATATTTGAACCGAGTTTATATGAGAGAACGACTGGTTGAGCTGTTCTAAGGTGTTAAAGATTTGATTGAAACGATATAAATACTCTAAGGCTAGTTTATTGCGTTCTTTATGACTGTCTAATACTTTTTTTATGAATTTAATTATTACCAAAGAATTACCGATAGCTGTATTCGCACTATTATTCCACGATCCGAATAATAATTCTAATATATCCTTATGATCTTCATCTAACACCTGTAGCTGATCCAATGTTAAATAGATAATGTTATTTTTTTGAATATGTGTTATAATAGGTTCTGTGTCTTCTCCGTTTGAATTGTTAAAAGCTTGACTTATGAATTGATGTGACAAAATCTTAATTACATCCTTATAATAGATTGATGTTGAAGGACGTTTATGTAGCTCAAACAACAATTCAAAAAGGGTTGCCAAAGGCACTACTTTAAGTGGTAAACCCATGGTAATATTTACTGCTGAAACTGATTCAGGAATAGAATTAAGTAATGGCAATAGTAATGTTTCATCACCAAGAACTACAGCGGTATTAGAAAGGTCACCATGCTCGTTGAGGATTTGATCTAAAAGTTCACCGACATATTTAATCTGACTGATATTTTTTGGAACACCAATGACCTGAATTTCTTTAGGGTTCCTGTAATGATCGCTAATCCAATTAAATGGTTGCGTCTTAAAATAGGTCCAATTAGCTTTGTGCTTTCGAGTGAATAGGCCAGCATCATGGATGTGATTTTTAATAAATGTTTGGTCGATATCCCAATAGATAAGTGCTAAATCTTGTTGTAATAATTCCTGAATTAAAAATTCTTCAGCAGTATTGAGCGCATTGAATCCAACAAACACAAACGTGTTTTGGTCATGGGTCGCCATGTATTGTTCTATGTTTTCAACGGCCTCGCGATAGACCATTCCTTGATAGCCCTTACCCTTTGATCGCAGGTTTTGTTTTAGCTGGTCATAATATAGTTTTAAGCGACTCCAAAACTCTAAATAATTTTTTATGTATTCTGTGGGTGCTTCATCTAATGACCAGTGTTGATGTTCGATCTCTTTTATTGCCGTTAGATATTCGAAAACCTTTCGCGGTGGAATGAGATAGCGATCGATCTCATTGAAATCCTGTAGTAATATTTGAGCCCATTTTGAAAACTTATCAAAGGATTCAATATGAGTTTTGGGCGTATGATTTAAATAGACTTCATAGAATTCGAATAGTAATTCTGAATTCGAAGCATATTGAAGATCTGAGACAAGTTCAATAAATTCTTCGATGGCATATATCTCAGGTGAGAATACCGTTTGATTTACCTGTTTAGCTATAGCTCTTTTTAGGTGTATACCTGCTCGCTTACTAGGTAAAACAAATGACAACGCAGATATATCATACTGTTTCTTGAGTAGATCTTCAATTACGTCATCTAGAAATGTTCTCATTGTATAAAAATAAAAAACGCCCCGATAATCGGAGCGTTTTCTTTATATACTTTTAGAACTTTTTAGTTTTTCACTAAGTTCACTTCAACACGTCTGTTGTTAGCTCTACCAGATCTAGTTTTGTTTGTGTCGATTGGTTTGTCTTCTCCATATCCTGCAGCAGTTAATCTGTCAGCAGCAATTCCGTTAGAGATTAAATAATCTCTTACTGCATTCGCTCTTCTTTCAGATAATAACTGGTTAGTACTTGCACGACCTACACTATCAGTGTGTCCGTCAATAGAGAATTGAGCTCTTGGGTATTCTTTAAAGATTGTTACCATTGCTTGTAACACTTCATCAGTACCTTCTTTGAATGAATCTTTTCCAGTATCGAATAAGATGTCTCTAGCGTAAGTATTTAAAGACTTAACAACTTCTTCCGAAATTTCTGGACATCCGTTGTTAGCAACAGTTCCTTTTACGTTTGGACATTGATCATCTTTATCTAATACACCGTCACCATCAGTATCTGGCCAAGGGCATCCACCGTTAGCAGCAGGACCTGCTTCGTTTGGACACTTATCATCTTTATCAGCAATACCATCGCTATCAGCATCTGGACAACCATTTAGTTCTTTTAATCCAGCAACGTTTGGACAATCATCATCTTTGTCAGCTACACCATCGCTATCAGCATCTGGGCAACCGTTAAACTCAGCTAAACCAGCTTCGTTTGGACAATCATCTTTTGCATCTTCGATTCCATCACTGTCAGAATCTGGACATCCGTTGAATTCTTCTAAACCAGGAACGTCTGGACATGCATCGTCTTTGTCGTAGATACCATCACCATCAGTGTCTTTTCCTCCGAAACGGATAGAAACACCTACAGTGTGTTGCCAATGCTTAGGTAAGTAATCTTCGAAAGCGTGCTTGTATGAAGTTTGAGCAGTTAAACCTACATTTTCTGATAACCAGTAGTTTAAACCTAAAGTACCATTTAATGTACCTGCTCCAATTTCATCTACCCAAGTGTATCCACCACCAACACCTAAATAAGGATCGATGCTGTTAGACTTGATTAAATCAGCGAAGCTGTAAGAAACCGTACCGTCTAACGCGTAATACGTTAAATCATCAGCACTAGCATCTCCAATTTTACTAATTTCGTTTATTGTTCCAGCAGCCGTGAATGTGAATCCATCGCTTAAATATCTAGATACAGATAACGACGAAATAGAAGGAAGAATGTTCCAGTGATCTTCAGCATTAAAGAATTCATCAAAATACTCACCTAATGGAGCATTTTCTCCTACAGGGTAAAGATCTACGGCATTAGCACCGATTGTAATCTTCCAAGGGTTGTTGTCATCTTGTGCATTAGCATTGAAGCTTAATACTAGCAACAAAGCAAAAAATAATCTGCTAAGATTTTTCATATTCTCAATAATTTTAATTTAAGTGTTAATTGTAAGCAAAAGTAAGTTGTTAAATTTTATTAACAAAGACAAATATATAAAAATATTGATATCTCGTACTAAAATTAGGGAGTTTGGACTGATTTTAAATAATTTCTAAGGTTTTACCGACCTTCTTAAAGGCCTCAATTGCACGATCTAAATGCGCCTTTGTGTGCGATGCGGATAGTTGTACACGAATACGGGCCTTATCTCTTGGTACCACAGGGAAGAAGAACCCTATTACATATATTCCTTCATCCAAGAGCATTTTAGCCATAGTTTGGGAAAGCTTCGCATCGTACAGCATCACTGGCACAATGGCCGAATCACCATCAATAATATCGAACCCAGCATCTTTCATTCCTTGCTTGAAGTAATTCGTGTTTTCTTCGAGCTGATCACGTAATGCTGTGTCATTAGCCAGCATATCAAATACTTTTATCGATGCACCAACAATCGCAGGGGCTAAAGAATTTGAAAATAAATAAGGTCTTGAACGCTGACGTAAAATTTCAATAATTTCTTTTTTAGCCGTAGTATATCCTCCCATAGCACCACCCATTGCCTTTCCTAATGTACCTGTGATGATATCAATACGCCCTAAAACACCTTTTTCTTCTAAAGTACCTCGGCCAGTATCGCCTATAAATCCTGTTGCATGACATTCATCAATCATTACCAAGGCATCATATTTATCGGCTAGATCACATATCTCATCTAAAGGCGCTACGAGGCCATCCATTGAAAACACACCGTCAGTTACTATAATTTTAAATCGTGCACCATTTTCATTTGCAGAAATGAGTTGTTTTTCAAGATCTGCCATATCATTATTCGCATAACGGTATCTCGCGGCTTTACATAATCTTACACCATCTATAATAGAGGCATGGTTCAATGAATCGGAAATGATCGCATCCTCCTTACCAAGTAATGGTTCGAACACACCTCCATTAGCATCAAATGCTGCGGCATATAATATGGTGTCTTCAGTACCATAGAAATTAGCGATTTTCTCTTCTAATGTCTTGTGAATATCCTGTGTGCCACAAATGAACCTTACTGATGACATTCCGAAACCATGGGTGTCCATGGTATCCTTCGCGGCTTGTATAACATCTGGATGCGCTGATAATCCTAAATAATTATTAGCGCAAAAATTTAGAACCGTTTGTCCTGTGTTTAAGGTTATCTCTGGCCCTTGAGGAGAGGTTATGATGCGTTCCTCCTTATAAAGTCCTTCGTTTTTGATATTCGTAAGTTCGTTCTCTAAGTGTTCTTTGATATTTCCGTACATATATGCTTATTTTTCGCAAATTTAAAACTCTTTTATCACAATTTCGTGATTAATATAGATAAGAATTTTCTTTGTTATTCTAATTCCCATAGCTTCCAAAGCATCTTGATATTCGTATAATTGCTGTTGGTGCTTCGGATCTATTTTTCCTGTTTTATAATCAATTATACAAGCCTCTTGCTTTGAATTAATTACAACTCTATCTGGGCGTAATGTATTACCTGATTTTGTAAGAATGTCCTTTTCATTAAGAATGCGATCAGCGGTTTCATAAAAAGGGTGAAGTACTGAATGATGCATTAGGCTTTTAATTGATTTCTCCAAATCACTCGCCTGCTCGACACTTATGGTTCCGGTATTGATGAACTGATTTAAGGCGAAATCTAGATCGTTAGGTGTCTTGATGAGTGACATTATCTCATGAATTAGTTCTCCTCGTTCTATAGCTGCTTCCTGCGAACTATCCCAGAGAAATCCACGATTACTGAGAATGTTTAAATTATGATCCTCTTTTCTTATAGAGATATACCTATCATGCTCTAGTGTAAATGAGGTATTAATTTTTGTTTCTTTTTTAGCTAGCGATTTTGCATTTCCGAAGGTATAGCTCATTTGATCATCATTCCAGTCACCAATTGTTTTTAAATAGTTGATAAATAATCCAGAATATAATGCGTGCTTTTCTGTATTGGATTTGTCTAAATCGTATTCTGAAATGATATATAATTGTTCGATTGCTCTTGTCAGAACAACATAAAGTAAGTTGATGCTGTCTAACTCTAATTGCGAGCGGTAGTTTTGATATAGCAATGCGCCATTATCATTGAAAGATTCAAGATCTTTAGTCATATTGACATATAAATGCGAAAACCCACCAAATTGATCTGCATTAACAGGAAACCACACTTTAGGATTGATGTCTGCATATATATCTTGATTCGCAAACGGAAAAATAACCACTGGAAACTCTAGTCCTTTCGATTTATGAATGGTCATTATGGTCACAGCATTTTTACCCTTTGGAGAAACAATGCTAAGCGTATTTTTCTTACGATCCCAGTAATCTAAAAAACCTGAAAAACTAGCGTCGTATTTCTGAGCATAATCAAAAATCTCATCCATAAAAAACTGAAGGTAGGCATTTGAGATTGTATTGAACTTAAAGGCACGAATTGCACTCTCGATCGCTTCGTACATTGGTAATTGGCCAAATTCGGAGAAATCAAAACGATAACCATAGTCATCGAGCGCTTTAAACATATCATCGGGCTTGAGCACTATGTGTCTGCTGAAAAACTCATGACTATCAGTAATATGTATTTTGTGTTCTGCTAAATACGTTAAAATCTGAATTTTTAATTCATCATTATTGGGATGAAGATTTAAGCCAATAAGTTGTACAAGAAATTGTATTTCGGGTGCATTCTGAAGTAATAAAGTTTCCGAAGAAATAATCGGAATTTCCGCCTCACTTAAATATGATGCAATGGTTCTACCTTCTTTTGTTTTCCGTACGATTATACAAATATCTGCATAGGAGAAGCCTTGAGATATTGCGGCATTAATCCGATCGAGTGTAGCTTGGGCGTGAAGTTCATTTTTTGTTTGATCTTCAATATTTAAGAATGCTAATTCAATAAACCCCTCTTTTTCTATTGAATTGTTCTGTTGCGCTAACTTGTAAATTTCACGATGTTGAGGTGAAGAAAAACTTAGGTCAGCTATATGATTAAAAAAGGCATTATTGAACTCTACAATCGTTTTGTGACTGCGATAGTTTGTTGGAAGGTCGGCTTTTTCGACGACTACTGGAAACGGATTTCTAGCACGAGAATATAGATCAATAAATTGTTCAGCGCGACCACCTCTCCACCGATAGATCGCTTGTTTAGGATCACCCACCAACATAAGGCTACCAACGTCGCCACTTGAAGTTTCTCCGGAAATGGCATTACCAATTAATGGAATAAGATTTTGCCATTGTAGTGTTGATGTATCCTGAAATTCATCGATAAAATAGTGCTTAAATTTTTCACCCATTCGTTCATAAATAAAAGGGACCGGTTGCTGCTGAATTTCTGAGTGAATTATTGAATTGAATTCAGAAATTAAAAGAAGATCTTCTTCCTCTTTTATGGTATTCAATGATTTGCCTATCGCACCTAAAACGGATAGAGGTGTAATATTTCGTAAGGCATTTTTTAAAAAAATTGAAGTAAATACCAGTTGCTTTATCAATTTGAAATTTTCAAAGAATCGCGGGATTAATGTATCTATGCGTTCTGCAATAGCTGGATCTAAACTTTTATTATAGATGGAGGTTCCTTCAGATAAGTGGTCCTCTAATTTATTGTTGTAAAGGCCTTTGAATTCCAGATTTGAAGCTTTTAAAAAATGATTTGGTAGCGTTTTTCTAGTGAAGTCTTCAAAGTTTAGTCCATTGGTTTTTATAAGTTCTAAGGTGTCATTTGCTAAGTTTGTGATCGCTTTAGTTACAGCGTTTTGCTGTTGATTAATGCTTTGTTTTAATAATTTAAAGTCCTCTAATGATTTATTAGAGAGCTCCTGAATAAAAGGCAGGTCATTTTCCTGTACGATCAATCGTGCGATCTGGTTGAAATCATGAGTAATATCCCAACTGCGATCATCGTCAGTTTTTTCAATTGCAAAATCTACCAACACCTTAGTGAGCGCATTTTCACTTCCAGCCTGATCAATTAGATGGTCTACTGCTTTAGCCAATATAGTTTCAATATCTAATTCTACCTCAAAGTTTACAGGGAGTTTTAAATCATGCGCAAAGGTTCTTATAAGACGATGGTTGAATTTATCTATAGTAGAAATATCAAAAGACGCATAATTGTGGACGATACGTTCAAGCTGTGATTTTGATCGTTCGTGTAATTCTTGTGCGTCAACATCTAAGGCCTCACATAAGCTTGTAAACATCGGGTTAGGGGATTCCAATATTGAAATATCAGAAAATGAAATAAGCATATCGATTATACGTTCTTTCATTTCCCCTACAGCTTTGTTAGTGAAGGTTAATGCAAGAATATTTCGGAATGCTAATTCACTTTTAGACTGAAACAATAACGTAAGGTAATCTTTTACCAACGTGAATGTTTTTCCGCTACCAGCAGATGCATTGTAAATTGTAAATTGAGAATTCTTTTGCACGCTTAAAATTATAAAAACTATCTATGCGCTCATAGGTATTTAATATTTTTAATTGCGGCGTTTAATACTTAAATTTGCAAGTGATTAATCATTAATTAAAACAATATATTATGGCATTCGAATTACCTAAATTAAAATACGCTTACGATGCATTAGAACCTCATATCGATGCACGTACAATGGAAATACATCATTCAAAGCATCATAACGGATATACAACTAAGTTGAATGCCGCGATCGAAGGAACAGATCTTGAAGGGAAATCAATTGAAGATATCTTAACAAACTTAGATATGAGTAATATGGCTGTTAGGAATAATGGTGGTGGATTTTACAATCACGCGCTTTTCTGGGAAGTTATGAATCCTGAAGATCGTGGATATCTTTCAGGAGAACTTAAAGATGCAATAGAAGCTGAATTTGGTTCTAAAGATGCATTTATTGAAGCATTTAGTAAAGCAGCAGCTACACAGTTTGGATCTGGATGGGCATGGTTATGTGTTCATAAAGGTGGTAAAGTGGAAGTTTGTTCTACACCAAACCAAGACAATCCGTTAATGCCTGGAGTAACTTGTGGCGGAACACCAATCTTAGGATTAGATGTTTGGGAGCATGCTTACTACTTAAATTACCAGAACAGACGACCAGATTATATTGATGCTTTCTTTAAAGTGATCAATTGGAATGAAATTGAAAGACGTTACGCTGAAGCAAAGTAATGATGTCTTAATAGTATTAAAAAGCAAACCACACGGTTTGCTTTTTTTATACGTTGTTGCGTCGATAACTAAGTCTTGATATCTGAGATTTATACTAAAATGAAAAAAGGTGAACGAGAGTTCACCTTTTTTGCCCCAAATCTACCATAAACTTAACCTACTTATGTTATGGTGAAACAAATATATAGGAGCTTTTTCCTAATATTTTAATTTTTTAGACCAACGACGTATAAATTGGCTTAAACGGAAAAATCACGGTTACTGTGCGTTTGAAAGGATTAAATAAAGAAGCACTTGATGTTACAGTTCGAAATATTTGAAAAACAGGAACTTAAAAAAGAGATGTGATTAGTGAAAAATAAACAGTGATTGAACAATGGATATGAAGAAGGACTTAAATAAAAAAAGGTGAACTGATGTTCACCTTTTTTTGCCCCAAATCTACCATGAACTTAACCTACTTATGTTATGGTGATACCAATGTATGTGATTATTGACTAAACATTGGCATTATTTAGATGAAATGCACTTTTATCAGATAAAAAGCACATTTTTTAGGATAAAGTGAAAATCTCGATCCGTTTGTCTAATAAGCTCTTTCCTTATTTCCTTCGTAAAAATTAACAAAAGCACGATTGACTACACGATTACCACCAGCTGTAGGATAGTTACCAGTAAAATACCAATCCCCTAAATTTTTCGGACAGGCTTCATGAAGATTTTCAACGGTTTGAAATATCGCTTTTACTTTTGCGTTTACGGTATCATCAGAGATCAATTCTGCGATCTTATCTGAAATTTCGTCTGCTGTAAATTCAGAATATAAATCCTTTACATAATTTTTGACATCAGCATCTTTTAATTTCAGTTGGGCCTTACACTTATGGTACACTTCTTCAACCATGTGGTACTTATTGTTTTCTTTTAACAATGCTAACATCGCGCGAAATGCTATCAGTCCTTCGAGATTTGCCATGTCAATACCATAACAATCTGGATAACGAATTTGTGGAGCAGACGACACCACGATAATCTGTTTAGGATTTAAGCGATCCATCATTTTGATGATACTCTTCTTGAGTGTCGTTCCTCTGACTATACTATCATCAATAATCACAAGATTATCATCAGATTTAATGACGCCATAAGTGACATCATATACGTGAGCGACGAGATCATCCCGACTACTATCCTCAGTGATAAAGGTTCTCAGTTTGACATCTTTAATAGCAATCTTTTCTATACGAGGTCGTTCAGATAATATGTCTGTTACATCTTTAGCGGAAAGTTTTCCATTTCCATCTAATATGGCTTTTGTTTTACGTTGGTTAAGATGATCTTCTATCGTTTCAATCATTCCGAAGAATGAAGTTTCCGCAGTATTAGGAATAAAAGAAAATACAGTGTTTTTTGTGTCGAAATTTATGGCCTCTAAGACTTTTGGCATTAATAGTTTACCTAAATTCTTACGTTCCTGATAGATCTCCGCATCACTTCCTCTTGAGAAGTAAATACGTTCAAAGGAACAAGCTTTTCGTTCTAAAGGTTTTATGATTTGTTCAATGAAAACTTCACCAGATTTTTTGGTAATAATCGCATGACCAGGGTCTAACTCTTTGACATCATCAAAATCAACATTGAATACGGTTTGTATTACAGGACGTTCTGAAGCCACTACGACGATTTCTTCGTCTTCATAATAATACGCTGGTCTAATTCCAGCAGGATCACGTAAAACAAATGAATCGCCATGTCCCAGAAGACCAGCCATGGCATAACCACCATCCCAGTTTTTAGATGCCTTCTTGAGAATCTTACCAATATTTAATCGCTCGGCAATTAATGGTGAACATTCACTTTTACTATACCCTTCTTTTTTTAGCTTTTTATAGATTTTTAGAACGGCATCATCTAGAAAATGTCCAATCTTTTCCATGATGGTGATCGTATCTGCTTTTTCTTTTGGATGCTGACCTAATTCTACTAAACCATTGAACAGTTGGGTAACATTAGTCATGTTGAAATTACCTGCAACGATCAAGTTTCGATGCATCCAGTTGTTTTGTCTTAAAAATGGATGGACACTCTCTACACTATTTTTTCCGAAGGTACCATAGCGCACATGCCCCAGTAATAGTTCTCCGATGTAAGGAATATTCTTTTTCTGAAGTTCAACATCGTCATAATATTCGGGATGCTCGCTAAACTCATCGTTGATGCGTTGATTAATTTGAGCAAAAATGTCTTGAATGGGTTGTTGTGCAATTGAACGAACACGGCTTATGTAACGTTCACCAGGATTCGTGTCTAATTTGATACTTGCAAAACCTGCACCATCTTGACCACGATTGTGTTGCTTTTCCATCATTAAATACATTTTATTAACGCCATAAAATGCACTTCCATATTTTTCTTTGTAGTAGCTTAATGGTTTTTTTAATCTAATGAGTGCAATTCCGCATTCATGTTTTAAAGCATCGCTCATTGTTTCGTGAGTTGTGAATAAATAACAAAATTAATTAATCTCATATTTCAAATAAAAACGCGCTCAAATTTGAGCGCGTTTCGTTATGATAATTCTATATTAAATTGTGTGAGTTGTTTAAACTGCTGCATACGATGTTGCACCTCATCATCTTCAAGGGTTATCATACGTTCAGTTCCAAATTTTTCTACACAAAAAGACGCCAATGTCGATCCATAGATAACGGCGTTTTTCATATTTTCAAAACTATAATCTTCTGTTCTCGCTAAATATCCTGCGAATCCACCTGCAAAGGTATCTCCTGCGCCTGTTGGATCAAAAACTTCTTCTAATGGTAATGCTGGCGCATAAAACATATGATCATTATGAAACAATAAAGCACCATGTTCTCCCTTCTTAATAACTACATATTTCGGACCCATGTCATGAATCTTTCTTGCTGCAACTACTAATGAATACTCTCCTGTGAGTTGTCTCGCTTCTTCATCATTTATTGTGATTACGTCTATACGTTTAATAACATCATGTAGCTCGCTAAGAGCACAATCCATCCAAAAATTCATCGTATCTAAAATGACTAATTTTGGCTTGGTTGTCATTTGATCTAAGACTCCAGCTTGAATGTTTGGATGTAAGTTTCCAAGCATTACAACTTCAGCATTTCTGTAGTCCTTAGGAACAATAGGGTCGAAATCTGCTAGTACATTCAACTCTGTAACTAAAGTGTCTCGAGAGTTCATATCGTTATGATAGCGACCACTCCAGAAGAATGTTTTGCCTTCTGGGACAATCTCAACGCCATCAATATTAATATTTCGTTCCTTTAATAAGTCTAAATATTCATTAGGAAAATCACCACCAACTACTGAAACCGCAGCCGAATCGACGTTAAAATGCGAAGCAGCCAACCCAATAAAAGTTGCTGCACCACCTAGTATTTTATCGGTTTTGCCGAATGGTGTTTCTATGGCATCAAATGCGACAGTTCCTACGATGACTAACTTGCTCATACAGTCAATACAATTTTAGTTAAGAGGCACAAATATGTGTCTTAATTGAAAGGTGCAAATATACGTTTTTTAATCTGTTTATATCGGATTTATTTTCTTCCAAAATCTGCAGGAATTTCTCCCCATGCTTTGGTCTCCCATTTCACTATTGTTGTAGTATAATGATTTTTATTTAGCCAACTAACGGCACGGTCTACAAGACTAAATAGTTCCTCATTCTTAGCACTACGTTCGAGTTTTGTATTGCATGTTTTTTCACGAACCCAACTCATGGCAGTTCTGGAATCAGTATAGATAATACGGTTGTCATTCTTTTTTTTCAAAAGTGCCAAGCCATGGACAATAGCTAAAAATTCACCTATGTTATTAGTACCTTCTTCAAAAGGACCTTGAATGAAGATTTGTTTTCTAGTTTTCGTATCAACACCTCGATATTCCATTTTACCAGGATTACCCGATGAGGCTGCATCAACTGCAATAGAATTTAAATTAGGCTTTCCAATCTTTTTTAACTGGACTTCGGAAAGTTCACTTTTAAAAGACTTTGTTTTCCCAACATAGTCTTTGTAATTGCCTTTATACGCTTTTTTGGCCGCTTCGAAGGTAGAGAAGGATTTGTATTGTGCTCCTTTAAAATCCTTGATCTGTGCTTTGCAATCCTCCCAGGTTTCGAAGATTCCAGTATGATGGCCTTTCCAAACAGTATAATATTTTTTCTTTTTCTTACTCATTTAGGATCTGCTGCACCACTTTTGGGAAGTGTTCCATTTCTAATTCATGGATTTTTGCGGCCACATCTTCTGCTGAATCTGTCGACTCAACTTTACAGGCAGCCTGAAATATGATAGCGCCTTCATCATAATTTTCATTGACATAATGAATAGTGATGCCTGTTTCAGTCTCTTGGTTTGATACCACAGCTTTGTGGACATGCATTCCATACATGCCTTTGCCACCATATTGTGGAAGTAGCGCTGGATGTATATTGATAATCTTGTTAGGAAAAGCTTTTAAGAGCCCTTCAGGAATCTTCCATAAGAAGCCCGCTAATACAATCAGGTCAGGCCTGGATGCTTTTAAAATATTGAGTACATCATCAGATTTAGAAAAGGCTATTTTATTGAATGACAATGCACTAACATCTAATTTTTTAGCCCGATCCAATACTTTGGCATGAGGATTGTTGGTCAGCACCTGAATGACAGAAGCATCGTCTCTGTCCTGAAAAAATTTGATTAAATTTTCAGCATTAGTTCCACTACCGGAAGCAAAGATTACAATTCGTTTCATCTGTAGGTATAGATATTTTAGTGTCGTCAGATGGAAATCACAATGTCGAAATTATAGAATGCTTGTAAAATTTCTTAAGTGCAATTCATGTATAGACAAAGCCATTCAGTTATTCGAAACAAAAAAAAGAATAATAATTAACAATTAGAACGTAAAAGGTAATTTCTTATAAGTAATTTTAGTAAATTACAATCACATTTTTGTTTATAAGGTGTGTTTTAAAATAAAGTTTTTTATTTTTGCGACCTAATTAAAACTTAAAATTAAAAAATTATGTCAGACATTGCATCAAGAGTAAAAGCGATTATCGTAGACAAATTAGGTGTTGATGAAAACGAAGTGGTAACAGAAGCTAGCTTCACTAACGATTTAGGAGCAGATTCATTAGACACTGTCGAGTTAATCATGGAATTTGAAAAGGAATTCGATATTCAAATCCCAGATGATCAAGCTGAAAATATCGCAACAGTTGGTCAAGCGATCTCTTATATAGAAGAAGCAAAATAATTCACTAAATTTTTATGGAATTGAGGCGAGTTGTAGTTACTGGTTTAGGAGCACTCACACCTATAGGCAATACCAAAGATGAATATTGGGATGGCTTAATAAATGGGAGAAGTGGGGCTGCGCCTATCACGTATTTTGATACTGAAAAGTTCAAAACAAAATTCGCTTGTGAAGTCAAAAACTTTAACGCTACCGATTTTCTTGATAGAAAAGAGGCTCGTAAAATGGACAGATTCACACAGTATGCAATGGTAGCTTCTGATGAAGCGATTGCAGATGCTAAGTTAGATCTGGATAAAGTAAATAAATTACGAGTAGGTGTTATTTGGGGAGCTGGAATAGGCGGACTAGAAACATTTCAAGAGGAAGTTCTTAACTTTTCTCGAGGCGATGGAACGCCACGTTTTAATCCGTTCTTTATCCCAAAAATGATTGCAGACATTGCACCAGGTAACATATCCATCAAAAATGGATTTATGGGACCTAATTATACAACGGTTTCTGCTTGTGCATCTTCAGCTAACGCGATGATCGATGCTCTAAACTATATTCGTTTAGGACATTGTGATGTTGTCGTAACTGGAGGAAGTGAAGCAGCAGTGACCATTGCCGGAATGGGCGGTTTTAATGCCATGCACGCCTTATCAACGAGAAATGATAGTCCAGAAACAGCATCTAGACCGTTTGACGCAACCAGAGATGGTTTTGTCTTAGGAGAAGGAGCTGGCGCTATCATCCTTGAAGATTACGAGCATGCAAAAGCGCGAGGCGCTAAAATATATGCAGAAGTTGTAGGAGGCGGTTTGTCTTCTGACGCGCATCATATGACAGCACCACATCCTGAAGGTATCGGTGTAATAGCAGTTATGAAGAACTGTTTAGAAAATGCAGGTATGCAACCAGAAGAAGTTGATCATATCAATACACATGGTACATCTACACCTTTAGGTGATGTAGCAGAATTGAAGGCAATTTCTGAAGTGTTTGGAGAACATGCAGCAAATATCAATATCAATTCAACTAAATCTATGACAGGTCACTTATTAGGAGCAGCTGGTGCTATAGAGTCTATTGCTTCTATATTAAGTATAGAGCATGGCATCGTACCTCCTACGATCAATCATGAAGTGGTAGATGAGACTATTGATCCTAAACTGAATTTGACCCTTAATAAGGCACAAAAAAGAGACGTTAAAGTAGCGATGAGTAATACCTTTGGATTTGGCGGACACAACGCTTGTGTATTATTCAAGAAAATAGATTAAATCCCGAATGAGCTTCATTCGTAACATATTGAAAAATTCCCGTACCAAAAAGGACGGGAATTTTTTTTTATTACTGAACGATATCTTAGGCTATAAAGTTAAGAATAAGTCCTTGTATTATAAGGCCTTTACACATCGTTCTATGAATATCAAAGATAAAGATGGTAACGCGATAAACTATGAACGTCTCGAATTTGTAGGTGATGCTATGCTAGGAGCCGTAATCGCGTCATATCTTTATGAGGAAGTGCCTCATGGCGATGAAGGCTATCTTACCAAAATGCGATCTAAAATTGTTAGTCGTGAACATCTTAATGAATTAGGTAAAGAATTACATCTTATCGATCTCGTTGAAAGTAAAATTCCAAAGTCTAATTTTGGAAATAATATTCATGGCAATCTATTCGAGGCATTAGTAGGTGCTATTTATTTGGATAAAGGATTTAAAGATTGTGAACGGTTTATTTATAAACGTGTCATAAAACCACACGTGGATATCGAACAATTAGAAGGGCGCGTAATTAGTTATAAGAGCTTACTCATTGAATGGTGTCAAAAAGAAAAAAAGACTTTCGATTATAATGTGTATGAAGATACGGGGAATGATGAACTTAAACACTTTTCCGTAAAATTGTCTATAGACGAGAAAGTCATTTCTAAGGCAAGAGCCACTTCTAAGAAAAAGGCCGAAGAAAAGGCATCAAAGCGTGCATTTTTCGCATTTCAGAAAGAAATTAGTAAAGCATTCTAAGTTATAGAACCTAGTATTTACACAAACTTACCAACTATAACGTTTTCGCTGTAGCACTTAGTTAAGAATAATCATAAGTTCATACTTATGTACTGTATAAGTCTTATATTTACAACCGTATAGTGGATTAATTATGGCCTTACATAAGTTACTTGTTGATGATTTTTATGATGCATCATTTTCACTGTTAGCTATTCATTGCAGATTAGAAGATTATCAGTTAGCATACCTGTTGAATAAGCATTTGCATTTAAACTTATCTCGTAAACCTAATGATCTCGACTATAATTATTTTGCTGCTGCATTTTCAATTTATGAATGGGAAAATGAACGACTAGATATTGTCTGGCATTTGGTCTCTAACATATGTAAAACTGAAGAAGCGGCATTGCAAAGCTCAGGATCTCTTTTTCAAAATGAAACAACAGTAACTAGAACTTTTAACTTGTTACCAGAGTTGAAAACGGTAGATTTTTTATTAAAAATTTCGAACGAGTATAAGAACTTAAATGAAAAGCTCATTTTAAATCAGATTCAAGCGATACCACAAGTAATTACAGCCTACAGTGTAAATATCGATCAAATAAAATCTAAAGAACACTTAATTTTTGATTAATGTTAAGAACTAAAAAAACTAAAATAGTTGCCACTTTAGGACCTGCAACGAGCAATAAAGAGGTATTGAAAGCCATGCTCGAAGAAGGGGCTAACGTATTTAGGATCAATTTCTCACATGCCGATTATGATGATGTGCGAGAACGTGTAAACATGATTCGTGAACTCAATGATGAGTTTGGATTTAATGCAGCGATATTGGCAGACCTTCAAGGACCAAAGTTACGCGTTGGTGTGATGAAAGGTGAGGTTGTTGTAAATGAAGGTGATGAAATCATTTTTGCGACAGGCGAACGATTTGAAGGAACAAAAGAGCGTGTTTACATGACCTACGAACAATTTCCTCAAGATGCTAAGCCTGGTGAACGTATTCTCTTAGATGATGGTAAACTTATCTTTGAAGTTGTATCTACCGACAAGAAATCTGAGGTTAAAGCGAAAGTGCTTCAAGGTGGACCATTGCGCTCAAAGAAAGGTGTAAACCTACCTAATACGAACATCTCTCAACCAGCTCTTACTGAAAAGGATATTGAAGATGCCATTTTTGCCTGTAGTCTTCGTGTTGATTGGATTGCATTATCTTTTGTGAGACACGCTGAAGACCTAATGCAATTAGAGGAATTAATCAAAGAACACAGCGATCATAAGATTCCAATTATATCTAAAATTGAAAAACCTGAAGCCGTAGAAAACATAGATAAGATCGTAGCTTACAGTGATGGTTTAATGGTTGCACGTGGAGATTTAGGTGTTGAAATCCCAGCTCAAGAAGTTCCGTTAATTCAAAAGAAACTGGTACTTCGAGCTAAACGGGCAAGAATCCCAGTGATCATTGCAACTCAGATGATGGAGACTATGATCACCAGTTTAACACCTACACGAGCTGAAGTTAATGACGTTGCCAATTCCGTAATGGATGGTGCTGATGCAGTTATGCTATCTGGAGAAACTTCTGTTGGGAATTATCCTGTACAGGTTATTCGTCAAATGGCTAGTATTATTAAGAGTGTAGAAGATTCAGATTTGATTCAAGTTCCTCAGTCACCACCTCACATTCGTACTAAGCGTTATATTACTAAATCAATATGTTTTCATGCCGCGAATATGGCAAATGAGATCAATGCTAAGGCGATTTCAACCTTAACAAATAGTGGGTATACTGCATTTCAAATTTCTGCTTGGCGACCAAGCGCGCATATTTTAGTATTTACATCAAATAAACGTATTCTTACCCAATTGAGTTTACTCTGGGGTGTTGAGGCGTTCTATTATGACAAATATGTGAGTACTGACGAAACTATCGAAGATGTGAATGCCATAGCTTGTAAAAAAGGATACCTTGACGTAGGTGATATGTTAATCAGTTTAGCCGCAATGCCAATTCAAGAAAAAGGAATGGTGAACACATTGCGTGTAACCGAAATTACAACGTGTAGTTTCTAGACTATTTATATCAGACGCAATTAGTCCTCTGCTTGTATTAGGTTGTTAAAGTTGGTCATATAGATACGGCTGAATCCATTTTGGTATTTATTGATTTCGGATAGCAATTCTTCGTATGATTTAAAACCACCTTCCTTCATGGTCACCTGGCTTCTGCGACTTGTAAAGTAAAGTGTCTCGTTAAGAACGAATGGACAAAAATCGGTTTGTTTAGAATTAATTTCTGAACCTAAATTCTCGGCTTGTTGCCATTCTCCATCTTTAAATTTACTTATATAGAGATCTCCAGCACCAACACCATCAGGTCTGCGCCAACCCCCGAAAATAAGATAAGATTCATCAGGTGAAATGTAAGCGTTAAATTCGGCACCTTTTGTATTTACACCATCACCAAGAAGGACTGGTTTAGTATATGAATTGTTGATCCATTCACTTTTAAAGATATCATCCGAACTTTGTAATGAATCAATAATACAAGTAAAATATAGGTTATTGTTTTTAGCTACGGCCGGATAAAACTCATCGGCTGAAGAGTTTACAGGTGCTCCAATATTAATTGGTTCAGACCAGGATGCTGTTAATGAACTGCGCTCTACATACCAAATATCAAAGTCTTTCGTATTTGTGCTATCACTTGAGACAGGACGATTGGATGCGAAATAAAGCTTCAAATTGTCAGGAGAAAGAAACGGTTCAAGATCGGTATAATGGCCAGAAAAGCTACTAATTTCAGGTGCATTCCATATGCCGTTTACATTTTCTATTTTCATAATGACTGATAGTTCTCTTCCTGGTGACTGTAAAGATAAATATGCTTCAGTTTCGTCGTTAGTCATTGCAAAATCACGAGCATTCGAAAAGCTTGAAAAGATTTCTTTTGCGAATGGTTTGACAATTGCTGTTGAGTCCTCAAGAATAGATTCTTCCATGACACCATTAGTCGGCTGGGTTTCTTGACATGCTATAAGACATAGTGCCACAATAAAGATAGAGCAGATATAACGCGCTTTCATAAAATTGAATTAGTTGATTTCATTCAATTTAGGAAAACTACGACATTAAAACTCAAACTTTAACTGTACACTAACAGATTCCTTAGCTCGTTGTTCTATGTTTTCGGTCGATTTCTCAGTGTTGAGGTTTGATAAAGAAATACCAAGTAATCGTACAGAGTTTTTTAGTTTTTCCTGATATAATAACTGTTTAGCAATCTCTAGGATCATACTTTTATCACTCATGAAGTATTCACTAGTTTTACTTCGTGTTTGAAGGGTAAAATCACTGTACTTGATTTTGAGCGTTACGGTTTTTCCGGCTACTTTACTTTGTTGTAGTCGGCGTGCTACTTCGTCTGCAATATGTTCGAGTTTCTCGAGCATAAAAATTTCAGAAGATAAATTTTCACTGAAGGTACGTTCGGCAGCAAGGGATTTTCTAATACGATTTGGTTTGACCTCACTTCTATGGATTCCACGCACGACATCGAAATAGAATTTACCAGATTTTCCGAAGTTTAATTCTAAATAGTCTAATGATTTCGATTTTAAATCTTTGCCAGTGAAGATTCCAAGTTGGTACATTTTTTCGGCAGTTACTTTCCCTACACCATAAAATTTCCGAATATCAAGAGCTTCTAGAAATTGAACAACGTCCTCAGGATTTACCGTTTTTTGCCCATTAGGTTTGTTATAATCACTCGCGACCTTAGCAATAAATTTATTAATTGATATGCCTGCAGATGCTGTTAAGCCGATTTCATTTTGAATCCGATTTCGTATTTCTTCGGCAATAAGAGTAGCACTTGGATTCCCTTTTTTATTCTCAGTCACATCTAAATAGGCTTCGTCAAGCGATAAGGGCTCAACAAGGTCAGTATAGTCATGAAATATTGCTCTAACCTGCTTCGAAATAGTTTTGTAGCGCTCGAAATCTGTTTTTACAAAGATGAGGTCTGGACAGAGCTTAATCGCTAATCGTCCTGTCATAGCACTTTTAACACCAAATTTCCGTGCCTCATAGCTCGCAGCGCTGATCACACCTCGCGTTCCGCCACCACCAACGGCAATAGGTTTTCCTTTTAGTTCAGGATTATCCATTTGCGCAACAGAGGCATAAAATGCATCCATATCAACATGTATGATCTTTCGAATTGGTAAATCATCTGGCATGATGTAAATTTAGGCATTATATGCTACTTAATTATAAGAAGCGATGACTATGAGCAACTATTAAATGAAAGAGATAGAGCGTAAATTTTTAGTAAATTCTGAAGACTATAAAACGGAAGCTTTCTATAAGTATCGAATTACTCAGGGATTTTTAAATACAGATCCAGAACGAACAGTACGTGTTCGATTGAAGGGAGATCAAGGTGTATTAACCGTTAAAGGCATGTCATCTGAAGATGGACTATCACGTTTCGAATGGGAGACTGAAATTAGTTCTGATGAAGCTCATGCCTTACTGAAACTTTGTGAGGATGGAGTGATCGATAAGATGCGCTACGAGGTGAGATCTGGAGATCATGTTTTTGAAATTGATGAATTCTTCGGTGCAAATGAAGGCTTGGTGATTGCCGAAGTCGAGCTTAAAGACGAAGACGAGCACTTTGAAAGTCCGAAATGGATAGGAGATGAAGTCACTGGAGATATTCGCTATTATAATTCACAGATCAGTAAATCACCATTTAATACCTGGAAAGACAATACTTAATACAATGAAACAACTACTATTATTACTATTATCAATTATGTTATTTGTGTCCTGCAAGCAAGAGGATAAGCATAGTCATGAATCTCATGATACGGATAAGCAACCGGAAACTACTGCCGAGGTTAAGAAGTCAGTACGCGCCTTGAAAGAAGAACTTACCCAAAAAGGATTCCAAATATTTGATTATGTAGATGAAGAAACGCAGGACACCATCATAATGCAACAATACTTTATTGCCTTTTTGAAACGCGGTGAAAATCGTGATCAGAATGAAGAAGAAGCCAATAAGTTACAAGCGGCTCACTTAGCACATTTGGGCAAAATGTATGAGTTGGGTTATGCTGATATCTCAGGGCCGTTTGGAGACGATGGTGACATAAGAGGTATTACAATTTACAATGTTCCTACATTGGAGATGGCAGATAGTTTAGCAAATTCAGATCCTATGGTTAAAGCCGGACGACTTCGGATTGAGATCCATCCTTGGTGGGCAGCAAAAGGATTTCCGTTGCGATAAATAAAAAAACCACTTCGAATGAAGTGGTTTTTTTAGAAGATCTTCTGATCAGTTATGCTTTCTTAGCGCAACAGTCCATTTTACAATCGTCTGCACATGCCATTTTTTTAGCATCTTTATTGGCTTTGTCGCAACATTCCATTTTGCAGTCTGCCTTACATGCTTTTTTATCGTTTGAGAAGGTCTCCACAGTTTTCATGTCTTTGACCTTATACGTTTCACCTGCTTTCGCTACGGCCTCTTCTAATGATTGAGGTGTTACCATGGCTTCGTCATATTCTACCATTGCTAATTCTTTTTCAAAATCAACTTTCGCCGATTTTACACCATCCATCTTAGCGATTTTCTTTTCTATAGTTTTTGCACATCCCATTGCGCAAGTCATACCTTCAATTCCAAATTCTGCTTTTGCGTAGGTTGCATTTGGATCTAACTTTTTCGCCTCTTTTACTGCAACTTCAGTTTTAGTCTCAACAGTTTTAACTTCTGGCTGTTGTTCATTTTTACATGCAACTACGGCCAAGCTAATTAGGGCGATCGCTAAAATATTTTTAAATGTTTTCATAGTTAAATGTTATTGAATTCCGAACAAACATAGTAAATATTGGTGTTCCTTGCAGGAAAATTAACGAATTTTGTGACTTAGTTAAGTATTCATATGCAAAATAGCAATCTTAAGTGGCTGTATCTCATTATCTTATCAATCATTTGGGGCAGTTCGTTTATCCTAATTAAGAAAGGTTTATTAGGGCTTACTCCGTACCAATTAGGCGCATTTCGAACCTTAGTTACTGCGCTTATTCTATTTGCTGTCGGATTTAAAAGTCTTAAGCATATTGACCGTCCAGCATGGAAGTGGGTCGTGATTTCAGGATTCTTGGGGTCGTTTTTTCCTGCTTTTTTATTTGCAATTGCGGAAACACAAATTGATAGTGCCATCGCATCTATATTGAATTCGTTAGTTCCCTTAAATGCTATTCTATTGGGATTCGCCATATTCAAAATCGGATTTACTAAACGTCAATTCATCGGCGTCATTATCGGATTTATAGGGACATGTTTACTTATTCTTAGAGGCGCTGATTTGAACCCAGAGCAAAATTATTTATATGCCGGATTTGTAATCTTATCCACGATCATGTATGCGTTAAATGTCAATATCATTAAAAAGTATTTACAGCACGTGAAACCGCTCAGTATCGCCGCAGGGAACTATGTAGGCATCTTTATTCCCGCATTCTTAATATTAGTGTTTACCGACTTTTTTACGGAAACCACATATGAGCATCCAGATTTTCAAATGTCGGTGATCTATGTGATCATATTATCTTTAATTGGGACGGCCTTAGCGAAAGTGTTATTTAATACGTTGATTCAGATCTCTACACCTGTTTTTGCATCGTCGGTCACCTATCTCATGCCAATTGTTGCCTTAATCTGGGGTTTACTAGACGGTGAATCTTTTGGAATACTTCAAGTGTTGGCTAGTATTATTATTTTAATAGGCGTTTATCTGGCCAATAAAAAGAAGGCATAAAAAAACCCAGAACAAAGTTCCGGGTTTTAATATAATTATATTTAATTAGTCAAAATCGGCATCTGATACACCTTCATTAACTTTGATTTCTTTGATCTTAAAATCAAATCGTCTAGGTCCCATTGTTTGACCAATCGTAAATGGAAACTTAATTCCAGCAACTTCTTGGTAATCTGTGTAAAATGCAGATTGAGATCCAGCTGGTGTTGTATTTACTTCTTTGATTTTTAATCCAGTTTCAACACTGTAATAAATTGATGTCTTCTCATCAACAACGATCTTATACGCTTTTTCGCCATCAACCATTTCTATTTTCTCTAAAGTAACACCTTGACTTAAGTAGTTTACTTCTGGGAATGGAGACGACTCTTCAAGAGCTTCTTTTAATTCGTCGTCATTTAAGTCTTGTCGCTGTCCTTGCATTACACGGTAACCAGACTTTCCATCTACAACAGATTTCATTACTGATTGTCCCATTGCTGTTACTTCTTGCATTGATTGCTGCTTGGTAGTTTTCTTCATCTCTAAGTTCATCATCATACCAGGCTGTAATTCTGCTTCAGCGGTCATATATACTGAATTTACCTTATCTAAGGTTTCTCTTCCACCAATGGCTTCAATGTATGCATTAAGTACCTTGTTAGCATCCATATCAGCAGGCATTTCGATCTCATATTCTGGTTTTTCAGTTTCGTTAGCATATGCATCGAAATACTTGACTGGAATACCAGTTTTAACAAGATTTTCAAGAACTTCACTTCCTTTACCTACAACTACAAATCTTGCATTTTCTGTTTTGAAGTATTTGTTCGCAACACGTTTAACATCATCTGCAGTAACGGCATTAATTTTCTGTAAGTATGTTGTGTAAAAATCTTCAGGAAGATCGTTCAATTTGATGTTAAGCGCATATCGTGCGATAGTTTGTGGGCTTTCTAGTGCTAATACAAAATCACCTACGTATTTTGCTTTAGCATTCTTAAGCATGTCTTGCTCAACAGTTTCTGTTTTGATTCTGTTAATCTCTTTAAGTGTTTCTACAACAGCCGAATCAGTTACCATATTTCTAACAGCGGCACCTGCTCTAAAACGAGAGGCATACTCGTCCATTCCAATACTAGAGCGCGCACCGTAAGTATATCCGTGTTCTTCTCTTAAGTTCATATTAAGGTAGCTATTAAATCCACCACCTAATATTTTATTAGCGATAAGAACTGAATGATAATCATCATCTTTCATCTCAAGGTCAACATTATTTGTAAGAGAGATGTTTGACTGAACGGCGTTAGGCATATCTACAAAGTTGATTTGAGTAGACGCTACGTTAGCAGATTCCTCAGGCACGGTAATTTCCATTTCTGGGCCTTTTTCCCAACTTCCAAAATACTTTTTCATTTGTTTTTTAGCCGTTTTCACATCGATATCACCAACAATAACCATGTAGGCATTGTTAGGATTGAAACGTTTTTTGTAGTATGCATCGATGTCACTAAACTCAATATTATTTACAGTTTCTTCAGTTGTAAATTCTCCATACGGATGTTCTTTTCCGTAGGCTAGAGCAGAACCAACTCTTCCTGCAACAGCATCAACACTTTTTTCTTGTGTTTTTAAACCTTGAATAAGCTGATCCTTTTGCTTTTCAAATTCTTCTTGTGTAAATAATGGATTAATAGCTGCATCCGCCATTAATTCAACTATTCGATCTTTGTATTTAGATAAACAACTTGCAAAACCACCACTTGAGCTAAATCCGATATTTGCACCAAGAAAATCAACTTCTTCATTAAATTCATCTTTAGGAATATTGGTCGTACCATCTCCTAGCATACTCGCTAGAATACTTTCAATTCCAGACTTGTCTCCCGCAGCCATTGGTTTATTGTCAATGGTTAATGAGTAAGAAACACGAGGTAACTTTCTGTTTTCAACCACCATAACGGTCATACCGTTTTTAAGCGTGAACTCTTCAGGTTTATCTAAAGAGATTGTTGGCGCAGGTCCCGGCTCTGGCATTTTAGAGCGGTCAATTTGAGCGAACGCACTAACAGACATTAATAAGGTTAGTACGAAAATGGATATATTTAATTTCATTGTCTTCATAGGTTTTTTAGTTCTCAGTTTTTTCTTCTGGAAGGTATTCTAATTCTACACGTTGGTTAGGATTCAAGTATTTTTTTACAACATCTTGAATCTCTTGTCTAGTAATTGATCTATAAATATCAATCTCATTATTTATAAGATTAATGTCTCCATAAAGCAGGTAATAGCGTACTAATGAATTCGCAATACCTTGAACACTAGAATTAGAATTCACAAATCGATTTTCAAATTTGTTCTGAAGTTTTTGAAAGTCTTTTTCTGAGATTAATTCGTTTTGCATTTTTGCAATTTCTTCATCCATTTCAGCTAATAAATCATCAAGAGTTGTATCGCCTAATGGTAATCCAAATACAGCATAAATACTATAATCTTTTTGTGGTACATTGATCGCTCCTGCTTGTAGCGCCATTTTCTTTTCATCTACTAGTTTCTTATATAGTTTAGAGGTCTTACCATCACTTAAGTAGGCAGAAACCATATTTAAGATGTATGAGTCTCTATCTGCAAACCCTGGCGTTCTATAAGCCGTAATTATCGCTGGGATCTGAATATTTGGATCGTAAAATTTTGCTTCGATCTTTTCAGTAATTGGTTCTTCTTTAGGGAAGTTTCTTTTTGGCGCTGGTCTACTTGGGATCTCTCCGAAGTATTGCTTAATAAGTTCTTTAGTTTTTTCGCTGTCAATATCTCCCGCAACAACTAATGCTGCATTGTCAGGACCATACCAAGTTTGAAAGTAGTCTTTAAATTCTTGTAAAGTTGAGGCATCTAGATCTGCCATCTCTCCGATATTACTGTTTTTGTAAGGGTGTACTTTAAATAGATTTTCGCTTACTGCAAATAGAAATTGCCCGTATGGAGAGTTATCATAACGTAATCGTTTTTCTTCTTTAACAACTTCATTTTGTGTATCTACACCAACTTGATCGATAACCGGGTGAAGCATACGTTCAGACTCCATCCAAAGGCCAAGTTCTAGATTATTAGAAGGGAATACCTCATAATAGTACGTTCTGTCTAATGAGGTGTTTGCGTTATTACTTCCTCCGTTAGAAGATACAATAGTAAACCATTCGCCACGGTCAATATTTTCAGTTCCTTCGAATAATAAGTGCTCAAAAAAGTGAGCAAATCCAGTACGAGGCGCTGCAGGACTTCCTCCTAGGTCTTTTCCTCCAACGTCATACATAACACCAATCGTTACGACTGGGGCTTTATTATCTTGGTGTAAGATAACGTGCAATCCGTTATCTAAGTCAAACTCTTCAAATTCAACTTTTTGAGCCTTGGCAGAAAAACCAACGAACATCAAAGAAGCTAAAATTACTAAGCATTTTTTCATAGTGATTTTAATTTAAGTTAATGGTGTAAATTTTCATGATTAATGTAACTGATGTAATGAGTATAGATCGCTCTAATTTTGTTACAAACTTCCTACAAAAATACGTAAACCCAAGCACGATATTTAGCTTTTTTATGAAAAATATAACGTCAAAATCAAGGAAAAATCATATTTTATAAAGAATTCAACGAAGTTTAACCCTTAAAAACCAACAATTATGAATTTATCATTATCTGTGGCGTTAAAATATGGTTTCTATATTGCGTTAAGTTTAATTGCCTATTTTTTGATCTTAAGATTATTTGATCTTCATGAAAATCCATGGTTACGAATTCTGAATGGAGCTTTCATGTGTCTCGGAATTTATCATGCTATAAAGTATTTTAAATTGACTGCCGGAGATGATTTCTCTTACATTAACGGTGTGAAAACAGCCTTACTTACTGGGTTTTTAGCGACTTTGGTGTTTACGATATTTATGGCAATTTATATGTTTCATTTAGATGTCCCTTTCACAGAAAATCTTCTGAATACTTGGTTTAATGATTATGAAGTTGGAGCCAATATTCTCTTGTTTATAATCTTCATTGAAGGCATATCATCAACATTGGTTTTATCGTTGGCATTTATGCAACTGTTTAAACGTAGCTATAATATCCCGCAAAATCCTTAAATCGTTTGTAGATTAAGAATTTAAGCGTATATTTGCACTCATTTTTTGAACAAATTAATTAATAAAAACGTTACGCTATGTACGCAATTGTAGAGATAGCAGGGCATCAATTTAAAGTTGAAAAAGACCAGAAAGTTTTTGTTAACCGTTTAGCAACGGAAGAAGGAAAGAAAGTAGATTTCGATAACGTTCTTCTAATTGGTGATGGTGACAATGTAACTGTAGGCGCCCCAGCTATAGACGGAGCACAAGTAAGTGCGAAGGTCTTAAAGCACCTAAAAGGTGATAAAGTAATCGTCTTCAAAAAGAAGCGAAGAAAAGGATACCGTGTAAAGAATGGTCACAGACAATCTTTATCTGAAATCGTAATTGAAGGTATTACAGCTTCAGGAGCAAAAAAAGCTAAGCCAGCTGCAAAGAAAGCTGAGAAAGCAGCTCCAAAAGCAGAAGTAAAAACAGAAGAAACTCAAGATTTGAGCAAATTAACAGTAGCTCAGTTAAAAGAGATGGCTAAAGCAAAAGGAATTCAAGGTATTTCTTCAATGAAGAAAGCTGATTTAATTGCTGCTTTAAGCTAAATATTAACCAAATAAAACCTTAAAACAATGGCTCATAAAAAAGGAGTAGGTAGTTCGAAGAACGGTAGAGAATCAGAATCGAAACGACTTGGTGTCAAGATTTTTGGTGGACAAGCTGCTGTTGCTGGAAACATTATCGTAAGACAAAGAGGAAATACGCATCACCCAGGTGAGAATGTGTATGGCGGAAAAGACCACACTTTACATGCTAAAGTTGATGGTATCGTAAAATTCACAAAGAAAAAAGACGGAAGGTCATATGTTTCTATTGAGCCTTTCCAAGCTTAATAACATTAGACATTACGTATTTTAATACGAATATAATTAGCCCGTTCTCATTGAGAACGGGTTTTTTATTTATACGATATTCATCTTCTGCAATAGGAAGCTTGCATTCATGTTTTTGCAGATTCCTTTTTTGAGCTTGTAGTCAAAATAGAGCTCGTTATCTACAATTTCGGCATCAAAATAGTAATTCTTCACATCATCCAGTTCGTTTTCGATAGCACACAAACTTAAGTCGTGTGTGGCTATAATTCCAGTGGCATGACCAGCAACCAGTTTTTCTACAAATTTGCGAGAACCAATAGCTTTATCCGTGCTATTTGTGCCTTTCAGTATTTCATCAAGAATAATAAAATAAGGTTCCCTATGAATTGTATCAACGATAAACTTAAGGCGTGTAAGTTCAGAGAAGAAATAGCTACTATCATCTGTTAATGAATCACTAGTACGCATACTTGTGATTAACTTAACCGGTTTATAGTTACTCGATTTCGCACATACAGGTAGACCGACATTGGCCATCATGATATGATAAGATATTGTTCTGAGGAATGTACTCTTACCAGCCATATTTGCTCCAGTCACTATGAAGAACTGCTGATCTTTAATTAGGATATCACTGTTCACGCGTTTTTCTTTATCCAATAATGGGTGTCCTAATTCTACAGCACTAATGATGTCTGTTTGTTTTGATAATTTAGGAAAAACGTGATCGTCATGATTAAAAACATAGGTTCCTAAGCTGATGTATGCATCAAAGAAGGAAACCACTTCAAACCAATCCTCAACTTTAGACGCATAAGATGAGATCCATTGTTCAACCTTATATGCATTTTTAATATCTGATAACAGGTAACCATTCCCAAAGATGGCGGAGATAAGATTGTTTCGATTATCTAAGGCATCTAAGTGTTTTGAAAACGCTTTGAAAATGGAGGATGCGTTTTTATCGTTTGTTTGAATCTTTCGTTGCTTGCTAACTAATAATTCGGATTCAAAGCTTGCATTCTCAATTTGCAATAACAGCGCTGCATACTGTTTGAAGGTGTCTTTAGTTTTATCTGAATTTGCAGCGAGAAAATTTATTTGTTTTAGATAGCGCCCAGTGAGGCCTAATCCTGTAAATATCCAATATCCGAAAAATGAGATATCTAGAACCTCGAAGATTGCTAGTAGTAATAGTATAATCGAGATTGCAGAAAACACCCATGGCACCCATTTCATTTGTTTTGGAACAAATGGTTTATGGTTTTTCAACCAATTAATAATTTGAGGAGCTGGTGTTTCCGCATGAATTAGCGATGCTGTTGCCAGATAATTTTGCATCCATTTTGGAGATTCACTTAATTCCTTAATGGCGTTTTGTCGTGATTCAATGTCTGTTATAGCATTTGATGTAAGTAGGTTCGCTAGTTGATTTTGACCTTCTGCTGTAACACTGCGATTAGCATATTGAAAGAATGATCCCTTCCCAAAAAGATCAATATCAAAACTAAACTCATGTTTTGGCTCATTAAATGCAGTTCCTGAGAAACGCTCTAAGTACTCACCTTTATTTATTTTTAATTCTTCTTCATTGATATCAATTAAGGCAAGATGATGTGCCTTTCTATGTTTCATATCGGTGTAATTGGATAAGGCAAATAAAAATCCAATTAAGCCAAGAACTCCTATTAAAGCGACAATAATCCAATTCGACCAAAACAGGTAAATCAAAATTCCACTCGCCATAAACAGCGAAAATCTAATTACACTGAGCACTAACAGTTTCTTCTGCAATTGCTTTATTAAACTGGTATTGTTATCTAATTCTTGAGTGTAAAAAGACGTGGAATTTTGCATAATTCGATTAAAGTATAAAGAAACAAAAAATCCCAAGATTGCTCTTGGGATTTAAGGTATTATTATAAATTCAAATTTATCCTTTAAGGCTCGCTTTTAGATATTCTTGATTCATACGTGCGATATTTTCGAGCGATATTCCTTTTGGACATTCTACTTCACAAGCTCCTGTATTCGTACAGTTACCAAACCCTTCAGCATCCATTTGTTTCACCATGTTTAGAACACGATCTGTAGCTTCAACTTGCCCTTGTGGGAGTAAGGCGAATTGTGATACTTTAGCGCCAACGAATAACATCGCACTAGAGTTTTTACAAGAGGCTACACATGCACCACAACCGATACAAGTTGCTGCATCAAAGGCTTTGTCTGCATGTTCTTTTTCAATTGGAATAGCATTTGCATCTTGGGTATTTCCTGATGTATTTACGGAGATAAATCCACCAGCTTGCTGAATACGATCAAACGCACTTCTATCTACAATCAAGTCCTTAATTACTGGAAATGCTTTTGCACGCCATGGTTCAATATAAATAGTGTCTCCATCTTTAAAACTTCTCATATGAAGCTGGCAGGCCGTGATACGAGTTTGAGGACCATGAGCTCTACCGTTGATGTATAATGAGCAGGTACCACAGATACCTTCTCTACAATCGTGATCAAAAGCCACTGGCTCTTCACCTTTTTCAATGAGCTCTTGATTTAAAACGTCGAGCATTTCTAAAAATGACATGTCAGGAGACACACCGCTAAGGGCATAATCCATCATCTTTCCTTTATCATTCGCATTCTTCTGACGCCAAATTTTCAGTGTTAAATTCATAGCTTTTGTTTTTTATTGTTCGATTCTGCGGTCTTCACCAATTTCTGAGATGCTTAATCCAGCCTTTTCAAAATCGATATCGATTCCGCCTGTTTTTTTCAAAATAAAATTAAGTAATGAACACGCTATTAAAGTGATAATGAATACAAATATGCCCATAAAAATGATTGCGAAAATAATTCCTATAATTCCACCACCTAGCATTGCAGCACCAGCTCCGATATCAGACATTCCGCCTGCAAGAGAAGCTATCAAAATTATTGGTACATAAACGATCAATAGAATTAAGAGATATACAAGAGTTGCAACAATGGCATATTTGACAGGATCGATTCGTTTCAGTTTTAGTCTTAACATATTAGAATTCATCTTTCTATGATTTAGTTGGTTAGGTTGTTTTATTATTTATAGCTTCGTTCTTTTACTTCTATATTTTCGTATGTCAAGCTTTCTTTGTGATGAATAGCTTCACTCGGTTGTCCTTTATACTCCCATGCCGAAACATATTGGTAGTCTTTTACTCTTAAGGCTTCACCACTTTCGGTTTGATATTCTTCTCTAAAGTGTCCTCCTGCAGATTCGTTGCGTTCCAAAGCATCTTTAGCGAATAATTCACCTAACTCTAAGAAGTCGGCAACGCGACCTGCTTTAGCAAGTTCTTCATTGTATTCATTTTCACCACCTGGAACGAATACATCTTTATAGAATTCTGATCTCAATTCTGCGATTTCGGTAATGGCCTCTTTTAGTTCTTTTTCATTTCTCGCCATACCACACTTATTCCACATGATCTTTCCAAGTTTTTTGTGGAAATAGTCAACAGACTTCGTACCGTTATTATTTACGAGTTTGTCTATTGTCCCTCTAACTTGTTTTTCAGCTTCATCAAATTCTTTTGAATCAGTAGGAATAGGCCCAGTTCTAATGTCATCGGCAAGATAATCGCCAATTGTATATGGTAATACGAAATAACCATCGGCTAGACCTTGCATCAATGCAGATGCACCTAAACGGTTAGCGCCATGATCTGAGAAATTAGCCTCACCTATGGCGTATAAACCAGGAACAGTAGTCATTAAATTGTAATCTACCCAAAGACCACCCATTGTATAGTGCACAGCTGGATAAATCATCATAGGCGTTTCATATGGATTTTGATCTACGATCTTTTCATACATTTGGAATAAGTTCCCGTATTTGTTTTCCACAACTTTCTTCCCTAGATCGGTAATTACTTTTTTATCGTCTACATCCAGACCTTTAACATAAGCTTGTTCTTTTCCGTAGCGTTTAATTGCTGACGCAAAATCAAGGTAAACAGCTTCACCAGTTTGATTAACACCATATCCAGCATCACAACGTTCTTTTGCAGCACGAGAGGCAACGTCACGTGGTACTAAGTTCCCAAATGCAGGATAACGTCTTTCTAAATAATAGTCGCGATCTTCTTCTGCAAGATCTGTAGGTTTTAAACTTCCGTTTCTTATGGCTTCAACATCTTTCATATGTTTTGGAACCCAAATTCGGCCATCATTACGAAGCGACTCAGACATAAGCGTTAACTTCGATTGATGATCTCCAGAAACAGGAATACATGTTGGATGTATTTGTGTGTAACACGGGTTTGCAAAGAATGCGCCGCGTTTATGTGCTTTCCATGCTGCTGTGACATTACTTCCCATTGCGTATGTTGACAAGTAGAATGCATTACCATAGCCTCCAGTTCCTAAAACTACTGCATGTGCCGAATGACGTTCGATTTCACCTGTAACTAAGTTGCGAGCAATAATTCCACGTGCTTTTCCATCTACGATCACGACGTCTAACATTTCGTGACGCGTGTACATTTTTATTTTTCCACGACCGATCTGACGATTCATAGCCGCATAAGCTCCAAGTAATAATTGTTGTCCAGTTTGACCTTTTGCATAGAAGGTTCTAGACACCAATACACCACCAAACGACCTGTTATCTAAAAGACCGCCATATTCTCTTGCAAATGGAACGCCTTGAGCTACACATTGATCTATAATGTTTGTAGAAACTTCAGCTAGACGGTAAACGTTAGCTTCTCTAGATCTATAGTCACCACCTTTAACGGTGTCATAAAACAAGCGATACGTTGAGTCACCGTCTCCTTGATAATTTTTAGCAGCATTAATTCCACCTTGTGCAGCAATAGAGTGTGCACGTCTAGGAGAATCCTGAAAACAGAATGCTTTAACGTTATATCCTAATTCAGCTAATGTGGCTGCCGATGATCCTCCTGCAAGACCAGTTCCAACAATGATCACGTCAATTAGACGTTTATTGGCTGGATTTACAAGATTAATATCGTTTTTATGTTTTGTCCATTTGTCCGCTAAAGGACCTTCAGGTATTTTAGAATCTAATATTGACATACTGATCTGATTTTAATTTGCGAAGTGGTGATACACTGCTATAAAAATGAAAAGGGCAGGAATTCCGAACGAATAAATTTTACCAAAGCCTTTTAATCCTCTAACGTATTTGTTGTTGGCTCCCAATGATTGGAATGCCGAATTGAATCCGTGTAACAGATGAAGTGCCAATAAAACAAATGACACAACATAAATAATAACTCTCCAAGGATCTACAAATTTAGCTCGTAGTTCTTCGTAATATCTGAAACCTAATTCTGGTTGGTTTTGATCAATTAGACCAGACATATTTCCTTCAACGTATTTTACGGTCATCTCATGAATCCAGAAATCATAGAAATGTAGTCCTAAAAATGCTAGAATAACTAGCCCGCTCAATAGCATGTTGCGACTCATCCAACTCGAGTTATTTGACGCTGCATTTTTCGCATAGCCTGAACCTCTAGATGATCTATTCTTTGCCTCAAGTACAAATCCCATTACAAAATGGAAAATCACACCAATGATAAGGATAGGTTGCATTAATCCTTGAATCACTGGATTCGTGCCCATGAAATGTGACATGTTGTTAAATAATTCTGCACTGAATACTGAGGTAAAGTTGATAGAGACGTGCATTACAAGGAAGATCATTAGGAAGAATGCTGAAAGGGCCATTGCAAACTTTCTTCCAATCGAAGAATTTAAAATTCCACTCATTATAATTGAAGTTAATTATTTGTTGCACAAAGATAAGCTTCAAGCAATTTCTCCCCAAATTTTACCGATTAATTCGGTTATTTAGAATGGATATAATTAAAAGTTGAAACGCGGGTTTACGATAGAGTTATAGATGGATCCAAATTGATAACTAAATCCTACGCTAACAAAGTAGTTATATCCCGATTGTAACTGCTGTTGTTGAAGTAATAATTCTTCTAATGAAATGTTACCGGCTGGGATATTTATTTGATCTCTGGTAATGCGATAATTACCACTTACATTAAAATTAAATCCTTTGAATAATCGAATGTTTGCACCTAAGAAAAACCCAAAAGATCTCAATTCAGTATCGTGTAAAAATTGATTGAATGAGGCTTCACCATTAATGTTTCCCCATTCCTGTCTAAAGCTTCCTCCTAATAAAAATGAATGCTGAAAAAGCAGTTCTTTATCTTCTGCAAATACCGAACGTTCAATGTAGTCATTAAAAACTAAACCATTTCGGTATGAAAGTATCAATTGTTTTTTTGCAGATTCAGAATACTTGAAGAAGTTATATTCTATCGCAGGTCTAAACCTCCAAAATAAATCATAATTACTAAATGTTGAGGTTCCAATATTTCCAAAGAATCCATAAGACCAATGATCGTTGATCGTAAGAACATCACTTATATTTAGTGATTTACTATTGTTGATTGCTACAATATCATCACCGTCAAATGTAAAAGTAGATTTGAACTCACTAAAGCTCACTCGAAAGAAGAATTTATTCTTGTCAGTGACACGTCTTGCCGAAAAGTTAAAATTCAGATTGCTCGAGGTATTATTTTCCTGTCCATCGAAAAAGCCATTCGCTCCCACGCGAAAAACCCAATAATCCCAAGGATCTTTGATGTTGGTTTCTTCCGCTTCTAATACAGGACCTGGCACAGCTACGCTTACATCTGACAGTGTACCGTTGGCAATCCAGAATCTAACCAGTCCAATTTTAATGTATTCCATAGTCAATCGGCGCACTTCATCTCGAGTCATGTTTCCATCAGTAGAAAATTCAAGTTTGTAGTTGATATCTTCAAAAGAGTTCTTGCCAATAAAATCAACTTCATAGAGGCGTCCACCACTACCGTTTCTCTGGGTGACAAAGAACAAGTGAACATCACTTAGATCTTGATCCCTAACGAATTGTACATTACCAAGATTTTGTCTCAGAAAGGTGGTGTCACAGATATTACAATCCACAAATATTTTGAGATCATTATTCTCGGCTTCTTGGGCGTTAGTGAACATAGAAATGCTCAAAAATAAGATTAGAAAACGTAGTTTATTCATTTTTGATTAATGTGTGGTTAGGGGTCAAAACCCGTTGATTTTAAATTATTACAAATGAGATTAAAATTCGAACGTAAAACTAATTTTTAAGTCGGAAGGTCTTGTCAAAAAAATGCAAAAGATTTGCAAAAACTGAAGATAATTGGCCAGCATTCTAATTATTATGAATTGGGATAAGTCCACGAAGTCCCATATCTACAACTTGCTCTCCTGCTTCTGGCTCGTATTTTCCATCATTATTTACTTCAGACCATTCAAAACTATTATTAATCGAAAAGGATAGTGTAAGCACAACATCTTCTGTTTCATTTCCTGTAATGCTAAAACCATTTTCAAATTCACCCGTAACAACACAAGACCCTTGAGGAATCGGTGAGGTTGCAAACAACGGATTTGGAACAGTGGTTGCTCCTGCAGGCGCTTGTCCTTGAGATGTGAATCCAAGCGCCTCAAAAGCCCAATACCCTTGGGCGCGATTTTCATTAACATCGATTGTACTCCCATTTAGATCAAAACTTGTGATATATGAATTGTAACCAACAAAACTGGCAAGCGTACCCGTTATATCGGTTCCATTAACTAAAAGGTCAATTTGACCTTCTTGATAAGCAAGTGATACGCGGACCCATTCATAGCTGCCGGGATTTATATCAGACAAAGGAATGGTTAAAAACGTATCGTTATGTCCAGCGAAAATTGAATTTTGAAAATCTATTGCTACATCACCACCAACTGTTGTTTCCTGTCCTTCGAAGATGATTTCGCCAGCGCCAAGAGCGGTATTTGCCGAAGGTGCTAATTCGATGTAATTCGCACTCATTCGATTTATACTTGGTGTTTGAGCCGCATTTCCGGATGAGACAGCAACTGGCTGACCAAGATTTCCAAGACGTTCTTGATTAGGATCGAATTTTAATTTAATGATGAGATTTGGTTCTGATGGTGTAGGGTTATTTGAGTCATCAGAGCTGCAGGCAATCATCAAAACAGCAATACAACAGCTGTAGAATTTAGTTAATCGCATAGTGTTATGTTTCGACACAAAACTCTGAAAATCTAGATTTATTTTAAAGTAAAACTAGATTTTTCATCTCCGATCTGAATTGTATATACACCTTTAGGCAAATAATAGGCGCCGTTTTTTGCCTTATTGATATCAATACTCGTATTTGATTTCAATAATGCTTTTCTGCCTTTTTCGGTTAGCGTTAGGTCGTAGCTTGTGTAATTAAATCCTTTATCGGCATTAAACGTCATTTGATTTAATAGATCACCATTTTCAGACAATACTTTTATGGTTTTATTACCTTCTGAATTGCTGTAAAATACAATATCCATTTCAGGTTCAAAGGCTTCAAACCACTTGCTCCAACTGCTTCCCCATCGAGAAGAGTATCGCATATCATTTAGTTTAAAAAGCGTGACAGCTTTCGAGCGCATATCATCATTCATTTTTTGAAGCGGCGCAATGTCGGCTTTGTAAATACTTCGTCCGTGAGTTCCTAATAATAAATGTTTTGCTTCAGGCTGAATAACAATATCATGAATCGCAACATTAGGAATACCTTTGCTGAAGATTTCCCAGTTCTGTCCATTATTAAATGATATGTAAGCTCCGTTATCTGTACCTAGATATAAGATGTTTTCATTTTCAGAATCTTCTCTAATGACATTAACTGGTGAGTCAGGAATATTACTACTAATATCGGTCCAATTCATTCCGTAATCATCACTCATATAGGCATAAACCTTAAAGTCATCCCATCGATAGCCATTGAGTGTCACATACACACGCTCTTTTTTGTGTTCTGAGGCTATCACACGACTTACCCAAAGGTCTTTTGGGAAGCTATCTGAAATCGTTTTCCATGAACCTCCGGCATCTTTGGTGATAGCAACAACACCATCGTCACTTCCTGTGTAAATTAGTCCGAATTGGAAAGGAGACTCACTAATTGAAGTCAAGGTTCCATAGGCTACATTCCCAGGTTTTCCACCATTGGTTAAATCATCACTTATTGCAGTCCAATTATCTCCTTGATCCATTGAACGCATCAATTTATTGCCGCCTAGATATAATATATCCTGATTATGATGTGACAACAGTATTGGTGTTTGCCAATTGAAACGATATGGGGTTTCTCCAAGTTCATGTTTTGGCTGAATATAAGTCTGCTCGTCTGTATCAAGATTTAGTCTATAATAGTTTCCAAATTGAAATCCTGTGTAAACGATATTTGTATTGCGATTGTCAATTTGAACTTGCATTCCATCACCTCCCATTATACTTTTCCATGGGTATTGTCCACTTTGATGCCAACTTTTATTTTCTCTAGAATTATGTGCGCCTTTCCAAACACCATTATCTTGAAGACCTCCATATACATTGTACGGTTTAGCATTGTCAACGTTAATTGCGTAAAACTGTCCTACAGTAGGGGAATTATTTTTAATCCAGTTTTCACCATCGTCATAGGTAATATTAACACCGCCATCATTTCCATTAATAAGATGATTCGTGTCTTTTGGATTTATCCAAAGTGCATGATGATCGGCATGGACATTTTCAGCACTTATAGATTTAAATGTTTTACCACCATCTTTCGACTTAACAATTGGAACGCCATAAATGTAAATGTTATCAGAATTATCGGGTGCAACATAGATATGCCCAAAGTAGTAACCATAGCTATAGTAAATATCATCAAGATAATCGTCGTGGGTTTTTTTCCAAGTCACGCCACCATCGGTACTTTTGTACACTTCTGTTCCGATAACCGGAGTGTCAAAGAGTAACGAATTGGCATCTTCTAAATATTTAGCCAAGTCGATAGGTTTTACGTTCCCGCTACGAACCATCTGCTTTACATTGTCTGCTCTGTATTTTTCCTGAAACCCATTCATTTTAAGATAGGCGTTCAACTTTTTATTGTCTAAAGCAAGAAAATCTGTGGTTGTCATAGTTTTAAAATCCTCCTTAGAAAGTAAGTTAGAAGGCTCCTTTTTGGTGTTCGAAGGTCTTCTAAATTGACTGTCATGAACGGCATAAATAATGTTGTTATCATATACTGCAAGACCAATTCTACCTACACCTTGACCTGTAGGGAAACCACTGTCTTCATTAGATACTTTAGTCCAGGTGTCACCAGCATCGGTACTTTTATAAATAGCAGAATTATTTCCACTGCCGTCAAAATTCCATGCTTTTCTATCCTTAGTCCAAGACGAAGCAAACATTAGATTGAAGTTGTTTGGGTTCGTTTGAACATCAATAATTCCCGACATGTTATCTACAAATAATGTTTGTGTCCAAGTAGTACCACCATCTGTTGTTTTATAGATGCCGCGTTCTTGATTTGGAGAGTATAAATGACCTGTTACACCTATAATCACTTCATCCGGATTGTTAGGATTGATCAAGATACGACCAATATGGTGAGAATCGGTAAGCCCCATATTTTTCCAGGTTTTACCATTATCCGTAGATTTTAAGATTCCAATTCCGGCATAACTAGAACGGGAGCTGTTGTTTTCTCCAGTACCTACCCAGATGGTGTTGTTTTTCCAATCGACTGCTATATCGCCAACATTTTGAGTAGGAGATGCATCTAAAATTGGATCGAATGTTGTTCCATTATTCTTCGTATGCCAAACGCCACCCGAAGCATAACCAACGTAAAATTCATTAGTGTTATCTGGGTTAACGGCTAAGTCTACAACACGTCCACTCATGATTGATGGACCAATATTTTCAAAGGCCACATTCTTAACAATTGAAGACGTTGTTTGTTCTTCTTTTTGATTAATTGCACGCTCTATGACATCGGCTGAAGTCGCAGGTTGTTGCGCTATTAAGAAAAGACTATTGATGTAAAATAAAAGGCAAATACGTTTAAGCATGATAGTTGGTTTTTAAGTGGTCTAAAGATACTAAATATCAATTATGAAAAAGAGCAAAATAAAAAAGGTGACTAATTAAAGTCACCTTTTTTTTAAATTGTCTTTATAATTTAATTCACAATGAATTTTTTACTTGTTGTAGCGTTTTCGGCATTCAATTGAATGAAATATACACCAGAATTTAACTGCTCTACATTTATAGTATTAAATGTGCTAGTGCTTAAATCTTGTGATAGCACTTTTCTTCCTCTAACGTCATAAATCGTTGCATTTTCCAATTGAATCGATGTATTCGATAAGATATTGAGTACATCTTTAGCAGGGTTAGGGAAAATGGAAATATTTTCAGCTAAGAAATTATCATCAACACTTAGGCTAGAACACGCAGAATACGTCATAACGTTTTCACCACATACAGCATTATTAATATTTCTAACCATTACATCATTTGCACCACCAAGATCGCTATCACTCAAAACACGGTTGGTTTGGTTTGGTCCAATTGCAAAGTGCATAATAGCGCCCGGATCAATAATGTGAGCTAATTGATGTGCGTGACCAAGTTCATGAACCGCAACAGTTTCAAAATCAATTTGTCCGCCAGATGCAGGACTAGGTCCAAATTCCCAATTTGTTGTGTCGTTAAATACGATATCTAATTCATTCACAAACACATCTAGGCCTCCAGGTGAAGCCGATCCACAAGCTCCAAATCTAGAGGTATTAATTCCTAAAGTTCCAGCTGGCATTTCACCACCATTATCAAACCTAATAACATTGATACCATCGGCCGCAATAACATCAACAGTGGTTACCGAACCTATTTCCCAATTAACACCAGTTGTACATACCCAAGTATCAAATGCTCTTAAAAAAGATGCATTAGCCGCGGCATTGTTATTAAAGTCAGTATGCATTTGCCAAGTATAGCCTCCGACACCGTTATCATCAACATGTTGAGAAGGGAAATCGAAAGATCCGTTACTTGGGTTTATTTGCGAATAAAACACCTCAAGGTCGTCAATAGACGTAGCGGTTCCTCCGGTTACTGGCTGGACTCTAATATTTCCTGTTCCAGCTCTTGAAGGCACTTCTACAACGATCTGCGTATCTGTCCAACTCACAATTTGAGATGATAACGCATCATAAAATTGAGAACCACCAAAATTGGCATCTCTAAATCCTACAGTTCCTGAAACACCAAAACCAAATCCATTTATTGTTAATAAATCTCTAACACCACCATTAACTGTTGTAGGTGTAAAGAATGTAATACTAGCAGAGCCTCCTACATTTCTATTCGCGAATACCTCATCTGCATCAAAATCTTCAATAACTACAGGCGCTCCATTTGTTAAACTTTGAAGTAAGTTGTAGAAGGAGCCAGTAATATTTTCAACAGTGTAATATGGGTTATAAGCCGTATTGGAAGCAAGGTCGTATTTATAGAATCCTTGAATCGACGAGTACGCTTTGTATTTAGGTCTTGTCGTACCGTTCGAAATAGAAGTATTATTTCCTTGAAGCATGAATACACCTACGTCACCAACATTGAGACCTAAACTTGGTGTGACCACTTCATAATTATCATTCACAGTTCCTCCAGGTGTTATAACTTCAATGGTATCCACAAAGCTTTGTCCTTTGAATACTCTATATACTTCAACAGTATTTACAGTATAAATATTCATTTGGGCATTATCCCATAATGAAGCCTTAGAGATCACTTTTCCTTCAACAATTTGTGAAGAAGCTTGAACTTGCTGAGGCATAGGCACCTCATAAAGCATTTCTTGACTGTAAACAGAGTCGTTTGAACCGAATACAATTGTTAGGATTAGTAGTATGGTAGAAAGCGTAGTTTTTTTCATAATATAGGTTTGAAATGAGTTTTCGGAATTATATGTTCTTAACAAATATAAGGATTTGAAGAGAATTTGAATTAACTACTTAATCTAATTACCTTTACCAAACGGAATTTTAACAAAATGTGTTATCTGTTTCATTATTAATGATCTACGTATTTAAATCAGAGCAGCGTTATCACATTTTCGCTTTTCAAAATTATATCAAATGAAATACCATAGAATAGACCGAAATTTATTTATTAAGAATCGTAAGAACTTTAGTGATCAAATGAAACCGATGAGTCTGGCGGTTTTTAATTCTAATGACATCTATCCAGTGAGTGCAGATAGCACCTTGCCATTCGAACAGCATCGAGATATTTTTTACCTAAGTGGTGTGGATCAGGAAGAAAGTGTTTTGGTCATTTTTCCGGATTCTCCAAAAGAAAAGCATCGTGAAATACTGTTTTTAAAAGAAACGAACGAACATATCGCGGTTTGGGAAGGCGAAAAATTGACAAAAGAAGCGGCTTTCGAAACTAGTGGGATCAAAACCGTGTATTGGCTTCAGGACATGGAGAAGATCATGTTTGAGATTATGACACAATGTGATACAGTTTATATAAATACTAACGAACACTATCGTGCTTCGGTGGAAACAGAAACAAGAGAAGACCGATTCACAAAATGGCTTAAAAACCGTTATCCTGCACATGCCGTAGCTAAAAGTAATCCAATTTTACAGCGATTACGATCAGTAAAAGATCAGATCGAACTCGATTTAATGCAAAAGGCATGTGATATCACCGAGAAAGGATTTCGACGTGTATTGAATTTTGTAAAACCAGATGTTTGGGAGTATGATATCGAAGCAGAATATATTCATGAATTCTTAAGAAATAGGTCTAGAAAATTTGCTTACACACCGATTATTGCTTCAGGTAATAACGCAAATGTATTGCACTACATAGAGAACAATCAACAGTGTAAAGCAGGAGATCTCATACTTATGGATGTAGGTGCAGAGTATGCTAATTACAGTTCTGATATGTCACGAACAATTCCTGTTTCTGGTCGGTTTACGCAACGCCAACGCCAAGTATATGATGCTGTAAATCGCGTAAAAGATGAAGCAACCAAATTATTGGTCCCTGGAGCATACTGGGAAGCTTATCATGTTGAGGTCGGTAAATTGATGACCTCAGAATTACTAGGTCTAGGATTAATAGATAAAGCTGATGTCCAGAATGAAAACCCTGAATGGCCGGCGTATAAAAAATACTTCATGCATGGAACATCTCATCATATTGGGCTTGATACGCACGACTACGGCATTCTAACTGAACCAATGCAAGCCAATATGGTATTTACTGTAGAACCTGGAATTTATATTCCAGAGGAAGGATTTGGTATTCGTTTGGAAGATGACGTTGTTATTAAAGAAACAGGTGAGCCATTTAATCTTATGCGAAATATTCCAATAGAAGCAGAAGAGATTGAGGACTTGATGAACGCCTAAAATCTTATCCAAAACTAATTTCGGGTCTAGTCAATTAATGTCTAGGCCTTTTTTCTTTGAATAATACCTACTAGAATACATGTGGATATAGCTGGTATTACCCAACCTAAACTCTGTTGAGCTAATGGGATATAAGACATGACATTGCTAAGTGCTTCTGATGGCGAAATAAAACCAATGACATCTGGAATACTAAAAATGAAAGTAATTAGAACGACCCACTTAAATACTAAAGGCGTTGAGAAACGCTGAGGTAATACATTTAGAATAATTAAAACAATAGTGATTGGATAGATGAAAAGTAGTACTGGAATAGCTACAATTATGATAGAGTTGAAATCGAGTTGCCCAACAACTACGCCCAGTACGCAAGAAATCACCGATGTAATGACATACACGTTTTGAGAGTTTCCAATTAGTCCTTTGAAGTAATCGGCTGTTCCTGCAATAATCCCTACCGCAGTAGTAAAACAGGCCAATGAAATTAATATACTTAATACTGTATTTCCGAATTCGCCAAGAGATGCGATGCTAATTCCTCTAAGTAAATTAGCGCGTTGCATATCACTCGTAAGATCGGTATTTATTGAAATTTCAGAACCAAAATATGCACCTACCGAAATCAATCCAGCGTAGATAATAAATAATCCAAATCCAGCGTACCATCCTGATTTTCGTATTAAGCGCCGTTTAGCTTCAAATGGTGCTTCAATTTTTAGATTTATGGAAATAATTAAAACTGCACCTACCACAACGGCGCCTATGGCGTCAAATGTTTGATAGCCTTCGAGTATTCCTGTAACAACAGGGCTAGACATTTGAGAGATTGCAGGTGTTAGCTCAGAAGCGAAAAGCCCAATACCAATCACTGCGATAAGTATGATAACGATCAAAGGCGTCAGAAACTTCCCGATGAACCCTAAAATCTTTGATCGATTAAGCACGAAAAGTAATACTAAACTAAAATAGATTGTACTTGTTAATAAAGGGTCTGTACCAAAAGAAGGATGAATAGCAATTTCGTGTGTTGCAGCAGCCGTCCGAGGTGAAGGAATTGCAACAGCAATGATATAGATGATAATACAATACAGTAAACTGAATATTGGAGATACCTTCTTTCCGAAATCATAAAGTGTACCTTGTAATTTAGCATGAGCAAGAATTCCAATAATAGGAATAATAACTGCTGTAATAATAAATCCGAGTGCCACCCAAAACCAATCGGCACCAGCATTGTAACCTAATAAGGGTGGAATGAGCAAATTCCCGGCTCCAAAGAAAAGTGAGAACAGACCGAAACTGACAATAAAAACGTCTTTTTTAGATATCAATTATTAGGATTTAGAAATTGTGGTTTTGATATTTTCATTTAGTTAGATTTCAAATATAATAAAATGTATATAGAGGATTATGCATTCGCTATCTTTGTTGCCTATGCAATTGAATTATAAAAATATTGATGTTTATTATGAAGACCATGGTCAAGGTGATGTCGTTGTTTTGATACATGGCTTTTTAGAAAACACATCAATGTGGAACCACTTAGCTTCACAAGTTTCGTCATCGTACCGAGTTGTAAGTATTGATTTATTAGGTCATGGAAAAACAGGAAATTTAGGTTATATCCATACAATGCAGGAGATGGCGGAGAGTGTTCTATACATCTTGGAGCATTTACAAATTAAATCCTATATTTTAATTGGACATTCTATGGGTGGTTATGTGGCTTTGGCGCTGGCCAAAATAAATCCTAAAGCCGTACACGGCTTATGTTTGATGAATTCGACATACCATTCTGATGATTCAGAACGAAAAGCGTTGCGAGAAAAAGCAATTGAGGCCGTTAGAAAAAATTATGACCTAGTGGTAAAAACATCTGTTACAAATCTTTTTGCACCTGAAAGTAAAGACTTGTATAGTGATGATATAGCTTTTGTGATAAATGAAGCTCTTAAAACATCGGTTCAAGGGTACGTAGCAGCACAGAGAGGGATGATAAATCGTGAGAACCAATTTGAATTTCTAAAAGACTTAAAATCCGAAAAGTTAATAATTATAGGTTCTAAAGATCCAGTTGTTGATGGTGAACGTATCATACTTGAGACTGTAGAAACATCTATCAATTGTAAAACATTACCATTAGGACATATGAGCCATATTGAGAATAAATCAGAAAATACTTACATAATATTACAGTTTATAGAAAATATATACTCTTAGACGTTTTTTTTCAACTTTTTTTATAAGTTTATAAGCCCAAATCTTAGCGCCATGAAAAAAACTACTAACTCCTCTACACCATTACATTGGTATTGTGCCATTTTTGGTCATAATTATGAAATGACCAGAAAAGTAACATCTCATGTCAAAGAGTATACATGTAAATGTTGCAAGCATCAGTTGACCACCAATAGCAACGGTAAGCTCACTGAATTGACGCCTAAATATCAAGAAATTAACGCGATTCTTGAAAAGATCTACACGCGTCGTATGGTTCGTTTAAAGAACAAATCACTCAGTTCATCGATATATTAAACAGAAAAATAGCCTTATTCGTTGGTTTTCATATATTTAGATATCCTCTAAAATAATAACTAATTAAACCAATAAAAGGTGAAAAGTATCTACTGCTCGTTTTTTGGACATCAATATGAAGTCTCAAAAAATGTAACTTATCACGTAAAGGAGTACAAGTGTACACATTGTAGCGCACAGGTTACTACCAATGGGAAAGGCGGTCTTACACCCTTAACGCCTAAATACAAAGAAATTAATTCAGTCTTAGAACGTATTCATAAAAAACGAGTTGCTAAACGTTTGAAGAATACTAAAGCACTGCTTCAGGAGAAACCGTTGTTAGACTTTACTCCTCATTTTTCATAGCATTCCAACCCTTGGCAATAATAGGAATTGCTTGCTCTCCTCTTGTGATGAGATGCATACCTCGATCTTTATCTGTAATAAAACCAATTACAGTTAAGTCTGGATTTGCTTTTATCTTAGGAAAGTCTTCCTGAGAGATTGTCATTAATAATTCATAGTCCTCACCACCATTTAATGCAATGGTCGTACTGTCAACATTAAACTCTTCGCATGTCGAAATTACTTGCGGATCAAGCGGGATTTTATTTTCATAGAGTTCAACGCCCACATTACTTTGCTTACAGAGGTGAATGATTTCTGACGATAATCCATCACTTATGTCAATCATTGAAGTTGGTTTAACTTCCAATTTCTGTAAGAGTTCAATAATATCTTTACGTGCTTCAGGTTTAAGCTGTCGTTCGATAATATATGTGTAAGGCTCCAAATCTGGTTGGTTTCCAGGATTTACTTTAAAGACTTCTTTTTCGCGCTCAAGTACCTGCAAGCCCATATATGCAGCGCCAATATCTCCAGTAACAACCAAAAGATCATTAGGTTGTGCTCCGTTTCTATAGACGACGTCTTCTTCATTGACTTCTCCAATAGCGGTAATTGAAATAATCAATCCGGTAGTTGAAGATGTGGTATCACCTCCAATAACATCAATTCCATATGTGCGCGCTGCAGTATCGATTCCTGAATAGAGTTCTTCGATAGCTTCCAATGGAAAGCGGTTAGAAACTGCAATTGATATTGTTATTTGTGTAGCCTGTGCATTCATTGCATACACATCACTCAAATTTACCATTACTGATTTATACCCTAAATGTTTCAGAGGCACATAAGACAGATCAAAATGTACATGCTCAATTAGTAAGTCTGTCGTTACAACTATTTGCTTTGATCTAGAACTTAGGACTGCCGCATCATCACCAATACCTTTAACTGTGGATTTGTGTTTAATTTCGAAATGCTTGGTCAAATGATCTATAAGTCCGAATTCACCAAGTTCTTCGAGTGAGGTTCGCTGTGGATTTTTATCTTCTAACATGCTGCAAAAATAGTCGCTTTTTTTGAAAGCATCACCGCTTAGAATACATGATGATTTAACAATATTGTGCATTTCATCGAAAAAATAAGTATTATAACGGATGGGTGTCGTGAATTACGTATTTTAGGATCCCCAAATCTTATGAACATATGCAATCTACTTCAACGTCAGCGTTGTCCTGCTCTGTCTTTGGCCATAACCTCGTAAAAAAGTCAGACGGCTCTCATCTATTAACATGTAAAACATGTAATGCAACTCTTGAAATTCAAGACGATGGCAGTGTGGTTGATTTCCCAATTCCAAATCATAAGATTAATAATGTACTTCAAAGGTTATTTCTATTAGAGCATAGATTTCGTCGTAAGTTCCTAACCACTTGATAAACATACGATTCAGTTTCAAGGGATATGAATACAGAAGCATAAAAAATGCATAAGCAAAGTCTATGCGATTATTTGCTAATATAATGTTAGGAAATATGGATAAACTCTACTTATGTCTTATATTTGCACTTTATTTAGACAAAATCTATATAAGACATGATAAAAGTATCAGAATCAGCTAAAAAGAAAGTCATCGAGCTTATGTCAGATGATGGCTTTAGCACTGAAACCGACTTTATACGCGTTGGTGTCAAAAGTGGTGGATGTTCTGGACTCTCCTATGACCTAAAATTTGATAAGGAACAAAAAGACGGCGATAAAGTCTTTGAAGATAATGGCGTTAAGATCATTGTAGATAAAAAGAGTTTCCTTTATCTTATCGGAACTACACTAGAATATTCTGGAGGCCTTAACGGAACAGGCTTTGTTTTTAATAATCCGAATGCTAATAGAACCTGTGGCTGCGGAGAATCATTTTCACTTTAATAAATGACTATGAACAAGTATACGGAAGACGATTTAAGAGAAGAACTAAAAACCAAAGAATACGAATACGGATTTTATACAGATATAGAGTCTGACACCTTTCCTAATGGTTTGAATGAGGATATCGTTCGTGCTATCTCTGGTAAAAAAAATGAACCAGAATGGATGACTGAGTGGCGATTGGAAGCATTCAAAGTTTGGAAAGAGATGATCGAACCAGAATGGGCTAATGTAAATTATCAAAAGCCAGACTTTCAGGCAATTTCTTACTACTCTGCACCAAATAGTAAACCAAAATACGATAGTCTTGATGAGGTTGATCCAGAACTGCTCGCAACATTTGAAAAGTTAGGAATTTCACTTGATGAACAGAAAAAACTCGCAGGAGTAGCCATGGATGTTGTTGTAGATTCTGTTTCTGTAGCAACAACATTTAAAGAGACCTTAGCAGAAAAGGGTATCATATTTATGAGTATTTCTGAAGCAATTCAAGAACACCCTGAGTTGGTTAAAAAATATATCGGGACCGTTGTTCCACAAAAAGATAATTTTTATGCTGCTCTAAACAGCGCTGTGTTCAGTGATGGTTCGTTTTGTTACATTCCTAAAGGCGTTCGATGCCCGATGGAATTATCAACATACTTTAGAATAAATCAGGCCGGAACAGGTCAATTTGAAAGAACATTGGTAATAGCTGATGAAGGAAGTTACGTAAGTTATTTGGAAGGTTGTACTGCACCAAGTCGTGATGAAAATCAATTGCATGCTGCCGTGGTAGAACTTATTGCATTAGAGGATGCAGAAATTAAATATTCAACCGTACAGAACTGGTTCCCTGGTGATGCAGAAGGCAAAGGTGGGGTTTTTAATTTCGTTACAAAACGTGGGTTGTGTGAAAAGAATGCCAAAATCTCTTGGACTCAAGTTGAGACCGGTAGTGCAGTGACCTGGAAATATCCATCTTGCGTTTTGAAAGGCGATAACTCAATTGGAGAATTCTACTCCATTGCTGTGACTAATAATTATCAGCAGGCCGATACTGGAACCAAAATGATTCATCTTGGTAAAAACACCAAATCGACGATTATTTCTAAAGGAATTTCTGCAGGAAAATCTCAAAACTCATATCGAGGCTTAGTTCAAATAAGTTCTCGTGCTGAGAATGCTAGAAATTTTTCACAATGTGATAGCTTGTTGATGGGTAACGAATGTGGCGCACATACCTTCCCTTACATTGAAGCCAAAAATAAATCTGCACAAATAGAGCATGAGGCTACAACAAGTAAAATTGGAGAAGATCAAATCTTTTATTGTAATCAACGAGGTATCGATACAGAGAAGGCTATAGCATTAATCGTAAATGGATTCAGTAAAGAGGTATTAAATAAATTACCAATGGAGTTTGCTGTTGAAGCACAAAAACTATTAGAAATAAGCTTAGAAGGATCTGTAGGCTAAAATTAAATCAAAATGAAAAAACTACTTGTCGTATTACTTGTATCCTTTTTAACTGTGGGATGTAAAACAGAGAAATCAGAAGGCGTTACTGAAACACCTTCTAGTTCTGAAGTCACAACTGAGAACGATAAAACAGAAAAACAGAATGACGGTCTTATAGCTATACAAGGGAATTACTTATATGTAGCACAAGATAATGCGGCTGTATTACAGACGTCTAGTGAGATGTACGGCATCGTGATTAATGACAAGATCAAAGAGTTAAACGCTCAGGTCGATCCATTAAAAAATGAACCATACGATATGATTACAATTACCGTTCGTGGGAAAATATTTAAGAATGAAGGTGCAAAAGATGAATGGGAAAATAAAATCGAAATAGAAGAAATATTAAAAGTTTCTCGGCCAGAAACTGAGGACAATGATGTGATAAAACTAGGAACAAAATAAGCTATGTTAAAAATAAAAGATTTACACGCTAGCGTAGAAGATAAAGCCATTTTAAGAGGTATTAATCTAGAGGTTAAACCTGGAGAAGTGCATGCTATTATGGGGCCTAACGGTTCAGGTAAAAGTACGTTGGCATCAGTTGTAGCAGGTAAAGAAGAATATGAAGTTGAACAAGGTGAAATCATATTGAATGGTGAAAATATTGATGAGCTAGCTGCTGAAGAGCGCGCACACAAAGGCGTGTTTTTATCATTTCAATATCCAGTTGAAATTCCAGGAGTTAGTGTGACTAACTTTATGAAAACAGCGATCAATGAGTCTAGAAAAGCACAAGGTCTAGATGATATGCCAGCTAATGAGATGTTAAAAATGATTCGCGAAAAAGCAGAATTATTAGAAATAGACCGTAAGTTTTTGTCACGTTCATTAAATGAAGGGTTTTCAGGAGGTGAAAAGAAGAGAAATGAGATCTTTCAAATGGCAATGCTAGAACCTAAATTGGCAATTTTAGATGAAACAGATTCTGGACTTGACATTGATGCATTGCGCATTGTTGCCAACGGTGTTAACAAACTAAAGAGTGAGGACAATGCTGTCATTGTTATTACGCATTATCAACGATTATTGGATTATATAGTACCTGATTATGTGCATGTATTGTATGAAGGACGTATTGTAAAATCAGGAACCAAAGAACTAGCTCATGAGCTAGAAGAAAAAGGTTACGATTGGATTAAAGAAGAAGCAAACGCATAAGCAAAGCATTAGTAAATCGTTAAAGACTTACTGAAAAAAATGCTTTCATTGAACAAAAATAGACAATGGATTTAAAGGATAAATTAGTATCGTCGTTTATGGCATTAGAGAATATGCTTGACGTAGATACAGCTGTTCATGATGTAAGAAGCGAGGCTATAAAGACCTTTGAAGATAAGGGTTTCCCGTCAAAGCGTGATGAGGCTTGGAAGTACACGTCTTTAAATACACTTTTAAAACATGATTACAGCGTATTTCCGAAGCAAGAGAATGCCGTAGAATATCGTGATGTAAAAAAGTATTTCATACACGATATAGATTCGTATAAAATTGTATTCATAGACGGCAAATATTCATCACATTTATCGCAAACTACACATGATGGTATGGACGTTTGTTTGATGTCTGCAGCGCTATCTAAACCAAAGTATCGCTTAATGATTGAGAACTATTTTAATAAAGCGGCAGGTAAAGATGGATTGTCATCATTAAATACAGCGTTTTCTCAAGAAGGCGCATACATTCATATTCCGAAGAATAAAGTTGTGGAGAAACCAATACAGATCATCCACTTTTCAACTGGAACTGAATCGGCTCTCATGTTACAACCACGAAATTTAATCGTAGTTGACGAGAATTCACATGTACAAATCATTGAACGTCACCAAAGTTTGACCGATAATCAAGTACTTACGAACAGCGTAACAGAGATATTTACGAATAAACGCGCAATAGTTGATTATTATAAGATTCAAAATGATCGTTCTACTGCGTCATTAATTGATAATACCTTCATTAGACAAAATAGAGAAAGTTTAGCATCTGTTCATACCTTCTCATTTGGAGGACAGTTAACTAGGAATAACTTGAATTTTTATCAGGAAGGTGAACGTATTGATTCTACACTAAAAGGAATAACGATTATTGGAGACAAGCAACATGTGGATCACAATACCTTGGTGCATCACCAAGAACCAAACTGTGAAAGTCATCAAGACTATAAAGGTATTTTTGGAGATAAAGCAACAGGCGTTTTTAACGGGAAAGTAGTTGTAGATAAAATTGCGCAAAAGACGAATGCATTTCAAGCTAATAATAACATTCTGTTAAGTGATAAAGCCTCTGTAAATACAAAACCGCAGTTAGAAATATTTGCTGACGATGTAAAATGTTCACATGGTTGTACCATAGGACAATTGGATGAAAGTGCAATGTTTTATATGCGTTCCAGAGGTATTCCAGAAAAAGAAGCTAAAGCATTATTGATGTTTGCTTTTAGTAATAATGTATTAGACTCGGTGAAGATTCCTGAGATAAAACAACGTATTACTAAAATCATTGCGATGAAACTTGGTGTTAATATAGGTTTTGATTTATAATGCGAACATACATGAGTCATATGGCATTAAATGTGGATCAAATTCGAGAGGACTTTCCAATTTTGAGTAGAAAGGTCAATGGCAAACCGTTAATCTATTTTGATAATGCGGCAACATCTCAAACACCACAATCGGTAATCAATACCATTGTAGATTACTATTCTAATTACAATTCAAACATCCATAGAGGTGTGCACGCGTTGAGTCAAGAAGCAACAGATCTCTATGAGGCATCACGACAAAAATTACAAGAGCATTTTAACGCGAAGCGTGCTTATGAGATTATATTTACCTCAGGTACGACTCATGGCATTAACCTGATTGCTAGTGGCTTTGCATCAATACTAACGTCTGAGGATGAAGTGCTGGTTTCGGCTTTGGAACATCACAGTAATATTGTGCCTTGGCAAATGTTATGTGAGCGTACAGGTTCCCAATTAAAAGTGATCCCTATGAACGAAGAGGGAGAACTTGTAATCAGCGCGTATCATGAGCTTTTATCCGAACGTACAAAATTGGTCTTTGTTAATCATATTTCTAATGCCTTAGGAACAATCAATCCAATCAAAGATATGATTGCAGCTGCTCATAATTTTGGCGCAGCAGTATTAGTAGATGGCGCACAAGCCTGTCCGCATCTTAAACCTGATATGCAAGATCTGGATGTTGATTTTTATGTATGCGGTGCACATAAAATGTGTGGTCCTACAGGTATTGGAATCTTATACGGAAAGGAAGAATGGTTACAAAAACTACCGCCTTATCAAGGTGGAGGTGAAATGATTGATCAGGTGACCTTTGAAAAAACAACATACGCTGGACTACCGCATAAATTTGAAGCAGGCACACCAAATATAGCAGGCGGAATTGCCTTTGGTGCGGCTGTAGATTACATGAATGCTATCGGATTTGAAACGATTGCTTCCTATGAGCATGAATTACTAAGCTATGCCACCGAAAAACTACTCGAAATAGAAGGCTTGAAAATCTATGGAACCTCCGATTCTAAAACCTCAGTTATTTCGTTTAACATCGAAGGCATACATCCTTATGATATCGGTACCATTTTGGACAAAATGGGAATTGCTGTTAGAACAGGTCATCATTGTGCTCAACCAATTATGGATTTTTATCAAATCCCTGGAACTGTGCGTGCCTCTTTTGCGTTTTACAATACCAAATCAGAGATCGATGCACTGGTGGAAGGCGTTAGAAAGGCTAAAATGATGCTTTCTTAATTGTAATCAAGTTCATAGATTTCGTCATTAATTACCAGCCTTTTTATGATTTCAGTTTTAGGTAAAGGTGGTACAAAAACAGCTATGATTTTTCGTTTTTTATTTGCCTTTATTTTATGCTGAAGCTTATAAGGATTCGTTGTTACTTTAAGATTCATTAGAACCTGTTCAGCATTATGTAAATAGTCGTCTGGATCTAGAATGAAAATTTTTTCAAAATCAATTTCTTGTTCCTCAGAGGTTTTATTCTTGAATTCAAAAATCAATTTAAAAAAGCGTTCGCCTTTTTCAGCATAGTAAGTCGTATTACCTTTTTCGTAAAATCTACTTTTTCCAACATTTACAACTCTAAATTCAACGGCATCAGAATAAATGTACCATTGGTTCTTATCAATTTTTTGGGCAGAAATAGTTGTGGAAAACAGGAGTAATCCTAATAACAGTAGTTTATTCATTGGAGTTGTATTAGTTCGAAGTTCATTTAAGTATTTAAATGTAAGAATTTTACCAAATCTTTTCTGAAAAATTTGAAATGATCTTTATCAATGCGAGTTTGGCTTCTTTTTTGTAATATTACTTTTAAACTAAAACAAAAAGACTAATGAAACTCATAGTATGTTTAATGGTAATGCTTATTGCGACGAAGGAATGCGACCAAAATCAAGCAAGATTATCGACTAATGAATCTACCGAAATTCAAAATAGAATGATGCAGGATAGTACGAAGATCACCTATGAAGCAACAACAAGAGGGTTTTATTTAAAACTCTGGATCACAGGTGATTCTATTTCAATAACACAAGATAGATATCTAAAAGATGTATCGACATATGCATTATCAGACGTAGATAAAGAAGCCATTTATAGCATGTTAAATGTTATTGATGAAACCTCTTTAAAGGATTTAATGCCACCAACAACTACGTTTCAATACGACGCGGCTGCAATGGCTACATTCGAAATAGCAACAACAGATAAAAGCCATCTAACACCTACGTTTGACCACGGAAAACCGCCTAAACCTATCGCAGAAATTGTTAACAAAATGCTATCAATCAGATCAGAGGTGGAGAAACAGTAGAGATGTCTTATCTTTGCATATCGTTTTAGAACTTAAAACGCATAAAAATTGTTTATGACTATAGCAGAGATACAAGCAGATATCATTGAAGAATTCTCGATGTTCGATGATTGGGAAGAGCGTTATCAATATATGATCGATCTTGGGAAGACCTTACCCTTAATTGATGAAAAATACAAGACTGACGATCATATCATCAAAGGTTGTCAGAGTAAAGTCTGGCTCAATGCCGAAATGAACGATGAAAAAGTTGTTTTTACAGCTGATAGCGATGCTATTATCACAAAAGGGATAATAGCCATTTTAATTCGTGCCTTTTCAAATCAACATCCAAAAGCAATAATCGAAAGTAATACAGGTTTTATTGACGAAATCGGTCTCAAAGAGCATTTGTCACCAACAAGAGCTAATGGATTAGTTTCAATGATCAAACAAATAAAAATGTATGCATTGGCATACCAAACACAAATAAATTAATTCACTATGAGTGATACCACTATAGATACAAACCTACTGGGTGAAAAAATTGTTAGAGTTCTTAAAACAATCTACGATCCTGAAATTCCAGTAGATATCTACGAACTAGGATTAATCTACGATGTGTTCGTAAATGAAGATTACGACGTAAAGATCTTAATGACTTTAACAACACCAAATTGTCCTGTAGCGGAAACACTGCCACTTGAAGTTGAGGAGAAGGTGAAATCTTTAAACGATGTCAAGTCGGCTGAGGTCGAAATCACTTTTGATCCACCATGGAGTCAGGATCTAATGAGTGAAGAAGCTAAGCTTGAATTAGGAATGTTATAATACCAACCAAAAAAATATGAAAATAGGAATTGACGCCATCTCATTCTATGTGCCAAAACTTTATGTTTCGATGGAAACTTTAGCAGAAGCCAGAGGAATACCAGTTGAAAAGTTACAACGCGGATTGGGACTTCAGAACATGGCATTCCCTAATCACGGAGAAGACGCTGCAACATTTGCGGCTAATGCCTTATTAAATCTAATTCAACAAAATAATATTGATCCAAATAGTATAGGTCGCGTATATCTAGGTACTGAAAGTGCAATTGATGGTTCAAAACCTACAGCGACGTATGCTGTTGAAATTGTTGAGAACGCTTTAGCTCAAAGCTATGGTGAACGTTGTTTTAAGAACTGTGATATATTAGATATGACCTTCGCTTGTGTGGGAGGAGTTGATGCGCTTCATAATAGTTTGGATTGGGTTAAACAAGACCCTACTCGAAAAGCGGTAGTAATTGCATCAGATTTGTCAAAATATGATATTAACTCTACTGGTGAGTACACTCAGGGTGCAGGCGCAGTTGCAGTTCTTGTTAGTCACGAGCCTTCAATAATGGCAATTAGTGATACCTGGGGCGTTGCTTCAAAAAGCGAAGGCGATTTCTTTAAACCAAGACGTTCTTATAGGAAAAGTGAGTTATTGAAAGCGGTATTTGAAGATTTAAATCTAGATGCATCTGAGGCACAGATAAAGGCGTTTATTGAGAGAACAGATTCTGAATTTTGGTCAGACAACAATGAGATAATTGAAGTGTTTAAGGAAGAGCCAGTCTTTGACGGTCAATTCTCTAATGCCTGTTACGAAGACCGAATTACGGAGGCATTAGGTCATTTTAATTCTCAAACGTCTGTAGATTTTCTTAACGATTGGCAACAAATCGTATTTCATTTACCATATGCATTCCATGGAAGACGTATAATTTTTAATAACTGGTTACAGTGGATTAAATCTACACCAGTTTATCAAGAATTAGAAGCGGAGATAGGGACTTATGATGAGGAGATAAAAAAGGATTGGCTTAAGCGTGCTTATAAATCACAATTATATATTGAATTTGTTTCCACTCGAATCAAGTCAGGAGAATTGGCATCGTCCGATATAGGAAACATGTATACGGCTTCAATCTTTATGGCATTATTAAGTTATCTAAGTGAAAGTTTCAAAAAAAATGCTAACATCGAAGGAAATAAAGTAGGGTTGATTGCGTATGGAAGTGGTTCGAAATCAAAAGTTTTTGAAGGAACTATTCAGCCAAGTTGGGCATCAAAGGTTGAAGGTATTCAGTTATTTGAATACTTAGAAAACAGAACACCTATAGATCTTGAAACGTACGAGAATTTGCACCGTTCTAAACTTGACCAGCCCGTTCATGATGGGAGTAAAATATCACTCGATTACATTGAGAGAGATGAATTTAATTATGGTCTAAGGCGTTATTCGATTAAGTAAAGTAATGGAGAAAGAAATCATAAATAGAGTAGCACAAAGTAAACTAAAGGTTATTGACCTTGAAGATTACTATCCGGAAGGTCAGCGTTTTCTCTTTGACATCAAAGATTGGCTATATGAAGGATTGGTGCTACGTGAGAAAGACTTCAGGAACTACATAAAAGAATATGATTGGTCTAAACATCAAGATCAATATGTCGCTTTATCTTGTACCACTGATGCTATTATTCCTGCATGGGCTTATATGCTGCTTACAGTATCATTAAAACCCATTGCGAAAAAGGTTTGTATTGGAAATTTGGAAATGTTAGAGACGCTATTGTATCAGGATCTTATACAAGATCTAGATGTTGAACCATTTTTAGACAAGCCCGTAATTATTAAGGGATGTGCAAATAAGCCAGTTCCTGTTAATGCCTACACAATGTTGACGGAACGATTGAAACCATACGCTAAATCGATAATGTATGGTGAGGCTTGTTCTTCAGTTCCATTGTATAAAAAGGGATAAAAAACCTATTTTGGATTGTGACTTATTTCTACAAGACGTGTCTCACAATTTGTAGTGCCAAGTCGTTATTTCGTGTAATTTATTAGCGTTCAAATCACTATTCAATTATATTTGCCCTTATTAAGGATTATTAGAACTATTAAAATTAAAACTATGACAAGAAAGTTACTATTAGCTGCTATTCTGATGTTAAGCGTTAGTTTAGGATATTCTCAAACTAAAGAGGAGCTCGAAGCACAGAAAGCCGAAAAACAAGCAGAAGCCGATGCCGCTCAAGCGGAAGCCGACGCAATTCAAGCTCAGATCGATGCATTACCAGGTTGGCGCGTTGGCGCATTTGGTGTGATTGGTGGAAGCCTTTCCGAATTTAACAATTGGTACGCCCAAGGAGCACCAAACAATGCTTCTGGAAGTATTGGGTTTACTGTAAATGGATTTGCAAATCTTATCGAAGAGAAATTCTTCTGGAGAAATGCTTTAACGACCAACTTAAATTGGACGAAATTAGACAACAAAGATATTAGCACAGATAGTGAAGACTTCGAACCTACTACAGACGTGTTTAACTTATCGTCGCTATATGGTAGAAATATCACTGCTAAATTAGCCGTATCTGGTTTAATGGAATACAGAACCACATTATTGAATAACTTCAATGACCCTGGTTATTTAGACGTTGGTGTTGGAGCAACTTGGACACCAGTTGAAAATCTAATCGTTGTGATACATCCATTAAACTACAATTTCGTGTTTGCCGATAATGATGCTGTATTTGAATCATCTTTAGGTGCTAAGATCGTAGCTGATTATACGCGATCAATAGGAAAGGTGAATTTTAAAACTAACTTATCTATGTTTCAAAGTTATAAGACTTCAGATTTATCAAACTGGACATGGACAAACTCATTTAGTTATACATTCTGGAAGAACATTGGTGTAGGATTTGACTTCGGATTAAGAAATAACAAGCAAGAAGCATTAAATTTCGCGCTATCACAATTTGATCCAATGAGCGGTGGAGCGACACCAACATTCGATAATGTAGACAACGATCTACAAACGTATTATACTGTTGGATTAACGTACAAGTTCTAAAGACAGCGTACTTAAAATAAAAAAAGCACCTTAATTGGTGCTTTTTTTATACATCAAAATCTTCCTCTTGGTAGTCTGGATAAAGAAAATGATTATAAGGGAATCGCGTGACGTGTATTTCACGAACTTCGTCATACACTCGCTTCTTAAAAGTATCAAGGTTCTTCTTATTTAACGCTGATATAAATAAAGCATTATTGCCTACGCGGTGCATCCATGTGTTTTTCCATTCATCTAATGAGTAGTGCGAAGATGTGCGTTCAGTAATTAAATCATCATCGTCAAACGGTTGAGGTTCATAGGTGTCAATTTTATTAAATACCATTATTATTGGCTTATCTGAACTATCTATTTCACCAAGTATCTTATTCACTGATTCTATATGCTCTTCAAAATTAGGGTGAGAGATATCCACAACATGTAACAAGAGATCTGCTTCTCGAACTTCGTCCAATGTACTTTTGAAGGATTCAACTAATTGTGTTGGGAGCTTTCTTATAAATCCAACGGTATCGGTTAATAAAAAAGGAAGATTTTGTATCACCACTTTTCGAACAGTTGTATCTAAGGTGGCGAAAAGTTTATTTTCAGCAAAAACCTCACTTTTACTGATAACATTCATTAATGTAGACTTACCTACATTCGTGTATCCTACTAAAGCAACGCGAACCATCTTTCCTCGATTACCACGCTGAACAGCCATTTGCTTATCAATGGTTTTTATTTTAGCCTTTAATAATGCTATTTTATCCCGAACAATACGTCTATCAGTTTCAATTTCTGTTTCACCAGGCCCACGCATTCCAATACCACCTTTTTGACGTTCAAGGTGTGTCCACATTCCCTTTAGTCGTGGTAACAAATATTCGCATTGGGCTAGTTCCACTTGAGTTCTCGCGTAGCTCGTCTGTGCGCGCTGAGCAAAAATATCTAATATTAAGTTGGTTCTATCCAGAACTTTTACGCCTAAAATCTTACTAATATTTCGTTCTTGTGCGGCCGAAAGCTCATCATCGAAAATAGCGGTTCCTACGTCATTCGCTTTAACGAATTTTTCAACTTCTTCCATTTTCCCCGATCCTATGAACGTTTTAGAATTAGGCATATCCATTTTTTGAGTAAAACGTTTTAATACCTCACCGCCAGCAGTATATGTTAAGAATTCTAATTCATCGAGATACTCTTTTGATTGTGCTTCATTCTGATCACGTGTGATGATACCTACCAAAACAGTTTTCTCTAATTCTATATTTTTCTTTTCTATCATAGTTATGAATAATCCACAAAGTTAAACAATAGTATGAACGTCTTTTACATTTTAAAATTTAAATTTGTGATATGACGCAACAAAAAACCCTTTTATCCGTGTACACAATTGCATTTTATAATCTTGAGAATCTATTTGACATATATAATGATGCAACAAAATTTGATGACGATTTTCTGCCGCGTTCCGAAAAGCAGTGGACCAAAAAAAGATACGATAAAAAAGTATTAAAATTAGGAGAGGTCATTGCTAAGATAGGATGTGATGAATCCAAAACGAATCCTTCGATAATTGGGTTAGCCGAAGTGGAAAACAAAAATGTAATAAGAGACCTTATTGAAAGCCATCACTTATCACACTGTAATTATGACTTTGTTCATTATAATTCACAGGATGAAAGAGGAATTGATGTTGCTTTATTATATGATAAAAATGTTTTCGAGGTAAAGAATTCTAAAACATATGCGATCTATTTAGAAGATGAAATTGGGGATCGCGATTATACGCGCGATATATTATTAGTTTCAGGGAAACTTCACTCCGAGATGATCCACTGTATTGTGAATCATTGGCCTTCAAGAAGAGAAGGTGAAAAAGAGTCTAATTACAAACGATTAAAGGCGGCCCATAAAGTAATAGAAATTATTAAGGAAGTGCGTAGCACAGATCAAGATGCTAAAATATTGGTTATGGGCGACTTCAATGATAATCCTGGAAACGACAGTATAAAGTTTTTAGCTGAACAAGGCCGACTATATAATCCTATGGAAACCTTGTTGTCATATTCTCGAGGAACATTAAACCATAACTTCCAATGGAATTTATTTGATCAAATTTTATTTACAACTAACTTTTTTGAAACAGAAGACAATACGTTGAAATTTGATGAAGCAAATATCTTTGATGAGAAGTTTTTAACACAGTATAAAGGGAAATTTAAAGGACAGCCCTTTCGAACCTTTGTTGGACGAAAATACAAAGGCGGTTATAGTGATCATTTCCCTGTTTATCTTCATCTAAAGGTTAATGAAAACACAAGTTCTTAACGTCTTTTTCTTTTTGTCGATTATAATTGCTTTTCGTCTATTATAATAGTGTTAACGGTTTGTTAACTGTCATTTTTTTTATCTTCGGTTACTTATTAGCGTCTCAAAACCAAGGGCGCTACTTAGTCTAAAATACTACGATCGCCCTATCGATTAAATTTTAGACACTAACGGACAACTAGATTAAATTAATTTAATAGCAACCTTTCACATGAAAAAAATTTTACTCTCGTTTTCATTCCTTTTTGTTTTTTCAATTTGGTTTGTTGATGCGCAAATCACGTCATATCCATATTTAGAAGATTTTGAGTCTGGTGATGGTGGCTGGGTAGCAGATAACACGAACAATGGTTCATGGGCCTTGGGAGCTCCTGCTGGGGGAGTTATCAACAGTGCAGATTCAGGAGCGAATGCCTGGGTAACAAATTTAACTGGGAACTACGCCAACAATGAGGGAGGTTTTGTAGTGAGTCCAGTATTTGACCTAACGAGTTTAGCTGCACCATCGATCGAGATGAGTGTATGGTGGAACTCGGAGTTCAGTTGGGATGGAATGGTATTGCAGTCTTCGATAGATTCAGGAACTTCATGGCAGAATGTTGGAGCCTTTGGAGATCCAAATAACTGGTATAATGATAATACGATAGCGGGTAATCCTGGAGGTCAGCCAGAAGGTTGGTCAGGACGCGGTGGAACTGGTTCAGGCGGCTGGGTTATAGCGCGTCATGCCTTGACAGGCTTAGGCGGTCAGGCCAACGTCATATTTAGAGTAGCCTTTGGATCAGATGGATCGGTTACAGATGAAGGTGTAGCTTTTGATACAGTATCGATATTTGATGTGACATGTCCAGAGCCAACGGGCATAACTGTAAGTGCTATTACAGCAACGAGTGCAGATATTAGTTGGACACCAGCAGGATCAGAGACAACATGGGAGGTAGCAGTTC